>CAVWQC010000009.1:0-125021 GCA_963757065.1 uncultured Chloroflexia bacterium | reverse complement strand
CTCATACTATTGAGTCATTACCTGACCGAAGGACATCCATAATCATCGTAAAGCACAATTTGCCCTCATCATTTGGTTAATTGAGAACGCCATAATTTGGAGGGAAGATGAACAGAAGAAAAAAGATCCTCATTCTCTACGCGGATGCTGGTTTTGGACACCGCAGTGCCGCGTATGCCATCAAGGCTGGACTTGAAGAAAAATATAGCAAGCTGTGCCACGTGGATATTGTCAACCCGTTGCAGGATGAGCGAACGCCATTTTATCTCCGCGATAGCCAATCAGATTATGACAATATTATCAAGTCCGTTCCCGAGCTCTACAGAATCGGATATGATGTCAGCGATGCCACAGTACCAGCGCTTTTTGTGGAGAGCGCACTTACCCTTATGTTGTATGAGGTAATGAGTGATCTGGTGAAACGTGTCAAGCCGGATATCATTGTAACCACCTATCCTGTTTACCAGGCACCTTTGGATGCGGTATTCACAATGAAGCAAACCAGCCTGCCCATGGTGACAGTGGTAACAGACCTGGTCAATGTGCATCGGGTCTGGTTCAATAGCGGAACAGAACGGCTGATGGTTCCCACCCAAAATGTTTTTCAACAAGCTATCAAGTCTGGTTTATCTCCCGAAAAGGTACTTGTAACAGGTATCCCTGTTTCCACTTCGATCTGCAAAGAAAAAAGGTCAAAGGCTGAGATTCGGGCAGACCTTGAGTTGAATCCAGACAAGTTCATTATCCTGGTGGCCGGGAGTAAAAGGGTGGATGGACTGCCGGAAATTCTGGAAGGGTTGAACCATAGCGGGCATCCAATCGAGTTGGTACTGGTCGCAGGGGGAGATGATGAGCTGTATCAGTGCATGCGTCAGGTGGACTGGCACGTCCCGGTAAGAATCTACAATTATGTGGATTTCATCCCCGCTTTATTGAACGCATCCGATGCGGTGATCTGCAAAGCCGGCGGGTTGATCGTCTCGGAAGCCATGGCTGCGGGATTGCCCATGATCCTGGTCAATGTTCTCCCCGGACAGGAGAGCGGAAACGCTGAATTTGTGGTTTCGACTGGAGCAGGGGAAATGGCGGAAGATTCATCAAAGATGCTGGAGGTGGTTGCTCACTGGCTGGAGAATGACCGGTTGGTCTGGGCGCAGCGCAAAGCCTGTTCGATGGAACATGGCAAAGCGGACGCAGCTTTTAAGATCGCTGACGAGATTATGCAGCTCTCCCAAGTTGAGGTCCAATTTCGTTCGGTTGCTCACTTATTTGAACGATCGCATCTAGCCAGCCTGCTCAGGAGGAAATACCGGCATGAGCAGAGGGAAAAACTTGAGCAGACAGAATAGTACCAACTCAAACAACCCCATTGTTGTTCTAATCTCCGCCAGCCAGGAGTGGCAAGCCGTAATGGGATATTACCATCCAGCATCTCTTGAACCTACCCCTTATGGCGATAGCTTTCACCTCAAATTAGCATCCGGTGATGATCTTCTTTTCCTGCATGGCGGATGGGGGAAGATCAAGGCGGCCGGCTCGACACAATATGCCATCTCACGATGGAACCCGAAGCTGATCATTAACCTTGGGACCTGCGGGGGATTCGCCGGGCAGGTTGAACTCAACGAGGTGATCCTGGCGGATAAGACCATTGTGTATGACCTGATCGAACAAATGCTGGATCCGGATGTTGCCATCCGTGCTTATACCACTGAACTGGATCTATCCTTCCTGCATGAACCATATCCGCAGCCGGTACGCAAAACACTGCTCGTATCGGGAGACCGCGATCTCGTGGCAGGAGAGATCCCGGAGTTGATGCGCAAGTTCGGCGCGGTGGCTGGAGATTGGGAATCGGGGGCGATAGCATTCATTTCCAAAACAAACAGAATACCCTGCCTGATCTTGCGTGGAGTATCCGACCTGGTGGGAACTGAAGGCGGTGAGGTGTATGACAATATTACCCTGTTTGCAGAACGAGCAACGGGAGTTATGTTGATCCTCCTGGAACACCTTGAAGGTTGGGTAAAACAAAGCGGGAAAGCATAATTTTTGATACCTACCAATTAATATTCTTTTCACAAGGTCAGCAGTCTGAACTGATAATAAACTAAAGGATGCACAATCGAATTTTGTGCATCCTTTTTTATACAAACAAAAGTGGTTACTTGATGAAATGGATGCTTAATGGATAATGGATTGGTTTCTCACCGATTGCCAAAACGGTATTCTTTATAGCTTGGACAGTTGAAAAGACCCCAACTGAAATTAGTGGGAGCATACTGACTGATACAAGGACGGTAAGCAATATGACGGGAGCATTCGCGTCCAGGATCAACCATACCGCGCTTCCTAACTCTATACCCATCCAGAGCAATACTGCCCCGAAAATCAGGAGAGTTATTGTGATTTGAAAATTCAACACCTCCCGCCCCTGCCTGTCAATGACGGTGCTAGTTTTTCTCTTCCAGGACCAGACCAACAGGGGGATGATCACCATCAGCAGGGAGGTGCTCAGGTGCATCACCACCAACCAAAGCGTATCATTCTGGGTGGTGTCTTCGCCAAAATCAAAATCCAATGCATTGCTTAGGCTAGTGCGGGTAAAAGAACGAGGTTCAACCTCCCCGCTTTCAATCCGTTGAATCGTCCTTGTACTGACATCGCACAATTCTGCCAGGTGTTCCTGGGTTAGCGATTTTTGCTGCCGTAATTCGGCTACTCTCTGTCCGATAATTGGTTGGATCATTTTTGCCTCCTTTTGCGTTTAATATAACAACGCAATCTGGCTGGCTCAATGTCGTAAGCACGACATTTACATGACACTTAATAAAAGTATACGACATTATAAAGAGTAATAAATAGACGCACGATAGTGCGTCTATTTATAATTTTGTGCTCAAATAATTTCCAGGTTGATCGCCAGTTAAAATTTATTATTGATCTTTTACTTCCAATTTGACATTAGCTAACAATTCCAGAATTCCAATCACAGCGGAATTATCCTGGTTCCCAAGGTTCAGTTCGACCATCGAGTTATACAATTGAGCATCAACAGCAGCTGAAGGCAGGGGGATACCGTATTCATGGGCAGTTTCAATGATGATGTTCAAATCCTTCGCTTGCATCTGAGCTTTAAAACCGGGTGTTCGGACCCCTTTGAATAACCTGGGCGTTTTCACGTCAAGCGTCCAACACTGGGCAGCCCCGCCTTTGATTGCCTCAACGACCTTCTGTGGGTCAGCCCCTGCTTTTTGTGCGAAAATGATCAGTTCTCCCATGGCAACCATCTGAGCTGCGACCATGATCTGGTTGGCGGCTTTTGCAATTTGCCCAGCCCCAGAATCACCAACATGCGTGATCGTCTTTCCCATGGCCTCGAAAATTGGTATGACGATATCCAGCGCATCTACCGGTCCGCCGACCATGATGGCCAGACTGCCATTCTGAGCGCCGATTTCCCCGCCGCTTACGGGCGCATCCAAAGACATGACTCCAATTTCATTCAGCTTTATTGCTATTTGCCTGGCAACTGCAGGCTTAATGGTGGAGTTATCCACCCATATCAATCCTTTTCTTGCCCCGGTGATGACCCCATTCTCTCCAAGGATCACTTTTTCCACATCCGGGCTGTCCGGCAGGTTCGTGAAAACCACATCCACCTGTCCGGCAACTTCTGCTGGTGTTGATGCGCGGGTTGCCCCTTCGGCAACGAGCTCATCAACAGCTGCCTGGCTTCTATTGTGGACCACCAATGGGAACCCGGCTTTCAGGATGTTGCGCGCTATGTTTTTTCCCATCAATCCTAGACCGATATAACCTACTTTAATCATCTTTGACTCCCGTTTTGCATTAGGCAGAATTAAAAAGTAACGAATCTCGGAAATATGAAGCGCAGAAAAGCCCTCAAATGATTATACCTTTTGAGGGCTGGTACAGCTTATTTGTATGTAGTCTTCGTTACAGCCTGATCGATGCGATTGTGAGCTGCACCTTCTTAGAGTAGAATATCAACCACAAGACCAGGCCTGGATGGCGGTCGTGTGATCCCGGTAATGCTCATAGGTATTACTGGCCAGAACCTCCGCCGGAACCCAGTCTGATGGCATGGATTCAAACCTCGCAGCCTGGTTGAGCTCTTCGTCACTGCACAGCTGTAACAGCAACACGAGGTCTTCATGTACCGAATTGGATTCGGACCTTACGACTGCCAAAGGTGTACCGCGATTCTGTTCGTAAATGATCCGGTTGCGTTCGTCCTGAGGCAGCTCCCACAATTTCGAACCTTTTAGGGTGCGGGTTTGCAGCATGTCCACCATTTCCCGTTCGAACCAGGCGATATGCGACAGAATATCCTTCACCGACCAGGTTCCTTCTACTCCAGGTGTCTCCAGCTTGGACCAATCACAATGTGCGATAGCCGACTGAAAAGCGTCCCAGGCTAAAATTACTTCATTGAAAAACTCCAGCTTCTTGTACAAATGACTACATCCTTATACACGTAATACAGAATTAATTACAAATAGTTGCCCATGTTCGACAGGTATGATTCGTTAAATTCCAGACCCTACAATAGCGGATGCAGTGAGAATTATTGTTAACTTCCGGTGTTGTCGGGCATAATCCCAGCTCGTTCCCTTTCGGAGTGAAGCCGGAAGCAGCCCGACAGGTATTATCCAGCGCATACATTGCTTTCAGTGGATAAAAGTCTTTATCGCTCCTGGTGGGTGAACCGGCATCTGCATAAGTGAAATAGTCATTATGGTCAAAGCGGTCAAACTGATCCGGCCCAAGCACAGACCAGGTTCCCCACAGGAAAGCTTGTGATTCTTCAAGGATGGATTTCTTGAAGGCAATTTCGATCATGGTGGGATCCTGTGGCGAAATGCGGGACCAGGCCAGGTCGGGGTCTGCACCAATCCCGGAGTCAAAGATATTGATCTCATAGCCATCTCCGGCGGATGGTGCATCGCTGAACATGGGTTTTAATGCTCCTACACCTGAATTCGCATCCTTAAAAACGCGGACTCCTTCAACTGGACCAATCTGTACTTTGAGGCAGCCGGGTCCAGACGAGAAATTCACCGCGACCATCCATGTTTACGTCCAGTTCAATGCCAAAACCATACTGACTATCGGGGACGAGCGTCGGGTCATCCAACAGGAAGATGATGGAGTAGATAAATTCTTCATCTTTACTACGAATTAAATTGGATTGTTTGATATCAATGAAAGGAAGGTAGTTCATCTCCTGGTCAAACGGGCGTTCATAACGGCCAATCAGGAATTGGTCCCCGGCATATGCTTCTTTTTGTTCCGCATTACGGATGGATTCCTGGTCGTAGGTGACCTGGGGTTTATCCTCCGGCAGGGTGACACCAGGGCTGACCAGGTGAATGATCGGGGTGGGTGAAGGCTCTGTTGTCGGTTCGGGAGTCGCAGTCGGTTCCGCAGTCGGCTCAGCTGTTGGTTGAGGCGGCAGTTCGGTTGGGACAGCTGCCACCTGGGGCGTCTGTTCCCCGGTTACAGGTATTTGATTATCTTCTTGTGAATTTTTGGAAGGGGCTGAAAGACTGCATGCGAGAATAAAAGTCATGATCACAAAGATAGGAACGACATACTTTGAAACACGGAACATGGCACACCTCCTTTAGTAATAACACGGACGATGAGAACACCATGGCTGGGATGA
The DNA here is from genome assembly GCA_963757065.1 of uncultured Chloroflexia bacterium. Lineage (GTDB taxonomy): Bacteria > Chloroflexota > Anaerolineae > Anaerolineales > Anaerolineaceae > PNON01. Next base: position 119,329 of record CAVWQC010000009.1, on the reverse strand, counting down.
AAGAATGACGATCAGATTAACTCATTATACAAATCTTTCGTTTCATAAAACAATATGCAGATTTGGACTTCAAATCCCCTCTAAAACTAGAATCTGGCAGGTTAAAATTATGGAAGTTGGGTGCGTTAAAACGCACCCAACTTCATCTACCCTAAAACAAAATCCAGACCCAATTCAACCAGTTTCTCAGGCATGGGCTGGCCGGTGCTTTCGTCCCAACCGCTGGATGCATAGTATTCCTTAAGCAGAACATCCATATCCGGCAGATGACCTTCCTGCCCGCCGTCGGACAGCGCCTGCAGCAGCAATTTGGGTAATTTCTCTGTGGCACGGGTCAACCCCAACCGGATATTGATGGCGCGTTTCAGGTTCCAGGCACGCTCCCCCGCTTTCATCAGTCTTTCAACATCCCAGTTTTCCCCCGTTGCAGCGGAGAGCATGGGAGCGAGCTCGGATGGATTCACGACAGCGAAGAAACAATTTACCAGGCTGTTGCAGATGGTGCGCCAGTGCTGGTGAAGTTTGACTTTATCCGCTTTCCCGGCATCTTCCCAACGCTCACTCGCTAAAATTCCGATCTCGTCGAGTCGTGCCGCCTAATTCCACGTTGAAGAAATCAGACTGGTTGTGGCAGGCACCCCGGGGCGAGGTGACATAAGCCAGTGCTTGTCCCGAAAAGGCACGCGGATCGTGCATGGCAACATCCAATCCATTGACCTGAACAGCCAGGTCCGGGTCTCCATAACGGGTAGCCAGTGCCAGGCTGCCTTCCGCCAGCTGAGCACCAAATCCTTCTTTTCTGGTCATTTGTTCCAGTAAAGTAAATGCAGGCAGGCCGTCACCCCAATGTAATACCAATCCGCCGGTTTGGGTCTTCGCTAATAATCCCGCGATCGTAAAGCAGGTAAGCTAGCCCGATGGCACTGCCTGCCGAAATGGTATCCATGCCATAACGGTCGCAGATATCCCCCAGTTTGGTGATCATCGGAAGGTCGTCCACTAATAACTGCGAACCAAATGAGCAGATGGTTTCATATTCTGGTCCTTTGCTCTTTGGCTCGGTGGCATAAGGACCTTCCTGGACGAATACCTCCCGCCCGCAGCCAATGACACACCCCTGGCAGGATTTCGTCCCGGTTAATATGGTAGCCTGCATTTCTGAACCACTGATCTGCCCTGCTCCTTCGAAAGTGGGTGCAGTCCAGTATTTTTGCGGCATATCTCCCAGCATCTGCAAATATTCAGCAGAACCGCCGGTACCCACGGCATGAAAAATGGAAGTCATGTTCTGGTCAAGGAGAGTTTTGTTGGCAGCCGAACGCAGTTCTTTATAATCCTGCTCATGGGCCAATGGGATGGCTCCGGTCCCACAGATGGCTACGGCTTTCAAGTTCTTGCTGCCCATCAGGGCACCCATGCCTGTTCGTCCGGCAGCCCGGCCATGGTCTGACATGATATTGGCAAATGGAACCAGGTTCTCCCCGGCCAATCCGATCGAGGCGACTCTCGCTTGAGATTTTCCCAGCTCTTCGCGGATCATTTTTTGGGTTTCATAGGTATCCGTTTTACCCCACAAGTGGCCGGCCGGGCGGATCTCAGCCGAGCCGTCCTGGATCAACAGGTAAACCGGCTGCGGAGAGCGGCCAGTGATCCACAAGATGTCAAAACCGGCACGCCGCATTTCAGGACCGACAAAGCCGCCAATATTCGATTCTCCCCACAACCCGGTCTGGGGCGATCTGCCGCAAATGGTAAATCTACCCGTCGCCGGGCCGCCGGTACCAGTCAGCGGACCCGTAACCCACAGGAACGGACTTTCTGGATCGAGCGCATCCCGTTTAGGATCGATATGATCCCATAACAGGCGGGCAGCCAGACCGCTGCCACCGATAAAATCAGCCGCCCATTGTGCGGGGATCTGTTCCTTGCTGATTTCCCCGGTGGATAGATTTACCTTTAACATTCGTCCAAACATATTCACTCCTCTGGTTCAATCCGGAAATTGCGGTTAAAAATCCACTTTCTTTCCGTCAAATGCACAGATGAACAATCGCCGCAGGTCATCTTCTTCAGGCACCCTGACCGCCATGATCGTCTGGGTGTCGTTCATTGCATTGGAGATGAGGTGATCCAGCTCGCGCTCGAAAGCTGCCCGGTCGACACCTGCTTCAGACAGGGTAAGCGGCTGACCGATCTCGCGTTCCAATTTTCGAATGGCTTCCACCAGGCTGGCAGCAGCTTCTTTCTCGTTCCCGGCTGGAAGGCCGAGGAACCTGGCCATGGAAGCATAGCGTGTACCTTCCACTTGAGCACAGTATTCAATAGAATACGGTAAAAATAGGGAGACCGCACAGCCATGCGGGATATGCAGAGCACCACCCAGGGCATGCCCCATGCCATGCGCCAGGGCAGCCATGGAGTTACCGAAACCCAATCCGGCAATGGCTGCGGCATTTTGCATGTGCGTGCGCGCTTCCATATCCTGACCATCATGGATAGCAGCGCGGCAGATAATCAAACACCAGTTTCGCAGCCTGCAGGCACAACCCGTCACAGAAATCATTGGCATATGTGCTGGTGTAACCTTCAATGGCATGGGTGAGTGCATCCAACCCTGTCTCAGCAGTAACCTTATTTGGAAGATCACGTATGAACTCGGGGTCGAGGATGGCAATATCTGGAACTGCCTCCCGGTTGCCGAGACCAAGCTTGCGCTGCTCGGCATGGTTGGTCAAGACGATCGCCCAAGTGGTTTCAGAGCCTGTCCCGGCTGTGGTCGGGATGGCGATCAACCGCGCTTTCACTCGCAGCCCGATCACGTCGATCGGGTTGATCGACTCGGGATCAAAGTCCGGATGCTCGTAGAGGATCCACATGCCTTTGGCAGCATCCATCACGGAACCGCCACCCAATGCGATGATCCAATCCGGATTGGTTTCCAGCATACGGGCCGCACCCGCTTTGACCGTTTCCAGCGAAGGGTCCGGCTCGACATCATCAATCACGCTGATCTGCATGCCGGTGGATGCCAGAGCGCTTTTTACCCGCTCCACATAACCAAGCTTCACCAGGTTGGCATCGGTCACAATACAGGCGCGTTGACCCTGGATCGTTTCCAGGTTGCCCAAAGCGCCGTCACCAAATACAATGGCAGGACTGGAGAAAAACCACATTTTGGCTCTCCTTGATAATTAATCGAGAAAGGTGAATGGATTAGACTGGAAAATCAGTATCTATACGGGTACAGCTTTCTACCAACTCTTTTGCTGCCCTCACGTTTTTCATGACCATTGCCATGTTTCCCTGAAGTTTCAGTTTGCCTGTCATCATTGCCTGCATGGGGTCCATCTGCTTGGTCATTACTTTTTTCCAGTTTTCAATGGTGCCCGAAAGCCGAAAAACAGGTTTGCGGACGTCCGGGTCAATAACATAAAAAGCCTCCCGGCATTTGCCATGCATGAGGTCCATATAAAGCATGGTTGGTTTATCATGTTTGCCAAATGGATCAATTATGAAGTAGAAGTCACCTTCCCAATTTTTGGCTGCTTCCAAATAGGTATCAGATTTGTTCAAATCTTCCATCATCATTTTGACCCATTCATCGCTTGGAAACTGTGTACCCATTGTTAACCTCCTTAAAATAAATAAGCTGAATACAATTGATCTTTTGACAAACCCAAACATAAATTACATCCATTTGGGTTTCTCTCTCCCAAATACTTAGAATAAGTCACCCTCATTCACCTTAAGAAGAATTCCTTTGTAATGATCACCACATCAATGACACTATTTTCAGTGGTGTCCGGGGGTGGGGAAGTCCATTTATTAATATGGCAAATTCATTTTTCTGGTACTGTTTTAACTCATTGGAATAAACCTGAAGGCTGGTTTTTTGTCAGTTATGATTTCTCCCTTTTCGCAACGAGGTATGTAACCCAGCTAGAAAGCAATTACTTAAATATTTGGTAAAAGCTGTTTTATTAATTAACCCGAAGAAAAAATAAAGGATGCTCTTTATTCCAATAAACCCTACTTAATTATAACCCACCAGGAAATACTGAAATGAATAAATAGGCGAACATCAAGCTTTAGTGCAGTTTTAGCATATTCGAATTGAAGTCTACAAGTCCCAGCTAATGTTTTGATAAAAACATTCCTTCATTCCGCATGGTTTTATGCATAGGGTTGCAAAGAAATCGTTAATCTCTTATAATGCTAAGACATTTCGCTGAAAATGGAGTCTTGTAATCATATGGATCAAACCGAATCCCACCTCGAGCAGGGGGAAACAACCGAAAATCACCAAAACATGGAATCACTACTCGCAGCAGAAGGTTTAGGCAACATCGAATCTCCTGTCCAGGGCGAGACCCGTAAGGGAACTATAGCCAGCATCGGCGCGAGCCAGATCCTGGTCAGTATTGGCACCAAGTCCGAAGGTGTCATTACGGGCAAAGAATTCGAAGCCATCCCGCCGGAAGTTCTGGCGAAGATGACCGTGGGCGAAGAGATTGATGTTTATGTCATCAACCCCGAAGATCAGAGTGGGGACGTAGTCCTCTCTTACATCCGCGCCCGCGACGAAGCCAGTTGGAAGGAAGCCGAAGAAAAACAGGCATCCGGAGCCAGCTTCGATTCAGAGATCATTGGCTATAACAAAGGCGGACTTATTGTTCCGCTGGGTGGTTTACGTGGTTTTGTGCCTTCATCCCAGATCAGCCTCACCCGCCGCGCTGGAATGACTGGCGACACCCCCGACCAGAGATGGTCCAAAATGGTGGGAGAACCCATCACCGTACGTGTCATTGAAGTCGATCGCGAACGCCGCCGATTGATATTATCTGAACGCGCTGCCAGCACCGAAACCCGCGAATCTGTCAAAGACCGCATCCTTGAAGAACTCAAGGAAGGCGACGTCCGCACCGGTCGTGTTACCAGCCTGGCTGATTTTGGTGCATTCGTCAACATCAATGGCGCCGATGGCCTGGTTCACCTTTCTGAGATCTCATGGGATCGTATCAACAAACCCGATGAAGTCCTCAAGATCGGCGAAGAAGTCAACGTCAAGATCATCTCCATCGACCGCGAAAAGAAACGCATAGGCCTTTCCATTCGCCAACTGCAGAATGATCCCTGGGGCAACCAGGTTTCTCACATCACCGTTGGGCAGCTCGTGGAAGGCAAGATCACAAAACTGGCAAAATTTGGCGCTTTTGCGCGGCTTGAAGGCGATATCGAAGGGCTCATCCACATCTCTGAATTATCAGAGAAACGCATCGAGCACCCCAAAGAAGTATTAAAAGAAGGCGATGTCGTTACATTGAGAGTCCTCAAGATCGATACAGAAAATCATCGCATTGGCTTGAGCCTGCGCCGGGTGGATTCACCTGCTTATTCCGAGATGGATTGGCAGACCCTGGCTGACCAGATGGACGAGATCACCGACGAAGATAAAAAAGACTAATAATATCAATTTGAAAGCGCACCAGCCGCTGGTGCGCTTTTTTTATTCGCAATATGGCAGATACTAAAACCAGTAAAACTACTCCCTTGATGGTTGATTCTCACGAAGATCTGGCCTGGAACATGCTGACCTTCGGGCGCGATTACCGTTTATCCGCTTTTGAGACCAGAAAGAAAGAAAAAGGCAGCGTCTTTCCTGGTGTTAACGGGGATAGCATGCTTGGTTACCCGGAATATCAAGCTGTAAATACAGCGTTGATTTTTGCCACCCTTTTCGCTGCTCCTATACGTTCCAAGGAAGGCGATTGGGATATCCTTTCCTATAAAAACGTAATGGAAGCTCACCAGTTTTATCTGGATCAGCTAGAGGCATATGACCGGTTGACCGGCGAAAGCCCGGATATGTTCCAACCGGTATACAATCGTTCCCAACTGGAAAGCCTAATAAACAGACAAACCGCCAGCAATAATACACCGAAAAACATCCCGGTTGGGTTGATCTACTCCATGGAAGGGGCCGAAGGTGTCCGCGAACCGCAGGAAGTGGAAGAATGGTTTGAACGCGGTGTGCGGATATTTGGACCTGCATGGGGAGGCAACCGGTACACGGGTGGAACAAAAGAACCCGGACCGCTCACCCGTGACGGCATCGAATTGGTCAAGGTGATCGAATCGATTGGTGCCATCCTGGACATCAGCCATATGGATATCCAGTCGGTTCAGGGAACGTTTAACCACTATTCCGGCAAGATCATTGCAACTCATTCTAATCCCCAGACTCTCATGAAAGCCCGGGAGAGCAACCGGTTCCTCTCGGATAATATCATCATAGAACTGGCAGAGCGGGGCGGGGTCGTTGGTATTGTTCCTTATAACCTGTTCCTGAGCGCAAAATGGAAAAAAGGCGACCCCAAGGAAGATGTGACTTTGACTGTTTATGTCGATCAGATCGATTATGTATGCCAGCTTTTAGGTTCTGCCGACCATGTAGGTATTGGCACCGACTTTGATGGAGGGTTTGGTTATCAATCCACTCCTGCTGAATTGAACTCGATGGCAGATATCGGGCTGATTATTCCAATGCTAGAATTAAAGGGGTACACTCAGAATGATATCGCCAGGATCTTCGGGTTGAATTGGATCGATTATCTTCGAAAGAATCTACCGGAATCATAATATGGACAAAGGTCAAACAAAACCCCTGAAACTAAAGACGAATATGCCGTGGAGGATCCGTTTTGGAATTGGATTGAGCCTGGTTGGGCTGTTTATATTCGTTTTTGGGGCAAGGCCTGCCCTGTTTGGTTTGGACCGCAGCCCGGTGGTGGGTTTTGTGCAGATCGTAGTCTTTTTGGTCGGACTGGGCATTATTTGCATTGGCGGATATGTAAGCCTTGCCAGCCTGTGGGGAAAACAGACCCGCAGCATTAAAGCAGATTTTGGACTCAGGCTTATCAGTACCGGATTTGTTTTAGCAGCTTTTTCGGGAATGGCGGATGTATTTGGATTTGGCAGCCACCCGTTACCAGGTACACCTTATTTTGGTCCCTGGCAAGCACGGGGATTTGAGATCGGTGAATTTGTGATAGGCGTAGGATTTTTACTTCTTTTGCCTGTACTCAGAAAACCAACACGAAATAAGCCCAACTGAGCAAATAAATCAATATGGTTTTCGGCGAAACCGGATCAATAATTATTGGTCTGGTCGATCAAGCCGCGTTCGCGTGCCTGCCAGTCAAATTTCTTCCAGGCCCACACGCTGACAACCCCAAAAAATATCGTCAATCCGATCAATATTAGCATCAGATCAGAATTGGAAAAATTAGTAAAAGTCGGGAAGGCTTCGGCAACGCTGCCTACCAATGCGCGGCGGATCAGTTCCAGCCAGTAGGATATGGGCATAATGTAGCCGATGGGACGTAAAAATGCCGGCAGAACCTGCAGCGGAAATATGGCGCCGCTGAACAGGTAAAGGGCTCCTGCCACAGAATCGCCAATATTAAAGCTGTACTGTGCCATCCGTAAAGTCGCCCCAGCCAGCAGGAGACCCAGCATGGCCAGCATGATGATCCCAATGATCACACTGATGATCAACAGCACCCAATCGATCTTCGCCGGGTCAAAGGGGATCTTCAGGAAAGAGCACCCCGACCAGCATGATGATGAACACCGAAAAGGTAGTGATTATGATGCGTGAAACCCCGCGCCCTAAAAGGTAGAACGGAATACTGATCGGGGATACGTATAAATATTTGAGGGTGCGATAATGCTCGCGGTCATCCACAATGGCCCACGAGACGCCGACCATCACCATGCCCACATACTGGTAAAAAGCATTGCCGATAAATAGATAGGCAAATACCGGTGAGCCAAACTGGCCCTGGCTGATCACCCCGTACATCACGACCAGGATCATCGCGGCCGCAAGCGGTTTGACGATGGAGTAGACTGCAAACAGGAATGGATCCGTCCAGTTGGATTCGATCTTCCAACCCAGCCAGGTAGCCATACGAAACGATCGCCAGGCAACAGAACCATTGGGAGTTTTAGAATTCACATTAAGCTCGACTTTCAGTCAGCCGTCCTTCACGAACAGCCAGCCGTTCCATATAGTCCAACAGGATACGGGCACTAATCAGGAATAGAACCGACAAAACCACCAACCCGATCAATTCCAATTTCACACTGATCCAACCCAGGCTGGGTCCGCTCGCAAAAGCCAGTTGGCGCATGGCATCCATTCCCATGGTCAACGGGATGATGGACCCGACAAAGGGCACCCACGCCGGGAAGCTTTTAATGGGAAAGTAAAACCCTGAGATCAGAAAAATGGGTTCCTGTGCCAGGTTGGAGAGATGATAAGCTTCACGGCTGAGGAGTAGATACAGGGATGCGGTCATCATCCCCAGGCCGTATAATGCGACCATCGTCAGGAAGAAAACCAGAAATAGCTGTCCGAAACTGACAATGACATAGTGAACCTGGAACAATAGACTGCCAAGAATGACAATTCCCAGAGCACGCAGAGTCGTGGCAAATAAGCCGCCCATCGCCATGCCTAAAAGTATTCCCATCATGGGTCCGGGAGAGATGATATACAGGGCAAGATTGCCGGTTTCTTTTTCCCAGTATAGCTGGGAAGACATGGACCAGAGGACATTCATCCAATAGGCCATCATTGCTCCACCCACCACGACAAAACCCACGTAATCTTCAGGTGCTTTGATCGCCCGATAGACAAAGACGTATGCCACCACACCCAGCATGGGAAGGAATGTATCGAAAAAGATCCACGATAACTCGCGCTGCATTCCCACAACGCGCGGATAGGAACGTCCTATGACCGTCATCAAAAATAGGCGCCAGCCGGTTTGACGTTTTTTAATTGGAGGCAGCATCATTGCCATGTTCAACCTCTTCCATCCGTTGACCAACCAGGCGGACAAAGACGTCTTCCAGTGTCGGTTCGCGTTTCTGCAAGGTTATGATCTGAGCTCCGAGGCTGGTGGCTAAAGCGATCACATTGGCAAGCACCGCTTCTTCACTCAGAGCCAAATCCATCACGGTTTTGCCCTCTTCATCATGGAGCTTGACCATATTCACGCCAGCCAGTTGTTCGAACGCTGAAACATCCAGTCCTTTCGGGGAGTCCAGGTCGATCTGGAATATGGCTTCACGCTGTTGAGATTGTTTGAGGCTCGCGGGCGTACCGCAGGCGAGAAGCTTGCCTTTATTGATGATCGCCACCCGATCACATAATTCTTCCGCCTCGACCATATAGTGAGTGGTCAACAATAAGGTGCGCTGGCGGTTTTCGTCCATCCAGCGGCGGATAAAATCACGCACCGAGCGGGAAGCTCCAACATCCAGTCCCAATGTAGGTTCGTCCAGGAATAGGATCTCTGGATCGGTCAGGAAACCGCGAACAATGTTCATCTTCTGGCGCAAGCCGGTGGACAAGGAGGAGGAGCGGGTGTTGGCGCGGTCCTCAATCCCCACGATTTTTAGCAGAGTTTTAATGCGTTCGTTGGCTTCCTTGCTGGGGATGCCATAAAATTGTGCAAACATCCAAAGGTTTTCACGGACGGTCAACAGACCATATCCGGAAGACTCACCACCTGAAACCATATTGATCCGGCTGCGTACATTTTCCGGGTCTTTCGTGACATCAAAACCGGCAACATGGGCGGTACCGTGGGTCGGCGAAAGCAACGTGGTTAGGATTTTGATCAGGGTTGTCTTGCCAGCGCCATTTGGCCCCAATATCCCAAATAACTCGCCGCGCTGAATTTGCAGGTCGACACCTTCCAAAGCGGTTAACGTCTTGGCTTCCTTTTTTCCGGGATTACGGATCTTATAAACCCTGCCCAATCCCTGGGTTTCAATTGAGAAACTTCCATCCATATAACACCTATTCTCTGATGATGACAAAAATTATAATTACATTGCGAAATTCAAGGCACAAACCCTCATTTTACCGCAAATCGCCTGAGAAATGACCGGATATTTACCAATAGCTTGGTTAAAGCAATCGTTCACCGAAAATGCTGGACTTGAACAACCGGGCTGGATGGTTAAGGATATTGTCAGGCGATCAAACCGGAGCGAATAGCCATCAGCATCTTTTCGTTGGTGTCAAATTTAAACTCTTCCAAACCCAACTCAACTGCTTTTTCCTGCTCGATTCGTTCCAGGAGCTGAATGTCAGCATAATCGACACAATTTAAACAATGCATCAGGGCTGCTTCCATAATATCTACAATTTCCTTAGTGGGCAGCGGTTTATTATCCAACAGGTAGGCATTGACTGCCGTGGAAGCATTTACTGCGTCTTTCCTGGCAATTCCAACCAGCCCTGTACTGGCCTGCCTGGACCAGCCGGCAAGGAAAATTCCTTCCATTGGTTTGCCGGTTTCCGGGTCAGACACCTCATAAGAAATACCTTCCTCAGGATACACCGGCTGCTGGTTGTGGATATACTGGCTCCCTGCAAATGGAAGACCAAGGTTTTGGTCCACCTGGTCGCCAATCGCCAGGATGACTGTATCCACATCCAGAGTATGCTGAATCCCTGTACCCACGGCTTTGATTGTTCCGTGCGACTCCTGCAGTTTTGTCTCTTCAATGATCAAGCCCTTGACCCTGCCATTTTCATCACCTACCAGGAGTTTGGGTGCCGATAGAAATTTTAAGATAAAACGGGTGGGAGCATCATGCGGTACTGCTTTGTGTGAAGCAGCCCGATAAAATTCGCGGGATTCTTCCGGATCTTCACCGACTTCCCGCATGAAAGGAGCAACCCTATCCAGCTCTGCATCCAAAGCGAGAATATCAAGGTATGAGATGACGTTTTCCAGTTCCTTTTTGTCAAACTTGACCTCTGCCGGGCCGCGCCTGATGACCGAAATCACTTCGTCTACTTTGACCATTTCGATGAGCCAATGCGCCAGATCCAGCATGACGTTTCCAGCGCCTACGATAGCCACTCTCTTACCAACACTGAAATCCTTCTGGCTGTAAGGTGGGAGTCCATTGTAGTGATACACCACATCCTTGGCGTGGTACACACCTTTCAACTCTTCACCGGCAACACCGAGATGCCGGGCTGCCTGTGCTCCGGCAGTAACCAGAATAGCACTGAACCCCATTTGACGGATCTCATCAAAGGTAATATCACCCACCCGGCCTACTTCGATATTTCCGAAGTAATGAACCTTTGGATCCGAAAGAATGGAGCGGAATTGATTCCTTAATCCTTCTTTCATCTTATGTTTGGTGGGGTAAATGCCATACTCAGCTAATCCACCCGGCTTAATATCCTTGTTGAGCAGGATAACTTCATGTCCATAAGTAACCAACTGTTTGGTGGCAAAAATTCCGGCAGGACCGGCACCAATTACTGCTACGATATAACCAGAATCCACCATCAGTGTTACTCCTTCATACTTTTAATGTCTAACAATTATATCTGGTTTCATTATTCAGATTCAGAACGATATGATATAGTGAATATTATAACGAATGTAATTAATGATGCTTATATTTCTAAATACCAATCACCTGATTTTCCGGCTGAATGATCACTAAAAAATTGGATATTTCAGGTAATATCTTATAACACATTGAAGAATAAGGATTGAATAAATGGAGCAGCTAATCACCAAAACCAGGCTGGAAAATGGCTTGCAAGTACAACTGAAAGAGATCCACTCATCACCCATCATCAGCAGTTGGGTCTGGTACCGGGTGGGTTCAAGGAACGAAACACCCGGAATCACCGGCATTTCGCACTGGGTGGAACATATGCAGTTCAAGGGAACACGCCAGTTTCCGCCAGGAGTAATGGATAAGATCATCTCACGGGAAGGAGGCATGTGGAATGCATTCACCTTCCTGGACTGGACCACATTTTTGGAGACCATGCCGGCCGAAAAAATTGACATTGCCCTGAAGCTGGAATCGGATCGGATGGTCAACAGTGTCTACGATCCGGCGGAGGTTGCCTCAGAACGGACAGTCATCATCTCTGAACGGGAAGGGAATGAGAACGAACCCATGTTCCAGTTGGGGGAAGCAGTTCAAAAAACTGCCTTCAGCAAGCATCCCTACCATTATGAGATCATTGGAGAGATGGCTGACCTGAAGACAATGCAGCGTGATGACCTCTACAATTACTACAAAAAATATTACACCCCGTCCAATGCGGTACTGGCTATTGCCGGGGATTTCGACACCAAGGAGATGCTGGTCAAGATCAATGGATACTTTGCTGGCCTGCCGTCCTCAAAACCGGTTAAACAAACCATAACTCCAGAGCCAACTGCTTCAACCGCTCAACTGGTCGAGGTATCCGGTCCGGGCGAAACGGTCTTCGTCCAGATCGCCTATCATGCCCCAGAAGCCAATCACCCCGATTTCTTTCCGTTCACGGTCCTGGACAGCCTATTAACCGGGCCATCGGGATTAAACATGTTCGGCGGGGGAGGTATTTCCAACAAAACCAGCCGGCTGTATCAGAAACTGGTCGAAAGCCAACTGGCAGTCGGTGTGCATGGCGGGCTATCTGCCACGATCGACCCCTATTTATACGAGACCACAATGACCATCCACCCCGAACATAAACCGGAGGAAGCGATCACAGCGTTCGACGAGGAGATCGACAAAGTGCTCCAGAATGTGGTGACCGATGCCGAAATTCAGCGGGCGATCAAACAAGCCCGGGCGTTATTCGTTTATGGGGCAGAAAACATTACCAACCAGGGATTCTGGCTGGGTTATTCAGAGATGTTCGCCGATTATTCCTGGTTCACAGAATATCTGGACAGGCTTTCCAGGGTAAGGCCGGACGACATGCTGCGCGTTGCCCGTAAATACCTTATTGAACAAAACAGGGTGGTCGGAATATATCGGCCTACCGCGGCGAAAGGAATATGATCTCATGCACACAATGAATAATCATCCAACCAATACACTGCCCGGTGCAGATGACATCACCCGTGAGGTGCTTCCGAATGGGATCACCGTCCTGGTAAGATCCAACTTTAATAATCCATCAGTAGTCATTAATGGTTATCTGAATACGGGCGCGATTTTTGACCCGGACGAGAAATTAGGTCTGGCAAATTTTACTGCAGCGATGTTGATGCGGGGAACCGATCAAAAAAACTTTAATCAAATATTTGAGATATTGGAATCTTCCGGAGCCAGCCTTGGGTTCGGCGGGAATATCCATACCACCAGTTTCTCGGGAAAAGCACTGATAGAAGATCTGCCCATGCTTTTAGGGCTGCTTTTTGAATTCATCCATTCACCAACATTCCCCGAAACCTATGTTGAAAAAATGCGTGCTCAATTGCTTACAGGGTTGGCCATGCGGGCGCAAGACACAGCGGAAATGTCTTCCCTCGCTTTTGACCAGCTTATTTTTGCCGGGCATCCATATTCCCGACCCGAAGACGGCTATCCTGAAACAGTGGTAAAGATCACCAGGGATGATATTGCTCGATACCACAAAGCCAATTTTGGTCCGAAAGGCATGGTCATATCCGTCGTAGGTGCGATCGAGGCTAACAAGGCAGTAGACCTGGTCAAATCCATTTTCAGCAACTGGTCCAATCCCAACCAACCCGACCAACCGGAGCTCGGACCCTATTCCGGATTATCCAAATCGGTCAAGAAGAAAATAGTCATCCCGGGAAAGATCCAATCAGATGTCGTGGTGGGATGGACAGCACCGCTCAGAAAATCACCAGACTACATGCCCATCTCCCTGGGAAACAGCATCCTCGGTCAATTTGGAATGTATGGAAGGATAGGCGATGTGATCAGGGAGCAATCCGGATTGGCTTATTATGCCTACACGCGATTGAATTCCGGCATCGGCCCCGGATCATGGGAAGTCTCTGCCGGGGTGAATCCGGTGAATGTGGAAAAAACCATTGCATTGGTCAAAAAAGAGATCAAGCGATTTGTCACTGAACCGGTTTTGGTCGAAGAACTAAAAGACAGCCAGGCGAATTATATCGGCAGGCTGCCATTATCGATGGAATCGAATGCCGGCGTGGCATCAGCCCTGGTCAGCCTGGAACGGTACCAGTTGGGGTTGGATTATTATCGGGGTTATGCCGGTTTAGTGAACGCAGTCACTCCTGAACAAATTCTGGAAGCCACCCAAAAATATCTCCTTCCCAATAAAACCGCAACAGCAATAGCTGGCCCCTAGATTAATTACAGGAGAATAATTCAAATGAACCTGGTTTCCGGATTGGACCTGGTTGAAATCAGCCGGATCTCTTCCTTAAAAACATCCATCAAAGATCGATTTATCCGGCGCATCCTCACAGAAAAAGAACGCAAGGAACACCTGGAAGATCGATCTATTGCGGGAATTTTTGCTGCAAAAGAAGCGACAGCCAAAGCCCTGGGTTGCGGTATTGGACTGATCTCATGGCAGGAGATTGAAATTCTACCGGATCAGCTTGGTGCACCAAGGTTAGTATTAACCGGAAAAGCATTGCAGAGATCCACGGAACTGGGAATATCCAATTGGAGCGTCAGTATTACGCATACAGCTGAGTTGGCGGCAGCACAAGTTGTGGGAATCGGTCAGGGGAATGAACCTACTAACCATCAGTGATGAAGAACTGAGCCAACTCTATGGCTCACATATCAAAGAAAGATTCTCGGGAGTGGATATCATCCTGAGCTGTGGAGATCTTTCGTATTCCTACCTCGAATATATCGTCAGCATGCTGGACAAACCATTATTTTATGTCCGCGGAAACCATGCCAACCTCGTGGAACATACCATAGCCGGGCCAAAACTGGCTCCAAGCGGCGGGGTGGATATTCACCGGAAAACGGTGTTTTGTAATGGCTTATTGATTGCCGGCATTGAGGGCTGCGGACAATATAATTACGGTCCTTACCAGTATTCACAAAATGAAATGTGGTTGTGGGCATTTTCCCTGGTTCCCGGATTATTAGCCAACCACCTTAAATACGGCAGATACCTGGACGTTTTCATTACCCATGCTCCACCGGCTGGAATCCATGATATGCCGGACCTTCCTCATCGGGGCATAAAAGCATTCAACTGGATAGATCGGGTGTTTAAACCAAAATACCATTTTCACGGCCATATCCATGTGTACAGGAATTCCACCCAAACATCCACACAATATTTTGAAACCACAGTGATCAATACCTATGGTTATAAACAAACAAACATCGCAGTTCCGATACTAAAAAAGAGCAGAACGCAAAGAGAGTATGAATAAGAAACTTGAAGATCCATTAAACCCTACCATTCACAGCGCCGCCAGGTTGGATTTTGAGCGGGCTCATTTCAAAGCCTTTGTCAATAGAATACTCAGCCGCCTCAGAAGGACAAATAATGATCTGCTGCCTTTTGACGATATCCGTAAAATAGTTCCGCTAAAAGGCCAGTCCGATATGGGGTATTCTGAGGTGCAGTTGGATCATATCATTGGATCAGTCGGCCGCTACCAGGATTTTGACAGAGCTTTCCTGCCCAAAATGAACTTCATGCGCTCCCGGTGGGAAAATATTGACAGAGCCAGGATGAGAGATATTGACCTTCCACCGGTTGAATTGTATAAGATCGGGGCAGTGTACTTTGTAAAAGACGGCAATCACCGCGTCTCTGTGGCTCGTGAACGCGGGCAAGTGTATATCGATGCTTATGTCATCCAGATCATTTCTGATGTGGAAATCACCCCGGAAACCAATCTTGAAGAGCTGATCATAAAGATGGAAACTATGCATTTCCGGGAAATTACAAAACTAAATGAGAAGTATCCTGAGAGTGATATCCAGCTGACCCAGGCCGGGCAATACGAAAAATTACTGGAGCACATTCAGGTTCACCGCTGGTATATGGGCGAGAAGCACCATCATCCCATCGATGAAGGCAGGGCGACCCGATCCTGGTATAAGCGGGTGTATCTGCCACTGGTTCAAATCATTCGAGAAATGAATATCCTGTCTGATTTTCCGGGTCAGAACCGAAGCAGACCTGTATCTGTGGATCATCGAACACCAGTACTTTCTTGTACAGCGATCCAATGAGTTTGTTCCGCTGGAACAGGCTGCGCTCCACTTTGTGAACCGTTACTCGCGCCGGCCGCTGCGTAGATTTATGTTCTGGCTTTCGAGATTGAGGGGCATCCTGTTCTCTGACCCCGAAAGGGAAACAGAGCTGGAGGACGAAGATTGGAATAAGCTATAAGGAATTTCTGGATATGCCATAACAAGGAGAAAATAAAAAATGAGAAACGTTGTCTTTGCCATCAATATCACCGTTGACGGCTGCACCGGACATGAATCCGTAGTCGCTGACGATGAACTGCACGAGTACTATACCGGGCTCCTGCGGGATTCGGACATTGAAATTCTCGGGCGCAACACTTATCATCTGATGTATCCGTACTGGCACGATGTCGCGGTGAATCAATCGGAATCAAAAGTGATTAACGAATTTGCCCGCGCGTTCGATTCGATACCGAAGATCGTCTTTTCAACAACAATGAAGAGCGTGGAGTGGAACAACACAACGCTTCTGCACTCTAACCTTCAAGAAGAGATCGTGAAACTGAAACAACAGCCGGGCAAAAATATTTCCATCGGCGGGTTGAGCATTGCTTCGCAACTCGCTCAGTTTGGGCTGATCGATGAGTATCATTTTCTCATTCAGCCGATCGTTGCAGGAAAAGGTCCCTACTTGTTCGAATTGGGCAAGAATCTTACACTGGAACTTATCGGATCAAAAACGTTTCGCTCAGGTGTTGTAGAATTGCACTATAAAGATTTACACAAATAATAAAGAAACGACATCTTGCTTATCGTTCGCGAAATCGTCAAGGTGCGAATTTGTCAGTAAGGCTTTACACCTTTTAATAGTCAACGTTCTGGCAGATTCGTTGTTGCCAAACAAGGCGTGTGCTCGGACTTCGCGTCGTTCGTAAAGCGAACGGCTGGATGCGAGGGTTTCTTCCGCATTTTTGAGATTGAGGGGTATCCTGTTCTCTGATCCCTAAAGGGAAAAGGAGTTGGAGGACGAGGATTGGAATAAGGGTTGAGGAAAGCGAGGATTGAGAATGGATTGTAAAAGCGGTGGCATATTTTCTCTACCAATAAATCGAAGCAATTAGAAGAGTCTTTCTTTACACAATTAGCATTAAGCGATCATTAGGTGATTGTTTATACTTTATTACGCAGTCCAATATCCAGGTCAAATAATAATTTATCCAATCTATTTTTGCCTTCTTTACGTTCAGGCATGTTTGCCAGGATTTCGCATATTTCGGGGCTGACATTTTCGATCGCCCAACTAACTTCCCTATTTGCATAGTTTTTATCACCACCATGATTGAGCTCAATAGCCAAGGCCGCATAAGCAGCGGGTCCTAAAATATGCTTGGTTTGCTGAACATCCACCAATGGATGTGTGTATGCTGATGCAGCTGCAAGGCTTGCAGAATGTGCCGCAGCAGAAGCGGCCGGATCTTTCGCCTCGTGCGAAGCAGCATAAGCACCCATGGCAAGTATCCGCAATTGTTTTGTCCTTATTCCGCCATTGGAAAATTCCCGGATACCCATTATTGCATCGCGTGGACGACTATCCGATTTTTCTATTTCCTCATATATTAGTAATGCTCTCTCAGCACAGTCAGCTGCCCACTTACCCAGGACCCTTAATGATTCAATTTTAAGTTCAAAATACTCTTTCTTTTTCTCCATTGGTATCTCCCAGGAGCACCTGGTAATTTCCCTTTTTGATTTTGTCGGTTTTTCCATAACGAACTTTACTTTGAAGTACTACTCTCTCGTACAGGTTTGTTCAAATGAATTCTAATGCAGGTAATCTATTTTACGTTATTTATCAAACACCAAAACCCTAAAACAAAATGGATTTGTTCGTGTTCTACACAAGTTGATAGCTAAGCTTACTGGTGGTAAACTTCTTCAGTAGATAAATCAATATGTAAGGATACTGAATGCCAACAATTTTTCCCTTCACTGCGATAGTAGGACAAGAACGAATGCTGCGCGCGTTGATTCTGAACGCGATCAATCCCCGAATCGGAGGCGTATTGATCCGCGGCGAAAGGGGAACTGCTAAATCCACAGCCGCGCGGGCGTTGGCTGCCTTGCTGCCAAAGGTGCATGTGGTCTCGGGATGCCGTTTCAGCTGCGATCCAAGCCTGCCTTTATCCTGGTGTACAGAATGCAAGGAACGAGCCGCCAAGAATGGCTCGCTTCCGGAAGAACTCAAGGTCACTCCATTTATCAACTTACCCGTTTCGGCTACAGAAGACCGGGTGGTGGGTACGCTCGATATTGAAAAAGCAATTCAGCAGGGCGTCAGGCATTTTGAACCCGGTGTTCTGGCCGCAGCCAACCGTGGACTGCTCTACATCGATGAAGTCAATCTGCTCGATGACCATGTTGTGGATGTACTGCTCGATTCCGCTGCCATGGGGATGAATATTGTTGAAAGGGAAGGTATTTCTTTCACGCACCCCGCCAGGTTCATTCTTGTAGGTACGATGAACCCCGAAGAAGGCGACCTGCGTCCCCAGTTGCTGGACCGTTTTGCGCTCTCGGTGGAGATCCGCGGGATCCGCGAAACACGCGAACGGGTCCTCATCATGGAGCGCAATCTGGCCTTCGAATTGGACTCTGATGCTTTCCACCGGAGCTTTGTGCCACAGGAAAAAGAGCTTTCACAAAAAATAGAAGCTGCCCGGGTGTTGCTTGACAGTGTCGCTTTCACAAAGCGCGATCTCCTCTCGATTGCTGCTTTGACAACATCCTTGAATGTGGATGGCCACCGCTCGGACCTGGTGATCTTGAAAGCTGCCCGGGCACAGGCGGCTTTTGAAGGCCGCAAAGCGATCAACGAGCACGATATTGCCCTTGCTGCAGAACTGGCATTGCCTCATCGTATCAAACGCGGGCCTTTCCAACAGGTGGAGATCTCCCTGGAAGACTTACAGGAGCGGATCAGTCAGCTTGAAGGCCAGGTGAGTGAGGAAAAAGAGACCCAGCATGAGACAGAAATGGATCAGGCTGACGAGGGCGAGGCTCAAAAAAAAAGCCTGTAGCTGAGGAAGAGGGGGAAGAGAGCAAGCAGACAGGCGAACCACGCCCGGTGCAAAGTGTTTTTGATGACCGGAATGCACGCTGGTGGGAAGGGGGGCAGCAGGTAAAGACCGGTGAAACATTTATGCCGCGCCGGCTGGATACACCTCTGGATAAACTGGTACGCCAGCATGGGGGAAGACGATCACGAACACACACTGACCGCAAACGCGGCCGCTATATTCAAGCCCGGCCGGCAGAAGGTGATATCAGCGACCTGGCTTTTGACGCAACCATCAGGGCTGCCGCTCCATTTCAATCCCGCCGGACGGAACAAAGGAAAAAGGTCGCATTCGCTGTCCAATCCATGGACTACCAACGCAAAGTGCGCGTTAGGCGGGCTGCCAATCTTGTCCTATTCCTGGTGGATGCTTCCTGGTCCATGGCAGTTGCAGAACGGATGGCAGCTACAAAAGGCGCGATCCTCTCGCTATTAACTGACGCCTATCAACGCCGCGACCGGGTTGGATTGATCGTATTCCAGAAAGATCGCGCAACGCTGGTCCTTCCACCAACCAATTCCGTTTTCCTGGCACAAAAAGCACTGGTGGAGATTCCGGTGGGCGGAAAGACACCCCTGCCGGCCGGGTTGAAAATGGCGTATGAAGTTCTCCAACGCGAACATATTCTCCATCCGGATGTTCAGCCATTGTTGATCGTCTTAACAGATGGCGCCGGTAATGTATCCATCGGTGACCTTTCGCCACAGGAAGAAGGCTTCCACTTCGCTGATATGATCTCCTTTGACGGCATCCGCAGTGTGGTCATCAATATGGAACACGCAGCTTTTGACCAGGGATTGGCTCAAGCCCTGGCCGATCATTTAAAATCACCCTGTTATTCACTGAGCGAACTTAAGGCTGAGAACTTGTACAGTGCCGTGAAGAAAGAAATGAAAGCTGGATTGTAGAATTCATCTCGAACGGGTAATTCTTAATCGGATATAATTAATTCAGGAGAAATTAAGGATGGCAACATCGAACGAGAGATTAAAAATATTAAAAATGGTTCAGGAAAGGAAAATCTCCGCTGAAGAGGGGATCGAGCTGCTGGACCTCATTTCAGAAAAAACACCCAAAGGTACTAAACCAAATACCGAATTCAGATTCCCAACCCCGAACACCTGCACAGTGGTTTCGCGTCGTTGTCACCGATACACTGTCAGGCAAAACCCGTGTTAATGTGAGATTGCCAGTCAGCCTTGTGAATGCCGGAATGAAGATGGGCGCCCGTTTTTCTCCGCAAATTGATGGCCTTGACCGCAAACAGTTATTGGAATTTTTGCAAAGCGGCACAACCGGCAAGGTGATCGATGTTTTGGATGATGATGGCGGGGAGCACGTGGAAGTCTATATCGAATAAGCTTCAAGGAATTATACAAAATTTATCTTATTGAAGAGTAGGATCGCGAATGAATGATGAATCCCTGACATTATTGCTGAAGATCGTTGGCTTTGCCGGTTTTATTGCCTTGCTTTATTACTTCTTCCGCAAGAAAAAACCGATTGATACACGTTCCAACCTGGAGATCGAGAAGAAATTTGAAGAGCTGAGAACTCAGGGAGTCCCTGAGGAAATGGCCCGTAAACAGGCTGCGACAGAATACCAGTCTGCAATGAAAATCAGGCAGAAAAAGGTATCCATCATCATGGGAAGCGTATGGATCGCTTTCGGGGTATTCTTTGCGATCATCAGCCCGATAGATATTTCCAGTATCGCTTTGATCGGACTGGGAGCAGTCCAGATCGTTACAGGCTTGTTGATCAAGACCGATAAACAATAGTTATGAGATAACAAAAAAGACCCTTACAGGGGTCTTTTTGTAAGCTTACTTTCAGTATAGTTTATAACGGGGTTTCTGATTCAACACTTTCGACTTCAGGGAAGAATTGCTTTATTGTACCTTCCACCCAGCCATGCAGGGTGTTTGGCGATAGCGGACACCCCAAACAAGCTCCACCCAGGCGTACTTTTACCGATTTACCGTCAAAAAAAACAAGTTCCACTGAACCGCCATGATAATGTGCAATGTATGCATCCAACTGCTGAATGAGTGCCTGCAAGCGTACCTCTTGAGGAAAATCCGGACTATTTATTGTCATTATTCCTCCTTTTCAAAAACTCATTTTTACCGACCAGGTTTTGCGACAGCAGCAGCATGATCTTCTCATTGGTATTCGATAGCCGCTCAGCAATGACCGCTGCCAATCTTTCCATAATGATTATACCTGTATCGGGGAAGGATTCACACAGCTTTTGAAGTTCCCTGCCGCGAAAGCGGAGAGTTTCGCTGGGTTGGGTGCAAATGGCAGCAGAGGTGTAGATTGCCCGCCCGAGCACTGATGACCAACCGCATATTCCACCTTCGGTCACCCTGGCTACGGTGATCTCATCGCCATCATGGGGTTTAAACTGGATGCATATCTCCCCGCTGAGAACGATATATAGAAATTCAGCATATTGATTCTGCTCAAAGACAATATCATCCTGGATAAAGTTACAGGGTACAGCCAGCCGGGTTAATGCATCCAACTGGTCTTCAGAGAGGTCATAGAATAATGAAGATTTAATGAGCTTGTCTTTTATAATCATATTTGTAAGGATAAATGAATACTATGAAATTGAAAAGTGGCACTTATCCGTTATACAAGGATTATCATCCTGATAAAGGTTAAATTACATCTTTTTAGTGTAATTGTCATCTAAGAATTAAGAAAATAAATGGAGGCTTAAAATGGAAATGGTAATAGATTTTCCGGGTGGGGCGAAAGTGGACGCCCATTTTAGTGGATTTACAGTGAAAACCGACCAACCCCCCATGGGTGGCGGTGAAGGGTCAGCGCCTGCACCATTCGGATTGTTTCTGGCATCCATAGGTACCTGTGCCGGGATATATGTTCTGGGTTTTTGCAAACAGCGCGGACTGCCTGTGGAGGGAATAAAGATCATTGAAAAAACGGAATCCAACCCGTTGACAGGCATGGTGGAGAATATTGCGCTGGAAATTCAAGTACCGGAAAGTTTTCCGGCAAAGTATTATGATGCCTTGATCCGATCAGCCGATCAATGTGCTGTAAAAAAGCATTTAGAGAAACCCCCGAAGTTTAATGTCTATACTGTAGTAAAGTAACCAACACATACCAGTTGTTGATCAGTCATCATTGCGCGGTACGGGAAATCCTTATGGAAAAGCCGCATTATTTTCCATAAACCATTTTCGTGCCGCGCATCATTTTTGTAGTATCTGTGTTTTATGAAGTGTTACAATTCGTTTCGGAAAAATTCCAAATCCCGTATAATGGTATAGGATATAAATGATAAAACGCCACGGGAGGAGAATATGAAAACACCCGCTCAATATCAACATGAACTGGCTGAACTGACTGCAAATCAGCCCAAAGACCCGGAAGAGACAGCTCAAAAAGAATGGACCGAGAAACTAACCCACCTGGAAAACCAGGTTGCATTGGACTTGAGGTCACTCAGCGTCCAATTTCAGGCGCGAGCCATTTCCCAGTTGAACAATTCCAACTTTAAAGCCGGCAAGGGAAGGGCCACCGCAGAGAAACAACTTCTCGAAGACCAGAATTCAAAGCTGAAACCGTATCAGGATATTTTGGAAAAGATCAAGGAACTGGTCAAAAAACCAGAGTAGAGGTCCATCGCTGCCATGCGCATTTATTACATCAGGCATGCACAATCATCGAATAATGCCCTCCAATGGGAGACTGATTCCCGCATCGGCAGGCATTTTGACCCGGAGTTAACCACCATTGGACGCCAGCAGGCTGAAGTGCTGGCTAATTTTTTGCTCGATAATCAGGATGACTTCCATATCGATGTCATCTATTCCAGCCTGATGCAGCGTGCCATCCAGACGGCAATCCCGTTATCCCGAAATTTGAATTTACCCCTGAACGGTTTTCTCGATATGCACGAATCCGGCGGGGTTTACCTGGATGATGAAGAAACCAACCAACCTGTCGGGTTACCCGGTTATACGCCGGCAGAATTGCAGGCAAAATACCCGGAACTGACCCTGCCCGAAAACCTCAACGAAACCGGCTGGTGGAACCGTCCCTTTGAAACAGTCAGCGAGCGAGTTGAACGGGCAAGGCGATTGATCTCTGACCTGAACAGCAAACATGGCGACAGGAACCAGGTCATTGCCCTGATCAGCCATCAGGGATTTTTCAACCATTTCTTCTTCGGTCTGCTTCACCAGGAGCGTCCACCCCATTTCTGGTTCACATTGAATAATGTCAGCATCACCTGTCTGGATATCACCGGGGAGGATGTGAATGCTGTATATATCAACAGGTTGAGCCACCTGCGCGACGAACTGGTAACCTGGTAACCTCATCCTAATGAAAGGCTGATTATGACATCCCGCCTGGACGAATTTTCACAATACCGTAAAAAGATGAATGACCGGATTGCCAACATCGATCACCTGGGGATCAAACGCTTCTATAACCTCGATTCATGTGCATACAACGATGGCGCATTAGATGGGAAAACCAAGGAATTATTGGGATTGACCGCTTCAATGGTACTGCGCTGCAACGATTGCATCGATTATCATATTTTGCAATGCGTTGAAGCAGGCTGGACGGACG
The DNA here is from genome assembly GCA_963757065.1 of uncultured Chloroflexia bacterium. GTDB lineage: Bacteria > Chloroflexota > Anaerolineae > Anaerolineales > Anaerolineaceae > PNON01. Next base: position 95,582 of record CAVWQC010000009.1, on the reverse strand, counting down.
CAGAGCTATATGACGCTTTCAATGTGGCTCTGGTGGTGGGCGGCAGCATCGTCATTCCACACTTGCGCCATGCTGTGGAAACACTCGACCTTGCCCGCGCCGGGGGGTAAGGCTGGTTTATAGGGCAGTAAATTTACCCGATTTTTAGAATTACTAGACATTATTAATTAAACACAATGCCCTCGAGAAATGAGGGACTTTGTACATTTCCTCAGTGACGATATTAATCCCGCCAGCGTGGTAAAATTACAAAGACGTAATATGTTTTCAGGAGGAAGTAATGGAGCAGCAAACAGCAACATTCGCAATCAAAAAAGGTTTGGCACAGATGTTAAAAGGCGGTGTGATCATGGATGTGGTCACTCCCGAGCACGCAAAGATCGCTGAAGATGCCGGCGCTTGCGCCGTCATGGCGTTGGAACGGGTTCCAGCAGATATTAGGGCTTCAGGCGGTGTAGCCCGCATGAGCGATCCGGACCTGATCATGAAGATCATGGATACCGTCACGATCCCGGTCATGGCGAAATGCCGCATCGGGCATTTCGTGGAGGCACAGATCCTCGAATCGATCGGCGTGGATTATATCGATGAATCCGAGGTTTTAACCCCAGCAGATGAAGCGCACCACATTTACAAGCACGATTTCAAAGTACCTTTCGTATGCGGCTGTCGCAATTTGGGCGAAGCGCTGCGCAGGTTAGGCGAAGGCGCGGCCATGATCCGCACCAAGGGTGAAGCAGGTACCGGTGATGTTGTGGAAGCGGTTCGCCACGCACGCTCGGTGCTGGGAGATATCCGCAAATTGCAGAACATGCCCGAAGAAGAACTGATGGCCATGGCCAAGGAATTGGGTGCGCCATATGAACTGCTCGTTGAAACCAAAAAATTGGGGCGGATGCCTGTGGTCAACTTCGCTGCGGGCGGCATTGCCACACCAGCGGATGCGGCCTTGATGATGCAGCTGGGTGTTGATGGTGTATTTGTGGGATCCGGAATATTCAAATCCGGTGATCCTGCCAAACGCGCCGCTGCAATTGTAAAAGCCACCACGCACTTCAAAGACGCTGCCATCCTGGCAGAAGTCAGCCGCAACCTGGGTGAACCCATGGTCGGACGGCAGATCTCATCCATTCCGGATCAGGAACTTATCGCAACACGAGGCTGGTAGTTTCATGGTTGTGATCGGGGTACTGGCTTTACAGGGCGATGTGATCGAGCATATCCACGCACTCCAAAGGATCGGTGCAGAGACACGCGAAGTTCGTCTTCCACAGCAGCTGGCCGGATTGGATGGTTTGATCATTCCCGGCGGGGAATCTACAACCATTGGCAAACTGGCTGTCGCTTATGACTTGATGGAACCCCTCAAGGAGTTTGGAAAAAAACATGCCATCTGGGGAACCTGTGCGGGAGCCATCTTTCTTTCAAAAGATGCTCATCGCCACCAGCCTCTACTTGAATTAATGGATATTGTTGTGGAGCGAAACGCTTTTGGCCGCCAGGTGGACAGCTTTGAAGTGGACTTGAATGTTCCTGCCCTGGCAATAGTAGAGAAAGGTAATAAGCCCTACCACGCTGTGTTCATCCGCGCGCCGTTGATTGAATCGGTGAATGGGAAGGTGGAGGTTCTGGCTCAGCTCGGGAACGGAAAGATCGTGGCTGCAAGGGAAGGACATCTTCTGGCAACTTCCTTTCACCCCGAATTGACTTTGGACGATCGTTTCCATCAATTTTTCATGGAGATGTCAAAATCGGATTAAGATCAGTTGACCTTTTGGATTTACCTGCATTACGCCGGTTCCGTGAACATGTGCTGCCGCTGGATACCGTCCAACTGCTCACGCGCGGGAACCCGCTCAGGGCAAGTGCCTTCCTCGAATACCTCAATCCGGCTAAGGGCATCTACACGGCGATCAGTGAAGAAGCGGGTAACATATCCATTATTGGGCAGATCACGCATTCCGGAAATAACCGATCTTCACATCTTTCATTCATCTCTCCGGGAAGGGGAATCTTTTCTCCTCAATTGACAGAGATGATGGATCACCTGGCTGTTCAAGCAGGTACCTGGGGTACCTTCCACCTGCTGGTGGATGCAGATGAGCATTCGCAATACTTTGATGCTTTACGTAAGAGCGGCTTTTCGGTATATGCCTGGCAGAGGATCTGGAAGTTCCAACCCAACACAACCAGCAGTCATTTGCCCGGGTTCGAAGTACCGGTGGGAACCTGGCAGACAGTAATGGATCGAGACTCCATAGGCATTAAAACATTATGCCAGTCGCTCATCCCTGCCCTTGTTCAGCCGGTGGAACCGTTATTTGATCGGAAACTGGATGGTTTTCTCAGGCGGACCGAGGGTACCATCACCGGATATGCAGAAATTATTCAAGGCCGGGAAGGTCTATGGGTGCAGCCTTTCATTCACCCGGAGACGGAGAATGTTCCCGGATTATTAATGGATCTATTAAACACGATCAGTAAAAAATGTACTACAACTATATATATCTGTGTGCGGTCGTACCAGGCATGGATCGAATCAGCCTTGGAAGAGTTACCCGTTTTGGCTAGTCCACGCCAGGCACTGATGGTACGCCATCTGGCGGTAATGGATAAGGAACTGAGCCCTATTAGAATGCCCGCGTTTGAAAAAACCGGGGTCAAACCAAGTGCGCCGGTCGCCCACTCTGAGACCAGTAAACAGGCTTAATCAATATGACACAAAGAAGAATAACAGACGATCTACACATACTCATGGGAGTACTTCCGCCTGAGATCGCAGATGCGGTCTCGAAAGCGAATAACAGTGATAATCTGATCGAGATCATCATGGATCTTGGCCGGCCGCCCACTGCCCGCTTCGTCGCTGGAGAAATTAAACTGCTGGACCGCGAAGTGACCAGCGCAGATATTACGGCAGTGGTGAAGCATCTCGGTGATTTTGATGCAGATAACCGCGCCGGATTGGAAAGAACACTTCATAGAATATCAGCATTGCGCAACCGGCATAACCAGATCGTGGGCCTTACCTGCCGGGTGGGTCGGGCAGTCTATGGAACCATAGATATTATCCAGGATTTGATCGAGTCGGGCAAAAGTCTGCTTCTGCTGGGCAAACCCGGCATCGGCAAAACCACCATGCTGCGCGAAGCAGCAAGAATGCTGGCTGAGAACCGCCGGGTGATCATTGTCGACACCTCCAACGAAATTGGGGGTGATGGCGATGTGCCGCATCCCGCTGTTGGCCAGGCGCGCCGGATGCAGGTTGCCCGGCCTTCACTACAGCACGAGGTGATGATCGAAGCGGTCGAGAATCACAACCCGGAGGTGATCGTCATTGATGAGATCGGCCGGGAGTTGGAAGCCGCAGCAGCCAGAACCATTGCTGAACGCGGTGTCCAGTTGATCGGCACTGCCCATGGCCGGACTCTCGAGAACTTATTATTGAATCCCACTCTCTCTGATCTGATCGGCGGGATCGAATCGGTCACGCTCTCTGATGAAGAAGCCCGGCGCCGTGGAACCCAGAAAACAGTGCTCGAGCGACGTGCTCCACCTACATTTGATGTATTGATCGAGATTCTGGATCGTGATCGGGTGGCTGTCCATCCGGATGTTGCGGGGGCTGTGGATGCATTGGTTCGCGGATATCCCGAACCGGCTCAGCTTCGCTATCGGAAGGATGACGGCAGCATCGGTACCGAAATGCAGGCGCCACCGCCTCAGGCATCCAACCGTCCAGGTGGAAAACCTGTCCGGCGGGGAGGCGATTTTGGGCAGGAGATTTCCAGCCAGGGATACCGGCGCCAGGAAGCATCAGGCGTGGCAGTGCAGAACGGTTCTTCGAGATCGCAGGAACCCGGCAATGGGATTGATAAGATCCGCCCGGATCAACCCATTCGCATCTATCCCTATGGAGTCGCGCGAAACAGATTGACCCAGGCAGCCAAGCGGCTGGGAGTTCCAGTGGTGGTAGTGCGGGATATTGCTGATGCCCAGGCGCTGATCACTTTACGTGCATATTACCGCAACCGGCAGGCGACCATCATGGATGCCGAAGACCGGGGAATGCCGGTCTATGTACTGCGGGCCAATACAGTCAGCCAGATGGAGCAATTCATGGCAGACATCTTCAACCTGGATGATAATAACGGCACCTCCGTGATGATGGATGCGACCGTCCAACAGACCCAGGCTGCGATCAATGCTGTGATGAATGGCGAGCGGTATGTGGATCTACCCCCGGCTGCTGCGACGATCAGGCGACTGCAGCACGAGCTTGCCAAGCAGAACCAGCTCGTTTCCCAATCCTACGGGAAGGAACCGTATCGCCGGGTGAGGATATTTAGAGAATGAGCGGGTACTTTATCACCCTGGAAGGCCCGGATGGCAGTGGAAAGACCGGACAGATCACTCCGCTGGCAGAATATCTGCGCTCCTGTGGCCATGATGTGCTGACTACCCGTGAACCGGGCGGCACCTTAATTGGCGACCAGGTGCGGAATGTCATCATGGATCTGGCAAACAAAGGCATGAATCCACGCACCGAAATTTTGCTGTTCCAGGCATCGCGTGTTCAGATAGTTGAACAGGTCATTCGTCCCGCACTGGAAGCTGGAAAAGTCGTGATCTGCGACAGATATGCCGATTCCACCCTGGCTTACCAGGGTTATGGGCACCAGACGGACCTTGATTTTTTGAATAAGCTGCTACATTTTGTCACAGGTGGATTGAAACCCGACCTGACACTCCTCCTGGACCTGGAAGTGGAGGAAGGATTACACAGAAGACAAAAAGGCGGTGGAGAATGGAACCGTCTGGACGATTATGATGTAGAATTTCATCAAAGAGTTCGAGCCGGTTATCATCAGCTCGTTGATCTTGAACCAAACCGCTGGGAGGTAATTGACGCCCGGCAAACAAAAGACACGATCCAAAATGATTTAAGGAGAATTGTCACGCAAAGATTAGCCACCCCTGTTTCTGAAAGGAAAAAATGAAACATACATTACCGAAAATTTTATTGTTATTAGTGGTTACCTCGATGGTACTTGCTGCCTGCATACCCAGCCAGCCAGTGATCACCGTGGTACCGACCCAGCCAGCCACACTTGTCCCCGTTCAACCGACAGTTGATCCAGCGGTTGCTCAACCAGCCGTGGTACCAACAATGGGACCGGCTGTCTGTGAGCAGGGATTAAACGCCATTCAACCCCCCACTGCGGAACAGGCAGCCCTGGTTGCCAACGTCCCGCCGGTGAATGAAACCGACCTGGTGCGTGGTCCAGCAGATGCTGCGGTCACCATTCTGGAATACAGCGATTATCAATGACCATACTGCGCCCAGTTTGTTCCCGTGTTGGAGCAACTCCTCAAAGAATTCCCGAATGATGTACGTGCAGTATTTCGCCACTTCCCGCTGCCCTCTCACCCTAATTCACTGCTGGCCACCCAGGCAGTAGAAGCAGCAGGAATGCAAGGCAAGTTTTATGAATTATCTGATCTGATATTTGCGCAGCAAGCCACCTGGAGCCCCATGGATTCTGCGGCTTTTGAAACCTGGCTGGTTTCTCAGGCAGAAACACTTGGATTAAATAAAGACCAATTCATAACCGATATGAAGAGCGCTGCTGTTGTTCAAAAAGCACTCGATTATCAAAAACAGGCAATGGATGCTGGAGTCAGTTATACCCCGTTCATCATGGTCAACGGGCGAATTTGGGAAGGTATCGATCTCCCCAATATGCGCATCCTGATCAAACTACTCAGGGAAGAAAAGAACCTTTTCCCTGAATGCCCGACTACTGTACTTGAAGCAGGAAAACAATATACAGCCACCATCGAAACTGAAGTGGGCAATATTGTCTTGAAACTTCAAACCGATAAAGTTCCTCTCTCTGCGAACGCGTTTGTCTGGCTGGTCCAACAGGGCTGGTATGACAACACATCGTTCTTCAATGTGATTCGCGGAGACCCGACACAGGTCGAAGTCGCCTTGACCGGAGACCGCACCGAAACAGGATATGGGACTGCAGGGTTCATTATTTCCCCTGAAATTGTCCCGGATCTGAAATTTGACAAAGCTGGAATGGTTGGTTTTGTAAATGGCAGCCAGTTGTTCATCACATACGGTCCTCTGGCAAATATGGATGGCCGCTACACTGTTCTCGGCGAAGTGATCGAAGGAATGGATGTAGTTCAGAAACTGGCAGTCACTCCCATCGATGCAGAGGGTAATCTGGCTGCTGGAACCAAGATCACCAAAGTGACCATAGCAGTTCAATGACCCTTAATAAGCAAAAACCTCATATTTTGAGCATACTCCAATTCGCTTTTAGCGGATTGGGTATGCTTTTCTTATGGGGGTTGGCTTTTGTTAATCTGTATTCCGGAATCGTTCAATTGCTGAATGACGGTCAACCGTCTGATGCTATCACGACATTTCTTGTGGCCGTTGATTTTGGAGTCCTCGGACTAATCACATTACCATCCACTTACTATAGTTTTATGCGATTGATCCACCACCCCATTAAAACAACCACAGGAGCATGTATCACGTAAATGGCTCGCCATACTTCTGGTTTGGCCATTGATACTTTTTCTGGGGAGTAAAATGATCAATGCCGGAAACTGGACGCTCATTCTGTTTCCAGTTGCCCAGGTCATGGCAGTCATTCTCATTGTGATATGGATGTACCTGGTCGCCGGGATGGGTCTGCAAAAAATGAGCCCTCAACGGAATTGGGGACTGCTTTCTGCAGGAATGTTGGGTGGTACATTGCTTTCCATGCTGGCCGAGATTATCGGGGCGATTCTACTGCTATCCGGTTTTATCCTGCTGATCTTGTTCATCCCATCACTCCTAAATGAAGTCACCAGGCTGGCAGATCAAATTTCCAATATTGGAAATGATATCGACGCCTTAATGCGAATACTGACCCCATATTTATCACGACCAGCAGTTGTTATCACTCTGGTTTTTTCAGTTTCAATCGCAGTACCATTGATCGAAGAGGCATTAAAGCCGATAGGCTTGTGGTTCCTGGCAAGAAGAAGATTGACACCCTCTGAAGGTTTCATTGGAGGGGTGATCAGCGGGGCTGGCTTCGCGCTGTTCGAAAGCCTTTTAAATTCAACTCAACTGGTGGATGATACCTGGTTGTTAGTTTCATCGATGCGATTTCGGTACAACGCTTATGCATATGCTGGCTTCAGGTATGGTGGGGTGGGGACTGGCAAGCGCCTGGACACAACGCAAGTATCTGCGCCTTGCTGGTGCCTATCTGGCTGCTGTAATCCTGCATGGTGTTTGGAATGGGTTGGCCATATTATTGGCCACAAGTCAGATCTCACCGGAACTACCTGTGAATCTGATACCTGGTGGGGTTATGATCGCCTTCTGGGGTTTGGGTGTATGGACTCTGGTGGCGTTGATCCTGCTATTGGTGATCAATTCCCGCCTCAGGAAAAATATACCTTCTACTGTTGAATAATACACCCTCCTTTCATGCTATAATCCCAAAACCAATTCAAAATAAATAGGATAATCATGCAAATTATTACTTACCTTATTGACCTGATCCTGCACCTGGATGTTCACCTGACTGAGTTGATCACCCAATTCGGAAGCTGGACTTATGTGATCCTCTTCCTTGTGATCTTCGTTGAGACAGGAATCGTAATCTTTCCAATCTTACCGGGTGATTCATTGCTTTTTGCAGCAGGTGCACTGGCTGCCCTAACCGGTTCCCCGCTTAACATTGTATTTTTGTGGGTACTTATGGCTATAGCAGCAATTCTGGGTGACACAGCCAACTATACCATTGGCAAATATATTGGACCAAAAGCTTTTACATCAAAATCCCGCTTTCTGAAACATGAATACCTGGAACAGGCGCAGGCATTTTACAAGAAATATGGCCGGATCACCATCTTTTTGGCCCGGTTTGTTCCCATCATTCGCACCTTTGCCCCTTTTGTGGCGGGAATTGGAGAAATGCCTTATGGTTACTTCATCAGCTACAATATTTTTGGCGGCATAGTGTGGACAGCGCTATTCACCTTTGGCGGTTTTTTCTTTGGCAACCTGCCATTTGTCAAGGAAAATTTCTCACTGGTCGTCATAGCCATCGTCGTCATATCAGTGCTTCCAGCGGTGTGGGAAGTGGTGAAAGCTAAACGAAAACCGGCTGCAACTCCGGCGGAATAATAATTTAAAAGAAACAAAATAGCGGCTCGAACGAGCCGCTGTTTTGTTAATCTAATATTATTTCGTTACGCAAACCGGACCACCGGTCACCGGATCTTTACAACATTTAGCTGGGCAGTTACCAGGTTTAAAAAGACTACAGTTTACACTTCTGCAGGGATCATCTTTATCCTTAACACATTGTTTTCTGATCCTTATCCCAATGTGTTCCAGGCGGGCATTCCTCACTGCAGGCTGGCACTGTCAGGTTGAAATCGACGCAATTTGGTCCTGGTGTCCAGAATGTGCATTCGGAACCATTCCAGGTCCACCCTGGCGGGCAATTGTCGTTGGGTACGAAATAAAGGCAAATTCCGGCTTTAGGATCGTAATAATAACCCTGCGCGCAACAGTCGTCTGTACGATCCAGGCACATACCCATATATGGATCCCAGTATTGGGATGGATCGCATTGATACTGAACACCATCCATCATAATGGGCACACAACCCAACCCTGAATTGGACATTTCAAAGCCTTGTGGGCAGGGTTCAGTGCCCTGTGGGAAGCAGCCATTCGGGTTGTTGGGTGTTGGTCCAGTGCCGGGCGGGCATCCTTCTATCACCACGCATACATCTCCGGCTTCGCTCAGGATATAACCGGGTGGACACACGACATCACTTGGCGGCGGGCAATTTGAGGATCCCGGATCCCAACCGAATGGGTCATTCGGTGTACCTGGTACTGGCGTCGGTCCCTGGCCGTCTGTACCACCAATACAATCAGTGTTATCTGTGCCTGGTATTGGCACGCAGCAGTTTGTCTTGGGGTTGAGCATATAATTCGCGGGGCAGCCGGTCCAGGGTCCTGTCGTCGGCAGGCACTGCTTCAGGTCAGGATCAAGATAAGTTCCCTTCGGGCAGCCATCCTGGGTGAGAGCAACACAAATCTCCAAATTGTAATCGTAATAATAACCTTCCTTGCACTGAACAGGCGGGGTGCCAATGTCGCTGGCTACACAACCCTGCCCCTGAACATACATTTGTCCGGGAGGACAGGTGATGTGCAAATTACCTACCTGGCTATCCACCTCGCAAGTTTTGCCATCATTTGCAAGGTGAGTTCCGGGTGGACAGCCGGTTGTTTCTTCACCTTGATGAACAGGCTGCATACAACCCAGGTACGGGTCATAGGTCCACCCGGCAGGGCAGCCGTTTTGTTCGATCGGGATGCAAAGATCGGCTGCAGCGGAGTGGTAGTAACCCGGTTCGCAGCCTCCGTTATCTTCCGTACCCGGTACGCAGCACAACAGATTGGGATCCAGCACATAACCAATAGGGCACATCCCTTCAGTACCGGGCATTGCCTGGATGGGTGTCGCAGTATTTTTCACACACTGCTGAAGCTTGGGATCCCAGGTAGTACCTTCAAAACATCCTCCGCCTCCTCCATTGAGCGGCATTTTACCTGGAATTAATGCCAAGCCTGCCATGAAGTAGGGGTTATCATCAGTTTCTTTCACAGTGATCGTGTCACCGATGCTGGCGACCAGGTTGAATGTTTCGCAGCTTGTCAGGTGAAGGCCAAAATCCGGGTTAAAGGCGTCAGATGACATAATAAAACAAACCTTTACCGTTACACCATTTCCTTCTGGCGGGAGTGTTCCATCGCAGGTGAAAGTATTCCCATCCATTGACGAGCAAACTAAATTGACACCGTTGATAGACACTTCCAGATTTGCAAAAGTTTCGTCAGTATTTATTTTTACCGTACTCTTACCATTCGAGCATACAATACCCACAGAGGTTTTTCCACCCCCGGTAGTTGGTTCTCCGGGTGTGCAATCACCGGGTGGTGTGTCGCCAATCTGCGGGGGGCTGCAGTGATGATTGTAGCTTGTGGAGCAGAACGGAGCATAGATCATGCTGTTGGGAACGCAGCGGAAACCAACATCGTCAAACTCCCTTTCAGGATCATAAGCAAAGCGGGCACTGGATCGAGAATCACGGGCGGAATCCAGGTAGCTGCCACCGCGTACCACTTTCATCTTTCCTGTTTCAGGTCCATTGGGCATGAAGAGTATGGCGGTCTGGTACGCATCAGCCTGATACCAGTCACTGACCCATTCCCGCACGTTGCCCGCCATATCCCTCACCTCAAACGGGGATTTACCATCATCATAGGTAGCCACCTTGACGGTATCTTTCACGCAGCCATTGATATTAGCCAGCTTGCAGTCCGCTTCGTCAGCTCCCCACGGATAGGTATTTCCAAAGAAGCCACGGGCGGCTTTTTCCCACTCTGCCTCCGATGGCAGATGGGCATCTTGGGCTTTGCAGAATGTGTCTGCCTGGTTCCAAACCACACCGACCACAGGGTAATTCTTGAATGCCGGGTCGTTATAATGGCTTTTTGGGCCTGTTTCCGTAGTCACTGGTGGTGTGCATTTCCCTGATGCAACACATTCAGCATACAACTCGTTGGTTACTTCACTTGTAAATATCCAATATCCGGGAAGCTGAACATCATGTTTTGGAAACTCATCCTCTTTGGCGAGTGGGTCATCCGGTTTGCTGCCCATGGTAAATTGGCCGCCCGGAACAAATTGGATGAGTGGTAGTTCCGGTGGAACTGTTGTGGCAGTAGGACTTACAGCTGTCGCTGCGGCAACCGGTGCATCGGGTAAAGCGGCCGGTGGAGCACCCGGAACCACAGGCGTTGTTGACTGGTCCGGCCTGAGACAGGCAGATACTGATAATGTAAACATGATGAACAAAAAGAAAACGGCTTGGATTCGTTTGATAATCATAATTCCCTCCGGACGGCTTGACTTTCTAACCCCAAATTACCCGAACATTAAAACAACATTAACCTGAGTTGATTATACAACATTGAAATTCATTTTCAATGGTGAGAGGCTGTCAAAGGATGACATTGTTATCCTAAGGAAAGCTGAAAATTAGATCAGTACATTGACTGAGAAATACCAAAATTCTACAAGTACTCAGTATTTCTCCACAATCTTTCATTGGGAGGATCTTATATTTTATCCATATAAACAATATCGCCCTTGACAGATGGAGTAATAAAAACAACTCTCCGGTAACGGTTGTTTTGCTTAGTTTGAATTAAGTATTATTTAATATCCGTTTTGCCACCTTTTGGGCGCCAACCATTACGTTCAAAATGCCGCCAGTGCTCTCGCTTTGCGCACCGATGAACCACAAGTTTTCGATAGGTGTTTTATGGGCTGGAGGTTTATTTCCAATGATTGGTGGTATTCCACCGAAAGAATGGTGCTTCAAGTTAGTTCGCTGGCGGAAGTCTTCAGGTGTCAGTATCATACGGGTTTGGGTATGCGCTTTCAGACCCGGTACATATAACTCAGCTTCAGCTACCAATTTATCTGCTAATTCCTCTTTACGCGTAGACCACGATCCATCGGATAAAGTGTCAGGTGCAATGGTATAGATGGTCACAGCGTGCTTTCCGGCTGGAGCCAGCGATGGCGTATGAAGTGAGGGGACATAGATCAGGAAGCCATCCTTTCCCTCGTGGTAAATTCCTGCCCGCAGCCTGTGAACGACGCCTTCCAGATCAAGAGTCTTGTAGTAATAACATAGGGCTGCTGGTTGATAAGCGCCAGGGTCAAAATCGATGCCCAGTTGAACCATCAGAACTGATTCCATCAACCGGTTGCTTTCGATCTGGGTGATCAGGTCAGCCGGAAGGTGATCCTTTCCGATAAGATCAAAGAATACTTCGTTCATCCCGCCCGAAGCTAAGATTAACTCAGCGGATTCTATCCGACCGTCAGCCAATTCCACACCGGTAGCCCGGCCAGCTTTGACCACGATCCGCTTTACCTTACTATTAGTAACCACTTTTCCGCCGTGTTCCAGAATCACACCCATAACAGCATTTACCAGCACCTGGCAACCACCTAGGATATAAGAATAGGCCGTCTGGGCACTTTTTGTTCCGGGATAGGTAGGGATCCGTTTATCGAAAGCAGTTTCGAGATGGATCGATGGTACTCCCAGAGCAGGGAACTCGCTTGGTGCGGTAACGAAATCGGCAAGGATTCCCAGGAAGAAAGTCTTCAGGACAGGAGACTGGAAATAATGATCCATCAATTGGGCAGCATTCCATTTCACCTTATCCTTCACCCCCTGGAATGCCAGGAATAGACGCAGTTTGAACCACAGAGCAGCGATGCCACCGGATACTTCCAGCTTGCGGGACAACGACATTAAATTGATCATTTGGTCATAGAAACGGTAATAGCGGTCCAGATGAACGCTTTCCTCCGGGAAAATCTTTTTCAACCGTTCCCGGCGCCAGTATGGACCTGCATAGTCTTTTGGATGCCAAAGGGTAAATTCGGACATGGAAAGTCCGCGGTCTTCGTGAATGGTTTTAACCTGCCCGCTAACCCCCAGTTCCTCCAGGATGGCACGGCATTTATCACCCGGGGCAAAACCTTCCAATAGCAATGGGCCAATATCCCAGCCATAGCCATCCTGACTCATCGTGGAAGTCACTCCACCAGGGGTGGAGTACTGCTCAAACACGGTGACATCATGCCCGGATTTGGCTAGGTAGGCTCCAGCAGTCAACCCGGCCATACCAGAACCGATAATGACTACCTTCATATTATCCTCCTAAGGATTAACAGCTTTTCTTTCCGCCAGCTCCTTGACCAGCTCGGCATGTTTTTTGCGGGTGATGGGATACCAGATCAGGAACGGCAAGCTGATCAGCAGGACGATGGCTGGTACGATGGCGAAGAATAGCCGGATGCCGAACAATGCCCGCGATGTCTGCTCCATGTTGGGTATATATCCGAACAAACCTAACGCCCAGCCGCTGACAGCAATACCGAGGGCGCCGGTGAATTTGGAGAGGAATGCCCATAGACCGTAGTATATGCCTTCCCGGCGTTCACCGGTCATCTTTTCGTCGTATTCGATCACATCCGGCAGCATGCTCCAGGGAAAAACCCACTGCGCTGAGAAACCCATCCCGGCTACGGCTGCCACGACATAAATAAGAGGAGTTTCACCACGCGGCAGGAAGAAACTGGTCATAACCGCCAGTGAGGCAATAAACAGCCCGAGTGCGTAGGCAGGACCCTTATTAATTCGGTCGGAGACAAGCTTGGCCGGAATCAGGAAGATTCCAATGGACACGAGCATCGCCAGTAGTACAAAGGACACTTGGTCCGGCATATTCAACTGGTATTGGATGAAATAAGGTACCAGGGCAGTAAGGATGGTGAAACTAAAGCTGCTCAAGATGAAAGCCACCATCAGGATGATGAACGGTTTATTCTTAAATGAGGTCAGAATAGCTTTGATCGGTGGAAGTTTTGATGGTTCTCCGACCAGTTCGGGATTTTCCTTGATCGAGAAGGTAGTCACCAGCGTGGTAATAATGACGACGACTCCAAAAACCGCTCCGGTAGTGCTCCAGGCTTGCTGCATGTTCATGCCGGTACCCTGAAATATCCCGGCAAGGATTGTGGTTAATGCTGCCCCGAGGATGTAGCCGAAAACACTAAAAACCATCCGGATCGAAGTCAGGCTGGCCCGTTCGGAGTAGTCGCGGGTCAATTCAGGAGTAAGAGCATAATATGGGGTGGTGGTCATGGTGTGGAAAGAATCTACCAACCAGAAACTGAGAAGAACTGCAAAGAAGGCTCCAGCACCTGTCAATCCTTTTGGCAGCGAAAACATAATCCATGCCGCAATTCCAAGCGGGACAGCACCGATGAGCATATATATTCGCCTGCGGCCAAATCGGGAGCGGGTACGATCCGACCAATATCCAAAGAGAGGATCATTGACCGCGTCCCAGGTTAACTTGCCAACCATCAATGCCAGGCCGGCAAGTCCGGGATCGATTCCAGCCACATCGGTGTAATAGAAAAGGAGGAAAAACTGCATGGCTGAGGTGATCAGCGCAAAACCCATATCAGCCAATCCGTACCGGAACTTACTGCCGAGAGTCATTTTTTGGTCCATGGATACCTCAAGGGAAAGATGGTTATGAGAGTTTGGGAACTCGATCTTCAGGTTTTCAACCCGAATTACTTGCCGGTCTATGTGAAGAATTATAGGTATATTAAAAAATGAAGTCAAGCGAGAGGCACCCTGTTTTCAATCTACTCATAGAGGGAAATTAAGTGAAACCCATGTATTGATCCAGTTGCAGCCTTAATAAAATTGGTCGAAAAAGGACTTTTGAAAGCCCATAACCAAATATTAGTGTGTAAATAACATTATTTGTACATTAAGATTCTGTTAATTCACCCATTGGAAGGTTGCGTAAAGTCAAAAAATATGTAAAATATATATGTGGATGGTTTACCATTCATACTCACGTCCGGCGCCCCCCTCGTCGGACGTGTAGTTTAATAGAATTTAATATTGATGTCGTAATGACAGACCATTATTTCAAATCCGTGCTATGATAATTCTTTAATCACGTGAATAGGCAGGTAAGTATGCAGAATCATTGGCCGCATAAGATCATTGGCGATAAAGTAGTTATCCGTACCCGGGACCGCGTTTGCGAGAATGCAGATGAGCTTCTTTCCAGTAAGTTATGTTTCAAGATCATTAATCGATGTGTTCGTGATCTTACCCGGCGTAACTCACCCATGGCGAAGATCTTCGATCATCATGTCATCACTGATGAGGATATTCAGCTCCTGGTGGAAACGCTCCAATATACAATGAAGATCCAGGTGGATCTCATTCCAAAAGTACTGCCAGGAGCTGAACAGTTCCTGAGGGACCGAGACCTTTTGAACCAGTTTGTGGAATACGTTTACAACTACTGGCGGCATTTTGCACGGGTGATCGTTTGCGACTCTGAGGGCAACCGGTTTGACCGACGGCCTTATCAGACCTTCAATCGCACAGTCGAAACATTGACAAACGTGGTCCGCAGTACTTATCGCGACCTGCAGGAAAACCTCTCCGGAAACCATCCCCGCATTTATCGGCAGGTACCAGCCGGGGCAGAGATCGCTACCATCGCACTGCCCAGGGATATCCCATACCCCACCCCTTTATACAAATCGCTCAACGAGATAGCTGTCATCCGGCAGATCCTGATCTACCCGCCGCTCATCTTCAATCCACCCATGAACAAGCGCAATGGCACATTTGAACAGGTGGATCAGAATCCTTTGGAGGGACTGGAACTCAAAAAGGAAAACTGGTTGTGCTATCCCGCCAAAGTGGGTCCGCTGCTGATCATGGTGTACTTCTCACTGAAATTTGCAGAACTCGGATTTTCGTTATGCAACTTATTTGAACTGGCAGAAGAAACAGACATCCAACGCAAGCCGGATGCTGCATTCCTGTTTGGAGTACCTGCGGATGAATTCCCGGACTCTGGGGACAGGAAAAACGGTATTCTTCGATGACCAGAAGAATGATATGCTCATGGCAGCCATACCCGATTCAGATGATTTTGGATACTTTGGCTACCTGAAGAAAATGATCCTCACCCTGCATAATATTGTCATGATGAAACGCAGCCGCATGCCTTTCCATGGGGCGCTGGTTTCCTTAAAAGTACGCGGCGGCGAGCCGCTTACCATCCTGACCATGGGGGATACCGGTGCCGGAAAGTCAGAATCACTGGAGGCATTTCGCCAGATTGGAGCAGGAGAGATCGAACAGATCACCATCATTGCAGACGATATGGGCTCACTGGTGCATCAGATGGACGGCAAGGTATTGGGATATGGTACCGAGACCGGGGCTTTCATTCGCCTGGACGATCTGCAAACCGGGTATGCTTTTGGTCAAATCGACCGCACCATCATCATGAGCCCCGATCAGGTGAATGCCCGTGTGGTCCTGCCGGTGACCACTTATAATACCATCATGCGCGGCTACCCGATCGATGTAGTGTTGTACGCCAATAATTACACACCCGTTCCGCAAGGCGATTCAACCATCCGCTGGTTCGACCAGGCCGCAGATGCCCTAAAGGTTTTCAGGGATGGAACCGTAATGAGCAAGGGAACGACCACCACCACCGGGCTGACCGCCACTTACTTTGCCAATGTTTTCGGACCGCAGCAATACCAAAAAGTGCACGAAAAAATTGCGAAGGAATATTTTAATGCTTTTTTCAAGAATGGAACCAGGGTTGGTGAGTTATATACCCAGTTGGGCATCAACGGATGTGAACATACCGGGCCTGAACTGGCGGCGCGTGAATTACTGGATCTGGCGAAGGGCAAACCGGAGAAATAACCTTAATTTGAGATTATTCGTTCAATATCTTTTATACTGACATGATCAAGACGGTCTACCACAAGGTCGGCCGTTTTTGATTCTTCGGGTGTCAACAATGCAGATACGGCAATGCAATGGTAGCCGGCGCGATGAGCACCAAGCACCCCGGCCGGCGAATCTTCGAGAACAATCGCTGTCCCTACTTTCACCCCCAACTGTTTTCCGGCTTCCAGAAAGACCCATGGATCCGGTTTACCCGGCATGCCAAAAGCAGATATGACTGCCTGAAAGTAGGGTCTGATCCCGGTTTCATCCAGCACAGCATCAATATTTTCCATCGGAGCAGATGAAGCAACTGCCTGTGGGACATTATTGGCATAAAAACATTCCAGCCATTCACGTACTCCCGGGAGAAGATTCGCCTTGCCTTTGATCGCCGACCTGAAAGCCAGCTCTTTTTCATCACTGATCCTGGCAAATTCTTCGTCGGGAAGATCCTTTCCAAATAGCAAGTATATGATGGATTGATTGTTCATACCGAAGGTCGTTTTAAATATTGCCCGGTCGAATTTGATCCCGTAAGGGAGTCAGTACATCCAACCAGGATTGATAGTGAGCATCAGCTGTATCGACAAGGATTCCATCCATATCCCAAAGTATTCCGGAGGGTTTGATGCTGGAAAAAGTGCTGCGCAGGAATAAAGTTCATTTAATCACCTTGTGAAGAAGATAATGGCCGCATTCATTAACATGAAACTTAGGGCTGTTTCATCGCGTATAATGATAAAACAAATAAGTTCAGGCTCAGTGCCTGATTATGCTATGGTTTGCTCAATTTCGGAAGGGATATTATGGATAAACCGGTTATCGATTCAGTGATCGCGAAATTTCCAAATGATGTACAGGGTACGGTGAAGACCGTCTGGGAGAGCCTGTCTCCCTCCGAAAAGAATACCTTTACCGCATTGGTCAAGGGATTTCCATCGAATTCCAACCTGGCAAAGCTGCTGATAAAACTATCGGCTGCTCAGTTAAAACAAACATTTGGAACCCTATCCCGCGTGGCAATCGTTGGTCCGGCCAATGTAGGAAAATCAACCTTATATAACCAGTTGATCCATGAACGCGGGGACATTGCCAAGGTGAGTCCGCTGCCGGGCACCACCCGCGTGAACCAGGAAGCAGATGCCGGCATCTTCGCCGTGGTGGATACACCCGGGGCAGATGCAGTGGGAGAAGTAGGGGAAAAAGAAAAGGAAGAAGCGCTCAAGGCAGCCCGGGACGCGGATTTTCTGATCATCCTGTTTGATTCCATCCAGGGTATCAAGAAAACAGAAATTGAGATATTCCAGGAACTTTCCACCCTCGGGAAACCATTTGTAGTGGCATTGAATAAGGTGGATCTGGTAAAAGCAGACCAGGTCGGGATTCAGAAACTGGTGGCCTCACACCTGGGTTTGGAATTGGAGCAAGTCATTCCCGTCTCAGCAAAAAGCGGAAAAGGATTGGATCAACTTTTGGTGGCTATTGCTGCGATCGAACCCAGGATCGTGGCTGCCCTGGGGAAAGCCTTGCCTGAATTCCGCTGGCGGCTGGCCTGGCGCAGCATCATCAGTTCAGCGTCACTGTCGGCGGTCATTGCCCTCATTCCCCTGCCGGTGATCGATTTTGCACCGCTGGTCATCAACCAGGCCACCATGGTGCTGGGGTTGGCCAGAATCTACGATTATAAGATCAACTTCCAGCGTGCCCGCGAACTGGTGGTCACCTTCGGGCTGGGATTCCTCGGGCGGGTATTATTCCAGGAGTTGAGCAAGCTGGGCGGGCTGCCCGGATGGCTGCTTTCGGCTGCGATCGCCTCTTCCACCACGGTTGTGATGGGGTATGCAGCCGCGCAGTGGTTTGAGAAGGGCGAGAAAGTCTCAAAAGAATCCCTCAACCAGATGACCCGCACGGTGACTGCAAAGCTGCTTGAATCGCTCAAGGGATTGGGAAAGAAGCGGCCGGACAAGCAGAAACTGCAGGACGTTATCGCAAAATCATTGGAAGAGATCGAGCTGGAGAAGTAAAAAAACTTAATTAAAAAGTAGTGGCGCACATGAGTGTGCGCCACTACTTTTTTTGTTACTTCACCCAACCGGTAACCACCCCGCCCCAACCGGGGACCATATAGACCTGGCAGGTATCCGGCTGGATGAGGTAGGAAGTATAGTTTGGTGTTAAGCCACTATAGATGGAAGTGGTTGCATTCACCCACTTACCATCAGGGCTCCACCCCCCAACCAGGGCAGTATCTGTCAGGTCGGCAACCTGCTTCTTGCCGGTCCCATCCAGATTGGAAGTGAAAACCCCGTAGGAAAGTTTTCCGAAAGCCCTTTCAGCAAATGCCACCCGGCTGCCATCATTCGAAGCCGAATCAAATCCGCCTTTTTGTATCTCGATCAGAAAGTAATTTGTAGATTCCCCGGTATTGATGTCCACGCTGTGCACCTGGCTGCCCCACTGCCCGAGGGTTGCCGCCAGAATCCGGCTGCCATCCGGCATCCAACTGACCAGCACGCTCGTCCCGGTGGTATTGGGGATCTTCCGCAGACCGCTGCCATCCAGGTGGGCGATGTGGATGCCTTCGTTGCCGCGCATGAAGGCCAGCCATTGCCCGTCCGGTGAAAGCAGCGGGCGATAATCCAGTTCATTTACCCAATCAAGCACCACGTCATTCCGGGTGGCCAGGTCGACCATGTGGATGCCTTTGTCATCGGTATAGAAGACCTTGCTTCCGTCCGGTGAAAAGGATGACCAGCTCCCGATACCGATGTCAATGCGCTGATTGTTGGTCAGGTCCATGACGACCAGCGAGGGAAAACGCTGTCCGGTCTGGGTGTTGGGAACCTCCAGCAGCACCTTGCCGCTCAATCCTGCCGGCAGTCCGCTTGCGACTTGCCCGATGTTATTATCATTGAGGCAGGCTGCTGCCGTTTCGGCAGGCTCTTCTGTGACAGTTTGAGCTCCGACGGGTTGGTCCCAGGTTACCTGCCAGGGTCCGAATACATCATAATTGACTCCTGACACCTTGAAAGTGTGTTTCCCGGTTGGGAGCTGCTGGTTGTAGATGATCGATTCAGTCATGATGTTTACATCGGAATCAGCCTCTCCACCCCCCCGCCGCCACCGCCTCCACCCCCCCCACCGCCGCCAACTGGTGCTCCTATCTGTTGTGAGTCGGTCATTTCCACAGTATCCGAGACAGCAGCGGAAGTTATGTTGCCGGTTGTTTCAATGACGAAGCTCAACGCAGGTTCGGATCGGGCTGCATCTGCAGTCACACTGACAATTGTAAATTTATCCCCGTGAAAATCAAACTCACGGTTTAGCTCCCATACCTGTCCTGCCTGAATATTGTCGCCCAGGTCCACCTCAAACGGGATATCCAGACTCTGGTAAACTGAAACGCGGTCCAACGTCAAGGTGAGTGCACCGTTTCCTTTTCCCTGTGTCTGGTAACTGAAGGGATAGGAATAGATCCTGGTTGGGTCATTCTCCTTGCGTGAAAGGTCGTTAGTAAGGTTCCATGGGCAAAGCCTGGCCGCTTGCATCCTTCAGCACAATATCAAACGGTCCCCCGGCAGTGATCCAGACGTTGGGATCAGTCCAGGTCAGATACCCATTCAACAGGTAACCGGTACCCAGGTCAGCCACCTGTTCCAACACCATCTGGATGCCCAGGTCGTTGGTTTCAGCAGCAGGCGGGACAACTGATGTCGATTGAGCCGGATCGGGAGTGGGAGTCGGTACATCGATCAACGGAATGATCTTCAGGTCAACCGGGGCTGCACCCAGTTTGAGATCAAAGATCCAATTTTCAGGCGCACTTCCCGGGATGGTCTCCTGCAGGCAGGGTATGAGTAAAGAGAAATGATCAACAGTTGCAGGAATGGGTGGAAAAGTGCTGCGGAATTGATAGCCGCTGGCCCAACCACGTCCTTCTGCCGCACTCATGGTCAAAACTGTATTATCGGGTAATACAAGTGATGCGTTTCCCAAACAGCCGGGTTCTTCTGCTTGATTGTTTTTGTTTGCCGAAGTTAATCCTTCCACGGTGAATTGGACCACGGTCCACTCGTTGGTTGCGATACCCTGGTCGATGGTGATGGTGATCCCTGACCTTGTCTGGGTAACCGGGGTTTCCACGCCCCGTATCAGAGTGTTGGAATCCACCACACCATAACCCGGGATGATCCCGAACAGGGAGCGAACTGCAGCCCAGACTTTTTGCGGTCCAACTACCAGGGTGAAAATGGTAACGATGAACAGGATGATCACAGGGACTGCCCAGGCAAACCTGATCCTCTGCAAGGGACTCACCTGGAAAGGATAGCGTGGTGGTGCAGATTTTCGAAGGCTGGCCTGAAGAGAGGACACAAATACCGGGTCCGGCTCCGGAGCTGACATCGCCAATAGGAGTTTATTTTCAATCGTCATATTCTGTAAATTACTCATTTTCACCCTCCAGCATCTTTTGCAGTTTTTCCTGCAAACGGTAAATGGATTTCTTGATGGCATCTTCATTACGGTTCAAAAGTAATCCGATATCTGCAAATGCCAGACCGGCCGTATAGCGCAGGCGCAGCAGTTCCTGTTCGTCTTCCCGCAGGCTGCTGATCAATCCGCGCAGTGTGTGTATGTCCTCCTGTTGGGTTACATCAACGGTCGGAGAAGGTATATCCTGCACAATTTCGTCGGTTTCCGATAATTGGCTCTCATGTTTATGTTTTCTCACAAAGTCGACCATCTGATTCCGGGCGATGGTGAACAGCCAGGCTTCAAAGTGCCCTTTATGGCGGTAACGGGGCAGGGCTTTTAATACTGCCAGGAAAGTAAATGACGTGATATCCTGTGCATCTTCTTTATTTCCCGTCCGTGAATAAAGATATTTATAAACCGGGGTTACCCAGCGGGTATAGATGTCCTCCAGGATGCGGGGATTAGTGGCAGCATCAGCATAAGCCAGCTCCTCTTCTTTACCCCTGTCAACTTGTAGATGAATTAAGTTTTCCGACATTTGCACCTCTGTGGTGTGGAATGAATTGCTCTATCTTATATAACGCAATCCATTGCTGATAAGGGACATTCGTAGTGATATACCTTCACCGTGCTTATATTCCGTTAATACCGCTATGCTATAATCCACCTGTATTTAACCACATAACTTAAGGACTCCTATGTTTCAGAACTTTATCCGGGTTTTGGGCGGCGACCCGAACAAAAAAGAAATTGACCGCATGATCCTGAAGGTTGACGAGATCAATGCGCTGGAAGCTGATTTTGAAAAGTATTCCGATGAAGAATTAAAGGGCAAGACAGCCGAATTCAAGCAGCGTTTGGAAGAAGGCGAGACCCTGGATGATCTCCTTCCGGAAGCTTTTGCAGCAGTCCGTGAAGCCTCCAAGCGGACCATTGGATTGCGCCATTATGACGTTCAAATGATCGGCGGTATCACATTGCACAGCGGCCGGATCGCTGAGATGCGCACCGGTGAGGGTAAAACGCTGGTCGCAACACTGCCGCTCTACCTGAATGCGCTGACCGGAAAAGGCACCCACCTCGTTACCGTCAACGACTACCTGGCCAGGCGTGATGCACGCTGGATGGCGCCGGTGTATATGGCATTGGGCATGTCCGTCGGCGTACTGCAAATGGCTTCGCGCACTGAAAACGGCCGCATGGCATTCATCGTTGACCCGGAAGTAGTATCTCCGCATGAAGACCAGCACCAACTGCGCATGGTTCCACGGCAGGAAGCATATCTGTCTGAAATGATCTACGGGACCAACAGCGAATTTGGTTTCGATTATTTACGCGATAACACCTCGATGCGGATGGAAGACCGTGTCCAACGCGGACACCATTATGCCATTGTCGATGAAGTGGATAATATTCTCATTGATGAAGCGCGAACTCCACTCATCATTTCCGGACCGGCTGCTGAAAGCGCCGTCCAATACCAACGCATGGCAGGTGTAGTCAAACAGCTCAACCCGGAAGATTACGAGATCAATGAGAAAGACCATGCCGTCAGTTTGACTGAAGGCGGCCTGGTGCATGTGGAAATGATCCTGGGAGAATCACTCGGGGATCCGGAACGGCCGGAAGACAGTACCCCCGAACAGGAGTCATTACTGGGTTACCTGGAACAATCCCTACGCGCACAATATTTGTATAAGAAGAACAAGGAATACCTTGTCCAGG
Organism: uncultured Chloroflexia bacterium; assembly: GCA_963757065.1. GTDB lineage: Bacteria > Chloroflexota > Anaerolineae > Anaerolineales > Anaerolineaceae > PNON01. Next base: position 72,887 of record CAVWQC010000009.1, on the reverse strand, counting down.
CTGGCAAGGTCGTCATCGTGGATGAGTTTACCGGGCGATTGATGCCCGGACGCCGCTGGTCTGATGGTCTGCATCAGGCTGTGGAAGCCAAAGAGGGTGTCAAGGTGGAACCGGAGAACGTCACTTATGCCACGATCACCCTGCAGAATTATTTCCGTATGTATGAGAAGCTCTCAGGCATGACCGGTACCGCCCTGACGGAAGCCGAAGAGTTCCATAAGATCTACAAACTGGATGTCCTCCCCATTCCGATGAACCTGGAATATAACGCCATGCGTGATAATAGTCCGCTGATCGAAGCCCAGGACAAAGACGCGAAGGGGTATAAATTCTCGTATTATGCACGCCGGGACGACCCTAAAAAAGTTCCGGTGTTCTGGCGCAGGCAGGACTTCCCCGATGTGGTTTACCGCACGGAAGAAGCCAAATTGCGGGCAATATCCCAGGAAGTGCTGCGTTTCTATGTGATCGGCCGGCCGCAGTTGGCAGGGACGACCTCGGTGGAACATTCTGAACGGCTATCTCTCAGACTGAAGGCGGAACCGGTTCGAAGGTTATTGTTAACCCTGCTATTGCGGCATGTATGGCTGGTGAAGAACGATCGCCTGGAAGATGAACGCGAGATCCCGGAATTGCTGTTCCTTAACAAACCCATAGACGAACTGAACACCAATGAGATGCGCCAACTGGCGCGGCAGCTGGAATTATCGTTCAATCCGGAGGACCCGGAAAACCTTGCTACACTGCTCAAACTGCTTGAACTGACTCCCGATAAAGCTGAGCGGCTCTCCACAGTCATTATGGGAGGCGTTCCACACCAGGTATTGAATGCCCGTAAACATGATGAAGAATCCAAGATCATTGCCCAGGCTGGTGCGTTTGGTGCGGTGACGATCGCCACCAACATGGCAGGGCGTGGTGTTGATATCAAGCTGGGCGGTGAACTTCCTGATGATGCCCTGCGGGATGCCAACCGGGTGCTTTCCAAAGCCGGTGTTGACGATCCTTATGATTTGACCATGGAAGCCCGGCGTGAAACCTTACGGAAGATGAATCCGGAAGATTTCGGCCTGTACGAAGAAGGAGTCCAGGTTTTACTGGACTATATGGATAATATGGAACGGGTTCGCGACCTGGGTGGATTGCACGTCATCGGATCGGAACGGCATGAAGCCCGCCGTATCGATAACCAGTTACGCGGTCGTGCTGCCCGGCAAGGTGACCCCGGTTCGTCACGGTTTTATTTATCTTTGCAGGATGAGTTAATGCGTTTGTTCGGTGGCGGACAGGTGGAAGATCTGATGGGCCGCCTGAAGCTGGATGAATCCCTCCCGATCGAGAGTGGTATCGTCGCCAGGCTGGTGGAACAATCACAAACCCGGGTGGAAGGCTCAAACTTTGACATCCGAAAACATTTGCTTGAATACGATGATGTTCTGAACAGCCAGCGTGAAAAGATCTACGGACAGCGCAACCGTGCGTTTACCAAGGATGACCTCAGCGAAGATATTATTGAGATCTTCCGGGATGAGCTTTCCAAACGGATACCGGAATCCCTCAAAGACGAAGAAGGACCCTGGCGGTTACTGGCATATCTCGAAAGCGTTCAACCAGCCATCTACTTTGATGGCAAATCCTACCCGACTTTTACTCAGCGCCTGCTGTTGGATAAGATCGATCTTGGCGGTGACGAAACAGCAATGAAGGCGTCACTGATCAAGATAGCTGAAGATGCTTTTAATGCAGAACAGGGACGGCTGATCGAATCAGCCAGGAATATCATCGAAACCCAACGAGCCGCGCTGGAAAATCAGATCACTGAGCGCACGGATGGACTGGAGAACTTCATCGGCAGCCTCGCAGACCGCGATGAGACAGACATCCGCAAACCTGTGGAACTGGTCGATGAGTTGGGAATGGCCATTGGCATCCCGGTACGGTTGACCAATGACCAGATGCGGATGCTCGGAAGTGATCCTGAGAAACTGAAAGAACCGCTGGAAAACCAGATCGTCAATCTGCTTACCGGGTTGACTATCACCCGCCTGATCATGGCTTTTGAACGCCGCCTGGAAGACACTTTGCCCGTAAAGGCTGCCGATTTCCAGGATAAAGATTGGGCGGATGTAGCTGACGAACTGATGCACCAGGTGGAAGAACTATTCAAACGCAACCAGGTGAAACTGTTTGGTGAAAATGGGCAGATCGCCCGCGACATCAACACCATGCTGGACCGCCTCAACCATCCTGCTGTCAATGAAGACCTTGCCATTCAGCTGATGGAAGTGATGACTCGCGGCGTGCGGATGATCTTCGATAAGAAAACACACAAACAAGCCTGGCAGCCTACCACCCGGCTGCACTACATTTACCTCGCTGCAAGTATGCTGCAGGGTGAAACCTCAGCCAATGTCACCGCGGATGTTCTTGAACACCTCAATGGTGGATTGGATGCCTTGCGGGAGATGTGGGGACGCAGTGAATGGAACCGCATCCAACAATTGGGATTATTACCCGGTGAGACCTTTACAAAACGGTTTGCCGTGGAAGTTGGAGAAGAAGAAGCATCCCGGTTAAGTCAGCTGCCGCTCACCGAATGGCCTGAAGAGCATAAAGATATAGCTCGTCTGGTGATCGGCGACCAGGTGATCAATGAGATCAACCGCCACCTGCTGCTTTCAGTGATCTCAGAACTGTGGGTTGAGTATCTGACCCGGGTGGAATCACTGCGGGTTTCGATTGGACTTGAAGCGTATGCCCAACGGGATCCACTGGTGGCATACAAAAGCCAGGCATCTGAATTGTTCACCAACCTGCTGCGTGATATCCGCGCGGGAGTGATCATGCGCGCATTTAATTACCGTCCACGCCAGGCGGTTCAAACCGTGGAAGGTGATGCAACCCAGGCTCCTCCCCAGGTGACGGAATCGGCTGAACAACCAGTGGCGGCTTCTGCCAGCAAAGGCAGGAAACGTCATCGTCATTAAACCATGATCCCATGAAATATTTCATAGTAGAAATCACCTATAGAGTCCCCTGGAAGCAGATGGAAGCAGAGATCCTGGAGCACCGCAAGCTTCTTGATGAAGGAATTGCAGAGGGATGGGTGCTGGCAGCAGGTCCACGTGAACCGAGAATTGGCGGTATAGCCATTGTTAAGGCTAATTCCATTGATGAACTGGTCGAATTTTTCGCCAATGGTCCATATATTCAAAAAGAACTGGCAGATTACAAATTTACCGAATTCAAACCCTTGAAGATGCAGCCCGAATTTATCCGGTGGCAGGAAAGAATGTGAAATGGTAGAAAAACATATTTTAGTGACCAATGACGACGGGATCAACGCACCCGGTTTGCTGGCTCTGGCGCAGGAAATGAAGAATCTGGGTAAGGTGACAGTGCTTGCCCCTGACCGCAACTGGTCTGCTTCAGGGCACGTGAAAACGCTCGACCGGCCGCTGCGTGTCCGTGAAACCCATTTGGCAGACGGCACCCCGGCCTGGTGCTGTGACGGCGCACCATCTGATTGTGTCGCCCTGGCGTCGCTCGGTTTCTTCCCCGAGAAGATCGACATAGTGGTTTCAGGTATCAACCCGAATGCCAACATCGGGCATGATGTCACCTATTCCGGCACAGTCACCGCAGCCATGGAAGCAGCTATTTCAGGGATTGTCGGGTTGGCATTCTCCCTGGACCGCCCCGAAAATTATCATAACCATATCGACTACGGTCCGGCAGCAAGAATTGCAGCCCGGGTGGTAAAGCTGGTGGAACAGAACACCATTCCGGCGGATGTAGTGTTAAATGTGAATATTCCGTACGGTCAGGACGATGAAATCAAGGGTTTTCGAGTGACCCGGCAAGGATTGAGAATATACCGGGATGAACTCGTCAGGCGGCAGGATCCACGCGGCAGACCATATTACTGGATCGGCGGCGACAGCCCGACCGGTTTGGCTGATGAGGGCACCGAATTCGGTACATTAAAAGAGGGATATGTTTCCATCACCCCCATCCAATTGGACCTGACCGCCCATCACATGCTGGATATACTCAAAGAGTGGGAATGGTAGCCCGGTAGTGGCCTTTTTGACCGACTATTTATCCGAACCGCTGGCAAATGCCATCCTGGAACAGTATCTGTTAAATCTGGATGGCACACACGGCTTGAAGCACTGGATCCGGGTATGGAATAATGGCGAGGCTCTTTCCAGAGTCACCGGTGCAAATATTGAAGTGGTGAAATATTTCGCATTTCTGCACGATATCTGCCGTGAGGATGATGGTATTGACCTTTTTCACGGCGTCCGCGCAGCAAGACTGATCAAAGATGTACTGCAGCCAAATTTCCTGCATCTTTCGGAGCAGGACGCCAAGATGCTTGAATTTGCCATCCAACGTCATACCTTCGGTATGACAAAAGCAGATCCGACGGTGATGACTTGCTGGGATTCAGATCGTCTGGATCTTGGCCGGGTGGGGATCAAACCGCATCCTGGTCGATTATGCACCGATGCCGCCAAAGATCTGGAGATGATCCGGTTCGCGTACGAAGCGAGCCGGAATGAAGATTACGAGTAGTGACTCACCCACTTGAAATTTTACCGGGACGATTATTTTACTTATTCGGATTATTAGTCCGATTTTCATACAGTCGCAGGAAAACCACCCCGGTCACGATTAATGCACTGCCAACTACCTGCACCAGAGTGAATCTTTCCCCCAATAGAAAATAAGCCCATAGTGCTGTAAAGGCTGGCTCGGTGGTGACGATCAGGTTGACCACGCTGGATGGCATCAGGCTGAGGCTGACATTATATAGCCCGAAGCCGGCAACTGTGGGTATCGCAGCCAGGATGAACAGAATCAACCAACCCAGCCAATCTGAGCCCAGCCAAAACAATCCGCTCAAACCCTGTGCAGTTCCTGGCAGGACGCCATTCCCGATCAGATCAATGCCGAGCAGCCACACTGCGCCAAAACCGAAAGTATAAAGCAGGGTCGTCCACGGGTTCAAACCGCGATTGGAGGCTGATCTGCCCATCAGTGTGTAGATGGCATAGAATAAGCCCGACCCGATACCGGTAACGATCCCGATCAGGTTGATCGACCAGGCAGCCGGGTCAAGTGCACCAGCGACCAGGACACATCCACCCAGGCAGAGCAAAACAGCAAGAACCTTGACCCAGGACAAACTTTCCTTCAATATCCACCAACCCAGCAGTGCGGTGAATGCAGCGGAACAATAAGCCAGCACAGTGCCCACTGCGGCGCCATTCAAGGATACCGAAAGGGTCCAGACCGAATTGAAAACTGCCAGCACAAACCCATAGATGACCAGGTAATAGAGATTCTGTCTGGTGATGCGGAGCAATCCGGGTCGGATCAGGATCAAAATGATAAGCAGCACGATCGCCACGAAAAGATCGCGCCAGAAGGAAAGGATGATCGGCGGGAGGCCATATTTTTCAGTGAGGTGGCGTACAAAGATGGCGGAGGTGGAAAGGATCACGGCGCTCAACAATGCGATTGGATAACCCTTTTCTGATGCTTTTTTGGATGAACTGGCCATGAAAATTTCCTAAGAACGAGATGATTAATTATATCCCCGGATGCATTTCAAATTGCAGGCAGTTCGCGAACTGCCCTTACAACAAATCCGTATTTATCGGGTAGAATCCATCGCATGTATCAGGAATCACTGAAATTTTTATTGCAAGATACTCCCGTTACAGGGCTGCGTTACTTCGATGCTGTTGGTTCGACCAACGACATTGCCATACAGTGGATAGAATCGGGTGCATCCGATTTCTCACTGGTCGTCGCTGACCAGCAGACTGCCGGACGCGGCCGCATGCAGCGCAAATGGGTCACCAATCCGGGTTCCGCCCTGGCGTTCAGCCTCATCCTGCACCTCACACCTCAAGAGGTTCCCCATGCAAGCTTGATTCCGTTCCTGGCAGCAGCCAGCGTTTCATCAGCTCTTGAACAGCTCTACCAACTCCAGCCGCAGATCAAATGGCCTAATGACATCCTGCTCAATGGAAAGAAGACCACCGGTATCCTGGTGGAATCTGTCTGGAAAGATGCCAGCCACGTATCAGTGGTGGTCGGGATCGGAGTCAATATCAGTCCTGCCTCACTGCCGCCGGTTGAGAACCTGAACCTCAAGCCTACTTGCTTGGAGGAAGCTGCCGGCTGCACCGTTGATCGTTGGCAGCTGCTTTCAGCTATCCTTAAAAGTATGAACAAATGGCGGCAGGAAATTGGAAAGGAATCACTGATCGATTATATTAATTTGAGGCTCGCTTACAAGGAACAGCAGGTGCGGATCATTGAGAATTTTGGATCAGAGGTTTATGGGCAGCTGGTAGGCATCGATTCATCGGGTGCATTACTGATTAAATCAAATTCAGGCATCATCCCAATCGACATAGGTGATGTGCATTTAAGGTTGCTTAATGATTAACTTGTGGTATATTGGATATTGTGAATTGAACGGGAGGTGAAGTTATGCTCAACGATCCGCAGGATTCAAACAACAGCTCACCCTTTTATGCTGAAGAACCAGTGGTGATGACCACTGAAACCGATCAAAAACCGGCGAGGCGCGAAGGATTATTATTTGGTATGACCGCCATCCAACGGTTCGTTGTGATGCTGTTGATTTTCTTCCTTACCTGTGTACTGGGGAGCATGTGTCTGCTGCTCACCGGCAAAGTGGTTCTTTTCTAAGATTTCCTTAAAAAATTTGACCCGCGGAGGACATCCCGCGGGTCTCTTATTATCTATTCTTCTGTCTTTTCTATTGGCACATCTTCATGGTCATCCTCAGCACCGTTTCCATTTTCGGTACCATTCCATTTTCCACCCCGTTGCCATTCGCTGCTAATGGAATTTCCTTGGCTGAAATCCGGGCAATCGAAGCCACCTTATTCCCCTTTTCGAGGTCCATCAGTTTGACCCCGCGTGTAGCCCGGCTGGTTTGAGAAACCTTGGCTGCCCGCATGCGCATCACAATACCGCCGGCTGAAATGAGGGTGAGTTCGTCATCTTCAGTGACCACCCGCGCGACCGCAATCTTCCCGATCTCCGGGATGGCTCTTTGATTAATGGTCGCCATACCCTGCGAACCGCGTGATTTAGGCTTATATTCCGCAATTGGTGTCCGTTTTCCAAACCCACCTTCAGTTACCACCAGCAGATCAGCGCCTTCTTCCACGACTTCAGCACCGGCCACCTGGTCCCCCGGGCGCAGCCTGATACCGGTCACACCGCCGGCATTTCGTCCCATGGGGCGCATCTGGTTTTCTGAATATTTCAAAGCCAGGCCGTTGGCTGTGACCAGCATGATCTCATCTTTGCCGCTGGTTAGTTTTGCCCAGGCAAGCCTATCTCCTTCACCCAGGTTTATGGCGATCAGACCGGAAGGCCGAACGCTGCTCAATTCAGAGAGCTTCATCCGTTTCACCCGACCCCGTATGGTGACCAGGGTGCAGAAAGCTGAAGCATTGAAATCAGCCACATTCACAGCGGCTGTGATCTTTTCAGTGGATTCCACCGCCAGTACATTACTGATGGAGATTCCCCGGTCAGTTCGTCCAGCGTCCGGGATCTGGTAGGCTTTTTCAGCATACACTTTACCGCGATCCGAGAAAAAAAGCACCGTATCCAGTGTACGTGCCGGGATGATCGTAATGATCTCGTCTTCATCCCTGACGTTCTGCCCGATGATACCTCGTCCACCGCGGTTCTGGTTGCGGTAAGTGCCAGCAGCCACCCGTTTAATATATCCACGCTGGGTGATGGAGATCAGCACTGATTCATCCGCCACAAGGTCTTCTTCTTTGAAATCTTCCCTGGCTTCCACGGTGATCTGGGTTCGGCGGTCATCACCAAACTTCTCTGATATCTCGGTCAAGTCTTCTTTGATGACATCCAGGATCTTCTTGGGATGTGTGAGCAGATCTTCCAGGAAAGCGATGCGAGCCATCACTTCTTTGTATTCGTCTTCGATCTTTTGGCGTTCGAGGGCTGCCAGTCGCCGTAACTGCAAGTCGAGAATTGCTTGCGCCTGAATTTCAGTAAGCTTGAAGCGGTCCACCAAACGTGTCTTGGCTGTGTCTGCATCCGGAGATTCACGGATAGTCTTGATGACATCATCCAAATTGGCAAGAGCGATCAGATAGCCATCCAAAATGTGCGCCCGGGCTCGGGCTTTTGACAGCTCAAATTCAGAACGGCGTTGAATGACCACCTGGCGGTGTTCCACATAAACCTGCAAGGCTCGCCGTAGTGATAAGGCACGCGGTTCGTTATTCACCAATGCGAGCATGTGCACGCCAAAGGTGGTCTGCAATAAGGTGTATTTATAGAGTTGGTTCAGGACTTTCTTGGGTTGAGCGCTGCGTTTCAGTTCAACATAGATGCTCATCCCGCGCCGATCGGATTCATCCCGCAAGTCGGAGATAGCGTCGATCTTGCCTTCATGGACCAGGTCGGCAATTCGTGAGATCAGAACCGATTTATTCACCTGGTAGGGTAATTCAGTAATAATGATGGCGTTCTTACCATTCTTCTGTTCTTCGATATGCGCCACACCGCGGATGGTGAGCTTACCGCGCCCGGTGCTGTACATCTGCCGGATACTTTCGCGGCCGATGATGATGCCGCCGGTCGGAAAGTCTGGTCCGGGCAGGAATTCCATCAACTGTTCAGTTGAGACATCTTCGAGATTGTCGAAATGATCGATCAAAAAGAGTAGTGCATTGACCAACTCTTTCAAGTTATGCGGAGGGATGTTGGTGGCCATACCGACAGCGATACCTGAGGATCCGTTTAATAGCAGATTAGGCAATCGGGAAGGGAGAACCACGGGTTCTTTTAATGAACCATCAAAGTTATCGACGAAATCCACGGTGTTCATGTCGATATCCCGCAGCATCTCTTCAGCCATTTTGCTTAAACGGGCTTCGGTGTAACGCATGGCTGCAGGAGAGTCGCCATCAACAGAACCGAAGTTACCCTGACCATCCACCAGGGGATAACGCATGGAGAAATCCTGTACCATACGCGCCATGGCATCATATACAGACATGTCGCCATGCGGATGATATTTACCGAGCACTTCACCGACGATACGGGCGGATTTTTTGTAAGAAGCATTCGAGCGCATGCCAAGATCGTCCATGGCATACAGTATTCGGCGGTGAACGGGTTTGAGCCCGTCCCGGGCATCGGGTAAGGCGCGGGCAACGATGACGCTCATTGCATAATCGAGGTAAGCAGAGCGCATCTGCTGGTCGATATCTACTTGTTGTACTGGGTTCATTTCCATAAAAAGGTCATCCAATCGGGGTTAATTAACCTTATAATTATACCCTATACAGACCCTTTTTGCCGTCTTCCACGCATGACCGTGTTCTTAACATAAAAAAACCGGGGATCACCAGATCATCCGGTTATTATCAAATCTCAGAACTAACTCATAAGAAAAAGTTAGAGTTGATAAGTGTTATATGCGTTTTCGCATGGGTTTCCCCAACTGGCATGTAACTGGCGTTCGGTTAGATCAAAAACAAGCGAAGTGATTGTTTTTTCACGATCGAGAGGTTTATCCCTCTGGTCAATGTGATTGCATACCGAATCGGGGAAATTAACATGGTCCTTCAAAATGGATTGTAGAGTTTCGACCGTATGGTTTTCGGTCTCTTTGATTCGTCTTAATGCCCGGAAGTAGCGAACGCGGGTGGATACCAGGACCTCCGGCTCATCTTCGATTTTCTGCATCACCGGGTCAAGGAAATGGTTTGTATGGACAATATAGCCAGCCTCACCATATTGGATGGCAAACTGGCGTGATGAAACTTCCACATTGTAGATTTCACCACTCTCATGCGCGATAAGATGGTTGTATCCGGCTGCCCGTCTTGGAATGAGCGTCATGCGGATGGCATCACTGATCGTCTTGGCTGATAATACCGCACGCGACACGATCACCCGGGGAACCCCGATACGGCTGTCTTTCGGATAAACAGTATCACAACATTGACAGATGCCATGCTCGTTAATCCCGATATTTGGCAATAACCCTCCATAGGTCATTGCCAGAAAAGACGGTTCATCATCTGGGGTCACCTTCAGCAATACCACATCAGGTTCGTCCTCCGGAATCCAATCCTCGTTATGGCCAACCAGCACCTTGTTGTTGGCGGTGCGCTGTTGATTGACAGCCATACTGGTACATTTGGTTAGATGCAGTGCATCACTGGCCACGGCTTCCATGACATTCAGAACAACAACCTCGTCGAATGGGACATTTGCTCCCTGCGCGATTCCGGCCATTTCCTCTACATATTGCGGATAATTCTCTTCGGCAAAAGGCAAATATTTGTGGGATTGGATTTGTGCACCTTCCCAGGTTAACTCTAGATCATAATAGGCTTCATCTAGTAAGATGCGGGCATTTTCAATTGAATGTGTAATCTGCTGGCGGCAGGATTCTCCCAGCTGGCGACCGATCTCTTTATGAGAACCCGATAAATGGATGATGGGTAACTGGCGATTTGTATTCATAAGTACCTACTTTCTTATAATTCGTTTGTCCCCCGGGCGATTATACTTCCTCTGAACCGGTTATCGGGATGATGCAAAAGAACAAAATGCTCAACAGCCTGCATGAGCGGATTAAGTATATTGGGTATTTCTTTCTGCCAATCCTTACCTATCACAATAGATACCAAAAAATCCAGCGAATCCATATCAGTGAATATTATGGCACGATGGAGGAGGTGTCCCAGGCCTGGTTGTACCAGATCAGGTATTCGTCGACATGTTCAGACCAGTAGACTTCTGTATGGCTGCCAGTATTAAGATGCCATTCATGCGGGTAAGAGTACTCTGATAAACGTGTCTCAAATACCCGGGCGGTGTCCTTTACAAAATCCAGTAATCCAATATCCAGGTAGATCCTTGGCAGGTTCTCGTCACTGGTCCGACTACGCCATCGGGGAACGCTGAAATAATCTCCTTTAAATTGAGCCAGGCTGTGTCCACCGATGCTGCCGAAAAGGTCTGGATTGATCAGACCCAGCCGCATTGCCCAGCCGGCACCGCGTGACAATCCACCAATTGCACGGGTCTGCCTACCGGGGATGGTTGGATAATTAGCATCAACCCAGGGTAATAATTCATCCACAAAAGCATACCCATACTTGGAAATTTGTGGATCTTCCAAATAATTGCTTTCCTGCGGCATCACAATGATCAACGGGGAAATGATTCCGGTGCTGATCAGTTGATCGGCTGCCTCGTCCATACCCAGGCGGTCCCATTGATCATCGTTGGATGATTGGCCGTGCAATATATACAAGACCGGATATTTTACTGTTTCGTTAGGACCAAAACATGGTGGAGTGTATACCCTGAAGATGAACGGTTTTTTCAGGACGGTTGAGTCAAACTGGGCATATATGATCTTGCCGTGGGTGGATTGACATTTCGGAGTTGGCGTCGCTGTGGGAGTAGCCTGACCTGTATTACCCATTGCTTGCGAAGGAATGGAAATGAACGATCCAAATAATATCAGGCAAAACATCAGAAGGATTATTTGAATCCACCATAATTTCTTAGTCTTGAGTCTTATGATTGAAGTTTTCATCCCGGCCATCCTCCACTAGTAAAATTATACTCTGGTTGAGGCAGGCTTTTTTGACGTCAGACCCCCACCTTCCACAAAAACTGCTATGATATCTACATGGAAATTAAAGACTTGACCCACTTAATGGATGAATTTGTACGCAGCAAGGGCTGGTATGACCCTGCCAGCCCACGCCCACAGAATGCCCGAAACCTGGCTATCTCGCTCAACCTGGAAGCCGCCGAAGTGCTGGAGCATTTCCAATGGGGAGACCAAGTTATAAACCGGGAAGAATTGGCCGGCGAACTGGCGGATGTTTCGCTTTACCTGCTGCAGCTAGCCATGATCAGCGGCATCGACCTGGAGCAGGCGGTGCTGGACAAGCTGGAGGTAAACCATAAAAGGGAATGGAAGAACGTTGATCAGTGATTAGTTGATCAGTTAATTAGTAAGGCAATTACCCAAATTTCAAATCTCGCCCACCGGGGATTAGTTACTTCTTACTAATCCCTGATCACTGATCCCTAGTTCCCACTTTTCCCTATTGACATTGTTACGTACTACTGTTATAATGACAGTATAACTGGTTAGATGAGAAAGGTTCATAATTGATGGATGAGCAGTATCTGATCCATGAAGTGGCTGAAAAAGCCGGGGTTTCGACCCGTACCATCCGATATTATATTACCGAAGGGTTGCTACCTCCACCTTCCAATCGCGGTCGATATGCGTCTTACGATCCGGCATATATTGACCTCATCCGGTTGATCCGCCAGTTGAAGGACTCTTTCCTGCCTTTGAAGGAGATCAAGCTGCTGGTGCATGATATCTCACCGGAACGAGTTCAGGAGTTATTACGATCCAGCGAAACATTGCGGCGGCTGCAACAGGAAGTGGGTTTCAATGCCGAGAATGCTGAAGAAACTGATGATGACTCTGCCAAGGGATATATTAATCACGTGATGCAGCGCCGGCTGGTAAAACGGGTTTCAGATGAATTGGTCAACTATGACCAACCTTCCGCATTCCAGGAGGACAATCTGATGATGAGCGCTCCCAAGATCACAGACTCAGATTCCTTTGAGAAGCCGGCTTTCATAAGGAAACGCTCACAGGTTCCTAGTTCGGCGCCTGTACCAACGAGGGAAAAACCAGAGAATATCTCTGCTGAAATGAAACAGTATGCACACCAGGAATTTAAAGAAGATGCAAACCTTAACACCTGGCAGCGGTACGAAATAATGGAAGGAGTGGAACTTAACATTCGCGGTGATGTGGAAAAGCAGTCAAGCGGGAAATTAGCAGACATCATTATCACCATTCGCCAGCTATTCAAGTTAATCTGATCAGGAAGAGCGCTGTGCTCCTATCCTCCTGACCCAACCAACAGGGGCACAAGGAGGTAATTCAAATGACTGAACAAGCCATCTTATTAAAGCTGTCCCCAGATTCTGTACTGGTAAAAAGAACCATTGAAACCAAAAGAATCATCGAAGTGTCCCTCAAGGCACCGGTTGCTGCATCCAGTAAAACGCGCACCCCGGTCAACCTGGCGCTGGTCATTGACCGCAGCGGCTCCATGGCTGATGAAAAACTGGAATATGTAAAACAGGCTGCCGGGCATGTTCTGGATCTTCTCAACGAGAAAGACCATGTATCCGTCGTTGCCTACGATGATGAGATCGAAACCCTTGCCCAGGGCGTGAGAATGACGCGAACCAACCGGGATGAAGTCAAAGCGGCCATTAATAAATTGTTCCCCCGCAACATGACCGATCTGGCCGGCGGTTGGATGCGTGGATGCCAGTTGATCGCTGACAACCTGAATTTGGAAGAAACCAACCGCTGCCTGCTGCTTACTGACGGTTTGGCCAACCGCGGAATCACCGAAGAGGAAGAACTCTCGATGCATGCCCGCGAACTGCACGCCCGTGGCGTCTCCACCTCGTGTTTTGGCGTGGGCGAGGGCTTCAATGAACATTTGCTCGAAGCAATGGCGAATCAAGGCGGCGGGAAGTTCTACTACATTGGCAAGTCGAGTGAAATTCCAGCCATCTTTGCCAAAGAGTTGTCTGAGTTGACCTCCGTTGTAGCTCACCGGGTGGAGATCAAAACCACCCTGCCGGAAGGAGTGGATGCCCAGGTTCCAGGCGGATGGAAAGTGGAACGCACCAGCTCAAGCCTCTCCATCTTTCCCGGAGATTTATACTCCGGGCAAGAGTTCGGAATTCTACCTCAAGTTGAATGTACCTCTCGAGGGCGGCCAGGCAAAGATTACCTTGAAAGTGGAAGTATCCTCTCAGGGAGTTGATGCCCCAAAAGCTGTTAGCGATGAACTGATTTTTGTCTATGAAGACTGTGCAATAGTAGATCGGGCTCCACTGGATGAAGCCATGCTTGGCCGGTTTTCTGTGGTGGAGGTGGCTGAAGCCGCCAATGCTTCACTCAAATTGGAGCGCCAGGGCAGGAGACAGGAAGCACGGATGACTCTTCATCAAAGTATTGATGATCAGGAAGCGTACCTCCCGGCTGCCAGCAAAGCTTTGTACCAGGATATGTCTGAGAGAATGGCACACGGAATGGAAGAAGCTGACCGTAAACAAAGCCACAATCAGAACTACCAGGATCGGAAACGATTCAATAAATAATTAGGTTTGGTGATTTTACCTGATCCGACCTAGGGGGAAAACAGGGGACGCTGAAAGATCCTGGAGGTCAATCTTGACCTTCAGGATCTGGCCTCAAATATGAGGTTTCTTTCCAATTCTTTCACCTTTATGAATGGCAAATGATCGGGCTTATCCGTCGAACGACGATTCTTAGGAATTTGTTTATGTCAGGAGGTTACTAATGGAAGATAGATTTTACGTCAGGCTTACAAATGAAGAACAGATTGCCGTGTTTGTCCGCGATTGGCAGCGGAACGGCTTATTGAAATTAAAACAGGAAAGCGAAGCACGGAGACTCACCGTAAAGGAAATGATGGTCGCGGATGGCACATGGGATTCCTTCGTTGAAGATTGCATGAAAGATGGGGAAGACCCCGAATCAGAAGCTGCCGGATTGGAGGAGATGGTTAGGAATGCCAGGTAAAAACAGTCCTTGCAAAATAATGGCAAGAAAGTATCGATGATAGAGACTTTCCAGTATCTTACCCCGCAAAGCTTGAGCCTGGACTATTCACTTTCTCCCGAGGAAGTCATTGTTCTGCCTGTACCTGCAACAACGAGATTGGCCACCATATTGAACAGGTACAACAGAAAGGTCCCAGAATGGAATTCGGAACAGGCATTCTATGTTAGTAAACACCGCAATTTTCCATTCGCGACCATCTACTTTGACAGGGAATATCCTTTGGGCGGACATATTATCTCGAGCCGCTGGGATAGATATGAATCGCCATATCAGGCATATTCCACTCCACCACTGGAGGATTTTGGTTATGCTGGTTGCTGGTGGTTCCGGACGAAAGAACGGCTGCATTACGCTGCATTGCGTTCCACATTGGCCGCCCAGGCATGGGAAGTATTGAAAGATAAAGCTGGCTCCACGCCCTGGGCGGTTTTTCTGGATGAACTTGATCCTGAGTTCGTGGAGAATGCAGGCAAAATGAATTTACACATCATTGACCTTCGACGAATGGATGCTGATCTGGAAACGACATTTCCATTCAATAGCGAAGCATTGGAACCGGAAAAAGATAAATCATTGATATCGGAAGCTCACGGAAAGACCATTTGGTATACCAATCCATACGCTTTTGAAAAGCTTGATAAGATCATGCGGTTGTATCAAAGCAACGTTGAATTTTTAATATGTTATATATCCAGGATCTATAACATGGATAATATCAGTCCCTGGCTCACTGTATGCCTGGAGCGGGAACATGACCTAATCGAATATCTCAGCTTCGACTGCAGATTTACGGGAGAGGAGTTGCATGGTCTCACCTATACTGTTGATTTTCACCTGACTCCTGAGGAATTTGGACATCATTATCCATTCGGGATATTCTATTTTAAAACAATAAATGAAATTCGAATGTGCGCCGAAAAATCGTCGCTCATTGCCAGATGGTGGGAAAAGGTGAAAGATTTACGGGAAGATCGGTGTTGGATGCTTGTTCCGTCTGAGGATTTGAGAGATTATGAAGAAACGAATCTATTTGTAATAAATGAGATACCTGATAACGCATAGCAGAAATGCAATGGATTACTTACTAATATTATTCTTTAGTTCATTTGCTAGATTCGATAAATGGATTAAGTTTATTCGTCGCAAACAAATGCTCAATCAACGGATTTATTGCTGCCTTTATTATGTGATATACAATCTTGAATATATCGAAGAATATCATTTGGTCGCTTTGTTGAAAAAGAAATATCTTTTACTAGACCCTGTTTCCTCTTGAGTTGAATTACCACCCTGGGATACTCAAGAAAATTGAATGAAGCCCGGTAACGATTTCGAATTGTCATAAAGTGGATTCCAGCTCCTCCATACTTCATAATCGCCGGGAGATCATCAAGGTAATAAGATTCAATATTATCTACAGGGATGATCCAGGTGAAGATCCCGAAGGTGAGTAATAATTTTGTTTTAGAGAGACGGATGACAAGGGTGCGATAATTTACTGAATAAAAACAAAATAAAAAGAAAAAGGCAATCAAAACCATTGTAAAAATATCCAAGCTGCCCATGACTATTCGCCATATGGATGATAAGGAGAAGGCAAGAGCAAGCGCAAGGAATAGTGCCTCTGTTTTGTTTGACGAGACTCTTTCTTTATAGATTAGGTCATCCAGATGATGAGCACCCGAATTCATAATGTGACCCTGTACGAAAAATTTTTACCATAATCCGGGAAATAATCGATAGCGAACTTGCCCTGCATATTCACGATAGCCTGGCAATTGTTCCTGTAAGAATTTATCCTCTAACCCGGTGCGGATCACTAAAAAGACCGTGACCAATATTGCGGGAATGAAAGCCCAAAGAGAATCCAAGAAAATAGGGATGGTTATAAATGTCAGTAAGGATCCTGCGTAACCTGGATGGCGGATCCAGCGGTATGGACCACCAGATACGACCATATGCCCTCGTTCCGGCTGGAGTCGTACTGTTCCCGAAAAAAAGCGGTTTTCAATCAATGCAAAGGAGGCCAGGGCATATCCAGCCAGGATAATCACCAGCATTGCGATTTTTAACGACATTCCGAAAGTGAATAACCTTCCGAACTTAGCTTCCAAACCTGCAACCAGAGGTAATAATCCGCTGCCGAGACCGACCAGCGGAGCCAGACGTTGATCCCATGGTTGGGTATTTTCATGAGTTAAGAATTTAGCCCGTTCAGCAATTATGTCCGGATGGCGGCGGGCAGCCAGGATTCGGCTTATGGCAAATCCCAGCACATTAATAATTGCAAATGCCCAGGCTTCCCACCAATCCCACCGTGATGTAATCAGTATTGGCAGAAGCGGAATGACGACCACAAAAAACAATGTGAGTATCCAAACAAATGGAGAGATGGGCTTATTTTTCATAAATTCTCCTTTCTAAACAAACCACCCTTGTTTACATTATATATACATAACTTGAAATTACGAATATAAAAAACCCCCTAAACTGAGAACCCTAGTGAGTTAGATAGACAGGCACCTGAGTTGATAAGGGTGTCTGTCTTGTTTTTAATTGTATCCTTTCATAATTGTAAAAGTAAATGTAATCATCAATTATTTGTTTAGCCTCCTCAAAAGTAGGGTTGGGAACTTGCCTCATTGCTTCTTCTTTGAGATGGCCAAAGAAGTTTTCCATTGGAGCGTTATCCCAGCAGTTTCCACGTCTAGACATTGAAGGTGTAGATGTTGTATTCTTTTGTTAGGACAAAATACGCGTGAGAGCTGTATTGAGTACCCTTGGTCACTGTGGAGGACCAGTCCATCAGTGACCACTTCTTTTTGTATGGCCAGCTTAAGAGTTTTTGTAACTAATCCAAGAGAGTTTTGTCTTGCAAAATAGTGAGCAACAATAAAGCCATCGTGCAGATCTTTGATCGTGGAAAGGAATGCCCAACCTTGTCGGGTATGAATAAAAGTCACATCCGTTACCCATTTCTGATTGGGACGAGATGCAGCTGAATTCCCGATTCAAGATATTGGCATAATGGTGAAAAATTACAGAATCTTTAGCCTTTCTCAAGAACTTACGTCTTCTGGCGACAGAATGTATCCCCAGCTTGTTCATTAGCCTTAGAACAGCCTTGTGATTGATCGTGCATGCCAATATTTCTGCTGGATCCACATCTGAACTCTGCGATATCCATAAGTTCGATGTGATGCCTCATAAGCCTGTTGGATCAATTTCCTTCCGGCTCCGTATCCTTATCTGGCTTCCATGGATCGTTTTACCCAGGCATAATAAGCTGCTCGCGATATTTGAAGAAATTCACACATTTGTGTCACTTTGAACTCTTCCTTGTAGTGATAAGATTGTCCGATATTGCGCTTCGCGAGCATATCCTTTCGCAACTCGGACTGTAGTTTTTTTAGTAGTAAAGGGGTAATCATATATTCACTGAGGATGTGTTTACTAAAAACTCTCAATTACATTTTATTGGGCGTATTACCTTTCTGTTACTTTGTTGAGAGACATTTACCTTACATCTCCTGCCTGCCAGCCAGGGCACGCAGCAAGGTATTCTGATCGGCATATTCCAACTCCCCACCCATGGGAAGACCGCGCGCCAACCGGGTCACTCGCACGTTCAGCCCTGCCAATTGCTGCTGCAGGTACTGCGCGGTCGCATCCCCTTCCATGCTTGGGTTGGTAGCCAGGATCACTTCCTTCACAACCCCGTGTCGGATGCGTGCCATCAGTTCGTGAATACGCAAGTCATCCGGGCCAATTCCTTCAATCGGAGAGAGGACTCCATGCAGAACATGGTACTTCCCAAAGAACCCCTGTGTTTTTTCGAGAACAAGCACATCCAAAGGTTTTTCCACCACACATAGGCTGGTACTGTCGCGTTGAGTCGAATCGCAGATCTCGCACTTCTTCTGGTTGGAAAGAGTGATATTGAAGCACTCATCGCATAAAGCGATACCGGTCTTCAACCCAAGCAGTGCATCTGCAAGATTCTTGGAATAATCCTCCGGTGCGGTTAACAGGTAGAATGCCAGTCGCGAAGCGGTCTTGGGACCTATGCCGGGCAATCGGGAAAACGCATCGATCAGGTCTTGAACGGGTTCCGGTAAACCGCCCATTTAGAGCCCCAAACCGCCCAATCCTCCGGCGAGTGGTCCCATTTTTTCGGAGGCCATATCGCGGGATTGATCGAGGGCAGCGTTGATGGCACTGAGTACCAGATCTTGAAGCATCTCGGGGTCTGCGTCCTTTAATATCTCAGGGTCTATCTGGACTCCCTGGCAGTGCTGATCGCCGGTCATAGTGATTTTGATCACCCCGCCACCCACACTGGCTGTAACAGTTTCTTTGGCCAGTTGTTCCTGGGCAACTGCGAGCTGGTCCTGCATCTTTTTGATCTGCTGCATCATGCCGCCGCCGGCCATACCTCCACCTGCTGGACGATTAAATCCTTTTGCCATAATCTACTCCTGTTTCAAAATTGTAATTTTATTTTTCATCATTTTCGTCGATTTCCTGCACGTCCACTACCTGCCCGCCCAGTTCGCGTAAAGCTGTGCTTACCATGCCGTCTGAATCGATCTTGAGCTTATCCTGGTCACCTGTTGCTTTTACTCCTGAAACAATGCAGCGGACAGGGTAATCCAATCCGGTCACTACTTGCACAGCCCGGCGTGTATTTTCGAGATGATCGTTGCCTTCCATCTTGGATTTCAACAGGTCAATCGCGAAGGTCAGGTATAACACCCCATTCTTGATTGAGGATGGTTTACATGAATTCAGCAATGCCTGGGTGGCAGGATTAAATTTGCGGACGGTCTCACCGATCTTACGCCAGTTATTGGCAATGGTCGTAAACTCACTTCCAGCTGTTGGTGCTTCGGCCGGGTTTTCTTCACTGATTTCCTTGACCGTTTTACTCTCTTTGGGAGCCTCCTGAATAGGGCTGCTTACCGGGGAAATTTTTACCTGTGGCGAAGCAGCTGGAATGTTCTCCGGTTTCTTGCTTGCAGGGGTTTCATCCGTTGTTTTGGCAACGGATTTTGCAGTGGTGGGTTTTTCCGACATCGCTTCGATGGATTCAGCCAATGCCAGTTCAAAACCGAGACCAGGCTGCCAGCCGCTCCGGCGGGTATCACTTGCTGCTATGTTAAATCGCTCGATTGCCTCGAGCAAATGGCTGGTTTGGATCATCTGCGCCTGCCTTGCAATCGTTTCACGGATCTCAAGGGTGGTATCCACCAGGCTGGTGTTTCCATTTTTAGACAGAAGCATATTGCGCAAGTACTCCACCATCTGACGGGCGAGTTGGCGGGCTTCAGTACCACCATCCAAGGCAGTTTGTAATTGATCGATACCCTTACCGGTTTCCCGGGCGATCATACTGTCGACTATATTCATGATGGCTGTGTTCGTTGCAGTACCCAGGGCAGAGAGAGCCAGATCGAGTGTAATGGTGTTGTTGGTGGAGGACAGCTGATCCAACAATGATATGGCATCACGCATACTTCCTGTAGCCTGGCGTGCAATCAGGGTGAGGACGTCCGTATCCACTTTGAAGCCTTCCTCATCGGCTTTCTGACGGAGCAGGTCAACAATGGTTGCAACCGGTATCCGGCGGAATTCGTACCTCTGGCACCGGGAGAGGATCGTGGCGGGAATTTTGTGCAGTTCAGTTGTCGCCAGAATAAAGATGGCATGCGACGGCGGTTCTTCGAGAGTTTTCAGAATGGCATTAAAAGCACTATTCGAAAACATATGAACTTCATCGATGATATAGATCTTATACTGGCCGAGGTTAGGCGCAAAGTTGATCTTATCCCGCAGATCACGCACATCTTCCACACTGGTATTGGTTGCAGCGTCGATCTCGATAAGATCCAGGAAACTGCCTTCATTAACTGCCAGGCAGTTGGGGCATTTATCACAGGGTTTACCGGTCTCTGATGCACCGGTGCAATTCATAGCTTTCGCCAGCAAACGGGCAGTGGTCGTTTTACCTGTACCGCGTGGACCAGAGAATAAATACGCATGTCCAACCCGGTTCGCGGCGATGGCGTTCTTCAATGTCTGGACGATATGATCCTGTCCAACCACTTCCTGCCATAATTTAGGGCGCCATTTTCGATAGAGTGCTTGTGCCATAAGGTTTACGGAATCTTGTAAGTTGCCTGGATGTTGCCGAGTGGATCGATCAGCGTGGCTGTCTCGCCGATCTGCCATACCGATTCACTTTTGTTCCAGTAAAGGTCGATCACTGTATTTAACCCGGCTGCAGTACGTATATTGATCGCCCCGTTATACAGGGTGAGGTCGGGGAAAACGAAAATATTGCCATTGGAGTCTTCCAGTTTCCAGTTCGCCATGGGCAATTCGCCTTCACCCTCGCGTTGAATGATCACGACTTCACTGGCAGCACTCCCGGCTCCGATTATATTTTTAATGCTGATTGAACCCGTAGGATATAGGACTGGTTTTAAGGTTTCAGTCGGCAAAATTGATGAGTCACCGCTGGAAGTGGAGATGATCACTGGTCCAACGGTAGGGATCATGGTAGCCTGTTGGCCTGTGAGCAATCCTTGTAAGGGTTTATCCGGTCTATCCCACAGCCAGAGGACGGAGAGGATGGTGCAGGCAGATACGATCACATTAACGAGCAGGTATAACATTAACCGTTTTGTCTGATTCATGGTTTAATCCCTAAGGAATAATGATAGCATAAACTTACTTGATTTAGAAAATCTTTAACAAGGAAGAACAACCGAAAGTGATGCGTAATTCATGCCAATTATTATAGATGGTCACAACTTAATCCCCAAGATCCCGGGCATAAACTTGCGAGATTTGGATGACGAACAAAAATTGATCGACCTATTGCAGGAATATGCACGGGTCAGCCAGGATACTCTTGAGGTGTATTTTGATCGTGCTCCCACTGGACATGCAACCACGCAGCAAAAGGGCAGATTAAAGGTAGTATTTGTTACCGATAAAACCATCGCAGACGAACGGATCATTAAAAGGATCAGGACCCTTGGAAATTCAGCTTCCAACTGGGTGGTGGTCACTTCTGATAGAAGGATCCAGGCAGATGCAAAGGAATCCCGGGCAAAATCAATGAGCTCAGAGGAGTTTGCGCAAAAGTTGGCAAAGACTTTAGATGAAGAACGAACCAGAAGATCATCCGATCAGACAATGAGCGATAGTGAGCTTGAGTCGTGGATGAAATTATTCAATCAGAATAAATAGAGTAATTGGATACAATTACTAATATATATTTAATGTAAACCCAGAATTACTATTTATAATAATCAATATAGATACCAAAAATATTTATTGGTACGGTATCTATTATTTCAAAGAAAGAAAAAGCTCGTCCCCCCCGTGCTTGCCTTTCAGAGAAATAGATGTTTATAATAAGAACATCAGGCACCTTAGGTGCCTGATGTTCCGTTTAATGGAAAAACCTGAAACCTTAAAAGCTCCACCAAATCCGCAGCTCGGATGACCTTTGATATGTGAAAAACCGATCAGGAAGCTGGCATCCTGGATCATCCCGGCAAGTTTCCATTCTTTCATGTTCTTGAAAGTGCGCTGGTGCGGATATGAATAGCCATCCTTCGGTCCAGCTGCCGGGTAGATCGGGCAGCCCAGTACTTCGGCAGTATATCCACGAGTTTCCGCACCTTCCACATCCCAACTTACATCAGCGATAAACGGTTTCCCGCCGCCATCTTTGACTGCTTTAACAAGTTTTCTGACGAAGACAGGGTGAATGGTGGAGTAGCAGATATTATTTCCCGTATGCATTTTGATGACCACTGATTCGTTTTTCACCCGTTCACGGATATTCAACTTATCGATGATGAGGTCCAGTTTGGCTGGCAGGGTTTCATTCGCCTCAAGCAGGGCTTGACGCGGCGATCCGTAATAAACGTTACTTTTCATCATTAATCCTTAAAGGAGATTTGTTATGCCATCCATTGTCCGATACCGGACCAGGCATATTCCAAGTGCTCACTGAGCTGTTTCCCAACTTTTCTCTTCACCCGGTAAAACACTTTCCACATTAGATCCATCCCGGCAATGGCATTGAGTTTTTCACCGATTTCACGTGCCCGACGATGATGGCAGTGGCCGTCGAATGCTCCACCTGGTCGTTCAGAAAGGAAATCTTCTTTAATACCGATCCCGATCAATTCCCTGGTGTAAGTTTCCACATCCTTTTTTTGATCAGGATTAAGGTTTACCTTGTATTTATTCCCACTGGAAAAAAGATCCATAATAAAATCAAACATAGAGTTGCTCCTCGATCTGTAAATGTAACTTGGTTGTGATTATACAACCAACCTGAATACACACGAAGGATATAGGAACGGTTGTGATTCTAAATTCCCAAAAGCTTTCGGATCGCAGGTAGATTTTCTTCAGCAGACTTTTCTCCTTCCGCAATGATCTCAGCTGCTTTCTGGAAACCCATAAACATGGTGATATCTCTGGGTACCTTGGTGTTGATGTATAAATCCGGAGGAGTGATCTGCATATTTACCTGTGTGATGCGGGCGCTCATCATCATTGCAGACCAGAGGACATCCTTAATGGTGGTTGGAATGTGTAAGGGCATTCGGGTTGTTACCGGGAGTTCATCCCAGGGGGTCGTTTCAAATGGATTGAGCTGCACATCAACTGCTATGGTTTTTTTGGCCCCCAGCTTTTTCACCAGATCCACCGGCAGGTTATTCAACACGCCTCCATCCACCAAAGTATATGGCGGAAAATTCATAGCCGGAAAAATACCCGGAACAGCACAGGATGCCATCACTGCAGAAAGCACCTCGCCCTGGTCCAGGGTAATTGAAGTGGCATGGATCAAATCTGTTGCACAGACTGCCAGGGGAATTTTGAGGTCAGCAAAAGTTAGCGCTTCGGGAATGAAGCGGGTAAGTAAGTTTCTGACCTTGCCGACTTCAAGGAAGCCGCGGGTTGGTGGAGCTACATTGACCAACCGCATCATGCTGCGGGTTGTAGTGGCTTGCAGGATCTCATCCTCCATCTCTGACAGGTCCATGCCGCGGGCATAAGCTGCAGCAATGATCGAGCCCATACTGGTACCGGATAGGTAATCCACTTTGATCTTTTCACGCTCAAGGACTTTAAGGAACCCCAGGTGAGCCAATCCACGTGCTCCCCCGCCGCTCAATGCCAGCCCCAGGGTATATTTGGATTTTCGCTCAGATTTAGTACTTTTATTCCTTGAAAACCACATTTCCACCTCCACAAACGGAACAAATCCCAATCCCGATGATGGTGTTCCAATTAACTAATAATAACTCAATCCATTGTGATTTGAACGAATTAAAAAAACACACCTTGTGCGTTGACCAACAAGGTGTGTTGGAATTCAATTATTGTTACAAATAATCTTTCAACTGCCTCGCCCGGCGAGGGTGTCTTAATCTTCGCAAGGCTTTGCCTTCGATCTGACGGATACGTTCGCGGGTGAGACCGAATTTCTGACCAACCTCTTCGAGAGTATAGGTGCGGCCGTTATCCAACCCGAAGCGCAGGCGCAGAATGCGGGCTTCACGCGGAGATAGCGTGCCCAGCACCTCGTCAACTTTTTCCTGGAGCATGTTGCGATATGCACTCTGGATGGGTGTGGGGGTGATCTCGTCCTCCACGAACATACCCAACTCGGAGTCTTCTTCATCGCCAACAGGGCTTTCCAATGAGAGCGGCAGCCAGGACACCCGCAGCATCCACTGTACCTTGTGTTCATCCAACCCAAGCTCATCAGCCAGTTCATCCACAGTGGGGACCCGACCCGAGGCGTTGTTCCATTTCATGGGTCAGTTTGTATAATTGACGGATGCGGTCGATCATATGGACAGGTACGCGGATGGTGCGTCCCTGGTCGGCTATGGAACGGGTGATGGTCTGCCGGATCCACCAGGTGGCATATGTGGAAAAACGAAATCCACGATGATAATCATATTTTTCTACGGCCTTCATCAACCCCAGGTTACCTTCCTGGATCAGATCCAGGAAAGGGACACCCCGTCCGATATATTTTTTGGCGACGCTGACCACCAGCCGGGTATTGGCTTTGATCAGATGCTCACGAGCGGATATACCATCATTGATCAACGCCTCAAGTTCATGCCGTCGGTTGGGGGTATCTTTACCGCAATGGGAGATGATCTCTTTTTTCGATGCCCGGCCAACTTCGATACGGCGGGCTATGTCCATCTCTTCATCTACATGCAGAAGAGGGACACGAGACATCTCTTTCAAATATAAACCCACTGTATCGTCGGTGGAAATACGTTCAAGGTCAATGAATGAATCAAAATCGCTGGAGGGAAGCTGTTCTTCGTCTTGAAATTGGAGGTCGTTTTCATGGTCGAGAATATCCACCCCTCGACGGCGAAGAGCGACCATAATAGCGGTTAGATGTTCGTTATCTTCGTCCCCCTCCGGATAGAACTCCATCAGGTCTTCGGTTGTAAGATATCCCTGCACATCTGCTTTTTCAAGCAGCATACTTAAAATCTCTGTGTTCTGTCCGTGCCTAACTGAATATGTCACTTGCACCCTCCTCCAGATCAACCTGTTATGTATAGACCACTCACCATGTTACCCGCCTTGAAGAGCTGGTTGTGGTCATTGTGCCGGGTATGCTAATTTAGGTGCTAAATACCCGGCTGTTTGGTTTGGTGTTCACACAACCTTTCATTGAGGTTCTCCCCGCATTCTATGCATAACCCTTTACAATCCGGGCGGCAAAGTGGACGGATGGGGACCTCCAATGTCAGGTACTCTCGAAGCAGAGGTTCCAGGTCGATATGCCCGTCTTCTGGCAGGATCAACCCGGATTCTGAAACACTCCTGGTAGTAAATGCATACAGTTCATCAAATTCAGTCTGCAATGGAACGATGGTTTCTGTGAGACAGCGTACACACTCGGTCATGATCGTGC
Organism: uncultured Chloroflexia bacterium; assembly: GCA_963757065.1. Classification (GTDB taxonomy): domain Bacteria; phylum Chloroflexota; class Anaerolineae; order Anaerolineales; family Anaerolineaceae; genus PNON01. Next base: position 47,127 of record CAVWQC010000009.1, on the reverse strand, counting down.
AGTGATATTTAGCTTGTAAAATGAGTCCTTGCTGGGTTCTACCAATCCTGGTGAATCCCGAAAAATCATTCAGGTCCAGTTCAGGCGATAGGTGCAGATGGGGAATATCGAAGGTGAAATCCCGGCTATAGCCGATGGGTTGGCTAATTATAAAACCTACATTGAGCCGCAGCTGATTCCGAGATTGATTCACAGGGTTAATTCGGACAATAAAAGGATAATTACAGAAAACACTATAGCACATTTATTCTTCATTGTCAATTAATTACTATTTTTATCATAAATATTATGATTACGAAAAGAAATGAGAGAATGGAGAAAAGTTGATTAGGATTTAGTGATTAGTGATTGGTAGATTAGCTGGTTGGTAGGAACTTGATTGCAAAGAAAAGTTAATTGCAATTTACATGTCTGTGGAGCATAGATAAAAAATGTGGTTTAATTCAGCCATGAAAATTTGTCTGGCAACAGAGAATAAAGGTAAGATAGTTGAAATTCAAGCAATATTGAATGGACTGCCTATCACTGTTTGCACTTCAAGTGAATTGGGTATCGAAATGGATGTTGCCGAGACCGGGAATTCGTATCGTGAAAACGCCTACCTTAAGGCATCTGCATATGCTGTAAAGACAAGTTTACCCAGCCTGGGTGATGACAGCGGGTTGGAAGTGGCTGCCTTACAAGGCGCTCCAGGACTTTTTTCCAACCGCTTCGCACCAATTCCGAATGCAACCGACCACGATCGACGCGCATATTTACTCTCTTTATTAACTTCCGAACCACGCCCATGGTCTGCATTTTTTACCTGCACCATTTGTTTTTGTCTGCCAAACGGCAGACACTGGTTCTTTAATGGCCGCTGTGATGGAGAAATCATTCCAATTGAAAGGGGAACAAATGGATTCGGATACGATCCGATCTTTCTAATGAGCGGTTCCAACCGGACCATGGCTGAATTATCCGATAGTGAAAAGAATAAGGTAAGCCATCGGGCTAGAGCTTTACAGAATACTTTGCCATTGTTGAGAAAATTAATCCACAAGGGCGAAAATTAACTAACCCCCCCCTTTTTTTGTACCTCATTGACTCGGCTTCCCTGTATTTACCTCTAAATTTGCATTAAACCCGGGAGTAATAAATAAGGCTGGTCTGACCGAAACTAGCGGTCATTTCCAGCCTGTAGTTATTTACCATAAAATAATGAAATAGCTAACCTTAGATCTGAACCAATAGGGACAGGATCCAGGAAACAATGATGATCAAGGCGACGATCGAGAAGATTATTTTTTGGGTTCTCTGTTTCTTTTGGTCCCGGTTAAGACCGGTTTTCTTTTTTTGATTGGTATTGTTTGCCATAATTTCACTAACTTTCACTAAACTATGGTCTGAGCAAATTTATGGCCAAAGTTGAGTAATTCCTTCACCATGCCTTCAGACCGGCCTTCAGCATATACCCTCAGTACAGATTCTGTACCTGATGGACGTACTAGAAGCCATGAATCGTCTGCAAATACGTACTTTACCCCATCCAGTGTCTGAACTTCCAGCAGTCTTTGACCGCCCAGATCCTGGGGTGCTTCCTGTGTTAGACGTCGCGTGATCACTTCTTTGCTGACCGGGTGTTTCAACCGCAGATCAGTCCTTTCATAGAAAGCAGGACCGACGTCTTTTAATAACGCATCGACTAATTCATACAGTGTGGTTTTGGATTCAGCTATGAGTTCTACCAATAAAAGTCCCATAAGGATGCCGTCCCCTTCAGGGATGTGGCCTTTGAAAGAAATTCCACCAGATTCCTCTCCACCAATTAGTACATCTTCCTTGAGCATATAATCAGCGATATGGTTGAAACCGACCGGTGTTTCATGGCATTCCAGCCCATAGCGGGCAGCCAGGCGATCGACCATCCGGGTGGTGGATACAGTCCGGACAACAGAACCTCGCCAGCCCTTCTTTTCAACCAGATATTTCAAAGATAATGCCATGATCTTGTGGGGATCAACAAAATTCCCGCGTCCATCCATAGCGCCAATTCGATCAGCATCTCCATCTGTGGCCAAGCCGAAATCTCCCATTCCCATTGAGATGGCACCAGCCAGAGCACCCAGGTACTTTGCGATCGGCTCAGGGTGTACACCACCAAACCCGGGATTTAATTCGCCACGGATCTCATGGATCTCACAACCGCTTCCCTGCAAAAGACCTTTGATCACCCCGCGACCAGCTCCGTACATTGAATCGATCACAAAGCGCTGAGGATTCTCGGCGATCAGATCAAAATTGATCATTTTCCGTAAATGTTCGCCATATTCCAGAATGGGGTTGAAACGTTCAATACTGCCATCTTTACGGGCATGATCGAAATCCATTAAATTTGGACCGCGAGCTTGTGCCTCATTATCCGAGAGAAATACCTCCACCCGCCGGCATTGCTCAGGCAGAGCTGAACCGCCATAGGCTGCTTTTAATTTAACCCCGTTGTAACGCGGTGCATTGTGGCTGGCGGTGATCACGATCCCACCGATGGCATGCCTGTTTCGTACCACATAAGAGATTGCCGGAGTAGGTGCATCCGCCTGAGTTAGAAGAACTTTATAGCCATTGGCTGCCAGGACACGGGCTGCTTCCTGAGCATAGCGATCGGAAAGAAAACGGGTATCGAAACCGACGACCATTAAATTGGGATCAGCCGGTACATCAAGTTGGAACCCGTTGATCCATTGCCCAGATGCGATTGCATCAGAGATTGCCTGAGTTAGTTGGCGCAGATTAGTGAAAGTGAATGTATCAGAAATGACGGCACGCCAACCGTCGGTTCCAAAATGTATCGTCATGAATGAGATCTCCTGAATTTAAGTTTTTATCAATCCTGTGTGGGAGTGGTAAGTGCGGAGGGTGTGGGCGTGGAGAGAGTTGAGTACACCATCCAGCCAATTGTACCATCAATGGTTTCCACCTGCGCCCAGTACACTTTATCCTTAAACTCTATGCCTGGTAATAATTTCACAGAAAGTCCATTGTCAATAATTGTAATCAGTTTACTGGCAAAACCCGGCCGTTCACGCAGACGGGCACCGGTTTGTCCGGTTGCGTCAACAAGTAGCCATACAGGTGTGGGTCCAGGGGTGACTACGGTGGTGGGGGTGCTTGTTTTTGTGGGAACAATGGTGCGGGTGGAAGTGGCTGATGGTAGAGGTGTTGATGTGGGTGCTGTGGTATTTGTAATACTAATACCCGCCTGTCCCGGTGTTGAAGAATTAGTAGGAATTAACAGCCTCGAATCAATCGGGGTGGATTTTGCGGCCATTGCAGGGAAGAAATTATCACCGGCAAATGTTCTCTGTTGATAGATCAGTAAGCCAGATAAAAACAGAATGACGAGCAACGATCCATAACCCTGAATCTTTCCTGGACGAAAACCAAAAAACAGGAAGATGATAGCACCGACCAGAGCGCCAACCAGTAGATATATACCCAAAGTCACACAGCCATCCAGTGCGACCGAAAAATTACCCCTTCCGAGGTTAAAGCCGATTCCGCCTGCTGTTGAGAATATTACATAAGCGATAGCTGCTGATGGCAGAACCGGTTTTTGTTCACTTTTCACCAGTAATAAAGACATGAGAACAACCCCAAGAAGCAGGATAATCAAGACATCCCATGTGACAGTTGAGAAATTGATCCTTGAGGTGGCATTCACATCAGACCAGATCAAGCTGGCAACTCCTGCCAATGCACCAGCTATGAATACCAGCAGGCACGCGACAAATACACCAGCCAATGATAGAAAAAAGAACCGCACCGATCCGATGGCTCCTGCCAGGCTTAGCCCAATGATCGGAGCCATGATGGGCGCCACTAGCGCTGCCAGGATCAGAAGAGAATACGAGTTAAATAGAAAAGCAATGGCTGTTATTGCACCGGATAAGATCGCAAAAAGGAAGAAATCAAAGTTTGGCGAAACCCTTTTTGCCAGGTTCTCCACCAGTTCAGAACGATGCACGTCAGTTAATGAAGGGAAGAACCTTCGCCGCCTGCGATGGTGGGCGGGGGTCGGTGGTTCTGGTTCTAAAAATGGCTCACTGGTAAAATTCATATTCGTAACGAGGCGATTAGCCGGGTGGGGTGAAGTAAAAGCTGCAAAGCTGAATTTCCATCCGGACAGACTAATTTGGCTGCAAGGAGGGTTGGTATTGCAGTTCCTTCAGGTGAAAACACACAGATTCCCAACGCAGATTCTTTAACCATAAATTCATCATTCGCACCCTGGCCGATCGCAGCCACTTTTGAGGTGCCTAATTTGCGAACATAAGCTGCTTTTTGTTCCCGTTCATTCCCCGGTTTTAGTATGGCAAATTTGACCCCTAATGATTTGGCAATCTCTGTCCCTTTACCAAAGGTATCTGCTGTCAACAGGTGAATTTCGACCAGATCAAGTAATTCTGAGATGGAACCCTTGATTCCCTCCATCAGTACGCCATCAACTGCAAGAGTACCATTCACATCGCAAACCAGATATTGGATTTCAATTGGTTCCTTACCGGGAATCACAATATGGATCATATAATTATTATATAACATATGTTAAATCCATTCACGGTATAGGTTACAATATCCATTATGTTCAGAAAACACCTGATTATTTCCCTGCTTGTTTCCTTCATCCTTATTACCGGGTGTACCGGGGGTCCAACTCCTGTTCCAACACAGGCAATTGTTGACATCCCATCCATCGTTCCTCCCACTGATGCACCAACAGCCACAATTGTTCCAACTGCAACCAGGGTGCTCATCTCGACTGGATCGCTATTGCCTGAAGCGGATATTCAAAGTATTGTAGGAGTTGTTCAATCATTAGCCGGTCAATCCGGTTTATCCGTTGAGTCCATACCCAACCTGACCCCCGAATTATTGACCCCCGATGTAAAAGTTGTTGTTGTGCTGCCTCCCGATCCCGGTGTTAACGATCTGGCTGGCAGATATCCGGATATCCGGTTTATCTCGGTATCCATACCTTCCATTCAACCGGCAGCTAATTTATTTGCTATCGGTTCGGATGGGACGCACCCGGAATGGTCAGGTTTTATGGCCGGTTATATAGCTGTCATCCTCACCAATGAATGGCGGGTAGGTGCACTCACCCAGGCTGGTTCCAATGATGGATTATTGGCAGGAGACGGCTTCCGAAATGGAGTATCGTTCTTCTGTGGATTGTGTCAAAAGAAATATTCACCTTTCAACTATGACTCCCCGATATTGGAGTTAAATCCAAACGCATCACAACCGGAATGGCAGCCGGTCGCCGATGCTTTTATTGCAAGTGCAGTAAAAACCGCCTACATATATCCTGGAGTGGCGAACCCGGATATGATGGCTTATCTTGTTCAGGGGGGAATGAAACTGATCGGGTCGCAAACTCCTCCGGACGCGCTGCGACCTGCCTGGATAGCAACAATAAAAATGGATTATGCTGCCGGTTTACAGGCAGCATGGGCGGACATCCTTTCCGGCGCTCCAGGTAAGACAGTTCCGGCAAGCCTCAGCGTAACTGATATTGATTCGAATGTGCTGACAGATGGGAAGATGCGGTTGGTGAATGAATTGATCGGTGAGTTGACTGCGGGGGCTATCGCTCCGAATACTGTTCAATAATTGTTGAGAGTGAATTAGATGGTCTCCCGGTTTATTCCCCGGGAGTTTTTTTTATCTCGGATCATATTGGCGGTCAATGATTTATGTAATCTATTCACCCGGGGACTTGATACTGGCCTGTAATTGACCATTGACAAATCTTCCTTATATCGTATAATTACGATATTGTGATCGATAACATAAGTAATTCATCAGAAATTATTCTATCAAGCCAGGATGAAAAATTGACCCGGATGTTGAAAGCACTCGGTAATCCGGTCAGGTTTCATATTGTAAAGACTCTGGCGGAAAAAAAGATGTGTATAACCGGGGAAATAGTTGAATTCACCAACCTCGCCCAATCGACGGTGAGCCAGCACCTGAAAGTCCTGCGTGATGCTGGACTCATCAAGGGTGAGATAGAGGGACCGGCTACTAATTATTGTTTGAACGAACAGGGAGTCAGGTGGCTGAAGGAACAGATCGGGAATTGGCTGCCAGAATGCTGTGAAGAACCTAAAAAGGTAAAGCCTGATCTACCTTCGAGAAATTGCTGCTAATTTTTTTATTTATATTCATCGTATAAATACGATATAAAGGAGAAGAACATGACAATGCAGGGAAAAACCACAGAGTACTTTCAACAAGTAGCTGGTCAGTGGGACCAAATTCGAAGCGGATATTTTTCTGAAGAGGTGCGAAAAACTGCAATTGAGAGTGCCTATTTAAGGCCTGAGATGGTTGTGGCAGATATTGGCGCCGGCACCGGGTTTATTACTGCCGGATTGGTTGACCTGGTAGACACAATTCATCTTGTGGATGGTTCACAAGCCATGCTGGATGAGGCGAAACGAAACCTCAGCCAGATTAAGAATGTGGAATTTCATCTTGCCGATGGGTTGGCACTTCCCTTCCAGGATGGTCAATTGGATGTTGTGTTCGCCAACATGTACCTCCATCACTGCGTGGACCCGCTGGTGTCGATTGTTGAGATGGTGCGGGTTCTTAAACCGGGTGGCCGCCTGGTCATTACAGACATGGATGAGCACAATAATGAATGGTTCAAATCTGAAATGGCAGACGAGTGGCTAGGGTTTGACCGGGACTTGATCCGTAATTGGTTCAAGAAAGCTGACCTGGTAAATACCATCGTTGATTGTACCGGTCAGAATTGCTGTGCATCCTCAGAGTCACAGCTAGGCACGATCGCTGAAACCAGCGTTTTTGTTGCCACCGCCACCCGCCGCATCATCATGCGGGACGCAGTTCAGGCAGCTTATGCTGCAAGAGCACAATCACAGGATAGTGACCGGGAAAAACCTGAAGTAGAGATTAATTCCGTGAAGGATCAGTCAGAAGCTTTACAAAGCCAGACACCTGTCAAATCTTCCTGTTGCTCCGGAAATTCCCAGGTAGATGAAATTCAATTTTTAACTGGTTACTCCAAAGAAGATATCAATGGTGTACCTTCAGAGGCAGAAGAAATATCACTTGGTTGTGGAAACCCTACAGCCATGGCTAACCTGCAGCCAGGCGAAATCGTCCTGGATATTGGCAGCGGCGGGGGAATTGATGCGTTCATTGCCGCAAAGAAAGTTGGTGTCAGTGGGTATGTCATCGGGGTGGATATGACTCCGGCAATGCTAAACCGTGCACGGGCGTCTGCAATGAAAGCAAACATATCCAACGTGGAATTTCGTTATGGTCATGCGGAATCCATGCCGGTGGATGACAACTCTGTGGATGTGATCATCTCTAATTGTGTGATCAACTTGTGCGAAGACAAAGGCCTGGTATTCAAAGAGGCTTATCGAACATTAAAACCGGGGGGCAGGTTGGAAATTAGCGATATGGTTACCAGCCGCCCATTGTCGGTGTCAGAAAGGATGAAGGCATTTGAGTGGGCAGAGTGCATTTCCGGCGCCTTACCCGAAAAAGAATATCTTGATCTGATCACCGAAGCCGGTTTTGATAAGATTAGGATCGCACGCAGCACTTCATCAGGTGAGATGGATGGTGTGAGTGTATACAGCGCCATCGTATCGGCATATAAACCCGGACCAAGCAAGGCACAATCCTATCCCACCGAAAATAGTTCATCTGGCTGCGGTTGCAAATCGGGTTGTTGTTAATTCTGACTGCCATGATCCTAAAGGTTTTGTATTCCTTTAGGATCATGGATTCTATTATTTAAGAGTAAAGCGTTGATATAATGGTCTAAACCCGAAACACAAGGCGGACCATATGACCTACTATAACCAACCAACCGGCACGCTGGAAAATGAATTTGTATCGGTCGAATACCTATCCCAGGCTGGCCCGCGCATCGTTCGTTTGATCTATAAAGCCGCCAATATTAATTTACTGGCTGAAACTCCTGATGCGAAAGCTAAAGTCGCCTTATGGTGATTATACGATCCACGGCGGCCACCGTTTTTGGGCGGCACCTGAATCCCCCGAATTTACTTACATTCCAGACGATTCCGGTCTACAGGTGGAAAAATCTGCGAATTCAGTAAATTTGATCGGGGAGATAGAAAAATCCACCGGACTGCAAAAAACAATCGAGATCAGTCTGTCTGCAGCCAGCACAATTGTCTACCTTAACCATGTGCTGACAAATTGTCAGTAAAAAACCAATAGTGTGTGCAGCGTGGGCTATTACAGTCCTCCCGGCTGGTGGAAAAGCTATAATGCCGTTGCGAGGTGAACCCGGATCCAACTTGCTGCCCGATAGGCAATTATCCTTCTGGCCATACGGTAAGTTTTCAGACCCACGCTTTCATCTGCTGGATGATAACTTGCAGGTTGACGTTACATCTGCCAAGGAAATATTCAAAGTAGGGGCACGCTGCCCGCAAGGGTGGTTATCTTATTCCAATAACGGCATTGTTTTTCGAAAAGAATTCTCCTTCGACCCAAATGCACATTATCCAGACTTTGGATGCAATGCTGAAATTTATACCAATGGATTAGTCGTTGAACTGGAATCGCTCAGCGGTCTTGTGGAACTGAAACCGGGCCAATCCATACGCCATTCTGAAACCTGGTTGATTAGTAACGCCCCCTGATCTTGAAATCTTCCAGATGGAGTTCGTGAACTCTAATCTGGAATTAACACAATATATATTGAATTTTCCAAAAAAAGATGTATATTGTGAGTCCAAAACATCAAACAATTCAAAAGTTGGATGCAACGCTCCCGGATTCTTCCTTCTATTCAACGCACATTGTCACTGAAAGTGCCCCTTATGGATTGCTCACCATATTACAGGGAGCAAGATCATGTTATCAGTAATTTCACCTGATTCAAATCAAAAGATATCGATGCTGAACTTTCTTTTACAAGCAGGCGAAAAATTAACCATCCTGATTCCATATAGAGCATTACTTCTGTTCCGTGAAGTGCGAACAATAAAAATTGGTAAGGACCACATAATTTTGCAGCTACCCGATCAACAGCTTTGTTCGACCATCCACGAGCGAGTTTTCTTGATTACATCCAGCACTCCACGTGGGATGGCTGCAAAAGTACGAGACATAAATTTTCAGAAAGGGATCATTACACTTACAGATTTTAACATTTTCGAATCACCCTGGTGTGAAAGAAAATCCGAAAGGGTCGAACCGAATAATCCGACATCAATTGTGATATACATGGCGAAACATCGCATCAGAGGGAGGTTGGAAAACTTATCGTTGCATGGTCTGGGTGCATTACTTTACACAAAGAATCCACCAGAGCTTCCCTATAAGGTCGGGGACATTTTGAAAACGGAAATTAATCTTGGGAATGCTATACCTGCAATGAGAATAAAAACAAATTTAATCGCGATTTGCCCTATGGGTCAGTATTTAACACATCTGGGCCTTGAAATGCACCTGCAAGGTACACAAAAAAAGATCATATCGGAATACATCATTTCACGTAAACATGACATTCTGTCTGAAATTGAACACAAAACAATCCATGCCATGGAACCGATCAGCTCAATGGATTTATATTTCTGATAACCGAAAACACACAACAGATCTGTCCATTTACTTACCGTATCTGATTATCAGAAAAATATTAGTATTTAAATGCCTCCGTTTTGATTTTTAAGTCCTAATATCCCACTATAAGTGGATAAGCACCCATGTAATTTATCGGGAGAATTCCGTTTCCGTTTTTATTAATATTGTCTTTTCCCGAAAGGTCATAAATTTAAAGCTCATAAGCTCTCATGGCTCAGTAATGTGCTTGTAAAAACCTAATTGGGATAATCTACTCTCCATGGTTAAGGATAAATGGCAATAAACTTGCACGTTCTCCTTTGAATCTAATGGTGATTTACACCAGATCCAGGAGAGTACTATGTTAGCAAAAATTAAGAAATGGTTTATTGAATTTATCCTGATCACACTTGCAATATCCGGCTGTACCAGGTCAGCGCCGGTCAATGTGTCCAGCCTGGATAATGGCGAAAAGGCTGGAAAAGGTTTTTCCCTGCTACCGGAAGGGTTAATAAAGAAAAAAGTGGTGGTTACCCCACCTGGCGATTATGTCCAAACGCTAACGGTTAAAGAAGAAAAACTCGAAGGCGCTAAAACCAGAAGTTATGGATTGCATGTTCCAGCTCTTTATGATGGAAAAACAGCTGTTTCGCTGGTGATCATGCTACACAGCACGGGAATGAGTTCTGCTGATTTTGCACAAATGACCCGGTTTAATGCAATTTCGGATGCAAATGGATTCGTAGTTCTTTATCCGGACGCATTTGGAGAAAAACCGATATGGAATCCCGGATTTTTTGAATCCAGCGGAGCAAATGATGTGGTTTTTATCTCTGCCCTCATTGATCAAATGCTGCAGGACTTTAATATCGATCCTAAAAGGGTTTTTGTCGGCGGCTATTTTGATGGCGGAATGATGGCCTATAAGCTGGCTGCTGCTTTGCCGGAGAAGATTTCTGCGATTGGAGTTGTGGGTGCATCCATTGGATACCAAAAAGCAGCCAATGAAGTAGTCACCTTGGAACCGGCTTTGGCTCCTGTTTCCGTATTTGCAATCCATGGTTTTGTAGATGGGGTTGTACCATATGATATGACCAAAGGTCTGAATAAAGGGAATGCCGGTTATATGCCAGGAAGCGATGCGCTGAAGTATTGGATTCAAACCAACGGCTGCGATCCTAATCCTACTATCAAGAAAACAAAGAATGAAAATGTGATAAAGAGATCATTCACCTGCCAGAATGGAACGGCAGTCAGATGGATCTCCATCTGGGATGGGAATCATGACTGGCCTGGAACCACTGACAAAAAGGCAAAAAAGGCAATTGATGCATCTGAAGCGATGTGGGAATTCTTCGTAACCCACCCTAAACAATAAATAATTTTGATCTTCATTACCGGACTCGCAAGAGTCCGGTTTTTTTTATTTATTGGCACTTCTCACTTGTATTTTGCGGAAAGCATATTTATAATATATGTAACTCTCGGAAAAGAAAGTTGGTGATTGTGTTGAAAATAGACATAACCGACAAAAAGATTTCTGATTTACTGATCGAAGATGGGAGAATGAGCTGCTCTGAGATTGCCAAGAGAATTGGGGGTATTTCCGAAAGGGCAGTCAGATACCGCATCGAACGCCTTATTGCCAATAATATTATCTCAGTACATGGAAATGTGAATTCCCGCGGGCTTGGTTTGGAAGTGTTCGCCGATGTTTTTATCGAGGTCGAACCATCACAGGTGCAGGAAATAGCCAAAAAATTGGCAGTCTATGAATCGGTAAGTTATGTTGCCTGTTCCACCGGTGAACGCGATATCAGTATTCAGGTATTTGCGAAAAACAACAATGAACTTTACAACTTCGTAACTGAAGTGGTAGGGCAAATCCCAGGAGTCAGAAAAACCCATACGTCCTTTGTACCTTTGATTATTAAGGATGATCATTTGTGGCATATCCCTTCATATTGTATTCAGGATGAAAAACAGGCAAAAACAGAGTGAAACTTTACAGAAAAAATTTTCCATTCACAACTACATTCTTTGGGTTAATTCATGCTTTCTTTCAAAAGCATGATTTTATTTTTTCTTCTAATACAAGCCGTTAGATCAAGGAGGAACAAATGTCCGTAGACGCTGGAGCTGTTAAAGTTGTGAGTGTGGAGAAGAGTAAATTAAAAAGAGAATTAACCCTGCTGCCTCTTTTTGGTTTGATCTACTTCACAGTTTGTGGTGGCGCATTTGGTGCAGAGCCAATGGTAGGTTTATCCGGACCGGGATTGGCATTGGTCCTGATGATCGTTACGCCATTGGTATTTAGCATTCCCAATATGCTGATGGTTCGTGAAATGCAATCCATGATGCCGGTGGAAGGTGGTTACTATCATTGGGTGAAACAAGCTTTTGGCCCTTTCACAGGATTCATGTCCGGTTGGATGAACTGGGTTGTATCCTGGGTCGATGTATCGATCTATCCTGTCTGGACAGCCTGGTATTTAAGCTATTTCATCCCTGCTCTAAGTGATGGTGCAGTAATATTTGGTATTGAATTTTCTTCGGATTTTCTTTCCTGGCTTGTAGCTGCTGTCCTGATCATTACCATCTCATTATTGAATATGCGGGGTGCCAGATTATCAGGTCTGACTGCCAACTGGCTTGGCGTATTGATGATCATTCCATTGATAATCATGTCGGGCTTTGGTATATATGCATGGATTGCTTCAGGTACGACTCCCCAAATACCATTCCTGGCTGGTGGTGCGGATGTTAACGCGAACAATATCTTTGCTTCCATGAGCGTCGGCCTCTACGTGGCGATGTGGAATTTCATGGGTTGGGAATTGCCAACAGCTGCTGGTGATGAAATTAAAAACCCGAAGAAAACCTACCCGCGCGCAATGGCCCTCGTACTTGTAGCTGCAATCCTGTCTTACTCGATCCCGACGATTGCCGGTCTATATGGTGGTGCAGGCGAGGATGGCAGATATAACGCCTGGGGTATTGAAGAAAACGAATCTGGTGAAGGTATTGGTGTTGTTCTGACAGATCAGGGAGTTACTGAGGAACAAATGACCTCCTGGGGAGTAGACCCGGCTACAGATGCCGGTTGGGAATTCCCCACCATAGCCCATGTCATTGGAGATAAAGTAGGAGGTAAAGATAGCCCGTTATCTTACTTCCTGGGTGGCATTGTGGGCATCTCAGCCATATTCTCCATGATCGGCTTGTTCATCGGTAATGGATTAGGTGGAACACGTGTACCGTATGCCATGGCTGAAGATGGCATGATGCCGCAATGGTTGAATAAAGTTCATCCAAAATATGGAACCCCATGGGTATCCATCGTAATTTGTGGAGTGTTCTTTTTAGTATTTTCAACGTCGGCATTTCAGAACCTGGTCGTGATCGATGTGTTTCTGAACATGCTGGTTTTGATGGCAGAAATATTTGCACTGGTTGTCCTACGATTTAAAAAGCCGGAATTGCCGAGGAATAGGGTTCCGGGTGGAGTGGTTGGATTGGCATATATTGTCATCGCCCCTCTCACGATCATCATTCTGGCGATCACCAGTCAAATCTCCGATTTTGGGTGGGAGTCCTCCATTGGATGGGGTTTGATCGCCATGGTGGTCGGGGCAGTTTTATACTTCCCGATCCGTAAATGGGTCAAACCAGGTGTTCCGGATGTCAATCCTTATGATGCAACCCCAGCAGATGACTAGCAATCTTGTTGGCGATTATAAAAAGAACAATATTAATAAATAAGGAGAAAAATGAAAGTATTACTTGTTGGTGTTGGTGGAGTAGGGGAATCTATCGCAGTAATCGCATCCAAGCGGCCCTGGTTGGAGTTGATGGTTCTGGCTGATTACAATAAAGCCCGGGCAGAAGAAGTACAGGCAAAAGTAAAAGACAAGAAAAAGTTTCCGGCAGAGTTTGTGGATGCAGGGAAACAGGAAATGATCGAAGCTCTGGCAAAAAAATATAAAGTCGATCTGATCATGAATGCCTGCGATCCGAGCTTCAATATTCCCATCTTTGATGCTGCATTCAATGCTGGCTGCAACTACATGGATATGGCCATGACACTCTCAGAGTTGCATCCAAGCGACCCTTATCATAAGACAGGGATCAAACTTGGCGATTACCAGTTCGAACGTGCCAAACAATGGAAAGACAAAGGGATTCTTGCTTTACTTGGCCTTGGTGTAGAACCCGGAATGGCAGATGTCTTTGCCCGTTATGCTGAACTGCACCTGTTCGATGAGATCGAAGAAGTGGGTATACGTGATGGTGCAAACCTGATCGTACGCGGTTATGACTTCGCACCGAACTTCTCCATTTGGACAACGATCGAAGAATGTTTGAATCCACCCGTCATTTGGGAAAAAGGGAAAAACTGGTTCACAACCGCACCTTTCTCTGAGCCAGAAACCTTTGATTTTCCGGGCGGCATCGGAAAAGTGGAATGTGTGAATGTCGAACACGAAGAGGTACTGCTTGGTTCCCCGTTATGTAAAGTGCAAAAGGGTGACATTCAAGTATGGACTCGGGGATGAGTTTATTGGCATCCTGAAAACACTGCATATGCTCGGTCTGGATAACAAAGAACCCATCAAGGTAAAGGGAGTGGAGGTTGCTCCGCGTGATGTGGTCGCAGCCTGCCTGCCAGACCCTGCCCACCTGGGTCCGCTGATGGAAGGAAAAACTTGTGCCGGTACCTGGGTTAAAGGGAAAAAAGATGGTAAGGAAAAACAGGTCTATCTTTACCAGGTGGCTGACAACAAAGAGAGCATGGATCGCCTCGGATGCCAGGTAGTGGTAACCCAAACAGCATTCAATGCTGTCATTGGCATGGAGCTCCTGGATACCGGGGTATGGAAGGGTACCGGAGTGGATGGACCTGAGGCATTTGATCCGGTGCCATTTATGAACCTGATGGGAGAATATGGTTTCCCGTGGGGTATTAAAGAGTGGTAAATAGAGTATAAATATCCACAATTATTATGATTAAAATGAGTTCCCCTTTTCGATAGCTCCTCGTAGAATGAATACAGGCTATTTGAAAAGGGGAACTCTCTTGTTCGTTTCATATATGAATAAGCCACTTCTTAAGGAGGCTCACATGCCATTCGGATATAACGGAAAAATTTTACATGTCAACCTCACTGAAGGAAAGATTACTATAGAAGAACCCCCCGAAAGTTTTTACCGAACCTATATGGGAGGCAGTGCATTTGGACTTTACTATATTCTGCGGGAGATGCCCAAAGGTGTGGACCCACTTTCTCCCGAGAATATATTGACTTTGATGTTATCCGTCACCACCGGTGCTGCCATTTCCGGGCAGAGCCGCATGAATGCCAATGCAAAAAGCCCAATGACTGGCGGAATCGGCGATTCACAGGCGGGTGGTTTTTTCCCTGCAGAGTTGAAATTTGCAGGATATGATGGGATTGTATTTCGCGGAAAATCTCCCAAACCGGTTTACCTGTCCATTATTAATGGCAAAGCAGAATTGCACCCAGCCGATCACTTATGGGGTAAAAACACCCGGGATGTGGATGAGGCATTAAAATCTGAGGTTGGTGACCCGAAAGCCCAGGTGATGCAGATCGGACCAGGTGCAGAAAACGGAGTTCTTTATTCCAGTATCGTTAATATGGCCAACCGGAATAACGGCCGTACCGGGATGGGGCTGGTGATGGCCAGTAAGAATTTGAAAGCGGTCGTCGTTCGCGGCACAACGCAATTTAAGGCCGCTGATCCACAAACTCTTGCAGCACTGGCAAAATCAGGTGCCAAGATGATGCCCGGAAATCCGGATATGGATGCGATCGGTAAGCTGGGTACTGCCAGTGTTGTCATACCGCAAAATGCGCTGGGTACTTTTCCTACACGCAATTATTCTGAAGCTCAATTTGAAAACGCGGAAGACCTTAGCGGTGAAACAATGGCAGACACCATCCTGAAGAAACGGGAAACCTGCTATGCCTGCGTGGTTCGCTGCAAACGGGTGGTTGAAGGCGAGTACGAAGATAATAAGATCGATCCGTATTATGGCGGCCCGGAATATGAAACACTGGGTACATTCGGATCAATGTGTGGAATAAAAAGCATGGAAGCCGTTGCCCATGCGAATCAGATTTGTAACAGTTATGGTGTCGATACGATCACCTGCGGTGCGACAATCGCGTTTGCCATTGAATGTTTTGAAAAAGGTGTGATCACGACAAAGGAAACCGGGGGAATTGAGCTCACCTATGGCAACGAAGCGGCAGTATTAAAAGTATTGGATCAGATCGTAAATATGTCGACACCATTTGGGAAGATCCTTGCCAAAGGATCAGCCAGGGCAGCCAAAGAGTGGGGTAAGGATTCCAAAAAATACCTTACGACGGTCAAGAACGAAGAAGCACCCATGCATATGCCGCAATGCAAGAAATCACTCGCCCTCATTTACGCAGTGAATCCGTTCGGTGCTGACCATCAATCCAGTGAACACGATTGGATGTATGAGGCAGGCACCGCTGACCTATATCTGGATCGACTGGCATTATTAGGGCTGAACAATGCTCCACCTCCTGGTGACTTTGGACCGGAAAAGGTACGATTTGCTTATTTATCCCAGATTTTTTACAGTATGTTGGATAGCCTGGACCTGTGCCAGTTTGTATTCGGTCCTGCCTGGACATTATTTGGACCTTTGGAAACAGTGGAAATGGTAAAAGCAGTCACTGGCTGGAATATAACTCTGGATGAATTAATGAAAGTTGGCGAACGCCGCTTGAACATGATGCGGGTTTTCAACCAGCGTGAAGGATTTACCAGTGCTGATGATGTTTTACCGGAGAAATTCTTTGTTCCGCTGGTCGGTACTGGACCCACTGCAGGTGTTGCAGTCAATCGAAAAGACTTTGATTCCGCATTAAGCCAGTATTACTCTGCCATGGGTTGGACAAATAATGGCAACCCTGCGCCTCTTAAACTGCAGGAACTCGGTCTGGAGTGGGCAATTCAATAGGCAACCAAATTTTTAGATCTCGGATTACTTTTAGGAAAAAATATGACAAACTACAAAGAAAATTTTGACCACTTATCTCCTGTTTGGACGCACTATTCCGATGTTATCGTAGACCACGGCGAGGGGACATATCTATATGCGACCGATGGAAGAAAATTCATCGATTTCACCTGCGGCATAGGAGTCACCAATACCGGACATTGCCACCCGAAGGTGGTGGAAGCCATACGTAAGCAGGCAGGTTTACTCCTGCATGGACAGGTAAATTTGGTCACTCATAAGCCAATGTTGGAGTTGGTGGAAGAAATGCGAACCATCGTTCCTGCATCGCTGGATGGATTCTTCTTCAGCAATTCAGGTGCTGAAGCCGTCGAAGGTGCCCTAAAACTCGCCCGGCATGCCACAGGCAGACCAAACGTGATCGTATTCCAGGGTTCATTCCACGGACGCACCGTTGCCACCATGTCCATGACCACCTCAAAGACAATATACAGGGCAGGGTATCAACCTCTCATGCCTGGCGTCTTTGTTACACCCTTCCCTTATGCATTGAAATATGGTTGGGATGAAGAAAAGACCAGCCAGTGGTGCCTGGATGAACTGGAATTTTTGTTATTGACTCAGACTGCCCCGCAGGAAACAGCTGCGATCTTCATTGAACCTGTTTTGGGTGAAGGCGGTTATGTGGTTCCCCCAACCTCCTTTATGAAAGGCCTGCGGGAGCTGTGCACTCAACATGGCATACTATTGGTCCTGGATGAAATTCAATCAGGATTTGGACGCACAGGAAAGTGGTTTGGGCATCAGCATTTCAATATCGAACCGGATATTATGACGGTTGCCAAAGGGCTGGGTTCAGGCCTGCCCATTTCGGGAGTTGTCAGCCGTTTGGATCTCATGAAAAAATGGATTCCGGGATCCCATGGCGGCACCTTTGGCGGCAATGTTCTTTCAGCAGCAGCAGCTGTTGCCACCATTAAAGCGATGAAAGAAGAGAAGATGCTTGAAAATGCCCTGGCTCGCGGAGGTCAATTAGTCGCCGGGTTGGGGCATTTACGCGAAAAATTCCCCCAGATCGCAGATGTGCGTGGATTGGGATTGATGATTGGCACTGAATTCCGTGACGCAAAAGGAAAACCCGACAAGAAAACCGCAAAAGGCGTCGTTCACGAGTGTGCAGATCGGAACTTGATGTTGTTAACTGCCGGACCCTGGGACAATACCATTCGCTGGATCCCGCCACTGATCGTCACCAAGGAACAGATCGATGAGGCTTTAAATATTTTTGAATCATCCCTGGCGACTGCGGTAAAATAAAGCAATCAAGAATATTTGATTCGAATTTCGGATCAGTAGTGAACAAATTTATTCATGGAGGAACGGAAATGACAGATAATTTGGATGAGATGGTGCAGAGAGCTCGTGCTGCACAGAAAATAATTGAATTCTGGCCTCAGGAAAAAGTGGACGAAATGGTTCTGGCAGTAGGCTGGGAATCATATAAACGTGAGACCGCTGAAGCCTGCGCCCGCATGGCAGTCGATGAGACCGGTCTTGGTGTTTATGAAGACAAAGTCGGCAAACATCAGAAAAAGACGCTGGGAGTTGTTCGTGATCTGAAAGGTGTAAAGACAGTTGGCGTCATCGAAGAACAACCAGAGCTTGGCCTGGTAAAGATCGCCAAACCGGTTGGAGTCATTGGGGCGATCACCCCCATGACCAATTCATCTTCCACCATGCCCTGCAACGGATTGCCCATTCTCAAGACCCGTAATGCAGTCATCTTTGCACCCCACCCCAAAGCTAAAAAGACCTGTGAATTGATCTGCAATGAAATGCGCAAAGGCTTGAAGAAAGTTGGTGCGCCTGAAGACCTCATTCAGAATATCAAAGAACCGACCATGGAACTCTCACAACAATTGATGGGAATGGTCGATCTGGTCCTTGCAACCGGCGGCGCAGGAGTTGTTAAAGTGGCTTACAGCAGTGGAAAACCCGCTTATGGTGTGGGAGCTGGCAATGCGACAGTCATCGTGGATGAATCAGCTAATCTTGAGGAAACCGCGGTAAAGATATTCAAAGGCAAAACCTTTGATAACGCCACATCCTGTTCTGCAGAAAATAACGTGATCATTCACAATAGCGTTTTTGATGCTTTACTGGCTGGTTTGAAAAAACAGGGTGGATACCTGGTTACCGGTGAAGAACGAGCCAAACTAAAAGCAGCCATGTGGCCGGATGGCACCCATCTGAGCGGAAAGATCGTCGCCAAAAGTGTAAAAGTGATCGCCGGTGAAGCTGGATTGACAGTACCGGAAGGCACCACCTTCCTGATGGTCATGGGCGAACATATTGGCCCCGAAGACATGTTCTCAGCTGAAAAACTTTCCCCCGTGGTGACCCTGTGGAAGTACACAGATTTCAGTAAAGCTGTCCAGATGGTGATAGATATCACAGCCTTCAGCGGTTACGGGCACTCCTGCGGTATCCATTCCACCAATCAGGAACATATCATGGAACTGGCAACGAAGGCCAAAGTCAGCCGGATGATGGTGCGCCAACCCCAGAGCTATGGCAACAGTGGAGATTGGGTAAATGGCATGCCTTTCACCATGACCCTGGGCTGCGGCACCTGGGGCGGCAATATCACCACAGAAAATGTGACCTGGAAACATTTCATGAATGTTACCTGGGTTTCTTTCCCCATTCCGCCGGTCATCCCTGACCCTGAAGTATTATTTGCCCCGCACTTCAAGAAATTCGGCAAATAATTGTAGATTAATGACGAAAACGTTCAGAGGATACTCCTCTGAACGTTTTTATTTTCTTTGAGAAATCTGATGTTTTTCGTCCTCTGATAGAAAAGCTGACTCAAGCCCGTTGGCTTGGACTAATTCCAATTCTTTTCTGGAAAGCCCCATTTGCTCTTTGGCGTTCTGATATTCTTTTTGGATCGTGAGATTTCCCATAAAAGCTGGATCATCTGTGTTCAATGTAGCTTTGATCCCGTGTTTCAGGAAAACAGGTAAAGGATGATCTTTCAGGCTGGGGATGGAGGCTGTAAGGTAATTACTGGTTGGGCAGCATTCGATGGATATCCCTTTTTCTGCTATCTCATCCATCAAATGCGGGTCATCGACTGCCCGAACCGCATGGCCGAGACGTTGGGGCTGTAAATGCTTGATCGTTTCCCGGATGCTGTCTGCACCGGCAAACTCTCCTGCATGGGCAGTGATCTTTAATCCGGCAGCGCGGGCACGGTCAAACTCAGTTTTGAATAATTGTGCCGGCCAGCGTTTTTCGTCACCGGCCAGGTCCACGCCCACCACCCCGTTATTTCTATTGGCAAGAGCGCAGTCCATTTCGATCGAACAGATCTCTGGACCATAAGTTCGCGATAATATGACGATCAATCGGGAGACGATGGAGAATTTTTGAATACTTTCCTGCCAGGCTTCACAGACAGCGGTCGTAACAGCCTGCGGGGATAAATGATGCATTTCTGCCATAAAATATGGACTAAAACGCAGCTCAACATAATCCAATCCTTCCAAAAATGCGTCTTCAATGCATTCAGTTGCTACTCTTTTACATATCTCATCGTTCACAAAAGATTGCCGCAGCATATCAAAGCGTGGAAATATCTGGATAATATCTGGTACGGGTTTGTCGATCCAAACTGCTTTTTGCAGGTCAGGTAAATTCCATGCAGGTAAGGGAAGGTTGAATTTCTGACATACTTCAAGCGCAGTCGTCAATCTCATTGAGCCTTCCAGGTGGCGATGCAGATCTACAAGTGGCAGAGATGGGTTTATAGTGATATATTCATTCATAGGTTCCTTGATCTGGAAATTGTAAATCATATGATGGCATTAATCCTAAGCGATATAAAACGCAACTAACTTCCTCCATAATTATTCTACTTAGCGGAGGGTTAAATGGAAAGAAAAAAACAGCTCATTCGGTTAACTAATTATTCACACGAAATATTACAGGAATTGATCGTAAATACACCTGTAGAGGAGCTTGTGAAGTTCGGTCAGGTGGACCAGTGGTCGTTCAAGGACCATATGGCTCACCTTGCCCATTGGCTGGATAGATTTAACCACCGTTTGATTAAAAGGGATAAAAACTATAAAGAAATAGTCGATTATGAAAAAGAAAATTCTCGCATCTGGCAGTTGACGCATGACATAGAATGGCAAGTCATCCACAACAATCTTGAGAAAAGTTATCTGGAAGTGACTCAGTACCTTAGGTCTCTTTCTGAGGAAGACCTGTTGGCAACCGATATGCTGTATCCACCTGATAAACGCCCATTGTGGGATGCCATTTTGAGTAACACTTGTGCCCACACGATCACACATGTTGGATTGATTTACAATGAAAGAGGGAATTATCAAAAGTCAGTCGAGCTAATGGAAAAAATAATGGATGACCTGCAGGAATTTGACCCCTCCCCAAAATGGAGAGGAACAAATATCTATAATCTGGCCTGTTTAAATGCGCTTGCCGGGAATCAAACCAATGCTCTGGAATTGTTGCGGGAATCATTCTCCTTTAATCCCGCCCTGGTTGAATGGGCACCAAAGGATACCGATCTGGCTTCTTTATGGGAACATTCAGCTTTTATTAAAATGATCCACCCCGGATAGTATTAATTACATAATTATGTTCAAAAATATGGATCATGAGACAAAAAGGGTAATTAAAAAATGAGTACTCCAATCTATACAACTTATCATCCTGTAATGAGCAAAGACTTAAACCACCACGGTACACTATATGCCGGGAGGACAGCCGAATGGTTTGTCGAATCCGGGTTCATTGCAGCTGCCAGCCTGACCAAACCAGAAAATATTGTCTGTTTAAAGATCCATGGCATGATGTTCACTGCTCCAATTCAACTAGGTGCTCTTGCACGTTTTGACAGTAAAGTGGTTTATACTGGCAAGTCTAAAATTACTGTTTTTATAAAGCTCTCCATTAAAGAAGTGGATGTGGTCAAAGGGTTTATCACCTTCGTTAATGTGGATAAAGATAATAAACCATTGCCGCACGGTGTTACCATCATTCCTGAAACTGATGAAGAGAAGGAATTGTTTGCAGCAGCCCAACAATTGAAATAACCAGGAAATTGGAAATGGCAAAAATTGCAGTGATCGGAGCAGGTCCAGCCGGAATGATGGCAGCAATCTTCGCGTCCCAGGCAGGGCACGAAGTGGTCATCATCGATACCAACGAACATGTAGGCCGCAAACTGCTGGTCACCGGCGCGGGCAGGTGCAATCTTACAAATGCGGATGTAGCTGCGGTCAGATATGCCTGCGATAACCCGGTCTGGTTGAACCAGGTCTTGAATCACTTTACCCGGGAAGATCTTTTAAAATTTCTCGAAACAATTGGTATTTTCACCTTTTCGACCTTTGATGGCTGGTATTACCCGATCAGTGAGTCAGCCCATACAGTAGTGGATGCATTTGACGCTGCCCTGGATAGTTACCATGTGCAAAGATTGCTTCGTAAACAGGTTACTGGAATAATAAAAGCCGGAGATGGATTTGAGGTGATGCTCCACCGCGACGTTATCAAAACAGACCGCGTTATCATTGCCTGCGGCGGCAAAGCCTATCCGTCCATGGGTTCTGATGGAAACCTGCTGGCGATCATTCAACAGATGGGCCACCTGGTACACCCTGTTCTTCCTGCTTTAGCCCCGGTAACAGCGGATATGCGTTCGTTCAAAGGATTGCAGGGAGTCCGTCTTGATGCGGATGTCACCTTGCTCCAAGGCGGGCGGGCTCTTGGTAAAACGTTTGGCAATATCATTTTTACCCAATGGGGTTTGAACGGTCCGGGAGTTATGGATCTTTCCTACCTGGTCAGCACCTTTCCTCTGAAAGATATGATGCTGGAATTGAACCTGATCCATAAATTTGAAGGTAAACTCAAAACTTTATTTGTAAATCCGGTCAGCTCTTCCATGCCAGTACAGGTGGCGATCCAGTCGATACTCCCGCCGAAGATGGCTGCCCATGTGATCCACTCGGCAGGTCTTTCACCAGACACAATCCTTTCGAAGATCAAGAAACCTCAGCGTGACACATTATTTCAACTATTAACCCATTTTCAACTAAAAGTGACTGGCACACGTGGATTTGAGTATTGCCAGGTTTCGACCGGCGGAGTGTCCTTGATGGAAGTCAACCCGGAAACCATGGAATCACTGATAATTTCGGGTCTTTACTTTGCCGGGGAGGTCCTGGACGTGGTTGGCCCATGCGGGGGATATAACCTGCAATTCGCATTCAGCACAGGAGCAATCGCCGGTATGGGTGCCGGCAGACAGGTTAGCTGAGTATTATGCTTTTGTGGATCATCCTGCTCATCCTGGTATTTTTCACTGCAGCCGGCATATATTTTGCGCTGCGCATCCTCAAACCCAACGTTCAATCTGCTGAACAATCATTCCAGAAAAAAATCCTGGCCGACAGATCGATCAATGAGTACTACCAGGCTCTTGTAAAACAGGAAGTGTGGATACCTTCTCCGTATGGTTATAAACTCCACGGGATCTACCTGCCTTTGGAAGGATCTCATAAAACGGTCGTCATCACCCACGGGATCGAAACCACCCTCTTCGCTTCAGTAAAATATGTGGAATTATTCAGGTCATTGGGTTTCAATGTGCTCCTCTATGACCTGCGGAATCATGGATCCAGCGGCGGGAAGAATACCACATTTGGATATTATGAAAAATACGATTTGCGAGCGATGGTTGAATGGGCTTTCATGCGGACTGGTCCGGGCGGGCTGGTGGGAACCATGGGAGAATCCCTGGGTGGGGCGATATCGATCCAGCATGCTGCCATCGATTCCCGGGTTGCCTTCTGCATCGCTGCATCGTCATTCTCGGATTTCAGGCAATTGTTGATCTACCGCTTTAAATACGAATTCAAGCTGCCGGTGTTCCCCTTTTTACAACTCGCTAACTTTATGACAGCCATGCTATCCGGGATGTCTTTTGATGCGGTTTCCCCGCTGCGGGATATCGGGGAGATCAGTTTACCGGTGATGCTGATCCATGGCGCCAATGACCGTTACGTGCCTGTGAAGATGAGCATGGACTTATATGAAGCAAAGAAGAAAGGAATCCGCTCGATTTATCTGGCCCAAAATGCAGGCCACGCGGATTCCTTTACCGTTAACAGGGAGGAATATACTCAACAGGTGCGTTCCTTCCTGGAAAAAATTGGAATGCTCGATTGATCTAGAATATCGAGCGCATCATCAATAAGAAACCGAAGATGATCAATGGAATTCCAACGATCAATCCCACAATCGTCAAACTGGCCACAATTCCAACGATCATCAATACCAACCCGAGGATTGCTCCAACAAGTCGACCGGTAAACAGGATGATCCCGGCAACAAGCTTCCAGATCAACCAGAACGGGTAGAGAAACCACGGTACTTTGTTCTTTTCGCTCATTTTTACTCCTTCATAAGAATATACGGAAAAGGTTGATGTGAGTTGCAAAGACAGTGATTAGTGAATAGTGATTGGGGATTAGTGTTGAGGAAATGGAAATTGAGAATTGAAAATTGGGAATGGAGGAAAATGAATGAGAATAGAGGAGGAAAGTGAATTGTGAATAGTGATCAGTAAGGGAGAATGGTGATTTGGGATGGAACAGTGAGAATAGAGAAAAGAGTATTGAAATTTGAAATGAACAAGTGTTTGTGGATTTTATGGCATAAGATTACTTCAGTAACTACCAATCACTACCACTAATCACTAATCACTAATCCCTTGTCACCAATCACTAATCACAAATAACTATTCCTTCCGATTTCCAGCATTAACATCTCCATCACCAGGCGCGGATTGTAATAGCGGTCTATCCGGTTGGAGGCCTGTTCCAGGCTGCGGATGATCTGCACACTATGAGCCGACCCCAGCCGCGCTGCCAGGCGGGCGATATCTTCCTTGCGGTCGATGTTCATTGGTCCAGCCGAAGCAGAATTCGTTGCCAGAAGAACATCCCTCACGAACGAAGCCCAGCATTCAATCATCCCGCCGAGCATTTCACGCTGTTTCTTTAGTTCCACCCTGCGGGAGAGCTTGTTCTCAATATATTTAAACCTTTGCACCCGGGTCATTCCAAAAAGTTCAACCCACTCATCCAGCCATGCAGACGCTGCTCCAGCAGATCCGGTTCTTCTGCCAGCAGGCGGGCATAGCCAAACCTGCCGCCTGAAATATGCCCCAGCAATTCCGCCAGTTGGCCTTCCACGTTCAACCGGCTAGCCAATGCGAAGGCTACTTCCCTGGCAGGTAATGGCCGCAAAGATCAACACTTCGCAGCGGGATACGGTGGTTGGCAGCAGGTTCTCCACGGAATCAACGGTGATGATGATCATTGAATTTCCGGGGGCTTCCTCCAGGGTTTTGAGCAGGGCGTTCTGTGCCTCAGTGCTTGCAGATTGAAAATCGATGAGGATGGAGGCCTTCGATTTCGACTCGTAAGGGGACAGGGACAGGAAGCGATTCACCTCGTCCACCTGCTCTTTCCGGATCTCGCTTTTATCCTCCAGCTTCTCCACCACCTGCAGATCGGAATATTGCATGGCCTCGATCTGCCGGCAGGATCGGCATTCCATGCATGGATTGCCATTTCCTTCTGCTTTAGTGCAGTTCAGCGACTGGATGAACCTGATAGCTAACGTACGCTTACCAAGCCCATCCGGTCCTGCCAGAATGTAGGCATGCCGCGTGGAACCGTGCACCACCTGCTGCCGCAGCATATTGACTGCCCATTCATTTCCGACATAATCCCATTCCATACGCTGGATTGTAGCTTATGGCTGGACTTTCCGCAAACTATCCATCCGACAAAATAATTGTTTTGTACAGCGGGTAATCCACTTTCAGACTTCATGCTAAAATCAAGGCATCTTGAATTATGAAAGGCTAACCAAATGACAAACTCACCCAAAAGCTGGGCGAAAGCCCCGGAAATGCTAGATAGACAAGAAGAAAAAATACCAGGCAGTTTTCAAAACCGACCTCGGTGATATTACCTGCGATCTATATGCCAGCAAAACACCGCGAACCGTCAATAACCTGGTTTTCCTGGCTCGCCAGGGATTTTACGACAACACCATCTTCCACCGTGTGATCGGTAATTTCATGGTGCAGGGCGGCGACCCGACCGGAACCGGCATGGGCGGACCCGGCTACCAGTTCGATGATGAATTTTATGACTCCCTCAAACATGACAGCCCGGGCATCCTTTCGATGGCCAATGCCGGACCGCACACCAATGGCAGCCAGTTCTTTATCACCCACGTGCCGACCCCCCACTTGAATAACAGGCACAGTGTGTTCGGCAAAGTGGCTGACCCGGCCAGCCTGAAGGTGCTGTTCTCCATTCCCGACCGCGACCCCGGTAAACGCTCCAGCCCGGCGGTCAAGCTGCTGACGGTTGAGATCATTGAATCTGAAGCGTAAGACAAATTAGGACGAAAATTCTAGCAATTTGAGCCGGGTGATATATCCCGGCTCTTTTTGTTACTCATTTGGCAGAATTTTACGAAGGTCAATGTCTGCAGCTCTTGTAATGTTTTAACTACCAGCGTTCGATCATCGTACCATCCGGGGTGGAAGACCGGGCTGGGAAATTGCTCCAAACTCACCCCGCATTCGTTATATTCCTCAATCCCCTTTTTCCGTGTGACGCTAGATTACCTAATTTAGATTGAGTTTGTTGAATCATGTATTTGGAAATGCTATACTCATAAAATCAATATGCCAACAGGAGGGATTCAATGCAAAAGCATAAGGTCTGGCTTTCAATTATTTTTGGTTTGGGAGTTTTCCTCCCGGTTCTCTTCTTTACTCCGGTGGCCGCCTTGCAGGATAACCCGGACCAGGTTCATACAAAAAAGACCAAACGACCGACAGTCGATTGGGACATAACCGCCACCTCGGTTTCTACAAGAGAATCCAGATTCAACTCCTCTACCACCAGCATCTCGCCTTCACCCTCCAGCTTAGATTCCACTCCAACCCGGGAATCAACCCCCATTCCCAGGGAAAACAGAACGATCCCACTCAGGTGGAATACGCTGGACCCGGATGAAGCCGAGTTTCAGCCTACTTTAGATGCAATAGCAACCAATGATGCGTTGATCCAGATAGAAAAGAAGAAAAATCCGCAAAAATTTTGCGGAGGATCAGCTATGGTTATCCCTGTTGGTCTGGTCATGCTTGCCTTATTTAAAAGGCGATCGAAAAACATATATTTGTGATGCCCCTTCAATGCCTCTCCTTCTCCGGGCTGGACCCCAGTAAACGCTCCAGCCCGGCGGTCTAACTGCTGACGGTTGAGATCATCGAATCTGAAGCGGAAGACAGATAAGAATTGAAATACTATCAAATTTGAGCTGGGAGTTATCTCCCGGTTCAATTATTATTTATTCCAATTGACAAGGCTTGCCAGCAAACTATTAAATGATTATTGAGTAATCATAATTAGACAATGTCTACCACGCGGGAGTGTGATGAAATATCAGACCGAGATAATATTATGGGAAACTTCGGTATGCATTGCACTTCCCCATGATTCCATTGAAAAGCATCACAGCAACAGGTATGATTGTTTAGAATAATTCCTTCATAGAATTCATGTAAAAGGAGTCCGTACATGACAAACACTTCCATTCGCATTGCAGACCCTGACCGGGATTTTAAACAGTTGGCTGATTGGTTCACAATTCTGGAAGACCAGCCTTCGACAGAAGCAGCTTTACAGGAGTTTTACTCGAAAAATCGGGAAAATTGCTTCTTCAAAGTCGCTGAAGATGATGACGGGACCCTGACCGGTTTCTACTGGGTGGACCGCTCACGTGTAGACCCGGCTCTTGGTACTTTGTATCTTTATGTAGTTCCGGAGCAACGCAGAAAGGGATTGGGCACCCGGCTATATAAAGATATGCTCACAGTTATGGCTGAAAATGAAGATAAAAACATTACGGGTGCGGATCAATTCTGCCATGACGGATGGGATGGCATTTGCGAAAGGTCACGGTTTCACGGAACGCGGTCATTCGATCCGCATGGGACTGGATTTGGAAAAATTTGATGATCAACCTTATGATGCTATCATTTCCCGTCTGCAAGGGGAGGGATTCCAGTTCACATCGATGGCAGCGCTGGGGAATACACTGGAAGCGCAGCAGAAGTTGCACAAACTAAACGATGCCACATCGTCTGATACACCCGGCTCGGAGGGCGAGCATGCCTGGCCTTCTTTTGAAGATTTTCAGCAAAGTGTTTGCCAGGCAAAATGGTATAAACCCGAAGGCCAGATGGTGGTCATTGACACGCATACCGGCGATTGGGTGGCCATGAGCGCCATAACCCGCATGGAAGGCAACGACTTTGCCTATAACCTCCACACTGGCGTTCAACGCAATTATCGCGGCCGAAAGCTGGCTCAGGCGGTAAAAGTGCTGGCACTCCGTTTTGCGCGGGATGTGTTACACACCGCCCGGGTGGAGACCGACCATAACTCTAAAAATCTGCCTATGATAGCCATCGATATCAAGCTGGGGTATAAAGAGCTTTTCAGCTATTATTCGATGCAGAAGGTGCTCGACGGGTAACTTTCATCCATAAATTGAAAGTACAGACATCGACCTGCGACCTTAAGATTACACTCTCCATAAACCATTTCAGCGTATAATTAACCGGTAACTCACAACCCGGAGGATGCCTATGTCTGAACCCCGCCCAGTTCGCGCCCCGCGCGGCACCCAACTCACCTGCAAATCCTGGCAGACCGAAGCCGTTTACCGCATGATCCAGAACAACCTGGACCCGGAAGTGGCCGAGAAGCCGTTGGAACTGGTGGTGTATGGCGGACGCGGCAAGGCTGCCCGCAGCTGGGAAGCCTTCGATGCCATTTTGGACTGCCTGCGTGAACTCGAAAACGACGAGACCCTGCTGATCCAATCCGGGAAACCCGTGGCGGTTTTCAAGTCGCATGCGGACGCACCGCGGGTACTGATCGCCAACTCCAACCTGGTGCCGCACTGGGCCACCCAAAAACACTTTGATGAACTATCCGCCCGCGGGTTGATGATGTACGGCCAGATGACTGCCGGCTCGTGGATCTACATCGGCACCCAGGGCATTCTGCAGGGAACATATGAGACCTTTTTTGCCCTGGCTAAAAAACGCGGCTGGCCCTCTTTGAAGGGTAAGCTGGTGGTTACAGCCGGTCTGGGTGGAATGGGCGGTGCGCAGCCCCTCTCCGTGACAATGAATGAGGGCATTGCCCTGGTGGTGGAGGTGGATCCTGCCCGTGCCAAACGCCGCCTGGATATCGGCTACGTGGACCGCATGGTGGATAACCTCGAAGAAGCCATGACCCTGGTGGAGGAAGCCCGTGAAAAAGGGCAGCCGCTTTCCATCGCGCTCATCGGCAATGCCGCCGAGATCCTGCCCGAAATGGTCATCCGCGGGGTGACACCGGATGTGGTCACCGACCAGACCTCCGCCCACGATGTGCTCATGTACGTCCCGGCCGGGTTGAGCGTGGAGCAGGCGGATGAGCTGCGCAGATCCGACCCCGTACAATATGAGAAAAGATCGCTCGATTCCATGTCGGCGCATGTGCGCGCCATGCTCGAGTTCAAACACAGGGGCGCCGAGGTGTTCGATTACGGCAACAACCTGCGCCAGCGCGCCTATGATAACGGCGTATCTGATGCTTTCGAATTTCCCGGCTTCGTGCCGGCTTACATCCGCCCGCTGTTCTGCGAGGGCAAAGGTCCCTTCCGCTGGGTGGCGCTTTCCGGCGATCCGGAGGATATCTACCGCACCGACGAAGCCATTCTGGAGCTCTTCCCCGAAGATGACCACCTGCGCCGCTGGCTGGTCATGGCGCGCGAGAAGGTGCCCTTCCAGGGGCTGCCGGCCCGCATCTGCTGGCTGGGTTACGGCGAACGGGCGAAGGCCGGCCTCAAATTCAACGATATGGTTGCCAAAGGCATCCTCAAAGCTCCCATCGTCATCGGGCGCGACCACCTCGATTCGGGTTCGGTCGCATCCCCCAACCGCGAAACAGAAGGCATGCTGGACGGCACCGATGCGGTCAGCGATTGGCCGATCCTCAATGCCATGATCAACGCGGTCAACGGCGCCACCTGGGTCAGCTTCCATCACGGCGGCGGAGTGGGTATTGGCTACAGCCAGCACGCCGGGCAGGTGATCGTGGCCGACGGCACCCCCGAAGCTGCGCTCCGCTTGCAGAGGGTGCTCACCTCCGACCCCGGCATGGGCATTGTTCGGCATGCAGATGCCGGCTACCCCGAAGCCATTGCCGCCGCGAAAAGACACGGCATCATTATCCCCATGCTGAAAGGCACGGGTAAGTAACCGGTATGGTTCGCAGACTGATCTTCCTCATTGTCATCCTGCTCAGCCTGGGAGTTGGGCTGTTCTTTGGCTGGGTCATTAAACCCGGCGTCCAGGTGGGGAGCCCGCTCAGCAGCCTGCGCGAGGACTTTAGGACCGATTACGTCCTGATGGTGGCCGAGGTCTATAACAAGGACGGCGACCTGACGGCGGCAGCCGCCCGTTTGGAAGAACTGAACAGCAAGGCTCCCACCGAGGCTGCTTTGCTGAGTGTGGCTTACGCCCGTAAATCCGGCTATTCGGTCAACGACATTGACCTGTTGATGTCGCTGGCGCGCGATATGCAGAACCTGATGCCGGTCTCGGCGGAGTTGAGCAAATGAGGCGCGAGGGCGGCTATCTCTTTGTGGTCACCGCGCTCATCATCGGGCTCGGACTGGGCCTGCTGATCTCGCTGGTCATCAGCCCGGTGAATTATCAGAATGTATCGCCTTCCATGCTCAAACCGGCGGATAAAGACCTGTACCGTGCCATGATCGCCCTCTCTTTCAATGCCCGCGGCGATATGGGGCGCGCCCAGGCCCGGCTGGGTCTGCTGGAAGATGAAAATCCGCAGGTGGGGCTGGCAGCCCAGGCGCAGCAATCCATTGCACAGGGCAAACCGGCAGAAGAAGCCCGCAGCCTGGCTTTGCTGGCTGCCGCTCTGGGAAAAGGTCCGCAGCCTGTGGTATTACCCACCGAACCCGTCCTCACCGTACCACCATCCACCCCTTCCACCGTCGAAGTACTGACACCCACGCTGGATATCCCGGTGACCCGGCCGACCAATCCGCCCCTGCCGCCCGCCCCGCTGCCATCTCCCACAGCCGGCGAGGCGTATGTATTGAAAGACCGGACGAATAACATCTGCGATGTGGAATTCTCGCAGATCCTGCAGGTGTACGTGATCGATAAGGCCGGCAAGTCTGTGCCCGGCGCCGAGGTGATCGTGAGCTGGTCGGATGGCGAGGACCACTTCTTCACCGGGATGAAACCCGCCATCGACGTGGGCTATGCCGACTTCAAGATGGATGTGGACGTGCCCTACAATGTGCGCATGGCCAACGGCGGGCAGACCTCCACCAACATCGTGGCGCCCAACTGTAAGCTGGATTCCGGCATGGAGTACAAGGGCGGCGTCAAGCTGATCTTCGGCGCTCCGTAAAGCATTCTCCACGGATAGCCTGAAGATTAACCACGAATTAGAAAAAATTCACAAAATCCGATTTAAAGAAATCTCAATACGTAATAGAAGATAGATACTGCCTGGTAGAGGTTATTATAAATTCTGGTTGATGTGTCAGGATTGTCTACTAACTGTATTTGTAATTGTAATTTTGGTTGAAGTCATATGAAATAGGGAACAGTTTCTATCCTTACTGCCTGAGCCAGGGGCCGTTTTCGGCGGTTGAGGAAAGATCCATGCCGACATCCACAGTGCTGAAAAAGAGGGTATCGCCATCAATGGAGACTTTCATCACCTTGGACGGGCTGTCGAACCCGCGGGATTCACTTCACCAGAAGGACGGGGCACTCCGAAAGGCTTACCACCTTGTTGGCCTGGCTCCCCACCAACAACCCCTGCAGCAAGCCCAAACCCCGGGTACCCATCACGATCAAGTCGCATCCCTGGGTGTGGGCGGTCTGAATTATAGTTTGGGCGGCGTCACCGAACAACAGATTCTCCTGGATCTCAAAACCTGTACCAAGCAGTTCCACGGCCTCTTTCAGATTATTTAACCCGATTTCGGTCCGCTTTTCGATGATTTGACTGAGGTAAGATTCCCCCATTTCTCGAGGCGATTTTTCCATCACGGTGACCAGACTGACCACCACCTCACCGGGATGTTCGCGGGCCATGTCGGCAGCCAGCAGCGCTGCCTTGCGGGAATGATCTGATCCATCATAAGCCAGTAAGATCTTTTTGAACATATCAGCCTCCTTTCGAGGAACCTTGTATCTATTGCACTTATTTCTCGCAACCGAAGTAACCGTATTCCGGCTGGGTGCATGCCAGTGAGACACCCATGAAAGCAGGATGGAGACTCCCATGTATGAGGACCTCCATGATAGCTGCAAATAATGATCAACATGGGAAATAGAAAACTGACCTGCCAATTTCATTGTAACGAATCAGGGAGCTGTCTTCAATAACTGCAATCAGTTGATTTGATCCTATGTGACAATACCGGACGAAAGCCAGGGGTATGAGAAATGGGAGATGGTATCTTCCCTTACTGTCTGAGCCAGGGGCCGTTATCGGTGGTCGAGGGAAGATCCATGCCTACATCCACGGAGCTGAAAAAGAGGGTATCACCATCAATGGAGACTTTCATCACCTTGGACGGGCTGTCGAACCCGCCGTTATTGCCATTGACGCGCACCCACTTCAACTTGATATCCAGCAGGCCGTTCACCCAATCCACCGATTGGATCTCGTAAAATGATTCGCGCACGTATGCTTCGCCCGTTGTGGCAGATTCCACCAGGTAAATGGACTTTTCGGAGATCGTCAGCAGGTCGCGCTGCTGGTCGTGTTCCTTCATCCACAGGCCGTATAGCTCCGGCTGAGCGGCTGCTCCGCACGTGGTAGCTGTGTCCGGTGCTAATGTGGGAGGAAGGAGGGCTGGTTCACCCGGTTCGGGCAGGGATGCTTCGGGCATTGCGGCGGTTGGGCTGGTGAAGGTCGGCTCGACCGGTTGGGGCTGCGGTTGAGCTGTCAACCGGCAGGCTGCCTGGGTGATGGTGAGGGTCAATAGTAGAAAGATAAATCCGGCTTTTTTCATGGTCCGCTCCCGGGGATAGTGATGGTTGGATGATTAATTATAAACCCCCCTGGCTTCGCCATCCCCCCAAATGTTGAGCTTTACCCAGAATAAAGTACACGAGAAACGGCTGATAAATGATATTGCTCGAATTCGGTTGGTGATTGATAACCTATCGACGAATTCAATCGGTGGGAATTATAAAACCGTTCAATGTAATCAAAAATACTGGACTTTGCCTCCGATCTGGATTGGTAGGAAAAATGATGGACCCATTCAGTCTTGAGGGTAGAAAAGAATGACTCCATGGGCGCATTATCGTATGGGTTTCCCGATCTACTCATGCTGCAGTGAATACCATAGGATCTCAACATTGCTTGATACTCATGACAAGCATATTGGACGCCCCGGTCGGAATGTAAAATCAAACCTCTGCCGGGTTTCTGCCTGGTCAAAGCCATCTGCAGAGCCTGCATGACCATGAGTGGGTCATTGTCTTATCCATGGACCAGCCTACGATCTTCTGCGTGCATAAGTCTTTGATACCAGCCAGGTAGAGCCACCCTTCCCGGGTGGAGATATAACTGATATCTGCGACCCAGACCGTATTTGGTTTCTGAACCACAAAGTTCTGGTTCAAGAGGTTGGCAGCCACAGGGTAATGATGCTTTGAATTAGTCGTAGCCTTGTACTTCTTTTGTTTGCGCGATTGCAGCTGGTGTTGACGCATCAAGCGGGCCACCCTGTTCTTTCCACAACTGACTCCCTCCCGATGCAGTTGAGCGGTTACTCTTGGGCTGCCGTAGATCGATCTGGACTGATAATAGACCACTTTGATCTGCTCCACTAACTTTTGGTTATCCCGTTTTCTTGGACTATCCGCCCGTTTGACCCATGCATAATACCCGCTCCGTGATAGCTGAAATGCATTCGCCATCTTCTTGACCTCAAAACGCAAGCGGTGCTCTTCCATAAAGGCATATTTCATTTCTGGGGTCTCGAGAAGATGGCTATTGCTTTTTTTAGGATTGCTACTTCCTGCTCCAGATCAGCAATCTTTTTGTTCGCTTTCCGAAGTTCCGCCTCTTCACTGCGTTGATGTCCACTTCCTACAAATGGTTCTTCCTGATTTTCCTGATATTTCTGGATCCATTTGTAGATTGTGTTTTCATGTACTCCGATATCTCTAGCCACACTCCTTACATCTTGTCCAAGTTCGGTGACTAATTTGATCGTCTCTATTTTGAACTCAGCACTGTACCTTTTTCCTGTGTCCATCTCTTTCTCCTGGTAGTTTTATTTTCTACCAGCTTTTCTCTGTGTCCACTTAATTGGGGTAAGTACATGTCTTTGAGCATTTGGGGGGAATAAAAGGAGGGAAAATTAGTCTACAATTATCTTGAGACTCACAGTCAAAACCCATCAGCGAGCTATTAAATAGAGTCATAACCGTTAATCATCTTGGGCACATGTGCTCGATGGCATTTGGGTAGAATAAAAAGGGGAGTTAAAATTAGGTAATGCCTGTTCAAAGAACCACTCCGAAAACCATTCTCCGTGCCAAGGAGTTGCGGCTTGCTCCCACCCCAGCGGAGGCAAAATTGTGGCTGCATCTCAGGGTAAATCAATTGAATGGTCACAGTTTTCGACGGCAGCATGCCATCGGTTCATTCATAACAGATTTCTGCTGTATCAAAAGGAAATTGGTGATCGAACTTGATGGAGGGCAGCATATTGAGCAAGAAGCATATGATCTGGAGCGAACAGCGTATTTGCAGTCAAGGGGTTATCGAGTCCTGCGATTTTGGAATGATGATGTGATGAAGAATATCGATCGGGTGGTTGAGGTGATAGTAGAAGAGTTGGGAAATTAGCCCCCCTCAATCCCCCCAAATGCTCAAAGACATTTGGGGGGAACTAAAGGGGGGAGAATGGGAAAATTAAATGGAAAGTGGGCGCGGAGGGGCTCGAACCCCCGACCTCACGGATGTGAACCGTGCGCTCTGACCAGCTGAGCTACGCGCCCTGGGTAATGGGATTATAGCAGGAAGAAACAGGCATTGCAAGGAAGGGATTTGGGAGAAGGGACGCTCTGACCAGCCTGCCCTTTGCAGGGTCTGCGAAGCGTCGCGCCCTGGGTAATGGGATTATCCCTTAGGCCAGGGATAGTAGCAGGAAGAAACAGGCATTGCAAGGAATGTGAATCGTAGGGGAGAAGACGCTCTGACCAGACTGCCCTTTACAGGGTCTGCGAAGCGTCGCGCCCCGGGTAAGTAGATAAGGGAATAGTTGATCAGTTGATTAGTTGAGGATGAATAGTTTATAAGTTTATCAGTTGATTAGTGAGGAGTTACAAGTTACAAATCACCAATCACTAATCACTAATCACTCGTCACTCATCACAAATCCCTAATCACTTCTCACTAATCACTATAGCTGTAAATAATCACAGAGAAGGTCAGCTAAGGGGGATGAGGCGAAGTGGCGGCGGAAGGCGGTGGTCTCGGCCAGGGCGGCGTGCAGCCTTTTTTCGGCGGAAGCCACATCGCCGTGCGGGACGCCGTCCCCTTTGGTCAGGGTCAAGCTGCCGTTTGCTTCCAGGGTGTATTCGATCCGGCCGGCAGCCTGCAGTACATCCAGTGCCAGGCGGATGACAGCATTTCGCTGACCCATGCTCCCGGCAAGACCTTCCAGCGTGAGATTTACTCCCGGTAATGCCATCTGCTGTTTGATCAGGCTCACCAGGTTCTGTAGAAGGCGCGGGTCGTCCCCGGCAGGGTTGGCAGGCAGCAGGATGACTTTTTGGGGTTTCACACGCAGCATGGCTGCCTTGATCTCATCCGCGCTGGGCGGGGTGAAAGCGATCACCAGTGTTCCGGCGGGACGCAGGCGGGTACGGTCCAGTAGTTCAACGCCTTCGATGCGGAATCCTTCACCCCAAATGACGGTATCCGGTTGACCGGACAGGAGGGTCAGGGACGCAGTTCGATCTGCATCGCGCAGATCTTCCACTTCAAGGCGTTTGCGCGCCGGGAACTGCGCCGAGGCGGAGTGCGCCGGGCGGGAATCGACCCATTCGAACTGCAGCTGCTTTTTCCCCTGGTAGGTGGAGGCACGCGGGGTATAAGCCAGATCAAAGGCGCCATCCGGCAGGGGCAGGTCTGCTCCATGCCAGCGCAGGATCTTGAAGGACGAACCGTTCGCATCCTCGACCGTAACGATCTGGTGCTCCTGCGAGGTGCCGATGGGCAGCACCTCGACCACCCGGTGGTTGGCGCTCTTGAATACCGGGGAGGGGTTGCCGTTGCCGTAGGGAGCCAGCAGTTCCAGCTCCTGGACGATGGGCAGACTCACCCGTTCGAGCGGCAGGATGGCATCCAGTTTGAGCTGGTATTCGGTTTCCAGACCCTCCGTCTGCCGGTCGATGGCATAAGAGAGAGCCTGGCGAAAATCGGGGATGCGGTTGGAGGACAGGCTCATACCGGCCGCCATGGGATGGCCGCCGAAACCGATCAGCATGTCACGAAGTTCGGTGATGGCGGTGGTGATGTTGATTCCAGTGATGGAGCGGGCCGAGCCGCGGGCATTGCCTTCCTCCGGAGCGTTGAACAGGATGACCGGGCGGTGGAAGCGTTCCACCAGGCGCGATGCAACAATACCGATCACCCCGGCCGGCCAACCCGGGCTTGCCAGTACCAGCGCGGAAGTGTTCAACAGGGCGGGGTTGGCTTCGATCTGTGTAATGGCACCACGGTAGACCTGGTCGCAGGCCAGACGACGCTGGTTGTTGAGTGCCTCCAGCTGGTTGGCGAAGATGACTGCCTCTGAATTGGACGTGGTGGTGAAGAAATCCACGATCGGGTTGGCATCACCCAGGCGGCCCAGGGCGTTCAGCCGCGGTGTGAGCGCGAAACCGATGGTCTCTTCTGAGAAGGAGGCAGTATCGACACCGGCGATATTGTATAACTGCTGCAAGCCAACCCGGCGGGTCTCCCGCAGGGTGACCAATCCACGTTGGAGCAGGTAGCGGGCTTCGCCGCGCAGTTCGGCCACATCCGCCACGATACCCAGGGCAGCTAGGTCGAGCAGGGATTCAGTGTAATCGCCCATACCGGAGCGGTTGAGGAGTTCCTCGGCGAGTTTATATGCCACTCCGCAGCCGGGCAGAGGGTAGAGGGGATGATCGGGTGGGAGCAGGCGGGGGTTGACGATGGCATCGGCGTCAGGCAGAATTTCGGGCAGTTCGTGGTGGTCGGTGATGACCACATCCATGCCATGTGATTTGGCCCAGGCGGTCTCTGCGACAGCGCTGATACCCGTATCGCAGGTGACCAGCAGTTTGACACCCTCTTCCGCCAAATTCATAATGGAAGCAAGATGAACGCCGTGCGATTCAGTCTCTCGCAGGGGAATGTAGTGGCGGACATGGGCATTAAGGTGACGCAGGGCGGAGACCAGGATGGTGGTGGAGGTTTGACCGTCCACGTCGAAATCGCCCCAGATGCAGATCTCTTCGCCGCCTCGAACAGCTTTCAGGATACGGTCAGCCGCAGCATCCATCCCGGGGAAATCAGTCGGGGGGGAAGGCTGGTACTGGTCGGGGAAGAGGAAAGCGCGCGCTTCGACAAGATCAGTGATGCCGCGCCGGACGAGCAATTCGGCAGCCAGGCGGCTGCCATTGACGAGGTCGATGAGCTCCTGCGTGGGCTGCACGGGCAGCGGATCTACCCACTGGCGTCGGATCAGGTCATCCATTCGCTACAGCTCCAGTGGGTTGGGATCGGTATTGGATTGGATATCAACGTCATCCCAAGATGGGATATCCAAAGAAGGCTCATCCTCCGCGAGTTCGGACCACTTGCCGGGAGCAAAACCGCGCTCACAGTAGGAGCGATAGGTGCAGTAACGGCAGCGGCGTGTATCCTCGGTGAGCGTAAAGTCCGCATCGGCGAGGATAGAGATGTGATCGAGCAGCTCACCCAGGTCACGAGTATCGGTCTTGTACTGCTCCTGTGAATAAGGGAATAGCAGCTGCTGACCGGGTTTTTGGGCGAACCAATAGGTCATCAGGACCTGGTCCGGGGAGATTGGGCGACCCCCGTTGAGGTGTGCACCCGCGTTGACGAGCATCCACGAATACAGGCGTGTTTGAATGCGTTGCTCCAGCTTTTCCCGAGGTGGGATGGAGAGGCTGGTTTTCCAGTCATAGATCCAGAAATGCTTGCCCGGCAGGGCGGCGATCAGGTCGTACTTCGCTACGAGGCGATGATCATGGATGCGGGCGGAGAGTGAATACTCCGGGTGCAAGGTGAAACCGGGAGTTTGATCCACCAGCGGCGCCCAGGGAAAATCCCTGTCACTGTTCAGGAAGTTGTCCCACCAGCTTTGCAGCAGGTCATCCTGGATGGAAGCCGAGATGATCTCGACCGGGATGCCGGTGTAGTATTGTTGGATCTTGCGATGAAAGACCTGTCCCTGCTCCTGATGGTGTTCGAAGGCTGACTGGTCATTCGTCTCGGCAGCCGGCCAGGCCGTGTGCATCAAATACCTGAGCTGGAAACGGCGCGGGCACTCCAGAAAATCCTGCAGGGAGTTTTGGCTGAAAACAAAATCCGGGCTGATCAATTTTCCCTCCGGTCGGGTGCAACATTTTTGAAAGTCAAATAATCTTTGATCTCGATGAGTGCCAGCGCCTCGGTGGATTTTTGCTTCTGGCCGGTGTTCCAGGAGAGCAGCAGCTCCATACGGGCGCGGGTGATGCCTACAAAGAGCAGGCGCATCCTTTCACTGATGAGGTGGAGACGGTCGACGCGGGTGGCTTCGCCTTCAACATAATCAGACGTGTTACCTTTGGCGGTATTCTCCAACTGGGATAACACTTCGGCTTGCAGGTTGAGCTTATTGCGCAGGAACCAGCGCTCGGAGAAGTATTCATCCCCTTCAGCGCCGGATGGAAAATCGTAATTGTTGAGGGCAGTCAGGTACACCCGATCCCACTCCAGGCCTTTGGCCTTGTGCATGGTGGAAAGCACCACCTTGCCTTTGTGCGCAGTCGGGTCAAAACCGGAGTCCTGGTCGCTGAAACCGGTGAACTTGCGGTCGTGGGTGCAAAAATCCGCCACCTCACGCGAGAAATCCGACAATCTCCATTCGGGGTGGATGTTGGCAGAACCACGTAAGAGAGCAGCGATCTTGTGGGCGACAGCCAGGTCGGCAATATCCACAAATAATTCCTGGCTGAGGAAAAGGATCAGTTCATCGATGGGCAGATTGGCGGCATCCAGCCAGGTTTGGGCGACGGGACGAAACTCACGCAGGAGGTTCTCGACCTGCGGTTTATCTTCCAACGGCTGGTCCGAGAGCCAGTCGCGCATCTGCGGGTAGAGATAATCCTCGGTGAAGGTGCATTTTACGAGCAGACGGGAGGCTTCTTCATCCGGACCAGGGAGGTCTTCCGAGTTGAGGACAGCCGAGCGCCAGGATTTGAAAGCTGAAGCCAAAAATGCACTGGTGCGGGGAGACGAGATGAACTTGATCACCCCATCCAGGCGGCTGGCAGCTTTGCGGGATGCCGAGGTGGAACGAAGCAGTTCGATGTAAGGGATATTCTTCGTCTTGAAAACATCAGCCAGATTTTCGAGGTGCTTGTTCTGGGAGCAAAGGACAGCCACAGTCTTTTCCTGGTTATCCGGCAGCCAGCGGGCAATGGAGTCAGCAACCTTGACCAGCTCCTGATCGGGTGCAAGTTTGGTTTCGAGCACACGGATGATGGTGCCGGAATCACGCGGATTAGGGTTAGCGTCGCCGGGCGGGACCGGGCTGATGAGGGGCAAATCCAGTGCATTGCGGACTTCAGGAATGGGGTGTTTGGAGCGGGTCCATTCGATGATGTGGTTAGCCAGATCAATGATTCCCTGCGTCGAGCGGCCGCTGGCCGGCAGGGTACGGGCGGTCACGGTAGGATCTTTGTGGATGAAATCCCGCAAATATTGCGGATTGGCGGTCGTGAAGGTGGCATATATGGCCTGGTTCGGATCGCCTACGCGCACCCAATTGCCATCCACCCCGGAAAGCAGTTCCAGAATTTCCTGTTGCAGCCGGCTGCTATCCTGAGCTTCATCCTCGAGGATATAAGGCCAACGCAGGCGCAGACGCTGCAGGAGCTGCTCATCCTGTCTCAGCGAGAACAATGCCAGCCGGATGAGGTCGTCAAAATCCACGGCTCCGCGGTAATGCAGGGCACGGTCATATTCCTGGTAAATTCGCGAGCACATATATATCAGCTGGTAATCGGGGAGATGCTGCACCTCGTCCCCCATCCGGATCACGTCATCGGTGGTAAGCTGCATGTCTTTCACCGTGCGGATGAAAGCGGTGGCAATATCGCTCAACAGTTCCGGCAGGTAAGTCTTGCGGACTTTGTAGAGATAGGATTCAGCTACGCCAAGATCAAGGTAGCTTTCAATTTCATCGATGTGTGACCGATACCAGGCAATGACAGCCTGGGTGATGATCTGGGTGGTATCGCGTTCGTCGAGGATGGTGTAATCATTGGCCAAACCGGCAATCGAAGGCCTTTCACGGATGATGTCGTTGGCAAGACCATGCAGGGTGCGCACTCGGTACTGGAAACCGGGCAGGTTTTCAGAATTGTTCAGGAATTGCTCCACGCGCTGGTTGAAGTTTTCGACGGCAGAATTGACCAGCGTCACCACCAGCACTTCCTGGTCTTCTTCCATGGAACCGTTACGGATGATCTGGGCAGCTAATGCCGAGAGAGTGTGTGTTTTACCGCTGCCCGGAACGGCGGCGATGCCCATCCGGCCATGGGTATATTCGAGGATCTGGCGCTGCGCGGGACGGGGTTCAAACATGGTTTTTCTCCCCTGAATCGGCTGGTTGTTGAGAATTAAGAGCAAGTTTGCGGATACGTTTGAAGGTGGTGAACACCGACTTGATCAATACGCCCTGCTGTTCAAAACCCTGCTCATTGAGCTCGGAATACATCAGGATGATCTGCCGGGTGCAGCGGCGGATCAAACCTGTTGCCAGCTGGGAGAGCGTCTGCTGATTGGAATTGAATTCGAGCGAGTCATCCCAAATGGCACCTTCCTGCCACTGGCGGTTGAGAACATAAGGATGTGTGAGGGGTTGTTCGAGACGTTCAAACCAGGCATTGCTGCCTGAATCCAGCCAGATCTGCACTTCAACGGCGCGGTTTTGGAGGAGGAAGGTAAAGGCCGGGGCGATGGTCACCGAAGGCTGGGCGGGTTCCTGCCAGGAACGCAGGTATTGCGCTGATACCAGACCGGACTCCACAGCCTGGACGAATTCCCGGGCGATCTCGTAGGGTTCCATCGTAGCCTGGGCGGCCTGCCTGAATTTCCTGGCGCTTTCCATCAGGTTGGCAGTGATTTCCCCGGCAGCAACCTGGTTATGAAAACCGAATCCTGGCTGGGTGAGCAGTTCACCGAACACCCGGCTGAAGAAAATATCCAAACTGACGGGTTCATCGGTAGTGTAGTGGCTGATCCACTGCCGCAGCTGGTCGTAGCGTTCCCCGGCCAGGTAGGTAACCCGGTCTTTCATGGCGGTGTTGACAATGCTGAAATCACCCAAAGAAACCTTATTCCCCGCGCGCCGGTATACAACATCCGCCAATAAACCAGCCCGGCACAGGTCAAG
The DNA here is from genome assembly GCA_963757065.1 of uncultured Chloroflexia bacterium. Lineage (GTDB taxonomy): Bacteria > Chloroflexota > Anaerolineae > Anaerolineales > Anaerolineaceae > PNON01. The sequence goes on along the minus strand of CAVWQC010000009.1, from coordinate 5,564 downwards.
GCCATTGATGGCTGTGCTGAGCAGAGAAATCAGGTCAGCTTTTACGACATCCAACCCCCAGCCAGGATGTGCCAGACAAGCCAGGGTCAACAGGCAGCCGGTGAAAGGTTCTTCCTGAAGGGATCGGGACGGACGCAATACCCGGGACGGAATATCCAGCCGCGTCATCCGCTGGGTGAGCCCGAATCGCAGCCGGTCGGAAAGAAATGGAGCCAGGATGGCGATCTGGTCGGGTGAGATGCCCTCTTCGTTGACAAGCCTTGAGACCTCTTCGGCAGCTTTATCCAGCATCTGCGGAAAAAAGTGGGCAGCAACTGGTTTGATATGCTGAAGCATGGCAAGATCGTCAGGAAAGTCAGACACGGGTATAGTATTTGTAGCATCCACCGGTTTTTGCCCGAGTACGCCTGAGAATACCGTTTGAAAGGTATACAATTCGACGGGGAGCGAAATGGTCTCGTGAAATTCGATCTTCCTCGGGCAGAGATCTTTAAGACGGAGAGCACTGACCGGATCTGCCCCCAGAAATTTGCGGTAACCCGCATCAGCATCCATGATGAACAGGGCACTCTTTAGTTGCGGAAGCCAATCGATCAGCAGGTCATGGCTGACGGGAGTGTCTTCCTCAATATTATCAAAGATGACATGCCGGTACTGGCTGGTGAGGACCTGGCGGCAGAGAAACGCCGGCCAGAGATGCTTGCTGAAGACTTCAAGCTGCAATGAGAAATCCAGAAGATTATTGTCCAGGCAGAATTGGCGAAAGAGATGGATGGATTCCTGCGCCTGATCGTACACCCGGAGTTGGCTGGATGCACCACTCCAGGCGGATTTCAAACGGGCTGCAATTTCAGTGTATGGAAAACCAACCAGGGCAGATTTGTTGAGATTATCCAGCAACTGGCTGTATAAGCGGTTTGGAGTGAGAGTTACAGCACCAAAATATCCCTGCTGCAGCAAAGGATTGACGATCTTTGACATGTAGTACTGGGCTGTCTCCATGGTCAGAAAAACCGGTGGCTTGTTGGGCTGCTTGAACCCGGCGGATGCCGATACCAATGGCCAGAACAGGCTGATGCTGCGCTGGGCCAAGCCATTCAGGGTGAGGATATCCGGCCGGCCGCCTGGAGGAAACTCGGGGGAAGCCAACATCGAACTATACGGCTGGGCAAGGGTGCGCTGCGGCAGCAGGATCAGGATCTCATCGGCGGGGACACCCTGTTTCACCATGGCCAGGAGCCGCAACGCCGCAGCGGTGGTTTTTCCACACCCGGCAGGACCGGATACCCAAAGATGACTATCCAGAGGTTCTGAAATTAATTCCTTTTGCATAGGGAGAGAGTTCCAGGGATTTTTCGGGCGATGTAATAACCATAAGGATATTATATGTTGAAACTCGTCCTGCGATTGAACCCAGAGGAAAGAAGTGAACTTATGGTCATTATGGTAATAAAAGTTCGTTGTGTTTGGAAAATGCCGCAAATCAATGTAAAATAACAATATATAAATAATCAACAAATGAGGGTGAACATGAAAACAAACAGAGGAAGAATATCTTTTGCGATGTTGTTGATCGTTGTTGGGGCCTGGTACCTGGCTATTGAAATATTCCCGGGTTTAAAGAACATGGCCTATGGGTCAGGGACCTGGCCGCTTCAGATCATAGGACTGGGGCTTACTTTTTGCAGTTGTAGCGATCCTTTCATGGACACCGGCATTCTTCATTCCGGCCAGCATCATCACCGGGATAGGCGGTTTATTGTACTGGCAGAACTCCACCGGTAATTGGGCATCCTGGTCATATATGTGGACATTGATCCCCGGTTTTGTTGGTTTCGGTTTGCTATTATTCGGACTGCTTGCCAGAAAGCGAGGCGCTTATCTTTCAGGGATGTGGAATCTTTTCAGCAGCTTAATCCTGTTCGGCATTTTCGCTTCAGCGTTCAGCGGGTTGGATTTTGCATCCAAACTTTGGCCAGCCGGTCTGATCCTGCTGGGATTGATCGTATTATTGATGGGTTTTCGGAAAAAGAAGATCACTACAAACCCGGTTGAAGAGGATTAATCCAATGCCCTAAAACGGTAACCCACACCGGCTTCGGTTAATATGAATTCCGGTTGGGCTGCATCCTTTTCGATCTTATGCCGTAGATTGCTTATATTGACCCGCACCAGATGCGGGTCATTTTCATACCCGATCCCCCACACCTCGCGCAGCAGCATATGGTGAGTGACCACCTTACCGGCGTTGCGGATGAGATATTTTAGGATCTCATATTCTGTGGGAGTCAAACTGATCTCTTCATCCCCCAAAAATACCTGTCTGCGCACAAAATCCAATTTCAATTCATTAGCCTGAAAAGTGGAAGGTAGTTCACCCGCCTTTTGAGCATGGCGCAATGCAGATCGAATTCGGGCAGATAATTCACCCACACTAAAGGGTTTGGTCAAATAGTCATCTGCGCCAGCGTCCAGAGCTTTGATCTTTTCTTCTTCATTATCACGAACAGAAAGAATAATGACCGGGGTATCACTCCATTCGCGCAACCGTTTCAGGATATCGATCCCATCCATATCCGGCAGGGCAAGATCGAGGATGATCAGATCAGGATGCCTGCTGGTCATATAATTGAAGGCTTCCTGGCCATTTTCGGCTTCAAGAACTTCGAAACCATGCGAGGTGAGAGAAGCCCTTAAGAACCTTCTGATCGGACGTTCATCATCCACTATTAGAACTAGACCGGGTTTTTCGTCTGTCATTCCAGACCCTCCTCAGCTTGCAAAGGCAGAGAAAAGCGAATCGTGATACCCTGCGGTGAATTGCTTTCTGCCCATATCCTTCCATGATGCGCCTGGATTATTCCCCTGCAAATTGATAATCCCAGACCGCTGCCAGAAATAATCAGAGCTTCCTTCGTCCTGTAGAACTTATCAAACACTTTTTCAATTTCTTCGGGTTGAATTCCTTTTCCATGATCGCGGATGGAGATAAGCACTTCCTGAGGATTCCGGGACATCGATATGGAAATAAACTTTTCATTTGCTGAATACTTGATCGCGTTATCCACCAGGTTGTATAAAACTTGTTCGATCAATCCGGGATCAAAGCGGACCTGGGGAATGTCTGATGGGATATCCACCTGTATCTGAAAATATTCAAGCCTTTTTTTCAAACGACCGAGGACCGATCCGACAATCCCTTCCAAATCACCATATTGTAAATTGAGCTTTAAAGCGCCTGATTCCAGCCTGGAAATGTCAAGGAGGTTTCCAACCACACGGTTCAGTCTTTCAGCTTCTTCCCACCCGGTGTCGATCAACTCCAGCCTGGTTTGCTCATCCAATGGGAGTGTTCCGGTTTCGGGTTGTTCAGATTCACGCAGGCTGGAAAGGACGCCGGTAATAGTGGCAAGCGGGGTGCGCAGGTCATGTGATATCGAACTCAGTAGTGCATTTTGCAGGCGCTCAGTTTCCAGGGTTAATTGTGCGTTTTTCTGTTCCTCAACCAGGCGGGTACGTTCGATCGCCAGGGCAGCCATTCCACAGTAAGCTTCGAGCAATTTTCGTTTTTCGGAATTCATCAGAATAGTTCGGGAAACATCTTTGACCTCAAGAACACCGATGGCTTGATTACCCACGACCATTGGGTAAAAGCTTGAAGGAGAATCCGGAAAAGTATCAGTTCCTCTACCAGCAGGGAGACGGTTCTCAACCACCCACGCAACCGAAGATATTACGTGATCGTCCTGGTACCAGGGCTCGGGTTTGGGATAAGGCAGGTAACCATTCCCAGAATGTATCCAAATAACACAATCGCGCACAAAAGTCTGCTGGATCTGATTGATCACCACGTGAAGAACTGAATCACGGTCATAAGCATTGGTCAATTCCTGGCTCAAAGTATATAAAGAGGCTGTGTGGTCTTCGCGCTGCCGGCTGGCATTGACCTGGGCGCGAATTTGTCCGGCGAGACCACTCACCACCAGGCTGATCACGAACAAACCGAAGAAAGTTAATAGATATTCCGTATCAGCGACAGTCAGGGAAAAACGGGGGGTGACCATAAAATAATCAAAGGAAAGCACACTCAGAACACTGGCTACTATCCCGGGGCCACGGCCGAAGTAAAAGGCACAGGCCATCACGGCAACAAGATAAAGCATGACCAAATTGACGGGTTCTATATAGAAATGCAAAGGAAAGCAAACAGCAGTTGTAAATGCTACTATTCCCACCGCCTTCAGGTAACTTAACCGCGGAGAGGTGTATTCTGATATGGATGGAAGTTGGAAAGACTCTTTGTAGTTTTCCTCGTCTTTGATGATCACAATTTCTGAAGAACCAGCCAGTTTGATCAATCTTTCGATGGATGAATTGCCGATCCAGTCGCTCCAAAAATTTCGACGAGGGGCACCCAGAATGATCTTTGCGACATGATTTTGGCGTGAAAAAGATGAGATCGCTGACGGAATATCGAGTGCAGTTTTTCGGACAATTGTTGCCCCGAGTTCCTCGGCCAGCCTGAGTGTATTTTCCAATCGTTCACGTTTTGAGAACAATGGGATCACCCGATCCGGGGTCTCTATATAGAGCACAAACCATTGCGAATGATTCTCATCTGCCATCCTTTTCCCTGCCCGGACAAGTTTTTCAGAGACCGGATGAGAACTGACACAGACCAGGATATTTTTATTCTCCTGAATCCGTTTCGTGATTCCAGGAACGCCTGCTTCGATTGATGGATAAGCACTTTCTATGATACCTGCGGCTCTTTTAAGAGCGATCTCCCTCAAGCGGGATAATCGTTCCAGCGACAAATAGGGTTCAAATTTCTCCCTGGAAATTTCTCCCGTATCGATCTTGTGTGATAATCGTTGAATGATCTCTTCAGGAGGCAGGTCAACAAATTCGATGATGGATGCGTTTTGGAAAACTTTATCAGGAATAGCCTCAATGATTCCTGCCCCGATGATAGTAGTTACCAGGTCACGCAGACTCTCCAGTTCCAGAACATCCAGGGTGGTAAAAACATCGATTCCTGCGGTTAATATTTCATCCACATCCTGATACCTGCGTGGATGCCTGAAACCGGCAGGATTGGTATGTGCAAGTTCATCGATGATCACCAGGTCGGGTTTTTGAGATATGATACCATCCAGATCAAGCTCACTGGAGAGAGGAAGGGGATTTAATCCGTGCAGGTCTTGAATCAGGGGTAGAAGGTCGATGTTCTGAGAAGTGTCCAAACACCCCACCACGACATTCAACCCTTCCGCCCTTTTTCGATTGGCAGCATCCAACATTGCGTGGCTTTTCCCGACAGTTGGCGCATAGCCGAGGAATATCTTCAGCCTTCCAATTTTACTCGTTGGTTTGAGCTCCATGAATTAATTATAGTCTGCCCGGAAGAAATTAAGTAACTGATCGTTACAACAGTACTCATCTTCCGGGCAGAATTTCAGGGATAGGATTATTTTAGCTGGTAAGGCACTTCCAGAATGACGATACCTTCGCGATTAAGCAGAGCTTTACGCAATACTTCTGCGGTACGGGTGTGGAGGAAA
>CAVWQC010000008.1:0-421713 GCA_963757065.1 uncultured Chloroflexia bacterium | reverse complement strand
TCTTTGCCTGGGCAACTGCCTGATCCCCAGTCATGGTTTTTAAATCGGTTGGTGCAACTACTGCAGCGGGTTTAGGAGTACAGGCTGGAAGCAACATCGCCACAAGCATTAGAACGATAAAAACTTTATACATCTTTTTCATGTTTCTTCTCCTTATAAGTAATAGAATTTGATTTAAGGCTGGGTGTAGTTCGAGTTTTGGTTCCCAGCATAAGTAATATTTTTCCTTTTCGAAATCAACCTCCTTTCTATAATTTACCGTAAGCTGTAGATAGGAAATCTGTTTTCAGAAATCTATCTGCAATAAATAAGAGGGATGCATTAGGCACCAGTTAACAAAATGGCAACAACTGCAGCATTTGTCCGGAAAAATTTGTAGCCTAGATATGAAAAAAGCACAATTGGAATTGTTGTGTAAGCTGGTGTGCCAATAATAAACGTGAGTGCAAATTCTTCCAAACTGGTAATAAAGGTGAAGATCGCTCCAGCAAATATTCCTGGCAAGATCATTGGGATGTAGACTTCTTTAAATTTCCAAAAGGTATTTGCGCCTAAATTCGCTGCTGCATCTGGTACATCACGCGGAATAGCCTCAAAGCTTGTGGAAAGTAGGCGTAACATAAATGGAATTGCCATTAATGTATGCCCAAGTATCAAGCCAAAAAATGTTTGCGATAAGCCAATAAATCTAAAAACACAACTCAGAAATAAAGCTACAACCATTCCAGGCAAAATAATAGGTAATAAAATTATAATTCGGGTAAAATCCTTTCCGCGAAAACTATAAGTACCTATTACATAAGCAGTCGGTAGAGCCAGGACAAATGACAATAAAGTAGCTAATGGTGCAACTGAATAACTGGTAATTATCGCTTCGACAATACCAGAAAATTTAAAGACAAAATCCCATTGAAATAAAGATAAATGTGTTGGAAAAACCGCAGGGTAGGACCATGGGTAATCAGGATTAACAAGTGACCATAGTACAGCCATTAATAATGGGGCACCAACCAAAATTAGGCTTACTACCAGCAGTATCGAAGGCAGGCCATATTTCGTTATAAATTTAGATATATAGAGCCATGGTGATTTTCTTTTCTTAATAATCGATGTTTGCATTTGAGTCATACCTTATCCTGTAATAAGTTTGGCAACGCGTGATGATAGCCAGGCATAGAACAATGCGCCTATCATAATGATTACTGCTATACAAGCAGCTTGTCCCCAATCATTAAATAATTGAGCATTGGTATACATTCGCATTGCCAGTGAGGGTGGGTATTTTGGTCCCGAAGTAGTATTAATCGCATAATCACCGAACACACCAATAAATACAAATACAAATGCTGTCAGTGCACCTGAAATTGACAATGGGAAAAGAATATCCCTAAATATTGAGAAGGGATTAGCTCCAAGGTTTTTTGCAGCACTTTCAAGATCATCCTGAATACTAGCCAGAGCCGAAGAAAGAATAAGGGCTTGGAAGGGTAAGTTTTTCCAAACTTGAATAACCACAACACCTATACCCCATTCGTCATGTGTCATCCTCAGTGGTTCCTTAATGAAACCAAGAAGCATTAATAATTCATTAACCAGTCCTTGATAGGAAAATACATTAAGAATTAAAAATGCCGCAACCAGAGCTGGAACAAATAATGGCATTCTAATAATGAGATTGAGATACTTTTTTGCGAAAAAGTTTCTACGTAAAATTAAAGCTAATGGATATGCAATAATGAGTGAAATAAATGAACTAAAGAAAGCGATTTTTGAAGAATATAGAAAAGAGTCAAGGTTTTGCCGGTTAAAGCTATTTATCCAATCCTGAAAGCCAAATATGCTTTCTCCTGTGAAATTAAACAAACCGAAACTCTGCATTAAGACCATTGCAAAAGAGGCAGCAAGCATGATTGCAATAAATCCAATTCCAGGTGTAAGAAGTAGAAGAATTGTTAATGAATGATCCTTTTTGGTCATTACTAGGCCTCGATTATTCTAACTTTATCGATCGGTAAGACCAAGGATAATTTCATCACCTGGTTTCCACTGAGTTAAGCCAGCCATTTGTACTCTAAAGACGGTACTATTTATCTCAACAAATACATCGGTTAAATTACCCATAAAAATACTTCTTAGCACTTTCCCTACTAATCCGTTCGACATACCATCAGTATAAACAACCATATCCTCTGGTCGCCAACAGACAAGGACATTCAAGCCCGAAAAACTGGGCATCTCATTTGTTTTTATTAATCCTATGGGTGAATCAATATAGACCATGGATGCATCTTTTGATTGGATCTTTGCATGTAAAATATTTGCCTGTCCAATAAATTCAGCAGTAAATGCACTTGAAGGACGGTTATATATTGTAGCCGGGTCATCAAGTTGAACTATGCGTCCTTTGTCCATTACAGCAATCCTGTCAGAAATAACTAATGCTTCAGCCTGGTCGTGGGTCACATAAATTGAAGTAATATTTAATCTCTTTTGTAGTTCACGAATTTCGACCCTTAGCCGCTCACGTAATTTCAAATCCAGGTTTGATAAGGGTTCATCAAAGAGAAGGAATTTTGGATGGGTGACAATTGCTCTAGCAACAGCAACACGCTGCTGCTGCCCACCAGAGAGTTGACCAGGACGTCTTGATGCCAGATCTTGAAGACCCATCAATTCAATAGCATCCAATAGCTCTTTCTTCCCTCTCTTTTTTATCAATTTTTTGCATTTTCAAACCAAATGCAACATTATCTTTTACGCTCATGTGTGGAAATAATGCATACGTTTGAAATACCATTGATGCAGACCGTCTATTGGCCGGTACATCATTCATCAGTTGGTCGTCGAAGTAAATCTCACCCCCATCTATTTCCACAAGACCTGCCAATGCTCTTAAAGTAGTAGTTTTTCCACAACCAGATGGCCCTAATAAAGTAACAAATTCTCCATCGTGGACTTCCAAATTTAAGTGATCAACAACAAGGTTTTTCTCCATATCTTTTTACCAGATTGACAATTCTTAAAACGGACATTGTTCCTGCCTTATCTTATTGAATTTTTGATGGTCTTCTACGTAAAAATTGATATTTGAATGCATTGGGAATATTGTATTCGTGTGTATATAAAACTGGCTTATCATTGGACAGATAATCAGTTTGTGAAATAAATAATATAACAGAATTATTTGGTTGGTTTAGCTTGTCTGCTATTTTTTTTGAAGCAAGAAGCGGCGAGATCCTGGCGACACCATATTCTATATTTATGTTGAACTCTAGCTGTAAGAGATCATATAAAGATGAATTACTTAACATCTCTGGCAATATTTCTTTCGTTTCAAATATCATCAAAGGTAAGTGATCCACAGAATAGACAACAGGTTTATTGTTCGCAGTCCTTACCCTCTCAATGCACTTCACCCCTGTGCCAATTTCGATACCTAATTGATTGGCAACATCCTCACTTGCTTTTTGGTTATAAATGTTCATTTCGCGAGTTCCGGGAGTCATATTCGCCATAAGAATCATTTCGGTAATGCCATAATTCATTCCGAAATTGTTAATAATCGGACGTTCTAAAACAAAAGTGCCGATACCATGACGACGTAAAACTATTCCACTTTCCTCAAGGCTTCGAAGAGCCTCCCGGACTGTAGTCCGGGAAACACCAAGCAAATCGATCAATTCAGCTTCACTAGGCAATTGCCCACCGGGAGGATATTCTCCGCTTAGAATTGCCCTGCGTAATTCTTGTTCTGCCACTTCTGTTAGCGTCTTGCTACTAATGCGAACTGGTTTTATCATTTAATTTCCTTTCGGAAATATTTGTTGTTACATTGTTAGACGTCATTACAACTACATTATATAAAAATATATTATCGAGTGTCAATAGGGAATAGATTGGCAAAGTAGATGTGGAATGTTTTATTCCAGGGGGTAGCTTTAATGGTAGCTATTTATACATCCACAATTAGAAAGATACCATTATCTATGGTTATTGTAGAAAATGATTAATAATTTCAACCCCTTGAAGGCTCAGAAATAAATCAGATCCAACATTAGGTTGGATCTGATTGGGTATGGCTCAGTAGAAATATCTTATCTTGTTCAGGATTCGTATTTAGTCCTTAAGTTTCTCAAGAGGTTTTTCGATGTGGAGAGTTATAGATTCGCTATAAACAAACTGGGGACCAGATACTGGAGCTGCCCATCGCACAGCATTAGTGATCACCTGTTGAACTTCTTTCTGGTAATAAACCGGGAATGTTTCGTGCCCGGGACTAAAATAAAATATTTTGCCATTACCACGATGGTAACAGCAACCACTTCGGAAAACTTCACCACCCTGATACCAATTAATAAACACTAAGTCATCTGGTGCGGGAACATCGAAATATTCTCCATACATCTCGTCATTTGGAATTTCGAAGTATTCCGGCAATCCTGATGCAATTGGGTGGGAAGGGTTGACCAACCAAACCCTTACTCTTTCATCAGCTTCACGCCATCGTAAACTGCAGGTAGTACCCATGAGCCGCTTAAATACCTTTGAATGATGCCCTGAATGGAGGACGATTAATCCCATTCCGTGCAAAACTCTCCAACGGATTCGTTCTACTAGCTCATCACTTATTTGGTCGTGAGCCATATGTCCCCACCAGGTGAGGACATCAGTGGTCTCCAATACCGATTCAGGCAAACCATTTTCAGGTTCGTCCAATGTCGCTGTTCGAACATTAAATCCCTGATCGGTCAAGAATTTAGATAAAACTGAATGAATCCCATCAGGATAAATTTTCTTGACTTCTTCATGCATCTTCTCATGAATTCCCTCATTCCATACGGTAACGTTTATATGTTCCATGTCCATCTCCATTAATTCTGGCATTATTGAATTCTTACTGGTTTTCCACCGTTAGCCGATGATTCTTTAATCGCATCCCATAACTTGGCCATTCGAAGACCAATTTCAGGCGGAGAAGGATTGCTGATCAATCCTGAACGCACCTGCAGAAATTGCTGCCAGACCCCGAGAGATGAAGGTACTTTAATAGGATAAAAATTGTCAACACCTTTTTGCATTTCCAGGCGTTCTCCCCACATTCCTGTCCTAATAATTCCATTTGTACAATAAACCCTAATATCTGAAAGGCAATCTTCTTTTGCATCTCCACAGGCTGTAAGAGATACCATCGTGCCTGATTTCAATTTTCCCATGGCAGCACCAACTATATCTACCTGCGTATCCCGATTATCCAACCACGCACACACTTCATCATAATCCTCCAAACCAAGATCAGCAACTGTATTTAATAAATGGGCACCTGTATCAAAAAAGAAACCACCGCCAGCTAATTTTGGGTCCATTCTCCAGGTCCCTTGTTTTTCACTTTTCCAATTCTGCCATGTCCATCCAATAATATTCAACATTTTCCCCATTGAACCATCTTTGAGAATTTCCACTGCTTTCCGTATTTGAGGAGATAGGCTTCCTTGAAATGCGACTACTAATAATTTGCCGGTATTATTACGGGTATTTACCAAATCCTGTGCTTCGACTGCATTCATCACCATCGGCTTTTCCAAGAGAACGTCCAAGCCTGCTTCCAGACATATTTTTGTTTGGCTGTAGTGCAAAGAGTGAGGAGTTATTATGAATGCAGCATCGAGGGATTGACCATAGGTAGATAATAATTTGTCAAGGTTCGGCTCGTTAGCTGGTGGTTTAAGTCCAACGTTTATAAATGTTTTGCATGTTTCATCATAAGCATCTTGCAAAGGTTCACATACAATGCTAATTTCTGTGGTGTCTAGTTGCAACAGTATATTTTTTAAATGTTCACGCGCCATCAGTCCACAGCCAACAAGTACAGTCCTTACTTTATTTACATTTTTATTAGTGTTTATTACTGTTGTCATACTTTATCCTTCCATAAAATAATATTAGCAATTTGAAATTATTATAGTAAATCATTGTAAATAATCCAACAAAGTATATATGATATATAATATTCGATAAATGGATTAATTTGCTTCCGTTATAATAACGGACAATGTTGTCATATATGGACGCTGATCAAACAATAATACTTTCACGAGTCACAGTTCCTCGCCGGCGATCAGATTTATTATCACGCCCGAGACTCACAGACCTACTCAATGAGGTTATTGAAAAACGTCTTGTGTTAGTGTCTGCACCGGCGGGATATGGAAAAACATCAATATTTGTAGACTTTGCGGAAAGTTGTTCGATGCCAGTTTGCTGGTATTCGATCGATAAAATCGACCAAAGTCCACAAAGGTTTATATCTTACATAACAGCTGCTATCCAAACAAAATTCCCAAACTTCGGACATAGTACCCAAGCAATTTTACATGGAAGCCAGGGTCAATTTGATATTGATTTTTCGGCTACGGTATTCATTAATGATTTAAGTGAACATGTTACAGAGCATTTTGTCCTTGTTCTGGATGATTACCATCTTGTAAATGATAACACCTCGGTCCGTTTCTTTATAAACCGATTATTAAAAGACATGGAAGAAAATATCCATGTTGTAATTATTTCGAGGGCTTTACTGTCAATTCCTGTTTTACCTCTCATGGTAGCCAGATCTGAAGTAGCTGGTATCAGCTTTGCTGAGTTAGCTTTTCAACCAGAGGAAATTCAACAGCTATATTCCCAAAATAAAGAGTACAAGTTGTCATTAATCGACGCGAAAGAGATACAACTGCATACAGAAGGCTGGATAACAGGTATTGTATTATCGAGTCAAGTGAACACTGAAGAGCAAATAGCACGTGCAAGACTGTCTCGGGTTTCAAGTTTTGGATTGGAAAGTTATTTTCTTCATTTAATTGATTCGCTAAACCAGGAATTACGATCTTTTTTACTGTGGTCTTCTCTTTTGGAAGAATTCAATGCTGAGTCTATGTTCAAAAGTATTAGGACAGGCTTTACTTATTGACCAGGTTCCGTGGCAAAATTGGATGAACAGCATCCAAAAGGATAATTTATTTGTTTTACCTGTGGGGGAAAAAGGAGATTGGATACGGTACCATCCACTCTTCCTTGAATTCTTACAGGCACGTGTTTACATGGATTTTCCAGTTGAATCTAGAAAGATAGAACATGAATTAGCACTTTTTTGTATTCAAAGAAACGAGTGGGATCGTGCCTATGCAATCCTCAATAAATTAAATTCAGATGAAGACCTCATTTCCCTAATTGAAATTGCCGGGCCACAGATGTTGTTTGATGGAAAGATAGCCCTTGTCTCATCATGGATTGAAGCATTAAAACCAGACTTAATTAATTCGCACCCTTTCATAGTTGCTCTTCAAGGATATATTGCAATGATCCTTGGTGATAAATCATATGCGATGACATTATATGATCAAGCTATCGAAGCTCTGGGATCTGGATTAAACAAGGAGTACTTAGCTAGAACTCTTGCCATGAGGGCAAATAATCATCGACTTGGTTGGAAATCTTGATGCTGCGATTATTGACGCAAATGAAAGCAATAAACTTATTATGTCAAACCTCAATTTGCGCAAGATCAAAGGTGATGTTCTTCGTTGCATAGGATTATGCAATCTTCACAAAGGAAAACTGCAGGAAGCCCTTAATTGGTTGGAAAAAGCACAAAAGGTAATGTTGTCTGCAGGGGATAAAAAGAATGAAGCTATCATTCAAATGGAGATTGGCCTCGTACACGAAAACCTGGGAAATTATATTGCATCAAAAGATTGGTATATAAAAGCATTACTTTATTGGGAGCAAATAGAAAACCCATTCTGGCTGGCAAACTTACTAAATAACCTGGGTGTACTTTACCAATTAATGGGTGACTATGAAAATGCTATTCTTTCTTTTGATAAAGCATTAAATTATGCCCAAGCGACAAAATACACAAGGATGGAAGCTTTTATATTTACAGGAATTGCAGATATATTTGTTGAGTTACAAGCTCTGGAACAAGCACAAATTGGTTATGATAAAGCATTAAAACTGGCCACTGACTCACAAGAACATTTTTTGCAGGTCTATATTCTTGTACAAAGGGCTTCACTACTAGGTCAAATTGGAAATTTGGCTGAAGGATATAAATGCATTGATAAAGCCCGGATATTAATCGGCACATCTGGATCGGAGATGGAAAAAAGTCTGTGCGATTTGGAATTCGCAGGACTAGATCTTATTGGTGGAAATATCAAAGAAAGCATTCCTTTATTAGAAGCTGCCTGTGCATATTTCAAAAAAGAAGGACATAAAGTCCAGTGCGACAGGACCCATTTGTACCTAACATTGGCATATATAAAAACTAACCAACCGGAAAAATTAATCGAACACCTATTACAAATTATCTCGATTATCGATGAAGACTTACCATCAGCGGGATTAATAGCAATTAGCTCAAGGTTTCAATCAGATCTTCAAAATTGCAAGATTGGGTATTTACAAGAAAAGTTGAACCATTTATTTGAGAAAATTGATGAGTTTAATAATAATTTACCAAAAATTAGAAAATTCTTGCGCGAGAATTCTCGAGGAATACCATTTGCACCACCGAAAATATTTATTCGATCCTTGGGGAAGATGCAAGTAAGTATTAATAACCAGATAATTTCTAACTCAGATTGGCAAACTCAAGCTGCGAAGGATTTATTTTTTATGCTTATGGCTCATCCAGAAGGAATGACCAAAGATGAGATATGTCTTGTTTTTTGGCCAGATGCTTCTCCTGATGATGCGAAGTTTAGGTTTAAGAATACAGTGTACAGGTTACGTAGAGCAGTTGGGAAAGATAGTGTAATACTGGAGCAAGATTTCTATCGTTTCAATTATAAAATCGATTATGAATTTGATGTTGAATTATTCCTAAGAGACAATGCCAGCGCTGCAAGAGAAACTGATCCTGCAAAAAAAAGAGCTTATTTAAAAGAAGCAATAAGTAATTATGGGGGAAAATATTTACCAGAAATTGAAGAAAATTGGGTACATAATCTACGGGAAAACCTAAATCAGAACTATATTTCTTCCCTTCTGCAAATATCCGAATTATTCTTAATTGAAGGGGACACGGAAAGTGCACTTGAATATTGTCAGCTTGCGATTGATGAAGATAATCTATTGGAAGATTCTTACAGATTAGCCTTTAGGATTTATGCGGCTATGGGAAATAGGGCAGGTCTGGTAAGGCAGTATTTATCCTGTGTGGAAGTACTCGAACGGGAAATATGCGCAACACCATCACCACAAACCCGGGACCTGTATCATCACCTGCTTCAATAAGTTAGTAACTTTGATAAAAATGTAACAAAAGATAAAGACTAATTTCCTCGAAATTAGTCAGGTGCAATCAGTATCTGGTAATGGTTGCCATGAGTAATATTATTTATATTCAATTTACACTCCCCAAAGAACAACAATTCAAGCGAAAGACTCTAAATTGGTTAGTAAGTTATTTGATTATTGTTTAATGCCTGTTTTGAGACCGGCATAAATGATAATAGGTTACTAATCAAATTAAGGAGATAAACATGCTTACAAAATTCAGCACCACAGTCAATTCGTTAGTAAAACCAGTCAATTTCCGTTTAGTACTCTTTACCCTCATGCTTGTCCTTATAGTCCTTGGTGCTGGTGCCCCAGGAGCAACCGGAGTATAGCGTAATCATTTATTTTTCAAATTGAAATCATTCATATAGGAGAATAACATGTTCACAAAAGCCACGGAAATCACAAGATCATCTTTACAGAAAGTAAATGTCCGTTTAGTTAGTTTTCGTTATTTTACTTGTAATGGTTGTACTTGGCGCTGGCGCTCCTGGAGCAACTGGAGTTTAGGTTAGCGATTTACTCTTATATGAGATAAATACAACGAAGATTGCATCAGACATAAAAACACAGCCTCAATAAAAATGATATTAAGTCTAGCAGTAATAATTGGCCTTGCAGCAACAATTGTGCGAGCCAGAATAATGAAACGCAGCTTGGTTTTACCATCTTTACACCTGGAATGGCTTGTTTTTGTAGCAGTAATACCACAAATTGTGATTTTCTATATTCCAGGCCTGGCTAAAGCAGTACCAGAAACATTAGTTCCATATGTGCAGATCTTTTCTATGCTGGGATTAATGGTTTTTGTGGCAGTAAACATTAATAAAACAGGTTTTGTAATTCTAGGAGTAGGATTGGTGAGTAATTTTCTGGCAATAGCGACAAACGGTGGATGGATGCCCATAAGTGTGAATACACTTACACGGTTACATCCGGAAATTCCTGCTGAAACGTGGAATGTGGGAGAACGATTGTCCCTTACAAAAGATCGGATTCTTTTGCCAGAAAGAACAAATTTAGCTTTTCTGACTGATATATTGAATTTACCAGCATGGATTAGTTATAAATTCGCATTTAGTGTCGGAGATATACTCATTTCCATTGGAATGATAAGTATATTATGGTCTCTTAGCAACCCAATAAAGGAGTAAAAATGTTACAAAATAGTTTGAATTTTCCTTCAATTACCTCTGTGGACAATAAATACGATACTTCAGATGATCTGATGTGTGAAATCGGTAAAGTTCTTCAGGCAGCAGTCATTAATAAAACATTTAGAGAAAAACTATTAAGCAACCCGCTGCAATCGATAGAATCAGGTTATTTTGGGGAAGCATTCCATCTTCCTGCTGAATTATTGAATAGTATCTCGTTGATCAAAAGCAGCAGCCTTGAGCATTTCTCTCAAGCAGTATTACTCATGGTGAACAGTATCAAAATTTCGGAAATGGCTGAAATCTCTTCCTTTTAGGCAGTCAGGTTAAAAACATATTATGGCATTGGAATCAACACATACCTTCTCGAATATTCCCAAATTGCAGGGAGAAGTAGAAGATTTTGGGGACCGAAATAATCGGTCACAAAATATCTTAATTCCTGTCCAATTGGATGGTTCAAATAACTCATTTGGTTATTATTATCTGGATAATTATCAATTTCCTAATGATGGCCAAAAAAACCTGGATGAAATTATTGGTACACCTTTAAAAGTAGAACTGGCTGGATTAAATATTTATGTTGGACCAATCATTCCAAAGTTTCAGGATAATTATGTAAATGCACTATTCACATTAGCAGATTCAATTGATCGATGTGATTCAAGTGGACACAGCAAGGAGACAGGAATCTGGGCACAAAGATTAGCCCAATTTATGAGGCTGCCAGGCATAGAAGTATTAACCTTAGGACTGGCTGGAAAACTACATGATATTGGTAAATCTGTGGTTTCAAAAGAATTGTTGACAAAACCAGGACCATTAAGTCAAACAGAATGGTCAATCATGAAACAACACCCGGTTTACAGTTCTGCATTGATGGATCCGATTCATGCACTTGATGTGATTAAACCAATGGTGCGATGGCATCATGAACGATACGACGGAAGCGGATATCCGGATGGAATAAGTAGGGAAAATATTCCATTAGGATCTCGCATTCTCGCTGTGGTAGATGCTTACACAACGATGATCGGTGGACGAAGATATAAGAATCCAATTCCGGAAGAACTAGCATTAAAAGAGTTGATTAGATGTAGAGGAACACAATTTGATCCAGAAATAGTACTTATGATGGTTGAATTAGTCAGGAGCAAAGCTCATAATCATGGTTTGTAAATAATATTAGGGGGAATTATATTTTTTGGATTAAAAAACTCTCTGCAGGAGAAAAGCAGAGAGTCTTTTCTATATTAGATGTTTAAAAATAGATTTGATTTGAAACATCAGTTACATTATATTAAATAATGAGAGATAAAATGACAAAACCTATATCCATGCACACGTTTGTATTGTATAATTGATATATTGTAAGGAATAAAAAAATCCACACTAAGTGTAAAAGACAACCAAGGTATGATCAATATGAGCAAATCAACTAATCTACTGGTAAAACCAAATTACGAAGAATCCGAATTTATACAGGTGACGCCAAAAAGCGCAGGATGGGAGCATTTGAATTTTTCCGCTGTCAAATTGAAAAAAGGGGAGACCTGGCATATTGATAGCAAGGAAAATGAAATGGCTTTAGTCATATTGGGTGGAACTGCGAAGATTGATACTAAAGATCATACCTGGGATTCTGCGGGCTCACGCAGTAATGTGTTTAGTGGAATGCCAACGACACTTTATATTTCCAGGGATAATTGGATTACTATTAAAGCTTTGAGTGAGACCCTGGAATTTGGAATAGGGTGGTGTAAAGCATATTCGGATCATCCAACGAAATTAATAGAACCTGAAGAAGTGAAAATAGAAATTAGAGGGGGAGGAAATGCCACCAGGCAAATAAACCAGATGATATTGCCCGGTTTTGATTGTGATAGATTAGTTGTGGTCGAAGTTTATACTCCATCAGGAAACTGGAGTTCATACCCGCCCCACAAACATGATGTCCGAAAACTGGATCAAAATGGAAATCTGCTTGAAGCTGATCTCGAAGAGATATATTTTTATAAAATAGATCGACCAAAGGGATATGCATACCAGAGGATTTATACCGATGACAGGAAAATAGATGAATTGGTACTGGTAAAAGATAATGAATTAGTATTATCTCCAGAAGGGTATCATCCCGTTGTTGCTGCACATGGTTTCAATGTGTACTACCTGAATATGTTAGCAGGATCGGACCAATCCTTAGCCAGTTCAGATGACCCTGAATTTGCATGGATAAAGAATACCTGGAAAGAACTTGACAACCGATTACCGATGGTGACATTGGAAATGAATTCAAAAAACAAAATATAAATCAATATTCGGAGAGTGATATGGAAACGAAGAGACTAACAACTGCACAAGCATTAATACTATTTTTAAAGAATCAATATGTGGAACGCGATGATATTGAACTGCCTTTCTTTGGTGGGGTATTGGGAATCTTCGGCCACGGAAATGTTGCGGGAATCGGACAAGCGCTCCAGGAAAATCCTGATTTTAAATACATTATGGTCAAAAATGAACAAGCTGCAGTTCACATTGCAAGCGGTTATGCAAAAATGAAAAATCGGATGCAGGCTTTTGTTTGTACATCGTCCATTGGACCGGGAGCCACAAATATGGTCACAGGAGCTGCTCTCGCGACGATCAATCGGCTCCCTGTGCTGCTTCTACCTGGAGATATTTTTGCCAGAAGGAATGTTGCTCCCGTATTGCAACAGCTTGAATCGAATTTAACTCAGGATATTAGTGTAAATGATTGTTTTAAACCCGTTTCAAGATATTGGGACCGGATAAATAGGCCAGAACAATTAATAACCACTCTCCCTGAGGTTATGCGCGTATTAACCTCTCCAGCTGATACTGGTGCGGTTACTTTGGCCATGCCGCAAGATGTTCAAGCAGAAGCCTTCGATTTTCCTGTCGAATTGTTCGAAAAACGAGTTTGGCATATCAATAGAACCATGTCTGATCGAAGTCAATTACAAAAAGCGATGAACTTAATTTCTAAAGCTAAAAGACCATTATTTGTGGCAGGGGGAGGAGTTTTATTTTCAGAAGCAACCCAGGAGTTAGAGAAATTTGTCACACAAACTGGCATTCCTGTTTGTGAAACTCAAGCTGGAAAAGGATCATTGCCTTACAATCATCCATGTTGTGTTGGGGCAGTAGGTGCTACCGGAAATTTGGCTGCTAATATTTTAGCAAAAGACGCAGATGTTGTCATTGGGATAGGAACAAGATATTCTGATTTTACAACAGCTTCCAAGACCATTTTTCAAAACCCCAACGTAAGGTTTATTAATATAAATGTTTTTGAAATGGATGCATATAAACATAGTGGTGTACCAATTTTGGCTGATGCAAAAGTAACCCTAAAGGAGTTGCGAAAAGGATTAAAAGAGTACCATGTAGATGCTGGATATTCGGATAAAATTTCTGATTTGAAGCAAAAATGGGAAGCAGAATCAGACCGGCTTTTTACGATCGATAATAAGCCAATTCCGTCTCAAGCCGAGATAATGCACGCAATTTGGAAAGCTGCTGGACCAAAAGATGTAATTCTTTCAGCAGCAGGAAGCCAACCAGGTGATCTACATAAACTTTGGCGAACCAGGACACCCAATAGTTACCATATGGAATATGGATACTCCTGTATGGGGTACGAAATACCAGCGGGTATCGGGGTAAAGATGGCTGATCCTACCAGAGAGGTTTATGTCTGGGTTGGGGATGGTACGTACCTGATGAATCCCACCGAAATTGTTACAGCGATTTTAGAAGGGATAAAAATAAATATTATTGTAGTGAATAACCAGGGGTTCGGTTCCATAGGAGCTCTTAGCGGATCGATCGGCAGCGAAGGATTTGGTACAAGATTCCTTAAACGGGATTTTGCGACAGGTCAGCTAACCGGGGAAAAGATCCTTATCGATTTTGCGCAAAATGCTCAGAGCCTTGGGGCAACTGTCTTTTCTGCAAATAATATTCAATCATTTACTAAAGCATTAAAGAAAGTAAAAAAGTTAAAAACAACTTCCGTAATTGTCGTAGATGCGGATCGTGATGCACATGTGCCAGGCTATGAATCATGGTGGGATGTAGCAATTGCTGAAGTTTCGACTATGAAACCTGTCCAAAATGCTCGGAAAGAGTATGTGGAAAAGAAGAAGAACGAAAAATATTATCTGTAACCATTCAAACAGGAGCATGGTGATGAAAATTAATATTGGTCTCATCGGGGCAGGAAGAATGGGTAAGGTTTTTGCGAATACCCTGGCTTATACGGTTTCAGAGGTTGAATTAGTTGCAGTAGCTGATCCGAATGAAACATGCTTGAAGGAAACTCAGGAAAAGTATGGTATCTCGAAAGGATATTTGGATTATAGAGCTATCCTTGACGATAAACAAATAGATGCTGTTGTAATCTCGACCCCCACAAACACTCACTCTCAGATCATAAAAGACGCAGCTCTGGCTGGAAAGAATATTTTTAGTGAAAAGCCATTATCGCAAAGCATTAAGGAATGCGATGATGCTATTGCCATCGTTAAGCAGACTGGCGTAAAACTCCAACTTGGTTTTATGCGAAGATTTGATGCCCCATATATGATGGCGAAATCCAAGATAATGGAGGGGCTGATCGGGAAGCCAGTGATGTTTAAAGCTGTCAGCCGGGATCCAAAGCGTTCAAGTCTTGAATTTGCTCGTCGTGAGAACAGCGGGGGATTAATCGTGGATATGGGTGTTCATGATTTCGATCTTGCCAGGTGGTTGATGGATAGTGAAGTGGATAGGGTATACAGTGAAGGTGCTTGTATTGCCTATCCGGAGTTGAAAGAAGTAGGTGATATTGATAATGTTGTAGTCAACTTACGGTTCGCAAGTGGTGCAGTTGGAAACATCGATATGAGTCGAAATGCTGTATATGGATATGATATTCGTACGGAAGTTCTTGGTACAGAAGGCAGTATTTGGATAGGATATTTACAACAAACAGCCATGCTCATGTTAAATCGTCAAGGGGTAACCCATGATACGGTTCCATATTTCATGGAACGGTTTGGTTTGGCTTATGCAGAAGAGATTAGGGCATTTGTAAAACATATAGTTGAAGGAACAAATCCTACGGTATCTGGAGAAGATGCCCGGGCTGCAACAGCAATTGGAATTGCTGCAACACTTTCATTAGATGAACAAAGGCTTGTGAAAGTCTCTGAAGTATTATAGTTGAACTGAAGCAAGTGAAGATATAACATCAAAATCTTATATAAGGAGTGCAGAATGGCTATAAAGTTAATACGTGTTGGTGTCATTGGTGCAGGGCGTATTGGGAAGCTTCATGCAGAGAATCTTGCAACAAGGGTTCCTGGTGTGGAGGTTGTAGCTGTAGCTGATCCGAATTTTGTTTTTGCTACAGAATTATGCGAGAAGTTGAATATAAAAAACGCATACGAAGATTATCACAAAATTTTGGAAGATAAAAGCATTGATGCTGTTGCCATATGCTCTTCCACAGACACTCATGCGAAAATTCTTACAGAAGCAGCCAAAGCAGGAAAACATGTCTTCTGCGAAAAGCCTATTGACCATGATCTACAGAAAATTGACAGTGCCTTGGATGCTGTAAAAAAAGCAGGCGTGAAATGTCAGATCGGGTTTAATAGAAGGTTCGATCCAAACTTTAAAAAAGTCAAAGAAATGGTAAAAGAAGGAAAGATCGGTGCTTTACACATCCTCAGGATAACCAGCCGTGATCCGAACCCACCACCGCCTGAATATGTAAAAGTATCCGGTGGTATTTTTCTCGATATGACCATTCATGATTTTGATATGGCCAGATACCTTTCTGGATCTGAGGTCGTGGAAGTCTATGCCGCCGGCGCTGTCCTGGTAGATCCGGAAATAGGTAAGGCAGGTGATATAGATACTGCGATTATTACTTTAAAATTCGCTAACGGAGCTATTGGCACAATCGATAACAGCCGAAAAGCAGTTTATGGTTATGATCAGCGAGTTGAAGTATTTGGGTCAGGCGGAATGGTTGCTGTTACGAATAATTTCCCTGATTCTCATATTTATAGCAATGGCGAAGAGGTAAGCGGGTCAAAACCTCTATATTTCTTCCTGGAGAGATATTCGGAATCGTTTATTGCCGAAATGCGGGGATTTGTTGAAGCAATTAGAAATAACACAGATACACCTGTAATGGCAATTGACGGACGAAAACCCATCCTTATAGCTATGGCCGCAAATAAATCACTCAAAGAAAATAGGCCAGTTAAATTATCTGAAATTGAATAGGGATTTATAAAGAATAACAACAACCCGGGTTAATCACCCGGGTTGTTGTTTTGCCTAACTATAAGTTGACTTTTGAATATTCTTTCTGTTTCAGCTTTACGCTGTTGGGTACGCGGGTCATCTCTTTTTCCACAAACATTTCCTAAATGTAATTTTGCGACTTGACGGAAGTGGTACCCATATACGGTTAACGTTATAGCCATCGCAAATTTTGTAGGCATTCGGGTTAAAACCCACCAGATCAAGGACCAATATTCAGTCCGATCAGGGCCTGTGATACCCATATACCAGACCGTCTTTAGAAGAGCGAGAATATCGTTTTTACTAATGGAAACTGGCCTCGAGAGAGGATGATAATGGATTAGGAATGTCCGAATTCTCAGGTAGAACGGAATTGGAGAAAATAGTTCAATCATTAATTTCCGGTAGTTCGTAATTAATGTGAACTGATCCATACGGGTTCTGATATTTGTAGTTCCATCGGCATTGTCCCCGGTCATTTCCTCGATAATTCTTCCTTCAGCCTTCATTCGATCATATAACCTGGTACCAAATGGTGCCTGAAGAAGCCCAACCATGGCTGTAATAATTCCACTTTCCTGAATGAAGTCGTACTGCCTTTTGAATATGGATGGATCATCAGAATCAAATCCAATTATAAAACCAGCCATGACTTGTATGCCTGAGGATTGGATCTTATGAACGCTGGAAATCAGGTCCCTACGAGTATTTTGCGTTTTATGACATTCCACAAGGCCTTCTTCGCTGGGAGTTTCAACTCCAATGAACACTGAAATAAATCCAGCTTCTGCCATTAACCGTAATAATTCCTTGTCATCAGCCATGTTAATACTTGCTTCGGTGATGAACAAACACCCTTCTTTATTCTTTCTCCAGTCGATCAACGCCGGCAACACTTCATCTTTGATCACCCGTTTATTGCCGATAAAATTATCGTCAACAAAGAAAATATTCCTGCGCCAACCTGCCAAATATAGGGCATCAAGTTCCTGGAGGATGTGCTCAGTCGATTTAATGCGTGGAGTATGACCAAACAATGCAGTAACATTGCAGAAATCACAATTATATGGACAACCCCGTGAGTATTGAAGGGACATGGCATCATATTTATCCAATTCAAGCAAATCAAATCTGGGAATTGGAGTTGAATTTATATCTGGAAATTCATCAGTTTTGTATACTTTTTTTGCTATTTGTTTTGAAAAATCCAAAAGGAATGGGGGTAGTGTAATTTCTGCTTCATTTAGAATGAAATGATCAACTTCCGGAAAATCTTCGTATTCGCTGGTAAATAGTGGTCCACCGGCAATGACCAATTTATTATGGGATTTGCTATTCTTTATTAATTCAGTCACTGACTTTTTTTGGACTATCATTGCTGATATCACAATAATATCTGCCCATTCCCAATCTTCCCCTAATAATTGGGAAATATTTAAATCTTTCAATTTAAGGTTCCATTCCTTTGGAAGCATTGCAGCAACAGTGATCAATCCTAAAGGTGGATTTGCAGCTCCCTTATTAATAAACTTCATTGCATGTTTAAAACTCCAAAATGTGTCTGGAAATTCAGGATATACCAATAACGCATTCATTTGCATCTCCAATCGAAATTATTATTTCTATATCAGATTAGCGGTTGGAGCATTGGAATGTATGTATCTCTGGTACTATCTAAAGACATAAGAATTTGGATAAATAACAGATAAATATATGCCTAACGATATAACGCGTAATGCTATAATGAACTGATGATTTCTGAATATACAAACCCCAAAGTAACATTTGGGAACGCCATGTCGTTTGCAGTCGTTGTAATGGGGGTTTTTTTATCCGTCTTTGTTTCCGTTAAAGAAATATATTGGATGCGCATAGTCATAATGATTGTGCTTGGTATTTGTTATGTTTTTATAGGAATATATATCTATTCCATTAGTGCAGCAAAATCATTGATCTGGCTTAGGTTTCTATATATTTTTGTGGAATTGGTACTGGCCGTCCTAATAATTATTATCTGTGAGGGTGTTGGGATTAGTTTATTAATTTTGCTACCAATTATTGGTCATAGTGTCATATTATTTGCCCCAAGAACAATGCTTGGATTAAATGGTTTAATTGTGCTACTGTATTTTGGCGCATCTAGATGGTTTACTCAGGGGTGGACAATACCCTTAAGTGGATTACCCATTTTTTTGGCGGGTCAGATATTTGTAATTATATTTATGCAGATGTATATAGAAGAAGAAAATGCTCATTCAAAGATCAAGCAACTCATTATTGAACTCGAAAATGCGAATAGCCATTTACAGGCATATGCAAACCAAATAGAGGAACTAACCGTTGCCAGAGAAAGAAATCGTTTCGCTCGAGAAATCCACGATGGTTTAGGGCATTACCTAACAGTGATTCATATGCAAATTCAAGCAGCAAAAGCTGTGATGGAAAGCAATCCTGATAAGGCTATGAATACTCTTATTAACGCTCAGAAACAATCGCAAGAAGCCCTCATGGATGTCCGAAGATCTGTAGCAACATTAAGGGATGACACCGCAGCTCGAATACCTTTAGAAGAGAGAATTAATCAGCTAGTAGATTCTTCATCAACCGATTCACTGATTGTAACTAATGAGGTCATTGGTGAACCTAGAAGTGGTTCCGCTCAACTTGAGCTTACAGTTTTTAGAATTATTCAAGAAAGCATTCAAAACTGTATCAAACATGCCAGGGCAACAAAACTACAAATTTCCATTGACTATAGCATCTCAGGTATTCTAAGACTTTTGGTGCATGATAATGGCATTGGTAGAGCAAAAATCCATAAGGGTTTTGGTCTTCGAGGTATGGAAGAACGAGTTAAGCAATTTGGTGGAACAATAATTTATCAATCCATGGAAAATGAAGGATTTATGATTGAAGTAGAGTTACCATTATGAATGAGATTATACGATTAGTGATTGCGGACGACCAACAACTGTTTAGAGAAGCAATAAAGACACTACTTAGTGTTCAAACTGAATTTGAAGTGGTCGGGGAAGCAGGGAATGGAAAAGAGGCTATAGAACTTGTAGAATTGTTAAAACCGGAAATAATATTAATGGATCTAAGGATGCCCCTGATGGATGGCGTTCAAGCTACCCGTATTATTACAAGCCAATACCCCAATACACACGTTTTAATCCTGACTACATTTGATGATGATAATGATTTATTCGAAGGGTTAAAAGCAGGTGCAGTTGGCTATCTAATGAAAGACATATCTTCTGAACAACTATTTGACGGAATTAGATCAGCAGCTAAAGGCGAATTTTTTCTACTACCATCAGAGACTGCAAAAATCGTGGCTGAGTTCTCAAGATTGTCACATCCAACTAACGAATATGCACCTAACCCGGTTGAAACATTAACCAAGAGGGAGATAGAAATATTAAAAGTTGTCGCTACCGGAGCGAGTAATAAAGATATTGCGGATATCCTCGTTATTACGGAAGGAACAGTTAAGAACCATATCTCAAATATATTGGGAAAATTGGAAGTAAAGGATAGATTACAGGCTGCTGTGAAAGCGCACCAAAAAGGTCTATTATGAAGTCTCAAAAAAACTTTCACATATTTTTCCCTATTTCTATTGGCTCGCTCATTATTCTACTGGTATTAATTGGATGGATCACCAGGATTTTAAATATTTATTTGCTCATTATTCCAATTGTTTCGATTTCATTACTAGTGTGGTCAGTAATAAAGAAGAATAGAGTATGGATTATTTGTAAGCAGTCTGGTATCAGGAATATTTATTGGGTGCGTGATTGTATTATGGACACAACCAATTTGGGAACCACAAAGAATCATAGGAATACTATGCGGGACATTTGGGTTATCCTGGCTTATTTCTTTTATTTTTACATATATCATTTGGAGAACCCTCTCGTGGTGGGAATTAATTCCATCAGGAGTTTGTCTGGCACTTGCTGGAAGTTTCCTTAATAGCGATGCTGGTTTGCTGGATTTTGTTTTTTATATAGGAATAGGGCTGGGGATAAGCTTACTTCTATGGGGAATTGGTGCAAAGTTATTTGGGTTGATCATTGCTGGCTCTATCGTTCTCACGGTCGCACCAGGAATATCTTTTCCATGGAAAAGTATTGGGGTAACGAACTTGATTAGCCAGACTGGAGTTATGTTAGTCTGGTTTGGATTAGGTTGGGCACTAATAACAATCAGTTCCAGGGTTATCAGAGACAAATTCATTTGGTGGCCCCTTATCCCGGGAGGGATATTGGAAATGGTGGGTATTGGTTTATACCTTGGCGGGAACCCAAATTTTACAACGGGATTTTTGAATAACACAACGATAATGAGTCTATTATTATTTGGAAGTTATATTTTCTTTTTGAGATTGAATTTCAGGAAGTAGGACAAAAACAGCCTATTTTTGTTAAGGCTGTTTATTGATAAATCAGATTAAATAAAGATCAATATTAAACTTCAACCTTGAAACAAAAAGTAAATAACAACACTCCCAATGTTGTTGGTACCCACCAATATGTTTCTAAAACAGGTAGAAAATTCATACTTGACCGAATCGCCACTCCCAAAAGCATTAATATTGCTGCAATTGTAACTAGGAACCAGTTAGAAACAGCATAAGGAGGTTTGTTCGGATTTCTGGCTGGTGCTTTTGATACATTTCCTCTTTTCCGATTAGCTTCGTTCATCCTGGCAACTGCTGCTTTATGCTCAAGTTTCCTTTTGCGGCCTCGCAGCTGCATCAGCCGTAGATAAAATATTACCAGGGAACCGACAACTACAAGTAACCCGGGTTCTTTTAAAAAGTCCATGATCAATTACCTTTCAAGTTTTAGAATTTTTAGAATATCTTTATAAAAAGTATCTAGTACTGGCTCAGTGCCAGCTCTTATGCGAATATTTCTTGCTCGAGGGGTAAGTTCATATAATCCCGTTCGTGGCGAACCGTCTTCATTTTGTCCTTCAAGTTCCAACGCAAACACGCGGGTCGTGGGTAGTTTTAGCAAGAAAAAACGTGCCAAAAAAACTCGGCTTTCGGGGATTTTAACCAAAATCATGTAAAAAACTTCACCGATCGTTTCAGGTTTCGGGAAAGTCAATAGAATTAACTTCACATTATCTTTATTCTTATCCGGAACAGTTTTTACCTGGTAGCCAAGACCTTCTGAAGACGAAAGTATTTGAACTCCTAAAGCATTTTCTAAATGCTTCCACCAAAATCGTAGAAAATTAATGCCGTCCTTATCGATATATTTCAAAAAATCAGCATTCTGGCGATGCCATACGATTGGAATTGTTTCATGAGTATAGTTATAGTGTTGTGAGCGTTTATTATCCAAAGCATCTCCTCGTAATATTAGTGTGTAATACTATAGTCCCTTTTAAGGAATTGCTCAAGGGTGGTGGGGGCACGTCCTAATAACCAGGATAAAACATGACAATTTCCTGCCAGCCCATAATTCGCATAATACTGGAACATGGATTTCAATGTGTTTTTTACATATTCATCCATTTTCTGAATAGAGGGAGAATTTTCCCAATCATGAATGGATTCTTCTTTTGCGACAATATTATAATTTAAATAATGGCTTAACTTTTCAGCAACTTCAATTTGACTTAATGGAGAAGTACCAACCAATTCATACGTAGCATTTGAGTGAGTGGATTCCGTTATTACTTTCGAAGCCACCTCGGCAACATCCTGTAAGTCCACTAACGATATTTTTGATGATATTGGATATGGTATAGGATATATCCCGGAATTAATTGAATTACGATACCCAAGAATATTTTGCATATAAGCAGTGGGTTGTAGGATGGTGAAATCCAAGGAGGAGGTAAATAGCATTTCTTCGACCTGCATTTTTTGCCAATGATGAGGCATCGCGCTGACTTGCGGGTGTAACACGGAATGATAGATGATCCGTTTAACATTCAAAGATCTACATAGATCAATAATTCCAGAACAAATCTCTTTTTCCTTTGGATTCATATTGGATATAATCAAATACAAGCTATCGACCCCACTCAGCGCTAATTTCATTTGGTCAATGTCTTGCAGATTTCCAACAATAACATTGTCCACTCCTAAATTCTTTAGTTCTGGAACTGATTGAGTCCTATGGACTAACGCCGTAATGTCCATACTCTGTTTGAGTAATGATTTAATAATTGCCTTACCAGTTTTTCCTGATGCCCCTGTAATAAGCACATGCATATAAAAACCTATTTAAATTCCAGCAGGTATAAAATCCGGGACAGGTATACACCCATCCCGGATTTTGTTGAGATAAATTCAATATTACTTGTTTACCATAGCGCGTTCTGTTGAGGGCTTGAACCACATGAAGATGAGGTTTAAGACGATACCGAAGAAAGCACCGGCGGCGATGGGAGGCCATCCGCCAGCAAAAACGGATTGCAGCAAGGGAATCGGTAATCCATTAGGATAACCGATCGTGCCACCAATGCCGACTACCAGGATGATGGCGCCCAGAGCTAGTTGGCGGGGATCATACAGGTTTACTTTTTCAGCGATCAAGAGTGCGATACCCTGCATACCAATGACACCATACAAGTAGATGGCTAAACCACCAGCGACTGCGGTTGGGATGGAGTTGATGATATCGCGAAGAGGACCGATGAATCCCATGATGATGGCAATTACACCAGCGCCAAGTAGTACTGGACCGGAGTAGTTACGGGTGATGACCATCAAGGAGTTGTTCTCACCATAGTTGGTACCAGCGGTTGAGCCGAAGATACCGTTGATGATGTCATCGAGACCATCGAGCATCAGGTTCAAACCAACGTAGCGGGAAAGGAAATATTTCTCGCGGCCCTGTTCTTCGGCCAGGTGGTCGACATACAGAGAGATCTGATAGAGGTGGGCTGTTGATTCAGGGATGGTCGCAATCGCCATGATACCTACACCCAACAGAACTGTGCCGGTTAAGGGACTGGCAAAGTTAGGGAAGGTAATATGGGGCAGAATGAAAGCGTTGGATGTGAAGATGCCAGCGAGCGGGCGTAATCCAAAAAGGACAGCGACGATGTAACCAGTGATACCGCCAAGTAGGATTGGAAGCATTCCGATGAAGCCTTTACCCTGCAGATAAACTGAGTAAAGTACGGTGGCAACAAGTGTGATCAAAGATACTGCCCACCAGGTGAGGGTCATGTTTGGAGCGGCAGCAGGATCTACACCGCAGCAAGTACCTGAGGCCATAGTTAAAGCAGTGTATCCAAGACCAATACCAATGGTGCAGGCTACTGAACCAGTGATGATTGGAGGGAGGACTTTATCTACGGCTTCTTTTCCACCAGTGAGGCGGATAAGTAAACCAACAAGTACATTCAAAACACCGGTTGCTAGGAAACCAGCTTGTACCACAGAAATTGTGGCTGGGGATGCTGCCACACCAAAACCGAGTCCGGGTTCTAGTTGGTTAACAACCATGGCAACAGCAGCAATATAAGAAAAGCTGGATCCATAATACAGGGGAATATATTTTCCCATTGCGAACTTTGCGCCGAGTAAAGCGACAATTGTTCCTAAACCAGTGATGGTCAATACAACTGATACATCAAAGTGCATGAGAAGGGCGCAGAGGACTGTTGCAGGGAACATGGTCAAAATATGTTGTAGTGCAAGGAGTAATAATTGACCAAATGGGGGTTGATCATTAGGCAGATAACCCATTACTTTTGTTTGAGCAGCCATTCGAATTTTCCTTCCTTAGTATGTATTTTACGAACTAAATTAAAAATTACTTTTGGTAATCTGGTCGAGCAGATCTCACCAGATTGTTGCATTGTGCCTCTATCCTATACCCACCACCTCCTCTCAAGAAATAAAAGTGATCTGGTTTTATTCCAGATCACTTTTATAAAAATCTAATACTGTAGTTTTGAAAGAAAATATGCAATGGTGACCAAAATTATTGCCATTGGTACCACATATAGAACCATTCTTACTTCAGCAGAATATTTTGCTGGAACTTTTTTTAAATGTTCCTGGAATGCCTGATCGCCAATAACAACTTCTTCGGGAACTTCTTTTTCTTCTAAATTTTCTGACACGGTAAATCCTCCAATAATTAATACTATTTTAACACAATTTCGTAAATGTCAAGCACTTACACAATATAACACAATAAAACTACTTTCGTTTCTCGACCTCCTTATCCAGTTTTTCAAGCCCGCTTTTCAACATACTCTTTGATACGCTGTCAATCAGGCGTTGACCTACACTGGCAAGCTTACCGCCAATATTTAATTCACCTGAGTATTTGAATAAAGTTTTGCCATCTTCCAACTGAGTAAAATGAACTTTACCAACACCTTCTGCAAAACCCGCACCACCTTTACCTTTTACAGTCATTGTAAAAGATTCTGGTGCATTTTCCTCAGATATTGTGTACAACCCTGCGAAAGTACCGCTAACCGGCCCAATTTTGAGTTTAATCGTTCCCTCATAGGAATTCGGCCCAGTTTCTTTCATAGTGCTTTCACCGGGGATTGCTAATAAAAGTAGATTGGGATCCCGGACTACAGCAAAGGCAACTTCCCTTGGACCATTGAATGTATACTCGCCATTAATTTTCATTCCCATATCGAACTCCTTTTATTTAATACTTAGTTTTGCTTCTTCAACCAGATGGTAAAGGATACTCGGACTTAAAGGTACATCCTTTATGAACAAACCTGGGACTTCCAAAGCATTTTCTAGTGCCTGGCAATATAGAGGTGGAATCGGTATTGTTCCCGATTCACCCACGCCTTTAATTCCAAGGGGATTTAATGGTGAAGGTGTATGTAAATGTCCGATCTCCATCCTATGAGGCATGTCTGACGCACGAGGTATTAGATAATCCATGAACGAGCCATTCATTAGCTGTCCACCCTCATCATAAACCAGTTTCTCAAAGAACGAATTACCAATACCCATTTGAATACCACCATGGAGTTGTCCATCCAATAACATTGGATTAATCACTGTACCGCAGTCGTCTACAAAGATGAATTTGTGGAACTTTAAGTTATAGCTTTCAGGATCTACTTCAATGATCGCTGCAGCAGCACCATAAGCTGTGGCACCATAGGGTGGTGCATAGAATCCGGTAGCCTCCAAACCAGGTTCTGTGCCAGGTTTGATAGTTCCACGCATAGGATTAGCTTTCGTGGCGAGATCGCCCAATTTTATAGATTTTTCTGGAATATCAGCGACGCGAACAACGCCATCACCTAATTCCAATTCTTCTTCGGGAACATTAAACAATCTACTGGCTGTTGCCAGGATTTTCGCACGAACTAATTGGGCTGTGTGGTGATAGGCATTTCCTAATACTGTTGCTCCGCGGCTGGCAAATGTACCCGTTCCCCAGGCAAATTTATCTGTGTCACCAGTTTCAATTATGACATCCTCAACCTTGCAACCGATTTGGTCAGCAACAATTTGAGCGAATACCGTGAAGTGACCTTGCCCCTGGGTGCCATAAATACTTGATGCAAAGACTTTTCCACTATTCCCGACAGTGATCTTGGTTCCTTCATATGGACCAACACCCGTGTTTTCAGTGAACAAAACCAGACCAATGCCTACTTTTTTGCCTTCTGCGCGTAGCTTTGGCTGCAGATTCTTCTTGAAATCATCGTAACCGATCATTTCTTTAGCTTTTTTCAATGCTGCCGGATAATTACCGCTATCCAATACAAACTGAGCAAAATCCTGGGCGATGATCCCGGTTTCAAGAGGGAACTTGGCATCCGCTGGAATAAGGTTAAGTTCACGGATAGCGGCAGGATCTTTCCCGAGCTTATAAGCTATTGCATCCAACATACGTTCCATTACATAAACACCGTATGTACGGCCTGCGCCACGAACTGGTGAAACGATCATCTTGTTGGTAAAGACAGATGTGAATTCAGTCAGAAAAACTGGAATATCATACGTACCAGTGGTGTGGGTTTGGGTGTTTAGCGGGATAGTAGCCGTATAAGGATTATATGCTCCAGTATCGTAAAGGAAGGAATCTCTGAATCCGAGCACTTTTCCGTCTTTATTAAATGCAATTTCACAATCATGCATTTGAACACGTTCAGCAGTTGTTCCGATGAAGTTCTCTGCACGATCTTCAAGCCACTTGATGGGGCGATTAAGTTTGATTGATGCAAAAACGCACAATACTTCTTCTGGTTGGTTGGTCATGACTTTTGGGCCAAAAGCGCCACCGACAAAAGGAACCACCACACGAACTTTCTGTTCGGGGATTCCGAACCAGGCTGCCATGCTGTTCCTCAAACCGGAAGGAGATTGAGTATTGCAATGTATTGTAAGCTTTTCAACATCCTGTTCCCAATTCACAACTATACCGCGATTTTCCATTGCTCCAGCACTACCACGGTCCATAATGAATTTTTCAGCGATAACAAAATCTGCCTTCTGTTTCACTTCCGCAAAATTGCCACGTTCCTGGCGGACATAAGTAGCCAAATTGGTTCCAAGCTCTTCATGGACAAGTGGTGAATCAGGTTTGAGTGCATCCATTACATTTTCGACAACAGGAAGAGGATCTGCATCAACTATGATCTCAGCCAGGGCATCTTCTGCTAAATAGCGACTTTCAGCAACCACCATGGCGATGACTTCTCCCTGGTGCCTGACGAAGTCTTTTACAATCGGTATTTGGGTGCGGGAATTGGCAGTAATACCAGGAATGGAATGTGGAGCCGGAACAAGTACCGGACCAGGATGCCAGAGATCTCCAAGATCCTCAGCTGTATATACAGCTACAACCCCTGGCATCGCTTTGGCAGCACTGACATCAACACTATTGAGCTTCGCATGTGGATAATCACTTCTCAAGAAAGCTGCCTGCAAAACATTATAGTAATTAATATCCGCTATATACTTTGCCCGTCCAGTCAGGATCCGCGGATCTTCATTTCTCTTTATTCTTTGTCCAAGAAATTTCTTTTCCATGGTGAGTTCCTTTCCGTTACTTCTTTACGGGAGCAGCCATTTGTTCTGCTGCATATTTTACTGAATCAATAATATTCTGATATCCAGTGCATCGGCAAAGGTTTCCATCAATTCCTTCACGGATCTCTTCGAGTGTCGGATTGGGATTCTCTTTCAGGAAAGCAGTCATGGTCATCAGGATGCCTGGAGTACAAAAACCACATTGCGCGCCATGTTTTTCCTGGAAAGCTTGTTGGAGGATGCTCATCTTTTCGGGTGTGCCCAAACTTTCAACTGTTTCAATCATGTGGCCATTTGCCTGGACAGCAAATGTCATACAGGATCTTTGTGGTTTCCCATCGAATAAAATTGTGCAGGTTCCGCAAACCCCATGTTCACAGCCAACATGCGTACCCCCCAAACAAAGTTCATAGCGAATGAAATCACTCAAAAGCAGGCGAGGTTCCACAGAGCGTTCATATTCGGTGCCATTGACGTTTACTTTAATTTTTATTTTTTCGCTCATTCTGACCTCCTAATTAGCTGCCCTGGCAATGGCTTCTTTGACAGAATTGATACCAAGTGCACGAGCCATGTGACTGCGATATTCAGCTGAAGCATGAATATCAGGTCCTGGATCCAGTTCATTCACAACTGTGGCTTCGATGGCATCCCGAATAAGTTCATCTGTAGGTTTATTACCTTTGAGGAGCTTTAATGCCTCTTCAGCTGGTACAGGTTTTTCGGAAACACCCATAAATGAAATTCGGCCACCTTCAATTTTGCCTGCAGAATCCAATGTAAGCATGGTAGCAACACCCACAAGTGCAGATTCTCCTGCCTGGCGTGATACCTGCTTGAAGCTAAACCCTGTATTCTTGGGTTTAGCTGGAACTTCTATTTCAGTCAGCATTTCTGTTGCTTCCATGCAGGTAGTATAGATCGATACAAAAAAGTCATCTGCTTCCACCCAGCGGTCAGCATCTTTTGATCTGATATGGAATTTAAAATTCAATGCTGAGGCTACTACTGGTAATTGACCTGCGGGATCAGAGTGAGCCAGAGCGCCACCAAATGTGCCACGATTACGAATTGTTGGGTGGGCAAGCCAATAAAGACATTCCGGGATGATTGGAGCCCGTTCTATAACTAATGGATCCAATTCAACAACCCTATCCCTTGTCATTGTTCCTATGAGTAATCCACCAGCAGGAGAAGGTTTAATATAAAATAATTCCTTAATTCCATTTAAATCTACAAGGGCAGTTGGCTGTGCCATGCGAAAATTCATGGCAGGTACCAAGCTTTGACCACCTGCCAGTACTTTACCGCCATCATCACCAACTTCAGCGATGGTAGCTAATGCTTCTTCGACACTTGTCGGGGCATAATATTCAAAAGAGGCTGGTTTCATCTACGTTCCTCCTCCTACACATTTCAATAGATAAATTATCCTCACAGAAAGGGTTATCCTCTCTGTGAGGATTTGTTATATTTCTTACTAGCTTTCTTTAAAAGCTACAAAACGACCCCACATCGATTCAATTTCCATGGCTTTCTGTACAAAACAACCGATGTAATAGCGGCCACCGGGTGTTTCAGCAAGCTGACCGCCAAGGTTTTCTGCATGGACAATTTTCTTCGGGAAGAGGTTATAGTGCATATCCTGATAATATTGGTCAAGCGGGAACATTTCATCCCAATCTTTTCCGAAATCTTTTTTCAATTTGTTATTGGCTTCTTCGAAAGTTTTCGGATGCCAGATTCGTTGAATAGTATTCATCGGGTGATCAGCTGCAACACAGTCGATGCCGATCCATTTGATCTTCATTTTGATGATCCAATCTGCAAAATCAGGAGATGGACCCGGGTGCTTGATCATATATCGGAATTCGTCAGAATCCTTTGAATTCCATCCATATTTTGACCAACCAGTTTTGATGATGAGGATGTCTCCTTCGCGGATGTCGACAACACTTTCAATCATTGCAGGCGTATATACAGAGGAGTTGCTTACCAGACCGGAGATATCAGCAATGACACCAGGACCGACCCATTCTTCCAATGGAACCTGCCCTATCGTTCTTCCATT
Source organism: uncultured Chloroflexia bacterium (assembly GCA_963757065.1). Classification (GTDB taxonomy): domain Bacteria; phylum Chloroflexota; class Anaerolineae; order Anaerolineales; family Anaerolineaceae; genus PNON01. The sequence goes on along the minus strand of CAVWQC010000008.1, from coordinate 391,814 downwards.
CGGGTAAAAGTGTTTTTCGCCATCCATGTGGGTGGCAAGGTGGATCGACGCATTACAAATGGATCCATTGCGACCCATACCAAAATGCTGTCCACCAACACGTTTGGTGTATTTTACAGTTAAGGGTTCATAATTAGCCCATTGTGGGCTTTGTACGCTGAATGGGACTGAGAGATCCATCATCTTGGATGATTTCATAGCGTCCAGGAAACCCTCTTCGGTCATACCATCAGGAGCTGTCCATGCAAATACACGAGACCAGGCAGCCTCAACTTCCATGAATGGGATTGGTTGAACAGATATCCAAGCCCGCTTGTTCTTGAGCTTGTCAATCTCTCCCACAATGGCTTCCACGAATAACATATGGGCTTTGGGCAGGGTGATATGGGTCAAAGTGTAATATTCATCGGTTGGGAACATTTCATCCCATTTTTTACCGTATTTGGCAACAAGTTTTTCTTCTGCTTTCTTGAAGTGATTCTCATGGAACCGTCGGATGGGTGTATTCATCGGGTGTTCAGAACAACCACAATCAACACCGATCCATTTTAGTTTCATATCAAGAGCCCATTGGTAAAATTCAGGGGAAGGACCTGGATGGCGGACGTAGAAACCAAAATCTTTATTTTCAACGCCACCTTGCGCATTTGGATTCATGACGTCTGGCTGGTCCCATGAGTATTTATGGTAGCCAGTATTGATGATCAGGATGTCACCTTTTTTAACGGTCACCTTTTTTGTGATCATCTCTGGTGTGTAGAACCCGTAGTCTTCTACTACGTCAGAAAGATCAACCACAACGCCTTCACCTGTAAGATCGGTTAATGGAATATCTGAAATTGCGCGCATTCCGGAGTGGAAAGCCCGCTCCCCGACCAAATGGGTGCCAACCGTATTGCTCCAATTTAATATTTGTCCGTTTGCACCAGCTCCACCGCCATAAGCACCGGTTAAGCGTTTGAAAAAGTGCACTTCAAGTGATTTTTCGAAAGGCCAGGGCGTAGTGAAGATACTGCAACCCTGGGTAAGATCATATAATTTTGCTTCACTTAACATTTTGATAAACTTTTCTCGATCCATACGATCCTCCACTTAGTATTTGAATTTGAAATTATTTAGATGCGTATTTTTCTGTAAAAGCTACGACTGCTTCTTCGAACATCTTCATCGGAGCACTTACAACGCCTGCTCCGACCTGACCAACCCCGGGATCCTTATGAGCTACACCCGTGTTCACCCTGGGGGCAATTCCTTTATCTACAACTTTACGAATATCAACGCCTGTTGGAGTACCACGGAAATCCAGATACGGAATGGTTAGGAATTTATGCTCGCCATCTGTTATTTCGTACATATCATACGTGGTTGCTGTTGCATCCTTGGCAGTTCCACCAATGAAACTAACAAGTGCTGGTGCTGAAGCCATGGCAAATCCACCAAACCCTGCTGTTTCGGTGATCACGCTGTCACCAATGTCGGGATTGGCATCTTTTTCAGTAAAGCCCGGGAAGTATAAAGCTTTGACCATGGGAGCAGGCGAAATGAACCATTTATCACCCAAACCGCTCACATGGATGCCAAAATCAGTACCATTACGTGCCATTGTTGTGACAACAGTGGAGTATTCTATGCCAGCGGCTGACTCGGCCATGGTTTTTGCCGCCGCCATCACGGGATTTAAGATACTGAGAGCATTTTCTGCAAGGAATCTAACGATTTTTTCAGCTTGATCTTTGTCATCACATACTTTTACTATTGCCGGGGCAAGGGTAGTTGTAAACAGAACTGAACATGCATCCAGGCGGTTATGTCCATCATCACCCATATGTAATGCTTTACTTAATAGAGCACGAATATCTATACCGCCCAGGTATTTGATAGCTTTATCCAGAATGGGTCCCATGACTTCATTCATCCAATGCAGCTTTGCAATGACTTCTTCGCTGTAAGCACCCATTCGAAGCACTTTACCGCGGCCTTCGTTCAAACCGGAGTATGCTTTATATCCGCCATTGGTATTCTCCACTTCATAGACCATGAATGAAGGAGAGATCAACCCAGCCATTGGACCAACAGAAGCGTGATGATGGCAGGGAGCATACTCGATTTTTCCGGATTCTGCTAATTTCTTGGCTTCATCGATATTCTTGGCAAGTCCTTCGTACATAAGGCAGCCCCAGATCGCGCCTTTAACTGGACCAGCCATACGATCATAAGTGATAGGAGGACCAGCATGCAGAAGTAAATTGGATTTCATACCCGGGATCAAATCTTTTGCAAGGCCAACGCCGGTAAGAATTGGATGAGCATCCATCATCTTTTCAAGTGCGAGTTTATTTGCTTTTTCGATTCTTGGCAATTAACAAAGGCTCTTTCAACTTGGATAGCGCTCGAATAAGGACATCGTTTCCACCAGCCGGTGGTTTCCAGTCAACGTGTACAACAGGGACACCCTGTGCAGTCAAATTCTCCGCAAAGGATTCCAGGCCAAGGTTAATTGCTTCGAGATTCTTTCGGAGCATATCAAGATCGCTTTTTACAAATTTAGGAGTTGCAACGACAACATCCGTTGAAGCAGCCTTTGGTGCAGGATGTCCGGATGGAACATCCTTGGGATTCAAAGCCTTAATGATCGTACCTGCATATCGAACAACGTCTTCGTTACTGGTGCTTACCCAGGTACCAACAGCTTCCATTTGCGCAATCTGGTTTCGTAATCCCTGTGGATCATCATCGGTACCGGTGACTACAGCGACGACTTCGAGATGACGCCCTGCTTTCCTGGCTATTTGGAATGCTTTTGCCACAGCTTCAGCCAATTCTTCAGCCGGATTTGGGTGAGAACCATAACCAATTACGACATCCAGCATAATAACAGCGACAGATGGATCAGCTGCTTCTTCAAGAATGCGGCGAACACGTAATTCGTTATCCATCATGGGATGTAAACGGCCTACAGTAAATTCATCTTCACCCAGGTCAACGATACAATTCTCCTGGCTGGATAATGAATTGGGCAGTTTATTTTCTTTACGAAGTGGAGAATTTGCCAGAACTTTAGGCAGATAATCTTCCAAAATATATTGTGCCTCATAGGCAAGTGTCCCACCGGAGAATAATCCGCGGAAGTATTTTTGTCCTTTAACGAATTTGGTTACATCAACTTTGGGATCCGCTTTTTTTGCAGCAGTTTTTATAGACTTTCCAGAAAGGTCCTTTGTTAGTTCAACTGCGATTTCTGCTGCTGCATCCAGACTGCCTGCATAAAAAAGATTATCTTCATGGGCAATTGACGGGGTGCGGCCAACAAAGCATATAACTACAGGTTTTTTAGCTTTACGAGCCTGTTTGAGTACTTCTTCCGCCACTGCTGGAGCCGGTGGTTTGGAGACTAGAACGATCACTTTAGTTTCGTCGTCGCGGCTGAGGATATCTATACCCTGGCTGAAAGTTCTTGCGCCTACTTTTTCCGAAAGGTCGCGCCCACCAGTACCAATACCATAAGTCATTCCACTGCCTAATTGAGCAATACGCGATGAAACTTGCTGTAATCCTGTCCCGGCAGCAGCAACCATCCCGATGGGTCCTAGACGTACTTTGTTAGCAAATCCAAGCCCCATACCACGAACAATTGCAGTCCCACAATCAGGTCCCATTACCAGGAGACCTTTCTCGGCGGCTTTATTTTTGAGTTGGATCTCTGCTTCAACAGAAACATTGTCAGAGAAAAGAAACACATGTTTACCGAGATCTAGTGCATCATTAGCAACTATATCAGCATAACGGCCAGCCACAGAAATCAAAACCCAACTTGCTTCCGGTAGATTTTCAGAAGCAGATTCGATACTCTTGGGGCGGATAACTGAGTCAGTTGCTGTTTTCTTCTTCTTCAAAAGTTCTTCAACCTGAGCTAGAGCAAAAGTTGCAGCCTTGTCGTTGTCTGCTCGGACAACAACAACCAGATCGTCTGGTTTAGCTGACTTCACTTCAGGTGATATCAAATTAATATGGGCGAGCAGCTCTTTATTCGCATCTGTACCCATAATGACTCCGGCATCTTCCACGCCGGCAAAATCGGAGATGGTGCGTTGAAGCTGCATTAAAAATGCTGAGTCATAATACACACCAGTTCGAACTTCAGATTTAATTACTGTCATTGTTTCCTCCAATAAATTTTATATATCGAATATACCCGCTAGACCATAGGTATGGTTTTTGACGGGCAGGTGTCTGCAATTTTTGAGATCGGTCGATTGGGGAGAATAATTCTTACAGATGAAGTCCACGGGTAGGTCGAAATCCTATAAAACCTTTGAATTAGCAAATGGGATAAATTTATCCAAAATATACGAATTACAAAGAATAATCAATCCTTGTGGATCACCTAATTAGTATAGCAAATAAGGAAAACAGCGTCAACATAAGTGCATACCTCCATAAATCACTAATATCTTGATATTTGTCATACAAATAGAACCGGCAAAGTTATTACATTTATGTGAAATGGTCTGATAGAGTAATACTTGACAAGAAAATAGGTGCTACTTACAATCAAATATATAGAATGTACAAGAAGTTTTCGAAATTGTACGGTATAGTAATTAGTAATAATCCAATTAAGGAGAAACGAAAAATGAAACTTGAGCCACCAGAGAAAGTATCTGAAGAGCAATTAACAATTGATGTCCGCGAAATTGAACCATTACTTCAAGCACCTGCTATGGATCTCAAACCATGGCCAGAAGCGATGATCCCATTAAAGGCTCGTGACGGCAGCGAAAAAATTCTCTATATTCGCCAGATGAAGTCATCGGATGTCCTTCCATTACTAGATTTCATGACAAAAGTCATGGAAGTTGAAAAAGATTTTTATGATATTGTTGGTGCCCGTGTTTATGCTGAAATCCTGGGCGAATACCGCAAACGCCTAAAAGATCCATTCACCCTGATTGGTTTAATTGACGGTCAATTGGCTGGATTTGCAAATGGTCGTTTTAAGGATGAATCTCTTGCCTATAGCCTTCATACTATGACCTTTGCTCGTCGTGGTCGTATTGGTTGGGCTATGTATTATGCCAAGACTTATTACGCTCTAGAAATTGCAGGAGCTAATGAATGGTGGTCCACTTTTGAAAGCTACAATGGCTGGCGTATGGCCGGACTTGAAATGGCACAGCCTTCTTATCCGTGGCCAGAATACCAGCACGAACTAGGTGGCGCAAGAGTTTTCTATGTTACAAAGAAATACTGGGATTCTTCAGTAAAGAATTTCTGTAAACAGATGCTTGGAAACGATTTGAACTTCAAGGTGACTGACGAAGTCCGAAAAGCTAATGAAAACTTCCGTTGCCCAGACACGTTTGTTGGTTAATTTAATTCGATTAAAAAAAAAGAACCACTTTAATAGTGGTTCTTTTTTTTATTAATCTTTGGTTATAAATTTCGCTTGATAATGTATAAAGCTAACTCTTCCAAGGCGGATCTTTCGCTGGAAGATGGAAAATTGGCTAATGCGATTAAAGCCTGCTTTATATAATTTGTTGCTTCTTCATGGGCAAATTCAATTACATTGCTGGTTCTAATATCCTGGATAAATGCATGCATTTGATTACTGTCCGTAAGGCAACCATGACTTTTAATATGTATCACATTTAGGTCTGTAGGAAATTGATCCAGATAATATAAAACAGGTAAAGTCAATATTCCCTGCCTGAGATCGCTGCCTATCGGTTTTCCGAGTGTACCCTGTTCACCAGTAAAATCGAGAATATCATCAATAATTTGGAATGCGATTCCTATGTTGTATCCAAATAAGCCCATAGCCTCTTGAACTTCACTAGTGCAATTATTGAGTAAAGCAGCTGCCTTACAAGCTGTTTCAAATAGAGAGGCGGTTTTGGCATAGATCCTCGAAAAATAAATATCTCTATCTGTCAAAAAATTATTTGAAAAAAGTTGAGCGATCTCGCCATTGACGATTACCCCTAAGGTCTCCGCAAAGATCCTCATCACCTCGATATTATAAGTATCAGAGGCTAATTTCGCTGCTCGTGCGAAGAGAAAATCACCTGTTAATACTGTCGCACCCGGTGACCACTGAGAATTAAGGGTTGGCATTCCTCTGCGTAATAGGGAACCATCTATCAGGTCGTCATGCACCAGGGTTGCGGTATGAAGTAATTCAATCGCTGAAGCCAGGGTAATAATCCCATCTTCTTCAGTTCCCAAAACTTTTCCTGCTAATAATGTCAGTGTCGCTCGAATACGTTTCCCGCCAGAGCTAAGGATAAGGTCTAATGCGTTTTGCAGATCGGGGTGATAGTCCTTTGCCTGGGCACGCATTAATGCATCTACTTTAGTTAGCTGGAATTGAACAGGTGTGTAAAAATCAGTTGAGATCAATTTCTTCTCCAATATTGAACAATGATCGGGCATTTTTTGTTGTTTGAATCTCTACTTGTTTTATATCACATTCTTTTAGTTTTGCGATTCTTTCTGCGATTATTTCGATATTCGAAGGTTCATTTCTCCTACCCCTGAATGGTTCGGGAGATAAATACGGGCTATCAGTTTCAAGCAAAATTGAACTTAATGGTATATTTTTGACTACGTTCTGTTTCTTTATCGAATTCTTGTAAGTGACTGGACCTCCAATGCCTATGCAGAACCCGTATTCGATTGCCTGAAAAGCATCTTCAACATCTCCTTCAAAAGCATGTAATACACCCTTATAATGATTAAACTCATTTGGTTCAGGTTTTGAATAACAAGCAGTAATTATTTTTAAGACATCTTTTATTGATTCTCTGGAATGAACGATCACAGGAAGATGATTTGCGATAGCCAGTTTCAATTGTACTAAGAAGAATTGTTTCTGGATTTCAGGATCAAATAAATTATGATAATAATCCAATCCTATCTCACCTATGGCAACAATATTCTTGTGTCCGAGAAAATTTGACAAAGCAGCAATAATCTCACCTTCTGATAAATTGTTAATTTCATTCGGGTGTACTCCAATCGCAGAAAAAACATTTGGGTAGTATTCTGCAAATGTTCATACATTGGGAGGAGGATTCTAAATTAATCGCAGGATTAATGAATAGATCAACTCCGGATTTTTTGGCACGCGAAAATACTTCCTGCACATCGCTGGAAAATTCTATAAAGTCCAGGTGACAATGAGTATCAACGAACACAATAAAAAACTATCGAATGCCGGCTAAAATTAATCCATCATTTAAGATGGCTTGCACGCTCTCTTTGTGTGTTGTTTCGCAATAGACACGAATAATTGGTTCTGTGCCAGAGAAGCGAATTAATAACCATCCGCCATCTTCAAGAGAGAACTTGTAGCCATCCGTGGAGTTTAAACCGGTTACGTTTAGTCCGCCAATCTTTTTCGGGTGAGCATTGAGGATCATTTGCTCTTTTTGGGAACGATCTCCTGTAAAAGATGTATCGATACGATCGTAATAATGGGCACCCACTTTATCAAATAGTATTTGCAACAGTTCGGATGGTTTTTTATTTAAGCGAACCATCAGATCCAGAAAATACAACCCTGCAAGAATTCCATCTCTTTCAGGAACATTACCTTTGAAGGCATAGCCGCCTGATTCTTCTCCACCTATCATGGCATCTGTTTCAATCATTTTTGGAGCTACATATTTAAAACCAACACCTGTTTCGTAGACAGGGACATCATAAAGTTTACCCAGTTTATCCAACATACTTGTGGTAGATAAGGTTTTTACGATCGGCCCCCTTAGTTTACGAACTTCTAATAAGTAGTATGCAAGCAATGCATAGACTTGAAGCTGGTTGAGGAAAATACCATTTTCATCACCAATCCCAATTCGATCCGCATCACCATCAGTAATTAATAGCACGGCAGAGTGAGTATCAACAGTAGTCTGAAGTCCAACATTGATATTTGGAGGTATGGGTTCAGGTCTTTTCATCTCTGGATAAATCGGATTCCGTTGATTATGGATTTCAAGGATTGTTGTCTTTCCGCCTTCCAGTAACCTGGTAAACCATCCAGCACCATTACCCCACATACAATCTACTGCTACCTTAAGGCCGGCTTGTTTGATCGGGTTTAAATCGATTAACTTATTCAGATGTTGTATATATGCTGGAGCAGGATCAAAAACCACAATATTACCGGAATTTGTACCTTCAATAAACGGTAATTCTTTTACCTGTGCAGCATCATCTGGAATGCAATTTTCAATTTCCAGCAATCCTTCCGGATCAATTGCTCCACCAAATTCGTTCCTAACTTTAAAACCATTATCCGTGGGTGGATTATGAGAAGCGGTAATATTGATCGCACCAACTGCCTTAAGATTAACAACTGAAAACGAAATTACTGGAGTGGGTGTGGCTGTATCGGTTAGGTAAACTTTAAACCCATTGCCATATAATACTGTTGCGACCGTGCTGGCAAAATTTTCTGAAAGAAACCTCTTATCATACCCAACCACAATAGCTTCCCCGTTCTTTCCATGGTTGAGCAAGTATGATGCATAACCTTGGGCACATCGTTTTACATTGGCAAATGTATAATCATCAGCTATGACAGCTCTCCACCCATCTGTGCCAAATTTAATTTTTGAATTCATAATTCCTCCGCTATAAAGTTCTATTATCCTAATTATAACAATGATACTAGATGGTGCCAGATATTCGTGAAGTATAATCATCAATTATTACCCTAAGGTGTTAAATGAATAACGTTTACTTAGATTTTGCAGCTACAACTCCTATAGATCCAGAAGTATTGGAATCAATGCTCCCTTACTTTACAGAACAATTTGGAAACCCTTCCTCGATCCATCAGCACGGCCAAAAAGCTGAGGCTGCAGTGGAGGAAGCGCGCGGTATCATTGCAGATCTTATGTCATGTGAACCTTCGGAGATCATTTTTACATCCGGTGGTTCAGAATCAGATAATTTAGCTCTGAGAGGAACGGCTTTAATACGAAGACGGGAAATGGGAGCAAACAGGATTGTTATTTCTCCAGTTGAACATGATGCCATACAAAAAACAGCTAAACAACTGAGAGATCTTTATAATTTTCAATTGGATTACATTCCAGTAGATGGTGATGGTAAGGTAATAATGAGCGAGTTCGAAAAAATGGTCGGGTATGACGTTGCCATTGCATCTGTGATCTATGGGAATAATGAAATTGGAACGATAAACCCCATCGATGATATTGGGCAGATCTGCGCATCATATGGCATTCCATTCCACACTGACGCTGTACAAGCAATGGGTTATCTCGACATAAGAGCTAACGAGAATATTAAGTTGTTGTCTGCTGGTGCTCATAAATTCTATGGGCCAAAAGGGGTCGGGTTTCTTTATAAAGATAAATCAAATAAACTAATTACTACCCAGACTGGAGGTGCACAAGAAAGAAGCCTCAGAGCGGGAACCCATAATGTACCATACATAGTGGGAATGGCTAAAGCATTACAAATAACACGAACACACCAGTCAGAGTATTTGAATCATTACATGCTTCTTCGTAATTTGCTAATCTCCGGCATAACAAATAACATACCGACAGCCATCCTAACGGGGAGCAAGGAAGACAGACTGTGTAACCATGCAAGTTTTGTCTTCAGCGGGGTGGACGGAAATGAATTAGTAATGGTACTGGATCTAGAAGGATTCTCTTGTTCATCCGGATCTGCATGCAAAACAGGAAATCCTGAGCCATCAGATGTTCTATTGGCAACCGGCATGGATCCGGCTATTGCTAAAGGTTCATTGAGATTAACTGTAGGAAGAACCACAACGGTAGACCAGGTGAATCGGCTTATCAATATCCTTCCTGGAATAGTTTCTCGATTAACAAAGTAGATAAAGGGATAATGGTTAAGCAAAAAGTTGTGGTAGGTATGAGTGGAGGTGTTGACAGTTCTTTCACTGCAGCGATTCTTAAGCAAAAGGGATATGACGTTGTGGGGGTTATGCTCAACCTATGGACAGAACCTTCTCAAAAGGATGATAACCGTTGCTGCTCTTTGGATTCGCAGTATCAGGCCAGGAGAGTGGCTGCACAATTGGATATTCCTTTTTATATTATCGATGCTAAAGATGAGTTCCATAGCATAGTAGTTGAGCACTTTATTAGTGAATACATAAAAGGAAATACACCAAATCCATGTGTGAACTGTAATGCGAATTTGCGTTGGAAGTTGCTTCTGGAGACGGCTAAAAAGTTTGGATTAGGGACCATCGCTACTGGCCATTATGCGAGAATTATCGAAGCTGAAGGTATGCCTGGTGAGATCCAGCTATTAAAAGGTTTGGACACCGAAAAGGATCAATCATATGTCCTCTCCATGGTAAGCAAAAAAGATCTCCAAAATACATTGTTGCCTTTGGGAGAGTATACAAAAACCCAAGTTCGGATAGAAAGTAAAGAACTTGGGTTATCAAGTGCAGACCGACCGGATAGCCAGGATTTATGCTTTTTGGGTAACATGGATTATCGGGAGTTCCTTTCGAAATATGCTAGCGATAGTATTCTACCTGGGGATATTGTTGACGAAGAAGGTAATATATTAGGAAAGCACGAAGGGTTACCTTTTTATACCATCGGACAAAAGAAAAAATTGCGCATAGCCAATAACCCACATTATTTTGTAATTTCTAAAAACTTTTCTTCAAATATAACTAGTCGTTCGGAACAAAAATTTGTCCAATCCTATTAATTTTAGTGTGAAAAATATGAATTGGTTATCACCCATTCGATATGAAAATATTTTTCAATGCATGGTGAAAATTCGTTATAGATCTCAAGAAATGCCCGCAACCGTAAATATTGAATCATCTGATACTGTATCAGTAATGGTAAATCACCCTCATCGTGCAGAAATCACTCCCGGCCAAATTGCAGCTTTCTATATTGATGAACTTTGCATGGGTGGAGGGATTATTGTATAATACGATGAAATGACACTTCCTGCTTTTTTGTTCGGATTCCTTGTTTCGATCATGTTTGGTGCTGTTTTTCATCTATGGAAGAACGGCGGGCTGAGTCAATTGTTATTATATGAAATATTAAGTGGATTTGGTTTTTGGAGCGGACATACTTTTTCAAGCATGATCGGGTGGGATTTTTGGAAATTAGGTCCTCTTCACCTTGGATTTGCAATCGGTGGAACTATTTTATTTTTGGGGGTAGGATATTGGTTGTCAATAGGAAGAAAATCGTTTAATGTAAAAAAATAGCCCTCATCCGAGGGCTATATATTTGAAAATCCTTTATCTTATTGAATTAGTACAACTTCAGTCGCCTGTAATCCTTTTGGCCCTTTTTCGACCGAGAATTCCACTGGTTGGCCTTCTTCGAGATTTTTGAAACCATCTCCCTGAATAGCTGAATAGTGGACGAATACGTCAGGTTCACCAGCTCGTTGGATAAATCCAAACCCTTTGCTTGTATTGAACCATTTTACTGTTCCTTGAACTCTCTCACTCATCTCTCACTCCTTATTGATTGATCCTTTTGTAGCCTTGTGCTGCTTGTCGTTTTTTCCATGACATTATGAAAACAAAAATGACCTGAACGTGTTTCCTGGTTCAGATCGAATTTTTTTCTGTCACTGCAAACACAAATGCCATATACGTTATAAATATTATACAACTACAATCACTTGGATGTCAATAAGTATTAATTTTGGATTAAAATATAGCAATTGCACAAAATCTGGTTGATTATGTGCAGGATTTCTTAATACTCTTCTTCATCATCCATCCAGGTATCTTCATCCTGGTCGTCTTCAAGATCCAGTTCATCCCATTCTTCCAGTTCTTCCTCTTCATCCCAGTCATCTTCAGCAGCTGCTTCAGCATTCGGGGAATAAGTTGCACAACCAGAATCTGGGTCAATTTCTACAGCTGCTGCTGTACAAAAACCCTCATCAAGAAATACGCAATCTAGGTAGTGGCAGCGAATTCGTGGCATATGAATACTCCTATGTCTTCCTTAAAGATTTATTTCTTTGACCAGCATAATGGTCGAAATAATGAATAAACATGTTGTGGTTACTGCTGACAACAAACAGTATGGACAATATGCATGTAATATACCAAATTGTACATAAGTCAGGTAACTCGAAAACAAGAATCCAATTAGAGTGATTCCAAATAATAGAAACGGAATACTCGATGCAAACATTATTGTGGATCCACTTGAAACCATCAGTATAAAAATAATCAAATATGCCAAGAGCCCAAAATATGCAACAGGTATTTTGTATATTTCAGAATATGCGCTGGAATTCACCAACACACAATTCCCTATTCCAGCGATACATTTTTCCTCACTGTGGCTAATTTTTATCCAGGAAAGATAACCCGAATCAATAATTCCTATAAGAGAAAAAAGAATTCCCCACGTTTTAATAGATCGCATTTGGAAGATTATCCTATCCTTATTAATCAAGATGCGATTTTACATTAGTTGATAATTTTCGTAAAGGTATGAATATGTAAGCATATCTAAGTAATATTGAAACTTTTGACTAATATCCACCAAATGTCATCCGGGTCTCAATCGATGTACTTCCATCACATTTTGTAGACTCTCGATCCTGATAAGTATTCGACTTAACTGAACAAGATCTCCAATTTCCAAAACCAGCTTGATGACTGTTAGATTATGATTAACTTTAAGGCTGATGTCAATCAGGTTAACTGATTCATTATTGAGAACACTCGAAATATCTCCGAGTAATCCCTGTCTATCATAGGCCTTTACTTCAACAGCGACTGGAAAAGTATTCTTGATTTCTCCCCATGAAACCTTAACGATCCTCTCCTGATCCCCCCTAAGTCGAAGGATATTAGGGCAATCCTGTCTGTGGATCGTCGCTCCACGTCCCCTGGTAATATAACCAATAATTTCATCGCCTGGAACGGGGTTGCAGCATCTTGCAATACTTGTTAGCATTCCCTTTAATCCAAGGACAGTGATTCCATCCGGATTTGGTTTTGAATCTGTTGCCGGACCTGGCGTCAGAATATCTTGATCATTTTCCTTGGATACATCTGATATCTTTGCAATTAACCTTCCCAGAGAAAGATCACCACAACCAATCGCTTCGTAGAAGTCATCCAGGTCTTTATATTCATACTCAGATGCATAACTATGCAGATCTATACTTTCAATTCCTAACCTTCGCAGCTCCCGATCCAGTTGTATTTTTCCCTGTGATACGTTTTGATCCCAATCCTGCTTTTTAAACCACTGTTTGATCTTTGCGCGACCACGCTGCGTATTTACCAAGCCGAGGTTCGAATTCAACCAGTCCCGGGAAGGGCCACCTTGTTTTGCAGTGAGCACCTCAACCTGATCACCCGTTTTTAGCTTGTAATCGAGGGTAACCAATTTTCCATTTATTTTTGCTCCCCGGCATCTATGACCAATTTCAGTGTGGACGTGATAGGCAAAATCAATCGGGGTAGATCCACTGGGGAGGTCGATTATGTCACCTCTGGGTGTAAAAATATATACCCGATCCTGGAAGACATCAGTTTTCATGACATCAACAAATTCCTGGGCATCATCAACATCTTTTCGCCAATCCATCAGGCGTCGGAGCCAATTTACACGTTGCTCAAATTCGTCATCCCGTTTACGGCCTTCTTTATATCGCCAATGGGCAGCAATTCCGTATTCAGCACTCTGGTGCATTTCAGATGTACGGATCTGGACTTCCAGGGGTTTTCCGTCATCATAGATCACCGCAGTATGGAGAGATTGATAAAAATTATCCTTCGGGGCAGCTATATAATCGTCAAATTCATGTGGAATGGGGCGCCAATGGGTATGTATTACTCCCAAAGCGGCATAACATGAAGGTATATCAGCGACAATCAATCTAACAGCCCTGAGATCGAGGACCATTTCGAATGATTTACCTTTTTCCATCATTTTTTTATAGATTGAATAGATATGCTTTGGTCGGCCGGTTATTTCAACTTTAATTCCGGACTGCTCAAGCAATTGTTGCAGTTTTGCTATCGTTTTTTCAATTTGCTCTTCCCGATCAACCCTTCTTTCAGCCAATTGCTCTGCGATTTCCTTGTACTTTTCCGGATATGTATATCGAAAACCAAGATCTTCCAGTTCCCATTTCATTTGCCAAATACCAAGGCGATTTGCCAGTGGAGCAAAAATATCCAGTGTTTCTTTTGCGATTCGTTTACGCTTATGCTCCGGCATATATCCAAGCGTTCGCATATTATGCAGGCGATCGGCAAGTTTAATTAATACTACCCGGATATCATCTCCCATTGCGAGAAACGTTTTTCGTAACGTTTCTGATGCCAGGTCGCGTTTACGAGATCTTTGAGATTGGGTTTTCTTTTCTTCCTCTTCAATTTCATCAGTTGTCTCTGGGTTATCGTCCAGCGATTCTTCCAGATGTTGATCACCTCTGGATACTCTGGGTAAATTGGTCAGTTTAGTAACCCCGTCTACTAATTTTGCAATGTCATCACCAAATTCTTTTTTCAAATCAGACAATGAGATCTCTGTGTCTTCTACAGTGTCGTGCAGAATTCCAGCAATGACTACTTCCGGCGGAACTTTCATTTCCACTAAAATGGCAGCTACAGCCAAACAATGTGATATATAAGGTTCTCCAGATACTCTTTTTTGGTTCTCATGTGCTTTTTCAGCTAACTGATAGGCACGGGTTAGCATCTCTCGATCGACGAGATTGTAATATTCCGGCAATGACTCTAAAAGGGTTTCAAACTTCAATGATGACTCCAATTGCTATGTCAGAAGATTATAGGTGTATTAACCAAATATTATAACAATATCAAGAAGGATTGTGCCTAACTTAACTAAGTACTGATATAAAGCTGAATTACAGCACCACAATCCTTTAATCCCCCTAAATAAATTATTCTATTAGCTTGCTTCTTTATTAATAATTGTTGATCGGGAAAAAATCAAAACCGGTAATTCGAAAGGTTAAAATCGTTTGCCAGTTTATTCAACTCTTCAGCTAAATTGGTAGAAATTGATATTCCATCACGATACGACTTGATTGATTCCTCAACTTCTTTTTCACCGGCTGTATATATCCGCTCACGACCAGACGCACGTTTCGAGTTCCTTAATGCCCTTAAAATATCTCCGGTCGTCTTCTTGAATTCGTCAGCTGAGGTAAAAGCATCAATAGCAATTGCTTGAAAGAAATGACCAATTCTGAATGGCTGTTTAATTCCATTATCCGAAAAACCTGTCAAACCAGTGAGAAAATTACCATTTTGAAGACTTGCAGAGAGTATTTCGACGATGGTCGCCAACCCGTATCCCTTATATCCACCATATTCTTCACCTTGACCACCGAGTGGTAAAAGCGAATTAATGTCGGAGTTTAATCCGGTTAATATTTCATGCGGATTTCTAGCTGGAGCACCATTTTGATCTAAAACATATCCTTCCGGTAACAAAGTATCTTTCCTCGCATGGATTTCCACCTTGCCGCGCTGGATGATTGTCGTTGCTCCATCATATAAAAATGGCTCTCTTTCGTCTGTCGGAGCTCCAAATGCGATCGGGTTGGTGCCCAGCAACGGCTGGACCCCAAATGTGGGTGCCATCGATGGGCGAGTATTCGTTACACAAATTCCGATCAAATCTTCTTTTACAGCCATCAATGGATAATAGCCGGCGATTCCAAAGTGTGTTGAATTTCGAACCGCTACAGTGCCTGTTCCCACTTCTTTGGCTTTCTTAATAGCCAAAGACATGGCTTTTGTGGAAATAACAGCTCCCATACCATCGTGACCATCGATTAATGCAGTGGATGGAGTTTGCTTTTCTATGGTGAGATTGGTGACTGGCTTTTGTCTCCCGTCCAATATTCTGTCAATATACATTTTCAACCGGCTCATGCCATGCGATTCTATTCCCCGAATATCTGATGTGATGAGAACATCAGCGCAAATATCTGCATCACTATGCGGAACACCAACAGCAATAAAAACATCAACAGCAAAACTACGTAATAGCTGGACTGGTATGGTTATATGCTTATCCATTGGATCCTTAATTATTTTAATAGTTCAATTTGAGAGAATGCTCTATATGGGGTAAGTTGTTTGAGTGAATCTTCATCGTCGTTTGTGATGGAATTGGTAACCATCCGGGTAATTAATTCTCCAACGCTCGGGCCAAGCATAAAACCCTGTCCGCACATTCCCGCAGCAATCAAGATAGCCTGGATTAATTTCTGACCAGCCAAGTAATGGAAACCCGTCCGGCGTCATTGGGTATAATCCCCGCCAGGTTCTTCTCACCCGAATATTCTTCAATCTAGGCATTAATTCAACGATTCTACGTGCAACCATGGGAAGAAAGTCACTGGTTTCCTGAATATTGTCGCCCCAAATACTTGGATTAGGTGTAATACAAAATATGATCTGTCCGGTACTGTGCTGGTAAAAGTAATAGTTAGCTGACCCGGGAGAAGGTCTGATATCAACGATCATTGGGTTAAGAAACTGTGCGACCGGTTCAGTGATGGCAGACTCATGTGAATCTGGTGTAACCGGAATATCTTCATTGAACAGGCGGGAAACTGATCGTGCCCAGGCGCCAGCAGCATTAACAATCACAGGGGCAAAATACTTCCCCTGGGAAGTACGTATTCCGATAACCTTTGCTGACTCAGATATGACCGAAATCACTTTTTCATTGAATTTGTATTCTGCCCCTTTTTGAAGTGATTGTACATAAAATGAATGTATGGCCAGTAAGGGTGAAGCATTTCCATCATCAGGGCTGAATGTGCCGCCTATCAATCCAACCGGATTAAAATCAGGAACCAACTCCAGAATCTGCTTATTATCCAACCAGGATATATTCAGTTTATAGTCCTTCTGAACTGAAAGCAGGTCTTTCAGGATTTTTTCTTCCCTCTCCCTGTAAGCTACAAAACAATATCCTCCCTGTGACCATTCTATATCGTCACCAGTGGTATCCTTCCATTTCGAGAAGATATCGATGCTTCTCAGTCCTAATCTTATCTTTACTGGATCAGAATGGGTTGCCCTGACACCTCCAATTGCTTTTTTATTTGACCCTTGACCTACACTAGCCTCAGAATCCACTACAAGCACTTTTAAGCCGTTACATGCCAAATAATAAGCTGATGGCACGCCAATTGAGCCAGCACCAATAATAATGACATCATATGAATTGCTGGAGTAGGGTAGGTTACTCATTTCTCCCCCTATCTTTATTGTGACTATTTGCAAAAACACCAAGGGGTACTTCTATAAATATTGGTCTTTTGGTTTGGTCTTTTACTTTCGAGGGATCTATTCCTTCATCCGAGAATAATCGGTAGATCAAGGAATGGCAGGTTTTTGAGCCGCATGCTCCCATCATCGCCCTTGTTACTGTCTTGATTTCATTCAGATCACGATAACCATTCCTGATCAATGCTCTGATCTCACCGGCAGTTACACGCTCACACCTGCAAATAATTGTGTCGTCTTCGATATGCTGAACGTAATGGTCCATCGGACGCGATACCTCAACCTCCTGAACTCTTATTCCAGCAATTTGCCTGGCAATCCTGGCTGGCGCTTTTACCCGTACAAGAATGGTTCTGTCGTTTCCGGAGATTGCGGAAACATCCTGTATTTCTACCAATCCAAGCTCATTACCAGAAGTATCCATTACTTGAACGTTGTCCTGTTTCTGGAGCATTCCATATTGAAACTCATACGGAATTGTCACCACTGGCATATCCTTATCATCGCGATAATCAACCAAAGTAATTGCCAATCCCGGACATACTGTTACACATTTTTCGCAAACTCCGCAGCAATAACTATCGCCTAAGAATTTTGGGATGTTTCGAATGTCAGTCTTGTCAATATAAATTAATCCTTGAGGGCATATAGAAGCACAAGGATTGCATGGAATTTCCTGTGAACAATGGATCACCGGCGAAACACCCTCGTTGGTGTCTGGTAATTCTTCCTGGTTGCTTGTTCCCGGTTTTGATTTCAATACCTCGGCAGTGTTATACCAGTCTTTTGGTATTGATCCAGTTGAATAACCGAGTAAACTGGCCATTTCCAAGCCCTTGATCTTTCCAGAGAAAATTGCTGCAGACGCTTCTGCTATTTCTTCAGCATCTCCTGCGGCAACCACTGGTAATCCAAATTCTTTCGCCTTTAAGTAAAATTCGTTGACTGAATCAAGGCCAACTGCCATCAGAATAGCATCACAAGCAAAGGATTTTTCTGTTCCCGTAATTACATTAAATTGTTGATCAACCTCAGCAATTGTGACGGACTCTACCTGTTTCTCCCCATTTGCGCTAATCACAGTATGAGATGTATATATTGGTACACCCATCCTGGTGAGCTTATCCCTGTGAACTTTATAACCACCGCACTCCGGAAGGGCTTCAACAAGACCCACAACTGAAATATTTGCCTGTAAAGCATGATAACCGGTGATTAAGCCGACATTTCCACCACCCACAATAAACAATTTTTCCGCTGGACGAACTAAATCTCGATTGAGTAATGTTTGGAAAGCACCTGCCCCAAATACACCGGGGAGAGAATTCCCTTTGAATGCGAGCGACTTTTCCCTTGCTCCAGTTGCGACAAGTAAGAATCTCCGGTTCAATCAAGGTATATTCATTATTATTCCTTAGAATTCCGACTTTTTTATCATTAAAAACAGCGAGGACAGTGCTATTAAGCCAGAGACTAATGGAAGGTAATTTACGAACTTCAGATTCCAGGATACTTGCAATATCAATTCCCCTCGTGCCAGCATATACTGCATTAATTGACCCGAAAAAACGATGGGTTTGCAGGACTAGTTTTCCACCAAGTCGATGTTTATCGTCAACAAGAATTGCTGGAATTCCCAGTTTCCCAAGTTCAATTGCAGCAGATAAACCTGCGGGGCCGCCTCCCATAATAAGTGCTGGAATTCTGATTTCTGCAATAGGGGAGGTGGCTACTTCGATACTATCTTTTGGGAGTTCCGGTAGACCATTAATTGGTTTCAACCTTATATTTTCGGTCACTTTTTCCATGCAAGCTTTTACAGGAAAATCATTCGCCAGGACCATGCATTGCGAGCATTGACCATTCGCACAAAAAATCCCTAAAGGTGCCCCGTCTTTTTTATGAGATCCAAAAGTGTGGATCCCATGAGCAAATAAGTGCTGCTGCTATCGTTTCTCCCTCGAATGCTTCCATTCTTTCATCCTCCCAAAATATTGATATCTTTCTTTTTTCAGGAATTTGAAGAATTGGGTGGGAAGTTACTCGATAATTGACCATACCTATCCTTATAAACCGAATGCGTAATAATGATAAGAAGTTCCTAATCATACCATGCAGATACTCCATTTAATCCATTACAATATCTAAAATTATCTAAATACGATATGATTATGTCCTTGTTATTGTTGGAGGAAATATGAAGAAAATAGCTGTCTTAACCAGTGGAGGTGACGCTCCTGGTATGAATGCTGCCATCCGGGCTGTTGTCCGTTGCTCGATCAATAATGGGTGGGAAGTTATGGGTGTCAGGGGTGGTTTTGCTGGTTTGGTGGATAATCAATTTGTCAATTTAGGTACCCGGGATGTTGGTGGAATAATTCAGCGAGGTGGAACCATACTCGGCAGTGCCAGGTGTCTCGAGTTTAAAACACCTGAAGGTCAGAGGGAAGGCATACGTAACCTGAATTTGAACGCAATTGACTCATTAGTCGTCATAGGTGGAAATGGATCTCAAAGTGGAAGCCATGCCATAAGTAAATTTGGTTTCCAGGTTGTTGGTGTAGCATCCACAATTGATAATGACCTCTATGGTTCTGATATTACTATTGGGGTTGATACAGCGTTAAATATTGCTCTCGAAGCAATTGATCGACTGAAAACAACTGCTTCCTCCCATCAACGTGCTTTTCTCATCGAAGTAATGGGCCGGAATTGTGGATATTTGGCATTAATGGCTGGGATCGCTGGAGGCGCTGAATCGATCATCGTTCCTGAAGTGGAAATTGATCCTGAAATGATAGCCCAGAAACTGTCATCCTCTTATGAAAAAGGTAAACCTCATGCAATAGTAGTAGTAGCTGAAGGAGCGAAGTATAACGCAGAGGCATTAGTCGCTTATTTTAAGGAGCACAAAGAAAGGCTGGGGTTCGACCTGAGAGCTACAATATCTGGGTCATGTCCAACGGGGTGGCTCGCCTGGTGCATTCGATAGGATACTTGCAACCAGGCTTGGAGCAGCTGCTGTTGATTGCATAAAAAACAATGAATTTGGAGTGTTAGTTGGTCAGTTGAATGGCATTATTAAGACAACATCTTTAAGTGAAGTTGCCAATCGTAATAAAGAATTGGATTTTAAACTGTTGGATTTGGCAAAAATTTTGGATTAACTATGTGAAGATTTACTTCGTAGGTATGATTCAATAAATGGATCAATTTCTCCTTCCAGGACAGCTTGTGCATTTCCAATTTCAAAATCAGTTCTATGGTCTTTTACCAGCTGGTAAGGATGCAAGACATAGGATCGAATTTGGCTTCCCCATTCGGTCTTTACATAATCTCCCCTTAATTCAGCCAAATGTTTTTCATCTTCCGTTTGTTTAATTTCAAGCAGCCTTGCTTTTAGTACCCGCATTGCATTTGCTCGATTTTGAAGCTGTGAGCGTTCATTTTGACAGATAACGACTAATCCGGAAGGTAAATGGGTAATGCGTATAGCTGTAGCATTCTTTTGAACATTTTGGCCACCCGCACCAGATGACTTGAAAATATCAATCTTCAGCTCATCAGGATTAATAACAATCTCATCATCGCCGCTCACATCTGCAGGGAGAATTTCAACTGACGCAAATGATGTGTGCCGGCGGTGGGCAGCATCGAAAGGTGAGAGGCGGACAAGTCGATGCACACCTTTTTCTGAGCGCATATATCCATACGCAAAAATTCCTTCCACAGCTATTGTGACAGTCTTTATTCCCGCTTCTTCACCTTCTGCTTGATCAATGATCTCCGACTTAAATCCCCTTTTTTCAATCCAGCGTAAATACATACGCATCAACATGGAAGCCCAATCTTGGGCTTCTGTTCCACCTGCCCCGGATTGGATCATCAGCAGGGCATTACCCTGGTCGTATGGTCCCGATAAGAGTGCTGTGATTTCTTTTTCAGACAGTAATTTTTCAACTTCTCCAAGTTCAGATTCTAATTCTGGTCTCAGAGCTTCGTCTTCCAGTTCTGCCAGCTCATAAATATCTTTGAAACGTTTGTGAATTTGTTTCCAGCCATCGATCAAAGAAGATTGATCGCTAATTTTTTTCATTAAGGACAATGCATATTCACGATCATCCCATAGGTTTTGTGATTCAGCTTTTACCTTTAAGCTTAATTAGTTCTTTTTCCTTATCAGCCAGGTCAAAGATGCTCCATAATACTAAGGATTGTATCCAGACCTATTTGTGCACGATTAATGATGTCTTGCATTGTAAGACCTTTCCAAAACTAATTTGTAAGAATGCCATCAACAAATTTTACTTTATCAAATGGTTCGAAGTCATCAGGTTTTTCTCCAAGTCCTGTAAAAAGAATGGGTAAACCCAACTGTTCTTGTATCGCAAATACCATTCCGCCTTTTGCTGAGGAATCTAATTTGGCTAAAATGATCCCATCAACATTTACTGCCTGCTGGAAGACCTTTGCCTGCTGAAAAGCATTTTGTCCTGTGGTTGCATCCAACACCAACCAGACAAATTCTGGAGAACCTGGCAGCGCCTTATCACAGACCCGATATACCTTTTTAAGTTCTTCCATCAAATTATAACGGGTGTGTAATCTACCAGCAGTGTCAATGAAGATGATGTCGACTGACTTTGCTTTTGCAGCGGAAATGGCATCAAATGTTACTGCTCCAGGGTCAGCATCCTCTTGACCAGCTATTACCGGGATATCCAATCGGGTACCCCATTCTTTTATTTGTTCTACTGCTGCAGCCCGAAATGTATCTGCCGCCCCGAACATAACTGAATAACCAAGTTTTTTATATAACATGCCAAGTTTGGCTATGCTTGTAGTTTTTCCGGAACCATTTACACCTACAATTAATACCACCGTCGGTTTACTGGATGGAATAATTACTTCATTTGTCACTATTCTCGAGACCAATTCTTCAGTTAGTATATTTTGGTATTCCGTGGTTTTGATCACTCCGGAAGAATCAATTTTTTTACGTAGAGAAACAATAATTTCCTGGGTGACCTTATTTCCCAGATCTGACTGCAATAGTAATGCTTCCAACTCATCCCAGGTGTCTTCTGATATTTCACTTCCACCAAATAACGAGGCAATACGTCCAAAAGTCTGTTTTTTGGTTTTAGATAAACTTAATTTCCATTTATTAAAGAAATCTGCCATGGTATCCTGTCACTTAATTTGTTAAGGTGGCCAATTGACCACAACCAGCGTGTATATCGATTCCCCGCCGAAGCCTGATGGTGCAGGGAATTCCTTCCTGTTCCAATGTGTCTTTAAATTTCTCGGCTGTATCTTTGGATGACCCTTTTCCGGAATATTTATTGGTCGGATTTAATTGGATGAGATTCACATGGCATAATAATGAACGCAATTTATTGGCTAATCTTCTGGCCATTTCCACCGAATCATTCGTCCCATCAATTAATGCCCATTCGAATGATATCCTTCGATTTGTTTGGTTGATATAGTATGCACATGCCTTTAGGAGGTCATTCACCGGGTATTTTTTATTCACTGGCATCATATTTGATCTGACTTCATCATCGATGGAATGCAGGCTGACAGCCAGGTTGACCTGCCGTTTCTCATCAGCAAATCGCATCATCTGGGGAATGATCCCGACGGTTGAAATCGTTAATCGCCTGGCTCCCATGTTATACCCATCCACATCTCCAAGCAGATCCACTGCTTTTAATGTAGCCTCATAGTTATGAAAGGGTTCACCCATTCCCATAAAAACAATATTTGTTACTTTTTCATTTATTAATTTTAACTGCCTGCTAAAATGCAATACTTGCTCCACGATCTCACCAGGAGACAAGCTTCTAAAGAAACCCATTTGTCCGGTCGCACAAAAGACACACCCCATTGCACATCCGCTTTGGGTGGAAATACATAATGTGTTGCGTTCGTTATATTTCATTAATACTGTTTCAATTTTTCTTTTGTCGTTTGTTTCAAACAATACTTTTGTAGTCTGTTTATCATTGGAATGTACTTCCACAAGTGGGGTTAATGAATTGTAGGCAAATTGATCGTTTAATTTTTGACGGAATGCAATAGAAAGATTTGAAATTGAAGCAAAGTCCGCAGCCTGTGAATGGTAGATTCCTTCCCAGACCTGTTTGGCTCGATATTTTGCTTCTCCCATTGATAACAATTTATCTTCAAGTTGATGAAGATTAATATCTGTAATTAATGGCTTTTCGGTAGTGTTATTCATGCTCCAACAATTTCAGCCAGGTCATTATATATAAAATCTGGTTCGGGTCGCCATTGTTGTGCCATAGCCAATGAAGTGACACCTGATAGGACCACAGCTGTCAGGCATCCATAGTTCTGACCGGCTGCTATATCTGTGTCCAGCCTGTCACCGACCTGCAATACCTGTTCCTTGGTTATACCCTGCAGGCGGGATAAAGCCAAATCCATCATAATCCTACCTGGTTTTCCTACATACAATGGTTCTTTTTCAGAGGCTGCAGCCACCGAGGCGATGATTGACCCGGCTCCCGGTTCCAACCCTCGCGGGGTGGGAAATGTCTTATCCGGATTTGTTCCAATGAATTCAGCACCTTCACGAATTAATTTACTGGCAATTCTTATTTTATTATATGAAATATCACGATCTACTCCGACAATAACAGCGGCAGCATTATTTTCATCCAATGAAAAGCCTGCATCTGTAACTATTGATTTTAATCCATCCGATCCAACTACATACACCTTCGTTCCAGATGGATACGTTTTTCTAAGGTAAAAAATAACAGCTTGTCCTGAAGTCACAATTTGATCTTCTGAAAGTGTTACACCCATTTGTTTTATCTTCTGAAGATATTGCCCCACGGTGCTGGTGGCATTATTGGTAGCCAGGATCACATGAACATTTTCATCTGTAAATCGCCGAAATATGATGGGTAAATTTCCGATCGGGTCAAAATCCTTCCACAAAACACCATCCATGTCTAAAATAACAGCTTTGATGCCATGTTTCTTAAAATCGATCATTCCAAGCGCTCCGAAGGGTAATTCTATAATACGCAGCCGGATAGATACATCTATCCGGCTGTGAAATCAAACGAAAGAACTAACTTATTGTTCAGTCTTATTTTTTAAAACTTCATCAACCAAACCATATTCAACAGCTTGTTTTGCATCCATGAAGAAATCACGTTCGGTGTCGTGTTCGATCGATTCTAACGTCCGGCCAGTGCTTTCAGCCAGGATTTCATTTAGTCGAGCGCGTAACCTCAAGATCTCCTTAGCATGGATCTCTATGTCAGAAGCCTGGCCTTGAGCACCACCTAATGGTTGATGCATGTGGATGGTGGCATGGGGTAGAGCATATCGCTGACCCTTTGTTCCGGCTGCGAGTATGACCGTGCCAAAGGAAGCCGAAAAGCCAATTGCATAAGTGCTGATCGGATTGGATATCATTTTCATCGTGTCATAGATCGCCAGCCCAGAATAAATCTGGCCACCCGGTGAGTTGATGTACATATGGATTGTCTTTTCAGGATCTTCCCGGTTGAGGAACAATAGTTGGGCAACAATAACATTTGCTACCTGGTCATCAATTGGTGTACCCAGAAAGATGATCCGTTCCTTAAGTAACAAGGAATAGATATCATATGCCCGTTCTCCACGCCCGGATAATTCGATGACCATCGGTACGACATCCTGGAAATTTGGTAAAGACATAACTTAATCCTCCTTAGGGTCGACTGCCTTCTTGCTTTTCCTTGCCTTTGGTTTTACCTTGGCAGCATCAGCAGCCGGCTCTACAATAGAACCTTCTTCAGCCTTCGGTAGATCTGCTTCACCTGTGGCTATTTTTTTCAAGGACTCAAATACTCTGCGATTCATTGCCCGTGATGCTGCTTCCATGGCTATGGCATCGATCAACTTCTTTTTGGGCATCTTTTTCTGAAGTTTCTCAAAGTCAGGTGTCCCGACCATTTCATTTAATGTCTCGGTATAACTTTTTTGCATGTCTTCATCAGTTAAGACGATATTTTCCGCTTTAGATAATTCATTCAGAATTAATGATCTCTCCAGGCGTTCGGTTGCAGATGGTACGACTTCCTTCTCAACAAATTCCTCCCGGGTAAGTTGGCGGATCTTTAAGTAAGATTCCAGGTCCATCTTCTGGTGAGAGAGATCGTGTTCAATGCTTTTTGTGACTTCTGCTTTTTCATCTTCCAGGAATTGTGGTGGATATTTAATAGTCGCACCGGTTTTAATTTTATCGATGATCTGCTTATAGTACTGATAGTCGTAATCAGCCAGGTTATTTGCTTCGAGTTGTTTTGTGATCTCAGCCTTGAAATCATCAACGCTTTTAAATTCGCCAAAATTCTTAATGAATTCTTCGTTTACTTCCGGTAACACAACTTTTTTGACAGCATCCAGCTTGACATGATAGCGAAATTTCTTACCTTTTTGATCAAGTCTGGAGTAATCCTCAGGATATGTAAATTCCAGATCTTTCTCATCGAGTGCTTTTGCTTTAAGGAAATTTCGGGAAAAACCGTTGAACGGATATTCCGCTTCTCGTTCTTCATCCTTTTTTAAGATGCGTACCTGTAGCGGTCGATCTTCGAATACCATTTCTTCGCCGTTTTCGGTGACGTTATAGGCAGAATATGTAATGCTTAAGACATCTTCTTCCTTTGCAGGGCGATCAACTGGTTCAATGGTTGAATAAGAGCTGCGAAACTTCTCGATAGCTTCTTTAACTTCTTCAGGAGACACCCCCGGATAAGCATAAGATACTCGAACTGACTTGTAATCACCAAGAGCGACTGTTGGTTTTAATGGAACGATAAAAGAGAATTTGGGAGGATTCGTGCTGAGAATCTCATCAAGTGATCCGATTGCCGCCGGTTCTATGTTTTGTTCTTTGAGAGCTTCAGGGTAAACTTCATCAACAAGCAATTCGATTGCTTCCTGCTGTACCCGTTCTTCGCCAACAACTCTCAATACAATATCGTAAGGGGCTTTACCAGGCCTAAACCCGGGGAATTTATTTTGTTCAGAAATTTGACGGGCTGCTTTATGCATTTTGCGTTCGAGCATTTCAGGCTCTAATTCGACAATCAATTTCACTTGATGATCATCACGGGTTTCAGTTTCGATTTTCAATTTATAATCCTTCCAACAATGATATTTTTTTCCCAGGTGGGGAAGGGGGTATTTTAACCCTCACGCCTTGTGATAAATGATCCCAAGTCTGAATTCAGTTTTTCCACACTTCCCAGTTTGTTAAAAGCGTTCCAATTGTACCAAGAATATGCCTTTTTAGGGCTAACTGTGTAAGATAGTACGCCATAATTAACAAATTTCTTATATTGTTTACACCGTTTGATAAATCTAACCATCAGATATTCGGAAAAATTTCATTGATTGTAAATTTCGATTGGCTTAAATAAAAAAAGCACCTAGGACTTGCGATCAAAAATCATCCAAATATGTGCTATATTATTTTGCAGTGTGGGGAAGGGGGGACTTGAACCCCCACGCCTTGCGGCACATGATCCTAAGTCATGCCTGTCTGCCAATTCCAGCACTTCCCCGACGATTTGGAATTATAAGCGCAAGGAAGTGGCTAGTCAATAAAGCCAGGTCTCAGATATAATAACCATATTCAAAATTGGAGAGATGACATTGTCCAGAGTAATTAATACCAGTGGTCCTGGCAAAGAAAGAAATGCGTTTACGCGTGCAATAGTAGCTGCTTTACGGAATTAATGAAACAAAAAGAGCCAGATGCGCATAGCTATGATTTAGTGGCCTTCATCGGGCTCAGCCTGGTCGCGATCGATACCAATATAGAACAAACAGTAGCTCCCTGGGAAAAAAGGGATTATTGGGTAAAAGCCGATCGATTCCGGATGGAGTGGGGTTGGGCGGGGCAGTTTGGACGTGAAATACTAATTGCCCTGAAAGCAGGAGATTGGCCGAATATTGCACTTTGTTCAGCAAAGATCGGCCAAAAGTTATCCAATGTCAAGGTGACAGAACGCTCTAGAATTGGTACGCCATGGATAGGTGCGTGGGATAAATACAAAGCTCAATAATTTCTCATCTTATGTAATTCCAGCATAAATAACTAAATAGAAAAATGAAAATATGGGGGAGGGGAAGTTATTGACAATTATTTTCATTTTTTATATAATGGTTTCGATAAGTACTATTATCATAAGCAAGGATAAGGAGAAACCAAATGCCATTAATGTTATCTTCTGCTGTAGAAGCATATTTGCAAATGGTACAACATTCGCGCAGCGAAAATACACACCTTACATATCGTAAAGCGCTGGAGCACTTTTCGTCTGTTGTCGAGTCACATCATTTGGATCCACAAAGCCTTCCTGTGAAAGACTTATCGGAAGATGCAGTAACCTGGTCGATACAATCGCTAAAATTCCATGCTCCTTCCTCAGAAAGGCTTTACCTGACAGCAATTACCGGCTTTTTTGAATATCTTTCTGCAAACAATTCAACATCGATCAATCTGCAAAAAATACGATTATTGATCAAACAAAGAGCCAGGAAACCGGGTATACGATTACCTCAGTTCCCAAAAGATGCCATAGCGACGGTTCTTGATTCTATTGAATCATTTCCAATCTCTGAAGAAATTGAACTCAATGAAAAGCTACGATTATTACGTGATAAAGCGTTTTTGCTCACTCTTGGAGAAACCGGTTTACGGGTTCACGAAGCCTGTAACCTCATTCGTGGAGATATGGATTGGAATGAAGGACGCGCCCAGGTGATCGGGAAAGGCAACCGTGAGGCTGTTGTTCGGTTCTCCCGCAGGGCTCAAAATGCTTTGAAAGAATACCTTCAACTACGCGCAGAATTGGACCACTTGGCTGGAAAGAACATGGGAGCCTTACCCATCTTTGCCAGACATGATAAAGGCGCCGGTAAGAAGATCAAACCTATGACAACAACTACCGGACGAAACATTGTGTCAGAATGGGTGGAAAAAATACTAGGCAAAGATGCTGTGGGATCCATTACCCCGCATTCATTCAGGCATTATTTTGTGACCCGGGTATTGCAATCATCTGGTAATCTCAAGCTAGCCCAGGACCTTGCCAGACACAAAAACATTGCTGTTACACAACGATATGCCCATCTGGCAGACAATGAATTGGATAAAGGTTACTGGGATGTTTTTGAAGCTGATTCCCACGACGAACCTGGTTAATTCTCCTGGCTTTTCTCCTAATATCAACTACTACTTGATAATAGAATTATTTACAGTATATTCCCCCTATCTTCACCCTGCCTTTACATGAAAATCATCCAAATATTGCTAAGTTTAATAATGTTAGATTCTAAATCTACTTCTTATTAATTTGCCGATAAACGGAGCTGCTTCATGAAAAATACTGTTACCAGAATAATAATTTCCTCCATCATTATAGTTAGCCAATTAATTTCCCCAATAAATAATCGTTCTAAATCTGTACAGGCAGCTCTATTGGGAGCCCAATCAATAAATGACCCATGGTACATGCATAAAAATGTAAATCCCCCTTTTCCATATTCTGACACGGGCAATAATATCGATGATACAACAGCTGCATCTGATCCTTATTTTTCATGTGTTGGTCCTTCAGAACAAGGAATTGGATCTGTTTGGTATAGATATACTCCAGTTACAAATGGAATATTAACCGTAGATACTTTTGGCAGTACAACAGACACAGTGTTGGGTGTTTGGCAGCCCCCTGCTGGAATGGATCCTCAAGCCCCATCAGATTGGTCTCCCTTTACAGTAGACCCTGCAGAGTCATGTAATGATGATTACGATATTCTCACCCATGGGACAGATTCTCAAGTGGAATTTCTGGTAAATTCTGGCGATGTTCTATTTATAGAAGTAGCCACAGCACGAAATACGCAAGGATCTTACATAATTAATGTCAATTTTTCCGATGGTTCAACGCCAACCTCCACTGAGACTGCAACCTCAACACCAACTGAAACACCAACTCCGACATCCACTTTTACTGCCACAGCAACAGAAACACCTACAGAAACGCCTACAGAGACATCTACGGAAACTCTTGTACCTACAAATACTGAGACATCAACCCTTGTGCCTACGGAAACAGTCACACATACACCATCATCAACCCATACGCCAACATTTACTGCAACTCAAACTAATACTCCCACAGAAACGAATACACCGACCCCAACATCAACCGGAGTACCCACCAACACTCCTGGACTAACATCTACACCAGCTCCCCTATACGCATATAATTTGGTACAAACCGGAAATTATGGCAGCCAAACTCTCGCAAATTGCCGTGTCCTTGGTTACGCCAACAAGGTAAGCGGTGCAACTGGAACTGTATACATTCGAATTTACGTGGATGATGTACTGGTAGCCGGTAAATACACCGCCAGAGGTGGAGGGATCAATTTCGATCTTCTTACCCTTCCGGGAAACCCGGTTAGCCTCGATGTGGCACATAACATCAAACTCATGGCTGTTTTGGAAAATTCTTTGCCGTATTATTTGATCAATTCAACAACTAGTGTTCCTGGCGGAACGATCACTTGTTCAGATACTGCTGCGACTGCCACTCCAGCCAATACCTCCATACCACCTAGCAGTACTCCTATTGGCCCTTCAGCTACACCCGTTACCCCGACTTCAATTCCTCCAACTGCAACAATAGCCCCCAGCAGCACCCCTGGTGGACCAACTGCCACACCCAGTCCCCTTTATGCCTACAATTTGGTTCAAACCGGAAATTATGGCAGCCAAACACTCGCAAATTGCCGTGTTCTTGGTTACGCGAACAAAGTAAGCGGTGCAACTGGAACTGTTTACATTCGAATTTACGTGGATGATGTTCTAGTAGCTGGTAAATACACCGCCAGAGGTGGAGGGATCAATTTCGATCTTCTTACCCTTCCAGGAAATCCGCTCACAATTGATGTGGCACATAACATCAAACTCATGGCTGTTTTGGAAAATTCTTTGCCGTATTATTTGATCAATTCAACAACTGGCGTTCCTGGCGGAACGATCACTTGTTCAGATACTGCTGCGACTGCCACTCCAGCCAATACCTCCATACCACCTAGCAGTACTCCCGTTGGACCTTCGGCTACACCCGTTACCCCGACTTCAGTTCCTCCAACTGCAACAATAGCCCCCAGCAGCACCCCTGGTGGACCAACTGCCACACCCAGTCCCCTTTATGCCTACAATTTGGTTCAAACCGGAAATTATGGCAGCCAAACACTCGCAAATTGCCGTGTCCTTGGTTACGCCATCAAAGTAAGCGGTGCAACTGGAACTGTATTACATTCGAATTTACGTGGATGATGTACTGGTAGCTGGTAAATACACCGCCAGAGGTGGAGGGATCAATTTCGACCTTCTTACTCTTCCGGGAAACCCATTTACAACAGATGTCCAACATAATGTTAAGTTAATGGCCATTCTAGAAAATGGTTTACCATATTACTTGATCAATTCTTCCACACTTGAGCCGGGTGGCCTATTGACGTGTGAGTAGTACTGATTATTAATTAGTAGATCTGCATATAACCCTTATCAGAACTTCTTCTGATAAGGGATTATTCTTATTATCCGGAAATTTGGCGATCATGCTTATAATAGTATTAATCGTTATCGACCCTAGGAGGACTCATGGATTTACTAACTGCGCTACAACAAAATACTGTACTAATTGCTGATGGTGCTACAGGGACACAATTACAAAAAGCTGGTTTACCAGCAGGATATCCTCCGGAACTTTGGAATTTAGAGAATCCAGCAGCGATTATTGCCCACCATTTGTCTTACCTCGATGCAGGATCAGATATCATTTTAACCAACACTTTTGGTGGCAATGCCATCAAATTACGCTCACATAACCTTGAAGAAAGAACAAGTGAGATCAATACTCGGGCAGCTGAATTGGCCAGGAAGGCAGCCGGATCCAATCAATTCGTTTTTGGTGACGTAGGACCAACCGGGCATCTATTATCTCCACTGGGAGATCTTTCGGAAGAGGAAGCCATAGCTGCTTTTACTGAACAGATATCAGCTCTTGTTGCAGGTGGTGTGGATGCAATTCTCATTGAAACGATGAGCTCACTGGAAGAAGCAAAAGCAGCCATACAGGCTGCAAAATCCATTACAAAACTTCCGATACTAGTAACCCTAAGCTTTGATACCCGTGGAAGAACAATGATGGGAGTTAAACCCGCACAGGCCGTAAAAGAGTTATGGCCAATGGGAATACAGTTGATTGGCGCAAATTGCGGCCGTACACTAACTGAAACACTTTCAGCCATCCAGGAGATGAAAGCAGCACTACCTGAAGCTGTATTAATGGCTAAACCGAATGCCGGCTTGCCGCATCTCGAAAATGAAGAATCAGTTTACGATGTTTCTCCTGAAACAATGGCAGAATATTCTTTATTGTTCTTGAATGATGGTGTTAAGATCTTTGGGGGATGTTGCGGTAGTAATCCGGATCATATTCGAGCGGTCGCACAAAAGCTAAAAAAGTAACACCATCTCCCCTCCCCCATCGAGTGATAGGGGGAGGGATAATTAGTATACCTATGCGCATTATGTGCCAATTACAATTCCACCGTCAACACTGATAACAGCCCCGTGAATAAAGGCTGCTTCGTCTGAGGCGAGGAAAGCGTAAACATTGGCTACATCCTCCGGTGTCCCCAACCTTCCCAATGGTGTATGGGTTTTCATGTCATTTATTACATTTTCTGGCATTTTTTGAACCATTTCCGTTGAAATAAATCCTGGTGCAACTGCATTTACCCGAATTCCATATCTTCCATACTCTCTTGCCCAAACCTTTGTCATTCCGATCACACCACTTTTTGTGGCTACATAATTTGTTTGCCCAAAATTCCCATATATTCCGACTACCGATGCAGCATTCAGAATTACCCCGCCTTTATTTTCGATCATCATCGGTACAACTGCTTGCGTACAATTAAAAACTCCAGTGAGATTGATTGAAACCACTCGCTGAAATTCATCTGGCGTCATTTCTTTTACCACCTTGCCATCTTTCCACTTGACCATTTGAGAATCGGCTGTGATCCCTGCGTTGTTAATCAATATATCTGCTATCACATTATTATTTTTAAGTTCCATTAATGCGGAATTAATTTGAGATCTGTCGGTCACATCCACTTTCTGATATTGGATGAATTGTTCGATTGAATCGTTATTCATTGGCGTTTCAGGAATCAGGACATCCCAGACGATAACACTAGCTCCTGACCTGAAAAACTTTTTTACAGTAGCAGCACCAATTCCAGAAGATCCACCTGTTATTATTGCGGTTTTACCTTTTAATATCATAATATTTTCTCCCGGAACGAACTTGTTTTCTATAATATTAACATTAACCATCAAATAAGATTTACCAAAACATCTCGATGGATTCCGTAAAATTAATTGAACTCAAACCTTAACTAATCCTTTAATACCGATTTTGCAAAACCAAATTGTTCCTTACCGCCTTTCACTACATGAAAGTAAGGAAATCCATGCCATCATTATAAATTGATTATGTTCTTACCATAGTATAATTACTAAAATATTGAATATATATACTTTTTGGGGATGATCATATGACAGGTAAGAATATTCTCATAATTGAACCGGACGAATTTGTATCATCCTTATTTAATAAAAGCTTTATTGGATATGACCCTAATCTTATCGTTACCGCTTCAACAGATCCACAAGTAATTTTAACTTTTCTAAGTCAACAAGATGTGGAGATTATTATCGCCGATGCTGCATATTTACTTGAACAGCCTGCCATCATTTCCAATTTAACTGATCCGGAAAGTCATGCACTACACACCATTTTGACTGGTTACGACTCATTAGAAAGCGATTATCCATTAGTAGTTGAAGGAAATATTCATTTTCTGAGTAAGCCAGTTGATTCCAGAAATCTTTATTCACTCATTGAGAAGATTCTTGGACCTGTTCGAACCAGTGATCTGGGGCATTTCAGTTTATCCAAAGATCAATTTGCCCGATGCAACGAAGCATTAATCCGACTGCGGAATAATATCAGTGCTCGCTGCATAATGGTAAGTGATCCGGTTGGAAGGGTATTAATTTCAACTGGCTCCCTTGAGGGCATTTCTTCTGACACGATCACCTCTTTATTGGGAGGGGGATTAGCGACTTTATTAGAAGCTGGTAGGGAATTGGATAAAGAGGCAATCCTTAATTTGTCGTACCGTGAAGGTAAAAATACTGACCTTTATGCACTTAATATTGGAGAGGTATTAATCCTAATCATTATCATCGATAAAGGCCGCTTTTATAGTAAACTCGGAACGGTCTGGTACTATGCCAGGCAAACTGCCTTATCGCTAGACGCTGAAATATTAAAGAGCAACATTGCCCCCAATCAGCCAATCTTTAATGATGTGAATAACGAAACAATAGACGAAGAAATAGACCGATTGATCAATTTTTAATTAAACTGGAGCCAAATATGTCAGAAGCAGCTGAAAGTTCAAATTTGATCAAATTGAGAAGTGGTTTTTCCCTATCTGTTAATCAAATAAACTTGATCGAGGGTGATTTACGCCGTTTGCATGAATTGATTCCGGCAAAGTATATCTTATTGGTCGATACATCCGGCCAATATGTCACTTCGGTTGGTGAGAAAGGCGGGGTTGATCCCGCAATAATGGGATCGCTTATTGCTGCTGACCTAGCGGCCTCTCAGGAAATTGCCCGTCTGACAGAAGAATATCAAGATTATCAAATGGTCCTGCGGGAAGGAAAGAAAACCCACATCATTATTACCGAAGCCGGTAAGCATCTCATCCTTCTGGTTTTGTTCACTAAAGAGACACCACTGGGATGGGCACGTAAGCTGATACAAAAATCATCCCAAACGATCTATGAGTTTACAAATATCCCTCAACCATCCAATGACCAGATAAGTTCTACAGTAGGTGACAATTCTGGAGGGGATCTACCTGAACTCTTTAATAACGCATTGGATCAGATCTGGAAGGAATAGCTGGATGTTTATTAATTGGCAGCTACGCCAGATCAATATAAAGATCGTATACTATGGACCTGCTCTAAGTGGCAAGACAACAAATTTAGAACAAATCCATATGAAAATTGATCCATCCAGGCGGGGAGATCTTGTTTCGCTCAAAACTTATGAGGATCGCACTTTATATTTTGATTTCCTGCAACTTGAATTAGGCAAGATCAATGGATTAACCCCGAAAATTCAGTTATATACTGTGCCTGGCCAGGCTTTTTATGAAGCCAGTAGACGATTAGTTTTAAGGGGGGCAGATGGGGTAGTCTTTGTTGCTGACTCCGGTGCCAACAGGATCAATGAAAATATTGAATCATGGAAAAATATGAAGAAACACCTGGTCTCGTTGGAACTCTCTCCAGATACATTACCCACAGTTGTGCAATTGAATAAACAGGATTTGCCAAATGCATTACCGCCGGCTTTCTTACAAAATATTCTAAATTGCCAGGGTTATAAAACAACAACCGCAGTTGCAAATATAGGTCAGGGAATTTTTGATACTCTAAAAGCGATTATCTCAAGCGTTGTCACTAATATTCAACGGGAAACCATGTGAGAAAAGGTGAGTGATGGAAAAGCAAATAGTTATTAATCAGCATTATTACAAGGAATTATTCAACGCTATCAACCTGGAAGGCGGTTTTAGCGAAGTATTGCTTACAGATGATTCTGGTCTACCCATCCTTTCCT
This sequence comes from uncultured Chloroflexia bacterium, assembly GCA_963757065.1. Classification (GTDB taxonomy): domain Bacteria; phylum Chloroflexota; class Anaerolineae; order Anaerolineales; family Anaerolineaceae; genus PNON01. The sequence goes on along the minus strand of CAVWQC010000008.1, from coordinate 356,669 downwards.
CCAGCAACGAGACTGAAGACACCGAAGTTACTGCAGCAATCGTTTCCAAGATACAACAATCCATATTTATAACCAAAGATCACTTACAAATGACGGATCTTGAAGAGATATCTTTATATGATAATAATGGTAAGAGATTGATCATCCGTCCATTCAAAGCAGGATCATCAACCATGTTTCTCGCAATATTAATGCCTGGAAAATCTATGACATATAAGCGATTATTAAAAAAGACTCTTCGGGAAATTATCAGGAATTGGGAGATATAGGAGCTACTCATGGGCCTACAGGGAAGTCTACGGGATATGTCGGTTGCCGATATCATTCAAGTGAATTGCCAGGATAAGAAAACAGCTTCAGTTACCTTGATTTCCAATGGGAAAGAAGCTGTTATTTTCTTTAAAGAAGGTTCTGTTGTTCATGCGGCGGTTGATCAAACCAGCGGTGAAGAGGCTATCTATAAGATCCTTTCCTGGGATGAAGGTGAATTCGTTTTAAATGTAGGGGCTCAATCTCCTGAAGTAACGATTAAAAGGAATTGGTCTGGTTTACTTTTGGAAGGAGCAAAACGACTGGATGAGCTTGCTGACCAGGATGTGGATTTGGGATTAGTTACCGAAGATAATACACCAGAAAAAAGTGAAAAATTAAACACCCTGTTAAATCAATTTATAAATGCCTTTAAATTTGTGGATCTGGCTGCAGTCGTAGGAATTGATGGGTTCGTTAAATCCGGAGCATACAAGGAGAATATCGAAGAGGCTGTCCTTGGGGGTATTGGTGCTGCAGCCTATAATTTCGGTAAACGCGCGCTGGGCTTATTAAAAATGGACCAGTTTTCATACACATTGTTAAAAGGTGAAGCCAATACCGTTTTCGTTAGTGCTTTGAATAAATATACAGTATTAATTATAGTGTCAGATAACAGTGCAGAACTGAAGATAGAACAAATAAATAAGCTAATGACCGCTATTGCGCCATTAGTGTAAATAACAATCTCTAGCGATGGATCGATCCATCCGGCATGATCGTTCCGGTTAATGATGCTGCATATGAAAGCTGCTCAAAGGTAATTTCTGTATCCCTTAGATTTGCTTTTGATAGATTAACTCCATCCATATTTGCGTTGGTAAATTTTGCTTTCTGGAAATTTGTACCATAACAATTCGCATTCATCAGGTTCGCACCAGTGAAATTAGTGTTGGTCATATTTGCGTTTGAGAAATTTGCTTGAAAACAACTTGAACCAATAAATTTCGATTCATAGAAGTTTGTCCACGAAGCATCACACAAGTTCAGTATGGCAGATGTTAAATATCGCCCATCTAGCACTGGAACGAATGATCTGTGTACCAGTCAGATTAGATCCTGAAAAATCCACCTTATCTAAATTCGCCTGGCTGCAATCACAGAAATCCAACCTGGAATTAGTAATACTTGCACTTAATAAATTAGCATTGATGAAATTAATCCCTCGTAGATCAGCATTATTCACCTGGGCGTTACTAAGCGTTGAATAAGAAAAATCCGCTAACATTAAATTAGACTGATTTAGATTTGCTCCAATAAATATGGACCCATGCCCTGCCCCGGCAAGAATATTCACTTCGGAGAGGTCAGAACCAGATAAATCTGCATTTTCCAAACCACAACAAGCCATTACAGCATAGTTAAGATTTGAAAATCGTAAATCCACCCCATTTAATTCTGCTCCAATGAGTCCTGCTCCGGAAAGACTAACCATATCCATCTTTGCCTTGCTCAGATTAGCATAGTTCAAAACCGCATTTGGCTCAATTTTTAATCCATGAATAATCATAAATTATTCCTTTACCTACATAATTGGACAAGCTTAATTTCAATATGCAATCATTATGCCAAAAGTTACTGCTTAATATTTCGGTCAAATTTGGAAACCCTTGATAGGCATTATTCTTGCATGCTTATCCTAATATTACTCTATTTGAATAGGTGACATATGAAAAAATCAACCATTTCAATCACGACCATTATTGCACTAGCTTTATTGCTTGTATCTTGCTCGATGCTCCCAGGGTCAAGGCCGGCATCTGAAAGTGCAATGCAGACTGAGATTGCACAAATATTAACGGCGATGGTAACAGAAACCGAAGTACCATTAATTGAACTTCCACCAACTGAAGAGGTTATTGCCTCAACTGAAGTATTCATAGAACCGACCGCAGACCAAATTCTTGATCTGACTCCTACAGTGGAAATTGGTCAGCTTATTACCAGCACACCCGAAGATCTTGTTTTTGAATCTACTCCTGCGCCTCTGCCGGAAGAGGGTAATCCGCCATCGACACTTGAGGCAATTCCAACCAGTCACGACTTTGGCACAACACCGACAGTTGCGAGCACTCCAACTCAAGTTGCTAATGATCCAATACTATCCCTGGGAGCTCCAACCTGGAAAGATACCTTCGATAATGGAGACAATTGGCCCCTGGGAGTAGATAAATATGTAGACTTAAAATCCGGTGGCGGCACCCTGCAAATGGTTGGATTGACGAATAAAAATGGCTGGAGATTATCCAATCAAAAAGCAGTAAACTTCTACCTTCAACTGACCGGGAAAATGTCCGTTTGCTCAGGCGCAGACCACTATGGATTGTTCTTCAGAGTGCCCAACCTGTCTCTGGCTGATCGTGGATATCTATTTGGTATCTCCTGTGATGGCAAATTTGCTCTACGGAAATGGAGTATTGACACGATGACAGTATTGGAAAACTGGAAAGCAAACGATGCAATTCTTATGGGTTCCAACCAAACCAACCGACTGGGAATCATGGCAAAAGGAAATGAATTAAAACTATACATTAATGGGGTTCTGGTAGATACAGTGAAAGATTCCAGTTTTAGCCAGGGGTATATTGGTCTTTATGTCGGTCCAAAGGAAACTACCAAACTTACTGCTGTGCTGGATGAGATAGCATACTGGATTATTCAATAAGTAAAATTAATAAGTTTAAGGAAGGCCGGTCTTTGAAAACCGGCCTTTTTTGTTACTTGATTTGGTGAGACTTGATTAATTGCACAACATCCGGGAAATCAATCCCCAGACGTTTGAGGGTTTCTATCTTTGGAATTCCCCTCTCATCCCATCCTCTTCTCTTATATACAGCATCCACTAATTTCTCGTATCGATCTTCGCGATACTCTCTGACCACTTTCACTTTCTCTGCAGTTGAATGCCCTTTCGGGTCAAATTCCACTTGCTCCAGTAATTCTTTGTCATACCGCTCAACCCGGGAAAGGTACTCCTCTTCAGTTACAGGACCCATAGCCCTATACGGAGGGTAGTCATATTCCCTGGTTCCGTAGCCTAATTTCAGATTGAATACACGTTGAAAGTCATAAACACGTTCCGATTGAAGCATGAGATCTTCTGGTGTCACTTTTATTCCAGTAACCCCTTCATAAAGCCAGGTATAGTTCTCAACATGTTCAGGGACTTTGGCTGGCTCTTTGGCAGTTTTATTGGATTCCGGGATAATATCGTTCCATGGAAGTTTACATAATCCATGCAGGCTGAACCATGTCCTCCAGACGGGGAAGTAATGTAAAGCTTCTGCTTTTGCTTCAAATGTAGGCAGAAGTTTATGAACCATGTCAATAAAAATTAACCAGGCATCATCATGTTGCGCACCTTTATTTGCCAGTGCATAGCCACCTTGCTGTGCTAATGATTCCTTGGTCATATATTCCGAGAATTCAAGCCCTTTGTTTTCCATGCCGATGTCCTTTAAGAATTTGGCATCAGCCTTGTATTCAGAGGCAAAAATCTTCTTCATCGCCCGTACACCCTGACCAACAATTATTCCAAATCCCTCTCCTCGTGCCATCTGATGAATCATTTCAATGACCGCGGGATAATTTCCCCAGGTAAGCTCTAGTCCACCTGTGTTTTTTGAGGTGATTATGCCGTTTTCATAACATTCCATTGCAAAAGCAACAGAATTGGCTAGAGATATGGTGTCGATCCCGTAGGTGTCACTATAAAAATTCATTTCCAGGATGGCCTGTGGATCGTAAATTCCAATATTTGTCCCCAGTCCCCCCAAAGTTTCATATTCAGGTCCGTCGACGATTACAACCTCTCCGGCATATGGGCCGGTTTGAACATGGAAGTGATCCACAAGATGTGCACAGGCTAATGTACAACCGTACCAGCAGCCATCCGGAGCAGAAAGATCAAATTTACTTTTCCATATATCCCCGGTGAGTGTTCTAGAATCAGCAACAGCTCCGAATTTATAATTGTGTGATGGTAGAAGGTCATAATCGTTCATTACACCGACAAGATACGGAGTACCAATTTGCCGCATATTATTTTGGACAGCGTCAAAATCTGAAATTTCTTTATTGATGCGCTTCCCGGCTTTTCGTAAAAGCTCCATATTTGCTGCACCATTGTTATCTCCCGATAAACTGGAGTACTTTACCACGATTGCTTTAATCTTCTTATCGCGCAGGACTCGACCAGCTCCACCGCGTGCGGCTTGTTTGATCCTGATCTCTTTCCTTTTTGGGTCATAGAAACTGATATTTAATCCTGTGATCGGCACATTTTCCGCAGCTTGACCGGCAGAGATAACTGAGATTCCTCTTTTTTGTTGTTCATTCTCTGCATACATTTCAGTTAATTGGCGGTTTATGAGATGGGTATCCAAAGCCTCTAATGGAGCTTCCTCGATGGATACTGTCCCATTATCTCCATCGATATAAACAATAATATCTTTTTCAGCTTTTCCCTGGATTTCCAGGGCATCAAATCCGGCAAACTTCAAATACGGACCAAAATATCCACCGCTGTTTGAGTCAATAACCGAATGGGTAAGAGGTGATACTGTAACTACTGTGGCTTTTCCACTCCCGGGGTACTGTGTAATTCCCCCGATCGGTCCGCCAGCTATGACTAATTCATTTTCAGGGGAGTCCCACTTTGTAGCCGATGTCACAGCATTCCAAAGCAGCCAAAGGCAAAATCCTCTTCCCCCCGTAAATATTTCTTTCATTTTTTGTGATACAGGCTTTTCTTTAATCGTAAGATCAGATATGTTGATATATAAAGTCCGGTTTGCGTATCCCCTCTCGACAGGATTTTTAGTATATTCATATTGCGCTAATGTTTTATGACCAGCTCGAATACTTTCGATGTCAGTTATTAACATGGTTTTCTCCAATTGGTAATGAAACTATTATAATTGGTATTGAGAATCATAACAATAAACTATGCGCATTATTCTTAGAAGATCAGAATATTTGACTGAAACCCTTCGATTGCTTTATCAATATTATGAATTATATTAATATAAATTGAATAAACTATTTCTTTTCATTATAACCATCCTGGCACCTGGTGAGATATAAATGACTTCCTTCAAGTTAAAATATGGTACTTCCTATATTGATATCCCAATAAACAGTCAAGCGAATGCTGAGATTATCGAACCACAGTTCGTCACAGCAGCACAGCATCAAAATCAAAATGTTCTTAATGCGATAAATAATCCGGTATTTAGTAAGGCATCAAACGAAATCGTAGCTGGACAATCTGTAGCGATAGCCATCAACGATAAAACCAGACCTGTACCGCATTCATTGCTATTACCTCCCCTTTTGAATTATTTACTTTCATGTGGAATACGCCCCACTGACATTACTTTCTTTATTGCTTCAGGCACTCATTCTCCCATGCTTGAGAATGAATATCCGAGAGTATTACCTGACGACCTTTCAACAAAATTTCGGGTGATTTGCCACGATTGTGATGCCCGGGAATCCCTCGAGTATTTAGGAACCACCCACCTGGGTACACCAGTTTATGTTAATAAATACTATTTCCAGTCCGATATAAAGATTGTCGTGGGAAATATTGAACCACACCACTTTATGGGTTTTTCAGGGGGTATGAAGAGTGCTGCAATAGGGCTTGCGGGTAGAGAAACTATCAACCAAAACCATTCACATCTGGTGGAAGACAGTTCAAGGATAGGTTCATATTCTACCAATCCATGCCGCATTGATGTTGAAGAAATTGGTCAAATGATGCGGATTGACTATGCTTTAAACGCAATACTAAATAATAATAGGGAAATCGTCCAAACACTTTGGGGAGATCCAACAGAGGTAATGATAAAAGGGATTGAATTATCCAGCAGGATTTGTCAGGTTAAAGTTGCACATCGCTTTGATTGTGTTATTGCATCTGCCGGGGGTTACCCAAAAGATATTAATTTATACCAATCCCAAAAAGCGCTAACGAACGCAGCGGAAATTACCAGAGATGGTGGAGATATTTATTTGATAGCTGCATGCGATGAAGGTGCTGGTAATTCTCAATTTGTAAAATTCCTCGAGGGGATCCATTCTCCCCGTGAGGTACTGGATAAATTTATAAGTTCCGGATTTAGTGTCGGACCGCATAAAGCCTTCCAAATAGCACGAATTGCTGTAAGGACAAACATTCATTTGGTTTCAAATATGGATGACCGGTTGACCCATCAGCTTTTGTTTGATCCAATTTCAATAAATGACCTCATTAATAAGGTTAATAATATTAAAAATGGTCATACTTTGGCCATTATGCCGAATGCCGTTATAACAATCCCACTGGTGTCGACTGAATAATGGATACTGAATTTTTACTTAATGCTGATCTCGATGGAAACTCATTTACCTGTGAAGGGAATGAAATTGGTATTTTATTAATCCATGGATTTACTGCCACAACTACCGAAGTCAGGTTGCTTGCGGATGACCTTTCCAAACAAGGATATACGATCCATGCACCCCTTCTACCTGGTCATGGCACCACACCAGATGAACTGAATAAAACCACCTATCAAAACTGGATTGAAACAGTGGAAGGAGCATATTTACTTCTGCACCAGAAGTGTCCAACCATATTCATTGCCGGCGAATCCATGGGTGCTTTGCTTTCCTTACACCTTGCAGCGAAATACAAAGAAATTTCCGGGATTATTTGTTATTCTCCTGCAATTTTAGCTCATCATTTGTGGGTCTCATTACTTATCCGATATTTTCGCTCAGAAATTCCAAAAACCGGACTTTCGGATAATCTTCCCTGGAAAGGGTATAAAGTGAACCCAACCAGAGCTTCCGCTGAATTATTCAAACTTCAGAACTTGGTTAAAAGGGATTTGATAAAAATTCAGCAGCCTGTATGCGTGTTTATCGGGAGAAAAGATATTCGCATCTCACCAAAATCTGGAGAATATATTCTTGATCATATCGGATCAACCCGGAAAGAAATTCATGTATTCGATAATAGTCCCCATTGCATGATTTTAGCTCAGGATCTGCCGGAAATTGCAGATATGACCATCGCCTTTATACAAAATAATTCTAAATCCGACGTTTCATAAAATGAGCATGCTAAATCAGGATATAATATTTGTATATTTTGATTCGAATGGTATGGAGGTATTATGAAAGAACAATCACGACCTCAAGGAAAAACTACAATTGCACCAGATGTATTGATTTCAATAGCCAAGCTTTCAACATTGGGTGTTCCAGGTGTTTATCAACTTGTGGATGCGCCTACTGATGTAACAAAATTATTTAAAACCCACCAACATAACGGTGTACAAATCATTGTTGAAAACAATACTGTCTATATTGATCTATATTTAATCCTGAACAGTGACGTCAATGTAATTGAAGTTAGTCATTCGATTCAAAATCAGGTTGGAAGATCCATATCTGAAATGGTTGGGATGGAAGTGGGTAAGATCAATATTCATGTCGAAAATATCCATTTCGGCGAAGTCTAATTATGAAACCTCGCACCAGGGCACGCAGTGTTGCCTTGCAAGTACTTTACGAATATGATCTTTCAAATCATCAAGTTGGCTATATTCTTGAAAACCGCTTGAAAGATAATCCCCTGGAAGATAATTTATTAAATTTTTCTCAAAAGATCATAAGCGGGGTTTTTCCCCTCATTAAGCACCTGGATGAGCAAATATCAAAATATGCGCCTGAGTGGCCATTCGATCAGGTCGCATTTATTGATCGTAATATTTTACGAATAGCTTTATGGGAAATTGTTTTTGACCCTGAAACTCCAATAAAGGTAATCATTAATGAAGCGGTTGAACTGGGAAAGCTGTTTGGTTCTGATGCTACACCACGCTTTGTGAATGGTGTTTTAGGCAGTGTTGTTGAGAATCAAAATGAAATTAAGCAAAATTTGCTAAACCTCAACCTTAATCCGTAATAATCTTATTTTCGCATCAACCAGAGCGCTCCGGTAGCTATTGTAATAAATGGAGCGTATGCAATATATTTTAATAACGGATTCTCCCGTTTACGAATCATAGCAGCTAATATCATTCCAAGGCTCCATATCCCGCCAAGAATGATGCTCAGGAATAATCCACCAATTACACCAGGCCATCCTAATAACAAGCCGCAAACCGCGCTTAAAGTGACATCTCCAAAGCCGATGCCATCTTCCACTTCTAATCCGCGTTTACGGGACACATATTGGCTATATAGTTTTCCAAGTAAGAAGAGACCGAACATGACACCAAATCCTGTTAATCCTCCGATTAAGGTGGCTAACCATCCATGAGAAATTATGCCAATAATTCCGAAAATGATCGCCCCCACCAGGGAAACCATATTTAAAACAAGATGATGTTCAATATCAATCACAGTGATCAGAATTAATAATGAAAAAATAATCGTTTCAGATATCAATTTAGCACTGTTCCCAATGGAAACGATGGATTCGTAAATTATTACAGTACATATTAGTACATTAATGATCCAAAACCTTATTTTCCGAGCTTTACCGCAGTTATGGCATTTTATTCCTAAATAGTAATCGAGTATGGAAATGCGATTTTGACAATATTCACAACCGGGAAATTTGAGTCGTCTATAGACCGGAAGAGTATCGGATAAATAGTTTATAATCACACCAATGGTCCAACCACAAATTATAAAAAACAGTATTTTTAAGATGATCATTTTGACTTTTCCAATCTCAGATTATTATAGTACAGGAGAATAATATGGAGCAATTTATCATTCAAGGTGGCGTTCCACTGAAGGGTGAAGTTACCCCATCCGGAAATAAAAATTCCACTCTACCCCTGCTTGCAGCCTGCATATTAACAGATGAACCTGTAATCTTGAATAATATTCCTCTCATCCGGGATGTTTTTGCGATGAGAGCGTTGCTGGAAAGTTTAGGCGTTGAAATTACTGAATTGGCTGAACACACCTGGAGAATTCATGCTGCCCAGGTTCGGCCTGCTGATCTTGACCCGGATCTTTGTCGCAAAATTCGTGCATCCATCCTATTAGCTGGACCGATGGTTGCCAGGTCAGGTGAGCTGCATTTACCACCACCGGGTGGAGATGTGATAGGAAGGCGACGGGTTGATACACACCTGCTTGCTATTCATGCTCTTGGTGCATCTGCGACCTATGATCGCTCTTTTCATTTCATAGCAAAAGAATTAATCGGTGCAGATATATTGTTGGATGAAGCCAGTGTGACCGGTACTGAAAACGCTATCATGGCCTGTGTAACCGCAAAAGGACATTCAATCGTTCGAAATGCAGCTTCTGAACCGCATGTTCAAGAATTATGTCATTTCCTGAATATATTGGGAGCAAAGATCGATAATATTGGATCCAATACCCTACATATCACCGGAGTTCCGAAATTACATGGGGGAGAATTTACAATCGGTCCGGATTATTTGGAAGTAGTCAGTTTTATCGGCGCAGCAGTCATGACTCATGGCTCTGTAAAAATTAATAACGCAGGAAATAATTATCTGGACATGATCAAACTTGTATTCAAACGCCTCGGTGTGGTTTGGGATACTAACGGAGATGACATTTTTGTTCCCAGTGATCAGCCGCTTGAAATAGAACATGATCTTGGTGGAGCAATTCCATTAATTAGTGTGATGCCATGGCCAGCCTTCCCCACCGACCTGATGAGTATTGCCATTACCATCAGCAGCCAATCTAAAGGCACTGTGCTGTTTCACGATTGGATGTACCCCAGTCGAATGTTCTTCACAGATAAGCTCGTATCGATGGGAGCTCAAATTGTTTTATGTGATCCTCACCGCTGTATCGTTCAAGGACCTACCCAATTATTCCCGGAAAAAATGGAAAGCCCGGATATCCGGGCTGGTATGGCTTTAGTTCTGGCAGCTTTGTCTGCAAATGGCAAATCAGTAATTCGAAATATCGGTCAAATCGATAGAGGTTATGAAAAAGTCGATCAAAAATTAATAGCCCTTGGAGCAAATATCCAAAGGCTAAATGAAAGCTAGCTGTTGATAGGATTATCTATTTCGTACAGCTCTATTATTTAACTACACCGACTGCTTCTAAAAATTGTCCTACTGCGTCCCGGATCAATCCTTCAGGGAGTGCTCCTACCTGCCGATGAACGATCTTGCCATTTGCGACAAATAGCATCGTCGGAATTCCTTGCACCCCATATTTTCCTGCCCATTCCGGGTTGTCATCTGTATTTACTTTGGCAATTAACAATTTTCCATCATATTCTTTTGCCAATTTATCGAGAACCGGGGCTACCATTTTACAAGGCGTGCACCAGGGTGCCCAAAAATCTACAATAACTGGTATTGTGGATTGAAGTATAGTTTTTTCAAAAGCTGCATCACTTACATGAACTGGTTCATTCATCTTTACTCCTTAAATTAATAATTCCAATAGTTTTTTTTATTAATAATATAGATGCATCATTATTTAATTTGATGCATTAATTGTCATTCTTTATTGTAGAATATATCTATGGAAATTCAAATAGCGGTTGCAAAGATAAATAAATACGCAACATCGGAAAGTGGAGACACTTTGGAAGTTGTCGAGCGCCCGAACGGGGGTCTTTCCGTTGTACTAGCCGATGGACAAACATCGGGTCATGGAGCGAAAGCAGTTTCCACGCTGGTAGTACGTAAAGTGATATCGTTATTAGCTGAAGGTGTCCGGGATGGTGCAGCAGCGAGGGCTGCGTCAGATTATTTATTCACTGAAAAAAGTGGCAAAGTATCAGCTTGCCTAAATATTTTTTCCATTGACCTTAATACAAAAACTCTTGTAATCACACGCAATAATCCTGAACCCGTATTCATAGCGCTCGGTGAAACAGTCGATGCTCTAGCACAGGCCAGTCAATCAATAGGCACAAGCAGGAATATTCGACCTTCCATCAGTGAGGTTGGTATTCAAAATGGGTTAACTGCTGTAATGTTCACAGACGGTCTCACTACAGCTGGTGGTCGGAAAGGTACATCCCTGGATATCTGTACCACCTTGGAAGCCTTGTTGGAAGACCAACAACCAACACCTCAATACCTTGCTGATTCATTATTGAGTCAGGCCTTAAAACTGGACGATGGCAGACCGATGGATGATATTAGCGTCGTGGTATTAAGGGTCGTCCAAAATGTCGGTGATCAAGTACGAAGAATGCTGGTCAGGCTGCCTGTCCCTGATATATATCAATAAATGGAAAGATCCCGTAAGCCCCTCATTGGAGTTGTGGGACCTTGCGCATCCGGAAAATCTACCCTGGTTAATCGATTGTCCCAAATAGGAATTAATGCCAGGCATATCGCGCAAGAGCATTCCTATGTACCAGCAATGTGGGAAATAATTACCCAACCGGATATATTAATTTTCTTGAATGTTTCCTATCTAACAACCATAAAGCGAAGTAACCTGGATTGGACATCATTGGAATTCCAGGAACAGCTTTATCGGCTACGACATGCGAATGAACATGCAGATTTGCATATCGATACCGATGATCTGTCACCTGAATCCATAGAAAAGCTTGTTCTCTCGTTTTTAATCCAAAAAGGGTTATTGCATGAAGACATCCTGGACAAATGAATCCCTGTTCACTCATTCCCAATAAGAGTATAATATTTTCACAAGCCAGCCATCGCTGGCATTTGTGTGAATTAGAGGAGAAAAAGCAAAATGGATCGACGAAATAATTATATTTTTTTATTGATCTTGGCCTTGGTAGCTTTAGTAATCTGGATAGATGTTACGCCCTCCATTCAGATCGGCTCTTTTTCAAGGTCTCTTGAAACAAAACTAGGTTTGGACCTACAGGGTGGCTTACAAGTGTTAATGGAAGTCGATAAACCCGCAGACTATGTGGTAGATCCCCAGGCTTTACAGGATGCCAAACTGATCCTGGAAAATCGAAGTAACGGTTTGGGTGTAAGTGAAGTCGTCTTCCAGATTGCAGGGAATCGTCGTATTGTTGGAGAATTCCCTGGATTAACGAACACCAGTGAGGTAATTGCGGTATTAAAACAGACTGGTGAACTTGAATTCCTGGATATGGGAGACACACCTCTACCAGAAGGATCTGTTGTAAAGACAGATTCTGGCACTGGAACTACTGAAGTCAGTTCCAACTCCTACAGCTGCAGCCACACCAGTGGATGGTGCTGCAACCGCAACATCAGTAGCGCCTGAAGATAAGATTTACCATTCCGTCATGACAGGTGCGGACTTAAAAGAAGTCGGTGTCGGCCGTGACACTGTTACCGGTGAATATTATATAAGCTTTGTCCTTTCAGATGATGGAAAAACTGTTTTCTCCGAATATACATCAAAAAATATTGGTAAATACCTGGCTATTAGTCTGGATAAAAAACTAATATCTGTTCCTGTAATTAAGAACGCCATAACTGAAGGATCCGGCTCGATCTCCGGCAGCTTTACCGAGGAAAGTGCCAATAACCTGGCTATTCAATTACGCTACGGTTCCCTCCCAATTCCCTTAAAGTTGTCCAAAGTCAGGCTGTTGGTCCAACACTTGGACAGGATTCTGTTCGAAAGAGTCTGATTGCCGGCGCAATCGGTCTGTCCATCGTAATGTTGTTTATGGCCTTGTATTATCGGCTTCCGGGTTTACTGGCTGACCTCGCGCTTATTATTTATGCACTGATCACCTATGCGCTTTTCCGTCTTATCCCTGTCACACTCACTCTTCCGGGTATCGCTGGCTTTGTCTTGAGTATAGGTATGGCAGTCGATGCGAACATCCTCATATTTGAAAGACTAAAGGAAGAATTGCTCGCTGGACGAACTCTTAAGCAGGCTGTTGACCTGGGTTGGAAACGTGCCTGGTCTTCCATCCGTGATTCAAATATCTCCACCCTGATCACGTGTGTCATTCTTTTCTGGTTTGGCAGTACATTTGGTGCCAGCCTGGTGAAGGGTTTCTCACTTACCCTTGCCCTTGGTGTTCTTGTAAGTATGTTCACGGCTATCATCGTTACCAGGACATTCTTACATATTACGCTTGATAATCTAAAGCTAACTGGCCACAATAAGTGGTTTGGTCTGTAGGAGAAAACCGATGAATATTATTAAACGACGCTATTTGTTTTTTGCCATTTCATTGATCGTGATCATTCCTGGAATTCTGGCTTTGATTTTCTGGAAACTTCCGCTGGCAATAGATTTTACCGGTGGATCGATGCTTGAAATCCAATTCCCTAACGAACAAGCACCCCTGCCTGCGGAAATCATTGCTGTTTATAATTCTCAAGGTGTCAATGATCCACAGGTGCAAAGTTCTGAAAATGGAGTTGTGGTAATTCGTTCAAAAGAAATTTCTGAAGTAACCAAAACTCAAATTGTGAACGAGATCAATTCAAAATTCAGCACTACTGTCACTTTACTGCGATTTGACACAGTTGGACCTTCCATAGGTCAGGAAGTAGCAACCCGTGCTGCAGGTGCAGTTGGGGCTGCTGCACTGGCAATCCTCATTTACATTACATTTGCATTTAGAGGTGTTCCCCACGCATTTCGATTTGGAACAGCAGCCATCATCGCCATGCTGCATGATGTCCTTGTCGTTGTAGGAATTGAAGCAATATTATGCCATTTTCTGGGCTGGGAAGTTGATTCACTCTTCTTAACCGCCCTTCTCACAGTGATCGGTTTCTCCGTTCATGATACGATCGTTGTTTTTGACCGAATTCGTGAAAACTCTTCGATCTACCGCAAACTGCCGTTCGAGACAGTTGTCAACCATTCTGTTGTTCAAACCATGGATAGATCCATAAACACATCTCTCACCGTCATGCTGACTTTATTGGCGCTAACCCTGTTTGGTGGTGTGACCATCAGGCACTTCGTTCTTATCCTCCTCATCGGTGTATTCAGCGGAACGTATTCCTCGATCTTCAATGCTTCCCCGATTTTGGTGGTCTGGGAAAATAAGGAATGGAAAACCTGGTTCAAAAAGAAGGAAAGCCTTCCAGCATAATCTGATGCAAAAACCGATCATGGATCATCATACTTACCTGTTATTGATAACAACTGCGGCAATTCGCAGGTAATGATGTGCAATTGAATAAATGGGCTCTGAGTGAATTCTCGGAACCCATTATTTTTCTAAAAGGAGACTGCTGATGAGAAAAGAAGTGATCTTAATTACAGGTGCAAACGGTGAGATCGGGCATGGATTAATTTCATACCTTTCTCGTAACTGCTCCACCCCAATTCTTGCTTTAGACGTGCAGCCCCTTGACGAGGAGATAACCAAACACTGTTTGCAATTCATCCAGGGTGATATTATGGACCAGATGCTTCTGGGAAGGCTGGTTGGTGAATATGAGATCACTACCATATATCACCTCGCATCGATCCTCTCCACCAAAGCCGAATATAATCCCGAAACCGCGCATCGAATCAACGTGGAAGGTACACTAAATCTCCTCAGGATGGCTGTAGAACAGTCCCAGTGGCAGAATAACCCGGTTAAATTCATTTACCCTAGTTCCATAGCTGCATATGGATTCCCTACCGTAGAAGCGAAAATGTCAGCAGGTAAAGTCCCGGAAGAAAATTGGTGTTTCCCGACTACCATGTATGGATGTAATAAGCTGTATTGCGAACATCTTGGTCGTTATTACAGCCGGCACTATAAACAATTGGCTGCTGGAATTAATCAGGAAAACCATGTTGATTTCCGCTGCCTGCGGTTCCCCGGTTTGATCAGTGCCTTTACAACACCTACTGGCGGTACCAGTGATTACGGACCTGAAATGCTGCATTATGCAGCCCAGGGATTGCACTATAAGTGTTTTGTCCGCCCGGATACCACCTTGCCATTCATGGTCATGCCGGATGCAGTCAAATCGCTGATCATGTTGGAAAATGCTCCAAGGGAAGATCTTTCTCAACTGGTCTATAATGTCACCAGTTTCAGCCCTACTGCGCAGGATTTCTATAAATATGTTCTCCAGGCCTTCCCGAATGCGAATATCGATTTTGTACCGGATACCAACCGCCAGCGGATCGTTGATTCCTGGCCGGCTGACTTGGATGATTCAGCAGCCAGAAAAGATTGGAACTGGCTGCCCGAATATAACGAGGCTGATTCATTCAATAACTATCTTATTCCAGCGATTCGGGAACGATATAAATAATTCTACTTAATAGAATCCCTTTGGGATTTGTAGGTCGGATAGAGCGCTGCGAAATCCGACTAATGAAAAAGCGTTGGATTTCGGGTTTGCGCCCTCGATCCAACCAACACAAACTTGAGTGCTTATTGGAACTTTTCCAAAAGGTATTTCACCAAATCACCTTCAGGGATCGCTTCCTGAGTGCTATTCAATAGATTCTTGACAACCACTGTCCTTTTATCGATCTCATCCGGCCCAATAACCAGGATAAATTTTATGCCGTTTCGGTCGGCATACTTGAATTGTTTTGGCAGTTTACTTACCTCTGGATAGCAGATCGTATTAATTCCAGCTCCTCTGAGTTTCGCTGCAATGGCATTAGACTTATCGACCGTGGAATCATTAAAAACTGTCACCAATACCTGTGCGGGATTGACTGTCACCTCTGGTGATCGATCATATTTTTCCAGGGTCAGCCCAAGGACCACATCACCCATGGCAAAACCGATCCCCCCGGCCTGTTGACCGCCCACATCAGCCACCAGGTTATCGTACCTTCCGCCACCAAATATTGCCCGGCCACCTTCCAGATCCCTGGCTTCAAATACTATCCCGGTATAGTAATCCAACCCGCGGATGATGCCTGCATCATAGCGAATGTATTCGGAAACACCTAATACTTCAACCAATTCAAATATTCTGACAAGATCAGGTGATTGTTTCCAGAGATTGCTATTCTGCAGCAGATTACTGAGCCCGGTGAAATTGGCTTCACTGATCCCATTCTCAATGGCATAGTTCCTCCAACTTTCTGGACTCATTTTATCTTTTCTATCGATCAATTTGAAAACAGATGGCAGTTGGCTGTTTTCGATACCGAGCCTAAGTATCTCTGATTCCATCAGCTCACGACTATTGACATTGATAACAACCTGGTCAGGGGTTAATCCTATTTCTTTAAATAATGTACATCCGATTGCCAACATCTCTGCATCCGCTTCTCTGGAGTTCACACCGATCAGATCAATATTCCACTGAAAGAATTCCCTGGAACGACCTTTTTGTGGTCTTTCATAGCGCCAGAATGGGCCGAATGACCACCATCTTATTGGGAATATGAGCTCGTTTTGCTGCGTTGCAACCATTCTTGCCAGGCTGGGGGTTAGTTCGGGGCGTAAGGTAATGAGCTCTCCACTTCGATCGGGAAAAACAAAACTTTGTTCTTTTACCAGTTCTTCCCCGGATTTTGCAGCATAGAGTTCGATTTTCTCCAGGAACGGTCCATCATATTCCTGATAGCCGAAGCTTTTAGATATTTTTCCCAGCTTTTGGTACAGCCACGATCGAAAAGCCATATCTTCCGGGTAAAAATCCCTCGCCCCTTTTACTCCTTGAATGGTAGGTTTCATAATTTTTGCTGCTTTCTTTTATTAGGAATTTCTAATTTTAACATGCAATGATGTTACAATCATCCTTCTAAATTGCACATTTAATACCATTGAGATATTTTATTATTATTGTATACTAACCAGAAGAAAAAATTACTTATTTAGCGTTTGATAGGCTATCTGTTATGAATACAAAAGAATTAATTACAATTATTGATGGAACATTAATTTCCGACGGGTGTGATCTTAATCGTGAAATTAAAGGCGGCTGCGGAGCTGACCTTATGAGTGACGTACTTGCTTCCATCCAACCTGATGCTGTTCTATTGACCGGTTTATGCAATCCACAGGTGGTCAGGACTGCACAAATGGCAGATGTTGCGGCAATTGTAGTGGTTCGAGGAAAACGGCCTCCTCAGGAAACAATAGATTTGGCTAACGAGCAGTGTATTCCATTGATTTCTACCCCTTACGGAACTTTTGAATTATGTGGAAGATTATTCAGGGCAGGACTTCCATCACTTGAGAGTCCGGTAGGTGATGGTCCTTGTTCCTGTGACGATTAATACCCGGGAGTGATCGAATGAATCAGAGCGATAAAAAGGGGATTGTAATTACAGATGAGATCGCTGATAACATTTCGAAGGTTGAAGAATTAGCCTATGAGCTAAAGATCAACCAGGTGATGACCAGCAAAATATTGATCATCCAACCTGAGACATCCATGGAAGAAGTCTCTGAGCTATTCCGTGCAAAAAGGATTTCTGGTGCACCGGTTGTAAAGGATGAAGAATTGGTTGGGGTTCTCAGCATTGAGGACCTCATTCGTTGTTTAAGGGAATATGATCTACAATCACCTGTCAGCAAATACATGTCGCGAAATGTGATTTCAGTTAAAGAGTTTGATCCGGTGATCGAAGCATTGAAAACATTTGTGCACAGTAATATTGGACGGTTGCCAGTGTTGGATATTGATAACAAACTTGTTGGAATCATTACGAAAGGCGACGTAACCAGGGGTCTCCTTAAGAAATTGACCAATGAATTTCAACAGGAGGAAATTCGCGTTTATCGTGCCAGTCATTTATTTGAAGATATTATTTCCACTCGTACCAGCCTCGTCCTCAGATATAACATCAAACCCAGGGATTTCGTGCATGGCGGGGCTGCTTCATCGTACATAAAACGGGCATTAATGCGTCTGGGAGCATCTCCTCAAATTGCCCGCAGGTGTGGAATCGCTATATACGAAGCTGAAATAAACTTGATCATACATTCAAAGAATGGCGGAATAATCAGAGTTGAGATAGAACCTCATCAAATTACGATGGAAGCTATAGATGATGGTCCTGGAATTAAAGATATCGAGTTGGCGATGAAACCCGGTTTTTCCACTGCATCCGAGCAAGTTCGGGAAATGGGGTTTGGAGCTGGTATGGGGCTGGTAAATATCTCGCGTTGTGTGGATCAAATAAAACTGGAATTTACCCTTGAAAAAGGGACTCGCCTGAAGATGAAGTTATTCCTAAAAGATCAGGATAGTTTTGGAGAAATCTCACCACAATAATTGGAGAATAATCAATGAACCTTCAAGATATCATTCAAAAAAACCAATTGACCATTCTTACGAATTCAAAAGACTTTTCGACGATTCAAGCATCAAGTGCATATTGCTCTGATTTGCTAAGTTGTGTAATGGCAGGTGCCGGCCACCAGGGTATTTGGATCACACTTCAGTGCCACACAAATATTGTCGCAGTAGCAGCCTTACTCGATCTCGCAGCAATTATCATTACTGAAGGAGCACAACCCGAACCTGAAACCATAGAAAAAGCCAATACCGAAGGAATTACTTTATTATCTACATCAGAAAAATCATTCGATATTTGCGGTAAAATCTGGGAGCTCGGATTACGGGGATAACTATATCCGCAATTAGGATAAATCATGAATAAGTACCGTGCAGAATTACATGTTCACACAGTACTTTCACCATGTGCGGAAGTGGAGATGATCCCTCCATTAATTATTCAATCTGCCCTTGATCTAGACATTAATCTACTTGCTATTACTGACCATAACAGCACTGCAAACATTCCTGCCGTAATGGATGCTGCTGTAAATTCCGGAATTACCATTTTACCCGGCATGGAATTGCAAACCCGGGAAGAAGTGCATCTTTTATGTATTTTTGATAAGCCAAGGCAGGTATTTGCATTACAACAATTGATCGATCCTTTACTGCCATCGATAAACAACGACCCGGAGCATTTTGGTGAACAGTTTGTAGTTGATGCAACCGGTGATTTTATTAAGACCGAACCTCGCCTTTTATTGGCATCAGTTAATCTTGGGCTCGATGATGCAGTTATGGAAGTGCATAAACTTGGCGGGCTTGCCATCCCAGCCCATGTTGATAGAAAAGCATATGGATTAATCAATATGTTGGGGTTTTTTCCTCCAGGAGCACAATTTGATGCTGTTGAAATTTCCAGGTTTATATCTGCAGAAAAAATCGCCTTGCTCCATCCCGAAATAAAAAGATTCCCTGTGATTCAAAGTGGGGATGTTCATCGATTAAATGAATTTATGGGTAGTTGTAGCTTTGAGATGGAATCACCATCCGTCGGTGAAATGATCAAAGCGTTTAAAGGAATAGGAAATCGATCATTCGCTCTGCTCCAAACTAGTTGACAACTCGCGTTAGAGAATATGACATTTAGTATCTGACTAAACTCTCATCTCGCAGTTACACTTTTAATGACTACTTTTATACTTTCTGGCGTTGTAAATGCCAGTTGAGAGGATGTACTAAGAATGTTTAATGTAATTGATAACGCACCAGCAACAGACCCAATTAATGTTCCAGAACAAAAAAGTATTATTGATAACATAATTCTGAGTAATATAAAACGACCCGGGGCAACCATGGTAATTCTAAATGAATTACAGAGTCAGGTTGGATATATTTCAGAACCAATGCAGGCTTACGTTTCAAAAGAATTGGATATCCCCGTAAGTGCCATTCATGGAGTTGTCTCTTTCTACTCCTTCTTTACTACCAAGCCTCGTGGAAAACATACCATAAAATTCTGCATGGGAACTGCCTGTTACGTAGGTGGCACTCCTCAATTGATCGAAAAAGCAAAACAATCTCTTGGAATTAATCCCGGGGATACAACCGAAGACGGCTTGATCACCCTGGAAGTTTGTCGTTGTGTTGGTGCCTGCAGTCAGGCTCCAGTTATTGTAGTGGATGAAGAAACGCACGGTCGGGTAAAACCAAATAAATTCCCCCAATTTATCCGGCAGTGCCAGGAATAGGAGATTGTGCGAGAATTAGCGCTGCATATTCTTGACATAGCGGAAAATTGTGTCACCGCTCAAGCAGATCTCGTTCGGATTTCTGTCCATGAAAACTTGCATACAGATAAATTATCTTTTTCTGTAACGGACAATGGAAGAGGAATGTGCGAAGAGATGGTCCGCACTGTGACCGATCCATTCGTCACCACCAGAACAACCCGTAAAGTTGGCCTGGGTATTCCGTTATTAAAAGCTGCAGCTGAATCTTGTAACGGTAGCTTAACAATTAATTCCATTCCGGATAAGGGAACAAAAATATCCTGTATCTTTCAGAGAAGTCATATTGATCGTATGCCTTTGGGTGATATTGTCAATACGATCACAATTCTGGTAATAGGGTACCCCGATATTCATTGGATATTTCGGTATGAATATAACGAGGCAATGTTTGAGTTTGATGATGAGTTTTTTAAAAGCGAATTGGGAGATATATCACTATCAGAACCTTCGATAATTACCTTTCTTAGGGATCATTTGAGGGAAGGAATAGCAGGGGTTCAACATGACTTTCTCACAATTAAATAACTATATCGTATTCATAAACAGGAGTGAAAAATGTCAACTGTTAAAACACTAGAAGATTTGAAGAAGATCCGCGAAGAAGCACTCGAGAAAAGAAAAGCAAAAGCAACATCTGGAACGGCTCAGGTTATTGTGGGTATGGGAACCTGTGGAATTGCAGCGGGAGCTCGTGATGCAATGAAATCCATCCTGGATGTCATTGAAACTGATAACCTTTCAAGTATTTTGGTAACCCAGACTGGCTGTATCGGTTTATGCGAGAAAGAACCGATCGTCCAGGTAATTATTGGTGAACAACCAAAAATCACCTATGGCAAGGTTACTCCCGAAGTAGCCAGAAGGATCATGAAAGAACACGTCGTCAATGGTAATGTTGTCCAGAGCAATCTTATTCAGCTCTCTTAATTAGATGAATTTATAAGGTATATATGAAGTATTATCGTTCTCATGTATTAGTCTGCATTGATCCTGAATGCCTTTCCAAAGGCGCTCATGATGTTATGGATGCCATTCAAGATGAATTGGTAGCTGAAGGTCTCATTGATGAGATCCAAGTTTTGGAGACTTCCCGTATTGGTGGATGTATCCACGGACCAGAAATTATGGTCTATCCGGAAGGTGTGCATTATACCAACCTGACAGTAGATGATATTCCTTATCTGGTTGAAGAGCATTTCTTAAAAGGTAGAATTGCAGAAAAGTTCCTTGAATCAGATACCACTATTGCTGATGAAGAATTACGAGCTCCTAAATCAAAAGAAATTCGTGTGGTTCTGCGAAATTGCGGAGTTATCGACCCGGAAAATATTGAAGACTACATAGCGGAAGACGGCTATCTTGGACTTGGAAAAGCTTTATCCGAAATGTCTCCTTCCCAGGTCATCGATACTGTACTTGCTTCCGGTTTACGTGGCCGGGGCGGTGCTGGTTTCCCGGCTGCAAAGAAGTGGTCATTCGTCGCTGCTAAGAAAGACCCGATCAAATATTTAATATGTAATGCTGATGAAGGTGATCCCGGTGCATTTATGAATCGGCGTGTATTAGAAGGTGATCCACATTCTGTAATTGAGGGAATGATCATCGCCGCCTATGCAGCAGGAATTCATCAAGGTTATATTTACTGTCGTGCGGAGTATCCTATAGCAGTTCGCACGCTTAATCTTGCCATAAAGCAAGCCCGGTCAATTGGTTTTCTTGGAAAAGACATCCTTGGTTCAGGTTTCGATTTTGACCTTGAAGTCAGAATGGGAGCTGGTGCATTTGTTTGTGGTGAAGAAACAGCATTAATGGCCTCCATTGAAGGACGTCGAGGAGAACCACGCCCAAGGCCGCCTTTCCCGGCGGACAGCGGTCTCTGGGGTAAACCTTCAAATGTAAATAACGTAGAAACCTATGCGAATGTTCCTCAAATAATACTTAAAGGCGCAGAATGGTATGCCAGCATGGGAAATGAAAAGAGTAAAGGTACAAAAACCTTTGCCATAGCTGGCGATATCAAAAATTCCGGGTTGATAGAAGTGCCTTTTGGAATTACCCTACGTGATATTGTTTATGACGTTTGTGGTGGGATCAAGGACGATAAAGCCTTTAAAGCCATCCAAACCGGCGGCCCGATGGGTGGCTGTTTACCCGCGGAATATCTTGATCTTCCAATGGATTATGAGTCACTGACAGCTGCGGGTTCCATGATGGGATCCGGCGGCTTGATCGTCATGGACGAAGATACCTGCATGGTTGATATCGCCCGCTTTTTCATGGAATTTACTCAGGATGAAAGTTGCGGAAAATGTACTCCCTGTCGCGTCGGGACACGTCGTATATTGGATATTTTAGAGAAAATATGTGATGGCAGAGGAGAAGATGGTGATATTGAGAAGCTTGAGCTTCTTTGCAAACAGATCAAATTAACCAGCCTGTGCGGTCTGGGTCAGGGTGCACCCACTCCAGTCGAAAGCACTCTGAAACATTTCCGCGCCGAATATGAAGCCCATATTTATGAGAAAAGATGCCCCGCAAAGGTTTGCAAATCTTTGATCCGTTATGATATTATTACAGACGTTTGCACAGGTTGTACGGTGTGCGCGCGTAATTGTCCTGTCAGTGCGATAAGCGGTGAAAGAAGACAGGCACACAAAATTGATCCTGATGTATGTGTAAGGTGTGGTATTTGTATGCAAGTATGCAATTTCAATGCAATTGAAATTAATTAATAATTAGAATATTACCGTAGGTACTAAGTTCATATCTCCAGGAGGAGGAGCATGGCTTCGGATGTTGTTCTTGAGCAAAGAATTATTTCAGCAGTCGATCGAGCTATTACGAAATATGGTGCAAAGTATGAAGAACTTATACCGATCCTATCACTGGTTAACCGTGAACTCGGATACCTACCTTCACAAGCGCTTGAAAATCTGAGCATTAAATTAAATACTCCAAAAAGTAAATTGTTTTCAGTTGCCAGTTTTTATGAAATGCTTTCCACAATACCAGTTGGCAAGCACATTTTACGTTTCTGTGAATCAGCCCCCTGCCATGTCGTAGGTGGCCGAAATGTTTTTGATGCTCTTTTGGAAAACTTGGACATCAAACCCGGGGAAACAACACCTGACGGTAAATGGACCTTCCTTACCACAAGTTGTCTTGGTCTTTGTGGAGTTGGTCCAGTCTTCATTATCGATGACGATGTGTATGGCAACGTTACCGCAGCACAGGTACCAGAGATCTTGGCAAAGTACCAGTAAAGGAGAATGAATATGAAAGCCGTACGCGCAATGGTTTTAGTTTCCGGTGATCCTGATAGTATTCGACTCGGATCGGAACAGATCTTCATGGCTCTTGAAAAAGAATTTATAAAACTAGGTATTCAAGATGAGATTTCATTATCGATGATAAGTGATGTTGACCGTCAAGATGCATCTCCGCTGGTTATTGTTTACCCGGAAGCTGTGATCTACGGACCGGTTACTGTAGCTGATATTCCATATCTGGTGGAAGAACACCTTTATAAAGGCAGGATCGCCTCCAACCTGGTTGCATCACCCCACAAACTTTCCGGACGGATTGCATGGTTGGCTGCCAGGCAGGGCACTTTACCAGCAGAAAAAAGAATCGTCCTGGAAAGAGCTGGAATTATCAATCCCGAAGATATTCAAGATTACATCCTGCATGATGGCTATCAGGCTTTGGGTAAAGTCTTAACCTCTATGACCTCGGATAATGTTATAGACGAGATCCTGGCTTCTGGATTAAAAGGCAGGGGTGGCGCTGGTTTTCCCACTGGTCAAAAATGGAAATTCGTGGCTAAAACACCTGGCGCGAAAAAGTATGTTGTTTGTAACGCAGATGAATCTGAACCGGGTACCTTCAAGGACCGTGTTCTGCTTGAAGGGGATCCTCATAGCATTATTGAAGCAATGGCGATCGCTGCTTATACTGTCGGAGCGGATGAGGGCTACGTTTATATCCGGGGGGAGTATGCCCTAGCTTTTGAACGCCTCCATAAAGCCATTGAACAGGCAGAAGAATTGGGTTTATTGGGCAACAACATCTTTGATTCAGGTTTTAATTTCCATCTTCATCTCCACGCAGGTGCCGGAGCTTATGTTTGCGGTGAAGAGACAGCATTAATTGAATCCATTGAAGGAAAACGCGGTGAACCCAGATCACGTCCGCCATACCCGACGACTAATGGTCTTTGGGGAAAACCAACTTTGGTTAATAACGTGGAAACACTGGCCAATATTCCAGCCATCATTCGTTTTGGAGCAGATTGGTATCACAAATTGGGTACTGCATCGAGCCCCGGCACAAAAGTCTATACCATTATGGGAAATGTTAATGTCACAGGTTTGATCGAAGTTCCCATGGGTATAACCTTGCGCGAAGTGATTAGCATCTATGCAAAAGGCATGAAAGCTAATACCAAGTTCAAAATGGCACAAACTGGTGGCTCCAGTGGTTCGATCATTCCTGCAGCATTGCAGGATACTCCAATGGATTTTGAATCATTTTCAAAAGCAGGAGTTGCCCTGGGTTCTGGTGCTCTCTTGATCTGTGATGAAAGCAATTGTGTCGTTGATCTGGCAAAAGTACTATTAAACTTCTTCCGGTCAGAAAGTTGCGGGAAATGCACTCCTTGTAGAATAGGTACTCAGCGGGCTTATGATCTCCTGGACGGTATTTCGAATGGCACTGGCTCAATGCAAGACCTGGATACCCTGCTTCACCTTGCTGATAGCATGTATGCCCTTTCTAATTGTGGTCTTGGTCAAACCGCTGGTACACCGATAAAGGATATTATAAAGAATTTTCGCGAAGAGGTTGAAACTCACATCCGGGATGGTGTTTGTCCAGCGGGTGTTTGTAAAATTAATGAATTAGCAAAAGTATAAAACCAACCAAACAATAAAGAGGAGAATGTAAAAAAATGAATGGTGAATTTAGCATTGATGCAGTCCTACCGGCCGATATGGCTACAAAAGCCGAAACAATTGGTATCAAAAAAGCGACCATGCCCTTTTGGAACAGCTTTGTCCTTGCCATCCTGGCTGGTGCATTTATTGCCCTTGGCGCGATATTCGCCACGACAGTAAGTGCCGGCTCTATGCCAATTAAAGATGCTGCTGGTGCAGTTGCTTTTGGAACAGGCTTGCCTTATGGTGTAGTCAGACTTCTTGCGGGATTGGTTTTTACTCTTGGCCTTATTCTTGTCGTAGTGGGTGGCGCAGAACTATTTACCGGAAATAACCTGATCATGATGGCTTTCATGAATAAAAAGGTATCCTTCGGTAAATTAATGCGTAACTGGGCAATTGTTTACACAGGCAATTTTGTCGGCTCTATTGGTACAGCAATTATCATGTTCTATTCCAAACAATATACATTTGGTAGTGGAGCAATTGGATTAGCAGCACTGAACACAGCGGAATCAAAAGCCAGCCTCGGATTTGTCCAGGCAATTGCGCTTGGAATTATGTGTAACGCACTGGTTTGCCTGGCTGTTTGGCTATGCTTTTCTGCCCGTTCAACCACAGACAAAATCCTATCGATTATCCCGCCTATCGCAGGATTTGTTGCAGCAGGTTTCGAACACAGTATTGCGAATATGTATTTCCTCCCTATAGGTTTATTCATTAAAGCTGGTGGTGATCCCAAGTTTTTTGAGGCGATCGGAAAAACCGCAGAAAATTTCCCCAATCTTACCTGGGGTAACTTCTTCCTCAATAACCTGCTCCCGGTAACGATCGGTAATATTATTGGTGGTGGTTTGATGGTCGGAGTTGTTTACTGGTTTGTATATCTTCGCGGGAAAAAATAACCGAAGAGAAAGGTAATCTATGGCAACGATCACAATAAATGGAAGTTCAGTAGAAGTTCCACCCAATCTGACGGTTCTTGAAGCCGCAACACATGCAGGGGTCGAGATTCCCACGCTATGTTACCATAAGGATCTTTCTCCTTTAGGTGGCTGCCGTCTTTGCATCGTTGAGGTCAAAGGCGCACGTCTTCCAATGACTTCTTGCACACTTCCTGTCACAGAAGGAATGGATATTGTTACGGAATCAGAAAAATTAACAGAATCCAGGCGAACAGTACTGGAACTTCTTCTCTCTGCATACTACGATTCCAATCCAACGACAGATGACGGCCACCCAAATGACCTGATCAAATGGGCAAAACATTACAATGTGGATATTGCCAAAGTATCGGCAAAACAACCCAGATACCCCGTTGACAGTGATGCCAACCCATTCGTTCGTGTTGACCTTAATAAATGTATCCTCTGCGGTCGATGTATCCGTGCTTGTGCTGAAGTCCAGGGACGATTTGTCTGGGGATTATCAGAAAGGGGTTACGATACCAAGGTTGTTGCAGGTCTCGATGAACCGATGCTGCAAGCCCGCTGCGAATCCTGTGGTGCCTGTGTAGCTTACTGCCCAACCGGCGCTCTGGATAACAAACTATCCCATGGCTTAGGTATACCGGATAAAGTAGTCAGCACGATCTGTCCATACTGTGGTGTTGGTTGCACAGTTGACCTCAATGTTAAAGATGGTAAATTGATCCGTGTCACATCCAGCCCGGAAGGTGCAGTAAACGGCATGCGTCTGTGCGTGAAGGGTCGTTATGGGTATGACTATGTCGATCATAAGGACCGCCTTACCAAGCCATTGGTGAGAGAATACCTGCTTAATGGTGGTCAGCGGTCCAATAAAAAGGACCGTGGAAATTGGGTGGAAGTAGATTGGGATACTGCCCTGGATCTTACCGCTAAAAAATTAGCAGGCTTTCGTGATACAGATGGACCGGATAGCATCGGGATATTAACATCTGCCAAATGTGTAAATGAAGAAAACTATCTCATGAATAAGTTGGCGCGCCAAGTGATCGGGACGAATAACGTCGATCACTGCGCGCGTCTCTGACACTCTAGCACCGTGGCCGGTCTGGCCACTTCCTTTGGTTCTGGAGCAATGACAAATTCAATGGACGATGTCGCGTCTGACGCGAAAGCGATCTTCATTATCGGCTCAAATACTACTGAGCAGCACCCTGTACTTGGTACCAAGATTCGCCAGGCAGTCCTTCGCCGTGGAGCGAAACTAATTGTTGCGGATCCTCGCAAGATAGATATAACGGAATTTGCTACTCTGCATCTGCGTCTAAACCCGGGCAGTGATATTGCCCTCCTGAATGGCCTTATGTACATCATCCTTGAAAAGGGATATGAAGATAAGGACTTCGTGGCAAATCGCACCGAAGGCTTCGATGAGTTCAAAGCTAACGTAATGCAATATACTCCGGATATCGTCTCAAAGACAACCGGAATTCCAGTGGATCAACTTTATGAAGCTGCTGAGATTCTTGGAACAACCAAACCTGGTGCAGTCCTTTGGGCCATGGGTATCACCCAGCATGTTGTAGGTGTTCAGAATGTCCGAACATGTGCCAACCTGCAAATGCTCCTGGGAAATATAGGAAAACCTGGCAGCGGCGTCAATCCCCTTCGTGGACAGAACAATGTTCAAGGTGCTTGCGACATGGGTGGACTTCCAAACGTCTATCCTGCTTATCAACAAGTGATCAATGACGAAGTTCGGCAGAAATTTGAAACTGCCTGGGGAACTCCACTGTCACCAAAGATTGGCATGACATTAACGGATATGATGCCGGCTGCTGGTGAAGGCAAGATCAAAGCGTTATATATACTCGGTGAAAATCCCATCATGACGGATCCTGATACGAATCACATTCGCCATTGTATGGAAGAACTGGATTTCCTTGTTTTACAGGAGATATTCCCGTCAGAAACATCTGTCTATGCAGACATACTTCTTCCGGGTGTAACATTCGCTGAGAAGACCGGAACATTTACAAATACAGAACGCAGAATCCAATTAGTGCGCAAGGCGATTGAGCCAATAGGTGATTCAAGACAAGATTGGTGGATCACTACGGAAATAGCCAAGCGTGTTATGAAGTACAGCAGCCGTAAAATTGATCTTTCTGCACCAAAAGCAAACTGGGACTTCTCTGGACCGGAAGCCATCATGGCTGAGGTCGCTGCCCTGGCACCAAGCTATGCAGGAGTAACCTATCAACGCCTGGAAAATGGTGATCGCTTACAATGGCCAGTCAAAGCTGTTGATCAACCTGGTACTCCGATTTTGCATGCCAGCCAATTTACTCGAGGAAAAGGTCTTTTTGCGGTCACCCAGAATATTCCACCAGTAGAAATGCCAGATAAAGAATATCCCATGCTATTAAGCACAGGCCGTGTTCTCTATCACTGGCATGGTGGTGAAATGAGCCGCCGGGCAAAAGGATTGATGGCTGTATATGGAAAATCACTGGTTGAATTGAATCCTCAGGATGCGCAAAGATTAGGACTCCAAAAGGATGGAAAAGTCAGTGTTACTTCACGCCGCGGATCTATCGAAGCTGGAGTATGGGTCACTGATCGTGTACCTGTTGGAATGGTATATGCCAATTTCCACTTCCCTGAAGTTCCTGCAAATGACCTTACCCTTGCAGCCCTGGATCCCATCGCAAAAATTCCGGAATATAAAGTCTGTGCTGTAAAAGTTGCCTTAGTAAATTAACATTTAATTGCGTTTGATAAGAATGATAAGAGCAGCGGTCGCAAGCCTTCTGCTCTTGTCATTTATTATCTACTTGAACAAATCCACCCATATTCACTAGTCTATGGTTTAATTACAAAATGATGAATAGCCGTAAAACCTTCGAGTTTAAACAATTCACATCTAGCGGGATCGAATTGATTTCAACCAATATTGCTATTGAATCCCCTGTATCCTTAACTGTAAATGGCAAAATTTGGTTGACTTTCCAATGTACACCAGAAGATTTGGAACAATTGGCAGTTGGTTTTTTATTTAATGAGGGATTTGTTCGAAAATTTGAGGAAATCGCTTCAATTCACGTCTGTGATCAAAAAGATAATGTGGATATTTGGTTGTACCACGAAGCAGTGAAACCAGAAACCTGGCGTCGTACTTCTGGGTGCCATGGTGGAGCAACAACGATAGACCTTGATCAAGATAAAATCGAACCAGTTATTGGATCCATCTCCTCTGCATATCGACCAATTATTAAGGCTTATCACGTTCTTCCTCGATAACCAGCCTCCTCATTCAGAGACCGGAGGTGTTCACACGTCAGCAATCGCTGATGGAGATAAGATCCTTTTCTATCAAGATGATATCGGCCGTCATAATACGATTGATAAAATTGCTGGCCGCCTTTTGATGGAAGGTAAAACCCCGAAACTTCCGATAATACTGACGACAGGACGTGTGAGCTCTGATATGATGCAAAAAGCAATCCGCTTGAGAACACCTTATGTAATCTCCATGCGATCCACAAGTTCTGACAGCATTCGTCTTGCAGATGATTGGGGAATTACGCTTCTCTGCGGCGCCAGAAAGATGAGAGTAAATGCTTATACACACCCTGAAAGAATTATCCTTGATCAAAATGAAGCATAAAATGTTTACTTAAGCAATAAACTGGATCATATATGCATGAACTGGCAATTACTGAAAGTATTTTATCCATTGCTCTGCAGCATGCCCAAAAAGCAAATGCATCCCGTGTGACCGAAATTAATCTACTGATAGGAAATCTGTCCAGTATTATTGATGATTCAATCAGTTTCTACTGGGAGATAATTAGCAGGGACACGATCTGTGCTCAATCAACTCTTCATTTCACGCGAATTCCAGGTCATTTGAAATGCAATGACTGTTCGATCGAATACGATATAGCCGATGAATTAATTCCTTGTCCACAGTGCAGCTCATCCAGTGTCACGATCCTCAGGGGAAATGAGTTCAGGGTAGATAGTATAGAAGTCTTACAGGACGAATAATTATGACACAGACTATCCATATCAATGTCATCGAAAATATACTGGGAGCTAATGACCAGATCGCAATAAAAAATGCATCCGTGCTGAAAGCAAATGGTGTGATGGCATTCAACATTATGGCATCGCCAGGTGCTGGGAAGACAAGTTTTATTTTAAAGATCATTGAAAAGCTATCTGACAAGTACCGTATCGCTGTCATAGAAGGTGATACGTCTGCTGCCACGATTGATGCAGATAAGATCTCTAAATTGGGATTGCCTGCAGTTCAGATCAACACAGGCGGAGATTGTCATCTGGACGCAAATATGTTAAGGTCAGGTTTGGATAATCTTGATCTGAAATCGCTTGATCTGGTGCTTGTCGAGAATGTCGGGAATCTTGTATGTCCGGCAGCTTTTAAACTGGGTACTTATAAAAATATTTTGGTATCTTCAATTCCTGAAGGTGATGATAAACCGTATAAATATCCGGCTATGTATTCGGCTGTAGATGCGCTTATCATTAATAAGATCGATCTGCTCCCTTATGTATCATTTAATATGGATTATTTTATCAGTGGTGTAAAAATGCTCAACCCGAATTTGGTCAGTTTTCCAATTATCCTGTAAAACAGGTGAAGGAATGGCTGATTGGGTAAAATGGGTCGATTCCGTTGAGGTGGATTTCAGAAGCAGCTAGCATGAGATCAGAATACATATCAACCAGGATCAAGATTTAGGGAATAGTGCAGGGGGTTGGTTTTCGTCCATTTATTTACAATTTAGCCAAAAGACTTAATATATCAGGTACAGTTCGAAATACATCGTCTGGAGTGATCGTTGAAGCAACCAGCTCGCCAGATGTTCTAGAATCATTTTACAACCAGATCCAATCTTCTGCTCCTCCTCTTTCACGGATTGATACAATCTGCCGTGAACCGATCACAATTTTTGAATATCCTGAGTTCACCATCCTTGAAAGTTCCATTCATCCGGGCGCTTTTTCTATTGTTCCTCCAGACATGGCCACTTGCCCTGAATGTCAGGTTGAATTATTTGATCCAACCAACAGAAGATATCGCTACCCATTTATTAATTGCACTAACTGTGGCCCCCGGTTTTCCATTATTAGAAAGATGCCGTACGACCGTGAATCTACATCCATGGCAGGCTTTCCTATGTGTCCTGAATGCCGCCAGGAGTATTCTGATCCTGGAAATCGCCGGTTTCATGCAGAACCTATCGCCTGCCAGACCTGTGGTCCGGAATTAACATATTACCAGAATAATCATCCAGTTCTAAAACGTGAAGAAGCATTACAAGCAGCAAGGACCTTGATCCAAAGTGGTGGAATACTGGCTCTAAAGGGGCTTGGAGGATTTCAAATTGTATGTGATGCTTTCAATCCAGAAGCAATCACCCGCCTAAGAAAAGGGAAGCTCCGCAGCGCTAAACCGTTTGCCCTAATGGCTTACGATCCTCCAACAATAAGGAACTATGCCCATTTATCAACAGAGGACGAGAATGTACTCCTCTCGACCCAACATCCAATAGTAATTCTTCCTGCAAGACCTTCTTCACTACAACAAAATGCTCCTGGGCAAAATACGCTTGGATTTATGCTTCCATATACCCCGCTCCATTTCCTTTTGACTGAATCGTCACCAACCTACCCGGATGTTCTGGTCATGACCAGTGGAAACATTAGTGATGAACCTATGGTTATTGATGATAAAGCTGCAATTAGCCATCTCGATCATATTGCAGATGGTTTTCTTGGCCATAACCGGCCAATTCTTAACCGCGTGGACGATTCAGTGTATCAATCTACAACCAATTATTCTTTACCTATACGCAGAGCGCGCGGTTACTCGCCTGATCCCATATTGATTGCGGAAGATCTCCCTACCTGTCTTTGCATCCGGTGCTTTACTAAAGAATACTTTCACACTGGTCCAAAATAAACAGGCGTTCGTAAGTCATTTTATCGGCGACCTGGACAATCTTGAAGCATATAAGGACTACGAGTTATCCATTCAAAAATACTTTGATCTCTTTCAATTCACTCCAGCAGGGGTAGCTTGTGATCTTCATCCTGACTATTTATCCACCCGCTTTGCAGCTGATATGGCGGAACATAACAAAATTCCAATCATGCAGATACAACATCACCATGCCCACCTGGCTGCATGCCTGGCTGAGAACAAGTTTCCTTTGGATAAAAACGTGATCGCCCTATGCTATGACGGTACCGGTTATGGTCAGGATGGTAATATCTGGGGCGGTGAGATTCTTGTAGGAAATGCTTTATCATATAAACGGATCGGTCATTTACAATATCTTCCATTACCGGGAGGCGACCTGGCGATTAAAAAGCCCTATCGGATTGCCCTGGCATATTTAGCTGCCCTGGGATTACCCTGGGACAGCAGTTTTGCATCGGTACAATATTGTTCCGCTAGTGAAGCCAGTTTGTTAAAGGATCAAATCGAAAAGAAAATCAATATATCTCAAAATTCATCGATGGGCAGATTATTTGATGCGGTTTCCTCATTGATAGGCATCCGACAGGAAGTAAGCTACGAAGGTCAGGCAGCAATTGAGCTGGAAGCCATGGCTGATCCTGATGAAGACGGTGTCTACTCTTTTACAATCCAAGATGGAATAATTAATGTATTACCCATTATTAATTCGATCATCTCCGATCTAACGAAAAATGTCTTTCCAAAAACAATTTCTGCCAGGTTTCACAATACAATCGCTCAATTATCCATAGAATCAATAGAAAATGTCATGAAAGAATTTGAGTGTGATACTGTGGCATTAAGTGGTGGAGTATGGCAAAACAGTTTATTACTCACAAAAACCATTCGTTTACTGAAAAAGAATGGTATAAATTTCATAATACATAGACTACTCCCACCTAATGACGGGTGTATCAGCCTGGGACAGGCAGTGATCGCCGGGTTAAATTACAAAAGGAAAATATAAAATGTGTCTTGGAGTTCCAGGAAAAATTACTGAATTATATAAAAAAGAATCACTATTAATGGGTAAAGTGGATTTTGGAGGAGTTGTCCGCGAAGCTTGTTTTGAGACACTTCCTGAGGCGAAAATTGGTGAGTACGCCATTATTCACGTTGGTTTTGCCATTTCCTTACTTAGTGAATCGGAAGCCATGGAGACACTGAGTCTCTTGAAAGAGTTGGATGATCTTAGCGCTCTTGAGGACCAGAACCCATGAAATTCACCGAGGAATTTCGTGATGCCAATAGGGTCAAGCTATTAGTTAAGGAATTGCATCAAATAGCAAAACAACCCTGGGTAGTAATGGAGATCTGCGGTGGGCAAACACATTCATTTATGCATTATGGCATCGATCAACTCCTTCCAGAAAATATTGAGCTGGTTCACGGTCCAGGTTGCCCGGTTTGCGTTACACCCCTTGAAATGATAGATAAGTCCATCGCACTGGCATCTGATCCAGATTTCATTCTTACAAGCTATGGTGATATGCTCCGTGTGCCCGGGTCCGACAAAGATCTTTTCACTGTCCGCGCAAACGGCGGAAATATTAAGGTTGTGTATTCTCCGTTGGATGCAGTGCAGATTGCAAAGAATAACCCTGATAAACAGGTAGTTTTTTTTGCCATCGGTTTTGAAACAACTGCACCAGCAAATGCAATGAGTGTAATTCAGGCAGCAGCGTTGGGAATAACAAATTTCTCCCTGTTAGTATCTCAGGTACGGGTTCCACAGGCTATAGAGGCTTTACTGTCATCTCCAACGAACAGGGTTCAGGGATTTTTGGCTGCAGGTCATGTTTGTGCTGTGATGGGTTACTGGGAATATCCATCCATTGCAGCAAAGTACAAAGTACCTATAGCAGTCACAGGCTTTGAACCAGTCGATCTCTTGACTGGTTTGGTGGATTGCGTCAGGATGCTTGAAGGGAAAGAATACATAGTGTGCAATTCGTATTCGAGAGCAGTGACTGAACCTGGTAATGTGGCTGCACAAAATATTATTAATAAAGTATTTCAACCGGTTGACCGCAACTGGAGGGGAATTGGAAACATTCCCATGAGTGGGTTGTCCCTAAAACCAGAATACGCAGATTTTGACGCTGAAAAGAAATTTAGTCTGGGTCACATACAAACAAAAGAATCAGAGATTTGCATATCCGGTCAAATCCTGCAAGGCAACAAGAAACCATATGATTGTCCAGCTTTCGGTACACTTTGCACACCGGAAAATCCTCTTGGTGCACCAATGGTTTCAAACGAAGGTGCTTGCTCTGCCTACTATCGTTATAGAAAGATTGCCACAACATGATTACAAATATTTCCGATGGTCCTGTTTGCCCGGTGCCATTACCTCATAAGGATACAATCATCCTTGGTCATGGCAGTGGCGGAAAACTAACCCATGATCTGATCCAATCTGTATTTCATAAATACTTTTCCAACCCTTTTCTGGATCAGGGTGATGATGCCGCTCGTATGGATCATTCCCTTTTACAGGGAACTCCAGTTATTAGTACCGATGCTCACGTCGTAAATCCTTTATTTTTCCCGGGGGGAGATATTGGGCGGCTGGCTGTTTGCGGAACAGTAAACGATGTTTCCATGCTAGGCGCTGTTCCCAAGTATTTATCTGCCTCATTTATTTTGGAAGAAGGTCTTTCAATCAGCGAACTTGATGAAATTGCTCATTCCATGGCTGATGCGTCAAAAGAAGCTGGCATTCTTATCGTTGCGGGAGATACAAAGGTTGTTGAAAAAGGGAAGGCAGATAAATTGTATATTTCCACAACCGGATTCGGGGTTATACCATTAGATAGGGGAGCAATTTCCGGGAGTAACGCTAAACCCGGAGATAAAGTGATCCTTTCCGGGTCACTAGGTGATCACGGAATAGCAGTTTTAAGCGCAAGAAATGAGTTGTCATTTGAAGTAATGATCAATTCGGATGTCGCTCCATTAAATTCATTAGTCGAGCAATTATTGGAAAAAGCCCCCAATGTACATGTTTTACGCGATCCAACCCGCGGTGGATTAGCCACATCCCTGAATGAAATCGCTAAACAAAGCCAGGTCTCAATTCGGATCGATGAGAGTATGATACCTGTGAAACCAGCCGTAAAGGCCGTATGTGAAATGTTGGGTTTCGATCCACTCTACCTTGCCAATGAGGGAAAGTTAATCGCATTCGTTCCTGCTGAAGAGGCCGAATCTGCCCTTAAAGCAATCCAAAGTCATCAGTATGGTAAAGACGCTGTCGTAATTGGGTCTGTTGATAATGCTGACCCGGGCACTGTGGTATTAATCACCCCCTATGGTTCGTCCAGAATACTAACAATGCTGGCCGGTGAGATTTTACCGCGCATTTGTTAATCTGGTAAAATGGACAGGCTGTAAATAAATTATAAGACTTTGATGAGGATGCATGAAAATTGATTATAGAGAAACAACCAGTGACTTATTGAAACGTATCGATATTCACAAT
Source organism: uncultured Chloroflexia bacterium (assembly GCA_963757065.1). Lineage (GTDB taxonomy): Bacteria > Chloroflexota > Anaerolineae > Anaerolineales > Anaerolineaceae > PNON01. Next base: position 321,019 of record CAVWQC010000008.1, on the reverse strand, counting down.
AAATTTGGCAGCAAGGATATTGACCAATGGATGTTGGCTACATTAGATATACAGAAAGGCAGCAAAATCCTGGATGTCGGATGCGGCGCAGGGAAGCAATGCTTTTCTTATTTTAATTATTTAAAGGGTGATTGCGATATCACCGGAGGCGATGTCTCAACCGAATTATTAGGTCAGGCAATTGAAGAGAATAAGAAATTCAATAATCCGGTAAAGTTCGTTGAATTGAATTTCAATAAACCGTTCAATTTTCCATCAAATCAATTTGATCTTCTATCCTGCTGTTTTGCCATCTATTATTCTGAAAATATACCTTTCACAATTCAAGAAATGCATCGTGTAATTAAATCTGGCGGCAGGTTATTCACTACAGGACCCATGCCGGATAACAAAAAAGTTTTCTATGATATTATTCGCGAGGCAACCGGCAAACCCATTCCACCGATGCCTGGCAGCTCCCGCTTTGGAAGTGAGATCCTAAATACAGTCAAGAGCTTATTTAGCGATGTCAAAGTCGAAATATTCGAAAACCCATTGGTCTTCAATTCTGCCGAACCTTTTGTGGAATATACTCGCGCCTCCCTAAGCGAAGATCGTCGTCTTTGGACCAGTCTTTTTGATAATAAATCCGGTTTTGAACAGGTAATGGAACAAATCAACAAAGTAGCAGTACAACGAATTAACTCATGATGGACAAGATCGTCATGACAAAAGTAGTTGGTGGAATCCTTGCTACAAAATAATCCAACTTGGGTTAGAATAACCTTATGATCTTTTCCGGAAAACGAATTTGTTTTATTGGTGCGCATCCTGATGATATTGAGTTGGGATGTGGTGCACTGATAGCGAGTCTTCAAGATAAAGATAATGTTACCTGCGTAACGCTTTCCGATAATCAGAAGAATCCGCTCCTGGCGAACCTGGTACAAGAATATTCAGCGAGTATGTCTGCACTCGGAATACCTTCAAAGAATACCATTTTGGAGAAATTTGAGACCAGACGTTTCCCTGCTCAACGGCAGGATATCCTTGAATACTTGATCAAGTTAAACAAAACACTTTATCCTGATGTTGTATTCGTCCATACCCGGTCGGATCTACATCAGGACCATAATACAGTCACAGAAGAATCTCTGCGTGCATTTCGGGGAATAACCGTCCTGGGATATGATGTCATCCGTAGCAGCTATGGCTTTTTTCCAAATTTGCTGACTGGCGTGAATGAATTAGATGTTCAACAAAAAATTGATGCTTTGGCCCAATACAAAACATATTCCGGTAAATATTATTTTGACCCTGAAGTAACCCGGGCGACATTAATTCGGAATGGTGCTTTATGTGAATGCAAGTATGCGGAAGGCTTCGAAACTCTGCGAATAATTGGAACTTTTCAATAAAAAAAGCGCATCGCGCTTTTTTTTATCCCGGTACTCCAATCTCAATCTGGCCTGCATTTATCCTGATCGGGTAAGCAGGGATATCCTCTACAGCAGGTAAGCCGACTGCTTTACCTGTATATATATCGAACTTCGCACCATGACGGGGGCAAATGATTGTGTTGTCAACAATTTCGCCATCTCCGGCTGGCCCTCCATCATGTGAACAAACATCGCCAATGGCAAAAATCTTTCCTGCCAAATTGAAAATCACAATAGGCTCATGTGCTATTTCAATAAAAATTCTTTCGCCATCAGGAAGATCATCGACTTTGCATATTGGATGGTAAACCAGGGTAATTCCAGGTTTATCAACAAAGCTATACATCAAAATCCTCACTAAAATCAATATCTTCCGATTTATTTACACCATATACCCCGGCTTTGACCACTTTCAAGGAGAGCAATGCACATTTTAAGCGCACTGGTCCCAACTCAATTCCCAAAAGATCTAAAATATCTTGCTTTGTCAGTTTTTTTACATCTTCAATGTTCTTATTAATGATCGATTCCAGAAGTAGATCGGCACTCGCAAGTGAAATTGCACAACCATGCCCGCTGAATGCTGCTTCTTTCACCGTTTTGTTTTCATCCAGGCGAATATCTATGTGAATATGGTCACCGCATAAGGGGTTTTCATCTTCATAGGAAATATCCGCAGGAACAAGTTCTCCCCTGTATCCCGGGTTTTTATAATGCTCAATTATGAGTTCCCTGTACAGATCATCCATAAATTAATACCTATCTAGTTGAACATTTTTTGAACTTTTTGAAGAGAAATTAACCATCTGGTCAATTTCATCTTCAGTATTATAAAGATAAAAACTTGCCCGTGTCGTTGCCGGCAAGTTGAAATCTTTCGTGAAGAGGCATGGCACAATGATGTCCTGCACGTACCGCAATACCATCGCTATCCAGGATCTGGGCAACATCATGTGGATGGATCCCATCCACTGTGAAAGCGATTACCCCTCCCCGATTTTCAAGCTCTTTCCCAATAATTGTTATTCCCTGGATTTTACTTAACCGATCAAAAGCATATCGCATCAAGTCATGTTCATGCTGTTGAATATTATTCATTCCAATTTTTTCCAGGTAGTCGATTGCGGATGATAGACCAACCACCTCTGCAATTGGCGGTGTACCTGCTTCGAATTTGTAAGGAATTTCATTGGGTAGGAAAGTCCTGAGATGAACCTGTTTGATCATATCTCCGCCACCCATGAAAGGTGGAATTTTTTCCAGGATAGCCTTCTTGCCATATAGAATTCCTATACCTGTTGGCCCAAGCATTTTATGTCCAGAAAAAGCATAAAAATCAGCATCCAGATCCTGAACATTGACTTTCATGTGAGGAACTGATTGTGCGCCATCGATGAGAACAACTGCTCCGTGTTTATGCGCCAATTCGATCATCTTTTTTACAGGATTAATAGTCCCCAGGACATTCGACATGTGGGTAAACGAAACAATTCTTGGCTTTCTGATCAATAATTGTTCATATGCATGCTGATCCAAAGTCCCATTTTCCAAAACCGGAATAAACTCCAGTTCCAGACCTTTCTCTTTGGCAAGCATTTGCCAGGGAACCAAATTGGAGTGGTGTTCCATTTCAGTAAGTAAAACCAGTTCACCACTAAGTAATTCTGATCTTCCCCATGTATTCACAACAAGATTTATTGATTCTGTCGTATTCTTCGTATAAACAATCTCTGATGCGTATTTTGCATTGATGAATTTTGCTATTTTTTCCCTGGCTGTCTCATAAAGCCCTGTTGCTTCTTCTGCCAGAGTGTGGACTCCCCGATGGATATTTGCATTGTAATTTAAGTAATAATCGGAAATTGAATTTATGACAGATAAAGGTTTTTGCGAAGTGGCTGCTGAATCGAAATATATTAGAGGTTTGTTATTGATTCGTCGATTCAGAATTGGAAAATCGCCTCTAATTATTTCAATAGGGATTTGTTCAGAAGTTGTTTGCATATTAATAATCAATGTCCGGGTTATTTGTCAATATTGCTTTTTGACCCTTTTGAATAGGCCGAATATGCAGAGAAGTGTGCGGGAACCATAGAATATGATCAGGAACCATCCACCCGTCTGTCAAAAATACATTTGTATTAAATTGGACTGCGACCATTTTTTGATCAACCTGGACCACGACTCCTCGCATCCACCCCCGAATTCGATCACTACCTTTCTCGTGGTCACAAAAAACTTCTACAGAATCACCGACATCATAAGAAGATTCTGGTTCAGGATCTCGCATGAATGGTGCAGGACTCATATAATTGCCTCCATCAAAATAATTAACTTATACAATTGCATCAATTTTTTCAAAGATCGCTTTTCTGAATCGATCCTGGACTTCCTGAAACGGAATTCTTTCCATGATTGTCTCAAAAAAACCTTCCACGATCAGGTGTTTTGCTTCATTTTCGTTTAATCCTCTGCTCTGTAAGTAAAATATTTGCTCAGGATCAACTTTTCCGACCGTGGCGCCATGAGTACATTTTACATCATCCGCAAGGATTTCCAATCCTGGAATTGAATCCGCTCTTGCTTTGGTACTCAGGATTAAATTCCGGTTTGCCTGATATCCATCAGTGCCATTTGCACCGGGAGCCACATAAATGTTCCCCTGCCAAACAGACCTGGCTGCTCCAGTAACTGCCCCTTTATAAAGAAGATCACTGGTAGTATTAGGAGCCAGGTGGTTTTGTTCTGTATCCATATCCAAATGTTGATCTGAATCTGCAAAGTAAAACCCCGAAACTCTTGCCGTAGCTCCGGACCCAGCCAGGTCGACTGATGAGAATGACTTGGTCAAATGGCTGCCAAGGGCGCCAAAGATCCAGGAGAGTTCGCCATTTTGCTGCACATTAACCCTTTCATGCATGACATTCCAAACGCCCTCTCCCCATGATTGAAGTTCAACCATTTTTAAGGATGCATTTTTCCCAACATGCACTTCCAGGATACCTGAATGAAACTTTGTCAGGTTTTGATCAATTTCGCTGGCATACTCTTGAACAAATGTAGCTTCCGCGTCGTCTTCCAACCAGATCACATTATGCGAGAATACACCTATATTATTTCCTTGATTCCAAAATAGGCTATGGAGTGGTTCTTTAATTTTTACTCCACGAGGAATATACAGGAAAACTCCATGATTCCCAAAGGCTGTTGCTAGAGCAGCAAACTTACCATCCGCTGCATGTACCATTGAGCCGGCGGTTCGCAATACCAGTTCCGGGTTATTGATAATCACAGTATCCAGATCATCAAAAATGACACCACTTTTTTGGTAATTTTCTTCCAATATCCTGGACTTTCCACCCGGAAACAGGATCAACTGTCCTGCATGCCTGCCTTCAATAACAGGTGTCTTGAAATTATCAGGAATAACAACTTCTCCATGGGAGCCATTTTTAAAGTCTATGATGTGTTTATCGAGTTTGCTTAAACTCGTGCGTCTCCAGGCTTCATCTTTATCTGTCGGGTATGGAAGTTCGTTAAATATTTTCCAGGCATTTTGCTGATAAGCTTGAAATTCCACTGACTTTACCTCAGGTATCATTTCCTTAGTAAAGTTAAAGTTACTCTCCACGGTCCTCATGCGAGACCTATTAATCACAATGGGGGCTTCTGTCATATTGTCCTTGTATCCATCTTAACCATTATTAACCCACCGATCCTTCCATTTGTAGCTGGATCAATCGATTCATTTCCACAGCATATTCCATGGGTAACTCTTTTACCAGGGGTTCAATAAATCCGGATACGACCATGGTAATGGCATCTTCTTTAGAAATTCCCCTGCTCATGAGATAAAACAATTGTTCTTCGCCTATTTTTGATACTGAAGCTTCATGTCCAATTGTCACATCCTCTGAATCGATTTCGATATATGGATATGTGTCTGACCGGGACAATGGATCTAGTAACAAGGCATCACAAACAGCATTGCTCTTTATGTCCTGTTTATCTTTCTGGACTTTAAGCAATCCGCGAAAAGAAGTTCTACCGCCGCCACGACTGATGGATTTGGAAGTAATCTTACTGCTTGTGTGAGAAGCAAAATGCAGCATTTTTCCGCCAGTATCCTGATATTGACCGGGTCCGGCAAATGCCATGGAAAGAATTTCTCCTTTCGCTCCAGGTTCCATCAGGTAACAGGATGGGTATTTCATGGTAATTTTTGAACCAAGGTTGGCATCCACCCACTCCATCGTTCCATTTTCATAGACCATTGCCCTCTGGGTCACCAGGTTGTAAACATTCGTCGACCAGTTCTGGATGGTTGTATAACGGACTCTGGCGCCTTTCTTCACAATGATCTCGATCACACCGCTGTGGAGCGAGTTGGTTGTGTAAGATGGTGCTGTGCAGCCTTCAACATAATGAACCTGTGATCCTTCATCAGCGATAATAATGCTGCGCTCAAATTGTCCAATTTTAGCTTCGTTTAGGCGGAAATAGGCCTGAAGCGGAAGATCCACTTTTACATTCGGGGGTACATAAACAAACGATCCACCTGACCACACAGCGCTATTTAATGCCGCAAATTTATTATCTTCGATTGGGATCACAGTTCCGAAATATTGCCTGAATAACTCAGGGTGAAGACGTAATCCATCCTCGATACTCACGAAGATGACGCCCTTTTTCTCGAGATGTTCCTGAATACTGTGGTAAACCATTTCCGATTCGTACTGCGCCCCTACCCCGGCTAGAAATTTTCGCTCAGCTTCAGGGATACCCAATCTATCGAATGTTGTCTTAATGGTATCAGGAACATCCTCCCAGGATGTGCTGGCTGCTTCTGCTGGTTTTACATAGAAGTAGATGTCATCCATGTTCAAACCAGATAGGTCGGCGCCCCAATTAGGCATTGACCGCAGATTAAAATGAGCTAACGCCTTTAATCTGTAATTGAGCATCCATTCAGGTTCGCCCTTGCGGAGAGAGATTTCCCGAACAACCTCTTCATCAAGTCCTTGTTTTGACCGATAAACAAAATTTTCTGAATCCTTGAAACCATATTGATAATCACTCAACTGTTCAAGGAATTCATTTTTATTTTCAGTACCCATAATAATTACCTCAGTAACTCATCCCTGCTATTGTCCATCTTTTCCTTAACCCACTCATATCCCTGTTCTTCAAGATGCAAGGCTAGTTGTGCATCCCCGGATTCTACAATTTTTCCTTCCATCATCACGTGAACAAAATCGGGATGGATATAATTTAAAATCCGTTGATAATGAGTGATTACCAGGACACCCAGGTTTGGTCCTCGCAAAGCATTTACACCTTCAGAAACAATCCTCAATGCGTCAATATCCAAGCCAGAATCAGTCTCATCCAGTATTGCGAAACGAGGTTTTAATATTGCCATCTGTAGTATCTCATTCCGTTTTTTTTCACCACCTGAAAAGCCATCATTCAGATATCTACCGGCGAATGAATGATCCATTTTCAGGTAATCCATCTGTTCAATCATCATCTTTCTAAATTCTGGTATCGGAATACCTTTATATTCGGGGTTGTTATATTTTCTATGAGAATTTACAGCAGTCCGCAAATAATTTGCAACAGTTACCCCCGGAATTGCCATCGGGTATTGGAATGCTAAGAACAACCCGGCTCGCGACCTTTCGTCCGGAGCAAGGTCATTGATCTTGTTTCCATCCAGAAATATCTCGCCGCTGGTAATTTGGTAAGATGGGTGTCCCATGATCGTATAGGCCAGTGTTGATTTTCCAGTTCCATTTGGACCCATGATCGCATGGATTTCTCCAGAGTTGATCTTCAGGTTGAAACCCTTCAGAATCTCTTTACCTTCGATACTGACATACAAATCTTTTATGATTAACTCAGACATAGTGCTCCCTGGAATATGGTATATATTTCCCAAATTATAGCAAAATTTTGACGATTAGTCAATATTTATTATAATAATCATAATTATTGACAAATTGCTATTAAAGGTGGTATATTATCCCTATAGGAAACACATAGACGGAGAAAGATGAAATCTACTCGCGAAAGAGTCTTACAATCACTACTAGCCCATCCACGCTCAACGATCACTGAATTGGGAGAAAAAGTTGGTATTAATTCTATTTCCGTTCGTCATCATATTTCCAGTCTGCTTATTGAAGGATTAATTGTCGCTGAAGAAGAACGTCACGGTGTTGGCAGACCAAGACAAGTATATTACCTGACCGAATCTGGTTCAGAAAGATTTCCAACCAATTATTTAAGATTGACTACCAAAATTCTGGATCAGATGAAAAGCACCCTCCCGGCGCCGGTAGTAGATAAACTTTTCACAGAAATCGCCCTGGATATGAGCGCTAATTATCAGGAGCTGGCTCAAAACCTCACAATAGAGGAAAAGCTCAATCTGATTAAAACTCTGCTCTCACGTGAAGGTTTTACTGTTGATTGGGAGAAAGCGGGTGATGAATACAGGATCCATGAAATTTCCTGCCCATATTTCCATGTCGGCCAAAATCATCCGGAAGTCTGTAAAGTAGACCAAACTATGATTTCGTCGATCCTTTCAATTCCCGTTGAAAAAATTAACTGCCTGCTTCTGGGCAATGACCATTGCACATACGTCGTAAAACAACCTCAACTAACAGGGTAACAATATGGATGAAACACCTGAGAATTCAAACAAAGCTGTATGGGACATTGAATCCACCCACCCGGAGATTGTCGAAAAATTACGGGAGGCGTTCCAACAGGTGAACGATCCCGAGTTGGGGTTGAGCATTATTCAGTTGGGACTGGTCAGAAATGTACAAATCACTGATGGTTCTTTGATAATTAGCATGATCATGACAACTCCATTTTGCCCATATGCTCCTGCATTAATTGAAATGACAACACAGAAAGCTACAGAATCTGTAGATATGCCAGTGATTATGGCTCTTGGAATGGAACCATGGGATTTCTCAATGATGGAATCCTCAGCGGGTTTTGAGTGGGGAATGTGGCAATAAGCAGGTATTAATAATTTACGGTTTTATATTGTTCGAGCAATTGTAAGGCAATTGATCTATTTCCCCTAATGGTTAATTTTCCAGTCATGAATGCTTTCCCTGGATCCAATTCACCCAGCGATAACCTAATTAAATCTTCATAAGAACAATTTAAGGATAGATCAGGATTATTTGAACAACCCGGTAATAATGTAGGAAATCCTTCGTCTATTTGTAAATACCAGTTACCACCCTTCTCACCATCGATAAAAAATTGAATAACTGCATTGCTAAGGTTAAGTCTTGAAATGTTAATCTTTGAAGGAAGATTTGCGATTAGTTCTTCGATGATAGACATGCGCATTCCTTATGAATATTAATTTTGGAATTATAACAAATTTCCGCTATTAACCCAATTTGGTCATGGCTTCATCGTTCCAACAACTCTACTTGGAGGCATCAGTTCATTAAGGACCGAGCTGGATTTCCCATAGTGACTACAACCTGATGCTTCTTTTTATCATCGACCAGAGGTATGGATGAGTCTTTCAAAAGCTGCCCATCTAAAATTAATTTCTGGACATTACTTGCCACATGCTCAGGGTTGTGAACGTTAAAAAGGTATTCAGATTCACCAAATCGATACCGAATTTCAAATCCATCCCAGGCAGGAGGAATAACCGGATCTAAATGTAGAGAATTTCCCACTTTTTTGAATCCAAGAATAGCTTCAACTCCTAACCGGTACATCCAGGCAGCAGATCCTGTATACCATGTCCACCCACCCCTTCGAATGAATGGTGTCTTGCTGTAAATATCAGCACAAATTACATAAGGTTCCACCCGATAAGCTGAAGCTTTAGCTTCGGTATCAGATTGAAAGATGGGATTAAGCAGATTGAAACAATTCCCCGGCTTGCTTTCCATCACCCAATCTTGCAAATGCCCAGGCAGTCCATGTGGCCGCATGTGTATATTGCCCACCATTCTCACGAATACCGGGCATATATCCTTTTATATAACCTGGATTATGGGTGGTTTTATCAAAGGGGGGAGTAAAGAGCAGCATCAAACGATCATTTGGAAGCACTAAATGTTCCATTACCGACTGCAATGCTACGCGACTACGCTGCATATCACCTGTACCACTTAATACTGCCCAGGATTGAGCGATCGCATCAATCTGGCATTCCTGGTCATGGACTGATCCAACTGTTGCCCCGCTATCATAATATGCACGTCGATACCAATCACCATCCCAGGCTGATCGTTCGACTGCTGTAGCATATTCCACTGCCTTTTCCCGGTATCTTTGAGCTGTTATTGAATCTCCATATTGATCGCAGATTGCCGCAAAACGGTTTAAAACATCACTAATGAACCAGGCCAGCCAAACGCTCTCCCCTTGACCATTTATACCTACATTGTTCATTCCATCATTCCAATCCCCGGAACCGATCAATGGGAGACCATGTATGCCCGTGGTGGAACCTTTCTCAATAGCCTGAAGACAATGTTCCATAAGTGTGAATTGTTGTTCAGTTAGCGGAAATTCACTGTAACGTTCTTCCTCACCTTCTGCCAGCGGTGGTGCGGTGCGAAAAGATATTTTCTCATTCAGTATGCCTGGATCACCTGTAGCTTCGATGTATTGCGCTGTTACGTACGGAAGCCATAACAGGTCATCTGAAAAGCGGGTCCTTACCCCGCGGCCTGATGGTGGATGCCACCAATGCATGACATCACCTTCTTCAAATTGGTGTTGTGCCGCATTGAGAATCTGGCCTCGTGTTATTGAAGGGTCAATTGGCAATAGTGCAAGTACATCCTGGAGTTGGTCGCGGAAACCAAAAGCTCCGCTTGATTGGTAAAATCCTGTTCGCCCCCAGATTCGGCAGGATAAAGTCTGGTAGAGCATCCAGCGATTGAGGATCAGATTGGTTGCTGGTTCGGGTGTTTGGACCTGGATGGTATCAAGCATGTGATCCCAGAATAAGTGTGTGCGTTGGAATGCTTCGCCAACATAAGCAGAATCATGGTATTTTTTGGCTAAAGTAAGAGCATGTTCTTTATTAATTCCCTGACCAAGGACAAAGTAGATCTCTTCCGTACCGCCCGGAAGTAGATCAAGGTGCACCTGCAGAACTGCACATGGGTCTTCTCCAGGTGTAATTCGTGATTCCAACCCCAAACGGTGCAGCGAAGCTGGATATGCAGGTGTCCCTCCACGTCCCAGGAATTCAGTCCGGTCGGCAGTCATACCATGAACAGCTTTACTCGCAATAAGGAAAGCAACTCTCTCTCCAAATTCAGAATTATATGGATTGGAGGCAAATAGACATTCGAGGTCTGAATCATATTCCGGGATGATATAAGCCATGGATGAGGCATGCTTGGTACCCAGAACCCACTCAATATATTGTGTAGCGGTTATCCGGCGAGCGTGATCCAAGGTATTTTCTACCTTCAGATGTAAAATTTTGACGGGATCTTCCGGGCTGGCAAATAAGGTTAATTTTTGGCGTAGCCCATGTGAGTTATGATCAAAGATTGTATATCCTGCTCCATGAGTTACCCGATATGGTTGTTTCGTTCCCGAAGGCAATGGGGTGGGAGTCCACACCTCCCCGGTTTCTTCGTCACGTAAGTAAAGTGCTTCACCGGTTGGGTCGCTCACCGGATCGTTAGACCAGGGAGTGAGCCGGTTTTCTCCGCTATTCAATGCCCAGGTGCATTGGCTTCCCGTTTCACTGACCATAAAACCAAATCCAGGATAGCCAATCACATTCACCCATGGTGCTGGAGTTACCTTGCCTGCCTGTGAAGCATTGTTACTGATCGAAGAGGACTTCCAATCGATAATATATTCTCGACCATCGCTGCTAAACCCTCCATAACCATTATTGAATAAACTGTTATTTAATTCCGCTAAAGGCAGTGTGTACGGATCACGGATTGACTTTGATCTAGATACAGCCTGTCGGGTAGGTGTAAAAGCAGGTAAATGGTGAACCTGTATTGAATAATGCGGCATTTGGGATCCTAATGATCCATTAGCTCCTAAAAGATGAACCCGTGCTGCTGTTTGGAGCAAAGTATTTTCATCATGCTTCATTTGGTCGCCATAAAGAATATATACTCCCCCGCGTTGGTTTAGCCACTCTTCTCCGTTCATTTTACTAACCATTCGGAAGAGCATGCCATTCAACTCTGCCCCATAATCTGTTATTTGGCGATTGATAATCACTAAATCCATCATAAAACGCCGACTGCGCAGGAATGTATGCACCAGTAAGGCTTCCCGTACCAGGTCAACATTCTTTGGATCGTCCAGTTCCAGGAGAAGAATTGGATAATCCCCTGAGATACCAAACCGCCACAAAGCAGATTGCCCTAATTGGTTTGCTGCAATTATTTCTGATGGCGCTCTTGCTTCCTTGAATGAATAGATCAATGCAGACAAAAGTTTGAGAATATCTCTAAATGCCCGGGTGGTAATGTTTTGTTTTCCAAGCCAGGTTTGAGCAGCAATATTTGACAGATGGAAAGATTGTTCAATTAATGTCCTGCTTCGATATCGATTAGCCAATGCAATAATTGCTTCACGGCTCTCACCAGTAAATGTTAGGTAGGTGATATCCGCGCTGCCGTTAGGGTCCAGTTCAATTATTTGGCCCAGGGCGAAGATGGGATCAAGGGTCATCCCGGTCGTGCCGGATAGGTATTGTTCGGAAGATAATGCTACTGGATTTCGCAATGTATGATTACGACCAACAAACTTATAACGATCTGCTTCATGTCGAGCAATTTCTTGCGAAGCTTCTGTGACAAGCATATGACCCATAAATATTAAGGTTTCCTGGTCGGAACGCGGGCGGCGAGTAAAGATCTGCAGATTTAGGTCAGGAACGAATTCGCTATCAATAAAAAGCTTGTTGAACGCTGGATGACGAGAATCTGCAGATTGTGGCGCTAGAATTACTTCACCATACGATGTTAACCGAAGGATACGGGATTGGTTGGTGTTGTTATGTAGATGAACCCGGCGAATCTCTACAGGATCATCAGGAGCAACAGTGACCTCCAAGGTTGAAACGATATCATCCACAATACGGCGGAAGACTGCCATATGCGCGAAGTATGTTACTTGCATATCTGCAGCGTCACCGGGAATCGGTTGGTGGCCTGCCGACCATAAATTCTTGTATTTTTGAGTATCAGATCGCATTTCCTGAATGTATATCCACGATCCCCATGGGTCTAATACACCATCCGGTTCCCAACGGGTCAGATCGATATCGCGCCAGGAACTATATCCTCCTCCCATGTTGGATATAAGCACATTATAACTACCATTTGAGAGGAGATTTACCTGAGGAATTGGTGTTTGTACCGGCACTCTCCATGGAGTAATCTCTATTGGTACTGCAGTTAACCGCTGCACCCCTTTCACATCTCCTGCATGTGGGTCTTGCACTGGCACGGAATGAGGTACTTGTTCTTGTAAAAGCATTTCAACACTTTGGATACGCTGGTCTCTGTGCATTCGTTTAACCATAATATCCCCATGCAGGTAGTTCGCCATCGCCATTAAGATCATTCCCTGGTGATGTGCCATGTATTCACTGACTATTGCAGATGTTTCGTCCATCTGCAGCCTGTCGGTAGTGAAATCAATAGATTCATATACTCCATATAGCCCAAGTAAATTATGCTTAATTAAATTGGCAAGATTGTTTACCACTGCGTGGGGTTCATAATTGATCGCCATGAGTGATGCATAAGGTGCAATTACAAGGTCGTCCCCTAGTCCTCGCTTGAAACCCAATCCGGGTACTCCAAATGCGCGATATTGATAATTTTGATTGGCATCGAACCTATAAAAACCACATTCAGATATACCCCAGGGAACATTATGTAATTTTCCATAAGAGATTTGGTGTAAAACTGCACCTCGAGTGCTTTCAGCCAATAATGTGCCAGGATATGATCGTAAAAATAATGGCGGCATCAGGTATTCGAACATCGTCCCGCTCCAAGAGAGCAGGATATATGAACCTTCTATGCGCGTCACAGGCCTGCCAAGCTGCATCCAATGAGATTGTGGGATTTCGCCTTTGGCAATTGCTAATAATCGAAGTGATCCGCGCTTCTGAAGCTAACAGGTCATAATAGTTGTGATCTAGCTGTCCAGCATCCATGTTAAAACCAATATGGAATACCCGCCGCTGAAAATGGTAGAGAAAGCGGAAATCCATATCATTAACAAATTGCTCCACCCTCACCACGATTTGCGCAAATGTTTTTATTAATGAATCTGAGTTGATATCTGCTTTTGTTAGAGATTGACTTAAATCGCTCAACCATTCCAGCGCTTTGCTTATATTCAATTCAGCATTTTCTCCATTTTCTACTGAATCAAGCCTATCTTTTGCTATTAGTTCCCGCATCGAGAGGATTAATGGGAAAGCATTCTTGATATGGTTCTGGATATTTCCTAAAGCGAGGTTGGAAGGTAGACTATTTCTTAGAGCAATTAATACATCGCTGTATTGAGGTTTACAAATATAATCGGGGGGGCTGTGAATTATGGGAATCCAGGGTACCAGCTCAATGATCGTACGCTGCACAGCGAGGTGATGTCTTTCCACCTGTGAAGCAACTTCTTGTAGTTTACTAAGCGTTTTCAAGTTGAACGCTGTTCGTCCTACTTCAACAAGTTCCATTAAGCGTTGTGATATATCCTGCCACACCTGGCCACTTGCTTTTAAGTAAAGCAGATACCATCTTTCTGGGTGAGACTCTTGCAGAAATTATTTCGGTCCGTATTGAAGCAATTCGATGGTTAATTCCTTCAACCTGTTGATCGAATTCAGCTTTCCGCATCTCCGTAAGAGTTTGTGTTAAATTTGCTAAGGTGTCAAGATATCCTTCCCATAAGTCCCAGCGAAAAATTGGTTCATCCGGCATTGTCTTGCATGCTTGAGCAGTGACAATGAAACTGGCTGCCAGGTTGCCACTGTCTACAGTAGAAATGTAACGCGGGTTGAGTGGTAGAAGCGTTTGGGTGTCATACCAATTCAAAAAATGCCCCCTAAAACGCTCCAGCTGGTCAAGTGTATCCAGCGTAGTCACCAATCGGGTAGTCAATCCTAATTGATCCAGATAACCCATGTCATATGCGGCCAGAGTCGATGTGAGCAGCATCCCAATATTTGTAGGAGAGGTACGATGAGCAACTGTTCCTATAGGAGATTCCTGATAGTGATCGGGGGGCAACCAGTGATCTTCTGGTCCGACGAATCTTTCGAAAAATCCCCACGTTCGGCGGGTAACCTGTCGCAATAAGTTAGCCTGGTTTTCATTCAGTGGTACAACTTCCCTTACTATCGGTCGATTGATCCACCAAACAATCAAAGGAGAGAACAACCAAAGCAACAAAACAGGTGATGAATAGATTATTGGTGTAGCCATGGTAATCACGTTGTGTGGTGTAATGATTTGCAACCAGGTGGCAAGAATTAATGCCAGTATCGTTGCTGCTCCTAATTTCTGCCATGCAATACTCCGGCGGGATTGTAAACCGAACACCCTGGCGGTTTGGGCTGCAGTCGTCCATTGGAGCAGATTTTTATGGCTGATAATCAATCGGTACAATGTGGTGAAAATGGCATCGATGGTGATATATGCTTCATATGGAAGGAAAGCTATTGCCAGTAACCAACGTACAAGGTTCCAGCCCAAAGGACGGAAGGCTCTGCCTGGATCTTCACCAGAAAGCAATCTAAGGGTACTGTGAGCAACACTGGTCAACATTGGCGTGCCAAGTGAGATCAAAACAACAACTGTCCAAAGACCAGCAAGTTGGGGTTCAAAAACTAAACCTATGATGAAGATCAAAAGTAGGGCTGGGGCAAGCAATGATCGACGCAGGTTGTCAAACATCTTCCACCGGTCTATCACCGAAAAAGACAAACCTGGGCGATTAGGTTTGAGTATCCAGGGCAATAGCTGCCAATCTCCCCTGATCCAACGCCTTTGTCGCAGAACCTGGGTAAAGTAATTCTGTGGATAGTCCTCGATCATCGTAATATCAGTGACCAATCCGGCGCGACTCATTACACCTTCAAGAAGATCGTGACTGAGTACAGTATTTTCAGGGATTTGCTTATTTACACATCGTTCAAAGGCATCGATTTCATAGATTCCTTTGCCAACATAACTCCCTTCCCGGAAAAGGTCCTGATATGCGTCTGATACTGCAAGTGTGTACAGATCCAATCCAGTATCCCCCGAGAATAATCGGGTAAACCATGAATGATTTGAACTTCTTGGGTGAATCTCCATGCGAGGCTGGAGTATGGTGTAACCGGAAACAATTTTTCCGGTATTAATATCAAACTTTGCCTGGTTCAGCGGATGTGCAAGTGTGCCCGCAAGACGGCATGCCGCCCCACGCGGCAGAATTGTGTCTGTATCGAGGGTGATAACAAAACGAATATTTTGTAATACTTCACTAGTTAGGGCGGTATCCAATAAGTTTGGAAGAAATGAAAGATTTTTCCCTCCTCGAAGTAGAAGATTGAGCTCGTGCAGCTTTCCTCGCTTGCGCTCCCACCCTATCCATTTTCCTTCAGATGCGTTCCACAACCGCTTGCGATGAAGAAAGTAAAATAGCTGGTCATATCCTTTATCTGAATTGGCTCCTTCCTGAATAATTGAAGAATCCACTTTGTCACTTGTGGTAGAAGTGACCATATACTTGGTATTCAACAGTTTGAAAGCTTCCTGGGCATACTGAATCAACTCATCATCTTCTGGCATTGTCTGGCTATCTGCGTCACGAAAATCCGTCAACAAAGCGAAACGGATGCCTGATTCAGGATTACGGAGGTAATGTAATTCAAGCTGATGTACTAACGAATCAATTTCATTATGATTTGCAATAAGTGCCGGGATAACGATCAATGTTCCATACGGTTCTGGGATTTCGCCTTTGAAGTCAAGCTTGGGCAACATACTTGGTTTTATTAATAGCGTAATCAACCAGTTGACCAGACTGGTGGAAACGGTCATTCCAGGAATAAGAAGTACTAAACTTAGAATAATTGCCGCGATCCACTGTACACGAACTCCTCCGATTAATATAGCTGCATCCCATTGGGGATTTCCTGCACCCAATGGAAAATTATTAATGAGATCGGGCAAACGTGCTGCGAGGAAAAAGACAGCCAGGATCAGTATGGTCAACACAAATATGGTTGAAAGATATATTAACGTGGAATGCTTGAAAACCAATCGCTTGAAAGATGCTTTTGAATCAGGTTGATAGCCAATCTTTTGTTCTAAAATTGACCTTTTATTACCAAGGAGAAACTCACCAACATGATCAGTTAATCCCGCCAGATCAATTGTGATTTCTGCTAAATCATTCTCTTCAAGACCCGTTGCGATCGAAAGTATTTCTATTTCCTTACGATATAAATCACGGGTTTTAAAATCCATTCGGGGATATATTCCCGCGGGATCCTTACGCAGGGTAATTTCCAGGCAGCTGACAGATTCAAAGAAGTCGCTCCAATTTTGTTCAGAAATGGTTCGAAGGCTAAGGATGATATTGGCAATATTATTATTTTTTGCAGCATCTCCATTCGCAGATTCTGTAAATAGAAATGTTTCCATTGGTGATTGTGACGATGGATCAGAAATTGGTAACTTAGGAGGAATAGCTGGTTGAATCGCTGCAACAAGGGCTTGCGAAAGGAACTCGATAAGACCATACCGAAGAAAAATGGGTAAAGCCCATAATTCACCCATTGTTAGGGGATGTTTATTTTGGAATTGAATAAGTATTGATTGTAGTTCGATGGGGTCCAGCAAAAGGTGTTGATAAGCCAGGATATCCCTGGCAATTGCATAAATGCGCGGAATCCCCTGGTATGGACTATTTTTTAGCATCGGAAGCTGATTGTAATATCCAGATGGTAGATCCTCTTCTATTTGTTGAATAGCCTGTCGAATAATGTAATAGTTATCCAACACCCATTCAGAAGCGTAAGTAAGAGATTCTTTTTGGCTTGTTATTCCTCTGAAATAACTATGTGCCTCCTCCAACCATGATTCATACAATGCCAGATTTCGCCCTAGTAGATTATGTCTTGACTTTGCGGTCCTGAGTATTCGACCGGTTTTATCCCGTCCAACCTCATTGTAATTAGTGGACAATCTACCGATCAGTTCTTGAAGCTGCTCAGGCCTTGTTGAAGTTGTATATATTTGGGAAACATTACTTTCTTCCCCTGCCAGTTTTGTATTATCTTCTAGCATTTTTATCGTTTTCCGGATTTTTGAGCTGCAATCGCAGCAGCAGTTGGTCTGACTTGAGAAAGTGGAACATCCTGAATAATCAATATCGCAGTTGTTCCATGATCAATAATATTACGAGTTACATTTCCATAAGGACGAGTAGTTTCCCCGGTATATCCATGAGCACACATAAGGATCAGGTCAATATTTTCGCTAATAGCCAGGTTTTGAATGGCGGCGGAGATATTATTGCTCTCAATCACCCGTGTCTCACTCTCAACGGGCAAGCGTAATTTAATCTCGCTTAAATATGCCAACACCATCTCATGGCTTACATGCAATAACTTGTCAGAAAGCTTACTGATCTCAGCAGGATAAGGAGCAGGTATAGGTATTTCAGGAGGAGAAATGACTGCAGCAAGTATAAGTTTTGGTTCCTTATATACTTTCTCCTCTAGCGGAATAACAGGTTTTAACAATGGGAATTCTGTTCCGGATAAAAAATCTTCGCCAGCATGTTCCAATAATGTTTCCCCTTGTGCAAGGGCAATTCCAGCTGCAAAAACACATTCTGCCCTTCGCGAGCTATCCATCGGAATGAGAATACGGCAATATCTTATGCTCGAACTTTCTATTTCCGGTTGATTGTAAGCGCGGACGATGAGCACAGGCAGGTAAACAAGATTAATCACTTTTTGAGTAATACTGCTTATATTCCATCGACTCAACCCACCCGACCCGTGTGTGGACAAAATTAACATATCTATATTTTCGGAATGGGCGAAATTAACGATGCTTTCCGCCGTTTTTCCTTCCCTGATCGAATATTCTACAAGTATCTTTTTTTCCTCCTTTTCTCTTTTCTGGGCACTTATAATGTCAATAACTGTCTCCTGCAGCTCTTTTCTCAGCCGGGAGGCAATATTATTCATATAGATATCAGCTTCAGTCTTTCGAATTTGCCAACTCAAGGGATCAACGGGATTAGGATTTTCATGGAAAGAAGTAGGATCAAGCACCTGCAACAGGATGATGGTTGATCCGAATATTCTGGCAAACTCTTCAGCATGGGGTAACGCTCTTTCCGCGAGTGAAGACCCATCCAGTGGCACTAATATTCGATTAAACATATCCGTATCTCCAGATTATTTATTCATCCCTAATTGCGGGAAAGAATTCTTTAGGGGTTCATTTCGCAAACGGCATCTTGTTAAAGACTGCAAAGTTTATTACAAATAACTACCCCACAAGTCATTTGTTAAATACAACGCTTTTAATCAGTATAAATTAATTTCTTACTGATGAATTCATATTAATAGAATGTTACTGACAATGTCCCTTACATAACCTATTAAATTTCTATAAATCTTTATAAAAACATTCTACACATTTTGTTATATATAATTTATTACCTTTTCCTGGAAATAAACAACCTCGGAGGTTCTTGACATAAACACTAGCTTGAAGGTATAATCCGTCCGCTTAATAGTTATCAAACGGGTAATCCGTATTGTATTAAATAGGAGATTATTGATGGGTCCTCAGCCGAAAAGAAAACATTCAAAAGGTCGCCGCGATCGCCGTCGTGGACAAGATACACTTGTTTTAGCCAACCTGGTCCAATGCAGCAATTGTGGAGAGATGCGATTATCTCACACGGTTTGCCCCAAATGTGGTTACTACCAGGGTAAAGAAGTGATCAGCATGGAAAAAGAAGCTAAGAAGAAGTAATCCCGGAAAATTATCGAATTATCGACATAAACCGCTTTCAGCGGTTTTTTGTTTTTATGCTTCAAATTGTTGAAACCTAGCGTACAATCTGCCCGGGATTTTTCCGGTAATTTCCACCACTTTGCTCCCATATTTTATTGATTCGACCTGCCCGGATTCGTGAATTAACGAAATAAGTTGTCCTTCAGAATAGGGGAGTTTAACTTTAATGGGTATATATGCCTGAAATAGTAAGCTATCAATTTTTGTTAATAGAGCTTCAATTCCCAATCCAGTTAATCCGGATATTGCGACAGATTCCGGGAACTCATCCAATTTGATGGATGCTAATTTTTCGGGGGTTAATTGATCAATTTTATTTAATACATTGATCACCGGAATGTGATCCGCTTTTATTTCTTTCAAGGTTTGGATAACTGAAGCAGCTTGTTCTTTTGCAACAGGGTGAGTCACATCAATTACATGGAGTAATAGATCAGCGTCTGAAATCTCTTCCAGAGTCGCCCGAAATGCCGCGATCAATTGAGCCGGAAGTTTCTGAATGAATCCGACTGTATCCGTCATCAGGATGATTCTTTTATCCGGCAGCATGACCTTCCTGGTTGTCGGATCCAGTGTGGCAAAT
Source organism: uncultured Chloroflexia bacterium (assembly GCA_963757065.1). Taxonomy (GTDB): domain Bacteria; phylum Chloroflexota; class Anaerolineae; order Anaerolineales; family Anaerolineaceae; genus PNON01. Next base: position 300,923 of record CAVWQC010000008.1, on the reverse strand, counting down.
AATTGATCAGCCACATATATGTCAGTTTTGGCCAGTTTATTCAATAATGTTGATTTGCCGGCATTGGTATAACCAACCAAGGCCACAATGGGAGTCTTTGAACGCTTCCGCTGTTGTCTGTATTGGTTACGATGCTCCCTAATTTTTTCGATCTCTAATTTTAATTTTTGAATTCTTTTTGATATTTCTCGCTTGTCCAACTCTAGTTGAGTTTCCCCGGGGCCTCGTAAACCGACGCCGCCGACACTGCCAGCAGTACCACCCCCGCCGCCAGCTTGCCGGGCGAGATGCGTCCATGCTCTTGTTAATCTTGGCAGGCGATATTCATATTGGGCTAATTCAACCTGGTAAATACCCTCCCGGGTGGATGCATGCTGGCCAAAAATGTCCAAAATTAATGCAGTTCTATCCAGGATTCTGACTTTAAGCCCAAATATTTTTTCCAATTCGCGTTGATGCCGGGGGGAGAGGTCATTGTCAAATATGATCACGTCTGCCAGGGTTTCATCAACAAAAGCCCTTAACTCTTCCACCTTCCCGGAGCCTATATATGTGTCCGAGCTGGGTCGATCAATCTTTTGGGTTAATTCACCAACAACTTCCAAGCCTGCAGTTTCAGCCAATCTTTCCAATTCCGCTAATGAATCTTCCAATTTAAGTAACCCTGGATGATTGTAAAGCTCAACCCCAACCAGGAAAGCTTTTTCTTGAGGTCGTTCAGTTATTTCAGGTTTTTTATTTGCCATTTATTACCCTTGCTTCCTTGACCAGCGGGTGATTCGCTCCATCGCTTCGGATATTCTTGGTGTGGACGTACAGAGTGATATCCGCAAATATCCTTCCCCATATTTACCAAAAACATTTCCGGGTGTAGTGCTGACACCAGTTTCTTCCAATAATCTTGTGCAATAATTAACACTTGATTTTTCATATTCCGGGAGTTTAACCCAAACGTATATGGCAGCTTTTGGATTGTTAACCCCGATGCCTGCTTGTATTAATGACTTGATGACAAGGTCTCTGCGTTCCTGATAGATCAAATTTCGCTCTTTGATCCAATCCTGGTCACCAGTTAGTGCGGCCATACCCGCTGTCATGATCGGAGTAAAGTGTGCTGTGTCCTGCTGGCTTTTATAAGTCCCCAGGAATTTGATCACCTGAGCGTTGCCAACCGCCATTCCTAATCGCCAGCCTGCCATATTGTACATTTTGGACAATGAATTGAATTCAACAGTAACTTCCTGAGCACCTTCAAATTGAAGGATGCTTGGTGCACGATACCCATCATAAGAAACATCTGCATAAGGAGCATCGTGTGCGATAAGCAAGTTATGACGATGAGCAAATTCTATTAATTTTTTATAGAATCCCTCTGGAGCTGTGGCTCCGGTCGGATTATTGGGATAATTCACCCAGATGATTTTCGCTTTCTTTAATTTATCCTGCGGAATAGCTTCCAGGTCCGGCAGAAACTGATTTGATTCTAGCAAAGGCATGGTAACAATTTCAGCACCGGCGATTAATCCACTTGCAGAATACACCGGATATCCAGGATCAGGGACCAGGGATACATCTCCCGGATTTAATATGACCTGACTTAATGCAAACAGGCCTTCCTTGGAACCGATCAATGTAAATACTTCCGAATCAGGATCCAGTTCCACCCCAAAACGATTCAAGTAATAAGTTGCGACAGCTTCTTTGAATACTTTTGTTCCGCCATTAGGTGAATATGCATGGACATCCGGTTTTAAGACCTCCTGCCTTAATCTTTCGATGATCTTCATATCTGGAGGCAGGTCGGGAGAACCCATATCCAGCCGGATGATATCCACGCCCTTTGTCTTCAGATCGTTAATTTTCAATCCCAGTTGAGCGAAGAAATAAGGTTTAAATCCCGCTATCCGTTCAGAAGGCATGTAGTTTATTCTGTTATTTCCCATATCATCCTTAATAATGGCTTGATTTTTCTAATAAAAAAGTTCACGGGTCAAAAATCTATTGAATATTATTGTTCTATCCATTTTTCAATTACATTCCCTACTGCTCCCAGGCTGGTGGCTGAAACCCTGGATATATCATCTTTTGTCGTATGCCAGTAAGGATAATCCATATCGATGATGTCAACAGCCTCGATTCCCAGCTGTATAAATGGGAGATGATCATCTATTATGCTATGCGCATAGTCCGGAATAAATATCTTTTCGTATCCTAATTCACTGGCAATACCCCAAATTTCATCATTGATCCTGGCGGTCGAATTTTTTTCTTTATAGATGGTCAGTTCAGAATCACCTATCATATCAAGATTAACAACCATGGATGGACGAATTTCAAGGTGATCCGCAAAATATCGCGATCCTAATATCCAATCCCAATCTTGAAGATTACCATTATCTTCGATATCAAACAAGACTATCCATATCTGTTTATCTTTGGGAATGGTCAACACACGTGAAAGTTCCAGCAGAACAGCTACACCCGATGCACCATCGTTCGCTCCAGGAACTGGCTGACTGACAGTTGGGAATTCAGCATCCTGATCCGCAACGATCCGCGAATCATAATGCGCGCTCAACATGATGATCTCTTTCCCCTTTCCTTTTTTGCCGATAATATTCGTCAATGCATGACCGGATATCTCTCCGGTCTGTAATTCGACCTGCCAATCATTTTTTGTCAATTCAGCGCCCGCCCAATCTATGAAGGCTTGATGTGCTTCCGATCCCGGCACACGCGGACCGAACGCTATTTGAATCTCAATGGTTTTGAAAGCGGCTTCCTGGTCGAACACTTTATTTGGGTCTTTGAAAAGTAAAATGAAAATAATAATTATGCAAAAAATTATTATTCCGGATATTGCCCAAAAGAGTCCTTTATTTTTTGTGTCCCAGTTACGCATTCAGAATTCCGCTTGAAATTTGATCTATTCTGTCTAGTGCCCGTTCTGCCATAAGAATATATCTCTGTCGTTTCTGTAGTTTCTTGCTGGTTTGGTACGCCGGCAGGATTCCAAAATTAGCTTTCATCGGTTGGAATAAATCGGAAGGAGCGTTACAAATATAGTGAATGATTGCACCGATCATTGTTTCTTCCGGAAAACTGACCAATTCCTGCCCAAGGATATACCTAGACGCATTTACTCCTGCGAGATAACCAGAGGCAATATTTCCCGCATATCCTTCCACCCCGATGATCTGCCCGGCCATGAAAAGGTCTTCCCTTTTGATCGTCTGAAGAGTTGGCTGCAATATTCCTGGTGAAGATATGAATGTATTTCGATGCATTTGACCGAAACGATGAAATTCAGTGTTTTGCAATCCTGGGATGAGCCTGAATAATCTTTTCTGCTCCGGAAAGGTCAGGTTGGTTTGGAAACCGACCATATTAAATAAGTCTCCAGCCAAGATCTTCCTGCCTCAGTTGGACAACAGCATAAGGCCACCTGCCAGTTCGCGGGTTGGTCAGCCCAACCGGACGCATCGGACCATACGCCAAAGCCTTTTCACCTCGTGCAGCGATTACCTCGACCGGCAGGCACCGTTCAAAATATACTCCCTTACCAGCCTTGACTCCCGCAGAAATGTCAGTCTCAAAACTCTTTGTTTGGATCCTTTCTGCCGAAACTAATTCCCTGACAAAATTGTTATATTCCGCTTCAGTGAATGGACAGTTAACGTAATCCCCCTCTTCTTCGTCCCCCCTGTCGTACCTCGAAGAGCGAAAGGTGATGGATTGGTCTATACTTTCACCGGAAATGATCGGGGCGATCGCATCATAAAAGAATAGATTCTCGGTGCCAATGAACTCCTGGATCGACCTGGCTAAAGCAGGAGAAGTTAATGGTCCACTGGCAATCAGGGTTACCCCGTCGGGAATTTCCTTGATTTCCTCGCGCTTCAATGTAATATTGGGATGTTCAGATAATATTTGGGTGATGGTATTTGAAAATTTTACCCGATCGACCGCGAGTGCCGAACCGGCAGGAACTTTGGAAGCATAAGCTGTGGTTATCAATAATGAATCAAGCTTGATCAATTCGTTGATCAATAAACCTGTTCCCCGATCTTGCTGCATCGATCCTAATGAATTGGAGCAAACCAATTCTGCCAGGTTGGTGGTTTGATGCGCTTCCGTCATGGTGCCGGGACGCATCTCATAGAGGGTCACCTTAATTCCCCGTTGAGCCGCCTGCCATGCTGCTTCGCTGCCGGCTAATCCTCCACCAATGATTTGCAGGTGATTATTTATCATGATCGTCATTGTACCAAAATTCCACGAATTCAGATTAGTGCTGTCTATTGAATGTTATGAATAATTACCGGGCATAGTATTTGCAACTTTCATAAAAACATACTATACTGTACCTAAACTGAGATCCGTATGTTTCAAAAACCTGCCCAAATCACCCGCCACCTTACCACAGCTCACCTCGCTCAAACGATGACGCTGTTAAGTTTGACTGCAGAAGAGCTTTACCAGAAAATCGATTCTGAACTGGCATCCAATCCTGCTTTGGAATTGATCGAGGAACGCCGATGCCCCACCTGCAACCGGCTGCTGCATAGTGCGGAACCGTGCCCGGTCTGTTCCAGGCAAAAACAGATGGATTCCGAGGAACCGATCGTATTTATTTCCCCGCGGGAAGATTTCTTCACAGGTTCTGCCATCCCCCAGGAAGAAATGCCGGAAGACAATATCAGTGCTGTGTCTGAAGACCTTCCCACCTATGTATTACGACAGATCGCTCCGGATCTGGCAGCTCAAGATCGCAGCCTGGCTGCTTTTATTCTGACCCACCTTGATGAAGATGGGTTACTTACCATATCTGCTGTAGAGGTTGCGCAATATCATCATATTCCGGTCTCACGGGTGGAAAACATCATTAAGCTGATCCAACATGCGGATCCTTTGGGGGTTGGTTCAGCATCGCCACAGGAAGCATTACTGGTCCAGTTGGAAATACTGTCAGAAACCGAAACCACACCACCTCTCGCACGGCAGATGATCATGGAAGGTATGTCCTTATTAAGCCGGCATCAATACTCTGATCTGGCGCATCTGCTCCACACGAATATTAAAACTGCTCAAGAGGTTGCCTTATTCATTGGATCCAACCTCAATCCATTCCCGGCCCGCACTCACTGGGGTGATACCCGGGAATCGGTCAAACCCACTGACAAAGCCTTTCATCGCCCAGACATCGTGATCAATCACCTGAATGAGGATGCGATCGGACCCCTGGTGGTGGAAATCATCATGCCCATTTCCGGAACTCTCAGGGTGGATCCGAGATTCCGCAGTGCTGTGAAGGAAGTTACCTCGGATAAACTTGAAGATTGGAAGTCTGATCTCGAACGGGCATCCCTTTTTGTAAAATGTCTTCAGCAGCGAAATCACACCATGGAACGGTTAATGACCCGAATAGCCACCATGCAAAAAGATTTCATCGACTTTGGTGAGGCCAGGATTAAACCGATTACCAGGGCTCAGTTGGCAAAAGAGCTTGAAGTACATGAATCCACCATTTCTCGTGCTGTATCAAATAAAGCCATCCAAATGCCTAATGGAAGGATCATACCTTTTGCAAAATTCTTCGATCGCAGCCTGCACATCAGAACGGCTCTTCAGGAATTGATCAATAAAGAAAAAGATCCGCTGAGTGATACTGATCTCGCTGGGCTGTTGGCCAAACAAGGTTACATGGTAGCGCGTCGAACTGTTGCCAAATATCGGGCAATGGAAGGTATTTTACCGGCTCATCTCCGACATAACCATCCTCAGAAACATGAGTAATGGTTTTTCTCAAAACCTTTCTTTCTCTCACCTCTGGAAAGGTAAATCTCCGGGTGCAAATGAATTTAACACGCTTTTAAACCTGTTACCGACACCGGCGATAGTAATTGAGCCTCGTTCAAACCAAATACTGGCAGCAAATGCCGAATTCCTGAAACTCACTGCTTTTTCACTGGCTGACCTCACCCGAACCGAAATAAGTGTTATCTTTCCTGACATAAGCCGCTATGAACTGGTACAAACTGGCGAACATTTATCTGCACTCACTCGTCATTCTCGAGATTCAATTCAGGTGATATCAAGAAGCTCTGCACTTGATCAAAATTCAAGCAGAGTTCTTTTATCGATACTTCCGCATGATAGTTTTCTAAAGCAGCAGGAATTAGTCCAAAAGCAAACCATCCTTCTAAAAGCTGTTGAAGACATTTTCTGCCTGACTGCATTGTCAGAGAAGTCAAATAGCTATTGAAAAAATCTTACAGATCAGTCAATCTTTGATCAGTGGTAATGTCCAATGCATTTACCAAATTGATAATAAACTTTCCCAATACGTAAAAGTTGGATCAACCGAAAACCCGGCATCACCAATTTTTCCACCTGTAGTCTCTCCAGATCCTGCCAATGAATACACGTCATCAGAAATATGGGTTCCAGGTAAAAGGGTTGTTTCTGAATTTCATCGGAGTTGCCAGGGTCGCAGATCTGGCATATGTTGCCGTTTTTCCATTAACTGTTGGATGGAACTCAACTGGGCTTACTTGTCATCTCGGATACTCAAAATCAACCAGATGATCAACTGGAAACGCTGGGCAATGTTATCTCATATGGACTGGCAGCAATCTTATATCATTTCGTCTTAATTCAAAATCTTAATCAATCTCTTAATCACCATATCAAGTCTTTATCTGTGCGGGACACGGTGATGGATAATGCCATGGAAGGGATCATCCTGATTCGAAATGATCTCACCATTGAAGAGATGAATCCTGCGGCGGAATTCTTACTTGGGATATGCTTCTCGTGAGGTCGTCGGCGTACCTGTTGAAAATATACTGATCGGCCCGGATTCCCTGATCCCTGCTTTGAATAGTGCTCTCAGCGGAATTCCAACACATAATTTGGGTAATATTTCTCTCCACAGAAGGAACGGTCAATCATTTCTCGGTCATTTACAAACCATCCCTGTTATGCTTGAAGACGGATTGCTGAATATCATCATCCTTCTTCATGATGAGAGTGAGAATGAACAAATCCGTGTTCGAACCCAACAATTGGAGCAACGAGCAGTCCTGGGGGAAGTGACAGCCATTTTTGCGCACGAAGTCCGCAACCCTGTCAATAACATCAGTACCGGGTTGCAGCTGCTGGCGATGAAATTTCCGCAAGATGATCCAAATCAAGACCTTCTCCAGCGTTTGCAGCATGATTGCACCCGATTAACTCATCTGATGGAGTCAGTTCTCTCATTTTCCCGCCCGATGGAATACAAACTGGTTCCCTCTGATCTGGCAGCAATGTTCCGCAGGATGATCGATCGGTGGCGTCCCCGCTTCGCAAAAGCAAATATTGAAGCATTTCTTCAGGTGGAACCGGATGTTCAGTTCATCATTGGGGACCTTCGAGCCCTTGAGCAGGTATTTACAAATTTGCTGAGCAATTCCATTCAGGCGATGACGAAAGGCGGCGTCATCGCCATAAAAATGGCAAACTGCCAATCTTCTGCTGATTCCCCTGAGGTCGAGATTACTGTCTCAGATACTGGTCCAGGCATCCCGGATGAAATAAAAGATCATATTTTTGAACCATTTGTCACAAATAATCCCCAGGGAACCGGTCTCGGATTGGCCATAACCAAACGAATAATTACTGCACATAAAGGTACAATTAATGTCACCAGTTTTCCGGGAGGAACCGTTTTTCATGTTACACTCCCGGGATATATTAATGCCGGAGGTAAAGATTGACAGCAACAATTCTTGTGGTCGACGATGAAGATAACATCCAGGTGATCATTACGGAATTTCTTATCCGTCAGGGTTATGAGGTAAAGAGCGCAAAAACACTTGAAGAAGCCAGGAAAATCATTAAGCAGGATATTCCAGATATTATTTTATTGGATGTTACCTTACCGGATGGTTATGGGCCAAATCTGCTCCAGGAAACCAGCAACCTGCCGTCACGCCCCCCGATCATCATGATCACAGCGTATGGTGATATTGAGATGGCTGTGGATGCGATGAAGAATGGGGCGCATGATTTCTTACAGAAACCAATTGAATTGATCCAGGCTGGAACAATCCATTCAACGCGCCACAGAAATTGTGTCGATGCGCAGAGAGTTGGCACATCTCCGTAAAGTCCAGGCACAAAACGTTAATTTTATCGTCGGTCAGAGCAAGGAAATGCAGGTGGTCATCAATCACGCCGAACGTGCCGCTTCGAAGGGTGTTCGGGTGCTCATCACCGGAGAAAGCGGAACCGGAAAAGAAGTTCTTGCCAAGCATATCCATAAGATCGGCACCCGATCTGGTAAACCGATCATTGACATCAATTGTGCCGCAATTCAGGACACCATGCTTGAATCCGAACTATTCGGCTATGAAGCCAGGGCATTTACCGGTGCTGATGATAAGAAAAAGATCGGCCTGATGGAAGTGGCTGATACCGGGATACTATTCCTCGATGAGATATCATCCATGTCAATGGATATGCAGGCCAAGCTGCTGCGAGCCCTTGAAGAACAGAATTTCCGACGTGTTGGAGGTACCAACCTGGTCCGGGTGGATGTACAGGTGATCAGCGCTTCCAACCGCAATTTGAAGAAAATGATCGAAGATGGCAAATTCAGGGAGGACCTTTATTACCGGCTCGATGTAGTCGACCTGGTTTTACCTCCCCTTCGTGATCGAATTGATGATTTACCAGAGTTGGTCGGCTTTTTCGTCCGCAACCTGAATGGTCGGCTGGGTGTCAATATTCAAGATATGACCCCGAAAGCCCTGCAAGCCTTGAAGAATTATAAGTGGCCGGGAAATATCAGAGAACTCTCCCATGTGATTGAACGTGCAATGCTCTTTTGTGATGATCCGGTTATTGACGTCGGCCATCTGCCGCTGGAGTTTCACAAGCTTTCATAAGAAATAGGCACGGCATATAACTTGCAATATATCCTTCTGGTAATAAATTATCAGGAGGATAAAATGTTTAATTTAAGTGTTCCAGATTTTTTACTGACAATGGCAACCGCGTTAGTGATCCTCGGTTTGATATCGATATGTATCGGAATATTCGTTTTGGTTTCCAGGACCGTTGGAAAAGACATCAAGAATCTGGCTGATCAAACCACCAAACTTGCCCAAAAGGGGATCGCAGAAGACGTAAGCGGACTGGTAGGAAATGCTTCTTCTCTTATGGCCGCGATGAATGATCTTATCAAAACCAGTTCCGGTATTGGTGTATTCCTGGTTTTTGTTGGCATTCTTCTCATGGCCGGGGCATACTGGTTGGTCATTCAAATTTCGGCATTGGTCTAATAGAATTTCAGAAACTGCATTGAAAGGTGTATTATGGAACCTGGCGAAATTCTGGTAGGGTTGAAATTAATAATTAACACAACTGAATTCGATGAAGTGATCTTTTCGCTGCATCAAGATCCCAAGATCTGGGAAAAAGTTTCAGAAGATAATTTCCTGGAAGATTTTTCAAAGCTTCATGGCAACGAACCGGATATGTGGAATCCCGGCTTAATTGGCCTTTTTTCCATTTATAACGATTCTCTTAATGAAATCATCAGTGCGAATCCCCTTCAGCCCATCCCCTCAGAATTGCGTCAACAGGCTTCAGCTTTTTACCAGAAAGCTTTAAAGTCCGGCTTCATACCCTCCACTTTGGCAGAATCTACCTATTTAGCGCTTGCATTACGTGAGCGAAAAAGATTGACTGGTAATTGGACCGGGTTAGTCTCAGAGATCGTGAGGTCATCTTCTGACCATACCGTTGCCCCTGAAACCTGGCAAACTTCCTTTGCCATATTAGTGTCATGGTTTTCGGCAGATCAGGAACTCATCACAGAGCTTATTCTGTCCCAGGAATATTTGACAGAGGCTGGGTTCTATGAATTTATTACAGGTATTTTACTTGTTCAACAAAAACCATTTGAAGAAAAAAAGAATATCTTCTATTCTCTTCTAGCAGAAGAAGACTTCACCCATCAGGTAAATTGGATTAAGCATGTCAGCGAAGTCCACCCAGTTTTAGCACAAGACCTGGCGGCTCAAATCATCGCAACATATCAGGATCAGCCAGAAATCGATGGGAAGACTCCTAACGGTGCATACAATCACTTTCTGCAGGACCTGGCGCGCCAGTCAAAGTCAACTGATCCATTGGTAAGTGAGGAATTTGATCCGGACTTTACATCATTGGATCAGTGGATAACACTTTTTGGTATAGCAAAAGACGATCAACAATATAGTGCACTATTGGATTACAAAAAAGAACTATTGCAGATAATCCAGGCAGGGATCCAGGCTTATAAATTAAGAAAATCAATTCCATCACTATCCAGCGATGAAGAAGTATCAGCGTGGCAGGAAATTTCACAACAATCCCCCCAATCAGATGTTGCCAGGGCAGAATATGTGTTATCTAAACTGAGCAATGGCCAGACTGTCAGTTCAAAAGAACTTGTCTGGTCGCAATCTGAAGAACCCCTTGTCCTGTTGACGCGTGCATTGATTTCAAAAACCGAAGGGGATGTAACCACCTCAAGAGAATTATCCCAGTGTGCCATTGAAAAAAGCCTGGATAAGAAATCAACGAATATCAAAGATGTCGAAAGATACACCAAATTATTAAGCGAACTTGGTTTTTCTGACCTTGGTAAAGATTATCTACAAGGTCTTACCCTGAAAAATATTACTCAACCCGGTCTGTACAGAATGCTGGCACAGATAGACGACCAGACGGGAAATAATTCTGAAGCGATCAACGAAGCCAATATAGCCCTTTCCTTGAATGGAAAAGATAAAGTTTCCCGTCGTTTGGTTGCAAAGCTGTACAAAAAAGATGGGGATGCAGCAAAATCCCTGGATGCATGGAAAATAGTACTCGATGATGCTGACCCGACAGACCCAATCAATTCTCAGGATCATCTCGAATACTCAAAGGTTGCTATTTCCATGGATTCCCCTGATCTGGCGATTGAAGCCTGTGAAAAGATCCTTGCCGGTGAACCGGCAAACGGGGATATTTATTGCATACTTGGAGATGCTTACTCATTAAAAGGGGACCAGGCTAAAGCTGCTGAATACTATCAAAATGCAGTAGCCTTATCGCCGGAACAAGATCAACCATGGATTAAGTTGGTTGAATACAAATTACTTTCAGATAACAAAGAAGCTGTTTTGGATCTTCTATCCACAGCCATTAATGCCTGCCCCAATTCAGCCAAGCTTTCTTCCTTATTAGCTGATTATTATATTGAAGAGGGTTCATATTCCGAGTCAATTCCTTATCTGCGAAAAGCATACGGGCTCGAGCCGGCAGGTCAATATTACGCATTAAAATACGGCTCAACGTTACAAATGATGGGGCAGCCTGAAGAAGCGATCACAGTCTTCCGTGATGCTTTGACATTCTCCAAAGATGATCTCGAACTCTTAGGCGCATATACAAATGTGCTCATATCTTGTGAAAAGTACGAAGAATCAGTTGAACCACTCCTTCAGATAATTGCCCAGCATCCAGCGGATATCAAACCGTATATTGACCTTGCAACAATTGCTTTGTCCTTGAAGGACAGCAATAATCCATTGATTAACCTCGAATCCATTGAGAATATTTTGGAAGAAGGGTTATTGCTTGACCCGCAAAATTATCAGGGACGATTATTGGAAGCTGAACTGTTTGCTGCACTCGGAAGAGCCGAAGAGGCTCAGGATATTTATATTACTCTATCAGAAGATGTCAATTTGCCATCCGATGTCCGGTGGAAAGTGAATTATGGGCTGGGTATGACATCCACCAAGCTGGGTAAAATGGATATAGCCCTGGCTGCCCTTGAGGAAGCCGGATTACAAAATCCGCAGAATTTCGAGATCCATCAAAAATTAGCTGAGACATATTCATTGGCCAAATTGCCGAAAGCAGCCATGGAATCTGCTCAAGCTGCACTGGCAATTTCGCCAGAAAATCCCGAGAACTTGATCTGGTATAGCGAGTTTTGCACCAACCTGGGTGATATTCCTGAAGCATTAAGTTCTTTGGATGCTGCGATAAAACATCAACCGGAAAAATCTGAATTGCGCTTAAAGTTGGGCGAGTTACAGCTAAAGATGAAAGACATTTCAGCAGCAAAGAAAACATTTCAGGAGTTGGTCGCCCACGGTAAGCTCAATTCCAGTTTGATCCGCCGGGTATCCAAGAACCTGGTCGATGCCGGCGAAATCGATGAAGCCATTCAATACCTCGAATTCGGCATAGAACTCGATCCAGTTTCCTCGCTTCCGTTACTGCTGGACCTGGTGAATTATGAAGAAAAGAATGGAAATCTTTCCAAGGCTGTTACTGCAATTGAGCGTGCAATTTCCATTAATACGGAGAATATTGACTTACAAATCATCAAAGGTGATCTCTTAGCCCATTCCGGTCAATACGAATCCGCCATTGCCACATTGGTGGATGCTCTGACAAATACTCAGCAAAAAACCGAAAGTACAGAAGAAAACAAGTCTTTCGAGATATTTTTGAGGATGGCTTATCTGAATCGTAAGAATGGGGACCTGGCGAAAGCTTTAGCTAATGTCCAGGATGCTCTTACTATAAAATCGGTAGACAGTGAAGCCCTTTATCTTGGAGCAGATATCTCGTTCAATATCCTGGATTTCACTAAAGCCGGTGAGTATTTGCATTTATTATTCTCGACTGGTGAGGAACTATCAAAACCTGTCTCATTTATCGGTGAAATTCTTGATGCTCTGGTAAAACGTGAAACAACATCCGATTCATCAGCAAATCAGTCACTGGTAAATATAGAGTTGCCTGCAAAATGGTCACTGATGCGATCAGCAGTTGATATTTTGCTGAATACCACGAAAACAATAACCCCCGAATATGATCACGTTTTCGATGAACTAGCCGGCCACAATTCAAACGATATTTATTCCCTGCTGCCATCAGGAGATTTCCATTCTGAGAAGCTGCCGCAGGTAAATGTATATGATCCTGTCGCTTCTTCCCCCAGTATGTTATTAATGATTATAAATTCGGCCATGATGGTGAACCATTTCCAATCAGCCAATTCATTGATCGATACTCTTTCCAAGAATTTCGTTTTTGAACCGAGTGTTCAACTATATCGCTTAAAACTACTCACTTTACAGGCTGAATCCTACCGGTTCTACTCTCATCTCAAAATTAAGAAACACCTGCCCTCAGGTGATGTATTGAGCATTACAGCACTGGATCAATTTAACGAAGCACTATTGAATGTGAAGAGATATAGTGAGAGCGAGATCATTCACTACTGGGAGACGCGCGGAATCGCAGCTTTCCAACCCACCAAAGATAACCTTGAATCTCTAATTCAATTCAACGACTTGATCTCCTACCCTGAATCCAAACTTCAAAAATTTGCCCTGGAGAACAATGTCGCTGAACTTGAAGGATTGGTTCATACTGATCCTGAGGCAAAAGGAATGGCAGGATATGCTGCTACCCTCATTGCAGAGAAAGCTCCAGCAAAGGCTTTTGAATTAATTGAGAATAATATTGAAAATGTTGATACCAATCCAATAAGCCTTGCCCAAATTGCTCTGGTCTCCAATTTCGCCGGAGAATACGAGATAGCCTTATCATCAATTGAAAAAGCTTTGGAAAAATGGCCGAATGAACCGGATTGGCACAGTTTCGCTGCACAAATCTGCAAGAATTTGGATAATCCATCCAGCGCTTTGTATCATTTGAAAATAGCAGCCGACCTCGAACCTCAAAACTTCGACTCGATCCTGGCCTTTGGAGAAGGTTGCCTCGATCTTGGGGATCCAACTCAGGCTATCCAGTATTTAAAAGTAGCATCTTCACTTGAACCCGCAAATTATCGCCCATGGCTGCTCCTCGCCAAGACCTACCAATCTCGTGGAGATAATCTTCAAGCGATGTCAAATATTGAAAGGTCAGTAACCCTCGCACCAAATAGTGTGGAACCATTGCTTTTGAGTGCAGAACTTTCATTTATTAATGGTCAACCGGACCAGGCAATAAAGAAAGTGGATGCAGCCATTCGCCTGGATCCTAAAAACGTGGAAGCACTGGTAATTAAAGTTCGGGCACTTCGGGCTGTTGAGCAATCTGAAGAGGCTATGAAACTCATCAATTATGCGATTAAGAAAGTTTCAAAACCTTTACCTCTTCTTATTGAAAAGGCGGAGATCATTCGATCACAGGAAGGTGAAAAAGCTTATCTTAACACCCTGCAAAAAATTGTCGATGATTATCCTAAAAACCCTGAAATTCTCAGGCTGTATTCATTATCCCTAGCCGAGAATGGATTTACCAGCGAAGCACTCAATATCACTCAACTTTCTTTGAAGTTGAACCCTGATCAATTTGATATGCATATTCTTGCTGGCCGTTTGCTCAGGCAAAATGGCCAATTAGATCAAGCCCTGGATCATTTATCCGAAGCGATAACCCAGGAGCCCACAAATATCGACGGCTATTTGGAACTGGCTAAAACTTACCAGGAAAGGCGTGATTTTACCAAGTCTGTAGCCATCTATAAACAGGCGATCGAGGTGTTACCTAAGGATTATCGTCCATATTATCAACTTGGCATGATCATGAAAGACTCAAAAGATTATCGTGGTGCAGAAAACATGCTGCGAAAAGCAGCTGAGTTCTCAAAAGATGATGTAAATATCCTACGCCAGTTAGGCGCGATTATTGCAATCAATCTGGTACATCCATCGTAGGAGGATTGAATAATCCATGACTAATAATAACTCCAACCCCCTTTTGATTAATAACGATATATCTCGCGATGATTTATTATCGATAATTCAATCCGGCCTTAAGTATAAAGAATATAAATTCGTTCGTCAGGTCGTCTTAAACTGGCTGGCTGCTTATCCTGGTGATTTATATTTTAACTATCTTTATGCAAAAACCCTTGTCGATGAAGGAAAAGCTCCACAAGCTTTGCCAATCCTTGAGATGGTAGAAGCAGCGGATCCCGAGTTTGCACCTGTATATGAGACGCATTTTAAAGCGCAGAGCTCAACCGGAGCAAAAGATAATAATATCGTCTCATCATATTCTGCATTAACCGGGAATAAACTGGATAATTCCATTTTACCTACCTGGAGTAAATTATATTTACAGAGTCGTGAAGCATTCAACCAGGAAAAGCTGGAAGATGCAGAACTTCTGATCCAGCAGGCATTAATATCAGAACCAACAAAAGTATTGCCCGCCATCCTACACCATAGAATTGTGTCGCTATTGCACGATTCCCAGACAATCGAAAACCTTACCAATCTCTATCATTCACGGTGGATAGATTGCCTATACTTTAGCTATTCGTTGGCATCTTCATTAATGTCGACAGGAAACGATTCAGAAGCCGTTGCTTTGTTGCACCAGTGTGTATCAAGAGATTGCTCCGGGCAAGTTGCAGCCAGGGTTTGGGGTGAAAAGAATCCCTATCAAATGCTTTGGCCAGAACATCTGCATTCAAAATTTGATGTTGCCATTCCACAATCCATTATTTCTGAATTAGGGTGGAATCTTCTGGAAGCGCAGTATCAATCAACTCAAGAGCAACCTTCGACCGATGTATCGGTTACATCTGATGCTGTCATCAGCACGCCTCCAGTTGAAGCTGCTGCCCCTCCTATTGAAACCACTCCCATTGAAACTCAGGAAACGATATTAACTCCTGTTACAGTGGCAGAAGAACCTTTGCCGCCTGTTGTTCCCACCCAAACGATATCAGATGCTGATAAAAAAGCTGGCAAAGAAATTTTAAAGGATGTCAGGGAAGAATTAGACCGCCTGGCGACACGATTGCAGGTGCCTGGCGTCGGCAGGGTGGATAGAAGATTTCCAGTCTATGTGGTATTTACGACCCGAAAAGGTCTGGAAAACCAGTATGGTTCACAAACTTGTTTCATTTTGGATGAGTTGCTGAAGCAGGTAGTGGAATCGGTAAGAAAAAAACCAGGTTGGACATCGATATTGTACTATGCTGATGATACAGCCTGTACGACTGCCCTGGGTGTTAAACCCGCACCTTTTAATGATGCCTGGAAATTAAAATTAGCCATAGCAGATCTTGATAAGGCTCTTTCCAAACGTGGTGAGATGATCGGTTCTCTGCTTATAGTTGGCGGACCGGAAGTTGTACCTTTTCACCTTCTTCCCAACCCGACCGATGATGCGGATACGCAGGTTGCTTCAGACAATCCTTATGCTTCGACGGATGATAATTATTTCATTCCAGAGTGGCCTGTTGGGAGGTTACCTGGTGGGACTAATCGTGATGCAGGTATATTAATGCAATACCTGCGAAAAATGATCATAAACCACTCACAACAGGTTATTCCTCAGCCCTGGTGGCGCAGGGTGAATGTTTTCTCCCCAATATGGAATTCGATGCAGCGCATCTTTCCATTTGCACATGGGGTAATGACTACCCGTCAATCATTTGGTTATACAGCTGCTGTTTGGAACCAGGCATCTGTTGAGGCTTTTCGCCCAATCGGTGATTCACAATCCATGCTGGCTTCTCCTCCGCTCAAAACCGGATCTTTGATCGGATCAGGCTTATTCCCGGCAAAGCTTGGATATTTCAATCTGCATGGCGTCCCAGATTCTGCAGAATGGTTCGGGCAGCCTGAATTTAATGGTCTTGCTGATAATCCTGAATACCCGGTAGCTTTGACGCCGACTGATATCGTAAGTGATTATCCTTCACCGAATATCGTCTTCAGCGAAGCGTGTTACGGGGCGCATATCGACCGGAAAAATGAAAATGAAGCCATATCATTAAAATTCCTGGCAGAAGGAACAAAAGCTTTTGTAGGTTCCACCTGTGTATCTTATGGTTCGGTTACCACTCCTCTTATCGCCGCAGATCAACTTGCCCAGGCGTTCTGGAAAAACATAAAAGACGGCCAGACCGTTGGGGAAGCTCTTCGCAATGCAAAAATCCACATTGCCCAGGAAATAAGCAGGAAACAAGGCTATCTTGATGGTGAAGACCAAAAAACATTGATCTCTTTTGTACTATTTGGTGATCCTTTAGCCATTTTTGTTAACCCCAAAAAGGCAACGAAAGGGTTTATTCGTGTTGATATTGAAGAAACCCTGGTTACTTCTTCTGAAACGGAAGGCGAAGAATTAACTGCGAATGCTCTGCCTTTCGAAGTAATGACACAGGTTAAATCGGTCGTCGAACAATATCTTCCTGGATTAAAAGATGCCAAATATTCCATCGCAAAACAGTATATGAGCGGCCGTAAAATGGGGAATTTTGCTACGAAAAGCACCTTTGATGCCAATGATGATCATACAGTTGTTACGATCAGCAAAGAATATAAAGTCACTTCCAGATTACACCTGCATTATGCCAGATTGACTTTCGATGGCAAGGGGAAAGTCGTCAAATTGGCTGTTTCCAGGTAATAAACAATTCTGTGTTATAATCTCCTCCAGTTAAGGCACATACTTAATGTGCCTTACTTTCCACATCCTGATCATCCACGGTGATTTTGGATGCAAACCCGAGGAAAGGAGGCTTCCTATGCGTAATTATGAATTAGTTTGTATTATCCATCCTGATCTTGATGAGACAGCATTCAATGGTGCGGTTGATAAAGTAAAAGAGTGGATAACAGAGGCTGGCGGCACCATCAATAAAGTTGATGTTTGGGGTCGTAAACGGCTTGCTTATGAAATTAATAAACAGCGCGAAGGTCAGTATGTCTTGATTGAGGCATCTTATGATCCATCCTTCAGCGCCACCCTTGATCGCAACATTCGATTCTTGGAACCGGTATTGCGGTATATGATCGTTGCATTAGACTAGTTTTATTCTCTATCTATCATCCTGAAACGGAGATAACCATGAGTAAAAGTCTGAATAAAGTGATGCTGATAGGCAACCTGGGCAGAGATCCGGAAATGCGTTATACCCCATCTGGCAGGCCTGTTACTACTTTTACTTTAGCTACAACAAGATCATGGAAATCATCTGAAGGAGAGCAGCATTCTGAAACAGAATGGTTCAGTATTGTTGCCTGGGGTAATCTTGCTGAAATATGTAAGCAGTATTTACTCAAAGGTCAGCAGATATATATTGAGGGTCGCCTTCAGACCCGCCGGTGGGATGATAACGAAGGAATCAAACATGTCAATGTCGAAATTGTGGCAAATGAAATGATGATGCTGGGCGACCGAAAAGAAGGAAATCTTACCCATTCTTCTGATAGTAATAATTCAGAGGAAACAGGAGAAGAGTTCCCTTTCTAGCTCAGGCTACCAACATCAATAGAACGGAGAGTGAAGTATGAGTGAAAATTATTCCGATAATGAACAGCAAGGTGGTGGACGCCATTATGTTACCCGTCCAAAATTTTGCCAGTTTTGTGTAGATAAAAATATTGTGATCAATTATAAAAATATTGATACATTGCGCAGATTCGTCACTGAAGATGGGAAGATCCGCCCACGGCGTCAAACAGGTACATGTGCTAAACACCAGCGCACATTGGCAAGTGAAGTCAAACGGGCACGACATATTGCCTTATTGCCATTTACCAGCGCTGCATGGACTGAACGCTAGGTATTACATGTCTATGGGCAGTAGGTAATTACCTCCTGCCCTATTTTTTTGAACTGAGGTAGTATGGCTAAAGAAGATAATCCCAAAATTATTTCAAAGAAGCACCTGGCAAGACTGGAAAAGGAAAGAATTCAAAATCGCTACATTATGATCGCGTCGATCGTAGTTCTCGTACTCGTTCTGGCGATAGTAGGATATGGGATTCTGGATCAGACAGTGCTCAGAGGTCAAAAACCGGTCGCTGTAGTAGGTCAAGATAAAATTACCACTACTGAATTTGAGAAGACAGTAAGGTATTCACGTGCCCAAATGGTACAACAATATAATTCAACTTTTCAGTTGGCCCAATCATTTGGTTCCAATCCTGAGTTTGCCAATTACTTTCAATCTTCATTGACACAAATTCAAAATCAATTGACTGATCCAAATACAGTTGGGTCAGCTGTTTTGGACCAATTAATAGATGATAGGTTGATCAAACAGGAAGCCAAAAAACGCGGAATTGAAGTTACCTCTGCAGAAATTGATAAAGCCGTTCAAGAATGGTTCAACTACTATGCGAATGGTACTCCAACACCGACAGTTGCTCCGGTGGAATTACCCACATCCACCCTGTCTCCAGCCCAATTGGCAATGGTGGCAACCCTTACACCGACCCTTGACCTCACAGCAACCCCAACAGTTCAGGTTGAATCTCCAACTGCAACTACTGAACCTACTGTTGCTGCAACTCAAGCAGGCACACCTGCTGCTACAGAGCAGGCAGCCCCGACACCGACGGAATATACACTTCAAGGTTACAAGGATACTGTAACCAAATACCTGGATCAAATGTCAATAACGAAATTCACTGAAGCTGATCTTCGCCGGGTATTCGAATACGGCCTGTATCGTAATAAGCTTGAAGCTGATATTACTAAAGATCTCTCACAAGTTCAGGATCAAGTTTGGGCCAGACACATCCTTGTAAGTGATGAGGCAACCGCCCTTAAAGTGATTGAACGCTATAATGCTGGAGAAAACTGGGCTGCTCTGGCTGCAGAGTATTCCAATGATACAAGTAATAAAAACAATGGTGGAGATTTGGGTTGGATCGGTCCTGGAGAAATGGTAGCTCCATTTGATGCGGCAGCCTTTGCAACCCCGGTCGGAAGTATCAGCGCTCCGGTTAAAACTGAATTTGGCTGGCATGTAATTCAAGTTATAAGCCACGAAGAAAAAACTCTGACTCCGGATAAGTTTGATACATTGAAAAATAAAACCTTCCAGACTTGGTTAACCGAGGCAAAAACCACTGCTACAATCACAAAAACTGATTATTGGCAGTCCGTTGTTCCATCAGATCCATCCATTACGAATTAAAACGCTTTGATTAGTATAAAAAAAGTGAACCGAAGAGGTTCACTTTTTTTATACACATTACTTGCTCCTGGCTAATAATTCATCAGGCACTTCATCCAGGCGTAAACTAACCATTTGGCTGGTTGAATCTCTCCCCATTGTAATGCCATAGATCACATTCGCAGCTTGAACTGTATTTCTATTATGTGTTACCAGTATGAATTGAATCTCCTTACTCAGTTCCAGTAATAATTCTCGGAACCTTCCGACATTTGATTCATCCAACATCGCATCCACCTCATCCAGAACGCAAAATGGAGTGGGTGAAATTTTTAAGAGCGCAAATATCAAGGCAACAGCTGTCAGGCTTCTTTCTCCTCCAGATAATAAGGTTAATTCTTGTTCGCGTTTCCCTGGAAGCCTGGCATGTATCTCGATCCCAGATTCATTTAAATCATCCGGATCTGAAAGTATTAATCTTGCGCTGCCTCCTCCAAATAGTTTATTGAACATTTGTGGAAATTCTTCAGAGACGGCATTAAATGTCTTTTGGAATTCTGATTTCATCAAAATATCCAAGTCGATCAGAATATGCTTTAAGTTTTCCTCAGCCTGGGTCAGGTCATTGATCTGTTGAGTTAGAAAGTCAAAGCGTACTTTTGTCGATTCATATTCCTCTTTTGCTTCAGGATTTACTGAACCTATTCGCCTTAGTAGAGATTTTTGTCTTGAAATACTCTCTTCCAACTCAGGCGTTATTTCCTTTATTACCGGTAGTTGTTCCACCATTCCCTCAATCGGCAGTGGGGTTGGACCGGATATATCTTTACCATAATCAAACGCTACTAGCCCAAAATCCTCTTCGATCCTGTGTTGTAATTGGTCAATAGCTTCTTTTTTACGGATATAGTCCATCTGTGCCTGGGTGAAATACTTTTCAGCATTATTTACCATTTGCTGACTATTTTCTTCAATCGTAAGCAATGTATTATATTGATCATCCAATACTTTTAATCGTGCTTCCGCCGGTTGAATTTTCTCCTGAAGTTCCACTAAAATAATATTCTTTTGACTTTCATCCATTATCCTGTCATTTTTTCCGGTCTCAATTTCTTGAATGGCAGATTTGTTAACCGATAATTTCCCCTTTAGGTTTTCAAGAATAATGGAATTGTTCCTGATCTGGGAGGATTTTTCAATGATTCTTTTATTTAATTCATTGATGGCACGTTGATTTACGGCGATATTTGTTTGCGCATAACTCAATTCTCGCTTTAAGTCATCGATGGTTATCGAATTCAACTCTGCGTAGCAATTTTTTAACTTTTCATTTAATATGCCAATTTCTTTTTGATTTTCCCCATATGAATCTGATAATGCACTAATATCATGCTCTAAAATCGATTTTTCGCGGTTTATACCTTCCTGTTGAGAAATATTCCATTCCAATTGCCTATTCGTTTTTTCCAATTGCATTGAGATGCTTTGATATTCGCCAAATGACTTATTCTGCTCAATTTCCAGAGAACGCTTTTCGTCAGTTTTTTGTTTGATGGTTAATAGTAAATTATCGAGGTAAGATTGCTTTTGGGTTATTTCACTATTACTTTTTTCGAGTTGAGGTGATATTTTTCCGAGTTTGGATCGAAGATCCTGTATCTGCCTTGGTCGGCTTATATGGGCGTTTGTATTATTTTTTCCACCAATAATTTTTCCATTGTGGAAGAATACTTCTCCCATAAGGGTGACCAACATCACGTCTGCCGGCACTAAAGCAAGAATTTCACGTGCATATTGGCGATCAGTAATGACTAATACCCTGGACAATAATAATTCGTAGAATGGATTTAACTCACTGGGGTATTGAATACAGTCCAGCGCATTCCCAATACAAGCCTTGTGACCGGGTTTTTCCACCTTGGGTGTAGGTTTTATCCATCCTTCAGGAATAATCGCTGTACGCCCATTCTGTTCTGATTCCAACATCGATAATGCTTTATTCGGGTCAGTATTCTTATTTAATAGAATGGCGTCGGTATATTCGCCAAGTGCAACTCCAATTGCATGCTCATATTTCTCATCAACGATCATTTGACTGGACAATGCATTCGCAAATCCAGAAAGATCGCCTTTCCTGATAGCCTGAAGAAGTGATTTTGTCCCTGATGGATATCCAATTAAGTTTTGCTCAGCCTGCTCCAACATCTCAATTTCTATCTTTAATTTGGATATGGATTGTTCCAAGATCGATTTTTCTTTTAATAGCAGATCAATTTCTGTTTTTGCCAGGGATGATTCTTCAATTTTGGAAGATAAATCAGCTTCAATCGATTTAACTTTTCCAACCAAATCTTCGTTAAATTTTTGCGCTTGCTTCAATTTCTCTTCAGTCAACTGCGCATTATTCTTTAGTTCCACGAGTGATGTAGCCATATCGGCATAAGTTTTATCCAAGACTTTATGCCGGTTACTTTTCTCATCAAGTTGAATTCTGTTTTTTATCGACCCTGTTTCAAGGGTGGAGATCGATTTTCTCAATTCTTTGATAACTTTATCTATTTGATCTCTTTTAGTTTGAATTTCATTGATTTGCTTGTTAAGCAACGTCTCTTTCTCGATTGAGGAATCTAATTCTGCTTTTATCTCCTGACTCTCATTCGATATCTCATCCAAGCTAAGATTGCCAGACCGGGTTTCCTCATCCAACCTTGTAATATCCAATTCATATGCATTGATCTGGTCGGTGAGCGAACGTACTCTTTCATCACGAACAGCCAATTCTTTTAAAATTATTTCCTTTTCAATATGCAGATCCGATGCTTGAGAATGCCATGTATTAATTTCATCACGTAAGTTCTGAATTTCTTTCCTAAGCTCAGTGATCTGTTTGTTGATTTCTTCGTGCTTGTTCTTTACTTGTTCCAGGTGTTTTTCTTGAATATTTTGATGTTTATGTGATTCTGATATATCTTCCTGGCCCTTATACCAGTGATACCCGTACCACTCCCTTAAAACCATGCGCAGATCGGCCTTTATCCTTTCAAAGTCTTCTGCTTTTTTTGCTTGTTTTTCCAGAATGGTAATTCGTGGTTCCAATTCGACAAGGATATCATTTACCCTTTCCATATTTCTTCGGGTAACCTCAAGTCTGGTCAAGGATTCATTGCGTCTCCCCCGGTAAAGCCCAATTCCAGCTGCTTCTTCAAAAAGTTTCCTGCGTTCTTCCGGACGTAAAGCAAGAGAATTATCTATCAAACCTTGCCCAATGATGGAATAAGTCCTCTCAGATAGACCGGATTGTGCCAATAGTTCTGAAATATCCTTCAACCGTACCCGTTGACCATTCAATAAGTACTCATTTTGACCATCTCGATATGCCCTACGAGTTATTGCAACTTCAGAATAATCAATGGGCAACCATCCATCAGAATTATCAAAAATAATAGTACAAGCAGCCATACCAGCCCGGGGACGCTGATCTGACCCGGTAAATATCATGTCTTCGGTTTTTTTCCCGCGTAATAATGAATATGATTGTTCACCAAGTACCCACCGAAGTCCATCGGTAACATTTGACTTTCCTGACCCATTCGGTCCAACGATAGCAGTGATCATTCCAGGAAACTCAAATCCTGTTCGGCTGGCGAACGTCTTATATCCATGTAATTCCAATGATTTTAAACGAAGAGGCATAATATCAATGATCCTATTCCATTAATAAAGTATTATTTCTTTTCAGATTCAATTTTTTCCAGTGCAATCTTAGCAGCATTTTTTGCTGCTATTTGTTTGCTTCTACCAATTCCTACCCCTAATACCTCTCCATTTACTAATACCTCAACTTCAAAAATCTTTGCGTGATCAGGTCCTGTATCTGTTTTGGTGTGATAACTGGGGATAAACAGGCCATTCGCCTGTGACCACTCTTGTAATTGGCTTTTTGGATCTTGAATACTTTTATCATCCATGAGTTCAATACATTTTTCTTCAACCATCGGGTAAAAGAAATCTATTACTTTATTTATTCCACCTGAAAGATAAATTGCACCAATAAGCGCTTCAAAAGCATCACATAACAATGGAGATTTCTTCCTGCCATTTGCCTGAAACTCACCATGGCCAAGACGTAAAGCCTTTCCGAGGTCGATCTTTTTTGCAAATCTGGCCAGTTGTTCTGTGTGCACTAATGCGGAACGCATCCGTGTCAGGTCCCCTTCAGCCATTTCCGGGTAATGATTATATAGATATGCTCCAACAAGAAAATCCAATACTGCATCCCCTAAAAATTCAAGCCTCTCATTATCTTCAATCGATTCTGGATGCTCATTGACGTAAGACCTGTGGGTTAATGCTCGCTGAAGGAGAGAAAGGTCTTTTTCAAATGGCAGGCCAAGTCTCTTTGCCAAATCAACGGGAAGTTCTTGATCGTTTTGATCTGGTGGTAAATTCATTCGTACTTCTCCATTGAGTTAAGGGAGCGCAAATTCTTCACATGGTGAAGATTTTGAGTTCCACTAACTGATTAAGGTTGATACTTATATCCAGCTCCCGTTTGTATCAACAGAACCGGCCCTTCGATTTCTTTTGGTAATAATTTGAGACTAGCCCAGGTGAGTGCAGAAGTTGGTTCTACATCAATCCCTCTTAACTTTAACTCGTTAAATGCCGGCAAAATCATTTCCTCACCTACTCTTATTATCATACCATTATTCATTTTTATTAAGTCTGCAACTGCTTGTCCCCTAACTGGTTCAGTGACTCTTATACCCTCTGCGACTGTGGTCTTTGAATTCATATCTTCGTTCAGAGCTGGTGCCAGCAAATTCGCCACAGGTGAGCAAAGCGCAGCTTGCACACCAATAAATTTAGGAAGTCGATGGATATATCCAGCTTCAAATAATGATAGATAGCCTCGCATTATCCCAAGCATTAATCCACCATGACCTATAGGAGCGATTACGCATTTTATCTCTTCTGCTGATGCTTCAAAAATCTCAAAAGCAATTGTCGCAATTCCCAGTAATCCCATGGGCATATAAGCGTGACTCGCATACACCACACCAGCATCAGCCTCCGCCCTAACAGCTCTGGCAGCATTTACTCTTGGTCCGGGAATTGTCACTAACTCAGCACCATAATCCACAATTTGCTGTCGTTTGGGACCAGAAGCAGATTCTGGAACAAAGATCCTGGCTTTGATGCCTGCTAGAGCTGCATATGCAGCTAAGGAAGCCCCTGCATTCCCGGAGGAATCCTCGACCACTGTATCTATTCCGCTTTGTTTCAGATAATTAATCAGGACTACTGATCCGCGGTCCTTATAAGAACCGGTCGGATTAAGTGATTCCATCTTATGAAATATTTTCCGGCCATCGACCTCATCCTCAATCAAACTTGTACCACCTTCATTAAGTGTTAGTGGTTCTGAGATTAAGTCCAGCCCAAAAATATTTAAATACCGCATTAAGCCATGCTGCTTAGCTTCCACCTTTTCAAGATCTAGTGCTGGAAAAATTTTAATATCAAAAATACCCCCGCATTTTGGACATAAATAATCCATTCGTTTGAAATCAAACGAATTTCCACAGTTATTACAAGATATTTTCATAAATTATTCACCTGGTTTCGGTCTGTATGTACCTTCCACCCATTCTGATCCATCTGTTCCAATTTCCTTTTTCCAGACTGGAACAATTTCCTTCATCCTGTCAATTCCATAGCGAGCAGCTTCAAAAATACCTTGATCTCTATGTGGTGATGAACAACCAATGGCAGTCGTTACTTGACCTGGTAACAAAACACCCATTCTTTGTACCATGAAGATCTTAATTATCAATGGCCACTTTTTGCGCATTTCATTACATATCTGTAGCATTTTTGCTTCCGCCATCGGAAAATAGGATTCATATTCCAGGTGATTGGTTAAATGCGCTTTTCCACGTTTGGTATCCTGGCGTACAAAACCAGTGAAAATACATGCAGCACCAGTTTCATTTGTAGTTAGTGCCTTTAATATTAAATTGACATCCAATTCATCTTCAGTGATTAGAACCGTGTCATTCAGTTGATCACTGCCACCGGAGACTGGAGGAAAAAATCCAATCTCATCATTTTCAGCAAGTGTCTGATTATCGTCTACATATTCATGATTGAGGGAACATAGTGCAAAAGATAGTGCTTTTGACATTTCCGGGTGTATCTTTATCAGGCTTTCTTTTAGCTGGTGAATGGTACTATGGGGAGAAATACTCATTTCCATCTGCCTGGAATTGGCAAGTTCTTTTAGGTGCGCAAAGAATAATATTTTTACAACGATTTTTTCGTTACTCATTGAAAATATCTCCGCTTTTTCCCCCATGCTTTTCCACCAGCCGGATATTCATAATCCTCGCATCTTTTTGTACGGCTTTGATCATGTCATATATAGTCAATGCAGCTACGCTGACAGCAGTCAACGCTTCCATTTCTGCCCCTGTCCTGTCAAATGTTCTTATCTCGGCTTTTACCTGTATTCCAGGTAATTGTTCGTCAATATCGAGATCCACAACTATTTGGTTAATATTGATTGGATGACAAAGTGGAATTAATTCAGAGGTTTTTTTGGCAGCCATTATTCCTGCCAATTGAGCGACCGTAAGGACATCACCTTTTTTCATGTGTCCTTCAACAACAAGCTTTAGGGTTGCAAGAGATAATACGATTTCGCCTTTAGCGATAGCTATGCGCAAGGTGGGTGTTTTTTCTGAAATGTCCACCATATGTGCTTTTCCTGTTTCATCCAGATGGGTCAATTCTTTGTTTTCCATATTCGAATTATACCTTTACACAGCGTCCAAACGCAATTAGTGTACACCGCAGAATTATCTTGCTATAATTGCCTCTATGTCCATGTTGCCGCCATTATTTACCGGTGAAAAATATCAGGTCTCCACAGGTTTATACAGTGGCCCGTTGGATTTATTGCTTACTCTGATAGAGAAAGCTGAACTGGATATCACGAAACTTGCTCTAGCTCAGGTAACTGATCAATTTTTAGCATACCTCGATCAACTTGTCGAAAAAGATCCCACAGAAATTTCTTACTTCCTTGTGGTTGCTGCCAAGTTAATTCAGATCAAATCCGAGGCATTATTACCGGTTCCCCCAACCCGCGCTCCTGGAGAAGAAGATCCGGGTGAAAGCCTTGCCCAGCAATTGTTACTCTACAAAATGTTCAAAGAAAGTGCTAAAACTTTAGCTTTACGTGAAGAACTTAGGCTCTCAACCTTTTTGCACATTGCACCACCAATAAAAATTGAAGAAGTAATTGATCTCACTGGTATTACAGTAGACGACCTGGCAGAAGCCGCCAGAGTCATCCTGCTTAACCAATCTGACACTACATTTGGCGGTAGATTAATCCAAATGCCCCGATACTCTATCAGGGAAAAAATCGGCTTGATTGTTTCATTATTACGAGAAAAAGGTCTGGTTTCATTTAATTCGATTTTCGATAACGAGCCATCGCGCTTGGAAATGGTGGTTACGTTTTTGGCATTATTGGAACTTGTAAAGCAGAATATGATTGTCACTAAACAGGATGGTTTATTTTCAGAGATAACTTTTGAATTTGTCGGGGAAGTATCTGAAACTCAGGAATACGATCTCGAATTCGGTGAATAATCCTTATACTAACCATATATAAACAATCAATACACTTGGTATCTATGCTATAATTTTATTATGGCTAATTTATCTGAAACTCCTCTGGATCCAGAAGCAAATATTACTGAGCCAACAAAAGTAAATGTGAAGCAGCGTCTGATCGTTATTGGTGCCGTTGTTTTAGTACTCGCTCTAATCACAGGGATTGTTCTTTCAGTGATCAGCCTTTCTGCAATGTCTGATGACCAGACTGGCAAAATAAGAGATATTTTCATCATTTTTATGGCGATTGAGTTTCTCATAATTGGGGTTGCACTTGTAGTAATGATCATTCAATTGGCAGCACTTATCAATCTTCTCCAGAACGAAGTCAAACCGATTCTTAATTCAACCAACGAAACAGTTTCTACACTTAAAGGTACCGCTAAGTTCTTAAGTGATAATATGGTTGAACCAGTGATTAAAATGAATGAATACCTGGCTGGATTCAAAAAAGCATTGGATATGATCAATATATTTAAAAAATAGAAAATCTTGAATTTGTAAGTTACTCTTGAAAGGAGAAAAAATGTCAGAACGAAGTGATTTTGGATCATTTTTGGTTGGTTTTGTGGTCGGAGGACTAACAGGAGCGGCTGTCGCATTGCTACTTGCCCCACAATCAGGTGAAGAAACCCGAACCGTTATTAAAGAAAAAGCTATCGAATTAAAAGATATGGCTTCAAATACCTATGAAGAAGTAGCAGATAAGGCTAGTGTATATGCTGCTGATGCAAAGGTAAAAGTCGGTGAATTATCAAAGGAAGCCAAGAAGGCAGCAGAAGACTTAAAAACTAAAGGCAAAGCTGTCTACGAAGATGGGAAAGAAAAAGTCGAGAAATTAGTAAAAAAAGATAAAGGTTTACCTCCAGAGGTAACGATCTGATCGAAGCGGCAATATTAATAAAGATAAAAAAATAACCCTTGCGGGTTATTTTTTTTCTATTAGGTCAAAGAATGCCATGCCAATTTCCTGAATAACATCGCTGGCCATTACAGCACCTTCATTTCCCAAAGCTTTGGCTGCTCGTAATCCAGAGTGGGCTTGTAAGTAACAGGCCAGCATCGAAGCCTCATATCCTGCCATACCTTGACCAACATAACTTGCGATCATTCCCGAAAGTACATCGCCCGTACCAGCATGTGCAAGTGATGAAGTGGCAATCGGGAGAACACTAGCCCCTTTTTTAGGATCAGAAATTACAGTCATAGCGCCTTTTAAGACGATTGTCTTATTCCATTCTTTTGCGAACTTTTGGGAGACTTCCACCCGGTTACTTTGAATTTCATTAATTGGGATACCAGTTAGAATACTCATCTCCCCGGGATGTGGCGTGATTACTACATCGCCGGATAAATATTTCCACCATTCAGGAATTTTGGCAAGACATTTTAGAGCATCCGCATCAATGATAAATGGTGGTTGGTTGCCTTGAATTTTAGTTTCTATATTGGACTCTTGAGCAATAAAACCTATCTTCTTTACTGCTCTGTGCTGAAATGATGAAACTAATTTTAGAATAAATCTTTCGGTTTTATTGTTGACTCCCAATCCTGGTCCGAGTAATACTGCATCGGATTTAGCAAATTCATTTAGTAAAATATTGATTGCATCTTCAGTGATATCTCCCATATCCCCAGGAAGTATAACCCATGTGGCTTCGGGTAATTGACCGGCAATTGCGTTATATACCGGCTCTGTTACGCCTACTGTTACTAATCCGGAACCGGATCTATAAGCAGCATTTGCCGCCAACAAGACCGCACCACAATAATTGATCGAACTCCCAACCACCAGGACTTTTCCAAAGGTTCCCTTATGGGAATTATTTGAACGCACCGGAACAACTTTTTTGACCTGTTCTTTTGTGATAATGTTGGAAAGTTCTTTATCCCAACCCGGCATAACTGTATCCAAGCCGATATCAACAATTTTAAAAGTTCCAGTGTTTTCAAATCCGGGAAATTTCAACAACCCCTCTTTTACTGTAGCCATGCAAATAGTGACATCTGCTTTAAGGGTCGCTTCATCCATTTCTCCGGTGGTACAATCCACCCCGGATGGGCTATCTATTGCATAAATTTCCACGTCTTTGTCTATGATTTTGGTTTTGATGGAGTTTAAGAATACTTTTAAATCGTCTTTGATAGGGTGATGAAACCCTGTCCCCAGGAGACCATCAAGGATCAGGATTTTATTTTTGTCAGTTCCGTCGATCAGTTTCTTGAAAACAGTCCTTTCTGCTGGTAATGCGGTTCCACCAGAATCCATGTAACCCCGGACTTGATCATCTTTCTCATTTTCTCGTGAATAACAAAAAGCAACGGTTTTAAATCCTTTTATAACCAACTGCTTTAGAGCAACCAGTACATCACCACCATTGTTTCCTGGACCAACCAGCCCAATAATCACTTTATTACTTTTCTCTTCCCCACAATTTTCGATGATGTAATCAGCTATTCCTTTTCCTGCACTTTCCATCATCTGAGAAATTGACAGTCCATGGTTTATGGCGTTATTTTCGAATTGCTTCATCTGCTCAACTGTGCATATTTTCATATCAATGTCTTCATCTTTCTCAATTATGAAAATGACTGATTGCTCAAACAATTTTACTTCTCGCCTTGTAAAAAAAGCCTAAATCGTCTATCCTTAATATACTCTTTAATCTGCAAATTAACATGAATTAATAAAAAAAAGCCGCAAAAGCGGCGTTATTGTGCGCTGGGGGGGACTTGAACCCCCACGCCTTGCGGCACATGGCCCTCAACCATGCCTGTCTGCCAATTCCAGCACCAGCGCCAATAGCAGAGCAATTATAACCGTCTCCAATTGATTGTCAAGTAGACTAAAATAATTTTCTTTTCAGGAATGAGGTTAGTATATGACAGTAATTTTAGATGCGATGGGAAGCGACGATTACCCGATTCCCGAAATCCAGGCTGCCATCCAATTTACAAGAACTTTTAATGAGCCGCTTTTTTTAGTCGGTGATGAGATCGTTCTGAAGGAAAAAATTGATGCTGCTGGTGGAACAAATCTACCAATACTCATCATCCACGCAGCTGAAGTTCTCGAAATGGAAGATAAGCCAGTCGAAAATGCCAGAAAGAAAAGCCAAAATTCGATGGCAGTGGGCATGGAGTTGATTAAGAGCGGGAAAGCGAATGCGTTTGTCACTGCCGGAAATACCGGTGGTGCCATGGTCAATGCTTTGCTTAAGCTTGGTCGAATTAAAGGAGTATTACGACCCGCTCTGGCAGCCATATTTCCTGTAAAGAATGGAAAATGTATCGTATTGGATGTTGGTGCTAACGCAGAATGCAAACCGGAGTTCCTACTTGAATTTGCCGTTATGGGAAGTGTGTACGCTCAGAAACTTTTAAAGGTTGAAAAACCTCGCGTCGGCCTACTCTCCAATGGTGAAGAAGCAGGTAAAGGAAATCAATTAGTCAAAGATACCTTCCCTTTATTGGCAAAAAGCGGTTTAAATTTCGTGGGGAATGTTGAAGCAAAAGAGGTATTCGGCGGTCAGACGGATGTGGCAGTAACAGACGGTTTCACTGGGAATGTATTGTTAAAAACCAGCGAGGCGGTTGGTAAACTGATCATAAATATCCTAAAAGAGAACCTTTTAGCTTCACTAAGCTCAAAAATTGGAGCATATCTCGCAAAGCCAGCTCTGTTGAAAGTTAGAAAAATGATGGACCCATCTGAGGTTGGCGCAGGATTATTGTTGGGCATTGATGGGCTTGTTTTTATTGGACACGGTCGCTCTGACGGGAAAGCGTTATTTAACGCATTATTATTTGCCAGGGAAATGGACCAGGCAGATTTATTAGGTGCTTTAAGAAAATCCATTCAGGAAAATATTTCAAATCTAAGTTAAGTTATTTCTCATAAAGGATCCAATGAAAGTCATCAGCAATCAAAAATACATTGATAAAAATGTGAAAATAACCAAATATATCACCTGGGCAAGCCTGGCCGTATTAGGAACAGGCATCTACCTGTCTATTACTCAAAAAGAAGAAACAAAAACTCTGTTTTTAACTTTTGGTGCATTGTTGGTAGGTTTTACACTATCCCAGATAAGTATTTTTATGCAAAATCGTTGGGGTAAATCCCCGAGACCAGATGAATTGATCACAAGTTCATTAAAAGGTCTGGACGATAAATATACACTTTATATATATTCGTCCCCGCTGCCAAATCTTCTGGTCAGTCCAAACGGTATCTGGGGGTTTATCACTTATCCGCAACAGGGAAAAATTACTTTTGCTGATGGAAAATGGAAACATAAAGGTGGAAATTCTTTACGCAAGATCTTCGCCGGGGATAGTATCGGCAAGCCAAACCTGGATTATGAGAACCTGGTATCGGATTATTCCCGGGGATTTGCTAAAAAAGCTTTGGGTATTGATCTTCCTGAGCTGAACGTAGCTCTAGTCTTTACTCATCCAACCGTCGAAATCAATGCAGAAGAAGCTCCAATTCCAACGATCCCGATCAAAAAGATTAAAGATATGGTCCGGAAGCGAGCAAAAACTGATCTGATTCCATTGGAAACGATCGAACTGATCAATAGATCGTTGTCCTCCTAGAAAGCAAACCGCCTGATGCTCAGGCGGTTTTATATTTATTCAATTCAGCTATTTCCTGTTTGGATAAGTATCTCCATTCACCGACTTTCAGTTTTCCAAGCTTTATACTGCCAATTCTTGTCCGTTTTATTCGAAAAACCGGTAATCCAATTCTCGAACCGATTTCCCGTATCTGCCGTTTTCGTCCTTCTTTCATGATAATCTTTAACCATGCCTTGTCACCTGAGTTGCTCATCACTTCCAGTTGTACAGGCGCTGTTTTATAACCATCTTCCAATACGACACCCCTCTTCCAAATTTCTAATTGCTCCTGATCAGGTTTTGCACCAACCTGAACCTGGTATTCTTTTTCATGGCCATAACGAGGATGGGTCAGTCTGTTAGCTAGTTCACCATCGTTGGTCAAGAGAATCAATCCCTCACTGTCAAAATCCAAACGTCCGATGGGAAAAAGATGTTTTTTTAGCCCGATAATATCCCTTACATTAGGCCGATCATCATTTTCATCTATTACTGATAAATACTTTCTTGGTTTATATAGCGCAATATATATCCGCTCAATAGATTCTTTGATTGGTTTGAAATCCAATTCTATTCTGTCAACCTCGATATCAGCTTTGTCGCCAAGCTTTATCCCATGGCCATTTACCCTGATCCGGCCAGCCGTTATCAATTCCTCACAGCCCCGTCTGGATCCATATCCCAAACTTGCTAATATTTTTTGTACTCTTTCCAATGTCATATATTAATCCTTAAACACTTTTTCCTGAATTTCCATGGCCTCATTCTCTATATTGATTCCCAACGGAGGTAGATTCTCCAGGGAGGTCAAGCCAAAGTATTGAAGAAATTCTGAGGTCGTTCCATAGATAATTGGCCGTCCAGGACCATCTGCCCGTCCGGTTTCTTCAATTAACCCTTTACTTAATAGACTTTTTAATACCCCATCGCTATTTACTCCGCGAACATCATCTAACTGCGGTCTGGTGAATGGTTGTTTATATGCAATTATGGCCAGAGTTTCTAAACCAGCTCTGCTCAATCGTGAAGTCGCCTGTAATCCAAGGAATTTTTCTATAACTGCTCCCAAACCTGGTTTTGTCGTTAATTGATATTTTCCTTTATGGACCTGTAAGTATAATCCACCGGATCGCTCGTATCGCTTGACTAATTCTTCGATCGATTCCTCGATTATGGAAGTTGGAACATCAAGGCTTGCAGCAATTTGCTGTAAGGCAACAGGCCCCGGGGCGACAAATAATAGTCCTTCAACCTGGTCAACAAGGGATATGTCCTTCTGTAGCTCATTAGATTCTGTCATGCTATAATTACTCTCAAGTTATGGAGGATAAATGTTTCTTGCTAATAAACGCTTACGTTTAAGTATTATATCAATCATTCTCGTCTTTCTGATTATGAGCTGTAATTTAATGTCGGGAATTAAAAATACTCAAGATTTAGTAAAGGGTATTACACCCACTGCAGATATATCTTTAGCGACTTTGCAACCATCTACAGGAAATAGTAGTGAAATTGTTTTCACTGAACAGGATGTTATTGAGTGGATCAATAAATTCTCATCAGAGAACCCTGATATAAAATTGACTGATCCGGTTGTCAAACTGGATAATGGAATATGTAAGATATCTGCGGTTTTAGCTCCACCCGCATCAAGTGATGGCAACCCGATCTTGCAGTCCTTAACCGGTAATGTATCATTGGAAATGAAAATCAATGTCGATGAGAATCATTATCCAATAATTGAAATCCAATCATTAATATTTGATGCTATTGATCTGCCAGGCTTTATGCTGGATCAAATATCCGCATTAATTAATCAATCCCTCCTATCATCGATGGAATCTGAATTGGGTGACACCACTGTAAATTCGGTCACTATTGCAGATGGGAAAATCACAATTTTTGTGACTGAGTAGATCTTTACGTAATATTGCTGATATGCAACGATTTATTGTCTTCCTCATCGTAATCTTCAGCCTTCTTCTGTCATCCTGCCAGGGAGTATCGCCCTCTGAGGTGCAGGAGATTCAAGTAACGATAGCAGCGGACGGCTTAAAAACAGCTCTGAATATTCCTGCGAATTCGTCTGTCCAGAATACTTTGGCCAAAGCAGGAATTTTGCTCGGAACATTGGATAGGATCGACCCGCCGCTGGCTGCCATTGTCACAAATGGAGAAGTGATATCAATAACCCGGGTCGTGGAAGAATACTACGATAAAAATGAAGTAATTCCTTATGACCATCAAAATATAAAGAACGAATCCCTTCCAGAAGGAGAATCACGGATATTACAGAGCGGAATAAATGGTAGTAAAACAGTTACATATAAACGTACGCTCGAAGATGGTCAGGAAGTATCCAATATTGAATTTAAGACTATTACCCTGTCTGAACCCACTCCAGAAATTGTAATGATTGGCGTGCAAACTCCGTTTAGTTCAAGGTCAATTTCGGGGATATTAGCATATATCGACAATGGAAATGCCTGGGTGATTGAAGGAGCAACTGGCAATCGCCGTCCGGTCGTTACTTCCGGTGATCTTGATGGCCATATATTTTCCCTTTCTTTTGATCGAGAATGGTTGTTATTCTCTAGAAAAAGTGCACCCAATCAAGATTTTATTAATTCCCTTTGGGTGGTGCGGATTGACAGGGATAATCCGACCCCGATCGATCTGGAAATAAAAAATGTGATCCAATTCGCAGATTGGATACCTAATTCAAGCCACACCATCATTTATTCCACTGTTGAACCAAGGTCCACCGCTCCCGGATGGCAGGCTAATAATGACCTCTATTATAGAAATTTCGTTACAAACGGAACTTTAAGTGCACCGATAAAAAAAGTGGATGCTAATTCTGGTGGCATTTACGGATGGTGGGGAACTAATTTTACCTGGTCGCCGGATGGGACTCAATTGGCATATTTTCGACCAGACGGTGTCGGTTATGTAGATCTAAAAGGTGGTAAATTTAATCAGCTGCTCTCCATAGTCCCTTATGAGACCCATAGCGATTGGGCTTGGGTTCCAGGATTAACCTGGGCTCCAGACAGTAAATTTTTATTTACGGTAACCCACCCGTCGGCAGCAGATACATCATCTCCTGAGTCATCAACCCACTTTTCGCTGAATGCCATCCCTCTTGACCAGGAGTATCAGATTACTCTCAATTCGAATAGTGGAATGTTCGCTAATCCAGCTGCTTCACCCATCCAACCCAATGGGAGTTATCTTTTGGCTTACCTCCAGGCTATCTTTCCAGACCAGAGCGATACAAGTCGCTACCGGATATCTGTAATGGATCAGGATGCATCTAATCAGGTAACTATTTTTCCTGCAGAAGGATCACCCGGACTGAATCCTCAATCAATATATTGGACCCCGGATTTTCAAAATGGTGCATTTATTGCAATTATTTATGAGGGAAATCTCTGGCTGGTAGACGTTCAAACCCAGGAGGGCTTCCAGATAACCGGTAATGGCCTTATTAGCCGGATTCATTGGCGATAATTATTAATTTTTGAGGGAAACATGAGAATATTAATCACAGGTGCAGCAGGTTTTTTAGGTTCTCATCTTTGTAACCGCCTGCTTCTTGAAGGCCATAGTGTTGTTGGAATGGATAACTTCATCACCGGGAATCCGGAAAATATAGCCCATCTCGCCGGGAATTCCAACTTTGAATTTTATAAGCACGATGTGGCTAATTTTATTTTCATCCCGGGAAAGGTGGATGCTGTAATGCATTTTGCCTCCCCTGCCAGTCCTAACCCGGCGTCTCCATATGGATATCCAAATTTACCCATTCAGACAATGAAAGCCGGGGCATTGGGCACCCATAATTCCCTTGGGTGTAGCCCGGGTTAATAATGCCAGGTTCCTGCTTGCTTCTACCAGTGAGATCTATGGAGATCCCGAGGTTCACCCCCAGCCTGAAAGTTATTGGGGGCATGCAGATCCAATTGGTGCAAGATCAGTCTATGATGAGGCTAAACGATTCGCTGAAGCATTGACCATGGCTTATCATCGATATCATGGATTGAATACACGCATTGTACGTATCTTTAACACTTATGGTCCTCAAATGCGTCTTGATGATGGTCGGGTTGTTCCAAATTTCCTTCTTCAGGCTTTGAAAGGTGAACCATTAACGATTTATGGGGATGGCTCCCAGACGCGTAGTTTCTGCTATGTGGATGACCTAGTAGAAGGCATTTATCGATTACTTTTATCTGATGAGCATTTTCCGGTAAACATTGGTAACCCTCATGAGACATCCATTTTAGAATTTGCTCAAATCATAAACCTGCTTACCGGTAACCAGGCGGGAGTAACCTTTTTACCTGCGTTGCGGCTCGGGGACGATCCACAGAGGAGACAGCCGGAAATAACCCGGGCTCGCTCTATCCTTAATTGGGAACCGTACACCGCACTTGAAAAAGGGTTACTTAATACAATTCCGTATTTCAAAAAGATGCTTTCATTATGACTTTAATCCTAAAACGTAACGAACAAGCGCGGTTCATGCGCTTTGCTCTTGTAGGTGCTATTGGAGCAGTGATTGATTTTGGTGTGTTTAATCTTCTTACACACTTCACGGGGATCAATGCTGTTATAGCAAGTGTTATTTCATTTATTTGTGCAGTTTGCAGCAATTTTGTTTGGAATCGATATTGGACGTACCCGGATTCCCGCACTAAACATGTTACCCATCAATTACTGCAATTTATAGTAATCAGCGTGATTGGTCTCACCATCCGGACTCCGTTATTTGCATATCTGGAAAGAGTCTTTTCAAAATATTTTATTGCGACATCGTTTCCAGCCCCTTTCACTCCCACCTTTTTAGGCCATAATATTTCATTAGCAGTTACAATAATTGTGGTTATGTTCTGGAATTTTTTTGCGAACCGGTATTGGACATACGGAGATATCAGCTAAGAAAGACATAATTGATCCATGAATAACCAATCTAGAATAATTGCAATCTATACCTCCCGGGGTGATCCCGGAGCTTTCCTTATGTATCCTTACCTCTTTAATACCCAGGGAGAATGGATCGGTTGGGTAACACCTCAAAGGGAGGTCTATTCCATTTTGGGTGTTTTTGTTGGCAGATTGTCGAATGACCCCAGGATCCTTGGCAAACGAGTTGAAGAATACACTCACCCCAAAAAAATGCCACCATTCATACCCGAACGAATCTACCCTCCAGCCACAGTACCTTTAGCTCCATTAATGCCTGAGTTGTCTTACGATACTGTAGATATTCTGTATGAGGAACCAGAATTATTACATACTCTTGATGCCGGAGATTTACGGAAGGATTTAGACTAACGCTCATGCAAGAAGAAAAAGATATAACGGAGCAGAAAATACCTGAAAATATTTCTTCTCTTCAGGATCTTATAGATGCAGCCACAGGGAAAAATCTACCAATAAGCAGCATATTATCATCTGAGGAGATATCAACTCAGGCTGATGTTCAACCATTCCCATTTTTGGCAATCGTAAGCCAGCGTGAGATGAAAGTAGCTTTGCTCTTATCTCTGATAAATCCATCTTTGGGTGGCGTTTTATTATTAGGTCCGCGGGGAACCGGAAAAACTACCGCGGTGAGGTCCTTGCTCCCATTATTACCTCAAGTTGACCGGAGCTCTTGTTATTATGGCTGCCTCCCAGAAGATATTGAAGAAGCAGGTATTGATGCTGTATGCCCTGAATGTGCTCAAAAATACGCCAATAACATACCATTAACCCATCCTGATACAGTAAAAATGGTTGAGATACCTTTGAACACTACGTTGGATGATATTATTGGCAGTCTGGATGACCAGGCAAGAAAACCGGATAAGCTACGAATAAAACCGGGATTATTGGCTCAAGCTGACCAAAACATCTTATATATAGATGAAATAAACCTCTTGCCAGATGAAATTGCTGATGCAATTTTGGATGCCGCTGCACAAGGTCATTTTACTCTGAAACGCGGACTGGCTTCTGGAAAGTATCGCTCAAGGTTCACATTAATTGGCTCTATGAATCCTGAAGAAGGGCGATTACGCCCGCAGATCATGGATCGATTTGGACTGAGGGTTGTCATTCACCGGTTGGAGACCCTCCAGGAGCGAATGGAAGCCTATCGCAGGGTGCATGTCTATCTTGAAAACCCATTCCGGTTGGTTTCACAATTCAATATGGAGACAATTCGCGCACGAACTGACTTGATCCAAGCTCGAAAGATCTGTCCTAATGTTGAACTGGATGATGAAATTGCATCCTATGGCATCGGCCTTATCCAGAAAATGAAAATTGACTCACTAAGAGCTGATATTACTTTATTTGAAGCAGCTCGGGCATATTGTGCAGCTGATGGAAGAACAAAAGTGATGGTAACTGACATCCATGCAGTACTGCCAATGGCGCTTCGCTTACGTAGATCAAAATTCATTGATGATTATCTTGCTAATCAGGAAATTGAAGAGCAGGAAATTAACCAGGTAATTTCAGGAATTGAGAAGTTATGAATCATCAGGAACGAATTTTGGCTTGTATAAATGGGAGCCCGGTTGATCGCCCCCCGCTGGTCTTATGGCGACACTTCCCGGTCGCAGATCAGGATCCTGTAAATCATGCAAAGGCTACCCTTGATTTCCAGAACCGATTTGACTTTGATCTGATCAAGGTTTCACCATCATCCTCATATTGTCTGGTAGATTGGGATGTGAAAGATGAATGGCGAGGCAATCCTGAAGGAACCAGGGATTACATTCATTATCCAATTGTTGAACCTGAAGATTGGCTGAATCTTCAACTGTTGGATCCATATAAAGGTTTCCTTGCAAAAACCATTGGCTCTCTTAAATTGATCCAAAAACAAAAAGAGAAAAACACCCCTGTGATTCAAACCATTTTTTCTCCCCTCTCACAGGCTAAGAATCTGATTGGCAAGGATAATTTAGCCATACACCTGCGCAAGTTCCCTGATGCCCTAAAAACAGGCCTTGAGACGATCACAGCCAGCATTTTAGATTACCTTTCAGCTTTACAATCACTCCAAATTGATGGTATCTATTATGCTGTTCAACATGCCCAATATTCTCTTTTATCTGGGAAAGAATTCGATCAATTTTGCCGGCAATTTGATCTACGAATTCTGGATGCATGTCGTGATTTTTCGATTCGTGTCCTGCACATTCATGGAAATAATATAATGCTTGAAAATGTAAAAGATTACCCGGTGAATTTGATCAACTGGCACGATAGGGAATCTGAATTTTCACTTCAACACGGCAAAGAACTCACTAATATTGCGGTTTGCGGTGGAATAGGGCAAAAAACAATTACCTATGGTGATCCTGACCAGGTTATCGCAGAAGTGATCAATACCTGGGAAGAGACTGACAAAAGCCGCACTTGTATTGGTACCGGATGTGTCATTCATGTTATCACACCGGAAGTAAACATTTTTGCTGCCAGAAAAGCAGTGGAATCATTAGTCTTATGACAGGATTAAGAATTATCGGGGGTAAAGTTCGTGGATTTCATCTCAAGGTCGTTCCAGGCGATTCTACGCGTCCGATCACAGACATGGTAAAAGAAGCCTTGTTTGACATCCTTGGTCATGATATCGAGGGTGCAGTATTCTGGGACCTTTTTGGTGGAACAGGAAGTGTTGGAATTGAAGCACTTAGCCGGGGCGCGGCATTTGTCAATTTTAGTGATAAAAATCGAAATGCTATCAATACATTAAAGTTCAACCTGGAGCATACCGGATTTACTGCACAATCCAAAGTAATATTTGGGGATGCTTTTTCTCTACTTCGTCAAAAAACTGATCGGGTATTCGATTACATCTATGTAGCTCCTCCACAATATAAAGCGATGTGGAAAGAAGCAGTTTTGATCATTGATGACCATATGGACAGCCTGGTTCAAGATGGTTGGGTCATAGTCCAAATCCATCCCAAGGAATATGAACTGCTCAATTTAAATAACTTGACCCAATTTGATAAACGTAAATATGGAAATACCCTGTTGGTTTTTTTCGAAAGAAAGATATAACCTTCTATCCGGTTTTATATCTATGTAATTCCTTGTCACCAGATTTTTTATATTTTCCGATAATTAATAAATCACCGACAGTCCATTCTTTAACCAAAGGAAGTAACTCGTAAAGATCCTTTTTGACAGGGTATAACTTAATGTCGTCCACCTTTACCCATGCTAAGCTGCCTTCATTGCTTGCTGTTATAGTTTTTGTTATTGCCTCACCTTTAAATAAGTGCAGATGCAATTCCAAGGTCTTTCTCTGCAGTGATCATGATATTTCCACAATAATGCAATTCAACCGCTGATAATCCCGCTTCTTCCAAGAGTTCACGCTGTGCCGATGAAATAATATCTTCCCCATTTTCTATATGTCCACCCAAAACATTGGATTTTCCGTCCCAGATATTTGAACCGATCTTATTTATCAGTAACACTTCATCTTCATGAAAAATGAATATCAATGTCCTGGGTATGACTTTATACCTGGCTCGATCTAAATTTTGTTCTTCCATAGCTTCATTCAGCCTTTAACAAACGAGTGTGGGAAAATATTCATCCCACACTCGTATTACTTATTTGCCGTGCTTATGCTAGATAACTAATCAGCAAGGTCGCTAACATTATCATCAGCTGCGGCTTCACCAAGGAAGTCTGACAATTTTGGCGAATACAACAGGATGCTTAATGGTTTCCTTCACAAAATCATTTGAATTTTTCAATGCAAGCAGGTCGAATAATTTAGTGAACTGCTGTTCCCATGCCTTGAAGATCTTTTCCTTTGTGTCTGCAGGTAATTGCCATGATTGTTTCTTGAATGGTCCAATCACATTCTTCCTGGTTTTGTAATAGAACTGTTCATCGGTCATATCCGGTTTTCTATCTGCGGCACTCTTTTCATCCAGATAGGCATACATTTGTTTTTTCAGGTCCACTGGAATGAGATCAAAGAATATATTCGCAAAATTCGTTGCCAGATGAATCTCGCATGCTTCCGCTTCAACAAACTTACCAAATGCATTTTCCGGAAGTGTGGAAGCACCATGTTGTACTGCTCCACCTAAACCGTAGTCTTTTCTGGAAATACGGCTGAGTTTGAGCATGGTGTCAAAATCGACGCTGACCTGGGCAATGGAACCGTCCGGGAGAACTACTCCACCATGGGATGTACCAGTTTGGATACTGATCTTGCTCAGCCCAGTCAGTTTGCCATAAGATTTGATTTTTTCCTTGAAACCATCAAGATATGCTCGCAACTCTTCTTCTGTAGAATTATGGCCGCCAACTTCGCCAATTTCGCCGCCGACTGATATGGAAACACCGGCGGGTTCCATCGATCGAATGTATGCTGTTAATTCAGCAGATAAGCTGGTATTCACATCCTGCTGTTCTTTGATGGTTTGCTTGCTGAGATCCACTAATGTAGAGGTATCAACATCAATATTTAAATATCCACCTGCCACTGCTTCACGAATTAATGCGCGTAAAGCTTCCATTTCAGCCTTTGGATCGGCTGAATATTTCTTCGGCGAAACTTGAAAGTGATCGCCCTGAATGAATACCGGACCGGTATATTTTTCAGCGATGGCTGCTGCAAGGATGGATGTGGTAAATTCTGCCGGCCTCTGATCAGTGTAGGTCATTTCTGATCTGGCGATCTCAAATATGAATGCACCGGCGTTTATCTTTCCTGCAGTTCGGAAAACCGCTCTGGCGCAATCAAAAGCAATAACTCGAAGGTTAATCGCGGGTACTGTAAAAGTGGAAGGGATTTTGCCCTTCCCGCGAGCCATATATAATTCATTGATGGAAGCGGGATATGTACCTAATGCAGCAGCAGCCAACCGTGTAATATAACGTGCCCACCCGGCTTTTTCTCCGCCGTCCAGAGCTGAAATCTCTGCCAGTCGATAAGCTTTTTCGCGTAAAACTTTTTCGTTCTTTATGGTTACTTTACCATCGGTATATTCGATGGAATGATCAATTGCACCTAAAACTTCGTCTAAAACTTTCTTACTCATTTTAATCTCCTAAAACAAAATTAGCTCAAGAACATGGGTACACCCATGAAGTCTTTTACACGTGGCTGATAATGATCAACATCGTAAAAACTGGGAACATCTACACGTTTTTTTCCAGTCAAGATCATATCAACCGGAACAGTTGTATATTTTCCACCGTGCAAAGCTACCATTTTACCCGTTTCATTTCGACGGATAAGCTGCATTGCAAGGTTTCCAAATGACATAGCCACCATTCGGTCCAGGGAATCAGGTGCACCTGAGCGCATTAAGTAAGCTACCACCTGATACATTATGTCCTGTCCGGTCCTCTTTTTTATTTCTTCGGATACAATCTCACCAACACCACCTAATTTCCTGTGGCCGTAAGCATCAGCTTCTCCTGATTCCACAACATCCAAACCTTCGATGATTGCCCCTTCGGAAATTGTCATAATGGCGTAATTGGATGGATTATTCCTTTTATCTTCCATGAGGAAGGATGTAAGCTTTTCAATATTGCATGGAACTTCCGTAATGATAGCCCGGTCAACATAGCTCAAGTATGCGCTAATTAAACTTGTTTCACCTGAATTTCGGCCAAATAACTCAATGACCCCAATCCTTTCATGTGAACCAACAGAAGTCCGCATATTTGTAATGAATTCGACCGACCGTGTAACTGCTGTTGAAAAGCCAATACAGTAATCAGTTCCAAATACATCATTGTCCATTGTCTTGGGAATTGCTACTACCGGAAAACCTTCTTTATGCAGTCTTACGGAATAACTAAGTGTGTCATCGCCGCCTATGGTTACCAGTGTATCAATTCCTATTGCTTCGATCACTTTTTTAACGTGATCTGTGTAATCCATTGTTCCTTCTTTATCCACTTTCTTCCCCATACTGGAAGTCTTGAGGAAATCAGGAACTTTATCTGGTTTTACTTTTTGTGGATTAGTCCTGCTTGTGTGGAGAAATGTACCACCGCTCCGATCTATTTTCCGAACATCTTCGCGATCCAAGGAATGGACATAATACTCATGAGTTGCCGGTTCATCCAAATTATAATTTAGTAACCCGGCCCATCCCCGGCGTATACCCATCACCTTGTAACCCGAGTCCAATGCATTAAGGACAACTGATTTCATGCACGGATTTAAGCCTGGGACGTCTCCGCCGCCCGTTAAAATACCTATCGTCTTGGTCATAAAACTACTCCTATGAGAATAAATTATTGCAAAATGGATCAGGCCGGTTTGGATTCTGCGGCTTTAACCATTGGCATTTCAATGGAAACTAAGGTTCCCTGATTTTCAACACTATCAATATCTGTCCTG
The DNA here is from genome assembly GCA_963757065.1 of uncultured Chloroflexia bacterium. GTDB lineage: Bacteria > Chloroflexota > Anaerolineae > Anaerolineales > Anaerolineaceae > PNON01. The sequence continues at coordinate 257,241 of CAVWQC010000008.1, read as the reverse complement.
CCACCTAACATTTCAACTCTATCCCTGATAAGTTTAATACCCAGCTTGCTATCTGCATCTTTATCATCGCCCTGGATACCTTTTCCGTTGTCGTTGACACTAACCCGGACGGAATCATTATCAATATTAAGTTGGATCTTGATTTTACTTGCCTGGCTATGATGTGATGCACTGCTTAGTAATTCCTGGATGGACCTGAAGATCAATACTTCTAAAAAGGATTCCATTCGAATATCAGATCCTGTAATTGTGATGTCAATATCCAACCCGGTTTGAGCCTTGTAAGATTCCACATAACGGTTAATGGTTGGTACAAGACCCAAATCATCGAGCATCATGGGTCTTAGTTCAAAGATGAATTCCCTGACCTTTTGGAAAGTCTTCATCGCTGAATTCTTCAGGTTTCCCAATTCTTCTTTTGCCCGGTTTTGATCAATGTCGAACAACCGCATGGCAATTTCTGTCTGCAATATGAAATTTGAGAGTGCCTGCGCTGGACCATCGTGCATCTGCCTGGATAATCGCTGCCTTTCCACTTCCTGTGCATTAATCAACATTTGAACCGTGTCGGAGGCACTACCTTTTTTTACAGTGACGCTTGACTTTCCATGTTCATTTATCTTATTGGTCTTTTCAAGGAAGCCTTGATATTTTTTTAATTGGGTCTGTTCACTCTGAAGTTTTTCTATTTGACCACGCATCACAAATAATCTTTGCTGTGCATCAAGAGCGCTCTCATACATGGTGCGAATTTCTGACCGAGGAACAGAATCGATATTTGATTGTGTCTTTTGTAACTGGGATGATATTTGACTATTTTTTTGAGAAAGTTTATTCAATTCGTTTTGGCTTTGATCCAGCATCATTCCAATATCTTTTAAGGAACGAGCTGTCTGGTCTATTTCCAGATTTACCTCATTTAGAAATTCATCTACAGGGCTAACCTCTTCCTTCCCGCTTGTAAGTACCATTGAATGGCTCCAATCCTTTTTAGTGATTTTATGAATTTCCAAAGAATATTAATTTAAAACCAATTATAAATTATACCTAAAAATGATAAAAACAAACAAGCAATCAGACCAACTTTACTTTTTGAGCTGATAGATTTCCATTGATTCCCCACCAGCTTGAGAGGCAAAAGTAAAATTGCCTTTATAAATAGACTGAGATTCCGATATTATTGGTTCAGAATACCAATTAGGAAATATCATTAAGTACTCTGCATTTGAATTCTTTTAAGTATTTTGTCAACTCTTCGGGGTTGGTAATAATTGGAACAACATCCTTGTTGATTAATCCTGCCAGGTCTATTACAAATCGATCCCCAAAATATCCTAATGCGCCAATGTCATGCGCAGCGATTATCGCACCAGGTGGAGTATTATTATTTATCCAACGGCTGGGTTCAACCATCTCCGTCTCGATGATCGCAACATCAGAAGCGTATGCTTTTCCACCGAGCATACAAAATCCGATGGATATAAGAACAGTGGAAACAGCCAGGCTTGCCCCATCACCCAGCCGATTCTTCTTCTGCTCATTATTTCGATCAATTTGAATACCCCGGGAATTGAGAGGAATAAATAAACCGGAATAATTGGTATGAGGTATCGGCCATGCTGGTAGCTAACTGGTAGCTTTATGGCATAGAGGAGGATAAAACCAAAAAACCAGAGATAATATGGATATTTGAATCAGTTTCTTAGTTTTTATCGCTGAAAGTAAACCATAAATAAAACCAGGCAATATGAATAAATTACTGCCTACTAAAATAACTCCAAATAATCTAAAAAATTGTATTACCGGATTTGCTTGTACATTACTCTGATATTCTATCTGCTTGGCTAAGCAAAGTATTTGGCCAAACAGAACCGGATAACGAATAATTAAAATACAAATATGGCACTAGGACAAAGATTAATCGAACTAATTAATTTGGTGAGATTTATAAGTAAGCTTTTTGGATCCTTATAATTTTGATAAATAATTATCAACCCGGCTGGACCGATCAAACTAATTCCTTCCGGTCTTACCCAAACCGCCAGACCGATAATTAACCCGATAGTTAAGTGGTTGAATTTCCTTGCGGAGTAATAAATAAAACACTAAAACCACTAAACATGTAAATAGTATCGTTTCCATTCCGGATGCTGCTGCCCAAATAAGATGCCATTCGAGAGGAATTAAAGCGAGCATGAAAACTGTGAATAACCATTTATCCACCAAATAAGCTTGATTAATAATTTTGATGGCAAGCAGACAAGTAATTATGAAAAATAACCCGCCTAGAAAGTAAGCCCAATAAAGTGGACTTATATGGAAGATGTAAGCTCCGGAAAGTAAGATCGTCCATAGAGGAGAAGTCGATCCTGCAGTAGGATGACCCGGATTGAATGACCACTCTTTGTATTCAATCAGATTTCGCGCAAAGGTTTGGTGGATCCAGGCATCATCCAGAGGAAAACCAATGCGGAAATGAAAAGCAGCAGCAAAGATAAAGCCGCAAACGACTGCCAGACAAGTGCCTGAAATGATAAGTATCCGGGTCTTCCTTCTGCCAATATTCATTATTTTGTAAACTCATAAACACGGAAATCTTTTATACTTCCAAGGTAAATCAGGTTCTCATAATCTTGCGGAATTTTATAAAGCATCTCAAAATTCTGAATATGGTTTTGGTCAATGATCAGGTAGTTGACTTTATATTTGGAAGCTACATCATTGAGAGTGGCCAAATTACCATACGGTATAACAACTAGCAGGTCGATTAGTTGCATTTGTGTATGCCGGTGGATTATTCACCATCACGTAGTAATTAGAAATATTCGTTGTCTGTCCAATGTAATTGTCAACCAATACATAATCGTTCCATTGGTTTGCTGAGACTGATTTTTCCGCATTAATTTTATCCCCCCAAACAACATATCCAGAGATGATCACAGCAATAAAAATAACAAAGCCAGTAAATGTCCAAGTGGCCAACCTGCTATCCCATTTCCGCCATTCAATTCCTTTTTGAATGACTATGGATAGACCTAAGGCAGCATACGCCCAAATTAAAGGTTGTATTGCTGCTCCAGAGTGTAAATATCCACCTCGGCTCCCTGCATATGGAAAAACTACGCTCATGCTTAAGAATATGATCACCCACGCCAGTACTGTTAACCTCATGGTTAGTGTCGATTTTTTGTTGAACATACCGATCAGTGCCAAAGGAAGCATGACGATATTCCCTTGAACAACAATTGCAGTTACGAGGTTTGTGCCTACAGCAGAAAAGATCCCCGAGATTATTCTACTAATTCCCCCATTCCACCATGTAAGGAAATTGAGACTTGCTGCCGGAAAAGAAAATACCTGTGCATATTCTGTTAGAAATAATGTACGTGAATTTCCCGGAGGAAATGGAGATCCGAAATATTCGAAATTCCGATAGTACCAGGGAAATGTAATAAATAAATAGCCAGCAATAAGTAGGCACAATCTAAAAAAGGAGTTCCTGAAGCTGAAATTATTCGCTGTATGGTGATTGGTAGATTTATCAAATTTGCTTCCAGACAAGATCAAACCTGCAGCTCCAATAACCAGCCATAAAATCCCGTCTGCCCTCGACATATGTATCAATCCGCATAGCATTCCCACCACTAATGGTATGACCCATCTTTTTCTGATTGGTGGGGTAGTACTGGATAGCAGAATGATCATTGGTCCCAGGATCATCGTAAGGCCAAAAGAATCTGGTTCCGATATAAATCGCAAATAATATCCGCAGAATACACTTAATAGGCCGGCCACCAAGGCGGAAGATCTCAAACTGGTTATCCGGTAAGTCATCATTGCTGTAATTACAGGAACGAACGAAAAAATTATCACGAAAGGAATTCTTGAGGATAATAGATCGTTCGTTTGTAAAAGCCATAATCCGAAGGTAGCGATAATTGAACTTAACGGCATCCAATATGTGAAAGCAGGATGAGGGATACTAGCCGGGTTATCCAGGTAATTCCAAAGAAAATTTTGTATAAATCCGTGGCCTGTTGCAATCTCTCTGGCTGTTCCAAAATAATAATCAGCATCCATATATCCTGTATATGGTCGAATTAAGAGCATCAAGATGCTGATGATGAGGCCTGCAAAAAATAAAAGGAAATAATCCCGGATTTTCATTATTTCTTTGAGAAGTAAAATATCTCAAGGTCCCCTATTCTTATATGATTATCTTGAATATATTGGCTATTCAACCATTGAATTTTCGGGTGGACAGATACCCCGATTTCTTTATACTCTGATATTGCTTTGGAAAAAACTACGAACCTGACTTCTTGATTATTTCCGACTGCAGTATCTATATCCTGTTGTGCATAAATATTCATTGCCTGTTGAGATATTAACGCAAGTGAGTCGTTGTGCGTACCGGTTTCATCTGCAATAAATACCTGGTTATCTTGATGATCATAAACATAAGCTGGAAAGTAACTCAGTTTATTATCATGGACAATAACACAATTTTCTGTACAGCTATCCCCTATCGTTTTCATCATTTTTTCAAATTCACTGCGTGGAAAAGACTGGTATGTATATTGATAAAGTAATGCTGGTATCGCAATAAGAATAAATAGTAATATAGCCATTTTTGCAAAAGGGTCAATTCTGTTTGTTGATTTAATTTCACCACTTTTATCTTTTGATAATATTGTAGGTTCTAATAAAAGTATTGCAGCCAGGGCATAAAACAATACCCCAGATACAATAAATGCCCTGGGAACATAGATCGGTCGCATAAACCACGAAACGAAAAACATAAGCAGGGGTGGAATGATGATCAAGCAGAATAATAGCTGTATTTCTACTCGTCGAATAACACGGATTTTTGTTTTTTGGACAAGGATCACAAATACGATCGCGATCAAGACTGCTGCAACGTATACTCCGATTGTTGATTGAGGCAGGGTCGAAAGTGTTGTTAATATGCCTTGAATTATCTGGACCAAACCAGGTTTGGGTGTCCAGAAAGCGGTCTGAATTTTATCGATTTGCCCCGGAAGGAATACCAACCATGGAATGAATAAAACAACCATAATTCCCTGCAACATAACCAATTTCGCTAGATTTTTCCATTCCCTTTTTAGTCAGAAGGTATGCATCCAGAGCAACCAGGGTAAATATTGCCAGATTGTGGGTATAGAGCGCTATTACGCCGGAAAACACAAATCCAGCCATAAGCATTTTTGGGGAACTTGATTTGATATTGATGATGAAAATGTCGATAAACAAAATGATATGGATAAGTAATGCATTTTGTAAAACCACATACATCCGCAATTCCTGGGCATGGAATATCTGGAATGGAGAAATGGCTGTTAAGAACCCTGCAATGATCGCTGCTTTTGGGCTGGATAGTTTTTTGACCAGGATATAAACCAGGAAGATCGAACCGGTGCTGAGTAAAATATTTAATGTCCGCAGAAACCAGATCTGTTGTGATAGTAGTCCCCAGATATGAAGAAGAAAATAGTAGACCGGCGGCATTGTATCTGCTGCTGTCCCACGAATAATATCTGCAAATGACCGATTGGCTAAAAGGATACTGAAAGCGTCGTCGTACCAGATTCCTCGCGTGTTTACCTTGATCAACCTGAGAAGAAACCCAGTAAGTAATATCAGAAATATCGGGAGGTTATTCCATTTATGGATCAGCTCATTAAATTTGCGGGATTTTATCTCCATGATTCAAAAGACTAAGCTTACCCCTCAACTAACCTGGTTGGAGGACGAATTGCCCACCATCTCGTCCACCAAAGTCCAATTAAAGTGATGACGGGAACAGGAATATACATGATCGCCTGTTCATCATTACCTTTGATGGTTAAGATAAACAATACCCATAAACCTGCAAAAAATAATACGTATGTTGCTCCAGATACCCATTTTCCAAATGTTCCCCACCTTTCACCAATCACCTTACTTACAAGAAATATCGGTGCCAGTAAGGCCACATAGTGCGGGGTCGCAGTTCTGTAAGCGACAAAGTTGGTTATGACTAAAGTGATATATGCAGTCCATAAAAATGTGGGTATATCATTTCCGCGGGTCCTTAGCCATTCAAATACCATGTAGGCGTAAAATACGATCATTAACCCCGTTGAAACCTGGTCTTTTATTCCGGGTGTCACACCCGCGATTATCGATACGATGGAGCCGATACGATCGGTATACCCCGGATAATTCATCAATTGTTGAATCCAGCCAATTGGCCAACCGGGTAGGAGGAGCCACCCCACAACAGTCATAGTGATCATGGCAACGAAAAAACTGATCCAAATCCGATGACGTGAGGATCGAATTGCCCAAAATATTACAAAAATTATGAGCAGGTAGCTCATTTGCGGTTTGGAGGTGGATAATGCGAGTAACACTCCCGCAACTTGATCATGATCAGTTTTAATACACAATAAACTGATCAGTATTAGTAAGGCATTTATCCCTGAAAATTGACCAAGAATGATCGTTCTGACAGAACAATACCAGAGAATGGAAAAGATCAATATTCCAGCGAGACTGATTGGTTTTATCTTCCATCCCGATAATCGAAGGCTGATAAATGTCAGCGCTACCATTGCCAATTCTAAAACCGTCATCCATACTGCCCTGGCAAGTGTGTAATCCATTAGTGCAAATGGTGCAAAGAATAGCATGGAATAAATGGGGTAAACGAAATGGGCAACATCCTCCCCTTTTACTGGATTGGCGAGTCTGCCATAGATCATTTTCTGGGCAACCTCGCTTACCTGATTGGTATATGGGTTATTCCCATTGATCAACCACTCGTGGGCGCCATTCCATCTGGCCAAAAAGTCATTTCCCCCGGGATTTTGTATTGAAAATTGAAAATTAACCATCGTTAAAACCACGATGATAATAATGACTAGTACCATCACAACTGCATATTTGATATTATTATTTCGATTTTGGTTCATTGCCATCCATGGAAATCTATTCTAATCTGCTTGGTTATTGTACACTTAACAAAAATACGGGTCAAATAAGGCAAGGAATATGAATACTAAGCTTGTTTCCATTTATCAATACAATATCAACCCCAATGATCCTGATTTAAATTTACAGCGAATAATGGAAGCTGCCAGGCTTGCAGCCAAAGAAAAATCATCCTTATTGATCTTACCTGAGCTGTGCCTGCATGGCTACAATTATGACAGGATTAATTCATGGAATACTTGGATGCTTCCTTCCGTAACCAATGTAATTGGCGAAATCGCCAGGTCAAATTCCATCGCCATCGCCGGCTCAGTCGTCGAAAATGCTCAAGGTAAATTTTATAACACATTTGTGATGGTCAATTCGGAAGGATTAATTGTTCATAAATACCGAAAAATTCATTTATTCAATTTGCTGGGCGAAGGTGATTTTTTCTCCGCTGGTAACGAGATAAAACCCTTCAATTCAGATTTAGGTAAAACCGGCTCGGCGATCTGTTATGATCTGCGTTTTCCTGAATTTTTTAGAAAATTGGCTTTAAACAACTGCGGCGTAATGATCATTCCAGCGGAATGGCCAAAGGCACGTATTGAGCACTGGAAAATCCTTCTGCAAGCGCGAGCAATTGAAAATCAGGTGTTTGTGATCGGAGTAAATTGTATCGGTTCAGTTGCTGGGAGTCGATTATGGAGGCCATAGTGCTGTGATCAATCCCTGGGGAGAAGCTAGTCGCTTCGTCGGGAGAAAATGAAGGCTTGATAACTGTCCCAATTGATTTGGATTTAGTTGATGAAGTCAGAAAAAGAATTCCTGTCTGGGCAGATCGCAAACCTGATCTGTATTTGTAGTGTTACTTTCTGGAGTAGATGACGCTCAATTCATCCTTATAATCCAACATCCAGAGACCCGGGTTTTTTTCCAACTCATAAGCCAATTTGGACCTCTGCCTGACGATTACCCAATTGACGGAATATTTATTTAATATATCCTCAAAATTATTATTTGCATTGTACACATCGGCAAATTCCCTGGTTAAGTCTTCCCCGTAAAAATCTGTTTGCCCATCAATAAACACTTTTTTCTCCGGCCATAATCTATAAAGAAGGTATCCACCCCACGTAAATTCATTGAACATATTGCCTTCAATTGGATGAGCAATAATGTAATCTACAGCTTTCACCGGAAATTTCGTTGGGAGAAATTCATTTCTCTGGATCATTCCCGGACCTTTAAGAACCAGAACAAGGACAGCAATTGAGATCAAAACAGGTAATGCTATTCCAATCGCTAATCGCGGATTAAAATATTCATTTCTCGATACGGTTGTTTTCTTCATTAATTACATTGTTTACATTATTTTTCATCCCATAATAAGCGCTTAAAATGGGTAACCCCACGATAATGGCTAATGGTATATTTCGGGCACTGATTATTCCGAAAATACTCCAGATGATTATTTGAATTGCATCAACCAATTTGATATGTTTTCTGAATCTGATCAAATAATAGGCACAAATGAGCAAGAATATTGTAAAGGGGATGAATGATGGCGCGAGTAAATTGGGAGGCTGGTATTCCAACGTCTGGGAGGTCAAATATCGGTTTTGTAAAAAGTTGAACACCGTTCCAAGTATTTGAAACCCGGTTGGATTTATTAACATACGCACACAGACGATAAGGAAAATCAATAATGACTGATTAAGTTGGTGAATATCTTTATTGATCTGACTTCGAATAAATTGATGAAATAAAATGAACAGCCATATCAATACCAATATAAACGAGACCTGTTATAAATGCCCCGTGGGAATTAACCCATATGATCATGAGTAGAGCTAAGGATGCACATTTCTTAAATATAGAAAGATTACTCGAATATATTTTTATCCAAAGGAGTAAAAATATATATGTGAATATGTGCGGCCGGCTTATCCAATGGATGCTGGATGCTGCTATGCCGATGATGATTACAACAAGCGAAAAATAAAATCCGCCGCTTCTTTTCATTACTTCAAAACTAAGTAAATACCAAACTAAAGCAATAATGAGACTGGTAAGGAATACTACTCCTGTCAATCCCACCCAGCGATTTGCCAATGTAAAAATGATTTCAGTTAACCATTCATGTGGAGTAAATGGTTTTCCTGTCATGGTATGCGAAAATATATCCAAAGTAGGGATTTTTCCTAAATCTAAAATATATCCACCAACTGTTAGGTGCCTGCCCAGGTCACCATCCATATTCAAAAGGCGGGGACCAAGCATAATGCAGCCTGCGAGAACCGAGATGAAAAAATGTAGCAGCAAAAAAGTAATCAAATGACCAGTTCGTTGATGAATTTTTATTTTTCATTGTCGGTTTATCCCAAATCCAATTTCTTCAGGTAACACTTTTCGACTGAGTTCATAATAGACCCGATAGTCTCCAATAATCTTTTCAGACCATTGAACACCCAATTCGGTCAATTTCAGTACTAATTGGCGGTCTAAATTCGGGTTATTGGATGTGATATAAACTGGATTCGGAAATGCATTGACCAGTTTTGAATATGGTTCGTACCGGTTATCTCCGGATGGTGTGCTTGAGATCTGCATGATATGGTAGAACCGGGACCAGGATGACTTCCTCATTAGATTTAAATACGATTGGATAAGCCGTCCAATATGTGGAATATCCACGGGTATTGGAAGATTTCTTTAGGAAATCGATCAATTCCTGGTCATATTTATGATTGATACTGGTTCCCGGGGCAAATTGCGTTGTTATTCCATCTGGTGATTGATAAGCGGACTGGATAATCCCGCCAATGTTATAGATGAGTAAAGCTGCCAGAATAAGCATTGTATGTATATTTTTCTGAAAACCGCCAATTGCTACCCATAATCCAACAGTAAATGCTAAGGAGATATTGATCGGGATGAAGTACCTTCCGGATGGATCCATCCCAAAAGGTGTAAGAACAAATACAACCATTAATATGATACTCGGCAGCCAAATTCTAATCAGCAAGGTTGATCTTGTTTTTTGCTCATTTTTATACGTTTTCCTAAGAAGAAATATCCAAATAGCAAGAATAATTGGAATAAGTGGCAGCAATAACCAGTTAGCATTCCATGAAGGTCGAAACCCTAAGACTGCAGAAATTCCAAACAGTATGAAATTTACCAGGTGCAATCCAATTTGGTTAAGATACGCTTGTTGCCCGATGGATATCGCACTTCCCATGAGTTCATTTATAAAAACTACAACCCCATTTGTGTAAATATAAACCAACACAGGTAACCCACCTAGAAGATCCTCCAGCAATTACTAGTAACAATGCTTCAATTTTTATTCCAATACTTCAACTTTTTTCGATATAAACTTATTCCAAGCATGATCAATGCACTGATACTAAATATAAGAGTCATTCCCAATACCCAAATTCCTACGCCTACAAATAACCCAAGCAAAAAAAATTGAATCCTGAGTGTATATGTATTTTTTACCCCAAACTCCTCATTTTCTTCAATTTTATATCCAAGGATTAGGATACAAATGCCAATAAGCAAGGCTTCAAGATACCCCCCCAACGTAACTGTCGTGTAAAGAAAGAAATTAACTGGAGAACCACCCAAAATGATTAAAGTTGTAAGCGCAGCTTTCCTCGATTTGAATAATAAATAAGCCAGGTAGTATGAGGCAACCATGAATAATACAAATAATATTGACTGGCTGATCCTTATTGCTGTGATTGAATTTCCTAGTAAAGCAAAAAACCCTGCTACTATAAAACTATCCAAACTCCCCATATAGGCTTGTCCATAAAAGAAGGTTGGGGATTCACCTCTTAGTATATGATTTGCCATCAACCCTACTATTGCCTCATCGCTATTAAAAGGTACTTTATTCAATATTATGATGATCCAGCGAATCACAACACTGATAAGAACGACTAGGAAGATATGTAAAATATAACTATTTGGGTTCTTGCGATTGACCATCTCGGTATCAGACATATAATTCCATTATGAGACGTTTTTTTCCTGTGTTACTAATAATAATTGCTTTAGCTGCCAGAATTATCCCCGGACCGCGAATTATTGATGATTCCTATATTACGTATCGTTACTCACGTAATATTTTAGTTGGAAATGGTTTCACATTCAACGTAGGAGAACGCGTTTTGGGAACGACAACTCCTTTGTATACCATTGTCCTTACAGCTCTGGGAGCATTAACAGGTGGAGTAAAAGCTCCTTTTCCCATTATATCTTGGTTACTAAATTCATTATTTGACGCTGCTTCCTGTGTACTCTTATTTGAGATAGGGAAAAAATTATCCTCCTTCAGGGTTGGTGCAATTACAGCTCTTATATGGGCGATTGCCCCATTTAGTGTCACTTTCGCGATTGGTGGGTTGGAAACAAGTCTATTTGTTTTGTTACTTCTGTCAACGGCTTTTTTCTATTTGAATAAAGCAATATTAGGTATATGGCTATGCGCATCTTTGATGATTCTTACCAGACCGGATGCTTTAATCTTTGTTTTACCGTTACTTAGTCTTCCAGTAATTCAGAAGAACCGTCATCTTTACCAACCTAAAGCGATGGTCATTGCCGCAATACCGTTGATATCGTGGTTATTTTTTAGCTACCTATATTTTGGGACATTGCTCCCACATTCAATAGCTGCAAAATCAGTTGCCTATTTACTCCCCGATAATGCTGCTTTTGTTCGGTTATTGCAGCATTATCTAACCCCTTTTAGTGAAGATTACACTCTCAGTCCAGGCTTTTTGTATATCGGATTGATTACCATTCCATTGTTTTTTATCCTCGGGTTTATATCCATTTATCGCAAAAATTCCTTATCACTTCCCTTATTGCTTTACCCGATCCTCTACTTTATTACCTTTTCAGTTGCGCATCCATTAATATTTCGCTGGTATTTAACCCCTCCTTTACCGATTTACATGCTTATCCTGCTAACTGGTGTAGAGTCATTCCTGAAAAAGTGTTTGGAAATTGCTGGAGCAAAACTGACGAAAATCAGACCAATCCATATTGATATTAATGAGCCACGGTGGTCTACATTTACTAAGATCGCGTTGACAATGACCTTATTAATACCTGTATTTTTCACTTTAAATAGTTGGGTCATACATCCCGATCATGGAAATCATTCTCCCATCCCCGGAAATGGCATGGATCAAACTGGAGGAACTCTACAGAACGGCTTCAATTGATGTCTTAACTGCAACAACGTCGGATTCTGTGGTTGCGGCCGGGGATGTTGGCGTACTTGGTTACTATACCGATAGAACTATCCTGGATACGGTGGGATTAAACTCTCCGATTGCTTCAAGCTATTACCCTTTACCCAGGGAGGATTATGTAAGTAATTATGCGATTCCCACTCAATTAATTCTTGATCAAAAACCCGACCTGGTTGTATTCCTGGAGGTCTATGGTCGAAATACTCTTCTCAAATCTGCAGATTTTCTCACGAGCTATATTTTCATAAAAGAATATCCAACGGATATTTATGAAAGTAAGGGCTTATTAATCTACAAAAGGAATGATTAGCATGCGATCCATTTCCCTGGAAAAAGTCATTCCATTATCTGTGCTCATTCTATATATGGTTTTCTTCTTTTCCACAATCCTGCTCGTTCCATTTCATCCCGACGAATCCACCCAAATTTATATGAGTAAGGACGTGGATATATTATTCACAGCGCCTGCTAATTTGTTCTATCACGCAGAAACTACTCTTTCACCTGAACAACGTTATCGTTTGATCGATGCCCCGCTGCCCAGGACAATAATTGGTATATCCCGTGGGATTTTCCATTTACCGCCTCTGAAATCTGATTGGAATTGGTCCCTTTCCTGGGAAGAAAATAAAACTAACGGTGCGTTACCAACCAATTACTTACTGCTTATTTCAAGATTAGGTCTGGCAGTATTCGTCCCACTTGGATTAGTATTTTTCTACCTGACTCTTAAAGGTGTAGTAAATTGGCCGATCAGCCTGTTAGTTTCTGTTGTTTTAGGTATGAATGCCATATTTTTGGTACATACCCGTCGGGCGATGGCTGAAGGATTGTCATTTTTGCACCTATTTCGCTTTTATTTTTTTGATTATTCGAAAACCTGAAAAAGTATTCTTGATCGGGATATTAGCTGGTTTGGCTTTACAGGCAAAGCAAACGACCTTACCCATCCTGTTTGTCCCAGTCATAATCTGGATAATATATGGAATAAAATGTAATCAAAAACTGCTAATTCTTTGGAAGATTCTCGTTTTTTGTGGAGCTATGTTCATAACCTATTATGTATTGAATCCGGTAGCATGGAAGGATCCGTTCCATGTGGCAGTCCTACAAATTCAACACCGGCTTGCATTTTCTCAAGCTCAAGCAGCTGAATATCAGGCAATTTCAAGTTCATTGGCAGTTACAACCTTTCCATCAAAATTGGCAGCCTGGCTAGCAAATACATTTTTTGCCACTCCAGCGTTTTTTGATATTGGGAATTACTCAAAAGAACTTGCACAGGCAATCATGATCTATGGATCAAATATTCTCCACCAGTTATTTTCTGGATGGTACTTTGGACTTATAACCTTATTTATTGGATTGTTTGGCTTTATTTTGTCTCTCCGAAAGATTAAATCACTTAATAATTCCACAAACAACACTTTCCTCGTTTTACTGATCATTTCCATCCTACAGACTGCTTTTTCAATATTTATGCTGCCGATAACTTTCCAGAGATATTATTTATTGAATATAGCTATATCATTGGTTTGGGTTGGAATCGGAGTTAATTATTTATCCCCAGTAATTAATAAGTTGCGTAAAAGATAAAAGTACATGTAAAAACAAGAGACTTGCCAATATCTGGCAAGTCTCTTGTTTATTAACTTCTCTTTACTATTTTAATGGTGCAACTTCTTTTTTACTGGTCATGACACCCCAGACCAATCCACCCAGTAGGATGGCTACAACGATCCAGAAACCAACTGTTGGGTTCTGGTATTTAACAATAACTGGAGCAGCAAGAAGTGAAACCAGGTTTACAACTTTGATCATCGGGTTTAATGCCGGACCAGCTGTATCCTTTAAAGGATCACCGACAGTATCACCTACGACACCGGCCTTATGTCTTTCAGAACCCTTACCTGTATTAGCAGCAAGGTCCCGTGGTTCATCTTCGATTGCTTTCTTTGCATTATCCCAGGCACCACCAGCATTCGACATGAATACTGCTAAAAGCTGGCCGCTGAGAATTACGCCGGCAAGGAAACCACCTAATGCTTCCACCTGGAGGATCATACCAACAAGTAATGGCATAACTACGGATATAACTGCAAGGGGAACCAGCTCTTTCTGTGCGGATCGGGTGGATATTCCTACAACCTGGGCATAATCTGGCTTGACAGTGCCTTCCATAATGCCAGGTATTCTAAATTGACGACGAACTTCTTCTACGATTTCGGCAGCAGCTCTGGATACAGCCCGGATGGATAGTGAGCTGAATAACCACGGAAGAGCACCACCAAGCAAGAAACCGATAAAGACCCGTGTATCACTGATGCGTATAGCGCTCAAAACCGGCATTCCCAATTGTTCTTGAACACGGCCAATATCCGTAATAAATGAAGCAAATAAACTTACAGCTGCGATAACTGCTGAAGCAATAGCTACGCCTTTTGTGATGGCTTTAGTTGTATTACCCACTGCATCAAGGTCTGCCATGATCTGGCGAGCTTTAATTGTATTTTCATCATTTTGACCTTGCCATGCCATTTCGCCAATTCCATTCGCGTTATCGGTAATTGGACCATAAGAATCCATGGCGACATTGTTACCTGTGTGGCTTAGCATACCGATACCAACCATGGCTACTGCATATAAGACATAGATGGCACCATCAGCTTGATAAAGTAAAAAGGAGAGGGTAAAGCTAATTGCGATAACAACCAACGCCCATACACTGGATTCCATACCGACAGATAAACCGGATAAGATCAGGGTAGCGGGACCAGTATTGGCTGACTTGACGATTTCTTTTACTGGTGCTTTTCGTGTAGCTGTGAAATAAGAGGTAAGGGGATTGAAAGCTACAGCTAAAGCTACACCTATCGATGTTAACGCTGCCAAGCGCCAATCACCGGCATATAGTATGGCTACCAGGAATGAGAATGCAACTGTATTCACACTGGAAACTTCATAAGAGCGGAACATTGATTCTTCAGCATCATGTGCTCTCAAGAACTTGATCGGGAATTTTTCCCAAATTGGAACTGTAAATGTTCCAAGAATGGAGCTGATGACACCAATACCACGAATGATCAAAGGATATACGATCCATTTAAGGCTGTGAGCCGGATCGAAGGCCATCAAAGAGAGACCCAGGATTAATGCAGATACGATAGTGACTTCGTAACTTTCAAAAATGTCTGCAGCCATACCTGCACAGTCACCAACGTTATCACCAACCAGGTCTGCAATGACTGCAGCATTTCGCGGGTCATCTTCCGGAATATCTTTTTCAACTTTGCCAACGAGATCAGCTCCAACATCTGCCGCTTTGGTGTAGATGCCGCCGCCAACTCGCATGAATAATGCCAGTAATGTGCCGCCAAAGCCGAAGCCTAACAAAGCATCTGGTGCCGCAGTTCCAAAAACTATAAAAATGACTGTTCCACCAAGGAGTCCAAGGCCATCCGTGAGCATACCTGTTACAGTACCTGCATAGTATGCAATGGATAGAGCTTCATTAAATCCGCGTCTTGCTGCAGAAGCAGCCCTTACATTGGCCTGGATTGCCATACGCATACCAAGTTGACCAACCAGGAGGGAGAAAGTAGCACCCATAATAAATGCTATCGTTCTTCCTATGGCTATGATTGTTTTGGTATTCTGCGGAAACTCTGCAACGGCTTCCCTGCTCGGAGGAACAACTGCTACACTCAAATAGAGTGCAATTCCTAACAAAACTATGGCAGGTAAAATTGTTTTGAGTTGTCGATTAAGATATGAATCTGCACCGACTCTAATTGCATTCCAAACTTCCTGCATCTTTTCTGTGCCCTTGTCCTTCTTGAGGACGACACCACGTAAAATCCATGCATAAGCCAGGCTTATGAAGGCAGTGATCAAAACACCGACAATCGCCCATTGTTCAAATGCATTCAAACCATGTCTTGCTAAACCCAACAGATTAATTTCCATGCTTTCTCCCTTATATATTGACTATAAAAATTAATATAAAAAACTATTTTACCATTTACTTCCTTAACAGAATAGCTTGTTTCACTTGCAATATTATAATTAATGCAACTACACTTTCATTTAACCAATTTTACAGCCCTTTAGTATATTAATCAAGGTGCTCTAAATTATATACAGGAAAATTACTATCTACTCATTGAAATCATCTTTGTCCAAAGTTTAATCTGGAATTATTATCTATTACTTCTTCTTCTTTACTTCATTTCAATTTCTATACAAACATATATTTCACACCCAATTATTTCCTTAATACACTATTTATCTAAGGACATTAGTATCTGATTAGAAGTTACTAAGGTACTTGACTTTAATATCTCCCTAGTTGTATAGTCTTACAAGCCAACTATAAAAAAATATTTGGCTGTTTCTTGGAAGAAACCCCTGGTTGCCTGGCATACTGCTTGGGCAATCCATTTTTTTGTAAGGAGCTTTCGATGATCGAAGTTGAAGGGCTGACCAAAGATTACGGCAAGCGGCGTGCCATAGATAATATTAGTTTTACTGCTGAGAAAGGTGAAGTTGTAGGTTTTTTAGGACCCAACGGAGCCGGAAAAACAACGACTATGAGAATCCTATCAGGTTACATGCCGCCTACGAGTGGTTTTGCTCGAATCGGGGGATTTGACGTTATTAAGAATTCCTTGGACGTTCGCCGATTGGTTGGTTACTTGCCTGAGACAGTACCTTTATATAACGAGATGACTGTTTATTCATATTTGAAATATATGGCCGATTTGCGTCATCTTCCCGATGGCGATGACAAGGTGGATAAAGCATTGGCCAGGGTACATATGGAAGACCGTGCCTCAGGGTACATAAGCAACTTATCAAAAGGAATGCGACAAAGGATAGGACTTGCCCAGGCATTACTTCATAGTCCCGATGTATTGATCTTGGATGAACCCACAATTGGTTTGGATCCAGCGCAGATCATTGAAGTAAGAAACCTGATCAGAGAGATTGGAAAGGAAAAAACCGTCTTACTCTCCACCCACATTCTTTCCGAAGCTCAACAAATCTGCAACCGGGTATTAATAATTAATAAGGGAAAGATAGTGGTTGAAGACACACCTGAGCATCTGCAATTGCGATTATCCGGTGCCCAACATGTCATGCTGCGTGTAAACGGCATCGCGGATGATCTGATAAATCCGTTAATGAAATTAAAAGGTGTCGAAGGAGTAAACAAATATAATGAGGACACTCTCGAAATTAATGTATCTCCTGCTATTGATGCCAGACCGGAAATTGCCCGCCTAACGATCAAAAAAGGTTTTGACCTGTTGGAACTTCGGGCAGCAAACCTCAGCCTGGAAGAGATATTCCTTCAACTAACCAGGGAAGATTCTCCAGCTCCTGACTTTTTTGATGATGGTTTGGAAGAATCACATTCAATGAACCTGACGGAAGAAATTCGGGATACTTCGGAATATATTGAAAATAATGGGTGAAATATGAGAAACGTTTGGACAATTGCAAAACGGGAATTTAACCTGTACATCATCAGCCCCATAGCATATGTGGTCGCATTTATTATCATGTTAATCCTGGGAATAATATTTTACGCAAATATGCTTAATGCTGTTGTCAATCAATATCCTCCATCAATTCAAGTCATTTTAAGCCCACTGGTGACTTTATTACTATTCACAACTCCCGCTGTAACTATGCGCACAATTGCTGATGAACAAAGAATGGGAACTCTTGAAACGCTGCTAACAGCTCCTGTTCGTGATTGGGAATTGATTGTCGGTAAATGGTTCGGCGGTTTCCTTTTCTACATCGCCATCATCACCCTTACTTTTATCTTTCCTATTGTAATGAATATATTTGTTAAACCGGGAATTGACCAGGGACTAATGGTAGCGGGTTATTTGGGTGTCATTTTCCTTGTGGCCGTTTTTGTCGCGATCGGTGTGTTTGCATCCAGCCTGTTCAGCAATCAGATTGCAGCATTCTTTACTACTCTCGGTATTCTTCTTGTTTTGTGGATGATCGGGTATCCATCAAGGATTCAAGCAGCAACAGGAGGACAAATCTTCACCTACCTGGACTTAAGCGAACATTTCTATAACACTTTCCTCAGAGGGATAATTGAATTGAAAGATATTGTTTATTACCTTAGTGTCACTGTATTGGCGTTGTTCCTGGGAACGATGTCGGTTGAATCACGGAGGTGGCGATAATGGACCCTGAATTTCGGAAATATGCTCCATATGCTCTTCTGCTGTCTGGTATTGCCATTATTTTTTCTGCCGCGTATTATTTTGTCGTCCGAAAATTTGATATTCCACTGCAGCTTGGTTTGGCCTTCATTGTAATAGGCATCGCATTATTCGCTGTGCTCGACCCGGAAAAAGTAAGATCGTTTTTTACTGGCCGGCAGCTAAAATATGGAAGTAACTTTGTTATCTTTTCCATAGCTGTTTTAGGTATTTTAGTTGTCGCAAATTTTCTTGTTAATAAATATTCAACCAAATGGGACCTTACGGAGGACCAGGATAATACTTTAGCTCCTGAGACTGTGGCTGCATTAAAAAGCTTGCCCGAAAAAGTGAACGCACTTGCTTTCTTTTCACCACAATACCCCATAGACCAGGCAGATTCTTTACTGTCTAATTTAAAATCGAATAGTGCAGGCAACTTTGATTATCAATTTATAGATCCGGTTGCAGATCCGATCACAGCCAATAAATATAGTATTACCACGGATGGTACTATTGTTTTACTGCTTAAAGATCAAATAGAGCAGGTAAAGTTGGTCTCTGAAGAAGAGATTGTTACCTCGATCATCAAATTGATCAATCCTACAAAACATGCAATCTACTTCCTGACCGGGCACGGTGAACATGATCCAATGGGGTCAGATGAAAGCTCGTATGGTCAGGTAAAGACGGTCCTTGAATCGAAGAATTATATGGTGGCTACATTGAATTTAGCTGCCAACCCGCAAATTCCTGCAGATGCTGAAGAAATAATAATTGCTGGCCCCATCAAACCTTTGACTGTTGATGAAGTGAATTTACTAAAACAGTTCGTTGACTCCGGAAAGTCTCTACTCATCCTTGAAGATCCCGTCCCACTAACCCAGTTTGGGAACACCCCTGATCCTTTGGCAGAGTATGCGATGAATACATGGGGAATACTTCTTGCTAATGATTTCGTGATTGATGCCAATTCGCAATCACCATCTCAGGCAGTTGCCAACGAATATGGCGATCACCCGATCGTAAAAAAATTGGCGGGTCTGATTACTATATTTCCTTCATCGCGGAGTGTCGTTGCAGCTCAAACTCCACCAGAAAATATACAACTGACGACCCTGGTTTGGACTGCTGATCAAGCCTGGGGTGAAACAGACTTTGCCGGTTTACAACAAAACCAGGTTAAATATGACGATGGTGTGGACTTTCCAGGACCGGTGCCGCTGGCAGTAGCTGGAATTAATTCATCAACAAACGGCAGAATAGTGGTTGTAGGAAATTCTAATTTTGCCATAACAAAAAACTATACCGCTTTCGGAAATGGCGATTTTATTATTAACTCGATAGACTGGGCTGCTCAACAGGATAAGTTAATAAACCTGACCCCCAAAAAGACCACTCAGCGGATTTTGGTTCCACCCCAAAATATTGTAATGAACCTCCTGGTTTTAGGTTCAGTTTTTCTCATGCCAGGATTGATACTTATCGCTGGAATCATCGTATGGGTTCAGCGGAAAAAACGAGGATAGCTTGTGATCCGAAAACCAGCGTGGATTGCTATTCTTATATTTATAGTCTTGGCAGCATTAACCTTGTTTCTTGAGAAACGCGGAGATGACTTGCCTTTCATTCAAAAAACTTCGACTCCTACTGTGTATAAAGTGGTACTTTATTCTGAGAATGATATAACCAGGGTAACCCTTATATCAAAAGATCACGAAGTAGTCGTCATAAAAGATGCTAATCTGGGTTGGAAAGTGATTTCCCCACTCGGCTATGCAGATGGCGCTGGCATTTTTCAGGAAAAACTAAGTGAGATTTTATCCTTTAAAGTGTATAGATTGTTGAGCAGTAACACCTCAGATGAATTGTTGGGGTTAAAAAAGCAGCCTACACTTGATATCCTGCTGGAGTATTCTAATGGGCAAAAAGACACAATATTAATTGGTGACCAAACTCCGATCGAATCTGGATATTATGCGAGATTGCAAAATGGAGAGGCTGTGATTTTGAACAAGATAAGTGTTGAAAACGTATTGGATATATTTACTCAATTCTTTTCCACTCCAACACCGTTTGCTTCAGAGACAGCTACAGTTTCGCCATGAAATTGCCGAAACTGAAAGATCTAACTATTAACAAAGAGATATAGGTATTGAAATCGACTGTAAATCGGTGTATTCTAAATTAGCTTTATCAAATGTGCATACCCATAGGCAAATTCGAACTGCAGATATGCTAAGGAAAAAGCAGGGTGGCTGATCTTGCTAAGTAAAATTTGCCTTTTTAAGGAAAGATAATATTGATTATGGATGACATGATTGTAAATGTGGTTGAAGCGGAAGATGATGAGTATTCAGTTATAGCTCGATTAATTACATTAGGTCGACAAAAGACTTTTGTAACAATCGACGATATTTTGCATTTTTATCCTGATGCAGAACAGGATGTGGAACAGCTGGAAGAGGCTTTTGCCGCACTCCTTAGTGCAGGTATTCCGTATATTGAAGATCTTTCATCTATTGAAGGTCCAAGTGAGGAAGAACTTGCTACTGATGAAGAGGAGGAAGATGAAGAGGTTACTGGTAGTGACGTAGATGATTTAGCCAATATCGATACAAACGATACCATCGGGTTATACCTGAAAGAGGTAAGCAGGGTTCCTCTCCTAAATGCAAAAGAAGAAGTATCACTGGCTCAACGGATTGAACTCGGTCGAATGTCCAGGGAAGAACTGGCAAAAGGAAATGTATTTACCCATAGGAAGGCTGAACTTCGTCATTTAATTGAAGATGGTTGGGATGCTCGTGAGCATCTGATTACAGCCAACAGCAGGCTGGTTATTTCTGTCGCCAAGAAATATATGGGACGCGGTGTTCCTTTCCTTGATTTGATCCAGGAAGGCAATATTGGTCTGATCCGGGCAACCAAGAAATTCGATTACCGGAGAGGGCACAAATTTAGTACTTATGCCACCTGGTGGATACGCCAGGCAGTGACACGCGCCATTGCAGACCAGGGTCGAACGATCCGGGTCCCTGTCCATATGGGTGATCAGATCAATAAGCTATTACGAGTTCAGCATCAACTGACCCAGCGGCTTGGACGTGAACCAAGTGTGGACGAATTGGCTATTGCTTTGGATGTTCCACCCAAAAAAGTGGAAAATATGATTCAGGTCGCTCGCAGACCGTTATCCCTTGAAACTCCGACCGATGACGAAGAAGATTCCGTGCTCGGTGATTTTATTGAAGACGATCAATCTCCTCCACCTGATGAGACTGCTACATATAACTTATTACGCGAGCATATTGAAGAGGTATTAAATTCCCTCCCTCCCAGAGAGGTACGCATTCTGCAGTTGCGCTACGGTCTTTTAGATGGACAGGCATACACATTGGAAGAAGTTGGCCGTAAGATGGGAGTAACGAGGGAAAGAGTACGCCAAATCGAAGCTCAGGCTTTAAGTCGTTTACGCCACCCAACCATCCGGCGAAAACTGCGCGATTATTTGGGTGAATAGCTAGATTTCTGAAGAAAGAAGATTGAAAACATCTTCTGGTTTATATGGATAGCCTTTCTTTCCGGTATGATACTTGCATTGATAGTTCAGTTGATGCATACTATTTAAGGGAGGAACCCTGAAATGGCTAATATTTCTTTAAGAGCATATAATCGGGAGATTAGTAATCTGATCGACCGGGGTCAAACCGATGAAGCTGTAGCTCATTGCCAGTATATTTTGCAGTATTATCCCAAATATATTGAAACTTACCGGTTGCTTGGTAAAGCATATCTCGAAGGTCACCGTCATGCTGAAGCAATGGATGTTTTTCAACGGATCCTAACGGTTGCTCCGGATGATTTCATTACCCAGGTGGGGATGAGCATCATCCGCGAAGATGAAGGAAACCTCGCAGCTTCGATCTGGCACATGGAACGTGCATTTGAATCACAACCCTCCAATCAAGCTATCCAGGATGAACTAAAACACCTCTACGGAAAACGGGACGGTGAAGAGCCGTTAAAAATTCGCTTAACCAGGGGTGCTCTATGCCGGATGTATGCCCGGGGAAATCAATATCGGCAGGCAGTAGCAGAGATCAAATCTCTTCTGGCTGAATCCCCTGACCGGGTCGACCTTGAAGTATTGCTCGCACGGATGTACTACAACTTAAATATGAAAGTTGAAGCAACTGAGCTGTGCGGACGATTATTAAATAAATTCCCGCACTGTCTTGAAGCAAATAAAATCATGCTGAAAATCCTTGAAGATTCAGGGAAAAAAGCTGATGGTGAACCCTATAAACAGAAAATCATCAACTTAGATCCTTATGAAACGATGGTGAATGATCAATACCAATCATCGGAACAGGTTCCTGAAGATACGATTCCGATCGAGAAACTGGAATACGATCCAAACCAGAAACCTATACAACCAACCCCGGAACCTTCTCCTGAAATGACAGATGAAACGCCTCCTGATTGGGTGCTTTCTGACCTGACAGGTGAAGGCGAGGAACTGGGCGAAAAAGGCTTCACTCAGAATCCTGGATTCATCAGCCTTGCCATCATCTGATCAACCGGAAAATGTTGTTCCAGAAAATGTACAAGACACTTCATCTGAAACCCTGGAAACTCCCCGGGCAGAGGAATCATCCAACCTGGACATCTCAGAACCAGTTTCACCGATTGTCCTTTCCCCTGAAGAATCCCCATCAACCCAGCAGATTGAAATGGAACCACAGGATAATGAATTACCCAATTGGCTAAAAGATACCGAAAAATCTGCAGAAGAGAGTGAAGTTGAAATCCCGGACTGGTTGAAGGCATCAGGCTGGGCTGCGGCAGGATCGATTCAAGAAGATACACCTGCAACTTCAGTGATCCACCTTGAACCAGAAGCTGAACCTGCTGATGTTCCAATAGTTCCTGCAGATATTCCTGATTGGGTTCAGGGATTAGCCCCTGCTTTTGATGAATCAGAAGTCGAACCAGTTAAAACTGACGCAGTCGATGATGTTGTTTCTGAAGAAACGAGTAATAAACTCAATGACTGGCTTTCCGGTGAACAACCACCACAAGATGCAACAACTTCCGGTGGAACAGCATCTCTACATTTGCCAAATGAGGAGGAAGAACCGGAAAGTGGCACACCAGATTGGCTAAAGGGTTTGGAAGAACAAGGCAAACCTTCCAATGAACAGGCAGCTGTATTTAAATCTGATGCTTCAACCGAGTGGCAGCCAGAGACTCCTGCACCAGTATCTACCTCTTCTCACTCGCCCCAAACAGACAAACTCAACATGGAAGAGATATTCCCTTCAGCTGGCGGTACGTCGATCTTATCTCCGGATGATGTTCCTGATTGGCTGCAAGATCTTTCTGCAGTGTCTGAAGAGGAAAAAGTTGAAACTCCTGAGGCTCCAAAGGCAATAAACGTTGAAGCTCCCACACAACCAGCTCCAAGATCCCATGAACCGGGGCCAGAAATTGTAACTACAAACTTGCCGGCTGAAGAAGTAGCGCCAGACTGGCTGGCTGGAATACCGGTTGAAACATCGGATAAAGCCACAGCAGTTCTTCCTGAAACACCTGAAGAAAATGATGGTTCCATGCCATCCTGGTTAAGTATGTTGGATCAGGATTCTTCAGAAGAACCTGTACAGTCTGAAGTAGCAGAAGTATCTGAAATACCTGAAGAAATCGCTCCTATTCAAAATGTGGAAGCGGAACTGCCTGAGTCAGTTGAGGCTGTTACTAATACTGAAGAGGAAAGACCGACAACCTCTATTCTGCCTCCAAATCCTGATGACCTGGCTAATGAACTGCCTGACTGGCTAAAAGAACTGGATGGTTATCCGGAAGGAACCAGCCCAATCGCTGATGCTGCTCAAGAAACGACGGATGAATTTCCTGATTGGCTGAAAGGATTCTCTGAGAATGAGCCAACCGAACAGGCACCGATAACTCCGGCATCATTGGAAGAACCTCAACCGGAAGAATCTGAAGTTCCTAACTGGCTAAGTGACCTGGATCTGAAAGGATCGACAGTCGAATCAACCGCGGTTGATGTCCCGGATTGGTTGAAAGGCCTTACCCCTGAACCAGAACCTGTCATTGATGAGTTGTCAGTCACAGATCAAGAAGTATCTCCCGAACTGGATAACAAACAAGAGTTTGCTGATCTTGGTGAGGTGGCTCAGGCTGCAGAAATTGGTATTATTGCAGAATCTCTGACGGACGTTCCCCAGGAAATTGAAAAACCGAAACCGATTTCCACATCAGATTTACTACCTTTCGATGTTGAGCCAGTTTCTGAAACACCAGTAGAAGAAGTTGGTCAGGTGGAAAATATTCCCATGGAATTACAGGGAACCATGGAAGGTGAAGAACAACTACCAGTCGCGGAAATGCCGGTCGAAGTTGAAGAACCTTCACCAGAATTAACTGCTGCAGAGCAACCACTTGCTGAAATGACTGAATCCGCGGAAGTTACAGGTGAACAGCCTGAATTGGTTCCATTAGAACTAGCATCCGAAGAAACGGTTCCTGAAGTTCTGGAAGTTCCAGCTGTGGTTGAGGAAGTTCCAACTGCGGTTGAGGAAGTGCCAGAGGTGGTTGTTGAAGAGCCGGTTATTCCGGAATTGGAAGAGGTATCAACACCAGAAGCTGTTGAAGAACCAGTAATGGAGGCTGAACCGGTCGTAGAAGAAGTCAAACCTGTTGAAGATATTGCTGAGATTGAGACAATTGCAGAAGAGCAGGTAGTCTCTGAAACTGAATTAAGCGTCGGGGAAGAAGTGGAAACTCCCATTCCTGAACCAGTAGCTGCAGAAGAACCTGCGGTCGTTGAGAATCTGAAAGAATTGGATAAAATCTATAACCAGGGCGTTAAATCGATCAAATCTGGTGATCTCGAATCTGCCCAGGAAAAATTTAGTCAGCTTATCAAGAAAGAGATTCATCTCGATAAGGTCATCGAACAATTATCCAAAGCAACCGAGACATATCCAACCGATTTTGGATTATGGATGACTTTGGGTGATGCACTGGGACGATCAGGCAAGTTACAGACCGCGTTGGATGCATATACCCGTGCAGAAGAGTATTTGCAATAACCAAAATATGTGGTATCTTTTTCAACTCGGGGTAACTCCCGAGTTGATTTTTGAATCGGATCAGAGGTGATTATGGAACGAACATTGGTACTCATAAAACCGGATGGCGTGCAGCGCGGGTTGATCGGGGAGATCATTAAACGGTTGGAATCACGCGGTTTGAAACTTGTTGCTGCAAAATTCATGACAGTTGATCAGAAACTTGCTGAGACACATTATCACGAGCATATTGGCAAACCTTTTTACCCGGGTTTGTTGCGGTATATCTGTTCTTCACCTGTTATGGCCATGGTCTGGGAAGGGCGTAATGTGGTTGCCACAGTTCGCCAGACAATGGGAAAAACCAATCCAGCAGAAGCCGCCCCTGGAACCATTCGGCACGACTTTGCTCTCATCCCCGAGCGTAATCTCACCCATGCATCTGACAAACCGGAACGCGGCGAAGAGGAAATTGCCCTCTGGTTTAAACCTGAAGAACTGGTGGAATGGGAGCGCAATTCAGATGAATGGATTTACAATTTATAACCACTAATTCCTTGACGCTATTATTTGGTTGTGATATTATCTTGAGGCTCGGGGGCGTGGTGTAGTGGTTTAACATGCGGCCCTGTCAAGGCCGAGACCGCGGGTTCAAATCCCGTCGCTCCCGCCACTAATAAGAAAGACTGCTTTTGCAGTCTTTTTTTATTTCCGTTCAAACCAACTTCCAGACGTGGATTTCAACTCACTCGTTGGAAAAACATGAGCTTAGTCCTTTCCCGCTCGCCCCCTCACAAATGCGAGAACAGAAAGTCCCATTATATTGAATTTTACGGGAGCAATTTCTATTTCCGAAAAACCAAATGTCTTCATGATCGGGACTAGTTCCTGTAATTCATGTTGCAGCATACCGCCAAAAAACATCTTTGCGATCGCTCTCTGTATTGGCTGCGCTGGTAAAGCGAGATCCAGCACCAGCAGTCGTCCCTGCGGTTTAAGAACCCGCTGGATCTCTGCAATTCCCTTCTTCCTTACCTCTTCAGACATATGGAAAATCATAAAACTGCACATCACAACATCAAACATATTGTCGTTAAAAGGGATGTTATCTATTCCTGCCACTTGAAAGGTAATTTCTTCATTGGCTTGAGCTGCTTTTTGTTTACTAGCCTCGATCATTCCGGGTATAAGGTCGATTCCATACACTCTGCCCGATACCCCGGCTTTCTTTTTAGCTGCAAGGGTAAGTGTTCCGGTGCCGCAGCCCACTTCGAGGACGCTGTCCCCCTGGTTTGACCCCCGCCAGGTCTACTGTAGTCTCTCTCAAAACGTGCTCTCGCCCAAATGTAACCTTTCTCATGTATGAGTCATAGGACGGCACCATCTTTTCCATCTCACTTTTCATTAATGCATCTTCTCCAGTAATATTGGAACTGTTCATTTTTCTCATTCCTTTCGCTTAATAATATTTATCACTATTACACTTTTCGACACAAGATGTGTGATAGATCTTTATCACGCTCACGCAGATTCATCAGTGCCTTACACAATCCGTGGCTTCCATTTCTCGAATTGATCAATTGACTGATTATGCTCAAAAATGAGACTCTTTTTGTTGACATAACGATTGCATTGATACATAATGTATCATATAAGCTATTGTGTCTGTTTTATAGTCTACTTGTTTGATGTCATGGAAACAAGATTCAAAACTGAAATATTGTCTCATTTGAGACAAGGAGCGGAATATGTCTCAACAGGTCCAGAGTTTGCGACAACGGCGAACACAAAAGCTTTTGCGCGAGGCATTAATTGAATTAATTGAAGAGCATGGTTTTGACTCGCTCACCGTGGGAGAGATCACCGAGCGTGCAATGGTCAGCCGGGCTGCGTTTTATCGCAATTATCAGGACAAATATGATCTGGTGGAACAAATATTCAACGAAGCCATGCAGGCTTTATTCAACGCTGTGTCAGAGCCAATTACAGAACATCCTCCGCAGATTTGGATAAAGTTCTTTGAACACATCGCTCAATATGAACGTCTCTATGGAGCTCTGCTTGGCCGGAAAGGCAGTCCCTGGTTTGTATTGAAGATGCGCACGACCCTGGTTGAATTGTTCAAAGAATTTACCCGCCTGCCCCTCTGGCAAAACAATGTTGCTCGATCCAGTTCTCCACTTTCCGATGAGTTTGTAACCGACCTCACCGTGACCATGCTCGTGGAAGCCATCACCTGGTGGCTTGAGCAGGGCAGACCATATACTCCACAGGAAATCACTGTGCGCTGCACCAATATAGCCACTGCAATTTACAAAGAAGCGAGTACATGGCAATAGGAAGCCTGTCATTAAGGTTTATGCAATAGTATTGGTATAGTTAGTTTCTACCGACCAATTTTGGGGGTCAACCATCACTATATATAAATCCCTCGGGATCTTTGTTGTGTGAGTCGGTACTGCAAAAGACTGCGTTTGCAGTCTTTTTTTATTCCAGGTCCATCATTCAAGTAACTAATCTCCCCTCCTGCTTGAAATTAAATCTTAGCTCATCCTAAATGCCATTTCTTAACACCGAATTAACATGATTTGGAATACAAATGATCAGGTAGGAGATTTATATGTCAGAGATTCTATATATTGCATTGGTGGTCATTTTCTTTACCGCATCTTACTTATTGGTTAAAGGTCTTGATCGATTATAGCTGGAGGAATAATGTCGTCTTTATATATCGTCGTTGGGGTCATTGCCCTTGCTTTACTAATTTACCTGTTCATCGCATTACTTAAACCGGAGAAGTTCTAATGACGTTCAATGGTTGGCTGCAAATAATTGTCTATTTGGTCATTCTGGTGTTGCTCGTTAAACCATTGGGATTGTTCATGGCAAAGGTATACCAGGGTGAACGTACTGCATTAAGTCCAGTTATCTCTCCAATTGAGCGGCTTATTTATCTCCTCTCAGGTGTAAATCCTGAAGAAGAGATGGATTGGAAAAAATATAGCTTCTCCATGCTCATTTTCAGTTTGGTTGGGTTTATTTTCTTATACTTGCTGCAAAGGATGCAGGGGTATCTGCCGCTCAATCCGACTGGTATGGGAGCAGTTACTGCTGACTCATCTTTGAATACCGCGGTCAGCTTTATCACAAATACCAACTGGCAGGGTTACGGCGGTGAGACAACCATGAGTTACCTGACCCAAATGGTTGGTTTGACTGTTCAAAATTTCGTTTCTGCGGCAGCAGGTATGGCTATTCTCATTGCCTTCATCCGTGGATTTACTCGTCATAACACCCGTGATCTTGGCAATTTTTGGGTTGATATGACCCGCAGTACCCTCTATATCCTCCTGCCCCTTTCAATTCTTGTTGCCATCCTCCTGGTTTCCCAGGGCGTCGTTCAGACCTTTTCACCAGGTATTACAGCGAAATTGATCCAGCCCTCAGTAGCTATTACCGGCAATTCTATTGTTACCCAAACAATTGCCATCGGTCCGGCTGCCTCGCAGATTGCCATTAAGCAGCTTGGTACTAATGGGGGTGGTTTTTTTAATGCCAACTCGGCACATCCGTTTGAAAACCCTACACCGATCTCAAATTTCATCGAAATGCTCTCAGTATTATTGATCCCTGCTGCTCTTTGCTACACATTTGGCAAGCTGGTTGGCGATACCCGTCAGGGATGGGCAATCCTCACTGCCATGTTAATCCTTCTGGTCGTATTTATCGGGGTAGCCTATATGGCAGAATCCGCTGGGAATCCCAGGTTGTCGGTTATGGGGGTAGATCAAATAAGTAATAGCATACAGCCGGGTGGCAATATGGAAGGCAAAGAACTGCGTTTTGGCCAGGCTAACTCAACTTTATGGGCAACAGTGACTACCGCAGCTTCTAATGGTTCAGTGAATTCGATGCATGATTCCTATACTCCATTGGGTGGTTTGGTGCCCCTGGTAATGATGATGTTTGGCGAAGTAGTTTTCGGTGGAGTCGGTTCTGGGCTTTATGGCATGCTCATCTTTGTCATCGTGGCTGTTTTTGTTGCAGGCCTTATGGTGGGCCGCACACCTGAATACCTGGGAAAGAAGATCGAGGCGTACGAGATGAAGATGGCTTCGCTCTTGATCCTGATCATGCCTCTGCTTGTCTTGGGTTTGACCGCTGTCGCAGTATCAGTGCAAGCTGGTCAAAGCTCAGTGCTTAACTCGGGGCCTCATGGATTCAGCGAGATATTATATGCAATGACTTCTCAAGGAAACAACAACGGCAGTGCATTTGCCGGGTTTAACGCGAATACGGTTTTTTACAACATAATCGGTTCATTGGCTATGCTGATCAGCCGTTTTTGGCTAGCAATACCAACATTGGCACTGGCCGGAACGTTAGCATCCAAAAAGAAGGTACCAACCTGCGTTGGAACTCTTTCCACAACTTCAGGTCTATTTATTGGTTGGCTGATTGGGATAATCGTTCTTGTTGGTGCCTTGAATTTTGTCCCTGCTCTGGCTTTAGGACCCATTGTTGAGCATTTAATGTTGATTGGTCGATGAAAATGAAAAACACTAAAGAAAAAATATCTTCTCAACGACGTAAATTATATCTACACGCTGTATTTGATTCATTTCGAAAGTTGAATCCCCGGGTGCAATTGCGCAATCCAGTCATGTTTGTTGTCGAAGTCGGAAGCTTGTTGACTACCGGATTGTGGATACAAACACTTTTGGGTAAAGGGGACTCTCAGTCAGGTTTCATTGGAGCAGTCGCCATATGGTTGTGGTTTACAGTCTTGTTTGCTAACTTCTCAGAAGCACTGGCTGAAGGAAGGGGTAAAGCGCAGGCTGAGGCACTTCGAAAAACCCGCCAGGATACAAGTGCCAAAAAGCTGCCAGCAACAAACAGCTCCGGTATTTGTCCGACCAATTTCACGATGACTCCATCCACCCAGCTACGCCAGGGCGATAAATACCTGGTCCAAGCAGGAGATATCATCCCTGCGGATGGCGAAGTGGTTGACGGAATTGCCTCCGTTGATGAGTCAGCGGTAACCGGTGAATCTGCCCCGGTCATCCGAGAATCTGGAGGAGATCGCAGCGCTGTTACCGGTGGTACTCGCATTTTATCTGATTGGCTGGTGATTCAAGTGACCGCCAATCCAGGAGAAGGCTTTTTGGATCGGATGATCAATCTGGTCGAAGGTGCAAAACGCCAGAAAACTCCTAATGAGATTGCACTAAACATTTTATTAGCCGCTTTTACTATCATCTTCCTTGGTGTTTGTATTACTTTACTGCCATTTTCAATCTACAGTGTAAAGACCGCAGGTGCTGGTCAGCCTATAACCATCACAGTCTTGATTGCACTTCTCATTTGCTTGATACCAACTACGATTGGTGGTTTGCTTTCTGCGATTGGTATTGCAGGTATGGATCGTTTGATTCAACGCAATGTGATCGCACTTTCAGGGCGTGCCATCGAAGCTGCCGGTGATGTGGATGTACTATTGCTGGATAAGACCGGTACGATTACGCTGGGTAATCGCGAAGCCGTTGAATTTATCCCTGTAGGTGATACCACCCCTCAAGAATTAGCGGATGCAGCTCAATTAGCCTCACTCGCAGATGAAACCCCTGAAGGTCGTTCGATTGTAGTCTTAGCAAAAGAGAAATTTGGTTTCCGGGGTCGTACCGTCAGTCCATCTGTAACAATGCCTCTGGGGATGCGCTTCATTCCATTTACCGCCCAAACCCGAATGAGTGGAGTCAACTTCGACCATTCAACCATTTATAAAGGTGCACCAGATACAATGTTTGAACACATTAAAAGTCTGGGTGGTTTAATTCCTAAAACCATATATCAATCAGTTGATGACATTGCCCGGAATGGTGGTACTCCTTTGGTTGTCACTCGAAACGAAACTGCGCTGGGTGTAATCCATCTGAAAGATATTGTTAAAGGCGGGTTAAAAGAAAGATTTATCCAGTTGCGTAAGATGGGAATTAAGACAGTCATGATCACCGGGGATAATCCATTAACCGCAGCTGCTATTGCGGCTGAAGCCGGGGTGGATGATTTCCTCGCCCAGGCTACGCCAGAAAAGAAATTAACCCTGATCCGCGAA
This sequence comes from uncultured Chloroflexia bacterium, assembly GCA_963757065.1. Classification (GTDB taxonomy): domain Bacteria; phylum Chloroflexota; class Anaerolineae; order Anaerolineales; family Anaerolineaceae; genus PNON01. The sequence goes on along the minus strand of CAVWQC010000008.1, from coordinate 225,539 downwards.
TATCAAACTGGTGGTCGATTGGTCGCCATGACTGGAGATGGAACGAATGATGCCCCAGCCTTGGCTCAAGCGGATGTCGCTGTTGCAATGAATACTGGTACTCAACCTGCCCGTGAAGCAGCCAATATGATCGATCTGGATTCTAATCCAACCAAACTGATTGAAATCGTTGAGATCGGTAAACAGCTTTTAATGACACGGGGATCGTTAACCACATTTAGTATCGCCAATGATGTATCCAAATATTTCGCCATCATACCAGCTGCATTCGCCTCTACCTACCCGCAGTTGGGTGTTCTCAACATTATGCATCTGGCGACACCTCAAAGTGCCATTCTATCAGCAGTAATATTTAACGCGATCATTATCATTCTTCTAATCCCTCTGGCTTTGAAAGGCGTACCATATCGGGCAGTTGGTGCAGCCCGGTTGTTACGGGATAACCTGTTAATTTATGGACTAGGTGGATTACTCGTCCCGTTTATTGGAATTAAGCTAATTGATATGCTATTGATCTTACTAGGTTTGGTGTAGTAAACAAGAAAGGTAGGTTGAAATGAAAATCACTTTATCAGTAATATCCGACTTTATGTTAGTTGCGACCCTTCCATTGATGGGAATATTAGGTTTTTGGGAGCACAATCTATCTATATCGGAAACAAATCATGAATTGGTGCAAATTATATTGGTATTTCTTGTTTTCGGTTGGATTTTTTTGTGGTATAGCCTGGGAGAGCAGGATCGTCAGTATCAAATAAGGGCACAAGAAAATAAGAAAACTACTTACTATTTTCAAAGTATCTCCATGAGTGAATCTGATAATCACGCTGATTCTTATAAAATGAATGATATTCCTGCTCTTTTTAATAAATTACCAAATGAGAGAGTTGAGAGTTTGCATGTTAAAAATAATTAAAACAACTATTGTGATTTTTTCATTATTTACTGTCCTGACCGGTTTGATATACCCGCTCGTCATTACAGTTATTGCTCAGGTGTTGTTTCCACAAAAAGCAAATGGCAGTTTAATAAAAGCAGATGATGGAAGTATTTTAGGTTCTAAGTTGATTGGTCAATCCTTCGATGACCCCAAGTATTTCTGGGGAAGGTTATCAGCCACAGCCGGAAATCCTTATAATGCTGCCGCATCAGGTGGAAGTAACCTGAGCGTCTCAAATCAGGCTTTACTGGACCAGGTTCAAGCCCGAATCGATGCTCTTCATGCTGCTGACCCATCAAATACTTTATCTATTCCTGTTGACCTGGTGACGGCTTCGGCCAGTGGTTTGGACCCGGATATTAGTATCGCATCTGCTTATTATCAAGCCGCCAGAGTGGCAAGAGTACGCAATATTGCAATTGAAACGGTTAAGTCGCTAATAGACCAAAACACCTCTGGTCGTGTTCTCGGTTTTCTTGGCGAACAACGGGTGAATGTATTAAATTTGAATATTGCTCTGGATGTAATAAAATAAAGTGATGAATAGTGAACTAAAGCGACCAGACCCCGATGAACTCCTGGCTCGAATTAAAAATGATGAAAAACTTAAGTCCAGGGGTAAACTAAAAGTCTTCCTTGGTTATGTCGCAGGCGTAGGAAAGACCTATGCCATGCTGGAAGCTGCCCACCAACGAAAAGACGAAGGTGTGGATGTTGTAATAGGTTATGTCGAAACCCATGGGCGGAAAGAAACTGAATCCCTGGTTGAAGACCTCGAGGTGCTTCCGCGCAGCCACGTAAATTACCGCAACGCCACCCTTTCTGATATGGACCTGGATGCTGTTTTATTACGTCGTCCACAACTGGTTCTGGTCGATGAGCTTGCACATTCAAATGCTCCTGGTTTGCGACATCCAAAACGCTACCAGGATGTGGAAGAAATCCTGGATGCTGGTATTAATGTTTATACGACCATCAACATCCAGCACGTGGAAAGCCTGAAAGATATTATTCAACAAATCACGGGTGTCGTTGTCCGTGAAACTGTTCCCGACCGTATTATTGATGAAGCTAATGATATCGAACTGGTGGATCTTCCCCCTGATGAATTAATTAATAGGTTACAGGACGGAAAAGTATATATCACGGATCAAGCGGCTCGTGCACTGGATAAATTCTTCCGTAAGGGAAACCTTACTGCCCTCCGGGAGCTTTCTCTCAGGAGGACTGCGGATCGGGTTGACAACCAGATGTTGAGTTATATGCAGACAAAATCCATACCTGGTCCTTGGGCGGCTGGAGATCGGATTTTGGTCAGCATCAGTTCTCATCCAATGGGGGAACGCCTCGTCCGGGCTGGCAGGCGGCTGGCGGATGACTTAAAAGCGGAATGGTACGTGGTATTTGTCGAAACCCCCGGTCATATGCATATGCCGGCTGCGAGTCAATTGCGAATCCAAGCTAACCTGAACCTCGCTGAAGAATTAGGTGCCAGGGTAGTCAAGGTTACCGGGGAATCCGTTGCTGATTCCTTAATTGAATTTGCCCGTCAGCATAACATTACTAAGATCATTGCCGGGAAACCGGTTAGACCACGCTGGTTCGAGATCCTCCGTGGTACAGTGATCGATCAGATAATTCGCAAAAGTGGTTCCATTGATGTGTACGTGGTCAGTGAAGGAAATGAGACTCCTCAAAAGGCTGTGAACATTATCCTTCCCAATTCATTCACCCCGCATAAACCGCTCAGGCGGTATGGTACAAGTTTATTATTGGTCTTGGCTATGACTTTGCTGGGATTTCCACTTAGGGTGTTTTTAGAACCGGTCAACCTTGTGATGCTATATCTGGTCGCTGTCGTTTTTTCTGCAATATACATGGGTAGAGGTCCATCCATACTTGCATCATTCGTAAGTGTATTGGCTTTTGATTTCTTTTTTGTTGATCCCCGCTTAACTTTTACTGTATATGATTCCCAGTATTTATTAACCTTTATTGGTTTGTTGATAGTTGGTCTCATCATAAGCAATTCAGCATCGCTTTTACGTGATCAGGTGGATGCATTAAGGCGAAAAGGGCAGCAAAGTCAGGCATTGAATATTTTGGGCAGAGAATTGACCGCCGCCTTCACCCTGGATCAGGTATTGGAGATTATCATTCGGAATGTTAGTGATATGTTTAATCGGGAAACTATCATACTTCTGCCTGAAAAAGGATTATTAACTGTCAGGGCTTTCAAACCTGGATTTGTCCTCAGTGAATCAGAAATGGCTGTGGCGGATTGGGCATTCAAACATGGAAAAGAAGCGGGTCGAGGAACAACTACCCTTCCCGATGCAGCCATTCGATATATCCCGTTATTGACATCTCAAGAGACAATTGGAGTACTGGGGACCAAACCTCAAGAACCTAAAGAATTTCTCTCGAGCGATCAACGTCAACTGATGGAGGGAGTAGTTTCCCTGGCAGCCATTGCCATCGAGCGGGCATCCTTCGCCGAAGAAGCTGCACAGGCAGAGACTCTTCGCAATACAGAAAAACTGCAAACCGCTTTGCTTAATTCCATATCCCATGAGTTGCGAACACCACTATCTACCATCACCGGGGTTCTCTCCAGTTTAAAAGATTCTGAGAGTGCGCTTCCTGCGAACCAATTTGATCCAGCCACCCGCTTGGAATTAATCCAATCTGCCAGTCGGCAGGCTATCCGCTTGAATCACCTGGTGGAAAACCTACTGGATATGTCCCGATTGGAATCGGGTTCTTTACGTCTTAATTGTCAAATGATCGATATCCAGGACCTATTAGGGGCGGTAATTCATCAAATGGAAGCAGATCTCTGTACTCACCCTTTGAAAATTGAAATATCCCCGAATCTTCCACTGGTCAGGATGGATGATGTCTTAATCGCTCAAGTCCTGGATAATTTGTTGGATAATGCATGTAAGTATTCACCACCTCAGAGCCCGGTAACCATTAATGCCCGCGTAATTGATAAACAAGTTGAAATTTCCATTACTGATCATGGCATAGGTATACCAGAGGTAGATCTGGAAAGGGTATTTGATAAATTTTTCCGGGTACAACGCCTGGAAGCAATTACTGGAACCGGATTGGGATTATCCATTTGTAAAGGTATTGTTGAAGCACATGGTGGCCAGATCTGGGCTTCAAGCAGTGCAGATAAAGGAACCACTATTTCCTTCAACTTGCCACTATCCTAAAAAGGATACTAATGGTTGAGAACAGCTATCGAATTCTAATTGTTGATGATGAGCAGGAAATCAGGCGGTTTCTGCGAGCTTCTTTGAAAACTCATCAACACACAGTGTCTGAAGCGGAAAACGGAAAGAGTGCCCTTAGCCTGCATCGAGAATCGAACCCGGACCTGATGATACTGGATTTAGGGCTGCCTGATATTGACGGTGTCGAGGTGACTCGCAGAGTGAGGGAATGGAGTCAAACTCCAATTATTATTTTGACTGTGCGAAACCGTGAAGATGATAAGATCGAAGCCCTCAACGCAGGGGCTGATGACTATTTAACCAAGCCATTCGGGGTTGGAGAATTATTGGCCCGCATCCAGGTTGTGATGCGTCGTGTGGGTAACACGGGTACTAAACCAATTTACCGGGTGGGTGATTTAGTTGTAGATAATAATCGGCGTGAAGTCAAGCTGGCTGGTCATACTGTTGAGCTTACCCATACAGAATTTGATATTTTATTCTTGTTGATCCAAAACTCAGGAAAGGTGATCACTCATCGGCAGATCATTCAAAAAGTCTGGGGTGCAGCGTATGAAGATGAATCAAGGTTATTACGAGTCAACATCAGCAATCTTCGCCGCAAACTTGAACCCAATCCTAACCAACCCATCTATATTTTAACGGAATTAGGTGTTGGTTACCGTATGATGGATGAAACGGCTTAGGAATAATCTTAGGTGCATTGATAATGCACCAATTACTATCCGAAATATAATTCTGCTATGCCGGAATATAGAAGATCCATAATCCAGGGCGGAACATATTTTATACGAACGTCACTTAACACAGATTACCAATCCTCACTGATGAGAAAGCAAGACCCCCTATTCGAACTCGATCCTCCCTTCCGTTTGGCTTCAGGAATATTCTGGAATGCTGGGATGGAGACCTATCGGTCTAAAACGCGCGGAGAGGTCCCTCTCAGCTGCGCTCCGGGGATGCTTCGCAAACACCGGCGTAAACAGAGACTATTATTCCTCGGACAGGTCTAAACTAAACCGATCGCAAGGTTAGATCTACATGATTGATGCAGGTTCGTCTGGGCTGGATGCATTTGCACACATCAATGAGCCTATTGATTGAACTGACGGTTCAAAATTCCTGAAGGCCAGGGATATGAAAACCCACTTGACAATAGTTAACGTTATTGTATAATATATACGTTTATCGTTACTTTTTATGTTATTCGTAAACAATACGAACTGGATGGCTGCCCCTTGAATAATCAAAAGAGCAAACGCGCTGGAAAAAAAAATGCACAGCTTGTTGAAACCGCAAAAGGGTTGTTTCTAAAGCATGGCATCAAACGAGTGACCGTGGAAGAAATTTGCGAAAAGGCTTCTGTTAGCAAGGTCACTTTCTATAAGTATTTTTCCGACAAAATGCAGCTGGCTCGCATCATCGTTGATCAACTGAATGATGAGGGCTTTTCAACGTTTGATGAAATCAACCAGTTGGATCTTCCGTATCCTGACAAGGTTGACTTGATGACCCAATGGCGGGCTGCTTTTTTTTCCCAGATGGCAACGGAATTCATTGAGGATGTCTTTGTGTTTGAGGATATCCACCAGGAAGTCCAAAAGCGTTATCTACGAAACATTACAGATGCACAAGCAAAGGGGGAGATCAGGCCCGACCTCTCTCCTGAACTCATTTTGCTGGTCACTGAAAAGCTGAACGAAATCGTTAAAGATGGAAGTTGGAAGGCGATATTTACAGATTTTAATGAGTTTCAACGGCAAATCCGCAAAATGTATTACTACGGCCTGTTGGAAAACAAATAGGTTTTCCATTGCAATGGCAATTCGCTTTAGAGGAGATTTTAAATGAGCACCCCTGTTACTGCGGTCCCGCAAGTACGAGAAACACCGTTTACCTTTCCTGTTGGTTACCACCAGTTCCATAAGAGCCAGGTCTACAACTACCAGCTTAATCGCTGGTATTCATTGGGTTTCTTCAGGTTTGAGGATATTGCGCATATCGGCGAGCGTATCTCCTCGTTCGCCGATTGGAGAGCGGAAATGCTGAAACTCGCTGAACAGGCGCAAGCAGAAAACCGTTTACTGAATGCCGCCTTTTATTACCGTGCAGCCGAGTTTTACACACTCAACAACGACCACCCGGGAAAAGAATTTTATTATGACCGGTTTATCGACCTGTTCTACCAGGCCGTTTCGGGGGAGTCATTTGAAAGATTGAGCGCGCCTTACGGTTCAGGCTACCTGCCCATCATTCGAATCGCACCTGCGGGAGAGAAAATCGGTACGTTATTACTGCATGCGGGTTTTGATGCTTTCATTGAAGAATGGTATTTCGTTATGAAGGCGATTGCCAGGCAAGGTTTTGAAGTGATCGGCTTTGAAGGGCCGGGGCAGGGCAATGTCCTACTGAAACAAGGAATACCGCTCGATTATCAATGGGAAAAGCCGGTAAAAGCGGTTCTGGATACCCTGGGCATTGAAGAGGCTGCCCTGTTTGGCTTATCGATGGGCGGTTGGTACTGTCTGCGGGCAGCGGCGTTTGAGCCGCGGATTAAGCACGTGATTGCCTCCGGGCATGCCGTAGAATATTCAAGGATCCCACCGGATTTTGCGCGGTCGTTGATGCTGTTTTTTATCAAGAATTATCGTGATTACACGGCCAGGAGTTTTCAAAGCATCGTTGATAAAGGGCGAAGCGATATTCAGAATTGGCAGACCAGCAATCTGGCGCATATCACTAAACGATCGCCGCTGGAAGCTTTTGAGTATTCTTTGAATCTGAATGAAGAAAATTTGCATTGCGAAAAGATACGGCAAAACGTTTTGTATCTGACCGGTAGGGATGACCATATTATCCCGTTCAAGATGCATGCAAATCAGATTCAATTGTTCCCGAACGCCGCATCTCTAACCGACCGGGTATTTACCAAAGAGGAAAATGCTCAAAACCACTGCCAGGTTGGGAATATTCCGTTATTGCTAGATGTTGTCTGTGATTGGTTAAAGGATAAACAGGGTAAGAGAACTTAAGCTCTATGTTCTAATCTGCGGGTTTCATTGTGCAAGCAGTTTAGGTGATGTGCGCGATTATCTCTCCGTTCGCGCCGGTGTCCCCACCGCGCGCGATGGTTTGACCGCAAGTCTCAGCTGTTGCTTTGTTCACCCCGGGGTGTACAATATCACTCCGAAGTGAAATGGTGGGGTACCTTACCGCACTCGGTATCTATATAATTTGTCTTTGTTCACACCGGTGTCCCCACTGCGTGCGACGGTTTGACCGCCAGGTCTCAGGTTTGCTTGTACCTTCACCAATAAACTCTTCTGGTCAATGTCCGAAACTACTTTTCCAATACTGTGTTATAATCATTTGGTTGTTCGCAACAAATGTTAGTTATCGTGCTCGGTTAGTTGAGCCTTGCCGGTTTCGGTGAGGCGCTTTTTTTTGTCCAGGAGACTCTTTTTTATGGCATCACAATTTGCAAATTTGGGCTTATCAAAATCACTAGTTCAGGCAGTGGAAGCCCTTAATTATTCTGAACCCACCCCCATTCAACAACAGGCGATTCCTTTTCTGCTCCAGGGCAGAAACGTAGTAGGCCAGGCTCAAACAGGTACCGGAAAAACGGCTGCCTTTGTCTTACCCATGTTGGAAAACCTCCAATTTGAGAAGGGGAAAGTCAAAGCGTTGATCCTCACCCCAACCCGTGAATTGGCCATCCAGGTGACGGAAGCCGCCAACAAGTTCGCACAATTCACCAATTTCCATATCACCACCGTCTATGGCGGCCAATCCTACCAGATCCAGATCCGCCAATTGCAGCGCGGCACCGACATTGTTGTTGGCACCCCGGGCCGGCTAATGGACCTGATGCGCAAGAACTATCTTGATCTCAGTCATGTAAAATTTGTGGTACTCGATGAAGCTGATGAAATGCTGGATATGGGCTTCGCGGAAGACGTAGAGATCATCCTCAAATCCATTCCGGAAGAAAGGCAAATTGCCCTCTTCTCTGCCACATTACCGCATGCAGTAAAGAAACTTGCAGAAAAGTATGTTTCCAATCCGGAACAGATCCGCATAAATCCTGCGAAAATGACTGTTGCAGAAACAGAACAAAAGTATTGCCGTGTCCGTGAGGATAATAAACTAGCAGCACTCACCCGCCTGCTTGAACTGGAAGAGATCCAATCTGCATTGATCTTTACCCGCACAAAAGCACGTGCTCAGGATATTTCTGATGAACTCTCTTCCCGTGGTTTCCAATCTGAATCACTTCATGGCGATCTCAGCCAGGATCGCCGCGAAGCTGTTCTCAAACGATTCCGTGCCCATTCCATTTCCATCCTCGTTGCTACAGATGTGGCTGCCCGAGGTTTGGATATTGACGAACTTTCCCATGTGATCAATTTTGACATGCCCCAGGATGCCGATGATTATGTTCACCGTATCGGTCGTACCGGTCGGGCTGGCAAAAAAGGGATTGCCATCACATTTATTACTCCCAAAGAAAAACAACGGTTGGGGCAAATTGAAGCCCATACCCATCAAACCATTGCTGAAGCCAAGGTTCCCACAAGGGAAGAGATCATTGCCCATCGCGATGAAAAATTTCTCACCAAATTAACGGACCTTCTGGGAAAAGGGAAGATCTCACATGAGCGCAGCCTGATCGGCCGCCTGGAAGAAACCAGCTTCGACCTGATGGATATTGCAGCAGCTGCCATTCAACTGGCACGTGCCTCAGAGAGTTCCTTGAGTATCGACGAATTCATCGAACCGGCGATCAACTATCGTATTATCAGCCAACCGATGAATAAGGGGAAATCTGGCCAGAAGCAAACCGGATACCATAAGGAAAACCTTTGGTCGGGTAAAAAAGAAAAAAGTGACCGAAAAAGCAGCCCCGTATTTTCCCCGCATGCTCAGAATGGTGAATTGGAACCCGGCATGGTAAGGTTGAAAATGAACCTTGGCGGCACACATGGCATTCGCCCCGGCGACATTGTGGGTGCAATTGCCGGTGAAGTAGGCATTCCCGGACGCGCCATTGGAGAGATCAGCATTCAAAAGGATCATACCTTTGTGGATGTGGCTGAAAAGCATATCCGGCAGGTACTTCGCCAGAGCACCGGGCAATATTCTTTGCGCGGTAAACCGGTAATTCTTACGCTGGCTAACTGATAACAGAAGCCGTTTACAAATTAATTTTTTGAATATCGAAAGGGCTGATCATAAAGATCAGTCTTTTTTTATTATGAGATTTATTGACAAAAATGGAGATATTATCTATACTGGATATATACTTGTATATATCAGTCATTAACCATGATACCAGACTCCTCCCCCCTCCCTGCCTATACCCGGATCACAAATTCCATCCTGGATTCAATTAAATCCGGTGAATATTCTCCCGGAGACAGGATCCCATCCCAGCGGGAGTTATGCTTAATATACAATACCAGCTTGATGACTATACGCAAGGTGCTGGATGAACTCTACCGGGAGGGAGCAATCCGGTCCATTCCGGGAAAAGGGATCTTTGTTGGCAATAAAACTTTATCCAATGAATATGGTACTTTGATCGGGTTTGAAGCGCAGATGGCGCGACTGGGGCTCCATCCTCAATCCAAAACACTGGATGCTAAAATCGTTACCGCTTCAACCATGCTGGCCCAGATGTTAAAAGTGATACCTGGATCGCCTTTGGTATATGTCTACCGGTTACGCTTTGCCAATGGAACTCCGATGTCGCTTTATAAAGTCTACCTTCCCCACCTGTTATGCCCCGGCATCCTGGACAAAGGGTTGGCGGACGGTTCTCTGTACTCAATATTAAAATATGAGTACCATCTTCGTATCGTGGGCAGCCGCAACACTGTTTCTGCCGTCTTCCCGGATGAAGAAGCAGTGAAATATTTGGATCTGAAAGAACCCAACGCACTGCTTCTAAAAGAGCAGATCACATACTTGGACACAGGTGAAATTATTGAGTACAGCCGAAATCTCACACCCGGAGACAGCTTTTGTGTTCAATATGATGAGGGGCAGGTATTTTAATGACCGGGATAACTTATTTTCAATCTCAACAAAATAAACCACAATGATGGAGAAATAATGAAACTGACAATTATCGGAGCAGCCGGGGTGCGGACCCCTTTGATCATTGACGAGATCATAAATCGACAGGATCGAATTGGGATCACTGAACTATGTTTGATGGATATCGACGCCGAACACCTTGATCTCATCGCAGCAGTCACTGCCGCAGGTGAATCTTCCAGCCGGCTGCGCTTTTCGATCACCCGCACCACCGACCCTGTTCGGGCATTATCCGGCTCCGATTATGTGATCACCACTTTTAGGGTTGGCGGGATCGAATCCAGGGTAATTGATGAACGTGTTCCTCTGGAACTGGGGGTGATCGGGCAGGAAACCACCGGACCGGGAGGGTTCGCCATGGGTTTGCGCTCCATCCCGGTGCTTGCAAATTATGCCAACTTGATGCGTAAATATTGCCCGGATGCCTGGCTGATCAACTTTGCAAATCCTTCAGGGATGATGACCGAAGCATTATTCAATTACATCAAATTCCCCAAGGCGATCGGCATTTGTGATGGACCATCCAGCGTCTTAAATGTGATATCGCAGGTGCTGCAGGTTCCATTAAGTGACATCTATGCTGAATATTTTGGCTTAAATCATTTAGGCTGGTTTAAATCCATACATATTGGGGAGAAGGATTACCAGCCCGAATTGATACAGATGATCCTTGCAGAAAACGGAGTCCCAGGTCTTGATATTTCCCCTGAATTAATTGCCTCAATTAAAATGATTCCAAATGATTATCTTTTCTATTACTACCATTCCAGGCAGGCGGTAATAAATATTCAAAAAGCTGGAATAACCCGGGGGGAAAGTATCGCAAAAATGAACGTTCAGTTATTCTCAAAACTGCGGGAACTACGGGAAAGCGAAGATTTTTCCAACCTCAGAAAAGTCCATAGCGATTATATAAAAAATCGTAGCAATTCCTATATGATGAATGAAACCGGACATACTGAATCTGCCCTGACAAAAATAATCGAATCATCTGAGATCGGGTACGCTGAGTTGGCGTTGGATTTGATCGAAAGTCTATCTGGTGGAAAAACATCCAGGTTGATCTTGAATATTCCCAATAGAGGTGCGATCACTGGAATGAATGCTTCCAATATTGTTGAAATTCCAGCAGTTGTATCGAAAAATACTGTCCTGCCTGTTGCCATTGGTGAGGTGCCTGATCATTGTTTAGGGTTGATGAAACAAATTAAAGCATACGAACTTCTAACCATTGAAGCAGCTCTTGAAGGATCCTATAAGAAAGCTGTTGCAGCATTAACCATTCATCCGTTAGTTGGTGACTATGCACTCTCAAAGAAGATAGTAGATGGTTATCTTCAAAATCATGGTGAGTATTTCCCAAAGTTATCCTGAGACGAGGTTATGAATATGAAATATGATGTCTTTTTAATTGGGAATGCCTCCATGGATTTTATTTTCACTGGTTTACCTAATATGCCATCATTAGGTGAAGAGACTATAGCAAAAGGATTTGACCTCGTCCCCGGGGAATCTTTTACAAATGCTGTCGTTTTACATCGTCTGGGGGTCAAGGTAGCCTGGGCAGCAGATTTTGGCAATGATCCGATGAGCAAGTTAATAATTGAAGAAATCCGTAAAGAAGGCCTGAGTGAAGAATTCTTAGTTTTCCACGATCGTCCTTTCAGGCGAGTCACCGTGGCTGCCTCCTTCGAAAAAGAAAGAGCTTTTTTCACTCATTATGATCGCGAACCGGATATCCCCGCCGCAGTAAAAGCCTTACCAACCGTAAAGGCAGATATATTATTTGTTCCGGGATTGGTTCAGGGAAATCAATATAATGCCGCAATCCCATTTATTAAAGTAAAAAAGATGCGGATTGTGATGGATGGCAATTGCGCCAGTGACGCCTCCATTGCTTCCAAGAGTGTTACCCGATCGATCAGCAGCGCAAGCGTATTTATTCCGAATGCAAAAGAATCAAGGACCCTAACCGGGTTGGATGATTTGGAAATGGCAGCAAAAAAGCTGTCAGAATACTGCCCCCTGGTAGTAATAAAAGATGGGTGCAATGGATCCATCGCGTATGACCGTTCCGTATTGCTGAAATCTCCTGGTATACCTGTCAAAGCATTGGATACAACTGGTGCCGGTGATTGTTTCAGTGCAGGTTTTATCAAAGCATATCTTGGTGGATCATCCATCCAGGACTGCATGGCATGGGGAAACATTACAGGCGGCCTCTCTACACAGGGGTACGGCGGAACGACCATTAAAGTAGATGTAGACAAAGTGAACGAATATCTTCAAAGACACTACTCCAAGTGATAGCTGATTGTAAGGTGAATTCAGCCTTCGACATGCTATAAACATGTTGACTGAATACGTCAGTTACCTGGAAGGTGTCCAATGAAAAAATTCGCATCAATCGCCCTCAATATTGTTATTATCCTCTCTCTGACCTTTGCTGTCGGTGCTTCTTCATTACCGGCTGCCCAAAGTGCTGGAGAGAACTGCCAATCATTTATTGTCACATCAAGTAATTCTGATCTGGCAGCCAGGGTGGTGAGCGAAAACCACGGACTAATTTCATCAGTTTTACCGCTGATCAATGCTGTTACAGCATGTATCGATACAAATCAGCTCTATGCAATCAGTCAAAATAACCTGGTCAAGAGCGTTTTTCCAAATGCCTCAACTACAGTAGTGGGAAACGGATCGTGGGATGAAGAAGGTGGCCAAAGCCCAAATTCTCCCAGCACTGATTACCCGGATGCAATCGGGGCAGATTTAGTCTGGCAGGATGGAATTACCGGCACTGGAGTAACTGTTGCTGTTCTAGACACAGGTATCTCCAGGCATCGTGGTTTGATGAAGGGAATCGAAGGCAAAAAGAAAACCCGGATCATTGGGTGGGTGGATTTTGTTGCTAATAAAAAGATGCCTACAGATCCAAATGGACATGGTACCCATATCGCTGGAATTATTGCGAACAGCCAACTTGGGGAAGATGGAGAGTGGAATGGGGTCGCTCCTGGTGTAAATTTGGTTGGTGTCAGGGTTTTAGATGCAAAGGGTAAGGGAACCTATGAAACGGTCATTAAAGGGATCCAATGGGTTCTCGATAATAAGGAAAAATACAATATTAAAGTAATGAATTTATCCCTGGTAGCTCAGGTTCAATCCCCTTATTGGGCTGATCCTCTGAACCAGGCGATCATGCGGGCATGGTCCGAAGGTATTTTAGTTGTTGTGGCAGCAGGTAATACAGGATCAGCAGCTATGACAGTTGGTGTACCTGGAAACAACCCATACGTCATCACTGTTGGTGCATTTACCGATAATTTCACTCCAACCGATTGGTCAGATGATTATGTCGCTCCATTCTCTGCAGCTGGTCCTACTCTTGATGGATTTGTAAAACCTGATGTACTTGCTCCAGGAGCTCACATGGTATCAACAATGCTTCCCAGCAGCATCATAGCAAAAAAACACCAGGCGAATAGAATTAGCAACCAGTATTTCTCAATGGCTGGAACTTCTCAATCTGCTGCTGTTGTTTCAGGAGTTTCTGCTCTTATCCTGTCCAATAATCCGGACTTGACTCCTGATGAAGTTAAATACCGTGTCATGTATACTGCATTCCCATGGACAGATCCCTCCAATGGTGAAGCACTTTATAGCGTTTGGCAGCAGGGTGCCGGCCGGGTGAATGCAGTTGATGCAGTTTATGCATCAATCGATGGCTCGGCTAATGCTGGAATGGATATTCTTGCCGACATCGACGGAACATCCCACTTCGAAGGTTACTCATATTGGGATGAGGATGCTCAGGCTTTCCGTTTGTTGGGTGATGACAATTCATCCACCGGTGCTTTCGGTCTTTGGTCCGGTGGTTTTGGTCTATGGTCAGGTGCTTTTGGTTTATGGTCAGGTGGGTTTGGTCTCTGGTCAGGCGGCTTCGGATTATGGTCTGGCGCTTTTGGATTATGGTCAGGCGGCTTTGGTCTATGGTCGGGCGGTTTCGGTCTCTGGTCGGGGGGGTATGGTAACTGGGCCGAAGGAGCAGCAGCCTGGAATGGTGACGAACCCTGGGCAGGAACCAAGTATTCTCAATCTGCCTTTGTGGAAAAATACACTCGTGGTGAAACCGCAGCTGGAACAACTGCCACTACATCCATTTCACAATGGGTGGACGAACCATAACATTCAATATTCAATTATAAATACAATATAACCGCCTGTTGAGCGGTTATATTATTTAAACGGAATTACTTATTGATTAATGGATAAAAGATCAGCTACAGCATCAGCTTCTTCAAATATCTTACGAGCCTGATCGGTGCATTCGGCTGCTGATTTTAGATTTTTCAACAATGTCTCTAAGTCTGCCCTGACAACCAGATTTCTGGCATTTTCCAGTTTATCTTCTAAATGATTAAATACTTCGTCACTTTTTTCCAGGTAATCGTTCGCTGCATGCGGGTTCTGTTTCCTGATCGCGGTCTTAGCCAGCAGCCTGTAAGCTCTGCCCTTGTCTTCAGTCAATTGATTTCCCGGATTCATCTCTTCAATATACTTTAAAGATTCTTCACCCAATTGTCTTGCTTTCTCCGGTTCTCCTTTTTCCAACCAGGCAAGCCCTGCAAAAGTAGTCAGGTCAGCCAGGTTTTCATTCGCTCCGATATCTGAATATACCGCCCTGCCTTCTTCTGCATAAGTTATGGCTTTATCAAAATCACCCATGAGGATCATCAACCGGGATAGATGTAAACAGATCATTCCAATATGGAAAGATAGGCCTAATTTATTGGCCAACGACAATGCTGTTGTCAAGAAATTCTCTGATTCAGTGAATTTTCCTCGATCAAGTAATAACAAGCCGATGTTGCTGTTAAGGTCGATAGACCCCTCAACGTCACCAAGCGATGTATTGATCTCCAGGCTTTTGTTAAAATACTGCAATGCACTTTCCCATGAACCTGTTCGCCATTTTAATAAACCCAGGTTATTGTAGGACCTGGCTACTGCCACCCTGTCTCCCATTTGTTCACGTAAGACGATACTCTTTTGGAGATATTTTGTCGCATTTTCAAGATCACTTTTCTGGAAATATACACCAGCCAGACGATTCGTAACGGAAGCGACCAAATTTGTATCTATAAATTCATCCAACTTTCCCAAAGCTGATAAGAATAACTGTTCAGATTGCTCGAGGTTTCCCCGCCGGTATTCGATCCACCCAAGGTCATTTTCAATCCAGGCCATATCTGCGGAAGAGGGTGCCGGTTGGGTTTCCAATATCCTTTTGGCTTGAGTTAAATACTCTACTGCATCCGGATAGTTCCCCAGGTGCTCAAAAACTTCGCCAATACTTCTTAGAATTGAATCTAAACTGATTCCATCTGATACATATTCCGTATTAGCTAAAATGACTTCCTTTGAAGTCTGAAAATTCTCTAGAGCTTCGGGGTAATTCGCAGAAAAAACATTTACATTCCCGAGACCATAATAGACTTCCACCTCATCCTCCGCAGAATGGGTCACCTTGGAAAACAACGATTCTGCCTGGACATAATAATTCTTTGCCTGTTCATTCGCATAATTGTCAGAGGAAATCTTTGCTGCTGTTTTTGTATATTTAAGCGCTTTTAAGAAATTCGAGCTATAAAAATAATGGCGTGCCAGGACATCGATATAGTCCTTGATTTGTCCCGGATACAATGCTTCTATTGCATCACCTATCTGTCCATGCAATTCAGTCTTATCACCCGTTAATAAAGTACTATAGATCGTATCTGACATAAGAACATGGATGAACCTGTAATCCTGGTTTGATATGTCAGAATGGTTTTCAATAATATCCCGATGAATGAGTTGAGAGAGAATTTCCTCAAACAGGGTGGGGTCCGTAATGCGCAAGACTTCACACAAAAGTTTTGAATTAAAGTCCCGGCCGATGATCGATGCTACTTGAAGTAATCGCCTCTGTATGGAACTTAATTGATCAAACCTTGTGAGGAGTAATCCCTGCAAAGTATCAGGAATCATCAGGTCATCAATTGTCCCCTCAACTGGTTCCAGGTGCCACTGGTCATTGGTACTCGAAATCATTCTCCTATCGATGAACATCCGAATGATCTCTTCAAGAAATAATGGGTTTCCTCCGGATAGGAGGGTGATTCTGTCGATGAGCTCGGATGGTATTTTATTGCCAGGTAGAAGATATTCGATCATTTCCTTACTTTGATCTTCTGTAAGCCTTTCAAGAAATATCCTTGAAAAGCGCCCGCGCATTAACTTTTCCCACTCATCATATAAATCCTCTGTGGTTGTATTTTGACCTGGTCTTGTTATGATCACAACGAGGATTGGTAGATCAGGAATGATTTTAAATAAATATGCTAGAAATGCCAACGATGATTCATCCGCCCATTGCATATCTTCAAAAATTAAGACAGCTGGTTTTTTATACGATTCTTTCTCAAATAAATCCCTGATGGTCCAGAATATCTGGCTTTGCATTTGGACCGGATCAATTGTTTCATTTGCACGTAATTTTTTGACTCTTGCGAATCCTGCACCAAATAACCGGTCAAGGACCACCATATAGTTATCAATCTCTGCAGGAACGATTTGATTCAATTTAAGCAGGATCTGTTTCTCAAAATGCCTGGGATTATCCGATTTTCCTGTATTGAAATAGGAACGCAAGATATCCTGCAATACCCAGTACTGAATATTTTTCTTATACGTATAACAATGACCAATAATGGGTCGTATATCTTTTGATGCAAGATAATTCTGATATTCAGCCAATACCCTGGACTTACCAATTCCAGCTTCCCCTTCAATGAGAATAACCCTGCCTTTGCCTGAATATTGTATTGAATCAGTCAATTCGACTAATTGGGCTAACTCATTTTTCCTTCCGACAATTTGGCTTTCGATATCCAGGTTGGATGAACTCTTGATCGGAGAATCGATCAGGTTCATAAATTCCAAAGCCACAACCGGTGTATCGATTCCCTTTAATAGATAAGGGCCGGTAGATTTAAATTTAGCTATTTCTCTGGTTCTTTGAAAGACTTGTTGGCTGACCAGGGTGACACCTGGAGCAGCGACCTCCAGCAATCGGTGTGCAAGGTTTACAGTATCACCGATCGCCGTGTAATTCATCAACAGGTTTGATCCAATTCCACCAACAATCACTTCACCATAATGTAATGCTATATGCAGACTTAGATTAATTTTTTCCTTTGAGGCTGTGGTGTATTTTTCGTTTATCTGCTCGGCAAATTGACGTATATCCAGCATCATATCATTTGCAGACCTTAATGCCATCTCAGGACTATTTTCATTCGCAATTGGCGCTCCGAAGATCGCCATAAGTCCATCCCCCATTAACTTATCTACCATGCCGTCATATTTGTAAACATCTTTAATAAGCAGACTGGTAAATTGCTGGATCATAATATATACATCTTCTGTGTTCAAAACCTGTGAGAGAAGGGTGAATCCGGACATATCCACAAATAAAATGGTTACATTACGCCTTTGTCCGGCAGCATTTAATCCTGCTTCTCTGAATCTTTCAAGCAGATCCGCCCCCATCATGACACCTACTGTTCCGGGCAGGGAGCTTTGTACCGATGAATTGGCAATCAAAGACGCAGTATCTTGCGGAAGTCTATTGCCACAGTTCCCGCAAAACCGCATTCCGGGCGGATTATTGAAACCGCATTTTTGACATAACAGATTTGCCATAGATTATCGATTCACCTATATATATCGAACATTAATTATAGCTGTTCAATCGCAGGATGGTATCATTAGGTAAATTTTCTAAGGAAATTGTAAGCTTATACTAATGCCCGATCAATCAACTGATTTATCTCAACCAAATTTCTTTATCCGTAATATTCCTGTTTATGGGGATCTGATTCTTGCTCCGATGTTAGGATATTCAGATTCTCCGGATCGGATCATTGCCCGTCGTTTTGGATCTGCCCTTAGTTACTCGGAATTCGTGAATGCGCTGGATATCCTTGGTAATTTCAAAATGATTGAAAAACGATTGACATTTACTGAGATCGAACGGCCTGTTGTCTTTCAAATATTCGATAATGATCCAGCCCGAATCCTATCGGCCGCCAAACTCATATTTCAACTTCATCCGGATATTCTGGATATAAATTTAGGCTGTTCAGCAAAAAAAGTCACGAACCGTGGTGCAGGAGCCGGTCTTCTAAAAAACCCGGAGATGATAAAAACCATCTTTACTGAATTGGTGAAAATTAGTCCAATTCCGGTGACTGCCAAGATCAGGCTTGGATGGGACGATGCATCCCTGAATTATCTCGACATTGCCAGGTTGTTGGAAGATAATGGTGCAGCGCTGATTGCCGTCCATGGAAGAACAAAAAAACAAGCTTATACAGGCCTCAGTGATTGGCAGGCGATAGCTGAGATCAAAAAAATGGTTCACATCCCGGTGATAGCCAATGGTGATGTAAAATCCCTGAAAGATATCGAGAAAATAAAATCGATAACCGGGTGTGATGGTGTAATGATCGGTCGTGGATCAATAGGGAATCCGTGGATCTTTTCACGGGTGGATCATAACCTGATATCCTTGGAAGAAACCAAACAGGTAATTTTGGATCATTTAGGGTTGATGACCGATTTCTATGGTCCAGATTGGGGTCATGTGATTTTCCGTAAGCATCTAAAAGCTTATTTACGTCCGTTTGTAATCTCACCTCTGACGATAAGGCTGCTTATGACTTCAAATTCTTACGTCGAATTGAAAGTAAACATAATGAATACCCGGGAAGAAAATTAGTTACAATTCTTCCTGCATTTTCCTGTACAATAATACAAAGTCAATCATCCAAGGAGAACTTTACCCAATGACCAAGTATATGTTGATCGTAAACCCAATTTCAGGCCGCGGTTCCGGGTTGAAGCATAAATCCCTTATTGAGAAATTCTTTACTGAAAATAAACTTGAATATGACCTTGTCCTCACAGAACGACCAGGGCATGCACTGGAGCTTGCACAAAACGCTGTTGCTAAGGGTTATGATATCGTCGTAGCCGCCGGGGGAGATGGGACCTGTAATGAGGTCATTAATGGCATTTTAACCGGGAAAAACGCTGAAAACCGGAGACCAAGCATGGGTGTTCTTCCGGTTGGCCGGGGAAATGATTTCGCCTACAGTATGGGAGTCGCTTCAGATTTTGACGAGGCTTGTGAACACTTCATCCACCCCACTGTAAAAATGATCGACGTTGGTAAGGTAACCGGTGGTGTTTTTCCCCAGGGAAGATACTTTGGCAATGGTGTTGGAATAGGCTTTGATGCGGTAGTTGGTTTCGAAGCGCTGAAACTAAAACTACTGACTGGTTTTCCTTCATATATTGTTGCAGCCTTAAAGACCATTTTCCTTTACTTTAAAGCTCCCCGACTTCAGCTTGATCTTGATGACCAGCAAATAACCGACAGATTCCTGATGGTTTCAGTGATGAATGGTATCCGCCTGGGTGGCGGTTTTTTCATCGCTCCCAAAGGTGATCCGACTGACGGGAAGTTCAGTTTATGCCTGGTAAATGAATTGGGTAAATTTGCCACCTTCCCCATGGTGTTAAAATTCATGAAGGGAACGCACGAAAGCGATCCATCAGTCAGGATGTTAAGTTGCACTACTCTAAAAGTAACAGCTATAGATGGAAAAATTCCCTGTCATGCCGATGGTGAAACAGTCTGCGAAGAGGGCTCCACAATTGAGATTCAACTAATTCCTGCAGCCCTGGAAATGGTGGTTTGACATAATGACAATTGCATTTCGTATGGTGAACTTCACGATCAAAGGCATTACCAGGGCTGCCTGCATGGTGGATGATGCCGAATTGGTAAAAATTCCGATGCAAGGACCATTGATCCTGGCGGTCAATCATGTGAATTTTCTGGACGCACCAATTTTTATGACTCATCTGCAACCCAGGAATGTCACTGCTCTAGTCAAAGAAGAAACCTGGAAAAATCCTTTCATGGGTGCTCTTTTTAACCTGTGGGGTGGAATTCCCATTAAAAGGGGTGAGGTTGACCGGAATGCGTATAATCTTGCCCGGACCAGCCTTAACGAAGGTAAAATATTAGCGATCGCACCAGAAGGTACCCGCTCGAAAAATGGCCGTTTGCAAATAGGCCATCCGGGGATCACGATGATCGCTGTGAAAACCAATACTCCC
This sequence comes from uncultured Chloroflexia bacterium, assembly GCA_963757065.1. GTDB lineage: Bacteria > Chloroflexota > Anaerolineae > Anaerolineales > Anaerolineaceae > PNON01. Next base: position 205,019 of record CAVWQC010000008.1, on the reverse strand, counting down.
ATCTTACCTGTTGCGTTTTATGGCGGCGAATTGATCTGGGATAACATCCATCGGCTGATCAGGACACCTTTCCATATCCGGGTCGGAAAAATATTTACGCTTGACCCGGAATTGTCCTTGAATGATCGCGACCTCAGGCAGAAAGCCACCGATCAGATCATGTACCAGGTGGCTGATCTTCTTCCGGAAAAATATCGGGGTGTTTATTCAGACTTTTCAAAGGTGGATACGTCCTTTTTCCATTTTCAATAACACACTACTACCTCAATGTCTCAAATAATCATCCGGCAATGTGTTCGAAAGGCATGTTCATTTCGCTTCCCTGCGAGTGAAGATCTTCAAGGTGCGGAAATATGTCCTAAATGCGGTACGAATACAACCATTGTGGCAAATTACCCCCAATTCAATACCAAAACCAATAACGGTGATTCACCAACGGTGCACATTGAAGCATTCCTTGACAATATTCGGAGTGTGTTTAATGTCGGTTCGATATTTCGCTCCGCTGATGGCTGCGGAGTAAAACGCATTCATCTGGGTGGGATCACTCCATCCCCTTCTCATCCTCGCATGGCAAAAACTTCTCTCGGCGCTGACGATCACGTCCATTGGGAACAGCATTGGGATGGTGTGGATGCGATCAAACAATTGAAAATAAGTAATTATCGGATCATTGGTTTGGAATATACGGACACATCAACTTCCATTTTTGAGAACCAGTTTACCGGAACAACTCCCTATGTTTTGGTGGTAGGGAACGAAAACTACGGAATTGACCCCGGAATCTTGTCTTTTTGTGATCAAGTAGTCCATATTCCAATGGCGGGTATCAAAGAATCATTAAATGTTGCCATTGCTTTTTCCATTGCTGCGTATTGGATCGCGTTTGGGGTCAGGTGATGAAAAATAATCTTCCCATCGAAAACAGAAATGATCCAACAGCAATTTGGATTATTCGGCTTTTGATTGCAATTGTTTTTGCGAGCAATATCCTATGTACTATTCAGTTCTTGGTCAATCCTTCAGGCTACACTCAACAATTCGACTTGGAGGGAGAAGCAGGGACAGTCGTGATCCGTTCCCTGGGCATCCTCTTCATCATGTGGAATGTGCCATACGCGATAGCGATATATCAACCGTATCGATATCCAGTTGCCTTGGTCTCAGCATTGATGATGCAACTGATCGGGTTTATTGGTGAAACCTGGATCTATTTCGGAATTCATTCACTCATGAATACAAGATCCTCGATACTGAGATTTATGATTTTTGATTTTGCAGGATTGCTGTTATTGTCGGTTGCATTTGCATTACTATTCAACAAGAGGAAGAATGGATGATAAATATCTCGCACTGATAACCCCAGATCAACTGCGCAGCCACATGAATGATAAAGATTGGTTGATCGTCGATTGCACTTTCTATCTTCCAAACCCCGACCAGGGATATTTGGAATATCTGGGTGGCCATATACCGAATGCCATCTATGCGCATCTCAATCGGGATCTCTCAGGTAGGATTACCCCGACAACCGGCAGGCATCCGCTTCCAGAATCAACGGATTTTAATGCTTTGCTCCAAAAATGGGGCCTGCGTCCGGGGATGCAGGTTGTGGCTTATGACTCCTCTGGTGGAAATATGGCTGCAGCAAGGCTGTGGTGGCTGCTAAATTATTATGGATTTAATCGTGTTGCCCTTCTTGATGGTGGATACGTTAATTGGTCGCGGCTGAAATATCCCGTTTCAACCGATATCTCCATCCGTGAAAGATCCTCAATAAGCCTTTCACCAAATGAAAAAATGATCATCGATGCAAGGGCAATATCCAGGCTACATAATGAGCACGCCTATAAATTGTTGGATGCCCGTGCACGTAACCGTTACCTCGGCCTGGAAGAAGTGATTGACCCGATTCCGGGTCATATCCCCTGTGCGATCAGCGCTCCAGTCACGGATTATCTGGATGAGGATATGCTGTTCAAGCCTAAACCTGAGATCAAAGCACAGATTAAACGATTACTCGGTGATACCCCATCAGAAAATTCCATATACTATTGCGGATCCGGGGTGACAGGAGCACTGGGTGTTTTCACTATTGTTTATGCAGGCTTCCCTATGGGCAAGCTCTATCCTGGTTCGTGGAGTGATTGGATCAAACAACCCTGGGCAGAAATTGCTGCTAAAGAATAAAAAGACCAGGTTAATTTTTCTTATCCACTAATATCTGGATCTTAATGGCTTTATCCTTGACGACTATCAGAACTATGCTATACTCCAGTACAGTATAATATTTTATATGTAGGAGTAAAGAATGCCTCTATATGAGTATGTGTGCCTTAACTGTGGAAAGAGTTTTGAATTAATTGTAGATTTTGGTGATAACAAAGAACAAAAAGAATGCCCTACGTGCAGGAGTAATCATACCAATAGATTAATTTCTTCATTTGCATCTCCTGGTAATAGCAATTCAGGAACAACCAGCACATCTTGTTCCTCAAATTCTCGCTTTACTTGAGGATAACTCATTTGGCAGTTTGCCAGAACGGTGTCACCATGGAATATAACAAAGATCTAAGTTTGCGGCTAAAAAAAGTGGAAGGACAAATACGCGGCGTCGAAAAGATGCTGGAAGAAAGCCGCAATTGTGTGGATATTATTCAACAACTGCAAGCCGCCCAATCTGCGATCAGCTCAACCAACCAGTTGATCATACGGCAATACTTATCTCAGTGTTTAAGGGATGATGTCCGTAATACAGACCAGGACAAGATTAATGAATTATCAAAATTATTCACAATGCTGGAAATCAAGGAATAGTCTATGGCAAATGCAACAGTTAGGCGGGTAACGGGCAAGCAATTTATCGGCATAGATTCAACCAACCATTCGGTTGTCATATCGACCCCCGCTGAAGGTATAGGGGTCAAACCGAGTGATTTATTATTGGTTTCCCTCGCATCCTGTACTGGAGTGGATGTGGTTGAAATATTGGAAAAGAAGAAGATCAACCTGATCTCACTTGAAATATCTGTTACTGCCGAGCAGGATCAGGATCCCCCGTGGACTTATCGCAAGGTCCATTTGCTATACAAAGTGAAAGGGGATGGTTTGACGGAAAAAGCTCTCCAACAGGCAATCCATTTGTCCGAGACAAAATACTGTTCCGTGGCTGCTACTATTCGTGGAGTAGTTGAAATAACTACTTCTTACGAAATCTTATAATTAATGATCCGGCGATAAGCCGGATTTTATTTTGTTTTTCACTAGTCATTTGGATAAAATATCAAGTAATTCTACAAAACCCCTGATGAAAACTAGATATCCTGCCAATTATGACTTAATGGTGAAGAATGTCATGCGATTAATAGTCCTTCTCATCATTGGAAAATATTGAAAGCGAATATAAAATAGTAAGGTATGCTTTTAACTAAATTAATTAATCCACTTAAAACGGAATAATATTTTTCAGGAGGAATACGTGAAAGATCAATCCATAAATGCAATTCTCAGCCCGACAAGTATCGCCATCGTTGGGGCATCGTCAACCCCGGGTAAGATCGGTTATACAGTGATCAAAAATCTATTAGACAGTAAATACTCCGGAAAGATCTATCCCGTTAACCCGAAAGATGATGAGATATTAGGGTTAAAGAATTACAAGAGTATGGCCGATATCCCCGGGACTGTTGAAGCGGCTGTAATTGTAGTTCCTGCAAAATTCGTCTCTGAAGTAGTGGATGAATGTGGTAAGAAAAAGGTCAAAGGATTGATCATCATTACTTCCGGCTTCAGCGAAACTGGTAACAAAGAACTGGAAGACCAGATCGTAAAACAGGCTAAAAGCTATGGTATGCGCATCCTGGGTCCCAACATTGTCGGAACCCTCACCAATTCGACCAAATTAAACGCTTCTTTTGCGCCTTACCTTCCTCTCCCCGGTAAAGCCTCATTGATTACTCAGAGCGGTGCTTTATTGATCGCCATTGACGCGATTTCCTATACTCGCGGCGTCGGTTTTGAAAAACTGATCTCCATCGGGAATATGTGTGACGTCGACTTTGCCGATTTGATCACCTGGCTAGACGAAGATCCTGAGACCACCTGTGTTTCTCTCTATGTGGAGGGCTTCAAAGAAGGCCGCCGTTTCATAGATGCCTGCAGAAAATCCAGTAAACCGGTGATCGCACTAAAAGCCGGCGTATCCACCCACGGTGCAGCAGCCGCTGCTTCCCATACCGGCTCCCTGGCTGGATCCGGCAAGGTGTACGATGCTGCTTTCCAACAGGCAGGTGCTTTACGTGCGATGGACCTCAATAATCTATTTGACCGTACGCTTGCTCTTTCCCTCCAGCCGCCAATGCCGGGTGATAACATGCTTATCCTCACCAATGGTGGCGGCGTGGGTGTTCTGGCTACCGATGCAGCCGAACGCTACGGTCTTCCCCTGAAATTCGCTCCTGAAGACGTTCAGGTTGAATTGAAAAAACACATGCCGGATTATGGTTCAGCAAAAAATCCTGTCGATATGACCGGTATGGCTGGAAATGATTGGTATTATGAAACCGTAAAATTTTCTTACGCCCACAAATGGGTTGATGGACTTGTAGTTCTGTACTGTGAGACTGCTCAAACCAACCCGCCGGAAATTGCCAAAGCGATCCACAAGGCGATCACAGAATCAGGCATTAAAGATAAACCCGTCACAATATCATTTGTCGGTGGTGAGAGATCTGATGAAGCTATGCGCTGGCTGGTCGAGAATGGCATTCCCTGCTACAACGCTCCAGACCTCGCAGTCAATGCAATGGCTGCCCTGCGCGAATTCTATAAACTTCGCAAGATGGTAAATGATTCAGCTTATCCATGCAGCTCAACCGGCGGAACTGTTGCCCGCAAGATCATCGCCCAGGCTCGTAAAGATGGCCGTTCAGCTTTGACCGAAGTCGAATCGAAACTGGTATTCGCAGCCTATGACCTGCCCATCGCAGCTACACAACTGGCAAAGACCGAAGAAGAAGCCGTCGCAATCGGAAAGAAGATCGGTTACCCCCTTGTATTAAAGATCGTTTCACCACAAATTCTACATAAATCTGATGCTGGCGGCGTAAAGGTCAATATCAAGGATGAAGCAGGTATTCGTGATGCTTACAAGACCATCCTCGTCAACGCCAGGAAATACAAAGCCGACGCCGATATTCACGGAATTGCCATCCAGGAAATGGCTCCCTGGGGCACCGAAGTGATTATTGGCTCAGTCAACGACAAAACCTTTGGACCAACCGTCATGTTTGGCCTGGGCGGCATCTTCGTCGAAGTCCTTAAGGATGTTACCTTCCGCGTGGCACCTATATCAGAAGGTCAATCTGCCATGATGTTGGATGAGATCCGTGGCGCACCAATTCTCAATGGTGCCCGTGGAGAATCTCCCCGTGATAAGAAAGCCCTCAGCCTGGTATTGTGCAAGTATGCCGCGATGATCTATGACCTGGAAGATGAGATCTCCGAAACCGATGCCAACCCGGTCCTGGTTTACGAAGAAGGTAAAGGCGTCAAAGTTGTAGATGCCCGAATCATTCTCAAGAATAAGTAGTATATAAAGTTGACTGGATAAGAGCACAACCTTTGGTTGTGCTCTTTCTTGTTAATTATTATGTTTATTACTATAATAAGATTATGACTCCTGACAAATGGGTTTGTGTTGATGAAGTGCGCGGTCACCTTGATGGTGAGATCATTCGTGCCAGCCTCGAAGCGAATGGAATTCCTGTACAGGTCTTCCAGGAAAGTGCTGGCATAACCTATGGATTGACTGTTGGGTCATTGGGTTTAGTAAAGATCTGGGTTCCGGAAGAATTTGAAAAGGAAGCCAGAGAATTTCTCGACTCTGCCGATCGTGGAGAACTCGAAACTCCCGAATAAATCCTGATCATAATTTTGCTCAAAGATAGAGGGAATATGGCATCCTATTTACATAGTTTATTAGGCGATAAAGAAAAGATCCTTTTGGTCACCCACCAGCATTGGTTTGTCTTGATGAGTAGAATTCTGGTGGAACTGGCATTTATAATATTGTTGATCATCGGCATAACGGTCGCCATGATTGCTTTCAATGTCAATTGGGCAAGCTTACTCTATCTACTGTTGTTAATCCCCGCATTTTTTATTTTCATGAAGATCCTCTTTTGGAGGAATCAACAATTCATTGTTACAAATCATCGCGTCATTCATATCAATGGCGTCATCAACAAAAATGTCATTGATTCTTCGCTTGAAAAAGTGAATGATGTAAAACTGACCCAATCATATCTCGGACGAATATTTAACTATGGCGATATTGAAATATTAACAGCATCCGAATTGGGGGTAAACCTGTTAAAACGTATCAACGAACCGATCAAATATAAGACCGCGATGCTGAATGCCAAAGAAGCCACAGAGCATATGGTGACGATGGATAGATCCGGTGAAGGTTCTGTAAACGGGTCGGATGTCCCTGGAATGATCGTCCAACTTGGGGAACTAAAAGCGAAGGGTCTGATCACTGATGCTGAGTATAACCAGAAAAAGACAGAACTTTTGTCCAAAATGGGTTCCAAATAATTCGTAGAGGGGTTTTATTACCACTCACCTAAGTGTAGTCGTAGGGTGCATTGATCATGCACCAACGCGAACGAAATGTCATTCTGAGAGAAACGATCGCATTTTTCCTGGAGGAAGATATCTCCACCCCAATTTGCCGCATCGTCCAAACTTGAGAAATCGATCAACCGCGGATAATTACATTACCCTTTGCTTGTTTGGTTCTTTTACATCGCCAAGAATTATCGGACCAAGCCGTTGAATGATCGGTCCAAATAATCGATCGATCCATGGCATAAAAAAATAATACCCGGGCACATAGGTCACCCTGCGTGGGTGGTCTACGATATTTGCAATTATTTGTGCAGCTTTCACTACAGAGATCGCGAACCTTTCGCCCGGAATGCGCTGCCCATTGGTCTCCTTAGCATGGCTGTAGAAACCGGTTGAAACCGGCCCGGGTTTGACAAGCGAAACCTTGACACCGGAACCATTTAATTCACGGGATATGGCTTTGGTAAAGCTGTTCACAAAGGCTTTTGTTGAGCTGTATAACACCGCTCCCTGCGCCGGTAGATCGCCAACGATGGAGCTGATATTGATGATATGGCCGCTGTTCCTGAGGCGCATTTGTGGAATGAATGCCCGTGTCAGTTTCACCAGAACGGTCATGTTCAAGTCGATCATCTCTCTTGCACACTGCCATGGAAGCTGTTCGAAATAACCATACCATCCAATTCCGGCATTGTTGATGAGCACATCCAGGCGGGGATATTTCTGTTTGATCTCGTTGATCAAATTATCTGTCGCGGCTTCATCGGTCAGATCAACAACGAAGTGATCGGCTTTTCCACCCCGGGTTCTGATCTCTTCTGTGATCGCCTGTAATTTATCCCCGCTGCGCGCTGCCAGAAGGACATGGTATCCTTTTTCAGCCAGAATAATGGCGAGTTCCCGCCCGATCCCGGTTGACGCACCTGTGATCAGCACAACCTTTTCAGCAATGTTCGTTAGCATGGTTTGTCTATTTCCTGATGGTTTTTGCAGCCAGCTTCCGGTATTCCAACAACCACAAAACGGTATCGGTCAGGGAATCATATAATGTCCTGGGTGAATACCCCAATTCAATGGTCGCCTTCCGATGGCTCACGACTGCATTGCTCTGGATCGTTTCAATTGAATACGGTGTAAACTGTGGTTTTGTTTTGGTCATCCGGTAGAAGAACGGAGTGAACTTTGAGACAGCTTTCGCCAGCCATACCGGCAGTTTGATGCCGGTGAATTTCTCCCCAGCTATTTCTTTCACCGTTTTCAACATATCCTGCAAGTTGATCCATTCTCCCGATAGAATGTAAGCCTCGCCTGTACGACCCTGTTGACTGGCTAATATCATTCCCCTGGCGACATCACGTACATCCACAAAGTCATATGCACCATCCACGCTAAACACCATTCTGCTGAACAGGGTGTTCGAAATCAAAGTACCCATTTCAGATGCCTTATAATCGTGCGGGCCAATTACTCCTGTGGGGCAAACGATCACAGCATCCAGCCCGTCACCGGCAGCTTTGATCACTTCCAGAGAGGCCAGTGCCTTGGATTTATCATAATCACCCATACAGCATGTCGGATCAAAGCTGATCGATTCATCCACGGTTGTGCCATGAGGTATCCTGGACAGCGCATGAATGGAACTGGTGTAAACAAACCGGCGGACATGCATCTCTTTTGCCATTTCCAGCATATTGCGTGTGCCATCCACATTAACTCTTTGCAATTGCGCGGCGTCGCCGGGCAAGATCGATATCATCCCAGCCAGGTGAAAAATAGTATCCACACCGCGCATGGCTCTGCGAAGCGATTCTTTATTAAGGACATCTCCAATGGCGACTTCGATATCCAGGTCTTTGATCGGAGTCAGGTCGTCTTTTGGAAGTACCATCGCCCGCACCGATTCACCGGAGGCAAGTAATTCCCTGATCAATACATTCCCGATATGCCCGGTCGCTCCTGTCACCAATATCATTTGACATCCTTTCAGAGCTGTTTCGCAGTCAATTGAATTAACTTACATATACCCACCTTAGTGTACCTGTCGGGATTGGGATCTATAACTGTCGCAGGTCATATAAAAGTCATGCTTTTCGGGATTGGTGGAGCTTGTTTGATGCGTTTCAAAAGCACCAAATATGATCCGATATATAATTCAAATGTGCCGAAACATAATAGCAGCAGGTTCCAGGGAGGTAATTGGAATGCTGGAGACCTAACGGTCAAAGACACGCCTGCGGTGGGACATCATTGTGAACGGAGAAATCCATCATTCTGTGATAATTGAACGGATAGTTCTATGAGAAAAATATACATCCTTTATTTTGTCCTATTATTTCTGGCTTTTTTCGCTAATTCCTGTAATTCAACAAGTACACCCACACGAATTACCGAAGCCACCTTAGGTACTCTGGTAACTATTAAGGCGACGCAAACGCCAATATCGACTCTCATTCCTTCAATTCCTATAAAGGAGTTGCCAAATAAACATAGCGATGCAACTCAGTGGAAAAATAAATTAAAAGGAATTGAAGGGGAGAATTATCAATATGATAGCCGGAATATCTCTCCTGATGGTCGCTGGTTTGTGACCTTATGGAATAGATCGTTGCGTCTTATTCCATTAGACAACTTATCCCAAACAACCGAATATCAGATTGAGGGTGATGATATTCTCTATATGTGGGTATATTCTTGGTCGCCAGATAGTTCAGCATTTATTGTTTGTGTTAATTACACTCATAATCCAAACGGTTGTCAGGCAATAAAGATGTTCGAAGTTTCACAAGATGACACTCTAAAAGAACTAAATTTGGCATGGGATTCTTTTGAATTTGACGTGCTTTGGGCTGGGTATTATGTTTGGCTTATATCGCCGTCTTCCGGGATGTACATGTATAACCGAAAAGGGAGTTTGAGCAACCATGCCCATATACATGACATTACGTATTCTCAATGGGTGAAAGAAATAAATCGTGATTTGATATTGGCTGTTGAGCGATCTAGGGATCCAATGACGCTTGATTTTTTACCATCGAAGATTTATGAAATAGATAAATGGACACTTAAACAAAGTGAAATTTATAGAGCTGCGGTTCCCCTAAGCTTATTGGGGAGTGACTCAGACGCCAAATATTTATTATTTGAAGAAATTCCACCTGATGGGCAACAATCCATCAGTCTTGATCTTTTTGATTTGGAAACTCGTACAATAATTCAGCGGTATGTTTTTCCTCCCAATACAAAAAGTGGGAGGCAATCATTAGGTCAGAATCAAATTGCTTTTGAAGTTAAAAATAATGACGATAGTGAATGGAATATCTGGGTTTATGACTTTAAGACCAGGAGCATTGAGGTTCGTGGGATGGGTTTATTAATGGGATGGCTACCTCCCAATGAGGGTTTTCTTGTAAGGGATGATATTGATAATTGGACTCTGCTAACTCCTTAACTTTAGATAACACACCTTTGTTCGCGTTCTTCTCCAGACCAAGCGCATTGGTTTGACCGCCAGGACTTCATTTCACCTGCGCTTTGTTCTCAGCGTCCACGCTGAGTACCCGACGATTTTATCCATTCTCCATTTTCTATTCTCTTTCTAAACCATTTGTTTCTCCACCTTCCCTCCCCAATGCACTAGCACAATTAGAGGTCACATGAGGGGTCGTTTGACGATTGCACCTGCATGCTTTAGAATAGAGTGTTTCCGAATTTTCAAAGGGAGTCATTGTGTCAGTTTTACAGCAATCCATTAATAAACCCGAAGAGCTGGATATAAAATCCACCATCTCTTCAAACCGCCTGCTGGGTCTCTGGCGGCTCATGCGCGGATTCCGCCTGCAGTACGTCGGTGCCAATGTCGCCCTGGGGATCAGCGCCACGTCCAAGACGCTCACCTACCTGCTCCTGCGCTATTTCATCGATGATATCCTTGCCCCCGGCAAGTACAACCTCATTCCGTTGGCTGCTCTCGGATTCGTTCTGCTCGCCTTGTTCGAAGGATCGACCACCTTCATCTCCGGAACGCTTGCCGCCAGCACAGCTGAAGGCGTCACCCGCCGGCTGCGCAATTACCTCTTTGACCATCTTCAGCGGCTGCCCTTCAAATACCATTCCGAGACCTCGACCGGTGAATTGATCGAGCGCTGCACCTCGGATGTCGATGCCATCCGGCGTTTCTTCGCCGACCAGGCCATCAATGTCGGCCGTATTGTGCTGTTGTTTGTGATCAATTTCGCTGCCCTCTACAGCCTGAATGCCAGGCTGGCTTTGCTGTCGATCATCGTGGTGCCCTTCATTCTGGTCACATCGATCATTTTCTTCGCGCGCATCACCAAGGCCTATGAAGCTTACCAGGAACAGGAAGCTGTGCTCTCCACCACCATCCAGGAGAACCTGACCGGGGTCCGGGTGGTGAAGGCTTATGCCCGGCAGGAATTCGAGATCAACAAGTTTGAAAAAGAGAATGCCCTGAAATTTGCCAAGGGCAAGACCTTGATGAAAATGCATTCCCTCTTCTGGCCGATCAGCGACACCTTCTGCGGATTCCAGATCCTGGCCGGCTTTTTCCTCGGCGCGCAGATGGTCATCAACGGCACTCTGACCATCGGCAGCTACCTGGCTTATGCAGGCTTGATCATCTGGCTCATCTTCCCGCTGCGCACCCTGGGCAGGGTGATCGTGCAGATGTCCACCGGACTTGGTCTCTTATACCCGCGTGATGAAGATCATCAAGGAAGACCGCGAACAGTTGGATGCAGGCACCATTACCCCCGATCAGGTGATCCACGGGGATATTAAATTTGAGAACGTCTCCTTTGAATACGAAAAGGATAATCCCATCCTGTGCGATGTGAGCTTTGAATGTACATCAGGCCAGTCGGTAGCCCTGCTGGGCTCCACCGGGTCAGGCAAGACCTCCCTGGTGAATTTGCTGCCGCGCTTTTATGATGTCACCTCCGGCGCTGTCTACCTGGATGGACGCAATATCAATGATTATCCCATCCATTACCTGCGCGAGCAGATCGGTATCGTCGAACAGGAGCCCTTCCTCTTCTCCCGCACCATACGCGAGAACATCGTTTACGGTGTCGAACGCGTCGTCAGCGATGAGGAAGTGTACGAGGCCGCCAGGGCTGCCGCCATACATGATGTGATCCTCTCCTTCCCGCTGGGTTATGCCACCCTGGTGGGTGAAAAAGGCGTCACCCTTTCGGGTGGGCAGAAGCAGCGCGTCACCATCGCCCGCACCCTGCTCAAGAATCCCCGCATCCTGGTACTGGATGATTCCACCTCCTCCGTGGACCTGGAGACCGAGGCGGAAATTCGCCAGGCGTTGGAAAACCTGATGAAGAACCGCACCACCTTCATCATCGCCCACCGCATTCAAAGCATCATGAACGCCGATCTCATCCTCGTCTTTGACAAGGGCGGGATCATCCAGCGTGGAACGCACAAACAGCTGATCGGTGTGCCCGGCGTTTACCAGCAGATCTACGAGCTGCAAACGAACATCGATTTGGAATTGGAAAAGGAAGTCTCTCGTGTCAGACTATGATGAATTTGAGGAAGAGGAATACTCTTCCAAGATTGATAACAAGACCTTAAAACGGATCATCGGGTTGGCTCGTCCGCACCTGACCTGGGTGATCGGTTTTCTCATTACCATCGCCATCGTATCCATCCTGGATGGTTATTTTACCTTTTTAAGCAAGAAGATCATTGACGAAGCGATCATTCCAAAGGACCTGCTGGTTTTGAACAAGTATGTGATCCGTTATGGCGCTTTGCTGATCGTCCAGGCATGTGGAGTATTTGTCTTCATCTACCTGGTAGCGATCCTGGGTGAGCGCATCCGCTATGACCTGCGCAAGAGCATGTTCAACCACCTGCAGGAGTTATCGCTATCTTACTATAGCCGTACACCTGTCGGATGGGTCATGGCACGGGTCACCTCCGACTCGGAGCGTGTTTCCGACCTGATGACATGGGGCGTCCTGGATTCCACCTGGGCGGTGATCAACATTGTCACCTCATCCATATTCATGTTCATTATTAACTGGCGGCTGGCCCTCATCGTTCTGCTGGTCATCCCGATCCTGGTGTATGTGGCAGTCCAGTTCCGCAAGAAGATCATCCAGCAGTATCGCACAGTCCGCAAAGTGAACTCCAAGATCACTGCTTCTTATAACGAATCGATCACCGGAGTACGCGTGGTGAAAGCTCTCTGCCGCGAAGATGAGAATCTGCGCGAGTTTGGCGAGTTGACCCAGAATATGTACCGCTCATCCTACCGGGCAGCCTGGCTGTCAGCCCTCTTTCTGCCTGTTGTCCAGATCATCAGCAGCCTCGCCCTGGGAGCCATCATCTGGTACGGCGGCTGGCAATCCTCCATCGGGTGGATCACCATCGGCGGCATCCAGGCTTTTGCTTCCTATATCACCTTCATGATGTGGCCGGTGCAGGATATGGCGCGGGTGTATGCTGAAATGCAGCATTCCATCGCTTCTGCCGAGCGCATCTTCTCGCTTATCGATGCTGTCCCGGACGTAAAGGATAAAGAAGTAACCATACCCACTGAGACGATCCTTTCCGAGCTCGAATTTGACCATGTGGATTTTTTCTACGAGAAGGAGAAACCCGTCCTCAGTGATTTCTCTTTGAAAGTGAAGCCGGGTGAAATGATCGCCCTGGTTGGACCAACCGGCGGCGGCAAGACCACCATTGTCAACTTATTATGCCGCTTCTATGAACCAAAGAATGGCGTCATCCGCATCGGGGGCGTGGATTATACCGACCTGACCATGCACGACATCCAATCCCGCATCGGCATTGTGCTGCAGACCCCGCACCTCTTCTCCGGCACCATCCGTGAGAATATCCGTTATGGCAAGCTGGATGCGACAGATGAAGAGATCGAGTCCGCAGCGAAAACAGCCGGAGCCGATGAATTCATCCGCGGAATGGAAAAAGGTTACCTGCAGGAAGTCGGTGAAGGCGGCAACCAGCTATCTGTTGGACAAAAACAGCTTATCAGCCTCGCCCGGGCTGTCCTGGCCAAGCCCGAGATCTTCATCATGGATGAAGCCACCAGCTCGGTTGATACCCTGACCGAAGCCCTCATCCAGCAGGGCATGGAAGCGCTCATGAAGGGGCGGATCAGCTTCATCATCGCTCACCGGCTGTCCACCATCAAGCGTGCTAACCGCATCATCCTGATCGATAACGGCCAGATCACCGAGATGGGCACCCACCAGGAGCTGCTTCGCTCAGGCGGCCATTACTACAACCTGTACACCCAGCAGTTCCGCCATGAATCCGAACTGGATACCCGCCTGTTCCCGGCGTTGACCGAATAGTCAAAATTAATCACAAATCTTTAAATCAAAAGGCAGGCTTCTTATTGTCAAGAAGTACCTGCCTTGTTTTTATTTAAATAATTCAGATGAATTATTCTTCAATCTCTTTTTTGGAAGCTTTCACCTGTTTGCCACGATCTTCTGTATTCAGGATGCGTTTCCTGATCCGGTAATTGGTTGGAGTGATCTCCAGCAACTCGTCATCTGTCAGGTATTCGATGGCCTCATCCAGGCTCAGGTTGCGGGGAGTGTTCAGGCGCACTTCAATGTCTTTATTCGAGGAGCGCATATTGGTAAGGTGTTTTTTCTTGCACACATTGACGGAAATATCCATCTGCCGGGTATATTCGCCGATCACCATGCCTTCATACACATCAACCCCCGCGCCAATGAACAAAACACCACGTTCCTCGGCATTTTTCAAACCGAAGGTGTTCGTGGTGCCGTCTTCCCAGGCTACAATGGATCCGGTAACCCGGGAGTTAATTGCGCCAGCGTAGGGGAAATAGCCTTTGAAGATGGTATTCATCACACCATTACCGCGTGTGGCTGTCAGGAACTGGTAGCGGAAACCCAATAAGCCTCGGGTCGGAACCGTGTAGCGCATATAGACTGTGCTTTCAGTTGCGTTGACCAATTCTTCCATCTGTCCGCGGCGTACGCCCAGCATCTCGACCACCACTCCGACCGTGTCCTGGCTGGTGGTAATGGAAAGTTCTTCAAATGGTTCAAGAATTTCACCATTCTCGCCTTTCTTTAAAATGGCTTCCGGTTTGGAGACCTGGAATTCGTACCCCTCGCGGCGCATATTCTCAATGAGGATCGCCAGGTGCAGTTCACCGCGTCCGGAAACCAGGAATGTGTCTGCGGACTCTGTTTCGGCTACGCGCAGGGCGACGTCTTTTCGCAATTCGTCGAATAATCTTTCACGAATTTTGCGGGATGTGCCCCACTTTCCTTCCCTGCCGGTGAAAGGTGAGGTGTTGACACCGAATGTCATCCGAACTGTCGGTTCTTCCACGCTGATGCGCGGTAAAGCCACCGGATTGATCGGGTCAGCGATGGTGTCGCCTATGACGATCTCTTCCAGCCCGGCCACTGCCACAATGTCACCGGCTTTCACCTCATCCACTTCCACCTTTTCCAGTCCTTTGAAGACATACAGGTAGGGGATCTTGTCCATCTTGACGCTGCCATCTGCGACGATGCGGGCGATCGTCTGTCCGGATTTCATCGTACCTGCGAAGATCCGGCCGACGGCAGTCACGCCGCGGTATTCGTCATAGCCCAGGTTGGTCACCAAAAGCTGCAGCGGTGCATCCGGCTCCACAGTGGGTCCGGGGATAAAGTTGAGGATCGTGTCAAACAACGGCATGAGATCCGGACCCATCGCAGGGGTTAAACCAGCCTGCTGGGTGATCGCATTGGCATAGATGATCGGGAACTCAGCCTGGTGATCATTAGCGCCAAGGTCAATAAAAAGATCAAAAGTTTCGTTGACGGTCGTTTCATGGTCCTCATCCTTGCGGTCCATCTTATTGACCACCAGGATGGCTTTATGACCCATTTCCAGCGCTTTTTTCAGCACAAAACGAGTTTGCGGCATCGGACCTTCCGCGGCATCCACCAGCAGCAGGACGCCATCCACCATATTCATCACCCGTTCCACCTCGCCGCCAAAATCGGCATGCCCGGGAGTATCGACGATATTGATCTTGACCATTGAACCAGTTTTCGGGTCTTGGATCATAATAGCTGTGTTCTTGGCTAAAATGGTGATCCCGCGTTCACGTTCCAGGTCGTTCGAATCCATAACGCGCTCTATTACATGCTGGTTGGCGCGGAAAGTGTGAGACTGGCGCAGCAGCCCATCCACCAGGGTGGTTTTCCCGTGGTCTACGTGGGCGATGATTGCCACATTGCGAATATCTTCTCGAATTACTGACATGCTAAACCCTGTTATCCTTTCAAAATAAAGCCCCTCCAATCTTACAGAGGCAAACAGTAATTTTATCATACTGCACCTGTTTTCAGGGATGAGCATCTATTTACAACTTCTTCACAGACTCTCACTGCGATTAGTGATAATATTAATATCATCCTCTACATGGTGGTTTTACATTGGCACTTCTCAGATGGTTCAAAGAGCCGCAGGTTGGCTCTGAAGTCAACCGGAAGAATTTTCTCTTCGTCCAGATAGATGCGATCGGGATCGGGCTGGCGAATGCCGCAGCACCGTTCCTGCCTGTATTCCTTACTCGCCTTGGAGCTACCAATTTCCAGGTCGGGCTGCTGACTTCCATGCCCGCGCTTACTGGTTTGATGCTGGCGCTGGTGATCGGCGGCTATCTGCAGCGGAAATCCAACATCGTGCCCTGGTTCGGAACTGCCCGCCTTCTGGTGGTGCTCTCTTATGCATTGACCGGCATCGCTCCATTTATCGTTCCCAGACAGTATCTCGTTTTCGCCATCCTGGCCATCTGGGCGCTGGCGACCCTGCCCCAAACCATCGTTTCCATCCTCTTCAGCGTTGTGATGAACACCGTCGCCGGCCCTGAAGGCCGCTTTGAGTTGATGTCCCGGCGCTGGTCGATCATGGGATTCACTTCAGCTATCACAGTTGTCATCGTTGGCCAGGTGCTGGACCGGATGGGTTTCCCCTTCAACTACCAGCTGGTCTTCATGGTTCTCTCCATCGGCGGGTTGATCAGTTATTACTTCTCCAGCCACCTCGATCTGCCGGTCCGGGTCATCCCTGTCATCACCTTGCAGGGCAGTAAATCGCAGCGGCTCAAGGAATACTGGAAGCTGATCTTCAGCCAGAAACCTTTCATCAATTTTGCACTGCGGCGCTTTGTTTACCTCACCGGTGTCTCGCTGGCTGCGCCGCTCTTCCCGCTGTATTTTGTGCGCCAACTGCATGCCTCAGACGCCTGGATCGGCCTGATCAACACCAGCTCGACCGCAGTGATGATTGTGGGATATTTCTTCTGGGTCAGGCGTTCCCGCAAGCACGGCACCCGCATGGTGCTTGTTGTGGACCACACTGGGGCTTTCACTCTACCCGTTTCTGGTAGCGATCACCGGCCGGGTGGAAGTGGTGGTCCTGCTGGCAGGCATGGCGGGTATCTTCCAGGCCGGGTTGGACCTGATCTTTTTCGATGAACTTATGCGTTCCATACCGGTGGAATATAGCGCCACATTTGTATCCTTTGCCCAGAGCATGCAGTACCTTTCGGCAGTCGTTTCGCCGATCATTGGTACCATCCTGGCAGATACGATCGGCATTTCCGGTGCATTGATCGTGGCAGCAACCATCCGCCTGCTGGGGTTTGTGCTGTTCCTGACACAGAAGAAACAAACAGTCGTTCCCACTACAAATGGTGCAGTTTGAGCTATGGGTAGCATTCGTTTGCAGAATAACGGTCTCGAATACTATAATCCAATCAATAAAATATACGGAACGAGATGTTCGTTGATAAATACGTAGAAACAAAGGGTTGGAGGTAAGAGTCTGCCATGGAAGAAGATCTCATTGCACCGTGCGGGATGAACTGCGGGTTATGCGTCCATTACCTGGCGATGAAAAACGACCTGAATAAACAGGGATTCAATAAAAAGTACTGCCCCGGCTGTCTGCCCCGCGGTGAAAACTGTCTATTCATGAAAGACAAGTGTGATCTGGTGGGGAATGGAATTGTCCGGTTTTGCTTTGTATGTGGAAAGTTTCCCTGCGCCAGGCTGAAGTCGCTGGATAAGAGGTACCGCACCAAATATCATATGAGCATGCTGACCAACCTGGAATTCATCCAGGAGAATGGGGTGGAGACCTTCCTGGATAAGGAAGAGGGAAAGTGGCGCTGCCCGGAATGCGGTGGTGCGATCTGCTGCCATAACGGGTTATGCCTGCATTGCTCTGTCGATACGCTGCGCCTGAATAAAAAGTACCATTGGAATGGGGAGTGATCTTATAGTGGGCTGAATCTCCATAAAACATATTTAGGAATAGTGGCATTTATGGAAAAAATTGGTTTATTCTTATCAGTACCAAGATGAAAAACAAATTTCTTTATCTTTTGGTTTTACTCATTGTCTGTTTTTTAACGAGTTGTAGTCCAAAGATTCATCACGCTGATTCTTTCTATAACTACACCGATAGCGATTTTCCAAGGGATCACCTTCCAGTAATAAATCCGGTTGAGGCGACACGTGATAGGCCAAATTCTACGTGGAATTTGGAACTACTCAACAGTCTACATATTGACTTGCCCAAAAGCGAGGAGCAAGAGGTTCAAAAAGTCTACATTTATTCTCGTATAGCAGAACTAGAAAAATTTGCCGTGAAAGATGGCGTCATCATGGCGTATTCTAGTTACGTTAATCCGCAGGCCGACGCTTACATTCAGGAGAATTTTTATTATTGGTTCGTAATGATTCCGAGAGAAGACATCACCGTAGGTTTCCACACAGAGGATGAGTTTAATCGGTATATTGAGGCAATGGATATACAGGATCCTGATTGGCAGATACCAGATGACGCGTTTGATACGTTTTTGAAAACTGGTTGTTTAGATTGGTTCCCGGATTGCAAATAGATGGTAGATACAATCTGTTCGCGCCGGTGTTTGCGGAGCATCCCCGGAGCAACTGTGTTTAATGTCAAGCAGAAATAGGTTGCCAACAACGGGAATCTCTAATCATTGCATTTAGATATATAAGTAATTTTCTCATACAAGCGACAATAGCAACTTTCTTGACTTTGCCCTTCAAAAGGAGATGTTGATAAAAAGGCTTTATAAGGGGATTAAATTTAATTGCAGTTATTGTGGCCATGTAAAGAACTGTCCTTATAGCAGGACGCCCACCCTTTATTCGCCTCTTACCTCTGAACCGACCGCTGTCATTATTGAACGGAGCAACTCCAACTAAAGAGGCTATTCTCTTGCGGTCAATAGAGCCTAACTCAGGTAGATCAGAGAGCAAGATTGCAGCAGTTACTTTGCCAATGCCTGGAGTTGAACATAAGATCTCATCTTTTTCTTTGAAAGTAGGAATTTGATCGATATATTCACCAATTTGATTATTTAGTTCATCCAGTTCTTGCTGTAGAAGTGTAATGATCTTAATAACACTATCCCGAGCAACAAGATGAGCAATACAAAGGTGATTTTTTTCCATGGTAAGTATTTCAATCACTTGCCGACGACGTGTCATCAAAGCTGAAAGATGTTGTTCTTCTAAACTTGGCAGCTTGGTTGGTTCAGGTTTTACTGCTTCACCAAAACGGGCAAGGAGTTTTGCGTCTACCTTATCTGTTTTCGCCAATATACCAATTGATCTAGCAAATTGTCGTACTCGGCGAGGGTTAACTAAAGCAACTGGAAGTCCCATAGAGGAAAATTCTGATAATAATGCTTGTTCCAAACCGCCGGTAAATTCCACCACGATCAAATCAGAATGCATCTCAGTTAACTGAGTGGCAAGTTTTGAAATGGAATCCCAATCATTTGATACTGACCATACTTTTTCATCTGCAAATATATCAAGCCTTGCTTTGCTTACGTCTATTCCAACAATCACAGAAAATTCGTGATTCATTCTGACCTTCCTTTTTTGTATAATAAATTTGCCCGTTCTAGCAGAATTCGGACTCTGTGGTCCACACAACTGTTCGGGCATTACACAGATAGACCCAGCGACCCATGCTTCGGGACGGTCTTTAAAACCTGAAAGCGGATCGATCTGCTGGGTCTATATTTATCATACTAGCGCAGCGGAGTGGGACACCACCGTGCGCGTATCTTTACCGGTAAGAATTTCAAATACTCAAGCGGCAAATCTGGCGATCAACGTCTCCAAATATCGCGATTTGACTTGCCGGCTGGCCAGCACCTGTTTGATGGGTGGAAGCTTTAAGATCACACCAAAAACCGCTGCCAGCGCGCGATGATTCCACAACACCTGGTTGTCAAAAATGAGCTCCTGCAAGTCGCCGCGTTCGATGGCCATCATCACCACCCGGTGCATCGAATTCAATGGCGTAATCACCCGCTCCGGCCTTGACCGCAGGCTGAGTCCATTCCGGCTGCAGGTGCGGACGCACACACCGCATCCCAGGCAGAGTTCTTCGTTCAACTGGGCTTTCTTGCGGTTGGGCTGGTGAGGATCATTCGCCGAAACCAGGGTCATGGCTTCCACCGGGCAGGCGCTGACGCATTTCCCGCACCCATTGCAGTCGGCGATGTTGACCTCCACAATGAAATTGGTGGTATGCACAGGGTTCAAGTAAGCAAACCGCCGGGCGGCGATCATCGCTTCGCAGCAGCAGCCGCAGCAGTTGCAGATGAAGTTGACACCCTGGCGCACGTTCTCTCCGAACTGTACCAGGTTATGCTCCCAGGCCTGCTGCAGCAGGTCCAACCCTTCGGCAACATCAACCGGGCGGGCATACCCGTATTTGGTCAACGATTCAGCCGAGCCATTGAAGGTCATGCAGATATCCTTGGGTGCATCACAGGCTTTCCCCACATGCTCCATTTTGTGACGGCAGTAGCAAACCCCGACCCCACGGTGGGAGGCGGTTCGGATGACTTCACTTGCGCGTTCATAATCCAGCACATACAACGCATTCTCATTCGACAGCACCCGCTCCTGGACGTATGTCCGGCCAAGCTGGGTCTCCCCCCGCACAAATAACTGCTTGATGAAATCTTCTTCGACGTTCAAGTACTGGTAAAAGAGCTCACCCAGCGCTTTTTGGTCCACGTCTCCGCGCAGGCGCATCATGGAGAATTCGAAGAAACCAGCCATCGGGGGCGGCAAGGTGTAACTGCTTTTCCCATTGTGGTCCACATCCACCAGGATCGCCCGGCTGGAGAGTTCGTCCAGCACCTTTTGCGCCTGCAGGGTATCCATTTTCCAGGCTCGGGCTGCTGTTTCGACGGTGAACGGTTTGATGGGCAGCAGGGCAACCAGTTCAGCTTCACGTTCGCTGAACAGCAAAGCCAGGATCTTGAACAATGTTTCGCTGGGCGGCGCTCCCTGCGGGAAACGGTTCAAGCGGTCCACCAGGTGTTCGTAGCTGGATCTTAGGGTGGTATGGGACATGGATGATACCTCTCAATAATGTGGATTTGGTATTTATTATAGCGATGGAATTAAATATGAAAACCCCGAATAAGGTAATGGGTTTCAATGAAAAGAGGGGTTGATAAATTGCCTTTGAAAATGGTTGCTTTATAATTAATGGATCCATCATTCCCGTTTTCATCCGGGGTATTTCAGGATGAATTGCTCTGTCCCAAGTATATTTTTGATTAGAATTATGCAGGAGATCTGACAGTCAAAGGTGCGCACGTATTGGGTACACCGACGCAAACGAAAACTTATGGTTAATCAGACCGAACATGAAGGGAATTGTCTCGTGAATGATACTGATGATCAAAAAATACTAAGAGTAATCTTATCGAAGAAGAAACTTAAATCATTGCCTGATGAAGAACGAGAAGTATTTCTATATTTTGGACACATTTTAAATGAGATCGCTACCTTTACCCGATTAATGTATATATTTGCAAATACAAAATCGAAGGACGAACAAAATCAGGCAGGGAAAAGTGCTGGAATAATGATTTTGGCTTTAGTCCTTGCAGGTAAACTACACGAATCTTGGAAGTTCATTACTCAAAAGATTCTTCCGAATAAAGGGCTTAGTAAGTTAATTAATGATAATCTCGATGATGAGAATCTAGAAGTGCTCAAAAATATTAAAAAAAAGATTCAGAACAACAAACAGTATTACAATTCTACGGAATTTTTATGGTTTCCATTATGGTAAAGAAGTAAAACTCGGGGCAGCTTTAGATGACGTTAATTCGGATCTTCTTGCTTATTTATATAACAAAGATGCTTCTAATAATCTTTACTTTTACTCAGAATTGATTATTCAGAATTCAATGCTAAAAATGCTCAAAGAAGCTGGAATTGAAATATCTTTAATTGATCTCACCGGACAATTATTAGAAACATCAGCTGAAATAACAATGTTTGGAGATAGTGTTATTAGCATTATTCATAATAAAATCCTTGATGTTCGACAATCTGATTCGGAGTTAATTCAATTAATTAAACCAAAGAAACTTAGCCAATTGGAACTACCATGGTTTACAGACACGGCAGATATTATAAATAAATGATGTATTTGGATTCTTTATCTTATATTGTTCTTGATCGTGCCGGTTTCATAATTGAGTGTGCAACTCGAACGTGAGATATTTAAAACTGAATTCGCTTATCATTTCGCTCTCATTCTGTTATTCTTGGGGTTGTGCTCCACTTCCACCAGGCCCAATGCTTCCAGCAATGGCGGCAGGTACATACCGAAGCGCCCGCGCAGGCCTTTCTTTAGCCCGTACCAGCCTCCGATCGGGTTGTTGGCAGAACGCCCCCAGGCTTCCACCGTGCCTTCAGCAGCCGGTTTTTGTTCATCGGCGCTGCCCAACAGCATCCAATCGCCGTGTTTCTTAAGCATGGCATGCAGGTCTTCGATACAGCGCAGGTGATAGCGTAGTTCTGTTTTCCCGACCACGCACACCAGTGCCAGCGGGTTGGCTGTCTCATCCCGATACATGTAATATTCAGACGATCCACTGGGTGTTTTCAACATCCAGGGGCTTGCCTTCGTTCCGGATCCCATTTCATTGGTCATTGTCGTTCTCCCAAAATTGTTGACATTAATTTAACTTCATTATGGGTGCTTTCCTGGTTAACTGCCAGACAGTGTATATCCTAATGATGTCGTCAGGAAAATGAATCATGGAATATTAGAATATCTTGAAAAAGTATAAAATCAGGATTGATTTTAAGGTCTTCGGGTTATAATCTCCCCATAACACCATTCATAAAGGAATTGCTATGCCTGCTTCCCCCCTTCTCGCACATTATGATGTGATCATCGTCGGTTCCGGTCCCAGTGGTATCTTCACCGCGTATGAGATCCGTAAAGTCCAACCTCAAACGAAGGTATTGATGATCGAAAAGGGGCATTCCATTGAAAAGCGCAAATGCCCCAAGCGCAAGACCGGCACCTGCATCAATTGCCAGCCCTGTGCCATTACCACCGGTTTCTCCGGCGGCGGCAGCTTCAGCGACGGCAAGCTTTCCATCAACGCGGATGGCGAGATCGGCGGCGACCTGGCGCAGTACATTGGCCTGGAGAAGTTCCGCGAGACACTGGCTTACGTGGACCAGTTGTATGTTGGCTTCGGTGCGGATACGCGTGTCTACGGTGAAGATAACCGCCCTGCGATCGATGCCATCCGCCGGTCCGCTGCGCATGCCCACCTGAAGCTGATCGACTCCCGCGTACGCCATATGGGCACTGAAAAAGCGTATGACATTTACTCCCGCATCCAGCATGAACTGGAGAACCTGGGTGTCGAGATGCTTTTTGATACCTCGGTCTCGGATTTCGTGATTGATGAGCTGCCAGATGGCACCAGGCAGGCAACCGGTGTGCTGCTGCAGGACGGTCGCAAGATCACAGCCAAACACATCGTCGCTGCCATCGGCCGTGAAGGCAGTGAATGGCTGAACGGCATGTGTACCAGATATAAGATCGATTCCAAGCCCGGCCCGGTGGATATCGGCCTGCGCATCGAAACCGATGCAGCCATCACCTCGGAGATCGATTCGGTGCTGTATGAGGCCAAGCTGGTGTATTACACCCCGACCTTTGAAGACAAGGTGCGCACCTTCTGCTGGAATCCGCGCGGGGAAGTGGTGGAAGAAAAATACGGCGAGTTCCTGGCTGTGGTCAACGGGCACTCCTACAAGGACGAAAAGCTCAAAACAGCCAACACCAACTTCGCCCTGCTGGTTTCGAAGAATTTCACACAGCCATTCAAGACGCCCATCGAATACGGGACGCTACATCGCCGAAATGGGCAACATGCTTTCCGGCAACAAGGTGATCGTCCAGCGTTACGGCGATTTCAAACGCGGACGGCGCACTACTGCCGACCGATTAGCCAAGAATACTGTGCGGGCAACGCTGCGAGATGCCGTCCCCGGCGACCTGAGCCTGGTGCTGCCCTACCGCATCATGCTGGCCATTGACGAAACATTGGAGGTGCTGGATAAGATCATGCCCGGCATCGCATCCGGCGCGACCCTGCTGTACGGGGTGGAGGTCAAGTTCTACTCCAACCGCCTGGTGGTGGATAAGAAATTCCAGACCAGCATCAAGAATCTGTATGCACTGGGTGACGGCGCCGGCCTTACCCGCGGATTGATGCAGGCCAGCATGAACGGCGTCTGCATGGGGCGCATCCTCACCGGCCAATACTAAGAAAATGAATGAATGGATGCAGGAAACGTAAGCTTCCTGCATCCATTTTATTAAACTGATATTCATTCAGTTCACTATAAACCCACAAAGATTTCCCGGGCTTTTTTGATCTGCTCTATGACTGCCTGCGGAGCTGTTCCGCCGATTGCATTGTGCCGTTCGATGGATCTGCCAGGATCCAGGATTTCTTTTATTTCGATACCGGATATCCCAATGGCATCCCAATCCTTCGAACTTAATTCGTTCAGCGCCTGGCTTTTGTCTTCTGCAAATTTCACAGCCTTCCCGACCAGTGCATGCGCCTCGCGGAATGGAGTTCCATTGTGAACCAGTTCGTCCGCCAGGTCTGTGGCCATCATACCCGGATCGATGGATGCCAGCATCCGTTCTTTATCGATGGACATTTTTGATATCGCTCCAGTCAGGACAGGCAGAACGGAAAGAAGTATATCGGTAGCCTGGAAGACAGGCATTTTGTCTTCCTGCAGATCCTTATCGTATGTGGACGGCAGACCTTTCAGGGTGGCCATCAATCCGGTTAAGAGCCCGATCAGAGTGCCGGATTTTCCGCGCGCAAGTTCAAACGGGTCAGGGTTCCTCTTTTGCGGCATCAAGCTCGACCCGGTGGAATATTCATCCGTTAACTTAAAGAAACCAAACTCTTTCGTAGTAAAGAGGACAACATTCTCTGCCAGTTTGCTGATGTGAACACCGGTCATAGCGCAGCAAAACAGGTACTCCACTGCGAAGTCGCGGTCGGATACAGCATCGATGCTGTTCCATGCAGGGGAGTCAAATCCCAAGTTCTTCAGCCAGAGCAATGCGGTCAATCGGAAAGGCAGTACCGGCAATCGCTCCGCTGCCGAGGGGCATGATTGCCAGACGCTTATGCAGATCTTTTAATCTACTCCGATCCCGCTGCAGCATCCAGAAGAACGACAGCAGCCAGTGAGCCAGTGTCACCGGTTGAGCGCGCTGCAAGTGGGTATAACCGGGCATGATCGTATGGATATTCTTTTCCGCCAGATCGATCAGGCAATTCTGCAGATCCTGCATTACCTTGTCCAAAACCGGTGTTGCCTGCATCATCCACAACCGGAAGTCGGTAGCCACCTGGTCATTCCGGCTTCGGCCAGTATGCAGCTTTCCCGCCAGTGGACCGATCAACTCTCCCAGTCGGCGTTCAACTGCTGTGTGAATGTCTTCATCAGTATCCAGGTAAACAAACCCATCAGTTTCAAACTCGGAGGCGATGTTTTGCAGTGCGGAGATCATTTGGGTGGCTTCGTCGCTTGTTAAGTCTCCTGCTCTTAACAGCGCGGACACCCAGGCTATGCTTCCGGCAACGTCCTGTTTTGCGAGTCTGCGGTCAAAAGCCAGGGATGAATTCATCTTCCAGGCTAATGGATCCATCGGTTGTGTAAAACGATTGCCCCAAAGTGTCATATCAATCCCTCTTGAACCTGGAATAATCCGGTTTAGGCATATCCAACCCGGAAATTGGTAAACCGTTCATGGCCCGCACTTTGAGGGACAATCCAAATAATTGGATAAATCCTTCCGCATCGCTCTGGTCGTATACATTTTCCTGACCGAATGTGGCAAAGTCTTCGCGGTATAAGCTGAATGGGCTCGTTCTCCCTGCAGGATAGATCCCGCCCTTGTACAATTTCAAGCGTACGGTTCCCGTCACTGGACCCTGCGTACTGTTCACGAAGGCATCCAACGCCTCACGCAGCGGAGTAAACCACAGGCCGTTATAAACAAGTTCAGCATATTTTATGGCTACCTGATCTTTATACTGCAGGGTTTCCCGGTCGAGCACCAGTGATTCAAGCTCCCTGTGTGCAGTCAAAAGGATCGTCCCACCAGGGGTCTCATATACACCATGAGATTTCATTCCCACCAGCCGGTTTTCCACCAGGTCCACCCGGCCGATCCCGTGCTTGCCGCCAAGCTTGTTCAACTTTTCGATCAGATTTGCAGATGAAAGGCTTTCGCCATTCAATGAGATCGGTGATCCGGATTTGAACACAATTTCACAATATTCCGGGGTATCCGGCGCCAGTTCCGGGGAGGTGCTGATCTGGTACATGCATTCTTCCGGCTCATTCCAGGGATCTTCCAATAGTCCGCCTTCATGTGAAATATGCCAGAGATTGGCATCCCGGCTATAAATGGACTTGAGAGTCGCCTGGACGGGGACATGGTGCAGTTTGGCATAAGCAATGGCATCTTCTCGCGAGCGGATATCCCATTCCCGCCACGGAGCGATCACCTTTAGACGCGGGTCCAAAGCCATGGCCGTCAATTCAAAGCGGACCTGGTCATTGCCTTTTCCGGTTGCACCATGGGCGATCGCATCTGCACCTTCCAGGTGGGCAACATCCACCAGGTGTTTGGAGATCAGCGGCCGTGGCAGCAGATGTGCCTAAAAGGTATTTGCGCTCGTAAACAGCTCCCGCGCGTAGCATTGGCAGCAGGTAATCTGAAGCCAATTCTTCCTTCAAATCACGGATGATCAATTTTGATGCTCCACTGGAGATCGCTTTCGCTTCCAGGCCGGACAGATCCTCGCCCTGCCCCACATCTGCGCAGAAGCAGATCACTTCGCAGTGATAGTTCTCCTTTAGCCAGGGAACGATCACAGAAGTATCCAGACCGCCTGAATAGGCAAGGACAACTTTTTTGATATCTTTCTTCATTTGTGGATTCATATATAGCTCCTTCGAAAATGGAATAAAAAAAAGCCCTCCGGTTGGAGGGCTTATCTTTAATCGTAGATGCCAGTCTTTTTATCTGCCAGTCATCCAAACCAAAGCGGCCTTACCATCCCGGTGGGGGTAAGTTGTGGACGACGTGTACGAAGAACAAAAGATTGGATAACCATAATTAGTTGCGAATTTTATCACCTGATCACAATAAGTCAATAGCTGATAGGGAATTGGGTACGCGAGATAGTATAATTCTCGGAATTCGTTTGTGTACGTAAGGTGACCTAACCCCATTCATTCCATTTTCGCAATATCCTGATGGAGAAAAGATATGACAAATAGAATTTTGATCGCTTATGCCAGCAAGTGCGGCTCCACCGCTGAAGTTGCCAAATCTATGGGTAAAGTACTGGTTGAAAAAGGATGCGAAGTGGATATATTACCGGTTAACCAGGTGAAAACCATGGATGGCTATAATGGCATCCTGGCTGGCAGCGCTGTACGGGTGGGAGCATGGCTGCCTGAAGCAGTTGACTTTGTCAGGAATAACCAAACGACCATGCAGAAAATTCCTACTGCCATATTTACCGTGCACGGTTTGAATTGGGAAAATACTAGCGCCAGTGAGGCTCTACGCAAGAACTACACGAATGCGATCAAACAACTGATATCACCCGTCGATGAAGTCTTCTTCGCTGGGAAGATCGACTACTCAACCATGACTTTCCTGGAAAAAATGCTGTGCAAAACTGTTAAAGCAGCGGAAGAAGATCGGCGCGATTGGGGGGTTATCAACGGGTGGGCGGCTGAAATACCTGGTAGACTTCATTTGACCAGTTGACCATTAATACCTTATATAACTTGTATTACACTCGATCGAAGAAATTCCATACGCAAGGAAATTTCAATCACAAAGGTTTCGTCCAGTTATGGCACAGCATATATATTTCCCTTGACACCAGTACACTCTACCCGTAGAATGAGATTGTCTTTGGGAAGAGTCCTGGCAACAGGCACCGAAGGGGCAAATTGGAAATAGTTTTCAATGAATCTCTCAGGTAAAAAGGACCCATTGGCCGTTCACTCTGGAAAGTGCATGCACACCGACGGGGCAAACCCGATGGATCACCGGGCGAATCTCTCAGGTATAAAACAGAGGCACACGATTATTTCGTGTGCCTTAGCGTTTAATCCTAACCTTATTCTTTTGGAGGAAATTAGATGAATATTTTAGCCGGTTTGAAATACGCGAATACTGATGAATGGGTAAAAGTGGACGGAAAAGTTGCCACTATCGGGGTGAGTGATTATGCCCAGGAACAACTTTCTGATGTGGTATTTGTGGAAATTGCTGTCTCTCTGAATGATGCAGTGAAAAAAGGCGCTTTGCTGGGCACGGTTGAATCAGTTAAAGCTGCTTCGGACATCAATTTTCCGGTATCCGGCAAAGTCGTATCCATCAATGAATCCCTTTCAGATTCACCGGAACTGGTCAATACTGATCCTTATGAAAAAGCCTGGATGGTGAAAATTGAAATGAGCAATACTGCTGAACTGAATGACTTGATGGACACCAAATCTTATCAGGAGTATTGTGAAGGACGGGAACACTAATGTTCATTCCACATACTGACCAGGAAACCAAAGAAATGCTCGAGGTGGTCGGTGTAAAGGATATTGAGTCTCTATTTAAAGATATCCCGAAAAAATACCGATTTCCAAAATTAAATCTGCCACCTGCCATGACCGAAATGGAGATCATGGCTGAAATGCAGAATATCTCACAGGCAAATGAATCCACCCAGGACCTGGTATGTTTCCTTGGTGCAGGCGTATATAACCACTACACTCCCGCAGCAGTCGATATGCTTCTTCGCAGAGGCGAGTTCTATACCGCTTACACCCCCTACCAGCCTGAGATCTCCCAGGGAACCCTGCAGGTGATCTTTGAATTCCAGAGTTTGATCACTGCATTAACCGGAATGGAAGCCAGCAATGCCTCGCATTATGACGGCGCAACTGCCACTGCAGAAGCGGTCATCATGGCATATCAAAACTTCCGCGGTAAGAAGAATAAGGTCATTTTATCCCCGACCTTGAATCCACAATACCGGGCTGTAGCTCGTACCTATACGCAAGGTTATGATAATTTGATCATTACGGGGGATACATCATCCAATCCCAGCGGAGAGCCGGCTGCCCTTATTGATCAACTCGATGATCAGACTGCACTTGTTATCGTTCAATACCCGGACTTCCTGGGGAATATTTTTGATTACACAGAATTGATCACCAAGGCTCATGAATTCGGAGCCCTGGTTGCTGTGGCTGTGAATCCGGTTGCCCTGGGAATGCTCAAGACGCCGGGTGAGATGGGTGCCGACATCGTTGTGGGCGAAGGACAGCCTTTGGGTCTGCCACTTTCTTATGGAGGTCCATACCTGGGTATATTCGCCACCAGGAAGGAATATATCCGCAAGATCTCCGGTCGTCTGGTGGGAGAAACGGTTGACGGCAAGGGTAACCGAGCCTACGTTTTAACTCTTACAGCTCGCGAACAACATATTCGCCGGGAGAAAGCATCCTCGAATATTTGCACAAATCAGGGGTTGCTCGCCCTGGCAGCTACGATCCATTTGAGCCTGCTTGGAAAACATGGCTTGAAAAAAGTCGCCGAGTTGAATTATCACAAGGCCCACTATGCTGCAGAAAAGATCGCTGCTGTTCCGGGGTACAGCGTCTGCATGGATCATCCCTATTTCAATGAGTTTGTAGTCTGCTGTCCAGGTCCTGCCAGGGATATCAATGCCCATCTGCTGGAACATGGAATTCTTGGAGGCTATGAACTGGAGAAAGATTATCCTGAGATGGAAAATCATTTACTGGTTGCAGTAACAGAGATGAATACAAAGGATGAGATTGACATGTTATGCGAAGTCTTGGCGGAGGTGGATCATGAGTGAACCAACCTTATATGAATTAACTTCGCCAGGCAGAATTGGGGTTGAATTTCCCGAGTCGGATGTTCCAGTCTCCAAGCTACCCAAAGCCCTGTTGAGGAAAGAATTACCTCTTCCTGAACTTTCAGAATTGGATGTTGTCCGGCATTTTACACACCTTTCTAATTTGAATTATTCCATCGATGGCGGTTTTTACCCATTGGGATCCTGCACGATGAAATACAATCCCAAGATAAACGAAGTGACTGCCCGTTTACCAGGTTTTGCATTCACCCATCCGCTCCAACCCATTGAAACTGTTCAGGGAAACCTGGCATTGATGTACCAACTGCAGGAAATTCTGAAAGAGATCAGTGGTTTTGCCGGGATGACATTACAGCCGGCTGCAGGTGCGCAGGGTGAATTAGTAGGCGTCTTGATCATGCGAGCTTACCACCTGTCCCGAAAGGATGCAAAGCGAACCAGAATCCTTATCCCGGATTCTGCTCACGGCACCAACCCGGCGACTTCCGCAATGAGCGGCATGGATGTCGTTCCGCTTCCCTCGGATGCACGCGGGAACGTGGATCTCACAGCTCTAAAAGCTGCATGTGACGATCAATTGGCTGGATTAATGCTGACCAACCCCAATACGCTGGGTCTTTTTGATGAGAATGTCCTGGAAGTGATCCGCATCGTTCACGAAGCCGGCGGTCTCGTCTATGGTGACGGCGCTAATATGAATGCCTTACTCGGAATTGTTCGCCCCGGCGACCTCGGGATCGATGTGATGCATTTCAACCTACATAAGACCTTCTCGACCCCGCACGGTGGAGGAGGTCCTGGTTCAGGCCCGGTGGGCGTCGCCAAACATCTATTGGATTTCCTCCCGGATCCGGTTATTGACATCATTGAACCCGGCACCGATGAACTGGCACCTTTATTCGGATTCAAAACACCAGCCAAATCCATTGGCAGGATGAAATCCTTCCAGGGACATTTTGGGATGCACATCCGTGCCTATACCTATATCCTCATGCATGGACCCGAAGGTTTGCGAAAAATATCAGAATATGCTGTATTGAACGCGAACTATATCCTGGCAAAAATCAAAAAAGCCTATCATCTCCCTTATGACCGGCTATGCATGCACGAATTTGTGGTGGAAGGTTTCTGGCCAGACATTCATGATGTTCACGCACTGGATGTAGCCAAGCGGTTGATGGATTATAACTTCCACCCGCCAACCAATTACTTCCCGCTCATAGTAAAAGAAGCTCTGATGATCGAGCCAACAGAGACAGAATCAAAACAGACGCTGGATGTATTCTCGGATGTCATGCTAAAGATCGCTCAGGAAGCACATGAGAATCCGCAATTGTTAAAAGAGGCACCTCACAACACTCCTGTTGGCCGGTTGGATGAAGTTAAAGCCGCACGGGATCTGGTTCTATGTTGTTGGATACCAGAAGAAAACTAATAATAAAAGGGTTTCTGCTCTCGCAGAAACCTTTTTTTTTGGAATGGTAAGGAAAACCAGATAATATCCGATAATAAGTAATAATGCTGAAAATATGCTTGATTTTCTCGTCTGGTTAGGGATTTGTTAAGAAACTGATAACTTTTACCAGTTGAATTCAGTAAATAAGCATGTGATAATTCAAATATATTATTTCGTATTGGATTAATTTTTATAAAATACATTTTTCCTGGAGGTGACGCTGGATGCACAGATTAAAAGAACGCGGGCAGGGCTTTGTTGAATATTCTCTTATTATGTTATTAGTGGCATTAGCAGTAATTGTTATTTTGGCTATTCTGGGTCCACAAATAGGAAACTTATTCAGCACGATCATTCCTCTGATTTAACCATTATCAGCACTACTGTACAGGCAGCTGCAATTTTGGCTGCCTGTATTATTTAAGGATTAATGATACCGGGCAGTGGTCTGAGCCCTGGGTCTCATCCTGAATGACCACATCTTCCACAGAGTCCTGTAAACCAGGCGTAATTAAGAAGTAATCGATTCTCCAACCTATATTCCGGTTCCTGGCTCCTGTAACATAAGACCACCATGTATATTGGACTTTATCAGGATAGAGATGCCTGTAAATGTCGATCAGACCGGTTGAAAGATATTTATCCACCATTGCTCGCTCTTCCGGTAGAAAACCGGAAGTCTCGGAATTCTCTTTAGGATGAGCCAGGTCAATTTCTCGATGAGCTGTATTGAAATCACCTGTGATGATCACTTCCTCACCCTTCTCCCGCAAATGGTTGACATAAGTCAGTAAGTGATCATAAAAGTGTAGTTTGTAATCTAGACGATCTTGTCCACGCTGCCCATTGGGAAAATAAACGTTGAATAAAGTGAACCGGGGGTATTTGGTGATACAAACTCGCCCTTCCTTATCGTAATCAACATTCTCCAATCCGTTTTGTTGGAATAATGGTGTTTCACGGCTAAATGTGGCTACTCCGCTATAACCGGGTCTTTCTGCTGAATACCAGAAAGTGACAGGGTACTCCGGGAATGACAGCTGTTCGGGTTTCAGCTGCCCTACCTGCACTTTTATTTCCTGCAAACAGATAATGTCACCTTTGTGATTATCCAGCCAGCCCCGAAAGTCTTTTCCATATATCGCCCTGTATCCGTTAATGTTCCATGTAGTGATTTTTGTACCCATATTTGTTTTCCCTTTTGTAATAAATCTGTAATCACTTAATTTGCTGATATAACCGATAATAATAGCAATCATGAAATATTCCAAATACTTGTATCGGTCTCTTTGTTGTCCTATTGGATTCCTATGGCAATGTCATTAAAAAGCCTGGTACTAATTTCTATTCTCATGTGTGCAGGTTTGATATTTGGCACTCAGTATTTATCAAACTCGATAGGTGATACCAATCAAAGTCCAGTTCAAAATTACTCACAGAACATCCCAAAAATAGAAAATTCGTCTTCAGATCAGGTATCCTACCGGATAATTCCTCTTGAAGAAATCGAAAGAACCGGTCAACAAATTGCACCAAACCAAATCAATTTTAGTAGTTCACCGGTTTCAGTAGAAGATAAGTCTCCAGAGCAGAATTTCATGAATATGGTTGCCAATCTGGTTGTTAGTTTGATCACTCAAGATAAAACTGATTTTGCAGGCAGTAATACTGATTCAAATAATTCGAAGGTCTCCAGTCTCGCTTTTGCAATCAGTGAAACAAACGGTTCTGATTATTATGAACTGCTGAAAGAAGCCCCCATGACGGAAGAGCAATTAATGGAAATTCACCAGTATAGTGGCGGAAAAACTCCGACTGAAATCGTTGATGAATTCTGTGCAGAGGTTCGTAGTGGTGAGCTTCATCTGATGGCAGAAGATATTCGTCAGAGTTACAATTACAACCCTGCATCACCAGCGATCCTGATGTCAGTTTTTGAAAAAATGGGAAATCTTTGCCCATAATTGTCATAGATTTTCGGACCGTAAAAGATGAAAATAAACAAAAATATTTATTGCGTAGATTTCAGGCTGTGGTATAGTTAACGAGTTATCAGGAGGAAATCAATGGATTCGATTGCAAAAAAGTGCATTGTTTATATCGAAGATGATCCTGAGATGTTGGATCTCGTTGAACTGATCCTTAACCGGCACGGGTTTGATGTTCACGGAGCTCACGGTGGCCGCGAGGGGATTGATCTTGTCCATCAGGAACATCCAGACTTGATATTGCTAGACCTCATGATGCCTGATCTGGATGGCTGGGATGTTTATCAACAATTAAAAGCTGAACCGGACACAAAAGAAGTCCCAGTAATTGTGATCACTGCAAAAACACAATCCATCGACAAAGTTTTGGGATTACATATCGCGAAAGTCGATGATTATATATCCAAACCATTCAGACCCCAGGAATTATTGGACAGTATCGAAAAAGTTTTATCTGAAAAATAGTTATTATTATTTCTAATTGGATTCATTTATG
Source organism: uncultured Chloroflexia bacterium (assembly GCA_963757065.1). Taxonomy (GTDB): domain Bacteria; phylum Chloroflexota; class Anaerolineae; order Anaerolineales; family Anaerolineaceae; genus PNON01. The sequence goes on along the minus strand of CAVWQC010000008.1, from coordinate 171,045 downwards.
AGAACTGCCAAAACAGCAGTTCTCATTTTTATATTACAATTGGAAACTATGCAGCTGATAAATCTTTCCAATCCAGGCAAGCCGATCAAGATTGAAATTTGCAGATCGTTCTTTTCCAAATTCAAGGGATTAATGTTCCATCCCGGTTTGGACGAACAAGAAGGGATTGCCCTGGTTGCAGATTCATCCGGTGTTGTTAATAGTTCGATCCATATGTTCTTTATGAACTTTGATATTGCAGTAATATGGCTGGATTCCTCCATGCATGTGGTGGACAAGACAATAGCAAAAAAATGGCACCCATATTATGCCCCAAAAAGTCCTGCCCTTTACACCCTTGAGCTTCATCCTTCAAAAATTGCCGATTTCAATAAGAACGATCAGGTAAAATTCAACGATGCGTAAGCTAATTATTCTTCTAATTATTGTAGCCTTGATGAATGGCACAGGGATCGTTCGTGCCCAGGACAATCAACCTTCTGGACCTGTTTATATTGTCCAAAGTGGAGATAACCTCACGAGTATCGCCACTCAGTTTGGAATTACTCAGGACGAATTGATTGCTGCAAATGGCATTACGGATCCGAATCTACTTGCCGTTGGCGACCAATTAATCATCCCCGGTTTGGAAGGGATCACCGGTACCTTAATGACCAGAAAAGTTGCTTTTGGATCAACCCTTACCTCTTTGGCTGTTGAAAATACGGTCGATCGAAAACTCCTGACAAAATTGAACCACATTACTTCCCCCATTGAACTGTACACAGGCGTCAGCCTGATCATTCCTGAAAAAGACCAGGAGCCACCTGTTATAAATAAATTTCTGCTTTCAGAAGGGCAATCTATTCTGGAATTCAGCGTCTTAACCAACCAAAACCCATGGGCTGTGGTTTTTCAAAACCAGATCGAAAAACCTGCTTTGATTCCTTACGGGCAGATCCTTTATAGTTCCGGTGATGAGAATCCGGATGGGCGGGGATTGCAGACGCTTCCTCTAGGTAATGTTGAAATATCTCCATTACCCATGGTGCAGGGAAAAACGATCACATTCAAAGTAGCTGCTCCCGAAGGAACCCAGCTATCCGGAATATTGACAGATCATCCACTCCATTTTTTCCCGGATGGCAACGGATCCTATATTGCATTGCAGGGAATTCATGCCATGCAGGAACCCGGAGTCTACCCGTTACAGATTTCCATGACCACGCAAGATGGAAGTCAATATTCGCAAGAACAAATGGTGATCATCCAGGATGGTAATTACGGGAAGGATCCGGTGCTGATGGTCAAGGATGAATTCATAGATCCAGCCACCACTCAACCAGAGATGGATTGGCTACTGAACCTGGTTGCTCCAGCGTCTGCTGAAAAGTTTTGGACTGGTACCTTTTATAGTCCGTCTCCTTATTCTTTCCAGGATTGTCTTAACTCAAGATATGGAAATCGAAGATCCTATAATGGCGGCCCATTTACTAATTTTCATTCTGGTGTGGATTTTTGCGGTGGAGAAGGGGTAAAAATATTTGCTGCTGCTGACGGGATAGTGGTTTTCTCCGGACCACTTACAGTTCGCGGTAATGCAACTTTAATCGACCACGGTTGGGGGGTTTATTCTGGTTACTGGCATCAATCGCAATCTCTGGTTAAAGAAGGTGACAAAGTAACCGGAGGTCAGGTGATCGGATTAGTTGGTGGAACTGGCCGGGTTACAGGTGCTCATTTACACTGGGAAATTTGGGTCGGTGGAGTGCAAATCAGCCCCCTGGACTGGCTTACTGGAAGTTATCCTTGATCTCTGGTCTGTTTGAGCCAATATTCTCTTAATTGATCCAATTTCAGTTGAACCTTATGATCTGGTGTAAAAACCAGGTCATCTTTTTTACAATAAACCATTTCCATCCAAATATCCGCTTTTACCCTGAACTCAGAAATTAATTTTTCCCGATCATGCTTGTTCAGGTTATATTTTGCCATTAATTTTTGGCGTAACAATCCAAAGGCGATTAGAAGAACTCCAATAATCAAACCATAAATATATGTATATGGACCTTTTTCAACCAGTTGTATGGCGAACAAATATGCAAGAATAATAAAAAGAATCAAGGCCAGTAAATCCGGGTGGAGGGAGGATAAACCATCACTTTTCACGATCGTAGGAGGAGAAACCATGATAGTTAATTGTTTTTTAGCTATCCCTTGTACCTCTGGCGGATGAGACCCATTTATTAGATTTGAGTACATTTTATATATTTGAGTTGTTTTGTTTGATTCGCCACAAATAGGGCAAACACCTGACCCAGGTTCCATTTCATTCGGTATAGTATTGTTCACGCTTGGTCGCTTTCATCAATAAATATAAACCAGACATCATATCAAAACCAGATGAAGAACCCCAGTTGGAAATCGGAATAATTACTTCATCTTTAACAATATTTCTCCGCATGACAGAATCGAATGCTCCAATGATCCTTTCATCTGCGCTGCCAAGTAATGCTACTTTGAATAACTCAGATGAAAGGAGTGTCGTCTTTTCTTCGAATTTGGGTATTAGTGATTCGAACCAGGGTATGTATTTTGATAGGACCGGTAGAATTTTGGAAAACCGGACAATTCCAAGAGCTATCCCACTCAAGAAATCATCACCTGATGGCGTCAAACCAGATCCCAGTCCTATTAGATTCTGAGCTGCTACCTGGAATTGCTGAGATTTTGTTTCAGAGAGTGCCTCAAACATTTCCCTCATTATTCGAAATAAGCGTTCCTGTTCATTACCGCCCGGTTCAATACCCAGCCCTATTAATGCACTGGTGTGTGCATAAGAGCCGATCGGAGTGGCTGATCTCAACCAATCACCAAGAAGCTCCAGGTTATGCCAAATTCCCAAATCTTTCCGGTTAGAGGTAAATGGTCCAGGCTCCCATGGATGTTGATCATCGACAATTAACTTTACATTTATTAGTTTAAGAAATAATCCATTATCGGGCTGATAGTTGACTATTGAACCGATCTCAACCCTATCAAAATAATCACTAACAGATGCGGGAAAATTTATGGTAAGCGGACCTCGAAATTTCTCGTTTGATAAGAAAATCAACCCGTTTGGTTTACCCTTAAGGAAAATACCCTTCGATGTATTTCCCCACACCTCCCAGATAAGTTGGTTATTCATAGACTGAAATGCCTGTAACCCCACACCTGTCGAGGAGAATTCATGTGTATTGAGAATTTCGTTTTCCATGGCAACCATAATTATATCTGACAATAAGTGACAAATATCCGCAGTTTGTCTGACAATTTCTAGCTTGAAATTTACGTTTTTGGATGGATAATAATAGTGTTACAATGGTTTTCTCTCGAAATTCCAAATCCATTGATTGAGAAAGGCAGGTATTTAAGAGAAGCTATAGTTAAATTTCCCCCTCAGAAGATAACTAAAATACTGTTTTACTAAATATTTCGGATTATATTAATAATCATCAAAAATTTTCCAATCAAAGAGAGGATGTGAAAAATATGACATCAGCGCATCCAGGATTACCTGAGTTTGACTACATCAAACCAAATGATCTGGTAGAAGCGAGTCAATTTCTCGCAAAAAATGCCACACAAGCCCGTCCATTCTCCGGCGGAACTGACTGTTTTGTAAGAATGAGAGATGGGTTCTTTACACCTAAGTACATGGTGGATATCAAAAACCTTGAAGGCACAAAAGTCCTTAAGTTCGATCCAAAAGATGGACTGACGATCGGTGCTGCAATTCCAATGAACAAGGTTGAAGCTTATCCTGACGCAGTAAAATATTATCCCTTACTCGTTGAAGCATCAAAATCTGTAGCCAGCTATCAGCTTAGATCCCGCGCCACAATTATTGGCAATATTTGCAACGCCTCACCGGCTGGAGATACCATCGGGGCATGCATTGCATATGAAGGCATCCTCAATGTCCACGGTGTAAATGGGCATAAAGTTATACCCCTGAAAGATTTCTTTACCGGTCCTGGTAAAAATAAATTAGTCCCGGGTGATATTGTTCTTTCGATCACCCTTCCTGTACCTCCCAAAGGACATGCTGGACAATATATAAAATTAGGCCGGAACCGATTAAGCGATCTTTCGATAGTCGGAGTATCCGTTCTCGGATATAAAGATCCGGTTTCAAAATCTGGTTACAAATTCCGGATGGCTATTGCATCAGTTGCACCAGTTCCATTTGTACCCAAGCAGGCAGAAGAGATTCTTTCAAGTAAAGTTATTTCACCTGAAACCATCTCTGAGGCCGCACAGGCAGCTATGGATGGTGTAACTCCAATCGATGATGTTCGTGGAAGTGCTCAATATCGAAAGCACATGGTTCGTAATCTTGTCAAGCGTGCCGTTACAACTGTTCTGCAGAAATTAGCAGCATAATTGCGGCGCATGTTTTGAATTAAATGGAGGTAGAAAAATGGGATTTCACCAGATTACTGTAAAGGTAAATGGGTCTCAAGAATTGGTCAACGTGCCGTCCAATATGACATTAATGATGATGCTGCGGGAAAGCCTTTCCCTTACCGGTACAAAAAATGGCTGCTCTGCAGGAGAATGCGGAGCTTGTACTGTACTCATGAATGGCGAACCTGTAAATAGCTGCATGGTTCTGGCGGTTGAAGCAGACGGTCAGGAAATAACCACCATCGAAGGATTGGCAAAAGATGGTCAACTGGATGTCGTCCAACAAATGATCATCGAAAAAGGTGGAGTACAATGTGGTTTTTGTACACCAGGCATGCTCATTTCCGCTCGGGCACTACTAAATCGAAACCCTCACCCTTCTGAACAGGATGTGGTTGAGGCACTTGTAGGCAATTTATGCCGCTGCACCGGATATTCCCGGATCATTAAATCTGTACAAGCAGCCGCTGGATTGTCGTAATGCCCAATTCCGAAAAAAGAACAGGAGACTGCATATGTCTATAACTGAAAAGAATATCGGAACCATGAATCCAGTTGGGAAGAGTGTTCCTCGTCTGGATGTGCTAGAAAAAGTAACCGGCAGCGCTCAGTATACCGATGATTTACCGTTTGGCAATTCAATGCTTTTTGGTCGAGTAAAGCGCAGCACAGTCGCACACGGCATCATTAAGCGAATTGATGTGTCCAAAGCCAAAGCTCTGCCTGGGGTGAAAGTCGTTGTTACTGGTCATGATTTTCCAAACTTGGTAGGTTTATATTTAAAAGATAAAACCATCTTTGCAATTGATCGTGTCCGTTTTATTGGTGAAGGAATTGCAGCAGTTGCTGCCATTTCCGAAGAAATTGCAGAAAAAGCACTTGACCTGATCGAAGTGGATATCGAACCACTTCCAGCAGTTTTTGATGCTGAATATGGCGCATCAAAAGAAGCTCCTCTTATACACCCGGATTTGGGAAATTACGAATGCCCGAATTTTATCTTCCCGGAACCAGGAACAAACATCGCCAACCATTTTAAAATTCGAAAAGGTGATTCTGAGGCGGCTTTCAAAAAATGTACTGCCATTATTGAAAAGAAATTCCGGATCCCACACGTGCAGCATGTTCCCATCGAGCCGCATATTGCAATTGCACAGGTGGAACCTGATGGAGATGTCACAGTTTGGGCATCCTCCCAATCTCCCTTCTCACAGCGTTCATCATTTGCAAAAGCTTTGGGAGTATCAGAAAGCAAAATTCGAGTAATCGCCGGATATGTGGGCGGTGGATTCGGCTGCAAAGCCGGGGTTACCATGGAAAACGTCGCGGTCGCCCTTGCTTCGAGAGCAAATGGGAAACCAGTAAAAGTTCGCCTGACCCGTGAAGAAGAATTCTTTACCAACTTCGTCCGCCAGGGCTTGATCATTCACCTGAAGATCGGTTGTGATGCCAAGGGTAATGTACTGGCTATGGAAAACAAGCAATACTGGGACGGTGGTGCTTCGACTGAATACGGTGTAAATATCACGCGTGCTGGTGGTTACAATTCTTCCGGTCCATTTGATATTCCAAATATCACTACCGATGCATTATGCGTTTATACCAATCATCCCATCGGTGGTGCATATCGTGGATTCGGCATGTCTGAACTTCATGCTGGCATTATCCAAACCATGGATATGCTCGCCGAGAAGATCGGCATGGATAAAGTAGAGTTCCTTAAACTTAATGCCATCCAGGGCGGCGATTTCAACGTTACCGGTATGAAGATGCATCCGGTAGGTATTCAGGAGTGTATCGATAAAGTTGCCAAAGAGCTGAAGTGGGGTAAGGAAGAACCCCCCAGCGCTCCAAACAAGAAACGCGGTAAAGGAATCGGCATTGTCTGGAAAGCCCCATCAATGCCCCCCAATGCGGGATCATCTGCCGAAGTACGTTTGAATGAAGATGCTTCTGTTACGGTTTCGGTCGGTGGACAGGAAATCGGCCAGGGCACCTTTACTGTCATGGCGCAGATCGCAGCTGAAGCCTTGGGCGTCGCTTACGAAATGGTTAAGATCGAAGGTCCAGTTGATACCCGATACAGCCCATACGAATGGCAGACAGTAGCCAGCCGGCTCACCTGGAGCATGGGGAATGCAGTCCGCCGTGCTGCAGAGGATGCACGAAAGAATATTCTCGAAATGGTGGCAGAAGCCTGGGGAGAAAACCCGGCCAATCTGGATATAAAAAATGGTTATGTTGTTTCTCTCAAATCAGAAGAATCCATTTCCCTTAAGAATATCGTAGTCTATGGTATTCCACGCTCTGGAGATCAGGGTTGGATTGGTGGTCCAGTATTAGGCCGCGGCACTTTCATGCCCTCCTATGTCACAAATTTGGATAAAGAAACCGGCCAGGGACCACGCGCAGTCGTTCACTATACAACCGGCTGCCAGGGAATTGATCTTGAGATAGATACAGAAACCGGAAAGATCGAAATACTCAAAGCTGTCAGTGCTTTTGACGTGGGTAAAGCGATCAATCCTGACCTGGTAAGATGTCAGATCGAAGGTGGTTTCATCCAGGGTATGAGTTCAGCAATTTTTGAAGAGATGAAACTGGTCAATGGCGTGATGAAGAACCCCAGCTTTGTAGATTACCGCATTGCTACGACTTCAGACATACCCAAAGAGAATATTGCCTTATTCGCTGAAACAGCCCAAGACGATGGTCCATGGGGCGCTCGCGGAATTGGAGAACATCCAATGACCCCGACAATCGGTGTTTTGGCAAACGCTATTTATGATGCCGTCGGTGTCAGGGTACCAAACCCTCCTCTGAGTGCAGAAAAAATCTATCTGGCGATGCTCGAAGACGGAAAAGTCTCTTAGGTGTAACACAAAAATGTGCCGATTATACTTCGGCACATTTTTATTATTTTTTGTGACAAATTTTGCTGTCTTATTGAAATGTATCACTTGCGTTGTCTGACAAGTAATAATAAACTCATAATATCACAATTGTTTTGGAGGATCCTTGTATGGAGTCTAAGGTAGAAAATTTTATAGACCAACTCAAAGAGAAGCGTAAAGCTGCCCAACAGGGTGGAGGCGCAAAACGTGTAGAAGCCCAGCACGCAAAAGGAAAATTAACGGCTCGAGAAAGAATTGCCAATTTAGTTGATGAAGGCACTTTTGTAGAGTTGGAAGGTTTCATGCTTCATCGCCATACAGATTTCGGGTTGGACGCAGACCGAAATCCGGGTGATGGTGTCGTGGCTGGTTTTGCCAAGATCGATGGTCGTCGAGTTTGTGTATATGCACAAGATTTTACGATCATTGGTGGTTCCTTTGGAGAAGTAGCCGGGAAGAAAATTTCCAAAGTGATGGACCTCGCCATGCAATCCGGGGTACCTGTTATTGGTATCAATGATGGCGGCGGAGCCCGCATTCAAGAAGGCATTTGGAGCCTGGAAGCTTACGGTGAAGTTTTCTATCGCAACGTTCAAGCATCAGGCGTTATTCCCCAAATTAGTGTGATCATGGGCCCATGTGCCGGTGGAGCTGTTTATTCACCAGCCATCCAGGATTTTATTGTCATGGTTAAAAACATGGGCAATATGTATATTACCGGACCCCAGGTTATTAAAGCAGTAACCGGTGAAGAAGTTGATGAAGAAGTTCTTGGCGGAGCTACAACACATTCTTCCACAAGTGGCGTAGCCCATTATGCTGCCGAAAGCGAAGCGGATGCTTTCGCAATTATTCGGAAGATTCTTTCTTATATACCTTCGAATAATACAGAATCAGGTCCTTCCACAATCCCTACGGACGATCCCTGGCGCATGGATAAAAGTCTGGATACCATTGTTCCATCCGATCCATCTTCATCCTATGATATGCGTGATGTTGTGAACCGTATATTTGATCTGGAAAGTTATTTTGAGATTTCCGCCAATTTTGCCCAAAATGCCATAACCGGTTTTGCCCGTCTACATGGTCAACCAGTAGGCGTGGTTGGACAAAACCCTGCGGTAATGGCCGGGTCAATTGATATTGATGCTTCCGATAAAATTGCCCGCTTTGTTCGTTTTTGCGATGCGTTCAACCTACCCATCATCACATTCTCCGATTCCCCCGGATTCCTCCCTGGTGTATCACAGGAACATGGCGGGATCATTCGCCACGGTGCCAAGATCTTGTATGCTTATTCCGAAGCGACAGTTCCAAAACTCACTGTGATCACCCGCAAAGGCTACGGTGGCGCAATGATCGTCATGGGCAGCAAATATCTTCGTGCGGACCTTGTTTTTGCCTGGCCTTCTGCTGAAATCGCTGTTATGGGCGCTGAAGGGGCGGTAAACATTCTTTATCGCAAGCAGTTAAAAGAAAGTGCAAATCCAGGTGAAGAGCGTGCACGCTTGATCCAGGAATATAAGGACAAATTCTCCAATCCTTATGCTGCAGCTGCCGCCGGTCACATAGATGACATTCTTATCCCCTCTGAGACCCGCCCCAGACTTATTGCCGCGTTGGAATTGTTGAAGGATAAACAGACTTCCCTTCCTTCGAAAAAACACGGAAACATACCACTTTAGAGAGTGAAACCAAGAAAATAAGCTGATATTCAGGAGGTCGAAATTTGAACCCTATCGTTCAAGGTTTAGAAATAACACTACTGGGTCTGTTAGTCACATTTACAGCACTGGGAATCTTTATTTTGGTAATGTTGGTCCTGAAAAGGATATTTAGAGAGAAACCCGAAACTGGCGATGCCCAGGAAATAGTAGAAGCAGCTTCCATTGTGGAAGTCAGTACGAGTGAAGTTGAAGACGATTCGGAAGTCATAGCTGTGATTGCTGCGGCTATTGCATACATGAAATCAAAGACATTTTCCACCCTGGGTGTTTCGTTGGAATCGGGCAAAGGTTCCTGGTGGGTTTCCAACAGTTTGAAAGCGAAACAGGGCACCGGAGTAAATATGAAGAGGAGTGGTTAAGTATGAAAGAAGTAACTATCACTGTCAATAATAAATCTTATGCGGTGAAGGTAGGTGACCTCAACGCATCCCCTGTCCAGGTGGAAGTCAACGGAAAATCCTATTTGGTGGAAATGGAACTGCCAGAGGTCGTTGAAGCCCAACCGGTTCAGAATGTTCAGGCCGTATCATCTGCACCTGTCGCTAAACGTTCTATCGCCCCAACTCCGAAACCACAACCGGCAGGGGAATCTGGCAAATTTGTAAACGCACCTATGCCCGGGACTATTGTTTTGATCACTGCAAAAGTCGGGGACAGTATTAAACGGGGAGAGAATCTGCTTTCCCTCGAAGCCATGAAAATGAAAAATGCTATCCGCTCCCCTTTTGATGGGGTCATCAAAGAGATCCATGTAGTTGATGGACAAAGAGTAGCATATAACGATGTTCTTGTATCCTTTGAGTGAGGCTGAGTTATGGATTTTTCTAATCTGCTTGTAATCATTCAGGCTCCATTACAGTTAACATGGCAGAATATTGTCATGATGATCATTGGCGGAGTCTTGATCTACCTGGCAATTGCCAAGGACTATGAACCAGTATTGCTTCTGCCGATCGGTTTTGGGGCTATACTAACCAACCTACCCCTTACTGGCATCACTGGACCAGACGGTATGCTCGGTATTCTGTATAAAGCTGGTATCACGACTGAATTGTTCCCATTATTCGTGTTTATCGCAATCGGAGCCATGACTGATTTTGGCCCTCTTCTTGAGGATCCAAAGATGGCATTACTCGGTGCTGCCGGACAATTTGGGATTTTTGGAACACTAATGTTATGTCTGGTCTTGAGCGCTACACTTCCATCAATATTTAGTTTTACCCTTAAAGAAGCTGCTTCGATAGGAATAATCGGTGCCATTGATGGACCTACAGCAATTTATGTATCGTCCAAACTGGCTCCCCACCTCCTTGGACCGATTACAGTAGTGGCTTACAGCTATATGTCTCTGGTTCCGATCATCCAACCTCCTGTTATGCGGGCAATGACATCCATGAAAGAACGAACAGTTCGGATGCCCTATACAAAGATCCCGGTACCACGGATAGTAAGGATTCTGTTCCCAATTATTATCACAATTGTTGTCTCATTAATTGCTCCAAAAGCTTCCCCATTGATTGCGGCCTTAATGTTTGGCAATCTGGTTCGAGAAGCAGGTGTTGTCGACAGATTGAGTAATGCCGCCCAGAATGAACTCTCCAACCTAGTTACTCTTTTCCTGGGGATAACGATTGGCAGCACGATGAATGGCGATACTTTCCTAAAGGCATCCACTCTTGCCATACTTGTTCTGGGCCTTATTGCGTTTGTCCTGGATACCGCAGGTGGAATACTCATGGGTAAACTCATGTATGTTTTATCCAATAAAAAATTCAACCCCCTGATCGGCGCTGCTGGAATTTCTGCTTTCCCAATGTCAGCCCGAATTGTTCAACGTTTTGCAGCTGAATATGATTTTGAAAACTTTATTCTTATGCATGCCATGGGTGCGAACGCTGCAGGCCAATTGGCAAGTGTTGTTGCTGGTGGGGTTGTATTAGCTCTTCTGTCGGGAACGATTTAAGGTAGAATAAATTGGAGTGGTCAAAGCATTATCACTCCCAAGTAATCAATTGTAAGGCTAATAGTTAAGCAGATAATTCTGAAAAAAAGGAGAAAAAATGAAACTTATTGATCTTACCATCCCTTTGGGAATAGCAACTCCCGCATGGCCGACTTATGAACCGTTACAGGTGAAATACTTCAAACGTCTGGCTCCAAACGGTGCAAATGGACAGCTTCTCACCCATTCCAATCACCTTGGAACCCATCTTGATGGAGAAATCCATTTCTACACCGCCGGTAAGGATATTGCTCAACTTGATTTAGACTATTTAGTTCATGAAGCAGCAATTGTTGATCTTTCCGATGCTGTTGGCGATTATCAGGTCTACACCAGTAAGATGATCGAAGATCGTGTGGAAGTTAAAGAAGGTGATATCCTCGTAATTCACACGGGTTACCATCATTTTGGTTGGGATCACCCTACCGCTGATGAGATCCGTTATATGGTGAAACATCCGGGTCCTGGACAGGAATTTGCTGATTGGGCAACAAAAAAGAAACTCCGCTGGCTCGCTGTTGACTGCGGTTCTGCAGATCATCCGATGAACACAATCGTCCGCACATGGATGCCTCGTCAGGCTGCTGAAGCAGAAAAAGTTTTCCAGAAAATGTACAAACAGTCCTTAGCTGAATATTATGATGATTCCAAGTACCAGCTTATGCATATCGATCTGTTTGCAAAATCCATTATTCATGCAGAATGCTTTGGGGGTCAGATTGACCTGCTTCTCAACCGCCGTGTCAAAGTTGGTTTCTTCCCCTGGCGTTTTGTAGATGGTGAATCTTCCATTGGCCGGGCTGTAGCTTTCGTTGAAGATGATGAATATGAAACTCTGATGAAGAAAGCTGCCACCATGCCAAAAACAAAATTCGGTGATGCCTACGATCCTACACACGTGGATCGGCTAAACAAATTGTCCAAGTTGTAAGATATAATTGGGCAAAATATTAATATATTTTAGAAGGAGAAATTACCGTGAGACTTGAACCACCTGAGAAAGTATCTGAAGAACAATTAACAATTGATGTCCGCGAAATCGAGCCATTACTTCAGGCTCCCCCAATGGATTTAAAACCATTCCCGGATGCAATGGTCAAATTAAAAGACGGTCGAACACTCTATATACGTGAAGCCAAACTCGAAGAAGCTCCATTAATGCTCGAGCACATAAAAAAGTATATGACAGTTGATCACGACTTTTATGATATCGTCGGTGCCCGCGTCTATGCAGAAATACTGGGTTGGTATCGCCAACGATTAAAAGATCCTTATACCCTGGTTGGCTTGATTGACGGTCTGTGGGTCGGTTTTGCAAATGGCCGTTTGATGAATGAAGATATCAATATTTCATTACACACGATGGCTCTTGCCCGCGGTGGCCGCATTGGCGCGATCATGTATTATGCCAAAGCTTATTACGGTTTCGAGATCCTTGGCAACAAGGAATGGTGGGCAACCTATGAAAGCTATAATGGCTGGATGCGTTGGGGTCTTGGAATGGCTCAGCCTTCCTACCCATGGCCAGAATACCAGCATGAACTCGGTGGTGCCCGGGTTTACTATGTAACCAAAAAATATTGGGATGCCGCTGTAAAGAAATACGTGAAGCAGATGGTCGGCGCTGAACTTGACTTCAATGTACCTGATAGTGTCAAGAAGGCTAACGCAGTAATGCGCGCCCCGGATGAGATCACCGTATAGTTTTTTCTAATACGAAAGTGGGTGTTGAAAATCAACACCCACTTTCATTTTATAATCCTTTTTATTACTTAGTTCAAACTTGCTCCTCCCAGTTCCCTAAGGTATAATAAACGCGCACTGTACTGAAATTTATTAAAGGAAAAGGCTAGGGAATGTCATCTGTTCAAATTAATCCAGAAATAGATTTCTGGCAACACTTTGAAGTTACAAAAGAAGATTTGGATTTTATAAACAACCATCTCTTTGAGTTGGAAACCCCCCAAACTACCGAGCAATTAGTAGATGCATTAGTATCGTTCAGAATCCAAAAGGAAAAAGCTGCCCTTACCAGGAAAAAACAGGAGGAAGGACGCTTATATCTTCCTAAAGAGACTTACAAAATTAATGATTCGATTTTATTCAGTGCTCTGAATTGGCAGGCTGGTAAAGTAACTGCCATCCGCTCAGGGATAAATCCTGAATATTCTCCATTTAAAGTCATGGATGTTGAGTTCCAAAACGGGGAAATCCGCAGTTTTGCATCTGAATATGCAGACCACCCATTAAACCTTCCACAAGACAACCTGGCTGGTTTGGATTACCTGGATAAAGATTTCGTTTTATCGCATTATTCAAACAACTTAATAAAAAAATTGGATGAAGTGTTAACTCTGGATGAAGACCTTGTACTGACAACAGGAGTTTGGTTTCCTCGTGCTTTACTTGTTGATATCAACCTCGGGCATCTCAACCTGGCTGAAGCAATTTTGGATATGGCTGGTGGGGGACCAATTACAACACCTTCATTAATGGCACAGTTGGATTTGCCTACAGATGTCAATAACTCATTGATCGAATTTTCATTAAACCTAAAATTACAGGAAGATCCCCGCTTTGATGAAGTGGGTCCTTCAGGAGAAGTTCTTTGGTTCCTTGAAAAATTGGAACCTGAAAATGTTAGAACTGTTCCGGTTTACCTCCAATATAGGGAAGAAAAAATAGATAGATCGTTATTTGATGTTCAAATGCTGCGTGCAGAGAAGCAGATGGATGATGAATTCTCACCTGTAGATCAATCCGTCCCTTTACAGGATGAAGTCCAGGTGATCCTTACTTACCCTCATTGGCGTGCGGGTACTTTGCCGTTGTCAAACCGAACAGACCATTTATTCCCGACATCATTTGAATCTCCTCGGATCAAATTTTTATTTGCTGACTATGATACAAAAGTTACTATTCCAGGCTGGGTTGTCCGTCCGCACCACTACGTCGTTGGATTAAGGGAATGGTACATTGAGAACGGGGTCATACCCGGGAGCATTATTACCATCCGTAAAGCAAATTCAGCCGGGGATGTCGGTGTGAGTGCAAATAAACGACGCCCGGTAAAAGAATGGGCTCGAACAGCTTTAATCGGTGCCGATGGTATATTAGTTTTGGCCTTATTAAAACAACAGATCAATACTGTTTACGACGAAAGGATGACAACTGTCATTCCCGACATCGATGCTTTGGACCAGGTTTGGGCTCAAACCGGTAAACAATATATGAATTCAGAGCAGGCAATTCTTCGGATTGCCAAAGAACTAACCAAACTTAATCCTCAAGGACATTTCCATGCACTTGAGCTCTACTCTGCAGTAAATGTAATAAAACGCTGCCCGTTGCAGTTAGTATTCCATCACCTGGCCAATAATATCGCCTTCAGCCATGTTGGTGATTTGTATTATCGATTAATGGAAGAATCCGAGCAGGAGTAAATATGCCTGAGACACAAGCCTATAGCCTGGTCAAACCGACTACCAGTACACCATTCCACATAGATTTCGCCTGGTGGAAAGAACATGACAACAATTGGCACGTCTTTTTACATGACTTTCTCTGTCTCGAGCATCAAGCTATTTTTTCAAACCAGGAAAGTGATTTGCTCATTGACTTTATAGACCCGGTAACAGCAGAAATTCACCAAGTGGATGGATTACAACAGAAGCTGGTCACTCACTGCTCAAAGCAGGAAGGATTTGTATCCTCCAGCCATAGCCTGGTGGATAACGTTTTCAGGATATTTCTTTCCAATGGGAACACACCTCTTACACCCAACGAGCTTGCAGAATTAGCCGGAAAATCTGGTGATACGATACTACGGCTTCTTTCGGGTGCACGAATTTTTATGGGTATTCGTCCCTGCCATAAGTGATATCATTGTATCCACGCCCTAGTAGCTCAATGGACAGAGCACCGGCCTTCTAAGCCGTTGGTTGAGAGTTCGAATCTCTCCTGGGGCGCTATTTTAAGGGGAAATCTGCATCAAACTTAATAATATTCGCATTTGTTTACATTGTTCTTATATTGATGTTGTAATATTAAGTGATGTACTATGTATTCTATAATATAGAAAATAGAATTAATAATCGACTAAGGTAAATTATGATAGATATACAAATCATCAATCAGTCACTGAGTATGGCTCAGGATAATGATCCAGATCCATCTGAGAAGAATATAAAAAATATTGTTAATTGGAAGCATTCCAACCACCCGCATACATGGCATCCACCGACGGATCTATATGAGACGGAAGAACATTACATCGTTCGAGTGGAAGTAGCTGGAATGAATAAAGAAGAATTTTGCGTTAATCTGGAAGATGATCGGTTGGATATCAGCGGCTCCAGGCCGGATCTCCAATTAAATCGGGCTTACCATCAAATGGAAATTCCATATGGGAATTTTCGGTCAACCATAAAACTACCTTCCGCTGTGGATGGCAGTCAGGTGACAGCAGAATACCACGATGGATTTTTACTTGTTACCTTGCCAAAAGCCTTCCCTACTATCATTGAAATCAAAGAAGAGTGAAAATGCCTGCATCAAAATGGTTGGACTTCGAAAAAGATATCGAATGGATAAAAAATGATGAACGTATCATGAATGATATGTATTTGCTGCCTTTACTTACAAAGGTGAATCCAAAACAGGAAGATGAAAATGCGAATCAGAAGATAGAAGACGATCTTCTCTCCAAATTACCTGATGAAATGCCAATCCTTCCTTTGCGTGGCGTGGTTGTCTACCCTGAAACTACAGTACCACTAACGATTGGTCAACCACGCTCGATTCGTCTGGTTGATGATGTGATTGCTAAAGATAGGGTCATCGGTTTGGTTTCAACCCGCGATCCGGAATTGGAAAACCCTGGTCCTGAAGATCTATTTACCATCGGGACCATAGCTGTCATCAATCGCTTATTCCGTGCACCAGATGGGACGATCCGGTTATTGATCCAGGGAATTGCCCGCTTCAAATTAGGTGAATTCACCCAATTTGAGCCTTACTTTAAAGCCAGGATCCAGTTAATCCCGGAAATCCAGGAAACCGGGTTGGAAATCGATGCCCTTGCCAGAAATGCCCGAAACCAATTCGAGCATATCTCAGACCTCGTACCTTCCATTCCACGTGAACTTGTGGCATCCATTTCTTCTTTGGAAGATCCGCTCCAAACGATTTATACAATAGCAAACTTCCAGAGGATGGATCCCCAGGAGTCGCAGGAAATCCTTGAACTCGATTCGGTTTCGAAAAAGCTGCATAAATTGGTTGGAATTCTAGCCCGGGAAGGTGAAGTTCTTGAACTGGGACAAAAGATACAAAACGAAGCTCGTTCTGAGATCGAAAAAATGCAGCGGGAATATTTTCTTCGGGAACAGCAGAAAGCGATCCAAAGAGAGTTGGGAGAAGGTGACGAACAATCCGCTGACGTTGAGGAATTCCGCCGAAAATTAGAAGCTGCCAAAATGCCTGAAGAGGCAGAAAAACAGGCAAAACGTGAGTTAGAACGTCTTTCACGCTTGCCATCCGCCGCAGCCGAGTATGGTGTCATCCGTACCTATTTGGATTGGCTGGTATCCCTTCCTTGGTCTACAATCACGGACGATAACCTCGATATTTCGCATGCCCGCCAGGTCCTCAATGATGACCATTATGGGTTGTCTGATGTGAAGGAAAGAATATTGGAGTACCTTGCCGTTCGAAAATTGCGAAAAGAGCGAATTCGGAGAAGTCGATAAAAATAAAACCGTAGACTACATCCGAAAAATGCGTGAAGGTGTAATTCTATGTTTTGTAGGTCCTCCTGGAGTAGGGAAAACTTCCCTCGGGCAATCCATAGCTCGTGCATTGGGTCGAAAATTTATCCGCATATCCTTAGGTGGAGTACGGGACGAGGCTGAGATCCGTGGACATCGAAGAACCTATATCGGTGCAATGCCTGGCCGTATCCTTCAGGCAATCCGCAGGTCAGATTCCCGTAATCCTGTTTTCATGCTGGACGAAATTGACAAGCTCACATTTGACTTCCACGGAGATCCCGGTTCTGCACTGCTCGAGGTACTGGATCCGGAACAAAATTCTGAGTTCAGAGATCATTACCTGGAAGTGGCTTATGATCTTTCGCAGGTAATGTTCATTACCACAGCCAACCAACTTGATACCATACCAGGACCACTGTTGGATAGAATGGAGATCATCGACATCTCAGGATACACGGAAGGTGAAAAGCTCGAGATCGCCCGAAATTACCTGATCCCAAGGCAGCTACGGGAAAACGGCTTGCGTGGGAAGGAAATCTCCTTTTCGGTTGATGGGATCAAAGCGATCATCCGAAATTACACCAGGGAAGCAGGTGTCAGAAGCCTTGAACGTGAAATTGGCGCAGTTTGTCGAAAATTTGTAACCCGCATGACTGAAGGTCTTACCAAAAGTATTACTATTAACCCGAGGAATGTAAAAGATCTGTTAGGTAAACCCACCCATTTTGGTTCACAAGAAATAGCCATGCGAACATCATTGCCCGGAGTGGCTACAGGGTTGGCATGGACACCTGTCGGTGGTGAGATTCTATTCATTGAAGCAACCAAAATGCCAGGTGGAAAAGGTTTCCAGATCACAGGATCCCTGGGTAATGTTATGCAGGAATCTGCCCGGGCAGCCCTTTCTTATGTCCGATCTAAAGCAGACCAGTTAAAGATCCCCACTGATTTTTTTGATACGCATGATATCCACCTGCACATACCAGCAGGTGCGCAGCCAAAAGACGGCCCTTCTGCTGGTGTTACTATGGCAACTGCGCTTGTATCTTTGATAACTGGAAAGCAGGTCGATTCTCTCGTTGCAATGACCGGTGAGATCACGCTACGTGGTTTGGTTATGCCAGTCGGTGGAATCAAGGAAAAAGTATTGGCTGCTCACCGCGCAGGAATAAAAAAGATCATACTTCCAAGACGAAATCAGATCGATCTTGAAGAACTTCCGGAAGAAGTACTAAAATCAACCAAATTTGTGTTTGCGGATACAGTAGATGATGTCCTAAAATCAGCATTACTAAAAGCGAAAGTTTCGAGAATTAAAACGAAAATAGCGAAAGAAAGCGACTGAAATGGTTGATAAGTCTCGTCCTTCCATCTTCCTCATTGAAGATGATGAAACTATGATCAATCTTTTAGTGATCTTATTGAATCTGGAAAATTTTATTACTGTAAAATTAGAACAAGAAGAGACTGACTTGATCATCTCACAAATATTGGATACAAAACCCGACTTGATTTTGATGGATATTTTCCTCAATAAATTAAGCGGATTGGATATACTTAAAGAGATCAGATCGAAGCCGGACCTTTCAAATACGAAGATCATCATTTCATCTGGATCAGATATGAAAGATTTTTGTTTGTCCAATGGGGCTGATGGTTTTATCCTTAAACCATATATGCCCGAAGAATTAATAAAAATGATCCATTTACAATTAGAGCATTAAGGAAAGTTTCGTGAAAAAACAAATAACAAAAAATTCGTTTCAATGGTATAACGCTGATCTGCATTTACACACACCAGCCTCCCTTGATTATCAACAATCTGAATTAACTTACATGGAAATCCTTCAACGGGCAGAAGCAAAGGATATTCAGTTACTGGCTTTTGCAGATCATAATACTGTTTCCGGTTATCGAAGGCTTCGTGAGGAAATTGACCAATTGGTCATGCTGGAAAAGCTGAATTGATTATTACCTGCGGAAAAAATTAAACTGGCTGAGTATCACCGGCTGACAAGTAAAATATTGATCCTTCCGGGTTTTGAAATCACAGCGACCTTTGGATTTCATATCATCGGGTTATTCTCACCCGATAAACCTGTTCGGGAAATTGAACATCTCCTGCTGAATTTAAATATTCCTTCCGAATTGATCGATGAGGGTTCTGCCACTGTCGGCGCAACCTCAGATGTGCTCACCGTGTATCGAATGATCAAGCAGGCAGGTGGAATTACAATTGCTGCGCATTCTAATTCTTCCAATGGTGTCGCGATGCGTGGATTCAATTTTGGCGGGCAGACAAAAATAGCCTATACGCAAGATGCCAATCTCGATGCGTTGGAAGTTACCGATCTCGATATTAAAGGGCCTCGCGCCACAGCCTGGTTCTTTAATGGCACCAAACCGGAATATCCTCGCCGGATGCATTGTATTCAAGGGTCAGATTCCCACCGATTACTAACTGACCCATTAAAAAGGAAAAATCTCGGGATCGGTGAAAGAACCACTGATTTCTATCTGCAAGAATTAAATTTCTCTGCCATTCAGGAACTATTACAAAGCAACGATTTCGCCCGTACTCGTCCACATCGGCAGCAGGAAGAACCTGTATTTGATTTTATACAGGCAGCCTTGGATGATGGACCAAACATTATCCAGGATTTTCATGAGTCGATGTCTGCCAAAGGTGGAAAACTATATTCGATCGTTTCTGATATCTGTGGTTTTGCCAATACAAATGGCGGAACCCTGTACATTGGCATCAGTCATGATCTGCACAAACTTCCTGTTGGAGTCACTGACACCAAACAGGCAGCGATCACACTAGAAAAAGAGATCAATAAATCCATCAGTCCCCCACTACATTGTACGATCGATGTAAATGAGTTTAAGGGTAAGAAACTACTGCGGGTACTGATCCCTCGCGGAGATGACCCGCCTTATGCAGTGGATGACAATAAAATTTACATTCGCGATGAAGCGGAAACTGGTGTTGCTGTTCGTGATGAAATTGTAAGCCTTGTACTAAGAAAAGGGAATCTCAGCAAGCCGGAGATTACCCAAAGCCCAATTCCCCAGGAAAAAGAGCAAATTAATATCACTGAACCTGAACCGGATAAAGTTGATGGTGGCGAAGCTCCCCGAACCGGTGTGGAAGTCATGCCTTTGGATATCCGAAACGGTGTTAAGTATTATGCCATGCGTGATCTACGTAACGGGAATATGGTAAAAAATGTAACCAGATCTTCAGCCAGACGCCTCTGGCACTATGCGATAGACAGGTTTGAAGAATTGACGACCAAACCAGAACTGTCACGCATTGATTGGAATGGAGATTACGGTATTGTCTTGCGAAGTGATCAAAAGAAGGGCTCGAATTTTGACTTGATCCTTAAATCCGAAACGGATATTCGCTATTTCTTTGGTGTAACGCCCAATGGAATCCATGGAGAATGGAGAAAATTGACTGGCATGGAAGATTCGTAAATGCCGGCTTTTTCAATTCGCGAATTCAATTATCCAGGTGATTATGACCAGGCAGTTGAGATCTGGAAAAACTCTGCTCCAGGTGTGAACTACTCCCGGTCGGATACACCCGCTGAAATTCAAAAAAAACTGAATTATTCACCGGACCTTTTTCTCGTAGCTGTTGTGAATGAAAAAGTCGTAGGTACTGTGATTGGAGGGTACGATGGCCGTCGCGGTATCATCTATCATCTGGCAGTCCGATCCCAATTTCAAAAATCTGGCATCGGGAAAGCACTGATGCTGGAAGTCGAATCCAGGCTAAAAAGAAAAGGCTGCCTTAAGAGCTATCTCATGATCACCAAAGATAATCCATCGGTCATTGAATATTATCAAGAATTGGGCTGGAAATTAATGGATGTAATGATCATGGGGAAGGAGTTCGATTGAAAGAATTACGTTTTGCCATTATCACGATATCAGATAGATCGTCCCGGGGAGAAAGGCCTGATTCCTCCGGTCCTGCCCTGGCTGATTATATTAAATCCAAAAGCGGAATAATCAGCAACCAAAGTATTATTCCTGACGATTTTGAACGCATAAAGAACGAATTAGTGTCGTTATCCGATAATCCGGACATCGATATTATCCTGACCACTGGCGGCACTGGGGTATCACCCAGGGATGTGACTCCTGAAGCGACTCTGGCAATTGCAGAGAGATTAATACCCGGAATTCACGAATACATCCGTTCCAGGAGTATTCAAATTACCCCTCATGCTTTGTTGTCACGCGCCATTGCAGCTATTCGGAAACAGACCATCATAATTAATCTGCCAGGCAGCCCAAAAGGTGCAGTTGAAAGCCTGGAATTCGTGCAGAATATTTTGCCTCACACGGTGGCTCAGTTGCGAGGTTTACCATCTGCCCAGGATCATAAACCACAGGATTGATCTTTGAATCTTAAGTGAATGACTCGTCTTCATGAGGCATGAAGTCTTGTCACCCATACCATGCTAAGCTATAATCAGCGCTTGATATTGAAACTATAGCAAGAGGACAGATCAATGATTGATGTAAATGATTTACGAAAAGGTATTACATTTGTATTGGATGGGACTCTCTTTAAAGTCCTGGATTATTCACATAATAAGACCGGCCGCGGCAACGCTTCCATTAAAGTGAAAGCTCGAAATATCCGAACAGGTACCACTCTGGAAAAGACTTTCCAATCAGGTGACCGGGTTCAGGATGTAAGGCTTGATTTCCATAACGTTCAGTATTTATACACAGATGGTGAAACTTATCACTTTATGGATCTTGAAACTTATGAACAGCCAGCCATCGGCTCCAAAGTCATAGGTGATTCAGCCGGTTTCCTAAAAGAGGGAATGGAAGTAAAACTCACCTATTATGAAAATGAACCAATTGACATCGACCTGCCAACATCCGTAGACTTAAAGGTTGTCTGGGCAGAAAACGCTGTCAAAGGTGATACTGCTACTGGTGTAACCAAGAAGGTTAAGACAGAATCCGGGTTGGAGGTAAGCTGCCCCTATTTTGTGGTTGAGGGAGACACTGTTCGGGTGGATACCCGTACAGGTGGCTACGTCACCCGTGTTTAAGAAAACTTACTTAGTATAATTAATAACTGACTTCGATTATTAACAACAGGGCAGGTGTGAACCTGCCCTGTATCAATATATTCTGTGGATTTTTATTCTTTTAGGAAACATTATGATCACTCACCTGCTCGTAGACCTGGATGATACATTATTACAAAACTCCATGGAGATATTCGCCCCACCATATTACAAAGCTCTATCCACTCACCTGGCTGCATTTGTCGCTCCAGAAGTTATGTTACCCAAGCTTCTTGAGGGAACAAATGCGATGCTGAAGAATACTGATCCAGCTGTTACGCTTGAGCATGCGTTCGATAGAGTTTTTTATCCGGGCATAGGAGTAAGTAAGGAAAAGCTACATCCATCCCTCGTCCAGTTTTATGATACTGTTTTTCCGGATTTGAAAAAATATACTCAGCAAATACCCGCAGCTATAGAAATGGTCAATCAAGCCCTTGAAATCGGGCTGAAAATTGTTGTTGCCACCAATCCTTTGTTCCCACTCAAAGCCATCGAGCAACGCCTGATATGGTCTGGATTGAGCCCAAAAGATATCCCTTACTCATTAATCGCTTGTTATGAGGATTTTCACTTTACCAAGCCGAACCCTGCATACTATCAGGAAATAATAACCAAGCTGGGTATAAAGGCAGCTGAGTGTGTCATGGTAGGAAACGATATTGAGATGGATATCCTGCCGGCGTTAAGCATGGGAATCCATTGTTTTCGAATCGTGAACAACGAAAAAAGCAAAATCTTGAAGGATGACTTCACTTCAGGAATGCACCAACAGGTCATTCCATGGATAAATAATTTGAATTCAACGCCTAAAACAGGCATTATATAAGAAATGTATAAGAAATTGAGATTATATTCAACAATATTCTACAATCTTATTTTTTGATTGGTATAATCAGAACAAAGTTGAAATGAAAGGTATCGTGGATACTGGAGGTATCTGTGAATTCTCGTAACCAATCCTATATTATTTATTTGCTGCTGTTCATTGCGATCATTGCAATGCTTTTTTACAGCTTCAGACAATCAACCACTGCTCAAGATGTACTTAATCTTAATCAGGTAGCATCAGACATTAGAGCCGGAAAAGTAACCCGGATCATTGCTGATGAAAATAGACTACGCGTTATTTATGCTGACGGTGAGAAAACATCCAATAAAGAAACAAATTCAACACTTGTTCAACAATTGCTTGACCTTGGCGTAACCTCAGCTGAACTCGATCCAGCGAAGATCAAACTTGAAGTAAAACCACCCAGTGCATGGCTTGGAATAATTACTGCGCTGGGTTACATACTGCCTTTTATTCTACTCGCTGGCGTATTTTGGTTTATTTTCCGGCAAGCGCAAGGCAGTAATAATGCTGCCATGTCTTTTGGGAAATCAAGAGCCCGGATGTTTAGTGGTGATCAACCAACTGTGACCTTCGCAGATGTAGCTGGAGTGGAAGAGGCAAAAGAAGAATTAAAAGAAGTAGTTGAATTCCTTCGAGAACCTCAAAAGTTCATTTCTTTAGGCGCTAGAATTCCAAAAGGTGTACTGCTTGTAGGACCTCCTGGAACAGGTAAAACCCTGATTGCCAAAGCAGTATCCGGTGAAGCAGGTGTACCTTTCTTCTCCATAAGTGGATCCGAATTCGTTGAAATGTTTGTTGGTGTTGGTGCAAGTCGTGTTCGCGACCTGTTTGAACAGGCAAAACGCCACTCTCCTTGTATTGTGTTCGTCGATGAGATCGATGCTGTTGGACGTCAACGTGGATCTGGACTGGGCGGCAGTCATGATGAACGAGAGCAGACCCTTAACCAGATGTTAGTTGAAATGGATGGTTTTGAAACAGACACGAATGTAATTATCATGGCTGCCACCAACCGCCCTGATATTTTGGACCCTGCTCTTCTTCGTCCCGGTCGTTTTGACCGCAGAGTAGTGTTGGATCGCCCGGACGTCCGTGGTCGTGAAGCAATTCTAAAAGTTCACGTCAAAGGAAAACCATTATCTCCCGATATAGACCTGGCTGTGCTTGCTAAATCAACTCCCGGATTTGTCGGTGCTGATCTTGAAAATATGGTGAATGAAGGCGCAATTTTGGCTGCCAGGCGGAATAAAAAGGTCGTTGGTCAGCTTGAGTTTGAAGAAGCGATTGAAAGGGTTATTGCCGGTCCTGAACGTAAAAGTCGTCTGATTACGCCAGACGAGAAAAAGATTGTAGCTTACCACGAAGCTGGTCATGCGGTATTGATGAATGCACTCCAGGAAGCAAATCCAGTCCAAAAGATCACGATCATACCACGAGGTATGTATGGTGGATTTACCCGGGCTTTGCCGGAAGAAGACCTGACCCTGGTCTCCAGAAAGAAACTGATCAGCGAGATCATAGGTTTGCTCGGTGGTCGTGTCGCTGAAGAGCTTGTGTTCGATGACATCACGTCCGGTGCCTCTAACGACATCGAAAGGGTGACCCAGCTTGCCCGAAATATGGTCACAAGATTAGGCATGAGCACAGAGTTAGGCCCGATGGTTTATGGTCAAAAAGAAGAAATGATCTTCCTGGGTCGTGAGATTTCTGAACAAAGAGATTATTCTGAAGCTATCGCTGAAAAAATTGACCAGGAAGTCCGTGAACTCGTAAATAATGCATACAAAACAGCGAAAGAATTAATGACCAAATATCGCAAGGAGCTGGACGCAGTTGCTGGTCGTCTCCTCGAAGTGGAAACTCTTAATCGCGATGAATTTGAAGCGATCTTCCCTCCGCCAAATACGAAAAAGAGCGGAACACCCATAAGGATATAATTTTCCGGAATCAAAAAAAGGATTGACATTCGTCAATCCTTTTTTTCTACCTCCAGCCGAATTAATTCCCGCCGGAGAACTTTTCCAATCGTACTACGCGGCAAATTATCGACAATCTTTAATTTAACCGGTACTTTATGCCTCGCCAGATTCTTCCTGCAATGATCCAACACTTCCTGTTCAGTCAAATTGGTTTCAGGCTTTCTTACAACCCAGGCAATGACAACCTCCCCTAAATAGTCGTCTGGGATTCCAGCTGCTGCCGATTCTTTCACTCCGGGCAGAAGCGAGATCACTTCTTCAACTTCCTGCGGCCAAACCTGCAAACCACCAACTTTTATCAGATCTTTTTTTCGTCCTTTAATGAAGTAATAACCATCATTATCTTTCCAGGCAATATCACCTGTGTATAACCACCCATTCTTTAATGCAATTTCCGTCTCTTCCGGGTTCTCATAATATTCTTTCATGATCTGAGGACCGCGGATGACCAATTCACCCAACCTGCCAGTGACCACATCTCGATTCCCATTTTCCAGGGATATCAGGTGACACTCAACATCCGGTAAAGGTAATCCAATTGATCCAGTCTTATTTTGTCCGGTAACTGGATTGCAATGCGTTGCTGTAGGAGCTTCTGACAGCCCATAACCTTCAATGAGAGGTCCGCTTATAAGTTGTTCAAAGTTGCTCTTAATTTCCGGGTTTAATGAAGCAGACCCTGAGATACATATTTTGAGTGATTTTATATCTTCCCTATAAACATCCAATTCGGTGTGATGTAAGATCGCGTAATATTGACTTGGTACGGACGGAAAGATGGTAGGTTTATACTTGCGGATCGCCTTGAGAATTCCATGGACATCTCCTGGGTTATTAACCAAGATCATTGGACAGCCCATCAGAATTGCCAAAACCATTCC
Organism: uncultured Chloroflexia bacterium; assembly: GCA_963757065.1. GTDB lineage: Bacteria > Chloroflexota > Anaerolineae > Anaerolineales > Anaerolineaceae > PNON01. The sequence continues at coordinate 145,396 of CAVWQC010000008.1, read as the reverse complement.
CAATACCATACCATAAACATGAAACAGGGGAATTGCCACAAGAAATGGATTCTTGACATCTTCCATTTGGTTCAACCATGCTCTAAATTGATACACATTAGCTACAACATTACGATGTAATCCAACAGCTGCTTTAGGTACACCGGTGGTGCCTCCACTGAATTGTAGGATGGCTGGATGTTCATGTGTAATATTGTTCTTAAATTTAAAGTTATTTGTCCTTTGAATTGTCAATAAATTCTTAAATCTAATTGCATTAGGGTAATCGGTAATATCTTTTTTATTGTGGCTCCTGGTCTCGGTTTCTACATCTGTTAGCGAGAAGGTCTCATTCAGGTCAGTATAAACAAAATTATGAATTGCAGTTGAACGATGTAGGTTCTCAGTCATGTCGAGGTGCGTTGATAATATGAACAAACCTGAGACACCGACTTTATTAACCTGGTTTTGTATTTCCCGCATACTGGTAGTTGGGATTGATGGCCACAACTATCCCGCCCATTTTTAAAATTCCAAAAAATGAAAAAATAAACTGTGGGATGTTTGGGAGTAAAATTCCAATCCGGTCCCCTTTTTTAAAACCAAGTGCAATCAGTCCATCAGCAACGCGGTCTGTGATCTGATCGACATGTCGAAATTTGTATGACTGTGACTCATATTTTATACAAGCGAGGTTTGGATATTTTTCCGCGGATTCATGTAATAGATCGCCTAAAGTGAATTTCGGATATTTTACGTGGGTTGGCACGGTAGTTTTTTGGGCGGCAATAGAATCAAGATCATTCATTTATGCTCAGTAAGGTATTGATTTTCAGGACCATTTTATCAACCATTCCCGCTTCAGGTGAGAACCAATATATCTGCGGGTCTTCAAGTTTGAACCAATTTGATTGTCTACGCACAAACTGTCTGGTCTTGCGCTTGATCAACATTACAGCTTCATTTAGGGTAAGTCTGCCGTTTATGTAAAGAGTAATTTCATTATAACCAATTGCGCTCATACCTGGTAAATCGGGTGTATATCCTTTTTGAAGCAATCCTTGTACTTCATTTACCAGTCCATCTGTCAGCATTTGATCTATGCGCTGATCTATTCGTCGGTATAGCTCTTCCCGTGGCCATTGAATACCCAGTTGTATCAACCGATAAGGTGACATTCCTTTATTCTTTTGTTCGGAAAACTTATGTCCTGTCATAAAAATGACTTCCAAGGCTCGAACAACCCTGCGTATATTCCTCTTATCGATGGAAATTGCAGCCAACGGATCAAGTACTTCCAGATATCGGAATAACTCGATAGACCCATGTTCTTTGTTTATTTTTTCCAGTACATTTCGCATTGCATCATCCGGCTCTTGCTCTGGTATTTGCCAGGCTTCTGTGATCGAGTATATGTATTGGCCTGTTCCTCCAACTAGAATTGGAATTTTTTCTTTTTGGTACAATTCATCAATGATCTTCACACACATTTCCTGATAAACTGCCAGGCTGAGCGGTTGATCAGGATCTGCAATATCGATCATATGGTGCGGAATCATTGCCAATTCATCCAATGATGGCTTGGCTGTTCCAATATCCATCCCGCGATAGAACAACCTTAGAGTCACATGAAATGATTTCACCATTTATTCTTTTTGCTATTTGTATTGCTGCATCCGTTTTTCCGGATGCAGTTGGTCCTAAAAAAACAATGAGTGGTTTTCTATCAGAAATAGAGCGCATTTTGGAATACCTGAATATCTATTTTTATATTTCCTGGTCTGCCGGTAATGGCAACCACATCAACTCTCCATTCATCCACTGGTGGATCTAATGCTGCCAGGTAATGTTGTGCTGAATCAAGGATATGCTGTTGCTTTTTAGGGGTGACAGAGCCCTCAGGATTTCCCAGAGCATTCGATGATCGGGTTTTTACTTCTACGAATACCAGCTCTCTTCCATCTTGAGCGATAATATCAATTTCTCCAAATGGTGTACGATGATTTACCGATATTATTTGATATCCCAATCCTGTCAGGTGTTCTGCAGCAACCTTTTCTCCCCACTTCCCTAAGATTTGAGTATATCGGGTCACAAGATCCTCTCCATATATTTCATTTTACCCATCATTTCTTAATCACGGAAGGTAGAAAACGTACATCACTTGGATAAGCTTTGATATAAGTTTTGCTCAATGATTATTCAATGATAAAATCAGAATACGGGAAATTGCCATGCCATCAGCAGAGATTATAACCATTGGAACGGAAATTCTACTTGGAGAGATCCAGGATACTAATACTGCCTTTCTCGCGCGTCAACTGATGGCTTGCGGGATCGATCTTTTCCGAACTCATACAATTGGGGACAACCCGGTACGTATTGCTCAAACGATCAAGGATTCTCTCCAGAGAGCAGATATAGTGATCACTACTGGTGGGCTGGGACCAACCGTGGATGACCCAACCCGTGAAGCTGTCTCCCTTGCCATAGATCAACCTCTTGAATTTCACCCTGAATTATGGGATGAGATTTGTCAATACTTTAACCGTATCGGAAGAGTTCCTACCGAGAATAACCGCCGCCAGGCATATATTCCCAAATCAGCTGAATCGATCCACAACCCTGTTGGAACCGCTCCAGGATTTTTTGTAAAAATAGGAAGTGCAGTCATCGTAAGTGTTCCGGGTGTCCCCAAAGAAATGGAATATCTTACAAAGAATTTCATTCTTCCATTTTTGACTCAGCAATTTAATTATCATCAAGTAATTAAATCCAGGACAATTCACGTTTCAGGGATGGGTGAATCGCAATTGGATATGATCATTGGCGAATACGAGAAGTTGTCCAATCCAACTGTTGGTTTATTAGCCAAACCTGGTCAGATAGATATCCGGGTCGCTGCGAAGGCTGATAACGATCAAAACGCACTCGAAATGATCGATAATGTTATTCACAAGCTTGAGTTTCTCCTAAAAGAAAACATCTTTGGTTATGATGACGATATCCTTATTGGAGTTTTAACCAGAGAATTATCGTTAAAGAAGAAAATTGGGGTACTCGAGTCTGGATTAGATGGTCAATTATCAAAGATTTTTCAAAATAATCCAGATTTACAGATTAAATCAGAGTTATACCCAAATAATACTTCGCCTGGTGAAACTAGAACGATAATGACTAAAAGATGCACAGAATGGGATGTTCCATTTGTTATCAGTTCAATTTTTTCTCAGGAGAATGGTGTTTCAATGCTTGATTGCGAAATCCTGGATCAAGGTAATTTCACATCATTCAATAGGAAATTTGGAGGATCTCCTGAAAATGGAGCTCAATGGGCAATAACCATGACCCTGGATCTTACACGCAGGTATTTGATTAGACACGAATATCAGAAGGATTAATCAATGAAAAATGTAGATACCCTTTTTATCAATGCAATTGTTCTCACAATGGACGAAGAATACAAATTATTCCGTAAAGGTGCAGTTGCTGTTATGGACGATAAAATAATCGCTGTGGGTACAGCTGAGTCATTGCTGAAGGAGTATTCCAGCAGCAATATCGTTGATTGTGATGATAAAGTTCTGATGCCAGGTCTGGTGAACGCTCATACCCATGTTCCCATGACCCTTCTGCGCGGATTGGCTGACGACCTTCGGTTGGACGTTTGGCTGATGGGTTACATGATGCCTGTTGAAAGAGAATTTGTATCAACAGATTTTGTTACATTGGGAACATCGATTGCATGTGCAGAGATGATCCGCAGTGGTGTTACAACCTTTGCGGACATGTATTATTTTGAAGAGGATGTTGCCAGGGCAACCGCAGCTGCAGGTATGCGGGCAGTCTGTTCACAAACCGTGATGAAATTTCCCACACCAGATGCCGGTTCATTTGAAGAATCGCTTGAATATTCACGAGATTTTATCAAACGGTGGATCAATCACCCTTTGATCGTCCCTTCCGTGGCTCCACATGCACCATATACCTGTACACCTGAAATACTTAAAGCAACAGCTCAATTGGCAGTCGAATTTGACATCCCATTGCACACTCACCTGTCAGAAACCAATTTGGAAGTGGAAAACATGCGTAACGAGCATGGTATGCCTGTGATCCCGTATGTCAAGAAACAGGGTCTATTTGAAGCTAAAGTCCTGGCTGCTCATTGTGTCCATGTGGATGAAGGTGAAATGCGCACCATGCTCCATGCAGGTGCGGGAGTGGCTCATAATCCATCTTCCAACTTAAAACTTGCTTCAGGAGTAGCACCAATTAAAAAGATGCTGGACATCGGTTTGAATGTCGGCATCGGAACAGATGGGCCTGCATCCAACAATGACCTCGACATGTTTGAAGAAATTCGGCTGGCTGCATTACTGGCCAAAGGTTTTGGAAATGATCCTACAGTCATGCCAGCCAAAACAATACTGACCATGGCTACAAGGATCGGGGCAAAAGCATTACATATTGGATCTATAACGGGATCGATCGAACCAGGAAAAAGAGCTGATTTAATTCTGTTGGACGTCTCCCCGGTGCATAATTCACCAAAATTCGAACGTGACCAAAATGGGATTTATGCCCAGATCATATACGCTTCCAAAGCAAATGATGTCACAGACGTCATGGTGAATGGTAAATTCCTGATGCGGGACAAACAGCTGCTCACATTGAATGAAAACGATCTTCTGATAAATGCCCAGGAATATGCAAAAAAGATCGATTCATTCCTATTTATCAGAGAAAAATCAGTATTATCGAAATTGATTGCAATCGGAGGAGCTCTTGAACAGGAGAGCTTTGAAGTTCAATTAAAGGTTACCATCGATGATCCAAAAGAGATTCTGGATGCATTGAAAAATCCGTTGATCGAGATCATTAGAAAGAGACATTACCACGAATACGATTCTTATTTCCTGTTCGCGGATGAAGAAAACAACCGATTGAGATATCGGGAAGATGATTTTATTAATGCAGCTGGAGATGTTGAATTTGTCCGTTACCGCCTGACATTAATTGGCCCATCTTCTGATCATCAAAACACAGAGGATATACTCCTTTCCAGAAGTCAATATTTTGCACCTGCAGGACAAAGTCTGCGGTTCTACCGTGAATACTTTAAACCATCCTCCGAATACGAGATTGAGAAAGATCGACAGAGATACCTGGTCAAGTTTCAGGATACAGAATTCTTTATCAATATCGACACCATAATCAAACCTAATCTTGGTATCTTCCTTGAAATAAAGAGCAGAACCTGGAGTCGCCTGGACGCAGAGTTAAAATCCAAAAAAGTCTCTCAACTACTATCTTTGTTAGTTCAAAAACCTGGCCGTGTAGTGACGCAAGATTATTTCGAATTACTCAGACAGCAAAAATGAATCAGGTAAAAAAAGAAGTACATATCCTCTTTATATCTGCTGAAGCTGATCCACTGGTTAAAATTGGGGGATTAGGGGATGTAGCTGGCACATTACCGATTGCAATTAATCGGATAGCCAGTAAATTGGATAGGAAAATTGAAGTCAGGGTGGCAATTCCATACCATCAAACCATTAAAGACAAGCATTTTCCAATCGCATCCATGGGCTCTTATCTGCTGGAGTCTGGAAAAGGGTTGGAAGAAGTGCAAGTATACAAATATATTTCAAATGGTACTGTCTACTACTTGCTTGACGGAAAATCGATACAAACATCGCCGATCCCTTATTCCAATGACCAAAAAGCAGACGCAGAAAAATATACATTTTTTTCTCTGGCTGCAATCCATTTACCAGAATTCCTTAATTGGCCAATCAATATCCTCCATGCCAATGACTGGCATACAGCTTTATCGGTTTATGCTATAAAGAGGATCAATGGTCATACAAAACCTGAAATCAAAACGATCCTTTCAGTTCATAATCTGCCTTTTATGGGCAATGGAATGGAAGAAACGGAAAAGGAATATGGAATACCAGAATACCTGCACCCTCACCTGCCAGACTGGGCCAGGTTACTTCCTTTGCCCATGGGGTTGGCTGCAGCGGACCTAATTATCCCTGTCTCTCCTGGATATGCTAACGAAATACAAACATCAGAATTCGGATGTGGTCTTGAGAATTTGCTTGCTTTACGAAAGAAACATATTTTTGGAATCCTTAATGGAATCGATACAACCACATGGGATCCCGGATCCGACTTATTCATCCCCACGAATTTTGATTTCTTAACGATTAATTTAAAAGAACAGAATAAAATCTCGCTTCAGCAGCAATTATCATTGAATAGTGATCCAAAAATCCCTTTGCTGGCAATTATTAGCCGGTTGGATTATCAAAAAGGTATCGATCTGTTGGTGGATGGGTTATATAAACTTGCCAAAGAGATTAAATGGCAGTGCATTTTTCTTGGATCTGGCGATCCTTATCTTGAAATGCGAATCCGGAACCTCCAGAATGATAAACCAGATCAAGTACGCTGTACTTTTGGTTATGATAATACTCTGGCTCACCAGATCTATGCAGGGGCAGATATATTCCTGATGCCATCTCGTTATGAACCATGTGGAATTTCTCAAATGATTTCCCAACGTTATGGAACTATTCCAATAGCGAGAGCTACAGGCGGCTTAATGGATACCATCATTAATACGACTGAAAGAAACCCGGGGTCCGGATATCTATTCGAGGATTTGAATGCCACTGTATTTGCATCGAAACTGACAAGGGCAATATCCGACTACCAGAATAACTCACTTTGGCCATCTCTGATGGCAACTGCGATGAAAATGGACTTTTCCTGGGATATATCAGCACAGAAATATATTGATCAATATCAATATCTACTGCAGTAATACCTTTTAATGTCTTTCTGGAGGAACTATGAAGGTTAGGGCAATCATACTGGCTGGAGGAGAAGGATCAAGGTTAGGGGTTTTGACAGCAAAAAGAACAAAACCAGCAGTCGCTTTTGCCGGGAAATATAGGATCATCGATTTTACTCTATCCAATTGTGTGAACTCTGGCATCTATGATGTTATGCTTATTGCCCAATATCGTCCTCACTCATTGATCGAACACATAGGTGCTGGTGGTCCATGGGATTTAAACCGGGATTTTTCTGGTGGTGTACGAATCTTAACACCATATAAAGCTCGCAGGAGTTCCGACTGGTTTTTAGGGACCGCAGATGCTGTCCAACAAAACTACTCCTTCGTGAAAAGAAGCAATCCAGATATGATCCTAATTCTTTCCGGCGACCACATTTATGCGATGGATTATGAGCCATTAATAACTTTCCATCTGGACCATAGAGCTGATCTAACGATGGCGACAATTAAAGTACCCACAGAGGAAGCTTCCCGATTCGGTATCCTCGAAGTCAATCAAGATTATCAGGTGGTAAGGTTTGATGAAAAACCTAAGGTTCCTCTCTCAAATATCGCAAACATGGGAGTATATTTATTCAATATTGAAGCACTCGATAAAGTTTTGTGGGAAGATCACTTAGATCCGAACTCCTCACATGATTTTGGTAAAGATGTGATTCCAAAAATGTTGGCGCAAAATTATAAGATCTTTGGATATCCTTATTCAGGATATTGGGTGGATGTGGGAACAATAGATTCTTATTGGAAAGCCCATATGGATTTGCTGATGACCCCGCCATCTATTGACCTAAGTAATCGTGATTGGGTGATCCATACGCGAACTGAGGAAAGACCTCCAGTATTCTTATCTAAAGACCCAACAATTGAAAACAGTATGATTTCCGATGGATGTCGAATTGAATCCGGTGCGGAAGTCGTAAATTGTGTTTTATCACCTGGCGTCATTGTGGAGAGTAATGCGAAATTGGTTAATTCAATCGTCCTGACTGATACTTGCATCGGAAAAAATGCACAAATCTATAATTCGATTATTGATAAAAGAGTCATTGTTGGTGCAGGAGCGGTTATTGGTTCTCTTTCTTCAGACCCGAATCCTGAAATTACCATGGTAGGAAAGTCAAGTATTATCCCTGACAACTATTGCATTGAAGGTGGAGCATCCATTGATACCGATGTAAGGGCACAGGATTATTCGATACCCACTGTCAAAAAGGGTGAATTTATCAAATCAAGGAAGTTGACAAATGAGTTTTAATCGAGCGTCAGGAATACTCTTGCATCCAACCAGTCTTCCAGGTCCGGACGGAATTGGAGACCTGGGTCCGGAAGCTTTTCGCTGGGTTGATTTTTTAGCTGCTTGTGGATGCGGTTTATGGCAAATTCTACCATTAGGTCCAACAGGGTATGGGGATTCCCCCTATCAATGCTTTTCTGCTTTCGCTGGAAACCCATACTTGGTCTCTCCGGCATTATTATTGAATGAAAAATTGCTTAATCTCGAAGATCTCAAAGATCGCCCCGAATTTCCTCAAAACAGGGTGGATTTTGGTGCAGTCATCCAGTGGAAGAAAACAATCCTTCATCGTTCATACCTTAGGTTCAATAATGGAATAAATTCGGAATTATCAAAAGATTTTCTGCAATTCCAGGATAAGAATTCATCCTGGCTCAAAGATTACGGTACTTTCAGTGCTCTCAAGGATCTCAACAATGGCAGACCCTGGGTTGAGTGGAATGCCGACCTACGAACACGTCAGCCCCAGGCATTAAACAAATTTCAAGACGAGAATCGTGACTTGATCTCTGAGTTGATGTACTATCAGTTCTTATTTTTCAGGCAATGGACCCACCTTAAAGAATATGCAAATTTAAATAATATTAGAATAGTCGGTGATATTCCATTATTTATTTCTCACGATAGCGCAGATGCCTGGGTCTTACCCCACCTCTTCTATTTAAATCCTGATGGATATCCATCCGCTGTGGCTGGCGTCCCGCCGGACTATTTCTCTCCAACCGGACAGCTTTGGGGAAATCCATTATATAACTGGGAAATCCATAAAAAATCCGGATATTCCTGGTGGATCGATCGGATTGCTGCAAGCCTCCAAATGGTCGATATTTTAAGATTGGATCATTTTAGGGGATTCTCGGAATATTGGGAAGTACCAGCAAATATGAATACTGCCGAAATTGGAGAATGGAAACCGGGTCCTGGTGCAGAACTGTTTGACTCTATCAAAAACAGCCTTGGAAGTCTCCCGATCATTGCTGAAGATCTTGGCAAGATCACCCCGGATGTAATTTCATTAAGGGATCATTTCGACCTACCGGGAATGCGGATATTGCAATTTGCTTTTTCGGATGATGAAAAGAATATATTCCTGCCGCATAACTATTCGAAAAACACAGTTGCTTATACTGGATCTCATGATAATGACACAACAATCGGTTGGTTCAATTCTGTCCCTGAGAATGAAAAGCGATTTTGTACAGAATATATTGGTAAAAATAGCGAGGATATCGCCTGGGATCTGATTCGAGTGATCTGGTCTTCTGTTGCGAATTTTGCAATTGCTCCAATGCAAGATTTCTTACGTCTGGATAATGTAGCCCGCATGAATTACCCCGGTCGTGAGGCAGGAAATTGGACTTGGAGAATGGATCTTCACTACCAGAATGGGTCATTGGTCAAAGACCTTCGTCGGTTAAATAGTATTTACAGCCGTTTGAATACGCTAAAACCAGACTAAAATCTAGCTAGTGGTTGACTCTCTTGAAACGATATAAATGCCTATAAGGATTATGAGGGCTCCCACCACCTTCAATGGTGTTGGTATTTCCCGGAATATGATAATTGCAAGGATGGTTGAACCAACAGGTTCTCCCATTGTAGCAATTGCAACATAAGTTGCCGAAATGTATTTTAACGACCAATTAAATAGCGAATGACCGATTAATTGGGGGAATATTGCCAGGAGCATTAACCATAAGTATGTTAATGGTTGATATTGATGGATTTCAGATCCAGTTAGGAATGTTACTACGCACAATATAATTGCGGAAGTTGTGTAAACAATAAATATATAAGGTATAAGGGAGACCTGTTTCCGAACAAATTTTCCGATCATAAAATATCCTGCAGCTGTGAGCGCTCCAAGAAGGGCAAGAATATTACCCAGCATCCGATTACCTGCGATTTGCGTCATTTCAAAATTACAGACTGGACGAAGGCTCAAGATTGCGCAGCTCTCGCTTAACGCGATAATAATACCTCCCAATAAAGTCAGAAAAACACCAATAAGAATGACTTTATCGACTTTTTCATGAAAGAAAATGGCACCAAATAGTGTCACCCATATCGGTGTAGTACAAACAATGACAACTGAACTGGCAATGGTCGTATATTCCAATGAAGTAATCCAGGATGCAAAATGGATGGCAAGAAATAACCCTGCCAATATAGATAAATAGAGATCCTTTTTAGAGATCTTTCTAATCTCTGGGATGTGCCTATATATTACTATCGGAATAAGAGGGATAGCCGAAAACGTCATTCTGGCGGCAGCGATGACAAAGGAATTCACTTCTATTTGGGCTAATCGTATAAATATTGCTGCAGCTGAAATACTAATTACCCCAATAAATAAAATAATAAATTTTACACTCCTACTGTTTGATGCCTTCTTCAAATTTCACTCCTAAATATTAATGATTGCTGTTGCCAGGTGGCTACCAATTTCAACTTGACATCGTTTATGTGAAAAGTTACAATCAATTTTAAGAATAACCAGCTTGTATTATAGAATATATGGAGGGAATCCCGTGTTCGAATTGCCAAAACTTGCTTATGATTACGACAAATTAGAGCCCTACATTGATGGCAGGACTGTGGAAATTCATTATACCAAGCACCATGCAACTTACCTGTCAAATTGCAACAAAGCATTGGAAGCTCACCCGGAATTCTTTGAAAAAACCATCCAATGGATATTATCAAACCTTGATCAAATCCCTGAAGATATCCGCACTATTGTAAAAAATAATGGGGGTGGATATTATAACCATAACCTTTACTGGGAAAATTTGACCCCTAACGGATCAAAAGGATTATCCGGTGATCTATTAAAAAAAGTGGATGCAACATTTGGCAGTCTTGCAAATTTAAAAGCTGAAATTGAAAAAACCGGATTAGGACGCCTGGGTAGTGGATACAGTTGGCTTAGTGTGAAGAAAGATGGAAGCCTGGTTGTACACTCCACATTAAATCAGGATTGTCCATTATCAGAAGGATTGACACCCCTCATGGTTGTTGACGTTTGGGAGCATGCTTACTACTTGAAATACCAGAACCGGCGAGCAGAGTACTTAACTAATTGGTGGAATCTTACCAATTGGGATATAGTAGCAGAAAGATACAACCTTTATATAAAAAATGGAGGAACAAAATGACACATGTAATCACCCGCCTATGTCTACGAGATGCAGGTTGTCAAACGGTCTGTCCGGTGGAATGTATTGCACCTGGAAAACCAGAATCTGAATGGCCATTGTATTACATTGATCCTGATACCTGCATCGATTGTGGCGCCTGTGTTCCAGAATGTCCTTACTCAGCGATTTTCCCTGAAGATGAAGTTCCTACAGCCTATAAAGCCAAGGGTGGAGAACGCATAGCCCAACCTGAAGGAACAGCTGGATTCGATGAGGTTTACAATGGAAGTAATCATCATGGCGACGCTGTCGTCCTTAAAGCAACCCTGACCCTAAAAGCTGGTGAAGTCCTTGATCTGACAAAGGATACACCCGTTAATGCAAAATACTTCAAGGATGGTCCTGGCTATAGCTCGATGTAGTTTCTTAATTTTATTCATTAAATAATTACCCAGGACAAATGAAATTGCCCTGGGTAATTTATTTAAAAAAATTCGATTATTCGGGAAGCTCTTCAGCAGCCAAAGCTGCTCCCACAATCCCAGCATTATTTAGAAACTCAGCTGTAACGATCCTTGACCTTACGGATAAGAACTGCTGATATTTTCCATACCGGCTGCTGACTCCTCCGCCAAGTATGATCAAGTCAGGATTGATCAATGAATCCACCATTTTTAGGTATTCATTCAATCGCTTTCCCCAATCTTTCCATGAGAGTTTCTTTTGCTGCCTCACCCCTGCAGAGGCCCTTTTTTCAGCATCTTTTCCCTTCATCTCCAGGTGACCAAATTCAACATTAGGCATTAAATGACCGTCAACGAATATTGCTGAACCAATTCCTGTACCCAGTGTGAGGACCAGTATCACACCCTTATTTATCCCTTTTCCAGCGCCAAAACGCATCTCGGCGATTCCTGCAGCATCTGCATCATTTAATGCTTTCACAGGGCAGCCGGAGGCTTTACTAAAGATCTCTTCAATATTTGCCCCGATCCAGGATTTATGAATATTTGCAGCAGAATAACAAACTCCTTTTTTTACTACTGTTGGAAAACCAACCCCAATTTTCCCATGCCAATCAAAATGCTTTACCATATCTGCAACCGCTTTCTCCATCGCCTCTGGTTTTGCCGGGGTTGGGGTGTCAATTCGATACCGGTCTTTTATAAATTCCCCTGTCTCTGTTCTTACAATCGCTCCTTTAATACCTGAACCGCCGACATCAATTCCTAAAATATCCATAATTCCATTCTCCTAATAATAAATTATTGACATGCGTTATTCAAATGTTCCTCAAAAGTAGACGAGAAACTATGTTTGCCAGATAAATCACATGCTGCCCTGAAGTAATAATAATTCGTGCTCGCAGGAAAAGCAACCGATTTGAGAGCAGAAATTCCGGGGTTGCAAATTGGAGCAGGTGGAAGCCCAGAATTCTGGTAGGTATTATATCCTGAGTCTATTTGTAGGTCGGTTAATGATAAGGGGTTTTTCCACCAGGTCTCTGATCCCGGGACATAACCAATTGCATATTGAACGGTCGGGTCGCTTTCCAATTTCATTCCTGCCGCCAGCCGATTGAAAAAAACTGAAGCGATGAGTGGACCTTCCTCGGGTGTTATTGCTTCTTTTTCAATTACTGATGCCAAAATAACCGCCTGCTCAAGGCTTAGTCCGTTCTTTTGGTATGCTTTCTCCATTTTTTGGGTTATTGTATTTTCAAATCCTTCCAATGTCATTGATAAAAAGCTATCAATCGTCATGGTTTTATCCACTTTATACTGTCCTGGAAAGAGTAACCCTTCCAAAGACCGGAAACCTTTAAATTTATTCGGTAGGGAGATTTTTCCTTCCGGATGGTGAACAATTGCTATTAATTGTTCTATTTGGAAAGGGAATTGATAGATTTCCATAGCTCTGGCTATCTCTTCTGTTCGCCATCCAGCCAGAATTGTAAAAGTTGTCAAATCCCCCGTGGAAGAGTGTATCTTTTCAGCAATTTCAATGGCATTCATACTGGAGGAGATATAAAATTCTCCGCTATTAATAAGCCTGTCATACCCTTTGTAGATCAAATAATCAACAAAAACCCCACTATCTGCAATAAACCCTTCATCATCCAGGCGATTTGCTATTTTTTGAGCACTTTCCTGTGGTGGGATACTAAATAACGATTGATCTGATATAGCTTGGACTGGATTTACTATGAGGTCCTTGGCCATATATAGATTTAAGCTAAGTTCTATCCTCTTTATAATGTTCAAGGAAGGATCGGGAGCTCCGAATTTGCTTTCGACAGCATTCAGAAAGATTATTGACGACAGATAGATGATCGCAGAGATGCAAACCAACAAAACCAAAGATAACAATATTAATAATTGACTTTTTTTCTGAGATCGTTTCGTCATAGAAAATTATCTCTCTGGACAGAGATTGAGTCCAAATAGCGTTGCAATAAAATTGTCGCAGCGAGGTTATCCAAATGACCTCGTCTGTTCTTTTTATTTAGTCCCATCAAAAGAGCTGCTTCCTTTGCTTCCTGCGTAGTTCCGGTCTCATCATAATAGACTACCTTAATTTGAAACCTTGACTTCAAACCCTCGCCAAATTTTAATGCTCTCCTGCTGGAAGAGGTTGCATCTCCGTCCTCATTATAAGCTTGACCTATAACAACCAAACTTACTTCGTTTTGAAGAATAACATTGTTTATGGATAAAATATCATCTTCGAAAGATTTATGAAAAATTACTCCATAAGAACTAGCAATGATCCGCTCAGGATCACTAAGGGCGAGACCAATTCTTTTTTCTCCCGGGTCAACTGCAAGAATTCTCATAATTATTCTTCCACTTTAACAATTATTCTAAGAGGAATCCTGGGAAGATCTTGAATCCATCCAGGATGGATAGTAATGACATCTGGAGCATTTTGCTGATATTGCTGCTCTAATACTTGTATGACTTCATTTTTTGATCTCCCGGAGGAAATTGCTTTAATTTCATCCAAATTTATCATCATTTTTATTAATCTGGATGCTGTAAAACTGACATTAATACTACCGTCAGGTTTAGCGTTTACAACTTCAATATTTGTAATTGAAATATCACTTGATGAATAATATTTTTCGGGAATCAGAACATCAAGATAAGGTTTAGAAAATTCTACTAACTTTTCCTTTGGAATGATTATGCTTGTAACTTTTGCTCTTAATGTTAGGCTAAGAACGTCAGTTGGTGTATCTTCCGCTGGGAAGTAATCTTCAAGAAGTATCTCGGTGATATTCAACGTCTCGGGGATAAAAACTTCATCAGGCGTGAGTGAATTTTGGATTTGTATTTTTGCGTTATTCTTGAGGTCCTCCAGGCAAAGTTGACGAAGATTATTCCGATCAGATGTCGATGGATATGATTTTTCTACATCAGATCCACCTTGAATGGCTTCTGAGTTCCTGGCAGTCAGGCGTAGACCAAATGGTCCCTGGATAGCTGTAATCTCACCAACTTCGGCATTACCCTTCGCACCTGCTTTGATGGCTTCTACGTGTAAATTCATCATACTACCTGGCCCTGCTTGTAATTCCCCTGATTCAACAGTGATGTATTCCTTCTTCTCATCCGCTGAAGAACGCAGGAACAAACCTTCCGGAATTTTAATTACTTCGTTTGTTAAATTAACAAAATCGATTTTCCCTTTTGCTTTCGCTAATGGAACATTTGTCAAACCAGTGACATTGGAGGTCCGAAATACTTCCACTTCAGTTATAGTAGGGATCACAAATATGAGATTTGTTCCACTACTTTGATTAAAACCATTAATTTGTAATGGTATTTGGATGGTTTGATTATGCTCCGGAACCTTGATCTTTATTTCTGCAGAAGGAATATATAGTACTGCCAGGATAATAACTGATGCAATTCCTACTACTAAACTTATAATCCTTGTCAATTGCGAGACTTGACCTTCCTTTATCACATTTTTATGAAACGATGACTGATTTTTTTTCGCCTGCCATGTATTTTGGATGGATATTTTATTTGTTCCCCATGGAAACCGCTGAGCAGATTCCAGGTCATAAAAATGGTTAATTCCCACATCTTTTAATATTGAAGCCGCAGTGGAGTTTTGAGTGACTACTCCACTTTCTTTGCCTGTTTTTATTAATATTCGCTGGATTAATTTCGCTTGCTTTTTGTTCTGAAATATTGGCGATCCAGTTTGATCGATCAACAATAATGATTCGGCTTTTGAATGGATCAGCTTTTCCTTAATGGAAAAGAGATTGTCAAATGCCTCAATTTGAATTAATTGGAGCTTCATAATAGTATTGATTATACTTGAATGAGCTATTTTTCCACTTCACTCAAATCAAATATTAAAGTTTATATTCCAAAAACTCCAATTAATACCTGGTCAACTGTATTGTTTGGTACTAATTTTTAGGTAATTTCATTAACTAGACGAGCAAGCGAACCCTTTTTAATATGAATTCTTATGATCCTGCGGCCTCTCGCTGTAAGAGATTCATAATCACCAAGGGCTTGAGCGCGTTCGAGAATTCCAAAATTAAGGTTGCCATATTTCAAATCCTTAATCGGATCTCTGGTGAATTGGATGAATAAACCATTACTTGCTCCTCCCTTATGGAGTTGACCTGTGGAATGCAAAAAACGTGGACCAAATCCTCTTGTGGTAGCAAAACTGGTTTTTAGTTGAATGTATTTTCGCAATTTATTCAGTGCATTTACATTTGATTTCTCAGAAGGTAAATAAGCATTTAATGCGAGGTAATCCCCTTTTTGTCCAGAAGCGATAAATGCAACCACCAAATCCCTAATGGATTCAAGTTTGGAAAACTTATATGTTTCCGCCGCATAAACCTTGACATTCTCATCTTCCCACACTACGGGTGGTTCGGTCAATTTACCTTTTTCTTTAAAATCATCGATTTTATTCTTCGTCCGGATTTTATTATCTTGAACATCGGGTTGATCAAAAGCATTTACCCGCAAAACCGAGCAAGCAACTGCTACGGCAAATTCCCATTTGTAAAATTCCTGGAATAAATTCTCTTTTTGATTTATATCGAAAACGATCACAGGTTGCTTTGCCCGTAACAGCTTCTGAATCTGTTTATCGAAGGATCCGTTTAGCCTCAAATAGATAGTTAATCGATCATTACCTGAGTATTTTGCTGGAAGTGAAAAATCTTCCACAATCGGTAGGATGCCCAACCCGGATTTCCCGCTGCTTTCAGCGATGAGTTGTTCAAGCCAATTCCCAAATGGACGGATTTCCAGGTCGGTTAATAGACTTACCTTGTCCCTTCCAGAAATCGCTGCCTGACCCATGATCGCCCCTAATACGAGACCGGGATTCCTTCCAATCGGGTCGAGAATTCGGCATTGAGCAGACATTTCAGCTGCTTTATTCAATAGATCGTCCAAATTAATTCCAAGCAAGCCGGCAGGAACTAATCCAAAGGTAGTTAATACTGAATATCTTCCACCGACATCCGGATCTGCAAGGAAAATCTTTCTGAAATTTCTGGATAAAGCAGTTTGTTCCAGGGGTGATCCCGAGTCGGTTATGGCAATAAAGTGGTTGCCTATGTTATGGCTGAACTCTTTTTTGCATCTCTCCCAGAAGTATTCCAAAAGTGCGGATACTTCACTCGTTCCCCCTGATTTTGAAGAAACAATAAATAGACTTGAACTAAGTTGAATATTTTTTGATAACGATCTTATCTGATCCGGATCTGTAGAATCGATAATCGTCATTTCTAATCCGGTTTTTGAACCAAATACTAATTGAAATACTTCTGGAGCAAGCGATGATCCACCCATCCCCAACAGATAAATATTCTTAATACCAGAAGATAAAATTTCCTCGCGAAATTTTCTAATATCTTCAACAAGTTTTTTTGAGCTTGATGGAAGATCCAGCCAACCCAGTCTATGTTTTATTTCATTAGCAGCATTTGGATCATCGGTCCAAATTGATGCATCATGTTCATGGATCCTTTCGACAACATGATTTGATCCAAGGAGTTCTACCCGTAATTTCACTTCTTCCCTAAGGCTGCCTAAACGTGACTGCAATTGCTTGCGTTTCTTCTCTATCCCGGTGATCAATTCGTTGTAAGAATCTGAAAAGATCTTTACCCCTTCTTGTTCCAGTTCTATCCCTACCGATTCAAGCGAGATACCAACCGTTTCTAACTCCTGTACTAATTTATGTGCTTCTGGTACATTCGCCGAAATTGTGGTTTTAATATTGCCATGGTCAAGAACTTTTACTAGTGTGGCAGGAGGAACTGTATTAACAGTTTCAGATCCAATTAACTCATCCACATATAGAACATCGCTATATGCCGGATTTTTCGTTCCAGTGCTTGCCCATAATGGTCGTTGTACCTGCGCGCCAGAACTCTTAAGTGCTTCGAATCTGGAGGATGAGAATTCCTTTGTAAATACTTCATAAGCAATCTTCGCATTTGCTACAGCAGCCTTACCCAGGGAACCGGTTAGCTTTTTTGCTTCGGATAGGTGTGTTGAGGATAATTCTTGAAGTTTTTGGTCAACTTTCGTATCCACCCTCGAAACGAAGAAGGAGGCAACTGAAGCAACATGATCTATCGGATTTCCATCATTAAGGCGTTTTTCCAAACCCGTGAAGAATGCATCGATCACTTTTTGATAACGAGAAATTGTAAAGATCAATGTCACGTTGACATTGATTCCGTCCCTGATCAATTGTTGTATGGTCTCCAGTCCCTTAATTGTGGCAGGAATTTTAACCATTATATTAGGTCGATTGTAGGATTTCCATATCATCCTGGCTTCATCTATCATCTTTTGCGTTTCATAAGCAAGAAGTGGGTTTACCTCAATACTTACATACCCATCCTTCCTATTTGATTGCTCATACAAGGATCGAAATTCATCAGCAGCTTTTTGAATATCTTCCTTGGTTAATTGTTCGTAGATGCTGAGTGAACTGCAACCCGCGAGAGCCATTGGTAAAATTGCATCGTCGTAATCTGTTGTGCGACTAATGGCTTGATTAAAAATGCTGGGGTTTGATGTAACACCGTAGATCTGGCCATCAGCGATCATGTTATGCAATGTTCCGTTTGTAAGCGTGCTGCGTTGAATATTGTCATACCAGATGGATTGTCCCAAAGAATATAATTGTTGACTTTTATTCATTCTAGCTCTCTTGGCTTTTTGATTCTATTGCCTTAATTTTATTGACCCTTCTTATATAATTATCACTTTCAATAAATTTGGCCGATAAAAAAGATTTTACAATATCCATTGCCAGCTCAGACCCGATTATTCTACCCCCCATGCAAAGCACATTCATTCCATCGTGTTCCACTCCCTGATGTGCGGAATAAGTATCATGACATACTGAAGCATAAATTCCGGAAATCTTATTGGCGGCAATACATACTCCAACTCCAGATCCGCATAATAAGATACCCCGATCAGCAGAACCGGAATTGATCGCATCTCCAACTTTCTGAGCATAATCAGGATAATCTGCTTTTTCTTCACTATAAATACCTAAATCCAAAACCTCATGGCCACACAGTCTAACTGTATCCACTACAGATTTTTTTAACGAAAAACCAGCATGATCTGTACCAATGGCTACGCGCATATTATTACCTTACCCCTTCAAGCAGTTTTTCCGATTTCATGAGGATATTTTCAACAGTAAATCCATAGTTTACGAATATTTCTTTGGCTGGTGCTGAAGCACCATATCCTTCAATCGTAATAGTATCTCCTTTATCCCCAACCCACTCGCGCCATCCTTGGGCTGATCCTGCTTCCACCACAATCCTTGCTTTTATTGCATTTGGCAATACTGCTTCCTGATATTCAGGAGATTGCTTACGGAATAACTCCCAGCTGGGGAATGATATTAATCGAACGTTTAATCCCTTTTGAGCAAGCTTTTCTCCTGCCTCAAGGATTAAGGAAACCTCTGAACCTGTCGCCATTAATATAATATCCGGTTTCTTAGTCCCCAGATCGCATAAAATATACGCGCCCTTTTCGAGTCCGGCTGCCGGTGAATAGATCTGTCTGTTCAATGTAGGTACAGCCTGCCTGGTTAGTACAATCGCACATGCACCTTGTGGATTGGAAATGGCATATTTCCACGCTTCGACCACCTCATTCGCGTCTGCGGGACGAATGACTGTCATATTAGGTATGGCTCTCAATGCTGCCAAGTGTTCAACTGGTTGGTGCGTGGGTCCATCTTCACCCAGACCAATGGAGTCATGTGTATATACCCAAATGGATGACAGGTGGGACAGGGCTGATAATCTTACTGCCGGCCGCATATAGTCTGAAAAAACAAGGAATGTTGCCCCGAACGGACGAACACCTCCATGATAAGCTAAACCATTTACGATGGAACCCATTCCATTTTCGCGTACCCCAAAATGAAAATTTCTACCCATATGGCTGCCATACTGGAAATCAGGGGACTCTTTTATCCAGGTGTTCGTGGATGGGGCTAAATCCGCTGACCCACCTATTAGTTCAGGGACTTTTTTCGCAAGGGCATTGATCACCTGACCCGATGATGCTCTCGTTGCCATACCTTTCTTGTCTTCTGGAAAAACCGGCAGATCTGATTGCCAGTTCTCTTGTAGTTCTCCTGTGATCCTGCGGTTGAATTCTTCCCAGGAGTCTTTGTATTTGGCCTTATACTCTGCTATTTGATTATTCCATTCGGATTCTGCCAGTTTACCTGTGTCTATAGCTTTTCGGTATAAGGCAAGGGTGTCTTCAGGTATAAAAAATTTAGGCTCGATCGGCCAATCTGCATTCTTCTTTGCCAAATCAAGTTCTTCGTTTCCTGGTGGTTCTCCATGGGCTTTAGCTGTATCCTGGCGGGTTGGTAAACCAAATCCGATGTGTGTTCGGCAGATAATCAAACTCGGACGTGGATCCTGTTTGGCTTGTATTATTGCATTATCTATTGCTTCAATGTCATTCCCATCTTCAACATGCAGTACCTGCCAATCATATGCAGAAAATCTCGCTCCACGGTTTTCGGTAAAAGCAATATCCGTTGAACCCTCAATCGTTATCCGGTTATCATCATATAAGTAAATTAATTTTCCAAGTTTAAGGTGGCCTGCCAGTGAGGCTGCTTCAGAGGAAACACCTTCCATTAGATCACCATCTGTCACAATTGCATATACGAAGTGGTCAATTATTCTACTGTCTGGCCGGTTAAATACTTCTGCCAGGTGGGCTTCAGCAATAGCCATCCCCACACCATTGGCAAAACCCTGCCCGAGTGGTCCGGTGGTTGTTTCCACACCAGGTGTCAGTCCATATTCCGGGTGTCCGGGGGTGAGAGATTTCCATTGCCTGAATCGCTTAAGTTCTTCAAGTGGAAGATCGTATCCGGTCAAGTGTAATAATGCATACAAAAGCATTGAACCATGCCCACCAGAAAGGATGAAACGATCCCGGTCAAACCATTTTGGATTAACTGGATTATGCTTCAGGTGCCTTGTCCAAATGGTATAAGCCATAACGGCTGCTCCCATTGGTAGTCCCGGATGTCCCGAATTTGCCTGCTGAACACCATCCACCGCCAGGAATCTAAGTGTGTTGATTGCTTTATTGTGAATTTCCCGCTCATTAAGCATGATAACCTCGATAATTTTGATTTTATTAATTTTACCATGCTATAAATTCTATTGAACTCCCAGGTATATATATCCAAAAATAAATACAAGAAAATAAAATGAGCCTTTCGGCTCATGTTTTTGGTTATTCATGCATTCGGTGGATAATTTATTTCTTTTAGTAATTCTTTTATTTTTAATTCGTTTGCGGGGTTGTCAAAAATAATTGTAACTTTTTTTGAATTTTGATCACCTTCAACGGATTTCACCCCCGTTATCTCGCTAACTTCTGTCTCTATTGTATGAATACAATGTCCACAAGATATGTTTGGTATGGTATATGTAATAGTTTGCATAGTCTATTCCTCTCTCAATAAAATAATTCTACATCCCCTCTCATAGTTCTGGAATATCCAGGCTTATACAATCTGTCCATGCTTGACATCCAGAATATTCGATCTTACACTAATTATGACGATCAAGAAGGAATTACGATGAAGCAAATTAATCCTGCAAGTTCAAAACCATTATCTGGGAAGACAGTGCTTATTACTGGATCTGCCAGACGTATCGGTCGCAGTCTAGCATTAACTGTGGCACATGCTGGAGGAAGTGTTGTTATCCATCATGGTCATTCAGCGAAGTTAGCACAACAAACCCTTACTGAAATTAATGCCCTGGGAGCAGTCGCCCACATTATAGCCGCTGATCTTTCTGATCCGAATCAAGCAGCGGAACTATTTTATAGAGCCAGTGCATATGGTCCAATATTTGCGTTGGTTAATAATGCAGCGATTTTTGAGCCAGTATCTTTTCTTACAACGACCATTGAGGATTGGCAAAGGCATATCAATATTAACTTAACAGCACCGATGTTAATCTCTCAAGCTATGGCACGGGAGACACCAGAAAGCGAAAAAGCCAGGATAGTCAATATTCTTGATTGGCGGGCTCTACGCCCGGGAGTGGAACATTTTCCATATACGATCTCTAAATCCGCATTGGTTGCCATGACCCAATCCCTGGCTATTTCACTAGCACCACGAATAATTGTAAATGGACTAGCTTTAGGCGCTGTACTCCCTCCTTTGGATCAACCAAAGCAACCCGATCTTATAAAGAATGTCCCTCTAAAGCGTTGGGCAACCCTCGAAGAACTTGGAGAAGCTTTGTTATTCTTACTTACCGGACCAGAATATATCACCGGTGAAATTATTCATATTGATGGGGGAAGACACCTCATCTAAAAGAATGGAGACTTAATGGATCAAATTATCATCAAAGATATACTCGCCAGGGGAATAATCGGGGTGAATGATTCTGAACGATTGCATCCCCAGGATATTTTGGTTAATGTTGTGATATTTACGGATACTACAAAAGCAGGGCTTAGTGACAATATAAATGATAGTGTGAATTACAGGACCATTACAAAACAGGTTATTTCCCTGGCAGAGACAGCTCAACGCTTAACTGTAGAAGCATTGGCAAATGATATTGCATTGCTAATATTTAGTGTTCCATTTGTTAATGGGGTTCGAGTTAGGGTGGAAAAACCAGGAGCGGTCAGGTTTGCTAAATCAGTGGGTGTAGAGATCGAACGTTGGCAGAAAGAATGACATCACCACCATCACGAAATGTAATATTACTAATTGGTTCAAACATAGATCCAATAAATAATATTAAGCAAGCGATCAAAGAGATTTCTCGCATAATTCCGCTTACTAAGCAATCATCATTGTGGGAGACCAAACCGATCGGCACGGCGGGGGAAAATTTTTATAATATGGCTCTCTCCATCTCCACGTCCTTGGATTTAAATGTTCTTAAATTTGATGTATTACGCAATATAGAAATTCGTTTGGGTCGTGTAAGGAGTTCAGATAAATATGCACCTCGAACCATAGATATTGACATAATTCTTGATGGAGATACGATTGTTGAGGCAAATATTTGGCATTATGCATACATAGCTGTGCCAGTCTCTGAATTGTATCCAGGGTTGATTTGTGCTGAAACTCATCAAACCTTGAAAGAAGTCGCGGCAATTTTAATAAAAAATAGCTGGATCAAAAAACATCCAGCTACAGTCCTTCAATAAACTGGTTTATATATGCAGCGGTTCAGCAGCCCTTGAAATATTATCAAGGAATTCCATTCTGGTTGCCATATTAGTCCTAAAATATCCATGAACTGCTGAAGTTGTCATTCTGGCGTCATGCTTTTTTACACCTCGCATCATCGAACACAGATGCAGAGCTTCAACTACAACAGCCACACCTCGAGGTTTAAGCAGTTCATTAATAAAATCTGCTATCTGACTCGTCATTCGTTCCTGAACCTGAAGCCGCCGCGCAAACATTTCGATGACTCTTGGGATTTTTGACAGTCCGATTACTTTTCCATCGGGAATATAAGCGACATGTGCTCTACCGATGAATGGCAGCATATGGTGCTCACACAAGCTATAAAATTCGATATCTCGAACAATTACCATCTGGTCATATTCCACATCGAAAATGGCATTATTTACCATTCCTACGGGATCCATGCGATATCCACCCAGTAATTCTACATACATGCGGGAAACCCGGTCAGGGGTATTGAGTAATCCATCGCGACCAGCATCCTCCCCAAAGCCTTCCAGCATGGATCTTACCGATGCTTTTATACGCTCCTGGTCAATTCCATCTCCCGGAAGTAACTGCGCTGCTTTTAATACATTATCCGTGTCACCAAACATTCCTGCCTCTTTACGAATTCGATTTATTCTAATTCTGGGCAGATTTCTCTGCCCAGATAACATAATATTCTTTAAATATTAACTTCTACTTTCAATTTTATCAATTATCCAACTTCAGGCACGATCAAACCGTAAGTTCCGTCCCGGCGATGGTACAAAACATTAATGCTATGAGTACTCATGTTATAGAAAACAAAAAAATCTTCATGACCTAACAAAGTCATTTGTTCAATGGCTTCCATCTCATCCATGGGTACCATATGAAAAGCTTTTCTACGCATGATCACTGGTTTATCTTGTGCTTCCACTACTTCCGGAGTAATTTCATTAACTTCCGCAGCCGATCGCCCATCTCCACGACCCTTGAAGTGTTTACCTTTATATCGTTCAATTTGCCTCTGCATTTTTTCCAGGGCTGTATCGTAAGCTTCAAAAATATCATCAGCCCTTTCTTCAGTTCGTAGAATAAACCCCTTGCCACGAATGGTAATCTGAGCTACCTGCCTGTCAGCAGCGCTTCGTGCAGATTTGGAAAATGCCAGATCGACTTTTACTTCATCCATATTTGTCAGCATGCGGTCAAACTTTGCAGCCTTTTTTTCCACATACTCTTTTATCCGATCTGTTATTTCCATATTCTTGCCAAAAATTTCCATTTTTGTGGTCATATTACCTCCTGTTTATTTTATTATGACAATTCTCGCTTATATTGAAATAAACTTCAAGTAAATTATTTACCTATCATTGTACGGGCTACTGATAAACCATATACATTTCTTGCACCTGCTCGTTTTAGCTCGAGTGCACATGAATCCATTGTTGAGCCTGTAGTGATCACATCATCTACGATAAGAACATTTTTCCCGTTCACCAAGGAAATGTTTGCCGAGAATGCATCTTTCACATTTTGTTTTCTTTCTTCTGCTTTGAATTCAATTTGTGTTATTGTTTCTTTTTTACGAAATATAGCTTTTGAACTATAAGGTTTATTCAAGATGAGAGCCATAGGAAAAGCGATCAACGCCGATTGATTATATCCCCGCTCTCTTCGTCGTTTCTTTCCCAATGGTACTGGAATAATTAGGTCGACATCCCAATTTAAAGGTGTCAAGAAATCAGCACACTTATGCCCCATGATTTCCCCCACACCAAGATCATTACTGTACTTCAGTCGATGTAATGCATTTCTAAGCTCGTCTCTGTATGCATAGATTGACCTTAGTTTTGTGAAACTGGGACGATCTTTCAAACATTTTTCACAAATCTCCCCACTATCAACCGGGTAACCACAAATTTGGCAAATATGACTATGTAAAGTGATTAATTGAAGGTCACAGGAAGAGCACCACCGCTCACCAATTTTTCCACATCCACTGCATGTGGGTGGAAATATCCAATCCACTACTTCCCAAAAAGTGTGGTAAGAAAAATAGGTGAAGCGTTCCATCGGTTCACCTTAATTATAGATAAATATATGATTATTTAAACATACCACCAAGAGCTGAATGCATCAGCTTCATGGCTGCAGGTGTCAATAAAACTATCATTAATGACGGAAATATAAGAAGACCCATTGGGATCAACATTTTGATAGGAGCCTTTGCGGCTTCTTCCTCAGCATACTGGCGGCGTTTGATACGCATTTGATCCGATTGTATTCGGAGTACTTTAGCCATGCTAACACCCAGTTGTTCACTTTGAATTACTGCTGCCACAAAGCTGGTCATTTCAGAAATTCCGATCCTTTCGGCCATATCCCGCATTGCTTCGCGCCGCAATTTGCCAAGTTGAATTTCACGAATCACTCTTCCGAATGAAAGAGATAATTCATTGGTCCATTTTTCGGCAACTTTTGCCATTGCTGCATCAAATCCAAGACCTGCTTCAACGCAAATGGTTAGTAAATCCAAAGCATCTGGCAATCCAAGTCGGACTTCTTTTTGTCTCCTGCTAATTTTACTTTGCAGCCATAACTGTGGGAAATAAAAACCGATCACTGAAAACGCAACAACTAGTAGAGTGATTCTGCCAAGAGGCCATTTTGAATTTGCAACGGTAAACACAAGTATGAGTAATCCCCCGAATAATGCAGCTCCACCAAATTGAAGAAGTAAAACCATGCTGGGTTCCATTCTTCCAGGATTTCCTGCAAGTTCAAGCTTTTTTTGTGTATTTTGCAAAGCATTTTGTGGCGTGAAACGTGTTGCGATCTCTCCCATTTTTCTAGCAAGAGGTATGATAATACGCTCCGAAAATGGCTGAGCCATTTCGAGATCTTCAAGATTTACAGTTCCATCCAGGGCTGAAAAGTCCTGAAGGCGGCGTTCGAGAATATTATCTGTACTTGGGGTTCGTAATCCAATTACTATTAATACTATTGCTCCAATTATAACGAGCACTCCAATTCCAATCAGAATTCCCATATTACGCGTACCTCCTTCTTATAAAAGGTCACTATACCTCTATTGTGGCTATCTTGGTCATTACAAAATAACCGCTGATGATCATCAATCCACCCACACCAAGAGCAATATAACCACATGGAAAACTTTCCGGTTTAAAGAATTCCATCATATATTCCCGATTCAAGAAATATAAGATGGCAATAACGATTACAGGCATCAAGGAGAGAAATTTTCCGGAATACATAACCTGGGAGGTAAGTACCCTAATTTCACCTTTGATCCTAATTCTCTCTCGAATAGTATGCGAAATGGTATCCAGGATCTCAGCAAGATTACCACCGACTTCCCTTTGAACATTCATAGCGGTAACCACGAGATCCAGGTCTTCACTTGGAATTCTTCTGCAAAGATTATCTAATGCTTTTTCAGTTTGAACGCCTAACTGAATTTCCTGGACAACTCGGTGAAATTCATCTGAGATTGGCGCAGGAAGTTCGCGGCTGATCGCTTCCATAGCCTGAAGATTTGAGTATCCAGCCCGTAATCCGTTTACCATTAAATTAAGCATATCTGGAAGTTGTGAGTCAAATCTGATCAAACGTCGTGATTGTTCTCTTTTCACATACATTCTGGGAAGGAAAGCTCCTAAAATTGCTCCAATTCCTGCCACCAACCAGACCTTTCCACCCAACATATAAGCCACTAAACCTACCAGAAAAGCCGCAATGACCATAATACCAATATATTCCCCTGGTTTCAGCTTTAAGTCAGCCCTGGCTAATTCCTTGGCAATGCGGTCTCCCCAGGAAGATTTTTCAACCTGTCTAGTGATCCATTCAGTTAATGGTGCTTCTTTTACGGCTTCCGTAATTTGAGTGTATTGTTGTTCATTTTCAATATATCGACCCAGGCGCTCTTCAACCAGGGTTCGGCTGCTGGAAATTGATATCACAACGCCGATCACTAATAGAATTAATGCTGCGCCGCTACCAATCATTAAAATTAATGTAAGAGCATCCATGGCTTTAACCTTTGATAATATTCCCAGGAAATCCTGAGATTATTTCCTTGTGCCTGCACCAATACCAAAGATCTGTGGAGGTAGGCGAATTCCTGTTGCTTCTATCTTGTCCATAAACTTAGGTCTTAATCCGGTAGGTTTTAATCTGCCAACAACCCGGCCATTATCATAACCAGCCAGGTCAAAAGCGAAGATATCCATTGTAGTAATTACTTCACCTTCCATGCCGCAGACTTCGGTGATACTCGTGATCTTCCTTGTTCCATCCCGCATTCTATCCTGGTGGATGACCATATCAACAGCAGATGATACCTGCTCTCTGATCGCCCGCACAGGAAGATCCATGCCAGCCATTAACACCATTGTTTCAAGACGCGCAAGCGTATCTCGTGGGCTGTTGGAGTGCAGGGTGGTCATGGATCCATCATGACCTGTATTCATTGCCTGAAGCATATCGATGGCAGCTTCATCACGGATCTCGCCTACCACAATTCGGTCAGGTCGCATTCGAAGGGCATTGATCACAAGTGCCCGTATGGTTACCTCACCTTTACCTTCAATATTGGATGGACGTGATTCTAGAGTGACTACATGCTCCTGTCGAAGTTGTAATTCTGCCGCATTTTCAATTGTTATGATCCGTTCATCGCTTGGAATAAAGCCGGAAAGAATATTTAGTAGGGTAGTTTTACCTGAACCGGTACCACCTGAGATGACAATATTAAGTCTGGATTCTACACAAGCTTTCATGAATTGTACCGATTCAATGGTTGCAGAACCAAATTGGACTAATTGGTCAATGGTTATAGGATTTTTAGCAAACTTTCGGATTGTCAGTACCGGGCCAATAAGAGAAATGGGTGGAATGACAGCATTCACACGGGAACCATCCGGTAAACGGGCATCAACATATGGGCTGGATTCATCAATTCGACGTCCTAATGGAGCGACGATTCTGTCAATAATTCTCATCACATGTTCATTACTTTCGAAGCTATTCGGAACCCGGAGGATTTTACCCGCACGTTCGATATATAGTTTCTTTGCCCCATTGACCATGATTTCAGTGATTGTTAAATCTTCCAAAAGTATTTGAAGTGGACCAAAACCGAGAATTTCTGCGGTTATTTGTTCAAATAATTTAATTTTTTCGGGTTTGGATAGAATAATATTTTCCTCACCCAGTATTTGTTCGAACAAAGTCCAAATTGTTTTCTTAACTTCTTCAACTTTAGTTACATCTGTATTGGGATCCATCTCACCCAATAATTTATTTTGCACACGGGTTTTTAAATCTATCAGTGTATCAGAATTTCCACCGGGTATAAATGGGGCAACGCGTCTCGCTCCCAGGGGAGATGTCGCCGGTTTTTCCCCTGTTTGTCGGAGGGAATCTGTTGTGGTTGTTCCTTGACCCGAATTTAATCTTTCTAATATCGAGGGCATAATGATTACTCCAATTTATTTCCGTAACGAACGCTCAAAATCGCTTGATTCTGATTTATTTATCTTTTCTTTAATAGTTTCAACAAGTCCGCTAATGGCTTTCCCTATTGGTTGGATTTTATTATCAACCATGAAAGGTACTCCACTATTAACCGAATTGACAACAATTTTTTCTTCTAACGGGATAACAGCGACTACTTCTTGTTTAAGGCTTTCACCTACTCGTTCTGGTAAAAGTGATATTCTTTTATCATTCTTATTCATTATGCAAATAACACGTGCTCTTCCAATTTGGAATTGATCGATAAGGGTAAGAAATGATTTTGCATTTTTTATTGCCGGGATTTCCTGTGTTACCACCAATACGATCACATCTGAAGCATCCAAAGCGGATATAACTGTTTCTGTAAGGTGGGTTTCAGTATCAATGACAATATAATTATATATCGTTTTTAGGAATTTAATTACATGTATGAATTGTTCCGGGTTAACCTGTTCAGCCATTTCAGGTCTGGGTGGAGCTGCAAGAATATGTACTCCTGATTTCTCGTGAAGAATTAATACTTCATCGATGATATCTGTGTCAAGTTCACTTGCTCTTGGGGTTAAATCAAGGATCGTATTTCGAGGTTGTTCATTATGAAAAACAGCTACATCGCCATATTGTAAATTACCGTCAACAATGACAACTTTTGATTCAGGACCTTGTAAAGCTACCGCGAGGTTCGTCGCAATTGTAGTCGTTCCGACTCCCCCTTTTGGTCCATAGACTGTTATGACTTTCCCATGTGTTAGTGCAGCTCCAAATTTACCCCCACTACCCGATTGAAGTTTTTGGACCAGAGCGATTTTGGCTTTCTCCTCAGCAGCCATTTTTCCAACCTGGTGAATTGTGCTGATCAATTCATCAACCGTTGGGGGTTTTGAAAGGAAAGCTCTCGCACCGGCCATCATGGCTCGCTGCATATACTTGGGATCATTTTGTACTGATAATATTACAATTTGGGTAAATGGAATTTTCTTGCGGATCGCTTCAGTTGCCTGAATTCCATCCATATCAGGCATGTTAATATCCATTAATATGACATCTGGTTGTGTTTCGCCAGCCAATTCCAAACCTTCTACTCCAGACCTTGCAGCTCCGACAACCTCAACGTCACTTTCAAATTGAAGTAATTTTCGGATGTTCTCCCTCGTTTCCGGGTTATCATCCACGATTAATATCCGGATTTTATCGCCATCAACCATAAAACAACTCCATACCACTTAACAAATTAATATTCAATTAATATGCCAAAAGCCTGCTATGAACAGGCTTTTCTATAATGTCAATCCCCTTTATTTTCATACAAAACCCTTTGTCATATTTTATTTAGGCGTTGGAGCTGCGTTTATATTAACATTGGGTAATTCCAAAGAGGTTACGACAGGTTCAAACCCATAAGCTTGTTTGACAGGCAGCGGAATGCTATAAGTATCCATCGTATATTGTAAAGTGACCGCATCTGTCTTGATCCGTTGCTCATCACCTGCCCCGCGCAGAGCCAGGTTCATCTGGACACCGCTATACATCAAATAATTCAATGTCACAGCATCCTGTGGTGTTACCACTATTGAGATCATGAGTGGTTTTTTCGGTTCTTCAGGTGCTACTTGTTGATTACCAGGAGCTGGAGTTGGAGTTACGGCAGTTTGTGCTGCAACAGATGGCTGGGTAAGTGGAAATTCACCGACATGAAGAACTATCACATCCTGGAGGATGGTCTGACTGACAATTCTTGGTCTTTGAGGTTCAGATGGAACCAAATAGACTGGTTGCGCAAGTGTTTGATCCTGTTCAGCACGTCCCTGGACGGCATCAATCCCTAAAGCTTTCGTAAATGCCACAAGGGACGGATTCTCCGGAGCTCCAGGAGGTGGAACAACGCCGGCAGTGATGTTCGGTAATCGGGTTTGAAAACTGCTATCCATGTCGACAAACATCATGGTCGCAATGACGTTTACATGATCACCAGGTTGAGCACCATATCCAACACTTGATAAAGGACTTATGATCGGAATAGAGACGGCTACCATCCCATCAGGTATCTGGAAAGAAGCAAGAGATCCTTCAGCACTATCAGAGATCAAACTACTAGTGATAGGTACTTTTGCTTCGAGATCCATTTTTGCCCTTTTACCGATTAGTTCATTGACGTCACTATAAAATACACCAGGAACTAAAAGTTTTTTTGGATACGGGACAGAAGTGAGAACATCTGCGGTGAGAGGCGTACCATATGGGATTGGTTGAATACTCATCACAATATTCGCCATTTCTTCGGCAGGTGCTGGAGTGGCAACCGCTGCATTTTGGCCTTGAGTTCTCGGTCGAAGCACTAAAAGATAAACAGCAGCAACCCCCAAAATTAATAACAATGCGATATAAATGAAAATCCGCCCTCTTTGCTTAGATCCTTGTGCCATAAAAGCCTCCCATCACCTGCTAAAGATTCCTCAATATTGCAATCATACGCAAACTCGTTTTAAAAGTCAAGTTTCGGAACACATATTTACAGATGCAAGCATCTTGCCAATTGAGAATTTAGTTTGTTAAGTGAAAGACCCTGCCTTTCAGCAGGGTCCTCCAGGTAAGACTAAATATGAATTGCGTACAACAAAATAATTCTGTTTACAGGCCATTAACGATGCTGCTGAAAATGTTACCAATGGCGGGTCCTAACAGGGCTAAAATAACGATTACAACCACTGCAACTAAAACAAGAATTAACGCGTATTCAACAAGGCCCTGACCTTTTTCCTTCTGTTCGATCATCATAGTATTCACCTCCTTCCGATTCATAAAATGTTTTGTTTCATTGAACTCATTATAAGTGAATATTATCACAATACAACCTTCATACATTACAGAAACCTTACAGTTGAAAGAGGTATTCACCCAGCGAGGTATTGCAATATTCATACCTTTTTGAAACTAACTACCAAAGTATACGTACATATTGTTAGAACTGTCAAATATTACTATAATGTTTAAATATAAGCACTATTATCAGCAAACGAATTGCTAGAGGAGGATAAATGAGCGACATGTTCGACAAGGTTACATCTCAACAGGATATTATTAAGAAATTATTAAGCAAAATTCCAGGATTCAGCGGATATATTGAACGAGAAAATCGTCGATCTTCGGATAAAATTCTACGTGATACCGTTTCTTCCAGACTTGAAGATGTGTGGAAACGGATATCCAGTCTACAGAGAGATCTGCTCAACCAGGGTGAGATCAGAGTGATCGATGATCTTGAAGCCGCAGCAATAAAATTCCGGCAAGTGATCGATCGAATTAAGAAAGCATCCTACGGCTATAGCGGGTTCTTTGATGCTGTTAAGATCAATGAAGAGGAACTGGCCTTGATCTACCAATATGACCTTTCAATGATGGATCAGGTGGATGTTGCAAATAAAGCTGTTGATACAGTTGAGACTTCTATTGGAACAGATGGATTACCGGCTGCGATCAGAAACCTGGTTTCTGTTGCTGATCAATGTGTTGTCGCCTTTGACAAACGAGCTGAAGTTATCACTGGCATGAACGCTGTATCATAATGATCAATTTTGGAATACGGAGAATAGAACATGGCAAGAATATTTGATGTTGTTGAATATGCAAGTGAGATGAACGATGAGATCGTCCATCGCTTTCCTGAAGTTGGTGTTGCAGATCTGCGTATCGGTTCACAAATAATCGTTCGCGAATCTCAACAGGTTGTGTTTTTCCGGGATGGAAAAGCTCTGGATACATTTGGTCCTGGCAGACATACGATCATTACTGCCAACATTCCAAAACTGATAGATTTTGTAGGAAAAGCCTTCAATGACCGCACTCCCTTCACGGCAGAGGTTTACTACGTTTCCATGCGTGAATTCGCAGACCGAAAATGGGGAACTCCCCAACCTATCATAGTTAGGAACCCCGGTATGGGATTAGGGGTTGCATTACTGCAAGGTTTTGGATCATACAGTCTACAGGTCAAAGATCCCCAACAATTTGTTGTCCAAATTTGTGGTGCCCAGGGTGTTTACCGAATGGCAGATATTGAGAACCGGCTGCGCACAATGCTGCTTTCCAAACTGCAGGATCTCCTGGGTGAAACAGGCGGGAAAAACTCTGTCGTCGAGATGATTGGTCTGACAGAAGAACTAGGAGCCGGGGTAAGGGCAAAAGCACAGGATGACTTTGCTGCCATTGGCTTGACTTTAAAATCTTTCTATATTGGAAATCTAAAACCATCCGAGAAATCAGCCGAAGAACTGCGCGCAATGGGAATGCTGGATATGCAAACATATACCCAGCTTCAGGCTGCAGATGCAATGCGTGATGCCGCCCAAAACCCAAGTGGTGGTGCAGGATTAACTGCAGGAATTGGTGCAGGTATGGGAATTGGAAATGTTCTCAGCCAATCTCTTCAAGGAGTGGGAGCTGCTGGTGCTGCTAATTCATCCAAACAAAATGGGACGAATGGAGTCTCGAATGGAATTCCAGATGTAATGACTCCTTCTGAGGCAGCTGCAATATTAAAAGTTTCTGAAGAAGATGTGATTGCAGCAATAACCGCAGGAGATTTGAAAGCCCGCAAAATTGGTTCAGCATTTCGCATCAGCCGTGATGCTGTTGAAGCCTTCCTGAAAGGGTAGAAGAAAATATTCAAACGAAAACAGTACGGTAATTAATTTACCGTACTGTTTTTTTTATGCATTATCTTTGGAATTTTTCGCTTGACAAAAATAATGCATGATAAAATACATATATATGAACGTTAATCCTGACAGGTAGGAGTGTGGATGAAACTTCACGAATATCAGTCCAAGCAGATCTTATCGCGTTATAACGTCCAAATACCCAGGGGGAGTGTCGCTCAAACAGCATATGAAGCAAAGCAAATAACTGAAGAATTAAATACAAGGGTGGTTATTAAAGCCCAGGTATTAGTCGGCGGAAGGGGAAAAGCCGGTGGAATAAGGGTAGCCAACAACCCGAAAGAAGCTGAGGATTTGGCGACATCCATATTAAGTATGGATATTAAAGGATTGCCAGTTCGAAAAGTCCTCGTGGATGAAGCAATCACTTACGATCATGAAATATATCTTGGAATAACAAATAGCAGAATAACTGGTACACCAGTCATGATCGCATCCGGATCAGGTGGTGTAGATATTGAAGAAATTGCCCGTTCTTCCCCCGAAAAAATTATAAGTGTTTTCATTCACCCTTTACTGGGTCTCCGGGAATATCAAATCAGAGACCTGGCCAGTGGAATTGACCTACCTCATCAATATTGGAAACAATTTCAGGAAATTTGTATGGGTTTATGGTTGGTATTTCGTGATCTTGATGCGACACTCGCTGAGATTAATCCATTGGTGATCTCATCAGATTCAAAATTGGTTGCGCTGGATGCAAAAATTAACATTGATGACAATGCGTTGTACAGACATAGCGATTTGAGTGAAATCCGGGATTTGGATGTAGAGGACCATTCAGAAATTGAAGCCAGAAAATACGGACTATCTTATATTAAATTGGATGGTAAGATTGGCTGCCTGGTTAATGGTGCCGGATTATCCATGACATTAATGGATATGATCAAATACTATGGTGGCAAACCTGCCAATTTCCTGGATATTGGTGGTGGTGCAAGTTCAGAAAAGGTATCTGCAGCAATGCGAATACTGATCAGTGATCCATCAATAAATACCATTTTAATAAATATATATGGGGGTATAACGAGATGCGATGAAGTGGCAAAAGGAATTCTTCTAGCTTTGCAATCTCAAAAAAAGGAAATTCCAATTATCGCCAGACTGGTAGGAACCAATGCAGCGGCGGGTAGAAAATTGTTGAATGATGCAAATATACTCACGTTAGATACCTTGACAGAAACTGCAAAGAAGGCCGTCGAAATCTCTACCGGGAGGGTGGAATGAGCATCCTGGTCAATAAAAATACAAAGATAATCATTCAAGGAATTACCGGGGAAGAAGGTTTATTCCATGCAGCACAGATGCAGGATTATGGATCAAATATTGTTGCTGGTACATCTCCCGGAAAAGGTGGCGAGTGGGTGCTGAATGGAAAGCTTCCGGTATTTGATTCTATGCGATTAGCTGTCGATGCAACAGGTGCAAATACCTCGGTTGTTTTTGTTCCAGCCCGGCATGCTTTAGACGCCTTACTTGAAGCAATCGATTCTGGAATTCCATTGGTCATCTGTATTACTGAAGGAATACCTGTCCAGGATATGATGAAAGTTAAATATTATGGTGATCAGAAGGGTACCAGGATCATTGGACCCAATTGTCCAGGTGTTATTACTCCTGGAGAATGTAAAGCAGGAATCATTCCCGGGAAAATAAAAAGGACTGGAAATATTGGAGTGGTATCCCGGTCCGGGACACTCACTTATGAGATATTAAACTCCCTGGATGCCAATGGTTTGGGAGCCAGTACATGTGTCGGAATTGGTGGTGACCCGATCCTTGGCTCAAACTTTATCCAGATGTTGGGGTTGTTCGAAGAAGATCCACGCACTGAAAAAATATTGATGATTGGTGAAATTGGCGGAACTGATGAGGAGCAGGCTGCTGAATATATTGCTAATTCTGTAACGAAACCCGTCCTTGGAATGATCGCCGGTGTTTCTGCTCCTCCCGGAAAAAGAATGGGACATGCAGGTGCAATTATCGAAGGTCTCAACGGAAAAGCATTATCAAAAATAATTGCCCTCGAGAATGTCGGTGTAAAAATGGCGCATGACCCTGATGAACTCGTTGCCTTCTTAAAGTAAAAAGAGCGCACAAACCGTTTGTGCGCTCTTTTAAGTTTCACAAAATTTTATTTCATTCGAGGATCGATATAACGAACAGCATCACCTACGGTCTTTATCGTACGTGCATCATCATCACCAATATTTAAGTTAAACTTCTCGCAAAAACCATCTATGAGAAAAAACTGATCCATGGAATCTGCTTTTAAATCCTCAATGAATTTCGTTTCCAATGTAATATCTTTCGCATCGATCTTCATAACTTCTGCGATAACCTCTTTTACGCCTTCAAACGAACCAGCCATCACCAACCTCCAGTTAATTGAATGTTATCACTTTCAATGAATTTTATCTTTCCTCGCAATTCTGTCAAGTAAGTCATAGAATAATTGACACAGCATATCGTAAAGGATAAGATTATTCACATAAAGGAACACCAATAACACATGAAAGATACCAGGGTAATTAAACGAAAAACTGATCATATCCAGATAAACCTGCGGAAAGATGTAAGCTCAGACCTTACATCCGGGCTGGAAAACTATCATTTTCTGCATAATGCCCTACCAGAGATTAATCTTAAAGAAATAGATATTTCCACAAAGTTCCTGTCAAAAACATTAAAGATTCCACTTCTTATTTCATCCATGACAGGGGGTACTGCAGAAGGTCAAAAAATTAACCGTACGCTCGCGCTTGCTGCCGCTCATTTTGGCCTTGCGATGGGAGTTGGTTCACAAAGAGCAGCTATTGACAACCCTGATGCCATGGATACGTTTCGAGTGCGTGATTTTGCGCCAGATATCTTATTATTTGCTAATCTTGGAGCGGTCCAACTAAATTTTGGCTATTCAATTGACGAGTGCCGAAGAGTAGTCGATTCTATTGGCGCAGATGGCTTGATCCTCCATTTGAACCCTCTTCAGGAAGCCCTCCAGCCGGAAGGTGAAACAAATTTCTCGGGTCTTTTATCAAAGATCGAATTGATCTGTAAGAATCTTGGAAAACCTGTGATCGTAAAAGAAGTCGGCTGGGGAATATCTGAAAGATGTTGCGACAAAGCTGGTAAATGCCGGTGTAAGCGCGATTGATGTTGCCGGTGCCGGTGGAACATCCTGGTCTCAGGTTGAAATGCATCGATCAGACTCAAAATCATTTCAACGCATCGCTGCAGATTTTAAATCCTGGGGAATTCCGACCAGTGAATCAATCAGATTGGTTCACAGCAGTCATCCAAATCTTCCAATTATTGCCTCTGGTGGAATAAGAACCGGATTGGATATTGCAAAATGTATCGCCCTGGGTGCCAATTTGGGTGGAATCGCTGGTCCATTACTCCGTGCAGCCTCCAAATCAGATGAAGAGTTGCATTCTTTGATTGATGAGATAAAAACAGAGTTGACAATTACAATGTTTGGAGTCGGCGCTCTAAATATTGTTTCATTACAAAAAGTTCCAATCATCTTCGGTTAATACTCTAGAGAATTATGGTAGCCTTTTTAATTAAGCATCCCATCATTGCAGATATTCTTACACAGGTGGATACTCACTGTTATTCCGCCATCCAGGATTATTTTTCTTCAGAGACCCAACCTCTCAAGGATATGTTGAAATATCACCTGGGTTGGGATGGTAATTCAACTACAAAGAAGGGAAAACGTATTCGACCATTGCTTGTCTGTCTGGCAACACATTTAGCTGGAGGAAATTGGCAAAATGCGCTCCCGGCGGCAGTGTCTATAGAGTTGATCCATAATTTTTCTTTGATCCATGATGATATTCAAGACCAAAGCCTGACCCGGCATGATAGAGATACTCTTTGGTTAAAATATGGTTCTGCGCAGGCGATCAATGCAGGTGACGCATTGTTCAGTTTGGCTTTGCATGAAATTTGGAAACTAAGTAAATCTTATCCGATTGAGGTGGTTTCTAAATGCAGCCAGATCCTTACCACCACCTGCTTAAAACTGACTGAAGGTCAGTATCTGGATATTGACTTTGAAGATCGCACCAATGTTACCCCGGAAGAATATCAATTTATGATCGAAGGGAAAACGACTGCCTTGATTGCGGCAAGCACACATATTGGAGCGTTGCTTGGATCCAGTGATAAGAAAACCATCGAAAATTTCAAATTATTTGGGACGAATCTCGGGTTGGCTTTTCAGATCATTGATGATTACCTGGGGATATGGGGGGATTCAGCCCGGCTGGGTAAATCCACGAGCAGTGACCTGGTATCTGGAAAAATGACCTATCCGGTTGTCCTGGCAATAAAGCATAACCAGGACTTTGCTAAAAGGTATAAAACCGGTAAGATCAGCTCTGAAGAAATTCCGTCTATATTACATTTGTTGGAACAAACCGGTATTGCAGAACAGACTATTTCAAAAGCCGACGATTATACAAACAAGGCGATCACCTATTTGCATTCAGCGGCAGGGAATCATCACGATATTCAAGTCTTATTGGACCTGACACACTGGCTCTTAAAGCGGGAAATATAAAAGATGTCCTTGACAACCAGGGGTGGGGTTCATATAATCCTTTCACAGTTGCGGGTGTCGCCAAGTGGTAAGGCAGTACCTTCCCAAGGTACCATTCGTGAGTTCGAATTCTCATCACCCGCTCTTTGAGTACTCGAAATTTCCATTCGTGAGCCCCATCGAGGGATGATATTCGAGCTCATCACCCGCTCTTTGAGTACTCGAAATTTCCATTCGTGAGCCCCATCGAGGGATGATATTCGTAGCTTCACCCTCCTATTTCAATCTATAAGAATATGAAACTTTCAATCAGACTACGTTTGTTTCTTTTATTATTAATTCTTCCTCTCAACGCGTGCACAACCGGTCCAAAGTCTCAATTAACGAGTGGTGAAAAGCTCTGGAAAGAATCTGGAGTAAATCACTATCAGATTTCTATTCAGGTCGTTCAAAGTATCTGGCATTTACAAATTTATAATTTGACTGTCGAAAATGGTCTGGTTATCAATTCAAGCACAAGCTGTATCCCCGCGCCATATGAGGGGAGAGAATGTACAATAAAATCATTTGATCCGGATAACTTCACAATTCCCGCTTTATTTTCCATGGCTGAACTACAAATCAAAAGTCAACATTCCAAATGGCTGAAAATTGAATATGATCCGGACTTTGGATTTCCTACACTGATTACCTTTAATGACCCGGATATTCTGGATGAAGATTGGTCATATCAGGTGATTTCGTTTACAAAGTTGGATTGATTTGCCTTGCGGTAATTAATTCTTCAATCAGTTAGCTCTTCTACCTCTGTCTTTTCTCGCACAATCATATCTATAAAATCTTCCACTGTTAGAGGAAGGCTTCTGGAGGTTTACTTCGTTGAGATAATCGTATCATTTGTGGTGCAATCAGCCCCCACTCAGCCAATAAATGAGATCCGAAATACTTCCTGTGGTAATCCATCTGCTAACGATTCGACCGTTTTTCATCACAATGATCCGCTCAGCTGTTTCTGCTGCCAAATCCATATCGTGGGTAATCAGAATTACTGTTTTCTTCTTTTCTTTCATTTGATCTAGAACTTTTTTTACCTGTTGGATTTCTCCGCTATCCATACCCATGGTTGGTTCATCTAAAACATAAATGGGAGTATCCATGGCTAAAGCTGAAGCAAGAGTAACCAACTTCCGTTGAGAGTATCCCAAATCATGTGGATTTGTTTCAGCATGGTCTAACAATCCTAAGTCCATAAGAGCCTTTTTGACTAATTCTTCCACTTTTTCCGGTTTATATCCCAGATTCTGTGGACCGAATCTTACCTCATCGATCACGCTTCGGTGGAATAACTGATCATCCGGGTTTTGAAAAACACTTCCGATGTACTGAGATAGACTTCGCTGTGGTGCTACCACTGGTATCATTTTCACCTAATAGTATTTTCCCTGTTTGTGGACGTAGAATGCCGTTCAGACACCTTGCCAGGGTCGTTTTTCCGCAGCCATTACTACCAACCAAAGCAAGTGAGAGTCCCACCGGGTATATTTAAATTGACGTCAGATAACGCCTGATGGGTTTTGCCATAACTAAAGCTTACATTTTGGATTTCAATTTTCATGGTTATTATATAAAACTTCCTTAAACAATTGTGCTGCAGCCTGGAGGTTGATTGGGAGAGGGGTTTCCTTAGGTATGATCCTTTTTTCCCGGGCAAGACTGGCTGCCTCAGTATATCTCGTCCGGCCGGTTCCATTATGAACCAACCTGGGTGATGTCATAACATCCTGAACTTTTCCATCGAGTATGATTTCACCATCTTCCAAAGCAACGACTCGATCTGCATATTGGCTTATCCACTCAAGGTTGTGTTCAGCCACAATGACTGTCTTTCCTTCTTTCACAAGTCTCTGAATAATTGCAAAAACATCCACACATCCCCGCAGGGTCAAGCATTGTGGTTGGTTCATCAAAGACAAGAATTTGTGGATCCATTGCAAGAATGGATGCGATTGCCAGTCTCTGCTGTTCCCCACCGGAGAGGGTGAAAGGGGACCGTTCTGCCAAATGGGAAATGCCAGTCAATGAAATTGCTTTGTTAATCCGTTCAGGCATCTCAACGGCAGGTACTCCAGTATTTTCCAAACCAAAAGCAACTTCTTCGAATACTGTATGCCGCATATGAGATAACTGGGTGGTCGGGTTTTGCAGTACAAATCCTACATTCCGGGATGACACATCAGTTGACGATGGATCCGCATAGTTATCTGGCAATAGAATTTCCCCGCTCATACTCCCATGAAAGAATCCGGGGATCAAACCTGCTATGGTGTTACACAGAGTGGATTTTCCTGAATTATTTGGTCCAATAATAGCAAGAAATTCACCTTCATTAATATTCAATAGATACATTCTTAAGGGCTGACCTATCTACCACCCGGGTAAGTAAATGAAAAATCCTTCAATTGCATGCAATTTATTAGTGGGCATAATTATTTAAAGATTCGATACATGATCATAAATAACACCAGACCTAAGTTGCTTATAATTAATATTTTTCTCAGGATTTTCTGAAATTGGGAATCCGGTAATTGATATAAACTGGTTCTTTTCCCGGCAACATTAAATTTACGGGTTTCAAGGGCAATTGCTCGATCTTCAGATTCTAGAAACACTCCAAGAACAAGCGGGGCAACCAAGGGAAAAAGAGCTTTAATCCTATTACGTATGCTGCCTTCCGTTTCCATCCCACGAGATTGTTGTGCTTGTCTGATCGATTCAGTTTTGGAAGCTATCTGCGGAAGTAACAGAAGTGGGCTGCTTAATAGGTATACCAGACCGGATGGCATGCCAGATTGGGAAAATGCCCGGGTGAGATTAGCCAGGCTGGTGGAGAATAAAACAAGGAGGGATGCGAATAGGAAAACCGTTACCCTGGTGACAATCAGCAAGGCAAATTCCAGCCCTTCCTTACCCAAATGGAGAGGACCCAAAGAAAATAACAAGGTTGCGTTGGAAGGATTAAATAATCCGTGAATCAAGCCCAACATTAGAAACAGGGCAAAGACCATTTTAAAACTCGTCCATACTAATGGACGAAAGAGGCCTGTCCAGGCTGCCAGGAGCAGGATGAACAGGCCGATAATGATTGCGCTCCAACTTCCACCAATGCCCAGGAAAATTATGCAGGGATATCGTTAGAAGTCCACTCAGTTTTGTAAATGGGTGCAAGTCGTAGAGCGATCCCTTTCCCGGGAATATAAAGGCTGTGGGGTTGGAACATAATTAATGTTTACTAAACATTCTGTTCCGCTCGTGGAAAACGGGCGACAAAACGCTTTGGCAATCCTTTTACAATTCCCCAGGCAACAAGGGCAGTTACGACCTTATCAACCAGATTAGAAGTGATCACCTGGATGATGACAGCTCCAAATAAGTCTCGTCCGAGTGCCAGGAAGTAGGCAGTGATAAAATCCGCACCACTTCCGGTGAGGCCGCCGAACATATACAAACGAATGGGAACAGCTACGATGGAGAGGGCAACTGAAATGATCACACCGCTGATCAGAGCTTTCCACCAGCTCTTGAACAGTCCATATTTTGCGCATAACCCTGCTGCAATTCCGATCATCATCGCAACCGGTGCAAAAGCTGCGGAAACCGGGTCTGAAATGATTCCCCAGAGCAGGTTTGTGATCAAACCAGTCAAACCGCCTGCCCATGGTCCGGCAAGGATTCCAACCAGAACAGTCCCAATGGAATCCAGGAAAATTGGCAGCTTCAGCGTTGAAACAACCTGCCCCAGCACCATATTTAATACAATTGCTGCAGCCATCAACGCGATGGTCATGGTCGAAAAATCTTTCTTTAATCTTTCTATGAGTGACATAATTATTCTCCTTTAATGTTTGTTAATATCTCTAGCTCTGGATAACCTGTTTGTTCATCATATTTTCGAAGGAAACGAAATTCGGGTAATTCCGACAGAATGATTTCGGCTGTCGTATATATTTCACTCCCTTCAAGCAAATGCGCACCATAAGTCTGACCTTGGTTGTCAGAGATGGTTATATGGTAATGAGAGCCATGAATGGATAGAACTCCAGTTAATGAAACTATTTCAAAATAACCCGTTAATGTTGTGCCGTTCTCCTGGTTGGCGAAACGTAAACTGGCTTTTCGAAGACTACCAACACATGTGAGAATGCAGGCTGCCTCTATTTGATTTGTTACAACAAAGGCATCCAGTTCAATTTTTATGTCTTGACCCGGATGAAGACGAAGGGCATAAGGATGCATTCTTCCTCTTTTAGATGGAGATCACTTTTTGGGATTTAAATTGAGCTTCGATAATATCCGTCATCCCACCGACAATGCCTACCTGAACTTGATCATTAAGGTTATAGTAACCCAGGCAAGTACTGCATAAGATCAGGCGAACTCCTTTCGTCTCCAATGATCTGAGTACATCGATTACTGGCGATCCGTTTACGACTAGTTTTACCCCATCAGAGTAGAAGCAGATCGCTGCTGGAAGCGTATTGCTATCATCCAGCAATTTTAAATATGTTTGGATCAACTTTTGTTGGAGTGTTGGTTCGGCATCCCCCATACCATTTCGGGTTACGAGTATTACGGTATCTGAAGCTGGAACTGTCATAATATCCTCCTGAATATTGGATTGTCGCGTCATTTGACGCGGAAGAACCAAAAACCGCCGCTTGCACAGGCAGGCGGCGGTCCAGAAGGATCACAACGTTTCAGCGGGAAGAAATCATTCCACCACGCTCCTGTATGTGCAAACTGCACATAGGGTACATACCAGTACCCTTATTCAATGCTCAAGTGTGGTGAAATAAATAATTCATTTTCATTTCCTTAGCCCCAATTATACTGGTTAAATTACTTATAAGCAAATTGAAAACCAATCAGAATTACCAATAAGTTCCCTGAATTGCTAACAGTCTATCACCAGGAAACAAATACAAAATGAATTTAAGTCAGAACTGGATTTAGCCTATATAATAAACACTATGGCATCGCATTTCATAGTTGAATGTCTGGATTGTGGATATTCCACTCCATATTTTCCAACATCAGTTTCTTGTCCCCGTTGTGGAAGCGGTTGGCGGGAAGCTGTATATGACTATGCCAATTTAGCATTGACATTACCTTTACTATTACCGGGGCGGCCTTTTGATGTATGGCGCTACAAAGAATTATTACCCATCCGCGACCATGTTCATGAGTTATCTCTAGGTGAGGGCGGTACTCCACTGATAAAGGCGATCAATCTGGGCACCATGCTGCAGTGTCCGAACATCTATATCAAAGACGAACGCCAAAATCCAACATCTTCATTTAAGGACCGTCAGGCAGCCGTCACAATAGCAGCATTAATAGAATCCGGAATTAATGAAATGGTTACCGCGTCTACTGGCAATATTTCCCTTGCATATTCAGCATATGCAGCCAGGGCAGGTATTAAATTATGGGCTTTCTTATCCAGCAGGGTACCCACCTCCAAGATCAACGAAATGTTACTATATGGCAGCCGGGTCGTTACAGTCACAGGAACGTACGAAAAGACAAAACAGGTGGCTCTTGAATTTGCCCGTCAACGCAACATCTTTATGGATCAATCGACTCAAACGGTACCTTCTGTGGAGGCGATGAAAACCATTGCCTTCGAAATCACAGAACAATTAACCGCCCATATGGGTCCACCACCCGGTAAAAATAAATCGAAACCTCCCTTCCCTTGGCGATCCCCGGATTGGTATTTACAAGCAGTAAGTGTCGGTTTAGGTCCCCTGGGAGTACTAAAGGGATTTTCGGAATT
This sequence comes from uncultured Chloroflexia bacterium, assembly GCA_963757065.1. Taxonomy (GTDB): domain Bacteria; phylum Chloroflexota; class Anaerolineae; order Anaerolineales; family Anaerolineaceae; genus PNON01. Next base: position 101,684 of record CAVWQC010000008.1, on the reverse strand, counting down.
GCGATTAATGGGCTTAATTGAGCGGATTCCGCTTATGGCGATCATCCAGCCAGAAGGCAGTTCGGCCATGGTTAACGCCTGGACTCAGGGATTGGATGTTGCGGAACCTCTTGAAAGCATAACAACAGACGTTGAAAACCTATGTTCTCTCGACCCAGGCCGCACGTATACTCTACTTGCCCGCAGGATAGAACAGGAATCTGGTGGAAAATTTGAATCGGTTACAGATAAGGAAACCTATAAAGCCATGCAATTGCTGGCTCGCATGGAAGGAATTTCCGCTGAACCAGCAGCAGCAGTGTCCTTTGCCGGCTTGATCAAATTATGCAATCAAGGCCTCATTAAAGAGAAGGATGTGGTTGTCGTTAATTGCACTGGTCACGCGGCCAGCGCAAACAAACCAGATGTTCATAAACGCTTTGATATGGCAAGAAATTCAACTTCCAGTGATTTTTCCGGGGATGGGATTCTGGCTGCACTTACCCAGTATGATTTCTCGCAATATTCCAGAGTCCTTGTCGCCCATTCCGATGATAGTTTTAGGTCAATTCTTATGAGTTATGTTCAATTACATGGTGCTGAGAACGTGGTCGAAGCAAATGATGCGCAACAGACAGTTTTACTTTTCCAATCAGAATCACCAGATCTGGTTCTGCTCGACTTTTACCATTCAGAATTTAATGGTTTGGGAATATTGGATAACCTTTTTAAAAATGGAAATAACCATATTGTCCCGATAATTTCCTTGACTACAACTGATTTCACAGAAGATGAGCGGGCATATCTTCAAAACCACTTCATGGTTACAACCAGAGCTCAAGATATAAAGATCTCAACATCACCTTTGACTGATCAGAATACAGTTGCAGAAGTTGAACAATTGATTGTTAAAAAGTGGATAACAAGTTCAATTGCTTTCACCATTTGATCTTATCCGCTCACTGAAATATAAGTATCATTTAACCTGTCATTAGGGCCACTGATACCCAATGTACTTGAGAGAAAGGAAAGAATATAAGATAAATATCGAATATACGTTATAATACAAATTAACAACCTGGAGCGAGTTTTGGAATAAGCGCACGGCTCTGAGATAAATTCAGAGTGACGAGGATGAGGGTTCTCCACCGCAGGGTGGAGTTAACCGGTACACCGGGAAAATCGAAAGATCAGCGGATGCCCTCTGGAGGAAACTCCACCAACCCCCAGGAAATCAAATCAGACTGCTTATGGCAGGTATTGTTTTCTTCGTTGTTTTTTCAGCGAGGAAGACAGGACATTGGAGGTTAAATGTGCGGTATTGTTGGCTACATCGGTAGTAAAGACGCAACCGGGATCATTCTCAATGGTCTCAAAAAATTGGAATACCGTGGATATGATTCAGCCGGAATCGCTGTCTATGAAAACGGAAAAATTGCAGTCAGGCGGGACGCAGGAAAACTGGACAGGCTGGTCGAAAAGGTACGGTTGGACCCGATCCATGGGACAATAGGCATAGGGCATACACGTTGGGCTACACATGGTGTACCGAACGAACAGAATGCTCACCCCCACCTCAGCAGCAGCGGGAATGTTGTCATTGTCCACAATGGTATCGTGGAAAACTTTCGTGCATTAAAAAGCGAATTAATGCAGCAGGGTGTGACTTTCAAGAGTGAAACAGACACCGAGGTTATCGTCCAACTGGTGGAATGGTATTACCGTGAGACCGAATCTCTCGATGAAGCCGTTACAAAAACCCTCATGCGGTTGAAAGGTGCACATGGAATAGTGGTCATGTCTGCCTGGGAACCGGAAAAGATCATCGCCGCAAGGATCGGCAATGCCGGCGGAGTGGTGGTTGGCCTGGGGGAAAATGAGAACTTTATTGCATCAGATATCCCTGCCATCCTGGAACACACCCGGAAAATGATCTTTCTTGAAAGTGGACAGATGGCAATTGTAAATAACTCCTCTGTTCAAGTAATGACACTTGGAAGGCAAACCTGTCCATCCACAGGTAAGCATTATTGGTTGGGATCCGGTAGCCGCTGAGAAGGGTGAATATAGACACTTCATGCAGAAGGAAATATTTGAACAGGTACGCTCGCTCACCGATACATTGGCTGGCAGAGTGGATTTTGAAGAGGGCAGGATCTACCTGGAAGAATTACATCTCACTGCTGAGATGGCAAAAAGGATCAAGCGAATCTATATCACCGCCTGCGGAACTGCTTCGCATGCTGGCATGGTAGGCAAAATACTGATCGAAAAAATAGCCAGGATCCCGGTTGAAGTTAGGATTGCTTCAGAATTTCGCTATGAAGACCCCATTCTGGATGCAGACACAATTGTCCTGGCGATCAGTCAATCCGGTGAAACTGCCGATACCCTGGCTGCCATGGAACAAGCCCATAAATCTGGTAGTTTGACATGGTCCATTGTGAATGCGATCGGGTCACAGGCTATGCGCATCGCGGATGGAAGTATCTCCATGCAAGCCGGACCAGAGATCGGTGTTGCCAGTACAAAGGCTTTCACTGCTCCATTGGTGGACCTGTACATGCTGGCTGTCCTGCTGGCAGACTTAAAAGGATTGCTAACCCCGGAACAACGGAAAAACCTGGTTGAAGACTTGCGTTTGATACCAGACCTGGTAGGGCAATGCCTGGACAGGGAAGATCAGGCGATCAATGCTGCCATGGCTATTCGGGATGTAAATACTGCATTCTACCTGGGGCGTGGAATTAACATGCCGATTGCATTTGAAGGCGCCTTGAAGTTAAAGGAGATTTCTTATATCCATGCAGAAGGTTACCCGGCTGGAGAAATGAAACATGGTCCCATTGCTTTGATCGATAAGGAAATGCCGGTGATCGTCATCGCTCCGGACGACCCCTGGTATGAGAAGATGATCAGCCAGGTCGAGCAGGTCAAAGCGCGCGGAGGACGGGTGATCGCTGTGGCGACTGATGGGGATGAAAAGATCAAATCCCTGGCGGATATTGTATTGTGGATTCCTAAGGTACCCTGGATGTTAAGCCCGGTCGTGACAGTGATACCGTTGCAGTTGCTGGCTTACCATATCGCAACTCTTCGCGGATTGGATGTTGATCAACCGCGTAACCTGGCCAAATCAGTCACAGTCGAGTAAAGCAGGAATCTTTACCTGCTAAATGGTTTTCTACTGGATTTTTTGGACCATTTGTTTGGGCCGGAAGATCCAGTTTTGTTTTGCATTTGCCTCGGTCGGGCAGGTTCTCTATCAATCATGGTGAAGCTGGGATGGAAATTGGCTTGGTAAAAATCGTCCAGCAGCATGGCCAGCAGATCTTTTTCCTCATCGTTTGTACCCAGCTCGCTCGAAAGACGCGCAAATCGATGCATGCGCTCTGTCTGTAATTTATCCCGGCTGCGAAGCTGTGATTCAAGCAAAGCTATGACCCGCTCACCCACAATGACTTCAACTTCAGCATCATCCGGTAAAGGTTTTTCCTGGAGATTGATCTGATACGTTTTGGCAATCCTTAATAAATTGGCTTTTTCGAGGGTGGTAACCAGTGATATTGCAGTTCCACTGGCTCCCGCCCGGCCAGTCCTGCCGGCACGGTGGATGTAAGCTTCCTGATCCTCAGGTGGTTCATACTGGATGACATGGGTGAGCTCAGGCAGATCGATTCCTCGGGCTGCAACATCGGTAGCTACAAGGAAACGAAGCGTACCCTGGCGAATACGATCCATCACTTTTTCACGGGCGGTTTGCGAAAGGTCAGAGGTCAGGTCATCTGCATCATACCCGAAACGCTGCAAGACCGTGGTCACATATTCCACCCGCACTTTGGTATTGCAGAAGATCAACGCAGAAAGCGGATTTTCCACCTCGATGATTCGAACAAGTGAGCGATCTTTATCCATCCCGGGGACGGAGTAATAGACATGTTCAACTTCCGATACATGGATATGATCGCTGCTCAGGTTGAGAAAACCGGGAGATTGCATGAATTGGGCTGATAGCCTGATGACCTGAGGTGGAAATGTGGCAGAAAACATATAGGTGCTGATGTGTTTTTGTGGAAGATAGGATTGTACCCGGCGCATATCGGGGTAAAAACCCATCGATAACATGCGGTCAGCTTCATCAAAAATAAGCATCTTCAGGTTATCAAGGCTGAAAGACTTCCGCATAAGATGGTCCAAAATTCGACCCGGCGTTCCGACAACCAGGTGAACACCCGATTCAAACGCTTGGAATTGGTCCCGGTATCCAACTCCACCATATATGGCAATAGACCGAAATCCGGATGAAGCGAAAAGGATTTTTGCTTCCTTTTCCACCTGCACAGCAAGCTCACGGGTTGGCACCAGTACGAGTGCTTGGGTTTTACTCTCCAATGAATTGAGCAATTCCATCATTGGCAGTAGATAAGCCCCGGTCTTTCCGCTGCCTGTCCGCGATTGGATCATCATATCTTTGTGTGAGAAGAGGTAAGGTATGGCTTTCGCCTGGACAGGTGTTAATTCGTTCCATCCTGCACGGCTTATGCCTTCCTGTAATTTTGGAGGGAGGTCTGTTATGGTTGCTTCCGGTAACTCTGGTTCCTGCATCCCTGTTTCTTCTGGAATATCTAAATTCTGGTTAATACTCAAGGTTTTTTATCTCCATCTATCGAAAAAGCACAATTTTCTGCTATAAAAAAGATCTATATACATGAATTGTAATGCCAAAGCAGTAATCCGGGGAATTTTTTCGAAAGCAGTGAATGAAAAGTTCATTCATGTTCCTGCATATACAAAGACCTATTATTTTTCCTTTTGCAGGTTAGTATGGAAGAAAACAATAATGGCTTTTGACTAAGTATTTACGATTAACCCAAGAAGAGGTAAAAGATTGATCAACAATAAGCTTCATAATATATTTACGATAAGCATCATTCCGGTTTTGATCCTGACCGCATGCAATACCACACTACCAGCAAATAATACTGTTGAAAATGAACAAAATCTCGTTCCTACTGAGATGAACGTACCTGCCTTCACACCGATGGAACCAACTTCACCAACAACACTACCAGCAACACAGACTTCCTTGCCAACCGCGTTACCTCAACCAACAGAGACACCAGTACTACCTGCTGCAAGTCTGCCTGATCCAGCAGGATACCAGTGGCAGCTGCTCATCAGTGGTTTGAGCCGGCCGGTGGATCTCGCAGGACCGCAGGATTTTCCCGGTAAATTATTTGTTTTAGAACAGGCAGGTGTGATTCGCATCATTCAAGATGGTGTAATACTGCCTGAACCATTTTTGGATATCCGGGACCGGGTAGGCAGCGGGGGAAATGAGCAAGGATTACTCGGAATTGCTTTTCACCCTCAATTTATTAATAATGGATATTTCTACGTGAATTACACCGACAAACAGGGTAATACAGTGATCGCAAGGTTTTCAGCGACACTGGATGATAATCCAAATCTGAGAGCAGATCCTGCCAGTGAGAGTATCCTCCTGCAAGTTGATCAACCCTATGCGAACCATAATGGGGGCCAACTGGTTTTCGGTCCGGATGGGTACCTGTGGATAGGCTTGGGGGATGGTGGCGGCCAGGGAGATACAAATGGCAACGGACAATCCAGTCAATCACTATTGGGGAAAATTCTAAGAATTGATGTGGATCAAGGCAATCCTTATGCCATACCGGAGGATAATCCATATGCAAACGGAGGTGGTTTACCAGAGATCTGGGCGATCGGTTTACGTAATCCCTGGCGCTTCTCTTTCGACAGGTTAACGGGTGATCTATTCATTGGTGATGTAGGCCAAAACGCATGGGAAGAAATAGACTACCTTCCTGCTGGCTATGTTTCAACACCTGTCAATTTTGGTTGGAACAGACGTGAGGGTTCCCATCCCTATAATGATCAGGCAAATGATGACACCACCGGGTTGATCAATCCAATTTTCGAGTATAGCCACGATTCGGGTTGTTCGGTAACCGGTGGATTTGTTTACCGGGGTGTGGACTTACCTGATTTCCATGGAGTGTATCTATTTGGAGATTATTGCAGCGGATTAGTATGGGGGTCGGTCCCGAAAGGACAAAATTCGTGGGATACCAGAATATTATTCTCGACAGGATACCAGATCGCTTCATTTGGAGAGGATCAAAATGGGGAGATCTACCTGCTGGACTTAAATGGCAATGTATACCGGTTGGAAAAGAAATGAGATTCAAAACCGGGGAAGATTCTCTTCCCCGGTAAATAGCTGAACCAAAAATCAAATTATCCGATGAGAAAACCTATACCCACAAGTACAGGGGTTATGAGGGTGATTAATACATTCTGTCCCATAAACGGGATGAGCTTTTGAATGTCATCCGGATTGCTATAGACACCTTTCACAACCGGGATGGTCAGAATGAGTGAAAGAAGCCCAAGCAACGTCCATAATGGAAACAAGCCAGTCACTACACCTACAATGATCGTTACATATGTCAGTGCCATAAAAATCCCGTAGATCACTGCACTTTTCTTGCGCCCGATAAGGATCGGATAATGCAAACGTCCGATGGATTTATCCGGTTCAACATCCGGGAATTGGTTGAGCAGTAACAAATTACTGACGAGGAAGAATGGGATAAACGAAGCGAGGACGAGGGCAGCACTGTAATCTCCGGCTAAAGCCAATCCTGATCCAACGACCATGAGCGATCCAAAACCAACCCCGGGAGCGATCAAGCATAGGAATGGGATTCGATTTAGCCAAACAGTGTATGTGATAATGATCACCAACCCAAGCAGTCCAAGCGGAAGGATCTGCGTGGTCGAGGTGACCATAAAGTAAATACCAATAAAAACTACCACTGCTGCAGAAATAATTCCTTCCACCAATGCAATTCGAGCTTTATCAGGTGAAGCAGGTAAGTGCTCCACTGCCGCCGCTGAAGGGTGTTTTCATTGTTTTAAAATCCAATCCTGATTTAAAGTCAAAATATTCATTAAATGTATTTACACTGATATGAGCTGCAATTGCACCAATTACAACCAGAAAAATCTTAATAAAGGATAGTGAGGTTGGGGATTGATAGGCAACAATGCTGATCGCAAGAAAGGCACAAACAGGGGCAAGGATGAGAAACGGCGGACGCATAGGTCCAAGTATTGGGTTGGGTTTTTGCATGAATAATTCCTTTTATTTGTGAGAATGATGAATTTTCGTTCGAATTATAACAATATTCCGCTATTATTGTGGATTAATCAAAGAAAACCTGCAGGTGGATATTTGGCTGAAATCATCCCTGATTCTCCGGGTTTGTTCACATTTCCAACCTGTCAGTTTTTCTACCAGGACCAAGTCCACTTTACATAGATCCGGATGCTTGACAGCCAGATCAAGATAGGGGCAATTCCTGAAGTAAATAACCGGGTGATCTGAACGTGCTTCCCAAATTGCCTGGTATTCTAATTTAGTTAAATATTGAACAACAATTCCCAGGCGTTGCGAACCGGTTGAAACATCATCATGAAAGCCGGCAGCTAGCCCGTTTGCAATATCTTGTTGACCTTTTAACCCGTTGGCAGGTTCATTAAGAAGGACATTTGCACAAATCCCTGCCAGCAGAGTGTAGCCGGATTTTGGGTCTGCTGCTGATGTTGTGTAAAGATAAGCTGGCCTGCCTGCTCCAAAATCCAGGTGTTTTATCCTCCGGGAAACGATCCCGACATTTAACATATTTCTTAAATGATAACGAATATCCGCTTTTGTTAATAATAACGCGCTGGATATCTCAGCCGAGCTTACTGGAGGATGATCATGCAAATATTCCAGAATTTTATCAGCAGTTGAATTATTCATAGGATAATTATAGCTTAATTTAGCAAAACATTTTTTACTTAATTATTCCTTGACACATGGTTAGCCTTTGATACAATGGAATTGACATTCATTTTATGATATGAAATGAGAAACTATGACAGATGATCTGAATACCCCCGGTGTTGATATCCCAGCAGAATTAAAAAGCGTTGTCGCCATCACAACCATTGACCGAATTTATAACTGGAGCCGCAGAAACTCGCTCTGGCCATTGATGTCTGGATTGGCATGCTGCGCGATCGAGATGATCTGTGCTGCTGCCAGCCGGTATGATTTCTCCCGGTTTGGTATGGAGGTCATGCGTCCTAGTCCCCGCCAGGCAGATTTTATGATGATATCAGGCACGGTAACAAAGAAAATGGTGCCGCAGCTCGTGCGGCTTTATAACCAGATGGCGGAACCAAAATATGTCGTTGCGATGGGTGCCTGCGCTTCAGGTGGCGGACCATTTAAGGAAGGCTACAGTGTGGTTCCTGGAATTGACAAGTTCTTACCAGTAGATGTTTACATCCCCGGATGCCCGCCTACCCCCCAGGCGTTGCTGAACGGGTTGATCACTCTCCAGAAAGTCATCGACAAACAGACCATAAAAAAGGATGCCTCCTGGTATGGTAAAGGATCATCCCAGCCGATTCCCATACCTATTTTAGGTCCGGATTTGATCGATCTTCGTAATTTTGACCTAATTAAGAAATCTGCTGAGCCTAAAGAAGAACTTGATGTTATTCCCGGGGAGGAAACAAATGAGTGATGAACCTGTCCAAACTCAATCTGAAACCGTGGTAGAAATTCTTCCGGAATGGTTTATCCTCGAGGATCGTCCTGGATACGAAGGTTTTATTGTTCCATCAGATCGAAATGTGGAAGCAGCTCAATTTTTGTTGCAGGAAAAAGGGTTTGATTTTCTCTCCTCGCTGACTGCTGCTGATTATTTTCCTGAAGATCGCCTGGAAATCATCTATCACTTCAAACGCAGCACCGGAGGAGCTCCGCTAACTTTGAAATGCATTCTGGGGCGCGAAAATAGTGAAATCCAATCGCTGGTAAGTGTTTACCCCGGTGCTGAACTTCAGGAAAGGGAAGTCTGGGATTTGTTTGGCGTTAAGTTTACCGGTCATCCGGACCTGCGTAGAATTCTTACCTGGGAAGGCTTTGGTGGACATCCATTACGAAAAGATTGGAAAGAGCCCTTTTTCGAAGAAGAAGTCAAACCATTTAAGAGCCGCTGGCCAGGGGGAGAGTTCTCAAGAGCTGAAGAACATAATATGTTGAATGATAATCTGTCTTTCCCGACAGGGTTTGACCCTGAGAAATGGATCCCCGACGGAGAATCCACACTTTATAAGAGCATGGAACAAGAACCAATTATTGATGAGGATGGATTCCGCTCCGAGCAGATCATTGTCAATCTTGGCCCACAACACCCATCCACCCATGGTGTTTTCAGAATGGCAGCACTTCTGGATGGCGAAACCATTGTGAATTTAAAGCCGGTCATGGGCTACCTTCATCGCAATCATGAAAAGATTGGCGAAAGGAACACCTACCTGCAGAATATGCCATTCACTGACCGTTTGGATTATATCTGCTCGATGACCAATAATTTTGCTTATGCCCTGGCTGTTGAGAAGTTGATGAATATCAAGCCTCCCGAACGGGCTGAATATATCCGTGTGATCATGGCTGAGTTAACCCGTATCAATAATCATCTAATCGCGGTCGGTTTCCTTCTGAACGATCTTGGCGCTTTCTTTACACCTGTCCTTTACGCACTCGAAGAACGTGAATTGATCATGGATGTCTTTGAAGCCGTCGCTGGTTCCCGGATGATGTGTAATTATTACCGATTTGGCGGTGTTGCCCGCGATTTTCCTGAAGGCGTGCTTGAAAAGATAAAGGAATTCGTGGATCGAATTCCACGAAAGATCGATGAATTGGATTATTACCTGACGCAAAGCGAGATCATTCGTTTCAGAACTGAAGGTGTGGGGATACTGACACCCCAACAAGCGATAGCAAACAGCGCAACTGGTCCGCTATTGAGGGCATCTGGTATTCCGTATGACATCCGCCGTGCGGATCCATACAGTATTTACGATAGGTTCGAATTTGATGTTTGCGTCAGATATCATGGTGATATTTACGACCGTTATCTGTTACGGTTGGATGAGATCCGCCAAAGTATTCGTATCCTGAAACAGGCTCTGAGAGATATCCCCGAAGGACCGATCCTGACCGGGAAACCCCAATATATGGTGCGTGTACCTGCCGGTGAATCATACAGCCGTACAGAAAGCCCCAAGGGAGAGCTGGGTTTCTATCTTGTTTCGAATGGAAAACCGAATCCCGCGAGGTATCATGTTCGAGCACCAACCTTTATCAACTTGACCAGTTTACCTGGAATGTGTAAGGGGAACAAAGTAGCTGATGTCGTTTGTATTCTCGGCTCCATTGATATCGTCCTCGGCGAAGTGGACAGGTAATAAAGGTATAGGGAGATCATATGTATGGATTAGGAATACTCAAAGGATTGGTTGTAACCATCCAGCACTTTTTTATGACTTACATCGATGATATCCGGTGGGGAAAGAAACGCTATGGAACCACTGAGGGAATTGCCCACCGAATGAGTTCAGATACAGCGGGTATTTTCACCATTCAATACCCGGAAGAAAAAATGCCTGTCCCCGAAGAGTTTCGCTATATCCCATTTCTTGTTTATGAAACAGGTGAAAATGGTGAGCGCAATATGCGATGTACATCCTGTGGAATTTGCGCCAAAGTATGCCCGCCACAATGCATCTGGATCGTCAGGTCGACTGATCCGGTTACAGGAAAACCAATCCCATCACCCAAAGAATTCGTGATCGATGTGGATATTTGCATGAATTGTGGAATGTGTGCTGAATACTGCCCATTTGATGCGATCAAAATGGATCATGATTACGAAATTGCTTCACTTGAACGGATGGAGCATCATGCTTATCGTCTTGATAAGTTGGCAAAATCAGTTGAATACTATGCCTCAATTCGCCCGGCAAATTACAAAGCCGAAGAAGAAGCGAAAGCTGCCAAAGCAGCTGCAAAACTGACTGCGCAGGCAACCTAATTCATGTACAACGACGATACTGAAATTCTATTTCCATCCAGGGTAATTCCCAGCATGCGGTCTCTGCGTGGTGGAGATTGGAATCACCTGGTCGATAAAGTGATTCCAACCGACCAATCCAGTCATGAACATCTGGCGTTTGTATTAATGATGATTAAATTGGGCGGATGTTCCACATGCAATGCTGATTCTTTCAGAGGTATGCGCGGCTGCACCCAGTGCTCAAAGCAGACCATCAAACGCTTCCGTGGCGATGACGAGGAGTTGATTCGCCTTTATAATGAAGCCCTCAATGAAGTGATAGAATTCTTCCCCGAGAATAATTAACTTATTTGTAGCTTGAAAGGAAATTTCTTAATGGCAAAATCAATCAATTAATGAGCAGGTAATTTTGGCTGCTCTTTCAAAAGTTCAAGATCCGGAATTACATAAGGATCTGGTCAGCCTGAATATGGTGAAAGATATTCAGATAAATGGAAATAACGTCAGCCTTTCTGTAATTCTCACTACACCAGCCTGTCCGTTAAAGACCAGAATCGAAAATGATGTGCGCAATGCGCTTCAGGCAATTCCTGGAATCGGTGAGATAAAAATAAATATGGGTGCAACTGTCCCGAATGACGGACGCAGCCGCGGGATGATGAAACTGCCTGTAAAAAACGCGATTGCAGTTGGAGCTGGCAAAGGCGGTGTTGGTAAAAGTACAGTTGCAGTGAATCTAGCCGTTTCACTTGCCTGCTCGGGTGCAAAAGTCGGGTTATTGGATGCAGATATATATGGTCCAAATATCCCGACCATGATGGGAATCAAATCTTTACCTCAACCTAACGGTGACAGAATTACCCCGGCAGAAGCATTTGGTGTGAAGGTGATATCGATTGGATTAATGGTAAAACCAGGGCAGGCATTGGTTTGGCGCGGTCCTATGTTACATACAGCTATACGACAGTTTCTGGGGGATGTGGATTGGGGTGAACTGGATTACCTGGTGATCGATCTGCCTCCCGGAACCGGTGACGCCCAGCTTAGTCTCTCACAATCCATCCCGTTGACTGGTGCCGTCATTGTGACCTTACCACAGGAAGTATCCTTGGAAGATGCCAGCCGGGCTGTAGCCATGTTCAGAGCGCTTAATGTTCCATTGCTTGGCGTGGTGGAAAACATGAGTTATCTTGAGCTTCCTGATGGAACACATTTGGAAGTATTTGGCAAAGGTGGTGGAGCGAAGCTCGCTAAGACAGCTGGCATTCCATTCCTGGGCTCGATTCCCATGCAATCCGATATCAGCACTGGCGGCGATTCAGGACAACCAATCGTTGTTGCGGCTCCGGATTCACCAGCCGGTAAGGCGCTAAGTGAGATCAGCCTGGTGATTGCAGGTCAAATAAGCATGGCTGCCATTAATAATGAAAACGCCGTCGCACCGGAACCACTATAACGGGCGTGTTATAATCCCATGATGGAAACAAATATTGTTAGCGTTCGCTTTAACCCGGTTGGAAAGGCATATCATTTCGATGCCTCGAAAATTGTTGATATTCGTAAAGGGGATTATGTAATAGTGGAGACTTCCCGTGGATGGCAGTTAGGCCAGGTGATCGAATTTCCAGGAAAACCAAACCAACAACCAGAAGGATCTCTAAAATCGATCGATCGCAAAGCAACCCCCCGCGACCTGGTAATGCGCCAAACGTGGCAGCAAAAAGAAGCAGAAGTTGTTCTCAAAGCTCGTGAACGGGTAAGTGAACTCAAATTGCGTGGGATCAAGATTATCATGTCTGAATATAGCTTTGATGGCAGCCGGCTATCCATCTCTTTCAGCACAGAGAGTGAAGAGAAAGCAGAATTAAAATCCATGCGGCAGGATATGCAAAAAGCGTTTGCTCCAGCTCAAGTGGAATTGAGACAGATTGGTCCACGGGATGTGGCAAAGATCTTTAATGGTATCGGGGCTTGCGGTCTGGAAAAGCGATGTTGTGCCGGCTTTCTTACCGAGTTTAGTTCCATATCGATCCGAATGGCAAAAGAACAGGGAATTTCCCTCGCACCTTCAGAGATCACAGGTATGTGCGGCCGTTTGAGGTGTTGCTTGATCTATGAATATGATCAATATTGCGCGATGCGGCAGGAATTACCCAAGAAGAATAAACGTGTAATGACCCCCATAGGCGAAGGTAAGGTTGTGGATATTGTCACCCTCCGGCAAAGAGTTATTGTTGAACTGCCGGATGTAGGCAGGCGCGAGTTCCCCAAGGAAGAAATAACGGTATTGGATGATGTTGCGGGAGCTTCCATTCAACCATCAGTACCGGCAGCTCCTCCCGTTACCCAGAATCAAAATAATCATCGCCCTGGTGGCGGTCAAAATAATTTCCGAAAAGATCACAAGAAACCAAATAATACTCACTGATGAAGATTCTCTCCCCCGAAGATTGGAACACTCCCCGGAAAATCCTGGTCATCCTAGCCCACCCGGATGATCCGGAGTTTTTTTGTGGTGGTACCCTGGCTCGCTGGATTGACGCTGGACATGAGGTATCTTATCTTCTGCTTACCAGGGGAGACAAAGGGTCAGAGGATCCATTACTCTCTCCGCAGGATTTGATGGCCATCCGGATGGAAGAACAAAAAGCGGCTGGATCCGTGCTCGGAGTACGTGAGATCACATTCCTGGAATATCCGGATGGTTTTGTAATTCCTGATATGGAAATGCGTAAAGAGATCGTACGTCAAATCCGTCGGCATAAACCAGAAATCATTGTCACCAGCGATCCATCCAATTTGTATATCCGCGGAATATATATCAATCACCCTGACCATCGTGCAGCCGGTCTCGTTACGCTTGAAGCAGTTTTCCCGGCATCTGGAAACCTATTCTATTATCCTGAATTGTTGGAAGAGGGCTTACAACCCCATTCACCTTCTGAAGTGTGGATCTCCTTAACCCACGAGTCAACCGTCACGATCGATGTGACCCCATTCTGGACAATAAAAGTCAACGCGCTTTTACAGCATAAGAGCCAGATCGGCGATCCTGACCAGTTTAGAATAAAAATGGCTGAGCGCCGCACCGAAGATAGTACTGATGATGACCCACGATTTTTGGAAGGATTTCGACGATTATTCAAAAGGTGACAGTGATGGATATCCAAAAGTTGGCTTCAACGAATTTCCCCCTTACTCAGAGCATACGGCGTGATCTGCACAAGAATCCCGAATTGGGGTTTCAGGAATTTCGTACCGCATCGATCATTTCCAGGTACCTGAATAGTTACGGATTCAGCGTGACGGAAAAAGTAGGCAAAACCGGTGTCGTTGGTGTATTGGACACTGGCCGGCCGGGGAAATCATTACTCATGCGTTTTGATATGGATGCTTTACCTGTACAGGAAGAAAATATCAGCGATTACTCCTCGCAGAATCCGGGTGTCATGCATGCCTGCGGTCATGATGGTCATGTAGCAGTCGGATTGACTGTGGCCAAGATCCTTTCTGAAAATATTGATAGTCTGAATGGAAAGTTTATTATTGTTTTTCAACCCGCAGAAGAAGGCCTGGGTGGGGCTGAATCCATGCTGGCTGAGCATATCCTTGAAAATCAAAAACCTGATGCAGCCCTCGCTTTCCACCTGTGGAATGAAAAACCGATCGGCTGGTTGGGTATCAATCCTGGACCCTTAATGGCAGGGGCTGACCTGGTAAAGATCACTATTACGGGAAAAGGCGGCCATGGTGCCATTCCTCAGGAGGCGATTGACCCTGTCATCACTGCTGCTCAGGTATTGATCGGATTACAAACGATCGTGTCCAGAAATATCTCTCCCTTGGATTCAGCCGTTGTGAGTATTACCGAATTTCATGCTGGGGATGCTCATAATATCATCCCCTCTCAAGCTGTTCTACAGGGATCAGTTCGCTGCTTTTCAAAGTCCACCCGGGATCTGGTCATTTCCAGAATACAGCAAATATCGGAATCGATAGCAGCGGGGATGGGCTGCAGCGCAATCGTTAATGTTATTCCGCTGACACCTCCTGTGATTAATTCTCCAGCAATAGCAGATCTGGTGATTGATACTGCTGAGAAGGTCCTCCCTGATCTTGTGATTGATAGATCGTATCAAGTCATGGTCTCGGATGACATGGCATTATTTCTCGAAAAAGTCCCCGGATGTTATATCCTGGTTGGGTCTGCAGACAAAGAAAATGGACTTATCGAGCATCACCACAACCCGAAATTCGATTTCTCTGAATCAACCATGGAAACAGCTGTCATTCTTCTAACTGGATTTGCAGAAAATTACCTTATTACAAATTAATTCTCACCCACATTACCAAATTCTAATAGAATATTCCTTGAACTTCGGTGATTGTTGTGCTACACTTATATCATCCGAATAATCTGATTAATCATATTTATAGAGTCAAGAAAATGAAGAACATATCTACTAATCCTCAGCGGCTCTCCACCTTTATGCAATACCTCAGTACATTATCTGAATCCAATGGTACAAAAATTCCATCACTGATCGAATTAAGTCAGATCCTTGGAGTGAGTGTTGCCTCATTACGTGAGCAGATGGAGGTAGCAAGGATCATGGGGTTAATTGAAGTCAAACCGCGGACTGGCATCCAAAAGGTTCCATATTCATTTTCAAAATCCGTTTTGATAAACCTGACTTATGCCTTGGTAAATGATCCTTCGTCTTTTGATGCATATTCTGATTTACGTAAACACATTGAATCAGCTTACTGGAAAGAAGCAGTAAGTCTCCTCAATGCAGAAGATGTGGATGGATTATTCACCATAATCAATGTTGCCTTTAATAAGCTCCGTGCAAAACCCCCACAAATTCCTCACGAAGAACATAAACGATTCCATCTTTCCATGTACAAGAAACTTAACAATATTTTCGTAACAGGTATATTGGAAGCATACTGGCAAGCTTATGAGGATGTTGGGCTGGATGTTTATACTGATCTACAGTATCTTGAACAGGTTTGGTTGTATCACCAAAAAACTGTTGAAGCGATTGCCAGGGGTGAGTTGGACTCTGGATATAAATCTTTCGCAGAGCACATGGAAATGATTTCAAAGCGCAGTACAAAACCCAGAATTAGTCGTTTCGAATAACTTTAGTCGATGATTTTCAGGAGAGATTAAATGGATATACGTGATCATTCAGAAGCTAGCTTACAAAAAGTGAATGATTTTTGCATTACTTTCGCAACTGTTAATGGTTCAGGCAGCCAGACAGCAAATATTACGATCATGCGGGCGCTTTTTAAAATGGGGATTCCGGTATCCGGAAAGAATAAATTCCCATCCAATATTCAGGGGTTACCCACCTGGTACAGTATACGCGTCAGCAAAGATGGTTATCTGGGTCGCCTTGAAGATGATGATATATTGATCTGTATGAACCAGTCATCGTTCACAAAAGACCTGGAGTATATTTGTCCGGGCGGCATATTATTTTATGCAGATGATATAAAGTTGCCAATCGAACGGACTGATATTACCGTCTACCCGATGCCGGTAAAAAAACTTGCCCGGGAAGCAGATGTATCTCCCGCTCTCAGGGACTATATTGCAAATATGGTCTATGTTGGAGTTGTAGCCAGGATTCTCGGAATTGATATGGATGCAATCCATGAAGCCCTCAATTTTCATTTCAAAGGAAAGCAAAAAGCAGTTGATTCAAATTTCAATGTGGTCCAGGCTGCTTACGATTGGGCAGGTGAAAACTTAATAAAAACCGATCATTATTATGTTGAAAAAATGAAACCGCTGGATGGGTACATCATGACAGATGGCAATACAGCTGCCGCCCTGGGGTCAATTTTCGGCGGCGTTCAATTTAGCGCCTGGTATCCGATCACACCTGCATCATCACTACCAGAATCATTAATTGAGTACCTTCCCCAGTTACGTAAAGACCCTGAAACTGGTAAAAATACTTATGCTGTGGTTCAGGCAGAGGACGAATTGGCAGCCATCGGTATGACGATCGGTGCCGGATTTGCCGGATTGAGATCCATGACAGCCACATCTGGTCCGGGATTGAGCCTGATGACAGAATATGCTGGCTTGGCATACTACGCTGAAGTTCCTATCGTCATTTGGGATGTCCAGCGGGTGGGTCCCAGTACCGGGCTTCCAACCAGAACTGCTCAAAGCGACATGAATATGGCTTATTTCCTTGGTCACGGGGATACCCAGAATGTTATGTTGATTCCCGGCTCAGTAAATGAATGCTTTGAATTTGGCTGGAAATCATTCGATTTGGCTGAGCGACTCCAGACCCCGATCTTTGTCATGTCTGATCTGGATTTTGGAATGAATCAGTGGATGACCAAGAAATTTGAATATCCTGATGTACCCATGGATCGGGGAAAGATACTTTGGGAAAAAGATATTGAAAAATTAAAGGGTGAATGGGGAAGATATGCAGATGTTGATGGTGATGGAATTCCGTATCGGACCGTCCCCGGTAATTTACATCCATTAAGTGCATACCTTGCCCGGGGTACTGGCCATGACGATCAAGCCCACTACAGCGAAGAGCCTGAAGTTTGGGAAGCAGGAATGCTTCGTCTATGCAAGAAATTTGACACTGCTAGAAATTTGGTGCCCGGCCCCATATTTGATCTTGAACCTGGAGTCAAAATAGGGATTGTCGCCTACGGATCCACAGACCCGGCTGTTGAAGAAGCCCGTGCATTATGCAAACATAAAGGGATCAAAATGGACTATATGCGGCTACGTGCTGTACCTTTCAATAATGAGGTTAAGGAATTTATTCAAAACCATGAAAGGATATATGTGGTTGAGGTCAACCGCGATGGTCAGATGCATCAAATTCTTCAATTGGAGTATCCTGCCAAAGCTGCAGCATTGATCTCAATTGCCCACAGTGATGGACTTCCCCTTTCTGCACGCTGGATAACAAATAAGATCAGTGATTTGGAGGTCAAATAATGGTAGCTCAAACGGTTGTCGAGTACACAAAAAATGATTACCGCGGAATTCCATCCACTCTTTGCCAGGGTTGTGGTCATAATTCCATCTCCAGCCAAATCATCACTGCCTGCTTCGAATTGGGTCTGACGCCTGAGAAGATCATAAAATTCAGCGGAATTGGCTGCTCAAGTAAAAGCCCGACATATTTTCTCAATCGTTCGTTTGGATTCAACGGGCTGCATGGACGTATGCCATCCCTGGCACTTGGCACAATGTTTGGAGATACAAGTCTGAAAGGTATTGGAATAAGCGGTGATGGAGATACAGCCAGCATTGGAATTGGACAATTCAAGCATTTGGTCCGTCGAAATATGCGCATGGTTTATATTGTGGAGAATAATGGTGTCTACGGTTTGACAAAAGGCCAATTTTCAGCAACCGCGGAAAAAGGATTGATCTTAAAAAAACAGGGTACCAATCCATACGTTCCAGTGGATATTGCCATGGAGGCGCTGGTTTCAAATGCCACTTTTGTTGCCCGGTCCTTTGCAGGTGATCCGCGTCAGGTGAAAGAACTGATTAAAGCTGCTTTTAGTCATAATGGCATTGCAGTCATTGATATCATCAGCCCGTGCGTGACATTTAACAACCAGGAAGGCACAGTCCACTCTTACACATGGGGAAAAGACCACGAAGCTCCTCTCCATGAGATCTCATTTATTCCGCCAAGAGATGAGATTATGGTCGAAGATTTCGAAGAAGGCACGATCCGGGAAGTCACAATGCATGATGGCTCGTTGGTGTTATTAAAAAAATTGGATACTGATTACGACCCAACTGACCGCTGGCAGGCTTTACGAATACTGGAAGAGGCCCAACGCAATAACTGGCTCGTTACCGGATTGCTTTATATCAATCCTGATATTCCTTCCCTTGTGGATATTTATAATCTTCCAGATCAGCCATTGAACCGTATGCAACAAACTCAACTTCGCCCCGAAAAGAAAGTCATTGACGAAGTAAATGCAATGATGTTTTAAGTGACAGAATCAAGTATAAATGTTTATGTCTTAAGCAATTTCAATAATCAATAAATAATATCTGTATAATTAATACTAGGCATTGTTTTTGCCTGAATGTTATAATATTAATAAATTGACTATTGTTAATTTCGATTCGAAAGGCGACCAGTGACTATGGAAATTTCACAGAAACAATACAAACATTGCAATTTAGTAAAAATTACTGGTAGAGTGGATAGTCTTACAGCACCAATCCTTGCAGAAGCTTTAAAATCAATAATGGAATTTGGGAAATATAAAATTGTAATAGACTGCACCGGATTGGAATTTATTTCGAGTGCTGGGCTTATGGGTTCTGGTAAATACCCAAAAATCCTGCAAACGCTACAATCGTGGGGAAGTCATTCTTGCTGGAGTTGCTGACAGAATCAGGTCATCATTGGATCTCGCCGGTTTTATTCCATATTTTAAGATAATTGATGATCCAACTGAAGCCGTTGGTTCCTTTTAATTTGATATTTTCTCCAGTATTACATGACGCTTTATTCGGCTACTTACGAGAACCTGGCGAAGATTGATCAACAGGTTCGGACTGCAGCGATCGAAGCTGGTCTCTCCGAAGATGATGCCTACTCTGTTGAGCTTGCAGTGGATGAAGCCTGTACAAATATTATCGACCATTCATATGGGGGTGAGGGATTGGGGGAAATTGATTGTGTTTGCCAGACCTTAACTGATGGTTTGAAAATTATTATTTATGACACAGGTTGTTTCTTTAATCCAGAGGGAATTCCAACACCAGATGTGCATAAACCGGTAAATAATCGCCCCGAAGGTGGATTAGGATTATTTTTTATGCACTCTCTGATGGATGAGGTGATTTTTGACCCATGCAAAGGAAACGGGACCTCTCTGACGATGATCAAACGAAAATCATTGAGTAAACAGAGCTAATGTCTTCGGATCACGATATTCATTCCTGGCGTAATTTTCTTTATTTGGGGGAAGAGATTCTACAACTCACGAATGTAGAAGCCCAGGCTGAAGCTATTTGCCGGCATATCCAAAAAGACAATATTTATCAGGGTGATATTTGGCTTAGTGAAAATATTTCTCGAATTCCCGGGCTGCACAATTTGTCTATGTTTTCATCTACTCCCCAATCTCCGCTGATGCAGCGAGCTCTTGAAACGCGAAAAATTTGTAATATCGGGAAATCAGGAAACCTAAAAATTTATTCCCATAGTGAAACCGTCTATACGATCGCTTATCCGCTGGTTGTTCAGAATTCAGTATTAGGCGTTATCCAGGTAATAAGAACTGACAGTCAACCTATGACGGAAGATGAGATCGAGTATTTTGAGGGGATGAGTGCAAATGCTGCGAATGCCCTGCATATAAATCACCAAACCATTATTAAGAATTGGCGATTCGAACAACTTACGCTGGTAAGGTCGGTCAGTTCGAAAATTGCAAATAGTCAAAGCTTAAGTGATCTTCCCCAACAGGTGACGAAGCTTATTTTGGATGCATTTCATTATTATGCTGTTTCAGTTTTTACCATAGAACCTTCGACCAATCAATTAATATTTCAAGCGTGTAGTTCTCCAGTACTGGATGATTCTGGAGACAAGTTGGACTTTGGTGAAAATCTGGATCAAGGATTAGCTGCAGCTGTTGCAAAGGAGGGAGTGGAAATTCTTTCGAATGATGTCTCCCATGATCCACGGTACAAATTTGTTAAACAACTCCCACTTACAAAAGCTGAAGCTGTTTTTCCACTGAAAGTCGAAGATAGGATCCTGGGTGTTTTAGATATTCAGTCAGAGCATATTTATGCATTCCATGAAATGGATATGAATGTTCTGCGCTCTCTAGCTGATAATATTGCTCTTGCATTGGAAGGAGTAAGGCTTTACGATGGTTTACAACGCAGGGTGGAGGAACTGGCCACTGTTGCAGAGGTGGGTCGGGCACTTTCATCAATATTGGATTCTTCCAACTTGCTTCAACAGGTCGTCGAAATAATTTATGAAAAATTCCATTACCCGTTTGTACATTTATTCCTTGTCCAGGGAGACCAGAATAATATTGTCTACCAGGTAGGAGCAGGAGAAAGAAGTAAGGAATTAAATAACAGTGGTTTGGTTTATTCAATAAACGATAAAAACGGCATCATCCCCTGGGTCGCCCGGAATGGAAAAACCCTTATTGCGAATGATGTAGACCATGAAAAGAAATATCGTCCGTCAAAAATTAATCCATCTGGAACTTCATCTGAAATGGCTGTTGCTTTGATATTTGCCAATGAAGTTCTTGGAGTGCTTGATATTCAAAGTGACCATATCAATAGTTTTGATGACGAGGATAAATTCCTCTTTGAAGCCCTTGCTGATTTAATTGCCATTGCAATTCGAAATGCCAAACTATTTAGTTCCGAAAAGTGGAGACGGCAGGCTTCGGATAGCTTGCGCGAGGTGGCAGGTCTTCTTTCGTCCAATATGGAATTAAACAACCTGCTGGATGTAATTCTGACTGAAATTGAAAAGATTTTACCTTGCACTGCATCTGCCATCTGGTTGGTAAATGATACTAATTTCCATGATTTTGACCAGGCAAACAGCTTAAACCTGGCTGCCGTGCATGGAATTGATGCAGAAACTGTTCGTGAAACTTATAACAATAACCCCGAATCTGCCCTCTGGTTAACGAAAGTATTAAAAAATACTGATCCGTTGATCCGAACAGAAAATGATCAGATGGATCCACTTGGTTGGAGTAAAGGCTACATCAATGAATATTCAGCAATTGCTGCTCCTCTTAAGGTAGGTAATCAATCCCAGGGAGTACTAGTCCTGGTAAATAAGTCGACCGGCCGATATGGAATTGAATCAATGCTATTGACATCGACTTTTGCTGCTTATGCTGCAGTTGCCATCCAAAACGCCAGGCTATATGCTTCTGCCCAGGAACAAGCCTGGGTTTCCACTGTACTCCTTCAGGTTGCAGAAGCAACCCGATCGCTTACTTCCATTGAAGAATTATTAAATGCAGTTGTCAGACTCACACCCATGCTGGTTGGAATCAAAGGTTGTAGTGTATTCCTTTGGGAATCCAGTATTGGAAAATTCACCTTGAGTGGTACTCACGGTATGCATTGTGAGCGAACAGATAGCGATTCTGTTTATGTCGTCCGGCCAGGAGAATCTCCAGCATTGGAACAGATACTGGAATTAAAAATTCCCATATTCATTGATGACCTGGAAAAGAGCATTCCGTTTCTTATTATGGATGGTGATTCGAATAAGGATATTAAGATCGTACTGCTACCTCTTATCTCAAGAGGAAATATCCTTGGTGCTTGCCTCGTTGCTTATGCCAAGCCAGAAAATTCCAATCAACTGGACCCGGTGGAAAATGAAAGACTGGCCATTATTCAGGGTATCGCCCATCAAACTGCAATCGCAGTTGAGAATATAAAATTACTTGAGACACAACAACAGGAGACCTATATTTCTGCAGCCCTTTTGCAGGTGGCTCAGACTGTCGTTACCCATAATGAAATGAGTGACCTCTATGCATCCATCGTTCAGATAACTCCGATCCTGGTTGGTTCAGAGATCTGTCTGATCTATTTATGGGACGAAATCAGGAAGATGCATGTTTTAGTCGAATCAAACGGCATTAAAAAACAGATCCTGGAGGAGTCAAACCAGACTGAATTTTTACCCGGACAATTCCCTCTGCTGGATCTTATTCGCAAGCAAGATCAATTGAGCGTTCTCCCGATCTGTGTCACAAATCCGGATGATCCCCTGTGTTGGGCTGAAATTGATCTACCCGAAGGTGCCGTGTCCTTCGATTTTGAGTTGAACAATGATCCATTATTGGTTGGCATGCCGTTATCGGTAAAAGGTGAAGTATATGGTATTCTTCTGGTGAAAGACCCGGGTACTGAAAAAATGTACCTGACCAAAAGACTCGAGATCTTGACGGGAATTGCTCAACAAACAGCTCTGGCAATTCAAAATGACCGGCTTGAAAATCTGGCAGATGACCAGGAACGCCTTGAACGAGAATTCCAGATTGCCCGTGAAATTCAAAAAACATTTTTACCTTCAGAAATGCCAGTTCATAAAGAGTGGAAATTGGACGTACGTTGGCGGCCTGCAAGAGAAGTAGGTGGCGATTTCTACGATGTTTTTGAATTACCAGATAATCGATTAGCCTTGCTGGTTGCTGATGTCACTGATAAAGGGATGTCAGCCGCCTTATATATGACAGTAACACGAACACTGTTGCGTACAGTCGCCCAACAATTCAATACTCCTGCAGAAATCCTTGCCAATGTAAACAAGCTGCTGCTACGGGATACACCTCACGGCATGTTTATTACAGCATTTCTCGGAATACTTGATCTGCGAAGTAGTGAACTTACCTATGCCAATGCAGGTCACAATTTACCGATTTGTAAACATCCATTCGGACCCCTTGAGAAACTCCTAAAGGGCAGTATGCCATTGGGTATAATGGAAAAGTTATCATTGAAAAACAACCTAATTAAACTTGAACCTGGGGACTCTCTGATTTTGTTTACAGATGGTGTGACAGAAGCTTATACTGCAACTGATTTTTTTGGAGATCAGCGGCTGGAGAATGCCATTCGACAGGCTAAAAATCAAGAGCCGGAGACTATCCTGGATTCAATAGATAACGCTCTGGTTGAATTTCAGGAATTTGAGATACCATCAGATGATGTCACCCTGCTTGTGGTACATCATCATGAAAAAACCAAGAAGAACTAATCAGGCTCTCCCACCGTATGCAATAAGGCAAAATTGGGCAGCCTCATTTTATTGATCGGGAAACCGGAGATGAGGATCACTTGTTGGTCCTTTTCTTCCGGTGCAAATTTAATGATCGCATCATCAACAATTCTAATCATCGATTCAACGGAATCGGCATGTGGAACCAGATATGGTGTTACTCCCCAATATAAGGACATTCTATGATAAGAAGATTCCAAAGGAGTAAATGCCAGAATTGCAACAGCCGGTTTTGCTTTTGACATAAATAATGCGGTTCGACCAGAATGGGTGAATACAGCAATCGAAGAGACATTTCGGTCTTGAGCTAATTCGCGGGCAGCCCTGGTCATAGCGACGGCATCATCGGTGCTGTCCATTTGTGGCAGATCAGTGCAAATGGTCCAGTCCGAATAATTTAATTCAGCTTCCTTTACGATGGAATCCATAACTTTAATGCTCTCAACCGGGTAGCTGCCACTTGCTGTCTCACCAGACAACATCACTGCATCAGTCCCGTCAAATATTGCGTTCGCAACATCTGTTGCTTCTGCTCTTGTCGGCCTTGGATTATGTATCATGGAATCCAACATCTGGGTGGCTGTGATCACAGGCTTTGAATAAATATTGGCTTCCCTGATGATCTTCTTTTGCGCTATCGGGACATAAGCGGGTGATAATTCCACTCCGAGATCGCCCCGTGCAACCATAACTCCATCAGCAGCTTTAATGATTGAGGTGAGGTTCTCCAGCGCTTCTGGCCGTTCCAGTTTTGCAATTATCGGGATACCGGTCCGATCAGGTGCATAGTGCACAATTTCATTACGGACAGCCAGGATATCTTCAACGGTTCGAACAAAAGAAACCGCTATCAAATCAACACCATTATCCAATCCAAAATGTAAGTCCAGCCGATCCTTTTCGGTAAATCCGGGTATATCCAGTTGAACCCCGGGAAGATTAAATCCTTTATGGGAAGAGAGTTTTCCGCCTAAATTTACCGTCACCGTGACGTGATCAGCGTGAATCTGTTTTAGGCAGAACTCAATATTCCCGTCATCCAATAATATCTTCATGCCAACTTTTAGCTGCCTGAGAAGGTCGGGAATGGGAATGTAAATCCATTGATTTTTATTTTCAGGTAAAGGCTTGACAGCATCAATGGTCTTAGAAAAATATACATCCAGCATCTGACCGGTGGAAATATCCATGGAATTGCCAGGAATTTCACCGATCCGGACCTTGGGACCCTGAAGATCCTGTAAAATCGCTATCGCCTTTCCCTTATCCTTTGAAACCTGGCGGATCATTTTTATCGTACTTAAGTGATTTTCGTAGGATCCGTGTGAGAAATTTAACCTGGCAACGTCCAGGCCGGCATCCACCATGGATGCAAATATCTTCTCATCCTGAGAAGAGGGACCAACAGTAGCAACTATCTTCGCTTTTCGATTCATAGGTTAAATATAATTCAATTTTCCAGCTTGTAGTAGTAAATCCGACCTGAAATCCGGATGGGCGATTGAAATGAGCGCTTGCGCCCGCTGACGGATACTCTTCCCGTAAAGATCGACCATGCCGAATTCTGTAGCAATATAGTGGACATGATTACGTGAAGTGACAACACCAGCTCCCTCTTTTAACATGGGAACAATTTTGGAAATTGTACTTCCCGAAGATAATAAGGCAGAACTTGGTAAAGCAATAACAGGTAATCCACCTTCTGAGAGGGATGCCCCATAAATGAAATCCATTTGGCCGCCCACACCGCTGTAAAATTTGGGTCCGATAGAATCGGCACATACCTGGCCGGTAAGATCGACTTCGATGGCAGAATTTATGGCAACCATATTTTTGTTTTTTGCCACGACAAAGGGATTATTAACATACTCTGTGGGCAGCAATTCGATCAGTGGATTGTTATCCACCCACCGGTATAAGTCACGGGAACCGATAATGAAACCGGCAACTATCTTGCCTTTGTGGATGGATTTTTTATTATTTGTCACAATTCCAAGGTTAACGAGTTCCATAATACCATCTGAAAACAATTCCGAATGGACTCCCAGGTCTTTTTTATGGCGAAGGAATTTGAGAACAGCCTCTGGTATCCCGCCGATTCCAAGCTGCAAGGTTGCACCATCAGGAATTCTTTCTGCGATATGTTCAGCTATTTTTCCGACAATCTCGTCCCCGCAATCATTTTTCATCGGAAGTTCGGCCAGTGGGTAATCCACTTCCACTATATAATCGAGGTCGTCTATATGAATGAGTGTGTCCCCCAATGTACGTGGCATCTGCTGATTCACTTCAGCAATTATAATCCTGGCAGATTCTGCAGATGTTTTTGTTAATCCGGCTTCAATTCCAAAAGTACAAAAACCGTTCTCGTCTGGTGGGGAAAGATGAACAAGGGCGGCATCCAATGGTAATATCCCGTTTTTAAAGAGCAGGGGAAGTTCAGATAACAGCACCGGCGTATAATCTGCCCGCCCTTCCTGTACCGCCTTTCGGACATTGTGGCTAATGAACAATGAGTTCACCCGTAGATGACCTTCCATCTTCGGGTGAACATAATCTGAACTACCAACAGTTAATGGCTGGCAAATTTCAACATTCTGTAATTCTGGTGCGTAATCCACAAGAGCCTGAATCAGAACCTGGGGTACCGAACAGTTCCCGGTAAGATAAACCCTTTGATTTGATTTTATAGCACGGACAGCTGTTGCAGCGTCTACGATCTTGGATTGGTAATTTTCTTTCCAGGTCATTAAGCAGAGTCCTCAATGATTTATTTTTTTTATTTCATCGTGAGGACTTCACGAATAAATGGTAATGCCCAATCGATCGTAGCTTTATCAATCACCAGAGGTGGTGCAAATCGAATCACTCGTTCGTGAGTTTCTTTTGCCAGAATACCTTTCTTTTCCAGGGCTTCGCAAAATCTTCTTGCGCCTCCGGCTTCTGGTTGTAATTCAACTCCGATTAACAATCCTTTGCCGCGTACTTCTTTAATATTCGGACTGTTGATCTCACTTAACTGTTCAAGGAAATATTCACCCAACTTGTCTGCATTCTCAATTAGTTTTTCATCCACGATCACTTTCAGGGCTTCTCTGGCGACTGCGGCAGCCAAAGGGTTGCCACCAAAGGTGGACCCATGTTCCCCGGGGGTGAAGAGGGAAAGAATTTCCCGATCTGCCAATACTGCAGAAATTGGATAAAATCCTCCGCCTAAAGCTTTGCCGATCGTGATGATATCCGGGCGAACATCTTCGTGGTCGCAGGCGAATACTTTCCCGGTTCGTCCTAAACCGGTCTGGATCTCATCCGCCATGAAAAGGATATTGTTCTTTTTGCATAATTCGCTGACTTTTTTCAGGTAGCCAGCTGGTGGAATAATGACTCCGGCTTCTCCCTGGATGGGTTCAATAAATACTGCGGCTGTATTTGGGTTGATCGCTTTTGCAATCGCATCGGCATCGCCATAGGGTACTGTAATAAATCCTGCTGTAAATGGTCCAAAGTCGTCTTTATAAAGCGGTTCAGTGGAAAATGAGATGGTCGAGATGGTGCGTCCATGGAAGTTGCCGGTCGCTGTGATGATCTCTGCTTTGTATTTCGGAACTTTTTTAACTTTATATGCCCATTTACGCGCCAATTTTAATGCGGTTTCAACTGCCTCGGCACCAGAATTCATCGGGAGAGACATTTCATATCCGGTGAACTCGGAGAGTTCCTTATAAAAAAACGGGAGTTGGTCATTGCGGAAAGCCCTGGAGGTCAGGGTGACTTTCTTTGCCTGGTCAATCAAAACTTTTAATATTCTGGGGTGGACATGTCCCTGATTGATCGCTGAATATGCACTCAGGCAATCCAGGTATTTATTCCCTTCAACATCGTAAACCCATACTCCCTCTCCCCGGGTAATAACGACATCCAATGGATGATAATTATGGGCACCATACTTTTCTTCAATCTCAATATATTCACTGGTTTTCATATTAGTTTGCTCCTAAAAGGTAAGCAACTACTGCTTTTTGTGCGTGCATCCGGTTATGTGCCTGTGGGAATAAACGACTATGGGTACCATCCGCAACTGCATCGGTTAATTCCTGTCCGCGGTGCGCTGGCAAACAATGCAGAACGATAACTTTCTTATCTGCTTCTTTCACCAGAGCTTCGTTGACCTGGTAAGGAGGAAATACCTGTTCACGTTTTTTAGTTTCAGCTTCCTGCCCCATACTCGTCCAGGTATCTGTATAGATAACCTGGGCATTTTTTACTGCTGCATGTGGATCTCGTAGTAAATTGATACTTGTTCCAGTCCGGGCGGAGATTTTCTTGCCAATTTCCAAAGCTTGGGGATCGAGATCATAACCTTCAGGAGAAGCAAGTGTAAAGTTGGCACCGAGTGATAAACAAACATGCATTAAGGAGACTGCCACATTGTTTCCATCACCGATGAAGGTCACATTCAAACCTTTTAGATTTCCAAATTCTTCATAGATCGTCAGTGCATCTGCCATACCCTGGCATGGATGGTTATAATCACTGAGTCCATTAACGACCGGAACACTGCACCATTTTGCAAGTTCCAAAACGTGGGCATGTTCAAACACCCTGGCCATGACGATCTCAACGTAACCGCTTAATACCCTGGCAACATCTGCGATCGACTCTCGCTGCCCTAATCCGATTTCGCTTGGTGAAAGATATAAGGCATCTCCACCCAGATGGCGCATGGCCATATCAAAAGATACCCGGGTTCGTAAGCGATGGTTTCTGGAAGATCATTGCCATCGTCTTTCCCTTGAGGATGGGCCGATTTTCACCTGTTGATCGTTCTTTTTTTAACCGAACAGCCAGATCAAGCAGCATTTGAATTTCATCTGACGAATAATCAGATATGGCAAGAAAGTCTTTTTTCATTTGTGCTCCTGTATGGTGTTTTTTTGTGTAACAATCGAAGTATATCACATCGGAAGGGGGAACTAACCCTGTATAAATAGTGTTAGACTAGTCCACTCCACTCATATTTTTTTGCTGTGCATAATCTTCGGGAGTATCCAGATCCATCAGGATGGTAGGTGTCTCGACGACAACATATCGAATCTCGTGCTCATTGATCCTGATGAAATCCCGCATGGTTTGATGCGAATTTAGGCTGTTCAGGTTATCCCATAATCTTGCAGGTATCACCCAGGGATGCCCGCGATGCATTTGATAACTGGGAATGCACAGCGAATCCGGGTTTTGATTCCATTCATCCACGAGTAATTTGATTGTTGTTTCCATCATCTGCGGTTGATCTGCCAGGACCATGAGAATGGCATCCACCTTTTCCCGCAATGCTTTCAACCCGGTACGCAGAGAAGTAACCATATTTCCATCAGCAAAATCGGGGTTATAAATGACTTGAACCGGCTTTGATTTGAGCACTGAAGCGATATGCTCTGCGTCCCGTCCGGTCACAACCACAATCTCAGTAATATTGGAGAGAATAAGGGTATCGACTACCGTTTCGATCACCGTCTTTCCCTTCCAGGGAAGAAGCAGCTTCTGCACTCCCATGCGGCTCGATAATCCAGCAGCAAGGACAACAGCACCAATTTTTAATTGTTTATTTGGCAGCATGGATGCACCTTTCCAGGTCTTCGGGTGAATCTATATCCATTAAAATCCTTGAGTCCAGCCATGGCAGCCAGGTATGCTCAAAATGACCCATGATCTTCCTGCCGCCTGTATCACCTTCCAACAATAATAATTCATCAAAGGTTATCCGGTCAAACAACACCGGGTTGGACCGCTGGTCTTCGACCATCGGAGCAATAATCGGAACCATGCTTGTTATGTATTGGTCCTTCAGCTTTTCCAGTAATTCCAAAGAGACAAATGGTTGGTCTACCAACATAAATATGGCTGCCCCACTCCTGTCTCCCAATTGCTTCAATCCGGCTCGTATGGAAGAACTTTGCCCCGTATTCCACTCTGAATTTTCCACCACCTCAATATTCATCCCTGCTAATTTGGGAATGACCAGTTCGGACTGATACCCTGTTACAACGATCACAGGGTTGAACCCGGCATCAGCTAGCTGTCTTTACTGCCCTCTCAATAAGGGTCTCTCCTAGAAATTCTACAAGCGGTTTGGGTTTTCCTTCCATTCGCGATGATCCACCTGCTGCAAGGATGATCGCTGCCATACTCTCGACTCTGGCAAAGATGACCGGTTCAACATGCTGATAACCTATGGATGTTATGTGGACTTGATCATACACATCCTTACAGTAATTGGCTATGCGCATTATTTCCGGCATCATCTTAACATCTTCTACCTGGTTCAATACCAGGATCCGTTTCGCATTTTCTGGAATTCCTTTCAAGCCGCCTTTCGGATGACACAGAACTGTTTGCAAAGCTTCATCTGTTATAGTATCCCCTAATTTCAAATTTCCCAGCATGCCAAATACTTCCGGACGGAAAACGGTATCTTCACTCAGTGGCTTTCCTAATGCGGACATACCTGCTGTGACTATGACTGCATCCACCCATTCTGGGATCACCGGCTCATGCTCCGCCGGCGCCTTCAAAGGCAGCATTCGCGCCCCATCAGCTTCTATGAGGATCGAAAAGTGGTGTTCGATGGATCGCTCATAAAGGAAATTAATATATTCGGGTGATAATCCGCCGAGCCTGTGGCCATCTATCGCTGGACCGGTAATGCTAACAATTTTTGGTAAATTTCCCCAATCTATTCGTTCTAAATCTACTATGGATGTAATAAAGTATTTTTGTTTAGCTTTATCGATCTGGTCCAATCCGAGGTGAGTGGTCGTGGTAATAACTACCTTTTGCGCGAAACTTTCTGCCAACCGCCATATGGTGGATGTCTTTCCCCCAGCCCCAACTACTGCCACCCTGCATGGTTCATGGAGCCGCATGACATCATGAAGCTTCATTGTCGCCACAGATTAAAAGCTTCCGCAACGGTTGGTCGGATAATAGTACCTCAAGAACTCCGCCACCGATAGCCAAAGATTTTTCGGAGATCATCCTGGCCAGTTCCGGGTTATTTCGTGGATCAAGATCGCCAATTTTCATTCCAACTCGAACACTGCTTCCATTGCGCAACAAACCACGAACAATACCGGAAAATTTCGCATTTATTGGAATATCGTCAACTTCCGCAATTAGCTGGCCAGCCATCACCTGATCTGGAATTGACGTAAAAGTTTTTAAAACCCCATCTACTGGAGCCCGTAATACCCGGTCTTTTGAATACTGATGGACTTGTTCAGGTATGCCAGTATCAGGTTCAGTTGCACCAAACCAGATAACCCGTCCCATTTTGGGTCCCCGATTGGTTTCAATAACAGCCCGACAGTCTTTACCTGCATAAAAACCTGGTCCCAACCCAATGACTATTGTCGATAAGTCTTGAGAGACTGCTGTCTGCTTTTTTCAGCATTCGCCCATCGACAACTACTGTCGGCTGCATTCGTTGTGTGATTGGGTTAAATCCGGATCTACCATCACTGGTATCTCGTGCGCTGCCATGATTTGCCAGGCTTCCTCAATATTTTCTGCCCGCCTGGCGGTCACTCCCTCAACCATAAGGAAACCTTCATGAATTGCAGAAGAAAAACAAACCAGCCGGCGAACACTCAGAGGTTCCGGCAGCTCAGATATCAGGCACGGAATGCCGCAGCGCATTAGTTTATAAGCTACACCGCTGGCAAGATCTCCGCCCCCGCGAATCAGAACGAATGATTTGATTCCATGCGTGGCTATATGTTTCCCAACCCTTCCAATACTCTTTCCGGTGTAAGCGGGAACTCATCAAACCAGACTCCAGTCGCAGCATGGACTGCTGCGGTCAATGCCGGTACAAATGGCAGGTACGGCATTTCTCCCATTCCGCGTGCTCCCCATGGTCCACGTGGATCTGGTGTTTCCATGATCACCGATTGGATCGTATCTGGAATATCTAAAACAGTCGGAATCAGGTATGTTGATAAAGTTGAAGTAAGGACTTTTCCATTCTTCTGAATGAAATTCTCCAACACTCCATAACCGGCTGCTTGTACGACCGCTCCTTCAATCTGCCCGCGCACTAATTCCGGATTAATGGCTTTGCCAACCTCATCTACACAGATCACATTGCGGATGCTCAGTTGCCCAGTTTCAGTATCCACTTCAACATCCACAACTTCGGCAACATAACCATAAGAAAAGTTAGGTTCACATTTACCGGTTTCCGGATCGAAAGGTGTGGTTTTTGGGGGGATGTATGTATATGTGGCGATTGCCGGGCGTTCTTCGTTCTTCCATTTTTCCAAAGCCAGTTCCGCAGCTCCCCGGATTGAATTGCCGGCCATAAAGGTCATTCTTGAAGCAGACACTGAGCCTGAGTTGCCCGATGACGCTGTATCTGCCATATCCAACTCAACTTGATTAAAGGGTACCCCGCATGCTTCAGCAGTCATCTGAGCAAATACAGTGTGGCTGCCTTGCCCAACTTCAGCCCCGGCATGATGCAATATTACCTTTTCAATTTTATCTTTACCACGAAGTTCAATGATTGCAGTACATTTTTCTGGTGCTCCAAAGGAAAAACCGACATTTTTATATGAACAGGCAAATCCTATTCCACGTTTGAGCATACCATTGGCAGAGATGGTTTGCCCATCCTTTCGTTGCCAGCCTGTTTTGGTATTTGTCCAGTCTCCAGTTATTGCACATTTTTCAACTACTTTATCCAGTGTGACACCTGGTGGGAGCGGAGTTCCAACGGATAATAATGATCCTTCCTTCACAATATTACGCATCCGTAGTTCCACTGGATCCATTCCCAACTTTTCAGCGAGCTTGTTCATCTGCGATTCAGCTTCAAAAGCTCCCTGAGGTCCGCCAAAACCGCGGAATGCTCCATTGGGCAGGTTATTGGTATAGACAGCATACGAATCCACTTTGACATTTGGAATGTCGTATGGGCCGGTGCACATTAATGTGGCATTTCCCATCACTTTTGTGGAAGTATAAATATAAGCTCCACCATCAGCAACCAATGCAACCTGGGCGGCAATGACTTTACCTTCTTTTGTCGCCCCCCATTTGGCCTTTAAAATATAAGGGTGGCGTTTATGGTGTCCGATGATCGATTCTTCCCTGCTCCAAATGATCTTAACTGGTCGCTTAATGCCTCTTTGTTCCAACCTCCAGGCAGCCAATGCCAGGACGATCTGAATGGACATATCCTCACGTCCGCCAAATGCACCGCCTATTGCCGGGTAAATGACTCTGATCTTTTCAAGGGGGAGGTTTAATGAATGGGCGATCTGCTCCTGATCCTCGTGCGTCCATTGCCCGCCAACTATTACAGTAACGCGTCCTTCTTCATCAATATAGCTCAACCCTGCTTCTGGTTGGAGGTAGGCATGTTCCTGAGCGGGTGTATGGTATTCTCCTTCTACAATAACATCTGCATTCCGGAAAGCTGCATCTGTGTCACCTTTGCGGATCCGGTAATGTCCGAACACATTGGATCCACGATCCGGGTGAAGCAGTACAGCACTATCCCCCATGGCCAAAACCGGATCGGTTACAACAGGCAGGTCTTCATACTCGACCTGTATCAACTTTACAGCATGCTCTGCAATTTTTTCGCTTTCAGCTACAACCAATGCAATCTGATCGCCGATGAATCTTACCCGGTCAGCAAATTCCCTATTCGATCCAGGTCCACAGAGGACTGGCTGATCCGGTGAGATCAAACCATATACATTATTGGGAACATCTTTAGCCGTGAAGACAGCAATCACCCCGGGATATTTTTCTGCCTGGCTCGTGTTAATTTTCCGGATAATGGCATGTGCCTTTCCGGAAAAAAGAATTTTCATATAAAGTTGTTCGGGTAAGTTGATATCTCCTGGGTATTTGGCTGTGCCGATTACCTTGTCATAAGCATCAACCCGAGTGATTGATTCACCAACTATGCTCACTTTTCCTCCGCTTCATCGATGTCTTGGGTTTTTAGAAGAACCAGTCATTTTTCTTCTTTTTTTTCAGAGGGGCTATGTCGGGGGGAATATACCGTCTTGGACCAAAGAGGGTATTCAGGAAATAAGTGATCAGCAAGAATACAGTATAGACAATAAACGAGATAACTAGAGTCAACCCCACTTTTACCAGGATATATGGATCAAAATTTCTAAAATAGATCAGAAATTCCGGTGGGATTGGATACCAGCCTTTTTGTCCATTTAGTTCCAGTAACCTCAGGGTTGCTACGTATGACAAGGCTGGAATCAGGATGATCATGATGAATCCAATGCCCCGCCATACCGGGTGCACTGGCATGGCCGAGCCTTTCGACGGTGGCTTTTCCGAAAACATATTGTTCTTATTCATAAAACCGCCTCCCCTGTTTTTTCGATGGCAGTTATGATCTTGTAGTAGCCGGTGCACCGGCACAGGTTACCGGTGATGGCCTGTTTGATTTGATCGCGATCAGGATGCTCTTTCTCTTCGAGCAGCTTGACAGCAGACATAATAAACCCCGGGGTACAGTATCCACATTGCACTGCACCTTCATTAACAAAGGATTGCTGCACAGGGTGGACCTTCTCCTCGGAACCAATACCTTCAATCGTGATAATATCCGCCTGGTGAGCACGTTCTGCAGGAACCAGGCAGCTCATCACAGCTATGCCGTCCAGGAAAACTGTACATGCACCACATTCACCTTCAGCGCAGCCTTCTTTAACCCCAGTCAACATCGCATTATTGCGTAAGTAAATTTAATAACGTCTGATCAGAGCCACCGCTCAATCCCCGGCTCTTTCCATTAATTGTGGCTGTAATTTTTGAAGTCTCATGAATTGTGTATGAAGTAGACAATTCAACCGCTTTGGTTTGTTTACCCCACAGTAATACCGGTTCATGAGGGAAATTTTCTCTTTCTTTACCATCGCGGATTGCCAGAAATGCTCTTTTACACATAACACCAACAATTTTTTGCCTGTACCTGGCTGAACTGCGGATATCATCGATTGGTTTGGCAGACTCTGAAGCAGCTTGAGCAAGAGCTTCCAAATCGATTTCCTGATCAATATTCTTACCTACCAGGAACTTTTCAGCTTCCAAAGCGTGAATGATGGTCGGTGCGACTGCCCCAAGTGTGATGGCGGAATGTGTGATTACTTTTCCATCCAGTGTGAGTACCATCGCCAGGTTAAGGACTGAAATCGCTTGTGCCTTTCTCAAGGCAAACTTGATAAAAATACCCCGCTGGTTTGCTTTCAAAGCAGGGAAACTGATATCTATCACCATCTCATCCGGTTTTAAAACTGTCTTTCGGACGCCTGTGTAGAAATCTGTGAGCAGTACTTCCCGCTCCCCATGAATACACTTGCATTTTACTTTTGCCCCCATTGCAATAAGGGGAGTGATCGTATCATTTGCAGGTGAAGCTGTGATCAGGTTGCCTGCTATCGTTCCACGGTTTCTAATTTGTGGCGATCCAACATTCCACGCAGCCAATACCAGCGGCAGTGCTTTTTCATTTAATAAGGATGAGGAAACCACCTGGTTATGGGTCACCCCCGCCCCGATATGGATCACTCCCTGATCATCCTGGGTGATCTCTGATAAACCGGGCAACCGGCTGACATCGATCACTGTTTCTACATCCTTGCGTTGTTCTCTTTCTATTTCAAGGATGAGATCAGTACCTCCGGCAATGATTCTTGCTTTTCCAGGGTTTTCAGACAGGCACTTTATTGCTTCTTCAATGGATGCTGGGATGATATATTTCTGCCACATGTTTCCTCCGGAAGTTATTTTCCTGATTTCATCGTCATTCGTAAACCACTTGCGTCATTGCGAAGCATTAGTACTTCCGCCAATATACTGACAGCAATCTCTTCGGGTGTTTCGGCTTTCAATTCCAATCCGATCGGGCTAATCACTTTATCCAATTTCTCTTCTGAAATTCCGGTTCCAACCAGGTTTTTCCGGGTTGCCAGCCAACGTTTCTTTGAGCCGATAATCCCTATAAAAGCTGCGGAAGTATCAAGGAGAGCAGGCAAACCGGGAGTATCAATGGGTACTCCCCGTGTAGTAAGGACCAGGTAACTTTGGCTGTTAATTTTGACCTTTTTTGGAATATCCACCATGGCACAACAAACATATTCATCAGCTTCAGGAACAGTTAAGGGGTTGCAAAACTCTTCCCGGTCATCAGACACAACCACGCGAAATCCAAGCCATTTTGCCAGATGTGTGACTGCCTTACCGACGTGACCTGCACCAATCACCAGTATCATAGGTTGAGCTAAAATTGGTTCCACAAAAAACTCCACCTGGCCGCCACAAATTCCAGGGTCTCCCTGGGAAGGGTCAACCATATTGTAGCTTAATCGACGAGGTTTTCCATCCAGTATAGATTGTTTTGCTTCCTTAATAACCCGATTTTCAATTTCACCGCCGCCCACTGAACCAATAAATTCACCTGTCTCTATCACCAGCATTTTACTGCCGGTATGCCGTGGAACTGAGCCATGACTTTCTATAATGGTGCATAGAGCACCAGACTCACCTTTCCTCTGCATTTCCAGAATTGACTGATAAATATTCACTTACTCCTCCAAAAGACCCAAAACTACCGGTAAAAGTTGCTTCTTTCGAGAAACCACTCCTTCTGCCATTCTGGTTCCGTCAGGTTGGGGTGGATATGGCAGGCCATCTAATATGGGCGGTACATCGGAATATAGTAATCTGCTGCTGCCGCGAACGACGTCAGTGACCATTAACATGGCAAAATCCAATCCTTTACGGTTTTTTAGATCCGCAAGGGCAGTATTAAGTCTATTCCTGTGGTCTTCAATTTCCACCAGATCACTGACTTCTGCCTGGGCAATAGCAAACTCGAAACCACCTGCCTGGTAGATCTTCATATCATTAGTTACGATTTCTTCTGGTGTTCTTGAAGATAGACCAGCTCCAGCAGATAATATTTTTTGGCCATAACTCTGTATATTCTCGCCAAATAGCACCGATCCCCCTGAAAAAGCCCAGCGACTGATCCTATCCGCCGCAGTCTTATCTCTTTGAGTTGTGGTCGGTGATGTGAGGATCAATGTATCCGATAATAATCCAGCTAATAGTATTCCAGCGATCGCCGGGGGTAAGCTCAGGCCGGATTCCTCCACCCGTTCTGAAACCAGGGTACTGGTGCTGCCTACAACATCCACACTGAAACGAATGGGAATATGCGTCGATGGATTGCCCAACCTGTGATGGTCAAGTATTTCTATCAATTCTGCTTCTTCCAATGAACCAAGTGCCTGGTGGGCTTCGTTGTGATCCACCATGATGATCTTTAGTCTGGGAGGATTCAATATATCACGCTGCCGGCATAACCCGGCGTATTTACCGGCTTCATCTATTGCCAGGAATTCATCGCGCTCTTCCCGTAAAATACGGTTCAGACTATCACGGATACGGCCGCTCGCCAGGAAGCTGGACACCTGCTGCTCAGCCACTTCACTGCATGGAATTTCCATCAAGTCGCTGATCTTAAGATCCCTTTTTCGCTGTGCCACACCAAGTTCACGCAAAAGGAATTGGAAAAGCGATCCGGATGTGATCAGCCCAAAAATTGTGCCATCACTGTTCAATACAGGTGTCACTCCGCCTGTCCGGCTGGCGATGACCCAGGCGTCACTTAACGGCTGATCAGGCAGCACAGTATCCAATCGACGCATCACCGATGAGAACTTGGGAGAAGCATCGGTCAATAACACTGGTGCTTCAAGTCCAAGGTGTTTTAGAACCCAGGCAGTTTGCGGATTAATCGCACCCGCCCTGGCAGCAACCGAATTCATACCATCCCGTTCACGCAGAAGCCAGGCATAACCTATCGCTGATGCGATGGAATCAGTGTCGGGGTTAACATGGCCAATTACATAAACTTGATTCGAATTCATCTGTCCAGGTTCTTTCTTCCTACTTTTTAATTGCTTTCCAAACACGTTCCGGGGTTGCCGGAATTTCTTCCAGATTTGCGCCACAGGCATCGAGTATTGCATTTCCAACAGCCGGTGCTACGCCATCCATGGGTATCTCTGCCACTGCTTTGACACCGAAAGGATGAGAAGGTTCAAATGTTTCAATAAATAGGGTTTCCAACTCCGGCATTTCATTTGACCGGAAGATATGATAATCGTTCCAATTCGTTTGCAGCGCTTCACCCTTGTCAGAATAGGTCATTTCTTCTGTGAGTGCGTATCCAAGCGCCTGTGTCATCCCGCCTTCAATTTGTCCGGATGCAGTCACCGGGTTGATGATCACACCAGAATCCACAGCCATGACCAGTCTTTCCACCTTTACCTGGCCTGTTTGTGTATCCACCAGCACTTCAGCGAATTGAGCAGCAAATGGAGGCGGCGATACCGGTGAAGCATATGAAGCCACACCCATGATCTGTTCCTGGTTTTCGTGGTGTAATGAATTATATGCAATCTCCCTCATGGTAATTCTTCGGCCATCAGGTGATATTGCGCACGAATCTGCCAATTTCACCGATTCAGGAGTGATCACTTTTGAAGCATCCTGTTTGTTCAGCATATCAGCTGCCCGTACTTTGACCCGCTCAGCCACTTTCCGCGCAGCCAGGACTGCAGCTGTCCCTGATATATACGTCGTACTGGACGCATAAGCACCTTTATCAAATGGAGTGAAATCTGTATCTGATGAATAAACGATCAGATCATCCACAGGAATTCCCAATACTTCTGCTGCCATCTGGGCTAATACTGTATCTGATCCTGTCCCCAGGTCGGTAGCCCCGACCAGCATATTGAAAGAACCGTCCTCATTCATTTTGATTGACGCACCACCCATATCAATGTAGGGAATGGCAGTGCCTTGCATCACAGCAGCAATACCAATTCCACGCCGTAAATGCGGGTTGCCAACCACTTTGTGCCAATCTGAGTTGCCGTATTTCAGAATCCCATCCTATGACAGCCTTTCCCTGCTTTATACAATCTTCCAATCCGACCGTATTCACGATCTCAGGGCGTGGTTCGCGTCCTTCACTCCAGGCATTGCTGAAGGGATGCAGTTCGCCCGGCCTGAGGGCGTTCTTCAGTCTGAATTCGATGGAATCCATCCCCAGCTTTCGTGCGATGATTTCCATATGCCTTTCCACCGGCCAGTATCCCTGAGGAACGCCATATCCACGGTAGGCTCCGGCTGGAGGTGTGTTGGTATAGACTATATCTGCATAAAAACGTATATTCGGTTCTTTACGGTATTTACCATCACCGACATAAAGCGCCATGGATTTATGCCCGGTATTTCCAGTGACTGTCAATCCGTGGCAGCCATACGCGCCAGTATCTGATAGTGCAAACATTTCATTGGCTGTGATCGTCCCATCTTTCTTGACCCCCGTCTTGAGATGCACTTTCATCGGGTGCCTGGAACGGGCAGATGTGAATTCTTCTTCACGGGTATATTCGTAATAGACCGGTCTGCCGGTCGCAATCGTCAGGTGGGCTGCAACGTCTTCGATAAGGATTTCCTGCTTTCCACCAAATCCACCGCCGATACGGGGTTTGATGACCCGAATACGTTTCACCGGTAGTCCAAGCACAGGTGCCAGGACACGGCGTACATGGAATGGTACCTGGGTACTGGTTCGAAGTACCAGGCGGTCATCTTCATCCCAGTAGCTGATGGTAATATGTGGTTCGATATGCGCCTGCTGAACTTTGGGAACTTTATAATCACCTTCCACGATAAAATCAGCTTCAGCAAATCCTTTTTCTATGTCTCCAACATCGATCCGGATCTCAGCCGCCATATTCTTTTTCGGGTTTGAGCCGGCAAAATTTACATATTCCTTTTCATCATGCAGGATAGCTGCATTGGCTGCCATCGCGAGGGAGCTATCCAGGATCGCTGGCAATTCTTCATAATCCACTTTGATCAACTTGATCGCTTGTTCAGCTATTTCGAGTGTTTCAGCAGCGACAAATGCAACCCGGTCACCAACAAAGCGAACCTTGTTATCGAGAGAAAAAGCATCCAAAGGACCCGGTATCGGGTCGGATTGTCCGGCAGTTGAATAGACAACCCGTGGAATATCCTGCCAGGTGAGAACTGCTGCTACACCCTTCAGTCCTTTTGCGGCAGTCGTATCGATATTCTTGATCTTTGCATGCGCCACCGGGCTGTGCAGCACTTTTGCGTATAACATTCCACGCAACTCGATATCCCCGGTATAGGCTGGTTTGCCCTGGACCAGTTTTATGGCATCGACTTTTATTTCCGGTTTTCCAACTGTCGTAAACGTCTTTGTTTGGGGAGTGGTCCAGACTTTAGGGAAAACGCTGGTTTGCGTTTGAGTGGTCACACCTTCTTCTGGACGGCCTGGATCCATTCTCTCCGGAGCAATATAAATATCAGGTTGATCCCCAATCGGGTAAATGGGTTCCGGTACTTCTCCGCGAAGAAATGCCGCAGCTCTTTGAACAGCCTGGACAGGTTTCAGGTATCCTGTACAACGGCATAATACACCTGAAAGAACATCCCGAATTTCATCCTCAGCAGGATTAAGGTTTTTCTCCAGCAAGGAGGTGGCAGCCAGCACCTGGGCAGGTGTGCAAAAACCGCATTGAATTGCACCTGTCTCGACAAATGCTTTTTGTATAGCAGATAAACCATCGTTCTTTTTCCAACCTTTGTTGGGATGGACACCTACCCCTTCAATCGTGCGGATGTTGTGACCTTCAGCCTGGGCAGCCAGAATGAGGCATGAATTTACCGGACGGTCATCCATTAATATGGCGCAAGCGCCACACTGGCCATCCTCACAGCCATGTTTTGTACCAAAATAACCGTTTGTCCGCAATACTGTTTGTAAAGTCTCCCCCGGATTTGCTGAAACCTGTAGAGTTTTACCATTAATATTTAATTTGAGGTTCATTTCACCTCCACTGCCAACTTATCAAGGCATCTTTTCACTAATACACCGGCGATGCTTTCCCGATAAGCACTGCTGGCATGAATATCATTACTGTCTGCAAAAGCATTCCTGGCAGCCAGGTCGGCACCAATTGCTGATGTTCCATCCATTGCGGCTACCGGAAGTTCTCCATAGCCAAAAACATTCACCCGGGTTCTTCCGTTGGGCCATTGAGCCATGGATACCCCGGCAATCGGGTAATCGGCTGGAGATTTAGTAATTGTTTCAAATGCGACCTTAACTGAAGTGTTGATGCTGATTGAAGTGATCAACTTGCCCGTAAGAATTTTTTTCCTTACCGGAAGGAGTTCACTGATTGTGATTTTCTCTGTTCCCGGTTGGATTTCGAGTTGGGCATTCCAGGCTAATAATAATGAAAGCAGAATGGATTTCCCGTCTCCTCCGGCGATGCATCCCCCGACTGTGCTCATTTGCCGAAGGTTATAACTGGTTTCTTTTCTGCAGGTTTCTTTGAGTATCGCAGGTACATCCGGGTGATCGATCAATTCCTGAAGATTCACTCCTGCTCCCAACCGCAAGGTATTTCCATCCAATTGGATGGATTTCAATGGGAGCCCCTGGATATCGACCACAGCAAAGTCTGCATCCGTTTTCCGGTTGAGAAGTGTCCCGCCGGCCAATGGAACAGTCACCGGAGTTTTCCGAGCTAATAATTCCAGTGCAGATTCTAAATTCGAAGGTCTATTGTATTCCGTGATCATACTGTCCTTTCCATTTCCGGGTAGACTTTCCAACCCATCTTTTCAAGTTCACTGGAATTCATCGTCGCACCGGGCATATTGACGACGGTGATCTCTCCTGTCACCAGGATATCACCATCTGGTCCGATGATTTCACCGGTTGCCTGTCCTATCCTGCCATTATCCTTGACCCGATGCCCGGTTAGCTTAAGTGGCGTATTTACTGGGACCGGTTTTTTGTATCGGATCTTTAATTCGGCAGTTACCATAAACCGGGGCGGATCACCTTCCATGAATACCCGTCCCATGACTTCATCCAGCATCGAAGCGATGATTCCGCCATGTACCACCCCGGGATATCCCTGGTAATCGTCTGTGAGTGTATGATGTGCCTCAACCTCTCCGGGTGCGATGGTGTAGAAATGCATGTGCAGGCCGGAAGGGTTTTCCACTCCGCAGACAAAACATTCACGAGATGTAGCCTGTTTTGTTTTCGTCATTCTTTTAATTCTGAGCAAAAGTATCGATCAGCAGTTTCACATCACCGCCGACTGGATACAAGATCGGGCAGGTGCAGCCGTTGTTCACATATTCATGGACTTTGGCTCGTGCTTCATCCGGTGTACCCGAAGCAGTGATCCGCAGGATTAATTCTTCCGGGACAAGATGTTTGGCTTTCATGATTTGTTCGTGGGTCGCAGGCCAGCCCATAATGGATTGGATTTCTGCGACAACATCCATTGAAACGCCTGAGGCCTTGGCAATGTGCGGTTGCTGCGCCAGGTACTGGGTTAATAATTCACGGGTCGTATCAATTGCTTTATCGTGATCAAGATCCACAGAGCAAACAACCAGTTGTGGGCGGTCAATATCGTCCAGCTTCCGACCTGCTTTTTTTGCTCCTGCAGTCAGTAGATCCAATGCTTTGTAGTTGTATTCGGGTGGAACACAATAATTCAGCACTGCCCCATCCGCAATCTCTCCTGTCATTTCCATCATCTGGTCACCGGTTGCTCCGATCATAACCGGAACATTGCGGGGTTCGCGTCTGCCGTGAACGACATCCAGTTCAATTCCATCCACATGCACAAAATCACCATGGAAGGTGACCCGTTCCATATTAAGTAAGCGTTTCATGATCAATACGGTTTCTTTCATCGCTGTGAGCGGTTTGGTGCGGTTGATGCCCACATTCTTCGCTAGCGGGTCCCACCAGGCGCCTATTCCGCAG
Source organism: uncultured Chloroflexia bacterium (assembly GCA_963757065.1). GTDB lineage: Bacteria > Chloroflexota > Anaerolineae > Anaerolineales > Anaerolineaceae > PNON01. Next base: position 58,965 of record CAVWQC010000008.1, on the reverse strand, counting down.
ATGATCCTGTTTGGTGCAAGGTCATCCAATGTAAGGAACGTCGCTGCCAGCAATCCAATATTCCTGGTCCAGTTATTGATGACCCCGGACCCTACCTTTAATTTATCCGTGACTGCGGCATAGGCTGCCATGGGTACAATGGCATCCCGTACCAACCGGCTTTCTGCCTGCCAGACTGCTTCAAATCCACGCTTCTCAGCGTATTTTACATATTCCAGACCGTCACGTAGATCATGAGAGTCTTGAAGGTAAAGCGCCATTCTCTGTTTCATAATTTCCTCCATTAATAAAGTGAATTGCTGGTGATTTTCAGACCTGGTATATCCTTTTCGAGACTCCGGAGGATTTCCAGGTCTTCTGGTAAGTCTAGATCTAATTCAAGGGAAGGAATGGAACAAATTTCCAGCCTTGCGCCAACCTTTTTTGCTTTTTCACAATGCTTTTGGAATGACCCTGGACCGAAGGAATAGTCGAATAAACCGGATGGGCTGAGCAGCAAGGCATTCGTTCCTGACCGGTGTCTGTCAGGGGCGATGACCACCACTGGAGGATTTATTGCCAGGGCAATCAGTTCCTCAATGTCGGATGGCTGCATGAGGGGTAGATCTGCCGGTAAAATGAGCACACCTCGGGTTGCATATACCTGTGCGATCACCGTTGCTCGGCGCAATGCTGTATTCAGCTGAGGAGCACCATCTTCCTGTACAGTCTTGGCTCCCATTTCCCGTGCGATGGTAAGCACCGCATGGTCGCGGCTGACTACGAGGGTGTTGCTGATTTCATTTACTTGGTTTAATACATCAAGGGTGTGACCCAGGAGTGATATGTTCAACTCCGATCGTTCATCTTCTGTTAACACCCCGGAAAGCCTTGATTTTCCATGGCGTAATGGTTTCACTGGTACGATCGCCCACATACTCATGAATTATTTCTCCTCCTTTAGCATTTGTCGGCCCAACGACAGTACATCTTCCGCTAACCGTACCCTGTCTCTGGTGGAGAGCATCATCGTCTCTACTGCTTTACAAATTATACCCCAGCGTTCGATCTCTTGACTCAATTCTATGTCCACAATATCCAGAATGTAACCTTTCAATATGGAATCTCCATGATAGAATTTTGCAGCGAAATCTGCTGATGCTTCCTTGCCATCCAATTCCTTGATCATTTTGGCGAGGGGTCCTTTCACGGCCTGCCCGCCAATGATCGGGCTGACTGCCAGGACTTGCTTCTCCAATAATAATTGCTGTACTCCGACAAGTTTGAGGATAGGATCTATGCTGACATACGGATTTGAAGGACAAATCACAACCAGGTCGGAAGCCATGATCGATTCCAGCACGCCTGGTGCAGGTTTGGCTTGGTCGATGCCATCGAATTCAATTTTTATAACTATCGGTTCCCAGTGGTATTTGACAAAATATTCCTGGAAATCCAATTTTCGACCGCTGGTATCATAAATCTTGGTGGATACCTTATCATCTGTCATTGGGATGACAGTGTGCTGAATTCCCCATTTTTCACAAAATAAACGTGTAATTTCACTTAAAGGAAGTCCGTTTTCCAAAAGCCTGGATCGTTCAATGTGCGTTGCCAGGTCTTTATCCCCCAGATTGAACCAGGCAGGTGCTCCCAGCTTTTTTAATTGGTTAAGTGTATTCCAGGATTCATCTTTCAACCCCCACCCGGTAACCTGATTAGCCACACCCGCCAGGGTATAACAGACTGTATCCAGATCAGGTGAAATTGCCAATCCGCTGAACCGAAAATCATCTCCGGTATTAACAATGATGGTCAAATCGTCCGGTTCAAGGATCCTTGCCAATCCCTCCACCAGTTTAGCTCCACCAACACCACCCGCGAGTGCTACTACCTTCAATTTTCTCCCTATCGAAACAGGTCCAGATCTTTAGGACGAATTAGCTCAGAGATTCCCGAATCTCTCAATGGATAAGGGAAACCCCTCACGTGCACCGCGGGGACTCCTTCGCTGGCCTGTCCCATCACCAGAGAGGCAGCCGCAGCCAACTCGTCCGCAGCACCTACCTGTGTGATCTTCAATTTGAAACCGAACAGGTCCTCTTTTCCACGCAAATCGACGAGCCCTGGTACACCGCTCATCCCGATGGCAGTGCCGATTGTTCCAGACCGCCATGCCCTGCCGTGTGAATCAATGATCAATATGCCAATTTCCAATCCATTTGTCTTTCTTAAGAAATCCCGCATTTTCTCTGCAGAAAGGTCAGGGTCAACTGGCAATAAAAGCACCCAATCATCTGCATTTCCCCAGGACCCTTCCACATTGGAATGATCAATACCCGCATTGGCACAAACAAAACCCAGGTTATGTTCCACGATGATCGTACCAGGCCGTTTACGCATCACCCTTTTACTTTCACGTAAAACGAGTTCCACGAAACGTGGATCTTTCTCGGAGACTTTTGCCAGGTTGATTGCCCGTTTGCCGGGCTTGACTGTGGTCAGGTTGACCAGCCGATTCTCACATTTGGAAACGATCTTCTGTGCGATCACCAGAATATCGCCATTTTGCAATGAGATATGGTTCTCCCTCAAACTGGTTAATAGTATTTGACCTAGTGGATCACCGGGTTTGATCAATGGAATTTTATAAAGTGGAGTAAGTGTTAATGCCATTCAATACTCATCCTGTGCACGTTGGTTGCGGTGTATCACTTTTCGGGAACACCGGTGATCTTGATTCCCGCGGATTGGACACCAAACTGTTTGTTGATACCGATCAAAATGGATGTCAGCCCTTCTTGTACTACTGAATTTTCCAAAGGACCCGCATCCCAACCGACCATGCCGGCTTCCTCCACCAGCTTAACCACAATTCCACGTGCCTCTTTATCAGTACCAGTTATCAGAACATCGCAGGTGATTTCTTCATCATTGAGCAGGTGTTCATAGGAAATATTCTGGAATGCCGAAACGATCCGAACTTCTTCGCCTAACACCTGCCTCGCTTCGAGTGCTGCCGAACCGGCTGGCGGCATTTGCACTTTGGTCACTTTGGGTGGGACAAGGGGCACGGAAACATCGATCAGGATCTTACCTTTCAACTCCTCTTTCAGTCCCTTCAAGGGTAGGTATATGGGCGGCAAATGGAACTGTGATCACCACCAGGTCAGCCAGCCTGGCTGCATCCTGATTGACCATACCCTCCACTTTTACCCCGCCTTTGATCAGTTGGTTGAGGTCATCCGCAGCTGAGAGAGCTTTCTCCAGCACCCGGGAGCCAATGATCAACCGGTATCCGGCTTTAGCCCACCGGTAAGCCAGGCCTTTGCCTTCTTTGCCTGTTCCCCCGGCGATTGCGATGGTATGGATGGTTGTTACAGCTTCGTCAGTCATTTATTATTCCCTCACTCAATAAATTAATTAAATCGTTTTTGATATCGTTCCCAGGTTTTACGGGAGAGCTCCCGGCCTTTGGCGGCGATTTCCTTTTCATCCGCCACGAGTACTACCCTGTCTTTCATCAACACTTTTCCCCGCAGCAATGGTGGTGGTCACATCTGCGTTGCTGAAGCCGAAAATGATATGCCATGGCAGGTTGCCTGCTGTCATCTCGGTGTAAGGATGGTAATCGACGAACATCAGATCGGCGAATGCCCCGGGTGCCAGTACACCAATGGGTGCTTTGGGGAAGAACATATTCGCCAGTCGGGCATTGTTCGCCACAGCCAGTTTGACCACATCGTACCCGCCCATCCGCCGTGGATCACGGTTCCAGAGTTTATGCGCCAGGTAGGCTGTCTTCCATTCGTCCCACATGGCATTTGAGAAGCCGTCATTTCCCAGGCAGACGTTCACCCCGGCACGCAGGAAGGCTTCAATATTTCCCAGACCCACCCCGTTGTTCATATTCGAACGAGGTTGGTGTGTGACCCAGGTTTTCGTCCGTGCCAGGATCTCAACTTCCCTGGCGTCAATATGCACCGCATGTACAGCAATACTTTTCGGTCCTAAGATGCCGAATTTCTCCAGCCGGTCCACCACCCGTGTGCCTGATTTTGCCACGCTGTCATATTCATCCACCTCATGTTCAGCCACATGGATATGAAATCCCGTCTCATCCCCAACCGCCTTGCGGCAGTTGGCAAGAGTCTCATCAGAAACCGTCAGGCTGGCGTGGATTCCAAAGGAGGCAGCCAGCAGGTCATTTGGCGTTTTCTTTAAGCCGGTTGATGAAGCGCTTATTCTCGCCAATACCCTGATGAGACCGTTCCATTCCATCCCGGTCGGTCACTTCATAACAGCAGGAGACCCTTACCCCCATCTCCACCGCCGCTTTGGCGATTTGATCCAGCGACCCTTCGATCGCACATGGTGAAGCATGATGGTCGATCAGGGTGGTTGTCCCGTGTTTGATCGCATCCAGCAGGCAAACCTGCGTGGAATTGTACACATCCTCTGCCACCAGCGATTTATCCAGCGGCCACCAGAGTTTTTCCAGGATCTCGGGGAAATCTTTTGCCGGAGCACCCGGAATGGCCATACCACGCGCGTATGCCCCATAAAAATGCGTATGGGCACAGATGTTACCCGGCATCACATACTGCCCTTTAGCGTCAAGCCGTTCCTCTTTGGGATGCTTCTCGACCAGGGTCTTGGTTGGACCCATCTCAACAATACGGTCTTTCTGGATCAACAATCCCCAGTCCTCGAGAATACGGTTGGGTTCTTCCCAGGTGATCAAATTTCCATTCGTGATCAGCATATTCTATTCCTCCTTCTCAATCAAAAACCGTAGGTAATGAAGGATCGCAAAAATGCCTGTATGCTTCAATTATATAATTTTCCTTTGTGCGGTTGGTGGAAAGCGGCGGCAGATTTTCCAGGGGATAATACTTCACCTCAGGGGTTTCATGGCTGATCCGCAGGTCACCGTGTAAATAATCGCACAGGAAAAGCAGCTTGTAGGAATGGAATACCTCGATGGGTTCGCGGTTGCGGTTGGCTTCGTAAACCCCCACGATCTTGCGGGCTGCCACGGTAAGGCCGGTTTCTTCCAGAACTTCCCGCTCCACCATACGGGATGGGGCTTCGTTCACATCCGCCCATCCCCCTGGGAGCGACCACAACCCGTCCGTGACCTCTTTGACCAGTAATACCTGTCCGTTCATGAAGACAGCTCCGCGTACATCCAGTTTGGGGGTGACGTATCCAGCCTGTGCACCCAGAGCAACCTTTATTTCTTCTTCCGGGATATCAGAATGGCTGTTGATCATTTCGGCAGCCATTTCGACCAACCGCTGGTATCGCAGACGGTCAAACTCGTTCTCCGAGTAAAGCAAACCGACTCCCCCAATAGCATGGAGCTCTCTTGCCCAGCGCAGCCAGTTCGGAACATCTATTTCTTCATTCATAGGATCAGGCTGGTGCGAACTTTTCCTGATGGATGTGCCTGGCAACCAATTCCTGGTCCACCGGCAGTGTATCCACCCGGTAACCGGTGGCGTTGTAGATGGCGTTCGTAATGGCCGGCGTTGTCGGGATGCTGACGATCTCGCCCACACCCTTTCCACCGAATGGTCCGGTGGACACCTTATGCTCCACGATGAAGGAGATCACCTCAGGTGTATGCACGATGGATGGGATGCGGTAGCGTGCCATCCGGTCGGTGATCACTTTGCCTTCTTTGGTAAGGAAAGCTTCTGTCAATGCATTGCCCAATCCCATCACGGCACCGCCTTCCACCTGGACGGCCAGTCCCAGCGGGTTGATGGCTGCACCTACATCGTTGGCTGCAATGATCGTCAGCACCTTCACCTCGCCGGTGTTGCTGTCCACTTCCACCTCAACGGCCTGCGCTGCAAAGGAGAAGGCGAAGTGCATATCGCCGCCCTGCCCGAGCGGTTTGGTGGCTGGTGCCGTATAGATATAACGTACTTTAGGTTCACGGTGGATGCTCTTGAATTCCTGGTAAACATCTGCGAAGGTCATGCTTCGTCCGCAGACTGTTACCTGCCCGCCGGCGATCTCGATCTGGTCCGGAGCACAGTCGTTCTTCTCCGCCAGTACCCCGCGCACTGCTTCCTTGAAAGCTTTGGCGGCATACAACCCGGCATTCCCGGTGACAAATGTCTGCCGTGAAGCTGTGGTCGGACCGCCATCCGGGGTCAGGTCAGTATCCGATAGCAATACATTCACCTTCTCCGCCGGGAGTTCCAATTCTTCCGCGACGATCAGTCGCAGCACGGTGCATAAGCCCTGCCCCAGTTCTGCCGAAGAGGTGCGCACTTCCACCGAGCCATCGGCGTAAAGTTCCACATCCGCCCCCGATTTGTCCGGAGCGCCGCCACCCAGCCCGGTATTCTTGAACGCAGCCGAGAAACCCCAGGCGCGGATCTTCGTCGGGTCATCCGGGGAGATGCGCGGTTCGAACGGATTTCCATCCACCCGTTTATGCAGTTCGGTTTCCACTTTCTCAATACATTCCAGCAAACCCACACTGTCGCGCAGCACCTGTCCGGTACCGGTGGTACTGCCTACGCGCAGGGCATTCATTTTTCTCAATTCGATCCGGTCCATGCCCAGCTTCTCAGCCAGCATGTCCATGGTGCTTTCAACCGCAAATGCAGATTGAGTCACGCCGAAATCCGCGGAACGCGCCCGCCGGCGGATTATTGGTGTACATCGCATAGCAATCGGCCTTGGCATGATCTGATTCATACGGTCCGATCGAATGTGTGGTCGCCCGGGTCATCACTTTTTCACCCAGCGAGGCATACGCTCCGGTATCACCGTAGAGTTCGGTCTCGACCGCCACCAGCCGGCCGTCTTTCTTCGCGCCGATCTTGACTTTGATCCGGGTGGCATGCCGCTTGGGATGCACCAGCAGGCTCTCGTGCCGGTCATACAGGACTTTCACCGGGTGTTGGGTTCTCTCTGCCAGCAGCGCGGCGTGGATCTGCCCCATGATGTCTTCCTTGCCGCCAAACCCGCCGCCGATCAGCATACCGATGATGTGCACCCGCTCTTCCGGCCAGCCCAGTGCAGCCGCCACCTGCTTGCGGTCGGAGTATGGGATCTGCGAACCGACATAGATCTCCATGCGGCCGTCTTTGTTCACCTGCGCAATGCTGCACTCCGGTTCGATGAATGCGTGGTCGGTGCTGGCTGTGTGGTAAGTGTGCTCGACAATGACATCCGCATTGGCAAAGCCGGTTTCCACATCGCCCTTGCGCAGTTTGATGTGTTTCAACAGATTGCCGGTTTCGTGCAACTGCACCGCCCCCGGCTCGCGCGCCTCGACCGGATCATCGATCACATGCTGTTCGTCATACACCACTTCGATCAGCTTCAACGCAGCATCGGCGATGTCCTTGGTATCGGCAGCCACGATCGCCACCGCATCGCCAACATAGCGCACCCTTTCGCCCACGCCCACCAGGATCGGCCAGTCATTCACCACCAGGCCGTGATTTTTGGCATGTTTCAAGTCTGCGGCCGTCATCACCGCCCGAACACCGGGTAAACTCACTGCCCGGGAAATATCAATGCTTTTCACAAAGGCATGCGGTACATAGGTGCGCTTTGTGCGCCCAACCAGCATACCGTCGAATACCAGGTCATCGCTGAACTTGGCTTCCCCGGTCACCTTGATGATGGCTTCAGGCCGGTTGGCATTGCGTCCCACCACCCGTTTGGCGTGGATGCTCTCCGCAATCTCGCGTGGATGGATGCCGCCTTCGCCGCGCATGACTGCCCCGGCTTCGGTGACCGCCTCAGAGATGGCTGAATACCCTGCACAGCGGCACAGTGTATCTTTGAGCGCCCACTTGATATCCTCTTTCGATGGATCGGGGTTCGCCAGCAATAACCCGTAGGATGTCATGATCTGCCCGGGGATGCAGAAACCGCATTGCACCGCACCCTTGGCAATGAAGGTTTCCTGCAGGGGATGCAGATGTCCCTGTTTCTTTTCTGCTTCCGGCGCTTTTTCCGCCAGCCCTTCAATGGTCAGCACTTCGTGCCCGCTGGCTTTGACAGCCGGATACGAGCATGAAAGCACCGGGCTGCCATCCAGCAGCACCGTGCAGGCGCCGCATTCCGCTTCACCGCACCCGATCTTGGTCCCCGTTAAACCCAGGCGGTAGCGCAGCAGGTCTGCCAGCATCTCGCCCGGAAGTTCTTCCAGTGTATGTTCATTACCATTCACTTTGATGTGTATCATATCTGCCTCCTACCAGTAAGTGATTGCTGCGCCCGATGATAGGCAGTCGTCAGGACGCGTTCAAGTAATACTTCCGCGAGGTGATCACGGTATCCGGAAGTCGCCCGCAGCGGGCTGCTGCGGAACTGGATGCAGTCGTGCAAAATGCACTTCGCCTGGTCCAGGGTCTCCGCATTCAATTCCCTGCCGGCCAGGTAGGCATCCACGTTCTCAGCCTGTCTGGGCACCGGTCCAGCCGGGCCAACCGCCAGCCGCGAGCGTGAGATCAGCTTATCCTGCACTTCCAGCCAGATGGCCATGTTGATGATCGACAATGCCACACCCTGCGGACGCATCACCCGCGAAAAGGCCGAAGCCTGTCCCGGCTGCTGCAGGGCAACATCAAACCCCACGATGATCTCTTTGCCCGGGATGAGCGTGCTGATGCCCACGCCTTTATAGAGGTGGGAAATGGGTACCCGCCGCGTGCCAGCCGCGGATGCAACCTCAGCCTGTGCGTCCAATGCCAGCAGTGAGATGGCTCCGTCACCGGCCGGCAGGGCATGCCCCACGTTGCCGCCCAGCGTACCGACCGCCCGCACCTGCGGACCGCCGATCTGCCCGGTGGATTCCGCCAGCGCCAGTGCATGCTGCCGCACAAGTGGGGAATCGGTCACCTGTTTCAGCGGAACCGCTGCGCCAATGAACAAACGCTCGCCGCGGATCTCGATCAGGTTGAGCTCCGGGATGCGCGTGACGTCGATCAGCGTCTCCACCGGGGCACGGTGCTCCTGCTGCAGTTCCAATAGCAGGTCTGTCCCGCCGGAAACGATCTGGCAGGAAGTATCATGGGATTGCATCAATTGAAATGCGATGGGAAGAGAAGTTGGAAGAAGGTAATTTTTCCAGGTAGGCATAGGATCGGTGGATGTGATCAGGCGGCACTTTTCGACGGGCCCACATCCGGTCCGACGCCGTCACCCGGTTTCCGGGCGGCGACCACCGAATCCATTGATTTAATTATAGCACATCCACCCGGAATGTCATCAGGGATATGAATGTTGCCTGGCTGCTGAGCCAGTGCCTCGTTGAGAGTGGTCGGAGGCTTGTGTTTAGTTTGTGTTTTTTACTAACTCTCAACTCGACCAACGGAATTAAGTTGGGTGAATTTGTATATAATTAATCGACAATATTTTATAGATTATGGTTAATAGTTTTTAAATTCCTTTTTGTTGAAATTTTGCCCTTCTGCCTAAACCAACTGATTGTAAATAATGGAGAAAAAATGAACCCGGAAATTGAAGATCTTAAGCTGGAAAACATGAATGGCAAGCTAGTAGCCAGGAAGATTGTTTATATCACGGCAATTCTCTCAAGCGTATTTGGCGGTCTTTATCTTCTGGGTTTGGTTGGCAAGATCATCGTGGATGGCTCGGTCCATTCAATTTCTTCACCAGGGGTTCAAACCCTTTCTGCCAGCATTGCCATCTTGCTTGACCTCAGTCTGTTGATCCTCTTCATCGCCCTGCGCCGGTTGATCATGGGGAAAAAAGCAGTCTTTGCTGATCTTGCTGTGGTATTCATGGCACTGGTTTGCGTCACCAGCAGCATCAACTGGTTTGTTCAGCTTGCCATCATTCCTTCAATTCTCGCTGCCGGCAACTCAACCTTTATTGCTTTGCTGGAGGTCCACGATCAATCATCCCTGATGTACACCATGGAACATTTAGGCTGGGGGATATTCTATGGTCTGGCGACGATTTTTATGGGGATTGCTTTTTCCGACAGCAGGATTGAGAACTGGTTGCGGTGGCTCCTTGTCGCCGGAGGCGCTTTGAGCATCATCCATGTGTTTGGAATACTCATTTCCATTCAGGTAATCACCGATCTTGGATATATCGCCTGGGGCATTTTCCTGCCAGCATCCACAATCCTGCTGGCGATTCGTAACAAGAAGGAATAGAAAGAGTTTGTTCGCGCCGGTGTCCCCACCGCGCGCGTGGGTTTGACCGCTAGTCTCCGCTGTTGCTTATTATATAATTGACTAATGGATCGCTACCAGTTCATGGACGGGGTATTTGTTTATTATGTAACTTTCACAATCACAGATTGGCTTCCAATTTTTGTTACTCCTGAACCCATCCAGCTAACAGTGGACAGCCTGGTGTACAGCATCAAGGAAAAAGGTCTGCGGATCAATGCTTATGCAATCATGCCTAATCACATGCATATGATCGTTTTCGATGCTCATTTTGACAATTCCCGTTTGCAGCAATCATTGTCGGATTTTCGCAAATATACTGGTAAGCAGCTGGCAAATTATATTGATAACAGGTTCTCTCCAGCGATTGCTGCAGTCATCCGAAGCAAAGATCTCGAAGATCGGGAAAGGCAAGTCTGGCAGCCAGGTTGGCATGCCGAAGGATTGGCAACCGAGAAATTTTGGAAACAAAAATTGGGATATATACATATGAACCCGGTAAGGAAAGGTTTGGTCAGGGAGCCGGAACATTGGCGTTATTCATCCGCGAATTATTGGCTGAATAATGGGGAATGCGATTTGCCAATATCCAGTATTCAGGTGGAAAATGAATAATGGAGACCTATCGGTCAAAGACGCGCGCGCGGTGGGGACACCGGCGCGAACGGAGTTCCGATTACTCAAAAATGTTGAAATGGGGTCGATAATGAAGATAAATAAGTTGCATTTGAATCTTTCTCATATGAATAACCCATTCGAAAAAATGGAAGGTTCAGAAAATGAGTTGTGGGCAAGGATATCATTTAATATAACAATTGGTGAAAAATCAAAAGAGATTATTAGTACACAATGGGATGCCATCCCGTTCATTCAATGGTTTATTGATAATTATAATTTCATAAAAACTGAGCCTCTTTTTCTACCAGATAAGTCTTTTATTTCTAATGGAAGAAATATCGCAAAACAGATATGGATTTATAAAGAACGAGAATTTAATAAAAACGAAGATAATGAAGAATATAAAAGGTTTTCATACCTTGATACATATTATCAAAGACATAATGTTCGTGAAGGTTTATCGGGGTCTAAATTCCCAAATATCTTTTTGGGAAGAGTAAAAAATTTGGGGAATATCTCAAAAATGGGCCAAAGAAATGGAGTTATTATTTCAATATGGATATATTTCTTAACGAAACAATATTGAAAATAATCGATTTTATTGGTAATACGGATTTTGAGCAGTCAACAGGAATTAATGAGGAATTGTTATCGAAAATGAAATATGAATTACAAAATTTAGAATAATTTGGAGTTATGTTCTGATCGCGCTGGGGTCTCCATCGCGTGCGTGGTTTTGACCGTCAGGTTTGCTTTATTATTTCTATAGCCATTTTTTATAAGGGATTGGTGTTAACTACCAATCCCTTCATTCATCTGATAAATTTATTTCAATGGCGAAGCCATCTGCCGGTTGATCATTTCTGCCACGCGCTTGAGATTCAGTCGGAACATGAAATCCATCAGCAGCATAAGTTGGAATTCTCACCCGGCCGCTTCGACCGCTGCCTGCTCATCCACCTGGACAAAGTCCGGCAGGATCGTTTCAGCATTGCGGATATGGGGGATGAGTAAGCCCACCACCCCCACCAGCGCCATGGCAATACCGCAAATGATCTGCAGCAAACCCATGCCTGCCCCCGGACCGGTACCCACCAGCCAACCAAACATGGACGACAGTGGTGAAGCCGTCCGCATGGCCGGCTCCAGCACAAAATCTGCCAGGGTGCCGCCGATGATGGGCGAGATCGGGTTGGCAAACCAGGCGATCAGGCGCCTGGCGGAAAAGACCCTGCCTTGCAGGTCTGGCGCCACCTTGGATTGCCAGATGGCCTGGTTGGAGCTGTTGATCAACGGCATGGAGAGTCCACCCAGTAACATCCCTGCGATCCAGATCGGCAATCCAAAATTCAACCCCAGGATGGCTGTGCCGATCAAGCCGCAGTACGTCCAGCCCCACAGTACTCCATTGGTGCGGCGTTTGAATCCACCCCAGGCGCTCATTACCACCCCGCCCAGCACCATCCCGATCGCCCCGGCTGACTGCACCGTGCCAAATAAGAGGCTGTTCTGGTTGGTCTTGGCCAGGATCATCGGAGGAACAACGGTGTATGAGATCCCTGCGAAGAGGTTGCCGAAGAAGAAGATGAGTTGTAAACCCAGCAGGCTCGGCCGGTCAAAAATATATTTGAAGCCATAGGCTGCTTCCTTGAGGAAGTTACCCTTGGCTTGCCTGCCTTCCTCCGTCTGCATTGGCTGTGGAATATGGACGACCATCAGGGTGATAATGGCAAAGATGAAAGTGACCACATCGATCGCCAACAAGCCGCTTAATCCGATGAGCGGCAGCAGCGCACCGGCGAACAACGGGGCGATCACCCCCGGCCCGGCTTCGATCAACGACATCATCCCGTTCGCCCGGCCCAATTGTTCCTTGGGGATCATCGTACTGATGGCAGCCGAGTATGCCGGCCACTGGAAAGCGTTGCCGATCCCGTTCACTGCAGCGGCAACATACAGGTGCCAGAATTCCAACCGGCCGATTGTGATCAATATAAAGATGCCACTGGTGGCGATCACCGCAGCCAGGTCGCTGACCATCATCATGAGCTTGCGGCTGTAGCGGTCCACCATCACCCCCGCAATGGGAGAGATGATCAAAAATGGCGTGATGAAGAAAACCTGCATGAAAGCCATGGCGGTGGCGCTCTGGGTTTGCTGGTACATCCACAATGTCAGCCCGAATTGCGACATAGAGGATGCCAATACCGAAGTGATCTGTCCGATCCAGACAATGATAAAAGCAGTCATTCCCGCAGGTGTTTTTTTATTCATAAAATCCCCTGAAAAGCTTGCATTTCCAACTTAATTAATGGATATATAAGAATGAGTACTATGAGTAACCCACTTAATCAGATACCCCGATATTATATCCCATGATTTGGACAAAAGGCAGACAGACAGGGCAGATACAAAAGGCGGACACGCAGGTCCGCCACTACACCAACGATATGTGTCTTCAATTGTGACTCAGGGCACATAACAAAAAAACATCGGCATGTTATATTCTTCAAGGGCGTATTGCCAATTTTTCATATTAATAATTGAACCCATGGAGGAATGATGCAAATAGTAACCGATCAGGGAATGGATCTGTCACCCGAGCAGTCAGCAGGTCTGAATATCCAATATGTGCCTTTACGAATAACTTTGGATGGGAGAACTTTCATCGGTGCAGAGGATATTGACTATGTGACTTTTTATAAGATGTTACAAGAAACGAAATCCTTCCCCACTACTTCACAACCGTCTCCTGGTGATTTTGCTGAAAAGTATCGTCAGCTGGCAAAAATTGACCCTGATATTTTATCCATTCACATTTCTTCCGGGTTAAGTGGAACTGTCAATTCAGCCCGCCTTGGAGCAGAAATGGTTCCTGAAGCCAATGTAACAGTCTATGATTCTAAAACGCTATCCTGCATGTTAGGTTGGCAGGTGCAGGCTGCTGCGCAAGCCTTAAAAGCTGGCTGGTACCTGGGGGATATCCTCAAATTACTGGACCAGATCCGTGAAAAAACTGAAGCCATGTTTACCCTGGCTGACCTAAAATACCTCATTCACGGCGGACGGATCAGTCACCTGAAGGGGCTGATGGGTTCTGTCCTCAATATTAAACCTGTGATCGGTGTGGCCGCCAAAACAGACGGCAAGTATTTTCCGCTCGGCCAGGAATTCTCCTTTAATAAAGCAATCCGGAAACTTGCCATCATCATATCTGATAAATTCTCACGTAGTACGGTGATCCGAGTTCAATTGATGCATGGTGACAACCTCCCCGGGGTTGAATTATTGAAGGAACAATTATTGCTTAAGAATGAATGTGTTTTCGAAAGTGTTGTTCCAGTGGCACCTCTATTGGGTGCCCATACCGGTGCGAGCGTTGTGGGTATCAGCGTTGCTCCACTGGATATATTTCTACATCCGGATCTGAGCCTCCTTCCTTCTGTCGCTGTGGCTGCATAATAGTGCCATATCAGATAGTTACGAGTGATAATTTTTAGAACAATATTGTTATCTACATAACTTTTAACCTGCATCCCCGATAAGTGCGTTTCGGGGATGTGCGTTTTAATTTTCCTGTGCCTGATAAATAATTCCAATTCAATTCTTAATAATCTTTTGTTACCTGCTCCATAGAACCCCGGTAATCTGTATAATACTAGTAATTGAATATTCTACTTCTTGGGAGGGAATGCCATGATCAAAAAAGATACACTCACAAAATTTTTAGCAATCATTGGGATTTGCCTGGTCTGGTTACCCATTTTTGGTACTCTCGCAACTTCTATCATTGGCACCATAAGATCCGGGAGATTTCAGTTTGATTATTTGATGCCGGCAGAGCTTGGTCTTTTCTTCCTGGTTGGAGGATTACTCTTAATATGGGCAGCCATAAGGGTAAAATTCATGCGCAAGCCGATCATCTGGTGTCTGGTTATCGCAATTGCTCTTTTAGTCGGAAGTCAGCTTATCGCCATTGTGACCGGTCTCGCCTCCGGTGAATACGAAGCTGTCGGGTGGAGATGGTTGGTGGTGATGGTTCCTCTCATCGGCTATTGCCTGGGCATCATCGTTGAAGGAATATTAGGAATAAAATTATTACGTCAATTAAATAGAATTAACCCTGTAGGAGAGAACCTTGATGATCAACAGCATTAAAGATTGCACAACCCTGAATAACGGACTAAAAATGCCGTGGCTTGGATTTGGAGTATTCAAGGTTCCCGAAGGTGAAGAGGTTGAAAATGCGATCAAGTCCGCCTTGGAAACCGGATACCGGCATATCGACACTGCCGCTCTTTACGGAAATGAGCGAGGCGTTGGCAAGGCCATTCGGGCAAGTGGTGTTCCCCGTGAAGAGATATTCCTTACAACCAAAGTCTGGAACGACAACCAGCGCAAGCAGCGCATCCATGAAGCCTTCGAAGAAAGCCTTGACCGCCTGGGTTCGGAGTATGTAGACCTCTACCTGATTCACTGGCCGGTGAAAGGATTTTATCTGGATACATGGAAAAAAATGGAAGAGATCTACAAAAGTGGGAAAGCAAAAGCCATCGGCGTTAGCAATTTTCTGGTCCATCAGCTAGAAGATATTTTGAATGATTGCCAGATCACACCTGCAGTGAACCAGGTTGAATTCCATCCTTTCCTCCTTCAGCCTGAACTATTGAAATATTGCCAAAACAGGAACATCCAGTTGGAAGCCTGGGCACCATTGATTCAAGGCGGGTTTGCAGGTGTTCGAGATTTTGAACTAATAGCTGAAAGGTATCATAAATCACCTGCCCAGGTCCTCCTGCGCTGGGATTTGCAGCACCAGGTAGTCACCATCCCCAAGTCCACCAATCCAAAACGGATAGCTGAGAATGCGAATATCTTTGATTTTGAGCTATCCGCTGAAGATATGCTGAAAATTGATCAGCTGGATAAAGGAAAACGAGTTGGTCCCGACCCGGACCGTTTCAATTTTTAGCTGAGAAGTTCCAGTATTGAATTTAGCGTAAGTATCGAATTGTGTTTGTAAGTATTACATTCGAGCGAGCCTTGCAGTGCGCTTGGCCAATTCCAGAATGGATAGTTTTTCTTTCCCTTTAAGGTACGTCTCCAGCAGATCGCCGAGGGGTTCCGCCCATTCCCGTGGCACATCTCTTATGATACCCAAAACATTGCCGACCAGGCCGCCATTGCAGTCCACATCCAAACCTGCCTTGGCAAGGCAGGCAAAACTTTCGGTCATATCACCCTTGCCGTACCATAACGCGTGGATGACTGCCGCGATGTTGTTGTGAGCATCGATCCAGTTGAATTGCTCGTACCGTTTTTCCAGGATCTTCCATGCAACAGACGGATCTGTCTCTGAGGAAACAGTCGCAAGGGTATCTTTTACTACAGTTGCATATTGACTCGACTGAGGAATATACTGAGCACCTTCCTGTAGAATTGCCCGCGAATCTGTTCTTACAAAGGCCAGCGAAGTCAGCACTGCAGCATAGATCTCTCCGTATACACCATTATTATCATGACTGACCACCCCATCAAGATGAGCCAGTCGAGCTGCCTCCATCGGCCAGGCAGGTGCCAGCATGCCGCAGATCATCCCCCGCATCTGTGCTCCGATCCAGTTGGAGTACGGATTCAGGAAGGAACCTGATTCGGGTGGGAATATGCCCATATTTAAATTGCGGATTGCCACCCATTCCGCAGACCAGCCGAATGGTATCTGTTTGATCCATTCCAAACCAATATCCCGGGAAGTAATTTGTCTTCCCATGCGTTCAAATACATCCAGCAGCACCAACTCATAGATCACATCATCATTGGTGGTCTCAGGAGTTGTGATATATGAGCGAACATCCCCATACACTTTATGGATCTGATCACCGGTATATCCTTCGATGGCCGTACCGAAAGACCCGCCAGCCAGTTGTCCCAGCCACCCCTGATAGATCTTTTCATCGAGATTGGGTACCACGTTAATCAGCCGATCTTTCTCCACCTTTCCCATGGCTGCACAGATATCTTCCCATGTCTCAGGATGCTGATAACGATGGATCGGATGTTTAGGGTCCCTGGGAGCATGGATGATGACATCCAACAGTTCGGCGGTGAGAACACGTAGTTCATCAATTTTGTCCTGCCCGGCTAATTCGATTCCTTTAAGTATCAGGTCACTGGCTGCTGAGGTATCATATCCTTTGTTATATTGCGCCTGAGCCATCTCCTGATAGGGGACTTCTGGTGCTCTTGAACCGGGCACCTTTGAATACCAAAATTTACGGATCAATTCATCCCCATACGGGATTTCCATATCACTTGTGTACCAGTCGGAATCATTAACCCGGCGGTCGACCGGAATTGCTGCATCGCGCAATTCTTTCTCTAGTTCCCAGGCAAGTTTTTTCATTTGTAATCTCCGTTTATGCGGTCAGTTTTTTCTTCAAGCGAATGGAATAAACAAATAAGGCGATCAATGTCGCGACATAGGGGACCATTTCAGTAAATTGGGGTGGCATGGATTGCTGCATGAACAATCCCAAACCATCTGTGAAGCCGAATAACAGCGAAATTAAAGCGATACCAGTCGGGCTGCCAGAAACCAGGATCACTGCCGCCAGGGAGATCCACCCCTTACCAGCAGACATGCCTTCGTTAAACCCGGTGACAACACCCAGGGATAGAAATGACCCCGCCAACCCGCACAACACTCCACAGATGATCACCGAAATGATGCGGATCCGGTTGGCTGATACCCCACTGGTATCCAGGCAGGTACGGTTATAACCGGCAGCTCTCAATCGTAAACCAAAACGCGTTTTGAAGACCAGATAGTAAACGGTGAAGACTGCCAGTACAGTCAGGTAGACCACCAGGTTATGACCGCTTAATATCTCACCAATCACCGGAATGTTCTTTATTAAAGGGATATCCACTTTGGGGATGGATACGATATCTGTGCTGGCAAACATACCCTTCACCTTGAAGATCTGCCTCAGCATATAAGTGGTCGATCCGAGCGCCAGTAAGTTCAATCCAATCCCCGTGATGAATTCATCCATCTTCAGGACAACTGCGAAAAGAATGAAGATCAACGCCATCAGGATGGAGCCAAGAATGGCAAATAGAATACCGATCATCCAGGAATGAAAATAATATGAGCCTAAAACAGCGAAGAAAGCACCGCCGAGCATCATACCTTCCATGGCGATATTGAATATCCCGGCATAAAATGTCAGCGATCCACCGAGTGCAGCAAGAAGAATGGGTGTGGCAGAGGCCAGCATGCCATTGATCAAACCAATAATAATTCTCATCAAGTCCTGCCTTTCATCTTCCGCCTGGCTTCCATTCGTGCAAATAACCCTTCAAAGTAGCCACGCCCGGCAACGACGATCAAGACAATGATAGCCTGCAGAACTTTGATCAATTCGCGCGGAACCTCAACCTGCAGTTCCATGCCCAACGCACCCGTCTGGAGGATCGCAAAGAACAGACCAAAAACCAGGGTCAGGAATACTCCGCTGTTGGCAACCATAGCGATCATAATGCCATCCCAGGCGTAATTGCCACCAATGTCTTTGATGAACCGGTGCGGACCAGACATGATCACCAATCCTCCTGCCAGGCCTGCCAATGCGCCTGTGAGCAGCATAACGGCCAGGTAATTTTTCTTTACGTTGACTCCGCCCAGCCGGCTAAACAGGCTGTTTTGGCCTGATATGCGCCACTCGTACCCGGAGGTTGTCCTGTTGACAATGAACCAAATGATGATAAAAGCCAGGATCATCACAATGACATTTGATCCAAACGAGCCCCATTCAGGCATCCAACCACTTTTGGCAATGAGCGGGGTCTGAGGGTGATTGGCATTTTTTTCGAATAGCGGGTAGCTAATTGCCCACAATGTAAATGATTCAGCGATCATATTCAACATCAAAGTGGTGATGAACTCGCTCATATTGAAGAAATGCTTGCACAGGGCAGCTATCCCGGACCAAAGTGCCCCACCCAGCATCGCCAATAATAGCAGCAGGGGAATCATTAATACCGGTGGGAGGTTGATGTACATTCCGCCAACTGTCGCGAAGAGTGCACCCATCAAAAGTTGACCAGGTTGTCCCAGGTTGACCGGACCGGAGGCGAAGGCAACCGTTGCTGAAAGCGCAGTCAGGATCAGGGGAACCGATTTGTTTAATGTATAAGCGATCTTGGTGGGAGAACCCAGAGAATAAGCAAACAACTGGTAATAGGCTTCCAGAGGGTTTTTGCCCTGGAATACCATGACCAAGGCTCCCAAAACAAATGCCAAAAGGATTCCGACCACGTTGATGAGGATCTTACGCTTCATTGGCCATACCCTCCAGCATCAGATATCCGACTTCGGTCACATTGGTGTTTTCTGTAATCAGATCTGCCACAATCTTACCGCGATGCATCACGAGTAGGCGGTCCGAAAGACGGAACAATTCTTCCAGGTCCGCTGAGATCAGCAGCATACCGCGGTTTTGAGCGCGCATGGCAATGATCTTTTTGTGTACATATTCGATCGACCCTACATCCAGGCCGCGGGTGGGTTGATCCAGCAGAATGAACGGTGCTTCCAGCATCAGCTCGCGGCCGAGGATGACTTTTTGCTGATTTCCACCGGAAAGAGATTTGAAAGCTGCCTGGCCGGAGGTCATCTGCACGTCGAACATTTCCCGAACTTCTCCAGTGAACTGCTCCGCTTGCCGGTAATTCAACACGCTGCCGCTGAAATTAGTGAAACGCCGATTCAACCGGTGATGGGTCATGATGACATTCTCAGTGATCTTGGCTGGCACACATGCACCCATATTTGCCCGATCCTGGGTGACAAACGCGATCCGCCTGCGCTTATCGAGTATCGGCAAAGGAGTGATATCCATGCCCTGGGCTATGATCACACCCGATTGCGGTTTCAGTAACCCCATGATCACATTTACCAGCTCAAGCTGGCCATTCCCTTCCACCCCGGCAACACCGACAATTTCACCGGCTTTTACATTCAAGTTAATATTCTGCAAACGTGGTTTTTTATTTGAGTCCGTATAATTCAGACCCTTGATCTCAAATAGTACATCGCCTGATTTATGCTCATCCCGGATGGATTCAAAGATCACCTCGCGACCCACCATCATCTGTGCCAGGACAGGTTTGGTAGCTTCCCTGGTTTCAATCGTCCCGACTTTATGACCTTTACGTAAAACAGTAACACGGTCTGAGAGCTCGAGCACTTCATCCAGGTGGTGGGAAATGAACATGATGGTATGGCCGTTATCCCGCAGGCGCTTCAACTCGCCAAATAACTGCGGTACCTCCTGTGGTGTGAGCACTGAAGTCGGTTCATCCATGATCAAAACTGAGACATTTCGGAATAATAGCTTAAGTATTTCGACTTTCTGACGAGCAGCAACCGATAAATCAGCTACTTTGGCATCCGGATCCAGGTTTAGATGGAACTCTTCGATCTTTGCTTTGACCTGTGCCCGGGCTAATTTCATATTAAGGTGATCCAGAAATTTTACGGGTTCTTTTCCGAGAACCACATTCTCCCAAATTGTGTATTCTGAGATCAATAAGATTTCCTGATGAACCATGCCTATTCCAGCCGCAATTGCTTCCCCGGGATCATTGAACTTAACTTTTTCGCCTTTAAGAATGATCTCGCCTTTATCTGCTGGCTGCATTCCGTACAAAATCTTCATCAGGGTGGATTTACCCGCCCCGTTCTCTCCCACGATGGCATGGATCTCTCCTTCCCGGAAAGTCAGGCTTACATCATCCAACGCCACCAGGTTGGGAGGAAAGATCTTGAAAATGCCATTCATTTCGATGATATCGCCCAACGATACCCGCCTTTCATCAGAGTGGGATGCCGGATTTCTCCGGCATCCCAGGCAAACCGATTTATTGCTGTGGAACGTAAATTTCGACTTTCATCTCACCACTGATGATCTTCTGGCGAATGTCGTTGACTTTGTCAATGATGGTTTGAGGTACGATACCACCATTGTCTTCAAAGACCACATCAATACTGCCGGATGAGAGACCAGCATTAATAACCTGGCCGGGAACATACGTTCCGTCCTTAATGGTCTTGAAAACGGTGATAATGGATTTTCCAATGTCCTTGATATCCGAGCAGGTCACAAATCCGGGGGCAAGAGCGTTCTGATTGGTGTCTACACCGATGGAGTACAAGCCGCGTTCCTCCGATGCTTGAAGTACACCCAAACCAGCGCCGGCTGCGATCTGGAAGACAATATCAGCACCCATATCATAGAGTTGCAATGTTGCCTGTTTTCCTTTGGCGGTATCCACCCAGTCACCCAGGTACTTGCGTTCCATCACGATGGCAGGATCGACGGACTTGGCACCATTTTCATAAGCGAACATAAATGCGTCAATGACCGGATCCACATCGCCACCAACTGCGCCAATGATCTTGTCGGCATTGATATTGGGGATTGTGGTATCGATCGTCATCATGCCGGCAACAACACCAGCCAGGTAAGCGCTTTCCTCTTCAATATAATCCACTGAAGTAATGGTATTCTTGCTGTTTTGTACCGTTGTATCGAGGTTGACGAAAATCTTATTCGGATTTTTGTCAGCATACTCCTTAAGCAAATCCTCATAACCATAGGAGATGACAAAGATCACATCTGCATAATTGACAGCGGCTTCGAGACCCGGTTCGTATTGCGCGGCATCGTAGCCATCTTCGATCGTGCGTGTTTCGAGACCGTAATCTGCTTTTATGGTATCCATCCCTTTTTGGCCGGAATCATAGAATGCATTGTCACCCAATGCGCCATTAATGAGATAGACAACTTTGGTGGTATCAGTAACTGGAGCAGCAGGTTCTGCTGGTGCGGCAGGAGCTGCAGGAACGGCAGGTTTTGGCGCACAACCTGCAAACACAAATGTAAAGATGGTCAGGATTGAAACAAACACTAAAAGCTTTTTCATTTATTTTCTCCTTTGATTTTTATTTGAAATTCCTGGCAAAACGGGCAAGATCGCTTTTTCCACCTCCTTCATTTTAATAATCTCAGTTTGTTGACGATGGGCTTGAAGAAAAATTTCGACTTCAGCTTTGGCTGGAATCGATGTTTGTGCTCCCAATCGCGTAACAGATATCGCGGAAGCCGCACAGGCATATTCCAATGCTTCGGTTGTTGACTTACCTTCTGTTATCGATGCAGCATATCCTCCAACAAAAGTATCACCTGCAGCCGTGGTATCAACAACAGGGACTTTATAACCAGGATGGTAAATAAATCCTTGATTATCCAGCAAAATCGCACCATTTTCTCCGAGTGTGATGATCACTTTTTTTACACCTGATTGCATATATTTCTCGGGCTGCTTCTTTCGCAGTATCCAACCCATCGATCGAATTTCCTGCGAGAGCAGCAGCTTCTGACTCATTTACCACCAGGGTATCCAATGCAGTCAGAATATCCATTGGAATGGGGTACATGGGAGCTGGATTAAGAAGAACCGGGATATCCTTCTGCTGGCAATTTTTAATGATGCGATGAATTGTAGATAAAGGAATTTCATGCTGCAATATAACCATATCAGATCTTGCGATCAGGTCCCATTTTTGCTCAACCAGGTCATATGAAACCCTGCCATTGGCGCCGGGGACGATTATGATCCGATTCTCACCACCCTCTTCGACAATGATCGTGGCTGTGCCTGTGGATATGCCATTTAATTTGGATACTCCATTCACGTCCACACTGGCATTTCTTAACGATTCCAACATTATTGCGCCGAAGGTGTCATCCCCCACACATCCGATCATGTGGGTATTTGCCCCGGATCGACTGGCTGCCACTGCCTGATTGGCACCTTTACCCCCCGGGATCATATGAAACTCGCTGCCCGCCAGAGTTTCGCCAGATTGCGGGAGGCGAACAGTTTGCACAACCAGATCCATATTCAAACTGCCAATCACGAGTATTTCTGAACTCATGGAATGCTCCTGGCGGATTGACGCTTGACCAGTCGGTTTGGAAGAATTGTTCTACGAGGAGGAATGTTGGGCTTTTCAATTCGTTCCAACAAGAATTGAATGGCTGTTTCAGCTAATCTTTCAATTGGTTGAGCTATAGTGGTTAGGGCAGGTTGAATATAAGAGGCAATTTCTATATCGTCATGACCGATTAATGAGATATCTTCCGGAACAGACAAACCTGCTTCACGGATAGCCCTTAATGCCCCGATGGCCATTAGATCATTACAGGCAAAAATAGCTGTCGGGTGAGCTTTTTGGAGCAATTGTCGTGTACCTGTATATCCAGAACCTGGGTGAAAATCTCCAATCACTTCCAATTCGGGATCCGCATTGATATTTGCCTCGGTCAGTGCTTTTTTATATCCAGTTACCCTTTGTGCACTGGGATTCACATTTGATGGTCCACAGATGATACCTATCCGCTTATGACCGCATTCTAATAAATATCGGGTAGCGAGATAACCACTCAAGTGGTTGTCGGATATCACAGCATCCACTTCCAAATGATCCAGAATTCGGTCTACCACCACTACTGGAAATTGACGATTGACCAGCTCCAAAAGAGATTGCTTATCATCTCCTGCAGCCATAAAAATAATGCCATCCACCTGTTTATTGAGAAGGACATCTGTGTATCGGCGTTCTTTTTCCAGATCACCATTTGTGTTGCATAAAATCAGGGAATATGACTGTTGAAAAGCAGCCTCTTCCAGGTAACGAGCGCTTTCTGCGAAAAAAGGATTGGCAAAGTCAGGAAGGATCAATCCAATTGTCTTGGTTTCGCCCCTCCGTAGCGACCTGGCAAGAATGTTGGGCCGGTAATTCAAGTCCTGCATAGCCTGGCGAACTCTTAACTCAGTCTCCGGAGCAACAAAACGGGTCTTATTTACCACATGGGAGACAGTGGTAACCGAAACTCCTGCCTTTTCTGCAACACCGCGAATATTGGCCATGTATTTTTCTCTGAACCTGGAAATTAGGTAAACGATTGCGCAAACGTTTTCGTTTCCATATTAGCACTTTCAATATCGAGAGTCAATACCTTTTTTAAAAAGTTTTTGGGGAATTTCACAGCACATCTATGAATAGATAATAGGCATTTGCATTGACACAACCTCAACAATCCAGTATAAAACTTTTATGAGACATAAACTCAGTGTGATATTTTTTCTTCCCTGTGTCCTACTAATCACCGCATGTAGTTATAATATTCCGGGGTCATTATTTGCGACGAAAACACCGCTTCCCAGTGCAACACCCACAGCAACATTAACCCCAACAAATACACCTCTTCCAACAGCTACTCCTACCCCCCTTCCTGCTGTCCGCATTCTATCAGGTGATCAGGCATACAAAGATGGTGATTTTGATTCGGCGCTTGAGGCCTATCAACTGGCTTTTGATATTACCAGCGATCCCGACATAAAGGCTGCAGCATTAACGAAAATTGGTCGAATTTACTACCAACAGAAGCAAGTACAGAAGGCTCTGGAAACCCTGCGTCAGGTCACAGAGAACTACACCTCTCCGGATTCAATTTCGATGGCTTATGTGTACCTGGCTGAAATATATACGTTTCTACAACGTCCTGCCGAATCAGCAGCAGCATACCAGTCATATTTGGACCTAAAACCCGGGATATTGGACAGTTACTTTCTTGAAAAGAAGGGAGATGTCTTAACTACCAATGGCCAATTTGCAGAAGCGAATACAGCCTATGAGGCTGCCATTGGAAGCAGCCCCGTCTCTCCCACCACCACGCTTGATCTGAAAATTAGCAGCAATCTGGTAAGTTTGGGTGATGTCGATACAGCTATTCAACGTTATATCTTCATCCAAAACTCCACATCCAATGAATATGTCAAAGCCCAGGCAGAGTTCCTGATCGGACAGATCTACCTTAACAAGGGTGAGACAGTCACAGCTTACGAACATTTTCAGAATAATGTGAACAATTATCCGCGTTCTTTTGATTCGTATTCAGCTTTGGCAGCCCTGGTGAATGCAGGAGAAATCGTCAATAACCTCAATCGCGGCATTGTGGATTACTTTGCCGGGCAATATGAAGTCTCAATAAAAGCTCTGGATGAATACGAAGCTGAATTCAGTATCCATGATGGTACCAGCCATTATTACAAAGCACTGGCATACACAGCTTTGCAGGATTACCCAAACGCCCAGGTTGAGTGGAGCAAATTGATAGATGATCATCCTGGTGACCGTTTCTGGTCCACTGCCTTTGATGAAAAGGCATACACCCAATGGTTATACCAGGATAGATATGAAGAAGCTGCCCTAACCCTATTGGATTTCGTTTCCAGGGAGTCGCAGGATCCGCTATCACCGGGTTTTCTCTTTGAAGCCGGACGGATCTATGAGCGCGCCAATCTCCTTGATCTGGCTGCTACAACCTGGGAACGTCTGGCAACTGAATATCCATCTGCAGAGCAGTCATATTCCGGGATATACCTTTCTGGTATCACCCACATTCGTCAACAGAATTATGAAGCCGCCCTTGCCTCCTTTCAACGAGCGGTGCTGCTGGCTTCCACTCCACTGGATTCCTCTTCTGCATACCTTTGGCTGGGGAAGACACAACTGGTTATGAATGACCCTGTCTCTGCCCAAACATCCTGGCAGCAGGCAGTTCAAAAAGATCCGACCGGCTATTACAGCGAGCGCGCCCGTGATCTGCTTATCAATCGGGCACCTTTCACTGCCTGTCCTGTGTTCGACCTGGCTGTCGATCTCGAATCAGAGCGAACAGAAGCCATCGCATGGGTGCGTAAAACGTTCAATCTGGCAGAAGATGTGGATCTGGAAAATTTGAATAACCTGACACAAGATCCTCGCTTCATTCGTGGAAATGAGTACTGGCGGCTGGGATTGTATGAAGAAGGCCGGTCAGAGTTTGAAGAGTTGCGTCTCTCAAGAGAGTTGGATGTTGTTGACACTTTCCGGCTAACCAAATTTTTCCTGGACATCGGTCTTTATCGGTCTGCCGTCTTTTCCGCCAGGCAGGTGCTTACCCTTGGTGGATTAGATGATACATCCACATTCAATGCTCCCCTCTATTTCAACCATGTCCGCTTCGGGGCATATTATCGTGAGATGGTGATGCAGTCTGCTCAGGAAGAAGATTTGGATCCTCTCATGCTATTGAGCCTGATCCGTCAGGAAAGTCTCTTTGAAGGATTCATTCAATCTTCTGCAGGTGCTAAAGGATTGATGCAGATCATACCGGATACTGCGCGTCAAACATCTGCAAATATGGGTTGGCCGGAAGTATATTCTGACGATGATATTTATCGCCCATATGTAAATATTCGTTTGGGCAGCCATTACCTGCGGCAGCAGATTGATTTTCTAAGTGGGGATATGTACGCAGCGCTGGCCGGATACAACGCCGGACCGGGCAACGCGCAAATATGGCGTGACCTCTCAACGGGTGATCCGGATCTGTTCCTGGAAATTGTCCGGTATAAAGAAACCCGGCAATATATTCGCAGTATTGTTGAACTTTACAACATCTACCGCATGTTCTACTGCCGGGTTCAATAAATTTTTAGCTGACTAACATTTGGACCGGTGTTTCGATCACCTGTTTGATAGCTTGCATAAATTTTGCAGCTTCCACACCATCAGTTACCCGGTGATCAGCTGAGATGGTTATTTTCATCCTTTTTCCTGGAGAAACAACCCCATTCTTAATAACAACTACATCACGGGCTGAAGCCACTGCCAGGATGGCGGATTCTGGCGGGTTGATAATTGCAGCAAAGTTTTCAACATCAAACATTCCCAGATTGGAAATTGAGAAGGTTGACCCTTCAATATCCTCAGTTTTTACCTTGCCGCTTCTTACACGGTTGGCCATTTCTTTTACTTCAGTATTGATCTCTCGCAGATCTTTTGTGTCAGCATCCCTGACCACGATTGTCAACAAACCGCCATCCACAGATACAGCTACACCAATATGAATATGCCCATGTTGGATGATCTCATTACCGGATATGGAAGAATTCAAATTGGGGTACTGGCGAAGAGACAGACCAACTGCCTTGATGATGAAATCATTCACAGAAATCTTCTGTTCATCTGGTAATAAAGAATTCAGCTGGCTGCGAAGATCAAGCATCCTCTCGACATCAATATCTGAGGTCAAATAAAAATGCGGTACGGTTTGTTTTGAATCCAGCATTCGCCTTCCAATAGCAGAACGAAGTTTGCTTATCGGAATCCGCTTATCCTCCGGTATCGATTCTGGACGGGAAATTTTTTTGATAGACAATGTTGAACTATTATTATTACTCCCAGCTTGTGGATGTTGATTTTATTGCGAGCTCTACATCTTTCCGAACGATCCTCCCGGAAGGTCCGGTACCGATCACATTAGAAAGATCGATGTTCTGTTCTTTGGCTAAATGGCGCGCAAGTGGGGAAGCTGCGACGGTTCCTGATGAAGAAGCATTTATGGTTGGTAAAGGAGCCACTGACTTTTTTTCGACTTTTATTTCTGCAGTTTCTTCAGCTACTTTGGCTTTTACTTCTGGAATTTCATCAGCTACTTTGGCTTTTATTTTTGTAGAACTCTCCACTTTTTCACCAGCTGCACCGATTATTGCAATTGGTTCGACCAATTGGAACGCTGGTGCCTTCCTCCACAACCAATTGCAAAACGACCCCACTATAAGGTGACTCAACCTCAACTGTCGCTTTATCAGTCTCAATCTCCGCCAGGATCTGGCCTTTTTCAACCGGGTCATTTACCTTTTTCAACCAGCGCACAAGGTTACCCTCAGCCATATCAAAACCAAGTTTAGGCATGGATACTGTGTCAGCCATTACAACACCTCCTTAACTGCCCGAACGACATCCGCAACTTGTGGTAAAGCAGATTGTTCCAATGCCTTGCTGTAAGGAAGTGGTACCTCTGCCTGTGCAACTCTCTTTATCGGAGCGTCAATATAATCAAAGGCTTGCTCATAGATCCGTGCCGCAACTTCTGCCCCAACACCGTAGGACTTCCAACCTTCTTCAGCTACAACCGCACGGTTAGTTTTCTTGAATGATTCAATAACGGGTTCCATATCCAAAGGACGCAGGCTTCGCAGATCCACCACCTCAGCTTCGATCCCTTCCTTGGCCAGCTCATCAGCTGCTTTTAGGGATATTTCCAGCATCTTGCTGTATGTGATGATGGTAACATCCTTCCCCTCACGCTGTACTTTCGACTTGCCGATGGGAACTGTGTAATCTCCATCGGGAACTTCACCTTTTGTTTGATAAAGAGTGGCATGCTCGATGAAGAGGATGGGGTCATTGGACCTGATGGCTGATTTCAGTAATCCTTTGGCATCAGCCGGCGTGCCGGGAGCGACTACCGTGAGGCCGGGAAAGTGCGCGAAAATTGCATCAGGGGTTTGTGAATGAGTAGCCCCAAGCTGCCTGCCGCCGCCGCTTACAGTGCGGATCACCATTGGAAGGACCATTTGTCCGCCGAACATATAATGAAGCTTGGCAGCTTCATTTACAATATGGTCCATTGCAGCAAAGGCGAAATTGATTGTCATCAACTCTGCCACCGGGCGTAAACCAGTCAATGCTGCTCCTATTGCTCCCCCAATGATGGCACTTTCTGAAATTGGTGTGTCTTTTACCCGATCAGCACCAAAGTGATCGTAGAATCCTTTGGTAACCGCATAGGTACCACCCCAAACCCCCACTTCTTCCCCCATGATAAAAACTTTTGGATCACGTTCCATCTCTTCCCATAAGGCTTGTGAGATTGCTTCACGCATGGTTATCCTGGCCATATCTCAAGCCCTCGATTCTTCATAATAAATATTTTTAAAAAGGTCTTCCTGTGCAGGAAAAGGACTGGCTTCAGCAAATTCGATCGCTTTATCCACTTCGGTGAATGCCAGTTTATTCTGTGCCGCAAGGTCTTCTATCGAAACCAGATTATTCTTTTCAAGGAATTTTTGGTAAATACCAATGGGGTCGTTTTCCTGCCAGCAATGAACTTCGTCCTGGTGTCGATAACGTTCAGGATCACCCATTGAGTGACCACGGAATCTGTAAGTTAACACTTCCAGGAAATATGGTCCATTTCCGTCCCGTACCTGTGGAAGGATTTTTTCAGCAGCCTTACGGACAGCCAGAACATCCATGCCGTCCACCTGGGAGGCTGGTATGCCGTACCCCTTTGCTTTTTGACTGATATCAGATACAGCAGAAGCACGGTCCACGGAAGTGCCCATACCATACTGGTTATTCTCACATACCCAAAGCACAGGAAGGTCCCAGACTTTGGATAGATTAAGTGCTTCATGAAAAAATCCAATATTCGAAGCGCCGTCCCCGAAAAAGCAGATCGTGGCAGCTTTGTTATTCTGGTATTTATCACCCAATGCCAGACCTGAAGCGAGTGGAAGATGTGAGCCTACAATGGCATGGCCGCCATAAAAATTCTTGCTTACATCTGCCATATGCATGGACCCACCCCGCCCTTTGGAACAACCGGTTTCTTTACCTAAAAGTTCAGCCATAACCTCGTTTGCAGATAGACCGCAGTTAATGGCAATACCATGATCCCTATACGCTGTAATAACACGGTCTGCCGCGATTCTGGCAGAGATGATTCCCGTACTGACTGCTTCCTGACCTATGTAAAGATGTAAAAAACCGCCAATTTTTCCCTGTTGGTAGAGTTCAGCCGCTTTTTCTTCGAGCCGGCGGATAACCACCATCTCGTGGTAAAGTTTTATGTATTCTTGTTTTTCCACATTACATCCTTCAATTTAGTGATAATTTCTTGAGAAATTGTAACACCCTGAAACATTGAGTATTCAACATCATCTTATATCATGATTATACATAGGTTATTCATTAACCTATAATTCAAATTATGCACTTCAAATAAAGAGTAAATCCTCCCCTCTTTGGAAATCTGCCGGGGGAGGATTTATTGGAGCTAAGATCATCATACTCAAACGGGAACTGATACTTGCGGCAAGTGAGATCGAATTTCCTGTGTGTCAAAGCTTGGCACACAATCATCCAGTCTTCCTCGCAAATAAGCATCATAAGAACTCAAGTCAAAATTTCCATGACCAGAGAGGTTGAACAGGATCACCCTCTTCTCACCTGTCGCTTTTGCATCCATTGCCTCGATAATCGCCCCACGGATGGCATGAGCAGATTCAGGCGCCGGTACCAATCCTTCAGTTCGGGCAAATAACAAAGCAGCTTCAAAAGTGGCGAGCTGTGGTACAGCAATCGCTTCGATCATACCGGCATCATATAAAGCAGATAATTGAGGAGCCATTCCATGATAGCGCAATCCTCCAGCATGGATCGAGGCTGGGACAAAGTCGTGACCCAGCGTATGCATTTTTACTACAGGTGCCATTTTTGCCATATCACCAAAATCAAAATCATAAACACCAGCTGTCAGTGAAGGGGCAGCAGTCGGCTCCACAGCCAGCAATCGTGTTCGTTGACCATCCTTTAGATTCTGACGAATGAATGGGAATGCGATGCCGGAAAAGTTCGATCCGCCGCCGACGCATCCGATCACCACATCCGGGTACTCTCCGGCCATATCCATCTGCATCAATGCTTCTTCACCGATCACGGTCTGGTGCAAAAGAACATGATTAAGGACTGACCCCAAACCATATTTCTTTGTTCCATTTGAATTTACCGCAACTTCCACTGCTTCTGATATGGCAATTCCCAAAGTTCCCGGGTGATTCGAATTTTCAGCCAATACTTTCTGTCCGCTCATTGTTCGATCTGTAGGACTGGAAAAAACCTGGGCACCATATGTTTCCATGACCATCCGCCGGTAAGGTTTTTGATCATATGAAACACGAACCATATAAACTTCCAGATCAAGATCAAACATGGCGCATGCCATCGAAAGGGCTGTGCCCCATTGACCAGCACCAGTTTCTGTTGTCATGGCATGAGTTCCAGAGATTTTATTGTAGTAAGTCTGCGCTACTGCACTATTGGATTTATGCGATCCCGAAGGAGAGACACCTTCCATTTTGTAGTAGATATGGGCAGGAGTACCGAGTGCTTTCTCCAGTCGGACGGCTCGTAAGAAGCGGTGTTGGCCGCCAAAGTTTGTAGATCTCACGAACTTCCTCCGGAATATCCACATACCGGTCCTGCGAGATTTCCTGTTCGATAAGCGGCATGGGGAATATCACAGACAAAAAGTCCGGTGTTACCGGTTCGAGTGTACCGGGGTGAAGGACCGGAGTCGCTGGAACAGGAGAATCTGCTGCAATGTTATACCAGCGTTTAGGGAGATCAGATTCAGAAAGGGTAAAACGGGTTGGTGTGTTCATAGATGCCTCCAAAAATATAATATAGCGGCGCGTCTCCAGATATGGGGACGAACGCGCCAGGCATCCGTGGTACCACCCCGGTTAGGCTGAGAAAACAAAAATCCGCCTGATGCGACGGATAGGATGAAAGCCAGCCTCACTCATTTCAGGTACGGCGATATTCTGCTTATACCTTTTACCCAGATAACGGTGGTATTTCCGGCTCGGGTTACTGAATAATTAATCGTTCGCCCTGCAGCTCCAAGGTCCATTCCATCTCCGCGTTCGGGCAGCTTCTCAATTTTCGCTGCTCCCTGTACCGCCGTTTAGCGATGTACTCGTCCTCTTCAAAGCTTTTATTGTTTTGATTATTATAAATAGTAAATTTTAATTGTCAATAGGGAAAATCAGGCTTTGGATGATTTTATCAAAATCCACTTCTACCCGCGGGCGATCAAATACCCGCCACCCAGTAAAGCCAAAACGCCAATGATCCTGGAAATGGATATTGGGTGAACTGGTACACCGAGCCAACCGAAATGGTCAATAATAACCCCTAGTACCAGTTGACCGGTAATGATCAGCGTGACCATCATTGTAGAGCCTAGTTTAGGTAGGGTCACATTTATAGTTTGATAAAGGATAACCCCAAATACTCCGGCACCAAGCATATACCATGGCAGAGTATTCCAGTTGCGGATCTTCTCTCCCCCGCGCAGATACAACAATACCCCGGAAAGGATCATTCCGCTCAAATGGATGATAAAACTGCTGGCTGTTCCCCCTACTTTCTGCCCCATGGCTCCAGCGATGGGAGATTGAATCCCAACTGCTGCACCGCCAATTAATCCAACAATAATGACCCATAAATCTTTGAGCATCCAGCCCTCCACAATATGCAATTAGAATTAATAATTTAGTTTATTCCTCATTTATATATAACAATGGTGGATTTTTCCTATCCCAATAAAAAACCAAAATTCCTGGAATAACGATGCCAATACCCAGAACTAAATTTGTATTAATAATAACGCCAACCCACCAGAGTATAGTTAATATTATCCAGATGATTTCAATTACAAGTAGTTTGATGATCAGTGATTTGCATATTTGCTGATGAGTTTTTCCAAAGTCGGAGGCAATATCTTACAGGGCTCTGGATTATCCCAAGGATGTATAAAAACAATATGATAGCAAGGATTCCAACCCAAGGTTTGAATAACAATTGATATATTGAAGCTGGAAAAGAGAGAAGTAATAACCCTATCCATGTGAAAAGCTGTAATCCCAAGTACTTCCCGAGTAACATTATAATTTCCTTTTGCTATCCAGAACCTTAATACTATTAGTGCAAATATGATTAAATTTAAGGCATGCAACCCAAATAACTGAAAGAAAGATAAAAGAGTAAAAGGGTTTGGTCTGGAAAAATTACCGACACTTATCCATTCCCAGTGGTTATCTGGAGTTCGCAATAATATACCATCTGTTCCCATTGCAAAAAGAGTATTTCCACTTTTTTGGTCAAAATAAACATCTAACAAATCTGACCTGTGCATCCATCCATAATTAATTATTGAATCAACTACAGCAGTAGAAGGTTTGTGGTGATAATCATATATGCGTTCCCAATTCTTATTATCCCGACTAATTTCAATCGTTCCTTTATCAATTGATCTGTATGAAATTCCGTTTGTCACAAATTCACTCCCTATATCCAACAGAGCATCAAAAGAGAATGGGCATTCATTTGGAATTGTCAATTTATCTATATTGCCAGACCAAATCATTCCTCCATCCGATGAAACAAATCTACCGGTATCAGTATATACACCAATGCTTGGGCCGGATTGAAAGATGCAAGAAACACCCATCCTGGTTGCTGGTTGTGAGGCTACGGTGAGAATTAAGAATAAAAATGAAATAAACATTGCTCGTAATTTTCCAAATTTTGTCAAAAAATGGGGTTTACGATCCCACAGCCAGGTGGAAATAAATAAAACAGGCAATACAACCAAATCACTAGGGTCAACAACAATTATTGGATTAATATTGAAAACCCATCCGAATAATTGATTAACCCCATCCCGGACAGGTATAAATGATTTTACACAAATAAATCCAACTATTGTAAAAGTAATTACACCATACCAGACTTTCCGGGCATTTACTCCATGAGAATTTATTGATAAAAGCGAGAGGATAAAAGCAAGTACACCAGGGAAAATGAAAACCCAGGCAACATCACTAATTTTTCCACTTATCCAATTTGGATAATAATACTTAATAAAATGGTCATTGATGAATAATATAGTATAAGCAAAGAGAGTGACCGGATGGAGCAAATAAGCGACCGATCGGTTTTTTAATTCATCCATATCCACCTCAAATCAAATTGTACAGGACAATGCTGACAACCAATATCAATATTACACTCATAATTTATCTGAAACCAAAAATAAATGGGTGCAAATATGCACCCATTTATTTGAAACTCATAATTTATCTAATTGCATATTACTTGCTATATTTTATTGCTGCCTGTGCTGCAGCCAAACGCGCGATCGGAATGCGGAATGGTGAGCAGCTGACATAGTTGTTGCCGATCATGTGGCAGAATTCAATGGAGGAGGGGTCTCCACCATGTTCACCACAGATACCCACTTCGAGGTCCGGGCGGGTCGAACGGCCATCATCCACAGCCATCTTCATCAAACGGCCAACACCATCCCGATCCAACTGCTGGAACGGATTCTTGGGGAGAATACTCTGTTCGACATAGGTGATGAGGAAGTTTCTTTCCGCATCGTCACGGCTGTAACCAAAGGTCATCTGGGTCAGGTCGTTGGTACCGAAGGAGAAGAACTCGGCATAGCCGGCAATTTCTGCAGCTGTTACACAGGCACGCGGAATCTCGATCATCGTTCCAAATTTATAGGAGAAAGTGACTTTTTTCTCTTCCATGACCTGTTTGGCTATGCGCTCCAGGCGGGGCTGGATCCATTTCAACTCATTGACATGTCCGGTTAATGGGATCATGACTTCCGGTTTCGGTTTGAAACCATCAATAGCAGCATTCGCAGCAGCTTCAAAGATGGCTCTCACCTGCATTTCAACGATCTCGGGCATTACGATGCTTAATCGGACGCCACGTAAACCCATCATCGGGTTGCTTTCGTGCATGGTTTCAACTGCCGTGAAAAGTTTCTCCAGGTCGGCAATTTCCTTGGTATCGCCTTTTCCGACTGCATACTGGGAGAGATTTTCGATCCGTTTGGCGACGATCTTCTCGGCCAATTCTTCACCACCGGGTAGGAACTCGTGCAATGGTGGGTCAATGAGACGAATAATGACAGGATAACCGTTCTTATCCTTGTCGTTATCGATCATAGCCCGGAATAAACCTTCGAAATCTGCACGTTGTGACGGAAGCAGTTCGTTCAAAGCTTCGGTGCGTGCTTCGCTGGTTTCAGCCAGGATCATGCGTTGAACGATGGGTAATCGTTCGGTTTCGAAGAACATATGCTCAGTACGACATAGACCGATACCAACCGCACCATAAGATCGAGCGCGCTGGGCATCTTTCGGGTAATCAGCATTCGCCCAAACCTGCAATCCGCGAGTAGGTGAACCCTTCGGACCTTTCCGCATCCCTTCTTTAGCACAAATATCATCTGCCCATTTGAGGAGGGTAAGTAGATCTTTCTGCTCATCAAGTGATGGTGCCACAACAGGAACTTTTCCCAGGAAAACTTCACCGGTGGTTCCATCGACTGAGATCCATTCACCTTCTTTGACGGTGACATCATTGGCTACCATCAAGCGTTTGTCCATATCGATCTTGACAGAGGAAGCACCAACGATACAAGGTACGCCAAACTGACGGGCAACAACTGCCGCATGAGAAGTGGCTCCACCTTCACTGGTTAGAATACCTTTGGAAGCCAGCATGCCATGTACATCATCCGGTTTGGTGAAAGGACGGACCATGATGACATCCTGTTTATTCTCTTTTGCCATACGTTCAGCTGTATCAGCAGTGAAGTAAATTTGACCGACTGCTGCTCCGGGAGAAGCATTAACACCTGAAGCATAATAATGTCCGTCGGTCTTGGCAGCTTTGATCGCCTTAGGATCGAACTGGGGGTGTAAAAGGGTATCGACGTTTTCAGGAGTAACACGGTTGACTGCTTCTTCCTTGGTGATCAACCCTTCGTTCACCATATCCACAGCCATTTTCACTGCGGCCTTCGCTGTGCGCTTACCATTACGGGTCTGCAGCATCCACAGTTTTTTATTCTCAATGGTAAATTCAACGTCCTGCATATCCTTGTAATGCTTTTCAAGCATATCGGTGATATCCATGAACTGTTTGTAAGCATCGGGGAGATCTTTTTTGAGATTTACGATTTTTTCGGTATTACGGATACCGGCAACAACATCTTCGCCCTGTGCATTCAACAGGTAATCCCCGAACATGACATCCTCGCCAGTTTGCGGGTCACGGGTAAAGGCAACACCGGTTCCAGATTCCCAACCCATATTACCAAAAACCATGGTGACAATATTGACAGCAGTGCCCAGATCGTCAGGAATATTGGTCGCACGGCGATAATCAACAGCCCGCTTACCATTCCAGCTCTTAAAAACAGCTTCGGTAGCCAGTTCAAGTTGCTTAATTGGTTCCTGTGGGAAAGCGAAGCCATTGTTTATAGTTACTTCTTTGAATTTTTCGGTGAGGATTTTGAGATCAGCAGCAGTCAGATCTGTGTCGTTTTTTGCGCCTTTTTGGTGTTTGTAAGCTTCCAAAACATCTTCAAAAGCCTCATCGGGCATCCCAAGGACAACAGAACCGAACATCTGGATCAATCGACGATATGAATCGTAGACAAAGCGTTCGTTTCCGGTCAACTTGACCATGCCCTTGGCTGTTTTATCGTTTAAACCGATGTTTAATACAGTATCCATCATCCCGGGCATGGAGAACTTTGCCCCGGAACGACATGAAACCAACAAAGGATTGGCAGGATTACCAAATTTCTTGCCGGAGGCAATCTCCACCTTTTTTAATGATTGCATTACCTGATTCCACATACCAGCCGGAAATTTTCCTTCAGCCTGATAAGCATTACAAGCTTCTGTGGTGATCGTGAAAAAAGGAGGCACTGGTAAATGTATACGGGTCATTTCTGCCAGGTTGGCACCTTTGCCGCCCATTAGTCCACGTACTTTATCCCAATCGCCCTTTACATATTTTTCAGCCTGTTCCACTTCATTGAATAAATAAACCCACTTTTTTGCCATACAACCTCCCAATTATATAAAAATATGGAATTAACCTGTTCATTCAGGATAATTATAAAATTTTTAAACTAAATTTGGATTTTACCATAAAATGACTATACAATTGAGAGGAAATGGAAAAATTACCATTTGTATATTTATTGTGCGAATTATTACTTCAATTAACGTGAGAATTTAGTGTATTATTTGTTAAGTAAATGTAAACTGAATGGCCATCACAATGGGTAATAATGAAGGAGACATTTTTTTCCGGAGGTAGTATGAAGGTTTTGGTCATTGATGATGACCCTGCTATGACAGAACTATTAGCTTTACTGCTTCGACCTGCCACCCAGCAGGTTATTACTGCTAATTCAGGTTCTGATGGTGTTTTATTGGCAAAAAACGAGTCTCCCGATGTGATTATCCTTGACCTGATGATGCCCGAGATGGATGGTTATCAAGTTTGTAACGCCATTCGACCTTTCAGTACTGTGCCGATTTTAATCCTCTCAGCTTTAGATATGCCTGGAATGGTTTCAAAAGCATTGGATGCAGGTGCTGATGATTACTTGATCAAACCTGTCGCCAGTAGTATCCTGATTGCCCATCTAAATAATCTGGTTCGCCGTGCCACTGCGCCGATCATGAATAGTTCAATCCATCAAGGACTTTGAAATTTCACCAAAAGGAAAACATTGTGCAGACCTGTTCCCGCTGTTATACACAATCATCAGATAATGCAATTTTTTGTACCGGCTGCCAGAGCGACCTGCGAGAATTTTCATCAACAGCAATAGCGATCAAAGAATTTCAGAATAACCCAAGAGTCGAGTTAGTTCGTATCAGCATTTATCAGGATGCATGCCCGGAATGCCATTCCCACCAGGGTACCTTTCCCAAAAATGCCGTTCCCCGGTTGCCACATTCAGGGTGTTCGCACAATGAAGGGTGTCGCTGTTTCTATGAACCCTTCCTGGATGTTTTATATCCTTAACCCATTTTCTTTATTGTTTCACTTATTTTTTCAATTGCATCATTTCGAGATTTAATTGAACCAGCGGCCTGCTCTTCTTTTAAGAAATCCAGGCATTTTCCAATTAATACTCCGGGAGTCAAATGAAATTCGGCGGCAATCTCATCCCCATTAAGCAGTGGTATGGGATCAATGATTTCCGAATTCTTATTCCACCAGGCTTCCCACAAAAATCCGAATTTCTCGAGTATTAGTCTCCATTTTTCAGGGCTAAGCTCCTGCTTGTGAGAAGCCAAATGATTCCCTAAATAGAGTAAGGTGGATGCTATACCTGCGGATCCATTCGCTTTAAAGAATTGATATGCCTCCCTCCTGGTGAGAGAATCGGTTTCATTTACCAATTTCTCCAATGACCCGAAGGTTGTGATGAGGATTGTAATAAAATGGGTTTCCTCACGGCTTAAATTCATCCCTTTGATATTTTTCAACCCAAATGAATTTGGTTTCCCGAATATTTTTTGGATTAAATATAGCAAATTACCGATATGTAATAGTTGGTTTATATTTCTATCGGGCGTAAACTTTTGAAATAAGTATGGTATTAGTTCCTGACGATATTGATCCAGAACTGAACCAGCCATACCATAGAGTAACGATCCTTGGTCAGTTTTACCACTTTTTCGGGTGATCGCGTTGATTAGTTGAACAATTTCCATTGAGCTGGAGAAATCCATTTTCGTTTGGAAAACATCCCCATGGTGAATTGAATCGTCGTCTCCATTGGTTTTAATCCCAGGGAAGAGGATAGAAAATACACCCAACCAATCGAGTGCCCGGAATGCAACTGATACTTGGTCGAGGGCAGCAATCTTGAATAACTCATCTCTTTTTCTTTCAGCAGATGAGAATTCGAGAAGAGGTACTCCTATTTTTAATAGCTTTCTGGTTTCTTCTGCAATCTTATAATTGCCTTCTGCTGCAAAACGGATAGCTCGTAAAACCCTAATCGGGTCATCGGTGATGGAACTTGAACAACATGCCTTTATGATTTTATCCCGCAAGTCCTGGGCACCCCCCAGGGGATCGATCAATTTCTGTGGATCATTAACATTAATTGCCATGGCATTGATCGTAAAATCTCTTCCCAATAAATCAGAATCGATTGTATTGCCGCGCATCCTTGAGAAATCCAAATATTGAATAGCCTCATCATGGTCTGAGACAACTAACCTGAAAGCTTCTCTTTCTGCATCGAGGGGGTAGAAATCCGTGCGTAACTCGTGGCTGATTTTTCGAGCGATCTTTTCAACATTGGAGACTACTGCAAAATCCAGGTCGTTTGCCTGTTGGTTTAATAACGCATTTCGAACAGCTCCTCCGACAAGATACACACCAGTCTCTGCTGTTAGAATTTTCTGGATTCGATAAAAAAGTGGTTGGAATGTCATGGGTTTGGTTAAAGGGATATAGGAAATAAGAAATCGTTCTTTACCACGAATGGATTTTGCAGCACGGGAAACTTGTTCGGGGGAACCACCCTGACAGATGATGCTGGATCCAATTCTGGCAATCCACCTGCCTGTAAATGGGTTGAAAGAATCCCGGGGATTCATCATTGTCACGAAATTATTCTTCCGGTCGGTATTTTTCCAGGTCCACTACACCAATAAAAGGTAAATTTCTATAATATTCATCAATATCCAGGCCATAACCGAATACGAATTTATTCGGAATAACGAAACCGGTATATTTGAGTGGAACATCCTCTTCACGCCTCTCCGCTTTATCCAAAAGCGTGCAAACAACGAGGCTTTTCGGATGACGGGTTGTAAGGATCTCCAACACAGATGCGATCGTGCGGCCGCTATCGACAATATCTTCAACGAGGATTACGTTCTTTCCTTCTAGGCTGGTATTCAAGTCCAGGGTAATGCGAACATTTCCAGTGGATTCTCTGGCCCCGGTCCCATAAGATGACACTGCCATGAAATCCACTGACAGGTGCAGGTCAATTTGACGCATCAGATCAGTCAAGAAAAGCACTCCACCTCGGAGAATACAGATCAGGAGTACTTCTTCTCCTTTATAATCGCGGGTAATTTCCTGACCAAGTTCTGCGATCCGTTTTTGAAGCTGCTCATTACTAACAAGTATTTCAGCAAGAAAATCTTTATAGTCCTGCATCTTTCACCTAAGAATTATTATCGACCTGGAACTTCATGATGCTTGCGGCATCTGGCTTCGTAAAGCTCGGATGCACCAACAATGACCACTGGATCATTGTAATTCGCCGGTTTACCGTTTACCAGTCTTTGCGTTCGGGAAGCCGGTTCACCACAGGTCATGCAGATCGCCTGCAATTTATCCACCTTTTCTGCGCTTGCCATCAAAACCGGCATTGATCCAAATGGTTCACCACGAAAATCAGAATCCAAACCGGCGACAATAACGCGCAGATCCCTGTCAGCAAGTTCTCCGATCAGATTCA
The DNA here is from genome assembly GCA_963757065.1 of uncultured Chloroflexia bacterium. GTDB lineage: Bacteria > Chloroflexota > Anaerolineae > Anaerolineales > Anaerolineaceae > PNON01. Next base: position 19,049 of record CAVWQC010000008.1, on the reverse strand, counting down.
CGATCTCAGCATCAAAAAACTGAGCCTCATCGATTGCTACAACCGTCGTCTCTGGTTTTAGATGGTTAAGAATATCCCGGACTTTATTTACAGGAACAGCATCATATTCGGAACCAGCATGTGATTTTACCTTTTCTATAGCATAACGGTTATCTATGGCAGGTTTGAATACTTGAACTTTCTGCCTGGCAATCGTTGCTCTGCGAAGTCGTCGAATTAATTCGTCTGTCTTTCCACTGAACATGGAACCACAGATCACTTCCACTATTCCGGTATGATGGATCATATCCTCACCTTTAATAATAAAATTACAACAGGCAGATGCTAAAGCATCTGCCTGTTAAGTGTACATGAATTTATTGGTTACAACAATATCAGACAGCGATCTCATCAGCTGCTGCGGGAAGTTCATAACCCATTGATCGTAGTTTTTTCTTTGAATCAATCAATGATTTACGTCCAAATCCTTCGATTGCCAGGACTGCAGCTTCACCTTCACCCAATTTGGCAATAAATTGTCCAAAGTTGGTGATCTCAACTTTTTCAAGTGCAGCAATTGCACGGGCTGTCAACTCAAGTTCAACGATCGGTCTGTCTGGAGATGTGCGTTCGTTTTCGCGGGAAGTCTTCTGATCAGCGAAACTTTGCCGTGCCTGTAATTTCTTATAGAAGCGATCCACCTGTCCTTCAATATCGATCAATCTTTGTTGTTGACCGGTAAAGAAAGGGTGACATTTGGAACAAACTTCTGTATGAATGATTTTTTTTGTAGAACCGGTTGTCCAGGTATTGCCACAAGCACAAATAACCTGGGCATCTGGAAAATAGTTTGGATGGATGTCTTTTTTCATTTCTGTTTTTCAATCCTCTCCCCGCAGGGAACCAGCAAGTTAGTCCTGCGGTTGTGTAACAATGCTAACGCGTTTTCTTCCGTCAGGTAAAGTCTGGAATTCAACAATTCCGGGAGCCGTTGCGAATAGAGTATCGTCTTTGCCTACACCAATATTTAATCCCGGTTTGATATGAGTACCACGCTGGCGAACAATAATATTTCCGGAAAGAACAATTTCACCGGCATATTTTTTTACTCCCAGCCTTTGAGCATTACTATCTCGACCGTTGCGGGATGAACCGCCACCTTTTTTATGTGCCATTTGTCTTACTCCACAGAAATTGATTCAATCAGTAAACGTGTATATTTTTGGCGATGCCCGGTTTTAACACGAATTCGTTTTTTAGGGCGGTATTTGAATATGATCACTTTAGGACCCTTAAAATGTTCAGCCACATTTGCTTTTATAGATACATTTTTTAAATATGGGGTTCCTACTGAGATCTTATCTTCATCCACCAGCATCAAAACGTTTTCAAGAACTAATTTCGTTCCTTCTTCGACTGGCAACAGATCTACTTCTATCATGCTGCCCTCGACGGCTTTAAATTGTTTGCCGCCACTTTCAACAATAGCGTACTTCATTCCTTTTTCTCCAATCTTCACTTCGCCATAATCCACGCGATACTCGCCCGTTCATGGGGAAGTTGGGGATACATATATGTACCCCAGCAAACCAGCCAGGGCACGGTGTTGTCTATTATAAAGCATCCCATCCTAAATTGTCAACATGTATTACACAAGACATATCAGGTTGAAAGTGGGATATTCAAGGCCCAAACATGGGGTGAATATTCAGTTATACTTAAAAAAATATGATCCAAGTCCATCGCGAATCAATTCAAATAAAATTTCCCTGTTCTATTGGCGTACTATCTGATACACATATCAGCGGTAGATCAAGCCAGTTGAATCCGGCCATCATTCAAATCTTTCAACGTGAAAAGGTACAAATTATCCTTCATCTTGGTGATATTTCAGATTTCAGAATTATTACTGATCTAAATCAAATAGCTAAAGTTTTTGTAGTCCGGGGAAATCGCGATTTTGCCCTTTTAAACAATATTCCTTTCGCCATCGAATTGGATGTCGACTGGAGTAAAGATCGGTCTGACACACGGTCATGGTCGCCTGCTTGAATATCTATTAGAAAAGATCCATTATATTGCAGTTGGCTTCCGATTTAATAGATACCGTCTATTACTTGATTCGCTTTTCCCGGACGCAAAGATCAAATTATTTGGGCATACACATTCAGCTTTTATCCGCTGGATTAATGGTGTTCTATATTTTAATCCCGGGGCAGCTTGCACAGAATCCCCTCACGATCCGCACCCTTCTATAGGAATCCTTCGCCTGGAGAATCATGAGGATATCCAGGCAAAGGTCGTACTCCTGTAATCCCATTTAACTTTCTTTTCTTAATTCTTCCAACGCTTCTTCTACACCTTTTTGCTCAGCCTTGAGATCCTTTAAGTATTCTTCTAACATCTCAATTTTCTCTTCGCGGGTATAGAATTGGCGTTCAAAACCCTGTTCTTCACCACAATCACAACCACCACCGTGATGATGTTCATGGCAACCGCAGGAACATGACTCAGAACCGCATTCGCATTCCTCATCCTCGTAATTGAATGCTTCTTCTTTCATTTTTTTCTTATCTTTTTTAGACATTTTTATCCTCCGAATTTCATAAGTATATCACCTGCATATTTTATTTTTGTTAGAAAAGAAATAGAAATGTCTTTAATATATCCACCAAATTTGTAAATTATCCATAAGAACACTACAAGATTCTTAAAATATTGAACAAAAAACAAATTCGACTTGCGTTCACTTTTTTGTAAGTGTAGAATATTGAAGGAGATAATACCAGATCAGGTATTATTTCAATTTCTCTTTTCAACCTTAAGGAGGTTATGATGAGATCAAAGTTGTATATCGTAATGGCTGTTATTATGGTTGCTGTTATGGCATTATCTGCCTGTACACCAGCTCCTACAGCTGCACCCGTAGCACCAGTTGCTCCTGCAGAGCCCACTGCAGTTCCACCGACTGCTGTTCCCCCGACCGCAGTACCAGAGCCAACAGCCATCCCTTATGTTAGTTGTGGCACAGCAGATAAACCCTGCGTGATCACATTTGTCCCATCCGGCGAAGCTGGCAAGATCACCCTTGCTGGACAAGGTATTGCTGACTGGCTTAATAAGGAGACTGGATTAAGCTTCCAGATCGAAGTGGGAACCAGTTTCGCTGCTTCAATTGAAGCCATGGGTGCAGAGAAGGCACAGATTGGTTTCTTGAATACATTCTCTGTTCTACTTGCCGATGCAAAGTATGGTATTGACCCGGCTCTTGCTTCAGTCCGCAAACTTGCTGTAAATGAAATTAGCCCTGACAAGGATCTCGCTGGGACCATGCAGCCATACTATCGTGGCCAATTTATTACCCAGGCAAACTCCGGAATTACAACACTTGCTGATTTGAAAGGCAAGACTTTCTGCTTTGTTGACCCCAACTCCACTTCTGGTTATATTGTTCCCAATATCATTCTTAAAGCCAATGGGATCGATGCCGAAGCTGGGGATGTTACAGCCACGAATGCTGGTTCACATCCAAACGTTGGTATTGCTGTCTATAAAGGCGACTGTGATGCCGGCGTAACCTATATTGACATCCGCACCGACGCTTCTGCCGACCTCGCTGCAACCTATCCTGATATCATGGAAAAAGTTGTTGTATTCTATGATACCGACCCGATCCCCAATGACGGTATCCAATTTGTACCGAATTTTGATCCTACATTGAGAAAGACAATTGTCGATGCATTCTTGAAACTTGCTCTCGATGAAGAAGGAAAAACGTTGTTGAAGAACTTATACAATATCAACGGTCTGGTTGAAATTCAACCTGATTTCTATGATGCATTTGCTGAAACAATGAAAGCTGCAGGTGTTGATCCTGCTTCTTTAGTAAAGTAAAGTAAAAAAAACTGGCAGGTCGATCGACCTGCCAGTTTTTTTTAATTAATTGGTATTATTCGTTTTATTGTATATAATAAAGACCTAATCTTATTCCACGGTTGGTAACCCAAATGCTAAAAATTGAAAATCTATGTAAAACTTATCCAAATGGGACACAGGCATTAAATGGTGTTAGCTTTGAAGTTCAGGAGGGAGAATTCCTGGCCGTAATTGGTTTAAGTGGCTCAGGAAAATCCACCTTACTTCGGTGTATTAATAGGTTGATCGAACCAACATCAGGTAAGATCACCTGGAATGATACCGATATTACCGCGGCTGCTGGAAAAGAGATCCGTAATATTCGACGGCAGATCGGTATGATTTTCCAACAATTTAACCTGGTAAAAAGATCCTCAGTTAAAACCAATGTTCTCACGGGTAGACTTGGTTATGTTTCTACACTACCAAGTTTGTTTCATGTATTTTCGAAAGAAGATCATGAAAGAGTTAAGAAGAATTTGGAGATGGTCGGCCTGGAGGAAAAAATAGATGTCCGCGCTGATTCACTGTCCGGTGGACAGCAGCAGCGGGTTGGGATCGCCAGAGCATTAATGCAGGAACCAAAACTGATACTTGCAGATGAACCAGTTGCGTCTCTGGATCCAGTTCTCGCACATTCAATTCTTAAATACCTTGAAAAGTTGAATAAGGAATTCGGGATGACCGTCATCTGCAGCTTGCATTTCCTTGACCTGGTCCATCGCTACGCCACCAGGGCAATTGCTCTAAAAGACGGTTATTTGGTATTTGAGGGCTTACCGAAGGAAATTGATGATGTCCAGTTTAAGCAGATCTATGGTAAAGATGCTGAAAGAATCGAAGTAATTTGATATCTCAAAAACACATTGAAATGAGATAAGAATAATGAATTCTGAAACTTCACAGAAACCTAAATTGAATATCGTACAAACCTATGCCCCATATCTTTCCATCATAATTCCAGGGTCTGGACAGGTCATCCAAAAAAGGACTTGGAGAGGAATAACCATATTGCTCTTCGCTTTTGTCCTTGGTTTTTTAGTCAACTGGGCATATGTAAATTATAAAATCGGGAAAATCCAAGTCAATGAAGAAATATCCTTCAATTGGTTACTCATCCCGTTTGTTCTATTTTATGTTTGGAACATATTTGACGCACAATTATTCTCGAAAAATAAAAAGTCACCTTTATTCATTGCGTTTTTATCCGCGGCAATTATTTTATATGTAATTGGTTGGTCTGTGACTGGCGTGAAACTTGATCGGCTCGTTACCCGCTTCAATGATGCGAAAGTCGTCATGACTAAGCTTGTAAATCCAGATTTTTTCTCGACCACAGAAGGCGACAAAGTGGTCGTCTGTGGATGGAAATGTTTATGGAATTATTCAACAGCAAAAATATCTGGCAAAGAAGCGCCGAATGTTTATGTAAGTTCTAATGTAGGCCAGATCTTTGGACAAGAAGGTACTGTTACAGCCTCGTCCTGGGCAGTCCTTTTTGGAAAAGCCACTAAAAACCAGCGTATCCCCGGATTTGAAACTGGAAAGATCATCGAAACGATCGCCATTGGATTGCTGGCGACATTATTTTCTACCCTCCTGGCATTTCCAATCAGCTTCATTGCTGCCCATAATATTATGGAGAAAGTACCGGGTGGAAAGGTTATATACTACATTTCACGGACAATACTCAATATTGTCCGGGCAGTGGATACTGTCGTTTGGGGGTTGATCATTATCGTTTGGGTGGGGTTAGGCTCTTTCGCTGGAGTGATAGCCCTTACGATTCACTCTATTGCTGCCCTGGCAAAGCTATTATCTGAGGAAATTGAACATATCGATCCAGGTCCTGTAGAAGCAGTCGAGGCTGCTGGTGGAAATTTCTTCCAGGTTATTCGTTATGCGGTTGTTCCTCAGGTCATCCCTTCATTTCTCTCCTATACTCTCCTTCGCTGGGATATCAATATGCGATCAGCGACAGTCATCGGTTTTGTGGCTGGTGGTGGAATTGGTTTCTTTGTTCTCGAAACCATCAGGATGGGTGGGTATCAACAGTATGCAGCGGCATTATGGGCAGTGGCTGTGGTGATCATTATTGTTGATTATGTAAGCAGCAAATGGCGATTTAATATTCTGAAAGACCAACCCAAGAGTGTTGATAAAATACCTACCTGGAAAAAAGTACGTAATATTTTCTATATCCTTCTGGGAATTGTTGTTTTCCTCTATTGTTGGGAGATCACCAAGGTTAATTTAAAGAACCTATTCGATCCTGGTCCGACCTTTGGGCGTTTGCTAAAGGATTTTATTTTAATTGATCTATCACCCAAAGTTGTAAACAATGTTGTCCGGGAATTGATCGTCACCACAATGCAAGCTTTTATGGCAACAACATTGGGTGGGTTATTAGCAATTCCTTTCAGCTTTCTTGCGGCTAAAAATCTTACCGGCAAAAGTGCGTTTTCAGCATGGATTTTTTACCTTACCCGATCGGTTTTTAATGTACTCAGGTCAATCGAAGCATTACTTTATGTGGCAATATTTGTGTTCTGGGTAGGTATTGGACCTTTTGCTGGCATGCTCGCTCTATCCATCACCACGTTTGCATTAATGGGGAAGCTCTTTTCTGAGGCTATTGAAAATATCGATACGGGGACCATCGAAGCAGTTACATCCACTGGCGCGAATAAGATGCAATCGATCATGTATGCAGTTGTTCCACAAATTGTTCCGCCATTTTTATCTTACTTGATCTATCAATGGGATATTAATATCCGCATGGCTACAATCATTGGATTTGCAGGTGGTGGTGGAATTGGGCTAATGCTTTCGACCTTCTTTGGCAGCTTACAATATCATAAGGCTGGAACTGTTATCCTGGCAATTGTATTCATTGTGGCAATAATGGATCTCGCAAGTGCCAAACTCAGACAGAAGTTTATTTGATTATCTCCTATACAAAAGTCATTGAATCTGAATGTTGATATTCTGAAAAATTCGATCATTTCCTTTCCTGATTAGAATTAAAAGTGACCTATATATTAGTGTCGTTCAATTCCATTGCGATTTTGCGGTAGAATTGAATAAACTATGAAGAAATCATTAATTTATATAATACTGGCTCTACTTTTAACTGCATGTAATTTTCCACTGTATGGGCCAATTACAGCCACCCCCAATATTACTCAGGCATATGAGACAATTCAAGCTGAGATCCTTACCATGCAGCCACTCCAAACGGGAGCCGCATTAGGAACGCCTTACCCCACATCGGTAACCCCCAGTCCTGCTACAGTAACCCCAACAAAGCTTTCACAGACGCTACTTCCATCCATGCCAGCACCAACCGCAGTCTGTGACCGGGTTCAACCTGGTAATCCAATTGATGTGACGATACCCGATGATACAAGCATTCCTCCAGGGGAATCCTTTGTAAAAATTTGGCGTTTACACAATGCTGGTAATTGTACATGGACAACTGGATATACCCTGGTATGGTTTTCGGGTGAACAGCTTTCCAGAGAAAGAGCTTATTCATTAGAGCACGCTGTTTCATCTGGTAGTTCGGTTGATATTTCCATTGAAATGACAGCTCCGAGTATTCCTGGAACTTACCAGAGTAATTGGAAGCTGCAAAATAACAGTGGACAATTATTTGGAATTGGACCTGCCGGGAACCTGCCATTTTGGGTAAGAATAGTTGTCCCGAACATTGTAACTCCCACCTCTACACCTACACCTACGGCTACTCCGATTCCTACAGTTCTAAGCAGCGGAACGATCCAGGTAGGTGATGGTAATGGAGTAATATTGGCTGGAATCACTCTGGGAAATGATCAAAATTCGGATATAAAATTTTCAAATGGGCTGATCTCTTCGATGAATAGTACAAGGTTCAGTTCCCCGTTGACGAGTCTGCCAGATTATAATACCTGTGTAAATTTATTAAAAACAGAATCTGCTATTCAGATAAATAATGATACCAAATTTAAATATTATTGCTTTAAAGATAATTCCAACCATAACGGATGGATTCAGATCCTGGGCTCTGGTGGACAGAACCTGGATTTAGAAATATTAACATGGAGTAATTAATGGGGTCACTTTATCTGGTAGCTACTCCGATCGGGAATCTACAAGACATCACCTTCAGGGCAATTGAAGTACTCAAATCTGTGGACCTGATTGCGGCAGAAGATACCCGTCAAACGATGAATTTATTGTCCCACTTTGACATCCATACGAAATTAACCAGTTACCACGAGTATAACAAAGAGACAAAAACAAACTCCCTGGTTGAATACATGGCGGATCATGATCTGGCGATTGTGTCTGATGCCGGAACACCTGCCTTGAATGATCCAGGTTACGAGATTGTGAAGGAAGCTGTACTGAGGGGAATTCGTGTAATACCCATTCCGGGACCATCGGCACCACTTGCTGCTTTGACTGCTTCCGGTCTACCCACAGATCGATTTTTATATGTTGGATACCTGCCTCGCAAGCATACGGAACGCCTGAAGTTGCTGCACGAGATAGAAGCTCACCCATACACCCTGGTAATGCTTGAAACGCCGCATCGCCTGGTGGATGCACTGGTGGATTTACGTCAAGCATTGGGTAACAGAAAAATCGTTCTATGTCGCGAAATGACAAAGAAGTTTGAAGAATTTATCCGGTTGGATCTGGAAGGGGCCGACGAATACTTCCTTACCCATGAGCCGAGAGGGGAGTTCACATTGATCGTTGAGGGAGTGACCAATACAGATCAGGAACTCTGGCCACAAGAAGAAGTAGAAGGTGAAGTCCGCCGGCGAATGGAAGAGCCTTTTCAGGCACGGATACTTGCCAAAGAGGTGGCAGCCCTTTCCGGGTGGAACAGCAAAGATGTTTACACTATTATTTACGAAAATAGAAAATGATTTGGAGAAAATATGAACCTGGATGATCTTAGGGAAATGCAGCGTATTGATTCAATGAATATGATTGGTGATATAGATGGTCTTCCAGACCAGATCGAGGCTGCAATACAAATAGCCAAAGATAATACCCTTCCCAATTGGACAGGTTTTGAGAATATTCTCATTTCTGGTATGGGTGGTTCTGCCATTGCCGGAGATCTATTGGCAGCTTATTTAGCCAAAAGCTGCCCCTTGCCAATCCTATCCCACCGGGATTATGACCTCCCGGCCTGGGTTTCCGCAGAAAAAACACTGGTGATCGCCTGTTCCCATTCAGGTAATACTGAAGAAACGCTTTCCACATTTGAAGCCGCGAAAACGTTAGGGTGCAGGATCGTGGCAGTTACCACCGGTGGAAAATTGGCCGCAGCTTCAAAGGCTGCCGGATTTCCTGTTTGGATATTTAATCATACCGGGCAGCCACGTTCTGCTGTTGGCTTTGGTTTTGTCCTCCTTATATCCATTCTCTCCAAACTTGGATTGATCCCCAATCCAGAAAAGGATTTAATAGATGCTGTAGCTTTGATGCGCAAAGAGCTTGTAAAATACCAACCCTCCAGTTTAGTGAACCAGAATCCAGCCAAGAGGTTGGCCGGGCAATTTGTTGGGCGGAACATTACAATAATTGGCTCGGGTCTTCTTGCTCCACTGGGTCGAAGATGGAAAGGTCAGATAAATGAACTGGCAAAGGCTATTGCTACATTTGATACATTACCTGAAGCGGACCACAACAGCATGGCCGGCACAACAAATCCTGATGAAGTACTTGTTAAGAATTTTGCGCTTTTTTTACATTGTGGTTCAGATCACCCCAGGAACAGCAAGAGAGCCAAACTTACCCGGGATGCGTATATGGTCAATGGAATAAATACAGACTCATTTACAGCAGCAGGAAAAACACCCATGGAGCAGTTATGGACAACCCTGCATATGGGAGATTATGTAGCCTACTACCTGGCAATGTTATATGAGATCGATCCAACTCCTATCGATGCCATTCAGCATTTCAAGGTAGAACTGGGATAGCTTTCTTTCACCAAAAATTAGCTGCCTGAATATTGAATTTTATCCTTCCTGTGGTATAATTTTGACCGCAATAGGGGAGAGGTCGCATAGTTTGGCCTAGTGCGCTCGCTTGGAAAGCGGGTATACCAAAAGTATCGTGGGTTCGAATCCCACCCTCTCCGCTGAAACCTGGTCTGGATGGATCGGGTTTTTTTTATTCCATAAATAATTCTTGAAGAAAATAAATATCGGAATAATATTTACAGAATATTGATCAATTTTTGCATTTCAATTGCCTGAATCTGTGAAATGTTGAATTGTAAGATCCAGAGATCGATCATCGTTAAGATGTGAAGGCATTTGTTAATATTTATTCAGTCTTGGTGAATGATATTTTTACTAGTTAGCGATCTTTCAGTAAATTCAAGATAGCAAAGATTAGAAGGTCGAAACATTAAGAAAATGAATAAGCTTCCTGAGATATGATTTTCAATGATCTCAGGAAGCTTATATTTTTTTCATAGTTAACTCAACCTGGTAAGCATTAATATTCAGGTCGAATATTGTCAGATCAGCTAGTAATCACCGCCTCCATATTTCCCGTCTGGGGTGATCACAAACCAGACGCTGCCAACGTTCTGACCAGTCACATCACCTGCTTTGGTATCTTTTATGTAGTAATACAGGGGCCAACCTTCGTATGTAACCTGCATGGATCCATCTGTCCGTTTGGTGGTACCAAGTTTTGAATCATCGACACCAGTCACCGGGGATTGGAGATCCAGTAGTAAGTAATGGAGGCCAGGCTGTAGCACATTTATCGTAACAATTGGATGTATTTGGAGTATCTTTGGTGTAGAGATACAGAGTCATATTCTTTGCATCCACAAGGAAGGAACCCAATGTATCATTCTTTCCCACCATGACGGTAGTGCCGCCTTCAGGTAACGCTGCTGCAGGTTTTACCATCTCACCTGCAGGGGTAATTACAAACCAAACCTCTCCTACATTCTGACCAGTAACATCACCTGGTTTGGTATCCTTGGCAAAGTAATATAGAGGCCAACCGTTATATGTAACCTGCATGGAACCATCAGTACGTTTGGTTGTACCAAGTTTGGAAACATCAACACCTTCTTTTCCAACTGCCGCACCAGTGGTAAGCAGTGGAGGCCATGCTGTTGCACATTTATCATAACAATTTGAAGTGTTAGGGGTGTCTTTGGTGAAGAGATACAAGGTCATGTTCTTGTCATCCACCAGGAAAGAACCCAGTAAATCATTCTTACCAACCATGATGGAAGGACCGGCTGGTAGTGCTGCATCTGGCTTAACCATATCTCCCGCTGGATCTATGACAAACCAGACCTCACCTACGTTCTGACCAACCACATCACCTGCTTTTGCGTCTTTGATATAGTAGTATAACGGCCAGCCATTATAAGTAACTTGTTCGCTGCCATCTTTTCGCGTTGTGGTACCAACCTTGGAGCCATCTACACCAGTGCCAACAACAGGAGCACCTTTGGTGAGCAATGGAGGCCACGCTGTTGCACACTTCTCGTAACAATTAGAGGTATTTGGCGTGTCCTTGGTGAATAGATACAAGGTCATATTCTTATCATCAACCAGGAAGGAGCCCAAAGTATCATTTTTACCTACCATGATGGATGCGGGGACTGTTGCACCTGTTACTGGAATGACAGCTGGTGGTGCATAAGTTGAGGGCATGGTTGTCGGAACAGCAACCGGACTGCATGCGCTTATCAATAACACTAAAACAACCAATGTTGTACCAATAAAATATGTTTTTTTCATTTTTCTCTCCTTTGAGGCGTTTATTGTGCCTTCAATAGAGAGTACGCTGTAAAAAATTGTTTTGGATTTATTAAATATTAATTTTGAATTAGAAAATCCCTGCTGGTGAATTCACCAGCAGGGATGATTTTAGAAATCCACTTTAAATATTCTTTGCCCTGTGGGCTGAGGGCTTCCCCCAGCAGGTTCGATGGTTACGCCTATCCCGTTATAATTTATCAGGCTGCCAGGTGATGTCACCGTTGCAGTGGCATAAGGTAGATCAGACTGCGCATTGAATATTCCACCACTTGTGCGTTTCCCCTGCGGATCGATTAGCCAGATCTGATAGGTTTGATCGCGTTTTAATACAGGCAGATTCCAGGTAATGATGACTGCAACATTTTGTTCCTTGGCCAGCAATAATGTACCGGATAAATTTTCTGCATTGATCGGTATAGCTTTTGTTTCTGGATACGACATCGCTGCCAAAGCTATTTGGCTGGTTTCCACCTGTCGAGCTAATTTGGATTGTTGCTGGACGAGTTTTTGTGTCTGAAAAATGGAAAAAATGCTCAAGGCTAATAAGAACAAACATTGCAAATCCAACAGAAACTTGAGTAAACGACCACGAATATTTTGGCCTTGAGGTTTTGCGCGCACTTGGTAGATGTGCCTGCAGCGTTCTTCGCAACATAGTGGAGGGTTGTTGTGGCGGAACAGCAAGCAAGAGTTGTTCACTTAAGTGTGCATAAGTTGACAATTCTGCTTTACAAACTTCACAGGTTAATAGGTGAGATTCCAGAGCTGCCATCTCACCTGAATCCAAAGCGCCAATAGCATAGGCTGGAATATCACCAATGAAGGGATCTGTATTTTTCATTTTTTACTCTGTAAATACATACGTCACCAATAATGAAATCGGATTTATTTTTCTACCATTGCCTGACGCAGCTGTTCCATTGCACTTCGCAGTCTAGTCTTTACTGTACCTAGCGGCCAACCCAGGGTTTCAGCAATTTCAGATTGGCTCATTCCCTGGTAGTATGCCAATTCAACAACCTGTCGCTGGTCTACTGGTAAAGCCTGGACCGTGAAATACATGCTGCGCCACCGATTCTCTTCAGAATTCGTTACCGGGTCGGGAATACTTGGCCAGACATCATCAGGATCGACAGAATCTGATAAATTGGGACGGCGGGATTCCAACCGGATGCGGTCAAGTGCAGTTCGGCGGGCAATTGTCAGAAGCCAAATCAATAATGAGCCCCGATCGGCGAGAAATTGTCGAGCGCGTCCCCAGAGTTTTAAGAATGTATCCTGCGTTGCTTCTTCAGCAAGCATGGGATCATGTAAAATTCGTAAGGAAAGGGCATAGATATGGCGCGAATGGCGATCATATAAAGCCAAAAATGCGGCTTCATCGCCTTTTACCACCCTTTCTACCAATTGATTATCATCGAGTGTTGCCACTTTATCATTGTACTTAACTTCCGGATCTTTGCCACTTAATATAAATACCAATTTTTGATCATTACAAATCAGAATAGGTTTTTATATGAGATTAATCCTGGCAAAACACTCTGCAATGATTGACTATCGATAAATTGGGGTTTATGCTAAATAGAAATTCTATACGATACTTACTTTGATATGAATAAAACCAGACATAACACCCTGATTACCCTAAGCATTGTCATTCTTCTGACCGTTTTATTAAGTCTGTTGGTTTTATCTTCCATTGCAACACACAAATCTGCAGCGGTCACCCAATTATCTCCAACCCCGTTTACAGTTTTGGTGAAAGATACTCCTTCCGCATCTCCTGCTCCAACACTAGACTCCGACAAAAGTTAATACAAGCTCTCCGACCATCTCTACAACATTAATAACTCGCTCCACTCCTTATCCTGCAATAAATTTCAGGAAGGGACCTTATCTACTTTACACAGGCGACAATACCCGGATGGATGTGGTATGGCAACTGGACAATACGGAGAATTCGACTATTCAATGGGGCAACACCGATCAATATCTCCTTGGAACCGCGACCACAGCAGAATATGGTACCAACCACATGCACCGGTTTTCCATATCAAACCTGACCCCTGGTACTAAGTATTATTATCGTGTGATCGTAGGGAATGGAGAATCAGCGGGAACGTTTATGACTGCTCCCAATGCAGAAGCTAAAGACCTGAAATTCTTTGCCTTCGGCGATACACGGGATGGTACCGAGATCCACGATAGTATTGACGGCCAGATCATTGCAGCATATATGGATGATCCGGCTTTTCAGACCTTCATCCTCTCTCCCGGGGATATTGTGTCAGAAGGTGACCTGGATTGGATGTGGGATCGCCAACTTTTCGATCCGAAATTCAAGAATATACGCGAAGTATTCGCAAATTTATCTTACCTTCCAGTCATGGGTAATCATGAGGGAAGCGGTACGTTATTTCAACAATACTTTCCCATGCCATTCGTCGCCCAGCGATACTGGTCTTTTGATTATGGACCAGCTCATATCGTAATGCTCGATCAATATTCACCATATAAAGACAGGTACTGATCAATACAATTGGCTCAAGAACGATCTGAGTTCATAAGTAAGAAAACCTGGAAGTTCATCCTCCTGCATGAACCCGGATGGTCTGCCAGCGATAATAATGTGACGGCGCAGCGGGATATACTACCTTTGGTAGAACAATATGGAGTATCCATTATTTTTGGAGGACACAATCATTACTATGCTCGGTCAGAGGTGGATGGTGTGATTCACCTCACAGTTGGGGGAGGAGGTGCTCCGCTTTATGCCCCCAATCCGAATGCTTTACATGTTGTCACTGCCAGTAGGGCACATAGTTTTGTTGTGATCGAAATTCAAGGAAATACATTAACTGGAACTGCTTATGATTTGGATGGAAATGTAATTGACCAATTTTCCATCAATAAGTGATTTAGAAACTGAAACTCAGCCTGTAATTTCAATTAATGAATTAATGATGTGATGTCAACCGGATGGAATATCATCCACTTGGGATGCATATCTCTACGGATTTGGAAAGAATTCTGCTTCCAGCATTGCGCAAAGTGCATGATATACGGGTAAATGAAGTTCCTGGATCCTGTACGTTTGAATTCCAGGTACACAGATTGCCACATCACACAGTTTCTTCATTTCGCCACCCTCTTGCCCCGTCAACCCAATGGATTTCATACCAATTGCACGAGATATTTTCACAGCATTGAGAACATTCTTAGAATTTCCGGTGGTACTAATTGCAAAGAGGATATCTTGCTCCAGGCCAAGTGCATACACCTGTTGAGCGAAAACTGTGTCAGGAGACACATCATTGGAAAAAGCTGTTGAAAATGCTGATTGTCCCGTTAACGAAATAGCTGGTAATGCTTCCTGGATTTTTTTGCCCAATTCCAATCCATCTTTTGGGAACAGGTTCACCAGTTTATTTAAAAATCGATCATTGACTCGTCTTTGTTGCAGAAACCCTTTAAGCAATTCGCCGACAATATGTTCAGAATCTGCAGCGCTGCCACCATTACCGCAAATCAATAATTTACCTTTTTGGTTGTAACAATCTCTTATAAGTTGAAATGAAAGCAGGATATCTTCTTTACACTCCTTTAAAGCTGGGTAGTTTTTTAAAGAGCGCTTTATATATATTTTCAACCTGCGGTTTCCATTCCAATTTCTAAACCTCCAGTGAGTACGCAGCAATTCCAAGTGCAGCCGCGTCACCTAACTTATCACCTAATCCGGCAGGAAGGATCTTGCACCGGTTTGAAGACACTGATAGAGCTTCTTTCTTTATCACTTCCAGCGCTGAAGTAAGTAATAATTCTTTTTGATGGATGAAAATGCTGCCGATGATGATTGCTTCCGGATTCAATATATCAATTAATATCGCGATTCCCCTCCCAAGATAACGCCCGGAAATATGAAATATCTCCTGCGCCAGAGGATCACCTTTTTCTGCAAATTCGCCAATTGTTTTTGCGGAGATCGATTGGACTGCATTTATATCCGGGCAGAAAGCCACTGATCGACCCAATTGAATTTGTTCCATTGCTTTCATTCTTCCTAGTTGGGCAATTCCACCTCCGCTGCAGTATCCTTCAAACGAGCCAGCTTTTCCATAACCGACTGGTCCATCATCCTCCATGCGAATATGCCCAATTTCTCCCGCCATATCATTTGTACCGCTATATAAAGCTCCATTTAATATCAAGCCTGCACCCATACCGGTCCCAAAAGTTAAGAACACAAAGTTTTGCAACCCCCTGCCCGCACCCCATTTCAATTCTGCGATGGCACAGGCATTGGCATCATTCTGAAGAACTGGACGTATACCAAGTTCTTTTTCCATTATGTCTGAGATTCGAATATCATTCCAGCCAGGCAAATTTGGTGGAGATAGAATGATCCCATTTTGCGAATCCAATGGACCGCCGCAACTAATTCCTACCGCCTGTACCTGATTGATGCCCAGGTTATGTTTTTCGAGTAACTTTTTTACTGTTTCTAAAAATAATTTGATCGTCGCATTGGGATCATTGATTGGTGTGGGAAAAACTATTTTCTCTGTAATAAAAAAATCATCGATGAATTTGGATGTGCGAGTTCCAGATTCCTTCGAAGTAGTACCACCCAGAATAACCGAACACTTGGTTCCGCCAATATCAATACCGATTAAATTAGTCATTTTATAAATAGTTAGCTAACGAAGGTATATGTTTTTGATATTCATTCAACCATTGTTTATACTTACGTAAATCGAATGGGGGATTACCTTTAAGATAATGATTCGAATAATGCTTCCCGTCGATCTCCCAGTGAATGAAGATAAAAAGATTGCTTACTTCGAATGGAGGGGAAATCCCCGAGCGATGTCACTACATCAGCGCCAGCAGTTCCTTTCCCGCGTATTTCAATTTTACCCGAATTGATTTCTTCAACTTCGTAAGATATTTCCACATTATGATTAGTATCATTAACAACAACCAGCTCCTGCTTCCAGTTATCGGGCTCTTTCAACATCAAACATATATCCTGCTGGGAAGTTTTAATATATTCATAAGCCAGTTTTTTCTGCAGGAAGTAATCCACGACAGCATCTGAAAATTGAGGCCAACCGTCGATTAAGTTCCACCAGATGATCCCGGTTTTTCGCCATTTGTTATATCGAAACATTTCAATAAAGTATTTTAACTGCTTCAGCTTGAGTGACCTGGCTGGCAAAAGAGAAATCTTCCAATTCTTCTGGAATATGCTGAAACATCTCAGCAATTTGATTTGCCATCAAATTGATTCTGTATGTATATAATCCGCTGCCTGGTACTGGTGCTGTGGAATGCAGCTCCCACTCAGGATTATCCTTATATGGCCACAAATTTGTCGGGGTAATAAATTTCTTTATTGAGTTCACCGATGGGCATCCATGGTACCCAATTTCACTGACAAAATGACAAAATGCATGATTGTAAAAGTCACTTTTATAATAATCTCGCGGTCCCCATAGATGGTCTTCTACCAGGAACCTTCCGCCAAATTCGTAGCTTTGTTGGTCGAAATACGGAGAAGATGGCAAATACGGACGCAATGGATCTTCCTGTCGAATAATGCCTGGTAATACTGAACGGGTCAGGATATTTTCATTCGGATTGGATTTTGGTTCAAACAAATAGGTTTCATCACATTCGTTGTCACCTGCCCACAAAGCAAGGCAAGGATGTTGCCGTAATCGTTTAATGACCTTCCGTGCCTCTAAGGCCAGGCTCTGCTGAAATTGCTCATCCTGTGGATACACGGCACAAGCCATCGCAAAATCCTGCCAGACCATTATTCCATGTTGGTCGCAAAGATCAAAAAACAGGTCATCTTCATATACATTTCCACCCCAACACCGGACCATATTGCAGCCAATATCATCCAATAGTGGAAAAACCTGTTTTATCCGATCACGATCTTTGGAGTGAAAGATGTCCATAGGCACCCAATTTGTGCCTTTGATAAATACTTTCTCATCGTTCACAATAAAGCAGAATTCACATTCTTTTTCATTACCGGGGACACTCTTCCGATCCAATCGAATAGTCCGTATTCCCAGATTAAGCACAACTTCATCAACCGGAAGTCCATCATGTTCAAGACGAACGGTGACCTGGTATAAATTCGGATCCCCTCTGCCTTTGGACCACCAAAGATTAGGTTGATGGACATCAAATATCACCTGTCCAGCGGAAAAGTAGATTCTTTTCCGTTCATTAAAATTGCTTTCTCCACACTTTCCGTCAATTAATATTTCCCAGGATCCATTTTTAATATCCACAATATCTGAATTAAAAGACAACCTTAATCGAGCTGACTTTTTTGTCTTCAGAAATATTGATCGTTTGCAAAAAAACATCTTTCAGTTTTTGTTTGGGATAATATACCAAACGTACATCCCTCCAAATTCCAGCGGATAAAACCCGTGGGGTAATATCCCATCCATACATATGCGGAGCTTTTCTGACGTACAAACCTTCATAATTAATCTGGTAGGCAGAAACCTGCGGAGGATAAGGATATTTTTGAGCCTGTTTGATCGCTGATTTGATATGAACGACGATCTCATTTTCTTTCTGTAATATATCCTTTAGCGGGATTTCATGCTCAACCAGCATATTGTCACTGCTACCCACAAGGTTTCCATTCAGGAAGATATCTGCAAAACAGTCCAAGCCATCAAAAATTAGTACTGGCTCTGCGTCCTCCAGTGGTTTGGAAGTGAAGTGCCGGTAATACCAGATATCGCAGTTTTCATATTTCTGGGTTTCAAGTATGTTTAATCCAAAATACAGGTCCGGGAGTATTCCAGCCTGCATCAGGCTTAATTCAAAATTTCCGGGAACAACTGCATCGATCGATCTCAGACCTGAAGTCTCGATCTCTTTGATCGTATTCAACGTGGGAAGATCGTTATTGTTACTGAAAACCAGCTTCCAATCACCGTTCAGGTCTTCCTTGGGATAGTTTGTACCAAAACGCATAACACTGATCTCCTGTCTGGTCTTGTCGTAAATCAATACCTTAAGAGTAGTCTACTCTCTCGAATAAATATACAGAATATGCAGAGGTTAGTCAACCTGAAAGTAACACCTCTCAAAAGAAGAGTGGAAAATCTTCCGATGATTAATTATGCAATAGGATCAAGACTTAAAAATGAATTTTTGTGATGCGATAAAAAATAAGACCGTCTTTCAACCGGTCTTTGCCTGTGCCCCTCGCGCAGCATCCTGTGGACAAGGAAACTCGAATACTACTCATCTTAGGTGAATTTTATTCAGGTATAAAAAAAAGACCGTCTTTCAACCGGTCTTTGCCTGTGC
>CAVWQC010000007.1:0-1098030 GCA_963757065.1 uncultured Chloroflexia bacterium | reverse complement strand
CCCCAAGGAGACTCGAACTCCTGTTATAGCCTTGAAAGGGCTGTGTCCTAACCGCTAGACCATGGGGGCAACGGACAAGATTTTATCACAGGCAGGTATACCGGTCAAGCATTTGAAACTATGAAATTCCATCTTCATTCAACCACTTCTTCAATACAGACCGGGTTATCGTACGCCGGATTATTCACAATGGTGGAAACCGGATAATATGTCATGGCTTCCGCCGGAAAGGGTTGAAGTAATTTCAATGCCTCTGCCTGACTGGTTGCTGCATCCAACCATTGCCATCTCTTATCACCATCCAAAATGACCGGCATTCGGTCGTGAAATGGCTCGATCAAAGCATTGGATGAAGTTGTAATTATTGTAGTGGTTCGAACCAATTCCCCTTCTGGTGAACGCCATTCTTCCCATAATCCGGCAAAAACAAAGGGTTTATGGTCTTTCATGTGAATAAAAACCGGTATTTTACTCTTCCCTTTCGGGTTTGCCAGCGTACTCACCGGTTTCCATTCGAAAAATCCGCTGGCCAGGATTAAATTTCTTCGCTGTTTGAGGGCATTCCTAAATGATGGTTTTTCAGCCAGTGATTCAGCCCGGGCATTGATCATTCGCGACCCGATGGTACTATCCTTTGCCCAGGATGGGATTAACCCCCACCGGAACATTTCCACCTTATGTTCTTTTGGATTCCGAACGACCGCTACAGGTTGGGTCGGGGCAATATTGTAACGAGGCAGATAGCTTTCCGGGATTCCTCCAAGGTCAATTTCATCTTCAAAATCACCAGGTTCAAGAATTAAAATGAATCGTCCACACATAGTTTCTCCATCCCTATTTTAGCATCAAGGTATCCCCAAACCAAGTCCATGGTCGAAGCTGCACAAATCTGTTTACTTGACACTTCCCCCCCTCCAAATGATAATTACCTTATCTTATCCAATCTTGAGGTGACAATGGCCAATCCCCTGGTGGAATGCATTCCTAATTTTTCTGAAGCTCGCCGACCTGAAATCGTACAGGAGATCATTAATTCCATTGAAAATGTGCCTGGAGTGCATGTTCTGGATCACCACTCAGACCTGGATCACAACCGTACTGTGGTTACATTTGTTGGCACTCCTCAAGCTGCAGAAGAAGCTGCATTTCAATCCATAGCTAAAGCAGCAAAACTGATCGATCTTAATCAGCATACCGGCGAACATCCCCGCATTGGTGCAACAGATGTGGTTCCTTTCGTTCCAATAAAAGATATCACCATGGTGGAATGTGTGGAAATTGCAAAACGCCTCGGACAGCGAGTAGCCGATCAGCTGGGAATACCCGTTTATCTATACGAAGAAGCAGCTACCCAACCGGACCGGCACAACCTTGAAAACATTCGTCACGGGCAGTATGAAGGATTGAAAACTGAAATATTAACCGATCCAGGTAGAAAACCTGATTTTGGTCCTTCCAAACTGGGTTCAGCGGGTGCCACAGTGATCGGTGCGCGGTCACCTTTGATCGCTTATAACGTCTATTTATCCACCGATGACATTAGTATCGCCCAGAAAATTGCCAAGGCCATGCGAAATTCATCAGGCGGCTTCCGATATATCAAAGCGCTTGGATTGCTGGTGGATGGCAGGGCTCAGGTTTCGATGAACATGACCAATTTCCACCAAACTCCCATCTTCAGGGTGGTTGAGAGTATTCGCCGGGAAGCACAGACGTTACGGAGTCGCTATTCACCATAGCGAACTGGTTGGGCTCACACCCCAGGAATCACTCATCGATTCAGCAGTCTGGTATCTACAATTGGATGGATTCAAAGGAGAGCAGATCCTTGAGACCAGGTTATATACAGCCATGCAGGAACAAAGTTCAGAAGGGATTAAAACGGATTTTGTAGATGAATTAGCATCAGCGACACCGACACCTGGTGGTGGATCAGCCTCTGCTTACAGTGGAGCCATGGCAGCTGCCCTGGTTTGTATGGTTGCGCGCCTAACAATTGGAAAGAAAAAATATGCGGATGTCGAATCCAAAATGTGGGAAATTGTCAATCAGGCAAGTATCCTTCAAGAGGAGCTGAAAAGTGCAGTCAAAGAAGATGCGAATTCCTTTGATGAACTGCTAATTGCCATGCGACTTGCCGAAAGATTCAGAGGAAAACATTCAAAAACGGGATGCTGAAGTATTAAAAGCCACATTGAATGCGGCAAGGATCCCATTGAACGTTTGTGAAAAATCACTTGATGTGATGCGATTGGCAATTGATGCTGCCAATAACGGGAACATAAACGCACTCTCAGATGCAGGATCAGCATTTTCACTTGCCCGGGCAGCGTTTAATGGTGCCAGTATGAATGTTCAGATCAACCTAAAAACTGTCGAACAAACCGACCAAAAACAACCACTTCTGAATAAGTTGGTTGGTTTGAAAGCTACCCTTTCAGGGTTGGAAGATCAGATCAAACAGGTGATGGAACTACGGGGAGGAATCATCATCTAATGCTGTCTTTCTATCAAAGATCCAGAACAAACATAACCTGGTTGTTCTTATTCGCAATCTCATTTTCTGCCTGCTCAAACCAGGTTACTTCAACACTGCTTCCACAAGACACCACTTTGGAAGCAGCAAATGGGATACAAGGCAATTTGACGACTCCAGGAGAGTACTGAAACTATTCAAGTTACAAATCCAACTGATTTTCTGCCGACGACTATTCCGACCATTCAAAATACGCCCTACCCCTGTGGTGATGTAATTTGTATCCTTCCCGGTCACTTTGTATTCGAGATACCCATTGGGATAGGTTTTAACCAACAGGTCGAACCATCCTACGCTTATGGGAGTACCCAGAATGGGAAAAGAGAACCTCATCATGGGGTGGAATTTATCAATGCAGCAGGCACACCTGTTCTCGCTGCCGGGGATGGAATTGTTGCTTTCGCCGGAAATGATTCAAATCAGCAATTTGGTTGGGGCGTAAATTTTTATGGCAATCTGGTAGTCATCCAACATGATGTTCAGGGATACGATGTCCCCATATATACTTTATACGGACATTTATCCAAAGTATTGGTAAGCACTGGAGAAAAAGTCACCACCGGGGAGATTATTGGAAAAGTAGGACTTAGCGGTAAAGCTCTGGGTGCACATCTGCACTTCGAAGTACGCGAAGAGATCAATGATTACGCCCATACCCGCAACCCTGAATTATGGCTAAATATAAATAACGGAAATGGCGCTCTGGTTGGCCAGATTTTTAATGAAAAGAAAGAGGTGCGTCGCTATCCGGACCTACTATTGGTTTCTCTGGATAATCCCGGATTGCCCAAAAAGCACCCGGTTCCGTACGCAGATGCCTCCCTAAATCCTGATGATAATTTCCAGGAAGTCTTCATGGTTGGAAATTTACCTCCCGGTAAATATGAGCTGATATTCTCACCAAACGGAAAGCAGCAACCCGTACAATTCGAAATTTATCCCGGTGAGGTCACAAGGATCACTTATCGCACCAAATACTAAAGGAGAAAAGATGGGATTAAAACCAGACCACTGGATTCGGAAGATGTCGTTGGAACACCAAATGATCGTTCCCTTCGCTGAGGGTGAACGCAGACCTGGAGTGATCTCTTATGGAGTATCTTCGTATGGATATGACATACGGGTAACAGATGAGTATAAGATCTTCACGAATGTCTATTCAGCTACTGTTGATCCAAAAGATTTCGACGTCCGCTCAATGGTTGATTATAAAGGGGACGTTTGTATCATTCCCCCCAATTCATTTGCGCTCGCACGGACGGTGGAATATTTTAAGATACCTCGAGGAGTGCTTACAATTTGTCTGGGTAAAAGCACCTATGCCCGCTGTGGAATCATTGTAAATGTGACTCCATTTGAGCCTGAATGGGAAGGGTATGTAACGCTGGAGATCTCAAATACAACACCTCTTCCGGCCAAGATCTACTCCAATGAAGGGATTGCACAAGTATTATTCCTGGAAGGTGATGAGGTCTGTGAGATCTCATATGCAGATAAAAAAGGGAAGTACCAGAGCCAGCAATCCATAGTATTACCTAAATTATAGAAATTATCAATCACCCTAAAGAATTATTACTATTGAAAATGAAGTTGATCAGTTTTTTTCTTGAATTCAGGAACAGGATGGATTACCCTCTTCGCCAACTTTTTCGTTGGAGAAGAGGTCCAAT
Organism: uncultured Chloroflexia bacterium; assembly: GCA_963757065.1. GTDB lineage: Bacteria > Chloroflexota > Anaerolineae > Anaerolineales > Anaerolineaceae > PNON01. The sequence goes on along the minus strand of CAVWQC010000007.1, from coordinate 1,093,824 downwards.
CCGTGTGGAAAAGAAGTCATGACTTCGATAATTACGCATTTCTGGAAGAGCCTGAGCGAACGCAAGCCCGTCAGGATGAACAGCGATACCTGAATGATTATCACCTGGAAAAATTAAAACGAGATGGTGCTGCTGATAATTATTACGAAAATATTTTTTATATCCATATGCTGGAAGAAGCATTTGCATTATTAAAAAAGGATTTGCCTGACCGCATCATTTGTGCCGATATTGGAACATCACATTGGTTTTATGTTCAAGCCTTGTGGTCATTTTTTACCTGGTACCAAAGTAGCAAGCCACGTGATGTATCTCTAGAAGGCTATGAAGTGGATGCTTTCAGGATCTATTCTGATTTTCACTCCCGGTTTGATCACGCCCTTACCCACATTGGTGAGATACCTGGTATTCAGTTCATTCCAAAAGATTTCAATCCTATCCCATCCCATTTCGATGTAATCACATTGTTCTTTCCATTTGTATTCGAGAAAGATACATTGGAATGGGGATTACCTTCCCGGTTACACCATCCTGAACGGTTATTGCAAAATGCATGGAATAGTATAAAACCGGGAGGAGTTTTGATGATCGTCAACCAGGGAAAAGAAGAACATGATGCCCAATTGATGATGTGCGAAAAACTAGGTATATCACCAATAGTAAAGCTGCATATCGACCCTTTACTTTATAAATATGATTATGACCGCTATATCCTGGCAACGATCAAATGAAAACAATCCTACCTGGCGTATCGGATCGTTTACAATCAATCCTCCTGGATATTCTCTCCCTGGCAAAATCCCGACCTGCAGGAAGTGAATCAGAAGGGAAATTAAAGGAATATATTTCTAATAATTTATCAAATTCCGGCTATGATATCCAAAAAGAGTCATTCAGTTTTCCAATAATTCCTCGCTTATATAATGCACAATTAATAGAATCTGTCTTGATCATCCTTGCTCTTATTTTAATTCGATCAACCCCACTATTTGGTTTTCTCTTGCCATTAATATTCTCGATCCTGCCTGTATTAATGCTTGAGGGTATTAAAGCTTTTTCCACGAAAGTTTACAACTGAGAATGTTATTGCAACACCAAGAAATGCCCCACTAAGTGATGCAAAGATGCTGGTGGTAGCACACATGGATACTGCTCAAACCATTCCATTTTTATCGGGAATCTGGGGAAAAATAATAAGTTACTGTCAGCGAACTTTGTTCATCATAACTTTTATTATTGCATTGCAATGTCTCGCGGTTATTGTAAAAATAACAATGACTCCGGCGATTGTTGCTGGCTTGAATATATTTTCAATTACAATCGCATTGATAACGACCTTGTATCAATTATGGATTACCTTCTTTTGGCACCAGGAGTATTCACCGGGCGCAAATGATAACGCATCTGGAGTGGCGGTCGGGTTGCTCATCGCAGAGACATTATCAAAACAGAAGAAGGTAAATAATTACCCGATTGCATTTCTATTCACCAGTGCTGAAGAACAAGGATTATGTGGTGCAGCTGCTTTCGTTAAGAAACACACTGATTGGACTGATAAACCCGTGGTTCTAAATCTGGATTCGGTTGCTGGTGGGAACAAGTTGGGTTTAGTTATCCGTTATGGTAGATTGGTGCCAGATTACACCTCCAAGTCATTGAATCACATTATCAAAGAAATCGATCACACACTCGTAAAGATTTCTCATTTTCATCGCTGCGGTGATTATCTTCCTTTTTATCGAAGCGGATTCCAGGTAACCAGCCTGGAAGCTGTATGGAATGGAGATACTCCTCCTGAATACCATACTTCTAAAGATACTCCAGAGAATTTGAATTTTGAGATATTTTCGCAGGCTTATCAAGTCACCTCAAAGACTATCGAACATTTTATTAATTCATGAATAATCCATCACTGTTGGTTTTAACTCTACAACAAGCTCGAAGGCTACAAATTCATAGTCTTGGACTCGGCACCCCGTTGGCTGAAACAGTAACGAAAGTCAATTTACTGGAAGAAATTATTAGAATGGGTGTCCTGCAAATCGACACGATCAATATCGTAGCGCGCAGTCAGTATATTGTCCTTTGGAGCCGATTGGGCAGTTACCCCTTAAATTGGCTGGATGAATTGTTAGCTGAAAAACACTTATTTGAATATTGGGCACATGCAGCCTGCTATATTCCAATAAAGGATTACCCGCTGTATCAATGGAAAGTTGCTTCTCATCGAAAAAAGGCAGAAGATACAGATACATGGTTAGGTCAAAATATCAATTTTGCAAATGAGATCCTGGATGGAATTCGTAAGAATGGTCCGGTAAAATCATCCAACTTCAAGCGCAAGGATGGAATAAAAGGAACCTGGTGGAATTGGAAGGATGAAAAGATCGCTCTTGAACATTTGCTGCTTGTCGGCGAATTGATGGTTTCGAAAAGGGATCAATTTCAACGGGTATATGATCTCACGGAAAGGGTTTACCCAAACGGGTCAGCGGAAGTCTATAGTGAAGCTGATGCAAAAAAAATATTAACCGCAAGGACAATTAAATCGCTGGGTATTGCACTACCTCAATGGATCCCGGATTATTATCGATTACCTAAATCCAAACAAGAATCTGTCCTTGGTTCATTGGTAGAGTCAGGTGAGATCCTGCCTGTTAGTATAGAAGGAATTGAATCTACCGGGTACATTCATAAGGATAATCTGAAACTTTATGAATCCATTGTTTCCGGATCAGCCAATCCAAACCGGACTGTAATCTTGTCACCTTTTGACCCTTTATTATGGGACCGGGCAAGATTAAAAACTCTATTCGGGTTTGATTTTCGGTTGGAATGTTATTTGCCTGCCTCAAAAAGAAAATTTGGATATTGGCTTCTTCCAATCCTGCATAATGATTCAATCGTTGGGAAAATGGACGTTAAAGCTGATCGAAAAAACAAAGTCCTTGAAATTAAATCAATTTTTCTTGAAGATGATGTTAAGGTAACTGATGACCTACTTGCTGGGTTATCGGGAACCATTCATAATTTCGCAGACTGGCACAATACTCCCGGGATAAATCTGGAATACTCTAATAATCCTATGCTAAAGTCCGCCCTTGAAAAGAAATTACATAATGGGGATTGATTAAGCGATCCAAAAAGACGAATCTAAATTTAATAAATCATCCACAAATGTCTTTTGCTTGATTCTGTAAATGTGATTATGGGTAATTGATAGAGGATGACGCTCTTCGCGGTTCATATTAGTGTTTGTTCAACTTCCGGAAATCCCCTTCCCGCCGGGTAATATTGATCTGATCCAGATACTCCAGGAAAGCAAGAGCATATTTTCGGCTCGTCTGGTATTGATCCCGAAAATCAGCAACTGTAATGGTTGAATTCTTGTGTAAATACTCAATTACTTCATTTTTTAACTTTTCATATTGATCTGAAGAATAGACGACATCCTCTGAGAGTTGAATGAGATCGCCTCTTTCAATTAGCATCCTGAACAGGTCTTCTCCTAATTCATCTTTACACTCTTTCACGGAAGGAGGAGAAACCGGGTTTTGAGAAAATTTTGCTTGCAACGATTGTATCAATTTTTGTTGCTCTGGAAGGATACTAATTGAAAATCCAGGCAGTGATAGATTTACAAGGTTACTTTTCAACTCCCCTTCGCTTATCCACTCTTCGACAATTAATGTGAATATTTTGGAATTCAATTTTAGTTTACTGCGTAATTCCTCACGGGAGATTCCAGTTTTTAATGGATTACTGGAATGGAATTTTTCCAGGATCTGCCGGGTGGCTTGTAACGTACTCTGCAAATAATTCCACGAGACTAGATGGCTTTGGGAGATATTTTCTGATGATTTGATCATCTTGATCTGGTTTTCCATCTGCAGGGATCTAATGATGTCCATCGTTTCATTAGGGTCGATCATGGATTTCTTAAGAACATCAGAGACCAGAACAGGGGATTCTGTGTGAATAATGGATAATACCTTCTCAGAAGGAGAACCGGATAGTTTTTTTTCTAAAAGGGCTAAAGTTTCTATTGCAAACCGTTTGTAGCGTTTCGGAGAGGTCACTTCAATAATTGTTCCGCCTCCCAGGGTTTCTCCGGGAGAAGGACGGCGAAGGATAAATCGGTCTCCTTTTTTCGCCACAATTGGTTCATATAATTCAATTTGCAGAAAAGCATGATTACCTGGAGTCAATTCTTCCATCCCCAATAAACGAAGACTTCCAAGGACCTCTGTCGTTCCCAGGAAAAACTTAATTTCACTGCGGTGTTTCAAAGGTCCACTAATATCTTTTAAAAGGGTGAATTGTACATCTATGCGTTTTGTTGGAGGATACAAACCAGGAAAGGAGATCACGTCTCCCCTTTTAATATCTTCAACTGCTACTCCAGTGATATTAATGGCTGTTCGTTGCCCGGGAATTACCAAATCAACTTTGGTTTTGTGATTTTGCAATCCCCTGATCCTGGATTTAATTCCAGCAGGTAATATGGTAATCTCATCAGCGATTTTAAATGAGCCGTCCATTAGGGTGCCAGTAACGATGGTGCCAAAGCCCGGCATGGAAAAGACCCTGTCAATCGGTAACCTTGGTTGATGAATATCCATTCTAGGGGGACATTTCTCAAGGATTTTTGAAATTTCTTCTAATAGCAGCGGAATTCCTGCCCTGGTCTTCGATGAGACTCGAATAATTGGTGACTCAGCAAGCACAGTATCCTGTACCGTTTTCTTTATGTCTTCTTCAACAAGAGTTAACCATTCCTTGTCAGAAATTAAGTCGCATTTTGTAAGAACGATTATTCCATTATTAATTTGAAGAAGATCAAGAATCGCAAGATGCTCCCTTGTTTGAGGCATTACCCCTTCATCTGCTGCTATGACAAATAAAACTGCATCAATTCCCCCGACACCTGCAAGCATATTCTCAATAAAATCACGATGACCTGGAACATCGACAATCCCTACTTCCTCACCGGTAGGAAGCCTAAACCAGGCAAATCCAAGCTCAATGGTCATCTCACGGGCTTGTTCTTCTTTTAACCGATCAGGGTTCATTCCGGTCAGAGCTGTGACAAGAGATGATTTGCCATGATCTACATGACCGGCTGTACCAAGAACATGAGTTGACATCAGTCCAATTCTCTGTCTTTACCCAGTAAACGTTCATATGAAGACAACCAATCGTGAGCTAAGCGATAATAGATTTTGCAATCTTTTTTCAGTTTCATTGTGGATATTTGCGATCGTATCAGACATATCCAGACTGAGGTCTTCCAAATGTACCACACGCTTATCTAATTTCTCTTCCTGTCGTTGGTTATCTTTCTGTTGTTCATCCATGATCAGATTGTAATTCGCCCAGCGTTTCTGGTCATCTGCTTTGAAAGTGATCCATTCCTGTCTGAAGTGATCCTCATTTAATCTGTGCATTTCTGTGATTTCATTGACTTCTCCGGTCAATTTTTTGAGTGGCGTCTTCCAATTGATCTTTGGTCTTCCGGATAGTTCGCAGAGTATCCTCTAGGTTTTTGAACTGAACTTCGTATAACGAGCTATTTTGCGTAACTTGCTCAATTTTTTGCAGCCCATCCTTCAGGGTTCTTTCTCGAATTACCTGTTGTTGATTCTGCTTTTCCATGAAAGCAACTTGAGATTGTCTGCGGTCAGCTTCGGAAGCAGTGATCTCAATTATTCGAGCTTCCATATTGCGCATATTTTCTAATGCCAGATCGATCTTGGACCTAAGTTCATCGCTTCTTTTTCTATATGCAGAAATTTCACCCTGCAGATCGGTGATTCTTTTATTTTCAGTTTTTCGAGAGTCGTCAAACATTTTCTGAGAACGTTGATACTCATCATAGATTTCCTGAATATCTACGAACTTATTATCCAGTTTCTGTATTTGTTGTTTTAGTGAACTGATATCTGTATCGAGAACTTTTTGACCTTTTTTTAATTCAGTGATCGGTAATGTACTTTTTCGTATCTCTTGAATTGTCGTAGTAATTCCATCTATATCCGAAATTCTCTTTAACTCTTGTTCATGTTCACTTTCTTTTCTGGACCGCTCTAATCCTTCTCCCACCTTGCCAAGGTCAATTTTTGTTTCAGCAAGGCTTTTTTCTATTTGCTCAATTTTTCCAAAGACCAGATTGAACTGGGATAAGCTTCCAGTAAGAGTGGAGACTTCCTTCCTGGCAGCGTTTAATTTTTCTTCAAGTTTCTCCAGTTTATTTTCTAAAGTTGCAATCGTACTTTTATCTTTACGTCGTTCATCATCAAGCCATTCAAGACGTTTTGTTAATTGTTCAATTTCCATACTATCCTCTGGGGTGATTGTTATTTTTTTCGACATGAAGATTATACCATCCGGGTAATAATCAATTTTATTAATACAGGTGGGGGTATGGGAGTAAAATATTCAACATCCCCGATGAGTAAGATTGTGGAAATAAACCCATAATTAATAAACCCAGGATGCCAATACAGATAAGGGTATTGACAACAATATTTTCATTAAAAAAGCTCTTCCAACCTGATTCGGATTTTAGAACAGTTGACAAGGAAACAAGTCCAGCTGCCCAAATACCGCCAATTCCAATAATAATTGACCATGCAATTACTGACGACTGGAGAGAGATTTCTTCGAGTAACGCAACCCTTGAAGGAAATCCCCCTAGAAGAGGTAATCCTCCGATTGAAAATTGAGCGATAAGAAAACCTAATGTAATTAATGTTTCTGATTTTCCAATACCCCCTAATTTTGCCAGTTCAAGGGTATTAAATTTTTTACGAATTATCGATAAACATAGTGCCCAAAGTCCAAAAGATAAAATCCGCGGCAGGAACAAATTAGCAAAAACTTGAAACCCATTTGGGGTTAATGATCCTATTGCAATCAAGGACAGGCCATTTTCAACGATAACAGCATATCCAAACATCCTACCTAAATGCTTTTGAAATGCTGACCAAATTCCACCTATTACTACCATGAATGTTCCGACAATTTGAAGGGCTTGTTTTAGTTCAGTCGAACTCCTCAGCCATGAATACTTTTCAATAAATGTAATTCCAAATAGTAGAATTACTGTAGGAAATAATATTAGTATAAATCCAACCGTATAAGGATTTTCATATTCGGTTAGCATGGGTATCCAGGAATAAAACGGAAAAATCGCCAAAATGAAAGCAAAACCCAATCCAAGAAAAACCAATGTCCGTAGTGCTGCAACCCGGTCGGCCGGGGCAGTTTCCACCCCACCTAACAACCAGCCAGTAAAAAGTAAGAAAACCATCCCTATGGTTTGAAATGTGAGAAAACGCATTGCCCCTGCATTTAAGCGTTTTGTATCATTTACCAATAAAGGCAGTGTTAAAAGCACTGCTATTTCAATAAAAATTGCGGCATATAAAAATGGATCTACTGCGATTGATCCAACCAGAAAAGAAACCACCATTAGGCTGATAGGAACTAATATAGGAGGGACATTAGTAAATAAACCACCAAAAAGCCAAAAGGCTGTTATTGCATAGATCAATATTAATATTGCCTGACGGTCCTGATTTAAAATCAACTGCCGGCCGAGCATAGTAAGAACACCGGAAATCTTGAATCCTGTTGAACCCGTTTCAACAAGAGTCTCAATTGGCAGCCAATAAGCTGCTCCGGTTAACCCCAGTGAGAAGAGAAACCCGATTATATACACTAAAGTCCGATGGCGGAGCAATAGGAACAATCCAATTGAAACTATCACAGGGAAAATAATCCAGATAACCGGGGAACTCATTTGGCTTCCTCCAGGTTTTGTAGACCGATAAGGTAAGTACCCATAAAAGCCAACCCCAGCTTTACAATCCCGATTAAGATGATTACGAGCAATGAATATTCTATCGAATAATATATTAATTCAAAGCCGGATAACAAAACCAATAATCCGACAATGATCCGTAAAGTTTGGGGGTAATAATTAAGTTGGAGCAAACCGGTAAATAATAGAGTTAATCCAGCAGAGAAGACAATATAAGGTATTTTTGGTAACCATGAATTGGCGTTGATTGAAATAGCAAAAGCTGTCAAAATAAAAAAGAATTCACTTAATAATCGGAATGCGATACCTTTTTGGAATGGTTCGATATTTTCATTAAGTCGTAACCTTAAACTGGATATTCCTATTACTGCACAGGCCATCCATCCAATGATTAGGTTAATTGCAGCTAATAGTGGCGTCGAAAGATAGAAAATATAGATGAATTGGATCAGGTAAATGGCAGCAAGTGTTGTGATCAATATTCGCCAATTGGGTACAACAAATGGGAGCATACTTGCTGCAACAATAACAATCATGCCTACTACCTGTATGGAAAAAGGCATAAAGTTACCCTCTTGTCCCAATAACCATAATTAATAGTATAAGAAAAACCATTCCCCAAAGTAAACCACTTTCGCCTTCTAATAAAAATGTAAACCAATCAATAATTCTTCCGATCATTCCAAATATCCACCGAAATAACGTGTAAACCCAGGTAAATGTAAAAATTGTCCTGACATATTGTCGAATGAAAGAGTATTTTTTAATAAATTCCTCAAACGAATTCTTAACGTAATTGATCTGACGGGGTAAAAATCTATTCACGATCAACATGATTAATATGATCCCTAAGCCAGTAATTATGGCAGGCCATGCCCCAATTATCCTTGAACCGCGCCAGCCAAAGAGACCAATAATGACATATGAAATGATCAACAATAAAATACTGAAAGGATAAGTAAGGTAGACAATTCGTTCCAATCCGGATGGTATGAAAGCTTTGCCTTTAATTTTTCTAAATAATCCAACCAGCAACGGTAGAAAGATCAAAAGACTAATAATTTCAATAAATAAATTCGGGGATCCCATTAAGCCAGCCAAACCTGCAGCGTTAGGTGTATAGGGTATTCCAGTAAACAGCAATAATCCGATAAAAAGTAATACCTGAATGAAACAAGTCTTAAAATCATGCAAATATAGTGCTCCACCTAAAAGGATCATCGAAACTCCCCACGAAACAGATGCCACCGAAAAACCATTCAAGGTGGATAATATTGCCAGACTGGATAGTATCATCACCCAATACGGCCGTGTATCCAATTCACGTTTTTCAGACAACCAACGAATTAGTCCATAAATTGCTGCAATCATTGTTAATATCCTGATGATAATATTCATATCAGGTGACAATGTTTCTGGTGGAATGCGTGAAAGTAAGACTAAACTTGCAGCTGGTGGAATAAACCGGAAAAGGTTACCCTGGCTTCGCCGAATGCTGGTTTCCTCGGAATAAGTCAGGTGGACAGGAAATAATCCCAGTCTTAACCCAATTCCAATCAGGACAGGCAATCCCACCAAAGGTGATAAATTTGTGAAATCTGTTCTAAAACCACTTTCGCGACTACCCAGGACGATCGCCCAGAAAATCAGGATCAGACCTAGAAACCTGGATGTGAATCCGATAATGATCCGTTGATTGTTCTTACTTTCAGGGTTATTGCGTAACAAGGCGGATATTTCAATCAGGTCGATAGCTGCCCAACCGATTAGCATTGATACCAGGTTTGATGCCAATAAAGCAAAATAACTTAATCCGGTAATTGCTAAATTTCCGGCCAAACTGCTTATTTCCATCCTGGATTGGAGATTGGCAGGAGATGATAAAACAATGGCAAGAATCAATGTACTTATGGCAAATGCGTAAGGCCATGTAGAGTAATCAATGACCAATGCCGGCGAATCAATGTAGAGTTTCCCGATATCCCAGTGGAGGTAGACTAAATTTGTCGGTAATCTAAACCTGAGAAACAATAGTGACATCCAACTAATAAAGGCACCAGTAACTGCGATTAACCAGACAGCGTTAAATCGAGGACGAAATATATGTAGAATTTGAATGATCGCCGCAGTAACAAGTAAAAAGAATGAAGGGGCAAGAATGAACATTTTTTAGAGTACCGGATTTGAAGCGTTCCTGTGGATGAATTTCCCGGCACCTTGTCTCCCCAACCATTGACCATCTTTGACTATCGATTCTCCCCGTAATAAAACTTCTACTGGCATTCCAACTAATTCCCAGCCTTCATACAAATTATAATCAGTCCTCATATGCGCTTCATTTACCCCATATTGAACATGCTTTTCAGGGTCCCACAATACAATATCCGCATCTGCCCCGGGTAAAAGGGTTCCCTTTTGTGGATATAATCCAAAAATCTTTGCAGGATTTGTGCAGTTCAACTCAACAAATTGATTAGGTGACAACTTACCTGTTCTGACTCCGTAAGTCCACATAATTGGCAGTCTGTCTTCTATACCTGGTAATCCATTGGGTATTTTTGTAAAATCATTTTCGCCTAACTCTTTCCCGGGAATTGCCACCTTTTCGCCTTCATAAATAATTGGTTGGGATCCATTATAGAAAAATGGACAATGGTCTGTTCCTATTGTCTGAATCACTCCAGATCGTAATCCCTCCCAAAGTCTATCGTTATCCACCTTCTCACGAATTGGCGGCGAGCACACCCATTTTGCACCATCGGGTCTTCTCAACTGATCGGTTGTAAAGAACAAATATTGCGGACACGTCTCTCCCATTACATGGATACCATGAGCTCTGGCATATTCCAATTGATCCACCTCTCCGGCTGCATTCATGTGGACAATATATAGAGGTGCTTCTGCCTGTTGAGCTAATGAACAAGCTCGTAGTACAGCTTCTACTGCACCCCACGCAGGCCTGGTAAGGGCATGGTCGATTGGCTTTGTCTTCCCGGATGCCAGTGCTTCTTGAATAAGAATGTCGATCACGTCACCATTTTCCGCATGGAGCATGGTAAGTATTCCTGCATCTCGTGCTATGCGCATCACGCGAAAAATACCACCATCATCCAACCTCAATCGATTATTGTAAGCAGTAAATACTTTAATGCTGGATATGCCATGATTGACCAATGATGGGATTTCACTAGCAATCTGATCGTTCAGCCGGGTAATATTCATATGAAACCCAAAATCGATGGCTGCTTTATGATCTGCCTTTTCATGCCATGCATCAATGTCTTCAGTTAATGTATTGTGATCCTGCGAAATAAAATCTATACAGGTAGTTGTTCCTCCGAAAGCCGCAGCTCTATGTCCTGTGTAATGATCATCGGATGACACCGTACCAAACATGGGTAATTCAAGATGAACATGCGGATCGACCCCACCCGGCATGACTAGCATTCCACTGGCATCGATGATCTCTGCACCCGGAATATTAATATTGCTGCCAATTTCAGTAATCTTTTCACCCGTGATTAAAATATCAGCGGAAAAGGTTTCACTGGCTGTGATCAGAGTCCCGTTTTTAATAATTTTCATCAGACCCTCTCAATAAATTATTATTTACTTTTGTTAATCTCATTGAATCCCAAATAGCCAAGAATTTCCAATAACTGGCCATCGGGTATATCAAAATTTTCAACAGGGTCAGTGACAGACGGGTTATCTGTTCCAATCCGTTCCCGAATTGAACGCCAGAGTAAGGACCGTTCTTCTGATCGTATGACCAGATCATTGACCTGGTTGGCTTCCATCAAAGATTTTCCAGTTGTATAGAGGAATGTGATCCGCTTCCAGTTTGTTGCCTTGATCGGTTTGGCAAGTCTAATTAATGGACCGATCTGGATCTTATAATACTCCTCATTTGCACTCTCGGATGGTCTTTCTCATCTTTGAGCAACTCCCCACGGGTAGTCAACTCGTGCCCGCGTACTTTTGCAATATACTGGATCTTTCCTCGATCCCCTTCATCAAATCCTGAGGTCTGGTAAAAGGCAAGGTAATCAACATCGACTACTTTTGGCGCTCTCCGCAGGGGGATCCGGTACCAACCAAGCATCCGTGCGATTTCCAGGTCGCGTGGCGAGTTCATTACTGAAACCAACACAAGGGATGTATCAGGAATACCAGTTGTTGAATTCATTCTATTATTATAAAACAACATCCCGCAGTCTTATGCAGTCTGCGGGATGTTAATTTTATAGTAAAGATTTAGTAGTTTTTAATCAATCCGACACGGTCATTGAACTCATTTATTAAAGCATCAATCTCGCCAACCTGTCCCTGGACACCCTTCCAGTAATCCCGTTCATACCACATGTCCATGATCTCTTTATATTCCTTACCCTGCTGTTCAACCCAGGTAAAGTATTTCAAGTTATGTACACGACGCTGGTCAGTATATGATAATTCGAGTAAATTATCAGTGGATTGACCTAATAAGTAGCGGGCACAATGTTCTGCAGCATCAGAAGCAGTATATTCACCAAATTCCTGGTGCATTTCCACTAACCGGCTCCCATAAAGTTCCATGGAATCGGTTAATACAGTCAGTACAATATCATTTTCACCAAGTTCATAATACTTGGCAAACTTGATCGCTGAAAGGACATTCGAGATTCCGGAAAATCCCATGAGATCCAACTGTGAAATAATCGCCTGCGGAACACCTTTCTTGGCAAGGTATTTCTTGCCTTCCGGTTCATTGAAAAGGCGGCAGATGTTGACGACTGCTTCATCATCTATGGCAACAACCATGTCTGTGTTTTTCGAATTGTGGATCCACGGAACATGCTTATCACCAATCCCTTCAATACGATGTGAACCAAACCCATTTTCCAGAAGAGTCGGGCACTGAAGAGCTTCACTGGCGACGATCTTTGAATAGGGGAATGCCTGTTTCAAGTAATCACCTGCAGCGATCGTACCTGCAGAACCAGTTGCCGAGGCAAATCCACGGTATTCATCTTTAGGACCCATGACCTTCTTTAAGACTTCTTCCAGGGCATGTCCGGTAACTTCGTAGTGCCAAAGGTAATTGCCAAATTCCTCGAACTGGTTGAAGATCATCAGATCCTGGCCAGATTTTCTTAATTCCCAACATTTATCGAAGATCTCTTTAACATTAGATTCGGATCCGGGAGTGGCAATGACCTCGCCAGATACCTTTGCAAGCCATTCGAACCTTTCCTTGCTCATTCCTTCGGGTAAAATGGCGATGGAATCACAGGCTAAAAGTTTTGAATCGTATGCTCCACCACGGCAGAAATTGCCTGTTGAAGGCCAGACTGCTTTCTGGGAGGTCGGGTCGAATTGACCTGTTACCAACCGTGGAACCAGGCAGCCAAATGCAGCACCCACTTTATGGGCACCGGTTGGGAACCACTTGCCAACAACAACAATTACTCTGGCTTTTGTACCAGTGAGGCTGGAAGGTAATTCCAGGTAATTGACTCCACCAAATCCACCACCTTTGGCAACCGGTTCGTTGTGCCAGGTAATCCTGAAAAGATTCCGAGGATCTACATCCCAAAGACCTATTCCCTTTAACTCACTCTTTACTTTGCCCGGGATTAATGATGGATTTTTCATCTGTGCGAAAGTTGGAATGATAATATTCTGTTCTTTCGCTCGTTTTACTGCTCTTTCCAAGCGGTCCTTCTTTACTGATAAATCAATTTTGTTTGACATTTGTTATATATCTCCTAAATGGGTTATTTTTCAAAATCTGCTGGTTCTTCACGAACAATATATAATGGGCGCCCTTTGGATTCATCATAAATTCGCCCAACATATTCACCTAATATGCCCAATGATATGAGTTGAACACCTCCAAGAAAAAGTACAGCGATCAAAGTGGTTGCCTGGCCGACAAAAGCCTGTGAGCCGGTTAATCGTTCAAATATGACGAATGGGATGGCAATAATACTGATCCCTGCTGATATAAAGCCAATATAAGTGGCGACTTGAAGTGGAAAATAGGAAAAACTGGTGATGGCATTCAATGCCAGCTGCACCATTTTTCTGAATGGGTACTTGGTTACTCCAGCATATCTGGCAGCGCGTTTATACGGTAAGCCGATTTGCTTGAATCCCACCCACGCAGCCATGCCTCGAAGAAAACGGTGCCGTTCCCGCATACGGTTCATGACATTCACAACTTTACGATCCAGCAGCCTGAAGTCACCTGTATCCAGCGGGATCTTCACATCGGTGATCTTGAAAATGACCCGATAAAAGAGTGAGGCAGTTGTCCGTTTAAACCAGGTTTCACCTTCCCGATCTGCTCTTACAGCATAGACAACTTCATACCCTTCCTGCCATTTTTTGATCATTTCCAGGATCATTTCCGGAGGATCCTGTAGATCTGCATCAATGATCACTACTGCATCCCCGCGGCTGTAATCCAAGCCAGCCGTAACCGCGATTTGATGACCAAAGTTACGGGCGAAGATCACCGGGCGAACATGTGGATCTGCTTTAGCCAATTCTCGAATTGCACCTGTTGAACCATCGGTGGATCCATCATCGATCACGATGAGTTCCCACTCTTCGTTTGTCTGTCCCATCACTTCAGTGATGCGTTTATAAAGTTCTGGCAGACTTTCGGATTCGTTATAAACAGGAGCAATTATCGAAAATTTTGGCTTCATAATTATTGTTTCAAAAATTTCTTCAATTCTTTTAGGGTGGGCTCAATGATCGGAGCTGCAGTCACTGCCTGCATGGCAGTTTTTATGTCTTTCAATCCGCTGCCGGTATTCATGACCAGGATATCATCATCATGACTTACGATATTTTCGCGTACAGCTTTCTCCAGTCCAGCATATGCAGTTGAACCTGCTGGTTCAGCAAACAAACCAACTTTGCCAAGTTTTGCTATTGCCTTTACAATTTCATCGTCAGTGACTTTTATGTATGTACCGCCGGTTTGTTTTGCTGCTCTTACCGCACGGACACCATCCCGGGGGAGGTCACTGGATATGCTATCAGCAATGGTGACTGCATTTACCGGAATGATTTCTTCAGTTCCAGAATGGAAGGCATTGTATATCGCTGCCGATCCTTCAGCCTGCACCCCGATAATTCGCGGCATTTGCTCCAGCCAGCCCAGTTTCTGCAGATCCTTGAACCCTTTGTGCAATCCGGAGATGATATTGCCATCTCCAACGGATACAAAGATCGTTAATGGTTTATTGGACTTCCGGTTCTTCAGCAGAGTTTCCCAAATTTCAAAAGCAGCTGTCTTTTTCCCTTCCAGTGTGAAAGGGTTATAGCCTGTGTTCCGGCAATACCAGCCAAATTCATTGGAAGCTTCTATGGTAAGGTCGAAAGCAGAATCATAATTGCCATCCACCAGGATCACTTTGGCACCAAAGATCAATAGTTGTGCTACCTTTGCCGGTGGTGCGGTTTTAGGTGCAAAAATAATCGCCGGCTGACCTACAGCAGCAGCCATGCAAGCCAACGCTGCACCCGCATTACCAGTTGAAGCTGTCACAACAATATCAGATTTCAGCTCACGAGTTCGGGCTACGACTATGGCACTGGCACGGTCCTTGAAGGATGCACTTGGATTACGTCCCTCATCTTTTATCCAAAGCTTTTTAATGCCTAATTCTTCACCAAGCTTGATAGGGGTCAATATGGGTGTGCCACCAGCAACACGCAGGGAGGTCCCTACAAAACCAGGATCGCCAACCGGCAATAAAGGTAAATACCTCCACAGGGAAGTATCCTGGGATGATGTAATTTCTTCGAACTTGCCTTCTTTATTGATCAGGTCATAATCCAATATTACATCCAGGTTGCCGCCATCCACCGGGCAAGTATATGTTATTTCACCTGGTGAATATGTCTTTCCACATAAAGAACATTGATAACCGATAAATTTCTGTGCCATTCATCTACCTTTCCAATAATTCAATTGTCAGACAATTCTAATTGTATCTTATTTTCTCTAATTTACAACAAATCTTCGGGTTTAATAGGCAAATGATATATCCGCTTTCCGGTCGCATTAAAGACTGCATTCGCAATTGCCGGACCTGTTGGAACCAGGCAAATCTCTGCCAATCCTTTTGCTCCAAATGGTCCGGATTTTTCAGGAATTTCCAATATATCCACATCCAAACAATCAGGCATATCCAGCGCGGTAGGAAGCAGGTATTCTGTGAAGTTATTCACCCATTGTCCGTTAGGTTTTAGAACCATGTTTTCATATAATGCATAACCCAAACCCATGGCTACCCCACCCTCAATTTGGCCTTCCACTCCATCACGGTTGATGATCTGTCCGACATCATGTATGGCAGCCATATGGGTCACATCAACTGTGCCTAATTCGGGGTCGACCTCCACCCGGGCGATCTGTCCCCCAAAGACGAACATGACATGCGGCATACCAACTGGTAAATGTTGTGGTGTCGTTTCAGGTGGATACGGAAACGATGCAGTACCTATGGATTGGAGAGATTTATCACTTTCTGCAATATGCGCAAGGATCTCCTGTGCAGTTATAAGTAATCCCTTCGAATCTTTAATAAAGCCATTGGCATAACTCAATGATTTTCTGGGTAATTTGGTAATTTCAGCAGCTTGATCGAGCAATTGTTCGATCAAATCATCTGAAGCTATGGATACAGCATTACCCACCAGGTAAGTCATTCGTGATGCGCAGGTAACGTTTCCGTCTGGGGTGGTTTTGGTATCCAATTCAGCTGTAATAATATTAGAAAAAGGAATGCCCAGTTTTTCTGCGATGACCTGTTCTGCAATGGTGGTTAACCCCTGACCCAGATCAGGTGCACCCATCTGAAGAAGAACTGTACCATCCTGCTGCCATGTCAACCGGTGAGATGACGGATCAGGTACCTTTGCACCCAAACCCATTGTCTGTGCTGCACAGGCGTATCCAATACCTATTACTTTACCCGGTTGGGGAGGAATACTTAAATACTTGTCGCGATATTCTTTGAATTTATCCAGGATCAAGGGCAAGCTATTTGCAGAATCACTGACAATAACCTGCGTGAAAACACGATCCCCGGGATGGAGTATATTTTTTTCACGAAGCAAAATGGGATCCATCTGTAGTCTGTCAGCCAGAATATCCATCATGCTTTCTATGGCAAAATGAGATTGCGGTGCTCCAAAACCCCGCATGGCTCCAGATAGTGGCGAATTGGTATACACTACCTTTGTCTGAACCCTCATATTCGGGATCCGATAAGAACCAGCAACTGTCTCAGTCAGTAAACCACCAACTGCCGGTCCGAGTGAGGCATAAGCCCCTGTATCTAAATAAACAAGCGCATCCAGTGCAACCAGGGTTCCATCATTTTTAGCCCCAATTTTGATGGATAATTTCGCTGGATGCCGCTTGGGATGCGCAAGAAATGATTCAGTCCTGCTGTTGCAAATACGGACTAAACCTTTACAAGAAAAAGCTGCTAGAGCTGCCAGGATACTGATCGATGGGTCTTCTTTTCCACCAAATGCACCACCAATTACTCCTGAGATCACCTGGATTTTTTCAAGAGGAAGGTTTAGAATGGACGCAATTTTCTCCTGATCATGGAATGGCTGCTGTGAACTTACCCAAACAGTAACACTGCCATCCTCATTCCAGCGGGCAAGAGAATTCTCAGGTTCCATATAACCAGGTGAAATCCGTGGTACAGAAAAGGTTTCCTCGATAATTACATCAGCGAGAGCAAATCCTACAGACAAATCCCCATTTTGGACATCATAACTGGTGACCAAATTTCCACCCGGGTGTATTTGCCTGGCTCCCTCGCCTAATGCCTGTTGCGGATCAAATATTGGGGAGATTGGTTCGTATTCAATTTGAATTTTCTTTATTGCTTCTTCAGCCGTTTTCTGGCTATGCGCAATCACCAGGGCAATCGGTTCGCCAAGGTGCCTTATTTCATCGACCACTAACGGGGGTTGATCTGATATGAGAGCACCAAAAGTCTTTTCTCCTGGAATGTCCTCCGCAGTAATCACCATGACTACTCCGGGCATACCCGCTGCTGCGGATGTATCCAATTTTATGATCCTGGCTGCATGCTGTGAAGACCTGAATATTGATGCCCAAAGTGTATTTTCAAGCTTAATATCAGCGGTATAAAGCGCAGTTCCACTGGCTTTACCAATGGAATCTTTCCTTCTCTCACGTTTTCCTATAGTCTGGTAGTTATTAGGCATGTATCAACTCCCAATCAGGTAAAAAAGTTCTCCAGGAAATGTAGATTTGAGGTTAATGTTGCGAGCAACCATCACAAAAACCTTCACATTATTCATTCGTGACAATTGATGAAATCAACTCATGTTTGTGCACATCAATCAGACCCATATCTGTCAAGCCAAGTTCGGGAACAGTCGGAAGAGAAATAAAAGAGAGACTCATAAATGGCGCGGTGAGAACGCCGCCTAGTTCACGATATCGCAGATTCAGTCTTTGGAGTGAACTGATCACTTCTTCAGCAGACTTATCGCTCATCAGGCCACCTATTGGCAATGGTAAACAGTCAAGCAACTTTCCATCTGCAGCAATCGCAAATCCACCCTGTACATCCTCTATCGCCTTCACACAAACTGCCATATCAACATCATTTGTGCCGGCGACAACGATATTATGGTGGTCATGAGATACAGACGATGCAATAGCACCACGTTTTATTCCAAACCCTTTCACGTACGTGATGCCAATCCCGCCAGTTTTTCCATAACGCTCAACAACTGCAAGCTTAAGAATATCGCACTTGTATATCATTACCGACTAATTCCATTTTTAACATCCAAATTCCGTCTGGTCGCGTTTATTAATGATCTGGTCAGGTACAAGTTCAATCACCCAGACTTTTACTTTTGGAGATTTCCCGGGAACCTGGAAATCATGCGGATCTTTCCCTTTTGACACTTTAATTGTTTTATATAGGTAATCCGGATAATTCAATGGGGGAGGTGTAATTGTTAGTTTCCCGTTTTTGGCTACCTGTTTTCCGTGAAAATAAACCGAAACGGGATCAATTTCTTCCAGTGATTTGCACAAGATGATATCTGCAAATCTTCCTGGTGTCAGACTGCCAATCAGATGATCGACCCGAAAGTGCCTGGCCGCATTGATCGTAGCCATTTGTATTGCTATGATTGGTGACAATCCCATTGCTATCGCCTTGTTAACCATATAATCAATATGACCTTCGCGCTGGATGTCATCCGGATGTTTATCGTCAGTACAAAACATCAAATTACTGGTGTCAATTCCCTCCTCCAGAACTCCACGTAAAATCAACTCCAGGTTTCGTTCAGAGCTTCCTTCCCGGATGAGTACGGAAAGACCTAAATTCAATCTTCGAATCGCATCGGAATAATCCACACATTCATGATCATCCGACAGCCCTCCGCAGCAATACCCCGTTAATTCTATCTCGTTCAAACCGGCAGTGTGACCATTACAAATTTTCGCGAGGATTTGGGCAGCTTCTACTTTGGCCAGATACTCATCTTTGAGCCCCAGCACCTTGGACGGATCCAGTTCCCCCAGGCTGATGGTATTGTTCCACTTTAATATCTGTTTTACCTCTTCGAGACCCAAAACTCCCCCTGTTGTTTCCAAACCTGGAGCTGTTGGAACACGGGAAGGAACTTCAACAAAAAAATTATATGGAAGCTTCCTATGGGAAGCAACAAGTGCTTTCAAACCATCAATTCCCGCAACATTGGAAATTTCCATCGGGTCGGCAAACATTGACGTCGTTCCATGTGGAACAATTACAGAGGAAAGTTGTTCAGGAGTTAATAATGTTGAATCAATATGCACATGGGTATCAATAAACCCGGGTAGAGCATACATTCCCTTGCCATCTACAATTCGTTTTGCAGAATAACCAAATGCGTAGGGGGATACTACCCTGTCACCTAAGATGCCTATGGCTCCCGGTTCTACCTTACCGCTATAAACATTAACAATCTTGATATTTTCGATCAACAAATCCAGGCGTAAATTACCCAAGCCAGCCTGGATCAATTCTTTTCGCCTGGCTATTTTCATTCAGTTACCTCATGATAAATAATCAAATATTGAACCAAAAGAAAATTGAAAATTACATTCCTCGTTCACCGCGAATATATGGAATTCCAAGGGCAGCAGGAGTTCCTATTCGTTTTTTGATCGCCTCACGCGATCCAAGCACCAGGACAATTATTGTAAAGGCGTAAGGAAGCATCTGCAAAAAGAAACCATAATACGGGTTGTAGTAGAAAGGATTCGCAAAGCCCAATATCACTAATGGACCTTGGATATCAAGCACCAACCGCCGTAGTGCACCAAAGACATAGGCACCGAATGCTGCCCGAATCGGATTCCATTGAGCAAAGATCACCAAACCTATTGCAATCCATCCTTCTCCCGATGTTGTTTTTTCGCTGAACCAACCTGGGGAAATGGATAAACTTATGGCAGCTCCAGCCAAACCTGCAAACAAACCGCCGATGAATATATACAGATATCGCATTCGATAAACATTTATCCCCAATGAATCAGCCGCAGCCGGGAATTCCCCGACCGCCCGTAAATGCAGTCCTTGTCTTGTCCGATTGATGAAGTACCAGACCAACGGAAATGCGAAATAACCGATATAGACCAGTATTCCCTGGTTGGTAAAAAATATTTTTCCGATCCAGGGTATTTGGGATAACAACGGAATTGTCAAAGAGGGAAGAATAGGCACGTTCTTGATGCTATTTAATCCTTCGCCCAGTACAACACTTACACCGGCTGCCAAAAAGTTCAACGACAGCCCGCTTACGACCTGATCCGCCCGTAAATTGATCGTGATAAATGCATGCACCTGGCTGATCAGTCCGGCTGCCAACATTCCAATAATGACTCCCAACCACGGTACACCGTAATGTGCAGATACCCAGTATCCTGCCATAGCCCCTAAAAGCATCATTCCTTCCACCCCGAGGTTCATGACCCCGGATCGTTCTGCCAGAAGTTCGCCTAAAGTTGCAAAAAGGAGAGCTGTCCCTGTTGCAACTCCTGCTTGGAGAATGATTAGCATATCCATACTATTCCTCTATGTTCCTGGTAATCGAGATGCGGTTGTGTACAAAGAAATCACCGGCGATAAGAAAAACGAATATTACGCCCTGGATCATCGTAGGTATGCCCTTGGGCTGCAATTCGCGGCCAGCCAGGATCAATGCACCGAAGAGAACAGAGACAACAATCACTGCCAGTGGATTTAATTTTGCCAGCCAGGCAATAATAATTCCTGTAAACCCATATCCAGGAGAAATTGATCCCTGCAACCGGTGAACCACACCTGATATTTCAGACATTCCTGCCAGGCCAGCTAATGCACCGGAAAGAGCCATAACGAGTATGATGTTTTTTCCTATGGCAATGCCGGAGTATTTTGCGGCTTTGGCATTATCGCCGATCAAGCGGATTTCGTAGCCCCATTTGCTACGATACAGAATAAACCAGATCACAACTGCCGCAATAATGGCAAAAACCAAACCTAAGTGAGTGGTTAACCCCTGGAATATTTTAGCCTCTGATGCTAAGTCGGATAGGCGAGGCAGCCAGGCATTTTTAGGGAATGTCTTGGACATCTGAAATCCACCTTCAGACCAAACAGCATAAATAAAATAGTTGTTCCAGAATACAGCAATATAGTTCATCATCAATGTTGAGATGATCTCATTGACATTGAATCTGACTTTTAGAATACCTGGAATCACCCCCCAGATAGCTCCACCGATCATTCCAAAAATCACCATAACAACAATAAACAACCATTTTGGAGCATTATCCGGCAGTACAGGTAACAAAACAACGACCGAAGCAGCGAATGCTCCAATAAAGAATTGCCCTTCAGCACCGATGTTCCATAACTTCATTCTGAAGGCAATTGAGCAAGCCAAGCCCACCAGCATTAATGGTATTGCCTTCACCAGGGTATCAGAAAATACCCCCAGACTGCCAAAAGAGGATTTACCGATATGGATATATGCTTTTACTGGATCGCCCCCACCCAGGGCAATTAATAGTGCTCCAACCAATAGTGCTAAAACAATCGATCCGATTGTCAGCAAGATGGAAACCCAAGCGGATGCCTCGATCAAGCGAGGTTCTATCCGAATTTTATAAGGAAAGCGAAACCCACCTTTCCTTTTTTCTGGGAGATTATTTTCCATTTTCTTCAGTGTTCTCCTTTCCAATTTTTTCCAAAGGAGTGCCGGTCATCATTTGGCCAATTTTACTAATATCCCCGTCATTTACTTCACCCATGATCTTACCTTCATAGATAATATATATGCGGTCGCTCAATGATAACAATTCTTCAAGTTCTTCAGAAATCAGTAATACAGCTGCACCAGCTTCTCGCTGCTGCATTAGCAGACGCTGAACACCTTCGATCGCTCCAACATCCAAACCTCTGGTGGGTTGAACGGCGACCATGAGTTTTGGCTTGCTGGAAATTTCCCTGGCTAATATTACACGCTGCAGGTTGCCACCAGATAGCAGCCGCACAGGAGTTTTGATCAAAGGTGCAGAGATTTCATATTCGTCTTTTAATTTTGTCGCAAACCGATTTGCAGCAAGGGAATTGATCAACCAGCCCATACCTATTGGCTGCTGGTTGTAGTTTTTCATAATGACATTATCAGTAACACTTAAGTTTGGCGCTGAACCAACATGAGTTCTGTCCTCAGGGATGTGAGAAACACCTTTCTTGATACTGGATAAAACAGAAAGATTGGTAATATCCTGATCCTGGACAACGATCCGCCCTGCTGTACATTTCCTCATACCGGTAATGACTTCCGCCAGTTCACTCTGCCCGTTTCCGGCTACACCTGCCAGGCCAACGATCTCCCCTGCCCTGACGTTTAAGTTTAATCCGCGTAAGGCTTGAAGGTTTTTATCATTATCTGCCTGGATGTTTTCAACTGATAAAACAACTTCACCAGCTTTGACCGGTTTTTTATCGATCCTAAATAGGACTTCTCTACCCACCATCATTTCTGCCAGCTTTGCTTTCGTTGTATCGCTGGTTTTTATCCCGCTGGCAGTCACTTTTCCGCGTCTGAGTACCGTGACTCTGTTTGATATTTCTGTTATCTCATTCAGCTTATGACTGATGAAAATAATGGATTTCCCTTCGGAAGTCATTTTTCGTAAGGTTAGGAATAAGTCATCAATTTCGCTTGGGGCAAGAACTGCAGTAGGTTCGTCCATAATGAGCACATTTGTGCCCCGATACAACATTTTTAATATTTCAACCCGTTGCTGTTCGCCAACGGTTAATTGCCATATTTTTGCCCTCGGATCTACTTTCAAACCAAGGCGTTCACCTAATTGTCTGATCTTATCGTCATAATCTTTAAGATTAATAATAAATGGTGGATCATTAAGACCCAATAACACATTTTCTGTTACAGTCTGCGAGGGAACCAACATAAAATGCTGGTGGATCATACCTATTCCAGATTTGATTGCATCCTGTGGAGATGTAAAATTTACCAATTTTCCATTAATACTTATTGTTCCTGCATCAGGTTTATATAAACCTGCCAGGATGTTCATTAATGTACTTTTCCCGGCTCCATTTTCACCCAATAGTGCATGGACTTCACCCTGGTGTAAGGAAAATTCCACCTGATCGTTTGCCAAAACGCCTGGAAATCGTTTTGTGATGCCATGCATGTGGACGATTACCTTTGGTTCTTCTGCATCGTCTGTCACCATCCACACCTCCTCAATGATTTGATTGATGATAATTGGTAATTATGTGCTTTTGAAATTCTTAAAAAAGCGGGGCCGGAATAATCCGGCCCCTTTGATACAACAATATTATTCTGGAAGTTCAGCGGTAACGCCTTCAGCCCACCAATGCATACAATACTTGCATTCCAATCCAGGAGCACCTGGAGGGAACTGATCCATATCTGGTTGAGACATCTTTTCACCGGCAGGTACAACTACGACACCTTTGTTGTCTTTAATTTCACCGGAGAATACATCGAAGCGTGTAAATTCACCAGCCAACATTTTGGCAAGAGTGTCTTTTACAAGTTGGACGTCTTCAGCAGGCAGGTCTGCAACACCCGGCTGAGGTGTTTGACCTTCCATGAAGCCGTAAATTCCTAAACCACCGGAATCAGCATCAAAGTAATCCCAACCAACTTTGTATGTTTTATCCTGGACGCCTTTGATAACACGAACGAATTCAGGACCCCAGTTCCAGTATGGAGCTGTAAGGCAGACTTTGGATGTGCAGGAACCACTCCAGTCATAGGTGATACCCCAAACGCCTGTGCGTGCTTCTGCAGCCAGGGCAGTAGAGGGTGTGTCTGCGCCGGTGTAAACAACTTGAGCGCCGCCATCAAACAGTGAGTCGGCAGCCTGTCGTTCCACGATCGGGTCATGCCAGGTGTTGATCCAGCGGACATCCATGGTGCATTCCGGGCAGGTCTTGCGCATACCCAGGGCAAATGCATTCCCTAAGCGGAGTTCTTCCGGAATCGGGAAGGTGGCAATGTAACCAGTTTTCATGTTGCCATCTTTTTTCGCACGTGAACCAGCCAGCATACCAGCCAAATATTTCATATCTTCCATGGCTCCAAACAAGTTGCCAAAGTTGGTCATGTTGGATTTATAACCGGAAATATGAATAAAGGTGATATCGGGGAATTCGGCAGCAACTGCTTCCATACCATCCATATAACCAAAAGAACCGCCGAAGATCACATTAAATCCCTTGCGGGCTAATGCGCGGAATACCTGTTCTGAATCAGCGCCTTCAGCTACATTTTCAATATATGCAGCGTGAACATCCGGCATTTGAGCCATAACATAGTTCAAACCATCATATTGAGCCTGGGACCATCCACCATCATCATGAACGCTCAACATAACGAATGCTGCATTAAACTTACCGGCTTCTACATCCGGAATTTGGAGCTCTGCAGGAGCTGCAGGGCGGTTCAGCAGGGGCTGCGGGTTCAGCAGGAGCAGCAGGCTCAGCCGGGGCAGCAGGAGCTGCGGGTGTGCAGGCAGCTAAAACCATTGTAGCTACCAGCAATACGGATAAAATCCGCCATAAATATGTCTTTTTCATCTAACTCCTCCAATTAGCATAGGTTGATATAAAACTATTACCAGACAATTAATTCTGTACTTCTCAGGTAACCACCTCCTCCCACATTTTGAACAAGTAATAACTTGACCTCAGTGAAGATTTACTCGAAAACCTGAAAAACTAATAGTTCAATTTTACACGAAACTAACAGAAGAGAAGCTTAAAAATCAGACCAATATTCTTAAATTAATTACTTTTCAACAATCCCCCGCCGAAAACAAAGGCGGGGGATTGTTATGTTAATTACGGGACGATCCAGGTACCGGTCTCACCACGGAGGGCAGCACCAATATGGGCCGGGTCCGTGATCAGCGCTGATTTTCCACCATTTTCCAGGAACCAGATGATCGCCTGAATTTTTGGAGCCATTGAGCCTTTGGCAAAATGGGTGCCTTCAGCAAGATATGCTTTTGCTTCTGCAAGGGTCATTTTATCCAGCCATTTCTGTTCTGGCTTGCCATAGTTAATGGCCACTTTTTCGACCGCTGTAGAGATGAGCAAAAGATCGGCTTTGATCAAGCGGGCCAGGAGGGAGGATGCAAAGTCCTTGTCGATTACTGCTGCGGTGCCGATGCAACCACCTTTGCCGTCATCGATCACCGGAATACCGCCACCACCGACAGTGATGACCACTGTACCTGCAGCAATCAACTCTTTAACTGCATCGATCTCAACCACTTCCGTTGGGATTGGTGAGGCAACAACACGCCGCCAACCACGACCGGAATCTTCAACCACATTCCAACCTAAATCTTTTTGACGTTTCTTGGCTTCAGCTTCTTCCATGAAACCACCAATGGGTTTGGTGGGGTTTTGGAATGCTTTATCCTTGATATCCACTTTCACCTGGGTGACAATTGTGGCCACTGATTTCTTGATCCCACGCTGAATCAGTTCATTTTGCAGTGTTTGTTGAATGGCATAACCAATTGCTCCCTGGCTGTCGGCACCGCAAACATCCAATGGAACTTCGTGCATACCTTCTTTGGCTGCGATCTCAGACCGGCGAAGAATAAATCCGACCTGTGGTCCATTTCCATGACCGATAGCAACATCCCAACCAGCTTCGATCATATCTGCGATATGCTTGGATGTTTGTGCGGCGGCAATATACTGATCTTCAACTGTTACATTCTTTGGATCCAGGATCAGCGAGTTACCACCAATCGCTACAACTGCTACTTTTTTCTTTTCCATCTTTCTTTGTTATCCTTTCAATACAATTAATTACATGGTCAAAGCCATTACGGCTTCTTGTGCATGCATACGGTTTTCTGCCTCATCATAAACAACAGACTGAGGTCCATCCATTACTCCGTCGGTCACTTCGATGTTTCGATCCGCCGGAAGCGGATGCATGTAAATCGCATCTGGTTTAGCGAGTTTCATCCTGCGTTCATCGGTGATCCAACTTTCATACTTTTTGATGATCTTGGCGCCCTCTTCAGCATCCGGTGTGTGAACCATGGCACCCCAGCTCTTGGCATAGATAATATCAGCACCCTTGAATGCTTTATCCATATCATCCATGACTTCAAAACCTACGCCAAATTTCCTGGCCTGTTCCTGTGCCTGTTCCATGATCTCCGGCATCAGCTTAAACTCCGGTGGATGAGCCAGAACAACGTCCATACCAAAGCGCGGCATTTGGAGGATCAGGCTCTGTGGTACAGACATGGGTTTCTGGTAAGAAGCTGCATATGCCCAGGAGACAACCATCTTTTTCTTACGCAAATCACGGCCTTTTTTCTCCATGATCGTCATAAGGTCAGCCAGACACTGGAAAGGATGGTAGATATCATCCTGCATATTGAGGACAGGAACCCGGGAAGCTTTTGCAACTTCATTCAAATATTTATTCCCAATACCCCAATCCACGTGACGAATGGAAAGACCATCGAAGTAACGCCCAAAGATCTCACCGATTTCTTTAGGAGTATCGCCGTGGGAGATCTGAGTCGTGCGGCTTTCGATGAAAGCTGCGTGTCCACCAAGATGAGCCATTCCTGCTTCGAAAGATCCGCGAGTGCGGGTGCTGCTGAAAAAGAACAACATCGCCAGAACCTTATCGCGAAGGTATGGGGTGAGTTCGCCTAAGGCGCGTTTCCTTTTCAGGTCAAATGCTACATCCAAAACGGTCTCGACTTCCTCTTTCGAGAAGTCCAGATCACCAATGAGATCACGTCCATGTAAAAAGGTTTGCATATTTTCTCCTTCTATTCCATTTTGCCCAAAACGAGGGCAATTAAAGCCATACGCATAATGACGCCATTGGCGGCTTCCTGCCAGTAGCGGGACCAGCGGGTAATATCAACATCTGGAGGAATTTCATCCATGCGGGGAAGTGAGTGCAGCAGGATGGCGTCTGATTTGGCTTTTTTGGATAACAATTCGCGGGTGATCTTGTAGTTATCGGGGGTCAAACCATGCTCTCCAGCTTCCTGGCGGGATTTGGTGTAGTCAGGTTGGACAACAGGTTCTACCAGGATAACATCGGCTTCAGCTATTGCCTGCTCCACATGTTCGGCTTCCTTAAAGTTCACGTTTAGTTGTTTCAATTCTTTTTTGTATTCTGGAAGCAGAGTCATTTCCGGGGGTGCCACAAAGGTGATCGGGCAGTCAAATTGGGAAAGTGCATACCCCAGGGAATGCATGGTGCGCATGCGCATATCGCCTACTGCCAGCCATTTCAACCCGTCGATACGACCTTTTTCGCGAAGAACTGTGTAGAGGTCCGTCAATATCTGCGTTGGGTGCTCTCCCCAACCATCGCCACCGTTGATAATGGGTACAGAAGCCCATTTGGCAGCTTCCATTGGAGCTCCCTGTTGGAAATGGCGCATTACAATGACATCACCATAGAATTCCAGCATTTTTACAGTGTCTTTAATGCTTTCCTGGTAAAAATCACCAGCCCGGGTCATTTTTGCGTCAGAAAAACCAGTAACATGCCCACCAAGGCGATGCATGGCTGCTTCATGTGCAAGGCGGGTGCGGGTGCTGGGTTGATAGAATGCAGTCACCAGTGTTTTGTCAGCACACATATCTGTGTTCTGACGAGCACGAACGATCGGCTCCATCTGTTGAGCTACTTCAAATACGTGAAAGAATTCTTGTCTTTCAAACTCTTTGAGGGATAAAATATCTCTTCCATTAAAGCTACGCATTGTAAAACCTCCTAAACTAATTTGAATATATAGATTTTTACTACCCGAAAATTAACGACATTCAATTTTGATTATGAATCTCGCATTACCTCCTATTTTGATCCGAACCGCTGAGCATTGCGGTTTGGTTATTGACCACACTGCGAACAATATTGAATTTGAAGTATCCCGGCAGGAAGTATGAGAAAGAATGATCGATTGCTTTTCCCTGCTCATCAAATAGCCAGGCAACAAAGAGCAACAATCCGTCACCACGCTGTATTTCCAATTCGCGGGCAACTTCCGAAGTTGCATCCACTACTCTGATCTCAGTGTCTGAGTATGATAGGTGTGGATAACCACGCTTAATAATAAGATCTAAAACAGATCCACTGAAGTGTGAGACCAGTTCATCGGCAGAAATAATTTCCTGGGTTAATATATCGATGAGATATGCAACCGGTCGGTTATCAGTTCTAATCACACGGGCTACTTGAATTAATTGTTCGCCTTCTTGAACACCTAAAATTGCTGCAGTATCCACATCTGCCTGTATATATTTGATATTCAAATCATCCATGGATACATCAAGTTCAATTTTTTCGGCCAGAGTTTCAATCGATTCAAGGACTTCCAATCCACTTACAAATACCTGTGGTCGACCTACAACAAAAGTACCAATTCCCTGACGTCGACGGATCAATCCCTGACTTTCAAATGACCTCATCGCTTCTCTCAAAGTCGCCCGGGAAACTCCAAGCTGCTTGGCAAGAACCGGTTCAGTAGGCAGCTTCTCTCCGGGTTGAGTTTTTGAGATCAAATCAGCTAAATTTATTCTCAGTTTCTCATATGGTTGCGGTTTTTTTATCATCATCTCTCTATCAGATCGATCATTTTCATTTGAGTTACGTCAACCAGGCCAAGATCTGAAATCCTGATTTCTGGAATAACTACCAATGCCAACAGACTTAACTGCATATTCGGGTTATTCAAATTACACCCGCATTCTTTAAATCCGGCGAGAACATTTGCTGCTTTCCGGGCGACTGTCTGACCGGATTCATTCGACATTAATCCGCCAATAGGCAATTCAACCAGACCGCAAATCTCATTATTTGCAATGGCTACCTGTCCTCCACCACACTTTACCAGGGTATTTGCAGCCAATGCCATACATGCATCATCAGTTCCTACAACGATCATTTGATGGCAATCATGGGCAACGGTGGTGGCTACAGCACAAGGAATCTTAAATCCGAAACCCGACACAAAACCTTTGTGAACCACTCCCTTACCCTGGTGACGTTCGACTAGAGCTACTTTCGCAAGGTCTCGATTAATATTTGCCTTGATTTCTCCGTTTTCCACTGGCATCTCAAACTGCAAGTGACGAGTGGGAGCCTGGTTTTCAATGATCCCGATCGTGTTTATTATCACTTTACCTGAACGATTTGTGTTAATCCTAAAATCAACAGCAGTAATTGGTTTATTTATTTTGATACTATGAACCGCCCAATCAGGGTAGCAGTATTCAGGGATTTCTATCAAAATATGACCAGCCTGTGAGATCGTTTTTCCCCGGATAATGACCATCTCTACAGAAAATTCCGATAGATCTGACACAAGTAGAATATCTGCGCTTCTACCTGGAGCGATCATTCCAATTTCTTTACTAACGCCAAAATATTCTGCTGTATTAATAGTCGCCATCTGGATGGCTTGCATCGGTGTCAATCGATTGGCTATCGCATGCCTGACCACCCGGTCCATATGACCATCATTGAACAAAGTATGGGAATGTGAATCGTCAGTGCATAACAAGAAATTCCTTGGGTCGCAACCAAACTCAGTCACTGCCCGGGAAAGTTCAGCAACATCCTGCCAGGCAGAGCCATAGCGCATCATTACTTTCATGCCTTGTCGTGCACGTTGGATGGCATCCTCCACCCTTGTGCCTTCGTGATCATCCTGAGCTCCACCAGCCACATAGCCGTGGAAAGATAACCCAAGGTCAGGTGAAGCATAATGTCCGCCGATCACTTTCTTAGCTTCAATGGTCAGTCCTATTTCAGAGAGCATTTTCTCATCACTGGCAGCAACACCGGGAAAATTCATCACCTCACCCAGACCGATGATCCTGTCCCAGGTCAGAGCTTCTTTAACCTCTGCAGGTCCTAAAACTGCTCCTGGAGTCTCAAAACCGGGATTGGAAGGTATGCAGGATGGCACTTGAATCCAAATATGAATGGGTTGATCAGCAGCTTCATCCACCATCAATTTGACACCAGGCAATCCAAACACATTGGCAATCTCATGAGGGTCAATAAATATAGCTGTTGTTCCATGGGGAATGACCGCCCGGACAAATTCAGTGACAGTAAGCATGGTGGATTCAACATGCATGTGCGCATCCAACAAGCCGGGAACCATGAACTTTCCATCTGCATGAATGACTTTCGTTTTCGCAGCGATTGTATGGTTGGCATCAGGGCCAACATATGCAATCCTCTCACCGATAATTGCAACATCAGTATGGTCGATGATCTCCCCAGTCTGGACGCATACCCATTTTCCATCCTGGATCACAAGATCAGCAGGTAATCGGCCCATGGCACAATCCACCAATTCTTTGGTACTCATAGGGTATTTTTCAGACACAATCATCCCATTCTTCCTTCAGCTTGTACCATCAATCTCGTAACAGGCGGGAAGCTGCCTGATTATGCATTGTAATATGAGAAGGTAGATCCAGTGTTGTTAACTGACCATCTTGTACAATAAATTTCCCTGCAACAATATTGTTATCCACTTTTTGTGGTGCACAAAAAACCAGGGCTGCCACTGGATCGTGGAGAGCACCAGCGAAATCCAACTTATCCATTTTGAATGAAATTAGATCAGCACATTTGCCGGCTTGGAGAGAACCCAGGTCTGCTCGTCCTAATACTGACGCACCACCTCTGGTGGCCAACTCCAGGACATCCCTGGCAGTTATCAGAGGTTTATCGGATATAGAAGGTAAGGATGATGTGGGTACTCCAACCCGTAATCTGGCCAATAACATTGCCTGCCGGGTTTCTGCCAGCATATGAGAGCTGTCGTTGGAAGCAGAACCATCCACTCCCAGCCCGACTTTGACACCAGCCTGCAAATATTCCCAGAGTGGGGCAATTCCGGAAGCCAACCGCATATTCGAAGATGGGCAATGTGCCACCCCGCAGCCTGTTTTCGCATATACCTGGATCTCCTCCTGGCTGACATGCACCGAATGGGCAAACCAGACATCTTCACCCACCCATTCAAGCGATTCCATATAAGCCACCGGGCGATGTCCAAACATTTTCAGACAAAAGTCCTGTTCATCCTGGGTTTCTGCTAGATGAGTATGTAGATGTACTCCATATTTGCGAGCCATATGTGCACTTTCCAGCATCAATTCCCCGGTCACACTGAATGGTGAGCATGGAGCCAGAACAATGCTGGTCATGGCTCCAGGACCACTCTGGTGATATTTGTGTATCAATCGTTCACTATCTTTTAGGATTTCTTCTTCGCTCTCCACCACACTATCCGGTGGAAGTCCGCCTTTACTTGTTCCAAGGCTCATGGAACCCCGGGAGGCGTGCAGTCGAAGACCAAATTCCTGTGCAGCGATGATCTCGTCGTCCAGCCTGGATCCATTCGGGAAAAGGTAGAGATGGTCTGATGCAGTCGTGCAACCTGAAAGCGCCAATTCTGCTAGGGCTGTTTTCGTGGAGATGTAAATATCATCCGGAGTCATTTTTGCCCAAATTGGATAAAGCGTTTTGAGCCAGTTGAATAAATTTGCATTCTGAGCTGCAGGTACTGCCCGTGTAAGTGTCTGGTAAAAGTGGTGGTGGGTGTTGATCAGGCCAGGCACGACAACTTGACCAGTGAGATCGACTACTTCATCTGCATCGGTTGGTAAATCTGAGGAAATGCCTACTTGCTCTATAAAGCCATCTCGAATAAAAAGACCACCACCCGGAATTTCCCGGCGGTGGTCATCCATGGTTACTAATAATTGGGCATTCTTAATCAGTAAGGTGGTCATTCTACCAGCCATTTCTTCAAATATAAGTTGTATGACAAATATAACAAGAAACCGGTTTTGTGTCAATTGTCTGACAAGTAAATTTAGCATTTTTTCTATATGATTAGTTTCTGCTTACAAAATATATCAATTTATCATTTATGGTTAGTGTCACCTCAAAAAATCATGTAAAATGGATTTTAATTATCTGTGAAAGGTAAACAATGCAGAATTCTTCCAAAAATATCTCAATATCCACATGGATCATCATTGTTGCGCTTGCAACCACCGGACAGATTGCCTGGGCTGTAGAGAATAGCTGGTTCAATACATTTGTATATGACACCATTACGCCAGACCCCCGCCCCATTGCCTGGATGGTGGCTGCCAGCGCCATCACAGCCACGCTAACCACCCTGCTGATGGGAACGTTGAGCGATCGCGTCCGTTCACGTTGGGGCAGGCGGCGGCCATTCATCCTCCTTGGATATGTATTATGGGGGCTTTCCACCATCTTATTCCCGACGGTAGCTTATATTAAGACAACTTCTCTGGCAATTATCCTGGTCGTTGTGGCAGATTCACTGATGACCTTTTTTGGCTCGACTGCCAATGATGCTGCTTTCAATGCCTGGACCACAGATATCGCCTCCAGTGACCACCGTGGACGAATTGAAGGTGTGCTTAACATGTGCGTTTTTATCGCCCAGATAGTAGCCATGGTGGCAGCCGGCATATTGATCGATGCAATCGGATATTTCATATTCTTTTATGTTCTGGGCGGAATCGTCCTGGTCACCGGGTTAATTGCAGGAAGCTTTCTGAAGGATGTAAATCTGCCAGAAACGGATGAACACAGGAGTTCCTTCTTGACAGAGTTCTCTGACCTGTTCCATTTGGATACCATTAAGAGTAACCGGGAGCTTTTCGTCCTGTTAATATTCATCATGATTACAAGTATCGGAATGGAAGTCTCTTTTCCTTATCTGATCGTCTACCTTGAAAACTATGTCGGCGTGACAAAATCCGAGTTTAGCATCATTGGCGGAGCAGTGATGGTTGGCTCAGCTCTGGTTGCGATTCCTTTCGGCATCCTGGCGGATAAGTGGAATAAAAAAGCCATGCTTACCATCGCCATCCTGGTCAGTTCGCTTGGCGGTGTGCTTCTATCTCTTGTAAAAACTCTGCCCCTGTTGGCCTTTACTGGTTTCTTGTGGCAAGCCTTTGCTGTCGCTGTTTCAATCGCCTCAGTTGCCTGGCTAAAAGATATGCTGCCGGAACAGAATCGCGGCAAATTCCTCGGCGTCCGCATGATCTTCTGGATTGCCATCCCGATGGTGCTCGGACCTGCCGTTGGTTCTTGGCTGATCCAGACCTATGGCATTCCAACCACATTAAACGGGGTAGCCGGCTTCATCCCGGTACCAATCATCTTCCAGGTGGGTTCAGCTATCTCGCTAATGGCATTGATCCCGCTCAAATTCCTGCATAACCGAAAAGCTCAGATAAATACCGAAAATGCTGCCTGATTTTTGGAATCACCAACGTGAGGTTAATGCCAAACAGGCCATCTTCCACCAGTGGCAGGAATTGGAAACATCCGGCTGCATTCAAAACTTCCGCATCGCTGCGGGGGAAGCAGAAGGTTTACGCGAAGGCTGGTTCTTTGCTGATTCAGATGCCTATAAATGGCAGGAAGCAGCCTCACGGATCCTGGCATCAAATCCAGATGGTAGGCTTTCTGGATTGGTGGATAATTTCATCAATCTGCTGGGTCGCACTCAGACACCTGATGGCTATCTGTTTACATACAACCAGATCCACTTTCCCGGCATTCGCTGGCAGAACCTTCAGATCGAGCATGAACTCTACTGCCACGGTCATTTGATCGAAGCCGGGGTGTCCCATTTTGAAGCGACCGGACGCACAGACCTGATGGAGATTGCACGCAAAGCCGCGGACAGGATTGTCGCAGATTTCCGGGGGAAGGGACCTGAATACACCCCCGGACATGAAGAGATCGAGGTCGCCCTGCTTAGGTTGTACCAGGTGACACCGGACCATCCACAATATCTGGAGATGGCGCTTCAGTTTATCGAGCAACGCGGCAGGAATAAAGGTTTTGCCCTTCACATCCTAAAGCAAAATATTAGGGTAGGAAAGCGCTCAGAATTTGTAAAACAGCAAAAACAGGCATACCTGGCTTCCCATCCAGATTTTCATTCCTATAAAGTTCCACCTGGTAACCTTGCTAAAAAACCCTGGAATACCACTTTACGTTGGTATGTTGGTGCACTGACAGGAAAGTACTTTCAGCAGCATGCCCCCGTTCGCAAACAAATAGTCCCGGTGGGACATTCGGTCCGCTTTGCCTACCTTGAAACTGCCATCGCCAAGCTTGCCGGCTTGACCGGGGACGCCACCCTGGTTCCCTCGTTGGAGCAAGCCTGGGAACATATGGTCAACCGGCGCATGTATATCACTGGCGGCATCGGCTCACTGCCGGGTTTGGAAGGTTTCGGCAATGATTACGAACTGGACCCGGAATATGCCTACGCAGAAACATGTGCCTCCCTTGGATGCTTGTTCTGGAATTGGGAGATGGCGAAACTAAGGAATCATGCAAAGTACAGTGACCTGTTCGAGTGGCAGCTTTACAACGCTGCGGCCGTGGGTATGGGACTCGATGGAAAAACTTACCTTTACAACAATCCATTGACCTGCAAGGGTGGGGTGAAACGACAACCCTGGTATGCCATCCCCTGCTGCCCATCCAATATTTCACGCACCTGGGCAAACCTCTCTCAATATTCCTATACGCATAACGAAGGCAGGATTTTCCTCCACCAGTACATCAGCAACAGTGTGGAGAAAATCACCCAGTCGGATATGGATGGCAACGAGGTCAATTTGATCATGCGTATGGATTCAAGATTGCCGTGGGAAGGGCATGTACAAATAACTATTGATGATATAGTCTCATCCTCCAACCAACCTGCCCGGGTAAAACTTTCTCTGCGGCATCCCTCGTGGGCAAAGCGGATGGAAGTCAATATTACTGGAAAGAAAATACAAACATTCACGTTAACTGGAAAATTCCCTACCCATTACAGCATCCGGAGATATACCCGCAGAAGGCTGTATTCCAGGAGCTCAACCATCTCATACAGACTGGTGATTTGATCGATATTTATTTTGATACAGATATTCAGCTTAGGCGAGCCCACCCGAAAGTGAAAAACCACAATGGTAAAGCAACCGTAACGCGTGGTCCGTTGGTGTATTGCCTGGAAAGCACAGATAACCCGGGAGTGGATATCTTCTCGGTTATGTTGGACCCCAAATCATTATCAGCCCAAACCGACCCGGACTTGCTTGGCGGAGTTATGAAGATTACCGGCAAATCAGTGGATGGAAAAGAACTGATCTTCATCCCGTACTTTCTGTGGGGCAACCGCGGGTCATCCCAAATGACGGTCTGGGTCAATACTCAACAGGATTCCAGATGACAAATAATACTCTCCGTACCCCCTGGAGCCCTGCGCAACCCATTCCGCTTGCCGGAATACCCGCGTCCGCAGATGACTCGCCCGGATTGGGTCAATCTGAATGGCTTGTGGGAATATGCCATCACACCAAAGGATGCCCCTGCTCCTCAGTTGTATGAAGGGAATATCCTGGTGCCGTTCCCAATCGAATCATTATTATCGGGAGTCCAGAAACCATTACTTCCAGAGCAGCAGTTATGGTACAAGCGCACCTTTGCAGATCCACGCCCGGGAACTGCAGCCGGCAGACGAGTACTGCTTCATTTTGGTGCTGTGGATTACCTGTGCAAAGTATGGTTGAATGGCAGCTTCATTGGCAGACACCGCGGTGGATACTTGCCGTTTAGCTTTGACATAACCGATTACCTGCAAACGGGAGAGAATGAACTGGTGGTTACAGTTTGGGATCCGAGCAACCGGGGACTGCAACAGCGTGGTAAACAGGTGTTGAAACCGAAAGGCATCTGGTACACAGCTGTATCCGGCATCTGGCAGACAGTGTGGTTGGAAAGTGTGGCAGAGATCAGCATTGCCAGTATGAAGCTTACCCCTGACCTATCAGGTGAATCCCTGCAGGTGGAAGTAATCCTACGCGGAGATAAATTCACAAAGAATTTGTTTATAGATATTTCTGACGGGATGGGTAATACAGCCCGATGTCCAGTGAACGGTGCAACCAGTAGTGCCTCCTTGCCTGTGCCCAATCCGCATGCATGGTGTCCTTCTGACCCGTTCCTCTACGATCTCAAGATCCGGCTCATCCAGGGTAAAGTAATATTGGATGAGGTCGGTAGTTACTTCGCCATGCGTTCCTTTGGCATTAAAGAAGATAAAGATGGTTTCCCCCGCATCACGCTGAACGGAGAACCCATCTTCCTTTACGGCCCACTGGACCAGGGTTACTTTCCGGATGGGTTGTACACCCCTCCATCTGAAGAAGCCATGCTGTACGATATTGAATATACCCGTAGCATCGGCTGTAATATGATCCGTAAGCACATTAAAGTGGAGCCGCTGCGCTGGTACTACCACTGCGATCGACTGGGAATGATCGTCTGGCAGGATATGCCCAATGGCGGGAACATCGACGGTGAAGTTGTAGCATTTCTATCACTGGCGTTTGGCTTCAATCGAAGTGACATACATAACCTGTCGCTTTTTGGCCGTGCGGATGCAGAATGTCGGGCGGAATACCGGGCAGAATTACAGGGAATGGTGGATCACCTTTACAACATACCATCTATCGCTGTTTGGGTGCCATTCAATGAAAGCTGGGGACAATTCCATGCCAATGAAACAGCTAGTTGGTTAAAAACATACGACCCCACACGCCTGGTGGACCATGCTTCCGGATGGTTCGATCAGGGCGGCGGTGATTTTCAAAGCCGGCATATTTACTTCAAAAAACTTTTCCGCCCCAAACCAGACAAGCGCGCTTTCATCATTTCGGAATTTGGCGGTTACAGCCTGAAAGTGCCTGACCACCTGTGGGAAGAGGACAAGAAATTTGGCTACCGTTTTTATGAGACCAAGACAGCACTCACTTCAGGGTATATCGACCTGCTGGAGAAGGAATTGATACCTTTGATCCCGCAGGGACTGGCAGCAGCGATATACACTGAGACCACGGATGTAGAAATCGAGATCAATGGTTTCCTGACCTATGACCGGAAAGTGGAAAAAATGGACACGGATGTCATCCGGGGGGTACATGAACAGTTGGTTAAAAGCCTGTAAACAAAGCAGCTTATAATATAACGACACACCCCGATCACTGATTGACCGGGGTGTGTGTTATAAATATTCAAGGCACTGAAAGATTACTATCCTGCAGCCATTTTCGCACCTTTGAGTGTATTCTGGAGCAGCATGGCAATGGTCATTGGTCCCACTCCGCCCGGTACAGGTGTAATCCAGGAAGCCACTTCTTTTACTTCATCAAATGCCACGTCGCCAACCAGGCGGTAGCCTTTGGGTCTGGTGGCATCCTCCACCCGGTTGATGCCGACATCGATCACGACCGCACCGGGTTTGACCCAATCACCGCGCACCATCTCCGGTTTTCCGATGGCAGCTACGAGTACATCAGCCTCACGAACTACGGCTGGCAGGTCTTTTGTCCGGGAATGGCAGATGGTCACAGTGGCATCTGCCCGGACCAGCAGAAGCGCAACAGGCATACCGACAATATTTGACCTTCCCAGAACCACAGCCTTTGCACCTGATAATTTCACACCTGCTTCTTCGAGGAGCACCATACAGCCATATGGTGTGCAAGGAATGAACAGTGGATCGCGGCCTTTTTGTGCCAACCGCCCGATATTCAATGGATGGAATCCATCCACATCTTTTTCGATCTTGATCTCCCGCAGAACTCGTTCTTCATCCAATCCTGCTGGTAATGGAAGTTGGACGAGAATGCCGTTTACTTTCGGATCGGCATTCAATTGTCTCACCAACGCTTCCACTTCCTCTTGGGAAGAAGAAGCAGGCAGGTTGAAGCCGAAGGATTGGATTCCAGCTTCACCACAGGCTTTTTGTTTGGAACGGACATATACCTGTGATGCCGGGTTTTCTCCAACCAGTACTGTTGCCAAACCGGGCGCAGAGTGTCCACCTGCCACCCAATTTGCCACTTCTTCCTTCACCCGATTTCTTACTTTCTCCGCAATTTTTACCCCATCAATTATTTGGGCAGTCATTTTTACCTCCAATTAATAATACAAAATCATGCAAGTATAATAATCATAGCTGATGCGAACTTTTTTTTCAATTATTTTGATTTATGTTATTATTAATTGTCTGGGATTTATGCAAATCAAACACAAATTCACCATAGGGAGAATAGTATGAGCAATATTTGCGTTATCGGGACAGGGTATGTAGGCCTGGTCACAGGAACCTGTTTTGCCGATCTGGGCAATAATGTCCGCTGCCTGGATATCGACCCTGAGCGTATTGATAAGCTACAACAGAATATCATGCCGATCTACGAACCGGGACTGGAACAACTCGTATCCCAAAACGTTAAGGCTGGAAGATTAACATTTACGACCGATTATCAGGCAGCCCTCAAAGATGTTCAAATTGCATTCATTGCTGTAGGGACACCATCCGGTGTGGATGGTGAAGCAGATCTTCAATATGTCCGCACAGTTGCAGAAGCGATTGCAGATATTGTGGATACGCCCATCATCATTGTGAATAAATCCACAGTTCCGGTTGGAACCGGCGATTGGGTGGCAGATGTGATCAATAAACGTCGGGCAGGAAAACCGTTGGATTATCATGTGGTTTCCAATCCTGAATTCTTGCGTGAAGGCTCTGCCATAAATGATTTTATGTCACCGGATCGTGTAGTATTGGGTTCTCTCGAAAGGTCTGCAGCTGAAAAAGTATCCGTACTTTATGCCACCCTGCGCTGCCCGATCCTTATCACTGATCTACGTACCGCTGAAATGATCAAATATGCATCAAATGCCTTCCTGGCTACGAAAATATCATTCATTAATGAAATGTCAAATATCTGCGAGGAACTGGGAGCGGATGTCACCCAGGTGGCACGCGGTATGGGATTGGATAAACGTATCGGACCGGAATTCCTGGATGCGGGTCTTGGATGGGGTGGCAGCTGCTTCCCCAAGGATGTAAAAGCCCTGGCGCATATGGCTGTTCTGCATGGGACCCACCCGCAATTACTCCAGGCTGTCATGGACATCAATCGCAATCAACGCCGGCGTGTAGTCCTTCATTTACGCAAAGAATTGGGATCGCTTAATGACAAGGTGATCGGGGTATTAGGCCTGTCATTCAAGCCAAATACCGATGATATCCGTGAATCCCCACCACTTGAAGTAATTCACCTCTTACAAAACGAAGGTGCACATATCAAAGCTTACGATCCACAATCCATGGAACTGGTTGGTAAATTTGAAAAGCAAATACAGCTTTGTGAAAACCCCTACCAGGTGGCTGATGGTGCAGATGCACTCATTCTGGCCACCATGTGGAATGAATTCAAACAGCTTGATTTTGCCAGAATTAAAACCTCCATGAAACAACCGGTCGTTGTAGATGGACGTAACCTGTGGGATCCGGATACAATGCGGCAACTCGGGTTCATATATTATGGGGTTGGGCGCTGTAACCGGAAAAGCAGAGATTAAAGACGAAATTAGATTCATGCTTGGTGGATTGTCAAAGGTGGCCAGAAATACTGGTCACCTTTTTGTATAGCTTAGCTAAGATTGCATATAGTACTTTACATTAGGTCCAGTTAACAATTTTTTCATTCTCGATTCCCATCCCAAATTGACATAGGATTATTTTGATAGATGATAGAATTATTCTATCTTTCAATCGAGGTTGGCTGATGTCATCCCGTTTATTATCATTGATCCGAAAAGAATTCATCCAGATACTCCGCGATCCACGTACTCTGGCATTGACCATTGTATACCCCATCATGATGCTGCTTTTACTGGGGTATGCAGCCACCAATGATGTCCGTAATATTCCGCTGGCTGTCTATGACCAGGATAAGTCAGATTCTTCGCGACAACTCCTGGATGCTT
Source organism: uncultured Chloroflexia bacterium (assembly GCA_963757065.1). GTDB lineage: Bacteria > Chloroflexota > Anaerolineae > Anaerolineales > Anaerolineaceae > PNON01. Next base: position 1,053,467 of record CAVWQC010000007.1, on the reverse strand, counting down.
ACCAGGCAGCAGATTATTTCATCCTTACATATGAAGTTGAGTCACCGGATGAGATCACCCTGCTGATAAACTCAGGAAAAGCGAAAGCTGCTATTATCATTCCTCCAGATTATAAAGAAAAGCTGGATGCAGGTGAATCCGCCCAAATCGGATTTATCATCGACGGATCGGATCCAACCCTCGCGAGTACAGCGCTCTCCGCAGCCACATTGATCGGTCAGGCAAGAGGAGCGAAAGTTCTGGAGCAGAAGATCGCTCTGACGGGAAGATCAAATGGATCAAACTTAATTGATATCCGAACCCAGGTTTGGTACAACCCGGAAATGGTATCCGCTTTCTTTATGATACCGGGATTGATCGGCATGATCCTTCAGTTCTTATCCACACTTCTGACTGCAACTTCGATAGTCCGGGAGAAGGAGCGCGGAACCATCGAGCAGCTGATCGTTACCCCCTTACGCCCATGGGAGTTGGTTGTTGGTAAGATCACGCCTTATATCATCATTGCATTTTTAGATATGATCGAAATCCTGGTGGCAGGAATGCTATTATTCCATGTTCCGATCAATGGCAGTGTGACCCTGTTGCTGCTACTTAGTGCACTTTTTCTGGTCACAACCCTGGGTATCGGTCTTCTGATATCAACCATGGCTAATACCCAGCAGGAAGCCATGTTAATTAGTATGTTCACGCTAATGCCTTCTATCTTCCTATCGGGTTTCTTTTTCCCATTAGCGTCCATGCCGCTCATCCTGCAATGGATCAGTTATATGGTCCCACTGAGATATTTTCTCATCATTTCCCGGGGTATCGTCCTTAAAGGTGTGGGTATGCAGGCGATTTATCCAGAGGTGATTTCCCTGGTGATTTTTGCGGTTGTTGTTATGGTCGGTGCGGCAATCCGTTTCCGGAAACGGCTGGATTAATCTCACCACCTGGCGGAATGATCTTCTGCCCAACCCACCAGGTTACTTACGACAAATACCCGACCCGTCTCGTCAATTAACTCACCATTGAAACGTCCGATCATCTGATGGACTTCGGACCTCAAGATCGCTAGATCTGTTCTGGCAACACGTTCATAAATTGGTGTAAATGTCAGGTTCACAGCAGGGATCTTGGTGGTTTTCAACACCCAGGGTTTCATATAATCCTGTTTATCATAAATGAACGAAATATCACTGCCGATCTTGAACAACTGTCCATCGATAATAATGCCATTCTCAGTAAATCCGGTTCCATCGGTCCACTGTCCGCCAAGATTCACACCAATGGTATGCTCTCCACTTTTTCCAGCGAAACTGGCCCAGTTCCATTTGGATTCGTATTTCCAAATTCCCCGGCCAAAATCCAGGCAGGCATAACTATCGTTTTGATCAAAGAGGAATTCCCGATTGCCAATGTGGATTTTACCTGATGCGGGCAAGCAGGTTTGTTTACTGGTGAATTGGAAGCGGTCTTCACTCCATGGAATGACAACATTGAGCGTTTCATGGTTTACTGGTCGTTCAATATGAAATTGTGCATCCAGTGGTTCTTTCCCAAACTTGGGGGAACTCACGTGGATCGTTATTTTCTTTCCGTCATCATCAAATTCCACGTTCATCTTTGGGTTGTGAAAAACCAATTTACCAAAAACGGTTTCATTCATTTCACAACCCGTACCCAATAATGTCGTTACAGTCTGTTCAATAAATTCATTTGTTTTTAGATCCAGGTAATATGCAAAAACCATTCCCAGATAATCAATATTCGATATGGTGATTGAAAACAACATATCTTGATTTGTAAAACACCAGTAATTCCACTTTTTCTTGCGAAATGCATGACCTTTCAGGTTGCATAATTGCAGGGGAGATTTTGAGTACCCTCTCGCTTTTGGATTAAGGCTGCCATTTTGATCACATAATTGGACCATTGAGGTAATTTCATTTTCCTGTGTGTAAAGGTTGGGCTCCATATTAATCCTTCCTAGTTAATTTAAAGCAGCAAATATTCCCGGGAAAAGTGTAGCCAGGATCAATAAGACGGTCAATAATATAAGAACCCCAACAACCACCCAATTGATGATATTCAGAACCAGATTATTGGCAAATTTTCCCATGATCTTCTTATCGTTGATCAGTTTCAGCATGACGATCAATATGACAGGCAGGAGCACCCCATTCAAAGTCTGACTGGACATCATTGCTTGCACCAGAGATTTAATGGGTAATAGGATAATCGCTGCTCCTAAAACGATCAAACCGGTATAAATACTAAAAAAGATAGGTGCTTCATGCCAGTCCCGGTTGACAGCGGCTTCCCAACCAAAAGCTTCGCAAATAACATAAGCAGTGGATAGTGGGAGAATGGCAGCAGAAAAAATGGATGCATTCAATAAACCCAGAGCGAATAGAACTTGTGCATATTTTCCAGCCAACGGACCCAGAGCCAGAGCAGCATCTTTTGCATCCGTTATGGTTATCCCGGATCGATATAATGTTGCAGCGCAGGCTATGGTAATGAAAGCCGCCACCATTACAGCAAATATGGAGCCGATGACTACATCTATCCTTTCATACGAATAGTCTGAGATCTTCAGACCTTTGTCGGCAATAGAAGATTGCTGATAAAACTGCATCCAGGGTGCTATCGTCGTACCAATTATTGTCACAGCGATGGTGAGATAACCTGCATCAAAATGAAAAGTTGGTTTTATCGCCGATGTAAGGACCATATTCCAATCCGGTTTGGCAAGAATTCCAGATACGACATAAGCCAGATAGATCGCTGAGGCAATCAAAAAAACACGTTCAACGGTTTTGTAATTACCCTTTACAATGAGAAGCCAGACTACTAATGCTGCAATAGGTACAGAAATAAATTTGCTAACCCCAAATATCTCAAGACTGGCAGCAACTCCTGCAAACTCGGAAACCGTATTTGCCAGGTTGGCGATCAATAGTATTCCTAAAATGATGACTGTAACCCTGACTCCAAGTGATTCACGGATAAGACTGGATAATCCTTTTCCACTGACTACACCCAGCCTGGCACTCATCTCCTGGACGATGATCAACGCAACCAACACGACGGGCATCATCCATAGGAGTGATAGTCCGTAATGGGCACCAGCCACAGAATATGTGGCAATTCCTCCTGCATCATTATCGACATTTGCAGTAATAATTCCCGGTCCAACCACTGCCAGGAGAAGAAGAAAGCGTGCTTTAAAAGGGCGCAGCCTAAGCGATAAGTTCATTCATTTTCCCCTTAATTAACCTATCGATACATACGAGGAAGTTTATTTTTCCAAGCAGTTGGTATGATCTTATCCAGTGCATCATCGGCTGTGACGATACCATGCAGGCAGCGGTCATCATCCACCACCGGAATGGCGAGCAAGTTGTATTTTGAAATCATCTGGGCTACATCATCCTGTGAATCTTCCAGGTGGACACTTGCCACTCGCCTGTGCATGATTTCTGTCAAGCGTGATTTAGGTTTCGCAAGAACAAGATCACTTAACGAAAAAACGCCAATTAAGTGGTTTTTTTCATCAGTCACGTACACATAAAAGATCTGTTCTGCTTCCCCCGCTGTATCACGCAGCAGTTTAATGGTCTCATCAGCGGTCAAGTTTTCTCGCACAGCAACATATTCTGTAGTCATTATTCCACCAGCAGAATCCTCTGCATAGGTAAGGAGCTTCCGTACATCCTGGGCATCTTCATCTTCCATCAATTCAAGGATATCTTCACTGCGACCTTTGGGGAGTTCTGCCAGCAAATCAGCAGCTTCGTCAGGAGCCATTTCTTCCAGGACATCCGCCACCCGTTCATCCGCCATACCTTCCACCAGGCTTGCCTGAAAATCGGGTTCGACTTCTTCAAGAGTATCTGCCAGAACTTTAACGTCCAACTGGTCAAGGAATTCACCGCTTTGCATCCTGTTCATATCGCTGACGATCTCAGCAATATCAGCCGGGTGCAGGTCTTTCAGTTTATCGCTGGGAACTTTTAATCTCATCGACTCGTTTTTGGAAATTAGCTCGATCACATCCCAGGAGATAATGGAGGTTTTATTTTCCTTATTTAATTTCGAGCTGATCTTCTGGACTTGTTTTCCAAATCCCAACCTGCGCATCAAGCCCATTCCGCCAATATCAACGTTGACCACAAAATACTGGTCTCCCACCTTGCGTATCTCGAGATCATTAACCCGAACAACACGAACCCCGTTCGTATCAATGATCTGCTTGTCCAGAATGTCTTTGACCAGGAAAAGATCAGAACTTGAAGGATCTATGGAATGCAGATCTTTTTGATGTTTATGTAAAGGGATGGCTGGAGCAATCAGTACAGCCACATCATCAATGGAAATAATTTTCCGTCCACTGGATGTTTTAACAATAATTCCGATGATCATGGGGTGGGAATATTTTGTTTGATTGGTGGCAAGCAGATCTTCAAGGGAACCGATGGATTCTCCTTCGAAATCTGCTACAGTCTTACCGAGCATTTCGCTGATAAATGCCATAAATATCCTCCCACCCTGAATTTTTTAACTCACGATGTTCACATGGTAACACCTTCAAATTTATACGTCAATATTTAATTGAAGCCAATCCTATATGTTACTGGATAAAAAAATCCTGACTAAAAATCGTCAGGATTAATGGATATATTGAAAGGGGAATATCTTTACTGGCTGAAGAATAGCAATCCCCAGACTTGCCAATTGCTGACAACCTCAGGGGTAACGACCACTTCTGGTGTCGGTTGGGGTGTGAATTTTGGATCGGGGAGCATGATGATCGGTTCATCGCCAGGTCGCGCCATAAAGGCTTCTTCACGTGCCCATTTCTCAGCTGCTGCATCTGAATTGGCGTATGCAATTTGTGTCTGAAGAACACCTTCCGTCGCTCTCAGCTCAGAAACCTGCGTTGCCATCATGTCCCTCTCTGCAGAAAGGCGGAAAAGTTCTTCCACGCGGTTATTAAAATCGAGTATCAGAAATGCCAGGAAAATTAATCCAGCAGCAGCAAAAATCTTCTTGGATCTCGAAAGTAGCCGGGTGAATCTCTCAATCATCTTAATTAATATACCTCAGTAGAACCTGTGGTGCAAGATATTTACCAAAGAAAAAGACCTCAAAATTCGAGGTCTTGTGCCGAAGGAGGGATTTGAACCCTCACGAGGATAATCCCACTACGCCCTGAACGTAGCGCGTCTGCCAATTCCGCCACTTCGGCTGGGTGGCTGTATTTTACCAGACTTCCGGATTTTGTAAAAGATTTAGTAACCTGTCCAAAATCTGCGGAGGTATAGTTTGAACTTTTTTCTATTCTTGGTGTAGATGAATTTTACTTATTGTAGATATTGAGAAAATTTACTCTTCCATTATTCCTTCAGTAACATAGCGCGTCAATTCACCCACACTTAGATTATCGATCCCCAATTTATCGATCGTTCGGCCTCGCCGCCAGTAATCAGTATGGTGAATGACGCATGCCAATCGGATAATGGCGTCCATACCACGCACAGATACGCCATATCGTCCACCGAGCGATGCAATGGGAACCAGGCTCATTGGCACATCTTCAAAAATATAGCGGTGATTCAGTGTCGGAGGCGCTTTTATCCCATAATAACCTGGCTGGTTGTGGATGGCTTCATGCAGATCCTCGCCGCTGGTATCATATGCCAGTTTAAGCCATTCCAAAGCTGTGCGGGCACGTATTCCCAAGGACGAAGCTACTGTGACGCGTTCCCTATCCAGTGTAGACAAGACCTTAGCGACAGATGGTGACGCCCCATCAATGTAGAATTGGTAATCACCATGGGTGGATTCGATCCACCCGGTATTTAAGATGGTTAGTGCAGGGTGGAATATAGCGCCCATATTATTCAGGCCAGTCTGGAGAACATTACCGCCATCAATGAATTGGGGATAGGCTTCGTGAATTTTATCAAGCACCAATCTGGTCTTGGTGGATGGCAGTGCAGCTAAAGGTACTGCCTCTTTAATCCGAAAAATTCTCGCCTGGGCTGGTCCATCTGATCTTGAAGCATAGATGAATGTTTCGGCTTCAGCCAGGTTAATCTCTGCCTTACAATTATTATCTCGCAGAACTTTCGCAAATTCGATCGCACCACAGGTCCTGCCGGGATGTAAAACCACCGTCTGACCATCTACGAGATACGGAGCACAAGCCCTGGCGATATCAGCATGGGCTGAGGAAGGTACTACCACCATGATCATTTCAGCTTTATCCAGCGCTTCCTGCATGTTGGAAGTGACACATTGTAATTTACCGAAGCCATGAATTTTACCTTCCGGGTTATCCAGTTCGATCCCACCCAATTGTTGCATAGCATAGATATGTTCTGGGGTACGGTTATAAAGTGTTGTCGGAAATTCCATTAATGCCAGGTGAGCAGCCATGGTTTTCCCGCCATGACCTGCTCCAATCACAGTATATCTGGTCTTTTTTTGCATTTTACTTACCTCCCATGGATAATACCTGTTTAATTCGTTGACCCTCACTGATGGCGAAATTATCTTCATCGACTGCCTGGCAAGCTCCATCAATGATCCTCGTCTTGATCATTCCTCTGGCAAATGGATTGTTCATTAATTGAGGTGCATCCAGGATACCCAATTTCACAGCCTTTGCAAGTGTTCCTGAGTGGGACAAGGGATCTTCCACCTCACTCCCTGCCAGGTTTGTTATAGCATTCAATGTGATTTGTGCTTCCTCTGTTAATTCTTTGACCCTGGTTTGTATCCTGGGATCTGCAGTCATGTCTGGTGCGCCACCAATAGCATTCTCAATTGCTCGTCTGGCGAGGGCACAAGCTTCTATGACCTCATCAGCAGATGCTGCATGGTCTGCTTCACTTGGTCCGACAATATGGACGATGTGTGGATGTAATGCCATTTGCAGGTAGATGCTGGCTGCCAGATGACCGCGGGCTGCATTAATGCCGAGTGGAAAACTTAGTAGTCCTGTGCGGGTCTGTTTCCAAATGTGAAAATTACCACGTTCGAGTGGTTTGATAAGTTGGAGGATCGTCAGCATCTTCGCCAGATCCATCGCGTCTGATAGCCCGGGAGGACTATTGAACATGAACTGTGCAATATAATTCTCAACTCCATATGCTCTTGCGTTATATGCTGCCAGGAATGCTGATACAACATAAATAACATCTGGTGCATCCCGCATTCCCCAATGGTGGGGTTCATTCAGCTCGACCGGAATATGATTCTTTCCATACCACTGCATCACCTTTTGGTGTTCTATGATCGAGCCTTCAAGATCCCATGGACCGCGGCCATCCATTTGATTGAACCAAAATAATGGAATAGCGCACCAGGCATTGTGGATCGTTTGAGTGTACATTTCTGCCAATTGTATGAAATCATCCGTACCGGAATATGTACGCATCAAGGGAAAATTTCCGGTTCGGCTAGCTTGATAAAGGGCCTGGTAGTCTTCGATCTTTCGAACAGGCACTCCTCCTGCCCCTTTTCTGCGTGGATTTTGTTGTTCCGGATGGTAAAAATTCTCCTGGGCATCCTGGTCAATTCCCAAAGAGATCACATCCAGGCAGCGTGCATTGGAGATTTTCTCCACCCCTTTAATCGTTTCTTCCAAGCTGGGTAATCCGAAGTGGTGCCTGAGTAGTGGGTATGGATTTTTCCAAGTGATCCGTTCCAACGTAGTTTGGGGATAATTGGTTCCATTTGCAGCAATATACTCTTCACCTTTTAAGTAGGAGATCACTTCCTCGATCGGATCGTTTCCATCAAATACACGTTCAAAGAAGCCCATTTCCCTGGCTTTCCGGGATATCTCAGGAATTCCCCCAAAAGCGAAACGAACGCCTTTATTTTTTAATTCATCAGCTGCTTCAGCAAATTCACCTAAAAGACGTTCCCCGGTTTCTGTTGTCAGCCGGTAAGAAACCCCAACCAGATCCGCCTTTTCTTTCGTCGCGACATCGATAACCTTCTCTATTGGAACTGCCGGACCTAGAAAGATAGTATTCCAACCAGCAAGCTCAGCCAAACGTAAAAAGTTGGTTATCCCGGCAACATGGACGCATTCTCCGATTGCTGCGGCAATTACCGTTTTATTCTTTGTGCTCATTTAGTTTCCAATCATCGTGTGATCTATCTCTATTAGAAGGCGACAATTAACCTATAGTTATTGACCAATTTAAATAACTTCGTAGAGCCGGGAAGGGGCGTCAAAGAATGGATAGTGATTATTAATTAGATCATGCTGAAACTGTTTTTTTTAATGTAGTAAACAAAAATTTACTGACAGCTAATTTGCGGTCCTCATCATGAAAACCGGGATATTTATATCCTTATAACTTATTCTACTTAATTTATTGCTTAGTGGCAACAGACTCTTATTACACAGGAAAATCTCAGATGCAATGGCATGAAACGTGCAAAATCATCATTAGTTAAGGTGAACATGAAACCACTAGATATTAATCCACCCACTAGACCTCTCAGACCCATACATCCTCAGACTTTGCATTCATTATTATCCCTGGCAGCTGAAAACCGTGCAGAGAAGATCCCTGCCGCTATATCCCGGGCAGTATCAAATATTCTATATGCTGAGATAAGCTTCTTAATCTCCATTCCAGACGATGATGGAAATATAACGATATTTGAAGGATTCAATCTTGCACTAGAGGAGACGGTACCCGGGAAGATCATCCCTTCCAACAAGAAACAGTTAATTTCTGAAAAATTAAAGATCTCACAACCATACTGGAACAATGACCCTGAGGACGTATCTGTATTTTTTTCCAATAATTCTGGTAAAGTGAAGTCCACAGTGTTGATGTGCCCGGTGATTACTACCCAACGAGAACCTATCGGTGGCATCATGCTTTTGTCTCCGTTTTCTCATCGTGTATGGTACAACCAGGATCTTATTCAGCTAACGGCCGTGGTCGATACAATAGCGCATATCCTTCAACGTGTGGACTATATCGCAACCCTTGAAGAAAAGTTATCCAAATCAACCACTGAAAAACTCCTCAAAATCAATCAAGAAATTTCGATTGAAAAAGCGAAAACAGAAATCTCACTTCCACCTGAAAAAGACATCTATTCCCCGAAAACTAAAATGGGAAGAATTTTTCAGCAAGCTAAAAACCAGCCTTTCTATGATATCGAAGCAGCCATGTTGCTGGATGAAGTGTCTTATTTATCATCTGACCTCGAACTTATTAAGGATAAGACTACAGGATTAAGCGGAAAAGATACACCTGTTATTGGAGGAACGGATGGTTGAACCTGGTGAAATCGATATCGTCAGGTCAGCTGTAGCTGCAATACTGGGATATTCAGACCTGCTGATGAGTGAGTCTGCTGGATCATTGACCCCTCTCCAGAGAAGATTTCTATCCAGGATTATTGTCTCAGCGACGAAGATCAATACCGCAGCCACCTTCGAAGATCGGTTTGAAGCATCCCAATCTGAGATGACAAAATTTGAACTAATTGTTTTTGATCAGGTTCTCAAAGAGGTGTTGTTCGAATTTGGCACATTGATCACTCAAAAAGGGATAAAAATTGAGCTCGCAAATCCCGAAATATTACCAAATATTCAATCCAGATGTGTTGATATTAAAAGTATCCTGCGCAAGGTTATTAATACGGTTTTACAGGAAACACCTGTCAATGGAAAGGTTATTATCCAGCTAAAAAGTGAACATCAGCCAAAGGTTCGTAGATCCATCCTCTGCTCAATTACATCCTACCTGCATGGTTCTAACCGGAAGCCGGAAATTTTTCCGGGAGAGATGGATAAAGGTATGGAAAGCGAATTATCCCCTTCCCTTTCCAGCATCAACGGTCAGGTTTGGATTAACCAGGCCATTCACGAGCTAAAAACTGTCCATTTGCTTTTTGTGAATAATGCTGTTGAATAATCATGAATAAGAAGTTTCTTTTAATAATAGTAGTTTTACTAATTATCGGGCTTGCTTGCCAGTCCCCAATTCATTATGTGAAACAAAATAAGGCCAAAATTGGATCGGTCTCATTGATCCAAATAGAAACAATTGCTTTATTAACTAAAAGTTCTCAAAAATCAATACCAACAATTCCAATATTACCGACATCTACATCTTTACCCGAATCGACACCCACACCGATACCTTCTCCTACTGTAGAACCCCTTCCTGAAGCTTATTATCCGGGTGGAGTAATCCGCATTCCTCAAGAATCTAGCCAGATTAATGTGCTGCTCCTGGGTTCAGATGAAAGACCTGGTGGTGGTTTTCGAACAGACGTTATGATCCTGCTAAATATTAACCCTGTCACAGGTAAAGCCAGTATCGTTTCCTTCCCCAGGGATCTGTATCTGCTCCTACCGGATTACGGATATGAGCGTATCAATACCAGCCAGGAATTTGGAGGATTTGAATTAACCCAGAAGACTTTTGAATACAATTTCGGTATCCATCCTGATTATTATATGTTGGTGAATTTCGCCGGGTTTAAAAACATCATCGATATCCTTGGCGGTATTGATGTCAATTCGGCTGCACCCCTCTATGATCGGTGTGACATTCCAGGCAGGGCAAGTAAAAGTTGCGGGGTAGAGGCGGGCATCAACCATTTTGACGGTGAAATGGCCTTGTGGTATGCCAGATCACGGTATTCAACCAGCGACGATGACCGGGTACGAAGATGTCAGGAAATCATGGTTGGTTTATTTAATGCCCTGATGAGCCGCAATGCGGTAGATAATGCACCTGCTCTTTTTCAAGAATTCCAAAGTAGTGTGGTTACAAATCTCACCCTGGAAGGTATTACGACATTACTACCAATTGCAAGTAACCTTAACCAGCCTGGCATGTTCCGCCAATACACTTTTGGACCAGACCAGGCTGCTGTTTGGATCCCTCCATCCGGTGCTTATCTGTTATTACCTAATCTGGACGCAATTCATAGTTTATTAATTGAAGCATTATCAAATTGACATTCTAACTATAAAATCGTACAATAACTATGCGCAACCCGTAAAGGAGATCTTTTATGAATGACCAAATCATAACCGAATTGCATATTACCCCGACAACGAATATCATTCCAGCCCTCAATTCCTGGAAGCTATACCTGGCAGATCAAAACCGGTCTCTGCATACGATCAAAGCCTTCGCGGCAGATATCCGCTTATTATGCGACTTCCTTCCCGTGGATGGTACACTTGGATCCATCACCACGGCTGATTTGAACAATTTCCTGGAGTGGCTCCAAAAAGGACGTTCAATACCGTGCAGCCCTAAAAGCCTTTCCAGACGGATCACTTCTTTGAAATCATTTTTTAATTGGTTAAGCAAATATGGAGTTCTGACTGTCAATCCGGCTGAGAAAGTCTTGCAGCAATCAGTAATTAGTCCCTTACCTGAAGTATTATCCACTCAGGAAATTCAGGATCTTTACCATGCAGCTGAAAAATTACGCAAAGGGAAAAAGCCGGATTCACGGTCTTATTGCCTTTTTGGCTTATTGATCGAAACTGGAATTAAAAAAGGTGAATGCCTTGGTATCAGTATTCATCATCTTGAACTGGAGGACCCTTCGAATGCCTCCGTATTTATTCGGTACTCAAATCCACAATACAGACTTAAAGAGCGTAAGATCAAATTATCAGCAGAATGGGTTGAAGCCTGCAATGAGTTCATGGCACAATACTCTCCGACCGATAAGCTTTTCAACTGGTCCCAAAGGCGTTTGGAATATATTCTGGAAGAGCTTGGAAATTCAGCCGGACTAAGAAAACACTTGTCATTCGATATGTGCCGCTGGACCAGTGTTTTGCATGACTGGAAAACTGAAACTGAAACAGACTCCATCCGTCAGAAATTGGGTATATCCAAGATCCAATGGCGCGAAATATCAATGAAATTAAAGGAGTTATCTACGAAGAATTAATATTATTGCTGATCTTATAAATACTACACTTTAGTAAACTCTCAGGTGTAGTATTTTTTTTGTGGCAGGTGTCAATTTACATTTTTCTGAGATCATGATCCCGGGCAGCCAGATAATCTCCTTCGCATCACAGAAGATCGGATACTCCTGCCTGGCATCTTTTGGAATCCGATGATTAATGAAAATGTCTGAGACCTTTGTGTGATGCCCCCCGTTACCTAATGGCTGGATCCGATCACCGGGTAAAACATTGCGGAGAATTACATCACCTTCAATTGATTCACTGTCCAGCCAGGCTTCATAATTTGATGGGAGCGTGGGAATGTTTTCCATTTTCATATTATTGATTGAGATATCCCCCTCCAACTTCCAGCCATTAGGAAAATCCATTTCCACGGGAAATTTCATGGATTGATGTATCTGACTAAATTGGGGAAATAATTTGACAGGTTCTTTGTAACCGGATTCGCAGATCAATAAAGCATCCGAGCCTATGTATGATTCCAGGTGGTTTATCAGGTCAATTCGTTTCCCATAGATGGCCCCGGTGATTAATTCGTCCAAACGAATCAGTACTGATTGGTCAAAATCCCTGATATCGGGGCGGAGAATTTTTAATCGCCTTGATGATCACATTCCATCTCAATCCTTTGGGTTGAGCACGCAACCGTTCAAGATTCAGCTTGATAAACCTGGTTTGAATTTCTATGACCACTTTTTCCCATTCATTTGAAACCAGGTCATTGATCAGATCATGATCGGCCTGAAGTGAGTGGGTGGTACGTATCAAAGTCTCCCGAAAACGGGGATTATAGGTTTCCATCTCAGGGATTAGTTCATGACGTAATCGATTGCGAAAAAATGTTACATCCGCATTGGTTTTATCCTCGATAAAAGGAATCTGGTTTTCCTCACAATATAATTCAATCTGTTTTCTTGTAACATCCAGTAAAGGTCGAATAATAGGGATGTTTTTCGAAAACTGTTCAAGATAGGAAGTATATTTCATACCTTTCAAACCGGATAACCCTGCACCACGGATAAAATGCATGAGTACAGTTTCCACCTGGTCATCGGCGTGGTGTGCAACCAAAACTGCACTGGCGTTTTTAGTTTTAGCTGAATCGAATAAAAATTCATACCTCAAGTTTCGAGCACCTTCTTCAATATTCTGACCATTTTCCGTGCAGTATTTCTTAACATCCATTCTCTTTTGCTCAAATGGAATACCCCACAGATCACACGCATTTTGAACAAAACGGGCATCATCAGAAGAATTGTCCCTGAGTGAATGATCAAAATGGGCAGCCACAATGGAATATCCATTTTTAAATAATAAATGCAGAAGGCACATGCTATCCATACCACCCGAAACTCCGACAAGGAGAATTTGGTCATGTTCAATTTGGCATTTATCTTGCATAATTTGTGAAAAGAGTGGTAATTCCATTAATTTGGATTATAGCATTATTGCATTTAGCCATTATAATAATATTGATGTTGCCATTGAAATATCCATTTGAGAGGGTCCCATGCCAGAGAAAATCCTGATTGTTGATGATGATGTAGAGACACTGCGTTTGGTCGGCCTCATGTTGCAGCGCCAGGGCTATAAAATTGTGGCGGCAAATAATGGCGCCCAGGCGATCGCCAGTGCAAAAATGGAACAACCAGATTTAATTCTGCTGGATATCATGATGCCCGATATGGATGGCTACGAGGTCACAAAGCAGATCAGAAGTGATATTGCCATCCAAAAAATTCCAATTATCATGTTCACAGCCAAAGGCATGGTGGATGATAAAGTAGAAGGATTCGATGCAGGGGTGGATGATTATCTTACAAAACCAACTCATCCGGCTGAGTTAACCGCTCATGTGAAGGCTCTGCTCGCGCGAAACATCAAACGGCCTACTGGAACATTACAACCAAAAGGATTGGTGATCGCAGTAATGTCCGCAAAGGGCGGCATCGGCTCGACTACACTTGCCATGAATGTAGGAGTAGCCTTACGACAAAAAACAAAAGGCGATGTGATTGTTGCAGAGTTGCGACCATCTCAGGGAACCCTGGGAATTGACCTTGGTTACACCAATGTTAATGAACTAAGCCGGCTGTTAAAACACCCTGCCAATGAACTCACTTCCAATATGGTGGAGAATGAACTAGTCATTCATTCAAGTGGCGTTAAACTTTTAATGGCTTCCTGTGACCCACAATCCATTGAGTTGATAAATGCCACCGACCGATTAGCTGCCATCGTCAAATACCTTTCTCAACTCGGACATTATATAATTCTTGATATTGGGTCGAATATTATTCCGGGTATTGATACCATTCTTGGCCTTTGCAACGAAATAATACTTGCAGTCGAACCAATGCCAAATACCGTATCTCGAACGAGGCTAATGCTAGAATGGTTGGCTGATAAAGGTTTCACCAAGTCCAAGGTATTAACTCTTGTCCTGATCAACCGGATTCGTTCAGATATCCAACTATCCTGGACTCAGGTACAGGAAGCACTGGGAATACCAATTACCTCCATTATTACACCAGCTCCTGAATTGGCTTATCAAGCATGCACTCGCAGCACTCCAATGATCCTTGCACAACCGGATGGGATCGTCGCTCAACAATATGTAAAAATAGCGTCGACCATTGCCCAACGCGGTCCACAAAAATGATCCGCGGAGCGGATCAAGATACAGCCATATCCGAATCTGCCAAATTAATCGATCAATCAAAATTGGCAATTTTCTTTACGGGTGCCGGAATTTCCACTCCTTCCGGCATTCCTGATTTTCGGGGGAATACTGGATTTTGGAAACAGGAAAATCCAATAGAGGTAGTATCGCTGTCCGCTTTTCAGCATCACCCAACACGTTTCTATGCCTGGTTTCGCAACTTTGCAGCAACTGCTTATAATGCGAAACCGAATGCAGCTCACTTTGCTATACATAATTTGGAGAAACTAGGCAGGGTTCACAATATAATAACCCAAAATATTGATAACTTACACTCAAAAGCAGGTTCAGAAAATGTCATTGAATTGCATGGCTCTATTCGAACCGGAACTTGCACCACATGTAATCATAAATATAGTGGAGATGATTACCTCCCGGAATTCATCTCAACGGGTACTATCCCACATTGCGAATTATGCCGAAATATAATAAGGCCAGATATTGTCCTTTTCGATGAAATGCTGCCTAAAGAATCTTGTGAACTGGCAGATATAATAATAGTAAAATGTGATTTAATTATTGTTGTGGGATCATCACTTGAGGTTATGCCAGCAGCTTCTTATCCATTACGGGCAGTACAAAATGGAGCAAAGCTGATCATTTTTAATAATTCTAAAACTCCTCTGGATAAATTTGCTCAAATCGTTATTCGCGACGATATTGCCAATTCTGTCCCAAAGCTTTGTGAGTATCTTCAATGAAAACACTACCTGACCGACACAGATTGGAACACTACCAACAATTATTAAATATTTCCAAAGACCTGGTCTCCAATCATGACCTTCCAACGATGCTCAATAAGATCACAGCTACAGCATGTGAATTAAGCGACTCTGAAGCCTCCTCCATCCTTTTATATAATGAACGGGTAAAAGAGCTATACTTTCAGTCGGCAACCGGTCTGGATGAACCTGTTATGCATGGTCTGGTTGTTCCACTGGATGGAAGTATCGCCGGATGGGTGGTCAAGCAAGGAAAAACCGTATTGATCAATGATGTTCACAATGATCCAAGGTTTTTTGAGGGGATTGAAAAGAAAACACAGATCGTTACCCGTTCACTTGTAGGTATCCCGCTAATTGTCCAGGAGAAAGTTATTGGAATATTGGAGGTGATCAATCACAGAAACGGTGGGTTTGGCGAATACGAAATTGAAATATTGACAATTTTGGGTACTCAAGCTGCGCTGGCGATTGAGAATACTCGTCTATTTCAACAATCAGACCAAATATCTGAATTAGTACACGAAATACGCACTCCGCTATCATCGATAAGTACAGCAGCATTCCTATTACAACAATCTGAAGTAACGAAAGACCAAAGATTATCTTATTCCAAAACAATTTACACCGAAGCCCAAAGATTAAGTGATATGGCAACCACCTTCCTTGATCTGGCAAGATTAGAATCTGGACGGGCATCGTTTAAACCTTCGTGGATCAATTTGCAGGTTCTAGTTGATGAAGTGTGTGAAATCTTTATAACCCAGACAGAAGATTATAGAATAAATTTGATCACTACAGTTCCACCTGAATACCCGGATATTTATGGGGACCGGGATAAACTAAAACAGGTATTTATTAATCTGGTCAGCAATGCAATAAAATATAACCAAAAAGGCGGGCAAATAATCATATCTGCCGATATGTACGAGAATGAACACCAAATCACTGTAAAGGATAATGGCTTGGGAATGTCACCCGAAACTGTGAAGCACTTATTTGAAAGATTTTATCGGTCCCACCGTACTGAAGACCAGATCCAGGGGACAGGTCTGGGTCTATCGATCTGTAAAAAGATCATCGAAAATCATAATGGCCGAATTTCGGTTAAAAGTGAACCAAATTTTGGTACAGAATTCGAAATCTGGCTGCCTTACAAAGCTCATTAACGAGCACCTTTTCTTCCAAATTGCCTTTCAAGTAAATCCACCGAAAGATGGATCATCGTTGGCCTTCCATGTGGGCATGTTCGCGGGGAAAAGCAAGATTCAAGATCCGCCAGTAACTGCCTTTGCTCCTCACCAGATAATATCTGACCTGCTTTTATTGCCGCCCGTTTACAAACCCGGGCAATGATTTTCGCTTCCACTTCCTGTTGTAAGGGGGTCTCATCCTCCTCAAAATCTTCAACAAGAACTTTAAGAGCCGTTGCCGGCTGTAAACCGGAAAAAATTGCGGGGATTGCCCTGATAAGAAAAGAGTTAGTTCCAAACTCTTCCACATCAAAACCCAGGTGACCTAAAACGGGTATCTGTTTTAATAACATATCCGCCTGAGTTACTGTTAATTGAACAGTTACTGGTTCCATAAGCTGTTGAGAAACCAACCGTTTGTCTTTCTGCCGGATATATTGTTCATAAAGCACCCGTTCATGGGCAGCGTGTTGATCGATCAGGTATAGCCCATCGGGAGCTTCTGCAACAAGGTATGCTGCCCCTACCTGGCCAACCAGGCGCAGCAGTGGAATTCCACCAAATCCCTGGGGTTGAGAATTTATTTGTGTTGAATTTTGAATGCTTTGATTACCATCCTGATTTTGGCTCGCCTGGTTTATATCTCCAGCCATTTCCCAGGCTGGATCCTGAAATTTTTGGGCTGGTACATTTGATTGCCAAAAGTTATTCGCTGATTGTATTTCCGGTACAGGCGAGCTGGAGAGTAATGCTTTTCTGATGCTGCGTTGTAAAATGGAGAATACTTGCTCCGGTGATCGAAACTTTACTTCTGCCTTTGCTGGATGAACATTCACATCGATATCTTCCGGTGGGAGTGTGAGAAATAATACAGCCATTGGGTATCTGCCAACCATAAGGTAAGTATGGTACGCCTGCAATACTGCAGCTGTAAGAGTTGTATCTTGAACCCATCGACCATTTACAAAAAAAGTAATTTCCTTTCTATTGGATCGTGTAATACTGATCGGACTGATGAAGCCTTCCAGCTTAATGCCATGATCCAGTCCTTCAGCAATGATCATTTGCCTGGCTAATTCAGGTTCGAATAGGTTACCTATCACTTCCCGTCTATCCCCTGAACCACTGGTTTGAATTACAGGTTTATCGTCCAGAATAACTTTAATTTTTATTTCTGGATATGCCAGGGAATACCTGGTAAGAAGTCCAAAATTAACCTGTTTCTCTGTGAAATCCTTTTTTAAGAATTTCAACCTCGCAGGTACATTAAAAAATAGGTTTTCAACACGGATGGTAGTTCCATGAGTTTGAACTACCGGAGTAGAGCTTATAATCCGTCCACCCTCTACAATTATTCGTGCTCCGACGGCCGATCGATCTGAACGTGAGGATATTGATAAATGCGAGATGGATCCAATCGAAGCTAATGCCTCTCCCCTAAAACCCAGGGTTTGTATATGGAAGAGATCTTCTGCACTGGTTAATTTGCTGGTTGCATGGCGGGTAACAGCAAGCTCCATTTCTTCAGTGGGAATACCTGCTCCGTCGTCTGTTACTTCGATCAACTCTTGACCGGAACCATGAATTTGTATGGCAATTGAAGTAGCACCAGCATCAATGGCATTCTCAATCAATTCCTTCAACACTGAAGCGGGACGTTCGATCACTTCTCCAGCAGCAATTTGAGAGGCAACCTCATCGGTCAGAAGTTTTATAGGCATAGAATAAATTATACACGAACCATTCACCCTACCACTTAACTGCCGATAAACCAGATGAATTGTCATGGAATCGATACAATTCTCCATCCCGATCGATAATCGAGGTAAAATTACTGGATGGTACTAAAACATTTTCTATTTGATCTGGATGAAACACTATATCCTCCCGATACAGGCTTATGGCCTGTCCTTGGGTCCAGGATGAATACTTATATTCACACCCGCCTTGGAATTCCCATGGATGAGGTGGAAGAGCTTCGAGAACGATATTTCCATACTTATGGTACGAGTTTGCGTGGATTGCAGGTGGATTATGCTGTTGACGCTAACGAGTATCTCGATTTTGTCCATGATGTACAGATTTCTGATTTTATCCAGCCTGACCTTCAACTTACCGAAATACTTGCCTCTTTACCTGGGGATAAAATAATCTTCACAAATGCGAATAAAGCTCATTCGAAGCGTGTTCTACATGCCCTGGGTGTGGAACAATTTTTTTCTCAAATAGTTGATGTTGTGGATATGGACCCTTATTGCAAACCTTATCCCCAGGCATTTGAAGTTGCTATGAAGCTTGTGAATGATCCTGATCCCGCAAATTACATCTTGCTAGATGATTCCATAAAGAATGTCCAGGCTGCCCTGGATATTGGCATGTCTGCCATTCATGTATCTCCAAGACAATCCAATTTTGGGCATATTACGCATATTTCCTGCATTCATGATATTCGTAATGTTTTACCTTCGTTTTTTGAAGGGTAGAATCTTATGAACATTCAACAAAATTGGATTGGATGGCTGATCATTGGAATTGTTATTATTTTTATTATTGCGATTAATATCAGTTTAATCTCTGCGTTGAAGAATAGATCTATAAACAAGCCCATGGATATATCCAAATCTATTTTTGATAGAGCAAAATCTCCCTGGCAGCCTGAGGATGATGCACTTGCAGAATTATCAAAATTGGTTGAGGACATTTCCCCGGATGAGTTAAAAGAGAAAGAAGCAAAGTAATTACTTTTTTGTTCACTGAAAATCAGGAGTGGTTATGTCAAACAAAGCGTTAAGAGTAATTTTAGTTACGACAACATTATTAATTGTAATTGCAGGAGCATTTTCAGGAGGATTTCTGGTTGGTAATGTTTATCAGAAAGCGTCGTCAGTTGGTACAAATATTCCCATTCTCAACAATGTGATTACACCAACTCAAGTACAACTGGAAAATAATTCCGGTACCCCAACAGATCTTCGGGAATTATTTAATCCTTTCTGGGAAACATGGGATGTTGTCCATACTGAATTTGTTAAGCAACCTGTCGATGATACGTTATTAATGCGAGGTGCGATCCAGGGCATGCTGGATTCTCTTGGTGATAAGCATACATCCTATATCGATCCTGATATGTTGCGCCAGGCTAATATTCAACTAACCGGAGAATACGACGGGATAGGCGCCTGGGTGGATGTTACTACCGAATATCTCACAATTATCAGCCCCATGCCGGATTCTCCGGCAGAAAAAGCGGGATTAAAGCCGGAAGATCAGGTCATTGCAATTGATGGGGAAGATATGACCGGTATCGATGGAAATGTTGTATTAAAAAAAGTCCTGGGGCCAGCTGGTTCTAAAGTCACTTTATCCATTCTTAGAAAAGACACCATCGAACCTTTTGATGTTTCAGTAACACGTGAAAAAATTATTGTTCCAAGTGTTGTCGGTAAAATGGTTGATAATAATATTGCATATATCCAGATTTCCACCTTCGGAGAAAAAACGAGACAAGAGTTGGAAACATCCATTGAGGAGTTACTTGCCAATAATCCAAAAGGCTTGATCCTCGATTTGAGATACAATGGAGGCGGTCTGGTAGATAGTGCCGTCGATGTTGCATCACAATTCATTAAAGAAGATGTTGTGATGTATGAACAATATGGTGATGGGACTTTAAAAACTGAATATGCAAATAACAGTGGATTAGCCAGAGATATTCCTTTGGTTGTGCTGGTGAATGAAGGAACCGCCTCTGCTTCAGAAATAGTTGCAGGAGCTATCCAGGATTATGGAAGAGCAAAAATTGTAGGTGTTCAATCCTATGGAAAAGGCTCAGAACAAACCTGGAGAACACTGGTGGATGATCAGGGTGCGATTCGGGTAACAGTTGCTGCTTGGCTCACGCCATTAAAACGACAGATCAATGAAGTTGGATTAACCCCGGATTACATCGTGGAATTGACTGAAGAGGATATCAAGAATGGGAAAGATCCTCAACTTCAGAAAGCCATAGAGCTCTTATCTCAATAGTATGAGAATAGATAAAAAAAACAATCTCCGTTTGGGAGATTGTTTTTTATCTGGATATTATTATCCATTATAATTTACCTATATGCGAAAATTCATCCTTGCCTTAGCTTTATTATTCGGCATAATATTTCTTTTCTCCCGATTTACGGAAATACAAAAGGTAGCCGAGACCCTTCAACGGGGAGTTATTTGGTTCATCCTTGCGGGCATACTGATTGAGGTTATCTGGTATGTCAATGTTGCAGCTTCATATCGTTTTATATACCAGAGCCTGGGGATGGAAGAAAAGATAAGCCGTTTGATGTTGCTTTCCCTGGGGGCATATTTTGTCAACGTTGTTGCACCTTCTGTTGGAATGAGTGGAATCGCAGTTTTCGTGGGTGATGCTCCTTATCGAAAACATTCCACTGCAAAGGTTACTGTTGCGGGTGCATTATATGTCCTATTCGATTACATTGGTTTCCTGTTCGTTCTGATCCTGGGACTGGCTGTGCTAGCCAGAAGGAATAAATTGGATTGGCCGGAAATATCAGCTTCCGTGATCATTGTTTTAATCGCTCTATTTTTAACGGGAATTCTTTATCTGGGTGCAAAATCTGCCACCCTGTTGGGTAAGTTCCTTGCCTGGCTTGCAAGGAAAATCAATAGGATTATGAATCCCTTTATTCATCGACAATATCTATCCGAAGAGAGAGCCCTTTCATTTGCACAAGAAGCAGCTGAAGGAATCCACGCCTTACGATCAAGGCCTCGAAATTGGATTCGGCCATTATTACTTGCTTTGAGTAATAAAGCGTTGCTTGTAACGATATTAATGATGGTTTTTCTGGCATTTAAAGTTCCATTTTCGGCTGGAACCATCATCGCTGGTTTCAGTATAGGATATCTTTTTCTAATCGTTTCACCGACACCATCCGGAATAGGCATAGTTGAGGGAGTTTTAACCCTGACCCTAACCTCGCTGCGGGTGCGTTTTGAGGATGCAGCCGTGATCGTACTGGCTTACCGGGGCATCACATTTTGGATTCCACTATTCTTTGGGTTAGCTGCATTCCGCATATTACCCCGAACCAGAGTGGCTGTAAAAAATGATCAGGCAATTCCATAATTGTAGTTTACCGGTCCGAATAATTCCGCATAGAATATCTGTATTTGACAGTATTGAAGCCTTCGAGTATAATCCACCTTCGCTTAAATACTGTTAATAATGGGAGTGAAACGCTATGGAAACCAGCGTTAATCAATCAAGTGAAATAAAACTTAAGACCCACTTTTCCGGGAAAGTGGTTAAAACCTCTCTGGCTGGTGCACTGGTAGATATCGGCACAGGGACTCCGGCATACCTTCATGTGTCACAAGTCGTTGCAGAACAGCCGGATCAACCAATAAAAATGGTTGGAGATATTCTCAAAGTTGGACATGAAGTAGAAGTATGGGTGAAGAAAGTTCGAGACGGCCGTGTGGAATTAACCATGCAGAAGCCACTTGACCTGGATTGGAAAGATCTCAAAGCTGATATGGTTGTAAAAGGCAAAGTCGTTCGCCTTGAAAAATTTGGCGTCTTTGTTGAGATTGGCGCAGAACGACCCGGATTGATCCACATCAGTGAACTTGCTCATGGTTATGTAAAAACCACTGCCGATGTAGTAAAAGAAGGCGATGAAGTGGAAGCTATGATCCTGGATGTAAATAAAAAGAAGAAACAGATCAAGCTTAGCCTTAAAGCGCTGACTGAACCTCCAGTAAAAGAAGAAGCTCCGGTACAACTCGAGGAATTTTCTGAAAAGAAAAAGGATACACGTAGACCTGCAAAGAAACCTTCCAGACCAGGGAAATCCCGCAGAGAAGATTCTTATGAAGCTGATCTGGCGGCTTTTGAAGCAGAAAATACTGAGCCAAATCCGACCTATATGGAAATTGTTCTTCGTGCTGCCATGGAGAAAGCGGAACCTGCAAAACCACGTAGCGATAAAGCACGTAAAGGTAAAACGACCTCCAGGGAACAGGATGATATTCTCGCAAGAACCCTCGAACACAAAGTAAAGTAAAATAATTAATATTACTTCTTGACAGCGTCTTTTTATAGGCGCTGTTTTCTTTTGCATACTTATTCGAATATGGTAAACTAAAAATATCTAATTTTTTGATATTTTTTAAGAGGTGGAAGTTAGATGGAATTTTTGATAATCTGCCCGAAATGAATGATATAAAAAAGGGAAGGACTAGATGGAACGCCCTCCCCTTTTTTCTTTGCAATATTTTGGAGGTTTGAATGGCTGGTACCAAATATATTTTCTTTACAGGCGGCGTGGTGAGTTCAGTGGGAAAAGGTGTCACTGCTGCGTCAACAGGAAGAATTTTAAAAGAACGCGGATTCAGCGTCGCCATCCAAAAACTCGACCCGTACATAAATGTCGATCCCGGAACGATGAGCCCATATCAGCATGGTGAGGTATATGTCCTTGATGATGGCGCCGAGTGCGACCTCGACCTCGGCCATTATGAACGATTTATAGACATCCGATTGAATCGGGCATGCAATGTGACCACTGGGCAAGTGTATGCAGAAGTCATTGCCAAAGAGAGGCGTGGAGATTACCTGGGTGGCACAATTCAAGTGATCCCCCACATAACCAATGAGATCAAAAAACGCATCGTAGCAGTTGCTAAAAGTACTAATGCTGAAATCGTGTTGGTTGAAGTCGGCGGGACAGTGGGAGACATTGAAAGCCAGCCCTTCCTTGAAGCCATACGTCAGCTTAGAAGTGATCTGGGTCGCGAAAATACACTTTTTGTTCATGTAACCTGGCTGCCATATATTGGTGCAAATGGTGAATTAAAAACCAAACCCACTCAACATTCGGTTCGTGAGCTCAGATCGATTGGTATCTCTCCAGACATGATCGTTGCCCGGTCTGATTTTCCCATCGAAGAGGATCTGATAGACAAAATCGCATTATTCTGTGATGTAGAAAAAAGAGCTGTGATCCCAATGGAGACAGCAGCGATTCTCTATGAAGTTCCTCTCATCCTTGAAAAAGCAGGCGTGGCCGATTTCCTCATCGAACGCTTCAAGTTGAAATCACCAAAAATGCCGGACTGGAACGAATGGCAGAATCTCGTTGACCGGGTGAGAGAAACAAAACCGGTGGTCAAAGTAGCCCTCATCGGGAAGTATGTTGAACTACACGATGCATACATGACTGTGGCTGAAGCATTGAAACACGCAGGTATCCATCTGGGGGTAGAAGTCGAAATTCAATGGGTGCATTCTGCAGACCTTGAAAAAGGGAAGGGTTGGGATGTAATCCAAAACTCAGATGGAATTATTGTACCTGGTGGGTTTGGAAGCCGCGGCATTGAAGGAAAGATCCAATCCATTCGTTATGCCCGGGAAAACAAGATACCCTACCTTGGATTATGCCTGGGTATGCAGTTGATGGTTGTCGAATTTGCCCGGTATGCATTTCAGGATGAAGGTGTCAATTCAACTGAATTTGATCATTCCACACTGCATCCTGTCATTGATTTGATGAGCGAACAGCGGGATATAACAGATATGGGCGGGACCATGCGCCTTGGTTTATATCCTTGCGTTTTGCAGCCAAATACAATTGCAGCTGAATCCTATAAAACTGACTTGATCAGCGAGCGTCACCGCCACAGGTTTGAGTTCAATAATGCCTACCGTCAGGTACTTCAAGAAAAAGGAATGAGGTATGCAGGATTAAGCCCTGATGGGAAACTGGTTGAGATCGCTGAACTTAGTGATCATCCATTTATGGTAGGCACCCAATTCCATCCGGAATTCTTATCGCGTCCAAACCGCCCGCATCCTCTATTTGTAAGTTTTATCCATGCTGTATGTGACCGAAAGGGTATTGAAACGAGCGGAAAATTATATAAAAACCTCTCCGAAGAACATCTTATAACAGACTAGAATCAGAAATAAGGTATACTTATTTGATATCTATCAGCACTCATTGCCAGATTTGGCAGAGAAATCCATAAAGAAAAGGTGAATTTATGAGCACAACAATTGAATCTATCATCGCCCAGGAAATCCTCGATTCCCGCGGCAACCCCACTGTTGAAGTGGAAGTGATCCTTGAAGATGGAAGCTGGGGAAGAGCCGGGGTTCCCTCCGGAGCTTCCACTGGAATTCACGAAGCCCTGGAGATGCGGGACGGTGACAAGGGACGCTACAACGGTAAGGGTACTCTTAAAGCAGTGGAAAATGTTAATACGGTCATTGCCGATGAATTAATCGGCTGGGATGCAGTCGAACAGAAAGCCATTGATATGGCGATGATCGATCTGGATGGGACCAAGAATAAATCCAAGTTAGGCGCCAATGCCATGTTGGGCACCAGCCTGGCTGTTGCCAAAGCAGCTGCTGCCGCCCTTGGACTCCCTCTATACCGATATATTGGTGGAGTATATGCCCACATTCTGCCAGTTCCGATGATGAATATTCTCAATGGCGGCGCACATACCGCCTGGCAGTCCACTGATGCACAGGAATTTATGGTCATGCCGTTAGGTGCACCGAATTTTGCCGAAGGACTACGTTGGGGTGCCGAAATTTACCACGCATTGAAATCCGTTCTAAAGGCACGCGGGTATGCGACACTTGTTGGGGATGAAGGTGGGTATGCGCCTGCCCTCAAAGCCAATAATGAGGCGGTAGAAGTCATCTTGGAAGCAATTGAAAAGGCCGGCTACAAAGCCGGTGAACAGGTTTGTATTGCACTTGATCCGGCCGCATCTGAACTCTACGATGAAGAAACCAAGAAATACAATCTTCGAAAAGAAGGCAAGCTGCTTACTGGCGAGCAGATGGTTGAATTCTGGATGAACTGGGTGCGTCAGTATCCGATCGTGTCCATTGAAGACGGCCTGGCTCAAGATGACTGGGAGAGTTGGAAATTACTGACCAAAGAAATTGGCGATAAAGTCCAGATCGTTGGAGACGACCTTCTGGTTACCAACCCGGAACGTGTCCGCCGCGGCATTAAAGAAAAAGCCTGCAATGCGTTACTGGTCAAATTAAACCAGATCGGTACCCTGACCGAAACCATTGAGGCAGTGGAAACCTGTCATCGTGCTGGATGGCGTGCAGTTACCTCTCATCGTTCCGGAGAGACAGAAGACTCCACAATAGCTGACCTGGCTGTCGCCCTGAATATGGGACAGATCAAGACCGGTGCACCTGCCCGCTCTGACCGGGTTGCAAAATACAACCAGCTTCTCCGCATCGAATCCGAATTAGGAGAGACCGCAGCTTACGCCGGCTGGAACGCTCTAAGAAGGTAAATCATTACCGATACGAACAAAAAGTCTGGAAATTTTCCAGACTTTTTTAATTAATGTATAAATATAGTGGCAACTTATGAATTGATTTCATCCAATAATTCAAAGACTTTTTCATTCTCAGGGATATCGGCCATTGAATTGCCGTAATGAACAAATCGGATCACACCACTTTTATCCACAACAAATAACGCTGGTACCCAACCGTATTTAAATAAGTTGAACTCCTGAAAATACAGTTTTGCTGTCCGGTTACCAACATCTGACAGGCCAATGAATGGCATTTTTTCTGCTTCCCAGAACCGTTGAAATGCCCTGTGCCCATCGGGACCGACAGCAATTATTTCCGCTTCCCGAGCCACAAATTTTTGGTAATCCTGGCGCAACTGCGCCATATGCCGGCGGC
This sequence comes from uncultured Chloroflexia bacterium, assembly GCA_963757065.1. GTDB lineage: Bacteria > Chloroflexota > Anaerolineae > Anaerolineales > Anaerolineaceae > PNON01. The sequence goes on along the minus strand of CAVWQC010000007.1, from coordinate 1,027,105 downwards.
AAAAAGGTCAGGCAAAACCACGATTAAATACCAGGACAACATTCTTCTGTCCCTGGAATTGTGATAGTTTTACCTGATTTCCTAAAACATCCGTCAGCTCAAAATCATGTGCAGTTGAGCCAACAATAATTTCTTTTTCCATGATCATCTCCAAAGTTTACCGTGTAATCTTGCGAACAAATGCTGTAACAGCATTAATGAATTCTTCAGGTTTTTCTTCCTGTGGAACATGTCCCGCCCCATCTATGACATTCAACTCTGCTCCGGGAATCCATCGATATAACTCGATTGAATTTTTCGTTGGTATTATCCGATCATCACTTCCGGTGATGATCAATACCGGTACTTTAAACTGACCTGCTTTTGCCAGGACATTTACCTTTTCAGCTTTAGTAAATTCCCATAGTCCCATTTCCCAGCCGTACATCTGTAAAGGTTTATGGTATCCATTCATTATATCCGTATTTATGGATGAGGGATCATGCCAGGCTGTGCGGATGAAATCATCTCCCCGGCTAAGGATTTGGCGGGAAATCAAAGGTCCGATCCTATCCATTTGCGGAGTGCTCAATAGCCACCGAATAGCTGGTGAGTATGATTGCCCTTTTAATGCAGGATCAACCAGGATCAATGCGGTCACTCTCTCAGGATGTTGAAAATATGTTTCCGATGCGATCAATGCTCCTGCTGAATTACCAACTAGATATTGCCTTCTCAATTTCCAATGCATCCATTAAACCTATTAATGCCTTCACCTGCCCGGCTGTGCTATATGGATTTTCTCCTAACCAGGTTCCCGGCATTGGACGTGTGGTCAGCCCGAAACCGATCCAATCGTAAGCAATTACTGTAGAATGTAGTGGAAAGAGGGTAAAGCACTTTGTTCCAGGTGAATACACTGGAACCAAAACCATGTAACAGTATCATTGTTGGTGCAACCTCCCCAACATTTTTATAATGCAAAGTAACACCATTAAGGTCGATGAATTGACTATCCACATCACCTAAGCTGCGTGGATCCTTGATTTTTCCGGCAGAGGTAGGTTTGATAAACAATGGAATGATAATTATTATGAATATTATTACAAACCCCAATGACTATGAGCTTTCCAAGCAAGGTCATAGCTTACTCCAATCCCCTGATAAAATTCCACGTCGAATTGATCAATATTGACTGTTGTTCACTCCGGCTTATTGTGGCTTCGTTATCACCTGCCTGCTCACCGTACCATCCCATTTGGGCGTGATTTCCCCCCTCAATTACAATATATTCAGTCTTTGCTGGTAATAATGTACTGCTTGCTTCCAATTCATCCACCATGCCATCCCGGGATCCATAAATACTTATAACAGGTAATGTTGAGTTGTTCAAACTGTTATTTTGTGCAGGATACGCTGCCCAAAGTACCAGCCCTGACACATCTCCCGGGTGCGAGTAGGCATAATTTGCTGCCATCACTCCACCCAGAGAGTGACCACCAATAACCCAGCGCTTAATCTCGGGGTGAGCAGCGATGACACCCTTTGCTGCTCCCGGGTTCATCACCGCCAGGCTGAGAGGCATGGGTACAATCGTCACCAGGATACCTTTTTCAGCCAGTTGATATGCAACCGGTGCATATGCTTTGTAATTGACATGCCCGCCAGGGTAGAAAATAAAACCTGTTGATGCAATCCCGTTAGTGAGGAGTAAAAGTAAGCCAGGGTTTTGTGGTAACGGTAATTGAGTTGCTGCTTATTAAATATGGCTCAACATCCGGCATAGGTGCTTGCGGAGTTGAACCCCAGATTATAAATCCTGCAAGAACAACAATAATAATTACAAATAAAGTTAAGAATATTTTTTTAATAATTGACTTCTTCATGACTTCATTATAAATCCCGGGAAATGTTTATGTTATCTTTGTATAAGTTATATATAATCTTTTACTGGATCAATCGTCTCGTTTGTGCCCAAATATCTGAGAACATGCTTTCTGTTAATCTACCAGTTTGCGTGTTTTGCCGACTGGGATGATAGGATTGCAGGACCCAAATATCCTCGCCATCTGGTTGGATTAATTTTCCATGCCCAAAAGTGTTACGCGGGAAAATTGATCCTCTTCCATTGAGGATTTTAACGATTCCATCGTAGGCGATCCTCCCCAAGGCTACTACCCCCTGGATATTGGTGAGAAGATCGATTTCTTTGGAAAGATACGGGAGACAGGTAAAAATTTCGACTGGATCCGGTTTATTTCCGGGAGGCACACATCGGCAAACCGCACTGATAAAAATATCCCTTAGCTCAAGTCCGTCATCTTTGCTTATTGAATTTGGTTTAGTAGAAAAACCATGTGTATATAAATTCCGAAAGAGGATATCTCCTGATGCATCTCCGGTAAACATTCGCCCGGTTCGATTTGAGCCATGAGCTCCGGGAGCTAATCCAACCACCAGGACTCTCGCTTGATGGTCACCAAATCCCGGAACTGGTTTTCCCCAGTATTCCCAATCCAAATAGGCTTTTCTCTTCACCCGGGCTACTTCTTCCCGCCATTTGGTCAGGCGTGGACACTTTCGACAGCGTATTAATTTCATCCTCAAGATTTGCCAAGCTGTCATCCATAAACACATCCTCTACTTAATGAACATTGCATCCCCGAAAGAAAAGAAGCGATATTCCAATTCTATGGCTGTTCGATATGCTGATATTATGTGCTCCCTGCCTGCAAAGGCACTCACCAACATCAGTAAAGTGGATTTTGGCAGGTGAAAGTTGGTGATCATCGCGTCGACTACTCGAAATTGGTAACCGGGAAGGATAAATAAGCTGGTTGGTCCCTGGAATGGAGCTATTCTTCCATTAATAAAAGTGGCTGCTGCTGATTCCAGTGTGCGAACTGAGGTAGTACCGACAGCGATCACCCTGCCGCCATTTGATTCGGGTAATGTTGATCAAGTCAGCTGTTGCCTGAGACAGCTCACACCACTCCGTGTGGATACGGTGTTCATCCGCCTTCTCTTCAGTTACAGGTGCAAAAGTATCCAAACCGACATGCAGATCTACGTATGCCAACCGGACTCCCAAATCTTTTATTCTTGCCAACAGTTCAGGGGAAAAATGCAGACCAGCAGTAGGTGCTGCTGCTGAACCCGGCTGTCTGGAATATATGGTTTGATACCTTTCAGGGTCTGCAAGGGTTTCGTGGATATATGGAGGAAGTGGAACATTTCCAATTTGCTTCAAGTGCGATTCAACCGGTTCGCTGAACTCTATCAGGCGTTTTGAACCATCCAATACTTCTGAAATGGAAGCCCTAAGTCCATCCTTGGCTAATACTTCCTTCCCTTTCACCAGACCCTTGCCACCAACAAGAGCTTCCCAAACAAGCTCTGATTGCTTTTTCAAGAGGAGAAGTTCGACCTTGCCGCCATCAGGTACCTTATTAGCAAAGATCCTGGCAGGAATTACCCGTGTATCATTCATGACCAAAAGGTCATTTTCATGGAGAAAATCCGGCAAATCCCAAAATATCTTATGCTCCAAGGCTCCAGAATGTCGGTCCATGACCAGCAGGCGGGATGAATGCCGTGGCTCAACGGGTGTCTGTGCAATTCGCTCAGGTGGTAAGTTGTAATCGAAATCGGAAGTTAACACAGGGTTTTATTCTTCAAAAAGTGTTGGCTGGGTCTTTTCTGTATACGGTAATCCCAAATGCTGGTAGGCTCGCATCGTGGCTATTCGACCCTGGGGAGTTCGATCCAGGAAACCAAGCTGCAGAAGATAAGGTTCAACGACATCCATGATCGTATCCGGTTCTTCACTGATGGAAGCGGCAATGGTATTTAAACCGACAGGGCCGCCATTATATTTTTCAATGATCGTACTCAAGACTTTGCGGTCCACATCATCCAGGCCAGATCGATCTACATTCAGCAGATCCAAGGCTGATCGGGTGAGATCACCAGTGATTTGCCCATCACCCCTTACTTGAGCATAATCACGGACCCGCCGTAACAATCGCAAGGCTACTCGCGGTGTTCCCCGTGCACGGGTTGCGATCTCAGCCACACCGGAATCATCTGCCTGGATATTTAAAACTCTTGTACCTCGAATTACGATCTTTTTTACAGCATCCAGGTCGTAGAAATCCAACCGGTAGAGTACTCCAAATCTTGCTCGCAGCGGAGCAGTCACTAATGCCAGTCTGGTGGTGGCTCCGATCACAGTAAATCTTGGTAACTTCAATCGTATAGATCGAGCGGCTGGTCCTTTACCGATGATGATATCCAAAGCAAAATCTTCCATGGCTGGATAGAGAATTTCCTCCACTGCCCGTCCTAGCCTGTGGATCTCATCGATAAAGAGAATATCGCCTGCCCTCAAGTTCGATAAAATGGCAGCCAGGTCGCCAGCCCTTTCAATGACTGGTCCTGAGGTAATCTTAATATTTACACCCATCTCATTTGCCAGGACATGTGCAAGGGTGGTCTTCCCCAACCCGGGAGGTCCATAAAAGAGGACATGATCCATCGCCTCACCGCGTTTTTTTGCAGCACCGATTAAGATCCTCAAATTATTTCTGACCTGGTCCTGTCCAATCACTTCATCCAGGGTTTTAGGTCTAATTGCACCATCATGCGGATCATCCGGTTTGATCTCTGGGGATACCATTCTATTGATCGCTTCAGTCATAATTTTGATTATACCCGTAACTCACAAGCATGTCAGAAAAAAACAGCTATAATATACCTAATTATCTAGAGGAGGAATCCATGTCGAATGTATTTCCATCCAACCATCCACTGATTGCCCACAAGCTGTCCATATTACGGGATATCGCCACCGAACCGCAAAAATTTCGGGAATTGGTGAAAGAATTAGCAATGCTTCTGACCTATGAAGCCACAGCAAATCTATTACTTAAACCAAAATCCGTTACTACCCCGATGGGGCAAGCGAATTCCTATGAAGTGGAAGATCAAATTGGATTAGTACCCATCCTTAGGGCTGGTCTGGGAATGGTGGAAGGTGTTTGGGGTTTGCTGCCATCAGCCGAAGTCTGGCATATTGGTCTATACCGGGATGAAAAAACACTCAAACCAGTCCAATATTACAACAAGCTGCCGGTGTTACCCAGAGTATCCATGTGCCTCATCCTTGATCCGATGCTCGCGACTGGTGGTTCTGCTGTAGCCACCGTGGATTTACTCAAGAAATGGGGTGTAAAGAAAATCAAATTTGTGGGATTAATTGGCGCTCCCGAAGGGATACATGCTCTTGAAACTGCTCATCCGGACGTGCCGATTCATCTCGCTGCTATTGATGATCGCTTGAATGATATTGGATATATCATTCCCGGATTGGGAGATGCTGGAGACCGTCAATTCGGTACCGGGTAGTTGGTTGTGGTTATTCTTAAAGATAAACAACCACAGATGAATAACCTGTGGTTGTTAGTTTAAATGACTGAATATTATTTTCCCGCTGCTCTGACGATCTCAAGGAAATTTGGAACTTTAAGTGAGGCTCCTCCAACCAGGGCGCCGTCAATTTCCGGTTGACCAAAGAATTCGGCAGCATTTTCTCCTGTCACCGATCCTCCATATAAGACACGAATTCCCTGGGTAACTTCAGACCCAAATAGTTTATCCATCGCCGGTCGGATTATTTTGCCAACTACATCATTGGCACCACTTCCGGTTGCAGCTTTACCTGTGCCTATTGCCCAAACAGGTTCATAGGCAATGACAAGTTGAGTCCCCTGATCCGGTGTCAATCCTTTTAATCCTTCAAGAACTTGGCGGGTGAGAATATCACCTGTTTTTCCATTTTCAAATTCTGCCAGAGTTTCTCCAATACAGACGATCGGGATCAGTCCAACATTTAGGGCAGCCTTCACTTTTTTATTGACTGATTCATCTGTCTCACCAAAATATGTTCGGCGCTCTGAGTGACCGATGATGACATACTGGCAAAACTCCTTTACCATGGCTGGTGATACTTCCCCGGTGAATGCTCCGGAAGCTTCCCAGTGCAGGTTCTGCGCACCTAGTCCGATGTCTGTACCCTGCAGCATTGCACCAATTGGAAGCAATGCTAAAAATGGTGGACAGATCACCCTATCCACTTGGGGTATCCCTTGTAATCCTGGAACTAACTCGGAGACAAGCTCCCTGGCTTGTTCCACTGTTTTGTTCATTTTCCAATTACCTGCCACAAACGGTTTTCTCATTTCAATTCTCCATTCCTATTGAAGATTATTACTCGATAATATATTATTGGCTTCCGTAATGATCCATGAAGCTAGATTTTTTCTTTCCAAAAGTTTCAATAACACTTGTCTGGCATCCGAAAGGTGGCTCTCGTAAATAAAGTATTCTGCTTCCACCAGGTGGACTTGCGGGAAATCCTTATCTACATTTGGCAGTTTTGTCAGGGCATTCAATACCTCTCGCGATTTATCCGGACTCCCATTGTAAAGTTCATACCTGGCTTTGGAGATCTGGAATAAAGGCCTTTCATCAGTCTGCAGGGTGAAGATCAATGCAGATTGTGGCTCTTTTCCGGCTTTATAAAGACTCTCAGCAATTCGATCGTAATGTTCTGCTTTTAATGATTCTCCCTCTATACGATAAAGATTCAGGTACAAATATGCTGCTATGCCCCATTTTTCGCGCGAAACCATATTATCCCCGGCTTTAACATAATAATCAATGTCATCTCCGGCAATTTTTTGCATCCGGTCAAGATTGCCCAATGCTTGAAGTGAAGCACCTTGATCTAGTTGAGCAACAGCTTTTATTAATAATTCCCATGCATTTAACTGATCGGGGGTCATTTCAAATGGAAGAGTTGCCACACGCTTGACCGCAGTCTGAGTCGGGGTCGGGTCCTGCTGTAAGGATGGTGTTGCTACAATAGCAGCTACCGGTTCAGTGATAACTGCAGTAGGAGCAAGGGTTGGAACGATTTCAGTAGCGGGAAATAATTTGGGTAGAAAAATAACAAGTAAAACCACAAAAGTGACCATTAGTGCTGCAGCCGAAATTCCAACCAGCCATAAGACCAACTTCCTGTTATTGCCGGGCTGTTTTGTTGCCTGTTGAATTGCCGGTTTCTTAACCACCGCTGTACTTTCAGTATTACCGATGTTACCACCAGTTAATTCAGATACTGAAGGTTTGGGAGATTTTACTTTCTTGACGGTACTTCCCATGTTGGATGATGTTATAGATCCTTCTAATGCTTCAATCATCGATGAAACATTACTGTAACGATCTTCTTTATCCTTTGCTAATGCTTTAAGTAATACACTTTCGGTGGATTCAGTTAGACCCGGGTTAATGGTTCGGGGAAGAGGAAGCGGTGTGTATATGTGATCATGAACGATGGCGAACGGTGTATCCGCAGTGAAAGGTACTTTTCCAACTAATAATTCATAAATCACTACACCCAATGAATAGATATCTGTCCGGGTATCCAGGTCCTGTTTTGCAAGTGCCTGTTCCGGAGATATATATTGTGGAGTACCGATCATCATATCTGTCGTTAGGGTCTTATCACTGGATTGCGCCATCCTGGCCAATCCAAAATCTGTCAAATATACCTGGTTATCTTTAGAGATCAATACATTGGAAGGTTTAATATCCCGATGTAAAACATTTTTTTCGTGCGCATACTGAAGAGCACTACCTATCGTTTCTATTATTCGCAAGCTTTCTTCCATGGGGATGATCCCATTTGAAATTCTCGCTTTTAGTGTCTCACCTTCTATATATTTCATCACCAGGTAAGGCCGATTTTCATATTGGGAATAATCGTATATGGGAACAATATTGGGATGTTCAAGTTTGGCTACAACCCTGGCTTCCCGCTGGAACCTTGCCAGGAAAGTGTCGTCTTCAGCAAAAGCTGGATGGAGAGCTTTTATGGCTACATACCTGTCCAATTCCGGATGGTACGCTTTAAAAACCGTTGCCATTCCGCCCTGGCCTAGTTGCTCAACCAGTCGGTATGGACCTATGTTTTCTCCAATCACAAAAGGCATACGATCCTCCACGGATTGAATGATTATAGCAGTTGGACAAAATTATCACAATAAAGTCTTGATAAATACTTTTCAAGTTTCTAATCAGCTACGAAAAAGAACAAATAGATATATAAATTCACACCATAAAATATAGGTTTTCATGATAGGTAATTAGAAAAAGAGATGAAAATTAATTTTCATCTCTTTAAGCATTTATCTTATTTCTTGTTTTTAGATTGAACAATCCATCCTGTGCATTAATTACGGATCGCTGGTGCCAACCAGAAAGCATCATCACCCTTATAGGTTCCATTAGCGTCCACTGTCAGGTAGAATACGACAGATTTACCTTTCAAAGGAGAAAGATCAATATTAACATGGGTCAATACTTTATCGTAAGTCTCTGTCCATGTTCCCAGACTGGTGACAGGACCATCATCCGCTGAATAACTGAGGTCGAAAACAACATTACAAGCCGTTGCGTCCTTCAAACAACCCAAAGTTGTAATAAAGTAATCACCATCCTGGATTAGGATCGCTGGGTATTCACCGATGATAGTACCATTTTTAATGAATTCCGGATGTGCCCAAAGTGCAGGCTCATTATCAACACCACCTTTTTCAAGGTCAGGATTCTTTAGTTTGATTACAAAACCACCTAATGATGCTGAGTTTCCAGGGCATGGTAGGATGTGTGTATCATTGCTCCACTGACCCAGACAGTAATTGGCTACAAAATCAAATGGAGTATCATATGGGCCGGCAGCATGCTTCACAAGTATATCGACCCAGAATTCAGTATCATAATCATTGCCAATACCAAAGGTATTACCACTTTCATCACGAAGCTTCCAATAGCCCTTATATTCACCTTTAGTATCAGGTGCTGTGAGATAAACTGCCACATCAATGGTGTGTCCTGGTGCCACATCATAAGTTAGGGGTACCACCTTGGCACCACTCATACGATCACCATATGAATAGATAAGGTCATAATCTGTGGTCCAGGTACATGTACCTATATTTTTCAACCTCCAGGTCTTATAGAATCCTTGACCAGCCGGGATGACAGTCCCATCCTCGATGGTAACGTCAGCTACATATTGTGCCCAATCACAAGGAAGTGGCCTGGGTGTGTATGTGGGTGGTAATGGTGTATTTGTCGCAGTCGGTGGTACCTGTGTCGGTAGTGGTGTTGAAGTTGGAGCTGTTGTTGGTGTTGCTGATGGAGTTTGAGGGGTTAACGCCAGATTGGCTTCCTCAGTTTTTTGAGCAACAAACGTTTCTACTACAGAGTATGTTAATTGTGCAACAATTGTTTTCGCTGCCTGTGTATATGCTGCGGCTGGTTGACTTCCAATCAGGCTTCCAGCTGACATATTACAGGCGACACCTGCTAATGCCAGAATTGCTATACCGAAAAATATTACCTTTTTAGATTTCATTTTACCTCGCTGTTATTAATTAAAACGCAATATCGTTTTTGGTAAAATGTTAACGATAATAACAAGCATTTTGTTCCCGAATCTCCGCCAATATATTTAATGAGTTACCGCATGCCAGGGAGTTTTCCGGACACGCGGTAATATTTCAAAAACTTTTACGGATAAGTTGATTATTTAAATGTAGCCAGTAAACCATTGATAAGATCCTGACGTTCAGCTGCCGAGAATCTGGCCTCTGGATGAATCATGGTATAACGTGATGGCGGCATACTATTATCACCAATTTTCTCTACCATGTCTCCCACCCAATTTCGGGCAATTTCAGGTGTCATTTCATTAAAATTGAAATTCGCACGAGCTTTTGTGACATCTTGATAAAGAAGCCATGACATAGGAGCAACGTTTGAGTACCACGGCCATTTTGTTTCACTGCTGTGGCAATCATAACAGGCAGCTTTGACCAATTGTTCTGTGCGAGGTGAATCCCAGGCAGGTTGATATGTTACGGGAGGATTTGTATGATCCTTACCGTAAGGTACCAGCTGGATTACTAAAAAGCCTAATAGCATTAGCCCTGCAAGTGCCAGGATTAAACGGACTAGTGATTTTTTCATAATATCCTCCTTTTAATTAAATTCCAATTATTATTATCCTACTTGTCAAGTAGCGCTGCAACACCTGGTAGAACCAAACCTTCTAACATTTCAAGAGATGCGCCACCACCGGTAGAAATATGTGTGATCTGATCTGCCAATCCTGACTGCTGTATGGCTGCTACAGACTCACCCCCACCTATGATGCTGATCGCTTCAGATCCGGCTACCGCTTTTGCCACACCATAAGTGCCTTTGGCAAACTCAGGGAATTCAAAGACACCCATTGGGCCATTCCAGACGATTGTCCCGGCAGTTTTTAATACTTTTGCGTATGAATTTACGGTGTCAGGACCGATATCCAAAATTCGCCAGCCGGCAGGAATATTTCCTACACCTACAACTTTATGGGCAGCACCTTCTTCAAACTTGTCAGCAATTACGACATCTACCGGTAATCGCAGTTTTCCATCAGCATTTTTTAATAATTCTTTGGCTGTATCCAGAGCTGTGTCTTCCACCAGCGAATCCGCCATATCATACCCTTCGGCTTTGAAAAAGGTATTAGCCATTCCACCGCCGATGAGGATCGTATCTGCTTTGATCAACAGGTTCTTGATCACACCGATTTTATCGCTGATCTTGGCACCACCCAGGATGGCAACAAAAGGCTTTTTAGGCTCAGCAACTGCCTGCCCGAGGTATTTAATCTCTTTTTCAAGCAAAAAACCAGCAGCAGCGGGTAGATAACGGGCTACTCCCTCTGTCGATGCATGTGCACGATGTGCTGTTCCGAATGCATCATTTACATAAAGATCTGCCAGTGAAGCCAAGGCTTTTGCCATTGTCTGGTCGTTAGCTTCTTCTTCTGCATGGAAGCGTGTATTTTCAAGCACAAGAACTTCGCCTGGCTTCAGAACTTTGGCAGCTTCTTCGGCTTTTGGGCCAATGCAGTCTTCCGCGAATGCAACTGGTTTTCCAAGTAATTTAGCCAGATAATCGGCAACTGGTTTGAGACTGTATTTTGCCTCAGGTCCGCCTTTTGGCCTTCCAAGATGGGAAGCCAGGATGACAGCAGCTCCATGTTTTAATAAATACTCGATTGTTGGTAAAGCAGCACGTATGCGGGTATCATCACCAACAACACCCTCTTTGATTGGCACATTAAAATCTACACGGACGAATACTTTCTTACCTTTAACATCCAGATCCACAACGGTTTTCTTATTGAACATATCACCCTCCAGTACGAAATGAAATGAAGGCGCAACGCTCCGATTGGAACGTCACGCCTTTTTATTATTGAATTCGGCTACGAATAGCCTCCATAATCTTAAAGGAATTTTGCCATTAATGCAGCGAGGTCAGCTGTTCGGCAGGAATAACCCCACTCATTGTCATACCAGGCAACAACCTTGATCAGGTTACCACCCATGACCATATTGTAAGTCAAGTCAACTATGGATGACCTGGGGTCACCCTTGAAATCGGTTGAAACCAATGGATCCCCATATTCACCGGTCGTGACACCCAGGATACCTTTTAAAGTACCTTTGGATGCCTGGACAAATGCTGCATTGAGTTCTTCTTTTGTGACAGGTTTTTCAACTGTTGCAACCAAGTCCACAACTGAAACGGTTGGGGAGGGAACCCGCATAGAGAAGCCGTCAAATTTACCCTTGAGTTCAGGAATGACCAGGGCAATGGCTTTGGCCGCACCGGTGCTGGTTGGAATGATATTCAATCCGGCAGCCCGTGATCGGCGTAATTCTTTCTTATGGCCTTGATCCAGGATAACCTGGTCGTTTGTATAAGAGTGAATGGTTGTCATCACTGCATATTGTATTCCCCAGTTGTTATGAACGATCTTTACAACAGGTGCCAGGCAGTTGGTTGTACAGCTTGCATTGGAAACAACATGATGTTTGGAGGTGTCGTATTTATCTTCGTTTACACCTAAAACAACAGTTATGTCTTCATTTTTGGCTGGTGCAGAAATGATTACTTTTTTAGCACCACCTTTTGTAATATGAACATTAGCGCCAGCTTTACCCTTGGCGGGATCTCCGATAGCGTCTGTAAATACACCGGTTGATTCAACCACAATATCGACACCGAGGTCTTTCCAGGGTAGAGCTCCCGGATCTTTTTCAGCAAAGACTTTTAATTTCTTCCCATTGACGACAATATCATTTCCATCTACCTCAACGGCTCCAGAGTAAATACCGTAATTAGAGTCATATTTAAATAGATGAGCATTTGTTTTTGCATCAAAAAGGTCATTGATTGCTACTACTTCCAGCTTATCACCATGGAAATCCAACATTGCTTTTAACACCTGACGACCAACTCGTCCAAAACCATTGATACCTACGCGTACTGCCATGTAAACACCTCCATAAAATTTTGTAATGATACCAAATTCATAAAATTTTATCACACCCATTATATTTGGGCAAATGAATAGACAACTTCATTTATGCAGTTGCTTCTCTTTCAGGAAGGGGACCAGTCCGGTCAAAATATATATCCATTATCACCTGAGCAAGCTTGACGGAATCGTGCCGTAATGGATTACTGGTATCCGTCAAATCAGTTCGATATATCGGATAGTTACGTTCGAGATTTGAATCTAAAAGGACCCGGTCAATTCCCTCTGGTAGGTCTCCTTCAGTGCCATCGTTGCAGATGATCAGATCAAACAAACGTCCCCCCACATGTTTTTCAATTGTGGAAACATGATCTCCGCTGCTGTAACCATCAGTCTCACCTGGTTGGGTGGCAATATTACAAACATAGAATTTCAGAGCCTTGCTGGCCTTAATGGCTTCTACAATATCCGGGACAAGCAAGTTTGGCAGGATGCTGGTGTAAAGTGAGCCGGGGCCAATGATCAATAGGTCTGCTGAAAGAATTTCCTGGATCGCAGGTGGATAGGCTGGCGGTTTATCTGGTTCAAGCCAGATACGTTTTATTTGGCCGGCTGCTTTTGGAATCTTTGATTCTCCTTTGACCCTCATCCGACTTACTTTTTCTGGAACTTCAATATCAGCAGTTAGGTGAACATCCATAAGTGTTGATGGTAATACCCGACCTTGAACTGCCAATACCCTGCCGCTCTCGGCAACAGCTTCTTCAAAGCTGCCCGTTATCTCTGCCAGACCGGTAATAAATAAATTGCCTAACGAGTGTCCATCCAAACCGGTTGCATCCGAAAACCGGTATTGGAAAAGTTGAGTTAATAACTCTTCATCATCAGATAATGCTGCCAGACAATTTCTAATATCTCCGGGAGGTAGAACCCCCATATTCTTTCTCAATTCACCAGATGAACCACCATCGTCAGCAACTGTGACAATGGCAGTTAAATTCTTCGTATAAGCTTTTAACCCTCTTAACAAAGTTGCCAGTCCTGTGCCCCCGCCTATTACAACCATCCTGGGGCCTTTTTCTTTTTTATAATATGCAGAAACGGTATCAATGATAGCTTTACCAGGTTGAATGAATGGTCTCAATAATGAACGATTTAATCCCCAGAAGCCATAAACAACCAAAAGTAAACCAATGATCCCGAAAATAAAGGCACGCAATAACCTGTTTAGGAATTGAAGTGAGACGAAAGCTATGACAGTTGAAACAAACGATTCGGGAACTGTCCGATAGATATTGATCAGCATAAAGGCGATCCCGAGTGCAAGAGACGTAACACCGACCAGGATGATTATCACCCAGCGTTTTACCCCGATTCCAGGCATCAACCAACGGGCTTCCCTTCTAAGCGTACGGGAAAATTTATTTATCCAAGTCTCATTATTCTTCATCGCAAAATTATGATAGCAGTGAATCGGTTCATCGTCAACGATAGATCAGGCAATCACCAGTTTTATTAAAATTGCATTATTATTCTGCGGATATTGATCGAATCAAATAATTCCTTTTTGAATTTGTTTCATCCGGGAATACTCTCCAGACAGTCTCATCAACTGGTCCGAAGATCCTTTTTCGATGATCTTTCCATTTGAAAGGAAAAGTATTTCGTCATACATTTCCAAATCTGCCAGGTGATGTGTGATCAATAATAAAGTTTTCTTTCCTGTTGCATTTAGGACAGATCGATTTAAAGCCCTTTCAGTAATTGGGTCGATTCCAGCAAAGGGCTCATCCAGGATCAGCAAATCTGAACCAGAGATTAAGGTTCTGGCGATATCCAGCCTTTGCCTCTGTCCTTCGCTTAGCAGCATTCCTCTATTTCCAATAAACGTATCCAGACCTGATGGCAGCGCAGAAACCCATTCCATGCATTGAGAAGCATTTAGCGCTTCCACCATTTCTTCGCGAGTCGCATCTGGACGTGCCAATCTCAGATTTTCCAGAATCGATGCCGGAAAGAAATATGGTTTCTGTGAACTTGACCGGATGATATTTCGAATATCACTCTGTGATAAATTCCTGAGGTCGATTCCATTTATGTTAATACTGCCAGAAGAATATTCCCAGAACCTGTGGAGAATATTTTTTAAACTTGTCTTTCCTGCTCCGCTCGGACCAACCAAAGCTATCTTTTTTCCTGCTATCAGGTGCAAAGAAAACTCATTAAGAACCAACTGATTTGATCCTGGATAATGAAAACATAAATGCTCGATATCCAGTGAATGAAAATGATTGATCGTCTGAGGGAGGTCGGGGCTGATAATATCTGGTACCTGGTCTACGATTTCAAACAATCGGGTTACTGCCTGTTCAGATCGAACCAGGTTTGATCCCAATTGTGGAAATGACTGAAACACCTCATAGCCAGCCATTACAAGTAAAGCAGTCACCCCGACTAGTTTAGGGTCAATTAATTGGATTTGGGCTGACCGGGCAGCGGCAACGAAAACAATGAGCATACCCAGCCCACTTGCAAAAGGGATTAATGCATTCAGAAAAGCATTCGCCAAAATCGATTTGTTTTGGACCTCTGTGAAACCATTTACGCGGTGATCAAAAAGATGTTGGAAGATGTCTGCTTTCCCATTGATCCGTATATCCGCAATACCTTCCACAAGGTTTGTCATAAACGCATAAAGTTTCTCCCTGTTAGTTGAGAAATTCCCAAGCATTTTTTTATGGATTACGGTTGATGAAAGGAAAATGATTAATCCCATCCCTGTCATACTGAAGAATGTGATCCAGCCAAGCCGAAAATTAATGCTGGCTATGAATACTGATAGAACAATGATAATCACAATTGCAATCAAAGGTGGAGCAACAACCCGAATAAAGAATTGATCCAAAACTTCCACATCTTGCATTACCCTGGTTGTGAGTTCTCCACTCTGCAAATTGGTCGTCCTGGATGGGACTAATCTTTCTATTCGTTCATAGAACCAAACCCGCAGAGAACTTACCATCCTCAGATTGACCGAATGACTGCTGATCCGTTCCAAATACCGGAAAACACTCCTGGTAAGGCCAAAAAACCGAACACCGATAATTGCGACCTGTAATTCGGAAATGGATGGCTGCAGAGCTGCAAAACTTATTAAGTACATGCTTGTAGCAATTAGCCCCATTCCAGAAATGGTGGTAATAATCCCCAATAGAATGGCAAATAACGACTGCCAGATGACAGGCATTAATAACTTTATGACAAATCGAATAAATTTAATTCTTATCACCAGCCACTCCGGTAAATAGTTGATAATAGTCACTTCGAAGTGCCATCAATTCGGCATGTTTTCCCTTTTCCTTTATCCTGCCTTCCTCCATAACCATTATCTGATCGCTCGATGTGATTGTGGATAGTCGATGAGCGATCATCAATACTGTTTTTTCAGTTTTTAATTCTGTTAGGGATTCGATCAGAGCTGATTCTGTTTCCGGATCGACAGATGAGGTGGGTTCGTCCATCACCAGGATGGGAGTATTTCGGTAAAACGCCCTGGCGATTGCAAGTCTCTGGGCTTGGCCTGTACTGATCAGGCTGCCTCGTTCACCCACCTGGGTATCATATCCAAGTGGAAGCTGGTGGATGTAACTGTCCAAATTTGCTTTATCGATAGCTGACTGTATTCTGGACCTATCAGGATTTGCCTGGAACAAACAGATATTTTCGAGGATACTTCCTGAAAATAGATAAGGAGACTGCGGCACCCAGGAGATCAGGCTGCGAAATTCTTCTTCTGGAATATCATGAATGGATCTTCGGCCAAAACGTACACTCCCTTCACAATGCGTGAGCAGGCGCATGAAAACGTAGGATAACGATGTTTTTCCTACACCGCTTTTTCCCACTAAAGCAATCTGTTCATAACGATTGATGGTTAAGGTAATATCTTTAAGAACAAACTCGTTTGTCTCTGGGTATTGAGCTCCCATATTCTGGAAAGAAATTGGAAAATAATCAGAGATCTTTTCTGCATAAAAATTACTTTTTCCTGTGATAACGATCGGCTTATTGATGTTGTTTGGATTGGCAGCAGTATCTTTTTCTGACAATATTGAAAAAATCTTTAAAGAAGCTGCTCTTCCTGACATCCCGGCATGGAATTTGACCCCTAACTGCCTGAGAGGTAAGTAAAACTCAGGAGTAAGCAGCAAAATAAAGAGAGCGGTGGCAAAATTCAAAGATCCTGACAATAGCCTTAAACCAATTTCGACCGCAATGATGGCTGTACTGATGGTAGCAATAAATTCCAGGACAAAGGCTGATAAGAACGTGAGTCTTAAAACATTCATCGTCAAGCTATGATATTCTGAATTATTCTTCTGGATTTCGAGTCCGCGATTCTGGCTCTGATTGATACTTTTTAATAATAGCAATCCCTGGATTGTGTCATAAAAAAAGGATCCCAACTGCAATAGTTGCTTCCATTGCTTTTGAGTACTTCGTTCAGATAATGATCCCAATAAGTACATAAATAACGGCAGCAAGGGAGCTGTTATAAGAAGAATTGCAAAACTTAGTTTATCGGTTGGAAAAATACTCACAACTATGATGACCGGTATAAAAGCTGCCAGTATCAGTTGCGGAATGTACTGGCTGAAATACGGATCCAGTGCTTCTACCCCGTCAGTTAAAAGCGTGGATAGTTCTCCGCTTTTCTCGCCGCTGGTATAGACCGGTCCCAGACGATTGATCTTTTGGATGATTGCCTGCCGGATTTGTTCCTTAATTACGATTCCTATCCTTGCAGATAGATAATCTGTGAGAAATTGTGAACCAGCCCTTAACATCAAGATAATGATGAATAGCTGGATGGGGGAATAAAGAAGGTTAACTGGAATATGGTTTATAAATACCGCATTGATCAGTTCAGCAGTAAATTTCGCCTGAAAGATGACAAAACCACCACATAGAATTCCTGCGATAATGGTAAAAAGAAACGCCAGGCGATGAGAGCGTGCCTGGCGTAACAAATTTCCATCTAAGAGCATCAGTTTCTTCTTGGATCTAATAGTGCAAGTCTTCGACTTTAGTCGTTATCCTTTTCCTGAAAACCCAGTAATTCCAGCCTTGATAGGCGAGTACGATCGGCAGGAAGATGAGGATAACGATCGACATTATTGAAAGCGTATTTTGTGATGATGCAGCATTAATAATAGTAAGGGACCATTCCGGATTTGTACTGGATACCATCACGTTAGGGAATAAAGCCGCAAAGATTGTGGCTGTATTCCCTGCACTCGCAAGTACCAGCAATCCAAAGGATAATCCTCCACGATTAATTCGAAATACGTAATAACCTAAAAATGCAGCCACTATGGTTACTACCCCTAAAATGATCGCCAGGATCTCAGGTGTTGCTTGAGTTGCCTGAATGGTCATTACCAGGAATATTCCTATAAGGACAATGATCGGAATCCATAGCTTGCTGGCAATAGATTTAGCTCTTTTTTGTACAACATCAGAAGTTTTCAAGTTTAAGAAAAGTGCCCCCAGTAGAATGGAAATTCCAAGGAAAGTTAATCCACCAACCAATGCATACAGGTTCAACAAGTTGAAAAATCCGCCAGTGTACATCATATTCCCATCGATTGGCACACCTTTCAATATATTCGAAAACGCAATTCCAAATAACAACGGGGGCAGTAAGCTGCCCACAAATGTACAAGTATCCCAGGCTGAACGCCATTTGGCATTCTCAAATTTGCCTCGAAATTCAAACGAAACGCCTCTTAAGATTAACGCTACTAAAACAAGAAGCAAAGGCAGGTAAAAACCAGAAAACAAGGTTGCATACCAATGCGGAAATGCAGCAAAAGTCGCACCACCGGCAAGGACAAGCCAAACTTCATTGGCATCCCAAAGAGGGCCGATCGTGTTGACCACTACCCTTTTTTCAATATCACTTTTACCTACAAAAGGCAGTAGAATACCGACACCAAAGTCAAAGCCTTCCAGGATAAAAAATCCTGTATATAAAACCGCAATCAAAACGAACCAGAGAATATTTAGATTCATAGTATCCACCACCTAAGCAGTTGTAACCTGATTACTTGATATATCATGCTCAATTTTAGGTCCAGCCTTGGAAAACTTTACCAGCATATAAACATCCACGACGATCAAAACACCATAAAGAAGAGTGAAAACTATTAGGCTGGTCAATACCATTCCTGCAGATACATTCGGGCTGACAGCATCTACGGTTTTCAATAATCCGTACACCACCCAAGGCTGCCGGCCAAGCTCGGTCAATAGCCAGCCGGTTGTATTGGCAAGATATGGAAAGAAAATGGCGGCAGTCAATAAATACCACCACCGTGATTTAATATTAAATTTTAGGCGTAACCATACAATCAACCCGACTACAGCCAGCAATGCCATCAAGAATCCAAGCCCCACCATAATTCTGAAGCTCCAATAATTCATAAACACACTTGGTATGTATCTACCGGGACCATATTGTGCTGTAAATTGTTCTTGAAGGTCATTTATTCCTTTGACTTCACCGGTAAAGGTATTGTAAGCCAGGAATGAGAGAGCTCCTGGAATGCGGACATCCACACTGGTCTCTCCGGTTTCTTCGTTAAATATTGTCACCAATGACAATGAGGCAGGATCCTCAGAATTCCACAACGCTTCAGCTGCAGCCATTTTCATGGGCTGTTGTTTAACCATGAGCTGCGCCTGTTGATGTCCAACCAGGATCACACCAACAATTGAAATCAATGCAATGACGGTTCCAATTTTGAAGGATCGTTTGAAGAATTCAACATTGGATTGCTTTATAAGATGATAGATGGATATACCCATCACAAAAAACGCTCCGGTAACATAACCGGAAAATACCGTGTGAGGAAATTGCGTCCAGACATGTGGATTCATGATCAAGGCTGCAAAATCACTCATCACCGGTCTGCCATCCACGAGTGTGTATCCCGTCGGAAAATGCATGAATGAATTAGCAACTAAAATCCAAAGTGCAGAAATTGTTGCTCCTACTGCTACAAGCCAGATCGACGCCAGGTGTAATCTTTTGGATAATTTATCCCATCCAAAGACCCATAACCCGATAAATGTTGCTTCAAGAAAGAAGGCTGTAATTCCTTCGATTGCCAGAGGTGCACCAAAGATGTCCCCGACGAACCGTGAATATTCTGACCAGTTCATTCCGAATTGGAATTCCATCACCAGCCCGGTTACCACGCCAACAGCAAAATTAATGAGGAATAATTTTCCCCAGAATTTTGTCATCTGTTTGTAAATCTCTTCTCCCCTTTTTACATAAAGGGTTTCCATAATTGCGACGATTATTGCTAAGCCGAGCGTCAAGGGGACGAAGAAAAAGTGATATACTGTGGTGATTGCAAATTGGGATTGTGCTAGAGCAATTACATTCATAGATTCCCTCCTTGGAAAGTATGGAATAATTAATTATATCGTATTGTAAAATGAATTATCCAGGAACTTTCTTGAATTAGGTTCATAATTTTATTTATGGGACAATTATAAAATATGTTAGAGAAATTAGCGGGTATTGAAGATAGATATGAAGAATTAAACCGGCTGCTTGCTGAAGTTGGTGAAGATTATAAAACAGCTACAGAATATGCCAAAGAGCGGTCTGACCTGGAACCGATCGTAACTAAAAGCCAGGAATATCGCAGTTCGCTCAAGAAATTGGAAGAAGCCAGGGAAATACAAAGCAGTGATGACGAAGAACTGAAAGAGTTGGCTTCGCTTGAGATCTCGGAATTGGAACCGCAAATCGAACTTCTCGAAAAACAGATCAAAGCATTGATCATTCCCAAGGATCCGCGGGATGAAAGAAATGTCATCGTGGAAATTCGAGCCGGAACCGGGGGTGATGAAGCTGCTTTATTTGCTGCCGATCTTTTTAGAATGTATACCCATTATGCAGAGAGACAAAACTGGAAATTCGAAGTGCTTTCCCAGAATGAGATCGGAATCGGTGGTTTTAAAGAGATCATCTTCCAGATCAAAGGGAAATCCTGTTATTCCAAGTTGAAGTATGAATCAGGTGTCCATCGTGTTCAACGCATCCCTTCGACAGAATCTCAAGGCAGAATTCATACGTCGACAGTAACTGTCGTCGTTCTGGCAGAAGTGGATGAGGTCGAAGTGACCATTCCTGATTCTGATATCCGCGTAGATATCTTCAAATCAGCTGGTGCGGGTGGGCAAAACGTCCAAAAGAACTCCACTGCTATCCGGATCACCCATTTTCCCACCGGAATTGTAATTGCCTGCCAGGATGAGCGCTCTCAATTACAAAACAGGCTGCGGGCAATGAGTATTTTACGTGCTCGCTTATATGAAATACAAGAACTAAAACGCCAAACGGATCTTGAAGAAACACGGCGTTCTCAAGTGGGAACTGGAGAGCGTTCGGAGAAAATTCGAACATATAATTATCCCCAATCCCGTGTTACTGACCACCGGATCAATTTATCCAGCTATAATCTCCCGGGAGTAATGGAGGGAGATATTGACAAGTTTATTGAAGAGCTTGCCTTGCGTAGTGAATCTGAAAGATTGTCAGTAGCCCCAGTGGACGATGATTAGAGTACCAACTTTTGACAATGAAACTGGGCACATGGCTGAAAGAAGCACAGCAGCAGACTAGCCGGTTATCCGAAACCGGCAGACTGGACCTCCAGGTATTAATTTCATCGGTTCTTCGAAAACCCCGTAGCTGGGTATTAGCACACCCGGAATACGAATTATCCATTATGGAGATCTCCCAGCTGGGGGAGATGTTCTCCGAGTTGAAAAAATCAATCCCCCTTGCTTATATCACTGGAACGAGCCACTTTTATGGTCTGCAATTCTACACGAATTCAAATGTACTGATACCACGACCGGAAACCGAAATGCTGGTTGAAAATGCATCAGTTTGGGTCCGGGATCACAATTTTACCGGTAATGTTCTGGATGTAGGAACCGGATCCGGCTGCATAGCTATTTCCCTTGCGGTAAACCTGCCAGACATTAAATGTATTGCGATCGATAAATCTATTAAAGGCCTTACAGGTTGCAAAACGAAATGCTGGTAATAACCATGTTGAAAAACAGTGCAGTTTTGTCCAATCCGACTTGACTTCTTCCCTTTTTGGAAAATTCCAATTGATCTGTGCCAACCTGCCATACATCCCAACAAATAAATTAAAGAACTTACCCGTCGCGAGATACGAACCAAAGGCAGCACTTGACGGCGGTAAAGATGGACTGGACCTCATTCATCGACTATTAGCTGACTCCATACATATTGCGGACAGTAAGGTTTGCCTGTTATTGGAAATTGAGGCTGACCAGGGTGATGCTGTGAAAAAACTAGCCCAAACCTATTACCCTGACGCAGAGGTCAATATCAAGAGAGACCTGGCAGGGAATGACAGGTTGTTAGTTATCGAAAGGTATTGAAAATGCAAACATCAATGCTCCATGAACAGGATATGGATGCCCTGGATAAAGCAATTCAAACAATTAATTCCGGCGGGATTGTCGCGTTTCCAACTGATACAGTTTATGGCATTGGCACAGGTGCCTTTGATCAAATGGGGATCCAAAGATTATTCGATATTAAGAAAAGGGATACTAATAAAGCGATTGCAATTCTTCTCTCTGATTTATCACAATTATCTTTAGTGTGCTCTTCTACAAGTAATTATGCAGCCAGGCTCGGAGCAGCATTTTGGCCAGGAGCACTCACCCTGGTTGTACCCCGGCATCCATCCATCCCGGATATAATCTCACCACTGCCCACTATTGGAGTACGAATACCTGATCACCCGTTTGCTCAAGCCTTGATTCGCGTTTGCGGTCCGCTCGCAGTAACATCAGCTAATATTTCGGGTCAACCCAGCCCTACAAATGCACAAGAGGTAATGCTTCAAATGGATGGACTGGTTGACCTTGTTATTGATGGCGGCCGATCCAAAATTGGAATTTCATCTACTGTAGTCGATTGCACCGGACCCATCTATCAAATCCTCCGAGAAGGCTCTATCAGTGAAGAACAGATAAATCGGGCAATTGGGTAATTCTCCTTTTTCTCATCTTATTATTAATTATTTTTCACCCAAATTTTAATTTCGGATCTTATCCTAATAGTACATTCTCTTATTCCATATTCCGCGTCCGGCCCAGCCATCCGTTGACGCGGTTTTGGTTTAATGGTTGTTGATGTTATATTTAATCAATAATACATGGAGGATGCAATGCAGGAATTTCTCTTTAACAAATTTAAGTTTGCCATTAGTAACGACTTATCATGGAAGATGACCCACATTGAGTCGGGAATCACTACTTCAAGTACACTACCTCAGCTATTTTTCTCCACGAATGAGGAATCTCACCTTCAAATTTCAGCATCTCGGGCAAGTATTTCTGTAAAACGAAAGCAAATTGAATCGATTGATTCGATTGCTGATTTTATCTCCTGTTCAGATCAAATGGATGGGATCTCACTTGAAGCTGAGTATGCTTTTCCATTAAATTCAAATCTACTCTTATTCCGGTTCAAATTTACAAATAACCGCGCAGATACGATTCGCTTCAACAGTATTAATATGGTAGGGATCTGATAGCATACCTAATATCCAATTTCCATCAAACAATCCCAAATACGCTTGTTTTGTTAATGGCTGGCAGTCATGGAGCTACAGTGGGACTTATTCTGCTGAACAGAAACAGAAATATCCTGGATTGAGTTTTATTCAAGGCTTTCAATGGAATAATCCAATAACTCCGATACCGAAAAAGAAGAGTATTTTTTTTAGCGACTTCTTTAGTGTGGTGATAGATCAATCTATCCATAAAGGGGTTCTGGCTGGCTTCCTTTCACAAAAACAGCAATTTGGACATACTGAAGTAGACCTCCGTTCTGAACCTATCCTCCAACTGAAAGCAGCTGGTGATGGAGTACATATTCCTCCAGAAAAAACTTTCACAACTGACTGGGCGGTGATTCAAATTGTAGATTTCAAGGATTCTGATCCGTTGAAAGAATTCATTGAGACTGCTGCCAAAGAGAATAAGGTGCGAATTAATCCAAATATTCCTTTAGGATGGTGCTCCTGGTACCATTACTACACGCACATCAATCCTGAAAATCTGCTGTCCAATATCAGGCAATTAAGTGAAATAAAAGACAATGTCCCACTGGATCTGATCCAAATTGACGATGGTTTTGAGAAAGGTATTGGGGATTGGCTGGATTTTAAACCTGAATTTATGGGTGGATTCGATTCCATCGTTCGTGAAATAAAAGCGAATGGATTTACACCGGGATTATGGCTGGCACCATTCATCGTTTCACCTGCATCTGATCTGTACAAAAATCATCCGGAAATGCTGCTTAGAAAGATTGATGGTAAATTTGTCAACTCAGGCTGGAATTGGAATAGATTCACAACATCATTGGATATGTCTCATCCAGCAGCTCAGGAATATGTACGAAAAGTGATCGATACTTCGGTCCATTCATGGGGGTTCCAATATCTAAAATTGGATTTCCTTTATGCTGCTACGATACCAGGTCAACCCTTCAACCCCGGGCTAACCCGTGCACAGATATACAACCAGGCTATGCAATTGATCCGTGATGCGGCCGGTGAGGATACATATATCCTTGGCTGCGGCGCTCCTATCGGAGGTATGATCGGGCATGTGGATGCCATGCGGATTGGTGCAGATGTTGCTTCGGATTGGAAACCAAAATACAAAGGCGTTGAATTATTGTTTCCTAATGAACCAAATATCCCATCGGTCGAAAATGCCATGCAGAATACAATTACACGAGCCTGGTTTCATAGTCGTTGGTGGATGAATGACCCGGATTGCCTACTTCTACGGTCCACAACCCACCTCACCGAAGATGAAATTCGTACACAAGCCAGCCTGACAGCTATGTCAGGTGGACTTGTTCTACTCTCCGACGACCTGGCACAAATTCCTACAGATAGATTAAAGATTATCCAATCTTTGATCCCGATAATTGGTAAGACCCCCATGGTGCTGGATTGGTATCAAAAGCTTTCACCCTCGAGGTTGCGAGTCGATCTGGAAGGTGCCCTTGGGAAATGGCATTTGATTAGCTATACGAATTGGGAAGACCACCCTGTCCAACCTGTGTTAAATCTGGAAGACTACAACATCACAAACCGATTCTCACACGTGTGATTAGCTCATTCTGGGATGCAAAGATTTCTTTTCCAGCGAATGGAAAGCTGAATATTGGGATCCTTCCTCCGCATGCCACGTGGTTGGCTTCAGTCCGAAAAGTGATCCCGAATCTGATCAATGTTTGCTGGCAGTAATTTACATATTTCCCAGGGGATGGAGGTATCAGAATGGAAAGATTCTGGTAAGCAGATCCGACTTAATCTCCAACTTCCACGCAAGTGTTCTGGAGATATTTTCCTGCGGATACCATGTGAGCAAATTGAGATTATTGATTCAGAAGGAAACCGTGGCATGCTGACCGGAAAGGATCAATTATTCGAAATACCTGTAAAATTCGATCGGGAAACTCAGATCACAATTAATTACTGATGAATAAATGTGAGTCAAAACATTAAAAAAGAACCGGGTTGAAATTCAACCCGGTTCTTATAATTAATCATCAATTATTTTGTCTCGATGTTGGTTACTATATCATTCACTTTTTTGGGCTTTTTTCTCAAGAACAGCAGCTTGAAGAGCCAGATCAGTAATCTGACAACACCATATAGAACCAGCAATATGGGGAGAACCAGGATAACAAGGTAGATGAGTATATTTACAAGGGTTTTGAATGTATTGATCAATGCCTGGACTGCGTCGCGGGCTACACCCTGTGGCTGCCACCCGGCTACTGTGATCGGTTTGATGGATTCTTGCGAGATTAATTCGACATTGATCGCAGAGAAGTTTGAAGATTCTTCATAGTATTTCATCTGACCTTTGATCACTTCTATCTCGCCGCGAATTTGGGTCAGTTGATTGAATACATTCAACACGTCTTCGGTCTTGGTGGCAGATGCCATGATCTCTTGTAGTTGAGCTTCTGCTCTTTCAAGATTATTCCGGCGTGAGGTCAGATCGGTATATTCTGCGGTAACATCCTGACCACTAACATTCTCAGATCGAATATCTGTGGCAAGATTCTTTACCTCTGCTTTGATTTTTGTCAAAGCTTCATTTAATTTTGCTTCAGGTACGCGAATGTTGATATTAGCCTGAGGGATTTCAACCCCCTCGCTAGTTTGAATCTTATACAGGTTTGAGGATACAACCCATCCACCCATCTCGTCAGCCATTGCGGCAATAGTTTCCATGCTCTTGCCAGGGTCAACAACGATGATCGAAATAGTCCCGTTTTTAATTACAAGGCGGTCAGTCACAATCCCGCCGACAGCTCCACTTTCAGAGAAAGATTTATCTTCCATCGGTGCTTCAGGCAATGAAGCCCTTTCCATAGCTGGAGCCATTGGTGCTGGAGCAGATCCAGCAAAGTTATCCGTTGATGTTTGGTTTCGGGCAGCTGCACAAGAAGATAGTAAAATCACTGATAATAAGAGTAGTGCCAGGGTTTTTATTTTCATTCTTTCCTCCACAATATGATTAATTCCAATCATTTGACGTTTTGTGGTCGAAATAGTTCCATTACCACCCATCTGCGATCCTCAATGCATTTCTTTCCGGGAGACCAAATTGGGTAATTCTATTCTGGACCTCCGCGATATTATAAGCAACCCGCCGAGGTTCCCAAATTTTTGATTCCGTATCATAAATAGCGTAAGCCGCCCTGGCATCTCTGTCCCTGGGTTGGCCGACAGAACCCGGGTTAACAATTGCTTTACCCGTCAACTCAACGGAGCCAATTGGTGAGAGGATCTGTAGTTGTGAACCAAGCTCTTCTTCAGTTAACTGAAAAATCACCGGAATGTGTGTATGACCGACAAAACAGAAATTGGTTTCAAAATAGTCAAGATTATTCATGGCTACCTGCCAATCCAGAATATACTCCCAGACAGGATTACGCGGGCTTCCATGCGCCAATGTTACATCTTCCTCAATATGTTTTTCTGATAAATTTTTCAAGAAACTCATATTTTCAGGTTTAATCACCCTTTGATTCCACTCAACCGATAACCTGGCATCCCGATTAAATGCCTCCATATCCATGTTTCCAAGGACTGCTGAGTCATGATTACCCATCAGGCAAATACAATTTTTCAGTGATCTGATCTTCTTGATACATTCATTAGGGTCTGGGCCATATCCCACCAGATCACCCAAACACCATACCCTATCCACTTTACCCGCATCTTCAATAACTGATTCAAGAGCGTTGATATTGGCATGAATGTCCGACATTACCAGTATTTTCATTGATCAGCACCTGAGAACAATCCGAGCATTTGGGTTGCCTTTTCAAGAATTGTCTCAGCTACCTCAAATTTTGTCATTAATGGAAGAGCCTCTGCACTGCCATCCGGTTGGATCAAAATGACACGGTTTGAATCAACTCCAAACCCTGCATCCGAAGCGCTAATATCATTTGCGACGATCAATTCCAGTTTTTTCTTTTTAAGTTTGATCCGGGCATTCTCAAGCAGATCCTGGCTTTCAGCGGCAAATCCGATCACAAATTTCAATCTTGGTAAGGATTGTCGGTGGTGGGCAACTTCTGCTAATATGTCTGTAGTCGGTTCAATGGCAATTGCGGATATTCCTGTGTCTTTTTTAATTTTCTCTTCTTCAGTTTTGATTGGTTTAAAATCAGCTACTGCAGCCGCCATGATTAACCCATCTGCATCTTTTATTTCATCCATAACTGCACCCAGCATCCCTGCTGCAGAATTAACGTCAATCAATTTACAGCCATATGGAGCTGGCTGGGTACTGTTCGCAGAGATCAGCGTAAGGTCTGCCCCACGGTCTATAGCAGCTTGAGCCAGGGCAAAACCTTGTTTACCTGTGGAACGATTACTGATTATCCGAACCGGATCAATTGCTTCCTGAGTTCCGCCTGCTGTAACGATGATCTTCTTACCGGCCAAGTCACCTGATCGGCCAAGTTTCCACCTGGCAGCTCCCATGATCAATCCTGTTTCTTCCATCCGGCCAACACCAACCAATCCGGATGCAAGATGTCCTGCTGCTGGGCCAATGAAAGTTGCTCCACGTTCTTTGAGAATTGCCATGTTCGCCTGAGTGGCTGGGTGACTGTACATACCCGCATCCATCGCCGGAGCGATTATCAATGGGCATCTTGCTGCCAGGGCAGATACACAGAGCAAATTATCGGCCAATCCTTGAGCCAGACGCGCGATCGTATTTGCGCTGGCAGGCGCAACAATGAGAATATCTCCCACCCTGCCTAATCCAATATGAGTGACATGACCTTCTCCACCCCACAGATCCTCATCTGTATACGCTTTTCGCCCGGTTACCGATTGGAAGGTCAAAGGTGTCACAAATTTCTGAGCGGATGGTGTCAGAATGACATCAACCAGCGCACCTTCCTGGGTTAATCGGGAAGCCAGTTCGACCCCTTTATAAGCGGCGATCGAACCCGTGATTCCAAGCAAAATTGTTTTTCCCTGAAGTATATTCATTTTATTTGATCCTATTTAACTCCCAGAGGATGCGTAATCCTTCCAGGGTCAACCAGGGTGAAATTATGTCGAATATCTTTGTCTCTTGAGCGATCAGTTCTGCCAATCCACCCGTGGCAATTGTTTTTACCTGGCCACTCATTTCGGCTTTCATTCGAGTTATCATTCCTTCCACCAAAGCAACATAACCATAATACAGACCCGATTGCATGGCATGTACAGTATTCATCCCGATCACCGATGGAGGTTTGACAACATCGATCCGTGGGAGTCTGCTGGTGTGCTCAGTTAATGCATCTGCTGCAGTCAACACACCCGGAGCGATCGCCCCTCCCAGGTACTCATTTTCAGCATTGATCACATTGAATGTAGTCGCTGTCCCAAAGTCTACGATTATTGCCGGAGCTCCATACAATTTTACAGTTGCAGCGGCATCGGCTATACGATCAGGTCCAACTGAAGCCGGGCTGTGGTATTTAATCGTAATTCCTGTTTTCAGGTCTGGTCCAACAACAAGTGGATTTTGATGAAGATATCTGTTACTGGCCTCGATTAACCTTGGTGTTAATTGCGGGACAACCGACGAAAGACTCACTCCGGTTAAATCAGCCGGCTGCAATCCAGCATGCTCCAATAACCCCAATAATTGAAGACCATACTCATCAGGCATGCGGCGATGGTCAGTGCCCAGTCGCCAATGCGCGCCGAACGTATCGCCTTTGTACAAACCTATCGTGAGATTGGTATTGCCGATATCGATTGCCAGCAGCATATTTTCTCCTCTGATATTATATACTGAATATACCTAAGGAATGCATAATCCAGCACTATTTCGAAATGTTTAGGCTTTGTATTATTTTTACCCGCTGTATTTAATAAATGTGAAATACTAAATGTTATCACCCAGAATAATCCAGTATTCAAAATTGATTTATTTATTTATAATTCCATCTACAATTTCTGCAACGAGATCATAACGGGAAAAAGCTGGCATGATGTAAACACCCTGAATTTGCGACCTCATTGCATCAATGACCTCGAGGGTGAGAGCGACCCCTAATTGATCGGTGGGACCTGTTGCATTATTCATTCTCTGCATCGTTGTTTCAGGGATTGTGATGCCTGGTACTTCATGGTGAAGAAATGCGGCGTGACGCGGATTATTAAGCGGAAGCACACCCATGACAACAGGAACCGGTATTTTGCCATGTTGATTATGGTAGTAACTCAAGAATTTTGAGGCGACAGTCGGATCAAAGACTGGTTGGGTCAAAATAAAATCCACACCTGCCTTTATTTTTCTCTGCAAATTCTTTATTTCCAAATCAGGATCTTTCGCGGTTAAATTCAAAGCGCATCCTACAAAGAATGTCGTCGGCTGGCCAATTTCAGAACCGGAATGGTCCAGTCCTTCGTTAAATCCCTGCTTGATCAATTTGATAAGCCCTGAAGGGACCAGATCATAATTATCCATCGCCTCAGGATAATCGCCTATTGCGGTGGGATCACCCATAACAACAAAAACATTGCGGATACCCAGGGCATGAGCGGCCAGCAGATCTCCCTGAACACGAAGCATATTACGCCCACGGGTAGGAAAATGCAGTACCGTCTCGATATTTGTTCGCTTTTGGATCAAGCTGCACACTGCCCAGGGACTCATTCGCATCCGAGCCATCGGGCTATCTGCTACATCGATCACATCCGCTCCAGCTTCTGCGAGTAGACTGGCACCAGCCAGCAATTTATGGGTCGAAAGTCCACGGGGTGGATCCATTTCCACTGCTGTCACAAATTTTCCTGCAGCCAATTTTTGTGCGAAAAGTGTAGGAGCTTCACGTACAACTTCTTCCTTTTCAATTATCTTTAAAGAAACTTTAGCAGCAGAACTTCGTTTCATAATTGGTAATTTTGCCAGAGCAGAACTCATAAATGCAATATGCTCTGGAGTTGTTCCACAGCAGCCCCCAATGATACTTGCTCCTGCCTGCCGGTAGGTAACTGCATAATCGCCAAAATATTCCGGGGCTGCTGGATACATAATTCGTCCAGCTACCTGTTCCGGCCAACCTGCGTTCGGCATCACAGAGAATAAACCATCCGGGACTGCCTGCTGCATTTGTTTTAAAACCCTTAGTATTTGGGCAGGTCCACCTGAGCAATTCACCCCGATAACATCGGCACCAGCATCTTTTAGCTTGGCTGCCACTCTTGCCGGAGAATCCCCCAGTAAGGTCAGATCATCCCGAGTGTACGTCATCGATGCGATGACCGGGATTTTTTGATCGATTGATTTTGCTGCGATGATTGCTTCCCTGATTTCGTAAAGATCGCTGAAAGTCTCGATGATGATCAGATCCACTCCACTTGAGATCAATGCCTGGATCTGTTCCCGGAAGACTTCCCTGGCCTGCTCAGGTTTGACTCTTCCAAATGGAGCTATTCTCACTCCCAACGGACCAACATCCCCGGCAATCAGCACTTTTTTGAAAGAAGCCTGGATAACCTTTTTCGCCAGCTCAACACCCGCCAGGTTTACTTCCAGGACCTTATCTTCCAGACCATGTTTCGACAACTTATACCGGTTTGCGCCGAATGTATTGGTCTGGATCATCTGAGATCCGGCCTCAATATAAGAACGGTGGATCTCAGCAACAATACCCGGATTCGTCAGGTTGAGTTCGTCAAAACACTGCTCAAAATCCTCTCCCCTCGAATGGAGAATGGTTCCCATTGCACCATCAGAAAGCAGGGCTTTACCAGCTTGCAAATCTTCCAGAATTCCGGAAAGTTTACTCATAATTCATTTATCCTCTGGTTAATTGTTCAATTCGAGACTCACCAATATTGAAGTATCGTGCTGCTGGGTGATGAACGATGATCGCTGCCGTAGATTGTTCAGGGACAAGTTGATAAGCTGACGTTAAAGTCATTTTCATCAATTTTTCGACACCTAAGAGTCGAAATACCTTTTCATGATCTGCCAATTCTGGAATGGCAGGATAACCCCATGAATAACGCTTCCCCTGACCATTCCCTATCTTTAATTCGGTGCGGATGAATTGATGCAAGTATTCAGCGGTTGCTTCGGCGGTCTGAACTGCCAGACCATGGGTAAAATATGCTTCAGAATAATTTGCATCCTGTTGGAAATTATCAAACCGGTGGGTGGCTTCTTCACCAACAGTTACAACCTGAAATACAACAACATCCATTTTCCCGGATTTGACCGGAGCGAAGTAATCTGCAAGGCTTAACCCATCTCCGCTTGATTGGCGCGGGAAAGTGAAACGTTCCAATATTACCGGTTTTCCTGACTTTATGGACTCAGGTGAATATACCAGCAGATCATTCCCGTCCGCCTGAGCTGGAAAATATCCATAAACCCCCTGTGGTTTTAACCAGCTTTCTTTGATCGCCTCTGACTTCATTCGCAGGAAGCGTTCCTCGAATTCTGCTTTGGTCTGTTCCCACTGCTCTCCATGCAGGTTTTTTGCACCCCATGACAATCGGAAAAGTTCATTTTTACCGATATGGGCAAATACCTGGGCTAGTGGTAATGCATCTGCATAATGGGTATTCCAATCAGGTGGAACCGGGATCGAATCTACTTCAGGCACCCTTTTTTGCTCATCTTTTATTGAAACAGGTACTTTCACAGCAGCAGCTCTGCCATGTTCAAAATCTGCATCTTTGATCAAGTCTACATATGCAGCGTCATGAGTTGCGGGATCTCCAATTCTATCCATTGTATTGAGGCCTTCGAATGCGTCCTTACAATAAAACACACCACCTTGATAATAATGGTTGTTTTCTGTCATCAATATTCGCCGGCCAAAACGCTCATTAATTGCAGCTCCACCGATCAACACTGGAAGTTTAATCCCTCTCCTGTCAAGTTCGTTAATGATCAATGGCATTTGTTTGCTGGTACTCACTAAAAGGGCACTCAATCCAATTGCATCAGCTTTTACCTCGATGGCTTTTGAAATAATCGTTTCCGCTGGTACCTGCTTTCCCAGGTCGATCACTTCATATCCATTATTTGAGAGAATCGTTTTCACCAGGTTTTTTCCGATATCGTGTACATCACCATATACGGTAGCCAGGACGATCAACCCTTTGCTGGTTCCAGCTTTCTTCTCTAGATAATTTTCCAGGTGGCTGACTGTCTTCTTCATCACTTCTGCAGATTGCAGTACAAAAGGTAGTATCAGTTCGCCGGCTCCAAATTTATCCCCGACTTCTTTCATCGCAGGGAGGAGAACCTGATTAAGAATATCCACCGCTCGTTTGGATTTTTCTGTACCATCGAATGGTTTTAATATTTCATCAATATCCACCTCAACATCATCTTTTACCCTGTGCAAAATCTTCCAATGTAGTCGTTCTTCGGGTGACAGTCCGACTAATGGATCGACAACATCCTGCCTGTTGCCGGAAGAGGCTCCCTCAGATGAAAAATGCTCTATCAAACGTGCGAGGGCATCTTCCCTCCGGTTATAGATCAGATCCTCACATAGGTCGATCTCTTGAGAGGGGATGTCTGAGTAGGGAATGATCTGGGCAGGATTGACAATAGCCATATCCAGGCCTGCCTGAACAGAATTATGGAGCATAACACTATTTAGTACGCCTCTACAATTTGGAGCCAAACCGAATGAGACATTACTGACACCCAGGGACGTTAATACTCCAGGCAGGTTCGCTTTTATAAGCCTAATCCCATCGAGTGTCTCTTTGGCTGAGTTGATAAAATCTGCATCCCCGGTCGCAAGAGTGAAAGTTAAGGCATCGATGATCAGATCTTCTGGTTTTAGTCCAAATTCATCAACTGCGATACCAAATATTTTTTGAGCTATTTCCAGTTTACGGCTGGCGGTTTTAGCCATGCCAATTTCATCAATAGTTAAGGCCAGAACAGCAGCATTGTATTTCTTAGCAAGTCCGAATATCTTGTCTGCTTTTGTCCGCCCTGCTTCAAGATTGGTGGAATTGATCAAACACTTTCCGGGTGCGGTTTTGAGTGCTGTTTCCATCACATCAACTTCTGTAGAGTCGATGATGAAAGGGGTCTTTACTACTGGTGATACTTTTTTTATAACCTTTTGCATCATCTCTTTTTCATCAGCGCGTTCGGTTACTGCAACACTGATATCAAGTCCATGAGCACCATTTGCCACCTGTGAGCGGGCAATTGCCAACATTCCATCATAATCTTCCGCCAATAGAAGCTTTTTGAACTTTGCACTTCCCTGGGCATTCATTCTTTCACCAATCAGGAAAGGAGGGGGTACCTGTCTGGTCTGGATTGCATCCACTGCTGATGCCAGGTATGGTATCGATTGATGTGGCCTGGCTGTTATGGATATATTTGCCACCTTATCCACCAGTAAGCGCATATGTTGCGGGGTGGTCCCACAACAACCACCTACTACATTCACATGGTATTTTTCCGCAAACTCGAATAATGCCTCAGCGAAAGGTTCCGGCTGTAATGGGTACACTGCCTGACCATCAATATTCAATGGTAAGCCTGCGTTGGGAATACAGGAGATCGGAAGAGGAGATATTTCATCCAGGGTCATTATTGGTTCACGCATATAGTCCGGTCCGGTGGAACAGTTCAACCCGATGACATCAATCGCCAATCCATCCAGGATCTTCTCTACCGCTGTAATGTCTGTTCCTAAAAGCATTCTTCCTGTTGTGTCCAATGTGACTTGAGCCTGAATTGGTAAAAATACTCCAGTTTCTTCAAATGCCCTGTGAACACCATGAATTACTGCTTTGACCTCCAGAATATCTTGCGATGTTTCGATCAGGATTAAATCCACTCCTCCCTGAAGTAACCCGATCGCTTGCTCTTTGAAAAGATCCGAAAGCTGATCAAAAGTAATGTCAGATAACTGGGGGTCGTCTATCGAAGGCAAGTTTTCCAGATGGTCCTATGGATCCAGCAACAAGACGAGGATGATCGGGTTTGCTAAATTCGTCAGCCAGATTTTTTGCCAACTTTGCAGCTGCAGTGTTGATCTCAATAACCCTATCACCAAGTCCATATTCACCGAGGGTCAAACGGTTGGAACGAAAAGTACAAGTCTCAACGACATCCACCCCGACCTCCAGAAAGGACCGATGGACGGCTTCAACTGCTGCGGGATAACTGATCACAAGGAAATCAATGCAACCAACCAACTTTTCACTACCGTAATGCTGCATTGATAAATTCATCTTTTGCAGGCTGGTTCCCATTGCTCCATCGAAAACCACCACTTTTTGTGGTAGCAGATCAAGATACCGCCGATTCGTATACTGTCGTTCTTTCAATGATCCTCCTGATAAAAAAACCTCCCTGAGATAGAGAGGTATTGACTAATGTCAATAATCCTCATCTTTCAGGAAAAAATTGCGTCCTGACGGATTTGGCACCAGATGATCGAGATTATTCGAATGGTTGCCGAGGTTTCTTAGGGCCGTTCCCTCCACCTCTCACGATGAGTTGCTTGATAGAAAGTTTATCATAGCAATAAAGAGCATACAAGGGGCATGTGTATTGTGCACAAATCCCATGCAAAATCAGCTTTTATTGGATTTTTTGTTTACTTCCCCCAATTTTTCTATCTTCACATTCAATAACTATTTAATGACCATAATAAAGTATCCGGGGTAATTAGCCGTAATAGTTGCAAACCCTTCGGCGATCTCCAGGCTGCTTATTGTCACCCAGTCACCAGCACCGTTGTTCAAATTCTGATCCCATCCTAAAATCGAAACCGAAGATGGATCAATATTACCAGGAAGAGCAAATTGAATTTTTAATTTGGACGAGCCAGGTAAAGCAATGATGGGATTCCCTGCATTTCTCATCACTAAAGATACACCTTCAATGAATTGATATTGATCATTCATAATGCCAGGCAAACCAGCCAGGTCAATAGTCGAAAGACTTCCCGAGTAACCACAAAGAATACTTGTGGATCTGACCCTGGTACCAGATGGAAGAATAAGTTCAAATGGTTTACTGCATGAAAAACTTATGATCTCGGAGCCATTCACTTCAACCGAATCCACATTACTTGCAGCGGAAGAAGGATCTCCTGGAATCGATTGAGAATCTTTCTTTTTGAGATCCTTTGAGTGGATGATAATTTGCCCACCAGATTGAAGTATGTTTGTCCCATCAATAAGATTTCCACCATGATAAATGTGCACTAATGGAGAATAAAAATTATGCGTGGAATCATTCAAATCTGCAAACAGGTTAAGCTGATCAATGAACGCATCACCGCCAAATCCGACGATTGCCAGGTTATTGGAGTAAATCGATACCGTTTCTGCATAATGACCTGGAGTGATAAATATTGTTGTACCAGAGCTGGCCGCATTAATGGCATTCTGTACAGGTGTGTCAGTGGCGGTACACGTCCCTGAGGTGAATCCAGCAGGAAGGATCCAGCCTGTGCAGTCTTTTAGAAATACCCGTGCTACAGTTGGATCAACAGGATCCGCGAAGAAAGGATCACCAGATAATAGATCTGCAGTTTGTTGGCTTGCCAGGGGTAGAGCATTGCCATTACCATCCAAGATTTCATTA
The DNA here is from genome assembly GCA_963757065.1 of uncultured Chloroflexia bacterium. GTDB lineage: Bacteria > Chloroflexota > Anaerolineae > Anaerolineales > Anaerolineaceae > PNON01. Next base: position 991,401 of record CAVWQC010000007.1, on the reverse strand, counting down.
CCTGATTCGGTGATTTGATCAACAACCGGTTTGATACTCTCCTCTGTGCTTGAGGTATTTTCCAATAAAGATTGATCGTCTGCTTCTTCCGGAATAGTAGCATCAGTTGTACTCAGCTCAGTTCCGTTACCCGTTTCTTCGGGAGTACCTTCAACTGGAGAATCATCTGCCGATACAACTGATAGCGGACTTGACAATTCAAAAAATAGGATTGCAAAAAGAAGGATCCCTGTTTTAATATTGCTTATATTTATTTTCATTATTTATAGAACTTTCGATTTGATCGATTTTTTCCGAGGATTAAATCGTTTTGTATTACCTGGCATGGAGTCATCAGTATCAAGTCGATACCCAAGACCTTCACGACTAATGATTATTCTTGGTGCATGAGGATCAATTTCCAGCTTTCGCCTGATGATATGGACAAAATACTTGATCCTTTTTTGTATTTTATCGCTGTCTTCCCCCCAGACTTCATGAGCTATCACTTCTTTTGTTACTATTTTTGGTGCGTACTTTGCTAATACTAATAATACCTCGAATTCCACTCTCGGTAAAAGGAATGTTGTACCTCGTAAATTTACTTCCCGTGACTCGATATCAATGGTTAAATTAATGTTAGGGAATGAATATGCAGCAATTGGTTTTACATACTTGCTTCGTTTTACAATATTATTAACCCTTGCAACCAATTCATCAGGATAAAATGGCTTGGTCAAGTAATCGTCTGCACCAAACACGAGACCTTTTACGACTTCCTCTTTTTGACTTTTAGCAGAAACGATCAACACAGGAGCATTGGTAATATTTCGCAAGTATCTAAAAGTCTCGTATCCATCCATTTCGGGCATCATCAGATCAAGCAAAATTACATCCGGATGAGTATGGGGACAAATATCTATTGCGTCAAGACCACAATTCGCTCCGACGACATCCATTCCAGCTTCCATTAGGATAAATTTCATCATCCGGACAGTCTCAGGTTCATCGTCTATGATCATTGCGGTTAATCGCTTATGAGAATCCTTAACCATGTCGAGGTCAATACCAGGTGAGATTGTTTTTTCCCAATTCTGTGTTATTGTCATTTATATCTCCGATCAAAGTACTTTCGGATTTCTTATACTTTGCATTCAAATTTCAGTGTATTCTTAAATTTATACAAACATTACTCTTCTTGTGCAATCGTAACATGATGGATAAATATTTGTAACAATTTCAACCCGTAAATATAATCTATCGTAATTCCATAATTCTCTTTTTACCCTTATTGCATCAAACTGGTTATATCCCCAATTAATAAATATAGTTCAACTTCCATAGGATCACTCTTAGATTATTCTTTGATACAAGTATGCATATATCAATTTTCGTTATTTCAACTAAGAAACATCCATCTGAAATCGTTCCACCCATGTCAATCCAATTCTTCACTACGATACCACAATTCAGGATTGTTGTATTAAGTTATTAGTCTTATATTAATATATTATAGTGATTAGTATATGTTTGGCAATAGTCTTTAGTTAGTTTATTATTGGTTATATATTGGATAATTTATGCTAATAGCTTCATCGTAGTGATTGTATTCTCCTTCGGCACTCTCCTGAGATGGGTTAAGATGTCAGGCGGTTATTCCATTAAAGTTGATTAATGGATTTCGTAGATCAAATAAATGTAAATATTTGGATCAGCAGGTTGGAGAAAGGTAATAATATAGAATATTTTGTGAGGGCGAGAGGGACTTGAACCCTCAAACCTCGCGGTCGTTGGAATTTATGTCCAGACCACACCTTGATTACTTAACGGATAATTCCAATGGTATTGCACCAAGATATCCAAATATGCAATTGATGAATACTCGCACCTAAAAATAAGGCTTTTCAAATTCATACTCACCTGTAGTATGGTATATGTTACCCAAAATTGACAACTGACATCTTTAAGTTACCAAAGATGTTTATCACCTGGATATAGGTGTCCATGATTGACCTAAATTCTTACTATTAATACCGAAGGAAAATAATGTTATTTTAAGAGAAGATTAAACCGTTGACTAAATCTGCCAGCATTCTGACATCACCCATGCAAGGAGAAAAGAGGGCAAAAATCCAGAGGAAAACATGCAGCTATTTGAATTATGTGGGTGATCGTATTTCGGCCTGAAGGCAAAGTATAACCGTATGCGCGATCCAATTAAATGTGCAATGTAGGAGGTCGTTTGATTACCTGTTACACAATTTGAATGAATCCGTTTCACCGATACTGTTATTAAAATGATCAAGATTTCTTAAATTAAACCTATATATAAGACCAAGATATCGCAATTTGCACTCCTAGAATAGTACTTTCTCTCTTTGTGGACTTTACATTGTATGTTCAACAATCAGATTTTTGATAATACTTTTTTCATACTTTACTGATAAGTAATTTTCCACAACCTATGGTCATCCAATTATTACAAATCGATTTTCTGTTTTGTATGACCTAAGGATATTTTCTGTAAAATTTCACAACTTGCAAAAAAAATGTAAAATATTTAATACGTTCATATTTAATATTCACTTATTCAAGTATTTTCTCACAGAGAATTGAGCTAAATCATTTAAATACACCCCCAAAATAATTCAATCAAGTAGCAGAAAACTGCTTTTTTTCGTCCTTTACTGATATTATTCCCGGAATGGTGGTACGATCCACCATTCCGGGAATTTCTATATTTATTTACTTTGACACTAGTACAAATGTACCAGTTTTTGTAGTATCTACTGAGAAGTATCCATCAACTAGGGTTCCTCCCAGATCGACCCAATTACTTGCTGCAGCATCCCAAAACAGGATGGATAGGTTTTGTGCGTTACCACCAACAGAGAACTTGATGCTTGCAATTGCGGAAATCGGCAAATCTTCGAAGACTACTCCCTCTTTGATTAACTTATAAGTCAATGCCTTTTGAAGGGCGTTTCCAGTTGGTAATTCCACTGGAGGTAACGTTTCTTCCACTTCCTGAGTGAGAGTAGCTTCATAACCACAGAGAATACTATTAAAAGCAACAACCAGTCTTGAACCATCCGAAAGGTCAAGCTGCAATTCATCTGCCGTTGAGCAATTTAATGCCTGTGCTCCGGTAACTGGAATCTCAACTCCATTTAATTCATCTCGTGGAGAATCTTCTTCACACGCATTTCCGACACCATTACCATTTGTATCCACCTGATTATGATTGGGGGTTGTGGGACAATTATCGATGTTATTCAGGATGAGATCTCCATCTACATCTCCATTACATATTGACGGATCCTGTGTTGGATTTGAATCTGTAGGACAATTATCATCCCCATTCAATACTCCATCTTCATCCATGTCCTCCCCATACCAGGTAAATGGAGTGTTTTCGGCTAATGGATTGCTGAAAGATCCAATTCCAACAGCCGGATTTACAGCTTTGGTCCGCAATGGCAAAGTATTAACAAGGTTCAGTCCGCCCAGACCGCCGTCAATTTTCGGGTCTACACCCCACCAGTTATTACTAAACATGCTTAAATCCAGAATGCCATTCAGTATCGCATTATTGTTCGTGTTGTTATATATGTCATTATCATGGACCCCACCGCTTACTTTAGTTTGGGTCACCACGCCGTTGAGATTGCCTGTGATCACATTATGATGAACGTTCATATCCCTGGCATTGACCAATAGAACCCCTGCATAGTCATTATTTATGATCAGGTTATGAGCAATGGTCGCCCTGGCATTGTTACCAAACACCGAATCACCTTCATTGAAGACACGTATGCCAACTTGATCGCCTACCGGCGCAACACCTGCTCCATCTATTAAGTTGTCATGGATATAGGCTGTCGTACCATGGGTAAGTGATCGAGGATAATCATCGTGTTCCACAGATATTCCGTAAGTCGTGAAATTGACGATCTCATTATTCCAGATTTCCGCATGAGCATGTGTACCACTATTCACTGCAGCGCTCCTGCCCACCTGTACTCCAACTCCTGTCTTGCCGGGTGTATTCCCCACAGAGATCAGATTATCATGGATATTTGCTTCAGCTAAATCAAATACATATATTGCTGCGATCCTATCTGTTGTGGATGTTAACCCGTTGCCTGAAATATTGAACCCAGAAACCTCAGCTTGAACATTGTCCCCGGATATTTCGATAATACTTGAAACATCGAAACTGCCACTGGATGTTAATGCACCGGAATAAAGGATACTGGTAGTTGCTTTTCCCTCACCAATCAAATGAACTGATTTTTTGATTTTGATTTGTTCATTATAAGTTCCAGCTGCAACATTCACTGTCCCATTAGTTGCTGCCAGTAACAATCCATCATTGATCGAAGCTCCATTGTTTACAAAGACTAGAGGTGCAAACACGTTTGTGGACCCGGTGACATTTTCCCCACTCATCAGGATGAAGGCATTCACCGATGCAATCCCGCCAATTCCATTTAATATTACATTTGATGAGATTTGCACTGTCTCGTCATAATTGTCGGCTTCTATATTGATCGTTTCACCGGGAGCAGCAAAATTCACTGCCATCTGCACCGGATATGGTGTTTCGATACATTCGTTTGTTGCATCATTTGTGTATCCGACACAGCTCACCAGGAAACGATATGTCACATCTCCATGAATTGAAGGACGGATGATGTAAGGATCCGATCCGGCAATTGCTTCAGCTACTACTGATGAGGCCATTGGTAATTCATTTCCAGCATCATCTGTAATGACTGATCCACTTTCGGCAATTACAGTCATAACATCCGCTGCTGTTTCTTCCACTGGAGTTGGATCAGTATCAGTTCCCTGGGCTGATTCAACAACTGATGACTCTGATGCCACTTCTGCTGCCGGTTCCTCAGGTGGTACCACTACTTCAGTAGATTCTGCTGGAACTTCCGGAGTGACTGCATCATCCGCCCTCACAACCACTCCAGCTGGAAATAATAATCCTGCAATGAAAAAGACGATAAATATAATCCTGCTGACCTTAACTAATTTTTTATTCACAATACCCTCCGTTCTACTAATAAGATTATTAGATACAACACCAATAAAAAATAATAACTAGTCAAAACTTGACCAGTTTCGCTACTTGCTCCTTGAAGGTATTACCTAATTCAACGGTAAAGCGACCAAATGATACCTTCAGATCAAAGCATTCCTTAGTAATTTCAGTATATATATTTAAAAATAAATATTATAGGAATTGTATTATGTTTGTATGTTACAGTTTACTAACGGACAAGGCTAATAATATTGATTATCAATGTCTTCAGTATTCTTAAGAAATGTACTATTCGTTCCAAAATATATACCTTTAATTGCAGGCGCCGTTCTGCAAGCTTGCCTCAGCGAAAATAAAAAGTGCGCCAAGTCAAATACATAAAGTAATTGTGAAAATTATTTGGAAAAAGTGGGTAACCTAGATAGTATTTAGTGGGGCGAGAGGGACTTGAACCCTCAAGACCTCGCGGTCGGTGGATTTTAAGTCCACTGCGTCTGCCAATTCCGCCACCGCCCCATGGGTCTAATTCTACCCAAAGTATCCATTCCGTCAAGCCCGAAAATACTTTTTTTTCAATTTTGCCCAGGTACTTATAAAATGTACCCAAAATGAAGTCAATTGTAACGTCTTGCGTGGCAGTAGATAATGACCGCTTTAATTCTTGAGCATCATTAAAATCTCGAAGTACCAGTGTTGATCGGCCGAGTTCATATATTGAATGAGCATCCGAACCTACTGTTGCTAATAGGGAATAATCTTTTGCAAAATTTGCGGCCAGCAAATTTTTGTAATTATCAATGCACCGTGAATTAAACACTTCGATGGCATCGACCAGTGGAGCAATCTTCTTCAATTCATTCAAATCCCACGAACCTGACCTTGCCTTATCAAATGGATGAGGAACCCAGACGAATGCTCCTTGATCCTTCAGTTTTTGAATGGTTTCTTTTGGAGTCAATCCTTTCGGGATGACTTCTTTGACAAATGCAGCCAATAGCTCTCCTTCAGTGGTCATCACTTCTTCACCCACTATGAAAATGTCAGGAAATTTTTCATGAGCCAGTAATGCACCATCGATCCGGTTGTGATCAGTGATAATCACCCGATCTAAATGTTTTTCTTTCGCTGCCTTATATAGATCGTCTATGCTGACCAGGCTATCATGGGAATAAATTGTATGGCAATGGAACTCTACTCTTATCATTCGTCCTCAATGTTGATTAATTCATAGTTTCCACAATATTATTCCAATTTATATAACTTGGCAATCTTCGCTTGTTCTCTCAATCGCTAGATTGAAATCGCGGTCAAGGTTGTATAATTACCACGTTAGATATTTGATCAAAACAAATAATAGGGAACAAATAATGATAAAAGAATATCCTGAAAATATGATAATTCAACCGTTAGTCGCGAAAGCTTTACAAAGCGAACTGCCTGTAGTTGCACTAGAGTCTGCAGTGATCACCCATGGCTTACCACAACCTGTAAACCTGGAAACTGCCTTGAATATGCAAAAGATTATTATGGATCAAGGGGCAATTCCCGCAACCATAGCCTTATTGGACGGAAAAGTGCATGTTGGGCTTGATGACAGTGAGTTGGAAAAACTGGCATTCTTGAAAGGAACCAGGAAGATCAGTCAACGAGATTTCGGGTATGCCATCACGCATAAGCTATCTGGAGGAACAACTGTCGCTGGAACTATGACTGTTGCTCACACTGTTGGAATTAAAGTTTTCGCGACAGGTGGAATAGGAGGAGTACATCGCGACGCTCCTTTTGATATTTCTGCTGATTTACAAAAATTAAGTAATACCCCTATGATCGTAGTGTGCGCAGGTGCAAAAGCCATACTTGACCTGCACGCTACAGTTGAGGTTCTTGAGACTAATGGAGTGCTCATTATTGGCTTTCAGACAAATGAATTTCCAGCGTTTTATTCTCGTTCCAGTGGCTTGATGCTTGATTCCCGGGTGGATTCTCCAGGTGAAATCGCTGCGGTAGCCAGGTCGCAATGGGAAATGGGAGAAAAAACCGCTCTGCTCGTTGTTCAACCTCCGCCTGATGAGTATGATATTCCCGCAGCAGATATTGAAAGATCGATATTGAAAGCTGTGGCTGAAGCAAAATCGAAGGGAATCCGGGGACCGGCAGTAACACCTTTTCTGCTCGATAGAGTGAAAACTCTTACTGGTGGGAAGAGCATGGAAACAAATTTAGCTTTACTTAAAAATAATGCAAAATTAGCAGCCCAAATTGCGATCTCACTACAGGTCAGTCATAAAAACAGAATATGAACCAGTTGTGACGTCAGTAGACTTTTCTGGCAGTCTATTATGACTGAGTCGCTGTCCGGGTAATAGTAGGTGTTCTGGTAATCGTTGGTGTTCGGGTAATCGTTGGTGTGCGGGTTGGTACAGGTGTCCGGGTTGGTTTTATCGTCCTTGTTAATGTTGGAGTACGGGTACTCGTTGGTAGAGGCGTATTACTTGGAGTGAAGCTGGGAGTGACTGTTGGTTTGGCTGTTGGTGGTTCACCTGTAATGGTGAAACGCCCGGAAACTTTAAAAATGATACCGTTGAATATTTGAACCTCATAATCACCCGGAATCCACAAGGATGGATCCGGGTCCCAATCAGTATATCCATATCCTCCCGTCCCACCGTCCCAGGGTTTTGTTTCGAAGTAGACCAATTCCCCGTTCCTGTACCAGATCGCTGTCCATTGTGACCGGTCTGCCACACCATCATAACTAAATACACCATATAGATGTTTTATCGGGTGCTCAAATGTATTTTGGGGGTTTATTGGAATGTAATCTGTATCAAGGTTCCTGGCAAATTGGATCGGACTAAATACTGCCGCTGCATCGGGGGTCACCTTGCTTTCAAACCTGGCTTCGATCACTTCAGGTACACTTGGAATTGGCGTGATGGTTGGTGTGTAGGAAAACAACGGGGTTAATGTAATAGTCGGTGTCTCAGTAATTGTTGGAGTTAAAGTAATAGACGGGGTTAAAGAAGTTGTCGGAGTTTTCTTTTGGGTAGGACTCGGAGCAAAATAAGTATAGATGACTGGTTCTGCATAGTAATTTAAAAATAGAGATACACCACCTAAGATCAAAGCAGCTAAAAGCATCCTCCAACCGATCAACATCTGGTTACGACGTTTTCTGAAGTATTGAAGCTTTCGGCCGGCAATGATGCGGTTTATTCCCATAGGGATAAATATCACCGCTAATGCTAGCGCGAAGAAAAAAGCAATTCGAACAGTGGTGTGAATTTCGAGGTTTTGGAACATAAGATTTGAGGTTACCTTTTGGATTATAGCATGTTCCTTTGCTGAGTAATAACCGGAAGCAATATGCTAAACCGGAAGCGTAACAGTTTTTACAAAAATAAGATAAAATCATGGTTGGTCAATGATATAACAATTATGCCCCTAGATACTGGTGTTATCCTAAATCAACGTTACAGAATACTATCCATACTTGGTCAGGGAGGAATGGGTGCTGTCTACCATGCCATTGACCTGAACCTGGGTGTCGATGTCGCTTTAAAAGAAAATTTATACCTTTCTGAAGAGTTTGCCCGCCAATTCAAGCGTGAAGCTGTGATGCTGGCAACACTGAAACACCCCAATTTAACGAGAGTTACTGACCACTTTGAGATTAAAAATAAAGGTCAATACCTGGTCATGGATTATGTGGATGGTGAAGATCTGCGGGCAAGGATGGACAGATCAGGGGTTTTATCCGACACTGAAGCGGTTAGTATCGGTGCAACGATCTGCGATGCATTGGACTATCTACATTCCCGGCAACCCGCCATCATTCACAGGGACCTCAAACCAGGTAACATCCGAATAGCAGTGGATGGACGTATCTCTTTGGTCGATTTTGGCCTCGCTAAAGTGGATATGGGTACACAGGAAACCACAACCGGCGCAAGAGCAATGACCCCCGGCTATTCTCCTCCCGGAACAATATGGTCAGGCACGAACAGATCCCCGATCAGATATATATTCATTGGGAGCTACACTATATGCTGCTCTGTGCGGGTGTATTCCAGAAGACAGCCTGAGCAGGGTAACCGGTTATGCACGTCTCGCTTCACTCAGAAAACATAATCCCAGAGTATCAAAAAAACTTGCCGCGGTAATCGAAAAGGCAATGGATACCCATCCGGAAAATCGGTATCAAACTGCTCTGGAAATGAAAAAAGCATTATTGGCTTCCATTGGTGAAAAAGCCAGCGATTCGAAGGTTTTTCTACTCTTACCTTCACAAACAGCCCAGGATCAAATTGGAACAGGATCAAAAATAACAGACCTGAAAAGTAAACCGGCTACTACTCCACCAATTCCTGTGAAAGCCAGAGAACCGCATCTTTTACTAAAAATGATCGGGGTAACTGCCCTGGTTCTATTAGCTGTTGCTGCAGCTACCAGCATAATTATGATTAATGTAACAGGCATGTTGAATAAAACGCCAACAATCCCTGTTGCAAATAGCACCCCAATTGCACTGACAGAAAATGTTGCAGCCGCTCCAATAATTCCGACTTCGTCACCAATCCCTTTAAAAACACCAACTGGTTTGCATGAAGATGCTAACGCCAGGACCGCGCTTGCGACCTTGCTAGCCCCTCAACTTCAACCATCTCAGAGCTCTCCGTCTACTCCAATTGTTATTGACAACATACCGTTTCAGCCAACAACAGCGGGTGACTCCCTTGAATCGATCTCCGGTGAAATTGCCTTTGTATCTATGCGCACAGGGATTCCTCAAATCTGGCTAATAAATGCTCAGGGCGAATCTCTCAGTCAATTGACCAACCTTAAACAAGGTGCCTGTCAGCCAGATTGGTCACCCGATGGTCAAAAACTTGTATTCATTTCACCTTGTTATAAACGAGAATATCTATATCCAAAAGCAAACCTGCACATTATTGATGCAGATGGGTCAAACCCGGTAGCTTTAGATCCTGGATATGGTGGAAATTATGACCCTGCATGGTCGCCGGATGGTAAGCAAATTGCTTTTACAAAAAACATTTCGGGATCCACTCAGATTTATATTTACAATATTGAAACAAAATCCATCTCCGCTGCTGCAGATGCAAAAGAACCTTCAAAGCATCCTGCATGGTCATCGGATGGGTTATTCCTTGCATATATTAGTACCAGGTACTCAAGCGAAATTTGGGTAAGGGATAATGTGACAGGTTCAAGCGTTCAGTTTTCACATTCCAGGAATAATAATGATAACTGGCCGGTTTGGTCCCCTACGAATTCTGAGATCATCTTTACACAATCTCCGTTGGACCCATTTTTCCCATGGTTGGCTGGGATTAATTTTCCTTCATCCGAAAATTCTCTTGAATTTAAGATACCCACAGAAAATCACCCGGTACCATCTCCTGCAAGTGATGCAGATATTTCACCTGACGGCCACTGGTTGGTATTTGAAGCCTGGCCGGAAGGTAATAATCATGATATCTATATCATGAATTTTTTAGGAGACAAAGTTGTTCGTTTGACTGACGCAATAAGTCTGGATTTCCAACCTGTCTGGCGTCCTTGATAAATTGCTTATTGTAATTAAATCACAATACTGGCTTGCAAATAATGCCGGAGTACCTCCAGTATGCCAGAATAAAACCTGCTCACCGGCCTTAAACTTTCCCTTTGCTGATCAGATCAATTAATGCACCTGCTGCCCTTCCCGTATACACAGGGTCCAGTAATAAACCTTCCTTTTGTGCAAAGAGCTTGATAGCATCCCGTTCCAATGATGAAACCACTCCATATCCTTCACCAATATAATTATCATCTACTCAATATCTCACTTGCTTCCGCTGAAATAATTAACTTGCATCCGATCAGCCGTCTCATTTACTAATTTGGATACTTTCATTTGCAATTCTTCAGCATAAACGTCAACCGAAACCCCAAGTATGCGCGTGTTGCTGTTATTTATTTTTGCCCCAAGAACCAGACCCGCCTGGGTTCCTCCTGATGATGTAGCGAAAATGATCGTATCTGGTGATCACCCCCTGAGTAACAAGCTCGGAGAAGGCAGATGCATACGCTGCTGCTCCTATCGGACTGGATCCACCGTAAGGGATCAAAAAAGGACGTTTACCGTTATTCCAGGCTGATTCGAAGACATTCGACAATACTTCATCCCGGTGGATCTTTTCACACCAGGTGATCTCAGTACCAAAAAGGGAGTCCAAAAGCAGGTTTCCATTACTGCTGTCTTTTGGGTCTCCAGTTAAAACAAGGTGGCATGAGTAACCCATTCTGGCAGCTACAGCTGCAGTTTGCCTGCAATGATTGGATTGGGCTGCCCCAGTCGTTATCAAGCATCTTTGCGCCATTGGCTTGAGCCTCTGCAACCAGGAACTCCAATTTTCGGATCTTATTGCCCCCCATTCCCAAACCGGTCATGTCATCCCGTTTTACAAGTATCTGAGGTCCTCCCAGGTAAGCACTCAAGGCAGGTAATGCCTCAATGGGAGTTGGTAACGATCGCAAATCGAACTCTTGGTAAATTCATCCTAATACCTCCTTAGTTAACCTTTTTCTTCCGAATCTTCGCATTATATTTAATATTGCTGGAATTAATTGTGTGTAACCTGTGTATAAGGCACGATTTAATATATAGTCCCAGGCTCCAATTCCGGATAATATCTCTCCATTAAATCCTTCTTTGAAGCGATACACTCCCCACATGGAATCCTCTTCATCATATTTGTCAGGTGCTCCCCAAAAATCGTAAACCAGGCAGCCTAGTGACTTTGCAAGGAGGATTGCCTCCCATTGCAACAAATGATTTGGCATTTTTTCCCGATGTTCACCGGTAGACATTCCATAAAAGTAGTAAGCCTTTTTAGCGAACACAAATAGGATGATAGCTGAAACTGGTTTTCCATCGACTTCTGCAATGAGCGGGACGGCCATTCCAGCTTCGTAGAGTAGATTCCAAACATATAAATAATATGCTTCATCCCGAATGATAAAACCATCCCTTAGTGCAGTTTGAGCATACATACTGTATAAAGCAGGGAAATCATTCGGATCCCCCTTTCCGAATAGCAACTCCCTTACGTTTGGCTAGCATGATGTTGTAACGCGTCTTTTGCTTCATCCGGGAAAGAAGATCATCCTCAGAAGGAAGTAGATACATGATTACAGTATTCTTAAATTGCACCTGGTCTTGAGAATATTGCCAACCGCTTTTTTTCAAATGCTCAAGATAATTCTGGCCATTATCCACAAATTGAAAATCTTTACTTTCAGGTAGGCCAAGCCCGATGGTGATATCCGGGTCTAATTTTTAAGAAAACAGCTTTATTCTTTCTGGCAAAGACGATGAGATCATTCAGAATTTGTATTCCAATAGATTGATCTGTCCAATCTAAAACAGGACCCCGGGGAATATACATAATACAGCTACGGAAAATTCGGCTGAAGATGGGTATGTTCTTTCAATAAGACCAGGGCAGCTGCTCTTACTATACCCTCAGTATCTTTCCATATTAAATAATTGGCTTTCCAACCGACCCTGGATTTTACTTTTGCCCAATGGCTGGTTTGAAGGATATGTGAATTCGGAATACTGGAAAGCAATCTGTTCCAAAGTTCATCATCAGGTGAGATTAGAATTTCAAGACGGAGGTCATCCAAATTCCACCCCATGTCTTCTAGATTTTATCCACCACATCAGGGCTTTATACAGCAGCGGTTGGAGGACCAAATCTACGGTTTGAGAGGAACGTTTAATATTTCCGCCAAATCCTCGTTTCAAACGATAGACCCCCCACAGTTCATCTGTTCGTGTGGTAAATTGTTCTTCTAAAATTGATTCAGGAAAATCAGGAATTCCCCATAAGTCATATTCTTTACAGCCGTGTTGTTTTGCCCAAAGAATGGCATTCCATTGAAGCAGATATACTGGCATTCTATTCCGTTCGATCTCTGTCGAAGCACCATAGAAATACCAGCATCGGGTTCCAAATTTGAAGATCATTACCGCCGCAAGGTCTATTCCATTGTGGCGGGCGGTCATCAGAACACAATTACCCGCAGGAGCAAAAAGGTCATATGCCTTTTGGTAATATTCGTAGCTATGAATACCAAAGCCATCCCTCACACCAGTACTGATCATCATCGCGTAAAAAGCCTTAACATCAGTAGTCTGATGGATGGAAATATCCTTCTTTTCAGCCAGGTGAATATTGTAACGTGTCTTTTGTTTCATCCGGTCAAGGATGGTTTTTTCATCCGCTGTCAGGTCGATAATTATTGTCTGTGCTGGTTGTATAGGTTTTGATGGAATTAATTTTTCTGTTTCCCATGGCCAATGATATTCTTCCCCTTCACTCTCAGATTGGTCAGGTTCCACCTTGATCATGATAGCTCTGTGTTTTCGTCCGATATGCTTTAATTCCCGCCAGAATTCCGAATTTAGGGGTCCAAATGGTCCTTTGGGTATGTAACCAATCGAGATTCCGCCGGGTAAGGATCTAAATAAAATCTGAGCATAACACCCTCCCGCAGTGAAACGAACAGGCTTCCAATTGAAGCCCGATTTTAATTCCCCCCATTCCGCTGATTGAAGTATATGCGCATCAGGAAATAATTCCAGACTACGTTTCCAATCTTCTTCTGATAAATCCATCGTTAATCAATAGCGGTAATATCAGGTGAAGGAGATATTTGAACCGCAGATCCAGGTATTAATTCATCCATCAACTTAATGATCAAGACAGAATCATTGTCTTGAGCCAAATGGACTATCTCATCAATGGATTTGTGGAGTTCTTCCCCGGATAAAACATCCTGTCCTTCCAATCTGTATACATCTGGATGAACCGTCCGCGCAAACGTATGGCCTTCATCCCAAAGGTCTTCAGAAATCTTTTCTCCAGGACGTATACCAGTAAATACTATATCAATATCGCGTCCCGGTTCAAAACCAGAAAGACGAATCAAGTCTTTAGCCAGATCAAGGATCCTCACTTGTTGTCCCATATTCAAGACATATACCTCGCCGCCATTCCCTAATGCTGATGATTGGAGGACCAGGTGTACTGCTTCAGGGATTGTCATGAAGTATCGTTTCATATCTGGATGAGTAATTGTTACAGGGCCACCCCTTGAAATTTGGCGTTTAAATAATGGTACGACACTACCTCTGCTGCCTAAAACATTTCCAAACCGGACAACTGTAAATGACCGACCAGTCCTGCGGGCAGCATCCAGAACAATCATCTCAGCTAATCTCTTCGTTGCTCCCATCACATTTACCGGGCGTATAGCTTTATCGGTAGAAATGAAAACAAAACGGGATACCCCCTTTGCAACGCATACATTCACAACATTCCTTGTGCCTTGAATATTATTTATGACCGCTTCACTGATATTCATCTCCATCAATGGAACATGTTTATGTGCAGCTGCATGAAATACAAGGCTTGGTCGATGTTGTTCAAAAACATCTTCCAATCTACCATAATCTCGAATGTCAGCAATAACCGGGTGAATAGGAAGTGAAGGATAATCTTCCTGTAATTCAATTAGCGATTCGAATATGCTATTTTCTCCATGACCGAGGAGAATCAGTTCAAGAGGTTTCCACCGGGCAATCTGCCGGCATAATTCCCTTCCAATTGAACCTCCAGCTCCGGTAACAAGAACAGATTTACCTAAAATTTCTTCTGCTATTATTTCATCATTGACACGTGTCGGATCTCTACGGAGAAGGTCAGTAATATCTACATCCCTTAATTTCGTTACTGATACTTTCCCACCAATTAGCTCATAGATGCCCGGCATGGTTCTAAATGGAATGCCTTTCAATCGGCAAACATCTGCCACCAATCTAATTACTGACCCTGGAGCAGATGGAATGGCTATGATAACTTCATCCACCTGTTGGTTCTCAAGGACACGAGACATTTCATTTAATTTGCCTACCACAGGGATGCCATAGATTTGGTTATTTTGTTTTTCTGTTGCATCATCCAAAAAACCAATTGGTATCAGATTTATCTGTGGATTCTTCTGCATTTCACGTACCACAAGAATTCCTGCATCACCGGCACCAACAACCAGTACTCTGCGAGCATTTGGGACAATCCCTGATAAGTGTGTATTAGCCTTGTTTTCTGCTAATAATCTGAAAGTAAACCTCAAGCCACCGACAGCCAATATTGATGCGAGCCAATCGATCAATAAAACGGATCGGGGAAATCCCTTAAACATCCCCAGACTAAATAAGCTGATCATTAGAACAGACAATAATATTGTCGCGGTAGTAACTGCAGCAACTATCAACTTCATTTCCTGTACGCTGGCATAGATCCATAACCGGCGATAAAGTCCAAATTCGTAATAAACCAGGGGTTTAATAATTAGTGCAATACACACCATCCATAAGGCAGAAGGCATATAAAATGAAAATGCTGATCCTAATTCCAGACGGATTGCGAAACTTCCGATTACAATGATGGCGATCAGTAACAGATCACCTAACAAAACATATCTATTACGGACACTTGATTTAGTTCTCACAGCTTCATCCATTCGATTGTACGTTTTATTCCTTCACTGAATTTTACTTCTGATTCAAACGAAATTATCTTTTTTGCAAGTTTTGGACTACCATACGAATTGTAAATATCTCCACTCCTTGCAGGTTGTAATTGTATCGGTGGTGACCCTGGAAAATATTTTTGAAGTTCTTCGATCAGTTCCAAGATCGTAACTTGTTTCCCCGTGCAAATATTTATAATTGCACCTTCAGATGGACCATTTTTCGCAGCAAGAATATTTGCCCGGACTACATCTGATATATATATAAAGTCACGCGTTTGGCCACCATCGCCATAAAGAATCGGAGATTTATTTGTGAGCATCTGCCTGATAAAGATAGGAATTGCTGCCGCATATGGAGAATTTGGGTTTTGCCGCGTTCCGAATACGTTAAAATAACGCAGGCAGATGACCGGCAAATGATATGCTCGTGTATACAATCCTGCCAATATTTCATCCATTTGTTTCGATGCTGCATACGGAGAGAGAGGTTGAAGGCAACTCTTTTCTGTAATCGGAAGTAGATCCTGATTTCCATAAACTGCAGCACTGGATGAGATGATTACCTTTTCCACGGCATTCCTGGCTGCTTGCTGTAAAATTAGGTTTGTTCCAGTGACGTTGATATCGAAACATTCTGCAGGATCTTCCATTGAAGCTGCCACTGAAATTTGGGCAGCCAGGTGAAAAATTATATTCACTTTTTTGACCGATCGTGCGACAGCATCAGAGTCACGAATATCTCCTTGAATCAATTCGATATCATGAATACATTCCTGCAAGTTATCTTTGTGTCCAGTGGAAAAATTATCCAACACCCGGACTTTATAACCATCTTCCAGGAGGGTTTTGGTAAGGTGTGAACCAATAAAACCTGCGCCACCGGTGACTAAAGCTGTTTTCATCATTGACCTTTTAATCCAATTACAGCACCGAGCGTTTTTAAAAGAATAATAAAATCCAAAAGTAGATTTCTATGCTTGATATAATAGAGATCATATTCCAATTTTATCGCTGTCGTTTCAACATTGTCTGCATAACCAAAATTTACCTGCGCCCAACCAGTTATCCCAGGTTTCACCAATAATCTTGCCCTGTAAAAAGGGATTTTCTTTTGTAGGTCATTAACAAATCCTGGCCGTTCTGACCGTGGCCCAACAAGACTCATCTGCCCCAATAGGACATTCACAAATTGAGGAAATTCATCAATATGACTCTTCCGCAAGAACTTTCCTACACGAGTAACCCGTTCGTCATTGGTTTCAGTGAACCTGAGCTTACCGTCTTTCTCAGAATCTTGTTTCATCGTCCGAAATTTTATGATATTGTAAGGTTGACCGCCTTTTCCTAATCGAACTTGTTTATAGAAAATTGGCTTACCACTATCAATTAATATTGCCAGTGCTGCAAATGGGTAAACAACTGAAGTAAAAGCTACCCCAAGAGTTCCACCTACAATATCTAATAATCGTTTTGCGAATTCGAAAAATCCATTGGATTTTGCCTGGTCAACAAAAGATCGTATCCACCAGTCGGATTGTAAATGAAACACCGGAACTCGCGATAACAATTCTTCATAGACTGCCGGCATTGTTGTTATATCAATCCCGCTTTCTTGAGCATCCAAAATGGCCTGGAACATTCCCCCGCTCAGCTCTCCTGTAATGGCAACGATCACTTCCGAAATACCCATTTTATCTATAAGTTCGGATATCGAATCACTACCTCCCAGTACCGGAAAACCCATGATCTTGGAAGAAATTTTTTCCGGATCATCGTCAATCCATCCAGCCACTTCAAATGGAGGCGGGGATAGCTTTTGGAGCATTGATAACAAAGCCAGGCCAGCACTTCCCGCACCAACAATGATCACCTTTCGTAAAAATGGTTTGGCCGTTAACACTTGAATATAAACCATTCGCCAAATCAGTGTTAACACCATGGCTGCAACAATAAAACTCGCCACTCCCCTTCGAGGAAGTGACTTTGGTGCAGAAGTGAAGTAGATCAGAAGATACAATCCCAGGCATAATAGTCCGGCAATAAATACTCCCTGAAGAGTATCCCGCCATCGTGCAGCCTTGTGGACATCATATAACTCAACCATTAATATCAACCAAAGAACCGGCAACAAAAAGAACCAAAAAGGTGGACGTGTGGTGAGAAATTGCCATGAAAAATTCAGCCATTCATCCCCCACTGACCAATAATACAAAGATACCAGGAGGGCAAGTATAGCCGATGTCAGGTCACCTAATATCAGCAGCGTAATTCTTTCGGGTGGTCTTAGCCGCCAGCGAAGATTTTTTTGATTTATTAAGCTCATTTAATCGACAAGTTTATCAGTAATTCTAGCTTTTTGGGGCTGTGTAACCATACCAATTAATAGTCCACTACCCCAACAAAAATGCATTATTATAATTGCACAAGGTATGCCAAAGATGAAGGCTGGTTTTCTGTTTATTAATCCGATTATCCATGAATATACAACTAATATAAGAAGATAACTAAATATGATTGTAAAGAATAAGGATAAATATAAGGGTTGAAAAATTGATATTCCCAAAATTATCAACAAACCAAGAACAAAAAGTGGGGGAAGTGCCTGTCTCCACTTAATCGTGTTTGGATATCGTTTCAACATTTGACCTTTCCACCATCCATAACGCCAGTATTGACTTGCGAGTTTTTTATAAGTTGGCCTGGCAAAATATGTGGATCTTATGGAATTATCAAGCCAAATTTTGCCGCCATTCTTTCGGATGCGGGTGTTTAATTCATAATCCTCATTGGTCAGAAGGTTTTCGTCGAATCCGCCAACCTTTAATAAATAAGATTTTCTGAAAGAGCCGAAAGGAACGGTATCCACCTCGCCAGATCGGGAATTCAATCGATAATTTGCATTTCCCACCCCAATTGAAGAAGAAGCCGCTTTAGCAATACTTTCCGCAATCCAAGTATTATTACTGGGTTGAATTATCCAAATACCACCTACATTATCCCCAAGATTTTTCTCCAAATCAGCAACACATTTTTCAATGTAATCGATTGCTGGAACCGAATGAGCATCAAGTCGAACGATGTACTCTCCTGTTGCCACATGAATGGCTAAATTTAAACCTGAGGGGATGGTTTGTTGAGGATTATCGATCACCAGTATCCTGAAATCCGGATGGTTTTCACAAAACTCAGTTATCTTCTTCCTGGTATCATCAGTTGATAAACCATCCGCGATTATTATCTCCATGGATGAGTGCGGAAATGTTTGTTCATAAAGCCCTAATAGTAGCTTGGTAATTGTTTTTTCTTCGTTGTAGCATGGAATGATTATGGATACTATGTTCATAATGGTAATTTTATCTTGAAAACTATTTCCTTACCCGGGCTGCTTTGAACTGTAATTGTACCACTTTGAGCATTCATTGCTTTTATGAAGCCTTATCCTAGTCATCTTTTTCCAAAGTCAGATTTCATAGTAGTAAACAAGAGCCAGATGTTGAACCTGGCTCCTTGTCTTCATTAAGAATAATAATTATTGTACAATTTGGGTAAATCTACTTCATTGCACCAATGTTTGCTATTGCCTCAATTTCAAATGCTGCTCCTTTGGGTAACGCAGCAACCTGGACAGCTGATCGTGCTGGCGGATTTTCTTTGAAGAATTCTCCATAAATTACATTTACCCTGGCGAAGTCATTCATGTCTTTTAGGAAAACTAATGTCTTGATCACATCCGGGTAATCACAACCTGCTTCGTTAAGAATGTACCCGAGGTTCACCAGTGCCTGGCGAGCTTCTGCTTCCACTCCACCTTCTACTAGATTGCCAGCAACTGGATCCAATCCGAGTTGACCAGAAGTATACAAAAGTTGACCAACCACAACAGCTTGAGAGTACGGACCGATAGCCTTCGGGGCTTTAGTTGAATGGATAACTTTATTCATTACACCCTTTTTTTTTAATGCGCGCCATCATTTACGACGGCCTAAATTTAATATCAGTTACTAAATCCTATCTACTTAATCTCCACAATTTATTTGCTTTTCGCATGATATTGGAGCACTCATTTATTCGGGCGATTAATCCGGTGACTGCTCCTCGCAGGCGTTGTACTGTCCATTTTGCCATGCTTTCGTTTTCCACTTTAAGCGAACTGGAGAATCCTGGATGGCTCATCAGTAGCAGCCTTGCATCATGAGCATGAGCAATTGCTAATTGATATGCACTATTGAAATCGTAATACAAAACCCGCATTTCAACCCAATTTCGATTATTCTTATCCCTTAATCTGTCAACCATGGTCAACAGTTTCTGTTTATTCTTTGCAAGATCCTTGATTTTGGGTTCATTTCTATTCAACATCGTTTTGAGGGAAACATAATCTCCTTTTAGAGATAATGTTTGCACTGGATCCACAACCATATTTGTTCCAGTAGTTGCGATTGCTTTTTGTTGAGGTAATGTTATAGTAAAAACCATAATGCTCAAGCAAAGTAATGTCAAAATTTTCTTATAACGAGGTATTCCTATACTATGTAACATGCATCCTCTCCTTTTCTTGAATGGAACACTGAATACCATGCAAGAATTAATCCATATTTACTATAGTTTTATAGTTATACATGAAGAAAGTACTGGTTACAAGAGGGACTTTATATTTGTAAGGTTGCTGCATGGATATATTTATATTTCACTCGCACAAAACTGTTGATCTCGGTGAATATTGTTGTTCCCGGTAAATAACACAGACTGACCATAATAATGAATTAGTCAGTCTGTGTTCACAGGACGATTAATATTCTTAATTAGTCTTGGCCAAAATTATTATTCCTAATTAAGGCAGTAATATGTACACTATTTAATATCTACTTCGGATAATTTTACTGGTCTGTTTTCATTGATGGATAATTTAGCTGCCAGCCCCATTAGGACAGGTGCTCGTCCATCCAACCCGGTAACAGGTGTTGGTTTATTCTGAATTACAGCCTGTGCAAAAGCCTGGACTTCTGCTATGTAGCTTTCAGTATACCTTTCCACAAAGAAATACAGTGGCAAATCATGCCTGATCGAAGAACCATCGCTAATTATTGCTGCGTTTGGATAATTATTATTAATATGGACGGAGCCTTTACTTCCAAAAACCTCAACCCGTTGGTCGTACCCGTAGGTTGCTTTTTCGCTATTGTCTATTGTCCCTAATGTGCCATCTTCGAATTTAAGCATTATCAATACAGTGTCGAGATCACCTACTTTGCCAATTTCCGGGTCGATTCTCACTCCACCACCAGCATAGATCTCAGTTACTTCTTTTCCCGCGAGGTAGCGAGCCATATCAAAGTCATGGATCGTCATATCCATAAAGATTCCACCGGATGTTTTACAATATTCTGCGGTAGGAGGTTCAGGATCCCGGCTAATAATATGAATGAAGTGAGTATCTCCGACCGTTCCATCAAGTATGGCACGGCGGACCCGGGCGAAGTTTGGATCAAAGCGACGATTGAAACCAATTTGTAATTTGACTCCGGTCTTTTTTACTATATCCAGGGCTTCATCAATTTTCTTTAGATCATATGAAATCGGTTTTTCGCAAAATATATGCTTTCCTGCTTCAGCAGCCTCACAGATGATCTGGGCGTGTGTATCTGTTGAAGAACAAATTGCAACAGCATCGACTTCAGGGTCAACCAATAGTTCGTGATAATCCTTTAC
This sequence comes from uncultured Chloroflexia bacterium, assembly GCA_963757065.1. Lineage (GTDB taxonomy): Bacteria > Chloroflexota > Anaerolineae > Anaerolineales > Anaerolineaceae > PNON01. The sequence goes on along the minus strand of CAVWQC010000007.1, from coordinate 970,049 downwards.
TGCTTTTGAAACATATAATTTTTCAGCCAATTCTTGCACGGCTGGAAAGTTAATGTCAGCGATTGAGACCAGTTTCGTTTCAGGAATTCTGAAAGCCAGATGCTCTGCATGAACTTTACCGATCATACCTGCACCAATAACACCAACGTTTAATCTGACGTTTCCCATAAATACTCCTTAATTTCTTAAATAATTTCTCAATTATGACGGTGGTGCTGTACTTTCACGGATAACCAGGCTTGGATCAAGAATTACATCTTCGACATCCTCTCCTGCAAGACTGCTTAGGATCATTTGCATCGCCTTATGCCCGATTTCTTTCTCAGGTTGATGTACTGTAGTTAATGGTGGATATAGAATCTCAGAAATGATATTGTCATCAAACCCAACAATACTTAATTGTTGAGGTATTGATTTATGTGCCTTGCGACAGGTATCCATTACTCCAGCGGCAATCGTATCGCAATAACAAAAGACTGCTGTGACATCGGTTTTTAATATTTCCTCACCCAATTGTTGACCAATTTTAAAGTCCAAAGATAGATCACCCGGGGCATTGTCATCATTAATAATGACCCAGTCTGATTTGACTTTAATGGAATTTTTTTTCAGTGTATTGAGATATCCTTCCAGGCGATGTTTATTTGAAACCAGGCGATTGCTGACTCCCAGGTATCCGATTCGCCGGTGACCCAAATCAATCAGGTGATTGACAGCCAGACGTGCACCTGCCTGGTCATCCACTGAAGCTGAGAATATGAATTTACCTTCTTCTTCAGCTTCTGTATTTACCATTATGACCGGGATGCGGATCTGTTCCAGGCGATTTGCATACCCGGCTCCGATGCGAGATGAAGCAACTATTACTCCATCCACCCTCCGCCGGCTGAATGTCTCGATAATGCTAATTTCTTCTTCCGGATCATTATTTGTTGTAGCTAAGAAAACACTTATACCAGCCTTCTTTGCCTCTTCCTCTACCCCATGTACGACATCAGCGAAAAATGGATCAGAAATTGTGGTGATTACCAAACCCACGGAATTCGTTTGATGTGATTGAAGGCTTTGGGCTAATGCATTAGGTGTGTAACCCATAGATCCAGCAATTTTTTGGATCTGTAACCTAACCTCTTCACTTATCAGGGTACTATCATGTAAAGCACGAGAAACTGTGGAATAGGATACTCCAGCTGCTTTAGCAATATCTTTAATGGATACCCGATAAGAAAACGGCATAAAGATTTATCCTGGAAATCCGAAGAGTTGAGGGCTGTCTACTTTTTTTCGCAATAAACCATCTCTACAGGAAATTCATCACTTTCAAAAAATAGACAGCCCATTTTTCTTACAATCCTATTGATCGCAAAAACTCACGGTTTCTACGGGCACTTTCCTTTGGTTCACCCATTCCAGGTAAGACATCTTGTTCGACCAGGATATACCCGGAATAATCATGTTTGTTCAACCAATTCACAACACCTTTAAAATCAACGCAACCTTTACCCAGCTCGCAGAACAGTCCATTTTTTAATGCTTTGATATAGTCCCAGTTTTCACTGCGGGTTTTTGCTGCAATCCTTGGTTCGCAATCTTTAAAATGAACATACGAAATTCTATCCTTGTAACGATCGAAAACTGGACCGAGGTTACCGTCCGATCCTAGACCATCTTTTCCACTGCCAAAAACATAATGACCGGTATCAAAGACCAGGTTGATCAACTTGGAATCAGTATTTTCAAGGAAAGCATCAATTTCCCAAGGTGCTTCAACGTAACCAGCACTATGATGGTGGAAAATGGTAGGTAATCCGGTTTCATCTTTAACTGCCTTGGCGATATCTTGAACACCTTTGGCAAATACTTTCCATTGTGCTGCATTCAATCCCATCTCTTTTGTGGCTCTGCCTGCGTTTAGATTTCTGTCTGGTTCGGATGTATTGTCGTCAGCGAGAATGATGTAGGGTTTGTTATCTGTTGAAGCTGCCAAAAGACGGGCGATCTTTAGTACTTCTTCCCGACCGGCTGCATGAGCTTCGGCTTTTTTGAATGCGCATTGAACATAAGCTCCCAGCATCTTTAACTTACGGCTTTCTATTTCCTTCCGCAATGCCGCTGGTTCAGTGGGCATGAAACCCCAATCTCCGAGTTCTGTTGCGGTATAACCAGTTTCAACCAACTCGTTCAGCATCTGGGTATATCCTATCGGATTAACATCCAAACCTTCAAACTCCAAAGTGCCCCATGAACATGGTGCATTACCAACTTGAATCTTCTGCATTTTAGACTCCTATAGATATATAAATTTTTGATGAAGGTCTATGTTCCAGGTTTTAAAGATTAACAATCTACCTTCTTTGGCTGCATATTTATACAGGTTTTCAGCAAATTAACAATTATGATTCTCTATCTCCTGTAATTAGATCAGCAATATCATCTTCAGATAATTCTCCTTTAAAATATGTTCCAACATTACGTCCCTGCCGAATGATCGTATAACTATCTGCAACCATATAAACATGGTGAACATTATGAGTGATAAAAATAACTGCCAACTCTCTTTCTCGTGCGTTGTCAATATATGACAAAACTTTTCGAGTTTCTGCAACAGATAATGCAGACGTAGGTTCGTCAAGAATTAATACTTTTGCCCCAAAGTAAACACCCCTGCCTATGGCGATCGATTGACGTTCACCACCAGATAGGCTTCCAACCCGTTCAGATGCAGAGCGAATTTCGATACCTATATCATGTAGTGACGTTCTGCAAATATCTTCCATACCCTTGATATTTAATAATTCCACGGGTCCGTATTTCTTCACCATTTCCCGTCCCAGGAAGAAATTTCTCGAAATACTCATGAGGTTGATTAATGCAAGATCCTGATAAACAGCTTCAATCCCAATTTCTCGTGCTTGCTTGGGTGAATTGATCCAGACAGGTTTACCATCGAAATATATTTGGCCGGAAGTCGGCTGATGGACACCCATCAATACTTTAATGAGCGTTGATTTTCCTGCACCATTATCGCCCAGTAAAGCCCTGACCTCCCCCTTCTCAACTCCAAAATTTACTCCCTGCAAAGCTGTTATTGTGCCAAATTTCCTTGAGATATTTTCCATCCAGACCAATGAATTTCGGCTGTGCTCGACTTTTTTCTCAACCATTTTATCCATCTCCATATCCTTAAGTCTATTTCTAAGCAGGGCTGATCATTTTCTGTTGCGCAGATAATTATTCAATATGGCTGCAAGTATGATGGTTACTCCAACGATCGCCTCAAAGTTATCAGCCGGGATGAATGAAATATTCATTAAAACAACCCCTGTGCGTAGCATACTAATGATCAATGCACCTACTAGGGCTCCCCAAATACTTCCGGCACCACCTGTGATCAAAGTTCCACCAACCACGGCTGCAGCGATTGCAGAAAGATCCATTCCGTCACCAGAAGCAACCCGTACCGTATAATATTGGCTGAACAGCAGTATCCCGGTTACTCCTGCCATTAATCCTGATATTGCAAAACTGGCAATTTTTACTCGCTTAACATTGACACCCTGCCCTAAGGCTGCCCCAGCATTTCCTCCAACAGCGAAAACATGGTTGCCAAATTTTGTCCGGGCAAGGATAACTTGAAATATCACAGTGAGGAGAATCAACCAGATTAATGAATTTCGGAAATTGGATTCATTGAACAAATTATTTAATACATCCAGGCGTCCATTGAAAATATTATAGATCGGTAACCGATCAATCGTCTGCAGCATTGTTCCAGCGGTAACCACCCACAGCATTCCCCGATAAAAATACTTGGTTCCCAGGGTCACAATAAATGAAGGTATTCCTGTCCACACAAGAATTACTCCATTTAATGCTCCTAAAAGTGTGGGCACAATAAGCGCAAGGACGAAACCTAAAAATGGCTGACCTGCCATGGATAGTCCACCGTAAAGATATCCTCCGACAGCTAGTGTTGATCCGACTGAAAGGTCAAATTCACCTGAGATCATCAGTAAAGCAATTCCGATTGTCAGAGCACCTGTCAGGGTGGCTGCATTAATAATTCCCGATACAGACCGAAAACTTAGAAACTTGGGAACAAACAAAGATAATAAAATAAAAATAACGATCAAGACCGCCAGGGGGCCGGCCAATGTTGACTCAGAAAATATTCGCCTGATTTTTGAAATCCAGGAGTCTGCTGCTCTCATCGATTTTCACCTATGATCATGCATTTACAAGGGTTGACCGGGTGGGTAACAAACCCACCCGGTCAAATTTTACATATTTTAGCGGTAAGTTCCTGCTAGTTTTTCAACTATTTCTACGTTGGATTTGTCTACGAAACCTGGACCGGTAGCAGAAATGCCGGTTGCCGGTGTGATATTATAGCGGTTAAAGAGAACCAGATTCATTACTGTTCCGTAACCGATCAGGTATGGTTGAGCATCCATCACAAATGTAGTAACACCATCTTTGATGGCTTTCACGCCTGAGGCACTAATATCAAATGAAGCGTGAACAAATTTGCCTGGTGTAAGGCCAGAGGCTTCAACGAAGGCATAGAATGGTTCTGATCCACTCGGGCCGAGGGTTAGGTATGCATCCACGTCAGGAGTGGCTGTGTAGTAGTCACTGATGGTCGTTTGAACCTGGGCAGCATCTTCACCCTTTACACCTAAAACTTCAGCTGGAACACCCTTTTCTGTTAGAGCATCTACGAAACCTTTACAGCGGGCATCCAATCCAGAATGACCAACCTGGTGGTTGATACATACACCTTTGGTCGCACCTTCAGTCACCATGCGTAAACCACCATAGTAACCCTGGACATAATCCTCAGAGCCCCAGAAGGTCAAATAAGGAATCCCATCTTTTTCCGGTCCAAGTCCAGTATCATAAGTTACCACTGGAATGCCAGCATCAATTGCTTTCATGATCGGTGCTTTGAACAAAACGTTGTCTGTTACAACCAGGCCAATTCCATCCGGTTGAGCGGCAACTGCCTGATCAATGAGAGCAGCGGTCTTTTCAAGATCAAATTTATCCGGACCAAGAATGGTGACTTCAACACCCATCTGAGCTGCAGCTTCCACCATACCTTTTTCGACCACGCACCAGTATGGATCATAAGCACACATAGCATGTTGAACCATGATCAGTTTTACCGGTTTATCAGGCTCGGTTGTCTTCCCCAGCATATCGGCAGTGATAAAACCAGGGCCAGTGGCTGTTACTGGAAGAGCGGGAGTGATACCATACTTCTTGTTTAAGCTCAGGTACATTACCGCACCGAAACCCTGAAGGAAGGGCTGTTGGTCAATGGCAGCCATGGTTGTACTATCTTTGATCTTTGCTTCGATTTCCGGGCTTAAGTCAAAGGTGATGTGCTTGAAGTTAGTGACAGCGCTGGCTTCTACAAATGCATAGAATGGATTTGCGCTGGATGGACCAAGAGTCAAGAAAGCATCCACGTCTGGATTGGCAGTGTAGAAATCACCAATTGTGGTTTGAGCTTGGGCAGCGTCTTCACCCTTTACGCCCAAAACCTCTGCTTTTAGGCCTTTGTCTTCAAAAGCTTTAACAAATCCTTTGCAGCGGGCATCCAAACCGGCATGACCAACCTGATGGTTGATACAAACACCACGGGTAGCACCTGCAGCGATCATTCGAGATCCGCTTTGGAGACCGCCTTCGGTTTCATCCATTCCCAGGAAGGTCATGTAAGGGATACCATCGCCAATAGGTCCTTTCCCGGCGTTGTATGCGATAACCGGGATGCCAGCAGCGAGTGCCTTCATGATCGGTTCTTTAAACAGAACTGCGTCTGTCACTGTCAAACCGATGCCATCTGGTTGTGCAGCAACAGCCTGATCGATCAATGAGGCGGTTTTTTCCAGATCGAATTTATCTGGTCCTAGAATGGTAACATCAGCACCCATTTGTTTTGCTGCTGTTTTTATTCCGTCTTCAACGGTGCACCAGAATGAATCCCAGGCACAAAGTGCATGTTGAACCATTATGAATTTTAATGGTTGATCAGAGGCTGGTGCAGCAGGGGCTGCAGGAGCCGCAGGTGCAGCAGGTTCAGCAGGAGCAGCGGGGGCAGCAGGTGCAGCGGGTTCAGCTGGAGCAGCTGGAGCAGCTGGTGGTTGACAGGCAGCGAGCATTAAAGACATGACGACTACCAATGCTAACAAAATGTTTAGTTTTTTCATGTTTCTTCCTCCTCGAAAAGTTACAAAAAACATCAATATACGTTCTTTCTTGTTAACTCGATACTGAATTACCGTCAATTTTTCTTTTCATCACCTCCCATTGTTCTAATTCTGATTTATTTTTCTTAACTACTTTTTCCAAGGTACGTATTGCTGATCACAGAAATAATGATAATCAGACCAATACATGCCTGAAATACCTGGATGGGTATGCTCATCAGTACCAATCCTTGATCCAGCATCTGTAATAAGAATGCTCCAAGGACAGCACCCAGGATTGTTCCAAATCCACCTGTTAACCTTATTCCGCCAATCGCACTCGCTGCGACTGCAATCATCTCGATACCGTCACCACGCAGCGGATCCACGCTTAATCTGTATGAAAATTGAAGGACACTTGCGATTGCTACTAGAAATCCAGTGATTGTGAAGCACATCACTTTTACATAATTCACGTTTACTCCCTGCGCAAGTGCAGCTCCCGGTAAACCACCAACAGCAAAAACCCAATTTCCAAATCTAGTACGCATCAATACGATAATAAAAATGATTGCCAGCAAAATAAACCAGATGATGTCTGTCCTGAATGCCTGCACATGAAATATATTATTTAGAAAAGTGAAGTCACCATTTAGAATTTTAAATATGGGTATATCCGATCCTCTATATGATGCGAAGCTACCTCCACCAACAGCTCGAACGATACCCCGGTATGCCAGCATAGTCCCCAATGTAGCAATAAAGGATGGAATATTCGTTTTGGTAACAATTATGCCATTTACAAATCCCAGGAATGTACTAATGATGAGGGCGAAGAGGATTCCTAAAAAGACTGGTAACCCGGAATTTAGGCTTATTGCCAACACATAACTCGCCAAAGCAAAATTTGATCCGACAGAGAGATCAAATTCACCAGAAACCATTAACAAGCCAACACCAATTACGATAATGCCAGTAATGCTACCGAAGGTAAGTATGTTTCCAATTGCAAGTGGGGTTAAAAAATGAGGAGCAAAGATACTAAAAAAAACAAAAAGGAGGAGAAAACTTATCAGGACAACAGCTTCAGGAATATAGGATAAACGATGACGTGCTGTAGCGATTCTATCAGCAAAAATTCCCATTATCACTCACCTCAAGATTGACGACTTATCTTATGACCTTGGAAAGGAAAGTTATTCCCATTATTCAATTGTTATGCAAATGTTTGCATAACATAAGTTTAGCAAATGTTTTCTCGTAAGTCAATACCTAATCTTATTGGATTCAAAACATCTGGTTGTGGACTTCTACGTCTCTCTAGTCAGCATGAATTCATTACCTGAACATAGAGCTATGGCAAGTAATCATGTTAACCCCCGAAAAATTGAGAAATTAAAGCTGCAAAGTCCAGCTTCTCAACTGATAGGATTAGTAGAATTGATTTCTTGTACTCTGAACCTAAGCTTGTATTACGCTGCTAAAAAATCTTTCCACAATAATTGGTTCAAAATGATGCCCCGATTGCTCTCTGATATACTCTTCTACTTTTTCCTTCGGCCAGCCATTTCGATAAGGACGGTCTGAACTCAATGCGTCCCAAACATCAATTACTGCAAATAATCTGGCAGCCATTGGGATTTGTTTACCAACTAATCCACGCGGATAGCCTGATCCATCCCACTTTTCATGGTGACAATATGGAATATCCAACGCAGGAAATAAATAATCGATCGGTAATAGCATGTCATATGCGAATTGAGGATGTTTTCGCATTATGACCCATTCATCTTCAGTAAGCGATCCGGGTTTTAATAAAATTGCATCTGGGACACCCATCTTGCCAATGTCGTGTAATAATGATCCTCGTCTGATATGGATGATCTGATCATTATTTATCTGCATGGCTTGCGCAAGACGGATCGACATCTCAGTTACACGTTGAGTATGGCCTTCAGTCTCTTTATCCCGTAAATCCATGGCACGCGACCATCCTTCAATCGTGGCATCATAAGCCAGCCGTAATTCAATGTTTGAATGTTGAAGTCCATCAAACATTTTTGCATTATCGATCATAATCGCTGCTTGTCCGGCAAGGGTTTTAAAATAATCCATCCACTCTGGGTCCGGTTCCAATTTACTACGGTGGAAGATTTCCAATACTCCCACAACCTTACCTTTAGCAATTAATGGTGCTCCATAATAGGTACAGAACCCTTCAGCAGCCCATATTGACGCGAATTCAGTAGGGACAGTAAGTTCGGTTATTCCATTGACATGAATCATACGGCGTTCAACAACCACTTTTCCTGCCAAACTCTTTCCGATGTTCATCGTATCACTATCACGTTTGGTAGAGTAAAATCCTTTTCCAGCAGCAAATTCCAAATTTGGTGAGTTGAAATTATACAAAACCACATCTGCAGCATCAATTTTTAATTGACTTGTCACATGCTCCAGCAAAATGTTGAGGGTGGTATGCATATCCATACTGCTATTAATTGCAATATCAATATTATGAAGAGCTGAAACCCGAGTAAGCTGCTTTCTAACATTTTCCTGGTTTCTATTGTTCTCAATGGAAACTGCCAGACTATTAGCGAGGACTTCCATATCATGCTCATCTTCCTCGTTAAATGCATTTGTCTCCCGGCTAAATAGAGCGATCACGCCTAGAAGCTTATTTTCAAATGTAAGTGGTGTAAATATAGCTGATTTAATTTTCGGGTCAATGGTTATCCAATTGGCCTCTTTGGATGTGTCAGTAACTGTGTAAGTCTGGCCGTTTTGTGCTACCCATCCTACCAGACCCATTTTTTCGCCTAATTTAAAAACAAGCTTATCCTTGAAGTTCGCCAGGTTTTTATCCGAAAATCCAATTCCAGCCAGGAAGGAAAGACTGTTTTGTGTTTCATCAAAATGAAAATAATTAACTTCCTGATATCCAGCCGTTTCGATAATATCTTTAAGAACTATATTTATTAATTCAGTCGACGGTTTCATAGTGTGCAGATTACAGCTCGCCTGGTAAAGAGATGCCAGCCTCTTGTTAGACCGCTGTAACTTCATCATTTTGTCTTCCAACTTCCGAATAAGAGTCTCATTGTACTCTTTGAAAAATACATCTTCTGTCTCAACAATGGCTTTATGCATTACAAGTTGTTTTGATTCATGGCTATGAATTATTTCTTTGATGATAGCCAGGAATATATCAGGTTCCATGGGTTTAACAATGAACCTTTCTGCACCCAGGCTCATGGCAAATTTTTCGTCTTTTGGGTCGGTATAAGTTGCCGTGTAATAAATAAAGGGGATATTCTTCAATTGGTCATCCGACTTCCAGGCACGGCATAAACTAAACCCATCCATTCCCGGCATTAGAATATCGGAAATTATCATTTCCGGAGGGTTTTTCCGGGCTATTTCCAAGGCTTCGATACCATTTGAGGCTTGCTCCACTTCATACCCATTTGACTTAAGCAATACTTCAAGCAAATACAAATTTTGAGGGAGGTCATCAACTATCAATATTTTTTTCATACTCATCCTCATTTCTACTTTATAAATACTGTTCGATCTGAGTAATAAATGTTTCAGGGTTGATAGGTTTTTCGATATAACCAGAACACCCTGCTTTCAATGAATTCTCGCGATCACCAGACATGGCATATGATGTTACTGCTATGATCGGTGTCTTTTCTAACTCAACCTTTTTCCTCAGCTCACGAGCAACTGAGTATCCATCCATAATAGGAAGTTGAATATCCAACAAGATCAAATCAGGCTTTTGCTGACTTGCCAATGAGATCCCATCGATGCCATTTTTTGCCTGAAAAACCTGATAATCGTGCTTTTCTAGAATAAAAGATACCAGATACATGTTTTGTTCGTTGTCTTCAATCACAAGAATTTTGGCTTTCATATCTTTTCCTTTAATAAAGGTAAAGTAATAATAAAAGTACTACCTTTTCCCCATTCACTTTCCACCCAAATTTTCCCTCCAAGTAATTCTACAAGTCGTTTACAAATGGAAAGGCCAAGCCCTGTACCTTCATATTGACGAGTGATGCCAGTGTCAATTTGTTGAAAAGGTTTAAACAAGACTGCCATATCCTCCGGCTTAATACCTATGCCAGTATCAATAATCCTTGTCACAACATAATTATTCTCTATATGGGTCTCAAGATGGACTTCACCCTTATCAGTAAATTTCACAGCATTTGTTAGTAAATTAATAAGTATCTGTTCCACCCTGCGCCGATCAGTGAACATTTCAATACTTCCAGGAGTGATCGTGCTTGTCAAAACCAATCCTTTCTTGTCCGCCATTGGAATAATTTTTTCTACACTTTTTTGAATTGCGTTTTCCATCGTAAAACTTTCTGGAATGACATCAATTTGTCCCGCTTCAATTTTGGAGATGTCGAGGACATCATTAATAAGTTCAAGGAGATGGCGAGCACTGCTCTGGACCATTTTAAGTTGTTTTTCCTGTTCCTCACTCAGTGGGCCAACAAGTTTTTGAAGTAAGATTCCTGTAAATCCAATGATCGAGTTCAGTGGTGTCCGTAACTCGTGTGACATCGTAGCAAGGAACGCCGATTTTAATTTATCAGCACTTTCTGCTCTAAATACTGCTTCTTTTAATTCTTCATTCAGGGATATCATTGAGCTATTGAGAGACTCGACTTCAGACACCCGATTTGCCAGTTCAGTCGTTCGTTCAACAACCCTCTGCTCTAATTTTGCTGCGTGATCCTGTAATGCTTTATGCAATTTGGCATTTTGTATTGCTATTGCTGCCTGTGCTGCGAAAGCTTCTCCCAGTTCCTGGTATTCCGGGGTAAAAAAGCTATCTGTTGTTTTACATAACGAATACAGCCCAAGAACTTGACCACCTGCAATCAATGGAACACCCATCCAACTTATAACTTTATCCATCGAATTTGGATATTTCCAATTATCATATATGGATGTATTATCAATAACGATACTTTGCAGATGATCTACAACCTTCTTAAAGACAGGATAATCTTCTGAATTGAATTGGATCGCTTTTACATGTCCAAGATTTTTCAATTCCAAGGCACCACGCAAAGCAGAAACAATCAATTGGTTTTTATTTTCGAGAAGTAAAACGCTTGCACTATCAAATGGAACGATGGTACGCAAATGATCGAGAAGTACTTGCAGTATCTCATCCAGATCGAGAGAACGTGATAGTGCCAAATTCGCATCCTGGATCGTTTTTGCTACAATAAGGGCCGCATGTTCTGAAGAAATCGATCGTTGTAGTGCAGCTTCCACTTGTTTACGCTCTGTGATATCAGTGATCGTACCAACATATCCCACCACTTGATCATTACTATCAATTTCTGGAACTGCCTGGCCGATCACCCACACAACTGATCCATCTGGATGAACGAAACGATAATCCGCACTTGACATTTTGTGCATGCGGGTAGATTTATTCCAATTCTCTTGCACTGTCTGTCTATCATCTGGATAAACAGCATTAAGCCAACCTTCGCCAAGACCTTCTTCGGCAGATAATCCGGAGATTTTGCACCACGTGGGGTTAACATAAGTGGTATAACCGGTTGTGTCTGTATAAAATATGCCGACTGGAGAGACCCTGGCTAAAGTTTCATACCTTTTTTGGCTTTCCCATAATTCTCTCTCCGCTTTTTTGGTGGTCGTTGTGTCACGAATTATTGCAGTCACTTCATCTGAGCCGCTTGCAGTGTACCTGGCCTCAAAATCTCTTACTTCACCATCAACCGGAAGCTGGTATTCATACATCTGAATGTCATTTGTTTCAAGGGCTTTATTGATTTTACGAACTGTAACCTCTGCGATTCCCGGTGGCAGTATATCCCCAATCTTCTTGCCTAAAAATTCCTGAGGCTGCACATAAAATCTGTTTTCAACAGCAGAGTGGTAATCCAGGAACACTCCTTCACCGCTCAACCTGAATATCAGGTCTGGTATATTTTCCAATAAAGCCCGGTAGCGGGATTCACTGGTACGAAGTTCAGCGGTTTGCCGTTGAACTTCTCCTCGCGCTGTTACGCTCACCGCAAGTAGGAAAAGTATTATTCCACCACCGATCAGGAGAATTGTGTATACCCAGGGTGGAATTATTTCTATAAACGTCTTTTGAGTTTTTTGTCCAAAGTATTGATCGATTAATTTATAAAAATATGATTTTGAATCTGCCTTAAGATTTATTAGATCCGAATCAAGCGTCTCCATTAAATATGGAGTTAAGGTGCCTTCCTGGGTGAATGCAAATTGAATGCTTGTTGGTTGTATTATTACCGGGGTTCTTATTACATTGTATATATGTTCATTGAGATCGCCAAAGTCTTTGTTGGTAATACCTGCATCAACTTCCTTATTATTCAATGCTTCAAAAACTTCGGTATAACTATCTTTTCCAATGAATGTGCAGTGAATATCAAATTTTGCTGCAAGTTCTTTAATACCTTCCGGACCATCAAAGTTTAGGCTTCCTGCCAACCCGGCCACTTTTTTCCCATCCAGATCAAGAATGGTTTGAATGGAAGATCCTTCAGGTACATACAATCTTGCCCAGCTGACCAGCACTGTTTCAGTCGAAAAAGCAAATTCCTGGGCTCTCTCGGGAGTCCAACCAACGTCAGGCAAAATATCAATTTCATTTGTCTTTAATCTGTCAAGACTTTCCTCCCATGTTCCATGCACCCAGATGATTTTCCAACCCTCTTTCTGGGCAATGTACTGAATCAGGTCAGGCCAAAACCCCGCTACTGTACCATCAGTTTCTGTATATATTTTGGGAGCATTCTCGTAAACACCTACGCGAATTACACGGGTCGACTGCGGGTATGCCAGGCTAATCAAACTAAGGCTGAATAGTGCAATAACCAGTAAATGGATATTCCGGCGCATATCAACACCTGTGAAATTGCTATGGTTTAGTTAATATTTTACACATTCGTTTATAAATTTATTGTCCATATCAATCTTGTAAAATATCTGTAAGGTTTGCAATTTTTTCTATAAGGAAGCCTGTATGGTTTTTATTATACAACCATCGTATTAACGGATATCAATTCTTAACGTCAAGCTAATCAAAGATATAGAGTCTTAGTTTAGTTATTCAATTAATAAAGTTAACCAAATAGATGGAAATAATGTATTGCTGTTTACGCCATGCAGTTACCATTTCGATAATGCTTACTGGAAATGAAATGGTCATCTTTCAAAATTGAGTAAATTGATGACATCGAGTAGACAGGTATCAAACAATTCCTGCATGATCGCATCATCCACCTGGTATTTGCCACCAAAAGACCCGTCTCCATATTTAGCTCTGGTCTCAGCAGCATTAAGAACCCCGGTGAAAGATACACCCGGTTTTTCTCCGGCGGGAAGATCAGCAACGCGAGTAAAAGGGAATGCTTCCATCCAACTGGCATGCTCGGGAGCTAAGTGATACTTTTCTGCCAGATTCTGAACACCATTTGATTCCCACCATGAGTACCAACTGAACTTCAGCTCAGGAAGTGAGTTTGCCATTTCAACAAGTTTTGCCCTAACAATATTATTCCCACTGTGTCCATTAAGTATGAGAATTCTCCTGAATCCAGTTTGATATAGGGAACTAAGGATATCTCCAACGAATTGGATATATATTTCGCTTCGGATGCTTAGTGTACCCGGGTAACTCAGAAAATATGGTGAAACGCCGACTGTTAGTTCCGGTGCGATGATCACATTAGTTCTTGCTGAAGCTGCATCAGCCAATGCTAAAGGAATCTTTGTATCTGTTTGGAGGCTTAAATACCCATGCTGTTCACAAGCTCCTAAAACAACAATGACCCTGTCTTCATTTTTCAAATACTCTTCCACATCCATCCAGTTTATTTCGCTGATTCGCACTTTACCTCACTCTTTTCCTATTTATTTGTGCAGCGCTTACTATAAGAACACCTGCCAGGGGCAATGCGATGGAAGGACAACACAAATTGGATTTTCCCCCTCCGCCTCTGCCGCTTTGTGTCTCATCTGTTTTTGCCGTTAATAATTCCGGCTGAACGGTTGATTCCAAGGTTTGGATCTCAGTGCTGGTAATTTCCGGTTCTGTAGTTTCTTTATCCAAAACTATTTCCGCCTGGGGTACAGTTGGAAATCTAAACCCGCCATCATCACTCGTGATCCAGTCTGGATGGGTATCTGAAATATTCTGCAATTGATAGTATAAATCCTCGTTTTTCGGGTCAATTGACCAGGCTGCTGAATATTGAATCAGCATTTTCTGGATCAGGTTCATATCCGGGTCAGAATTGTAATATTCTGATTGCCAGATCAAATTGGCATAACCGTTATGCCAAATAAACTGATCCGGTGCTAATTTTACAGCCTGATCAAAAGCATCCAGGCTTTCAGCCAATAAGTTGATCCCTGCAGGATCTTCCCTTACCCATGGTTTGGAGTACGAAATGGACTTGCGCAGAGCTTCAGCCAGGTTCCCCCAGGATTGTCCGTTCGTAGGATCATCTATTACTGCTTGCCTGCCAGCCACAACCTGGGACCAGATCACAGGTTCTACTATGGTCACATGGATATTTGATTCAGGTGTGGGTTCAAGGTTAGTAAAAGAATAAACAGCATCGTTGCCTGTGAAGATAAAATCTTTAGCCGAGTCATCCAGGAGGAAATTTTCGGCACTTGCTTCATAAGGAAGCCTTACAATGATTTTTCCTTCTCCGATCGTGTCTTTCCAGCCTGCACCTGTCTCGAGGATATATCCAAACTCAGCGAAAGGTGAATACCCGGTTGCTTTGACTTCATAAGTTACATCGATATTTGTAATTCCACCCGGGGTAAACGATACCGGGAATGCAGCCCATTTTAATGGGGTTTGATCGTAATCACTTGGATTTTCTGTCGTTGTCTCTTTGTAATCTAAAGACATACCATCCACTTCTACACGAAAAGCAACCAATTCAGGCTGATTTCCAAATCCATCACCAGATCCGGAAGGGATCATTAGTGGAAAGCGGACATCCATTTCCTCAGTCTTTGATCCTGTGTTTTGCATTTGAAAACTGGCTGACACCTTTGCCCAATCACTAACTCCCCATACATCCTGTGCATTAGGTAGTAAATCAGGCTGAACCTCAATGACCACTTCCTCTGAGATCATCCTTACATTGGTCGTTTCTTTACCGGGTACAAGGTTTGCCCCCGTGGGTTGGTCCGGAGGTGCAACATCTGCATGAACATCTATCACCGTGCAGGTAGATAAAAGGATTACCAATGTAGAAAAAATGCAAATCATTTTCCTGAATAATGTACCCATTATGACCTCCTGCGAACGCTAATCATCATTATAGCAAACTCAGTAAATAAACAAAAAAGCAGGTATTACCTGCCTTTTTGATTTCACACAATTCCAGTAAACAACTCTTATATCACGATATTCACCAATCGTTTGGGTACAACGATTACCTGTCTGGGATCCTTTACCATCAAGTAACTTTTGAACCAGTTCACTTTCCAATGCCTTCTTCTTTGCTTCTTCATCAGTTATGTTGACCGAGACAGTGATCCGATCCCGTAGTTTTCCATTCACCTGGACGACAAGAGTAATCTCTTCTTCTGCTGCTGCAGCCTGGTCTACTTTTGGCCAGGATTGTTGATGGATGGAATAGGGTTTTCCCATCTTCATCCACAATTCCTCAGCGAGATGAGGTGTCACAGGGGCAAGCATCAGAGAATAGATTTCAAGAACTTCCTGCCATTCCGGGCTTACCGATGCGCCAGCCTGTTTTGCCTTGACCATTTCATTCATCAATTCCATCAACGCTGAGATGACAGTATTGAATTCAAGCTGCTCGAAATCCCTGGTAACAGACGCGAGGGTTTGGTGTAATTTTCTGCGCAAATCACGGATTAGCTCTTTGGATGCCAATCCCTTAGGAGCCGGGTCATTGTATAGAGCCCAAACCCTGCGCACCCAACGGGCAGTACCTTCTATTCCGGTGCTCGACCACGGACCACCCTGGTCCCACCTTGTGAAAAACATCAAGTATGCTCTCACAGTGTCAGCTCCATATTGCGCAACCAGTTTATCTGGAGCGATCACATTGCCTTTACTTTTACTCATTTTTTCAGAGTCCTCACCCAAAACCATTCCCTGGTTCCTCAAGACAAGCATTGGCTCTGTGTCAGGTAATATACCCAGCGAATGTAATGCCTTATGGAAAAAACGGGTATAGATGAGGTGCATATTTGCATGCTCAATGCCGCCTGTATAAATATCCACCGGCATCCAGTATGCGTATTCCTTGGGATCAAATGGTCCTTCGGTATATTTGGGAGATAAATAGCGCAAATGGTACCAGGAGCTGCACATAAATGTATCCATGGTATCAGTTTCGCGTTCTGCAACTCCACCACAGTTCGGGCAGATCGTATCCTTCCAGGTAGGATGCAGTTTCAAAGGACTTTCTCCGGTTGGTTTCCATTCCACATCGTCCGGCAGCAAGATTGGTAGTTGGGATTCTTCTTCAGCTACTATTCCACAGGTTTCGCAGTAAATGATCGGAATTGGAGCTCCCCAGTATCTTTGCCTTGAAATTAACCAGTCGCGCAATCGGTAATTGGTGGATGCCTTTCCAACTCCCAGTTGCTCCACATAGTGGATGGCTTTTTTGATGGCCAGATCAGCAGGTGTTCCTGTCAGTTTTCCTGAATTGACCATTACCCCGGCAGCCGGGATCGCTGATTCCATTTCTTCGCCTTTGATCTGTGGTACTCCTTCAGGCTGAATGACAACTTTAATGGATAATCCAAACTTGCGTGCAAATTCGAAATCCCGTTGATCGTGCGCTGGGACAGCCATGATTGCCCCGGTACCATAAGTCATTAAGACATAATCGGCTATCCAAACCGGGACTTTTTCCCCGTTCATGGGATTGATCGCATATCCGCCGGTAAAAACACCAGTTTTTTCCTTGTCGGTGGCTTCACGCTGTATGTCTGATTGCCTCAACGATTGTTGGATGTATTCATTGACCTGGTTCCGTTGCTGTGTTGTTGTTATTTTTTTGACAAGCGGATGCTCTGGTGCGAGCACCATAAATGTTACTCCCCATAGAGTATCCGGGCGGGTTGTAAAAACTTCAATCTGATCGCCTGAAAGCGTCTTAAATTTCACCAGAGCGCCTTCCGATTTTCCGATCCAGTTGGTTTCCAGGGTCCTTACCCTTTCCGCCCAATCTATTTTTGAGTAATCCAACAATTCATCCGCAAATCTGGTTGTCCGGAAGAACCATTGATCCAGATTCTTTTTGATAACAGGCGTTCCACAGCGTTCACAATGTCGATCATCACCCCACACCTGTTCCCTTGCCAGGGTTGTATTGCAGTTCGGGCACCAGTCGACTGGAGACATCTTACGATAGGCCAGGTCGTTATTGAAAAACTGAAGAAAAAACCACTGGGTCCACTTGTAGTACGACGGGTCAGAGCTGATTGCCTCCCGCCGCCAATCAAACATGGCACCCATTGTTTTAAACTGAGTGCGCATTTTTTCGATATTGGCATAGGTCCAGGTTTTTGGATGAATATTCCTCTTTATGGCTGCATTCTCAGCTGGAAGGCCGAATGAATCAAAACCCATCGGGAAGAGGACATTAAATCCCTGCATTCTTTTATACCGGGCTCGCGCATCAGGGGGCATCATGGCATACCAGTGCCCAATGTGCAGGTCTCCGGATGGATAAGGAAGCATTGTCAATGCATAATATTTTTGTTTGTTCGGATCGATATTGGAATCGTAAAGACCATCGGCTTCCCACTTCTTTTGCCAGCGTGGTTCAATTTCTCCCGGATTATAAAAGTTTGTTTCAAATGGTTCGGTCATTCGTACTCCTTCTCAATAACGGTGGTCATCGTAAAACTTGATACAACCATTATGAATACTATTAGTCGTGAATCCTATATTAATTTTCTTAAACAAAAATCCCCGTCCATTCAGGGACGGAGATTATCCGCGGTACCACCCTGTTTGTCCACTCTCGCGGACCACTCAGGCTGCTATAACGGGCATTCCCGGTGCTGACTACTTCTTCACCAGCACAGCTTGCTCAAATGAGCAACAGGCGAGTTCTGTCATTTTGTGCTCCGTTACACATTATCAAGATTTCACCATTGCTCTTGATTCTCTGCCGGATGACATACTACTCCTGTTCTGGCTTTCTGTGGACCCAGAGAGATTCGAACTCTCGACCTTCTCAATGCCATTGAGACGCGCTCCCAACTGCGCTATGGGCCCAATTTTCTTTTATATTGCACTGCAGTGGACCTGGAGGGATTCGAACCCTCGACCTCTTCAGTGCGATTGAAGCGCGCTCCCAACTGCGCTACAGGCCCTTATTCAAGGGTGGATAGATTTTACCCTTCGGATAAAGGAATGTCAAGCAAATAATAATAGCATGAGGCAATTATTCCAAATATAAAAAATTTCAATTTTGGTATTTTGTACCCGAAAAATGGATAACAAAGTATATGTTAAAATGAGATTAGTGATTTTCGGAGGAGATAATGGATTTTAAAGACCACCCTTCAAGGGATTTGATTAAATACCTGAATATTATTCTCGCCTTACAAAGCCTGGCATTATTATTCTTTTTATTATTCGATATTAGTGAATCAAAGAATAATTTTTTCCTATGGTATTCAAAACAAAGATTGGTTTTAATACTTGTCTTTTTCCTTATTACAGCAATACTTATTGGGTTTTTTATGATCCAATCCAGGGCAAAGGAAAAGATAAATCGAATATTAACAACTTTTGTAAATGGGAAATACCTGGCTGTACTCGTAATTTTCTTTTCCTTTATTTTATTTTCGATCGTAATTCTTTATAGCATTCCAAAAAATCTTATCCAGTATGAATATCTGGTTTACTATGATCGCTTACAACCTGTCCTTCTTTTTATATCATTTTCAATCATAGAGATCATTATTGCATTGTATTTATATCGAAATCACGAAAGCATTCACCTTAACTTAAAAACCGTTATCAAATCGCGTGTTTCTCTCATTTTCATATTAACATTTCTCTTTTTCCTTGTGATTGTTGTTACTGGATTAGGGAATCAGCCTGATCCATTAAGTTGGAGACAATTAGGTTCTCCATTATTAACTTGGCAAATAATATTTTCAGTCTTTATAGGTTTAATCTATGGGATATTTGAATCAAAATTTGAATTTTTAAAGAAACCGAAGTATGTAGACCTTATCCTCGTATTAGGAATATTCATAATTGCAGTTTCCTCTTGGTTAAGCTTACCACTTCAAAAGGCGTATACTGCCCCGCTCGTTCGACCACCAAATATGGAAGTATACCCATACTCAGATGCACTTTTTTACAGTTTATCCGCAGAAAGTGTGTTGTCAGGTTACGGCATATATGGCTCAACGGTTGTCCCACGGCCATTGTTCATAACTGAATTAGTTTATATTTTCGCATTGGCATCCGGCGATTACACCCGAATAATCGCATTACAAACACTTGTCCTTGCTTTAATCCCGATACTACTATTTTTAATTGGAAAAAACCTATATGGAAAGTCGCTTGGTATTTCACTTGCGTTACTATCAATATTCAGGGAATATGATGCGATTCGATCTACCCCATTCATACCTGTTTCAAATTCCAAATTGATCTTATCAGACTTACCTGCACTGTTGGCTTTCCTAATTCTGACTTTGTTAATCATTAATTGGGTAAAAGGCGACAATCATCAAAAACATTACCCGATTCTTATAGGGGGAATGATGGGATTAATGACCCTTATTCGAACCCAATCCATTATCCTGCTTCCGTTCATTTTGATAATTGCAGTAATCAAATATCGCTCAAATACTCACTTCTCTTGGTTAAAGAACTCAGGATTAATAATCCTTACCCTTGTGCTCACTATCTCCCCCTGGCTAATTCGTAACTATAATTTAACTGGTCAACTTATTTTCGATCAGAAAGAACAAACCGATTTTGTTGCCTCCCGCTATGCTGTCGACACTCCTCTAGACGAAACCGACACCGAGAGCAGCAACAATCTCTTATTATCTGTTACGTCTTCAGTCATTAAATCACCTTCTTTCTTTATCTCATTTCTGACAAATCATTTCATGAGAAATGTGATCTGTACTCTCATGGTTGTGCCTCCCATCCTGAATGGAAATTCCCTTGAATACTTATTCAAATATACGGATTGGTGGAGCACACGGTCATTAGGGTTAAGCCCGTCAGAAATTTTTGGAATGCTTATAGTTTTGATGGTAATTGTATTTGGAATTATTCGATTATTTAAAAAGAATGGTGTTTCAGGATTAATACCACTTTTTCTGTTTATTGCCTACAACCTGAGCAATGGTTTGGCAAGAAATTCCGGAGGTAGATACAATCTTCCCATTGATTGGGTTGGTTACACCTACTTTTCAATCGGTTTATTATATATTTTTCAATCAATTTATTTACTCATCAGACCCAAGAGTAATACAGTGAGTACGATTAATCGTGTCCAAATTCCAAATCGGAAAGACACTTTAGGAAAAAACTTGGTTTTTGTTTGTCTTTTTGTTTTTATTAGCAGCCTAATCCCAATAACTGAAGCTGTATTTCCGCAGCAGTTAAACTCTTTAACTAGTGCTGATGTCAGTAATATTGTCCAAGGAAATCCGCAATTATCGACTTATGTTGATCAATTAGTTGTTAACCCTGCCAAAAGTATCATCCACGGCAAAGCGCTTTATCCCAGGTTTTATCTTTCCGGCCAGGGAGAACCTGGTTCTGCCTGGGTTGCTTATTCAAAACAGCAATTTGACCGGATTGGATTTCAAGTTTTATATTCAGAGGGACGATTCGATGCAATTTATTCCACGAAGAATATTCCCGAATATTTTCCTAATCGAAGTGAAATAATACTGATTGGAGATTTTCAAACAGCGTATATTGGAAATCGAGCAGAGAAATTCTTTGCCCCAGACCTTATTTTATTTCCAAATACTGACCCATTAATCTACTATTCAGCTCAAACAATACCTTAAATGATTTATAAATAATATTGCAGGAAAATCTGTCAATTTATACAAAATGATAACGGGGTATCTGGATTATTAAAAATACTAATTCATCCAGGCGTATTCAACTACATCATAAGTGATCAAACTCAAAACATGTATCAACTAGTAAATAAGGGTTTTTGCATGAAAAACCCTTATACTCCTTTGATATTTTTGCACTGATCGAGTAATCGACTTCTTACCTATAGTCAAAATAAATAAGTGCTATATCTAGTCGCATTTTTGTTACTTCAATTTTCCAGTTATTTCACCAGTGATCTTGCAAGGACGACAGCTTTACTGGCATCCGGTGAATAACCGTCTGCACCAATCTCTCTGGCATAATTTTCTGTGAGTGGAGCACCGCCAACCATTACTTTCACCTGGTCTCGGATCCCCGCTGCTTTTAGTGCATCGATCGTGATTTTCATGTTTGACATTGTGGTCGTCAATAATGCCGACATGGCTATGATGTCTGCGTGAGAATTTTTTATCGCTTCAATGAACTTCTCAGGAGAAACGTCTGTGCCTAAATCTACAATCTCAAATGCTGCTCCTTCGAGCATCATACTCACCAGGTTCTTACCAATGTCATGCAAATCACCTTTTACGGTTCCAATGACTACCTTTCCCAGGGGTTGATAGTTGCCTGAAACCAAATGAGGTTTTAATATTGCAAGTCCAGCTTGCATCGCCCGTGCAGAAATCAACATTTCAGGTACGAAATATTCTCCCTCTTCAAACAATCTTCCAACTTCTCCCATTGCCTTGATCATTGCTTCATTGAGAATACTGGACGGATCAGACCCAGCTGCAAGGGCTTCATTGACCCCTTGTTTTGCTCCTTCAGCATTTCCCTCTAAAATACTATCAAAAATTGGTTGAAATTTGGCTTCCATATTCACAACACTCCTGATCTGATGAAATTTAATATGAGCGCAACTCTTTATACTTATTCCACATTGCCATAATATTTTCTACCGCTACGTTTGCCTGTATATTATGCACTGCAGCAAAAATAAATCCACCGTTAGGCTTAAAATCAATTATACGGTTCCTGACATCGTTGTCAACCTGGAAAACCTGTGGATTCGAACTGCCAAATGCGCCTTGGGTATCAACACCTCCACCCCAGAATGTTATTGCATCACCATATTCTTTTTTTAATTCTGATGAGTCCATTCCTTTTGCATTCACCTGAACAGGATTTAAAATATCCACACCAATTTCGATCAGGTCTGGAATAAGCGGCCTTATAGCTCCACAAGAGTGAAAGAAAAGTTTTGCAGAAGTCCTATCTTTAATAAACTGGAACAATTTTTTATGCCGCGGTTTTACAATTTTTCTGTAAGAATTTGGGGAAATAAGTAAATTAAATTGACCGGCCATATCGTCCGCTTCAATGATGACATCCACGTTATCGCCCGCTTCTCGTAGTGCAATCTCCCAGTATGCTTCTTTTAATTCAACGATTTTATCCAGCAGGTATGCAAGTGCAGTATCATTTTGGGCAATATCCAAATAAAAATCTGAATACCCTCGTAACCACGCAGCCATTTCTACTACCCCGGAACAGAAACCATGTAATGCTACTGCTTTACTTTCATTTACCGCATATTGGTTTGCTTTCTGATTCATCCCAATAAATCGGTTGGGGTCCGATGGATCTGGCCATGGAAATATCTTTAATCTTTCAATGGATAACTCACCCTGGAGGGGATGCGAAAACATATCATAATAAAGTCCATTATCTATTGGCTTCTTCCAGCCAATTCCCCATTCGTCTACAATACAGGAATATCCTTCTGGAGATTCTTTATCATACATACGAAAACCCTTCCGGACTCCCTGATAATACCGGGCGAACATCACATTCCAACAGGTTAAACATGTCCTCATCCACGAGGACATTCTGTTGAAATATATCCATGACCTTAGGTATGACAGCAGGTAAACCCAAAGCCACTCGAAAATTGTTGTAATTGAACCTGCTTATACTGGTTAACGCTGTCCCGCCAAAATCAAATGGAATTCTATCCGGTTCTTTATGGTCAATGGCGCGCTTTACTCTCTCCCTGGAATTCATTGTTTTTCCTTCCATTATCCAATAAAGATGTACGTCTGTACAGCAGAGAACTGAGATCAGGAAGTAGGCTTGTGGTACGCTTTTTTCCTATTCTTCTTATTGTTCATCTCGGATCCTATACGAATTCCAAATTTTGGAAGAAGGTATCTGTGCAAGAATAAAACTACTATTGCAAAGCCGAACGCTATTCCAAAAATTAGGAGGGAACTGGAAAGGTCATTCATAATTCTTGGGTTGATCAACATCACAATCGCAAGAGTAAGCATTAATGATCCGCCGATGAGCTTCAGGATTCTCCCATGTTTTTCTTCCAATTTACTGGCTTTCAATGTGACTACGACCGTTCCAAATATTACCATTTCATCCAGTTGGTAAATAGCCATATAAAGGATTAGTAATAAAACAAAAGTTGATGTAGAGACATTGTGTGCAGTTAATAGATTTGTCCATAATACGGGAAATCCTGCAGTGCATGAAAACTCTACCAGAGACACACCGGCTGCTAATACAATAGTAGCTCCCGCCAGGCTCCATATGTTATCAGTGGAAGCCAGAACGTTTCGCATTTTCTTTAATATTCCGCTTTTATTTTTATCTGAGATGGTAAAGGAAACACCTTCCTTGTACCAGAAGTAGTCTTTAATATTTACGATAGCAAAAATAAATGCGACCAGGGCAACGATGACCTGGATCCAACCTACAAAACTGATGATCTTCAATACACTGAAAAGGCCGGCGATAAACATAGCATAAATACCCGCGGTTACAGTAAGGAATATCAGGCCAATGATCAGGATTTTCCTTCGTGAACCGGTGTGTATCACCAATGCCATTAACATGGATAAAACCCAAATCGAGCAGGGGTTAACTCCATCTACAAAAGAAATCAACAGGGTGCTGATTGTGAGTGATTGCGCATTAAGATCAATTGCTCCGATGATCGGAACATTTATGATATTGGAAGCCGGATCAAATACCGGTGGAACCGGGGTGATTGTCTTTTCGATCCCGGATTGTCCATTAATATCAATTATTCCCTCTCCTGAATCCGTGCACCCAGTTACCAGACACTTCGCGACAGCTGCCTGCATCTGATCCTTGATCGTATCGGTAAAGCCAACCCAATATTGATCACCGATAAACGTAGTTGGAACTCCAGAGGGTTTGAAGCCGTAAGCCTCAGCCATTTTCTCCATCTTCACCCGGTTGGGTTCATCGTACCAAATTTCGAATGCCCGAACCTCAATGTTAGGATTTTGTGCAGCCATTTCTTCCAGAAATGGTTTTTCTTCAGCACAGTGGGGGCAGCCATCTCCCCAGAATAAATAAATGATTACTTTATTTGTAGCATTGGATTGAGCATTGACAGTATAAAGACCAACACCGCCTAATATGATCGAAATGATCAATGCAAAAAGAATTGTCCTGCGGTGATGATAGAACGTTGAAAGCATTATTCCTCCGTGAGACATTAAATACATCAATAAAGTCAGATTATTAATAAAAAGCCTGATGCAATATTATCAAAGAATTATTAATTTTATAAGAGAATGTTATCAATTGGACATGTATCCAGAAAAACCGCAATAGTTGTAATGCAAACACTTCCCCTTCCCTCAATTTCCAATCATAACCCACAAGGATAAAATAAACTTCGATAACAGCATTGATAATGATTTGACAATTTACCTGGTTGGGAATCTATCAATGACTTTTCTCTGGATCGAGATGAAATCTCTATACATTTGGTCCGATAAAGATCGATTTTCTTCTTTAGGGGAGAACACAGTCTGGAATTGAATAACCCGGGATGCATCCTCATATGCCAAAAACCCCAAGCCTATCGCAGCGATCAACGCAGCTCCACGGGCATTTGCATTTCCAGGGTCACTTACTTGCCGGATGGGAATATTTAAGATGTCTGCAAATATCTGACACCAAATTGTTGATTTTCCTCCACCACCTGCCATATTTAAGCGATTAAATTTTCTGCCAATTATATTCTGTACAGGATCCAGTAATCTGCGAGTGTTTAGTGCAACCCCCTCCATCACAGCCCGAACGATATCTGCACGTGTATGCTGTGTTGATAAGTTATAAATTACTGCATGGGGGTAATAACCTGATCTTTGTCCGTTCACGCCTTTCAGCCATGGAAAGTATATTAATCCATTGCTGCCTGGCAAAGTTTTCGCAGCCATTCGATCCATGATCTGAAAAGTATCTTCAGGTGGTACAGAACCACTTAATTCATCCCCCGGAAAAAATACCATATCCCGCAGATAATTGAGGTTGGCAGTCGCAGCTGGCTGATTGGATGAAAGCAAATATTTACCGGGGACATTGGATTGGTTTACCTGGATTCCCACTTTTTTCCTTCGAGGGGGTTCAGGAAGGTGAACCGCAAACCAGGAAGATGACCCCAGGTAATAAAACGGTTGATAATCATCAATTGCACCTGATCCAAACGCTGAAGTGGTTACTGCCATGGCACCTGCAACCACTTTAATTCCAGTAGGAAAGTGAATTTGTTCCGCCACTTCTTGCTTTAACTCACCAATTACAGCAGTGTTCGGTACGATTTCGTTTGCTTTTTCTTCATTGAAGCCCCGGTCTCGCATTAAATCCTGACTGAAGACCTCATAGACAAGGTTTCGAGAATCTTTAATCCATTCAGTCAGGTCTGAATCCGGTGTTGAAACCAATCGACCAGTTAACCTGCAATTAATATAATCCAGAATATTGATAAATTTATGGGTCTGCTTAAAAATTTCAGGATACAGATCACGGAAAAGAAGTAGTTGGATGGCAGGTTCTTCTGCTCCCGGAAAAGCTTCTCCCTCATGGATCTTTGCCCAGCGTTGAATTTTCTTTAAATCTATGCCCGCAGAAGATTTCCAGCCCTTGAAAATACTATAATTATCTCTATCAGTTTGCCAGTCATTCCAAATAACAGCATTTTTAAGGGCTGCCCCGTTACTATCAACCGGGATTAATCCTTCACACAGGCTGGAACAACAGATCGCGACAATTTGACGATGGTCAAAGTGGCTTCTTTCCATTGTTTTCGAGATGGTAAGGATCAAGGTAGACCATAATTCTTCCGGATTTATCTCAATACCGCCAGTTACCGGGTAATACAGGGTGATCTTATTGAATTCAGAAGTAACAATTACACCGGAAATTGAAACGATAGAGACCTTGCAACCGGCGGTACTGATTTCTATTGCGAGGATGAGCGGATCTGAATTGTAGGCCATTGATTAATCCCGTTGGTTTTATGTTCGTTTAGAATCCTTCATGAATAAAATTACTCCTGAGCTGACTACCAATAATACCAGGCTTAAAATCAAGGCTGGTAGAAAATCACCTTTTGCTGTTTTCATAGCTTCCATTATATACACAAATACCACAGATGCCTGCCCAAAAAGCTGGATCAATCCATTTGATGTTCCCTCAGGTGTCGGGTAGGTAATTTCTGCCACATATTGCATTCCGACTGGACCGGTACTGATCAGGAAGAAACCAAACAAGAAAGCGGAAATGAACAATATGAATTGAGATTGAGCAAAGGCTAGACCGATCAATCCGGGGATGGCACAAAGCAATCCCAGAAGGATGAATGGTGTCCGCCTACCATTTCGATCTGAGAAATTTGGAATAACCACCGCCCCCAATAAGCCCCCTCCCAGCATCAACGCCCCCATTGTGCCTGCATCAAGCGCTGAAAATCCTCTCGGGCGGACAATATTTTCAACCCAGGTGGATATCCCATTAAATATACCCATTCCAATAAAGAAAATTAATAGATAAAGCCAAAAATCTTTCACTCGCAATGCGGATTTCAATCCATCCAGCATCAAAGATCTGGTTTCCATACCTGGTGGACAAGGAGCAGTAGGAGGCTTGTCTTTGGAAAATACAATGAAAGTCAATGCTGAAAATGCTGCCAACCCACCATATATAAGCTGAATGTGTATGATGGACATTGTTTCTACCAGGATGGGCGTTAAAACCATACCCAGTGCTGTCCCTACCAAACCAGAAAGGGTAACCATCCCGACCGCAGTTGCCCTTTCATTTACTCCAAACCAATTTGCAGCAATTTTTGTCCATGCATTGAGAAAAAATGGCTGTGATGCTGCGATTCCAATTGTGCAAATTAGCACTACATCATAACTATTTCCGATTAGGCCGCGGGCTAATCCAAAAACACCCATAATCACTGCTCCAATACTCACCGATCGTTTAAAGCCGATTGTGTCGATTAACCAGGATACAGGGATGGATAGAGGAAGAAATGCGATCATAAAAGACATTGCCAAAAATCCGATTTGCAGATCGGACACATTATAGAATTTTGCGGCAATACCTGTGATCGGTGCATAACTGATCCAAAGGATTTGGATGGTCAGATTAATGAACATAAATACGGCTAAAACTAGCCACCGTGTTGGATAAAGCTTGAAGTTATTTTCAGTTGGCAATGTTCCTCCTGATTGATGTAAATTGAGAGATGGAAAAGAGTATATTATTGTGGAAATACCACTTAGTTATAACCCCGCACATATCGGAAAGAGGTGTTGAATTGCCAAACAGAATTGACCTGCTAAAAATGAGAAAGGCTTATATGGAAGGTTATTCCCGGCGAAAAGAATCGGGTAATGGAAAAGTGACTTTACGTGCAACCGCTAAACTTGTGAAAGATGCATTCTTACAGGGCAGGATAGGACGTTTTCACTTTGAATGCGATGAACCGCCCTCACGCGGTGGAGACGACAAAGCTCCCAGTCCATTGGAATATTTCTTGATCGGCGCTGCTTTTTGACTGCTGTCTCAAATGGTGCAGTTTGCTCCATTATATGAAGTAGAAATATCAGATATGGATGTCGACCTTCGAGTCGAATTTGATGATTCGGATAAATATGATCTTCCGGGTCCAGGAGCGGCATTTCAGCGCGTTGTTTACCGCTTAAAAATTAAAAGCCCTTCCATACACGATAATATCCAAAAACTGGTTGATCATGCAGAACGCGGTTGCCATACTGCTCAATCACTTCGTCACCCGGTTCCAGTCACCTTTGAGACAGAAATCATTCCAAGCTAATTAGAATTTCCAGTAGTTACTATAACCGCAACGGGAGGATGGTTTGCGTGTTATTCCATAATATCAATTAGAAGGATTCAATTCATGGAAGATGTCGCAATTCAATTAACAAGGGTGTCCAGCCGAATTACCAACCTCGATCAGAAAATCGAAGAAATACGACTATTATTACAGCAAATAGAAAAGCCAATTTCGGTTAATGAGGTAAATAACAAGCTGACACTATCCACTACCTCTCCATCGTCGGACAATTTCCACAACTTCTTAGCTCCTATTTACAAACCTGAGTTCCTCGGAGATGAAGACTTTAAAAAAACCTATGGAACAAGATACGCGTTATACGCAGGATCCATGGCGAATGGTATTTCGTCTGAAGACCTGGTGATTGCAATGGGACGAGCTGGGATGATGGGATCATTCGGTGCAGGTGGTTTACTTCCAGACAGGATCGAAAAAGCAATTCAAATCATAAAATCATCCCTGCCCAATGGACCATATATATTTAACCTGATCAATAGCCCAAACGAACCAGCGTTGGAAGAAAAAACTGCGGAGCTTTATATCCGCCAAGGTATCAATGTAATAGAAGCATCAGCTTACCTTGGATTGACTGCCAACCTGGTCTGGTACCGAGCATCAGGATTAAGTAAGGATGACAAAGGAAATGTTCTCATCAATCACCGGATCATAGCAAAACTCTCGAGAAAAGAAATAGCGAAACGTTTCCTGGAGTCGGCGCCCGAGGAGCTACTTAATCGCCTGGTTCAAGCCGGGAAGATTACTGCAGAGCAAGCTCTACTCGCCAGGATGGTTCCGATGGCAGATGATATTACAGTCGAAGCAGACTCAGGTGGACATACTGACAATCGCCCACTCGTAAATGTTCTTCCGGCAATCATAAAATTGCGGGATGAAATTCAAGGGAAATATGGCTATGCGCAAATCGTCAGGATAGGTGCAGCCGGCGGAATTGCTACGCCAGCATCCGCATTGGCAGCATTCATGATGGGTGCTGCTTACGTTGTCACAGGTTCGATCAACCAGGCATGTGTTGAAGCCTGTGCCAGCGAGCACACTCGTAATCTACTTTCCCTCGCAGAAATGACTGATGTCGCCATGGCTCCCGCCAGTGATATGTTCGAAATGGGAACCAAAGTCCAGGTATTGAAACGCGGGACGATGTTTGCCATGCGTGGACAGAGATTATTTGAGATCTACTCCCGATATGATTCCATAAATGATATTCCATTAAAAGAACGGGAAAAGCTCGAGACTACAATATTTTTGCAGAGTCTTGATTCCGTCTGGCAGGAGTGTTTAAAATTCTTCACAGCCCGCGATCCACGTCAGATCGAACGAGCCGAGAAAGATCCCAAAGCGAAAATGGCTCTCATCTTCCGCTGGTACCTGGGGTTGTCATCCCGTTGGTCAAATATTGGCGAAAAAGGTCGGGAAATGGATTACCAGATCTGGTGTGGACCAGCCATGGGGGCATTCAACGATTGGGTGAAGGGAACATATCTTGAACACACTCAAAACCGGGCTGTTGCAGATATCAATCTGCAAATTCTAACCGGGGCTGCATATATGTATCGCATCCGTATACTCGAAGCCCAGGGCGTAAAGTTTTCACAATCTTTAACGCAATATATTCCAGAGAAGAGTCTGTTAACAGAATGATTTTTTGGTTATGATTGAACAAAAGTGGGGGTAAGATCCCACATGTCTATATTTGATTTCCCTGTCGGTCCACAAATATGATGTTTTTGACAAAAAAATCTATTTGATATTAGTTACCGGTTTTGATCGGCATACTTCCACCAAAAATATGTCGCGATTATTCCCAGCACCCCTGTGATAAATACGATTACAAAACTTATAGGGGGTAGTATGGTTTTCCCCTGAGCAAATAATCCCGGCACAGCCCAGGGAAAGGTCTCACCCCACCCGGCTACGGCCATAATGTTCGTTCCCATCAACATCAAGACGGCAACACCCAATGGCAGCAGGTAACCTCGCCCAATGCTCGCAATAAGCGCAAACGGGGTCGAAACCACCATCACCAACAGAGCTGTTGTCACGAGGTGAATGCTCCCATCAATAATGACTTCTGGAGAATAGCCGGGGAGATTGATGAATGTTCCCATCATCAAACTGAAAACCAAAATTACAAGGGTCAACATGAATGACCAGATCGCAATAACAATAAATTTTGCCAGGATAATACTTGACCGTTGAATCGGAACAGCAAGCAGGTCTTTTAGGGTTCCATCCACGAATTCTCGCCCAAATACCCAGCTGACAACCAGTATGAAGAAAAAGAATCCGCCGGCGGCTATAACCAGGGAAGTCAGCCCAATGTAGGATGACCAATCGGTTGCAGCATAAGCAACCAGGTCTGCTTTTGCACTGACTAACCCAAGTTTGTGAGAGATCGCTGGATTCTTGGAGGCGAAAATCAAGAATCCCATACCCAAAGGCATAAAAAGAGAGGCCAGAGAAGTCCACAGGGGCATCCGTGAGCGGATCGCCTTCTTTATTTCAATCCAGATCATATCATTAAGGTTACGCATACTACGACCCCCTTTCCATTCCAACCAGCCTGAGAAAATATTGCTCCAATTCTTCTTCCTCAACCAATAATTGAGTGGGTGGAATTCCGGCATTTACAAGCAGGCTGTTAATCTCATCCGGATGTTCAACAGCTGATTCAGTCGATAAGCTACGATCGTTCCATCCGATTGAATTTCTGCGGGATGTCCAGCGGATGTTAAAATGCGCTGGGCAGATCCAATATCCTTCACCTTTAGCAATAAATGTCTTTTTCGATTCCGCACCAGTTCATCAGTATTAAATTCCTGCAATAGATGCCCATTGTGGATGATCCCAATTCTCTGTGCAATCCGTGAGACTTCTGCAAGAATATGGCTGGACATAAAAACCGTCACACCCTGTTCTCGGGTCAATTCCAATAACAGTTCCCGAATCTCAACAATCCCGGCTGGATCCAATCCATTGGCTGGTTCATCCAGGAATAGCAGTTTTGGGCTATGGATTAAAGCTTTGGCTAACCCCAGGCGTTGTGCATTCCCTTGAGACAGATTGCCAGTGCGTCGTTTTGCATACTCTGTCAATCCCATTCTTTCGATGATTCGATCTATCGCTTCCCGAGGAGTTCCGGGGTGTAAGCGGCGTGCGACCTCCAGATTTTCCAATACTGTTAACTCAGCATAACTGTGCGGTGTTTCCACCAGGTAACCCACCGATTTCCATGGTTCACGCATACCCAGATGAATCCTGGTATTTAAAACGTTGGCATACCCTGTGGTAGGTTTGATCATCCCTAATAACATGCGAATCGTCGTTGTCTTTCCTGCGCCGTTCAAGCCAAGGAAAGCGTATATTTCACCTTCAGCCACTCGCAATGAAAGGTGTTCCACCGCCTTAACATCACCATAGCTTTTCCCAAGGTCTTCAGTTTCAATGATTGAGTTCATAATAGTATTCTTACTTTCTTCAACACCATAGAGTCGTTATTTTTCATTCGATCGTTTTCAATTCACCCAGGCAGTATGCTGCAATAAGTTCTAAGAGGGTATCGAAAGATCTATTAATATTCTCTTGTTTCAGGTCATCCTTATGCAGCATGGAAATTACCAGTGGATAGAATAATCCAATGATTTGTTCGGGTTGCATTTTTATGGGTATACCTTCATTTCTGCATTTGTTAATTAATTCGCTAATAAATAAGTTATCACTTGCTAAATGTTCTTGAAGCTTTTCTACAGGTATTCTTCGAAAGAGAGTGTCAGAATCGCTACCAGTGAGAAACCGCAATATGGGCAGGGTTTCAAGTAGAGAAAAAGCCTTCTTAAAAATCGCAAATAAGCGAGCTCGCGGTGTTTTCCCTGGAGTCTCGATTGCAGCCAATATTTCCTTCCGGACACGTAATTCGACATCCTCAATGACATCCATAAACAGCGTTTCTTTTGATACATAAAAATTGTAAAACGCACCTTTTGAAATCCCGGCTGCTTTTGCGATCTCCTCGATATTGGTTTTTCTTAATCCATAAATAGAGAAATAGCTTATACCCCTGATCGATGAGTCGTTTTCTGATCAGATCATTTTCCTGGTCGGTAAATCCTTTTGGCATAGATCATCCTATACTATATGACTATATATGATTTTTAGTCATATAGTATTATACAATTAACTTTTCAAAAGGACAATACCTTTATTGACTCAATGCCTAAATTGCTAAATATATACGGATATATTTATGAAATTGGAAAATCGGTGCAGACCTGTATTTGTTTACATGATCACTGATTGTTTACTAAAAACCATCACTGAGTGACCAATGTGATCCAATTAACTCTAAATTGAATCTGGAATTCATTCGCTATTGATAT
Organism: uncultured Chloroflexia bacterium; assembly: GCA_963757065.1. Lineage (GTDB taxonomy): Bacteria > Chloroflexota > Anaerolineae > Anaerolineales > Anaerolineaceae > PNON01. Next base: position 937,121 of record CAVWQC010000007.1, on the reverse strand, counting down.
ATTTCATTCAACCGGATAGGTACATCTTCCGGGATGCAAATCGTCCTGATAAATCCATCAATTTTCTGCCAGTAAACATTCAACATGAAATTCATCTTGTTTTCCAACTTAACTAAACTGGAATTCCAGCCTGTCAATCTTGATGAATCTTCTGAAGGAATTATCTCCACTTTCCTGGTATCGATGGATAAACCCAATCCCAGGGTCTTAAGTACGGACTCTTTCGCACTCCACACCATGGTTGTGTATTCTTCTTTATCATTACCATCCAGGGATTGATATCGTTCAATTTCCCGCGAGGTAAAATAATCCTGGACGAATTCCAGAGAGCGTACTTCGATTTTCTCCAGGTCCAATCCAAATATTAATTCTTTTGAAGGGGAATACCCGCAAAAAACATATCCATTACTATGGCTGAGAGAGAATTTCCCCTCCAGGCGTCCCTGGCCAGATATGTAAATATATGGCTGCCCCGTTTCTTCTTTTTTTATCCGGATATCAGGTAAATTTAATTTCTCACCTTTCAATATCTGCTTGATCATTTTTTTAGAAATAATTCGACTGGAGATCCACTCATATTGTCTTTTTATCACTTTAAACCGGGAATATTCCGCTTGTTCTTCCAAGGAGAAATATTTATCAAGTATTTTCGGGTATTCTAATTCTTCATTTCCCATTCCAGAGTACGAATAATATAGTTCGGTCATTTAGCCCTATTCTTTTGACAACAGTTGTAATCACGTTTACATATCGTTATTTTATTAATATCTTGCTCATTACTGCTCTTAAAATCCACAATATTGGTTTTCCTTGTATCCATTATAAAATAACTTAGGCGAAAGGCTCATTATGGAATTCATTAAGCCTTTCGCCCAGTTATATTTGATATATGCTAGTCTTTTAATTCAGCAAAAGCGCCTTCATTGGTTCGATCAGCCCGGGATCTGCCGCATAAGGCAGCGGAGCGGTCTGGTAATTGGATAACTCCAGGTATAAATGGCCTTTGGCATCCACAACGCGGGCATCAAAGCTGACTTTTCCATCTTCCATAAATGGTGTAACTTCAGCGAAGATCGGCTCCCCATTTACCTTACGGGGATAGATCGTCAACGTTCCTATGGAGTGAGGAAGCGCCATGGTTCCAGTTGCTCCTGCTTCCCACAGTCCAGCTGTCTGGAAACAAAGCTCTACCAACAATGGTGTTGAGATCGATGATCCATTATTTGTCCCGGATGGCAGGTTCTTTGCCAGCCGTCCCATCACAAAATTGCCGGATTTTTGCACGCAATCCAGTACCTGGAATGAAGGACCATGAAAATACAGTTTATAAATATCCTCAGCACACACTGTTACATCGTCACCCCAGACCGGGAGTTGGAGAGACACCTCTGGTGATAAAGGCTTTTGGGTAAGGAATATCTTGCCCGTGAAATGGAGCATGTGCTCACGCTGACCATTATGCCGTACCAATTCGGATTCCAGGGTTGCATAAACCACCAATCCTTCTGCTTGCCTGACAGCTTGTGCTTTCCATTGGATGTGCCTGGGCAGATTCTTGTAGAATTTGAACGGGGTCAGGAACTGGATATCTTCCAGGTGGTCAACAACGAAACTGGACTTTTCACCTGCCAGTTTACTGGCAATATGCCTGGCTGCTACTGAAAATCCTTCGATGCCAATCACACCCGGTAAAACAGGTATTCCATTCAGAGCATGATCCCGCAGGAATGGATGTTCATTTGGATCCAGGACCGTTTCAAGAGAGAGTCCTGCCTGTACTTCAAAACTGGTGAGATGACTCAACATGATGTGCTCAGGGTTACCAGCACGTAAGGCAGCATCTGCCCTGGCAACATCCAATCCGATATTTCCAGATTTTCCGGATTCCAGTGCTCCCAACGAACCAGAAACGACAATCTCTCCACAAGTACCTGCGGTTAATTCATCTTTTACATATGCGCTTGCATCCGTTGGGTTCATCATCTCGATCCCTGCCCGCTGCATCATCATGGGAATACTTCCTCTGCTTGCCATTCCCACTTCGCCCCAGGCTCCCCAATCGATAGAAATTGCTTGCATACCTTCATATTGGGTCGGAAGCCAGGCAGCATACTTACTTAACATGTCGTTAGCAGAGCTGTAATCCACCTGCCCTGAGTTTCCAAATCTTCCTGCGACCGAGGTAAAGAATACAACCGAGGATGGTAGTAGATTAGTTTTCTCCATTGCCTTGAACAGGTTGAAGAATCCATCCGCCTTTACATCCATTACCTGGTGAAGTTCCTCAGTGGTTTTTGATTCCAGTTTCCGGCTTTTTTCCACACCCGCCGCATGGATAAAAACATCCATTTTCTTCGTTCTTTGTAATATTCGATCTAAGACCCCCTGGACAGAACCTTCATCCAGGACATCGCATTCCAGGTATTCAGCCTCTCCCCCGGCAGTTTTTATGGAATCCATTAGATCTAAAGTGGATTTGGCACGTTCCAAAGCTGCCACTTTTTGTTCCACAGCCACAGGTGTGGCTTTTTGACCGGCAGCAGAAAGTAATTGCGAAAATTCTTTCTTTAATCCCTCCCGATCTGATTCTAGCTTTCCCAATAGAATATCAGATCTCTCCGGAAGTTTAGTCCTGCCCAACAAATAGAACTTGCCTTTAGTTGATCGAACCAGGTCCATTAATACCGGTGCAACCACTCCAGCGGTTCCACCGCTGACAAGAAACACTGTTCCTTGCTCAAGAGGTTTGTGATCAACGTTTTTAGCGGGCTCATCAACCAATGCTGCACTATAACGGAGGTCTGCTTCCCAGCCAATTTCAGCTACTGATGCGTCGTGGAGTGTTTCTTCCAGAAGTCGGCTTGCGACCAAAGTCGCGGACACTCCTGCTTCAAAATCCACTGTTTTTATGAGTACATCCGACCGCTCTCTTGCCAGCGCTTTCGTAAATCCACTGATCGCGCCACCCATGGGATTGATGGGATTTAATAATCCCAGCAAACCACCCATTCTTGTCCCTGTCAGCAGGAATGCTTTTTCAGGGAGTACTTTCATCAGGTCGAATAGAACTTCAACCCGTTGGTGTATGGCTGACTTCCAGGAAGGTAGATCTGATTTCTGCCATTCAGGATCGGCATCCAAACCGGGAAGATAATATACTCCCTGAACTAATCCACTTTCAGACCAGGCTCTAGATTTCTGAACAGCTTCAGCTCCATCCACAACCAGGACTTGTGCCCCTCTTGTTTTTAATTTTTTAGCAAGAGCGTCAGCGGTCTTGCTGCTGTCTTTGACGATCACGATTCTACTGACTTCATCGATCTCCACTGCTGTGGGAATACATAAATCCAACCTTGGGCGCAATACCGGTTTTGGGACTCGCCGTCGAATGGCAGGTGAGTCAGAAACCATACCACCTAACTCTTCATGCACCTGTTCTTGACCTTCTGCACTTAAAACTTTTGCAGGAACCACAACCGATAGTTCGACTGGTTTTAAATTTTCAACCACAAAGCCGATCACCTTCGATAAAGTGTTGTATTCCGACAAACGCAGATCTTCACGACGGGGGATACTATAATGAGTCCGGATCGCAGCGAATAATTCTGCCTGTTTGACTGTGTCTATTCCAAGATCGGCTTCAAGGTCCAGTTCCAGATCCAACATTTCGACCGGATATCCTGTTTTTTCACTGACGACAGCCAGGACATGTGCCTGGATTTCAGGCGATGAATTTTCGGTGGATATACTTTCAGCGACAGGTGATTCTCCCACAAATGTGTCTAATTCTATTGTTTGCAAAGAATCCAATTTTTCAGCAAGTACTTCCTCCACCAGCGTTTCAACTGGTTGTGGTGTTGTTGCTGTACCAGATAGCAGGCTGAGGTTTTCGGATACAAAACCGATCACCTTGGAAAGAGTATTGTATTCCGATAGTCTTAGATCTTCACGACGCGGGATCCCATAATGTATCCTGATCGCTGCGAATAGCTCGGCTTGTTTTACGGTATCAATGCCCAGATCGGCTTCCAGATCCAATTCCAGATCCAACATTTCCACCGGGTAACCGGTTTTCTCGCTGACTACCTCCAGTACATGGGCTTGAATTTGAGCGTTATCAGTGTTTCCAATTTGCTTTGTCACCAGTTCGACGTGTGGAACAGTTGATACCTGTTCGATGACAACTGCCGGTTTTGTTGCGGTCGGTGTCTTCTCTTCAATAACAGTTACGTTTTGAGCTGCCATCACCGAGTCTCCTGGAACAGCTGCCCATAAAGTTGGTCCCTGTCCATATTCCCAGTATGACTTGATAGGTTCTAATGAAGGCTCACCTTGATTCTTGATGCGCATTGTCCTTTGAACTACTTCAAGCTCAGCCTCCTGATAACCGGCTGCAGCTGCCATCCACTCTGAATGTTGGTTATTATTGATTCGCAGCCCCTCGCCCGGTATTTTCCGGTACAGGGTCATTGCTATCTGAGAACCAAATCCAGCTCCCAACCGTAATGAAAACTGAGGGTCATATTTGCCGCCTTTTGATAGGTTCAAATCTCCCAATTCGGGGTCAGGTTCAAACCCGTCACTGATATGGGCAATTGGGGGCACAATACCTGTTTCGAGGATCTTCACTGCCACCACATCTTCAATTCCAACTCCCATCGTATGTCCCGTAAAGCCCTTGGTATTGGCTATGATGACCTGATTTGCATCTTCTTTGAAGGTATCCCGCAGGGCATGGATCTCTGCACTGGCGCTCCCACCCCGGGCTGGGGTGTATGTTTCATGGGATATAAAAGCAGTGCTGGCGGCAATGGCACTCCGGTTCAACCCGAAACGAGCTTCAGCGACAGACACAAGTCTATCCATAACCTGTCCGACATGTTTTACATCCAGCCGTGTGCCATGGAATGCAGAGTTGGCTATGACTGTTGAGACAACTTCACAAATTCCTCGAACGCCGCGTTCACGGCAGGCATCTTCACTCTCAATAACCAAAGAAGCTGCGCCCATGCCCATGATTAATCCATTGCGTCGTTTATCGAATGGAAGTGCAGCTTTGCGCACGTCACCTTCAATGGTTGCAGCTCCACTGGCAAACATACTGGTACCGATCCATTGGACCAGGTTCGGATTTGTAACATCGTCACCAGCGATAATAACCACCCGCCGGCAGCGGCCTGCTCTGATCCAATCCTCGGCTACGGATACCGCGTGGGTGGTTGTTGCACAAGCTGCATTGACATGAGTGACAGGACCTTTCGCGCCTATATACTCTGCGAATTGGGAATGTCCCATGGAAAGGACGCGGAATACAAATCGCCGGTCAAAGTGGTAATTCAAGTTGACAATCAGTTCTTCCAGTTCACTCTCCCTCTGCTCCAATTCACTGATAAGAGAAGATTCTCCAGCATATCTGAGTTGGAACATTAAAGTTTGGAGTTGATCCAATTGTGCAGAAAGTACTTGATGCTGTGTGAACTTTTCGGATTCCTCTGCCATTCTATCCAATCCAGGGAAGGCGGAGCAAAATATAATTCCCGTTTCATCCTGCATTGACTCTGGTAGTTTCCATCGATCGGGGAGAAACGTTCCCCGGCTGGTTTTTTTATAATTCATTACCAATGGGATACCTGCATCTCGAAGTGCCTCGATACCTGCAGCAATTGCTAACTGGGTGGAAATATCCAATGCCTCCACCCGTTCTTCCGGCACCCCGAATTCCTGGATCAGGTCAAACTCACCACGTTGGCCAGCGAGTTTGATGGTCTGTTCGATGTCATCGATTTCCTGCATAACCGCCCCGGCATCACTCTTTACCAACCGGGTAACTTTCTTTTCGACCATTGACTTGCGAATTTCAATCGAAAGTGTATCTATACGCATATCACCATGCAAGATGCTTTCAATATTCCTGTCGTCAAAGACATTTCCATTGGTTCCTGGCAGTCCCAACCCGGCCCCACTAACTACGACGGAACCTGTGAGAGGTAAACGTCCGTCCTGAAGAATTGGCTGCGTTTCTTGGCTGCACAGGTAAAGCTACAGGTGCTGCTACTTCCGAAACTTGATCAGGAGAGCTTTGTCACCTGTCCACCAATGCCTGCTGCATATAAACCACAAAGGGCTTCATTAAAGCTGGCTTTACCGCCTTTTCGAGGGTGATTTGTCGAAAGTAAGGCAACACCGGATTTTTCTTTCAAGTTATCCGCAGCCAGGGAATTTAATACCCTTTTCGGGCCAATTTCCACAAATACCCTTCCACCCAGGTTGTAGAGTGTCTTCATGCTTTTTACAAATTGAACCGGAGAGGCAACTTGAGCAGCCAGTATGTCAACGATCTCATCTTTCGTTGTCGGATAAATATCCCCGGTGACGTTTGCAACAATTGTCCGCATGGGTGGTTGGATCGTCATCTTTGCGATCACATCTTTTAAAGGAACACTGGCTGGAGCAACTATCTTCGTATGGAATGCGTGGGATACTGGAATTTTAACTGCCTGGAAACCATCTGTTGTGAATTTTGTTATCGCTTCATCAACTGCGCTGGTTGCCCCACCAATGACTGATTGTATTGGGCTATTGATGTTGGCTATAACGACATAACCGTTAATGGAAGCCAGGACTTCTTCAACCTTTTCCAAAGGAGCAGATACTGCTGCCATACAGCCGTTATCATCCACCTTGATCCTGGTCATTTCGCTTCCACGGGCACTGACAACTTTTAGTGCATCCGGGAAGCTCATCACATCGGCAGCAACCAGGGCAGCATATTCACCCAGGCTGTGTCCGATCACCATATCCGGCTCAAAGCCATACTTATTCATTAACCTAAGCAGAGCTACATTTGCTGTCAGCATTGCAGGCTGGGTGATGGCTGTATTTTTTAAGTCTTTTTCTGCCTGGGCAAGAGCTTCCTCATCACCTTCAACATATATGAAGGAAGTAAGTGACCTGCCGAGGATCGGAGTCATCACCCTGTCAGCTTCATTAAATGTATCAGCCACAACCTGTTCGGTTTTGTAAAGATCTCGCAGCATATTTACATACTGTGAGCCCTGGCCCGGGAACATGAATACGACTTTTCCAGGATTTCCGCTTCCACGGTAGATACCCTGAGCCTGTAATGCCTGCCATGCATTTGCTGCATCTGATTCAAGGGCAGATAATGCTTTTTCGCATCTCTTAATTAACTCAGCTTGGTCTGAATAATCGATTGCAATGCGTTCAGATTTTTTTACTTGGTCAGCAGGAGGACAGACAGATGGGGGAATTTTTCCGGTTTTTACCTCAGCTATGGCAGAAATTAATGCTTGTTTCAGGTCATTCCGGTTATTCGCTGATAGAAAGAATAATCCCTGGTAAGGTTTTGGTTCACTATTTTGAGATATGGAAGCGACTTCTTTAACCAATGTTACTTCAGATAATTTCTCAACTGGTTTTTCGTCAGCTACTGCTAAATTCCCTTGAGCAAGTGAATCAGTCACAAACCCGATCACTTTTTTTAGGGTGTTATAGTCAGATAGCCGCAAATCTTCCCGGCGGGGAATGCCATAATGGGTTCTTATAGCAGCAAATAATTCTGCCTGTTTGACTGTATCCACACCGAGGTCTGCTTCCAAATCCAGTTCGAGATCGAGCATCTCGGGGGGATAGCCGGTCTTTTCGCTGACAACAGTCGAGTACGTGCTTCTCGATGGCTGCTAGCATCTACTGCAGCACTGATTGTGTTTGAAGAAACAACTTCGGAGGTCATTGCAGCTGCCATTGGAGTTGGAACAGGTTGCATTGCTGGAATATCAGCCTGGGAATTCGCAGGCTGTGGAATGGCAAAGACTTCAGAGGTTTTTGAAAGCATACCCGGAAGATACTCTTCCATAACAACATGGAAATTGGTGCCGCCAAATCCAAAAGAACTGATACCGGCTCTACGTACTTCTCCCGGATTGACCTCCCAGGATTGAGTCTGAGTATTCACAAAAAAAGGCGTGTTTGAAAAATCAATATTCGGATTCGGTTTATCGAAATTCACCGAGGGTGGAAGCGTGTGGTGGAATAACGCAAGGGTGGTTTTCAGTATTCCTACCGCACCAGCTGCAGCCTTCAAATGACCAATGTTGGACTTCACCGATCCCAGTGCTACAGTCCCATTTTTTACACCCATTGGTCCAAAAACTGTATTTAAACTGCCGACTTCAGTCACATCCCCGACTTTGGTGGACGTGCCATGTCCTTCGATCAACCCGACGGTTGCCGGTGATACTCCTGCGTCCTTCCATGCGCGTTCTATGGCGCGCACCTGGCCGAGTGGATTTGGGGCAGTAATGCCTTTTCCTTTTCCATCTGAACTTCCACCTATTCCGCGGACCACCGCATATATTTTATCTCCGTCTTTTTCAGCATCTTCGAGACGTTTTAATAGGTAAACAACCGCGCCTTCCCCCATGACAAAACCATTTGCTCCATCAGCGTAAGGTCGGGATCCATCTGCAGATAAAGCTCCGATCTTGGAAAATTTTACATATGATTCCGGACCCATGCTCCTGTCAATTCCTCCGGTCAGGACGGCGTCGAATTTATAGTCCTCCAATCCTTCCACTGCTGCCTGTAAAGCCGCAAGGGAAGAGGCACAGGCAGCATCTGTAACAAAGTTGGGGCCGCTAAAATTAAATACGTTTGCCACCCTGCCTGCAATTATGTTGGAAAGTTCTCCCGGCATGGTGTCTTCGGTAATATTTGGGATTCGAGCCCGGATTCCAGCCAGCATTCCATCCAATAGAGATTCCCGGATATCTTCTGGCAGTTGTTGAAAATTGGGGATGGATTTTAATACATCGAGATATTCCGGCGCATAAATCCGCAATGTGGATTGGTAATGACCTTCACCTGCATTTGCATTACCAAAGATGACCGCAACCCGTTCCGGGTTGAGTGTTCTTGTTGGATAACCATAATCAATAAGCGCCTGGCTGCTGGCCGCAATCGCCCATTGTTGGGTGAAATCCATCATCGATAAAACTTTTGGAGGGATAGGCAGCCCCAATTTGAAAGCATCCAACTGATAACCTTTAATATATGCGCCAATTTTTGTGTATGTTTTGTCAACCGCAGATGGATCTGGATCATAAAAAAGTGCGGTATTCCAACGATCAGCAGGTACATCTATGATCGAATACCGCTTATTGACGATATTCTCCCAGAAATCAGGAACAGTAAAAGCATCAGGTAATATTGCCCCCAAACCAACAATTGCAATAGCTCTATTTTCGGTCATGGCATTACTCCTTTGGTACTTTACATATTTTTGGTAAATAGCAGCGTTGAAACAACCTGCCAGAAAACAATTTTCAGGTAATTTAATTTTGAATTGTGATTATCCGATAAAAATTACTGGTATGGCGTTGCCTTCTTATGTGCTGCCAATATTGGAAACCCAATATGCTGTATGCGACTCTATACCTTTCAAACCCCCCTCATATGAAAAGAGTTGCGAAAGAGTACAGATTAATTAACCAGTTTCAAGGAATTCCAAAATTGGGTATTGACAATAAGAAATCCTTCCTTATAATATAAATTGTAACCGGTTACGGTAACGGTAACGGTATCAGTAACGGTAGTGGTTACGAACGAAGTAATAAGCCCATTTTCCCAAATAATTATTGAAGCAAAGAATCTTTCCGGAGTTGAATGAAAATCACAATCGATGAAATTGCTGAAATGGCGGGGGTTTCCAAGACTACAGTTTCGCGTGTTCTCAATAATAAACCGGATGTAAAACCGGAAACTCGCGAACAGATCCATAGTCTCATTGCCAAATACGATTTCAAACCAAATGCAATGGCAAAAGCATTTTCGATACAAAAAAGCCACAGCATCGGGTTAATTATTCCCCACGAAGCGACATACATTTTTTCCAACCCATTTTATGTTGAGGTCATGCGTGGAGTTTCCACTGAGGTGGATAAACTAGGTTATTTTCTTTTTCTCTGTTACCCACACGATCAGAATTACATGGATATTTATAAACAGAAAAGAGCTGATGGCTTCATATTAATGAGTCCTGGATCCTTTCACCACAATATCATCACCAGCCTTAACTCCATTCAAGCTCCATTTGTTTCGACTTCTTTCGTCCCTGATGAAAAAGAAATGGTCTTTGTGGATGTAGATAATTACAAGGGTGGCTTGATGGTGATGGAGCACCTCATTGCTTTGGGACACACCAGAATTGGTTTTATTGGTAAACCAAATTTGACAAGCAGTATCGAAAGATTGGATGGATATAAAGATTCATTACAGAAACATAACATTCCTTTCGATCCGGAACTAGTCCGTGTTGCAGAGAATGCTTCAATAAATGGTGGTGCCCAAATAACAGGAGAATTGCTCAATATTAACTAATCCACCTACAGCAATTTTCCTTGTCAATGACATGCTCGCCATTGGTGCCGTCCGAGCCATCCAGGAAAAAGGATTATCTGTTCCAGGTGATATTTCCATCGTCGGTTTTGATGATGTTCCCCTGGCTGAATGTGTCAATCCCCCTTTGACCACTGTTCGACAGCCAGCCTTCGAAAAAGGTGTCAAAGCTGCCAGGATGCTAATTCAGATTTTGGAAAAGAAAAAGTCACCTAAATCGCAAATATTGGATGTTGAACTGGTAATTCGTGGAACAACGGGTCCTGCGCCGGAGAAAAGGTAAATCATGCCTGCTGCTACATATCGCCATTTTGGCTGCCGTATCACCGATGAATTGGTCTATAAAGGTATGAAGACCATCATCCTGGAGAACAATTTAATCCGTGTGGGGGTACTGGTAGATAAAGGTGCAGATATTTTTGAATTCATTTATAAACCCACAGATACCAGTTTCTTGTGGGAATCCCCTCAGGGTTTGGTCGATCCCCGAAAGGTCACCCCTTCCATCTCCAACTCAAGCGGAGCCTTCCTTGACTCCTACCATGGGGGTTGGCAGGAGATCCTGCCTGGTGGTGGTCCGGTCAATTACAGAGGAGCCGAACTAGGTCTGCATGGTGAAGTAACCAACCTGGGTTGGGAATATGACATCCTGGTTGATACGAGTGATGAAATTTCTGTTAAGTTTTCGGTGAACTGCATCCGAACACCATTCAGGATTGAACGGACGATGCGTTTACTGAACAATAACCCTACCTTATTCATCCAGGAAAAATTGACCAATCTATCACCGGATGAGCAGGAATTCATGTGGGGACACCATCCTGCCTTTGGCGCACCTTTTTTGAAAGAAGGCTTATCTCTGGTCGTCCCTGCTAAAACAGGCATCGTTCACTCTCCGATTTTTGCCCCGAGTGGAATTTTAGAGCCGGGAATGGAATTTTCCTGGCCAAAAGTTGAGCATAACAATTCCACATTGGATCTGTCAGTGATTCCTGGATCTGATGCGGGATTCTCAGAATTGATTTATTTGAAAGAGTTATCAGCAGGTTGGTATGCTGTGCTGGACGCAAAAGAGAAAATTGGTATCGGTTTATCCTGGGACCTGGATATTTTTCCTTATCTCTGGTTCTGGTGTGTATATGGGAAATTCCCCGGTTATCCCTGGTGGGATCGTGTCTATTGTCTCGCTTTGGAACCGTGGTCGAGTATTCCCAACAATTTAAATGAAGCAATTAGTTCAAACCGACAAATGAAAATTAAAGGAGGTGGTTCAATAATCACAGATATGAGTGCAACTGCATTACATGGTTACTCTACAGTAAGTGAAATTCAAATTGATGGAAAAGTAAAATAACTTAAACCACGAATCAAATTCAGGAGATTAAAGATGAAAGTCACAATGAAAGTTTTTTCGATCGTTATTTTAGCAGCAATGTTAATGGCAGCTTGTACCCCGGCGGCTCCTGCTGCTCCAGCTGCACCAGCTGAACCCGCTGCCCCTGCTGCTCCTGCTGAAGTTTTGTATGCTTACTCACAGGCAGAACTCGTAAATGCCTGGCGTGTAACAAATCAGAAGGATATGGAAGAACAAGCAAAAACCGCTGGTGTCAAACTCGTAAGCATTGACGCCAACCAGGATGCCTCCAAACAGCTGGCTGATATCGAAAGCATGCTCGCCCAGAAACCAGCCTGTCTCATTGTTTCCCCACTCGAATCAAAAGCTTTGGTTCCAGTTGTAAAAATGGCCAACGATGCCAATGTTCCCCTGGTAATCATCGATCGTACCATCGATGCTACACCTGGTGATGGAATGTACAAAACAGAAATTACCCAGAGCCACAAGTTATCTGGTAAGTTATTAGCAGAAAAGACAGTTGAACTGCTCACCAAGAAGTATGGCGAAGCCAAGGGTAATGTCGTTCATGTCCAGGGTCTTGCTGGTGCATCACCTGTAATCGATGCAAACGCTGGTTGGGACGAAGTTATGGCAGCATATCCGAATATTAAAGTCGTTGCGACCTCTGATGCTGGTTTTACAAAAGACGGCGGAATGAAAGTCATGGATGACTTCCTTCAGAGATTTCCTGCTGGCGAAATTGATGTAGTTCGCTCTGACTATAGCGATATGACCATGGGTGCACTCGAAGCCATCAAGAATGCCGGACGAACCGAATTACTTGGTTTCGTAGTTGGCGAAGGCGGCCATTTCAAAGCGATTGAAGCTGTCATCGCCGGGGAAATTGCCCGCGAAACTCAAACACCTCCATATTTTGGTGCAAAAGCTGTTCAAAGCTGCCTGGACATTTTAGCTGGTAAAACCGTGGAAGCAAAACAACAGGTAGATATCAAAGTCTTTGATCTGGACAAAAAAGACGAAGCACAGACTTATCTTGACCAAATCAAAGCTGCTGGTCTCGAATTCTAAACATTAATAAATCGGTTCTTTAGGAAGGGATCTGATTGCAGCTATAGAAAAAATGTGACAAACTCCTGAGATGGTTCGTGGAAAACAAAAGACCTTCACCGGTCTACGCAAAGGCTCAGCTGCCCCACGAACCACCAGGAAGGTCAAAATAATTATAGCACTCTCTTTTCCCTTCCTTTTTATTCAATGTTAGGAGTTTAGATTGACTGACCAACCTCCAATCCTATCTCTAAGACAGGTAACAAAATCATTTTCCGGGATCACCGTTCTCCATGAAATGGAACTCGATCTCTTCTGTGGAGAAGTACATTGCATCGTGGGTGAAAATGGTGCCGGGAAATCGACTTTGATCAAGATCATGTCTGGTGCTTATCAACCTGATAGTGGAGTCATCACTTTTTCAGGTCAAACGTTGAAACACCTCACTCCTCGTTGGGCCAGGGAGAATGGGATTAATACGATCTATCAGGAAATCGACCTGATACCTGTGTTGAATGCGGCTGAGAATATAAATTTAGGTAATGAACCATTACAGAAAAACGGAAATATCGACTGGACCACCCTTACCAAAAATGCTGCCGATATCTTAAAGGATATGGGAGCAGACCTGGATACCACGGTTCCAGTTCAAACTTTGAAAGTTGCGCAACAGCAAATGGTTGCGATAGCAAAAGCTTTATCGTTAAAAAGTAAAGTTCTCATTCTGGATGAACCTACAGCTGTTTTTACAGGTTCCGAAATACAACTTCTATTCAAAATTATTCAGAAATTGAAATCGCAGGGAATCGCGATTGTTTATATCTCCCATCATCTGGAAGAAATATTTGAAATTGGTGACAAGGTCACAATTCTTAGGGACGGCCATCTTGTCAAAGTCCGGTCTGGTATCAGACTTTGATAAAAATTCGTTAGTGAAAGCCATGGTTGGCAGGGAAATTGATTTTTCTCTCAGGAATAAAAACGAAAAGATCGGTGAAACAGTTTTATCTGTAGATAATCTTTCGTCAGACGAAGTAAAAGATGTTTCTTTCAAACTTCACCGTGGAGAAGTTCTGGGAATAGCCGGATTGGTTGGAGCCGGAAGAACCGAAATGGCACGATTAATCCTGGGAGCTGATCCGAAACAAAAAGGAACAATTGAACTAAAAGGCCAACCAGTTAAGAATCTTACACCAACTAGCGCGATGGCAATTGGAATTGGAATGCTGCCAGAAAGTAGAAAAGAAGAAGGTCTGGTATTAGGCAGGTCAATGAGTGAGAATATCGCTTATAGCCTGGTGCAAAAATCATCCAAATTCGGTTTTGTTCCCTGGAAGAATATAAACAAGAAAGCAAATGGATTAATCCAGGCATTAAATATCAAGCCCAATAATCCCAACATCCAGGTAATGTACATGAGTGGTGGTAACCAACAAAAAGTGGTTCTCTCCAAACTCCTAGCTGCACAATGTGATGTATTGATCCTGGATGAACCTACTCGTGGTGTTGATGTAGGTGCCCGGTTGGAGATCTATAAGTTGATGAATGATATGAAATTGGATGGAAAAGCCATCCTGATGATCTCATCCGATCTACCTGAGATACTAACCCAGGCAGACCGAATCCTGGTTATGTCCAAAGGAAAAATGGTTGGTGAACTGACAGCAGAAGAAGCCACTGAAGAGAAAGTTCTTAAATTAGCCTTACAACTGGATGGCGGTGATCAATGAAACCTACAAGGCTATCTTCCAAAATAATTCCCTGGATCGCCAACAACAGTGCACTTGTAGCGATGATCTTCCTATTTTTAATTGGAAGCATTTATGTCAAGAATTTCTTGACCATGCAAAACTTTTCGGGGATCTTTTACCAGTATGCGATCATTGGTTTTCTCGCGCTTGGTCAACTCCTGGTAATCCTTACTGCAGGTATTGACCTTTCGCAGGGTTCCCTGGTCGCATTTACATCCATTGTCGTCGCCTTATTGATGCAAAAATTTGGGATTGGCATCGCAGTGACCGGTGGGTTGTTGGCTGCGACCGCGCTGGGATTAGTCAACGGATGGATGGTGTCGCGAACCAGAATTCCCCCTTTCGTGGTTACTCTGGGTATGCTGGGTATCGCCCGCGGTTTGGGGCTGGTTCTTTCTAATGCAAAACCCATTTCAATAGAGAGTCGAAAGCTTCAATAATTTCGGCAGGAGCGCTATTCTCGGAATACCAGTATCTGCGATTTTGTTGGTAGTAATTTCGCTTCTATTGGCTTTCTTCCTAAAGTACAGAAAATCAGGGCGTTATATTTATGCCATAGGAAGCAGTGAAGAGAGTTCCAGGTTATCGGGTATCGATGTGAAGAAGATAAAATTGCTTGTTTATGCTGCTTCAGCATTTCTAACGAGTATTGGTGCAGTAATGTGGACAGCCAGGCTGAATTCAGGTTCACCCATCGGTGCAAATGGATATGAGATGGAAAGTATCGCTGCGGTGATCGTAGGTGGCGGTAACCTTTTCGGTGGTGTGGGCACTGTGGGCGGAACATTGATCGGCATTTTGCTTTTTGGAATGATCAACAGTGTCTTAAACCTGGTTGGAATATCACCTTACTGGCAGGGTACGATCAAAGGAGTTCTTATCTTGCTGGCAGTAGCCCTCAGCCAAATTCAACGCTTGCGCAGAAATAAAGGTGAGGCTTAATGATGACTACTATAAATCGCTTCTTCGCATCGCGTAGCTATGATACTAAATCCGTCATAAAGATCCTGTTCATACTAATAGGATTGGTAATTTTCGCATCGATATTTTCCAAGGGGATTTTCCTTCAGCCGCGTAATTTTGTTAACCTCATCCTGCAAAATTCAGGTTTGATCATTGTCACCATTGGGCAATTGCTGGTGATTGCAGTCGCTGGAATCGATTTGAGTGTAGGCGCAGTCATGGCTGTTTCCAGTGTTCTTGTAGTCCTCTTTCAGGATTATGGATTGGCTGGTGCATTTGCAATAGCCCTGGGTGGATCCCTTCTTTTCGGTTTGGTAAATGGCGTCCTTGTTACGTTTATTCGTCTGCCGGCATTTGTTGTCACCATGGCCACAATGCAAATCGGATATTCGGTGGCGAAATTATTAAGTGATGCAGCAGGGAGTCGGGGCGGTACTGTTTACACCAGTTTATTGGGCTCCGAATTACCCACCGATTTTACAGCTTTTTACAAGACCCCATTCCTGGGTATTCCCCAGCCACTTTTCATCTGTCTTGCATTCCTGATAATTATTGCCATCTATTTACGCAGCAGCAACGGGCATTTCATTTTCCCGGTCGGTGGGAATGAAAAAACAGCTTACCTATCAGGAATTCCGGTTTGGATTGTAAAGATTTCAGCTTATGCACTATGCGCAGTTTTGGCTGGAGTTGCTGGAATTTTATTTGCCTCCCGGGTTGGATTGGGAGACCCACAGGCGGGAACCTGGATCGCATTAGATTCGATTGCTGCAGCATCCATTGGTGGGGCAAGCCTTTCGGGTGGTATGGGGACCATTCTGGGAACATTCTTTGGTGTAGTGATCTTGAGTGTCTTAAATAATATTATGAATTTACTGGGTGTCCCCCCAACGATGCAGCCGGTGATCAAGGGAATTGTGATTTTACTCGCAGTGTACTTGAATACACGTCGAAAATAAATATACAAGAAGGTGCAAGATTGTCAATTAAAGTTGCTTTAGCTCATGTTACAGACAGCAGGTTAGCTATTTTCTCTAAACGCGAACCGGCTGTAAAAGAAGAAATCCAATCTCTGCAATGGTTGGGTAAAGAATATAAGGTCATCGAATCTGATGTATTGAATTCCATCAATGATATCGAATCCTTTGCAGAAAAAGCGAATATTTTTGGCGCGCAGTCCCTCATTATTCATGTTCCGATTTGGGCAGACCCTATATTCTCGATCAAACTCCATAACCATATTCCGGTGCCAGTATTATTATTAGGAAATAACCGCCCGGACACTTCCAGCCTGGTTGGAATATTGGGCGCCGGTGGCGCTTTGGACCAGGTAGGATGTCAGCATTTTCGTGTATTTGAACACTCTTCCGAAAAATCCTTAAAAATGATCCATTCTTTTATTCGAGCATGCGGAACGATCCATTCTCTTAAGGGGCAGACATTAGGCCTATTCGGTGGTAAAAGTCTGGGAATTTTCACTGCAAATGTTGATCCTGCCCAATGGCAAAAACTCTTCGGTGTTGACATTGAAATTTTAGATCAGCATGACATCATCTCTGAAGCTGAAAACATACCCCTTGAACTTGTTGAGCATGAAAATAAATGGCTTACCGAAAACCTCGGAAAAGTGACTTTCAGTGGAGTGTTCACCGCTTCGACCTTTGAAAAACAGATTCGAAGCTACCTTGCTACAAAGATCCTGGTCGATAAAAATAATCTGGATTTCGTCGGAGTAAAATGCCAACCTGAACTTAGTGACGGATATGTCTACTCAGTGTATAGCTCACATGTTAATGAACAACCGGTTTGACAGTAACGGAAAAAAAGAAGCCATTATTCATGCCTGTGAATCGGATGCTGATGGCGCCCTCACCATGCAGATATTACATTTACTTTCCGAAGGTAAATCGGCCTCCCTGGTTGATGTTCGCTGGTTCGATGAAAAAGAAAAAACCTGGACCCTGGCAAATTGTGGTGCGATCGCTTGTGAATTCTTTGCAACTGATGCTGACCCGATAGGGTTAAAACAAGTGGAAGCTACCCAGCATGTCTTCGGAAAAGGCGGCGGTGGTGCTTATCCGGGTGTGGTTGCCCCCGGAAAGGTCACCCTTGCCAGGTTATGCAGAAAAAATGGTGTCTACTGGATGGCGATCATTCTGGGTGATGTAGAAAGATAGAAAACGTTCAGACCTGGCGAAAACTACTGCATCCTTCCCGCAGGCATTCGTCAGAACAATGCAGGAATTGATTTTGCAGAAGTTTACGGTTCTAATCACATTCACATGGTTCAAGGTGATTTTACCGAAGAGCTCATTATCTTTTGTAAATTAATTGGTATTGATTGGCGTATTTGGAATTAACCTGGAGGAATTGCCATGCTGCAGGAATTCAACGGATTCTGGAATAGAATACTTCGCATCAATCTTACGAATGGACAAACTGAAGTCGTCCAGTTGGATCCGAAACTTTACCGTGTTTACATGGGTGGGCGAAACCTGGCTTTACACTTTTTACTTACCGAAGTACCACCTGAAACTTCCCCATTGAGCCCCGAAAATAAATTATTGTTTATGACTTCTGTCGTTACTGGAGCTCCAATTTCTGGACAGGCAAGGCATACAGCATCAGCAATTTCTCCATTAACGGGCGGTCTGGCAGATTCTCAATGTGGTGGTTGGTGGGGTCCGGAATTAAAGTTTGCCGGATGGGATGGAATAATCATTGAAGGCAGATCCCCAGACCAGGTTTATATCAACATTATCGATGATCAAGTGGAAATAATATCAGCCAGTCAACTACATGGAAAGGAAACTGCTGAAGTCCAGTCCATATTAAAATCACTCCATGGCGATAAAGCAAGGATCATGCAATGCGGACCAGCCGGAGAAAATCTGGTCAAATATGCAAATTTAACCGCAGACTGCCGCCATTTTCATGGTCGCGGAGGGCTCGGAGCTGTCATGGGCAGCAAGAATTTGCGGGCGATAGTCGTACATGGATCGAATCGGAAGTTGCGCACTGCCAGCCCGGAAGATCTTGGCCAGACCGCAACCTGGTTCGCCCGAAGTACAAAAGTATCTCCCGCAATCACTCTTCATCATGAACTGGGCACTTCGAAGGGAATTGTTCCGGTAAGTGTTGGTGGAATGCTTCCCACATACAACTTCCAGGATGGGTCTTTTGATAGGGCAGAGGGAATAAGTGGTGAAACCATGAAACGCGAACTCAACGGTAAAACAGAAACTTGTTTTGCCTGTGCTGTTTCCTGCAAGCGTTCCGTGGAAGGAGAGAAAGGTGTCTTTAAGGTCACTCGGGAATATGGCGGACCAGAATATGAAAGTATTGGTCTATTAGGCTCGAATTTGGGGGTGGGGGATATCACTGAGGTCGCTTGCTGTAACCAACGCTGCAACGCCTTGGGACTGGATACAATCTCGACTGGTGTAACTTTATCCTGGGCAGTGGAATGTTTTGAACGTGGATTAATTACATCGGATGACACCTCCGGGATCACGTTGAAATGGGATGACGCTGAAACGAATCTGAACTTGATCGAAATGATCGCCCAGCGGAAGGGATTTGGGAACGTACTCGCTGAAGGATCGCGTGGTGCAGCCAGATTGATCGGTCGAGGAACTGAAAAGTATTCCATTCAGGTGAAGGGTCAGGAATTCGCAAATCATGAACCCCGCGGTAAATGGGGCGTAGGTCTGGGTTATGCTGTTTCACCTACTGGCGCTGATCACCTTCAGGCTGCGCATGATCCCTGGTTTAATAATCCAGGCGATCCCACTCTGGAACATAACTGGGTGGATCTGACTGACCTGAGCTATACCGGATTTCTGGATCCAGTTCCAACAGAAGACCTGGGTGGTCAAAAAGTTCGATTATTCACCTATTTACAATATATCTGGGGGGTTCACGATGTATTGGATTGGTGTATATTTACTGCGGTTCCTGAGTTTCGTGCATTGAGTTTGAACCAGTTGACATCTATCGTATCATGGATCACAGGTTGGAAGACCAGTTTATTTGAGGTACTCAAAGCAGGCGAACGTGGTGTAACCATGGCGCGGGCCTATAATATCCTCCGCGGATTTACCGCCGATGATGATAATTTGCCCGACCGAATGTTTGAACCGCTTCGGGCTGGTGCGCTAAAAGGACATAAAATTGATAAACCTGCTTTTATGAAGGCATTAAAACTATATTACGGAATGATGGGATGGGATCAGAATGGCGTCCCGACCGAGGCAAAGCTTGAAGAATTGGGTATCGGTTGGGTTTATAATTTACTCAAGTCCAAACTTACACTGGAAGAATAGTGTTGATAAGGTATGGTATTTGAAGTGAAAGTAAGTGTAAAATTATACGGAACTTTGCGCAGATTATCGCAGCCAAGCACACCAGGATTATGGATTGGTGAGGTGCCAACAGGATATAGGATTTGCGATCTATTGGATCAATTAGGAGCAGGAAAGTACGAAGCTAACGCTGCCAGCATGAATGGCGAACCTTGCAGCCTGGAAGCCGAAATAAGTAATAATGCACAGATCATCCTTGTCACACCCATGGGTGGCGGATGATCTTGGAAATCAAATTCAAAGGAGCAATGAATTATGAATTCAAAGTATTTAGGTAATTTACATGAAATGGTAATGACCACTCCAACCCAATACTGGAATGATTCGTGTTCGGTGGAAGAGTTGACCTATGCCATTGAGCGCGGTGCGACTGGGGCAACCAGCAACCCGACGATTGTTCTGGGAGTGTTGAAGAAAGAGCTGTATCTCTGGGAAGACCATATCAAGAAAACCATCCTGGAAAACCCGACCTGGTCAGAAATTGAGATCGCCTGGAAGGTCTTCGAAGACGTAACGGTGCATGGATCAAAGCTGCTTCTCCCGGTATTCGAACGGGAAGGCGGAAAGCGCGGCCGTTTATCCATTCAAACAAACCCGGCAGCTTATAGAAATTCCAAAGCAATGCTTGAGCAGACCTTGTATTTCAACAGCCTGGCGACGAATATGCAGATAAAAGTACCTGCGACCAAAGCAGGTATTGACATGATCGAAGAGGCCACCTACCAGGGTGCCAACCTGAACGTTACAGTCAGTTTCACGGTACCCCAGGTCATCGCTGTCGGGGAAGGCATTGAACGTGGGCTAAAACGACGAGAGGCCGAAGGGAAAGATGCCAGTAAGATGTCCCCGGTGGCAACATTAATGGTCGGACGAATTGACGATTGGATCAAGGTAGTCGCAAAGCGCGATTCAATTGATATCAATCCGGAATACCTGGAGTGGTGTGGTGTTGCCTGTATTAAAAATGCTTATAAAGTATTCAAGGAACGAGGGTATCGGACCCGCTTATTGCCAGCAGCTTATCGCAATTTCTACCATTGGACCGAATTTGTTGGTGGAGATATCACCTTGACCATTCCGTACGAATGGCAGAAGAAATTTAATGATGCAGATCTCAAAGTTACTCCCCGCATGGATATTCCGGTCGATGCCAAGATCCTCAATGATCTTTACACCAAAATCCCGGATTTCCGTAAAGCATACGATGTGGATGGTATGAAACCAGTAGATTTTGATTCATACGGTGCCACAGTACGCACCCTTCGCGGTTTCATTCAATCATGGCATGATTTTGTCGCCTTGATCCGCGAATATATGCTTCCAAACCCGGATGTAAAATAATAAATTTGTTAAAAAATAAAGCTGTCCCGGTAATTCGGGACAGCTTTTTCATTCCTTGATATGCTGATTAATCAGCAGCCAATTCAATAGTTGGTGTTAGCTTAACCTCAACCTCAGGTTGAGGAGTCTTTAGAATTACCATTAATATTGCTGCCACAATTAGCATCACGGAAGATAAATAGTAAGCATTCGTGAAACTGCCGGTTGCGTCTTTTATGGCGCTTGCCAGTTGGGATAACATAAATCCACCCAAGCCCCAGGCAGTATAAACGATGCCGTAATTCATGGCAAAATTCTTCGGACCAAAGTAATCTTTGGTTATAGCGGGGAAAACCGCCAGGTTTGCTCCATAGTTAGCTCCGACGAGTACGACAAGGACGATCAAAACCGGTACATTCGCCAGTGATGAACCCTGGACAGTAATGGACATCACGAAAACAAGCAGTGCCTGGATAATAAATGCTGTCGTCAGCATTACTTTTCGGCCAAATTTATCGGATAACATTCCATAAAGGACTCGACCGCCACCGTTTCCAATTGCCAATGCAGAAACAGCTATGGCACTGATGGCTGGTAAGCCAACCTGGTCCTTAACAATGGAAGCCAGGTTACCGATAACCATCAAACCAGCTCCTGACCCAAACGCGAAGGCGATCCAAATCAGGTAGAACTGCCATGTGCGGGCCGTTTCACCTGTGCTGAAATCTGTTTTATTTGAAGCTGCAGATTTTGCAGGAGTGCTTCCGGCGGGAATATAGCCAGCCGGTGGAAATTTGAGTAATTGTGCAAAAGCTACAACAACGATCAGCATCCCAATACCCATATACAGCATGGTGGTCTGCAAACCGATGGATTTGATCAGTGTTCGCGCAAGAGGTGCCACCCATGCACTGCCCATTCCAAAACCAGCTACTACAATACCTGAGATCAGACCAGTTTTTGAAGCAGGAAACCATCTCAAAGCTGCCGGGCTGGCAGAAGCGTACACAAAACCAATACCAGAACCCAGCAGAACCCCGAAGGTGAATGTAAATATCCACGGGGATGTGGATAAACTGGAAAGGATGACACCAACTCCGGCCAGGATTCCACCAATGGTCACAACCACTCTTGGCCCATACTTACCCAATAATCTTGCACCAACCATGGTCATAATTGAAAAGACCACACATGCTACTGAATATGGCAGTGATTTTTGGGAATCTGCCCATCCCCATTCAGCGGGGATATTTGCCTTGAAAACACTCCAGGCATATAAAACACCGAGTGCCAGTAATGCAGCCGTTCCTGCTGTTGTTACAATCCAACCTGGATTCTTCGTTGTATCCTGTGATGTTACTTTGTTGATCGTCATTATTGAATATTCTACCTTTCACAAATAAGATAAGGGTTGATGGCAGCTTTATAGTTTCCACTGTTAAAGCTGCGAGATTATAAGAGATTGTCTGACAACCGTCAATATGTCAGACAACACCAATTTATATGTCGATCGTCAAATGTATGCCGATATGATTGTCTGGGCTGACTTTTCAGATGTTTATACCTAATAGATGACTGAACGAATATCTGATCATTCCAATAGAAAACAAAGAGTCCATCAAAAACCTGGACTCTAAGATAAATGGTATTCGATATATTTTAACTTTATGGATTATCCCTTTACAGCTCCTGCAACCACACCTTTGATGATGTACTTCTGGCTGGTCAGGTAGAAAACGACAATTGGGATGATGGCCAGCACCAGCATCGCCATCATGGCTCCCATATCACGGCTTCCGTACCCGCCTTGCAGGTATTGAACTGCAATCGGAATGGTCTTATAGGAATTTCCGATCACAAGATACGGGAGAAGATAATCATTCCATATCCACATGGTAGTTCAATATGGCTACAGTAATACTAATCGGTTTAAGAATTGGGAATACGATTAAAAAGAATAGTCTGGATCGGGTTACAGCCATCGATCGTTGCTGCTTCTTCAATTTCGTGTGGAATGCCTTTAATAAAGCCGCTGAAATATAAACACTGACAATCCGGCTCCAAACCCGAGGTAAATGACGATTATTCCTATCGGATTATCCAAGTGCATTATGTTCGCCATTTTTGACATGGTAAACATCACCATCTGGAATGGAACGATCATTGAAAAAACCATCAGAAAATAAATTACTGTGCTTAGTTTTGATTTTACCCGGGTGATACACCATGCAGTCATGGATGTAAACAGCACGATGGTACCCACGGAAAATACAGTAATAAATAGTGAATAACCGAAAGCTGGAGAGAAACCCGGTTTTTGCAATTCCGCTAATATAATTCTTTATTCCGGCAAATGTCTGAGCAGTGGGTAGTGCGAAGGGGGTGTCAGAAATAAAAAATCTGCCTTTGAAAGAATTCATCAAAACCAGCAGGATGGGGGTTAAAAATAATATTGCCAGAATACATAAAAAAACAAATAATAGAAGATCCTGAGTGCGATTTTTTGTATTCATCAGCTTTCAACCTCCCTCTTTCTGGTTAAAAGTAACTGCAGCATCACAATGAGGCCGACAATTAAGAAAAACATGACAGCTTTTGCCTGACCCACACCTTCAGAACCAACCCGGCCATAAAAAGTATTGAAAATATCAAGGGCCAGCATGGCTGATGCTCTCCCCGGAGCACCTGCGGTAAGAGCCAGGTTTTGGTCAAAAAGCTTGAATGAGTTGGTGACCGTCAGGAATGTACAAATGGTAACAGCCGGCATTACCATTGGAATAATAATACTTCTTAGTGTTTGCCAGGAATTTGCACCATCAATTTTGGCCGCTTCGATCAATTCTGTTGGGATTCCCTGGATACCGGCAATATATATGATCATCATGTATCCAACCATCTGCCAGTTCATCAAAACGACCAACCCCCAGAAGCCATAATTGGCGCTGAATGTTATATCAACACCAAATTTTATGAGTACTCCGTTGATCAGTAACTGCCATATATATCCAAGTACAATTCCCCCGATAAGGTTTGGCATGAAGAACACTGTTCGAAAAACATTGGTACCTTTTATTTTTCGGGTGAGAAGCAAGGCAAGTAAAAATGCAAAAACATTGATCAGTATAATTGATACTACTGCAAATTTTGCAGTAAATATTGCAGCGTTTAAAAAGTTTTTATCATCCGAAAAAGCGAGAATATAGTTACCGACTCCCACCCAATGCGAATTGGTTACTGTTGTGAACTCGGTAAATGAAAGATAAATACCTAAAAGAAACGGGATTAGGAATGCAATTAAGAAGGCAATGATGGTCGGGAGGGTAAAAAACGCATAAAACAATTTTGGCATTTTTTGCACGTTAATTCTCCTGCCTTGCAGAATTTTCTGATACTATAAAATTATAACGCACCCCGCACTATTCATTATAGTGCGGGGTGATAAAACAATCAAAATCTATTCTCTACTTATTGCTTTCAATCTTCCACTGGTCAACAACAAGTTGTTTTACTGCATCCCATTGCATTGTACCCTGTGCATATTGCAAGCAGGGCTGCGCCAAAATTGTCTTTGAATGTCTGATTCGGGAATTTGACAAAATTCCATGCGACATTGTACAGGTTGGTGTTGCTCGTATAGCGGAGCACTTCTTTGGCCAAAGGATCTGACGGTTTCTCGTTGTCGGCAAATGTGTCGAATGGAGCAATGAATTTCAGATCATTGGTAACGAATGCTTTACCGGTCGGGCTGCTGAATAGCCAGTAGATGAAGTCTGCAGCAAGTTTCTGTTTCTCAGGGGAAGCCTGTTTATTGATGGCGAAGAAGTTTTCAGTTCCAACACTGATCGACTGTTTTTCCTCACCAGCCATACCGTTATAGATGGGCAGGAATTTTACATCTTCTGCTTTGACTGTATTTCCATCAACACCAGAGATCTGACCCCAAGCCCAGTTGCCGTTTTGTACCATTGCAGAACGACCCAAGGCGAACTCTGCCATGGAATCATCGACGCTTTTACTACCAAGCAACTTGGGATCTGTAACAGAGTTATTCAGATACAGATCAAAGATATTCTTGAAGTTATCTGAATATTGGAATTTGATTTCCTTGGTTGCATCACTTGCAAGGCTAACGTTGTTATCCCTCCACTCATAAAAAACAGGGACATTGGCAAGATGTGTCTGCCAGCGCCAGTCTTCACCGGGCTTTAGTGAAGTGGATGAAAATACACCTTCAATCCCTAATGCTGCTTTCTGAGCAGTCATGTCTTCAACAACTGCTTTGAGCATAGCAAAATTGTTGACTTCATCCATGGATTTTGCTTTGGCACCAGGTAATGCAAAATACTTGGTCATGATGGCATTGTTGTAGATGATGCCATACCCTTCAACCACATATGGAAGTCCATAAACACCATCACCATCAGTCACAGCCATGGTCTTATCGGTTAGGTGCTTATACAGCTCAGTGTCTTTCAAATCTGCTGTGTAATCCTTCCAGGATTGATAACCTACTGGACCATTGATCTGGAATAATACTGGTGCATCTGCTTTGGCAATTTCTGATTTTAATGTTTGCTCGTAAGTTCCTGAAGCAGCAGTTACAACTTTAAGCGTATTACCAGTCTCTGCCTTATAGGCATCTGCGATCTTTGCATAAATTTCAGCAACTTCCGGCTTGAAATTCAGGTAATAAACTTCTCCAGTTGCAGCGGGTGCAGCGGGAGCAGCGGGTACTTCGGTGGCTACTGGTGCAGCAGGAGCTGCGGGTGCAGCGGGGGCAGCAGGTGCAGCTGGTGCTGCGGGGGCAGCGGTAGGCGTTGCGCAGGCAGCTAATACCATGGATGCCAGAACAAGTACTGCGGTAATTCTCCACAAATGTTTCATTTCTTCCTCCAAAATTTGGTAATAAATCTATTTGATTTAATTAATTGACATTACAATACGAAATTTTTCTCTACCACCTCCTCATGCGAATCCATAGTAGCACTATACTGTCTCCCTTTCAACAATGCTCAATGGTAACTGTATATGCTGGATGGTTTGGGAGGGATCTGTCAGCCTGGAGATCAATAGCTCTGCCCCGATCCTTCCAGATTCATCCAATGGTTGATGAACTGTTGTTAACCCGAAATATTCAGCCATGTCGATATCATCAAACCCAATAATTGCAACGTCCATGGGAACTCGAAGGCCGAGTTTTCTGGCCTCCTTGATCAGTGCGATTGCTTGAAGATCTGTGGCCGCGAAAATTGCTAATGGCAACCCTAACTGAATTAAGTCTTCCAATAGATGCGCAGGTTCCATGGCATACTCCTGACAATACTCTTTCGGAAGATTAATCTTTGCTTCCTTCATAACTTTGTTATACCCAGCCATTCTTTTAATTATTGGATTCACCCCAAATAATGGCTTTTGTTGTCCTCCAATGAACGCTACTCGCTTGTATCCTTTTTCAATTAGAAAACGCGTTGCGAGGGATCCGCCTTCTTCATCATTTATTTCCAAAGTGGTGAAGTTCGGATCATTAAATTCAATAACCACAGTTTCGAGTTTATTCTCAAGAAGTCGTAGCGCAATTGTGGAATCAATAACTTGTGAGACAATGATCAATCCATCTAAAGCCTTATGCATGGGTAAAGTATCCAAATAACTTTTTTCACGCAACTTGGAATCGACTGGATAGATCACCATTTCATAATCGTGCTGGTTGAGGACTGTTGAAATTCCCCTTAATCTTTGCACAAAAGAGGGGGCTGTAAAGAAAGGTATCAGAACCCCAATTCGCCTGGTTTCTTTAAGCGCTCTGGCTCGTGATTCTGCTTTGGGTACATATCCCAGCAAATCAATAGCCTTCATAACTGTTGTTCTGGTTTTGGAATTTACTCGTAATGGAAAATTTAATACTCTTGAAACAGTAGCGATACTCACGCCTGCTTCTCTTGCTACATCATAAATGGTAGGGGGCAAATTTGGCATTTATTTCCAATATATTGTAACTACTTTTATGTAAGCTCTTACATTATATAGTAAATAATATTCAGAGTCAATATAGATTTTGTATAACATTCATAATTGCTGAGAAGACCTGGTTTGAGCTACCTTATGGGCTTGGTACACCATTAATGATACTTTGTAGTGGTCACAGATTACATCCGCCACCAGTGGGATAAGGTTAATCTATCCTTAGACATACTTATATTTCAGCCCCGGGTGGTAAGATATACAATGTATGATATTTTCTTATTTACTTTCAAGAAATAATATTTTTCCGGGGTCATATTTTGTTGCCTAATTCCAATCCACTCATTCAATTACTTGAAGTGGATAAAATCTATAAATCTGCTGCAGGGGATTTTTCTGCCTTAAAGAAAATCTCGTTGGAAATCAATGCCGGGGAGTATTTTGGCATTATCGGCAAATCCGGGGCTGGAAAATCCACCTTATTAAATATGATCACCGGAGTGGACAATATCTCTTCAGGTGAGGTGATCGTGCATAGTAATGGCGATCCCGTTTCCATACATTCATTAAATGAAAACCAATTGGCACTTTGGCGTGGAATCAACATGGGGGTGATTTACCAATCCTTCCAACTCTTGCCAATGCTGACCCTTCTCGAAAATATTATGCTTCCCCTTGATCTTTGTGGCACCTTTAAAAAGGGAGAAAGTAAATCAAAAGCATTGGATCTATTACATCTGGTTGAATTGGATGAACATGCCAATAAATTACCTGCTTATATCTCGGGAGGTCAACAACAGCGGGTCGCTATAGCGCGAGCTTTAGCCAATGATCCACCAATTCTTGTAGCCGATGAACCTACAGGAAGTCTCGATTCTGTGACAGCAGAACATATTTTTGAAGTCTTCGACCATTTGTTATCCACCGGAAAGACTATCATCATGGTGACACATGATAACAGCCTCGCACCGCGTTTTTCCCGGCACATCCAACTGCAGGATGGGGAAATCGTTCCTGCTTCTGTAATAGAAGAAACAAAAATGGATGCCAAAAAGAAAAGATGGTGGCAAATATGACATCCCAGGGAAGGTCGATCATTGACCTTAAAAAGGTAGTCAAAACCTACAAAAATGCCGCAGGCGAATTTCAGGCTTTAAAGGGAATTGACCTTACTTTGTACCAGGGAGAATTTGTTTCCATTATTGGAAAATCGGGAAGTGGAAAGTCTACCTTGCTCAACATGGTTACCGGAATAGATTTTCCCACTTCCGGTTTGGTCCATGTCAATAATGTGGATATCTATTCCATGAATGAAAGCCAACGGTCGCTCTGGCGTGGGAAAAACCTGGGTATCGTTTTTCAATTCTTTCAGCTTCTTCCTATGTTAACATTGCTTGAGAATGTCATGCTCCCGATGGATTACATTAACTACCTCAAGTTTTGATGAACGCCCAAAACGCGCCATGGAGTTGCTTGACATGGTCGGACTTGCAAAATTCGCAAATAAACTCCCGATCGCTGTATCGACCGGCCAGCAACAAAGCGCAGCGATTGCCAGATCGTTAGCGACTGATCCTCCTTTGATCGTTGCTGACGAACCGACCGGTAACCTGGACTCCCGTTCGACCGATAATATTATCCAATTATTTGAGCAGCTTGTGGAAGAGGGTAGGACCATCGCTATGGTTACGCATGATCCATCCTTAACTTCAAGAACCTCGAGGAATATTGTTATTGCTGATGGGCTACTTATCAATGAATCCATCGTTCGAGCCTTTCCATTGTTGACTCACAAGAAGATGTTGGAGGTGACCAAATTATTGGAATTCGCTTCTTTCGAACCGGGTGAGACAATCATCAAGAATGGAGTCCACATAGATACTTTTTTCTTAATCCAGTCTGGAACAGTCGAGGTAGTGCTTCAGGGTTCAAAAAAAGAAGATATCACCATTGCCAGATTGACCCCCGGCCAATTCTTCGGCGAAATAGAATTGATCCGTGGCGGAAAAACAATTGCAAACGTGCGCGCCGGCCCTGAGTCACCTGTTGAATTGGCTCTCTTACCAGGTGCCAAGTTTAATGATCTGTTACAACAATCCCCCCTGACGCGGGAAGCTCTTTCACAAATCGTTCAGGATAGGATTCAGGAAAATAGAATGTCTGACAGGCGTAGATCCTTCCTCGGAAAACTATTTGGAGGTGGAAGATAATGCGTCCACGTTGGCGTAAGGTGATCCACGACCTTGTAGATAACAAGATGCGCACCTTGCTTGTTGTTTTTTCTATTGCTATTGGTGTTTTTTCCATTGGGGTGATTGCCGGTGCATACGCGATCATATCCAACGACATGAGTGCAAGTTTTGCTGCGAATAACCCGATGAATGTTGAGGTAAGGACAGGTTATTTTACCGATGACCTGATCGATACCATTAAAAGTATGAAGGGGGTTGCACAAGCTGAAGGCAGGAATATATTTACGATCCGGGTAAGAACTCCTGGCAGCGTAAAGTGGATGAAATTTAACTTTGTTGCTGTAGATAATTACAAAGAATCTAATATTAACCTTTTGAGAAAAATTTCCGGAGAATCGGAACCGGGTAAGGGAGAACTCCTCCTGGAAAAGAAAGCAACAGCCAAAATTAATGCGGCTATTGGGAGTGATCTTGAAATCCAACTGGAAGACGGGTCAATTAAGAAGCTGAAAGTTAACGGGATAGTACAAGACCAGACCACCTCTGCCGGTGATTTCCTGGCTGCTCCATTTGCTTACATTTCAATGGATTCCCTGGTTTCGTTGCACCAACCTGATGAATTCAACCGGTTATTCGTTGTCGCAACCGACGGTAAGAATGATGAGGACCATCTGCGTCAGCTATCAGCTGATATCAAAGACAAAGTTGAAAAAAATAATATAGCTGTCATCCGGACCCGTTTGATGAAAACGAATGAACATCCATTGGGTTCCACTGTTCAGGCTATTCTGGGAATCCTTGGAGCATTGGGGATATTAATACTATTCCTCAGCAGTTCATTAATAGCCAACACTCTCTCATCTCTACTAAATCAACATTTGCGATTTATAGGTGTTATGAAACTTGTCGGGGGCAGGGAGAATCAAATCCTCGGAATGTACATCGTTTTGATCTTAATTTTCAGCCTCATTTCTTTGGCAATTGCTATACCATTGGGTGGCCAGGGTGCCTATGCCCTTTCAGCATTTATTGCCGATAAACTAAATTTCTCCCTGCTTTATTACCGGATCATTCCACTTGCCCTTTTGATCCAGATTATCGTCGGACTAGGGATTCCACTCCTGGTAGGTTTGAACCCAATTATTAAGGGATCGAAAATCAAAATTCAACGTGCATTAAGTAATGATCTGGTTCAAACAGAGACTTCCAGCAATCAGGTGCTGGAAAAACAACACCCATCTGAGACATCACTTCAGGGTCGTATTAATCATTTCTTTTCCAAACGCGGAATCCATTTTCCCCGACCGATGTTGATTGCATTTCGAAATATTTTTAGGCGCAAAGGCCGGTTGATCCTCACCCTTTTTACATTGACAATGGGCGGTGCAATTTTTATTGCAGTGTTCAATGTCCGGGTGACATTACATGATTACATCGATCAGATCGGAAAATATTTTACTGCTGATCTGACAATGGATTTCAATCAACCCTATAGATTGGACAAAGTGGAGCTTGAAGCTCTTAAAGTCCCGGGAGTTGTGAGAACTGAAGGCTGGGCATTTGCCGAAGGAGAAGCCCTCTTTCCGGATGGAACCACAGCAGATAACATGGTCATCCTTGCCCCACCCGCAAGATCCACCCTGGTATCTCCAATTCTCATCACAGGTAGATGGCTTCAACCGGGAGATGAAAAATCGCTAACCTTAAGTGAGAACATCCTTGATAAATTCCCCAACCTTAAGCCTGGAGAATCCATCCATATGAAAGTAAATGGCAAGGAAGATGATTGGTTGGTCGTTGGAATTTTTAAGTTCGTTGACCAGGAGGGGACAATTGCATACAGTACCTATGAATATATATCCCACCTGACTCACCTGGCCAATAAATCCTATTCCTTCCGTGTGGTCACATCCAGCCATGATCCTGCATTCCAGCAGTCGATGAGCGAAAAACTGGATGAACACTTTCGGGCACAGGGTTATAAATTAGAAGAAGCGCAGACAGGCAGTGCCACATTAAAAACAGCATCAGAGAGTCTGGATATCCTGGTTACATTCCTTTTGATCATGGCTATCCTGACTGCTTCGGTAGGAAGTATCGGCCTTACAGGTACCATGAGTATGAATGTAATGGAGCGGACGCGTGAAATTGGAATTATGCGGTCAATAGGAGCAGTCGATAAAGTAATCATGCGCATGGTAATTCTGGAAGGAGTAGTGATAGGTGGAATATCCTGGCTGCTCGGAGCATTGTTGTCATTCCCGATCACTTATATGCTCGCATCGATCGTCAGTTTAGCAGTCTTCAATTCACCGATAGACACAAAAATCACCTGGGATGGATATTTATTATGGCTCATTGTTGTATTAGTGCTATCTGCCATTGCATCCATCCTACCTGCCCGCAATGCTGCCCGATTAACAATCCGGGAAGTATTATCCTATGAATAATTTGGAAATGGATCAGAAGGAGAAATAAATGAAAATAAAACCGGTATTCCTCATAACAATACTCATATTGATTGGATTAACAGCTTGTACACCGAAAGTGACGCCAACCCCTGAACCTTCATCTGAGTCTTCGCCCTCAGCAATTGTTGCCGAAGGTCATATTATCCCGGGAGATAACCTCTACCTGGCGTTCCAAACCCGGGGTAAAGTGGATAAGATCCTGATTAATAAAGGGGATACCGTGAGAAAGGGCGATACTCTCGTTTCCCTGGCAGATCGTGAGAGCGCACAGGCTGCAAACGCTTCTGCTTCCCTTGAATTGGTCTCAGCCCAACAAGATCTTGACACCCTGAATTGAACAGCTGACCTTGCCAGGGCAGAAGCTCAGAAGGCTTTTAGTGATGCACAAACTGCCCGTGCAAAAGCAGCCAAAGATTGGGAAAAATTTGATCTTGAAGCTAATGAGGATGACATTATTGAAGCTGAGGCCGATATCGTCACATATAAGGATGATCTCATGGATGCCCAGGAGAAATTTGATAAATATGCCAGCCTGGATAAGGACAATTCAAAGAGGAAAAACGCTGCTGATGATTTGGAAAAAGCACAGGAAGATTACAATGAATCAATCCGAAAGCTGGAGAAACTGGTCAACAAACGGGACGTATTAAAATCCGCTCTGGATGCTGCGCTTGCTGTCGAAGCTGAAGCAAAACGAACCCTGGAGAATACTCAGACTGGTGCAGATAAAGACAAGCTTGCCATTGCTTCCGCCCGCCTCGATAATGCCAAAGCCCAATCCTCTGCTGCCCAACACAACCTGGATCAGTTTGATCTAAAAGCTCCATTCGATGGGATGATCGTGGATACCAACCTGACTGCCGGGGAATGGATTGGACCTGAGAAGTGGGCCGTACTCATCGCTGATCTGAGTCAATGGTATGTGGATACCAGCGACCTGACAGAACTGGATGTCGTAAATGTCAGCATTGGCCAATCAGTCACTCTATCTGCGGATGCCCTGCCGGATTTGACCTTTCAGGGTACGGTAGAAGAGATCAGCCAGGCACCTGAAAATAAAGGTGGAGACGTGTTATATAAGGTACACATCCTTCTTGTAGATCCTGACCCCCGTTTGAGATGGGGAATGACCATGCAAGTAACCTTTCCCCAAAAATGAGGTAAGAAAATGAAGGTCCTTTTTATCGGTGGTACAGGTACAATCAGTTCAGCCTGCAGCAGCCTTGCGGTTCAAAGTGGAATCGAGTTGTACATGCTCAATCGCGGGCAGGCATTTCGACTCCCTCCTGAGGGTGCACATTTATTAAGAGCTGATATTCGAAAACCGGAGACAGTCACTGAAGTCATCAAAGGAATCAATTTCGATGTGATCGTGGATTGGGTCGCATACACTTCCGAACAAGTAAAAATCGATCTTGATCTTTTCAGGGGGAAGACCGGCCAATATATTTTTATCAGTTCCGCATCGGCCTACCAGAAACCTCCCTCCAAAGTACCCATTACCGAATCCACTCCTCTTGATAATCCGTATTGGCTATACTCAAGAAATAAAATTGCCTGTGAAAATTTGCTGATGGAAGCCTATCGCTTTGAGAAATACCCTATCACCATTGTGCGGCCATCCCACACATACGATCGCTCTTCCATACCCATCCAAGGTCGGTGGACAACGATCGATCGGATGCTTCAAGGAAAAGAGGTAATCATCCATGGCGATGGCACATCATTATGGACTTTGACCCACCACACTGATTTTGCCCGCGGGTTCAATGGTCTTGCTGGGAAATTCCTCTACATCTGGGTGAAGCCTATCACATCACCTCTGATGAGTGGCTTACCTGGAACCAGATTTTTGAATCGCTTGCGACCGCTGCAGGTGTCAAACCTAAAGTAGTTCATGTCCCTTCAGAAGTGATCAATAGTTACGATCAGGATTGGGGAGCCGGTTTGCTGGGAGATAAAGCTCATTGCGGTATTTTCGACAATACCAAGATCAAAAAGACAGTGCCTGAATTCAACGCAACCACCCCGTTTTCTCTCGGCGCGGAAGAGATCATAGCCTGGCATAGAGCCAATCCTACGCAAATGGTAATCGATGACAGGTTCAATGATCTTTGTGACCGCATTATTACTGCTCAAAAGCGAGTTTTCTCATCGTAAATCCATTTACTTAAATACATAAAAATAGACGCTTATCATGCGTCTATTTTTTTTATTATTCTTGTAAGCCTGTTTATTCCGAGGGTTTACTTTTTCACAGGGTCGATCTTTGCCCACGTGTCCCGCAATGGAACAGTAATATTAAAGACAAGCTTTCCCGGTTTTGAATCCAAATCCACACAGAAAAAACCTTTTCGCTCAAATTGGAATTGATCGCCCATCTTCGCTGAAGTCAGGCTCGGCTCAAGTTTACACCCGGTCAACACCTCTAATGAATTCGGATTCAGGTAATCGAGGAAGGATTTTCCCTCTTCCGTCTTGTTTGGATTAACTTCTGTAAACAACCGATTGTAGATACGTACTTCTGCATCAAGCGCGTGTTTCACAGATACCCAATGGATGGTTCCCTGCACTTTTCGTCCATCCGGAGCATAACCTCCGCGAGTCTCAGGGTCATAGGTGCAGTGGATCTCCTGCACTTCGCCCGTTTGCGGGTTCTTGACGAAGTCTTCACATTTGATAATATAACCATACCGCAGCCGTACTTCCTTGCCTGGAGCAAGACGGAAATATTTGGGAGGAGGTATTTCTCTAAAATCGTCCTGGTCAATATAGATTTCCCTGGCGAACGGGACTTTCCGGGTACCGGCCGACGGATCTTCGGGATTATTGATTGCTTCGATCTCTTCCACTTGTCCTTCGGGATAGTTGGTTATGACTACCTTAACAGGATGAAGGACTCCCATCACCCTGTTTGCGGATACATTCAACTCTCCCCGCACAAGGTGTTCAAGCAGTTCGATCTCGATCATGTTCTCTTTTTTAGCAACTCCGACCTGATCAATGAATGTACGCACCGCTTTCGCCGGGTAACCACGCCTGCGCATACCGCATAATGTCGGCATGCGCGGATCATCCCATCCGCGGACATACTCTCCATCCACCAGCTGCTTCAGGAAGCGTTTGCTGAGGATGGTATATGTAATATTCAATCGGGCAAATTCGATTTGCCGGGTGTGAAACAAATCCAATTCAGTGATGAACCAGTCATATAATGGTCGATGGTCTTCATATGCCAGGTCGCATAGCGAATGGGTCACCCCTTCCACAGAATCGCTTTGTCCATGTGCAAAATCATACATCGGGTAAATCGGCCACTCATTCCCGGTACGATGATGCGCAGCATGGATGATGCGATACATGGTTGGGTCACGCATATTGATATTATTGGATGCCATATCGATCTTCGCACGGAGAACCCTAGACCCATCGGGGAATTCTCCTAACCGCATACGTTTGAAAAGGTCGAGGTTTTCCTCTACCGACCGCAAACGGAAAGGACTGTCCTTTCCCGGCGCAGTCAGTGTTCCGCGGTATTCGCGAATTTCATCTGCAGTCAGATCATCCACATATGCTTTGCCTTTTTCGATCAGTTGGAGGGCGAATTGGTAAAGCTGCTCAAAGTAATCTGACGCGTAGAGCGGACCTTGATCTCCCCACTTAAACCCGAGCCATTTTATATCTTCCTGGATGGCATCCACATACTCAACATCTTCCTTCACCGGATTTGTATCGTCGAAACGCAGGTTGCACACACCACCAAAGATCTCTGCCATTCCAAAATCGATGCATAAAGCTTTCGCATGCCCTATATGCAGGTAGCCATTGGGTTCTGGAGGAAATCGGGTTTGGACATGGTCAAAACGGCCTGTACGAAGATCTTCTTCAATGGCCTCTTGAATAAAATTACTGTTAGGGGTTGTGGTCAGGTCGTTGGTCATATTATTCTCCTGTTCAGGGTAAAAACAAACGCCCTGATATATTGTTCAGGGCGCTTATTCCAGAGGCTGAGGGCAAAGGATTCGAACCTCTATATACAGATCCAGAGTCTGCAGTCCTACCATTGGACGAGCCCCCAGTGCTTTAACAGGGTGAATTCTATCATTTTCGAGGCTTTATGTCCATAGGAAGATCATCAACCTGGACACCAACTACGGTCCACTAACCACCTGGTTTCCGTCAGCTTGCCATTGAGTGACCCCGCCGGACATGCTTGTCACCTGCGTAAAACCGGCTGCCAAAAGAATTTCCCTTCCCTGCTGCGACCGGTTTCCAGATCTGCAAACCACCAAAACTTTAGCGTCCTTAGGGACTTCATTGCTTCTTGCCTGTAATTCACCTAATGGAATTAATGTCGCTCCTGGAATATGGGCTTGCTCCCATTCTTCCGGTTGGCGCACATCCAGAACAAAAGCACCTGCATCCCGCAGCGTTGCCTGCCTCAGCTACCGATACTTCCGAAGGGAGTGCTGTTGTTTGAGTTGGGGCTGGTTTTAATAAAAAATAACCGGCTACCAGAACAAGTACCAAGCCTATGAATATCAAGAACCATGGTGATTTCAGATTTTGTTTATTTTGTTTTTTCATTTTTTCCTCGTTTTAAATTCTAATTATTAAATCAGATGAAAATTATTCAGGAAAGTCACATAGATCAATCATACTAAGCTGACATGAGTTATCTGTCAATTAATCGATATTTTTTGATATTCCTGGCAGACTTTACACTTCTTATAGTTATTTAACAATAGTGATTGTACAATATATTTATAAGCATAAATTATAGACCTAGAGGAGACCATCCATGTTAGTTGGCGAACGAATGACAAATCTTGTCTTGACAGTATCCCCTGAAGAATCGGTTCAGGAAGCATTGGTAAGCATGCGCAAGGAACACATCCGGCGGTTTCCGGTTGTGGATAAAAAAGGAAAGCTGGTCGGGATCGTATCGGAAAGTGATCTACTGAATGCTTCCCCGTCAGAAGCAACTTCCTTGAGTGTGTGGGAGATAAGCTACCTGGTGAGCAAGATCACTGTGGAACGGGTGATGACGAAAGATGTGATCACAGTAACAGAAGATACACCCATCGAAGAAGCAGCACGTATCATGGCAGATAAAAAGATCGGTGCACTCCCTGTCATGAAGGGAGAGAAATTAGTCGGTATTATTACTGAAACCAATCTATTCCGCATTTTCCTTGAATTGTTAGGCGCCCGATGTGATGGTGTAAGAGTATCTTTCATCGTAAAAGATGTGCCTGGTAAATTTGCAGAGGTAGCCTCAGCAGTGAGGGATGTAGGTGGAAATATTGTGGCTTTCGTAAAGACCGCTGGAGATGCCCCGGGATATGGACAGATCACGATGAAAGTTCAGGATGTTCCCCTGGAAAAGCTGAGTAAAGCCATTTGGCCAACTTTGGAAAAAGTGATCGATATTCGGTAAAATGCTTTCGTTAGAGTGCGTGAGGTAAGTATGCGTCAATGTATTGTAGTGATTTCGTCAATACTGTAAATGTCATAGAGGTGTCATTGTCATATGTGTAAATGTAAGGTAGAGTCTTTGTATTTGTCAAAGTCGCGTTGCAGTAGAGACCACTGATATGATCGCATCCAATGTGACATACATTACGTGACATGCTTTAATACAATCGTATGCGCTCCAGTAGATAACACCGGCTCTTCCAACTTATTTTTGAAGACCGCTCCATTTGTCTGATTAATGTATCCACCAGAATACCATCATCCACACTTCCATATTGCCAAACACACTCGCTTTTCGTAACGATGTCAACCATATTTCCATTAAATGTAAACCCTGCTGTACTGCCAATCACCTTAGTATTTTTCAGTATTTGCGTAATTTCCGTTATTACTGTGCCACCCACGTTCCAGTATAAACAATATTCACATTCCTTTCATCGTATGTGCCTACCCGATGCGCTCTGTTTGAGTATGTGTCAAGGTATTTGTCGTTTTCGTTAGTGAAGTGTATAAGTCATGTTGAGGTCGTGTCTGCGTCGCAGCCCATTGACAATGATTTCATCCAATGAAACATATGACCCACTGATATGTTTCAAGACGATTGTATGTGTTCCATTTGAATAAACCGGGCTTATCCAACTCTGACCTTGAAGTGTGATCCCGTTCAATTGGTTAACCGTGTCAACCGAATTACCATCAATCCAGACTTCCATATTGCCAAAGACACTTGCTTTTCGGAATTTAAGTGTTACTCCAGTGCCGTTGAATGTCAAACCAGCAGTACTCCCTATGGCAGTGGAATAATGCTCGGTATTGGCGAAGTTACCATTTATCGTCTGTGCAACCCAGGCAGGATTGTAGACAATGCTCGAATTGTTGTCATCATAAGGTCCCCACTCAACGGGAGTGGTGTCGATCGTGAAAGAGCGTATGCTACTCCAGGGTCCAGGTACATCAAGATCGCTGATCGCTCTCACCCGCCAGTAATACTTCCCATCGACAAGATTTGAAGATGTAAAGCTTATCTGGTCATTGATGCCAATGTTATCCTGTTCCGGGCTGGAGAAAGTACTGATGTTATCCACCTGGATTTGATATCTTTGACCATTAGCAGCCACACCCCAATCAAAAGTAGGAGTTAAGTCATTCAATAAGAACGCATCCTGAGACTACTTAAGGGTACTATTCCAGGTACAGGATAAGCTGTAAATGCAGCATGTAAGGCCATCTGGCCGCCCCAGAATTGGGCATTGATATCACTACCCCAAGTCCTGTGCGAACCGGTAGTATTCGCCTCAACTTTCCCCGAACCAATGTTGGTAGTTAAGGCTGCACCTTCAGTATCCATAAATCCATTAAATTTGGATACCTCGATATAGTAAACTGTTCCTGCAGAAAGCGGCGAGGTTAAGAGCGAAGTTCAATCCCAGACATCCTCCACATATCCAACATCGTCGTTACAACCGTTGGGTATTAAACTCCCCCGGCTGCCTTTCCACACAGCCAGCATGGTATTAAAATCGCTTCCAGCGGTATCTAATTGGAGTTCACCAGCCAGGGAGGGTGTGTATCGGTACCATACA
Source organism: uncultured Chloroflexia bacterium (assembly GCA_963757065.1). Classification (GTDB taxonomy): domain Bacteria; phylum Chloroflexota; class Anaerolineae; order Anaerolineales; family Anaerolineaceae; genus PNON01. The sequence continues at coordinate 898,218 of CAVWQC010000007.1, read as the reverse complement.
CTGGATTGACCTGGCAGACGATTACATGTTGTGAGGGGAGGGTCGTCAGATGCTTGGGTAGCTCCATTAATGTTAAGTGATGTTGAGTATGGTAATGTACTAATGGTAATTGGCGTGTTGAAATCATCATTTGAAGGAGATGGCGCAAAATCCACAGAAAGAGCCAGGTTTCCACCACCAGGTGTTCCAAAATCCATTACTTCTATGTAATATGTTACACCGGCTGTAACAGGTACTCCTTCCAGCCAGGCTTCTGAAAACCCATCGATATCATCATTACAGGCAACAGTGGTAAGATTACTGGTTGTGCCTTTCCATAACGCCAATACTGTATCATAATCGCTACCCTCCAAACGATTGGTTTGCGTAGAGTCAGTCCGCCCAGTATCCAATTCCTGGCTTATACCTGCGGCGCCTAATTCATCTGTTGTATATACTCCGACAACATCTACAGATTGCATACCATTGATGTTGAACCATGAATAATCATTAGTATCTTCCCCATTAAATGTGACTACTCCGAAGAATTGATAGTCTCCACCCAAAATATCAGTAGAAATCGTACTGGGCAGATACCAATCTGTAACTCCTGGTGCAATCGTTAAGTTGCCTCTCCACTCAAGATTAAACACTTCGCGATCTGCAGGGTCAAAAACGTACCATTGTACATAAGCAATTTGTTCCGTCGAGTATTGGTTTTCGACTTCAATGTGCAGTTGAATATCATCTCCTGCAAGGAAATCCGAAGTAACGGTTTGAGCTGAGATCTCTTCTTCGTATGAACTGGGTGATACATCACCAGAAGCCGCCATTCCATTCCCGTCAGTTGTGAAAACACTGACCACTTGAACGGTTTTTGGACAGGCCAGTGTAGAACCGGTGGCGTTTATTGGATCTGAGTTCAATGAGCCTATGTAACCGCGAATACTATAGGTGGAGGTATCACCACAAGGAAGGCCAGAGACCTGGTATCTATGCGGGAAAGTATGGGCGCTCGAACCGACAGTATCGATCAGCTTGCCGTTTCTATAGATCTTAAATCCATATGATCCTCCGGGACTATCTGTCCAAGTGAGTGTTACATCTGAAGTTGAATTTGAAATTACATTTAATGAACCCGGCTTCCCGGGTGGGACATTTAATGTTGAATATGGACTCCACGCACTCCACAGTCCGTTACGGTAAGCTTTCACCCGCCATTGATACACCTTTGGCCACATGGATCCAAAATTGAGTGAATCGGTAGTATTTGAGACGGTGACTGGGCTGGTCCCTCCGGTAATTTCTATAGTATAGTTAGTTCCTGACGCAGACCAGTCAAAGACGACAGCTTGCGGATTTGGAATCCTGGCTCCATTTGCCGGGCTAATTAAGGTGGGAACTGTTGGACCTACTATACAAGGCAATGTGGTCCCTGTTATATTTTTCTTCGGGCCTTCATTGTAAGAACTGCTTCCATAGTGGCCACTCACACTAAAAGTAGAAGTAGTATCGCAGCTGAGCCCGGTTACCTGGTATGAATAAGTAGTCGCACCGATTGACTGGATTAGAACATTGTCGCGATAGATATGGTATCCAGTCACACCCCCCGTACTCGCAGTCCAGTTTATTGTGATTGCATTGGATGAATTTGTAGTGGCACTTATGGAAGCTGGAGCACTCGGAACAACGAATAATTCAAACGTCCCTGATCTTGCAGTCTGCCCATTTCGAATAGCTTCTACGTACCACTGATAATAACCAGCCAATGGAGCATTTACGATTGTAGTGCTGGAAGTCAAATTGGTTCTATGTTCAGTTGTTTGTAGGCCGGATAGATCAAACGTGTAGCTATCACCGGAATCGGACCAATCAAAAGTAACATTCTGCGGATAGGCAACCACCTTACGGTGTGTTGGAAGGCTCAAGAATGGAGTTGACGGCCCAACCGGGCATGTCGTTGTTGAACCTGTAGCGCTTCTTTCATCAGAGTCCAGCGAGCCCTTATAACCGCGCACACTGTAGGTGCTTGTGTTGCTACAAGGCAAACCGGTCACCTGGTAACTTCTTATTCCATTGCCGACGCTGGCTATTTGGATACCGTTTCGATATACTTTATAACCATCCACTCCTCCTGAGCTTTCTGTCCAGTTGACAGTGACAGTAGCGGTGGAATTGGTAGTTACGCTCACTGAACCGGGAACGCTGGGAAATACATTAAACTTCCTCCATTCGCTGGCAGCAGACATCCCGTTGCGGAATGCAATGACCCGCCATGAATAGACACCTGGCCATAACCATGAAAATTTGGTTTGGATGTCTGTCAATCCTGTAACCGTAGTCGCAGATTGACCTCCAGTCATCTCAAATGTATAGTTATCACCGGATTCACCCCACAAGAAAGTAATACCTTGTGGATAAGAAATGTTTAAACCATAATTCGGGTAGTAAAGGCTAGGAGTACTCGGACCAGGCAATTCTCCACAAAAAATATCGTTAAATACCTCTATGGAAGAAACTCGATCATTAATTGGCGTACTTGTACCCGGGAAATTTCCCTCTGTTCCAAAGTTAATTATGTTGGTGTAATAGCATTTTTTACCACCAGTTCGATCTCCGTGCTCATAGAGCATTACCGACCAACCGGATGGGATCCTTACAGATGAGGCTTTTTCGTTAAAATTTCCATCCATGTTCTGCCAACCAGTACCAACCCGCATGCGGAATCCGGGGTCGTTTTCAGTGTTCCCACAACCATGACCCTCATTCCAGTAGAGAATAACGCCGCCCGAAGTTGGACAGGTTGGCGGTGGTGGATTATTGATATAGCAAGCTTTATGAACACCCGGCAGCGGATCAGGGGCAAAATTGTCATTGTTGCATTCCACGCCATCTGTCTTAGTCTGGACTTTATAGCAACTGTTAGCACCATAATAGACAGTTTTACTACCGTTGAAACTGCAACGACCACCACCTTCTTCCTGGCATTTTGTGAAATCTATTGGTAGGCTGGCAGCATCGCAGGTACTACCTCCATTCCCTCCGCAGGTGTAATTCATGTTGATGATAATGTTAGGGAAATGTTCGCTATATACCCATTTGTTGTCCACGTTATCCAAGACTTCCATGCCCAATTCAACATTTCCTTTGGGAACACCTGAAGTGCACATATTCCAGTCATAGCTGTATGGGGCTGATTTATCGGTTCCTATGCCTGTCCACTGGTTATTCAATTTGGCGCTCCAGCGTACTTCCTTTACACCACTTCCGCCACTGTTATCGCTGGCATTAGCACTTAATGTGACCGAGGTGGAATTTATTGTTTGTCCATAGAATGGAGATTGCCAACTACCTGTGGGGGGAGTTATATCTGTACTATTCTGGTTGCATGTGTAATTCATGGTGATACTAATGTTAGTGAAATGTTCACTGTACACCCATTTTTTATTTGCGTTATCTAATACTTCCATGCCCAACTCCACTATTCCGGTTGGCACACCATAATTACACAAATCCCAGCTCATGGAATAAGGTGCGGTGCTGTCTAACCCAATGCCATACCAGTTGCCACCCCATTTTCCGCTCCAGCGTACTTCTTTCACTCCGCTGCCGCCGGCATTATCACTTGCGTTGGCGCTTAGTGTTACAGAACGCGAGGATATTGTTTGATTATTTGATGGACTCGTCCAGGAACCGGTTGGGGGAGTAGTATCATTGGTAGGTGGTACATAGCACTGCGTCAAGATTGTCATTAGATGAAATGCACACTTGCTTAAAGTAATATTTGCTTGAATACAAGTATCCGATAACCGTTATGCTAGATTGTCCATCACAGTATTATCCTTGCCACTATGTGGTATTTCCTTCAGAACTATTAGAGTGTATAACTTCCATTCTGTGAAATATCAAATGTACTTACCCGTTTTGGCTGCTCGTTATCGTTAATATTCTTTTCATAAACTGAGAAAGATCCGTCGAGAAATCCAAGTAGTTGTCTCCCAATCAAAATTATTGTAGAATCATCTTTCCAAGCTGCAGGGTCCAAGTATTCCACTAAATCATCCCCAGTAAGGTTTAGTACTTGCCGTGTTGTTCCATTGCTGGACCATACGTTCAATACTTGATTTAAGGTTAACGACTGGACTGTCAAGTATGCTAGTTGTTCCTTATTATTTGACCAGACACCATGATAAAACCCATAATCATCGGGCAACTGCTTAACTGGAGATTTAGCCATTTCAAAAACGTCAATATCGCTTATCGGGAATTGTATTTCTGAGGCTGTGGGAACATCGCCCAGATAAATATTATCTCCAGAATCTAAAGACCATGCATACACCTTTCCGGAAATATTGAGAACCAGGCGAGAAGTTGAAGACGTATTTGTTGGATCTATTGCTGGCACTTCTGTTGTCGCGGGAGTCGCAGAAGGTGTTGGTAAGGTAAAGGATTCCTTACTGATGGAGAGTATCTTGCCACCCATATCAATTTGGTAACCTTCTAAACCCGCTATTGCTTCCGCCCCAGCCACATACGGTGCAGCGAATGAAGTGCCGCTGACCAACCCATGACTGCCATCCCGTTTGGTCGTTAATATATCCCGTCCCGGTGCCCAGATATCCACGCCAGGGCCATAATTGCTGAAACTGCTGTGCTGCAGGTTCGGGTCCACCGAACCCACCGCAATCACCGGCTCGTATGCCGCGGGATACAACACATTTCTGTTACCATTATTCCCGGCTGCTGCCACCACGACCACACCCCTGGTTAACAGCATAATTGACAGCATTTTCCAAAACCACGGAAGCGTTGGAACCGCCCAGGCTCAGGTTGATGACCTGCGCTCCATGATCTACCGAGTAAACGATCGCCGCGGCAACATCTGAATATGAACCCACCCCGCTGGAATTTAATACGCGCAAAGGCATGATGCGTGCGTTCGGTGCCACTCCGGCAATACCAATCCCATCGTTCATGTTGGCAGCGATCACGCCTGCAACTGCACAGCCGTGGCCGAAATCATCCTGAGGAAACCCGTCATTTTCAAGAAAGTCCCAACCATCCACAATTCTGCCCTGCAGGTCTGGGTGATCCGCACAGATGCCGCTGTCGATCACAGCAATCGTCACCGCCGGTGCATCCGCCGGCATGGCTGCCCAGGCATCCGGTGCCCCAATCGCTTCCAATGCCCATTGTTCCAGGTAACGTGGGTCATTTACCGGGGCGACATTTTCCAAGGCCGATACGTAATAATCAGGTTCGCTCTGAACAACGGATGGCGTTTCAGGTAAAGGTGCTTCTGCCACCTCTGCCGAAACCGACACCACTAATGAATCCAGTAAATCGATGGATTGGACAACAGTTCCACCTATTGATTCAACATAGGCTTGCTTTTCTTCAGCACTGGTTTCTGCTGAAAATTGAATGACCACCTGGTCCGGAACTGGTTCGACCGGCGCTTCAATGGCTTCTGGTATGGTGATGGGAACATAAGGGGCTGCAGGTGTCACCTCTTTTTCAGGTACTGATGACTTCATTTGTAATTCGTCGGTTGAATAGACTGTAGGGATTAATAGCTGGGAAGTCGTTTGTTTGGCTTGAGGGGATTGATGTGATGAATCATCGGTTGGGAATTGACTCTCAGGTTTAGGCTTTGTTCCAAATAACCCGATAATTACTACAGAAAATAATACAATAATCAATCCAGAAATTAATGTTCTTGAATTAGGCTTCATTAATACTCCCCTCTCAGTGATTATGCTTTGGAAGTTCTTTTAATTCTTTAGGTAGACAAAATCGTTAATATCCCTAACCCCGTACTATTCTTATGAATTATCTAGGCTTTCAAATCTCAAATTCAGCATCAGGTATTCCACATTAAGAATAGATTAATAGCCGACCATAATTATTATATTTGGGAAACGTTTGCATGGATAGTGATATTTGGGGTAATTAGGTAACCGTAAGATTTTTGTAACAATTGAATATTATTTACAGAAATAATGGATATTGATATTTCGGTTCCCTCCGATCGGCAATCTATATTGCCTTTTTTATTTTAATCAATATGTGACTTTTCATCTTTTATGGGTGATGTTATTTTTATATATACTCTTCCTTATCTGAAGTTTTCATATTTTGTTTTTCAAGTTGACATTTATATTTTAAGTTGGTACTGTATTACTATTATTCATAGACATATTCGACAATATTTTTTAAGGTACCAGGAATGAGTAACTACCTAAGAATGAATCAACTGGTTGAATTAGCTAATACTTCCCATTTCTCTAAAGAAATGCTGAATGCAATTATGGAGAGTCATTCAAAATGGCTAGAGGAAAGTCCCGCAGGCGAGTGCGCGAACTTTGAAGGTGCAGATCTCCATGAAGCAAACCTAAATGGTGCAGATCTCAGGAAAGCAATTCTTAGGGGTGCAAAACTGAGCGAAGCATATCTAATTAGAGCGAATTTGACCGGTGCAATTCTTGGAGCAGATCCAGAAACTATAAATTATTGGCGAAATAATAATTTAAGTACTACCAGCCAAAAGGTTTTTTACGGAGCGGACCTCAGGTTTGCAAATCTGATGCATGCCAACCTGGAAGAGGCTAATCTCATAGATACTAATTTTAGATGCGCTAATCTGTCAGCTGCTAATTTGAAGTTTGCTGATTTCAGGTATGCATCACTGATTAACACAAATTTGAACGGAGCAAACCTACAAGGCGCAATATTGTGCGAAGCTGATTTCGCAAATGCGATAATTTCGGGAGTAAACCTGATGGATGCGAATCTCGAGCATGCGAATTTCACCCATGCGGACATAACTAATTCAAACCTTACTAATACAAACCTTATGAGTGCAAATCTTGCTTCTGCCGATCTCAATGGAGCAAGATTAAAATCTGCTAACCTCACCAATGCTTACATGGGTGATGCTAACCTCAAAGATGTTGACCTTAGGTACGCAAATCTCGCAGGAGCAATCCTAGAAGGAGCCAATCTTGAGTGCGCTAAGGCCGATGGTGCAAATTTGTGCCAAGCAAACATGAAGTTCGCTTATCTCGGTGGTGCGAATTTCGCTGGAGCAAACCTCAGGGGCGCCGATCTTTTAGGTGCATATCTAGGCGGTACAAATTTTGAAAATGCAGATCTTAGTGGTGCAAACATTGCGAACACAAATCTTAATGAGGCATTAAATATTCCAAGCGTTATTTCCAAATTCTTTAATATTTATACTTAGTCTACATTCAAGTTAAGAACATAGGATTCTAATAGTCTGATATAGCCATCAATCCAATGTGCTTGATATTTATAATAATTTTTGTAGGTCAGCTGTCTCTTAATTAAAAAAGTGATCGATATTCGATAGGAAAATCGGACCCTCTCAATAAGAGAGGGTCCTTTATTTAATTCACAAATTTATTCATTGATTGTTTTTAATCATGTTCTGTTCAACTACCAAAGATGCAGATTCAAGCTCTACCTTAATCAACTTGGCCTGCTAATTTATCTAATCCTTCACGATAAACAAATGCCCATAAAACCAGTGAGTAAAGTCCGGTTAACATTCCCCCTATGATGAGTAAGAATGGGATCAGGCACCAGAGCACTAAACTCATATAAAGGACATAATAAACCATCATGAGAATAGTGAACAATCCATACATTAGCGTTGTTGCGATGAGGAAACCACCAATATTAGCTCTAAAAACTTTCCAATATTTTCCTATTTCAAACCCACCCTTAAAGGAGTTAGCTGCGATCGTCTGGCACCATGTTAGCGGAAGAATAACCGACAAGACAAAGGCAAATATCATCGCCAGCAGAACGATCAAAAAGAAAAAACTCATGATTCCGATCATGATCAGGGCAGCCGTTCCACCTTCCATACCTGTATTCTCCATCCAGGGAATACTGAAGATCATGAGGCCGTAAGCCAATATTCCAGCAAAATACAATATCGACAGCGGTAATGAATATATAAAGGAAACTCCGAACAAGCGAAAGCCATCTCCCAGTAATTTGCCCCAATCCTGCCATTCCGGTAAAGTTGGTTCTTCACTTTTTACAATTACCCGCTGCATGATCTGGTAGAAATATCCATAGATAACCAGTCCAGGCAGAATAGGAATGATAAAACTGGCAAATAGTATTCCCATGCCAATCAGAAGCTTACTTTTCCAACGCGGATCTGCGAATGGAAACGAAAAAACCTTACGAATGCTTGATGTTGAAAATGTTGTTGTCAATTTACCCTCCCGACCTAATTACATTATTTATTTATGACAAATTTTCTACTTTGACGGAAATGCTCAATCGAAGAGAATACTATTACTAACCGATCGCTCCTTGTAAATAAGCCTTGGTCCGTTCTTGCTGGGGATTTTCAAAAACTTCTTTGGCTGGTCCCTGCTCGACCACATCACCCATGTACATATACACCACATAATCTGCCAGGCGGCGTGCCTGCCTGAGTGTATGCGTCACCAGGACGATGGTATATTTCTCTTTCAGCTCTTGCAGTTTCTGCTCAATATGCTGGGAGGAAATGGGGTCCAGGGCAGAGGTGGGCTCATCCGCCAGGATCACTTCAGGCTCGAGTGCCAAACCACGTGCAAGACACAAGCGCTGCTGTTGGCCGATGGATAAAGCCGTCGCGGGGTCATGCAGTCTTTTTTGGACTTCTTCCCAAAGTCCTGCCATCTCCAAATAGTGCCGAATGATGGGTTTCAGGTTGCGGCTGTTGTTGATGCGGTGAATACGCAGCCCATAGGCTACGTTCTCATAAATGGACATGGGTAGGGAATAGGGACGCTGAGCCAATAAACCTATTCGAGTCCGAATCTCGGTCACATCCACATCCGGGTCATAAATGTTCTTGCCATCCAGTAAAACCTGCCCGGTGATCACAGAATTGTCGGTCAATTCCAGAAACCGGTTCATTGTACGCATCAAAGTAGTCTTCCCGCAGCCTGAAGGACCCAGGATCGCTGTCACCTGCCCCCTGGGAATATCCAGGCTGACATTGTTGATAATTTGGGTGCTGCCGATCTTTACATTCAAGTCACGAACATTAATATGATATTCCATAAGATTTCCTATTTAACCGAATACCTGGATAATCTGGAAGCCAGCCAGCGGGATACTATGCTGATAACGAGTACAATAATGGTCAATACCAGCGCGGCAGCATATGCCCGCTGCTGCACTTCCGGGAAAGGTGTTGATAGTTGGAAGAAAACAGCCAGTGGCAACGAAGCTGTCGGATCCATCAGAGAGGTTGGAATCCGATCAGTGTACCCGGCAGTAAACAATACTGAAGCAGCATCCCCGATTCCCCGTCCGAAAGCAAGCATGGCCGCTGTGATCAATCCAGGCATCATCTGCGGCAAAATTACCCGTAAAGCAGTCTCGATCTTCGTTGCTCCCAAACCATAAGATGCATGTTCAAGGTCCCTGGGCATCAAGCGTAGTACTTCATCCATCGACCGGATCATGATCGGGAGTTCCACGAGAGCCAGGGTGACGATACCAGCCAGTAATGAAGCCCGCATCCCCATTGCCAGCATGATCGTAAAACCGAAAGCACCATATACAATGGAAGGGATCCCCCACAATACATCCAGCGCAGACCTGACAACAATAGCCCATTTTGAATTTCGTCTGATATATACGTTTAGTCCAAGAGCGATGGGTAAACTGAACAATAATGCCAAAATCGTTCCGCCACCGGCAAGATAGAGGGATCCAATGATCGCATTCAGGATACCGCCCTCTTTTCCGAGGTAGAAACCACCTTTCGGTACCTGTGAAACCATTGCCCAATTCAGGGAAGGTGCTCCCTTAATAACCAGGGTGACAAGTATCCAACCGAGGCTTCCTGTCACCAAGTCCCAGGCTGATATACATAAAGAATTTGGCTATATATTCTTCTATTCGCCGGCGGGAGATCTTTTTCATTCCTGAGCCTTCCCGGTAACTCTTCTTAAAATAACAGCAGAAGATACATTGAAAATTAAGACAATGATCAATAATAGCAGGGCAGATCCCAGCAAAGCCGCATCATAAAGCGGAATGGACATCATCTCACCATAATTATTTGCGATCAATGCGGGTAACGGATACGCCGCATCAAGTATGGACTTGGGAATAACGGGATTATTACCAATTACCATAAGAACTGCAATCGTTTCACCAAATGCCCTGGAAGTTCCGAGGATAACTCCGGCAGCCAAACCGGAACCAACCCTGGGGAAAATGACATAACGAACGGTCTGCCAGCGTGTAGCCCCGACAGCAAGAGACGCTTCGTGATACCCGCGCGCAACAGTATGCATTACCTCATACGACACAGCAATAATAAATGGGGTGACCATGACTGCCAGGACCAAACCACCCGCTAGAATACTGTATCCGGTTGGATTCTTCGATTGAAAAAATGGAATGAACCAAAATGTTTTTTCAAGGAAAGGAGATAAAGTGTTTCCCACCCAGGGGACGATCACCAGAACGCCCCATAGGCCATAGACTACTGAAGGAATCGCCGCCAGTATATCAATAAGTGGTTTGAGGATGGTTCTTGCAAGTGATGTGGCATATTCAGATAAATATATGGCACACATGATACTCACCGGGGCAGCGATCAACATGGCAAGAATTGTGACCCAGAGGGAACCCGCGATGAAGGGAAGAAAACCGAATTCTCCCTCAGATGGCCGCCAGACTTTACCTAAAAGTAGTTCAAAAACGGATTTTTGTTGGAGGATAGGCAGGGACCTGACGATCAACACACCCAGAATGACAATGAATAACACGATTGGCAGGAAGGTTAAACACTTAAAGAGAAGCGATGCTCCTCTTTCCTGTCTTTTGCGGGAGACCAGTGTTTTACTGGTCTCCCTATTGGTTGGAATAATATTTGTCTTTGAATCTAAATCCATGATTATTTCAATTTACTTTTAGATTCTGCCAGTTGATCGGGTGTCAAAACTATATACCCTGCTTCTGCAACGTACTGTTGGCCATCGGTTAAAATCCATTGAATAAATTCTGCAGTTGTTGCTGTAGGTTTACCTTTGGTCACCAGATAGAGCGGTCGTGCTGGTGGGGAAGGATATCGCCCTGTGCTTATTGCTTCAACCGCCTGTGCCTGTGTTTCCAATATTTCATCCGGATCAACAGTACCATTCTCATTGATATCGAGGGGTACTACACCAGCACCATTCACTGGCATTCCACTTTTCAGATCGAAAGCATAATTCAGGTTATTATACCCAATTCCCAGGGGATCTTTGATAACAGCTTCGAGGACACCCGGATCAGCATTGACGCCAATTCCCTTCAATTCTTCCTGTTTCTTACCACCCATATATTTTACCCACATCTCGCCTGCACCGCATGCATCCGATCTGGTGAATACATGAATTTCATCAGTGATCTCAGGCTTTCCCAGAGCTTGACCCCAGGTTGTGATCTCGCCTGTCAGGAAGATTCCTGAAAGGATTTTTTGAGAAAGTCCCTGCTTTAAGATATCAGCCAGGTATGGGTTGCTGGCGCTGACTGTGCCAAATACTGCATCACGTGTTACTGCAATTCCATAAGCACCCTGGTCCACTTCTTCCTGGGCGACTTCGCGGGAAACCATGCCAATATCAACAGCACCTGCCAGAGCATCTGACATCCCTTTGCCTGCTCCTCCTGCTGATACATCAATGAGGACATTGGGGTTGGATGCCTGGTATTTTTCAGCCCATTGAACCATTAATGGGTAAAGTGCAAAAGCGCCGGATACTGAGATCTTTTTTTGGTTCTGTTGTTGACCTCCGCCACCACCACAGGCGGTAAGAATTAACGAGAGAACCATCACTACTGCAATAACTGAAAATGCTTTCTTATTCATTTTTATCTCCTATTACGGGTTAATTTTCGTTACACCCCTGTGGACGACATCCGCCAGGGTCTTGTGATCGAGAATATCCGAAATCGCGTTGCGAACATCAAACATGACACTACGCAGCCCGCAAGTGCTCTCATCCGGGCAGCTGCAAGGTTCGTATGCCATCTGACTGACACATCGAATAGGCGCAAGTGGACCATCGAGCAAACGGATGATCTGACCCAGGGTGATCTGCTCGGCCGGTTTTGCGAGGTAGTAACCGCCATTCACACCCATTCGGCTGCTCACCAGACCGGCATTTTTCATGGTCAGAAGGATCTGCTCAAGGAACTTGATCGGGATATTCTCCCTCTCAGCAATTTCTTTGATCGGCATATGGCTGCGATCCTGCGTCCAGGATGCCAGGTCGATCATTGCCCGCAAGGCATATTCTCCACGTTTGGATAATCTCATATATTGATCACATTCACATAAATGTTCTACAATGTCTATTGTTTTAGTAGAACTTTCAATAGTATATCACAACTATTTCCATAATTCAAGTACTGAATTATGGAAATATTCATTAAGATTATTCAAGCCTTCCTCCAAGTCCATACCATACTACGCACTACTCACTACTTACTTACCACTAATTAGCTCTTTCAATTCTCATTTCCTTCTCATTTCTCTCTTCTCTCTTCTCTCTTCTCTCTTCTCTCTTCTCAATTATCCAATTCCCTTCATTTAAATCTGTTACAATCGTTATTAATGAGAAACAAATTCTTGTGGTTGCTGCCACTTGTGCTTTCATTAACTGGACTTATCTTAATCGGTATATTTTTATATCAGCCGGTTACGATCATTGAAAACAATTCGACAATAACCATTCGCAACCCTGCCCTTACTGTAAATTCGTTGTTACGTGTTTCCGGGATTAGCTTCTATTCTGGCGATACCGTTTCTCCTGGACTTCAATCATTATTGCTGGATAATCGTCCGATCAAAGTTCAAAACACATCTACGATAGCTCTTTGGATCGATGGTCAGCGTATTTTAGTTTTCAGCACCGAAAAATACCCTGCCAACCTTCTATACCAGTATGGAGTAAAGCTGTTCCCCGGTGATATTTTGACGGTCGACGGCAAACAATCGTCACCGTCGGATACATTTCAGATGTTCCGTTACCATACGGTCCAATATCGAAAATGGCAGCCTGATAATACGCCATCCGGGGTTGAAGCCGAAATTTTACCTAATAATATTGGTAAACTATTAGCTCATAATAAGCAGCCTTTGATGGGTTTGGATTATTCGGTCCCTTCTGAAGAACAACCGCTATCCATTGATCCAGTTCAAATCCAACGTGTGTCAGACACTTTCCTCCTTGAACAGAAAGTACTTCCATTTACATATCAGAACTCAGTCAGATAACCAGGTTGAATTGGATCAGCAGATTGTCACCCAAACAGGCGAATATGGCCTGGCAGTAGATTTTACCAGGATCCGCTCAGTAAACGGTTTGGAGGCTGGTCGAACAACCATCAGCTCTACTGTTATCCGTCAACCCCGGGACCAGATTTTGAGTTATGGAACAAAAGCCTCGTTGAAACAACTGGATATTGGTGGAACAACGATAGAATACTGGCGGGCAGTATCCATGTATGCCACTTCATACTCACCTTGCCGTCTAGGTATACCGGGTTGTTCTACCGCAACAGCTTCTGGAGCGAAAGTAGCGAAAGGGATCGTGGCAGTAGTCTACCGCTGGTTCGTAAACATGCGCGGGCAGCAGGTTTATATCCCCGGTTACGGTTTTGCGACGATTGCTGATACAGGCGGTGGAATACCGGGTACACCCTGGATAGACCTCGGTTACAGTGATGAAGATTATGAGTCTTGGGCTCAATGGGTAACTGTTTATTTCCTGGCACCCATTCCTGCCAATATTCTATATGTGCTGAACTAGCTATGACCCAAGGTTCAGCACCTCTTCTCCCTTTGAATATTCCCGCCATCCTGCGCCAGGCAGAATTAAAACCATCCCGGGGACTCGGCCAGAACTTCCTTTCGGATGACCGGATCCTGGAAAAGATCGTTTCATTATCAGAAGTTTCTGAAAATGATGAAGTGCTTGAAATTGGACCCGGCTTGGGGAGCCTTACCCGCCATCTCGCCCGATCTGCCCGGACGGTAACTGCGGTTGAGATCGATAAAAAGATCATTCCCATTCTTTCAGAAATCCTCGAAGACTATACGAATGTCAGTTTGGTATGTGGCGATATTCTTGAACAGGATATCGGAATATTAGGCCTGCAAACCGGATATCTGGTTGTAGCTAATATTCCATACTATATTACATCAGCGGTCATCAGGCACTTGCTTGAAGGGAATATAAAACCGGCTCGAATCGTTCTAACTGTACAGCTTGAGGTAGCCCAGAGAATTTGTGCCAAACCGGGTGACCTGAACCTTCTCGCATTAAGCGTGCAAGTATATGGTAAACCCCAGGTCATCATGCGCATTCCGGCTGGGGCATTTTATCCTCCCCCAAAAATAGATTCTGCTGTGGTCCGGATAGATCTTTTCCCGGAACCATTCATACCCATCAGTAAACTCGATCAGTTTTTCTTACTTTGCAAAGCCGGGTTTGGTCAAAAACGTAAGACCTTACGTAACAGTCTCTCCCATGGGTTGGGAGTGACAACCAGGCAAGTGGAAGAAAAAATGGCGGCAGCTGAAATCGATCCTGGCCGCAGAGCTGAGACTTTAAGCCTTGATGAGTGGAAAACCATAGTTGGTGTTTGGTAGGTAAAATTCGTCTGTTAAACATAAAAGTATCCCGCTTATAAGCGGGATACTTTTTAATTTAAGAGTAAAAGCTAATCTACCTTTTCAAACCTGCTGCCAGGAGTATTACAAACAGGACATTTCTCCGGTGGTGTACCTACATGAGTATGTCCGCAAACCGGGCAGACATAATACTGAACATCTTCCTGTGGTTTATCCAGCATTTCCAATGCTTTTTTATATAATTGTTCGTGGGTCTTCTCAACTTCCATCGCCAAATGGAAAGATCTTTCGGCTTTTGCATCCCCTTCAGCCTGAGCATCAGCAATAAATTCAGGGTACATTGTGGTCACTTCATAATTTTCGCCATTGATGGCTTCTTGCAAATTGCTTCGAGTATCCTTGATGCCATTTAATACCTTTAGATGATTCCCTGCATGAACTGTTTCTGCCACCGCTGCAGCTCGAAAAAGCTTGGCCACCTGTGTATATCCTTCTTGCTCCGCTTTTTTGGCAAAGTGAAAATATTTACGCGATGCCTGGGACTCCCCGGCAAATGCACCTTCAAGATCTTTTTGTGTTTTACCCATTTTTTCCTCCAATAAAATAATTAAATATCTTTGTGGTATCCAGGCAATTTCCAAACATTAATTGCCGCTTCTGCTTGAATTTTAAACGACATCTTCGATTTCCCAATTTTTCGATCTGCAAAATAGAATGGAATTTCTTGATAATTGCAGCCAACTTTCCAGGCAACATACAGCATTTCGACCTGAAAAACATAACCGTTCGAGCGAATTTTGTCCAAAGACATTCTTTCCAGTAATTTTCCATTCCAAACTCGAAAACCACCGGTCACATCCTTGACTGGCAAGTTGAGTATGGAACGAGCATAAAAATTCCCAAATCCTGAAAGGAACTTGCGCCATAATGGCCAGTCTTTATCAAGACTTCCACCCTCAATGTACCTTGATCCAATTGCCAGGTCAATGCCATTCTGAACTGCAGCGACCAATTCTACCAGTTTTTCTGGAGGGTGCGAAAAATCCGCATCCATTTGACCGATCAAATCGTATCCATTAGCCAGCCCGTATTGAAAACCTGAGATATAAGCCGTCCCAAGGCCGAGCTTCCCAATTCGATGAAGAACATCGATCTGCCCAGGATTATCTTTCTTAAGTTTTTCGACGATCTCTCCTGTACCGTCCGGGCTGTTATCATCCACAATGAGTACATGCAGATCCTCAATTGGCAGCAAAAATAAAGCGGAGAGCATAGGTTGTATATTCTCCGCTTCATTAAATGTTGGAATAACTACCAGCAACTTCAATATTCCTCTAACCTAAATAAGTTTGGATAATTCTTCTGCTGCCCGTCGCATATCTAAAAATATTAAGCCCAGTTTGGCATGATCTCGAGCGAGGGCAGTCAATACCGCATCTTCCCCGATGGACATAATGATCACATAACCAGCATCGCCTTTGATATAGACCTGATTCAATGATCCCCTGCCTAATTCGCGGGATATCTTTTCGCCTAAACCTAGCATGGCAGCTGCCATAGCAGAAACCCTATCTTCTTCAACATTTTCAGGAAGGGATGAAGCTATTGTCAATCCATCTACACTGACAATGGCAGATCCCTCAATGTCAGGTGAAGAAGACTGGAGTTCACGGAGCCGATCAGCCATAAGTTGGGTGCGTGATTTTGTCAATTTATCGCTCCTTTTAATAATTATCATTGATGCTGCTAATAAAAATTGTAGATTAGCCACCCCTTAATGTCAAGTTAATCCAACACTTAACATGCGGGATTATAACAAACTTACAATGATGCCAAATTTTTTTGATACAATATAGAATACTTAGCTGAAAAGCGTAATGGAAGATATTTTTATAGGAAAAAATTATGAGAAAGATATTCTTAGTTATTTTTACCGGTTTACTCTTAACCTTAAGCCCGCATTCTGTAAAGGCTGATTCTGTAGCTCAATTGGAGCCTTATTCCGGTGCACCTCTCTGTTTTCCGGGAGTGTATTCTGGAGACCAGCAATGCATGGCATACGGACCATCTGAAACATTGAATGAATGGGCTAAAAATGGATTAACCTATCCGATCAAAGGGCTACCTGCTTATACCCTTGATGAAGAAATAACCAAAATGCCGTATTTATTTGCCAAACTTAATGTGAATCCCGAAAATCCTGTGAATACCTTTCCATCCCTGGATGCCGCAGTAGCGAATGATGGTCCTAGTGGAAGCCTTCCACCGGGAGCAACACGATGGGTGGCTTACAATGGCAGTGCAGATGTAAATGGAGGACATTATGTCCAGCTGGCTGAATCAGGTGAATGGTTAAGGGCATCCCCTGCAGAATACACCCGTTTCAGAGGACTGGCATTTTACCGGACACCTGATAATGAATTCGGGTGGCTCGTAGATATTGGAAACAGCCGCACCGGACCTGGGTTGAATTATCCAAATACAGGTAAGACTTATTATCGCAATACACTGGTACAGGTATTCGCTAAGGCTAATGCCAACGAAACGGATTGGTTCCAGATAGGTATAAATGAATGGCTCGAACGCAGGTACATCCGAATAGTCCAAATCAATACGACTCCTCCCCAAGGAGTTATCGGCAACCGTTGGATTGAAGTCAACCTGTTGGAACAAACCCTTGCTGTGTATGATCAAAGTCAGCTTGTTTATGCCACTATGATTGCAACAGGGGTCGATCCATTCTTTACAAAACCGGGTCTGTTTCAGATTCAGGTTAAAAAAGATACTGAAACCATGACCGGATCGTTCACTTCCGATAAATCCGATTACTATTCTTTTGAAAAAGTACCCTGGACAATGTACTTTGATGGTGCACGTGCTCTGCATGCTGCATACTGGAGAACATTATTCGGGTACGCACAAAGTCATGGATGTGTAAATTTATCCCCCGGGGATTCCCATTGGCTGTACGATTGGGCAAACGTTGGTGACTGGGTGTATGTCTGGGATCCATCCGGTAAGACGCCTACCGATCCAGCAAAATACACACAAGGCGGGGCTTAGCAACTGCTTATCTTGATAAACTTCTCGAAAAGGAGATCGGTATACTACCCGATCTCCTTTTATTTAATTGTTGTTACTTTTATTAGCTCTATGAATTATTCTGATATAAGCGATTTTTGATTGATGATCCTCAAAGGTTAACACAAATTAAGGATATAGTTTAAGGATGATACTGGAAATGGCAACATCCTTACCGTTACGGATATCCACCTGGTGCATGATCAATCTAACCCAGGTGGCCTTGCTAACCTTGTAAGGCAAATCAAATTCAAGGGATTGGTATTCAAGTGAAGGTTGGACGGCATTTTGCGAAACATAAGAACCGACCACTTTACCAGATTGATCTACAAGTTCTATGTATATGGTACTGGCCGTCCGTGTGCGGGTTATTCCCCTAATTTCCACTATTCCATGGCGAATGCTGTTGCCGGGGTATGGCGCGCGCAAGGTAAATGGCTCCATTAAGTCCAAAGCCTCTGCTAGGATCTGCCTGTCCAATGGAAAGGAGCAGGATATCCTCGGAGGACAGTGCTATGATCCTGCCATTTTCATCCAGTGTAAAAATTGTCAATCGGGCAGCTTCTGCCACTCCTGAGACAGTGATATCAAAACTCTCATCAATTGTTGTTCTTCGTCCATTAGCATAATGGAAAATCCAGGTTTTTTCCAGAATTTTTCTATCATTTTCGCCGGTTAATTGCATATGGACATTTCCACCGGAGCCTGGAATAACAGCAGCCAGTAGGTTGAGAGGTGTGGTAATTTTTGAATATGATGCAGGATTGAAGATCCGCACCGGATTATCTTGAGGTATTGGCGTTGGGGGTATAGCTGTTGGTTTTGGGGTTCTAGTCGGAACCCTGGTCTTTGTAGGTGCTTTCGTGCGAGTAGGAGTTTTAGAAGCCGTGGGTGTATTTGAAGGGGTTGGTGATTGTTTGACTTGAGTTTTTGTTGAAGTCGGGTTGTTTGCCAATTCAGATAAAGAAATTTCTAGAGTACTGCCTGCAATTGGAATCTCAGCGACTCCTTGAGTTGACGATATTAAAGTATCTTGAATTAGGGTCGGACTATTTTGAACAATCTCAGGGAGATTGGGATTAGTATTGGTCTGATCTCTTCCATCTGTACATGAAGCAGCAGCAAAAATAAAAATAATACACAGAAAGAAGAAGTTGCCCCTTCGCTTACCAATAATAAATTTTCTGAATTGCATAGCTTAATGAGCGGTATATTTTGTAATCGTATCCATTAATGTTTGTAATTGTACTGGTTTTGTTAAGTAATCCTGAGCTCCAGCTGCCTGGCAGACTAATGCATCATCCAGGCTCGCACCAGCTGAAAGAACAATAACAGGAATTAATTTCGTTTTTTCTTCCTTATGGAGCAGACCGAGGACCTGAAGACCATCCATATCTGGCATCATCAAATCCAAAAATATCACTTCCGGATTTTGTTCCTCGGCTTTTACAAAACCATCTGCACCGGTCCTGGCTAAAATTGCCTGATGCCCGAGTAAACGGGCAGCTTGTCCCATAAGTTCGAGGGTAACAGGGTCATCATCAACAAAAAGTATTCTTGGCATAGGTCCTCACAGTCGGTATTATGCAATCTTCATGCCTAACCACTAATTTGGACGTAATCTCCGGGGATGAAATCAATTCCTACAATACATCCCCGGAGTAGTGCCATACTAAAGGTTATAAATCTCAGAATATTTCTTTTTCAAGTATCGCAGATATGGTTCAGGTGTGATCTTTGAACCTGTGATCTTCTGAACCATTTCCTGTGGATCAAATTTTGCCCCGTGTCGATGGACTTTTTCCCGCAGCCAGGCTAATAATTCCGAAAAATCACCGGATCGAATGTTGGAAGGTAATGCTGGAATATCTTCCAGGATCTTTTCCCATAATTGTGCAGAAACCAGGTTGCCCAGTGCATAGGTTGGGAAGTATCCAATATAACCCGAGGACCAATGAATGTCTTGTAAAACACCTTTTGCATCATTTGGAGGTGTGATTCCCAGATAATCTTTCATCTTTGTAGTTCCACGCATCTGGCAGGTCTTTAACAGCAAGTTTGCCTTCCATTAATGCGATTTCTAATTCCAGACGCAGCATAATATGCAAATTATAGGTTGCCTCGTCTGCTTCAACCCTTACTAATGAAGGCTCAACTTTATTGATTCCTTTATAAAATTTCTCAAGTGGAACGCCAGCAAGATGTTCTGACATAAGTGCCTGATAACGGGGATAGAAAAATGTCCAAAATTCACGTGATCTTCCCACCAGGTTTTCAAACATGCGGGATTGAGATTCATGGATTGCCATGGATGCACCCGTGAAAAGCACAGAACGTCTTAACTTTTCACTAATTCCCTGCTCATACATTCCATGACCTGCTTCATGCATCGTGGAGAACAATGAAGACACACCATTATTATTTAAGAATCGGGTGGTTATTCTGATATCCCCATATCCGAAAGTAGTCGTAAATGGGTGAGCAGCTTTATCCTGGCGTCCATTTTGCCAATCATAACCAAAACGAGTGATGACATCCACGCCAAATTCCCATTGCTTTGATTCGCCATAATCCTGCATGATGAATGAATCATCTACCTGGGGTTTCTGGCTGATCTCTTTTATCAGTTTTACCTGTTCCTCGCGCAATCTGGAGAATATCGTCTTTACTTCTTCCGTTTTTAAGCCAGGTTCGTAATCATCGAGCAAAGGATCATAAACGTGATCATATGGAGCAAAGAACTCAGCATATTTACGCTTCAGATCTACAACTTTCTCCAGGTGTGGCTGGAACTTGGCAAAATTAGATTCGGTTCTCGCAGCCACCCAGGCATCTTGTGCCATAGCGGTCGCTTGTGCATATTCAGTCACCCATTCAGCGGAAATTTTAGTTTGCTTCGCATACTCTCGGGCAGTCACTTTAATTAGTCTTGCGTCATCCGAGTTGGGGTCCTTCAAGGAAGTGGTCCGACTAAGGCCATCCAGTAATTCTCCAATTCGGGGAGATGTGAACTTATCATGGGTGATCCGGGCAAGTGTTGAAAGCTGCTCACCTCTGCTCTCAGAACCACCCGCAGGCATGTAAGTCTGTTGATCCCAACCCAACACAGCCTGAGCGCCAACAAGATCTGAAACTTCAGCCAGGATATCTTTTAATTCCTTCAACTTTTTATTCATATTGTCCTTTACCTAAGCCACTTTCCAACGGAGAGGTTGTCCATTTAATGCACGAATGATTTCTGTAGATATATCATAAGCCGCTCTTCCTTGAGCTTCCACAGTTTGGGCGCCAACATGAGGAGTAGCAATAACTTTCGGATGACTTACCAGGTCGGTTAATCCTGGTGGCTCAGTTGTAAACACATCCAGGGCGGCACCAGCCACCTGACCGGAATTCAAAGCTTCGAGCAGTGCAGCTTCATCGATAACACCACCCCGGGCTGCACAAACCAGATAAACGCCTTTTTTCATTTGAGTGAAACTGCCTGAATTGATCATGCTTTTTGATTCTGGTGTGAGGGGAATATGCAGTGTGATCACATCTGCACGTTTATATAGTTCATCTAAAGTAACAGGCTCAGCTCCCCTGCTTTTGATTTCTTTGCCTTCAATGAGTGGATCATATCCAACCAATGTCATACCAAAAGCTGCTGCTCTTGCACCTACTGCGGCTCCAATCCTACCCATACCGATGATTCCAAGTACTTTTTCATTAAGTTCAGTGCCTTCAAATTCCTTTTTTAACCATTTCCCTTCTTTCATGGAGTGGTCAGCTCTTGGAATTTCCCTCACAAGTGACAGCATCATGCTCATCGCAAGTTCTGCAACTGCTACAGTTGTTGCCATTGGAGAATTGACAACCGTAACACCGGCAGATTTCGCAGCCTGCAGATCGATGTTATCAACCCCAACCCCGGCCCTACCGACAACTTTAAGCTTTTTCCCTGCATTAAAAACTGCCGCGGTCACTTTTGTGCGGCCGCGGACAATTAATGCATCATAATCACCAACAATATTTAATAGATCTTCTGCGCTGATTCCACTTTTATTATCCACCTCAATGGACTGCCGCATTAACGATTGTCCATTTTCTTCCAATCCATCTGTAAGTAAAACTTTGTAACTAACCATCGTTCTTCCTCCAGTCTGTATATTGAAAATTTTATCCCCGGGTTAATTCTACCCGATTTTCAAAAACTGGAATCAGAATGAAGGATTATTCATATCTTAATGCTTCGACCGGTTCAAGCGCTGCAGCACGGTTCGCTGGATAAATCCCAAAGAATAAGCCTACTGCGGTGGAGAAGAGTGTAGCCATGATAATTGAATTTATACCTACATTGGGTGTAAAAGGTGTACCGCTCGCCACAGCCACTTTGCCTACAATGAGAGCTATTAGATATCCCAATCCTATTCCTACGATGCCTCCAAGAAGACTTAGTAGGGCTGATTCAGTCAGAAACTGGACGAGAATATCCCGCCTTCTGGCACCGAGAGCTTTACGAAGCCCGATCTCACGGGTTCGCTCAGTTACCGAAACCAGCATGATATTCATAATGCCAATTCCACCTACCAGCAATGAGATGGCTGCTATACCTCCCAGGAAGATCGTTAGTACCCCGGTGATTGTCTGCGCAGTTGCCACAAAATCCTGCTGAGAAAAAACAGTGAAATCATCCTCACCAACTTTTGTGCGGTGGCGCTGGCGAAGAATTTGTGCTACTTCATCCGAAGCTGCCATTACAGTGTCTGCACTGGTTGCCTGCACCAGAAGGATATCGACTGCCTCGTGATTTGATTTTCGAATCAACCTGGTTTGAGCTGTCGTAAAAGGTATCAGTACAACATCATCCTCGCTGCCAAAACCACTGCCCCCTTTCTTTTCCAGTACGCCTATAACTCTAAAAGGTGCTCCTTCAATCCTGATGATTTCTCCAGTGACGCCTTCCGCTTGTCCGAACAGCTTGGTTGCCACATTATTTCCAAGGACAACTACTGAAGCATTTCCATTGATATTTTCATCGGTGATGTAACTACCTTCAAGCAATGAATAATTACGCATCGTCTGGTAGTTGGGTGTGATTCCTGTCACAGTTGAATTTGTCTGTTCAGCACCAAATACTACTTTAACAGATCCATTGATCGCTGCAGAGACATCTTCCACTGAAGGTGCCTGGAACCTATCCAATAGTGCCTGCGAATCAGAGATGGTTATCGGTTTTGGATTACGTATATCGACATTTTGGTTGCCTTCAAATACGAATAACAGATTGGTCCCAATTCCACTGATCGATCCGGTGATTGAATCTTGGGCACCCTGCCCTACAGCCAACATCGCAATGACCGCAGCGACCCCGATGACAATACCGAGAATGGTCAATCCAGATCGTAATTTGTTGGAAACTAGGCTTTCTAAAGCCTCGATGATAGCCTGTCCAAGGTTCATGCTGCCACCTCCACCTGGCCATCTTTTAATCTAACCACCCTTTGCGTTTGGGAGGAGACTATGGGATCATGGGTTACGATAATAAGTGTCGTTCCTCTATCCCGATTTAGTTTTAATAATAATTCCATTATTTCCTTGCCCGACTTGGAATCCAGATTCCCGGTTGGCTCGTCCGCCATGATGATGGCTGGATTATTGACCAGGGATCTTGCAATTGCCACTCTCTGCTGTTGACCGCCAGATAATTCAGTAGGTTTATGCTTCACCCTGTCGCCCAATCCAACCAGTTCCAGCGCTTCACGTGCCAACTGACTTCGACCCTGTTTGATACCAGCATACCGCATTGGTAACTCTACATTGGCTAATGCAGTTTGACGGGGAAGAAGATTGAAATTTTGAAATATAAACCCGACTTTTCTATTCCGAATATCCGCCAGTTGATCATCCCGTAAATTGGATACCTGTTCTCCATCCAGATAGTATTCACCTTCAGTCGGGTGGTCCAGGCATCCAAGGATATTCATAAGCGTTGACTTTCCTGAACCGGATGGACCCATTATGGCTATCACCTCACCACGATCCACGCATAAGTCCACCCCATCCAGGGCGTTCACTTCCATTTCGCCCATTTTATAAATTTTCTTTAAATTGTGAGCCGAAATCACGCAATCAGCCATGGATTACCTGCCCATACCCTGGGGTGGTCCGCCAGCGAACATATTTGTAGGAGGATTGAGGACGATCAAGTCCCCAACGTTAACTTCACCAGATATTAACTCGCTGGTTGTGTCTGAATTCGCGCCAAGTTCAATCTTAGTTTCTGTTGGAACACCATTCTTTAAAATATATATGACACGCTGCCCGTCAACCAGGCGAACTGCACGGTTCGGAATCAAAGTCACATCTGATAATTGAACCACGACAATATTCACTGCGGCGGTCATCTGCGGCAGAACGAACTCATCAGCATCCGTCAATTCAACGGTCACAGTAAAATTAACAACTCCCTGGTTGGATGTCCCTACTTTGGCTACCGAAGTTACTTTTCCGTGATACTCTTTGGAGAGAATTGCATCAAACGATAGCGTAACATCCTGACCGAGTTTAACCCGGTTGATGTCAATTTCCGATACGTCAACATCCACCAGGAGATGACTGAGATCATCCACCATGAATGCCTGGCTGCCTGCAGAAACAACATCACCCACTTTTACGGGAATATCTGTAATTGTCCCTGCAAACGGGGCTGATATGTATTGTAAATTGATCGTAGCCTGCGCTGCTGCAACCCTGGCTTCAGCAGCAATGATATCTCGTGGATCCGGTCCATTCTTTAGCCTATCCCACTCTTTCTGTGCATCTTCCATTTTGGCTGTAGCAACAGCCAGTTTTGCGTCCGCTTCATTGATCTCTTTTTCAGAAGCATCACGTTTCCCCTTTCTGATCCGGGGTCCCAGCGCTGTCATCTTGATATATTCATAATTGATCGTAGAATTCAAGTATTCCCGATCCTGCAGCCTGTCTTCATAATCTTTTTGAGCATTTACCAGTGCCAACTCCGCATTTGCTGCAGCAAGTTTGGATGTTTTTAGATCGTCCAAAGATTTCTGAGCAGAAACCAAATCAGCTTCAGCTAAAATTATATTTTGTGATAATGAAGTTTTGTTCAATAAAGCCATAACATCCCCGGTTTTCACTTTGTCACCGAGTTTGAAATTTACTTCTGAAACAGTACCGCTCGTCTGCCATACAAGCCAGCCAGACTGATTGGCATGCACGGTACCTGTTGCTCCAACAGTACCGGTTAGCTCACCTTTTTCCACCACCAAAGTTTGAAAGGTGGATGCATTCTGCTTTTGAGCAGCCTGGTATCGAATAAAAAAGAAAGCTCCGACAGCGATTACGACAATGGCAATTCCTA
The DNA here is from genome assembly GCA_963757065.1 of uncultured Chloroflexia bacterium. GTDB lineage: Bacteria > Chloroflexota > Anaerolineae > Anaerolineales > Anaerolineaceae > PNON01. The sequence goes on along the minus strand of CAVWQC010000007.1, from coordinate 873,121 downwards.
TGTAAAGTAGTTTTTTCTTCATTTTGCTTCTCTCTTGTGTAATAATGATTAGGTGTCCTAATAATATCACAGATTATAATGGACGTTAATAATATATACGTAAATTTCAATGGAAAGGTTTTACACTTGTTATAAATCAATTGGATAACAGTATGCGTTTCTTCAAACGGGTATTCCGGTTATTTTTTGTCTTGTTTTTCCTGTTGATCACAGTCCAAAGGAGCAGTTTACCATCCACAGATCCGGTGGAAAATATTCGACGTTTCACCCGCCAAATTGAATTCGATTATATTACCTGGACATTGGATGCCTTTGGAATAAAAGTGGATGAATCGGCGATAAATTACCCCGATCTGTTAAATGTGGATGAACAGCATACACTGATCGAAGAATATATTTCGATCATCCGTGAGCTACGCCAGGTCAACCAGGATCTGGTCACGATTTTTTCGGATCCTGCGATAAAAGACCCAAAAACTGAATCGGAAATTCTTGTAAGGAAAAGAGATTCCCTGATTAAACAGGTCAATCAAATTGGTCCGGCTGCAGAGAGCATCCTTCAACGTCAAATTTCTTCAGTTTTATTTGAGCTCCATTTGACAACCGCCGGGTCGCCCATTCCTTCCGTTTTATACCATTCTTCACCACTGCCGTTTGCCCTCATCGTTTCGCCCCGTGATGTCATCCGGCAGGATGCCAACATCTCCATAATTCCCGGGATTACTATTGAACAAATGCTCTCATTGGAAAATAATGTCTCGACCAGCTTAAATGTATCTGCCCTGGTGGAAGAGGTAGGCGGCATCGGTACTTACCCGACCATGGTGCAGGAAACGGATGATCTGAACTGGCTGGTGGAAGTGATCTCGCACGAATGGATCCATAACTACCTGGAACTCAGACCTCTGGGTATAAATTATGATACAACACCGGAACTGCGGACAATGAATGAAACAACTGCTTCCTTGTCCGGAAAAGAGATCGCCAGTGTAGTGATCGCCCGTTATTATCCAGAAAGAGTTCCCCCTCCGCCTCCACCGCAATCACCGACTCCACCCCCGGATGCGAACCTAACCGAACCTGCCTCACCGCCGGCTTTTGATTTCCGGGATGAAATGCACACCACCCGTCTTCACGTGGATGAACTTCTTGCTGCCGGGAAGATTGACGAAGCAGAATCGTATATGGAACAACGCCGGCAGTTCTTATGGGACAACGGCTACCAGATCAGGAAATTAAACCAGGCATATTTTGCCTTCCATGGAGCCTATGCTGATGAACCGGGAGGTGCAGCAGGTAACGATCCCGTCGGCCCGGCTGTGAGGGCATTAAGGGATAAGAGCGCCACCCTTTTTGATTTTATCAACCGTATTGCCTGGTTTACTTCCTTTGATCAACTCCAACGGGCAGTTCAATAGAAAAATATAACAAGTTAATCAAAACCGCCACCCGGGAATCCGCCCTCACTGCCCAGGTCAGGCATTTGTTTTTCGATCTCTTCCGGTGATTCCCCTCTTTCCAACCTGCCAACCACCTCATCGAACTCCGGCGGCATGGGTTCACCAGTTTCACTGCTCATTTTCCGCATCATTCTGCCCATGGATTCGGGATCCTGCCCCATACTTTCCAGCATGGATGGATCGGAAAACTCATCTGCCCGACTCTCGTTTGACCGTGCCACCCTGATCCGGCCGATTTTCCTCTGGACTTCCGCACTTCCGCAAAAAGAACATTTAATTTCAGCTTTTTCATATTCTGTAAAGCTGAGAAATACATCAAACCGTTTTCCACAATTCTTACAGCGAAAATCATAAGTGGGCATCTACCTGCACCTCCAAACTGGATTATCCAGAACAGATTATAATCAGCTATTGAAAAAATGGAATACAATTATGGAACATACTTTATGTCTGACAGGTGCTCATGAATAGTGAACCCATATCCTTTGATGTTCTGCATCCCCAACCTTTCCTGATCGTTATATCGGGGCCTTCCGGTGTTGGAAAGGATTCCGTTGTGAAGGAATTGCTGCGCAGAAATGACAGCATGGACTTTGTAGTCACCGCAACCTCACGTGAAAAAAGGGAAAAAGAACAGGAAGGAGTGGATTACTTCTTCATCACAAAAGCAGAGTTCGAGCGTATGATCCGGGACAATGAGTTTTTGGAGCATTCGCTCGTCTACGATCAATATAAAGGTATCCCCAAAAAACAGGTATTAAATGTCTGGGCAAAAGGTAAAGATGTGATCCTGCGCATTGATTTTCAAGGTGCAATGAAGATCAGGGGATTGTTCCCTGAGGCACTAATGATTTTCCTGCTGCCTACCAGCGAAACTGAACTACGGCAGCGTTTAATGGATCGTAAAACAGAAACCCCGGCAACAATTGAGCTGCGTATGGCTACAACCCGTAAAGAAATGGAAAGCATTTCCATTTTTGACTACCTTGTCTATAACCCGCAAGGCAAGTTGGAAGAAGCCGTCAGCAACATTGAAACCATCATTAAAGCTGAACACCATCGAGTCGTACAACGCCAGGTAAAAATATGAATTTTGATCAAAATCCCCCCAATAACCAACCATCATCAAGTATTGACAACCAGTCCCCACAAGAAATCAATCCACCACAACCTCGTGTTCAAGTCCGATTCAATGGCAGCAAACCAGTTGTCATCTATGTGATCCTTGGAATCACGATTCTGGCCTATCTTTTTCAAGCAGGAAGTAAATATTTAACCGGAATTGATTATGGTTTTGTACTGGGCGGAAAGGTCAATGAATTGATCACTGCAGGTCAATATTGGCGCCTTTTCACACCCATGCTGCTGCACGGCTCGATCATCCACCTGTTATTCAACATGTACGCGCTGATCATACTTGGCCGTGGACTGGAATTCAATTTTGGGAAGCTGCGTTTCATCTTATTATATATTTCAGCCGGATTTGCCGGGAATGTTATGTCTTTCATCTTCTCACCCAACCCTTCCCTTGGCTCATCCACTGCGATCTTTGGATTACTGGCAGCAGAAGCCGTATTCGTTTTCCAGAACAGGAAGTTTTTCGGGGGTCAGGCCAGGAAGATATTGATCAATTCTGCCACAATTGCCGGTGTCAACCTGGTTTTGGGGCTGTCTCCCGGCATCGATAACTGGGGCCATCTTGGCGGTTTATTGGGCGGTATCATCTTCACCTGGTTTGGCGGTCCCCTCTGGGAATTAAAAGGGCTGATGCCGAACCTGGAAATTGAAGATCAGCATACATCCAGCCAGATCTGGTCTGGACTTGGTCTAACCATGTTATTCTTCGGGGCACTGGTACTGGTAAAGCTTATTTTCCTAAAATGATCAATTAAGGTGCATTTGGCTCTGGCGCCTGATACCGGTTTCTCTCAACGAACTGCTTCATCAGTACTGGATCGGGTTTGTCAAACTTGAGAATACGTCCCCACGAAGTCATTGCCAGGGGAATATTCATATCCGCCCAGGGGAAGGCAATTAATTTGGTGCCTCCCGTTTCATCCATCGCCTTTTGAATGGTCTGTTTCAATGCTGTGCAATCTGTGTTGGGAACCTGACAGTTGTACCAGAAGATCACATATCCATGTTCCAGGCTGTGAACCAGGTAACCCTCTGGATACCTGGGAAGAGTAGCCAAATCAGATTCCTGGTAAAACTTGGCTGAGAAATCTTCCTCAAAATGATTACCACCAGCAGGAGGGTTTGAATTATACGGACCGGGTTGCGTATCTTCAGAAACATGGTCAGCAGATTGAATTAAAACCTCTTCTCCAAGAAGCCCGGTGGAACTAGGGGATTTGTTTACGGCAAGCACAATGATCACAATAACTGCAATGACTGCCAGGCTAATTCCACCAATGGTCAATATTCTGCGTTGTAATTGTTGTTTCTTTAAGGCTTCACGCTTTGCCTGACGGTTTGTATTCTTCATAATTCCTTCTTTAAATATTTTAAAGTAATAGTCTTTAAAGCATGCTTGGGTAACTTTACAAATCGTATTCTTATAATATTTCCCAAGTCAATGACTATCTTGTTCAATGGTATCCCGCTTGTAATCCTTTAGTATAGCTTCTGTATAGGGCTGTTTCAGTATCTGCTCAAGAATGGGATTGAAATATTGAGCTAAATGATACATATGATCAAGCTATAAAAACATAATAACTATCCCATCCTTCTATAGCTGATTTTTGATATATTCCACATGGATGATTACAACGTAAGAATAGATTAAAAAGAAACTCCCCGTTGCCGGGGAGAGATTGATCGTTCAATCTACTTGAATTGTTCCGCATAATGGCAGGACACCTGGTGACCTGGTAATAATTCCCTCAACTCGGGTTCGTTGACTGAGCAGTCTGCTTTGGCGATCGGGCAGCGCGGATGAAAACGGCAGCCGGATGGCGGGTTGAGCGGGCTGGGAACATCCCCCGACAGGATCGTACGCTGCTTCTTTAATTTGGGGTTTGGCACCGGGATGGCAGACATCAATGCCTGGGTATACGGGTGCAGAGGTTTCAAAAACAACTGCTCCCGTGAGGTGATCTCCACGATCTTGCCCAGGTACATCACCGCCACCCGGTCGGAGATATGCTCCACCACACCCAGATTATGGGCAACGAATAGATAAGTCAGTCCCATATCCTTTTGAAGCTGCTTTAGCAGATTCAACACCTGCGCCTGGACGGATACATCCAGAGCAGACACCGGTTCATCGAGAACGAGGAATTTCGGATTCAAAATCAGTGCCCGGGCGATACCTATGCGCTGCCTTTGACCGCCTGAAAACTCGTGCGGATACCGGACTGCATGGTAATCTTCCAGGCCCACCTTACTCATAATGGATAATACCATCTCGAATTGTTCCTGGTTCGTACCGATGCGATGGATCTTTAATCCTTCAGCGATCGAATCACCGATCGGCAGACGCGGATCCAGCGACCCGTATGGATCCTGGAATACGATCTGCATATTCTTTCGCATCTGTTTCAGCTCTTCCCCTTTAAGGGAAAATATATCCACACCATTAAAATCAACTGTTCCACTGGTCTTTTCCAACAAACGGATGATGGTATGCCCGACGGTGGATTTTCCGCACCCTGATTCACCCACCAGTCCCAGTGTCTCTCCCTGCTTAATATCGAAAGAAACTCCATCCACGGCTTTTACATGAGCCACGACCCGTTTAAAGACACCTCCCAGGACTGGATAATACTTGACCAGGTTTTTTACTTCAACCAAATTCGGGTTACTCTTTACATCAACATTCATGGATCGATCCATCCTGTTCATTGATTTACCATTACTTGCCATCTGCCAACGGTGCTTTATGCCCTTCTGCGTCTTGATATAACCAGCAGCGAGTAAGATGCCTTTCGCCATGTGTCGGGCTTAGCGCCGGTTCGACTTCCGTGCAGATCGTCAAACCATATTCCTCACGGGGGATACACCTCGATGCGAACCGGCAGCCCTTTGGCAGGTCGATCAAATTTGGCACATTCCCCAGGATAGTATCCAGATTTTCTTTGATCTCTCCCATGATGGGAACTGAGGCGATCAAACCGCGTGTGTAAGGGTGCATGGGATTATCAAACAGACTGATGACATCCGCCATTTCGACGATCTTCCCGGCATACATGATCGCCACACGGTCTGCCATTTCAGCTATGACACCCAGGTCATGCGTGATGAGGATCACAGAAGTATTGAACTTTCCACGCAGGTCAGAAAGCAAGTTTAGGATTTGTGCTTGAATGGTCACATCCAACGCAGTAGTCGGCTCATCCGCAATCAGGAGTTTCGGATTAAGCGCCAGGGCCATTGCGATCATCACCCTTTGTGCTTGCCCTCCTGACATTTCATGGGGAAAAGCGGTAGCCTTTTTAGCTGCATCCGGAATACCCACCAATTTGAGCAGTTCCACAGCTTTATCCGCTGCTTCCTTATTGGTGATCTTTCCATGGATCTGGAAGACTTCCTCAATTTGTGATCCAATGGTAAACACAGGATTAAGACAGCTCTGAGGCTGTTGGAATATCATTGAGATTTGCGCCCCACGGATATTCTGCATTTCCGTTTCATTCATTTTTAGCAAATTTTTATTCTGGAATAGTATCTTGCCAGCCACGATCTTTCCGGGTGGTTCAATTAATCCCATAATTGAAAAGGATGTGACACTTTTACCACATCCTGATTCCCCCACCAGGCCAATGATCTCACCCGGGTATACTTTAAAATCCACACCATCGACAGCTTTAACAATACCTTCATCGGTATAGAAATAAGTGACCAGGTTCTCCACTTCCAGAAGTGGGGTATTCAAATTTTCCACTATATGTACTCCATTATTCTGCCGATCGTAACCTTGGATCGATCGCGTCTCTTAATCCGTCACCCAACAAATTGAATGAAAGGACAGTTAACATAATTGCTATACCGGGGTAAAAAACCAGATGAGGGGCAGTAAATAACTGGTTGCGTTCGCTGCCCAACATTTGTCCCCATTCTGCCAATGGAGGCTGTGCCCCCAAACCAATGAAGGATAGGGCGGCAGCATCCAAAATGGCAGTTCCAATACCCAGCGTTCCCCGTACGATGAGCGGTGCAATGGCATTTGGCAGGATCCTTCCAAAGAGGATATGGCTATGGTTGCCGCCCAAAGCCTTTGATGCAGCAACATATTCGTTTTCCTTAACGGATAATACACTTGCCCGTACCACCCTTGCATAGGATGGAATCGAAACGATGGCTATGGCTAGCAGCGCATTCTGCAATCCCTTTCCGAGTACGGATACGATCGTGATCGCTAATAATAAGGAAGGGAAAGCCAGAAGAACGTCCAGAAAACGCATGATCAAATTATCCAACCAGCCGCCAGTATATCCGGCTATGGCACCCAGAAGAGTTCCAATGATGATGGCAACACTTACCGTGGAAAAACCCACAAACAGGGAGATCCTGGTTCCGTGAATAATTCGGCTGAATTCATCCCGTACATTACCATCAGTACCCATGATATGCTCAGGTTGATCAGCAGGGCATCCCAGCAGGTGAATGCATGGCGCCTGGCGTTTATCCACATTTTCAAATCCAATAAGTACCTGGTAGGGACTATAAGGTGCAATAACATCTGCAAAAATTGCTATCAAAAGGAGAAATCCCAGTATCACCATTCCAATAATGGCTGAACGTTGGCGCATGATTCTACGTAATGTCAGCCGCCACAGGCTGTTTGACCGGTAATCTTTAACTGTATTTTTATTAATTACGGTAGTATTGACAGCCATTCGTGCTACTCCAATCGTATGCGTGGATCAATAAAGACGTACGATAGATCCACCAGTAGATTAACGAAAACATAACCAGTCGCAATAACGACTGTGAAAGCCTGGATGATCGGGTAATCACGCGCAGTGATTGCCTCGTAAAGAATTCTTCCAACTCCCGAAAGGCCAAATATCGTTTCGGTCAGTAATGCACCTGCGAATAAAACCCCAACCTCAAGACCTATGATCGTGATGATGGGCAGCATGGCATTGCGCAGGGCGTGTTTTAAAATGACAAGGTTCCTTTGCAATCCCTTTGCCCTGGCGGTGCGGATGTAATCCTGCTTCAATACCTCCAGCATGGAAGAACGGGTCATCCGTGCGATGATCGCCATGGGAATGGTCCCTAAGGCCATGGCTGGAAGGATCAAATGCTTAACACTATCCCAAAGTACAGCCCAATCTCCGGTGATGATGCTATTAAAAACGAGAAAATTAGAAAAAAATTGCAGCATGTAATGCCCGAATGACTCGGATAAATACGGAAGATTCCATAATTCATAGAATGGGATCGAGCTGATACCAGCGGTAAGGCGGCCTGTCGGTGGCAGCCACAGGAAAGTATCTTTCAATACCAGAGCAAAGAAGTAAGCCAGCATCAACCCCAACCAGTAAACCGGCATGGAGACGCCGATATTCGAAATGACCATTACAACCACATCCAATGGAGAATTTCGCTTGAGTGCTGAAAGGATCCCTGCCGGTATTCCGATCACACAGGCAATCAATAAGGCGAACATTCCAAGCTCGATGGTAGTAGGCAATCGTTCAATTAATATAAGAGTGACCGGTCGGCTGAAATCGAATTGATTCACCGAAATCGCCCTGCAGCATTTTCCCCATAAAAACTGCAAATTGAACCGGTATCGGTTTATCCAGCCCATATTGTTTGGTAAATTGCTCACACACCTGGGCGGTGGCTTTCTCGCCCAGCATGGCCTTGCACGGTTCTCCCGGAATCATTCGGGAAAGCGCAAAAGTTACGATCAGGATACCAAAAATGACAGGAATTGCCAGCAATAAACGACGGATAGTGTACTGAATCATGATGATATCATTTCATTCACATTAACGAAACATGACAACGCGGTGTGCAGCAATTATTATGTCGCATACCGCGTTGTCAGATTAGATACTACAAAACAAATTCTCTACTACTGTGCAGGAACATTGATCAATGAACCCCAAAGGGTGGTCATATATTCAAATGCACCCGTATTACCTTTGTGCAGCGGGTTGGCTGCATCAAGAGCAACAGCAAAGGATTGAACAACATCACTGGCATCCAGTTTGGAACCATCGTGGAATTTCACACCATCACGCAGATGGCAGGTGTACACAGTCAGGTCTGCATTTGGATCACAGGAGGTGGCCAGGCCGGGAAGTACTTCTGTTCCGCCTACTTCAAAACTAAGCAGGGCTTCCACTACTTGTTCACAAGCACGCAGTGATTCACCATCGGTCTCATCTGCACAATACAGTGAGATCGGTTCAGCATTCTGCATCCAGACGAAGGTATCACGATCACCGGGTTTGGCTACAGCAAAGTATTCATTGCCAAGCGGGCTGGCAAGAGCGCCTTCAACATCAGCGCGGAAGGCAGCGGCAGAACCGGCATGTGAAACTATGATCGCTGGAACATTTGCTTTGACCGCATTATTGGCAGCTACATAGAAAGGTTCTGCAGCTTTAGGATCAGCAAGCTGGGCACCTTTCTGCAGGTTCTCATAGATATCCGCGTATGGAGTACCAAACTGTGATTGGTTTGCCCCAAAGTGGTAATCCAGGAAGTTGGTAATGTGAGGGTAATCACCGGTCCAACCCAGTAAGTGTAAACCGCCAACGTCTCCGGCTGCTGTTGCTTCAATAAAAGCACCAGATTCCATTACGACGATCTCAGCAGTGACATTCAGGTTTTCTTTTAATTGTGCTTGAATATCAGTGGCAACGACACTCGGTTCAGGCAGGTAGCCACGGACAACGTCACGCATGGTGATGGTTGTTTCAAATCCATCCGGGAAACCGGCTTCGGCTAAGAGGGCTTTTGCAGCGGTTGGGTCAAATTCATAGTATTCTTCGCCTACACAGCCGTTTGGAATGGAGCAGGGTGTAAAGTGCGACGCAACTGTTGAGCCCTTGGGCAGGAAGTTATCCACAATTCGTTGGCGATCAATACCCATGGCAAACGCCTGGCGAACTTTGACATTGTCAAACGGTGGATGTGTATTGGTCATACCGATGTAGAAAATATTCAATGCTTCCCTGGGCTGGAACTGTAAAGTTGAATCAGCCTGGATCTTCTCAAAATCATCGGGGGTAGGATTGTCGATACCATCCACTGTTCCAGCTTGAAGTTCAAGCAAACGGGCTGCACCTTCAGCTGCCCACTTGAAGACTAAAGTTTTAGTCTTGGCTTTCTCGCCCCAATAGTTGTCGTTTCTTGTGAAGGTAATGCTATCTCCACGGGTCCATTTCTCTACAGAATATGGGCCTGTTCCAACCGGTGCTTCCAGAATCTTGCCGTCCATCATGGCGTATTCTATGTATTCTTTCGGTTGTACCGCGAATACAGAGAATGCAACTTTTGGCAGGAAAGCTGGGTCAGGGACACACAGGTCGAATTCGACGGTGAGGGCATCCAGGGATTTGATTTCCTTGATGATTCCACCGTAATCACAATTCGGGGCTGCAACACTCAATGGAGCATATTCTTGCTCTTTGTAAGGCTTGGCAGCTGTTTGTCCTGGAGCACAGGAAGTAATAACCATGCTCAAAACAACAATAACTGCCATCAGGGTAAATAATGCTTTCTTGTTCACTTTTCTCCTCCGTAAATATTCTTGTAACTATATGAATTTGAATTGAAATACCATAATCCTAACCTGTCTATGACGATTAGGTTCACCTCCTTCACCTTTGTTCACTTGTACTTTTTATGTTTGCAGTATTATACAACGCAAATTTAATAATACAACAGTTTTAAGAATATTGTTACTATTATTTCCGCTTATTTCTGGAATTAAAGTAATCAAAATTAATTGGATATCGCCATTGAGATCGAATTACCATGATTGGTGTTAATCTTTCCAGAGCGTCCGACTCGGTGTATACTCAAATCTTGCAATTCCATTCCTGGAGGCTAATAAATGAAAAGAGCAGTCAGTATCAGTATTGGATCATCAAAACGTGATAAAGCTGTAGAAATCGAACTACTTGGTGAAAAAGTCAGTATTGAACGCATCGGCACCGATGGAGATATGGAAAAAGCTGCTCAGATGTATCGGGAATTGGATGGAAAAGTTGACGCATTTGGCGTGGGCGGTGCAGATCTGGGAATATATGTCGACCGAAAATGGTATCCGCTGTATTCTGTTCAATCCCTAACGAGGTATGTAACCAAAACACCGGTTGTGGATGGTACAGGATTAAAAAACACGCTGGAATGTAAAGCCGGACCTGCTCTTGAAAAGTTCATCGGCGATAAAATTACTTCCCGAAAGGTATTAGTTGTAACCGGAGTTGATCGCTGGGGTATGCTGGAAACCTTTTCAACCCCAAAGTATGAATGCCTCTATGGAGACATGATGTTCACGCTCGGTATCCCGTATGCCCTTCGCACAGTCAAATCAGTGAAAACTATGGCAGCCATTACTGATGCCTATCGCCGGTCGAATCCCCTTTAGTTGGATCTACCCCACCGGTGAATCCCAGGAAAAACGAACACCCAAATGGGAAAAATATTTCGAGTGGGCAGGTATCATCGCCGGTGACTGCCATTACATAACCCGATATATGCCTTACCGTTTGGATGGAAAAATCATCGTTACGAATACAACCACCCAGGATGATATGAAACTTTTCAAGGAAAGTGGCATTCAATATGTGATGACCACCACCCCGGTCCTGGATGGAAGATCCTTTGGTACGAATATGATGGAAGCAGCGATTGCTGCAGCCATGGGACGCACACAGCCTGTGGATTATGCTCATCCTGGTGATTATTTTGATGTCCTGGGAAAAGTAGTTGATAAGATCGGTTTTGAGCCGCAGCTTCAGGAGTTAAAATTAATGGATGTCCTTATCACCGCAGGTGGTACCCCCCTGCCAGGCGAGCTTTTATATAAATATACACGTGGAGCTCCAAAAGCGATGCTGAATATCGCAGGTAAACCAATGGTTCAGTGGGTATTGGATGCAGTCAGCCATTCCAAACATGTAGATCATATTGTTTTGATAGGATTAACAGAATTGGGTGGAATAACATGCCCAAAACCACTGACTTTGCTCCCGAACCAGGCAGACATGCTGGCTAACATTATCACTGGGATAAAACAGGTGAGCCGGTTGAATCCATCAGCTGAACATGTTCTATTAGTGGCCTCTGATATTCCCGCGATAACTACCGAAATGGTTGACTGGCTCATAGACATCGTTGATAAAAGCGATGCAGATATTTTTTACAACGTGATCACCCAGGAACAAATGGAAAAAAGGTATCCCAAATCTAATCGAACGTATACTCATTTGAAAGATTGTGCAATTTGTGGTGGCGATATGAATGCAGTCAGGGTGGATATGGTTGAGAATACTTCAAAATTATGGGTGGATTTGATCGCAGCCCGGAAGAATCCATTAAAGCAGGCGTCAATATTAGGATTTGATCTGCTAATAAAATTATTATTCCGTTCAGCCACTTTGGAAGAAGCTGCACAGATTATCAGCCGCCGACTGGGAATTAAAGGCAAGCTCATACAAAGTGCATTTCCTGAAATTGGCATGGACGTCGATAAACCTCACCAATTTGAGATCATGCGAGAAGATTTAAGCCGGGTCGGGATATCTTGACATTACTGAACCTCATTCAAAAAGACGAAGAGTTATCTCGTTCCATGCGTGTTCTGGAAGGCCACAAATGGATCAAACCATTTGCCGTTGTTTTTGCGCATTCCAGGAGATTCCTGGTTCTGGTTGGCCGGGCTGATTTTGGTGGTGATATTCGGGGAACAAACCTGGAAGATCTGGGCATTGATCCTGAGTGGAAGCATCCTGGCCCTGGCAGTATTTGTCCTTTCCCTTAAATTCATGATTCGACGGCGCAGGCCTGAAGGAGAGTGGGGGCAGATCTACCGTATTACTGACCCGCATTCATTCCCATCCGGACATGCCGCCAGAGCTTTCTCACTGGCAATTCTAGCTATTGGATTAGGTCCCATCTGGTTAGCCTGGCTGCTCGTCTTTTGGGCTCCTCTTGTTGGTTTGGCCAGGGTGATATTAGGTGTACACTACCTGTCGGATGTGGTTGTTGGTTTCTTAATCGGCATCATTTATGGACTTATTGTACTATTACTGCGACCGGTTTACCTGCCGTACATAATTGGCATTTTGAATATATTCCAGGGATAATGATTTTTTATCAGGAAATGTTCATCCTAGCCTGCGAAATAGCTTTCCCCACTAATTGATCCACTCTTTCATTCATTTTATTCCCCGCATGACCCCGCACCCAGCTCCAAGTGACCGGGATTTTTTGCGTTATAACGTCCAACTTCATCCAGAGATCCTGATTCGCCAACGCCCCACCCTTGCGCTTCCAACCCCTCTTCCGCCAATTGGGCAGCCATTCTGTGATACCCTTTTTCAAATATTCCGAATCAGTAAAAACTTGTGCTTCTGACCCGTTAGGAAGTGATTCCAACGCCTTGATCGCAGCAGTCAATTCCATTCGATTATTGGTCGTAAGTGGTTCCATTCCATAAATTTCCACTTCCCTGTCAGGATAACGAATCAAGGCAGCCCATCCGCCTCTGCCCGGGTTTGGAACGCATCCTCCATCTGTGTAAATGACTACTTTCATGATTTGGTTTTCTTTACTTGCGATACTCTGAATACGTTTTATTCATTTCATCAATTATGGCTGGAATTAGATCAATTGTGGTTTCAGGCTGGAAAAGTTGTCGAAATCCATCACCTAAAATTGACCTGGCAAAAATCCAATTTGATGATGACGGGGAATCACCTGCATCTACTGTCATAAGCCGCAGAGATTCGATTAATTGGGGTTCATTTCCAAAATTGACCAGTTGATCTATCGCCATTTGGTCCATTGGAATGGTGAATTGGTTCGCACCAATATAAGCCTGATGTTCAGGTTTCATCATCCATTGGATGAACAGCCAGCCTGCCATTTGCTGCTCTTTCGTTTCTGCCACCAAACCAAAGGAATATCCTTTGCTTACTTCATTTGCTGAATTGGAGATTTGTGGATAGGGAATGATTGACCATTCGTCCGTCATCTTCAATGCTTTCATGTGGATGATCATTTCAGGTAATTCTGAGCTTAATGCACTGACAAATAATGCCTGCCGATTAGTAAAATACGGGATCGGATCACTATTTTTTCCCAGCCAGGCATATCCCAGGTTCTCCTGTTCTTTCAATTTTGTAAGCATCTCCTCAACGACAGGTTCGGAAAACACGTTTTCCTGATCGTTGAAATCAAAATCCGTTCCCATCCACGCAAGCGCTGTCTCCGGGTGGATGTCGATTAACCATCCTCCAGTTCCCCGCATCACTTTTTCCTGGTGAGAAATATTGGCATCAAATGCTGCTTTTGTCTGTGCCGTGAATTCAACGAATGTATCAGGAGCCGTGGTCAAACCCAGGGATTTTGCCCAACTCTGGTTGTATAAAAGGATCAAGGCATCTCTTTGTGCTGGTATTCCAATCAAAGTCCCATTACTGGATAGATTATCCCAATTTTCCTGCTTGATACCTTTTTGTTGATCCCCGGATAAGCCAATGATCGGGTCAGACAGATAACCCACAAGGTTGGTCAATGGTTTTTGGGCATCCATGGCAAAAAGCAGATCCGTCTCGCCCATGACGACATCAGGCCGATCTGCAGCCGCATTAGTTTCTGATAGAGCCAGTTCCAGTTGATCATCAGTAAAAAAAGCTTTTTGAATTACCTTGATTCCATCCGGGTTGTTCGCATTGAAATCATCTATAAGGATATTGATCACTCCGCTGCTGCTCAAAGGATATGAATGCCAGAACTTTATTTCTTTTCCGGTGGCAATCTGTCTGGATTCGCCCAAAGAAATAATGGGTGTTTGAGTGGGTGCGGGTGTAACGATTGGGGTTATGGTAGGTGGCAGGCAGTTCTCACCCGCGCAGACAGTCGCCTGGATTGTTGGTATTGGTACGGGGGTACAACTGGAAAAGATAAATGGTAAAAAGCTGCCAAGGAGGATAATTTTCTGTAGGGTCAGCTTCATAACAATTAATTATACAAGAATAAGTGGAACTGGAATAAATACCAGGAAGAAAAGAATGAGTGCAACAACTCCCAAAATTTTCCTTTTATTATCCAGCGGAGTTATTTGATCAAGAAGTTCTGCATGCGACCGGCCAAAGAAAAGTATCAACACAACCCATAACCACCAACCATTCCATATCAATCCAAGACCAGCCCAGAATAATGATGATCACGGGTAGGATCCTTTTCGCCCATTTCTGGTCAAAAAGTACATAAAAAATATGCCCCCCATCCAACTGCCCGGCAGGGATCAAATTGAGGGAAGTCACTAATATTCCTGCCCAACCTGCCCATGCGACCGGATGCAGCATTACATCAAAGCCTCCTAAGGGTAGAGGATGCCCGGTAAAGAAGTATTTGATCCAGTAAATGATTGGAGATATTCCACCCATTGTTGCCGGCTCAGGAAGCAACTTGCCAAAGGTGATGTACTTCAGTAAAAGGTAAATGATCGAATTTCCTTCGATCTGGAATCCCTGGCCAGCCGGGAAAGAAGTGGGGATCTGCCCTACTTTTGATAACGCAAGTCCGATCAACAAAACCGGGACTGCAACGATGAAGCCGGCCACCGGTCCGGCAAGACCGATATCCAATAAATGGTTTCGATTGCGGGGAATCTGCTTCATTTGAATGAAAGCTCCCATCGTACCAAAAGCACTGAACGGGAAAGGTATAAAGTAAGGTAGTGTTACCAGTGTTTTGTGGTAACGGCCTGCAAAGTAATGGCCAAACTCGTGAGCAGATAAGATCGCCAGAAGACTAATGGCAAATGGGATACCGTCGGGTAAATGACGAATCATATCCAGGGCTAATGGAATAAAACCAGTATCAACGGGGCCACTATAAGTGAATATTACCCCGCTGATGATGACAGAAATTAATGTCAAAATAAATAGCACCAGGTTTACAACCGGGCTTCCAATTTTTAACTTGGGTGCTTCTTTTACCAGGTAGATCACCTGCTCACCAGATTCCACCCTGAACAATGGCGTTAATTGGTAGTTTGATAAGGCAGTATGCAATTCTTCATATGCAGCGGCGGAATCATCTGAATATAACTTACCGGTAAACTTGACTATGTAATGATCGCGCTGTGTTCCAGTGGAATAACTTTGAATTGCAAAAACTTTTGCTATGATCGGGTTATAGACTTCTGTTTGGTCCAGCATTTATCCTCAATATTAATAAAAAAGGCGGGAATGGATGGGTGTCGAACCCACAGCGGCCCGCAACGCGACCCGCCACCGGTTTTGAAGACCGGGGAGCCCACCGGAACTCAACCACTCCCGAATTAAGGATACCCTACCATTCCTGCTTTGGCAAGCAGCCGTGTTAGTTTTTTCTGCAATTTTTCAGATTTGTTGATAACCATACCTTTGGAACAGCTTCTCCTCAAAATAAATATTTATGCTTATTTCCACTATTCGAAAATCCTGATTATTATAGTTATATTAATAATTGGTTAAATAGTATTAAAAACCCTTGCATTAATACAAAAAGGACTTATACTCATTTTTTGGTATTAGATTATTATCAGGAGTAGAAAAATAATGGATGAAATTAAGATGTACGAAACGGAATCAGAAGAAAGCGATAAACCTCCCAGTAGTAGGCCGCGCCCAGTCAAGAAATGGCGGGTCGCCATCGTAGCTAACGTAAAGGGGGGGGCATCACTACCAACAAATGGACCCGAGGACGCCGGCGCGGAGTTTGACAAAGAAGAGACGATCGATGCAATTCGAGCAGCGATCGAATCGGATGGTCATCACACCGTATTTATTCCAGCGGATATCAACTTACCAAACAACTTGAGAGATGTCGTCCCTGACATCGTTTTCAACATATCTGAAGGTCTTGGCGGAGATGGACGCGAAGCCCAGGCTCCAGCAGTGTTTGAAATGATGCATATTCCATATACTGCATCAAGGGTCACTGCCAATGCCATCGCCCTCGATAAGACTTTAACCAAACGAGTTTGGCGTGATGTTGGGTTGCCAGTTGCTCCATTTCAGGAATTTGTAACAGGTAATGAACCTATTGACCCGTCACTCAAATACCCGGTATTTGTTAAGCCCTCTCGAGAAGGTACCGGTATGGGGATGGGAGCTTCATCCATCTGCAATAACAGCTATGAACTTCGAGCCAGGATAAAATGGGTTATTGAAAAATATAACCAGCCTGCCCTTGTGGAAGAATATCTATCCGGCCGCGAATTTACTGTGGGTGTATTGGGTCGCCCGGATGGTAAACCATACAGTCTCCATCCTCAGTATTACCAGGAAGATGGATTCCATCGTATGCCTGTACTGGAAGTGGATAATTCCAGATCCATCACCCCTGGTGTCTATGGCCACGATGCAAAAACTCTGGTTGTCGGTCAGGAAGGCGTTCCGGATTTTATTTGCCCGGCAAAAATCTCCGCGTCATTCGCCAGAACACTCCAAAACCTTGCCATCCGTGGACATCAAGCCATTGGTGCAGTGGATGTTTCCCGCATCGATTTCCGTTGCAATAGCGCCGGAAAACCGTTCTTGTTGGAGATCAATTCCTTGCCAGGTTTGTCCCCCGGATTTAGCGATCTGTGTGTGATCGCCAATGCAGAAGGAATATCGTATCGCAATTTGATTTTGGAAATTCTCTACCTTGGTGCTTCCCGCTATGGTCTCGTTGAGAAAGCCAGCGAGGTCCAGGCGGAATTGGAAGTGTTCATTCCATATTCACATTCACGAATTCAGCGGCAAAAGACCTCGATCCGGCAGCCAGCCACATTACGAGCCAGATCGCTGCTCCGGTAGATACAGATAAAAACCTCACTGATGAAGTGAGGTTTTTTTTATTTAAATACTGTCATTTCGAGTGAAGAAATTCGGTGAATTTCGAAACGAGAAATCTAATTTAAGCATAGGATTTCTCCTCACTTCGTTCGTCGAAATGACAAACCAAATAAATTAATCCGAGTTATGGGGATTTTAGCGAAGTGTATCCTGATGAGCTTTAGAAAAATGAGAGGCGACGAGGGGATTTTGCGAAGTGTATCCTGATGAGCTTTAAGAAAAAAGAGAGGCGACGAGGGGATTTGAACCCCTGATGAGGATTTTGCAGACCCTTGCCTTGCCACTTGGCCACGTCGCCTAAATAATCGGCTGATACAAACGGAATAACTACAATCCACTTGTATCAGCCTTGATCATCTGAGCGGGCAGTGGGACTTGAACCCACGACCTTCTCCTTGGCAAGGAGACGTTCCACCAACTGAACCATGCCCGCAATTTACTGCCTTATGGGTCTTGCTGTTGGTATCCCATGTATCCGTCATTTACAACGAACGACCGGATTATACTCAAAACAAATTAATCCGTCAACCTTATTATTTATGCTTTTCGAAAACATTATCCCGCACAAAAAAAGACACCCCGCTTAATGGATGTCTTATTTTGTGCCGAGACGCAGAATCGGACTGCGGACACTGCGATTTTCAGTCGCATGCTCTACCAACTGAGCTATCTCGGCCAGCATCCATATTGAATGCAGGCGTGATTTTAACAAGGTATCCCTTGATTGTCAAGCTTTGGGTCTTCTCCACCCCCGATATAGAAAAACGAGACAATAAAAAGATTTGAGGAGAGGTTTCCATCAGAAATTCTTATAATAAATACTGGTCAAAACAAGCTCAATATTAATCCTGTTATCCCAATTATGAGCGCTATACCTATGCCATAAGGCAAAGTCTTCCTTAATACCAAACCCTCTTTACCTGCCATGTTCACAGTACTGCATCCAATGATCAATTTTGCGGGAGCGATCATACTCCCCAATGAACCTCCAGCGGTTTGCGCAGCAACGAGAATGACCGGAGAAATTGCAATTATGGCAGCTACGTTTTTTTGAAGCGAAACAAAAAGGACATTTGAATTTGAATTACTACCTGTAGCAAAGCATCCTATCATTCCAACCAGCGGAGAGACGATGGGGAAAAATCTTCCCGTCAGGTCACTTAATCCCTGGGCAATCAGAAAGGTCATTCCAGAATGATCCATTACCATGGCCAATCCAATAGTTGATATTATTCCAATTGTGGCCGGACCCGCCGATTTGACAGTATCCTTGAAGGCTTGAACAAAGGTATCGGAAGCAGCCACCTGCAGTTTTCTAAAGAAAATAAAGCTGGCAAGAATTGCAATAGAAATCAATGTTGCAGGGTATGCAAACCAGCGGAAAATTTGACCATAACCAGCCGGGGTAACAAATCCTAGCAGGGTGGAAACTTCCGGGAATGGATACTTCCATAAAATTGGGAAAAGAATATCGCGAATCGGTCCATTAATAAAGATCAGCAGCATTAACACTACCAAAAAACCATAACTTAAGAAACGTGGCAATTAATGGGTTGGATATGGGTAGTTTTGGACTCATTACAGATGATTTTTTACTTATAATCATACCCAGTGCTAAACCGGAAACAGCAGCACCAAATGCGGATAAAGGAATTAATCCAATAGCTGCCAATCCATACTGGACCATTGCCATAAAAATCCCGATGATGATGACTTCTTTCCACTTTCTTATTTCTCCCAGTACTGATGCGACAGCCAATCCAGTCAGGATGCAGGCAATACCCATCATGAGAGCAATTGTCGGAACAAGGACCATTTCTTCCAGTCCGGAAATACCTGTAAGCACCTGCATGACCATTCCCATATTGCCTAAGGATACAGACCAGGTATTCCCGATTGCAGAAGCAACAACAGCAATAAGGGGAGATACACCCAAGCCAGCAAGCATGGGTGCTGCAACTGCAATGGGTAACCCAAATCCTGCAATCCCCTCCAAAATACCTGTGAAAGCCCAGGCCAGTAGAATTTTTAACAAGGTAGGATCAGGGATTTTCGTTTGCAGCCATTGAGTCAGACGCAGAAATACCGCCAATTCTATTATTGAAGTTGTAGAGTAGAAGAGCAGACCAAAGCACAAGTAAAACATAAATTGAGAAAATTAATCCTTTGGCTTGAGAAACCCAGAAAACATCAAGAGATAATCCAAAAAATAAGCTGGCTATGACTACTGAAAATAACCAGCTTACCGTGCCAGCCAGCTTTCCACTCCACTTAAATATTGTCAATAAAGCAAGTAAAAGAATAATAGGGGCTGATGCCAGGAGGTAATTCATATATTGATAGACCTACTTTAAAAGGATTAATAATTCTAATGGATGTATTAACAGTTTTCCGGCTGACCAATAGCTGCTGTAATCCCTCTCATTTCAGGGAGTACCATTTGTGTTTTCATCCGGAACCGGTGTGGGGACATCGATTGGCTCACGAACAAGATTGAGTTTTGCCTGGTATTCCTTGATCATTTCCTGGAATGCGGGATCATTGATCAGGTTATTCAATTCATACGGATCTGTTTGCAGATCATAGAACTCAC
Source organism: uncultured Chloroflexia bacterium (assembly GCA_963757065.1). Lineage (GTDB taxonomy): Bacteria > Chloroflexota > Anaerolineae > Anaerolineales > Anaerolineaceae > PNON01. The sequence goes on along the minus strand of CAVWQC010000007.1, from coordinate 853,037 downwards.
TGCGATCTCCCTGCGTTTCAGCATAGACATAATTTCCAGTATGTAGAGCAGAATAGAAACCTCTTGGCGGCCATCCTTCTATCAATAAACTGTCTCGCCAGGGTATAGTTTTGTTCAGAAGACCAACCAGGGATATCCCGTCCATGGGCAGTCCTCCGGGTTTCACTTTGGATAATTCATAGATGGTCGGCGCAATATCGATATTGGCAACCAGGTGATCATCAATATATGGTTCTGGAATCAACGGAGGGTAACGAATAGCAAAAGGCACTTTTACTGCTTCTTCATAAAAACTGTTTTTAGAAGAAATGCGGTGTTCGCCCCAGAACTTACCATTATCCGACATAAACAGAATAAAAGTATTATCTAATTCACCTTCAAATTCGAGTGAATCAATTAACATCCCCACTGCCCGATCCAGCGAGACAAGTGTGAGTATCTGATCACGTCGAAATTTATCAATGGCTGCGATTTCCTTTTCATCCATTAATGGTTTTTTCTCCAACCAACCGGGTTTATCTGATACGTCTGCTTCATTAAAGGAAGGGGGGCGGTAGGGCTCCAGGTCGGTATATAAGTTTTGGTCCCCCTCGAATGGTTCAGCTGAAGCATGTGGAGCTATGGGTGTATAAATCAGTATCCAGGGTTTGTTTTGCCCTAGAGCCTCTTTAATAAATTGCAGCGAATATGTTCCAAGGATATCCGTTATGTAGCCGATATGTGTAAACCAACGTCCGTTAGAATTCAACACCGGGTTAGTATATGGTGATTCACCTTTGAAGTAGGTCACCCAGAAATCATACTCCGGGCGGGGGTCGCCTTTCCATGTATTAAGATACTTGCCCACCAGACCGGTGAAGTAGCCTTGTGCATGCATATCATCGATAACCGTTCGGTTGAGGTTCTCTTCAAAATTAGTTCGTACTAATGTATCATGTGCATAAGCACCTGTCAGGATCCCTACCCGTGAAGGACAACATAACGGAGTGGTTATATATCCATGTGTAAAAGTGACACCTTGCTCAAAAATCTTCTCCTGTGTCTGCGGCATATATTGCATGGTATCAAAGCGCTGGTCGTCAGTGATAATGATCAGAAAATTGGGTCGATTATCAGGAAACATTTTTTGAACAGCATGTTTTATGGTCGTGCAACTTTGTAAAACCAGGGTCATGACCATAAATATGCCAATGATTGACGCAGATCTTCTTTTCATGTAATCCTCGATAATTAATATTCCGTGTTTGCAGATGATTATACTGGTAAACTGTTCATCTTTTTAGGTAAAACCGACTTATTCGTGATTATCCTTGACATCGGGATAATGTGAAGTAAAATCATATTCAATATTATGAATATGATTAACGAATCCACAATAAACGACCACTCTGGAAATTCAAACGCAGTTTTTCAAGGTTCTTGCCCATCCAGCCAGAATTTCCATTATTAATATTTTGCGGGATGGCGAACATTGCGTTTGCCATATGGAAGCTTATCTGGGATTAAGGCAGGCTTTTATTTCCCAACAACTGGCAGTATTGCGTGAAGCAGGCATCATTGTTGATCGAAGGGATGGATGGAACATTTTCTATCGGGTAATTACTCCCCAAATTTACGATCTCCTGGATGCTGCTACCAGGTTGACGGGTATAGTTATCGATGAAACGATTAACACCAAGGTTAAATGCAACTGTCCGCATTGTAACCCTGCAATAAATAATCTACATGGTGGAGGATAATATGGTCAATATTAAAGTGCTTGGTTCAGGTTGTGCAAATTGCAAACGTCTCGAAGCTACAACCAGGAAAGTTGTTGAAACTCTTGCCTTGGATGCTGAAATCGAAAAAGTGACTGATTATGCAGAGATCATGAAATACCCGATCCTATCAACTCCAGGTCTCGTCATTAATGAAAAATTAGTTTCCGCTGGCAGAATTCCAAGCGAAAAAGAAATTTCAGACTGGCTGACTACATAAAAGTCTTTAAAGTGGATATCAATCTTATCCACTTATTTTTTATTCTAATGTTATTCAATATTTTGAATATGATAGGAATTTGAAATGAATCAATCTCTTCCACTCCCCTCCCAAAAACCACAATTTACGAATGTTTGGATTATTGGGGTTAATTATTGCCGTGTGGTTCGTGTTATACAATCTCATTCAACCCCTGGCCAATTGGATCACGTATTCTTTACTTCAGTTTAGAAACCGGATCTCATCTGGGTGAATCGATCGCTTTCTTTCTATATGATGTCCCAAAAATCCTTCTGCTGCTGTCAGGAATGATCTTCCTGATCTCGATCCTGCGGACTTTCTTCAGCCCTGAACGAACCCGTGCATTATTGGGAGGGAAACGCGAGGGAATTGGAAATGTTTTAGCTGCTCTGCTTGGCATCGTGACTCCGTTCTGCTCATGTTCAGCTGTACCATTGTTTATAGGTTTTGTTGAAAGCGGCATCCCGCTTGGAGTAACCTTTTCCTTCCTGATCGCTGCACCTACTATTAATGAAGTAGCGATCATCCTGCTTTTTGGGCTGTTCGGATGGAAAGTCGCAGCCTTATATATTGCCTCTGGCTTGATCATCGCTATTCTCGCTGGCATGGTGATCGGACGGCTCAAACTTGAACGTTATGTAGAGGATTTTGTATGGAAGATGCAGTCTACTGGAATGATCGAAGGAGAGAAATTAACCTGGTCTGATCGACTTCATCGCGCCTGGGAGTCGGTGAAAGGAAATTGTGGGTAAAGTTTGGTTGTATGTGGTGGTTGGCATTGCGGTTGGAGCCGGAATTCATGGTTATGTCCCCGAATCAGCCCTGGTAGGGATAATGGGTAAACAAGCCTGGTGGTCAGTTCCCGCAGCAGTATTACTGGGTATCCCCCTATATTCCAACGCTGCAGGAGTCATCCCCATTGTCAGTGCATTGATGGAAAAAGGAGCTTCCCTGGGCACAGTATTAGCATTCATGATGTCTGTAGTTGGACTAAGCCTGCCTGAGACGATCATCTTGCGAAGGGTGCTCAAACCACAATTGATAGCAGTATTTATTGGTACTGTTGCTATCGCAATCATCATTACCGGGTATTTATTTAATTTGATTATTTAACCTTTTTGGTATATTCTGATTTATTTTTATAGGAAATATTTGAGCATTCACCAAGGATTACCGGGGAAAGTAAAAATAAGTAATCTCAAAAGATTCCAAAACCCTGTATGTTATGGATTTTTTGGAATAAACTAGAGTGTATAACAAAACTGATTGGATATTATCGGGAGAACAATTTTGTTGATTTGATGATTACACTTCACGGGCATTGAATGAACCCCTGCGCCCATAAACATCCACCGCATGCAGGTTGAACGTTTCCGAAACAGTCTTCAAGATTGGCTTCCGCCATCTCACAACTATTGCAATATGTACATGGGGAAAAATCAAAAGACCTTAAGCGCTCCCTCAACTCCTTATAGTTTTGACCTTTCCAAATTTCATTTAGACTATTCTCCTGGATATTGCCAACGGAAAAAGAATGTGATTTTCTTAAGGTATCGTCCAAATAGCTTTCGTGGTTATGCAGTAAAGGCAGGCAAGGACTGACTGCCCCATCCCAACGGATCGATGTACTATTACTTTCTATAAACGGGCAGGAATTGGATCCTGTGGAAATTTCTTTTCTTGCCAGTCCAAAATTGTTTCTGACTCTTCAGTACTTTTAAGTAAAGGAATCTGGGTATGGTCATTAAGATCCATACGTGGAAGTTGAATCTTGGGAATCCATTGTGACGGAGTATCATCCATAAAGTATAAGTGATTTTTGATAAAGGACTTCCTGCTGCAATTCTTTTGTATGGGCTAAAACATTACTGATGGAAAATATATCTGCTCCCAAGCCGTTTACCCAGTTGGATCGACCGCAGGAAGATCAGAAATATTTCTTTTCATCGCCACAAAAGCGATACCAAGTTTTGGAAGTTCTGGCAATGAAATCGTCCTTAATCGCAACAACTCCTCCAGGTTTGCTATCACCTGAGGCAGCTCGTCACCCAGACGTACGTCTGCATAACTTTCCCGCGTCGAACCATCCAAAGAAACCCAGATCCTATCCACGGAAAAACTCACCAATTTAGCAGAGACTGCTGGGTTTAATAAGGTGCCATTGGTGATCAGTTCAACCGTAAATCCCTGATTTCTTTGCCATTTCGATCATATCCAGGATATTTGGATGCGATAATGGTTCCCCATATCCCCCGAAGAATATCATTGGTTTTGGATCAAATCGATCCAAATCCAAAATAATTTTTGAATATACGCGTAAATCCATATAGCCGGGTTTTTCGTCCCACACATTCCGCATACATGTCCTGCACTCCAGGTTGCAGGCATTGGTTGGTTCGATATAAACCTTTGCCAGTTTTTCGGTTGTGTTGGATGATGGATCCCTGATCATATTTTCTCTTACCTGGCTGCAATGAAGGTAAAATGAGACAATTGCAGCAGGTTTTTATCCGGTAGAACCATAGGTATATATACTCAGATGCTATCGCAATAACATTTAATTTGGTCAAGTAACAGTAAAAGTAATGAGCTGCCGGTTTAGTCCGGCAGCCCATTTTATATCACTAACAAATATCCGGTTTTGGGATTCCTGGAGTGATTTGATTTTTATAAACCCGCTTTTGCAGCCAGAAAGCTACATTAACCAAACCGATCATCACAGGCACCTCAACCAGTGGACCAATCACCGCAGTGAAAGCTTCGCCTGAATTGATACCGAATACTGCCACTGCAACAGCGATTGCCAGTTCAAAGTTATTGCTGGCAGCAGTAAATGAAAGAGTTGTACTTTTCTTATAATCTGCCCCGATGGCTTTGCCCATCATAAAACTGATCAGGAACATGAAGACAAAGTAGATCAATAATGGAATGGCTATGCGCACAACATCCAGCGGTATGGTTACGATCAGATTGCCTTTCAAACTGAACATGACCACGATAGTAAATAGCAGAGCGATTAACGTGATCGGACTGATCTTTGGAATGAACTTTTTGTAGTACCAGTCCTTCCCCATTGTTCGGGTGAGGATGAGATTGGTAATAAATCCGGCAATGAAGGGAATACCAAGATAGATGAAGACGCTTTTGGCGATTTCTCCAATGGTGATTGCCACCAAGCTGCCCTGCAGCCCAAACCAGGTCGGCAGGATGGTGATGAACACATATGCATACACGCTGTAGAAAAGGACCTGGAAGATACTGTTGAATGCCACCAACCCGGCTGCATATTCCGTATCACCCTTTGCCAGTTCATTCCACACGATCACCATGGCGATACAGCGAGCCAGTCCGATCATGATCAATCCGACCATATAATGCGGATAACCCCGTAAGAAAATGATTGCCAGGATAAACATGAGGATTGGGCCAACGATCCAATTCTGGAATAGTGATAAACCCAACACTTTCCAGTTCCGGAAGACATCCCCCAGCTCATCGTAATGGACTTTCGCAAGCGGCGGGTACATCATCAAGATCAGACCGATCGCGATTGGAATGTTGGTGGTGCCAACAGCAAATTTATTAATGAATCCTTCTACACCTGGCAGAAGGTATCCCAGACCGACACCAATGGCCATGGCCAGGAATATCCACAAAGTTAAAAATCGATCTAAAAAAGATAGCCGTCTGGTAACACTTTTATTTTCCATGTTTCTACTCCTGTTCCAAGATTGAAAGATTAATAACGATTTTATCGATAGTCTGACTAAGCTAATGGATCTTCTTACAGGTTAAATCTGGATCCATATCCGGATTGCATCTGGGGCATGGGCAATTGGGAATGGGTTTATTGGAAAATACTGCCAGGCTCTCCTGTGAAATTTTTAAAACACTGGCAACCTTGTTAATGCTCTGAATTATGTCCGGGTGGGTAAGTGAATAGAAGATATTCCGCCCTTCCCTCGCAGCCTGGACCAGTCCAGCCTTCCTTAATATAGTTAGTTGTTGGGATATGGCTGCCTGACGAATTCCTGTGACCGCTTCAATGTGACACACACAGGCTGAATCTTTTGCCAAAATTAATAAGATCTGTATTCGGACAGGTTGACCGATCAATCTTATAGCATCAGCCAGGTTCATTATGTCAGACGATATATTCATATTCATGAATATATTATAGCAATAATATTGATCGTGTGCAATTTCCCCCTGTCACTAAATTAAAGTTACATCAATCACTCGATGACAAAACACCCGGGTTCCCTGAAATATCTGAGAACCCGGGTGTTCAATTTCTTAAAGGCAGACTTTTGCCATTATGTATGGGCTACCTTAAGTCTACCTTTTTCCTTACGGGTTTGAACGAGAATGTCGGTGTAAAACTTGTTATAGGTACAGCACCCGATCGGTCTTTGCTGGATAAGTAATTCCAGGCAGTTATCGCAAACCGAACACCAGTTGATCTCCTTCTCCCGGCCTTCACGGTACTTAAGTGGCAGCAGCGGGTCGGCGAAGGATTGCCGTCCAAGAGCGATCATATCCACGTAGTCTTTCTGAATATTAGTAGCGCCATAAGCAAACAGGTTGCTGTCTTCCGGGTTTACTGCGCATAATTTGTTCTTGCCATCACGGAACACAGAATAATTGGAGCCGATCACGACGGTCTCCTTTTTAAGATTATCGCGCATTAATTTGGCATAATACTGGTGCAGGTATGCCCAGTATTGAGCGTTTTTATCCGCCTGGGTCAAGCTGATCGTGATGGAAGGGCTGCCTGCGGATTGGATGAAGTATTGAGCACCGCGTTCTTCCAAACCTTTGATCAGGTCGATCGGTTCGGTCGGGTCAAAGACAGGAGAATCCGGTCCTGTTGTACCGAATCCACCGGGGAATCCTTCCCAGACAGATACTTTTGAACCGATCAGGAAATTCTTATCATTAACGGCCTTTTGCATACGTTCATATAGATCAAAAGCGAACTGGCGCCGCTTTTCCCATGGTCCGCCATATTTCCACTTACGGTCGTTGTATGGGCGCAGGATCTGTGAACCCAGGTAGCCGTGGCATAATTTCATGTCAACGCCATCCGCTCCGGCATCATGGGTGAGCTGGGCGGCCAGGACAAAATCATCAAAGATCTTATCCAGTTCTTCTTCGGTCAAAATATCTGACTTATAGGTTGGCAGAGGTTTCACGGAAACACGTTGCGAGAATTCCGGATTACTTAATTCACCCGAATGCGTGAGCTGGAAAAGGAAAATCGTTTTCGGGTTGATCTCTTTGAGATGTTTCACGAACCTGGTTAATGGCTCGAGATTCTTTTTCATGATCATTAGCTGGTCAATCCGACCCCGGCTGCGCTGGCTGATCGAGATCGCTTCCAGGACAACCACACCCGCTTCCCCTTTGAAGAGGTTCTCATATCGTTTATAGGTAAGGTCTGTCGGGTTGCCTTCCGGGTCAGCATCTGTACATTCCATCGGTTGAATGACGAAACGGTTCGGGCTTACTTTATTCCCTATCTTGATGGGTGAAAGGAGAGTATTTTTGTATTCCTTTGCTTTTTCTGCATCCATTGCCATTTAATGCCTCCTGATCTGATTTACCATTATAGTTTTTCACAAAATTCAAGAATTACACCGTTAGGGTCTTTGAACAATAACACGCGCACGCCAAGGTTTGGAAGGTCACAAGTGGGTAAGGTAATTTCAACCCCTTGCGCACGTAATTCCTTTTCATGCGAGGCGACATCTTCCACTTGAAACGCCAGGTGTCGTAGACCTGCATCGCTTTCCTCACGGGGAATATTTGCTGACTTGCCTTTATAGTCAAATAATTCCAGCCGCGATCCACCCGGTATGCTGAAGTAATGAATAAAAAATTCACCACAGTCTACAGACTCCAATTGTTTGAAACCCAGGATACGACTGTAGAAATCCTTTGACTTTTCAAAATCATTGGAATTTATGGAAAAATGTTCAATATTCTTTATTTTCAAAATAGGCACTCCAAAATAGGCAGGCTGATTAACTTAAATAATCAGCCTGCCAGGGATTTTTTATAGGATTTCTCGTTTTGTGATATCAGGTGAAACGAAGATCTTGAATAAATCCGGATCTCTTCGGAGTTCATGAAGTGCCCAATCCAGGTCTTCCAGCGGTACCTTCATCGAGAACAGCGGTTCCGGCTTGATGCGGCCGCTCGCTAAGAGGGTGATCGCATCAGGTACATCCTGACCGACACCTGCACAGGATCCGGTGATCTTCTTTTCTCCAAGCACGAATTCAAATGGGCGGATCTGCATGGTATCTGTTTCACCGGTGATACCAAAGGCGGAAAGTACGCCACCGCGTCGCAGCATCTTGAATGCCTGTTCATATGTGGATACTTTACCAACAGCCTCGATTGCATAATCCACTCCGCGGCCGTCTGTGATCTTCATCACTTCTGCAACAGGGTCAGCCACTTTATGAATATCAATGATATAGTCTGCACCCATCTCTTTTGCGGCTTTCAATCGTTTTTCGTTATCACCAATCACAATCACCGGAGTACAGGCGCGCAAGACACCCATACGGGCATGCAGTACACCCAATCCACAGCCAATAACCACCAGGCTGCTGCCCAGCTTCGCGTTTAATGCCTTGGCAGCATGGATGGTGCATGAAACGGGTTCCACAAAAGCGCCAGATTCGAAACTTAAATTGTCGGGTAGTTTATGCACCTGTTTCCATGGAGCTTTCACATATTCAGCAAAAGTGCCGTCCATGTGGATGCCCAACTGGCTGAAATGATCGCATAATAATGGTTCACCATGCCGGCAGTAATAACATGTGCCGCAGTTAATATTGATGTCGGCAGTAACTCGATCACCAGCTTTCAAACCCATTGCCTTACCCCCTACCTTCTCGATCGTTCCAGAGAATTCATGCCCCGGTATCATGGGGAGTTTATCAGATGAGTACCAGCCATTATAGATGCTCCAGTCAGTTCCACAAATACCGGTAAATTTGATCCTGATCAGCACTTCATCTTCATTAATAACTGGAATGGGAACACTCTTTACAACAATTACACCCGGTTTCTCAAAAACAGCAGCTTTCATTGTAGCCATTTAGATATCTCCTCTCGAATTAGTTAAATAAAACGTCGTTCCGGCCTTCGTATGGTTTTTCAATTAGTAAAGGTTTCAAATAGGCAATGGTTTTAGTAATGCCGTCATGACGGCTCATGGTCACATCTTCATGCTCATAGCTCATTACATAGTCATAACCAATCAGAGATAGCTCAGTGATCACCTTTTTCCAGGGTACTGAACCCCAGCCCGGGATTCGGAAGCGGAAACCACGTCCAAGCCGCTGCCAATCACCCTGAGGGATCACCCCCGAGCGTTTAACATTATGTGCAACGACTTCACCGTCTTTTGCGTGAACATGGTAAATGCGGTCGCGCAGTGTGTCGATAAAGTTTTCAACATCAATTCCAAGATAAATCAAGTTGGCTGGATCAAAATTGAAGCCAAACTCCTTACGGCCGCCCATCAGTTCTACAGCCCGTCACAGCTGTTTCAACATTATAAACAAGCTCATTGGGGTGTGGTTCATGCGCAAACTTGACGCCGTACTCCCCAAATTTATCCAGAATCTTACTCCAGCGTTCGACGAATTCCTGCTCCATATCGGACCAGCCCTTGGAGTATGGCCAGGGGAAGAACCGCCCAAAGTTCTCGCACCCAATAAAACCGGTCACAACGGGTACTTCCAGTGCGTTGGCCGCCTGGGCAGTTTTGATCATTCTTTCGGTGCCAAATTTGATCTTCTCTTCCTTCGTTCCCTTGAAAATGCCATCTGTATCTTTTCCGTACGGGCCTAAAACGATCTGGCCTTCGGGGTGATTGGCCAGGGCAGAGATGATCAATCCATAAGACTTAACCAGTTTTTTGAGTTCGGCTGCCTTATTTGTTTTGACAACCTCTTCTATATCCAGGTGTGGATTGTTAGCAAATGCTGGCATCTCAACAGCCTGATACCCCAACCCTGACGCAAGCTTGAATACTTCTTCCAATTGCATATCCAAAAATGTGGCGGTGAATAATCCTATTTTCATTTGTTTTTCCCTTTCGTAAGATTTAATTTAAGAACCCGGACAGGTACGAACATCTAAAATAACTATTTACATAATTGGCAATATTTCAATCCTATAGTTCAATTTCCCGGAGTGAATCGCTGATCTTTGCCTGATATCCGGCAGCGAGTTCGAAGACCGGCAGCAACTTTTCATATTTTTGATTGTTCACTTTATTCGGCTGTACCTTTTCGACTACCTTATGGATCTGATCGATCCTGTCAAAATTCTCCCATAATCCACATCCAACTGCAGCGATCGCAGCCGCTCCAAGCGCTCCAGCATCCTGATCAATATTGGTCTTAATAATGTTATTGTTAAAAACATCTGCAAATATGCCAAGGTAGAACCGGCTTTTTGCTCCTCCACCCACGAAAAGAATTTCGTCATCCAACCGTGTGTATTTTCGCAGCAGATCAAGCCGGAGACGAAGATTCATGGCTATACCTTCCATTGCAGCGCGAATGAGTTCTGGTTTTCCATGCTTCAGATCCAATCCGATATAAGCCCCGCGGATATGCACGCTGTCGTCCTGGGAGGTTCCACCTGCCAGGCTGGGGTTGAACATCAATTTGTTCGAACCCACCGGAGCTTTCTCAGCTTCACGGTTCATCAGCATATAAACGTCTTTTTTGTCATTCTCTGCTTCCTCAATCAGCTCATTGCATAGATTGTCTTTCACCCAGGTGAATGATGTGCCCGCGGAAAAGATGCTGACTGCAGACGTGAACATGTTGGGAATTACATGTGCAAATACGAAAGGTTTATACTGCTTATCGAGGACTGGCTGTTCAGATGAAACAGCTATCCAGGCAGATGAGCCCAATGATGTGTAGACTCTCCCGCTGCGGATATTTTTTGCCCCCAATGCCATGCAAGAGTTATCCACACCGCCACATACCACTTGCACATCATTGCTTAAGCCCAGTAATTTTGCGACTTCTGGGAGAATTTCCCCCAGAATCTGGGTTGATGGAACAATATTTGGCCACACATCTGCCGGAATCCCGCTGGCAGCAATAAACGTTTCATCATATTTCCAACCCTTGAGATCGTAAATCCCTGAACCGGAGGCATAAGAGTAATCAGTCAATATTTTGCCGGTCAGTTTGTAATTGATATAAGTCTTTTGTCCCAAGGATCTTGTCAACTTTTTTCCACATTTCCGGTTCATGATTTTTGTACCACATCACCTTGAAGATCGTGTAACAGGCAGCAGGGAACCCGTTTCCAGTGGTTAAATACCAGTGGTCCGGGTCCACTTTCTTAAAAAAGTCTTCCACCTCCTTTTGTGCGCGAATATCAGACCAGATGGGGGTTTCTTCCCTCAACAGGTTGCCGTTTTTATCGATAGGAACAGCTCCAAGGCTATGGCCGGATATGCCAAGGCAGATGATATCCTTTACATTCACCCCACTGGATTTGATTAATTTGCGGGTGCTTTCAATAATCGCATTCCACCAATCTCCAGGGCGTTGTTCGTGCCACCCGACCTCGGGATACTGAGTTGTATAGGGAACGAATGTACTTTCCAGGCAGTTCCCCTCTACATCATAAAGGGAAGCCTTATTGCCGCCGGTTCCAAGATCAAAAGAGATGATTTTTTTATCCATTATTCATCCATTTTCTGCTTGCTATATTTCAACACCGGATCCGAGTGCGAGGCACTCTTCAACGATTTTGATGCCGCTATTCAGATTTACACCGAAACGTCTTGCTCCTGCTTGATACATTTTTACCAGTAGATCCAGGTTGCGAATTCCTCCAGATGCTTTGATCTGCATTCTCTCACCAACAAATGACTTGACCAGGCGAACATCTTCAACGGTGGTTCCACGATCTGCCCAACCGGTACCTGTTTTTACAAATGCTGCTCCGGTTCTCAAGCAAATTTCGCATGCCTGTTTTACCTCGTCTGGAGTGAGATACATGATTTCGATGATCACTTTCACCGGTAACGGACGAATGGTATCGATCACAGCTCGCAGATCTGATTCCACTTCGACCAGATCTCCTGACTTTAGCATTCCGATATTCATGACCACATCGATCTCATCACAACCTGCTGCGATCATCTCTTTTGCCTGGAATACTTTTAGACTTGTCGAATCGGATCCTGAAGGAAAACTGACATTACCAACAACGTGAATTTGTGGATCGTTCATTAATAATTGTTTTGTGTATGGAATGTAACACTGCGTGACCGAAACTTGACCAAAATTATATTTTTGTGCAGCTGCTGCCATCGCTTCGATATCCATCTTGCTTGAAATGGTTCGTACACAGGAGAGGTCGATCATCTTTGCTACGTCTAATGTTGTAAGGATCATTACATTTTTACCTTCGTAGAAAGCTATTTGAAATGACTAATAATTTTAAAGAATCGATTCAAGAAGCTCTACAGAATCGAGAATACAATTTCCGCAAACTGATTTAAATAATCCCATTTGAACTACTTTCGCTCGTTCTTCTGGATTACTGAGATCATGACCAATAAGATCACGACAATAGATTGATCCATGTTTATTCTCAAATTTCTTGGAGAGTTCAGCTACCAGTCGATACGTTGTCTCGGTATTTGACCCATATTTTGATCCGTCTGTAATCACTTTGCCATGCTTAAGACCAATAACCATAAATGCTCCAGTAAGCGCTCCGCATACTTCACACATTCTTCCCATACCAGAGCCAAAACCAGTTGAAATTCTTAACGCAGCTTCTTCACTTAATCCATAATCCTTTGAAAAAGCAGCTAACACGGCTTGTGCGCAACCATATCCATTTTCGTGATACTTTTTTGCTAGATCTATCTTTTCGCTCACTACTACCTCTTGAGTTTGTCGATCTTTACTTACCTCTGACTGTTGAAGCAGCTTCATTCAGTTTGTCAAATAAAGCGGGAGTAAGATCAAAATGAAGAACCTGGGCGACTACCTGAGTCCATCCGTGCACAAAGTAAAGCCAGCCGTCTTCCACTTTAACATTTCGGCTTTCGACCTGTGCCAGTGATTGATGCAGGAAATCCAGTTCGCCACGGTAGTTGAATTCCCATGCGATACTATTCATGGGGAATTTACCCTCCCATGTTATCGGCGATCCCGGGGTATCTTTGCCCATACCGGTCGCATTGATAATAATGCTTCCAGGTGCAAATTTTTCCATGATCTTATCGTTGATAGCCGGGTCTGAATTGCATATGTATTCAATTTCGATATCCGTATTTAATCCACCCACCATCTCTTTGGCATGGTCCAGCCGGCCTTGAGAGCGGTTTACAAATGTGAATTTGCGTGGACGATCACCCTTATCTTTTTTATTGATGAGATGTAACAGAGTAGCTATGGCAGATCCTCCTGCCCCAAAACATAGCACATCCCCTTTTGTTTTTGCGAAATAACCTTTTTCGATGATCGCATCCAGACTGGCACCGGAAGTCAGCGGGTCTTTCGCATGTCCTTCCAATCGTCCTTCCAATTTGGAGATGCTTGATACTTCATCGGTGATCATGGCATATGGATCAAGATAATCAAACATGTCTCGCGCTGCGGTGAGAAGGTCAATTTTATGTGTAGTTACGAGGGCACCAAGGGAAAGCGGGTCATATTTGATCTGTGCCACCGCTTTGCGATATTCCTCCGGGTCACCATGGATTTTACAATCCACACCTTCCATGATGACTTCTTCCCTGCCCAGCACCTTCATCCATAATGGAAATACCTTCATGATGGAAGATTTACCCGTGGTAACACCAATAAAATAAAAAGTGGGAACTGTCTTTTTTACAATTGGATAATTTTCTTTATTCATACAGTCGCTCCATTTATTGAGTTACGAATTTCTGGCTGATTTAACGACCTGGACGAAATCGGAAGCTCGTTTTGATATTTCATCAAACTTTCCTTCCTTTGCCAGTTGCGGCGGACATAGTTCACTACCCGCACCTACAGCTACAACACCGGTGGCAAACCATTCTGCCACATTTCCAGCGCTTACTCCACCGGTTGGCATCATTGGAATATACGGGAATGGTCCTTTGAGTGCTTTAATATAAGCTGGTCCACCCAGGGAACCGGGGAAGATCTTGATAACATCCACACCCATGTTGTATGCCTGAAATACTTCGGTAGGAGTTAGTGCGCCGGCCATGGTCAATAATCCGCTATCAACCATCCCTTTCACCAGGTTTGGTTCACAAACCGGGCTGACAAGGAAACATGCACCTGCTGCTTTCGCAGAAATTGCTTGTTCCGGTTTGGTAAGGGTTCCCATTCCGAGGATAATACTGCTTCCAAATTTCTTGGATAATGCCTGGACAACTTCTTCAGCATTAGGAGTGCTATAGGTGATCTCGATCCCCAATACTCCACCGGCGATCAAAGCTTCCACCATTTTTATGGTTAACTCTGGTGAAGGTCCACGAATTACAGCCAGGACACCCAATTCTTTCACTTTTTCTAAAACTACCTTCTTATCCATGTTTTCTCCAATAAGTAATTAAATGATATGGTCCTAAGTTATTCTATATACCGGTTCTTCATTTCTTAACACTGCCAGGCAATCTTTCATTGCAAACCAACCCATGTTGCTGGTAGCGCCATCAGTCTGGGCACCCAGGTGGGGAGTGGAAATTACCTGTGGCAATGATAAAAGTGGATTCTTTGGATCTGGTGGTTCAATACTAAAAGCGTCCAACCCGGCACCTTTGAGATGACCGCTTTGAAGTGCCTTTAATAATGCAGCTTCATCAATTACTTCTCCGCGCGATGTGTTGATCAGGAACGCACCTTTTTTCATTTTGCCCAAAAAAGTATCGTTTACAATTCCACGGGTCTCTGGCAGTAGGGGAAGGTGAAGACTGATAAAATCTGCCCGTTCAATAACTTGATCCATGGTTCCAAGCTCAATTGAATTCTCTTTGGCAAAAACAGTATCCACAAAAGGATCGAAAGCTAATATTTTGCAGTCAAAACCAGAAAGCCGCCTTGCAAGTTGTTTCCCAATTGCTCCAAGACCTAAAATACCAATCGTTTTTCCTTCAAGGCTTACACCCGAATAACGAGGCCACTTGCCTTGATGCACAGCTTCGACAGCTTCAGGAATTTGACGTGCTAATGCCAGCATCAGTCCAAGAGCCAGTTCCGCAACAGAAACAGAATTTGCTCCGGGTGTGTTGGTGACAATAATCCCTTTTTCCCGGGCAGCAGATAAATCCACATTGTCAAAACCAACCCCATAACGTGAAATCACTTTAAGGCGGTCAGCAGTTTGCAGTGCATCTCGCATCAATGCAATCCAACCCGGCAATGTATCCATCAATTCCAGGGAGCAGTTTAGCAACTTCTGCCGATGAAAGCGGTTTTCCGGTTGGATTGTAAATAACCTCACCAACAAGGGCTTCCAATTCTGTTTTTAAACGGGAATCGTTCTTACCATAAGAAGTAGGGGTAACCAGTAAGCGGCATTCTTTAAGATCCATAACTCCTCATTGTTGAACGCGTGGATTATCAATAATTTCTGGACCATTGGTCACCATCTACAACCAACTTTCTAAAACCTGACCGTTCAATGGTGCCATAATCATGTCCGGCGTTGGCTGGATATGCAAAGAAAGTGACCAGATCTTCCAATCGAGAAGTGCAAACTGAGCGGTGAGCCCATCGGGGTGGAACATAGAGCACTTTTCCGGGAGATAGTGCTTCCACTGAGGTGTTTCCTTCCGGGGTTTCCATCACCATAAAACCCTCACCACGCAGGCAATAATATATTTCAGATGTCTCGAGAACTGAGTGGAAATGACCTTTTGTCATAAAGAATTCATTTCCGACCTTTCCTGGATGGACAATTGAAATACCCATCAGCATTTCACCCTCCACTTCCGGGCGTTTAATTTCATAAACTTCATAGATCAATCGATCTTCTTCAGCCAACATTTGATTGTAAGTAGCCTGATCCAAAAACTGCCCTTTCAATGCTGATAAGGTTCGAATGATATGGTTATCCACCCGGGAGGGGATCACATCGGGGGAGGGTAAAGAAAAAGAAAATGGTAAATCGATCATCAATAATCTCCGTGAAAAATTAATTTAACCCGGCAAGACGACGAGCGATATTCTCGCCCAACATTTGCTGGATATTATTTTCTGGTACATGCATTCGGGTTAATCGTTCCCGAATAATTCCGGGCAAGCTGGCCAAACCTGGTCCACCACCCAGATTATGATAGTACTCTGCTTCAGCCATATCAGTCGCCAAAGCCACCCTGTAAGATAATCCTGAGTTCACCATGGTGTCTATCAGTTTCCAAACATTCTCTTCCGGGGAATATTTTGTCCGGAAAAATGTATCATACTCCAGGAGAATCCCGGCCTTGGCCAATTCGGTATGTAATCCGATATCCATGCGCTTATCCATGTGACATAATACGATCTGAGAAGAATTCACACCTTTATCAAGGAAGTGTTCAACGATATTTTCAGCTAAAATACCTTTCTCTGTATGGATCTCAACCGCTGCGCCTGTTTCTCTTGCTGCGTTTACTGCACCATTAAGAGCTGATTGAGGTGTTTCTTCCCATACAGATTCCATGGCAATTTTTATAAAGCCAGCTTTTATCGTTTTCTGGTTTTGTTTCGACTCTACGACTCCTTCTTCCAATTCACTGATCAGGTAGTCTGTCCATTTTTGTTCCGACCACTTCCAACAAGAATTGTTTTGAGGATAATACTTGCGGCGGTGGAAACCGGTACATGCGATGATGATTTACTCCACTGGTTATGGATAAATCCATTAACAGATTTGCATCTCGCCCGCATCCTCCGGGTTGACAATCCAAAATCGTCTTCCCACCCGCTTTAATATATTCACCTAATTCCCGGGTGATCATTTCCTGATCATTCAGAACCGGACTACCTTTTGCAGCGCCATCAATTGGATCAATCCAAACGTGATTATGTGCGTCGGTTATCCCAAACACAAGATGCGAGAGCGGTCCAAGAACGGTATTTACCAGATGAGGTTGAGTAATCGGATTAGTGATTGACATAATATTTATGGAGTAAGTACGATCTTCAATTCCTTACGGTCTTCCGCTGCTGCAAATGCCTGAACTGCTTCCTTTAAAGGAAATCTTTGGCTGACCAGTTCTGTTAAGTCGATCAAACCAGCATTAACGATAGCAGCAGCTTGCCAGCAATCAGCCGTGCTGCAGGCAGTTGTTGCGGTGATTACCAATTCTTTGTAATGAACCAGGTTTGAATCAAAATTTATTGATGGCCGGTCCTTGGGAAGGCCGCCAAAAAAGTTGATCCTTCCCCCTATTGCTGCCAAGTCCAGTGCTGATTCTTGAGCTGCATGGACTGGGGCGGCAACGATGATCACGTCCGCTCCCTGGCCATTAGTGACTTCGTCAATAACTTTTCGCAGATTCTGTTCGACTGGATTAATCACCAGATCAGCACCCATTTTTCGAACTTGTTCTGCCCGGGTGGAAATGGGTTCGCTGACGATCACCTTGCCTGCGCCGCGTACCTTCGCCAGTTTTGTGTGCATAACCCCAATTGGTCCAGCACCGATCACTAATACGATTTCTCCAGGTTTGATATGCACTGCATTTTGACCACGGAGTACACAAGCAAATGGTTCCATCAAGGCTGCAACTGCAGGATCAACATCCTTACTTCACTTCGATGATATTTCCTTGCCGGATGGAATTTGCCGGTACTTTCATATATTCCGCAAAACCGCCATCCATTGTCACACCCAGTGCCTGGTAATTTGCACACAGGTTATTATTTCCGGTGATGCACTGCTTACAATGCCCACAACCCATATTGGGTGCAATAAAAACACGTTGACCAATAGCATAGCCGGTTACCTCAATACCTACAGCAACTATATCTCCTACAACTTCATGCCCGGGAATTCGAATGGTTCCGGGAGGATATAGACGGTGATTTCCGTGAAAAATTCTCAAGTCAGTTCCACAGATACTGGCGCTCAACACTTTTATCAATAGCTCATCTTTATTGATCTCAGGTTTTTGAACATTTTCAACCCGAATATCATTGGGTCCGTGATAGACAGCAGCTAACATAATTCCTCCAGAAGCCATTCTCAACTTCCCAATATTTCCTTCAGGTACACCGGCCGTTGTTCCAGAAAAGACCGGGTACCAGCAAGTACCCCTGCCACAGCCCAACGTCCTTCTTCCCCACCAGCTTTTGGTTTAGTGTCGGTCTGGATACAGGATATGAAGTGTTCCATTTCGTAGATGTAACCCCAGATAAATCGTTCCGGCCAGGTACGGAAAATCGGGGTGATCAATCCCTGATCACGATTGGTACATACAACGACTGCCTGCCCCTGCAGCTCGCCAATTTGCATAATACCTTTATCACCAATGATCTCCACCCGCGCATCATATCCATAACCACACGGGCACACACCTGAGATCATACCCAAGCCGCCGCTTTCGAATTTAATATTTACGAGGACATTATCGTAAAAGTTCGGTGTATCGATGTTATTGGCTGCTCCTTTGAAATTTGCCACTTCGGTATACACTCGTTCGTAATTGGATCCCATTAACCAACGTGTGGAATCCCAATCGTGGCTATTCACTTCGGCCAGCATTCCATTGGATGTCTTCAGATCCCGTGCCCAGGGTGGAGGCAAACCTGGTCCGTGGGTTAATGATTTGACCATCATGGGCTGTCCAATTTCTCCGGCTTCGATCCTTGCTGCAGCCGCCACAAATTCAGGATCAAATCTTCGCATAAATCCAAGTTGAAGCAAAATCCCATGCTTTGTGGTGATGCGAATTATTTCATCGCATTCATCAATATTGAGTGCCATTGGTTTTTCCAGGAAAACATGCTTACCATTTTCTGCAGCAAGGGCTGTCAATGGAAGATGGGTCGGTGTTGGTGTTGTAATAATCACGGCGTCGAAATCAATTTTCTCAATCGCCTGTTCCAGGGTATCAAACTCACTTTCGATTCCAAATTCTTTCGCCGTTTCATTTCGGACGGGTACGACCGGATCAACTAATCCTACAATTTTTCCACTTGGAACATGGCGTGTTATTGCGCGGGAATGATTTTTTCCAACCCGGCCGGCACCGATCATACATATTTTGATTTGACTCTTCACAATTTACTCCTTGATAAGATACGAACCAGTAATAACTATAATTTACGATCACTAACTTGAGTAATAATGTTCAAGTTGCTTTTCCATTTCGATATAACGTTGAATAAGAGGCTGGTACAACTTATGAATATCCGGATCGGGAAGGATGGGTTTCCCTTTAGCTGCTGCAGATTTTTCAGAAAACTCAGCCAGGTCGTGGATCAATCCTGCTGCTTTACCAGCGATCATTGCCGCACCCCATGTGCCAAATTCATTTTTTCTTAGTCTTTGATATGGAATATTTAATACATTTGCTTTGATCTGATTCCATGTGGTGCTTCTTGCACCACCTCCGACTGCGCGGGCTTCAACTAACCTTAGTTCCGGAAGCAGATCCTTCAGGATTTGGAGATAGTAAGCATACTCAAAAGCTATGCTTTCAAGAATAGCTTTACTGAAATGCGCCTGGGTATGCCCCCAGGAAAAACCCAACCATCCACCCCGCATAGCTGGACTGGATGGACAGATTCTTCCACCAAGGTGTGGAGAAAAGAATAAACCATCCGACCCTGGAGCAATTTTTTCCGATTGACGGATCAACTGCCGATAAAGGTTATTGTTACTTTTAAGTGAATTCCCTCTGGATGTGTTAAAGAATTGGTCTCTAAACCAACGCAGTGCGATCCCGCCTCCACCGATGTAAGCCAATGGATTCCATAAACCCGGGATGACAGAACGCATGGTAAGTAAAGCTTGATTTTTAGTATCAGCTACAAATTTATCAGTACAACCTGCCAGAACTGCGGCTGTTCCGGCAACATCAAAAACCATTCCGGGACGATTGATCCCTGCACCGAGAGCATTTGAGGCAGTATCCCCGGCTCCAGCAGCTATTATCGTCCCTGGAGCCAGACCAAACAAAGCAGCAGCTTTTTCCTTTACTTCTCCTATCACATGCCACGGTTCAACGATTCGAGGTAATTTTGAAATATCCATCTGGAATATATCGCATAATTCCTGAGACCATGTCCCTTGCTGCGCATTTGAGAAAGTAGAAAAGTGAATGAAGGTGTAATCTATATAGGCCTCATCACCCCTCAGGCCGGCCATAGTCCCGGCAACATAAGCTGATGGCATTAAGAATTTTACGACCCGCTTGTATTCTTGCGGTCGCTCATTCTTCCACCACAACATCTTTGGACCATGGTCACATGTCGGTGGGCATCCGGAAAGCCGGGTGATTTTTTCGCC
Source organism: uncultured Chloroflexia bacterium (assembly GCA_963757065.1). Classification (GTDB taxonomy): domain Bacteria; phylum Chloroflexota; class Anaerolineae; order Anaerolineales; family Anaerolineaceae; genus PNON01. Next base: position 832,535 of record CAVWQC010000007.1, on the reverse strand, counting down.
GGCTTCTTTACTCATCCATTCAATATATGGCTTACAGCGCATGTCCAACCAGCTATCAAATCGAGTGGCTGGTTTGAACTCTTCATCGACCGAACCGACACCTGCCATTTGGGAATCGAAAGCAATTGCAGCAATCTCATGCGGATCGATACCACTATCTTCGATACACTTTTTAACAGTGATAGCTGCGGATTGATAAAAATCGTTATTTTCCTGTTCAACAATGCCCGGGTTGGGATAATAAATTGGTACTTCCTGACTAAACTCTGAGATCAGCTTTCCATCGATCCGATATAAAGCAGCCTTTGTTCCACTCGTCCCAAGGTCGACCCCGATGAGGTAGTTTTTTACCATTAATTCTCCAAGAAATATTCTGGCTGATTATTAATAAACATCTACTCAGGAATTTTGAGCGGTTAATTCTGGTTCAGCTTCAGATAACCTTAAAAGCTCTACTTCAAATCTTGAACGATCTCCGCGATGCAGTGCATGATAATATTCAACCGGTCTTCCATCCTGCGAATAACTAACACTATCCAGCATGAGCAATGGGGCACCACGCTCGATTCCGAGAATCATCGCTTCAGTTTCATTCGCGATCACTGCTTCTATATATCTTCGACCACGCGCAATGAAAATATTGCATTCTTTTTCAAGAAATTCATATAGAGATCGGTTTGTCAGATCTACTAATGCCAGGCTTGGGCAGACATCGTAAGGTATATAAGTGGTTACCAGTTGGATCGGCTCATCATTGATAAATCGTAAACGCTGAATATCTATGATTTGTGTTCCTGGCGGCACCTCCAAATATTGAGCCACTTTTTCGGTAACTGGTTTTACTTCCTGGCGTAAGACTCGGGTGACAGGTTTCAAACCCTTTTCAATCATGTCCTGGTAAAAACCGGTCAGTTTTTGAATTAATCCTTCGCTGATTTTTGGCTCAGCTACAAAGGTTCCTTTTCCTTTTCGCCGGGTGATAACACCTTCAAGTTCCATTTCCCGTAATGCTTGACGCACCACGGTCCGGCTGATACCGTAATTTTCACATAGATCCTGCTCGCCGGGGATTTGCATCCCTGCCAGCCACACTTTGGCATTGATCTGATCCTTTAATAGATCGATCAGTTGTATGTAATATGGAATATGACTTTCAAAATTAATTTTTGTTATTTCCATAATCACCCATGCCCTCAGGATGCATTCTTGTAATCCTGTTATTACAACACATTATAGAAAGAAATCGAAATAGTGTCAATAGACACAGGAGAAGACCTGAAAAAACACCTCTGTTACGATGAAGTATCGAGATATTGCTGTAAACTATTGAAAAATAGGTATTAATAGATATAATAATGTTATCCTGTAATGACAGGTTTATAATATGTAATAAATACAATCTTCAATTCAAGATCGTATTCAATTACGTTGATTGTATTTTTTGAAATATAGTGTCAGAATCAGGAAAAATAAACACTCCAAATTGTTGTTCAATTTAGTCTGATCATTTACCATTCATAATTTTCAGGAGGAAAAATGAAAGTCGGAATTGATAGTTATTGTTACCACAGGTTTTTTGGTGAAGTTTATCCTGACCAGAAACCCCCAAAAAAGAATATGACGATGGAAGATTTTCTGAAGCGAGCAAAAGAACTTGACGTGGATGGCGTTTCGCTTGAATCCTGCTTCTTCCCAAATTATGATGCGGGCTGGTTTAAAAACCTAAAAGCACAATTAGATGAATATAAATTTGACCGGGTTTATGCCTGGGGACACCCCGATGGCCTGGAACGTGGTCAAAATTGGACAGCATATGATGAGATGGTCGCCAGTGTTCCCCGTGCAAAAGCGATAGGCGCAGATGTGATGCGGGTTGTAGGCAGCAGCTTAATGTTCCGGCATGAACCGCATGGACCACAGATCAAAGCCTTGGTAAAAATGTTTAAGAAAGCTGTAAAAGTAGCCAAGGATCATGGAATAAAAATGGCAGTTGAGAACCATATTGATTTCACGGCAGATGAAATCCTGCAATTACTTGAAGGTGTAGATTCTGAATATTTCGGTCTTAATTTTGATACTGGAAACTTCCTTCGACTGCTCGACAACCCGGTAAAAGGGATGGAGAAACTTGCACCATTTGTTCTTGCCACCCATGTAAAAGATCTTATGCCCGACAAGAATTTCTCGCCAACTGATTGGCACTTCTTTGCGGGTGTCCCGGTTGGGCAAGGTTTGATTGACAATGCAGCCCTTGCCAAGCTGCTCCACAAAGCGCATTTCAAAGGCTTCCTGGCAGTTGAAATTGACCACCCCCATACAGACTGGACCGAACGCGAAGACGAAGCTGTGGCTCTGAGCATTAAGGAACTTAAAAGGATTGCTTCTCCTCTAAAGTAATATCAAATTAATTTACATCAAGGAGATGACCACGTGAAAAATGTAAATGTTGCCATTATTGGCACAAAATTTATGGGTAAAGCCCATAGTAATGCCTGGAGTTCAGCGCCTAAATTCTTTAGTCTTGGATTAAAGCCGGTCCTGAAAGTTGCATGCGGTCAGGATGAAAAAGGCACCGGTGATTTTGCAAAAAACTGGGGTTGGGAGGAAGCAGCCAACGATTGGAAAAAAGTTGTGGAACGGAAAGATATCGATATTATTGATATCTGCACTCCAACCTACTTGCACAAAGATATTGTCATCGCAGCTGCGAAAAATGGTAAGCAGATCTTTTGTGAGAAACCTGTTGCTCTGAATTTGGCTGAAGCAAAAGAGATGTACGAAGCAGCTGAGAAAGCCGGAGTGCTTCACTACCTGAATCACAACTACCGCCGTACACCTGCCATTGCATTTGCCAAGCAACTGATCGAAGAAGGAAAAATCGGACAAATATTCCATTGGCGTGGAACTTACCTGCAAGACTGGATCACTGATCCCAATTTCCCATTGACCTGGCATTTGCAGAGTAAATATGCCGGGGCTGGTCCACATTACGACCTCAATTCTCACAGTGTCGATCTTGCCCGGTACCTGATCGGAGAAGTCTCCACCGTCACAGCAATGCTGAAGACCTTCGTAAAAGAGAGACCTTTACCCGGAAAAGATGCAGGTACATTTAAATCCGGTACAGGAGCGGCGGAAAAAGGTAAAGTTACGGTCGATGACGCTGCTTTCATGGTAGTGGAATTTGAGAATGGCGCTCTTGGTTCTTTCGAGTCCAGTCGATTTGCCAGCGGCCGTAAAAACTATAATTATTTTGAAATATATGGCAGTAAAGGCAGTCTGATCTTTAACCTGGAGCGGATGAATGAGCTGCAGTATCTCAATCTGGAAGACCCGGTTGACGAGCAAGGTTTCCGTACCATTCTGGTTACGAATTCAACCCATCCCTACGTGGCAGCCTGGTGGCCGCCGGGACATGTGATCGGTTACGAACATGAGTTCACTCATGCTGTTGTTGACTTCCTCACCGCGATGGAAAAAGGAACAAAGATCACTCCCAATTTACTCGATGGAGTAAAAGATATTCAGGTGCTTGAAGCCGGGATCATATCCTCCAACACCGGTCGAAAAGTAACTGTATCGGATGTCAAATAATTGTTGAAACTACAAAACTAGGTTCCTCATGGAAGAAGTAGTACTGCTTCTTCCATGAGCATACAATCTAAGGTTTTTTATCTGTAACCTGAATTATTGTCCTTTGGCTATAGTTTTCCACAATTTGCCATTGATTTGTAGACCAAAATTACACCTGGAGAGACCATGAAAGCTAAGATCGTACCGGTATACTTCCACTCCGCAGAAGATCCTAATTTTAAGAAACAAACAGAAAATCTGAGAAATCTTCTGGCAAATGAAGCCGAATTGCTTACTCCGGTTGCTTTGGGTGTAAACTCCCACCAGCAGACGCAGTCATTTTCCCCCAAATGCTTGGTGAAGCTTTCCGCATGTTGGATCAAATCAAAGCCCTGCCGCAGCCTATCCTCGTGGTGACGTCTGAATTCGGAACAGTATCCATGTGGGATTGGGAGATCAATAACTATCTTTCCAGAAATGGTGTTACCGTGATTGCACCATCCAATCTGGAAGATACCCTCAAAGCATGCAGGGCATTGGGTCTAAAAAGAGAATTAAAACAATCAAAATTCCTTGTATATCAAGATAATCCTGGGGAAGGTTTCCAGGCGGAAATCTTTAAAAGATTTTATTGGTGGGAAAAAGAATGCATTGATACTATCTACAGATCGATTTGGGGTTGCTGTTGTAAAAAAGAGTTTTAAAGAAATGGGAGCCAGAGCAAAACAAATACCCGATGATCAGGCGGAAGAAGTCTGGAAAGCCTGGGAAAAAACAACCTTTGTGGAAGGAATCAGTCCACACGCATTATTGAGTGCAGTAAAGATCTATATTGCCGTTAAACAGGATTTGGATCAAGACCCATCCTTCATAGCAGCAGGAATTAACTGCCTGAATGAATCTGCATTTTCCGACACCACTCCCTGTCTGGCCTGGAATATGCTCTTTGAGGACCAACGCCTCGTTTGGGGCTGCGAGGCAGATATTGTATCCATGCTCACCAAGGTATTGATAAACAAAGTGCTTGGGGTTCCATTCATGATGACAAATCTTTATCCATTCATGATGGGAATGGCTGCATTGAAACACGAAAATATTCCCTACTTCCCACAAGTTCCATCCAACCCGGAGAATTATATCCTGGCGGCACATTGCGGATATCTTGGTGTAGTCCCGAAGTCATTCTCGACACAGTGGACATTGCGTAAAAAAGTGCTTGCGATCGTGGACGAGAATGCCACCGCAATTGATGCACGACTGGCAGAAGGCGATGTTACATTAATTAAGCTTATGCCCCCATTTGATGCCTTATCAGTGATTGAAGGTACCCTTACAAATTATTCTCAATTTGAAAACTCAGACTGCCGTAACGGAGCTGTGATCAAAGTTCCCAATGGTCCCCGATTAGTGAATGAACTGGCTTCACATCATTACATCCTTACAAATGGTCATAATCTAAATGACCTCCAATTGCTTTCCAGGGTATTCGATCTGGATTGTCTGGTAATTGATTAGGATTGTTAACCATTATTAAATATGCTTATTAACCCATTTGTCTTAACGAGGTTGATAAACTTGGAATTATCAAACATATATATTATGCAATGTTTTGTCGTAATATGTCATAAGTTAGAAGAAATAAATCATAACTTATTGACTTTTAATTATTAGTTGATATAATGATGTTAATATTGAATTTGGCTAAAAGAATTCTCTGTACCCCGGTTATTGAATTGCTGTATTGTAGACAAATGCAACTGTGTTAAGAAGATTATTAATACTTGTTGTCACTTGAAGATATATTCTTCTAAACCTTAACCACATTTTGATCACAGAAAGAAGTTTCAAGGATTAAATGGGCATCGGGCGCGAAGTAAGTAAAATAATCAGCCAAACCAAATCATCCATAACCCAACCGGGGTGGATTCGTTCAAGTGATCAAGTATCAGAACGCCTTTGTATTTCCCCTTTAGAAAATGAACTTATCTTATTAATCCGTAAGCATGGTAATCTTACCAAAGCTGACCTGGTGGAGCATACTGATTATTCCAGGACCAAAATCACACAATGCATCGATTCTTTGGTTGCAAAAAAAATAATCAAGTCAAATGGATCAAGTGATTATACTGGCGGCCGACGATCTCGAACTTACAGCTTTAATGGCGAACTGGGATTGGTTGCTGGAGTAGATATAGGCGCAACAAGCATTGATGTTGTTCTTTCTGATTTTTCCAGGAATGTCATCTCCCGAAAAAGTATTTCTGCAATCGTCAGGGATGGTCCCCAATCAATTTTAGCCAAAGTCAGTGATATTCTATTTCAAATCTTTCGTGAAAATAATCTAAACCCTGAAAAATTAACTGGTATTGGGATTGGAGTTCCTGGTCCAGTTGATTTTTCATTAGGAACAGTTTTATCCCCACCGATCATGCCCGGTTGGGATCGTTTTCCGATCATATCCACCATGCAAAAATCCTTTCCACTGGCAAATATCGTAATTGATAATGATGTCAATTTGATGGCGCTTGGGGAGGTTACTCATGGAGCAGCAAAAGACGTCAACAATATCATTTTTCTAAAAATTGGAACTGGGATTGGCGCGGGTATCATCTCCTTTGGAAAAATTTACCGTGGCTCCAATGGTTGTGCTGGAGATGTTGGTCATATTTGTGCTGATAAAAATGGACCAATTTGTTCATGCGGTAATGCAGGTTGTCTTGAAGCAGTTGCTGCAGGTCCGGCCATTGCGGAAAGAGGAAGAAATGCTGCAATTTCCGGAAACAGTCCAATCCTGAATAAATATCTTGAAAACAACGGGGGATTCCTCAAAGCGGAAGATGTTGGTGATGCCGCAAGAGAGGGAGATCCATCGGCCATAGAAATTATTCGATCGAGTGGTGAATTAATCGGTGATGTTCTTGCGAGTCTGGTTAATTTTTATAATCCCGACATGATAATCATTGGTGGTGGAGTAAGTAATATTGGTAATCTTCTTTTATCGTCTATTCGGCAAGGAGTGCTAAACAGATCTTTACCTTTGGCTACGCGTGATTTGCAAATTGTTTTTTCAGCCATTGGGCCAGAAGCAGGAATTACTGGTGCCGTGAGTCTGGCAATTGAACATATGTTTACTGTTGAATGCAATAATGCCCTTAATATTTTGAGGTAGAAAATGACTGTGAAATTTGGTGTAAATACATTTGTCTGGGTCTCACCTTTCACCACTCAATCAATCTATGAGTTGGCTCCAAAAGTCAAACAAATGGGATTTGACATCATTGAATTATCCATCGAGAATCCGCAATTGGTCGATGTAAAACAAGTAAAGCTGGAAATTCAAAAGGTTGGTTTGGATGTGATCGTTTGCGGTGCGTTCGGTCCCGACAGAAATATTTGCAGTGATGATCCAAAAGTTCGGGAAACTGCAAAACAATACATCCGCTGGCTGATCGATGCAGCTGCAGAATTAGGATCTCCGACAATTTGTGGTCCGATGTATTCATCGGTTGGAAAAGAACACAAAGAAGATGATAAGAGTAGAAAAGCAGAGTGGGTTCTATCAGTTTCAGGAATCCGCGAAATGGCTGAATACGCAAACACAAAAGGAATCAAGCTGGCGCTTGAAACTCTAAACCGCTTTGAAACCGATATGATCAATGTCGTTTCACAGGGATTGCAATTCATTAAAGATGTTAACAAGGAGAATGTAGGATTGCATCTTGATACATTCCATATGCACCTGGAGGAAAAATCATCTCCGGCAGCAATCCGTTTGGCAGGAGATAGAATCTTTCACTTCCATGCCTGCGAGAATGACCGTGGAGTTCCCGGTACCGGCCAGGTTTACTGGGTAGAAATTGGTAAGGCATTAAAACAGACTGGTTATCAGGGACCGGTTGTTATTGAATCTTTTACTGACCAGGTAAAAGAAATTGCCAGGGCTGTATGTATCTGGCGGGAGATCGCACCCAGCCAGGACGCGATCGCTGAACAGGGCTTAAAGTTTATTAAAACAATTTTTGCGTGAACGGATAACCCAAATCATTAAGGTTGGTGTTAATTATGGCTGAAGAACAGATAGAGTTAAAAGAAAACGAGATAACCGAAGATCAACCTCTTCTTGAGGTCCGGAACATTCACAAACGCTTTCCTGGTGTTTATGCCCTGAACGATGTTTCTCTTAAATTCATGCCTGGAGAAGTTCACGCAGTTGTCGGTGAAAATGGTGCAGGAAAATCCACCCTTATGAAAATTATGTCGGGGGCATACATCCCCGATGAAGGGGAGATTATTCTTCAGGGTGAGAAAGTCCATTTTTCTCATCCAGTTGAAGCCCAGCATAAGGGTGTCAGTATCATGTACCAGGAATTTAACCTTCTTCCTGAAAGGACTGTCGCCCATAATATATTCCTGGGTAGAGAGCCTTCAAAACTGGGGGTAGTTGATATTCGTAAGCTTAATGAGAAAGCTAAAGCAGTTCTGAGCGAACTTGGAGTGGAGAACATGATCTCTCCTACCACCCAGGTTAGCAACTTATCTGTAGCACAACAACAATTAGTTGAAATTGCAAAAGCAATTTCCTTCAAAGCCAAAGTGCTTATCATGGATGAACCCACTGCAGCACTAACCTATACCGAGGTAAAACTTCTCGGTGAGTTGATCCTCCGATTAAAAGGTATGGGAATGGCGATTGTATTTATTTCCCATCGCCTGGCAGAAGTCCTGGATATTGCTGAAAAGATCACTGTGTTGAAGGATGGTATGTTTGTAGGCACAGTCAACAAAAAAGATGTTACTCCTGAAGATCTGGTTTTTATGATGGTTGGCAGATCATTGGACCATTATTTTCCACCTCTTGGTACTCAAGAAGATTTTGGAGAAGTCGTCCTGCAGGTCAAAAATGCATCCAACAATTTTCTTAAAGATATTAGCTTTGAAATGCATAAGGGCGAGGTCCTGGGAATTGCAGGTTTGCAGGGTTCCGGACGAACGGAAATGGCCCAGGCATTGTTTGGGGTCGTTCCTTTCAAAACAGGAACTCTCTTGCTTCATGGAAACCTCATTGATATCAAATCTCCATATCAAGCGATCAAAAACGGTATGGGGTTTGTCACTGAAGACAGGAAGTCAGAAGGTATCCTTCCAAATCAGCCCATCCGGGATAATATGCTTTTGACTATCAGGTCCATACAATCCATTTTTAGCATTATTTTTAAGGATGGTATACAAAAATCGCGAAAACTTGTCCCTGATCTTGGGAGACAGGTGGATGTCAGAACCGATTCATATGATCGCGAGATACAGTTTCTCAGCGGTGGTAACCAGCAAAAAGTGGTACTCGCAAAATGGCTGGCATCTGGATCCAAAGTATTTATTTTCGATGAACCTACCCGCGGTATCGATGTGGAAGCAAAAGCAAGCATCCACGATATGATCCGGGAACTTACTAAAAAAGGAATAGCTGTCCTGATGATTTCCTCCGAGTTACCAGAAGTGATTGGGATGAGTGACCGGATTTTGGTTATGAGGGACGGGCGAATCACTGGCGAATTACCGGCAAAATCCACCGAGCAGGATATTATGTTGGTTGCGACAGGACACCACAAAGAGCAAGACAAGAATAATGCGGCTATAGGAGAGCATTAAGATGACGACACATACTCCTTCAGGAAATGTCTTCAAACGAATTTCAAGTTCTGTCCGTATCCCTCCGGTGTTCTTTTTCCTGGTTCTTGTCTTCCTTTTCACAGGAATACTTGATCAAATTAAAGCGGATGGTCAGATATTTACGAATCCGAGCATCATGTTAAACATCATTGTCCGGTCAGTTGCTTTGGGTATCGTAGCAGTTGGACAAACACTAGTCCTGATCGGCGCTTCCATCGATCTATCTGTAGCTTATACGATCAGTATCACCGCTGTCATGTCTTCATACATCATGCAGGGAGAGACCGCGAATGTCCCGATTGCCCTTGCAGGTGTATTCCTGATCGGGATGACGATCGGTTTGGTCAACGGATTGATCATCACCAAACTACGTGTCAATCCTTTCATTGCGACGCTGGGTACAAGCCTGATCATCAAAGGTATAATCAATGCTACCTTCTCAAACTATACAGGCAGCGTGCCCGAGTCTTTTGAATATTTTGGTTATGGAACACTTGGCCCAATTCCAGTTTCGATAATCATTTTGTTACTGATTGTCTTAATTGGATGGTTCATCCTGGCTAGAACTAAATTTGGTTCTCATCTTTATGGTGTTGGTGGTAATGCTGAAGTTGCCCGCCTCTCAGGTGTACGGACAGACAGGGTATTGATTGGTGCTCACATTCTATGCAGTATGTCTGCTGTTCTTTCAGGTTTATTCCTGGTCAGCCAGATGCGATCCGGTGCGCCATGGGTTGGTCCAAATGGTGTTTATGATCTAAATTCTATTGCGACAACAGTCATAGGTGGTACTGCCTTATCTGGTGGTAAAGGCGGCGTATGGGGAACACTCGCGGGTGTATTGATATTTGGCGTCCTCAGCACCGCCTTCAACCAACTGGGAGTAAATCCATACTTGAAGAACGTTTTCCAGGGTCTTATTATCGTACTCGCGGTAGGAAGCTACACCTTACGCTTGAATAAAGAAGTTTCTTAAGGAGTGAATCGAATGACTGCTTCGACAATTACTACATCTGGTTCTTCTAACAATTTCCTTAAGAAATCCTGGGGCTTATTCAAGAGAATTCCTCCTGTTTACCCTATTTTTATCGTCATTTTTGTAACATTAGGATTTCTCAATCCTAAAGGTTATCAGACAATGAATGGTATCATGACCTTTCTCCGTCCGGCATCCCCATTAGCCGTACTCGCTATTGGAGAAATGGTCGTGTTAGCTCTGGGAGGTTTTGATCTATCGATAGGTGCAATTGTTACATTTTGTGTACTGGTAAGTTCAAAATTCCTTGCGAATGATCCAGCCAATCTTGTACCAAACATACTTATTCTTCTCGGTTTAGGGATATTGGTTGGAGTAATTAATGGGGCCATTGTGAGTTATTTGAAAGTTCCATCATTCATAACAACATTGGGTATGATGATGGTAGTTCGTGGAGCTGCTCTTTATTACGTTGGTGGTGCCCCTCAAGGATATCTTACTGATAATTTCCGCGCTTTTGGTCGTAATTATATCCAGGATGTTCCATTCTTTTCCAGAATACCGTACTCATTTATTATTCTAATTGTTCTTGCTTTGATCGCTTATTTCATTTTCCATAAAACTAATTTTGGCCGCTTTGTTTTGTCTATTGGCGATAATATGCGGGCTTCAGGTCTATCAGGCGTCAGAGTAAAACTAATCCGAATTTTGAGCTTTGTATTTTGCAGTGTTTTTGCAGTTCTGGGTGGAATCATGACTGCGGGCTATGGAGGTGTGAACGTAACCATAGGCGAAGGCATGGAAATGCAAGCGATAGCTGCATGTGTGATTGGCGGCGCAATGTTAGGCGGGGGAAAAGGCAATGTTATTAATGTAATTTTTGGAGCCTTTACTCTTCAGGCTATTGTGAATTTATTAAACCAATTGGGATTACCCAAGCCATATACGGATGCAGTCCAGGGCTTGATAATAATCGGAGTTGTAGCTTATTCAGCGCTAAGCACCATGAAAAAGCGGTAGATATTTCTTCCAAGAGATCCACTCTTATGCTTTGATACAAATTGAAAGTCGAGTGGAAATACAGTTGAAGGAGGTGATTTTCGGAAAATTTAAGTTAAATAAGAAGATGTTAAGTATAGTTAGAGAAAATCAAAGTTTCCTATATTAGGAGGAGTAAAGATAATGAAAAAAAGTATTTTTGTCATGTCAGTATTGATGGTTCTGGCCATGGTTTTAGGCGCTTGCGCACCAGCGGCCCCCGCTGCACCCGCAGCACCCGCTGAACCCGCTGCTCCCGCAGCTCCTGCTGCAGCAGCCAATCCTGGTTTACAGATGGATTCTGCTAAAGTTGCCCCACAATTCTTTAATGATGCAGACTATGCAACAAATAAAGAATGGATGACCAAGGCACCTATCAATCCAAATGATCCAATATACCTGCAGTACCTTGTTGAAAATCCGACCGATATCAGCAAATACCCGCAGTATGCTGAATTCGCCAAGAAAGTAGCTCCATACAACATCTGCTTCTCCAATGCTGGTGTCAACAACCCATGGCGTGTTACCGGTTATGTGACCATGCGCGAACAGGTTGAGATGCTGCGTGCTGAAGGCCTGGTGAAGAATTTCTATCACCTTGATGCTGCTGGCGACGATGCCAAACAAATTGCTGATATCCAGGATATCATCAATACTCCCGGAAAATGCGACATTCTCATTGTTGCATCCAATACTTCCGAAGCTCTGACACCCATCGTTGAGAAAGCTTGCGCAGTTATGCCGGTTGTTCAATTTGACCGCTATGCTCTAACTGACTGCCCAGTCGTTTCCGAACGTACCATCGGTGGTTATGCCTTCGGTATCTCTGGCGCTGAGAAAATCGTGAAAGATCTGGGTGCAAAGGGTGGTAACGTTCTTGCCTTCCGTATCCTCCCGGGTGTGGACGTACTCGAACAGCGTTGGGGTGCAGCCCGCAAGATCTTCGAAGAGAATCCTCAGATCAATGTGATCGGTGTTGAATTCGTTGCTTACGATTCCTTCAAAGCCTCGACAGTAGTCAGTGATTACCTATCAAAATACGGTAACATCGATGCTGTTTGGATGGATGCTGGCGGTACAGCAGTTACCATCCTCGAAGCCTTCAAGGACGGTGGATATGCCTATCCTAGTGTTATGGTTGGTGAAGACCAGCAAGACTTCCTTGATTACTGGAAGACCAATAACATCAACGGTATTGCCCCCACCTTCTCCACCTTCATGTGGCGAACAGCAGTCCTCTCCTCAGTCATGTTCCTCCAGGGAAAGACTGTACAGCACAACTGGGTTCTCCCACAACCAGATGTCACCGCTGAAAACCTGGATCAATATGTTGGTACAGGAATGCCCCCGCTGTATTATGTAATGAGCAGTGCAGAAGACATGACCAATTGGCCAGATGCATGGAAAGCGCTCGACATAAATAAGTATAAAGACGTAGTTGAATAAGACTTTTATAACAAAGAAGTAAGTGGAGTTAGGCCCGCTCGGAAACCGGGCGGGCCTTCTCTTATCTCTAAGTATTAATTTCCATGAAAGGAGTTCGATATCCATGATCGAGATCGGTTTTCATACAGATGCCTTTAATAGCAGCTATTGGAATTTTGAACAGGCTTTACAGTGGGCACAGAAAAATGATGTCCATTGGATCGAATGTGGGATGATCGATGGTGTAAGTTGGATACATGGCCTTGGTTACCAGCCGCATGTAGCCATGTGGGAAGATCCTATGATGTGGCAAGAGAAAGCCGCTAAATATGGTGTTCGTTTCTCTCAAATCGATGCTGCTTTTCCATTATCTCTCCCTGAAGGAGCTACATTAGGCGTTGAATACATTCTTAGAACGATACGCTGGGCTTATCTGGCCGGATGCGACCATATCGATACGACTGATGACAGGTTTGCTCCAAAAGCGTTAACAAATGACCAGGCTATGGAAATGATGAAGCGATCATATAGCCAGGTTATCGAGGTTGCAGAACGTTATAAAATGATCATAGATATCGAACCTCATGGTTTCTACACAACCAAACCAGAGTTCATGGAAAAAATGTTATCTTTTGTTGATAGTCCATATCTACGCATGAATATGGACACAGGAAATACATTCATCGCAGGGCAAGATCCTGTTGCCTTCCTTCGGAAGTTTAAGAATAAAGTCAGTCATGTCCATGTAAAGGATGTAAGTGATACCCTTGCTGCGTCCTTACGCGGCGAACTTACAGGTATTGCTGTCAGCCAATGTGCCATAGGTGAAGGTGTCAATAAAGAGAATATTGAAAAATGTTTCGATGTCCTCGTCGATATTGGTTATGACGGTGTGGTCAGCCTGGAATGTGAAGGCCAGGGTGGTCCGATGATTGAAAAAAGCCTGGCTTTTGTCCGTCAGTTAGTTGAAAAAACTAACAAAAAGATGGCAGCAAAAAAGTAATCATTCTTAATAAGGAGATGGAGGAATAAATGGGAAAAGTATTCATTGGCGTAAATATGGAGTTTATTCGCTCTGCAGATAAACCTTTTGCCTGGGGTGTTGCAAAAGCAGCCGAGATCGGTTACCAGTATATTGAACCCATGGTCCATTGGGGCAGGGAATTATTAAGTGAAGCAGGTTATTTCCACAGTGTTTCAATGTACGACGATCCACTATGGGTAAGAGATTTATGTGATAAATATAATATTAAATTATCCGGTCTATCCTCCCATACCCCACTCTGCAAACCTGAAATAAGCGTGGAATATCTAAAACTTGCCATCCGCTGGGCAGCCGATGCCGGAGCCCCGGTTGTTAATACAGATGAAGGCCCAAAACCAATGTGGACATCCAAAGAGCAGGATTACATGTTGATGACTTACACGCTAAAAGAAGCATCAATGGTTGCTGAACGGCACGGAATTAAGATCGGTATTGAGCCTCATCAACAATATAGTAAATCAAAAGAAGGACTGGATAGTATCTATAACCTTGTAAAATCACCGGCCATTGGCATCAATTATGACACCGGAAATAGCTACCTTGCAGGTACTGGTGATACGTATGAGTGGTTGTCGCATGTAAATGATCGTCTTGTTCATCTACACGCAAAAGATATTGATATTAAACACTCTGACGCTGAACGAGGTAAAGTAAGTGGTACACCTGTTGGATGTGCCTGTGGGGATGGTGTAATAGACTGGAAGCGAGTCATTGAAATTATTAAAAAGTGTCCGAATGATATCGTCATGAGTGTGGAATGTGGCACAGTTGATCAAGCGAAACGAAGTTTTGAGCATCTGAGTAAATTAATCTCGTAATCTGGTTATTTGATTGGGCATATCGGGCTTATAGAGACTGATCAATTCTATTATTATTTATCCTGTGGTTTCAATGTGTCCTTTCCTGGGACATTGAAACCGGGGGATTAATATTTCTGATTTGTTGGCTTAGTTGTTTAGGCAAAATTGAAAATAATATCAATTAATTAATATTTTTTCGGGTCTGTTTGGAGGTAAGATGAAAAAACCGAAAGTTGCTGTCATTGGTGTGGGATTTATGGGCGGAACACACATTCAGTCATTAAGGAGACTGGGTATCGAAGTCTATGGTGTGGCTGGAATCAGTGAGGCTGAGGCTGAAAAAGCTGCAAATGATTTTTCGATCCCAAAGTGGTACAAAAATTTTGATGAGGCAATTTCAGATCCGGAAATTGATGTAGTCCACCTGTGTACACCTAATAACATGCACTTCAGCCAGGCAAAAAAAGCACTAGAAGTTGGCAAGCATGTATTTTGTGAAAAACCTTTGGCGATGTCAGTGACAGAGTCTCAAGTGTTAGTCGATCTCGCTAAGAAAAGGAATCTCTTCAATGCGGTAAATTACAACCTTCGATTTTACCCGATCTGCCAGGAAGTGAGAGCAAGGATCAGCGATGGCGATCTGGGTACGCCATATCTTATTCATGGAGCCTATTTACAGGATTGGTTGTTCAACAAGACTGACTGGAACTGGCGATTGGAATCTGAAAAGGGTGGAAAATTACGTGCTGTAGCAGATATTGGCACCCATTGGATGGATCTTGTTACATTTTTAACTGGATTAAAAATCACTGAGGTTATGGCTGATTTTTCAACGGTACACCAAACCCGACTTCAACCCACCTCTGAAGTTGAAACGTATGCAGGGAAAATAACCGAGAATCTTTCTACAAATGAAGTGCTTATAAAAACTGAAGATGTTGCTGTAATTCTATTCCGATTCGAAAATGGCGCACTTGGAAATGTAAGTCTTTCGCAGGTGAATGCAGGAAGAAAAAATTATTTCTGGTTTGAAATTAGCGGATCAAAGTCAACTTTTCGCTGGGATCAAGAGAATCCAAATGAATTATGGATAGGTTATAGGGATCAGCCAAACCAATTATTATCCAAAGATCCATCCTTATTTCACCAGGATGTTCGTAACCTTACTGGATTTCCAGGTGGTCACGCCGAAGGATATCCAGATACTTTTGTTCAGGTCTTTAAGCAGTTCTATAAAGCCATTGCAACCGGGAAGATGCCTGAAACCGGAAAATTTGCCACATTTGAAGATGGCCACCACGAAATGCAGATTTGCGATGCAATTTCCAGGTCAGTATTGGAAAAGGGATGGGTAAAAGTGTAGTCAGTTTATTACAAGGTTAGCGTTGGAATATTCCAATGCTGTAATAAGAATACATGATGTAAAAAAGGTAACTTGATCATGGTGGATGCAATTGTTGCCGGGCATCTTTGTCTGGATATAATTCCTGATTTGTCGACACAGACATCTGACCAATTCGATGCATCTTTTCGACCGGGTCGATTAGTAAATATCGGCCCGGCTTCCATAACTACGGGAGGCGTAGTTTCCAATACAGGGCTGGCATTGCATCATTTAGGAATTGACACCCGGTTGGTAGCCAAAGTCGGTGCAGACCAATTCGGTAGTACCATCCGGCAGATATTAGCAAGTCATTCCCCTAGTCTAATTACAAGTATTGTCACAAGTTCTGAAGTCAGCACTTCATATTCAATAACCATCAGTCCACCTGATAGTGATCGACGCTTTTTGCATCATCCTGGAGCTAATGATGATTTTTGTGCTGATGATGTAAAAGATGAAGATGTAATTGACGCACGCCTGTTCCACTTCGGGTATCCTCCTTTGATGGCTCGCATGTTTGCTGATGATGGAGCGCAATTAACTGAATTGTTTCGTCGCATGAAGTCATTAGGGTTGACTACATCACTCGACATGGCATTCATAGACCCCGCCTCACTTGCTGGGCGAGCTAATTGGCGTCTAATCTTGAAGAATGCACTTCCGTTTGTAGATATTTTTCTACCCAGCCTGGATGAGATCATATTCATGTCGGGTCAAGAATTGGATGTGCCTCTAAATGTATCTTTGCTATCCAATGTCAGCACAGAATTGTTGGAATTGGGCGCAAAAATGGTGGTCTTGAAACTTGGTGACCGTGGTTTATATATGCATACCGCATCTGCCAGTGCCTTGAAAGATTTGGGACGTGCATGTCCTTCTGATCTGATGACTTGGGGGGATTTTGAGAGTTGGCAGCCTTGTTTTGAAGTAAAGGTTGCTGGCACTTCAGGTTCAGGAGACGCGACCATTGCCGGCTTTCTGGCAGCCATATTGCATGATCGAACTCCAGTAGATGTGCTTACAACTGCGCTCGCTGTAGGGGCTTTGAGTGTGGAAACCAAAGACCAACAAAATAAGACACGTACCTGGGACGATACCTGGCTCCGTATAAATTCAGGCTGGGCGCGTAAAGCAGAGCCCGATCAATTTACACGATACAACCATTAATATACTATCTATTTGGATAAGCTATTGGGTGGAAAGAGTGATTATTGGATTTCTATTATGAATAGGACGGTTGATCAGCAGTTGATAATTTAAAAAGAAGATTTTTTATCCCTTAGAGAGTTTTTGAAAAAATCTTTAATATATTATCTAAAGTCATCGACCCGAATATTAATTTTCCAAGTCATCTTTCCAGCATTAAGGCTGGAAAGATGACTTAATTAAATCGGGTTATCTCTATTTGATTAACATAGATTTTATTTAGAATATTCAATATAATGAAACAGCTATTTGCTGGTAGGATGGAAAATTAATACCGGATATTATGAATGAAACTTAAAGGTTTTTCTCTTATTAACTTGAACCTGCGATGGTTCATGCTGGCCATGATCCTGGCGAATATCGCCGGGCAGATGATCTATAGCATGTTGTCACTCTACCTGATAGATCTTGGCGCCAGCGTGGGACAGGTGGGGCTGGCCTTTACTATTGCTTCACTCGTTCCGATAATATTACAAATCTTTGGCGGTTGGTTGTCCGACACCGTGGGACGCTTGCGAGCCATTGCCATTGGCAGCGCGATCTCTGTCTTTGGTTACCTGGTTTTCTTCATTTCGCCATCCTGGGAATGGGTAATGCTTGGACTTTGTGTGGAATTCGTCTCCGGTTCATTCGTTGGTCCGAGTTTCAGTGCTTATATT
This sequence comes from uncultured Chloroflexia bacterium, assembly GCA_963757065.1. Taxonomy (GTDB): domain Bacteria; phylum Chloroflexota; class Anaerolineae; order Anaerolineales; family Anaerolineaceae; genus PNON01. The sequence goes on along the minus strand of CAVWQC010000007.1, from coordinate 814,762 downwards.
GCTGAGCAATCCGATGAGGCCACACGCGGACGGGTATACGGACTTACGAATGGTATTTACATGGTAGTTACTGTCATCGGTCCGACCCTGGCCGGGATGCTGGCTTACCGCTTCAACTTCCGATATATGTTTGTGGTAGCCTTCGTTTTCTATGCCCTGGCAACTGTTGTCCGTATCTGGATGGCACTATCTGAACGTTTTAAACCTACCCGCGCACCAGAAAAACCGACCTGGAATGGATTGTCGATCCAATTAAAAGCCATGTTTGGACTTCTATTTGCTGGAGGAATCCTGACATGGATCTGGATCACTGACGCTATCGGTGATACTGCCTTTAATATGATCGGTGAACTTTTCCCTATTTACCTATCTGATGTAGGGAATTTGACAGTCGAGCATATTGGTTTGCTCGGTTCCGCCTGGGGGATTGCCAGTATCCTCGCATCTTTCCTGGGCGGATGGCTGTCCGATAAATGGTCCGAGCGTTCGATCATAGCCAGCGGTTTCCTGCTTATCACATTGGGGTTGTTTGCAATGGTGATGTCGCGTTCTTCAGTGGCATTCCTTGGCTCACGCATCCTTGATGGTTTCGGGTCAGGCCTGCTTATGCCCTCTTATAACTCCCTTATATCAAAAGTCGTTCCTGAAAACAAACGAGGATTGGCGTTTGGTTTTTTTGGTACCTCGATGGGTATCCTGTCCTTGCCCATGCCCTGGGTCGGAGCCCAATTGTGGGAACGATTTTCACCTCAAGTACCTTTTTGGATCACTGCGATGGTGTGTGCCATCACAATACCAATAGCCTGGATCAAGTTCGTACAACCAAAGTCAAATCCACCTGCACAGGTTGAACAGACAACAGAGTAATGGAATAGATCCATAATTTGGAATACTCAGAAAATGTTAGTGCTATTATGGTGAACCAATCCTGAAGATTGATTATTGGCACTTGAATTTATCTCAATCAGAAAATCCTTGTTTGGGAATACACTATTTGGAAGTTTAATTATCAGTAAAATCGGGGTTTTTCATGGGGAAAATAGCAGTAGCCTTTGCCCTTATTGATCCTATAATAGCCCCACCAATGATCAGCACCAATGCGATAGCATTGAATATGGTCAAATGTTCTCCCCCAAAAAGGATCAAAATCAACGTGGAAAGTAATGGTGTCAAAAAAGCCAATGAACCGATCGTGCGAGGGTCACCGCGCTTCAAAGCAAAATCCCATAAAAAGAATGCCCCACCCAAAGGTCCGATACCGATTAATATCACAATCAACCATTCCCGCCCGGAAAGCTGAGTGAATTGTCCGATCGAGCCACCTGAAACAAAGTAAAACAATAATGAGAGAATTCCGGAAATAAATGTAAAGGCAGATACTGCACTGCTATCAAATGCGGGAAGACGTTTAGTGAGAAGTGAATACAGTGCCCATGTAAGAGCTGCACCCAACGCTAAAAGGTATCCCGGGAAATATGAAACCTGTGGGTGAAAGCTGCCCCCTGTGACAATTAGGCTTGCACCTATTAATCCCAAACCAACACCTAAAAGATGCTGAAGATGCAGCTTGTACCCGGAAAGCACCAGTGGTGTAAGCGCTACGATCAATACAGGCCATAGGTAATTGATCAGGTTAACTTCCACAGCCGGAGCAAAGGTAAACGCCATGAAGTATAGAAAATGATATCCAAATATTCCACCACTTCCGATCAACAAGGTTTTTAACGGAATGTGCCAGGCTTTATGATAGAAAAGGCTTATCGACCCACTGATCAAGAATGCCACTCCCAACACAAGAAAGGATGGGATGGAAATCACCTGTATTCTCAATGTGGTCATTGAGCTCCAGATCAATATGGCGGCAAGTGATGCGATGGTGCTTTTCACAGGAAAATTTTCATTTTAGTTTTATGGTAATGTCTGCTTAAATAATAAGGCTGATTTTACTCGATTAACCATCCAGGCATATCGATAATTCTAACTATCAAGTACATTTACTTGATAACCAGATCTAAAGATATTGCACAATTCAGTCCAAAATAAAGTATCCGATGGAAATATACTTTACTTCCACCGGATACTTTTTATTTATCCCTCGCCCTTTGGAATGTAGGGAAATGTTAACTCCATTTATTAAGCGGTGATAAGCCTGCAAAATATTGGATTGTCTATAGTAAAGATCATAATCCTTTTGCTAATAGATAATACAATTCATTCCAGCGCAGCTTTTCTTTAAATTCCTCCACCCGGGTGGTCTCATCAATCAGCAGGAATTCGATTCCTGCCATGGCTGCGAAGTCTCGCAGGTGATCTGATGTTAGGGCATAACTGAAGCTGGTATGATGTGCTCCGCCGGCGTATATCCATGCGGCGGCTGCGATTTTCAAATTTGGACGCGGCAGCCAGAGAGCTCGAGCTACTGGCAATTTTGGTAACGGTGCATCAGTTGGGACAACATCCACCACATTGGCTACCATTCGGAAGCGTTGTCCCATATCCATAATGGAAACTCCTATGGCTGGTCCGGTATTGGCATCGAAGATCAATCGAACCGGGTCTGCTTTGCCACCTATCGAAAGTGGCAGAATGTCCAGTTTTGGTTTATTTGCTGCAATAGACTCACAGACTTCAAGCATATGTGCGCCAAGAATTTTTTCACTCCCTGGAACAAGATGGTAGGTATAATCCTCCATGAAGCTCACTCCTCCAGGTAAACCTGCGCTCATTACCTTCATAGCCCGGACAAGCGCAGCAGTCTTCCAGTCACCTTCTCCACCAAAACCATATCCATCCCGCATCAATCGTTGAACTGCCAACCCGGGTAATTGCGCTAATCCATGCAAGTCTTCGAAAGTCGTGGTAAAAGCTTTGAAGTTCCCTTCGGTTAAGAAGTTCCTTAATCCAACCTCTATTCGTGCCCCTTCCCTTAGTGAAGCGTATTTATTTCCCCCCGGTTTAAGCTCAGGTGCAACAATGTACTCATCCAGGTAATTCTGTGTTATCAGGTCAATATCCTTATCAGTAGCTTCATTTACCTTCTTTACGAGATCCCCTACCCCATATCCATATACTCCATAACCAAATTTGATCTGCGCTTCTACCTTATCTCCTTCGGTAACTGCAACGCTGCGCATGTTATCGCCAAAACGCGCTAATTTTTGCTCCTTGCCAATCTGCCCAGGCAGATGCAGCCCGTGTCCATACTCCAAGGCTTACTTGCACATCTTCATCCTGCCAGTAACCAACCACAACTTTTCGCTCCAGTCGCATTCGGCTACCAATGAATCCGAACTCTCGATCTCCATGTGCTGATTGATTGAGATTCATATAGTCCATATCAATTTCAGCCCATGGAATCTCCCGGTTGAACTGGGTGTGAAGGTGTAAAAATGGCTTTTTGAGAATGCTTAATCCTGCAATCCACATTTGAGCCGGAGAGAATGTATGCATCCACATGATCAGCCCGATGCAATTTTTGGCTCCATTAGCTTCCATGCAAAGCTCGCTAATCGACTCCGAGGTGGTAAGTGTTGGTTTACACACCACCGTTACTGGTATATGTTCTGAGGAGTTCAACGCAGTCGCTATGATAAGTGAATGCTTAGCCACCTGTTCAAGCGTTGATGGACCATACATGTGCTGGCTGCCTGTTACAAACCAAACTTCATTCTGTTTCAAATTTATCATGATTGCTCCAATCAATAAAATAATAACTACTGGCCATATATATGGGTATAGCGGTCGTGCAGTTTCTCAATATTTTCAGTAGAAATAATTTCTGGTGTTCCCAACTGCATCGCCATCCAGACGGTAGCCGCTGCATCTTCTGTCATCACCGCTGCTTTAACTGCTTCGATTGATGTCTTGCCAATTGTGAATACTCCATGATTCTTCAACAATACCGCTGGAGATCTACCAATACTTTCCAAGACTACTTTACCTATTTCTTCTCCACCGATCAGGGCGAACCTGCCACAGGGTATCGGGCCACCAAACTCATCAGCCATGGCTGTAAGGACACAGGGAATGGGTTTCCCCAACGCTGCAAATGCCGTTGCATACCTGGAATGTGTGTGAACAATTCCACCTACATTCGGACGATGCCGGTAAATATAAAGGTGACTTGCTGTATCGGATGAAGGTTTAAGTGTTCCTTCTACGATATTTCCATCCAGATCCACAACGACCATATCTTCAGAACTTAATTTCTCATACCGAATTCCACTCGGTTTGATAACAACCAACCCTGTTTCAAGATCACGGGCACTGACATTTCCCCCGGTCCAGGCAACCAGATTATTTCTGGGCAGCTCCAGATTTGCATGCAACAATTCTTCTTTCAATTTTTCAAGCATTTAGTCCTGCTTCCTTGCATTTATTTTGATCGCTTTTAATCGCTTCATGACATCATTTTCACCACGTCCAAAATAGTCATGCAAAAGAATATATTCAGCATAAAGTTTGTCATATATTGTCTGATTTTCCGGGATGGGAGTATAAGTTTCTGCTTTGAGATGTGCCATCACTTTAGCTGCATCATAAATTGAATCATATCCGCCTGCTGCTTTTCCAGCAGCAACTGCACCAAACATAGCCGAACCTAGAGCCGGTGTCTGGCTGGATGCACTCACACGAATAGGTAAACCGGTGACATCCGCATATATTTGCATGAGCACTTTATTCTTCTCCGGTAATCCTCCACAGGCGATTAAGTCATGGATGGGTACATCATTCTTTTGAAAGTTTTCAATAATAATGCGTGTTCCATAAGCTGTAGCCTCGATCAAAGCCCGATAGATTTCTTCCGGTTTGGTTGACAGAGTTGCCCCGATGAGTAAACCGGTTAAGTCAACATCAACCAAAACAGAACGGTTTCCATTCCACCAGTCAAGTGCCAGCAGACCGCTTTCTCCAGGCTTTATATTATTAATTTTTTCCTCAAGCAGCTGATGTATATCAATATTCCTTTTTTGAGCTTCCTGCTGATATGAAGATGGGATGCAGTTTTCTACAAACCAGGCGAAATGATCGCCTACGCAAGATTGTCCAGCTTCAAAACCAAAATAACCGGGAATAATACCGTCTTCAACAAACCCGCAAATACCTGGGACCATGTGTTCTTCTTTAGAAAGCACCAGGTCACAGGTGGATGTTCCCATGATCATGACCATGGTTCCCGGTGTTGGTGACCGTTGACGGCTGGGACTGCCACATGCGCATCGACATTGGCGACAGCAACTGCTGTGCCGACTTTTAATCCGGTCCAGTCTGCAGCTTGCCTGGTCAGTCCGCCAGCATTCTGACCTATAGGTATGATTTCATTGGACATTTTTTCTTCAACAACATTTTCCAGACTTGGATGCAGAGTAGCAAAATACTCTTTGCTGGGAAACCCATCCCGTTTTGACCAGATCGCTTTATAACCCGCGGTGCAGCTATTACGGGTTTCTATACCAGTAAGCTGCCAGACGACCCAGTCTGCTGCTTCAATTAATCGGTCTGCAGCTTCGTAAATTATTGGGTCTTCATTGAGTATTTGCAGAGTTTTTGCGAAAAACCATTCAGAAGATATCTTCCCGCCATAACGGTCCAACCAGCCTTCCCCCAATTTTCTAGCCATATCATTGATCTGATCAGCTTCTGGTTGAGCAGCATGATGTTTCCAGAGTTTTACCCAGGAATGTGGATGTTGCCGGTATTCAGGTAAGAAACATAAAGGTGTACCATCCGCTTTTACTGGCAGCATTGTGCAAGCAGTGAAATCGATCCCGATGCCAATGACGTCATTTGTCAACACCTGACTGTGCAACACGGATGGAATTGTGTTTTGAAAGTACGAATATAATCCTGGGGATCCTGCAAAGCCCAATCTGGCTCAAGACGTTGCCCTCCATCCGGTAGGTATTCATCGATCACAGAATGGGAGTAAGGATAAATAGCAGTTGCGACCTCAAATCCATTCGCCACATCCACGAGCAATGCTCTTCCGCTTTCTGTGCCAAAATCGACACCAATTGCATACTTACTCATCCTTGCTCCCTCTTCTATTTATCACTGATGTCAATGACAAACTATTAAAGAGTCTTGTGCCCGTTTCCACACTCACCATGACATAAAAACCTTTTACATCACTGGGAGCATTGACCGTGGTCGTCCATTCCGTAGTTTTACCCGGACTGGTTAGAGGAGTGGATACACTGCCCGGGTCCTTATAAAGACCATACAAGATGCCATCCTCACCAAGTACAGGCGGAGGACCAACATGTAGAGCAGATGGGTAATCACTCGGGTTGAAAGCCTGCCATTGGAATTCAAGACCTGTATCTGTGCGTTTGGCATCAATGAGGGTGAGAGTAACTTCATTGAGTCCGGTAATCTTATCGCCAGGTTTCTGGATCAGATCCTTCCACCGGAGTCACGATTGGATAACTTCAAATCTGTTGCAATTTTATCAAGATCCACTTCCAACGTTGTATCGACTTCAGTGGCGGTTTTGTCGTAATAATTGTACTGACCAGTAACATAGCTCACATCAAGGGAAAGTGTCGATCCGGGAACAGCTTTTGCACCTTTGCATTCCACATAAATAAGCTGGGTTGTCGGTTCAGCTTTTGTTCCGGCGGTAAAACCCTTCATCTGAAAACCTGGAGCCAGGTAATGACCACCCGTGCCGACAAAAACCGTATCACAGTTGGTGGTCTTGCCATCGGCAGTTAAGCACCGCTGGTTTAGCCGGTACAGCCTGCATGGCGCTCCACTCGGCAGTCTCGTTCTGGATGGTAAGGTCAATATGTAAATCCCCGGCATCGGATGTACCAACATTCGTCGCCAGGGCAATCCAACCTTTTGCCTGCGTCGTGTCCCCGCCGCATCCCCAGCCGCGATCACTCGGGTCACAGGCAGGGACTACTACATAACCGGCAGCAGCCAGAATGAGAACCAGGATACATGCAACAATCGGGATTAGTAATGGCTTTAGTAATTCTCATTTTTTCCTCTTATATCCTCGTCTACTGACCAATTATGGAGCAAAATGAGGAATGATCTCATCAATTAGCGCGATAACCTTCCAGTATGCAGGAGGGGTATCTGTTCCACCATTCACGGCTTTTACGGTCTTCACCTGACCCTGATCGGAAACTGTCAGGAAAAAGGTGTAGCAGGTCTAGCAGGGCTGATGTTCTGTGGAATACAGCGTATCCGTAAACCATCCCAGATCGTTAATGCCCGAAAGCAACTTTTCCACATCAGCAGGGGTCGCCTGCTTCTCAAGTTTATTCGCGCCCTCTTCGCCTGTGATCTTCCCATCCGGATAGATGGCATACAACTCGTCGACACAACTTGACCCGCCATTGTGTTCGTAGACGATAACCGCCCCGCCCTCGATCAAAGCTGCGGCCTGATCCTGCTGGAAGGGCTTTAATATGCATTTGGTGGGTATATTCGGCATGAAAGCATTAACCCCTACCACGATCAGAGCGATCCGCAACAATTGCGACACCACTATATATGAGCGTCTTGCGACTGCGGCGCAATATATCGGCAAATCCTTCTTTCCTCTTCTCTGCGCTTCCAGACCGAACTTTCTGGGATGCCAAAAAGCTCTGAATGCCGATGAAGATCAGCGTAAGCGCGCCCACAACGATATTGGTCCACCAGGAGCTAAGCGTCCCGTTGAATTGGATCAGGGTTTGGGTGACACCCAGGACAAGCACGCCAAACAGCGTGCCAAAGACATAACCTGAACCACCGCGTCAGCATCGTTCCGCCCATCACGACCGCGGCAATGACAGACATCTCAAAGCCTGTCGCATACAGTCCATGCCCGGAACCAACATAAATATTCAGGGTAAGCCCAGCCAGCGCCGAGCAAAATCCGGCCAACGTGTAGACAAGAACTTTGGTCGAATTCACCGGCAGACCCATCAAGCGGGCAGATTGTTCATTGCCGCCGATGGCGTAAATCGTGCGGCCAAAGCGTGTGTAGTGGGCAATATAGATCGCCAGCGCCAAAACCACCAAGCGCAACAACGACAAGCAGGGAGATGTAAGCGCCTTCCTTTGTAACAGGATCGCTTAATCCGGGAATTAATATTTTCGTCTGGGAAAGTATCTTATAGAAACGGTTGTCAACAGCGAATGGCATCATCGCTGATAAAGAAGCACATGCCGCGGGCAAACCACAAGCCTGCCAGCGTGGCAATAAATGGCTGCACCTTCATATAGGTGATGAAGACTCCAAGAATGGTGCCCAGAGTCATACCCATGGACAGCATGAGCAGGATAACAACCACTGGATTCCAGCCTTCGCGGATCAACGCGGAGGCAGCCACCGTTGTCAGCGCGACCACACCGCTCACCGAAAGGTCAATGCCACCGGTAAGGATAACGAATGTCCCGCCTATTGCAGCAATCAGCAAGAACGGGGAGGTACGGAACAAATTAAGAAATATTTGCGGATCCCGCATTCCCTGATAGAAACCCGCCCCAACTGCATAAGCAATAAAGAACAATACTGCCGTTGCAAAAACAGGAATGAATCTCCGGTTATTGGAAATAAAGGCACTTATATTACTGCTTCATGGTTAAGCCTCTTTCTTCTGCGCGGCGACTCTTCGAAGCAAGCTTCTGACTTGTTCCGAATACAGCAGGAGCACAAGGATGACAACCACACCCTTGACTGCCAAAACGGCGTTTGCAGGAACGCCAATGGCGTACATGGAAGTCGTCGTCGCCTGCATCACCAACGCGCCAATGACACTGGCCAACAGTGAAAAACGTCCGCCTGACATTAATGTGCCGCCGATGACAACTGCCAGAATGGCATCAAGTTCAAGCGCAAAGCCGATATTATTGGCGTCTGATGTTTTAATGTTCGCACTGGCTAACACACCTGCCATGCCTGCAAAAAGTCCACAGAGCGTGTATGCCAGCAGTTTAATTTTCTTTTCGTCAATGCCGCTGAAAAAACTGGAGCGGGCATTTACGCCCACTGATTCAATAAACAATCCGATTGAGGTTTTGCGAGTGAAAAGCCAGAGCAGTGTAAATACAAAGATCACGATGTATAAAGGAAACGGCAGGACAACCCAGCCATTTCCAATAAAAGCGTATGGCTCATAGAAAATCTGGATTCTGATGCCATTCGTGATCAACTGGGCAATACCACGGCCGGCGATCATCAGGATCAGTGTAGCCACCATCGGCTGAATTTTTCCGTAGGCAACCAATATCCCATTCCACAAACCGCATAGGGCAGAAACGATCAGCGTAACCAAAAGCACTGCCCAAAGAGGTGCATAAGTGAAATTCGGATCGTTGATCATTTTCTGAAGGTTTTCCGGCAATTCCTTCGCCATTACATATGGGTTCATCATCAGGGCTGCGATGGATGCCGCAATTGCCATGACAGCGCCCACCGAGAGGTCCACTCCACCGGTGGCAATAACCAGCGTCATGCCAAGCGCCAGCAGGATAACAGTCGAGCCGCTTCGCAGGATGTCGATCACGTTTCCATATATATTGCCATCTCTGACTTCGATGGCAAAAAAACCACGAATAAAGATAAGGTCAAAAAGTAGAACCAGAGCCAGGGCGATGAGCGGAAAGAAGAGCCTGCTCTCTGTAATCTTTCTCCACTCGAAAGAGGATTTAGATTTGTTTCATAATTATTCACTCCCTGCCATCGATTGCATGATTTGACGCTCGGCCACATCACCCGCTAAACTCGGTGACCTTTTCCCTGTCTCGCAGCACAACAATGCGATGGCTGGTGCGCAGTACCTCCTCCAACTCGGAGGAAATGAATACGCAGGATTTGCCTTCCTCGGCCAGCGAAAGCACCAGTTTTTGGATTTCGGCTTTTGTTCCGACATCAATGCCCCGGGTGGGTTCATCCAGGATCAGAAGCTGCGGGTTCGTGGCCAGCCAGCGAGCAAGGATCACCTTTTGCTGGTTGCCGCCGCTCAGGTTCTTTACAAGTTGATCGGCTGAAGGAGTGGCGATATTCAGCAGTTTTATGTACTTGTCTGCAATTTCATATTGTTCAGGCAAAGTTCAGATATTTGAACCAGCCCCGGCTGGCCTGCATGGCCAGGATGATATTTTCCCTGACGGTCAGGTCGCCCACGATCCCTTCGGCCTTGCGGTCTTCCGGGCAAAGTGCCACGCCCCGCCCAATCGATTTGAGCGGGGAGAAATTTTCAACTGCTTCCCATCCATCGTAATTGAACCGCTATCCGGGCTTTCAATGCCGAATAAAAGCTGCGCTATTTCAGTGCGTCCCGAACCAAGCAGACCGGCCAGACCAACCACTTCCCCGGCATGTAATTCCAGATCAAACGGCTTGATCGAACCTGCATGACCAAGTCCCTTCGCCTCAAGCAGCGCCTCACCTTTGATGTGTTTACTGCTTTCAAGCTTGAGCTTTGACATATCGTCAAGCTCGTTCAAAGTTCGACCGATCATTTTTGCGATCAATTCCAGGCGCGGCAGAGTCTGCTGTATCATAAGTTCCGACCAAATTTCCGTTTCTGAGAACGGTGATTCTGTCAGCAATTTCATACACCTGGTCCAGAAAATGGGTGATGAAAATGATTGCCATTCCTTCGCTTTTTAGTTTGCGCATCACGCTGAAGAGTTGTTCGGTTTCATGGGTCGTAAGACTGGAGGTGGGCTCATCCAGGATCAGGATCTTGGCAGACGAAATCTCGAGCGCCCGCGCAATAGCCGCCATCTGTTGGATGGCAACCGAATACGAACCAAGCGTTTGAGTCACATCAATGTCAACATCCAACTCCTTGAGAAGTTGCCTGGCCCGATTGTTCGTCGTAGTCCAATCAATACTCCCGAATTTCATCGGCGCCCGACCGATCATGATATTTTCTGCAACTGTTAGATTAGGACAGAGATTGACTTCCTGGTAAACCGTGCTGATGCCCAACTCCTGGGCATGTTGAGGTGATTTGATGGTGACTTCCTTGCCATCAATCGTAATCGTCCCCTTATCCTGATGCTCGACACCGGTCAGAACCTTGATCAAGGTAGACTTGCCTGCACCATTTTCCCCTAACAGAGCATGAATCTCCCCTTTCTTGAGGGTGAAATCCACATTTTCGAGAGCATGAACACCTGGGAAGGTTATGTCGATCCCCTTCATTCTTACGACATCGTTATCAGACTTTGCCATATGCTACCTCGGTCCTGGTTTGACAATCCTTTTCTGCTTTGAGGGAGAGTTAGAGGAGAAGCGACGCGAACGTCGCTTCTCCTTTATAACCTAATTCTACATTGTTTCTTGGTGACTCCCAGATGTAGTCACGTATTCCATTAAGGTTTAGTATGTGCGGCTCGGCGAAATTGCTGCGGCATCAGCCTGATAGAAAATACCTTCTTGTGAAGGAATCCACTCGGGCAGTTTTTCGCCATTGAGGGCTTTCAAAGCGGCTTCGAAAACCTGCGGAGCCAGAAGAGGATTGCACTCGAGAACGGTGTTGATATCACCAGCGATCATGCCTTTGAAGGCGCCAGCGGTGCCATCAACGGTGATGATCTTGATGTCGATGCCGGGCTTGAGACCGGCTTCTTTGATAGCCAAGGCAGCGCCAAGACCCATTTCGTCGTTCTGAGCGAACACGCCCTGGATGTCCGTGCTCTTCTTCAGGAAGGCAGCCATAACATCCTTACCTTCGGTGGCGCTCCAGTTAGCGGTCTGGGATTGGGTGATGGTGATACCGCATTCGGTCATTGTTTCGCGGAAGCCAGTGCCACGATCTTTGGCAGCGGAGGAACCTACGTTACCAACCAACTCAACAACATTCTTCTTCTCGCTGCCTTCCAGCAATTTGCACATTTCCATGCCGGCATTCTGACCTTCGAGAGCGAAGTCAGCGCCGATGTAGGTGGCATACAGGTCGCTTGAGGCATCGATGCGGCGATCTTCAATAACAACTATCTTGCCGGCAGCCTGGGCTTCTTTCAAAACATCATCCCAACCAGTGGTCTCGAGCGCGGCAAGAACAATTACATTGACTTCAGGATCGGCAATGAAGTTGCGGAAAGCCGAAACCTGGTTCTCGAGCTTGTTCTGCGCATCGTAGAATTTCAGGTTGACACCCAGTTTGGTGGCGGTTTCCTTGAAGGAAGCGGTGTTTGCTGCACGCCAGCCGCCTTCAGAACCGGTCTGGATGAAACCGACAGTCATGTCAGCATAGGTATAAACTTTTGCTGCTGGTGCGGCAGGTGCAGCCGGTGCGGCAGGTGCAGCAGGAGCGGCAGGAGCAGCTGGTTCTGCAGGGGCTGCCGGTGCGGCAGGGGCAGCAGGAGTGCAGGCCGCCAGGACCATCGAAACAATGACTAATATCGCGAAAAGTTTAGCACGAAACATGGTTATCTCTCCTTATGATCTTTTATATTTCTCCTCACGGAGTTTTGAATGCGCTATAATTGAGTTGGCGAAGTGAACTTTTTTCTAAAAGCTCATTCCACCGCTTTGAAGTGCCTGCTTGGAGACCTCAATCACTGGGCAGGCACTTCGTTTGCGAATCTTATCACTAAATCTATTTGTATCACCTCCTTTTTCTCTCATCTAATGTTTCAATGAACTCTGCCTTACGATTAATGTAGGGGTCAACATGATCGGAGCAGGGGAACGTATTTCCTGATCCTCCCAGCTTAATCCAATTATTTTTATCATTTCTTCTACAGCTACTCTGCCAACAATGTATTGCTCTGATTGAACTGTGGTCAAAGGGGGGCAAAAATATGGAGACTCAGGCATATTGTCAAAACCAACGATACCAATATCTTCCGGGATGCTCGGTTTTTTTGACAGGCAATCTGGATCACGCTAATGGCCATCTGATCATTGGCAGAAAAAACAGCATCCATTTCAGGATACTGTTGGAATAAAACCTCTATGGCTTGAGCACCGCTGGCGGAAGACCAATTCCCCTCTACCCAATAATTATCTCGAACTTCAAGTCCTGCCTCAACCAGGGAATCCTGCCAGGCGGCTTTTCGTTGGCGAGCTTCCCACCAATCCAATGGACCGGAAATATGTCCGATATGCCGGTAGCCTTGCTCTAGTAAATGAGACATTGCCATACGTGCACCCTGGTAATTGTCGATAGACACAACAGAGATCTTGTCCCGTGGTTCCATTGTGAGGAATACTATCGGTATCTCCAGGTCAGCAGGCGGGTTGTTCAACCATTCCCGGTTTTCACCCACTTCGGGCACCGCCCAGATAACTCCATCTGCGTGGTGAGAGCGAAATTCCTGCAGGAGAGGTACAACATTATTCGTATTGAAACTCGGCAACTCCTTGAGCAACAATGAATAACCAAATTCTTCTGCTGCGTTTGTAATACCGCTTAACGTCCTGGAAGGACCGATATATTTCAAACCAGCGGTCACCACCCCCAGGGTGTATGTCCGCTGTTGGATCAAGCTTCTTGCCAGAGCGCTTGGCTGGTAGCCTAAATCCTCAACTATCTTTAGCACTCTTCCACGAGTCTCTGCTGATACGTCGGGACGATCATTCATAACGCGGGAAACAGTCTGCGTTGATACCCCTGCAGCAGAAGCAACCTGTTTAATTGTGGGCCGTTTATGTTTGCCATTCATATGTTATCGTTCCCGTTATCGTTCCCGTTATCGATAACATATTAGCACGCGATTTTTAAAGAGTCAATAGGGATTCTCAGGCAATTTTAGTATTATTTTTTTTGACCAACTTCGAATTTAATTGTGCTACGATATTCTGGTGAAAATACCCATCCATTGAAATGGATTATGATATGTATTTGTGATCAGGTTTACATCTCGATTACTGCTTTAATTACTCCATCACGATAATGGGTCAACAATTCCATCGCCTCACCCACTCCTGCATAGTGGAAGTCGGTGTGTGATCAAAGGTAATAAATCCACCTGGCCGGTTCTTACCATTTCAATGGAGCGAGGGTAGGTGTGTTTCATCCGCCTGACAAGCTTGATAGTCAAACCTTTACGCCGGACGATCGATGCCGAGAATGAAAGTTTATCATCTGCCGGAATTCCAGCTAAAATCACCTTTCCACCAAATCGAACGATCTCAGCAGCCTGCTGAGGTGTTTCAGCAGCACCTGCTGCTTCGAAAACAATATCGGTGCCCCTTCCTTTTGTGGCATGATTTATTTCTGCCACCGGGTCCTGATTTATTGGGTCAATACATATATCGGCCGCATATTGCCCGGCAAATTTACGCCGGTATTCCAGCGGATCAGTCATAAATACTTCGCTGGCTCCAGCAGTTTTTGCTGCTTTGGCAATAAGCAGTCCGATAGGACCAGCACCCAGGACTGTTACAGTATCGCCTGGTTTTAAGTGGGATAGATTGACTGAATGGATAGCAACGCCTAAAGGTTCCAATAAAGCCCCTTCGTCTGATGTAATACTTTCCGGTAAGCTAAAGCAGTTTTCCGCTGGCATCACTGTGTATTCAGTAAATACACCATTGACGGGGGGAGTTCCACAAAATTGCACATTCGGGCAGAGATTGGGATGACCCAGGCGGCATAATTCACAATTTCCACATGGAATTGCCGGATCAACAGCAACAAGTTGACCGGGATATAAATTTTCGACACCTGCACCCAATTTGACAATGTATGCTGAGAATTCATGACCCATTATGATCGGTGAATTAACAACCTGGTTTCCGATTCGCCCTTCAGAATAATAATGCACATCCGAACCGCACACTCCAACAGAAGCTATCTGGAGTAAAACCTCCCCTGGACCCGGTTTAGGGACAGGGCAACTCTCCAACTTTACATCGCGGATGCCATATAAAAAAGAGGCTTGCATGGAAGAAGGTGGATTCGGGATAAATGGTTTTTTCATTTTGCTACTATATCATAAAATGCAAATGACTTTAAGCTCTAATGGTGTTTGAATTATTTATCTCACAGATCATCTATTTATTTGGGGGATTGGAAATTTTCTGGTGCTTTTTTTATGGATCCTTGATTCTTCTTAAGCCCTCTCAAATTAATCTGAAAGTAACGATAATTACCTTTCTTGTTACAAATCACCCGGGTGTTATGGTTTATAATCACATTTCTTCATCCTCAGTTGATTGAGCAATTATGCCATCTTCTTCACAATTTTTTTCACGCATAAACGTAGGTGTGCGAGCATACGTAGAAAACGTTCGCGCTTTTTCGCGGAATGCTTCACTTTACTTACTGAGTACGATCATCAGTTCAGCCGCATTCGGCGTCTTCCGTCTGTTGTTTAATTTTTACGTTTTAAGCCTGGGGTTTGACCAGGCACTGCTTGGGAACCTTGTTGCTACCAGCAGCCTGACAGCTTTGATCGCTGCCATTCCAATGGGTTATCTGGCAGATATATTGGGACGCAAGGTTTCTTTGATCGGGGGAACATTTATCACAATCCTGGCTATAGCCGGGATGCTGATCTTTCCATCAGCGACCATGTTCATCCTGATGAATGTGCTGCTGGGATTGGGGCAGAGCATTGTTGGTGTGACCATGGGACCTTTCCTGATGGAAAACAGCAGCGATAAGGAGCGTACCTATTTATTTAGTTTTACCTCTGGCATCTCCATGGCTGCATCCTCCCTGGGCAACTGGATCGGAGGTATATTACCTACCTGGTTTGCATCTTTTGCAGGGGGAAATGCTACGAGTTCTAATGCTTATAAACTATCATTGGTTTCCATTGCAATTGCTGCCAGTCTGTCAATCATTCCACTTTTCTTAATGAAAATCCAGAAGGGAACTACCTCTGAGCGTTCATTATTCAAGCCATTTTCATATTTCAAAGAACAACCGGTGTTACTTGGAAAATTGATTTTGCCCATGCTGGTTACTTCGATTGGCGCAGGCTTGATCATGCCTTTTATGAACGTCTTTTTTCGTCAGGTGCATGGTCAAACTGACAATGCCATAGGTACTCTCTTCGCATTTGGATCATCTGGCGATGGGAGTTGGATTGCTGATAGCGCCGCCGATGGCAGAAAAGTATGGCAAAATCCAGTTTGTTGTGGTCACCCAGCTTCTTTCTATTCCCTTCCTGGCACTACTGGGTTTTGCACCCTGGTTCTGGGTATCTGCCAGTGCGTATTACATCCGGGTTGCTTTGATGAACATGAGTGGACCGGTTTATCAAACCTTTGTGATGGAAAAAGTGGAAAGTTCAGCCCGTGCCACGGTGGCCAGTCTGGTGAGCATGGCCAGTTCCTTTGGGTGGGCTTTCAGTCCCACCATTAGCGGTTGGCTGCAAGTGAATTATGGATTTGCCCCTGCTTTTGTTCTTACAATCATTCTATACGTAATATCCATTAGCCTGTATTGGGGTTTCTTTTGGCGAAAAAAACCGAGTAATGAATTTCCTGCGGTCAACGAACCCAGGATAGTCTGATCAAGCCAAAAATGACTGAAATGATTATCTACCGATCAGGTATTCACCTCTTATCCAGGCAGTAATTTGATACTCAGATAGGTAATTATTTGGATCATGGATATACCTGGTGGCGGGGTCAGGATATATCATTACAAATATTCCACGAGCTGAATAATTGTTTTAGCTGTATTCATATTTTTCCTGGCAAAATCCGACCAAAATATTTGAGGGATGTATAATTAACCTCATATGTCGCTTCCCCTCCTTTCAACCAAACTCTACATTCCACCTGTGAGAACGAATGGTGTCTCACGACAAGCTCTGACTGCCAGACTGATGAAAGTGTTTAATCAACCTGCAGGTTTTACGTTACTTTCAAGCCCACCAGGATTTGGCAAAACCACCCTTCTGAGCGAGTTTGCCAATCTCTGCAAAGGTTCAGTAGCCTGGGTTTCACTGGATGAAAGTGATAATGACCCTGTTCAGTTCTGGAGTTATATCATTGCAGCCTGTCAAACGGTGTTGGAAGGAGTTGGCGAATCGGTTCAAGCTATTTTGCAACTTCCTCAAGAAATCCTCCCTGAGACAATCCCAACCATTCTCATTAATGACATTTCTGGAATAAGGAAAGAGATTGTATTGGTTTTGGATGATTATCATATGGTCCAAAACGAGAACATACACAAGGGTATGTTATTTCTACTTGAACATTCGCCAAATAATTTACATCTTTTTATATCTACCCGGGTCGACCCCCCCTGGAAACTTGGACAATTCCGTGCTCGCAACAGGTTAGTCGAAATACGTGCTCGAGATTTAAGATTCACTACAGATGAAGCAGCATCATTCCTCAATCGAATGCTTGGATTGGATCTTTCTAAAGAAGATATAAATGCGTTGGAAGAACGCACAGAGGGATGGGCTGCTGGTTTACAATTGGCCGCTCTTTCAATGAAAGGGCGGGAAAATATTGATGTGTTTATTAAAGCATTCACAGGCAGTCATGTTTATATTTCGGAATACCTGGTCGAAGAAGTCCTCAGGCGGCAACCAGCCGAAATTCACGATTTCTTACTCAAAACCTCCTTCCTGAATCGGCTGACTGCCGGTTTATGTGAAGCTGTTACCGGATGTGAAGACGGGCAAACCATGTTGCAGACAATTAGTCATGCAAATCTGTTTGTCATCCCACTGGATGAAGAAAGCAGATGGTATCGTTATCACCACCTTTTCACCGATCTTCTCAGGGTTCGCCTTCAAAGAGAAATGTCAAAAACCGATATCGCTGCCCTTCAACAACATGCTGCATTATGGTACGAAAAAGCAGGAATGATCACTGAAGCTATAGAGTATTCTCTTAAAGCTGCTGACTATCAACATGTTGTCCACCTGGTAGAGGAAGTAGCTTTTTTTATGATCCTCCAGGGTCAAGTGAGAACAGTTGAAAGCTGGCTCCAAGCTATTCCACAAGATTCTATTGAGAAGAGTCCTAGAATCAATATGGCATTCGCATGGATGAATCTATTGCGGGGAACACCTGAACGAGCCGCTCAGTATATCGAACACCTGCGAAATATATTCTCCTCCAATAATGAGGTAAACCTGGAACCATCACTAAAGGGGGAATGGCTAGCCTTACAAGCAAAGCTGTTGATCCTGAAAGGGAAACCGTCAGAAAGTCGGGATGTAGCAAACCAGGCATTGATCATATTACCTGAAACTGATGTCCTAGTGAGGAGCATGGTCAATATCAATCTAGCAACCGCTTATGAACAGATGCTTGAATACGACCGGGCAGCTGAGATTTTCCAGATGATTGCCCAAAATGCCAGAATCATGGGAGACTACACCTTCGAAATTATTGGAACTTCAGGTCATGCTCGTATGGAACTTGTGCAAGGTAAACTTCATAAAACATTCGAAATCGCCTCTCAAGGAATAAGCCGTGTTGAAACTTCCGGTAAAAAGACGCCGTTTTGCGCAACCTACTATGGTGAACTCAGCCAGGTCTATTACCAATGGCACCAATTCGATCAATCCCGTTCGTATTCGCTTGAATCTATGCAAGTGAGTGGAAAAAACGGCTTCAGTGATCCCGAAATTTACCATAATCTATTATTATCCAAGATCTACTTGATGGAAGGTGATTTGCCTGCCGCCACCATAGAGATGAAGAAAGCGATCGATCTGTCAGGAAAAATTCCACCGGCCATGATCCGCGAAAATGTCATGGATCAACAAGTGAACATTTACCTTGCTTCTGACAACCTGGAAGAAGCAAAGGAGATACTCAAACAGGAAGGTTTTTTGTTTGGAAAAATCCTCAGTTTTCCTGACCTTCAGCCCAATTCCTATGCAGCTCAAACCTACGGAATGCTATATATCAGCGCTTTGCGTGTCTATTTATTTGATGCCATAAAGAATAATGACCTCGCAAAACTAAAGCATGGAATAACCCTTGCTGAAATTGTCCTGGCTGGTGAACTACATTGTCATCATAATCTGGTCGCTTTGGAAGTACTTTTAATTCGAAGCCAAATGTATGATGCCCTTGGAGACGAATCCAACTATCTGGCAGATCTCTTAAGATCCCTGGAGCTCGGCGAACCTGAGGGATTTATAAGTATATTCATTGAGCAAGGTAAACCAATAGAAAAAGGATTAAAAATCCTGCTTAATCGCAATTTACTGGGGAAGGTCAGCCGGAATTATCTTCAAAGTATTCTGGAATCGTTCCCAAAGCCACAAACCTTTAAGGCTAATTATGAGATGCGAGGTCCTTCAAATAGGTTGGAAAATAAGAGCAATAACATAGACGATGAAGGGCTTATTGAACCACTCACTAATCGCGAATTGGAAGTATTACGGTTGATCGCTCTCGGGGATTCCAATCAAATGATTGCCGGGAAATTAGTGATCACCATCAGCGCTGTTAAGAAACACACCGGAAACATCTTCGGCAAATTGAATGTTTCCAATCGCACCCAGGCAGTAGTCCGCGCCCGTCAATTAAACTTGCTGGAGATTAATTCGTAATTCTCAATTTTCTTGAATGATCCATTTTCTGAGCAGGTATACCAAAGTATACCTGCTCATTTTTTATCCAAATCAAAAGATTCCACTTATGTACAGTGACAGCATGACGACTGAGCCATATAGTTAGGGTAAGAAAAAATAATGGAGAGAAAATGGAAATAAAATCAAAAACATTACAAAAGGATATAGAAAATTCAGGGGTAGTGAAGATCAACTGGAATCGTCTTCTCCGCCTTGGCGGAATGGCAGCCCTGGGCACTGTGTTGGTAGGAATTATCGAGATTTTGATCACATTTCTTCCGGGTGGAAATGTTGTCAGCAATACAGTTTACGATTGGTTCGCCCTCTTCGAACGCAACCCTTTCATGGGGCTTAGAAATCTGGGCTTGCTAAATATCTTCTTCACTGCATTGGGGATCCCAACGTTTTTTGCCCTCTACGGTGCCCATCGCCGCGTTGATCAAACAACAGCAGCACTGGCAATGATCATCTCGTTGTGTGGGGCAGCAGTATTTTTTGCTACTAATCGGGCGTTCGCGATGTTGGATATTAGCAATCAGTATTGGCTGGCAGCAGACGAGATGCAAAGATCGATGTTGGCCTCTGCCGGACAGGCCATGCTTTCGGTAGGTCAAAGTCATACGCCGGGAACGTTCATCGCCTTTTTTCTTGTAGAATTTGCTGGTTTACTGATGTCGATTGTAATGTTCAATGGAAAGATTTTCAGTAAATTGAATGCCATCATTGGTATTCTCAGTTTCACACTCATGCTTGTTTTTGAATTTTGCACATCTTTTGTTCCAGCATTACATACGGTGGCAACGATCTCGGTAATGTTGGGTGGAACATTAAGTATAGTCTGGGGTATTCTGACCGGTCTAAAACTATTTCAGTTGGCACAATCTGGAGAATAAAATGTCTAAAGTCATACTAATAACCGGCTGTTCCACTGGAATTGGCCATGATCTCGCCCAACAATTAACTCGAAACGGTTACACTGTTGCAGCGACGGCAAGGAATGTAAACACAATATCAGATTTGGAAGCTGAATTAATACTGCCATTGGATGTTACCAACCAGGAATCAATACAAAAAGCCGTTGATTCAGTCATCCAAAAGTTTGGTCGAATTGATGTACTGATAAATAATGCGGGTTATTGCCAGGTTGGAGCGATCGAAGATCTTTCTACCGATAAGGTTCAGCAGATGTACGATGTCAACGTTTTTGGTGTGATGCGCATGATCAAAACAGTTGTGCCAATCATGCGGAAACAAAAATCCGGACGGATCGTCAACATCAGTTCCATTGCCGGCAGATTGGTAACCCCGGTAAACGGTGCTTATTCATCTACCAAGTTTGCACTCGAAGCAATCAGCGATGCATTAAGGATGGAACTGGAACCCTTCAATATTCAAGTGATTCTTATCGAACCTGGAGCCATTAAGACAAATTTTGACAAAACTGTGCATCTACACGGGGATAAGATCTTATCAAATCCAACCTCCCCATACCTCCCGCTTTACAGGGTTTACCAGCGTGTATCGGATGGAATGCGAGGGCATGAACCCGGACCGGAAGCTGTTACCAAAGTGATTCAGCACGCTTTGGAGTCTTCCAAACCGAAAGCACGGTATTTGGCTGGAACAGGTTTTTCGATGAAATTAGTAATGGCTCTCAGGGATTCTGTTTGGGATTTGATTATCCGACAAATGTTCAAAGCAACACCCCAGGACTATAAATGCAATCAAAACCAATCTCACGCCGCAGCTTTATAAAAACTGCCGGGATCATCCTGGGCAGCACAGCAATTATCGGAACAGGTCTCTCAGTTCTGAACTCAGAAAAACCTGTAAACATATTACCTGAATATAATTTTGGAGAAAAAACAATGGAAAAAAGAATTCTAGTTACCTATGCCAGTAAAGCTGGATCTACAGCTGGAGTTGCCGAAGCAATTGGTAAGTCGCTTTCAGAAGGTGGTGCACAGGTGGATGTACTCCCGATGAAGAAAGTAAATGACATAACTCCTTATCAGGCTGTTGTAGCTGGTAGTGCCATACACGGTCAGAAGTGGCTTCCGGAAGCCATTCAGTTCATAGAGGATCACAAGTCAGAGCTATCCAGTAAACCCTTTGCTTCCTTTATGGTTTGCATCACACTATCCATGGCTAATTCTAGTCAGTATTTGGAAGGAATCAAGGATTGGATGACTCCGGTGAGAAACCTGGTAAGACCGGTTAGTGAGGGTTACTTCGCCGGTGCATTGGATTTCTCCAAATTGCCTGTGTCATTCAATACTCTCGCAATGCGATTTGTGGTTCTAATCGGAGTTTGGAAGAACGGTGATCACCGCGACTGGAAAGTCATCAACAACTGGGCTCAAAGTCTCCGTCCATTACTTTTTAAGTAAATCGTCTTATGGATGATCAATATGATTATGAAATTTGTATCGAAGGAATACTTCCTGATTTATGGTCCGATTGGTTTGATGACATGTCAATCAGCAATGGACCAGATTGTGTTACGACCTTGAAAGGGTCATTATCAGATCAGGCTGCGTTAATTGGAATCCTTAATAAGATACAGTCGCTCAACCTAATGATTATCTCTGTTAAAAGGTCCAATCCTAAAATATGAAAGCAGTTACCATTTGTCTATGCACAAAAAAGAAAGATATATGATTTCGAATATTACCTATTCGATGCAAAATTGTATCAAATGATGGATTATGCGATAATCATACATAACTAGATAATTATTAGTAAATACATTAATGTGAGAAAGTAAACAAATGGAAACAAGAAAATATTCAAATATCGACATCCGCGTCCCTACTCACCACAATAGCCTGGTGGAAAAATCTCTGGAATTGATAAATAAGGACATAGAGATAAAAACCTTATGGCGTGTCATTAATATAAACGCCATCGATCGGCTTGGTATGACAGACCATGGGGTCGTTCATTTCCAAATCGTTGCGAATATCGCTCTAAGGCTTGCACGGATCCTTGATAAGAGTAAGGTAGTGATGTCAGTCACACAAAACTATAACCTATCAACCGATCATGCTGAATTGATCATTTTACTGGCCAGCCTTTTTCACGATCTCGGCATGTCCATCAGCCGCGAGGGACACGAGGAGTTCAGCCTGATCCTTGCGAATACTATATTGCATCGTATTCTGGATTTTCTACCGGTCGAAGAAAAAACCATCGTAACTTCAGAAACCCTGCATGCGATAATATCTCACCGGAGCGGTGGAGAACCATATACAATCGAAGCTGGAGTTGTGCGAGTTGCTGATGCTCTTGATATGAGCCAGGGTCGTTCACGAATTCCCTACCAGGCGGGAAAAATGGATATACACTCCGTTTCAGCCGCCGCAATAGACAATGTTGAAATCCAGGAAGGAACTGATAAGCCTATTCAAATAAATATCTGGATGAACAATATTGCTGGAATTTTCCAGGTTGATGAGTTACTCCGTCGTAAGCTGTTGGGTTCAGGAATCGAAAAATATGTAACGGTCAGTGCATACCTTGTAGAGGGAGAAGAGAAACGGCTAGTTAAAGAGTTCCAAACTAGCTAGGCTGAAATAATATCATTGCTTTTCAATAACCACCGGGCATATTAATGCATTTCTTCAATCACTTCTATTTACGAATATAAGTGATTTGATATGAACTATTTTTATAATATGGTTTACACCTTACCAATAATTCAAATATGGAAGACAATTGGGATTAGGAATGAAAAACCTCAATAATTAATTATTGAGGTTTTTTTTATATACATATCCCTGTATTTTCATTAGGTAGATATAAAACTACCGATCCTTGAATTAATTACCTTTAATGTTGGGTATAGATCATGGTAAATAGAATAGTAATGACGGTAAATATCAAATTGCCCCGGTTCCGGGACTATCGAATCTATTACCTTGATTGATTCATCACAAGCAGAATTTATATCTTTCCAATTCCCAACACCCACCCCGGCCAGTAACGCAGCACCAAAAGCAGCACCTTCGGATGTGTTAACGGTCACGAGCTCTGTTTCAAATACATTTGCCAGTATCTGTAACCAGAGCTGGCTTTTTGATCCACCACCAGAGACGCGAACTTGCTCGATCCGTGGGAGCCCGGTCGTTTTCATTAACTCAAAGGAGTCTTTTAACCCGAAAGCGACTCCCTCTAAAACTGCCCGGGTGCAATGAGCCAAATTATGCCGAACTGTTAACCCGACGAACGCTCCTCTTGCAAAAGGATCAGGGTAGGGAACTCGCTCCCCGGTTAAATACGGGAGGAAGACAAGTCCATCTGAACCTGCTGGTATCTGTTCAGCGGTTTTTAGCAACTCATCATACTGTAAATTTGGCGCGAAAGTATCTCGATACCAGCGTAAACTTCCCCCGGCCGAGAGCATCACTCCCATCAGGTGCCATTTATCAGGAACAGAATGGCAGAACGAATGTAATCTTCCCAACGAATCAATAAAAGGTTTATTAACCGTGGCAAAAACAACTCCACTAGTACCGAGGGTTAGTGCCACAAACCCCTCTTTTGTGGCACCAACTCCAACGGCTTGTGCTGCCTGATCACCCCCACCAGCAATAACAGGTGTATCAGCTTGAAAACCGGTTGCAAGAGCAGCGGATTCCGTTATTGTTCCTGTTATCTGGGTCCCTTCAAACAAGTTTGGCAGCCAATCAATAGGAATATCCAAGCTTGATAGAATTGCAGTTGACCAGGTGCGTGTTTTTAAATCCATGAGGATAGTCCCCGCACCGTCTGCTTTGTCCATTGCAAATTCACCGGTCAATTTGTAGCGTACGTAATCTTTAGGGAGTAAGATATGTGCTATTTGGGCATATATCTCAGGTTCATTCTCTTTTACCCATAATATCTTTGGTGCAGTAAAACCGGTTAAGGCCGCATTTCCGGTGATCTGAATGAATTCATTTTTACCTACGCGCTTATATATTTCATCACATTGTGTTTGGGTTCGTTGATCGTTCCACAGGATCGCAGGACGTAGAACTTTTCCCGCTTTGTCCAACAAAACCAGACCATGCATTTGACCTGTCAACCCGATTCCAATAATCAGATCTGGTGAAATTCCTGATTTATTGATTACCAACTTAACTGAATTTATCGTTCCCTGCCACCACAGATCAGGGTGTTGTTCGCTCCAAAGTGGATGGGGAGTATCAAAACTATATTCAGTTATTGCTACAGCAAGAACTTTACCCACAGCATCGATTATTAATGCTTTAGTCGCAGTTGTCGAAACATCGATCCCGAGAAAATACATTCAACCTCAAATGACCTAACGATTTCCAAGCAGGAGATCAATGGTCAATTGGTCAAGTTTTTCATATTTCAAGCCACGACTTGAGATCTTGGAGCGGTCAAAAGGTTGAGCTTTGAGTGCTTTGGCTTTATCCGACGAGTATTTACCAAAGAATGCGAGCATACTCGGGTCTTCAGCATTCACCTCAGCTAGAATCGCTTGAATGTCTTTATCCGCATTGAATTGAGCTGCCTTTTCTTTTAGCATCAGATATGTGCGCATGCAGCCGCGGGCGAAATCTTTCACCCCTTCAAAGTCTTCTGTCCGGTATGCATGTGCATCAAAATGACGGGAACCAGCATATCCGACATCTTCCAGAAATTTGACCAGGTAGAAGGCTGCTTTAATGTCCCGGGAACCGAAACGCAGATCCTGATCATAACGACCGGGGTATTGATCGTTCAAGTCTATGTGGAAGAGTTTTCCGGCTTCCCAGGCTTGGGCAACACTGTGCATGAAATTCAATCCAGACATATGTTCGTGGGCTACTTCTGGATTCACTCCGACCATTTCCGGATGATCCAGTGTTTCGATGAAACCAAGCATATGTCCTGTAGTCGGGTTGAAGAGATCACCACGCGGCTCATTCGGTTTTGCTTCCAGGGCGATTTTTAAATCATATTTATTATCCAGTGCGTATTCACAGAAAAAATTTATTGCTTCACGGAATCGTTTAATTGCATCAAGCGGGTTTTTACTTGAATCTGTTTCAACGCCTTCCCTTCCTCCCCAAAAGACATAAATTTTTGCACCGAATTCGACTCCAAGATCCATTGCTTTCAAAGTTTTTTGCATGGCATATGCGCGGACTTTTGGATCGTTGCTGGTGAATGCTCCGTCTTTGAAGATGGGATCTCCAAACAGATTGGTGGTTGCCATGGGAACGATCAGTCCGGTTTTTTTCAATGCTTCGCGGAATGCTTTTTTTATATCATCCGCCTCAGTGGGTGTGGCATCAATGGGGATCAGGTCGTTATCATGAAAATTGACACCATAAGCACCAACTTCGCCAAGCAGGTAAACCAGTTCAGCAGGAGTTTTCGTACCCCTAACTTCTGATCCGAAAGGGTCACGTCCGCGATTACCCACGGTCCAAAGGCCAAAAGTAAATTTATGCTCAGGTTGTGGTTGATATGTTGTCATAATTGGTTTACTCACTTTCCTTTATAATAATTTATTTTGATCGCTTACCACTAAAAACTTCGATGAACGGTTTATGGATCAATTATTGCTTTTCTTGAAGTACACATCAGCGATTACAGCCAGGACCAATACCAGACCCCTGAGGACATACTGCCAGGCAGGAGCCACATTCATCATCTGAAGTCCGGTATTCAAGCTTGCCATGATCAAAGCACCGACCAGGGCTCCAAAGATCGTTCCGGAACCACCCAGGGTGGAAGTACCGCCAAGAACACAACTGGCAATGGCATCAAGTTCATAACCCTGCCCCGCTGCTATGGTTCCGTAACCAACATAAGATGCCAACACAACGCCGCCGACACCACACAATAAACCCATCAATATGAAAACCAAAAACAATTGTTTCTTAATATTGATACCCGATAAACGTGCTGCTTCTCGATTGCCTCCAATAGCATATGCATAGCGTCCAAAACGTGTATTAGTAGAAATGTAAGACACGATGATCGCCGTTAGGGCGAGTATCACCACAGGAACCTGTACACCGTTATACCTGTTGACTATGAAAACATAAACCAATACTAGAAGTGAGAAAAATATCGTTCTTAAGAGATCCTGGAATATTGGTTTTAGCTCAAATCCGTACTTGACTTTGGTTCGACGGTTGGAAAACATCATCAAAAACAGGATTACAACAACCAGTACCCCCAGGACCCAACCGACAAGTGGGGGAAGGTAGCCTTGAGCTATATAACTGAATCCTGGCTGGTTTGCCGCAATGGTTTGACCACCTGTCGCAAGCAAAATGCCGCCATTTAGGATGAACATTCCACCTAATGTCACAATGAAAGCTGGTACACGTAAAAAGGCAATGATATAACCTTGAAATATACCAAAGGCAGAACCAACTATCAATCCCACGACAACAGAAAGACATGCAGCCAGAATGGGTTGGTTTGGAATAAGTCTAAACCACACATCCCGCTGAAAAAGTGCAACTACAACTGAAACAAAACCAGCCAGCTTTCCTACTGAAAGGTCAATGCCACCAGTCACCATCACCAATACCATGCCAGCCGCCAGGAAACCAGTAACTGTCATTTGCCTGAAGAGGTTGGAGATATTTTGTGGCCCAAGATAACCACCTTTGGTGACAATGGCAAAGACTCCCCAAATAGCTACCAGAGCAATAATGATAATGTATGTTTGTATGTTCTTGCGAAACCGCTGACCTACCTCAGAAAAATTCATAGTTCACCTCTTGGAATGAAATTATTCAGTTCAGGCAATTCCCGTTGCCATTGTCATGATACGTTCTTGTGTCGCTTCGACATTTTCCAATGTACCATTGGAACGGCCATGACACATCACCATGACCCTATCACTCATACCTAATACTTCCTGAAGATCGCTCGAGATCATAATGATGGAAATACCCTGTTCTGCAAGCTCGTTCATGAGTTTGTAGATTTCATACTTCGCTCCTACATCAACACCCCGGGTTGGATCATCCATAATTAATATCTTTGGACCTGACATCAACCATTTTGCGATTACCACTTTTTGCTGGTTACCACCGGATAGTGATTCGGCTGGTACAAAAAGATTGGGAGTCTTAATGGCAAGTCCTTTTGCAAATTTTAGACTTTCGACAAGTTCAGCATCATTGTTTATTCGCATGAAAGATGCAAATCTATCCAGATTTGGTAGTGAAATATTCTTTAGTATGGATTGCATAAGAACAAGACCATGACGTTTACGGTCTTCTGGAACAAGACTGATACCTTTTCTCATTGCGTCATTTCCATTGCTGATCGTAATCTCTTGACCATTGAGTTTTATCGTTCCCTGAGTAACATTTGCATATTCGCCAAACAGGGTCATAACCAGTTCGGTTCGTCCCGAACCCATCAACCCCGCAATACCGAGGATCTCACCTTTACGAAGGTTAAATGAAACCCCTTTTAACACTTCTTTTCCTTTATTTGGATCTTCTGCATGCAAATCATTTACTTCTAATAAAACATCACCCGGGTGGCGATTCCCTTTGGGGAAACGTTCCTTCATCTCACGTCCCACCATATATTGGACTAGCTTCTGAGAATCCAGATCTTTCGCTTTTTGCGTGGTGACAACTTTGCCATCTCGCAACACGGTTACAGTGTCTGTAATACGGAAAAATTCTTCGATCTTATGGGTAATGTAGATACAGGTAACTCCATGTTCTTTCAGCGTTGTAAGGATTTCCATTAACTGGGTCACCTCAGCTTCAGAAAGTGCGCTGGTAGGTTCATCAAGAATCAATATTTTGGCGTTCTCTGAGAGAGCCTTGGCAATCTCCGTCATTTGCATCTTTCCCACACCCAGGTTTTTAACGATGTCCTGGGGTTGAACATCCAAATGATATTCATTGAGGATATTTTGAGTGTCTGAATAAACACGATCCCAGATTATAGATCCCAGGCTAACAGGTTCCTTGCCCAGGAAAATATTCTCTCCAACAGTCATCCCGGGTACAAGGGTTAACTCCTGATATACAATGGCAATGCCCTCTTCAGCAGCCTTGTGAATGGAACTTCCCTCCAGCTTCAGAAGTTTGTCATTATAATAAATTTCTCCTTCATACGTTCCAAATGGATAGACCCCCGATAGAATTTTCATCAATGTGGATTTCCCCGCACCATTTTCGCCGCATAATCCATGAATCTCACCTCGGCGAACCTGAAAACTGACATCGTTTAACGCTACAACTCCGGGAAATGCTTTGGTAACGTGTTGAATATCGAGAATAATATTTTCATCCATCGGCAATATCCTGTTTATCTATTTGAAGCTCTTACTAATGTGATAATTATTACGTAAGGTAAAACTCTTTGCGATAATATGATAAATTATTGCACAAAATCTCAAAATATTAATACTTCAATAGACACTAATTGATCAATTCATTATCTTCCGCGCCAGATTTTGGCAGTCAGGCGCGGAAGATATATACTAACGATCCAACAAATTCTAAGTTTGTTGAATTTTACGGTTTGGGTGGACGCTGATCTTCAGGGATATCGCGATATACTGCATCGTAGGGTTGGAATCCGCTCACCACGATCTCTTGATATACATTGTCTTTGGTCACCTGAACGACAGGCAGGAAAACACAGTTCACGTCACCAGGAAGATCCTGTCCGGTAAGGACTTTCAACGAGAATGGCTTGGCACCTTCGATGGGGTTACCCTTGATCAGGGCATCCATCATATCTACTACTTTCGGAGCCAATAAGCGGAAATCTTTGTAGACTGTCACGGTCTGTTCGCCCTTGACGATGCTGTTACAACCATCTGCAGTTGCATCCTGACCAGAGATAGGCACTACACCAGCCAGATTTTGTGCTTTCAGTGCAGTCAATTCACCGAGTGCGGTGCCATCATTTGAGGCAACCACTGCATCGATCTTGTTCTGCTGTGCTGTTAGGGTGTTTTCCATGTTGGCAAGAGCTTTAGCTGCATCCCAGTTTTCAACCCAGAAATCAGCTACAACTGTTACTACACCGGAATCGACGTAAGGCTTCATCACTTCTTCCTGACCAGCGCGGACCAGGTGAGCATTATTATCAGTGGGGGAGCCACCAGACATAACTACTTTTGCCGGATTCTCTTTGGTCCATTTGGTACTTCCGGGCAGACCAAGTGCAGTCATGACACCGAGAGCTTCCTGTCTTCCAACTTCAGTATTGTCAAATGACAAGTAGGCAGCTATCTTCGATGTTTTGATCAAACGGTCGTATGCGATGACTTTTACTCCAGCGGCAGCAGCTTTATCCACAGAAGTAACTACTGCTTCGCCATCTTCGGCTATAACGATCAAACCCTTGACGCCCTGGGCGACCATATTATCTATCTGGTCGTTTTGTAGTTTGACGTCATGAGCAGCTTCCTGTACCAAAACATCGTAACCCTTCTCATTGAGTAGTTTTGTGAGAAGTTCGGATTCTGGTTTCCAACGCTCGGTTGCAAAATCTGAGAAAGATAAACCAATCTTGACTTTTCCCGCAGGTGCGGCAGCGGGAGTACAAGCGCTCAGGCTTGTAGCAACCATGATCACTACCATAACGAGTGTGAAAATATGCATAAACTTGTTTTTCATTTGAAATTCTCCTCTATAATTTTGTGTAATAAATTTGATCTACCCCACAATTACAAATATTTACATACTACGACCTCCTTTCTTTCGAGTTGAAAGAACCATGTAAAACAAAATTTTTGCTTCGATGCGTACGTGAACGGTTGCCTACAATAATGCAGGTTCACGTAATATATCGTCAAGAACGAGCGCAATAGTGCCCATAATGCAGGCATCTGAACCATGCGCCGATGGTATGATCCTGAGATGCTCCCTGGCTGGAATCAAGGTATTCTCATAAACAACACGTTCCACATCCTTAAGAAAAACGGGGCTGGCCTTGTTAAGTGCACCACCTAAAACGATCACCTCTACATTAAACAAATTCACAAGATTGGCGATCCCAATTCCTAAATAAAATGCGACTTCATCAAGCGCATATTTTGCAGTATTGTCCCCTTCCAGTGCAGCCTGAACCACATCATCGAAGGTGATATTTTGGAGGTCACCTTTCGCCATATCATGCAATATCGATTTCTCACCGAGAGCTAATGAACGTCTAACCCGCTGTAAGACTGCCCGGGGACCCACAAATGTTTCCCAACATCCACGTCTTCCGCAGCCGCAAAGCTCGCCATTAATATCCATGGTCATGTGTCCGGCTTCTCCGGCGTAGCCAAACATTCCCCGAAATAGCTGGCCGCCCATCACGATCCCGCTTCCCAAACCGACACCTGCGCTCAGGTAAATAAAATCTTTGACATTTTTCACGGCTCCAAAGTAATATTCACCGAGTGCAGCAGCGTTGGCTTCGTTTTCCACATAGATCGGACATTCAAAATAACCCCCTAAAACATCGCGAACTGGAATATCCACCCAATTTAAGTTAGGCGCTATTCGAAGTAATCCACTTGCCACATCCACCAGACCGGGAACACCTACTCCGACTCCGAGCAGAGGTAACTTGTGTGCTTGAATGAACCTGGATGCCTCATCTGCAAAGTGCAAGACCCGCATCATAATTTCTTCCTGCCCGATTTCTGGTGTAGAGGCTTGTTTTTTACGCCATAAAACATTTGCAGAAAAATCGGTAACCAGAAGTTCAATATAATCTACATTTATTTCAATACCCAATGCACAACCGCCGTCGGGGTTTAATTCCAGCAATCGACCGGGACGGCCCGTATTGGATTGGATCAGATCCGTTTCACGGATCAAGTTTTCCTGAATTAATTCACCGATAATACTTGAAACTGTACTTGGGTTTAATCCTGTCTCCATAGCTAACTGAGCCCTCGAAAGTGTTTTCTGGGTTCGGAATACAGCTAGAATAACAGACCGATTCATTTTCCGTACCCAGGTCTGATCTGCTGTATTAAGCTTCGTTTGAGACATAGTATCCTTGGGAATAATACATGAATTGAGTTAGTTTATTGGTGCAATAAACTAACTCAATTATATAGGGAATAAAAAATATTTCAAGTAGGAAAATCTTTACAATTTCAACCTTATCGCCATTCGTATCCAGGACAATATTTTACTTATATAGGGTTTTCTTATCGAATAAATACCCAACCCCCACAATTCATGTACCAATTAAATCAGAAACATTGGATTATTTCTTTTTCCTGGAACCATCACCCCGGGAACAGCATGGTGATAAATCAGGAAACTATATTGTCTGGTGATTTATTGTTGTGGGCTGAATAAAAAAATCCTATTGTTTTCTTTGTTTATTCCACATGCTCCAATCAGGAACGATATATAATTAATTTAGCATGCCTGAACAACTACTTCTCACCAAGCTGTATATTCCCCCACTTCGGCAAAAGATTGTCTCCCGCCCCCGACTGATCGAGCGGTTGAACGAAGGTATGCACCGCAAGACTGATCCTTATCTCCGCCCCGGCCGGTTTTGGGAAAACCACACTGGTCAGCGAATGGCTCGCAGATTGCCAGCAACCAGTTGCCTGGCTATCATTGGACGAAGGTGATAACGAACCCACCCGCTTTTTGACGTACCTTATCGCTGCCTTGCAGACGCTTGCCCTGAGTAAAGTCGAAGGGATCACTCCGAAGATTGGAGAAGGGATATTAGCTGCTCTCCAATCCCCACAGCTTCCACCCACTGAAACTCTGCTTACAGACCTGCTTAATGAGATCACCACCATCTCGGACAATTTCATCCTTGTTCTGGACGATTACCATGAGATCGATTCCAAACCGGTTGAAGAAGCACTTACCTTTCTGGTTAATCACCTGCCACCGCAGATGCACCTGGTCATCACCACCCGTGAAGATCCGCACCTTCCCCTCGCCAGATTACGCGCCACGGAATCAATTAACTGAACTGCGTGTCGCCGACTTGCGTTTTACCCCCGCGGAGGCTAATGATTTTCTTAACCAGGTAATGGGTCTAAATCTCTCTGCTGAAAACATTACAGCCTTGGAGACACGCACTGAAGGCTGGATCGCGGGTCTGCAATTAGCCGCACTTTCGATGCATGGACATCAAGATACCACAAGTTTTATCAAGTCTTTTACTGGCAGCCACCATTTCGTATTGGACTATTTAATTGAAGAAGTCCTGCATCAGCAGCCTGAGGACGTTCAGACTTTTCTACTTCAAACATCCATCCTCGATCGTATGTGCGGTCCGCTGTGTGATGTGGTTTTGGATTCTCCTTCTGGGTCAGGGCAGGATACACTGGAATACCTTGAACATGCCAATTTGTTCATTATCCCATTGGATAACGAGCGGCGCTGGTATCGCTATCACCATCTTTTTGGCGATTTGTTGCGACAACGTCTGGGAAAACCCAAAGAATTCGGCGAATTCAACTTGCGCGCCAGCCAGTGGTATGAAGAGAACGACGACCTGGGTGCAGCGTTTCACCATGCCATTACAGCAGGGGATTTTTCCAGGGCGGCAGGGTTGGCTGAAACGGCCTGGCAAGGCATGGATGACCGTTTCCAGACTGCATCATGGCTGGGTTGGGTAAAGAAGCTTCCAGAGGAGTTGATTTGCCTCCGACCGGTACTCAGCACCCAACTAGGTGTGGCATTCTCGGATGCGGGTGATCCGGAAGCCAGCGAGTCCCGGCTGCGAGATACTGAACGGTGGTTGAGTGGTTCATCAGATCGAATGGTTGTCGTGGATGAGGCACAATTACAGCCCCTGCCAGCGATGATCGCCTTAGTCCGCTCATATAATGCCCAGGTTCAGGGAAATCTATCAGATACAGTGAAATATGCCGAGCTGGCACTTCAACTCATTCCCGAAGAAGATTTTTTCAGACGTGCCCAGGCTACGATGATGCTTGAGTTTACCCACTGGGCAACAGGAAACCTGGAATCCGCCCTCTCTGCCATGCGCGATTGGATGAACAGTATGCAGAAGATGGGCAACTTCACTTTTGTCGTTGCCACTGCATTTGGCGTTGCTGACATTCAAATTGAGCAGGGTCATCTACGCGAGGCAGAAAAAACCTACCATGAGTACTTACAACTTGCCGCAGAACACGGCAAGGAAGCGCAACAGATTACTGCCCATCATCACCTGGGGTTGGCAATGCTGCATCATGAGATGCAAGAGGATGCATCCGCAGTGGAACTTATGCAAAAAGCCCGTGAACTGGGTGAACAAACCACGCTGGTTGACTGGCTTTATCGCTGGCATCGTGCCCAGGCCCGGCTCAAGGAGTCGGGTGGAGATCTGGATTCTGCGCTGGTCCAGTTGGATGAAGCCAGGCGTTTGTATGTTAAGAACCCCATACCAGATATCCGTCCTATTGAGGCTTTGAAAGCGAAAGTGTATCTAAAGCAAGGTCGGTTGGACCCTGGCTCAGGATTGGGTACATATGCGGGGGTTGTCAGCTGACGATGAAATCAACTACCTGAACGAGTTCGAACATCTCACTCTAGCCAGGGTTTTGATAGCCGAATATCAACACAATCACACCGAACGTATCCATCCTCGATGCAATCAGACTGTTGGAGCGTCTGTTGAAAGGGGCAGAAGGGCAAAACAGGATGGGCAGCGTAATAGAAATCCTGCTAACACAAGCGCTCGCCCTCCAGGCGCAAGGGGACCTTCCTTCGGCACTGGTGTCGCTTGAACGCGCCCTGATCCTGGCTCAGCCGGAGGGCTATGTCCGAATTTTTGTGGACGAAGGCGAGCCAATGCGATCGTTGATATCGGATTTTCGCTCGCAGATTGAAAGACGATCGGGTGGACATGGTCATCAATTGTCAGGTTATTTGAACAAACTCATGGCTGCTTTTACTCGACCAGAGGCAATTAACTCCACCAACAACCACTGGTCGAAAACCTGAAATGATCGAGCCATTGAGCCAGCGCGAATTGGAAGTGTTGAGGCTGATCGCTCTGGGACTCTCGAATCGTGACATTGGCGAGCGGCTTTTCCTGGCCCTGAGTACGGTGAAAGGTCACGCTCGGATCATCTTTGACAAACTACAGGTGCAAAATCGCACTGAAGCAGTAGCACACGCCCGCGAGTTGGGTCTTTTGTAACTCCTAAAACAATTCCCTAAAACAATACCTCATAACAATACTTTAGTATCTATACCTCCATACCGTATGGCAGATATATTATCCATACATTGAGCAAGTGGAATGGAGTGTCATGACTGGTCGTAAAAGTAACAAGGTAATATCAAATAAATTCAACCCAAAAATGGATCCGGGACAAACAATGGTCTATCAGATCAGGATCAAAGGCCATTTGGGTTCTCAATGGTCAGATTGGTTTGAAGGCCTGACCATCACGCTGGAAGATAACGGCGATACAGCTTTTATCCGGCCCGGTGATTGATCAGGCCGCGCTGTATGGCTTGCTTAAAAAAGTGCGCGATCTGGGCATGGCGTTGGTCTCGGTCAGTCCTATAGAACCCGGAACGGGAGATACCTCAGAGATCAAACCATCTAATCCAATCTAATTCAATGAAACTTTTCAAAATTATTCAAAAAAGGAAAAAAATGAACAAAAGTATGAAAGCCGCCAAGGTGGATACAAAAGTTTTACTCTCAACATTATGGATCGTTGTCATGATCAATATGGCTTATGCGGATATTTTGGGATTATTTATCCCTGGAGCCCTGGAAGAAGTGGCAAAAACCTCAATCAGTACTGGCATGACGATTCCCCAGCTTATGTTGTTCGGTGCAATCATGTTGGAAATTCCGATAGCCATGATCATACTCTCTCGAGTATTGAATTATAAAGTGAACCGTTGGGCTAACATCATCGCAAGTGTAATTACCATTGTGTATGTTGTCGGTATGGGATCACTAACTCCTCATTACCTCTTCATTGCAACCATAGAAGTTGTGTGCATGTTACTCATTGCCACGAATGCCTGGAGATGGCGCAATCCAGAAAATCAGCCTGAATAATAATCTAGCGAACACAATACCTTCGTTCAGGTAAAGTTGGCGAAGGTACTGTATTCCTCAAATATCGATCAAAAAAGGAATAAAAATGAATAAAGCAAAGCAATTTGGTGAAACAGTGGAAGGTTATGACATCCCTGTATTAAACGAACGTGAAATTAGAGCATCTGCAGGAATATTATTTTTACTTTTGTTCTGGTCATGGATTCTGGTTATATTTATGGATAATTACCTTCTGATAAAGTATGTTAACACGATCTTTGTTATAGATTTCATAATCCGTGTGTTTATTAGTCCAAAATACTCTCCTTCATTAATAGTTGGGCGTTTGATCGTTGGCAAGCAAATCCCTGAATATGTAGGTGCTGCCCAAAAAAAGTTTGCCTGGACAATCGGTCTGGTTTTAGCATCGACAATATTCCTTCTATTAGTTGTAATGAATTCAGATAGCTTCATTAATTTTATTATCTGTCAAACCTGCCTAATATTTTTATTCTTTGAATTTGTGTTTGGCATTTGTTTAGGGTGTAAATTTTATCCACTGTTTCACAAAGAAAAAACTCAATACTGTCCAGGTGGGATTTGTGATATTAAGGATAAACAAGAGATTCAGAAAACATCATTCCTGCAAATCGGCGTAATTATTGGATTTTTCGCGTTTGTTATAACAACAGCAATCTTGTTCAACAATAGTTTTAGTTTAAAACCGACTGATTTGTGGATTATTGTGAAATCTTATCTTTCAATTTAAATATTGTTTTTACTAAAAAGGAGACAAAATGAAAGCGATTATATACACAAAATACGGATCACCCGATGTTCTTCATCTTGAAGAAGTGGAAAAACCTGCACCCAAGGACAACGAAGTCCTGATCAAGGTGCATGCCACCTCCGTCACCGCTGGGGACTGCAACGCGCGCGGATTTACCTTTGTCCCGCCTGGCTTTGGTTTCCTGGCGCGCTTGGCGTTCGGGTTGCGGAAACCCAAGCAGCCGATCCTCGGTGTGGAGTTATCGGGTGAAATTATTGAAGTTGGCAGGGACGTAAAGCGGTTCAAGAATGGAGATCACGTCTTTGGAATTAGCATTAAATATGGCGTGTATGCCGAATATACCTGCATGACTGAAGACTCCTGCCTGGTCATGAAACCAGTAAATTTAACATTCGCGGAAGCCGCTTCCATCCCCTTTGGCGCTAACACCGCGCTTTATTTTTTGAGAGATATGGCGAAACTTCAGCCTGGTCAGAAGGTTCTCATCATAGGTGCTTCGGGTTGTACCGGCGTTTATGCTGTCCAGCTCGCGAAGTACTATGGGGCTGAAGTTACCGGCGTGTGCAGTACGAGGAATCTGGAGATGGTGCGCGCGCTTGGAGCAGACCATGTCATCGATTACACGCGGGAAGATTTCACCCGCAACAGCCAGACCTATGATGTGATTTTGGATATGGTCCCTGGCAAGAGTTCGTTTGCGCGCTATAAATCCTCGCTCAAGCCAAACGGTCTGTATCTGGCCGGGGCGGGAAGTTTGGAATCGTTTCCTCAAATGGCCTGGACTGCGCTGACCGGCGGCAAGAAAGTGATCGCTGGGGTGTCGCCCGACCGTACAGAAAATCTGGCGTTCCTTAAAGAACTTCTTGAGGCTGGGAAACTTATACCAGTGATTGACCGGTGCTATCCCCTGGAGCAGACAGCCGAGGCGCATCGCTACGCGGACACGGGGCGCAAACGGGGCAGTGTTGTCATCACAATCCTCGGAACAGGAGAAATAAAACAATGGATACAAAAATAATTCTTTCCGCAACCTGGGTGGTCGTCACTCTACTTTATCTTTATGGTGATGTGTTTCGTATTTGCAGCGGCGATTTGGCAAAAAAACCGATGACCGACATGAATTTAAACCAGTTCGTTTGGCTGGGGCTTGCGGTTTTGATGTTGATTCCCATACTGATGGTTTTCTTGAACCTGGTAATGCCCCAGCCTGTGAGTCGTTGGGTGAATATTATCGCGGCCGTTTTCTTTTTCCTGTTCAACCTGGTTGGCCTGCCTACCTATTTATCATTATGGGACAAATTCCTGATTGCAGTCAGCATGGGATTCAATGTGGTCACAATCTGGTATGCGTGGAATTGGAGTTGAGCCGTATAATTAATTCATGCCTGCGCCAATTTTAGCCACCAAGCTATATATTCCTCCACCCCGGCCAAAAGTTGTAATCAGGTCCCGCCTGATCGAACGGCTGAATGAGGGCATGCACCGTAAACTGACCCTCATCTCAGCTCCAGCCGGCTTTGGTAAAACCGCACTGGTCAGTGAATGGGCAGCCGGTCAAATGAGTGATAAGAAGGTAGCCTGGTTGTCACTGGACGCGGGAGATAACGATCCTGTACTTTTTTTGACTTACCTCATCTCAGCTTTGCAGACGCTTGCCTTGAGTAAAGTCGAAGGGATTTCAGCAACTATTGGAACAGAGGCGTTGGTTTCACTCCAATCCCCTCAGCCGTCACCTACTGAATCGATTTTGACTGCACTGCTCAATGACATCACCACTTTGCCGGACAATTTCACCCTCGTCCTGGACGATTACCATGTAATTGATTCCAAACCAGTTGACAATATACTCACATTTCTGCTCGAGCATCTGCCGCCCCAAATGCATCTGGTCATCACCA
This sequence comes from uncultured Chloroflexia bacterium, assembly GCA_963757065.1. Lineage (GTDB taxonomy): Bacteria > Chloroflexota > Anaerolineae > Anaerolineales > Anaerolineaceae > PNON01. The sequence continues at coordinate 776,620 of CAVWQC010000007.1, read as the reverse complement.
CCCGTGAGGATCCACATCTACCCCTGGCTAGGTTGCGGGCCCGGGGTCAGCTAACCGAGCTGCGGGCTGCCGATCTTCGTTTTACCCCCGCCGAAACAGCAGAATTTCTCAACCGGGTAATGGGGCTGACTCTATCGGCAGAAGACATCGCCGCCCTGGAAACCCGCACCGAAGGCTGGATCGCCGGACTGCAATTAGCTGCGCTATCCATGCAGGGCAGCAAGGATGTTTCCGGTTTCATTCGAGAATTCACCGGAGACCACAGGTACATTGTGGATTATCTGGTCGAGGAGGTTTTGCAAAACCAACCCGAATCGATCCGCAGATTTCTCCTCCAGACCGCCATACTCGATCGGTTGAATGGTTCTCTATGTGATGCCGTCACCGGTGAAGAGGATGGCAGCGTACGGTTGGAAACGCTGCAGCGAGGCAATTTCTTTGTAATTCCTCTGGATGACAAGCGAAACTGGTATCGCTATCACCAACTTTTTGCCGATGTTCTTCGCATGCACTTGATTTCGGAGAACCCTGCTCAGGTACCTGTTCTGCATCGGCGGGCAAGCGAATGGTACGAGCACAATGGTTCGTCGGCGGATGCGATCCACCACGCGTTTGCGGGAAAGGATTTCGAGCGCGCAGCGAGCCTGGTCGAACTGACAGTACCAGAAATACGCAGGAATAGACAGGAAGCCACAGCGGCGGAGCTTGGTTGGCTAAAGGCACTGCCTGATGAGTTGATTCGCTTCAGGCCGGTGCTCAGCGTTGACTATGCTTATGCATTATTTGGTGGGGGAGAACTGGAGTCCGTTGAGGTTTGGCTGCGAGAGGCTGAAAAATGGCTGGACACCAAAGCAGATCTGCCCAAACGATCGGAATCCCAAGCGGCGGGGATGGTCGTCGAAGATGAAGAGGAATTTCGCCGCCTGCCGGGTATGATCGCCCTTCTCCGTGCTGCGAAAGCCCTGGCCGGGGTGATATGACCGAGGCAGTAAAAAACGCTCAACGGGTGCTCGATGTCGCACCTGAAGACGCCCATCTGATGCTCGGTGGAGCCTCTTCGGTACTGGGGCTCGCCGCATGGGCGACCGGGGATCTTGATGCTGCCCGCCGGATGACTGCTGATGGCATGGCAAAGGTGCGGCTGGCCGGTTATATCTCTTCCGCCATTGGCGGCTCCATCGTTCTGGCGGATATCCAAATCGCTCAAGGCCATCTCCGTGAGGCAATGACTACTTTTGAACGGGCATTGCGGTGGGCTACGGAGTCTGGTGCGCCAGTCCAAAGGGGAGCAGCAGATATATATGTAGGTATGAGCAACCTTTCTTATGAGCATAACGACCTGAATATCGCCAGACAGCACCTGCTCACATGCAAGGAGTTGGGTGATCTTGCCGGGTCACTGCAAAACCCCTATCGCTGGTGCGCTGCGATGTCTCGCATTCGGGAGGCCGAGGGCGATCTGGATGGTGCAATCGACCTGCTCGACCAGGCTGAACGACTTTACAAAAGTAACTTTTCCCCGAATGTGCGTCCAATTTCGACACGTAAGACGCGGTTATGGGTAGCCCAGGGTCGGATTAGCGAAGCCTTGGGGTGGGTACGCGAACAGGGACTGTCAGTTGACAACGAACTTAGCTATTTGCAGGAGTTCGATCATATCACCCTGGCCAGGGTTCTCCTTGCTAACTATCAGATCAATCGCCCAAATGGCTCCATTTCAGGGGTTCTGGGACTGTTGGAACGTCGGCTGAAAAAAGCAGCGGATGAACGCGGGGGGAATGGCAGCGTAATTGAAATCCTGGTATTGCAGGCGATGGCTTATCACATGCAAGGCGACCTCCCTGCTGCTCTCTTGCCTTTGAAACATGCTCTTGCGTTGGCCGAGCCGGAAGGTTACATTCGCATGTTCCTTGACGAAGGCTCAAGTATGATGCAATTGCTTCGTGAAGCATCCGCACGTAAGATCATGCCAGGCTACACAGGCAAGCTGCTGGCAGCATTTGAAGCTGAGAATCAAATAAAGGAAGACAAGTCTGGTCTACCCTCCACCCTTCCGGAAGGACGCCGGAGTAGCAATCCGCTTGTCGAGCCATTGAGCCAACGGGAGCTGGAAATACTGAAGCTGATCGCTCTGGGTCTCTCGAATCGTGAGATTGGCGAGCGGCTTTTCCTTGCCCTGGATACGATTAAAGGGCATAACCGAAAAATCTTTGACAAACTGCAAGTTCAAAGCCGTACTGAAGCCATAGCTCGTGCCCGCGAATTAGGTTTGATGTAAGTGTAAGTGTCAATAATCCTCTAAATTAACTCCCCATAACAATCAGAAACAACACCTTCATTCAACACTAAAGTGTCTATTCGATGACACCGTGCTGAAGATATGATACCTGTATCTTGAGCAAGTGGCACGGACAGTATTGGTCGGCCACGAAAGGAGAAAACATTTGTCAAACGAACTCGACCCAAAAACCGAACCAATTCAACCCGTGGTCTATCAGATCAGGATCAAGGGTCACCTGGATCCTCAATGGACAAACTGGTTTGAAGGCATGACCATCACGCTTGAAGATAACGGTGATACGTTGCTGACTGGTTCAGTTGTCGATCAGGCCGGATTGCATGGATTGCTTAAAAAAGTGCGCGATTTGGGCATGCCTTTGGTCTCGGTTTGTCCTGTTGAAACAGGTCCGGCAGACGCGTGAGCGGTCAGATACCATGCTGCCACAAACAACTTAATGAACCACCTCAAAATCAAATAATTTAGGAGATAAAAAATGAAGTACTTCAGAAAGCTCGCAATAAGTGCGGGAATATTATTTATCATTTATACGAGTGTAGATGTTCTAAGCTTCCTGTTCTTGGGATCTTTGACGGAACCTAATCATCTAGTTAGCGTTTCTGAAAACGCAGGCCTGGTAGGAACAGGAGCCTTGCTATTAATAATCGGTGGTCTTTGCGCTTCTGGTATTGCAATATCGTTGTATCCCGTACTAAAAAAATATAATTCAGTTCTGGCTCTCGGATCTGTTGGTTTCAGGATTTCCGAGGGAGTTTTAATGATTGTTTCTGTGTGTGCTGTGCTATCTATCATAACGTTAAGCCAGTTATTTGTAGAAGCTGGAGCTCCTGATCTACCGTATTTCCAAACTTTATATTCTTTGCTATATGCAGGATATCGTTGGGTGGGAAATGTTGGGTCGCTCCTGGCTTTTTCCGTTGGGTGTACGCTTTATTACATCATTTTTTATCAAACCAAACTGGTTCCTCGGTGGCTATCGGTCTGGGGACTTATTTTCGGCATAACGGGTATCGTATCTTGCGCGTTAGTTAGTATCGGTCTCATCGCCCCTTTTGGTATGGAACAAGTCGTTATGGTAGCTCCTATGCTGCCCCAAGAAATGGTCCTGGCAGTTTGGCTGATCGTGAAAGGATTCAATCCTTCCGTGATTGCATCCGTTAATGAAAAAATTAATTCCCTTTAGGAGGAAAAAATGAATACGACCAAAGGAAGTCCCCGTGGGACGTACAGAAAAAACGCAATAAGTGTTGGAATATTGTTTATCATCGCAACAGTAGTACACGTTCTGGGTAAAACAAAGTTTTTGGACCCTATCCTGGATGCCCCGGATTTACTTATCAAGGTTTCCTCAAACCAAAATCAATTGATCATAGGAAGCCTCCTGGTTTTAATCTCAGTTTTTGCTTGTGCTGGTATTGCAATTGGGCTGTATCCAGTCTTAAGAAAACATAACGAAGCATTAGCCCTTGGTTCTGTTGGGTTCAGGGTTATGGAGACTATGCTCTATGTTATTGGGGTGGCTTGCACGCTATCACTAATCCCATTGAGTCAGGGATCTGCATCAGCAGGAGCCGCGAATGCTTCCCCATTTCAAATTTCAGGCACTTTATTACTGGCGGTAAAAGATTCGGCCGGCATGTTGTCGGTAATCACTTTTACCATGGGTGCCCTAATGTATTACTATGTATTATTTCGATCAAAACTCATACCCCGGTGGTTATCCGGCTGGGGTATTAGTAGGCAGCTGTATTATCGCTTGCGTGCATCTTGTTAACGATATTTGGTCAGCTTGTTCCATTTTCAACAGTCTTCATTTTATTGCAGCTTCCAATCGGCTTGCAGGAAATGGTTCTGGCGGTTTGGCTGATCGCTAAAGGGTTCAATCAATCTGCAATCGCTTCCGCAGCTGTAAAAACAGTGACGAACGAGTCTTTTGCACGCAGCATAGATTTTACTAAAGGGGAGATGGAGGGCGAAACACCCTTCATCTCCCCACTCGGTTACATATGTATCCTCATGGGATAGAAATTAAAAGGGACACAACACAAGGAGTAAGCCAAAATGCTAAAAGTAGGCTCGAGATTACTTTCAATATGGTGCGTCATCAATTTTATACTCGCCTTCATCATATTGATCTATGTCATCATCTTTAAAAAGAATTCGCCAATTTTGCAGGTGGCATCTTTTTCTGAGATTGAAATTACCAGCCTTAGTGCCAAGACAATTGCAGCGCTCAATGCTTTGACGATCCTGTACAACTCTTGCTCGGTGGTTGTCTCGGTGATGGTGTGGTTGCTCATCCGCAAAAAGCCTGATTGCAGGTCAAAAATGGGCTTTCTGGGTGTTGCTGTTCTTGATCGGTTTTGTGGAAGCGATGGCATTTTTCGCCTCTTCATTCATCGGGAACGGACGCTGGCAGGTGAATGTTGTTCAAACTGTTCTATACCTTACAGGAATTAGCCTGTCGGGATTTTCCATTTTCAAAGGAGTTAAAAATGAATTCAATCAGTAAAATTGCAAGAACCGCAGGTCTACTTTATTTACTTTACGTGGTCACCTCGGTCGTAGCCAATCTATTCGGGAAATTCGTGTTCGTGGAAGCCCCGGTCACGATTGATCACATCCTGACCCATGCGACGCAGTTTCGCATCGGTTTTGTCATCAACCTCTTCTCGGTTGTTTTTTTCCTAATAGCTGCATGGGCTCTCTATGTACTGTTGAAACCGGTGAACAAAGACCTGGCGTTACTCTTCCTGTTGTTTAACGTTGCCGGTTTTGCGGTCTGGTTATTCAGCTCGCTTTGCCTTTTTGCCAGCCTGGTGATCTTGAACGGGCCAGAAGCCATCAAAGCTTACCAACCGGATCAACTCCAGGCGCTGGCAGTGTTTTTCTTCGGTTTATACAAAACCGGGGGCGTTATCGCCCAGGTGCCTTACGGGGTCTGGCTCTTTCCGCTCGGTTACCTGGTCCTAAAATCCAAGTTCCTTCCAAAGATACTGGGCATGCTGTTGATCGCTGACGGCATTTGCCAATTCGTTTATGTCTGCCAGCGCTTGATCCTCCCCGATCTCGCTTTCATCGCTTATCCCTGCCTGGTGATCAGTTTTATTGCAGAAGTCTCCCTGGCTTTGTGGCTTGCCATCAAGGCTGTGAAACCCAGCTTGTCCGTGAATCCGGAATAAAGAAAAGAGTAAAGATGATGAACAAAAAAGGAATCTTGAAAAAGGTGTTGGTGCTGACTCTGGTGGGAGGTCTGGCTTTCTGGCTGGCTAACTTCGCCATCTCGCGAACGGCTATCGCTGCGGATTACAGGGCTGCCATGTCCATTTCCTATTACCCGATGCTGCTGGAATCCCTGATCGGCGGTTTGATCATCGGGTTGTGGGTCAGTTTTCCTCTGCTGAGATTCTATAACAGGATCCCGGGTAATAACCCGATAATAAAATCAGTCCTCCTGAGCTCTCTTGTGCTGGTCATCGTCACGATCGTGCTTGGGGGTCCCTCAAGTTTTTACGCGACAAGTAATGTTTTGCGGTACTTCATCATCGGCACGGTATTTAACGTGATCCGTATCACCGCCCTGGGCGTCGCAATTGGCTATGTGTATAAGAGACAGCACAGGGAAGTCAAATCAACCGTAGTTGTAGCCAGCCCTGCCGGGCTGAAATAAGGACACAGCCATGCAAACCAGTGTCACAGGTCAAACTACAGCTCAGGCTTCTCGAGAATTTCTTAAGAAACTGCTTATGTTGGCGGCAGCGGGAGGCGCGGCATTCTGGATCACTGACTTCGTAATGGCAGTTTCCCCAATTGCCTCAGCCTATAAAGCCGCGTTCTCGATCTCTTCGCTGCCGGTAGCCCTGGTTGAAGCGTTGGCTGGCGGACTGGTGATCGCATTTTGCGTCAGTTTTGTCCTGCTTCGTTTCTTTGACAGGATTCCCGGTAAAAATCCTATCTTCAAGGCATTGATCCTTAGCTTTAGTGCAATGGCAATTATCGAAGTCCTTTCGGCGCTTGGAAACCCGGCTCATGCCTCCGTTTACCTCCTACTCGATACAGGAATGAATGCTCCAAGGTTTCTTGCCCTTGGATGTATGATTGGCTATGTACTTGATAAGCAAAACAGAAAGGTTTAAATATGAAAGCAATAATCTGCCCCAGATACGGATCACCGGATGTTCTTCAGCTCCGGGAGGTGGAGAAACCAGTTCCACAAGAAGACGAGGTGCTGATCCAAATTCATGCAGCCTCTCTCAATTCGCGTGATTTTCGAATGCTGCGAGCAAATCCAATTTTTATGCGACTGATGCCTGGTGGTTTTTTCCGTCCTAAAAATAAGATACTCGGGGGCGATTTTGCCGGGCGGGTCGAGGAGATTGGCAGAGGTGTAACGCAGTTTAAACCAGGCGATGAAGTTTTTGGATACTTGCCCAGTTCAACCGGTAGGGGTACTCTCGCCGAGTATGTATGTGCCAGTGAGAACTTTATATCCCTGAAACCTGCCAACTTAACATTTGAACAGGCTGCAGCTGTACCGTTGGCAGCGATGACCGCTTTGCAGGGTTTACGCAACAAAGGAAACATTCAACCCGGGCAAAATGTGTTGATCAATGGTGCATCGGGTGGTGTTGGAACTTTTGCCGTGCAGATTGCAAAAGCATTCGGGGCTGAAGTCACTGCGGTGTGCAGCACAAGGAATCTGGAATTGATGCGCTCCCTTGGAGCAGACCATGTCATTGATTACAAGAAAGAAGATTTCACCAAAAACGGTCTGAAGTACGACCTGATCCTAGCGGTGAATGGATATCATCCAATTTCAGATTATCTGCGTGCGTTAAAACCTGAAGGGTCCTATGTCGTTGCTGGTGGTTCAATGCTTCAACTCTGTCCAGGCAGCAAGTAATAAGAGGTCTACCAAGTTATCGAACCAGAAAACATATACCCTTACTCTGGAACACAATAAGAAGGATCTGGTCTTTATTACTGACCTCCTAGAATCCGGGAAGATCAAACCGGTCATTGATGCATGTTACCCGTTAAGTAAAACTTCTGATGCTTTCTGGTATTTTGAGAAAGAACATCCCAGGGGAAAAGTCGTTATAAGTATGGATGAAGATTACAAAACGCAAGAAGAGAAAAATGAATAACAAATCGTCAAATAGACAACAACGGTAAGTATTAATCAACTTTTTGATCTGAGTGATAGCGTTTTCCAGAAAACTATTCATAGATGTGAATTTCAGATTGTTTGTGATAACACCTTGAGATACTGCCCGGTGTAGGATTCAGCCACCCGGGCTACTTCTTCAGGTGTACCTTCTGCCAGCAATCGGCCTCCGGCCATGCCGCCTTCTGGACCAAGATCAATTATCCAGTCCACGGCGCGGATGAGATCGAGGTTATGCTCCACCACAATCACGCTGTTGCCAGCTTCGACCAACTTCTGCAGCAGACCCAATAGTAAAGTCGTATCAGCAGGATGCAGCCCGGTGGTCGGTTCATCCAACAGATAAAGGGTTTTGCCGGTGGCCTTGCGGCCGAGTTCCTTGGCCAGTTTGACACGCTGCGCCTCACCACCTGAAAGGGTGGTGGCCGGCTGCCCCATTTTCAAGTAACCCAACCCGACCTCCCTCATTACTTCCAACCTTGCTCGCGCGGCAGGGATATCTTTGAACAGTTCAAGTGCCTCGGCAATGGTCATGTCCAGCACTTCTGAAATATCCTTGCCGTGATATTTCACCGCCAGGGTATCACGCTTGAAACGTCTTCCGTGGCAGGCAGGGCAGCGTACTTCCACATCAGGCAAAAAGTGCATCTTGACGGTGAGTGTGCCTGAACCTTCACAGCGTTCACAGCGTCCACCAGGGACATTGAAGGAAAAATGGCGCGGCGTGAATCCGCGGGCTTTGGCTTCAGCGGTGGCCGCGAAAGCCTCGCGGATGGGGGTGAAGGTATCCGAATAGGTGGCGGCGTTGGAACGCGGGATGCGCCCAATGTGCTCCTGATCTATGGTGATCACCTTATCGATATACTGCCAGCCTTCGATACTGTCATGTTCGCCCACCTGTTCTACAGAATGGTTCATACGCTGCCGTGCGGCACGATCGAGGATATCAAAGATCAACGAGGATTTCCCTGAGCCTGAAACACCGGTGACTGCTGTTAAAATACCCAGAGGTAATCGGACGGTGACATTGTGAAGGTTATACTGGCGCGCCCCACGGATGGTGAGAGCATTGCCGTTTGGGGCTGCGTCTTTTCACGGGTATCGGTACCGTTTTTTCACCGGATAAATAAGCACCCGTTATCGAGGCTGGGTTATGTATCAATTCCTCGGGAGTACCTGCAGCAATGATGCGGCCACCGTAACTACCTGCTCCCGGGCCAATATCCACGATGTAATCCGCAGCCCGGATCAACTCAAGGTCATGCTCCACCACCAACACGGTGTTGCCCAGGTCTCGCAACCGGTAAAGCACCTTGACCAGGCGCTGAGTATCACGCTGATGCAGTCCGATGGTCGGTTCATCCAGGATGTAAAGCACGCCTGTGAGGCCAGAACCAAGCAGTGAAGCCAGCTTGAGGCGCTGCGCCTCACCCGCCGAGAGAGATGGACTGGCGCGTTCGAGCGTAAGGTAGCCAACCCCCACTTCGAGCAGACGTCCCACTCGTGCATCCAGATCATCCAGAATCGGTTTGGCAATTAACATTTCCTGGGTGGTAAAGGATGGTTCTAGAGACTTTAACCAGTCATCCAGCTCATTAAGAGGCAGTTTTTCCACAGCGATGATGGTCTTTCCAAAAACGGTAACAACACGGCTTTCCGCTTTCAGGCGTGCGCCATTACACTCAGGGCAAGTCTGGATGGTAAAGTACTGGTCGAGTTTTTCACGGTAGGTCTCGTTTTCGGCATGTTCGTCATAACGGCGCAGCAGGTTGGTGATCACACCCTCATAACGACCCTGGTTGTTGGTGGTAGGAGTCTTCTTACCCGGGAAATGGCTCAAGAATTGTGGACTTTCTGTGCCGTAATAGAGCAAATCCCGTTGAACTTCGGTATATTCTTTAAGCGGCTTGTCGAAATCAAATTCGAATCCGAACCACTTTCCGGCATTTTCGAGAATTTGACGGTAATAGTTGATGTGAAAGGTTTCCCATCCATCCACAGCGTTCTCGGCCAGACTCTTTTCAAGATGGATATAGCGCTCAATCAAAACCTGGCGCACCACTCCCAAGCCGGTGCAGCGCGGACAGGCTCCTGCCGGTTTGTTGAAAGAGAAGTTGGCCATCCCCATCTCAGGGATGGAAGCGCCGCAGTGCGGACACGGAAAACCACCTTCCACAGTTTCATCATTCTCGTCCATCCACTCATCCTCTGAGAATTCGAAGGTAGGCGGCGGTACATCTTTTCCGCAGTTCGGGCAGGGGCGGTGACCCAACCGGGCGAAAAGCACACGCAGATAAGTGAAAACCTCGGTGACTGTGCCCACTGTCGAGCGCGGACTGTGGTTGTTGAGGTGCTGGTCAATACTGATTGAGGGTGAGAGTCCGCTGATGCTATCCACCGGCGGTTTGGTAAGCTGATCGGTAACGAAACCCAGAGAATCAAGATACTGGCGCTGACCTTCTTTATTGATGATATCAAAGACCAGAGTGGACTTGCCAGATCCGGAAAGCCCGGTGAAGACCACCAGCTTGTTCTTGGGAATGTCAAGACTGACATTCTTGAGGTTATGCAGACGTGCATTACGAAGAGAAATAACAGAATCCATTTAATCTCCAGTGAAATTTGAGTTTTACATTTTAATTGTAAAACCCTGGTGTGCAAATGGAGGGTTGGCGAACAAAAACCTCGCGCACCATCCTGTCAAGGGCGGCATTATCCGGTTCACCTTTTCTTGCGGGGAATGGCGGCACCCCCTATGTGAGATTCAAACCACTCAAAGCAAAAACAACATTTCGGCCGTTTTTAGTAGCGGGGAGAAGATTCGAACTACTCCCCATACGGGGACTATGTAGCCTCCAGGTTACTCCTTGCAACCGGAGCAGTGTGTGCAAAGATCCTGAATCCGTGCCATTTTCCCAGTGATTTATGGGTTTGTGCCTCGGGTTCTCTAAACACTTGCACCTGGTTCATGTGTTGGGATCAGCCAACCTGACAAACTCTGGTGTGGGCTTGTCCGATACGCGGCGATCCCACAAGGGGACGATGTAGTTGATCGATGTTCGTAAAGTAACTTCTTAATTTGGGTTTATCATGTAATTTTCAATATTAATAATTTGTTCAAAAAATTTGAGGATAATTAAAATAGGCAATTCTGAGGTAGCAAATCCATCTAAAAACCTACCATTTGAATTATCTACGACGAATTATGTTCAATTTTTTAATTTCGCATTCGTAGTCTTTTCACTAACCTAAAAGCCTTGAAATTTATCGATGAAGAATTGGGAGAAAGGATGGCAAAAAATCCTGAAAGGATTAGTCCTCCACCGAGGATGGACAATGCCACATGAAATACATCTGCATAATTAATCCCGCTAATCATATGCGTAGGAACTCACCACATACTGGATTGTAAGTGCAAGTACACCTACAGCAATTAAGGCAATTGCGGCAGCGTTCCTGTTTTTTTGCTGTTTATCAGCGGGTTTCTCAAAATTAATATCGTGCCAAATACCAGGAATACGGTATAGAAGGAAAACCAACAGGGTGAGCACATTTGTGTATAGAACACCATCTACTGGCATGGATGCACCACGCAGTGACCGTGAAGCCAACATATGGATTGCATTGATGGCTGTCCCGAGAAGGAGTGCAGTGATTACAGCACGGTAGGCGCCTTTCTTTCCTTTTACAAGCATCACAACTGCACGTACACCTAGTAACCCGGCAGCAATCCCAATTAAAACAAACAAAATCCATAACCATTGAAAATTCACGATTCCAGCAAATTTACCCTCATACCCTGTCGGGTTGAGTGCAACGCAAGTTGTCCCTGCACCTCCCATCAAAGTGAAGGCTGCTGTCAGGCTCATTAATACAATACCAATAATGCGTAGAAGTTTTGCCCACCACTTGTTTGCCATGAGATACTCCTTTTTGGTTTCTATTTTTACTCTTTTTTTTCAGCAGGTGATACAACTTACCCCAGCGCAAATCCCACCACAAAAGCCGCTGTCATAAATAGTAATAGCAATGGCAGTATTCGAAAAATGGTTTCACGCGAAAGTAATGGTTTTCCAGCTCTGAGCAAAGCTAACAATAACCCTCCCAGACCGATCAAAGCCCCTCCCACGCTGATAAAAATAAAACCTGTTGAGGTTAGACAGAAAAAACCAGAATGATTGGAAGCAGAAAAATGGTCAATCCGGCAATCCCATGCACAAATGCCAGAATATATAAGGGGAATCTATTTTTAATTGGCAGCGCTCGAGTGATAACTATTGCAAGGAAACCAATGATCGCAAACACCAAGTATATGACTCCATAATATGAGAGATATTGCCAAATAAGTCCTGTCGCCAGGCTAAGTGGAATAATCGTCGATATTATGACAACAATGGGTGAATCCAGCACCTCAAAGCCAAGGATGACCATCAACAATCCAGAAACAAGTAGAACACCAAAGGCGGCTGAGTAGGCGAATATCGGCAATGTGCTGAAACCGTTAATCCCAACTGCAATCTGGTAAGCAGCCAGCAAACATGTGAGAAGAAGCAGGATTCGATCGAAGATGGATATTTTCATAATATTGCAATTCCGAAAATTTTATGAGCAAGCGACCCATATGATACAGGTTTCAGCCAACAGGACTTAAAGCTCATCAACATCCAATCCGTGCCATTCCAAAACAGCCCGGTGGAGGAATGCAACCGGTCTATACGGTCAGTGGGTTTGAACTTGCTTTGGCAATCATTAATCAAGTTCATCAAATTACCATTAGGAGCATGGAAGAAAACATGTAAACAGAGGCATATTTAAACAAACCAAAATTGATCCGCTCCGACGGGCGGAAGATCGTGATAACTGCCAGCGCTACCAAACCAATCGAAAGGACACCAAGCACACGCAGAAAACCCCATTCCATACCGATGCCAAATGCGGCAGAGGTCATCGCAAGTGCAGCAAAAATACTTGAAACGGCAATTGTCATTCGGGTATATTTTAAATCCATAGGCGGATGCAAAAGTGGGTACACCAGCGGTTTTGTAATCATCAAAGTACCTCATATTGAAGGTCAGTATATGGGTCGGAATCCATAAGAGAATTCCGAGTGAGAGCATGATACCAACCCAATCAAATGAACCGAGTCCAAGGACACGCCCGGCTAGAATGGGCATTCCACCCGAAATACCGCCCCAGATGATACTCCAACATGCACGTCGTTTAAGCCATATAGTGTAGATGACCACATCAATAAATAATCCGGCAAAAATAATCAAGCCATAAAGAGCGTTCATGACAACCGCCAGACCTACTCCAAATAATGCAAGGACCAACCCTACCCAAAAGGCTTCATCGGGGTCAATTCTACCAGAGGCCAATGGCCTGTTTTTCGTTCGCTCCATTTTGGAATCGATATCGCGATCCCACCACATATTAAGAATGGTACTACCACTGATGGATGCAACTAAACTGATAAATAAACCAGCCATTGTGGGTAAATTAAAAACAGGACAGCGAACAGTCATGTACCCTGCCAAACCAGTAGCAACCAACAAACCGGTTTGCAGGCTTTTAATTAGCGGCCAATACAATTGATTTTGGTGAATAATTATTTTCATGTGTTCACTCCATAAGTTAGATAGTGGAGCAAGAATTACAATTGCAACTCCACTATGCCAAATTATTTGCTTTCGCGCGCACATCGAAAACCAACACCCGGGCTGAAATAAGTGGGAGTGGCATTGTTCCGTGTCCAGATACGAAGGTCCATATCATATGTATCTTTTGAACCGCCACGCATAAAACGATAATGCATACCTTCGTACACGTCACCTGTCCATTGCCAGACATTCCCCGCCATATCATACAATCCATAAGGTGAAGCAGAATCGAGGGTGACATAACCGTTGTAGGTTTTGCCGTTGTAGAAGCCGACCGGAGATGTGCGTGAGCCGAAAGAGCTCATATCCTCAAACGGATCACGGCTGGCGTAGAAATTCGCATTTTCGCGCGTGATTTCTTCTCCCCAGGGGAAGGGACGGGTATCTGTTCCACGGGCAGCTTTCTCCCATTCGAGCTCGGTGGGAAGAAAATCAGCAAAGTAACCGCAATAACCCCACGCTCCGAACCAGGTGACCATTGTCATCGGGTGATTCTCATACCCGGCTTGAACATGAGAATTTTTCGCCGTCATACTTGATCCGTTGAGATGGATCATTCAGCGGGATAAACATCCAATCACCTGCCGCAATCTTCTCCTCGTGTTTGACTCCGTGAAATTCGTCACCCGGGTAATAGCCAACAATTTGATCGCCGTTTACTTTAACATAACCATCAGCCAGAGCTTGATTGAGGAAAGCGGCATACTGTTCAGTGGTTACATCGGTCACCATGATTTCGTAGGCTTCAGTGGTTTTGATATCATTGGATTGGCCAAAGTAAAATTCGCCTGCAGGTATTTGCGCCCAGGTATCCGGATCAACACCTGTATCAAAAGCAGGGATTGGAGCAGTTAAGATCCACGGTGGTGCATGAAGTCAGTAGCACAGCCATCAGGATGATTATCGGAATCATGCGTTTCATTTTTCCACCTCCTGCGAGAGCTCGTCATTTATTTCTTCAGTCCAACGTCCCTTTTTCTTGAAGAGATCGATCAACCGCCAGACCATTACACTTGCCAGTAATGACAAGCAACATACCTAGTCCAATATCAATGGCATACATTAGTCCATTAACAAGTGGCTGCTGTTCAGCTTCAGTAATGAAGAGACGTTTCATCTCGAAAATGGTTACTCCAGCCAAGGCGAGGTCGGAAAAAAAGATAATACCCCAGCCGTAAAACTGTCGAACTTTTCCTTTTAATCCGATAATATTGCCATAGTAAAGCAGAATGATGGTGGCGATGATGGCCGAGAGTGCATGCCAGTGGCCGGTCAAGTTCAATTCGTTCCTCGCGAGCTGGCCAGACACGGAAGATTTCATCCAGGCGAATGGCCATGAAGATTCCGAGAAAACTGGTGGTGAAGTTCATATAAAGCATCTGCCATGTTGGGCCAAACTTGAGTGGATCTCGTACCAAAGCACCAAGTTTTTGTCCGAAAGTTGGTTTTTGGATGTGTGCTGTTCCTTCGCGGATTAGTTTTGCCCAGCTCCAAATGAGCAGAAGAAGTGCTGCCAACATGGAGGGCGTTGCGCCAGTATATATAATCTGGTGGGCAATTGGTTCAAGCGGAGTAGCCACCCCCCATACACCAAGATTTAGCACTACAGTGCCCAGGATCATGAGAGGCATAGCAATCTTGTGTAGAATTCCCTTGAAATTCAGCCAGCGCCCAATGATCAGCGTGATCATGATAGCGATCAACGCCAACATAATATGCAAATGTCCGATGATGGAATACTGCATCGTGGTTTTTTCCGGGAAACGGATAATGTTCTCAGCCAGGAAGACTTCAAAACCGTTGCCGAAAAATGAACCCGGAATAGCACCAAACAGGGCTGAAATCACTGTAGTAAGAGCGGTAGCAAAGAAAGCCACACGCTCGAAATCCACCCCTTTTTTTGTTCGGGCGTAGTCCTTATCCGGCTGATAGTATTCTTTATTCCACGGCCAGAGAGCAATCACCAGCAGCACACCGGCAAAAAAGATCAACGAAAGACCGAAGATGTAAAGTCCATGGAACGCCCAATTGTGACCGAAGTAGGCGAATCCCATCCCGAAGATCATAGTTACGATGTAGCCGACTGTAATGATGGCGTTAATGGCGGTCTTAAAGAAGGGTTTCATCTTTAATAGACTTGTGATCATGTAGGTTTCGATCGCGACAACTGCCATGGCAATAGAATGGTAGAGGATGATAATCCGCCCTTCACGTTCGGCCTGCACCATATCCATATTGAACAGTTTGATGACTACATCCCGCACACCCATCTCTGCCATTGGGCCGGAAAGCATCCCCCAAACCGCAGTGACAAGAGCAATCATGGCGATTGCGACCAGGATCAAACCTTTTGTAGAATTAAAGAGGTAATTAAATCGGTCTTTGATGAATTGCATAGGATCACTCCTCATGCGGTTTAGGATTCGGATTTATTCCATGTTTCGAGCATCTTGCGTGTCCCAGGTAGTACCAGATAAATAACCAGGGCAGTGCTGATCAGCGGTGCAGGCAGGAACATGGAGAAACGGTGTACTTCAAACAATGCATTATTAATCCCCATGGGATAACCGGCTATCATGGACATAGCTCCTGCAAACATTCCCATCGGAATAGTCCACGATTTCTTTTGTCAGCAGGGCAAAAATGAAAATCGCCCAGGCTGCTGCACCCCACCAACTGACCTGCTGTGATATGGCGTAAACCCCATTCCAGAATGGATCAATACCTTTTGTAGACACATATTTGGAAATTGGAGCGACACCATCAATAAAGGTGAGTACATAAGCCAGACCAGCAATAAATGCCAGTAAAATAATATTTTTCTTTACGCCGTGGATGAGAAGCATTCCAAACCACAATACGGCTGCAAGAATGAACACAACCATTGTTGAAGGTGGTAAGATCACCATCCATGGCGGGGATCATAGGGAAAAATCCCGCCAGGAGTTGGATGGTCGCGGCTACAGTACCCCAGAACCAGGCCCACTTTTCCTTATGCAAGGAAACCATAAAAAACAACCGCCCAGATTGCTCCAGCAGTGATTCCAATCCATCCAAGGACAGCAAAAGTAATACTGACAGATGTGGCCTCATCCGTTCGACCAGCTATAGCATGCGCATCAATGATTGGATTGTATTGTGCTGCTATCAAATAAAAGAACAGCAATCCAGTCAGAGATGCCAAGCACTGCCAATGCAGATCCCAATTTCGTGTTGTTTTTCATTGTGAATCTCCTTATTATGAAGTTAATTTGGATAAATATTATTTTTTCGATCCGGTTAGCCTCAACCAGAAAACAGTTTGGTTGGAAATTGAAAACGGAATTGTTAATTCGTCGGATTTTATTCTTTATTTGCCGGGATTCTTTTCTTACGCTGTCCTTTGACAATATAAGGTAACAGGAACAAATAAGCCCCGCTAAGCGCCATGATCAGCATCAAAATGGAGGGGATCTTATCTAACTCTTCCCATGTTGCTAATAATTTTGGATTACCTATAATTTAATAATTAACAGCTGCTGGAATTGCTAATGCAGTTGGTACTGCAATCCAACGATGAAATTTCCGTAACCATTTCGATAACCATTTTGTCATGTTCCGATACCTCTTCCTTTTAATTGTTTAAATCCAAATTGACTGCTCGTGATGGGCTAGGAGCGCCAGGAGCTTCAATACGGTTAACCACCCCACGAATGCCATATCACTTGTTTTGCGAGTTCTTCCGCCACATCGCGTTTTGACAGCGAATCAACCACCCCTGCCAGGTGTGCAATACCACTCAGCACACCCACGCGCAAGTCAGTACGAGGCAGTTCGGCTGTCAGTTGCAAAAACGGTCAGTACTAGCCTCACGCAGATTTTCGTCCGAAATGGGATCTATTCTGTTGCACCATCGCTCTTCACCTTCCAAATGAGGACAATCTTTAGAGTGTACAATCTGGCATGATTTTTGTGTACGACTTTTATCGTACTGCGTTTGTTTATTCACTTAAAGCAGGATCATTCAATTTCTGCAATGATTTGTTCTTGCGTGCCTGGATAAACATCAATCCCAGGATGATTGCCCAAACGATCAATCGAATGGTCATAGCCCGGATGCTATCCGGTGCGACTGTACTGCGATAGGCGATCTGCAGGATGAGCATGACGAGGGCATGAAGACTAAATGTTCCAATGGCTGCAGGCAGGGCAAATCGGCTGTTTGTAAAGATAAAGATGGAGGTAATAAAAACGGTCAGAATTCCGATCGTGTAATTGTAGATTGGCAAGCCAGTTGATCACATAATAACCGGGATCATTACCCAGTAAAACTTGCGCGCCTGCAAATACAGCCATTCCTCCGATAATGAAGGCAAGGATGGATGCAATTTTGGTAAGAATTGTTTTCATACTTTTACTCCTCTGGTTGTTGTGAAAGAATGCAACCGTTTTGAGTATAGGTTCTTTCTAATGGCAGGTGAACGACTTAAGTCGTGCTCGCAGAAACAACATCATCCCCAATAAATCAAACGTCGGAATCGTGCTTTGATATGAGGCAAGTGGAAATATTCAAATTCGACAAAAGTCGTAGCAATAATTAGATTCGAGGGCTAAGATTTGATCAAGGTAAGAATCTAGGAATTTGGATTACCTATCCAAATTCTTTAACTGTTTAGCCAATTTAGGAGAGTAACTCATGCAAATTACCAAAGATACACGCATTTCAGCAATCTTATTGGAATACGGCGACATCGCAGAAGTAATGGAAGTATTCGGCGTTCAACGAGTGGGGAAATATTCCCTGCGAATGTTCCTCGCAAAAGCATTAACTGTGGAATGGGCAGCACGAGTACATCGTGTGCCGCTTAATGAATTTCTTGAAATTTTAGCATAAGGCAGTCGCGAAATAAGGAAACGTGAATCCCCAAATGGGTAAATACAAGGTAACCGAGGAAATGCTCAAAAGGAAAGTTATTAGCCTTATTCTTTTTGGGTTTACTCTTGATGGTCGTGGTCGAAGTAGGGATTGGTTGGATTTGTGGTGAGTGGGGACGTATCCACCTTGGTTGGTTGAATCAGGTGCTTGGTCCCATCTTAACTATTGGAGGAATTGCTCTCGTAATTTGGTCTGTCCTTACCCAATACACAATCGGAAATGGTACACCAGCCCCAATGGTTGCCACTCAAAAGCTTGTGACGCAGGGACCCTATTTCTATACGCGTAACCCGATGACACTTGGTGCATTGTTTTTATACTCAGGAATCGGTATTTGGATGAGTTCTGGTGTGCTCATCATCCTAAGCATGATCGTTTTCAGCATATTATTAACGTATATTTATTTCCATGAGACGAGTGAATTAGCAGAACGTTTTGGAGAGGAGTACCTGGATTATCGGAAGAGAACGCCGTTTTTAATTCCCAATTTCTGGCAAAAACCTAAATAGAGAAATAATCCATTAACGATCCGCGCGTTCTGACAATCCTTTCGGATCTAAAATTACAATTGTCTGCTTTTCCACCTTAAGATAACCCTCTAGCCTCAAGCGTTTTCATTGCTCGGCTGAGTACATCGCGGACTGTCCCCAATCGTACTGCCATTTCATCAAAAGTGGTCCATTCTCGGCGTGGAACAATCAATTGTTCATTACGCAGTTCTGCATTACGGAGCAATGTACTGGCCAGCCGAGCTTCAACACTCCTCAATGACAGATCCTCAACAAGTCCAATATAATGCAGCACTCGCTCGCTCAATTTACGGATGATCGCAAGCGCCAGATCGGGATAACGTTTAACAAGCATGCAGAAACGTTTCAGAAGGAAGCACCCAGGCATCCACATCTTCCAGCGCGGTGGTTGTGCCCGGATAAGTCGTACCGGTAAAAACAGCAATATCTCCAAAAATCTCTACGGGATGCAGAAAAAGCAAACCCTGTTCACGGCCTTCATGGGTGATTCGCGTTGCCTTAACCCAACCATGCTCAAGAATATAAACGAAATCAGCTGGCTCACCCTCAAGATAAATGACTTGTCCTGCTTCGAAATGGCGGGGTATGGCAGCCATGCAATGATTAATTCCTGAACCTCCGCTGGCAAGGTGTTGAAATGGTGCATTTGAGACAGCGTATTTTTAAGCCGCTCATGATCATTTAGTGGGTTTGATGAAGAAGATGGCAATTTGAAACTGCTCCAAAGCTGCGATTATCTTAATGATTTTACCTTCTTGTTGAGATAATTCCCAGTTAAACTTTTAATGTACTTCGCTATTCTGTTTTTTTACAAATATGATCATATATCTGCCTCAAATGAGGAAAACTAATTTATAGGAATTGCCTGCCAAAACACAACTTTTGCACGGAAGATTTCACATTTTTTAACTAAACACATACCTCAATGTAATTCACTCCATATCTTAGAAATAGTACCTTTTTAATTTGAGAACACTGTGAAGTTAATCATTTTCGGTGGGAAAAAGATACAAACCACTGACCAAAACCATCTAAATCCGAATTCAGAATTTGTGGATTTTTTTGGACATTAATCGGTTTACCCAGTTCACGGGATATTTCCATTTCGCTTTAAAAGATAAGGATTGAGTTGTGAGCTTGTTACAATCGTAATAAATGAAAAAAATTGATCATCTGTTAGGTACATAACTTATTAGTTCGCTGGGTCTCTAAAAACCTATTTTTTGTTATATGCGTAATGGATTACCTACCAAAATCGGTTTATTGCAGTGCTCTATCGGAATAATTTTCCGGCTCAACACAATAGTGAAAAGATTAAGGCCTTTCATTGCCCTCTCTTCTCAATTGAATAGATAAAGGAATCAGCGCATGTTTAAACCAAAAACGACCGTTGCTGGTCGTCTGGAAAATAGTAGCGGGGAGAAGATTCGAACTTCTGACCTCCGGGTTATGAGTCAAAAATCCTGAATCCGTGCCATTTGTGCGGCGGGCTCTGCAAATCAGCCGACCTGACGAACTCTGGTCCACGCTTGCCCGGCACGTAACAGTAGTTGATCGATGTGCGTATAGTAGCCCTTTTAAGTAGGTTCGTCAAGTATTAAAACATCACGAATTTCCTGTAAATATAACTAGTGCTCCACAAGAATTACTAGCTGAAACTACAGAGGACGACAGTAGGCTTTCGGACAAGTCGGATTAATCCTGATCGATAACCTTCCAAAAACAGGATCATAGTCCGCTCGATATTCTCCCTCCATCAAGGATGGTTTTGGGATTCAAAGATATCAGCAAATTATCTAATTGTAAATTCTTCTACTGATCGATTTTCTTTACGAAGGGTGCCCGCCACCTCATAGTTCATGGGCGCACCCATGGCTGGTAGATGACTCTTTATTTTGATCATGGAAAAAATGAAAACTAAGGCGTCCCAGGAGACTGCATATTGATCGGCCCCAGATACTTTCGTACCGATCGTAATCCGTTCCAAAGAAGGTAGCCTGCAACAGTGATGGAGCCCAGGATGTCAACAATGCGGGTAAGCGGATGGGCTGGAGCGAGTGCTACAGCGGCAAGTGCAATGACCACACATAAGTCCACGGCTGCTTTCGCGTGGTACAACTGTACCTGCGCTGCGATCACTTGACTGTACTGTTCGCGCGTTAAGACCGCATAGCGTCGCCAGAACCAGGCATTAACCAGCATCCCCAGAACAGCGATTGTCAGGCCCATGATAACGTTGCCTCCTGGCTCAAACACAGACAACCGCGAAATAGCCACCCCCAGAAGGATAACCCCGGAACTCGTCATCGCCCCGGCGGTACTCAACCCTGCCACCCGTTCGAGTTGACCCTGTTGTTTCTTGCCAAACGCCGCATTCTGTTGCAGCTTTCGGAATATCCACCAGGAAATAAAGATCGCCACCAGTTCCACCCCTCGCCGGAGAAAATCAGCCAGTTGGGTGGTGGAATGGCTGGTAAGCAAGGCGATACCTGTTACCAGAGGCCCCGGCGCGCTCAACAAAAGGGATGTCAGCAAGGTTTTTTGGCGGCTGGAGGATTGTGCTTTAGAAAGAGCGTTCATCTGTTATACACCCAGGAATGAGAAAAACGACATATAGAACATGACCGCCAGACCCGTCGAGATGGGCACAGTCAGTGTGTCCATCCCTCCATTGGAGAACAATTCAACCACCGCGGAAATCGGTGCGACTAGTAACGCAATGGACAAACAAACATACCAAGGTTGGCTGGAATAGATTAGAAATGTAAGGAAGATCGCCAACCCGGCGATGGCAAACATGGCATAAGTTCCCTCTGTGGTCTTTGTTCCTTTAATCCGCGGATGCAGGATTCGGTTACGCCCGAATTTCTTGCCAATCAATGCAGCAGCGGCATCGCCAAAACCCCAGGCTATCACCGCCACGATCGCAACATACTTCCATTCTTCTCCGAGTAAGCCCCAAAAGACAAAGATCATCAGCGCCATAGAAACCTGGACAATGGTGAGGCTTCTTTTGAACTCACCGCCTTCACGCTCGACCGCGATCTGCTGATAGATCGAAGAGCATTCGACAAATTTGAGAATTGGATAAACGATCAATGTGAACAGGGAAATGGCAAGAATAGCCCAAAACCAAGTTCTAAATAGTATTACCAAGGGAAAGATAGATAAGGTAATAACCAAGTGATATAACTTTCGAGTTAGTTCGCGAGGAACGTTGAAATACCTTTTAAGCAGAATTGCAGGAAGCCCGAGGGTGATGAAAAAACCGAAGTACAATCCGATGTCATAAAAATCGTTAAGCAACATTAAATATCCTCGTTGATAATCTTGTCTTGAGAATCGGTCATATTTTTTGAAATTTGACTTAATAGATCAAAAAAGAGTTCTAGGTCGTTAGGTGAAATTCCATTCAAAGCCAAGGTATAAACCTGGTTGTAAGCATGTTCAAGAGCGGGACCTATAACTATGGTCTTGTTCGTCATACTTACCAGGTGGGCCCGTTTGTCTTGAGGGTCCTGTTGTCTGGTGATGTAACCGTTTTTTACCAGAGAGTTTAATGTGCGTGAAATCGCTGGTTTACTGACATCTAGTTGTTCAACAAGTTGGTCCTGTCGCATATCCGTTTTTTGTGTCCAGAGATGAAGTAAAATATTCCCTTCAGCACTGGTAAGATTTAACGGACGCAGGTTGGAGTTTATGATCTGTCGACCTGTACGCAGCAGGTTGTGGGCGTGAAGCCAAATATTTCGTTTGTTTGACATAGATCCTCCTGGCCTGAAAAAGTAAAACTTGCATCGTTAGATATGAAAAAAAACTTAGGGCGATAAGTATAGTTAATGTGTTAACTAAAGCGCTGGGCAGATTATACCTCGAATTGGTTAACGTGTTAACTAATAAAAATCCGCGCTAATTGTATAACAGTTAGAACGAATGGCAAGCAAATCATTTCAAAGTTCCTCGAGTCATTCAATGCTAATATCTAAGAAAGGTGATAGTTAAACAAAAATAAGAATTCGCAATGCCATAAATTATCGGTATGGATGGGTTTTTTGGTTATAAAACTACCGATATTGGTATATTGCATTGAAATCACTGGAATAATACTCTTGGTCTATCTCCAGAAGATAACCGTTTTGTAATCAATAAATTTTTCTCTTCTCAGTTGAATAGGTCAAGGAATCAACGCATGTTTATACCAAAAACGCCCCAAAAAGGGAGTCTGGAAAATAGTAGCGGGGTGCGATATCACCCCTAAATGGGGTTCAAACGCGAGATAAAAAAAAGACACTCAAAAGAGTGTCTCATTCTAGGTAGCGGGGAGAAGATTCGAACTTCTGACCTCCGGGTTATGAGCCCGACGAGCTGCCACTGCTCTACCCCGCATCAAGAGCAGAATAATACCATGCTACAACAGCCTCGTCAAGCAATTATCTTAACGTTCTGGCTAATCGAAACCCTAAAGCAGGTGAAATAAAATCGGCCAATACACCTTCACGCGTGGAACATCTGGCCAGAGCCCGGCTGTAATACCAGGCACCTCCACGGACAACACATTTCGCTTTTACGCCGGAATTGTCTCCGCCATCAGGTTTATATGGATAACTGTTCAAATAAGATTGGGTCCATTCCCATACATTACCAATTGCATCCGCAATACCAAAAGGGCTGTCTCCACCAGGGGAATAAGAACCAATGGGGGTGGTCATTTTCTTGCCGCTTTCAACTGTGTTGCACCGCCATGGATCGAAGCTCTCGCCCCAGGGATATATCCTTTGATCAACTCCCCGCGCAGATTTCTCCCATTCTGCTTCTGTTGGCAGCCTAAAAGTCTGACCGCTGGCTTTTGATAGCCACGAACAGTAAGCCAGAACGTCCGCTTTTGATACTCCTACAACCGGGTGCTCATCCATTCCATCAGAATAATGAAAGCCGATCCAACCTTTGGGTACTCGATATCCAGTATTATAGATAAATATATAATATTCAGCATTCGTTACCGGATATTTTGCGATCTCAAATGCCGGTAAAGATACCTGATGCTGCGGTTGTTCTAATTGGAACATGTCTGAAGCATTCCATTCTACAGCCCAATCTTCCTTTTCAAGCAGGATCTTCACCTGTTCATTACTGGTTCCCATCCAAAACTGCCCGGCTTGGATGTTGACCATAACTGGCAGCCTTACCGGTAGATCTTGCGTTTGATCGTCTTGATTATCTTCGTGCAGGGTATTTAGTGATGCCATCATATACCAGCTCTCTCGTGGATACTTTTACTTGGCTAAAGTTAATTATTTTATATAGCTTTTCGATATATTCTTCAACACCCTGCCCGATGGCAAACAGGTATGGTTCACTTGCGGTGTCCTCTTTGTAAGAGGAAATGTTACCGATCATATCCATTATTACTCGTTCCCATATCTTTGAATGGTTTTGTACCAACCAGCCAAATTGGCGTAATTCGGATAATGCAATATTGTCGCTGGCAACCCAGGGTATTTTCATCGCCATATATTCTAAAGCATCAAACCATCCTTTTCTCTCATCGATCGCACCAGCATAAGGTATCAATCCAAGGTCAACCGTGGATAATACTTTTTGCCAGTCAGATATCTCGGTAAATGAAATAAATTCTTTTTGCCCTGGTTGAAGATCAATTTTCCTGTATACCTGGGCAAAGTCTCCACAGAATATAAATCTGGATTCAGGCCTTTCTTTACCGATGACTTCAATGGCGGTATACAATCCTGTTTCCAACAATTTCTCATAACCATTATTCAGAAGTTTCAGACCAATGGTAATCCCATCATGAGGTTCAGCACGATGGATCAGATATTCATCCAATGGTAAAAAATCTGGCAGATAATATACAGATGGTTTTTCACTCCAGTCTTCAACCATTCTCCTGGAATTGCTGATGATCACATCTACAAGCCGAATTCCCGACTTAAAAGATTGTGATTTGGATTGCCCGGGGTTTGGAGCAAATAATTCCCGTGTATAACCAACCGACCGTTCCGATGGCCATTCACACTGGTTCAGTTCTTCAAACCAGATAGGATTACTCAAATCCGCAATAACTAACTTGCCATTTGCTTTCCACTTCTGAATCATACGGTAATGGTTGGAGACTAATTTTTCGTTTAGGATGATGACATTTGCCTCAAGGAAATTACTATTCTCAATTGCCCCATACTCATTCTCTGGATCAATTTCGATCAATTGAGCAGAATGTTTTCTGTCCTGGCATATGGCATTGCAGATGACAGTATACCTGTGTTGAGAGACAGTGAAATCAGAGGCTGGAGGAGTAACGAATATTATCTTCAAGATTTTCCTTATCCGTGCTTGAAAGAATGGGAAGCTGAGTTTAATCCTCTACTTGTATGTTCGATTATCGCTCTGTCTATAACATCAATCCAAAGTCCTTTCACCAACTGCATCTCTCTTTGTTGAGCCTTCCGGCAACCATCATCCCCTAGTTTGGATCGCATTTCCGCATCCATAACCAATTGACGGAGGTTAGTATGCCATTCTTCTAATGTGTTTGCCAGCAACCCGCCACTCTTCCAATCAGTAAAAGAAGGAATAGCGCTTGCAACCCAGGGGAGTCTTTTCACTCCTGCTTCCATTAATATGGTATCTGGTTTTGTCAAATTATAAGGAATGTTTTTTGTCGGCACCGCAAGAATATCCAACTGGCCTAAAAGGTACGGATTGTCTTCATTGGAAACTTCAGGAACGAATAATTTGCGGTTGTCCGGTAAGCTGCTAAACAACTGAAATGCATTGTTACTTTCAGAAATTACAAGCTGTGCCCTGGGAAACTCACGTATCACCCTGTTGATGATCCTTCGAATTTCAACTACATCTTCAGGTAATCCGGTACTTCCCAACCAACCAATATTAATCGTATTCCTGGGATTTGATGTTTTGTCCCACAACGAATTTGAACGCGACCAACCATCCGGGATTGTGATCGCTTTGTAACCCATCTGATTTAAACGATCTGCAAATTGCTGTGACGGAACAGTAACAAAATTAGAAAGCAATAAGGCAGCTGAGTAAGCCCGGGCATTTGCAGGTGAACCTAAACCAGTATTTATATATTGGGGGTGATAGACAGGCATCTCTTCAAAGTTTTTATCCAGATCCAAAATGATAGGTTGTTTTTTTGCTGTTTTAGCAGCCATGTATTCTAAAAGCCAGGGATTAATATGTGGATTACAGGCAATTGTGACATCATCAGCTAATTGATCAATTCCATTGGATTCGTCTATAAAGGTACATGAACAACCTGCGCCAACCAGGCATTCAAATATGAATGCTGCCCTGGCGGAAAGATGATCCCGATCGGGGACTAACAATGTAACTTTTCCTGCAAAATGCTCAACAGGATTGTTTTGTTTATGGTCATTCTTTTTGATTCCTGCAATTGGCCAATTATTTCCGCTATTGATCGCTTGCTGTAATTCCTCAAGATTGGACACAAGCTCATCCCTATTTTCCACTTTTGCCTGCCTGATATTTAATTCCAATAAAGCCGGAAGAAGGTTTTCAATCTGATCAAGATGAAGTGCCACCAATTCAGCCGGATTTTTACTGTGAATGATTTGGTCCAATAATTTAGTTGCTTGATCCATATCCTTAACATCCACCCGATGGTCATCCTTTGCTAAAATGGCATAAAGTTGATCCAAAGAAACATCCGAAACAGGATCAATGTCTGGCTGGTCATGGTTGCCTTCTATTTTGGCTAAATTGATCCTGTTTGCAATTTCTAAGCTTTCCGGATTCAGTATGAGCGCTTTTTTGTAGAGCAGCAATGCAGCGGAGAACATTTCTCCAGCAAGGTAAAGATCTCCCAGGACCAAATATCCTTCAAGATCTGCTGGATACTCGCGGATCAGGTTGGCGAATGTTTGCATTGCCTCTTTAAGTTGGTTTGAGGACAATTGTTCATGGCCAGTATTTTTTCGAAAATTGATATCTGTGAGTTGCGCCAAAATATAGTCCATTTTTCCATTCTTTACATAGAATAATCACCCATCGTAAATATGGGCTTATCTGATAAGGTCAACTCTAATCATAATCGAATGAAATTAAAAGACAGTAAAAGGCAACTGAAAGCTGCATAAAGGATGTATAAATGGGAGTTTTTTCTCCAGTTTATACTCAGATATGAACCTAAAAGTTATTGGGATTTTTGATAAATGCTAAATAGTACCCCTAAAGGATTTTCAAAACACTAGGTTATTCAGTCTAATTTTCTCTCGCTGAACCTCGGATGATACAGGTTTCTATATCGCCTGATGCAATTTCGGAAATATCACAACTCATTGCCCCCAATCAATGAGACCCTCAAAAGCTAACCTCATCTACATTATAATTAGCTGAATTTACTAGTAAGTCATAAATTCATGACCGAAAGGAAAAAATTGTTGTTAGGTTTATCTGGTTTGTTGTTTTTAGGAATCACTTACCTATTTTCCCAACCACATCATGTTTGCGGTTATGCTCAAATAAGTCTGATTATTTACTATTTCATTCGGGAATATTCATTTCACATGAATATCTGCATAATATCAGCCCGGTACTCACCTATTAAGTGAGTTTCATGTATTCTTTTCGATCTTTTTACGGAAGGTTTACTGAGAATCAAAGGTCGGCATGTTAAAACCATGCTAGATTGTTTGTAATACTCTGTTCATTGATCAGATCTATGGACGCACTGATTCTAAGTGTATCCATTTGGAGGATTTGAATGCCGTTAACTTTTGATATCAGTCCTGATGAAATGCCCTTATTCATGGCAGAAACTGAAGACCATCTGCAAGTATTAGAAGAAGGACTTGTAAAATTAGAACAAGAAGTTGATGATCCTGAGTTAATTCAGGCTTTATTCAGGTCTGCCCATACGTTGAAGGGTATGGCTGGAATGATAGGGCATGCCCGCCTTGTTAAGCTTACCCATGCGCTTGAAACTGGCTTTGATGGAATTAGGAAGAAAACCTTTTCGATTTCCTCCAATTTTATTGATATTTGTCTTAAATCAATAGACGCCCTCAGAATCTTAAGGGAAGAAGTTATTGATCTGAATGAATCAAATATCGATGTAGAATTCATGGCTGAGGAGATGGATGCCTTTATTAGATCAGCCAGTGACATGAACAAACCTCCGGAATCTGAAGCTGTTATTACAATAAAGCCAGCAGAAATAAAGGGAGAAATAATTCAAGAAGCCACTGAACAAAAAGAATCAACAGGTAATAATAAGAAAAAGAAAATATCGAATAAGCCTGCTGCTGTACCGGTTGACTTAACTCAACAAGTTCCAAAAATCAAAGAGTTCTTGATTGCGCCAACGGTTTTAGAAGAAACCACGCCTCTCCCGTTGGAAATAATCCCTGATATTCAAAAAGCAATAAAGATAGAAATAGAGATTTCCCCCAAGAGCATTGCCCCTGCTGCAAGGGCATTTCAAGTTATGATGGTTCTGCAATCTTCTGGCACAATCCAGGAAATGAGCCCAACCCAGGAAGAAATCGAAGCATCAAAACCAGTTAAGCAATTTACTGCGATGTTTGTTCCAAATCAACCGATTGATCTGATCCGACAGGACCTCACCAGGATTTCTGAAATCGACCGCATCGTAATGGGTGATGCAACAATTGAACTCGTCCAACCGAAATCCAGTTCCCCGATCCAATCAGCTGACTCAAAAATTAGCGAACCGGTAAAACTTGGTCAATTTCTAATTGAAAATGGAACCATAACCGAAAAACAGCTTGATGAAGCGCTAAAAATTCAAAAAAGTGCCACGAAGGTTGATGGTCAGACTCCATTACTTGGCCAAATCCTGGTAAAAATGGGGGTAGGTAGTCAGGATACTTTCGATCGAGCTATTGCCAAGTATATGGAACAGCAAAAAACTACGATTGTGGCTGTACAGGAAGCGGAAAAAGCCAAAGAAAAAACCGTAGATAAGACTGTTCGTACTTCTGTGGAAAGATTGGACGCCTTAATGAACCTGGTCGGTGAATTGATCACCGACCGTAACAGGATTAACCAACTAAGAAATCAATTGGAAGTAATGTATCGGGGAAATGACAAGATTAGTAGTTTATCTGACACTATAGTTCATATAGGAAGAATAACCGATCAGCTTCAGGAAGAAGTCATGCATATACGCATGCTTCCTATCTCAAATGTTTTCGCTAAATTTCCCAGGCTTGTACGTGATCTTGCTCAGAAAACAGGAAAAGAATTGGACCTGGTTCTCAAAGGTCAAGACACTGAACTAGACCGGTCAGTGATCGAAGAACTTAATGATCCCCTGATTCACCTGTTACGAAATTCAGTGGATCATGGTATTGAAACGCCAGCTGAACGAATCGCTGCCGGAAAAAATCCGCGCGGAACGGTTACCCTTTCCGCCCGACATGAACAGGGAAGAATCGTTCTTACGATAGAGGACGATGGAAATGGAATAAACATAGAGAAGTTAAAAGCCAGTGCTGTTTCTAAAGGGTTAATTACTCAGAATGAAGCTGCAAGTATGTCTGAAGAGAAAGCCATTGATCTGATCTTCCTTTCTGGCTTATCTACCTCTAAAGCTTTATCTGACATTTCAGGCCGTGGTGTGGGAATGGACATAGTCCGTACCAATATCGAACGATTGAATGGGACAATAGTAGTCGAAACCCACCCGGGGAGAGGCAGTATATTTGGTATTTCTCTTCCCCTCACCCTGGCTATCGTACCTACTCTTTTAATCAGAGCAAGTGACATTACGTTTGCAATACCTCTGGTAATGGTTGTTGAGACTCAACACCTTCAAGCAAATGACATAAAGGTGGTCAGCGGAAAACCTGTTACCCAATTACGAGATAAGGTAATTACCTTAATTAATTTGTCCGATGTATTCGATCTTGATTCTCAGCAAAAAGTAAAAGATCCATATATGGTTGTTGTTCGATCTAATAAGCTGGAAATTGGGTTAATCGTTGATTCATTAATGGGTGAAGAGGAAGTAGTTGTAAAATCACTAAACTCGGTCATTGGTGAAACACCTGGAATTTCAAGTGCGGCCATCCTCGGTGATGGTCAAGTGGCCCTCATTTTGGATGTTGCAGGATTATATAAAGTATCTGGCCTACATTAAGGAAAATTAAGATATGGCAGAACTAAGTAAAGAAATTAATCAGGAACTTTATAACCTCCTTCAATCAATTGCCAAGGAAGGATTAACAAATGCTGCTAGTGGGTTATCTTCCATGGTTGGTGCGAATCTTCGTGTGGACAATCCATGTGTAAAAATGATCAATGTCAAAGAAATTCCAATGGCATTGGGTGGTCCCGAGAGTGAAGCCGTTGGTATCTATTTGAAATCTGAAGGTGACTTATCAGGGCATTTTATGTTGATCATTCCATACCTGAAAGCAATGGAATTAGTTGATATGCTGATGGAAGTACCTCCGGGCTCTACGACCGAGTTGGGGGCAATGGAAAGATCAGCATTAGCAGAAGTTGGAAATCTTACAACTGCATTTTTCTTAAATGCTGTTGCTGCCCTGACTGGAATAGCCGCCCGCCCAACTCCTCCGGCTGTAATGGTGGATATGGTAGGTGCAATTTTGGATATTATTGTTACTGCTACAGGAGGAATTGAGGACTTTGTACTTACCTTTCAGGCTTCATTCATATGTAAAGATCGATCGGTGCAATCTGATTTTTGGGTAATACCGGATAAAACAACTTTAAAAGTTTTTGCAGACAAGTTATTGGTATGACAAATTCATTAAGTGTTGGTTTAGGTGAGTTGGTTATCAGTAGCGATCCGGAGGATGTTCTGGTTGCTTATGGATTAGGCTCATGCGTTGGTATAGGTATGTATAATCCGGTTACAAAAACAGGAGGCTTACTACACGCAGTCTTACCAGAGAGATTCGATAATGGTAATGATTCTCCTACTAAATTTGTAAATACAGGAATACCTGTTTTGTTGGAAAAAATAAAAAGTAACGGTTCTAATAATAACATTTCGATTTACATGGCTGGTGGGGCGAACATGTTAATTAACACGCAGTTGTCAAAAACATTTGACATCGGAACCAGAAATGTTGCCAGTGCCTTACAAATTTTCGAAAAAATGAGATTAACACTTCGAAATTCTGAATTGGGAGGCAACATCGGCCGAACAGTTCGATTATATATCGCTTCCGGACACATGACAGTCAGAGTCATCGGTGGTACGGAAAAAGAATTATAAAACACAAAGGAGCAACAAGAATGACACAGATACTGATAGTAGATGACGCAGAGTTTTTAAGGGTCCGGATAAGCAAAATGCTTGTTGGAGAAGGGTTTGAAGTAGCAGAAGCCGAAAATGGATTGAAAGCGATCGAATCCTATAAATCCAAAAAGCCGGATATGGTTCTCATGGATGTAACTATGCCAGAGATGGATGGATTAACTGCATTAAAGGAGTTACGAAAGATAGATCCAAACGCTAAAGTGGTTATGTTGACTGCGCTTGGTCAGGAATCTGTCGTCCTTGAAGCAGTGAAATCTGGTGCAAAAGATTTCATCGTCAAACCATTTGACCGTGATCGTGTTATGAGTGCCATCAATAAACTGCTGGGATAGGAAATCAATTACTGTGGCCATTGGGTATGGTTCTCCTGTAGAAGAAAACAAACCAGTTCGAGTGCTGGTCGTTGATGATTCTGCGTTTATGCGGTTTACCATCACCAAACATCTGAACGAAAGCCCTGGAATTCAGGTAATCGGTTCTGCACGTGATGGAATTGAAGCCTTGGAATTGATACCTAAGTTTAATCCAGACGTCGTTACCCTTGATGTTGAAATGCCTCACATGGATGGATTATCTACTCTCAAGGAGATAATGACCCGTTTTCCACGCCCGGTGGTTATGCTCAGCAGCTTAACTGCAGAAGGAACGTTGGAGACAGTTAAAGCATTAACCCTGGGGGCAGTGGATTTTATTGCCAAGCCAGTAAACAAATCCACAATAAATACTGTAATGGCTGATGTAGCAGCAAAGATCATTAAAGCTGCCGGTTCACGTGTGTTTTCCCTTTTACCTTCTGTCAGATCTTCACCGTTACCTTTAAGCAGTTCGTCCAAAACCACCCGACCAATAAACAGTTTGGATAAAATTGTGGTTATTGGATCTTCAACAGGTGGACCCAGAGCACTAAATGCTCTCATTCCGGAAATTTCCGCAAAATTATCAGCTGCATTCATTATTATTCAGCATATGCCTGCAGGATTCACCAGATCTTTAGCAGATAGATTGGATAGTTTATCGAACCTAAAAGTCAAGGAGGCAGAACCCGGAGATAAACTTGAAGCAGGCCTTGCTTTATTAGCTCCAGGGGGATTTCACCTGACTTTTGATAGGAATGGAGTAGTCGTAACCAATCAAAACCCCCCGGTTAATGGGGTTCGCCCGGCAATAGATGTAACAATGGCTTCAATGGTATCTCTCTACGGTAAATCATTAATTGGTGTAATTCTTACCGGGATGGGGAGTGATGGGACAGTTGGAAGCCGATTAATTCATGAAGCTGGTGGTCAAATTATCGCAGAAGCAGAATCTAGCTGTGTTGTATGGGGTATGCCGCGGAGTGTGTATGAAGCAGGTGTCACAGATGAGGTCCAACCATTAAATAAGATAGCTGACGCGATCTCCAAACGAATCGTTTCCAGTTCTCATTTTTTACCATAAAAGGCAATCATGGAAGACGTCATTTACCAGAAAATTAAACAAAACGTAAAAAAGATGCTCAATATTGACCTAAATCAATATAAAAGCGAGCAGATGCAGCGACGCCTTGATTCCTGGTTGATCAGAGTTGATGGAAAAAATTGGGACGATTATTTCTATTTCTTAGGTAAAAGTCCAGCAGATACAGCTAAATTTCGTGATTACTTGACAATTAACGTCTCTGAATTCTTCCGGGATCAGGATAGATGGGAATCACTCAGGAAAACCGTTCTACCAGGATTAGTTAAAGAATTATCAATTAACCGTACTCCAGGTAATAATAGTGGCTTGCGAATATGGAGTGCTGGTTGCTCGAATGGGTCAGAACCATACACTCTATCAATTATTCTTGAGGAATTGGCACCCGGCCGTAACCATTATTTATTAGCTACCGACCTTGACCGAACAATTCTCACGAAAGCACGTGCACGTGGACCTTATACTGCCGATGATACTCGTAATGTATCAGCGGAACATCGAAAAAAGTACTTTGAAGAAGTAAATTCGCAGTTCTATATAAAAGAAAGTATAGCGAAACGGGTTACCTTCAAAGAACAAAACATGCTTACTGACCCCTTTGAAAATAATTTCGATCTCATCGTTTGTCGAAATGTAATTATTTATTTTACTATTGAAGCTAAAGCTGTTCTTTATAAAAAATTCCATGATGGATTGCGTAATGGTGGGGTTCTTTTCCTGGGAGGAACTGAGATCATACCACGCCCATCTGATATTGGTTTCACAAATGTCGGTGGCTCGTTTTATTATAAAGGAACCGGTAAATGACAGATCATATCGACGCCTTGATAAAAAAGGTGGGCGACCTTCCACCTCTCCCTCAGGTAGCTCAGAAAGCGTTGAGTCTGATTCGCAATCCCAAATCGAATATGAACGACCTGGCAGAAGTTCTTATTATGGATCAAGGTCTTACCAGTACCATACTCAAATGGGTAAATTCTTCATATTATGGATTAACACAACCGGCGTCGACTGTTCAGCAGGCTGTGGTTTACTTGGGACAGGATACAATCCAAAGCCTTTTATTAGCTGCTTCAGTATCCACTTATTTAAATAGACCAATTCCCGGTTATGCACTTGACCGCGGAGACCTATGGAAGCATTCCATTGGTGTTGCTGCAGGGGCACAATTGATAGCCAAGAAATTTGGTCATTCCTTTTCCGAAGAAGCTTATCATGCAGGATTAATGTGTGATATTGGTAAGCTGGCATTTGAAGTTATTTTGCGTGACATTAATGATTCAAAAATTGACTGGCAAGGCAGATCCTTCAATGAGTTGGAAATTGAAATTTTCGGAATTGATCACGCCCAAATGGGTGCAGAATTGGCAAAACGATGGATGCTTCCAATATCACTCCAAAAAGGGATCGAATTCCATCATCAGCCAGGAAAAGCCGGCGAATATATTCGAATAGCTTCGTCTGTACATATTGCGGATATGGCATTGACCATGTTGGGAATCGGAATAGGTAAAGACGGTTTACGTTACAACATTGACCCTATCGCATTTGAAGTAACTGGTTGGAATCCAGAGCGGTTACCCGAGTTAATAAGCCTAATAAGTGAACAAATTAAATCGGCTGAGGAATTTATTGGGATGGCTGGTTTACTATGACATATTTGAAAGGATGGGAAATAAACCATGGACGTTAAATTTCTGAATCCATTTTTGGATTCTGCTGCAGAGGTTTTAAAAAAAGAAATTCAGCTGGATATCACCAGGGGACAAATTACTGTTCAGACTTCAGCATTGACCACAGATGATGTCACGGTACTCATCAACCTTGTCGGTCAAATTCAAGGTGTGGTCTTATATGAACTATCAGAGTCCACAGCTCTAGGCTTTGTATCCCGCATGATGGGACAAAAATTTACCGAATTTGATAACCTCGCTCAAAGTGGAATTGCTGAGCTGGGAAATGTGATTTCTGGTAAAGCAACTGTTGAGTTATCCAAAGCCGGCCTGGATTCGACCATTTCCCCTCCGACAATGATCATTGGGAAAGGTACTAAGATCTCTACTATTAATTTCCCCCGTATTGTAGTCTCCATTCAGTCAGAGCTGGGAAATGTAACCGTCCACCTGGCCATTAAGGAAAGCCCGCCGGATGGGAAGAATGTCAATTTTGTTCCATTGATACAAGAAGCTGTCTCAGCCAAAGTATAGTTTTGAAAGAAGGTAACGAATGAATGTCAAATTTCTTAACCCGTTTCTAGAGGCAGTTCATGAGGTATTAAAAACAGAAACAGGTATTGATGCGATCAAGGGTGACCTCCAACTCGAGAAAGGTCCTTATTTGACTGACGATATCACTGTCATTATTGCCCTGGTCGGTGGAGTCGAAGGGATGGTATTTTACAGTCTGACAAAGGAAACATCCATAAGCCTGGTTTCCAAGATGATGGGTGAGGAAATTTCTGAATTTAATTCTCTTGCTCAAAGCGGTATTGCGGAATTGGGAAATGTGATCACTGGCCGGGCAAGCGTTAAACTCTCTGTGGCTGGTTACGAAGCTACCATATCTCCGCCTACACTTCTCATCGGTAGAGGCTCCCAGGTTTCCACTCTAGATTGTCCGAGGTTGATAATTCCGCTGTCATCGAATATAGGAACAATTACTGTACATCTAGCCCTCAGGGATGGTATGAATCAAGGAATGAAAACCGCCCAGATCCCTGTCCCAGCCAAACCTTCACTCTAAATCAGTTGATACTAATTTATCATTTCCCTATTTCAGAATTCCATCAATAATTTCTGGACGGGATATTTGAATAGAAAAAAGTAATGATAACTACGAAAAAAGGAGTTCTAAAACAGGACTCCTTTTGTTTTTTTTACTTGTTCCTAAATAATAATTATGAGATGCTGTGAATAAAAGCCACTTTTTTTTGCATTAGCGATCGGTCTTCAAATCAGATTTATTCCTTCCAAGAAACTGAACCAGTATTCATCAGCATAGCAATTTTCAACCGTTTTTATCCTCTTTTTATTTCAAATTCAGACCCTTTTTATACTAAAAAGGCGATTTCTATCCGATACATGATTATGGATAGTTTTATTAGGTAAGGGTCCCAATAAATCCATTGTGGGATTAATCTATGATGTTATAGGAGATCGAAATGAAAAGTGGTAATAAATTGTCACTTAAGCCTGGGGATTGGGGCATACAGAATAAAATCCTGGGTCTACTGTTACTTGTTCTGGTTAGTTTTTTAGTTGTTATGGTAGGTGTCGAGTATTTCTTATCAT
The DNA here is from genome assembly GCA_963757065.1 of uncultured Chloroflexia bacterium. Taxonomy (GTDB): domain Bacteria; phylum Chloroflexota; class Anaerolineae; order Anaerolineales; family Anaerolineaceae; genus PNON01. Next base: position 740,988 of record CAVWQC010000007.1, on the reverse strand, counting down.
CTGCATCATCTAGAAAATCCACCGGAAATAACCTCGTCAGTATAGGAAAAGAAGCTGTCCAGCGCGCTTCGGGAGTTGTGGAAGGCAATGTAAAATCCCTTTCCGCATTAGCTCTTTCCCCTGACCTTGTTGAAGCAGTAAAAACTGCCAATTTATCATATGCAGGGAAAGATCAGGCCACATTAACTGCAGAGATTAAACTCCAGGATGAAGCATGGATCAATGAAGATCCATCCATACAACCACTTGTTGATGCATATTTAAAAAACTCAACCAGCAGGGAACTTCAAAGATTTTTGGCAGAATTCCCGGATGAAGTCGAAGTATTTATTACAGATGTCCAGGGCTTGATCGTTGGATTATCGGAAAGGACAGGAGACTACCTTCAAGCCGATGAAGGGTGGTGGATCGAAGCCTACAATAATGGCGAGGGGAAGATATATGTTGGCGAAGTGGAATACGATGATTCGACAAAAACATATGCGATGAATATTGGTATCCCTGTCGTTGATCCAACCAATGGAGCAGTAATTGGTATTCTCCGCGGTACGGTGAATGTTTCATCAGTATTTGCTGATATTTCGAGTATCACCTATGGAAAAACCGGCACAGCTGCTTTACTGGATGCAAATGGAATTATTCTATATGCATCAAACCCGGAACTGCTCATGAAACCGGCTCCGGAGGAAATTATTGCGGTTGTAAATACTCACGAGAATTCCTGGCGCTCCAATCTCCATGACCTGGATGGAAATCCGGCTGTGATCGGTTTCCACGCTCTGGAAGGAAATCTGGCTGATTCTTTGAAATGGACTATCATGCTAGATCAAAACAACAGCGAATTGATACAACCTGTTTTACAGTCCTTGTCAATCGTGATCATTATAGGTGTAGCTGTTTCAATTGGATTGATTCTGATTGGATTCTACCTTGCCAGATCAATTTCGAAACCACTCGCGACGATTACAAAAGGAGCAATACTCCTTTCAAATGGTGATGCAAACATAACTGGTATAGACAGTTTAGAGATTGCCAGGATAAATAATCGAAAAGATGAGATCGGTGCCATCGGACAGGCCTTCCAGCAATTAATTGGATACTTTGATGAAGCAGCCGGGGTAGCCAGTCGAATTGCTGATGGGGATCTGACAGTGACAATTGCTCCAAAAGGGGAGAAAGACCTACTAGGAAATACTTTTGTAAAAATGGTACAAAGCTTACAAAAAACGATCGGGCTTGTTTCAAAGTCGTCAGATGAGATATCCAATACATCCAGTGCTCTGGCAAGATCTGCAGATCAGGCCGGGCAGGCAACAAAGCAAATTGCTACGACGATCCAACAAGTTGCTAATGGTACCGGGCAACAAGCGGAATCCATCAATCACACCGCCAGCTCAGTGGATCAGATGACACACGCCATTGACGATGTCGCCAGGGGTGCCCAGGAACAGGCTTCAGCTGCAAATAAAGCTTCCAGCATCACTGCTCAACTATCTTCCGCCATCGAACAGGTCGCTGGCAATGCCCAGTCTGTAGTTCAGGGGTCCACTGCTGCCGCTGATGCTGCCAAGAAAGGCACAACAAAAGTGCAGGATACCCTCAAAGGTATGCAGAATATCAAGCAGCGTGTGGGTGTCTCAGCTGAAAAAGTGCAGGAGATGGGTTCCCGCTCTGACCAGATCGGTGATATTGTCACCACCATCGAAGATATCGCCTCCCAGACCAACCTGTTGGCACTCAATGCCGCCATCGAAGCTGCCCGCGCCGGTGAAGCCGGTAAAGGTTTCGCTGTCGTCGCAGACGAGGTCCGCAAGTTGGCTGAACGCTCATCCACTTCCACCAAGGAAATTGCCAGCCTGATCAAGTCCATTCAGAAGACCGTTTCAGAGGCTGTGACCGCCATGGATGACGGTGCAAAGGAAGTCGAACGCGGTGTCCTCATTGCCAATGAAGCCGGTGAATCTCTCGATGAGATCCTCAAGGCTGCTGAAGGTGTCAGTGAGCAGGCTGAACAGGCTGCCGCTGCCGCAGAAGCAGATGTCTGCATCTGCCAATGAGCTCGTCGCTGCTGTTGACTCTGTCTCTGCTGTGATCGAGGAGAATACTGCTGCCACAGAACAAATGTCCGCCGGTTCCACCGAGGTCACCCAGGCTATCGAAAACATTGCTTCTGTCTCTGAAGAGAACTCCGCTGCTGTTGAAGAGGTTTCTGCTTCAGCTGAAGAGATGTCTGCCCAGGTGGAGGAAGTAACTGCATCTGCCCATATCCTGGCTGAACTTGCCAAACAATTGCAGGCAGTTGTCAATCAGTTCAAGGTTAGCTAATTCTTTCAAATTCACAAAAAGACAATCTACTAAGTAGATTGTCTTTTTTGTTCGTATTAATCCATTTTTTACTAGATTATTATCCCTCCTTTATTCAGAAGAATAACAATATTGCCTATAACATAATCACGACGAGGTAATTGTATTAATTTCAAATCTGAAATTGTGTATGTGTCCGGTTTGATAAAAGCCAAATTTTTTGAAATCTGTATCAACTAATTACATAGAAATCCAAATATAGTTAAGGAGAAATAATGAAAGCTCTAAATAATCTAAAGACCAGCGTCAAACTAATTGGAAGTTTTCTTATTGTGTCATTACTTTCTGTATTGATCGCTTTCCTGGGCTACACAAACATGAAAACGATCAACGACGGTATGACATCCATGTATCTGGATAACCGTCTGGTTCCAGTAAGCGACTGGGTGCAGATCGATGCAGATATTAATCAAATTCGGGGTGATGTGTACAAAGGTCTTTACCTTGCCACTGAAATGGATAAAAGTAAAACAAGTATTGCTGCAGTATCAAAGATATTGATGAAAGAATTGCAAAATATAAAGCCCTTGACCGCGGGATGAGAGAGCTAACAGAATTGGCAGTATTAGAACCAGCCTGGACTGAATATCAGGCAGCTGTCGCTGAAATACTGACCTGGAATGATGAAGGAAATCAGACTGCCATGTTAGCCAGTTTAACCGGAAACGGCCGGGCATGCAACAGCAAGCGCTTCAGTTCGCGGATTCGGCAAAAAAATTACTCGATATTAATATAAAAGAAGCAGAAGATACTACATAAATCAGCAGATGCGACTTTTGACAGCTCAGTTTTGATGATCGTGATCATTTCCAGTCGTTGCCTTTGTATTATCAATTGGCATTGGAATCATCATCAGTGGATCAATCTCAAAACCACTAGGCACCCTGGTGGGAATTGCCACTTCCGTTTCAAAAGGTGACCTGGTACGCGACCTGGATCAAAAGGTGAAAGACTCTCTGACTCAGCGTAAAGATGAAGTGGGTGACATTGCAAAGGCATTTGACAGGTTGGTTATTTATATGCAGGGAGCTGCAGATGTTGCAAATGAGATTTCATCCAATAATCTAACCATAAAAGTATCTTCAAATTCCGCAAAAGATGAACTGGGAAATGCATTTGCAAAAATGATCGAAAGTTTACGTGGTTCAGTTGGTCAGATCGCTCAAAGTGCCTCCAGCCTTGGCGCTGCCTCAGAACAATTGGCCAACGCTTCCAACCAGGCTGGTCAGGCTACGTCACAGATCGCCACCACCATCCAGCAGGTTGCCCGTGGTACCACCCAGCAATCTGAAGCGGTAAATAAGACTGCCTCCTCCGTCGAACAGATGTCCCGTGCCATTGACGGTGTTGCCCGAGGTGCCCAGGAACAGGCTTCAGCAGCAAATAAAGCTTCCAGCATCACTGCTCAACTTTCTTCCGCCATCGAACAGGTCGCTGGTAATGCCCAGTCTGTAGTTCAGGGGTCCACTGCTGCCGCTGATGCTGCCAAGAAAGGCACAACAAAAGTGCAGGATACCCTCAAAGGTATGCAGAATATCAAGCAGCGCGTGGGTGTCTCAGCTGAAAAAGTGCAGGAGATGGGTTCCCGCTCCGACCAGATCGGTGATATTGTCACCACCATCGAGGATATCGCCTCCCAGACCAACCTGTTGGCACTCAATGCCGCCATCGAAGCTGCCCGCGCCGGTGAAGCCGGTAAAGGTTTCGCGGTCGTCGCAGACGAGGTCCGCAAGTTGGCTGAACGCTCATCCACTTCCACCAAGGAAATTGCCAGCCTGATCAAGTCCATTCAGAAGACCGTTTCAGAGGCTGTGACCGCCATGGATGATGGTGCAAAGGAAGTCGAACGCGGCGTCCTCATTGCCAATGAAGCCGGTGAATCTCTCGATGAGATCCTCAAGGCTGCTGAAGGTGTCAGTGAGCAGGCTGAACAGGCTGCTGCTGCCGCAGAAGAGATGTCCGCATCTGCCAATGAGCTCGTCGCTGCTGTTGACTCTGTCTCTGCTGTGATCGAGGAGAATACTGCAGCTACTGAACAGATGGCTGCCGGTTCCTCAGAGGTCACCCAGGCTATCGAGAACATCGCTTCTGTCTCTGAAGAGAACTCCGCTGCTGTTGAAGAGGTTTCTGCTTCAGCCGAAGAAATGTCTGCCCAGGTGGAGGAAGTTACAGCTTCTGCCCAAACCCTGGCTGAACTCGCCAGGCAATTACAGGCAGTTGTCAATCAGTTCAAGGTTAGCTAATTCATTTACCCTGGCTGCCTCTTACCCGGCAGCCAGGATTATCGTTGTAGATGTCCCGGTGGAATTTTTACCGGAAATAAGGAGAAAATATGGAACAGCAATTAGTTGTTTTTGAACTGGCAAATGAACAATACGGGTTGGACATTTCGACAGTGGAAGGCATTATAAAAATGCAGGCCATCACCAAGATGCCCCAGGCACCTGTGTTCGTGGAAGGGGTCACGAACCTGCGAGGAACCGTCGTGCCGGTCATTGATCTGCGTAAGCGTTTCGGGCTGCTGGCCCTGGAGCATACCCGTGATACACGTATCGTCGTGGTGTTTATGAACAAGACCAAGATCGGGATGATCGTGGATGGTGTTTCAGAAGTGCTGCGCATCCCTGAAGAATCCATTGAACCCACCCCGCCCATGGTTTCGAATGTGAATTCAGCTTATATCCGCGGGATCGCCAAGTTGGAGAATCGCCTGGTGACATTGCTGGACCTTACCAAGGTGCTTTCTCTCGAAGAGCAGGCAGTGCTGCTCAAAACCTGCTGCATAGTATTCACATCCAAATACTCTACCAGATAAAACCGGACTGGCTGAACTTGCCAGGCAATTACAGGCAGTTGTCAATCAGTTCAAGGTTAGCTAATTCATTTACCCTGGCTGCCTCTTACCCGGCAGCCAGGATTATCGTTGTAGATGTCCCGGTGGAATTTTACCGGAAATAAGGAGAAAATATGGAACAGCAATTGGTTGTTTTTGAACTGGCAAATGAACAATACGGGTTGGACATTTCGACAGTGGAAGGCATTATAAAAATGCAAGCCATCACCAAGATGCCCCAGGCTCCTGTGTTCGTGGAAGGGGTCACGAACCTGCGAGGGACTGTTGTGCCGGTCATTGATCTACGTAAGCGTTTCGGGCTGCTGGCTCTCGAGCATACCCGCGATACACGGATTGTGGTGGTGTTTATGAACAAGACCAAGATCGGGATGATCGTGGATGGTGTTTCGGAGGTACTGCGCATTCCTGAAGAATCCATTGAACCCACTCCACCCATGGTTTCAAATGTGAATTCAGCTTATATCCGTGGAATCGCGAAATTAGAGAACCGCCTGGTGACATTGCTGGACCTTACCAAGGTGCTTTCTCTCGAAGAGCAGGCAGTGCTGCTCAAAACTGCTGCTGGATAGAATTCATATCCAAATACGCTACCAGATAAAACCGGATCTATGGGTCCGGTTTTATTATTTATGCATAGTTAATAGAGTCCTTACAGGAGATTTACTTATATATAAATGGCTAAGATTTATGATCAATACTAGCCATATTGAATGTGCTGTATCCATCCCCATGCGGGAATTTTTTACCGATGTGAGGTCTTTTGATGTCAATTAGAAAAAAAATATTGATTGTGTTTTTCTCAATAATGGCAACAATTGCCGGTGCGCTGGTAATTTTTTCACAAGTTGTATTATTAAAAGAATTTATCGCGATTGAAAACGAAAAGGTGAGCACAAACCTGGAAACGATAAATTCTTCAATTCAACGGGAAATTATAGATTTAACTACAACGGTAAAAGATTATTCTCAGTGGGATGCAGCTTATCAATACATTGAGGAAAAGAATGAAGATTTTATAACCACCAATATTAATCAAACAAATTTTGAAAACCTCAATCTTCTTTTCTGGATCATAATCGACACAAATGGCAACCCGATATTAAGCAAAGAACTTAGTGGCAACAGGTTGATGGATACTTCCCCCTATATACTGAACAGTCTACGGGAAAATAATCTTCTACATCCTGATAATGATGGAAAAAGTGGAATTCTCCTTATAGGAGGCCAACCTTACCTTATTGCCAGTTCTCGCGTGACAAATAACAATGATAACAGTACATCAAATGGATCAATGATAGTAGGAAGACTACTGGATGACAAATATGTAAAAAAAATCAACCCATCCATTGTAGGACCATTGAAAATTCAACTATTTGAAAACTTACAGAAAGATCCTGCGAATAAGAACTGGGTGGAAAAGATTTCCAAAGAAAATCCAAATTATATAAGGGTAGTAAATGATAAGGTTCTTAACGGTTACACACTTTTCAGTGACTTGAACGGCTCCCCTGTTTGTCTCATTAAAATGGAAGTCCAACGTTCAATCTTTCTGGAAGGTAGATCAACTGTATACATCTTCATTGGATTGATTGTCGGAATAGGCTGGATAGGTGCATTCCTTATGGTTTGGCTCAATAACAAAGTAATATTTCAACCGTTACAAAAGTTAAAGAGTTTAGCATCAGAAATCAGCAAGGGAAATTTCAAAACAAAAATAACCACCACTCAAAAAGATGAAATTGGGGATGTATACCGATCTTTCCATGATCTGGTTTCGTTTTTATTGAATATTGCAGGAGCATCTGAAAAAATTGCGGACGGGGATTTAATCGTCAGCGTTGAACCGCAATCTGAAGAAGACACATTAAGCAAATCGATCAACCAAATGGTAGTGAAGTTGAAGGAGAAAATATCAGTATTTATTGAATCCTCAAATCGGATAGAAAAAGCATCAGAAGATCTTACACATATCTCAACCGAAGCAAATCACTCCACAGCCCAAATAACAACCACAATTCAACAAGTTGCCCAAGGTATTACTGATCAATCCACATCTGTGAATAAGACAGCTACTGCTGTTGATCAGCTGTCACGCGCGATCGAGGATGTAGCCAATGGAACCGAAAATCAATCCAAAGCGGTTCAACATGCATCAACAATAACATCCCAAATCACAGGGACAATTCAACAGGTATTAAATAATATTAAAGAAGTAGCTGCGGAATCTGGCAAAGCTACAATTACTGCCCATAATGGCTCTACAACCGTGGAAGATACTTTAAAAGGAATGCAAGCGATCAAAAAGAAAATGGACCTCTCATCTGAGAAAATCCATCAAATGGGAACACGGTCTGAGCAAATTGCAGAAATTGTTGAGGCAATAGATGATATTGCCAGCCAAACGAATTTATTGGCATTAAATGCTGCCATTGAAGCAGCAAGGGCGGAATCTCAAGCATCACAGCTTGTTGAGATAATCTTAAATAAACAAATGACTTCTCAGGCTGTTTTGATTGATCATTTATTTACAGATGATAATCACCGGCCTGATAATTTCTGGCCTGCTTTGGCTAAAAAATCTGGTATGGATGTCATTTCGATTGTGAATGATGATGGAGTAAATGTGTTATCGAGTGATCCATCTTTGATCGGTTTCAGGTATTCAGAGAACCCGAAAGAACAATCTTATGTTTTCCGACAATTGATCAACAGAAAAGATGGAATTGTATGTCAACCTCCCCGGAAGAGAACTATTGATGGCAAGATGTATAAATATATTGGTATTTCCCGCTCTGATGGTAAAGGTTTTATCCAACTGGGGTTCAACGCAGATTCATTGGCGGCTTTTCAATTCCAGGTGGGAGGTTTCGCAGTTGTAGCCAGTGAGGTGTATCGCCTTGCAGAAAATGCCAGAGAATCTGCGAAGAATATTGCACACCTGATTAATGAGATCCGTACTTCCGTCACAGAAGCTGTAAAGGCCATGGATGAGAGTGCGACAGAAGTTGATCATGGTTACCTGCTGGCTGATCAATCCAATATTGCCCTCGGGACAATATTGATCGCAACCCAGGCGGTTAGCATACAAGCTGAACAGGCAGCAAATGCAGCGCAGAAAATGAGTAGTTTCACCTCTGATTTGGTTAACTCAATGACCTCAGTTTCGTCGGTTGTTGATCTAAATGTGGCTGCAACATCTCAGATGACCTCCAATTCCAATCAAGTCAGTGAAGCTGTTGAAAATTTTGCCTCTGTCAGCGAAGAGAATTCTGCCGCTGTTGAGGAAGTATCAGCATCGACTGAAGAAATGAAAGCCCAGGTGGAGATGGTTTCAAATGCAGCAATTGAATTAAGGGGAATGGCAAAATCATTAATGGATATTGGTCGCTCATTCAAGTTGGATTAACAGCAAGAGGGTATTTATGATCGATTATGTTATTTTTTTGACTTTTGTCATCTTAGGATTAGCCATTTCAATGGCGATAACCATTTGGATCTATAAGCGAGGCATAGCCATCCGGATGAATGCCATAATCTTTGGTTTATGTGGTGTATTCGCTATTGCCGGTTTCATCATCGGAAAACAAGGTATCACCCTTCTGACTGTCGGGAGTTGTGTCAGCAATTCTACTGCCTTTTACGATTATTCTCATAATTCGATTACTGAGAGATCTGGTTTATCCTGTTATGAGACTCAACAAATATATTATTAAGTTATTAACTGGAAACTTAAAAAACACAGTATCTCTCAATGCTAAAGACGAGTTTTCTGAATTGGAAAATAACATTAATCAATTTATTACATATCTTCATGAAATATCCCGAACAACTTCGCTGATTTCCGGGGGTAACCTGGCTTTTCATATCGAACCTAAGTCCACCGAGGATACCCTCGGTTTAGCATTTTCTGGTATGGCTTCGCAATTGAAATTTTCCCTTGGCAGTATTAATCGAGAGACTGTACTTCTTCAATCGTCAGCTAATTTATTATCCATAAACTCATCACAAGCGGAAGAGGCTTCATCCCAAATTGCGATAACGATACAACAAGTGGCAAAAGGAATCATCCAGCAGGCTGATTCAATTACAAAGACTGCCGTTTCCATAGAACAGATGTCAAGGGCAATTGATGGGGTTGCTCAAGGTGCTCAGGAACAATCCCTGGCAGTAAACAAAGCAGCTCAAATTACGGATGTTTTAAATCATTCAATTAACCAGGTAGCAGAAAATGCTGAGATGGTTAAAAATGATTCCGAGAATGCTTCCCAAGCCGCCAGGGAAGGATCAAGAACAATCATTGATACTCTCACTGGAATGAACAGAATTAAGGAGAAGGTGGGATCTTCATCCAATAAAGTCAGGGAAATGGGAGAAAAATCGGAAAGGATTGTAATAATTGTTGATGCAATCCAGGAGATTTCATCTCAGACCAATTTACTCGCTTTAAATGCTGCTATTGAAGCGGCTCGAGCCGGTGAAGCCGGTAAAGGATTTGCAGTCGTCGCAGATGAAGTAAGAAAATTAGCAGATAAAACCACCAAAGAAGCAAAATCCATCACGAACCTGGTTGGAGACATCCAAGAATCCGTTAAGGAAGCTGTATTGGCTATGGAAGAAGGTACAAAGGAAGTCGAAAACGGAGTTGAAATGGCCAGCCACGCAGGGAAAGCTCTTGAAAATATTCAGAAGGTAATCGCACTAGTCAATGATCGGTCAATCCAATCCGCCAATGCTGCAGATTCCATGCGGATTTCAGCCAGGGACCTAGTGTCTGCGGTTAACTCTGTTTCTGCGGTGGTCGAAGAAAATACAGCTGCAACTGAAGAAATGGCGGCTGGCTCAAGTCTTGTAACACAAGCAATTGAAGATATAGCCAGTATAAGTGAACAAAATTCTGCAGCTGTGGAACAAGTTTCTGCCTCTGCTGAAGAAATGTCAGAGCAGGTCGAAGAAGTAACAAAATCGGTCAATGAGTTAACAGGTATGGCTCATTCACTCCAATCAATATTATCGCAATTCATTCTGGAATAAACATCGGGGCAAACTATGTGTAAAAAAGGTAAAACATTTCGTCTGAACTCCAATTATCCGCTCTTATACAAATTACGTCACTATTCATTATCAAGCAATTTTGATAAACTCTTCCGATTTTCTCCTGACGGAATATTGATAGTCGGTAGAGACGGAAGGATCTCAATGGCAAATCCAGCCATCTATTGGATGCTCGGAATTGAAGATGAGCGAACCCTTGGTTCTACTTTTAATATATTTCAATACCTCGGCGAAGACGATCAGGAGAATTGCGCAAGTTCTATAGATATGGTTTTAGTTGGCTTGGTTCCTTCCACCAGATTAGAAGTCAAGTTTATTAGGGTAGATGGCTCTTCCTTTTTTGCAGATATAGCAATTGGCTCTTTTTCCGAATCCAAAAATCCAACTGCGCAGATTATTGTTCACGATATTACAGAATATCGTCTTGCAGAAGATAATTCTTTACAAATCCACATGGATCTGGAAATGTCATATACGGCTACACTAAATGGATGGAGTCGGGCTTTGGAATTACGTGACCGTGAAACTCAGGGACATTCACTGAGGGTTACAGAAAAAACAATAGACATTGCCCTCCGGTTAGGAATTAGTATTGAAAAGATAATCCACGTCCGTCATGGGGCTCTATTGCACGACATCGGTAAAATGGCAATTCCTGATTCGATCCTCTTCAAACCAGGTCCATTATCCATTTATGAAAGAAATGTGATTGAACAGCACCCAACCTTCGCTTATAACTTACTCAATCCAATAAAATATCTTTTACCAGCACTGACAATTCCTTACTCACACCACGAAAAATTCGACGGGTCTGGTTATCCCCGGGGTATTAGAGGCGAAGAAATCCCGCTGGAAGTCAGGATATTTTCAGTAGTAGATGTATGGGATTCTTTGGCAGCTGAAAGACCGTATAGAACAGCATGGTCAGAGGATAAAATAAAAGAGTATTTATGGGAGAACCGTGGAACTCAATTTGACCCGGCAATAGTGAGCGAATTTTTGGACACAATATAATTCAATATTTATCAACTAACCAATATTGATATTTGTCTGGTTGTAAGGATTATTAACTTACTATCGCACAATCCCGGCACAAACGACAAAATCATCCTGACCTGAAGCCACGTCAGTCTTCCAGGTTTTTCCATCAATTTTGAGTATGCACTTAATTGATCCTAATTGGGTAGGATTACCAGCAGTGATGTAAACTTCTGCCCCTGATGGGTTATCCCAAATCTTTTCCCAGGGAGTGGATACTTGTATTTTTTCCTTCTGCAGATTTCGACTGTCCTTGTATGTAATGTAGGCTATTCCCCCCGATGATTCAACCCTAAATGTGACCTTGTGATTATTTTTAGCAGGTGTAAATACCTTGAATGTTACTGCCAATCCAACAAGGACAACACATAGAATTGAAACGACCAAGATTTGAATAAACAATCTTCGATTTTCCATGAAAATACCTTCGTGCAATAATGATATATTGGTTTCTTGTATAAATCAACTAAGGTTTATGGATCTGATCACATAGGTTATCTTTTTGCTGATATTTTTAGGTAATGCTAATAATTATTGTGTACAATTACCTAAATGCCTGGTGAGGCTACCTCTCATATCTATTTCAAATATTTTAAGGTTATAAACTAACAACAAATAATATATGACCTATAAGGATCCATGTTGTTGATAGTTCGTAAAAGCTAATTGGGTGATTCGTTTTTTATCAATTATTGGATTGTTTTGGTAGTTTTGGTATGAGCCAATTAATAAATGCATCCTGGCTCCTTGTTTGTAGCGTAAGTTTTCCGGGACCAGTCAGTTCAACCACCAAACCTTCGCCACCAAAAATCGTACTTTTCCAACCGGCAACTTTCCGGACAACAAAATTTAAGGTTGAGTCGAAAGATACAAGATGGCCTGTGTCAACCACATACTTTTCACCAGCTGCCAGTGTGACTTCATGGATCGCACCATAACTGGATAGAATGACATTTCCTGATCCACTGATCTTTAACAATATCAACCCTTCACGTGCGAAAAATGTTTTTGCTCCTCCCCAGCTTGTATCCACTGCTATTCCATTTGAAGAAGCTAAATATGATCCGGATTGGACAAAAATTGACTGATTGGAAAGGTATAGCTCAACTACATCTCCAGGTAAAGATGGAGCAAGTGTGATCATACCTCCACTTTGTGCTGCAGTGAAAGTGTTCATAAAAAAGCTTTCACCACCCAGGGCAGCTCTGGCAAGCGACTTAAGAATTCCACCCTGTGCTTTCGTCTCCATAATCAGATCCGCAGACATGCTTACCATAGCTCCGCTTTCTGTCCGGATGGATTCATTCGCCTCAAGATTAATGACGGCAAGTGAATAGGCTGGTCGGTATAAAATTTCAGTTTTCATATTTCACCTCATAATGATCAATAATTATTGTTGATACATCAATTATATTGTATGGATTTGACTGCGATCAATAAATTATTTGTTGCTGGTTACATTCAAGTATAATCCATACTAATATGCTAAACAGCAATAATTCATTTTATAAAACCCTATTAAGACTATCTATACCAATCATGATCCAGCAGCTTTTTACTGCCGGATTGGGAATGGTAGATTTGATGCTTGTCGGCCAGTTAGGAGACAATTCGGTAGCTGCTGTCGGCCTGGCAACACAGGTATATTTCATTTTAAATTTGGTATATTTTGGAATGACCAGTGGTTCGGCGATATTTACTGCCCAATTCTGGGGGAAAAATGATACAGAAAGTATCCAGAAAGTGCTCAGCCTAAACCTAATTGCAAATATTGCGCTCGGGTTTATTTTTACCTTGATCTCACAAATTGCTCCTCAATTCATTCTTGGTCTTTTTAGCAAGGATCCGAACGTGATCCAATTGGGCAGCCACTTCCTGAAATTGTACTCGATCGGTTTTGTTTTCACTGGAATAAGTTATGCAATTTATGCAGTTCTCCGAAGTACTGAAAATGTGAAGATTCCAATGTTCGTGGGTGGAGCAATCCTGACTTTCAATACAATACTCGGTTACATATTAATATTCGGTAAGATAGGACTTCCCGCTCTTGGAATAAACGGTGCAGCGATCGCAAATTCAACTGCAAGGATATTTGAACTAATATTAATAATTGTTATTGTACGGATCTTTTCATCGAGCATAATCATCAAACCTGCTATCGTGTTTCCGATCAAGACTGAATTTATTAAGCGGTATTTAACCACAGTGCTGCCAGTGACAATTAACGAACTCATCTGGTCGGTGGGAATTTCGGTATATGCTTCCATCTATGCGCATATTGGGACTTCATCATTTACTGCAATCAATATTTCTTCAACCATAGAAAATCTGGCTTTTGTTCCTTTTATTGGACTAGGGAATGCTTGTGCGATCATGATCGGGAAGCGAATTGGTGCAGGAGAGTTGGAAGAAGCTCTCAACTATGGAAAAAGGATCTTATATATCAGTTTTGCTACTGCCATAACTATGGGCATCTTAATTCTGCTTAACAAAGGATGGATTTTAGAAATTTATAAGATTTCAGAGATATCCAGAAGTTACGCACACTTGATTCTGACAATCCTTTCAGTTTCCATTTTGGTAAAATCAACCAATATGGTTCTATTCATTGGAATCATTCGGGCGGGTGGAGATACCAGGTTTGGATTATTCGTAGAATTTGCAACAATGTGGTTATACGGGGTTCCTGCAGCATTTGTTGCCGCCAATCTATTGCATCTTCAGGTGTATTGGGTGGTTATTGCTGTAGCATTTGAAGAAGTAATTAAGTTGGTACTTCTTTATAACAGGTTCCGCTCAAAAAAATGGGTGCATTATCTCACTCATCAGGTAGCATAATTTATCGAAACGAGATCACCCTAATCCATTAAAGGAATTAAGTCTGCTATCAGTCGGCAAAATCCCTTTTTTCTCTTAACGTTGTCCTTATGCTGGCATTTGCTGCAAAGAATAGGCTAACCGCCAAAATGACCACCCCACCATAATAAAGGGTTGAGATCGAATAATCCTCTAATATTGCATAACTAACCATTGGTGCCAATGCAAGACCAACATCCGCTGATGTCGCCATCATCCCCAGCACAAATGAAGCTCGGCCATTTTTTTGGCTGTCAATTAATATTGCTGGTATCACTGATTGGATAACTGCTCCATTAATTGCAAAAATAATGGTTCCTAAAATAAAAATAAGCGGTGATTTGATATTGATGATGATAATTAATCCAATGATTCCTGCCATGGCACCAAGAGCGATGATCGTCCATCGATTTGCCGATTTATCAGATGCTTTTCCAACCAGAGGGGCAAAAACTGCTGAAGCAGCAGCTCGTAGTCCTAAAATAATTCCTCCTGCAGTTGCTGCGGGAATTAAGATAAATCCCAGGTTTACGTTTGCTCCGTATTCATACAAAAAGTAATAAGTAATCGTTGAGAGCAAAATACCTTCTCCGACAAAGAAAGTAAGCCCATAGATCAGATTTCCGGATATTATTTCAAATTTTCTTAATTCTTTAATCACGACTAATAGGTCAAAGGGTCTATTTATTTGGACAGGAAGGTCTTGTGGTTGATTTTCATCAATTGGAATCACTTTAGGTAAAGTCTCAGGGACAAAAATCCAGGCTTCAATAGCTCCAATAAAACCGAACATGGAGCAGATCAGCATAGTGATTTGAAAACCAAACCAATTATTGAGCAAAGCCCCCACAAATGGAGTGACTGCCAGTCCAATGAGGTAATATGTCTGAAGTAGACCTGATCCTCGTCCACGTTGATGGCTTTCTGTTATATCCATCACCATGGAATATGCAGTGATATATGATAGAGAAAAAGCAACACCCCAAAGAATTCTACCGGTCAGGAATAACCAGAAGTTATCATAATATTGGTAAAGAAGGGTTGTTATTGCCCCTAACATTAATCCACCGACAAGAAAGTTTTTCCTGCGGCGCGAATTGAGTAGAAAACCAACTACCGGGTTGCTAATAAATCGGATGAATCTATTAGCACTTAAGAGTAGCCCAATATTTGCCAGGTGAATACCTTCCGTGACGGCAACAGCAGGAAGAACCGCATAGAGTGTCAAGTCACCTGCAAGGGCAAATATCAAACTGATACCAATAGACGCAATAATGAGATCTGGCTTAATGATTGGTTTCATATTTCCTTATTAATTCTTTCAATTTAGTATTTACTAATTCATTAAAGTGGGGTTGGTATATTTAGAACCCGGCTGGCGTTCGCGTAATATACCTTACGTAAAACCTCGTCTGGTAATCCTATTCCATATATTGCCCATCTGCCCTGGGTTGGAATACTCGAGTTGGAATAATTAAAATATTCATCGTCAGTTTCAAGAAATCGGTAAGCGATTTGATATAAGGATCTATCTATTCCATAATCCAGTCCAAATAGGATTTTGTTGGCGTGTTTATGAAAAAATCTCCTGGAAGAATAAGGCTGTCTACCCAACTCGCCTATCCTTGCGGAAATATCTATATAATAGTTCGGATTATTATCCAGCATCTTTCCCACCCACGCCAGGTTTTCAGCATAACATCCAACATGAGCACCAATAAAAGTAGTTTTTTTGTTTCTACCCACCATGGATGAAAAACTATCCAGTAATTTTATAAGTGATGGGAATGGAGGACTGGGAAAATGCCATTCAGTTTTTGAGATTAATTCTTCCCATCGTTCGTTCCTGTTATCCATGGGTTCAAAAAAAGCGGCTGGATCACCTACATGGATCATAACCGGCCATTTCAATTCAGCTGCTGTCTGCCAGATCAAATCTAAGCGCCTGTCATTGATATCAACCAGGTGATCATTCTGATCCCTTACATTCAGACCGAGATCTTTCCATATTTTCAAACCAGATGCCCCCCATTTTGCTTGTTCGCCCATCCGTTTGGCTGCCCATTCCGGAAATCGATTCCCATAAGTCTTCCACCCTTCCCAGTTTATTCCACCAAAAACCTGGAATCTTTCCGATAGAGTACTTTTAAATTTTTCCAAGTGTTTTTGAAGGATTTTCTCTCCCCACCCACCATCCAGATCAATTAATGTGTGAACATTAACTTCGTCCATAGCCTGAAGAATTTCTTCCATTGGTTTATGGATCCATCCGCCGCCAAATTCATTATCTAAATGGTTGTGAGCATCAATAACCGGAAATCGTGCTTGTTTTACAAAAGTTTGCTTGGATACAAGCATTGATATGGGATCGTAGTTTTCCAGATACACAATTACCTCACATTGTATTTATGCTATATAGCTAGAATACTCTTACTTTATCAAAGGCGCAAGTTGGAAATTACAAATAATCTCCATATTGATGATTAATCGGATGATTTAGGTGTTTCCTAAGGGCAAGTCGATAAAATGATATAATTTTGTAGAGGAAATTTATTATTTCTTGTTATCTGAATAAATTAATAACTGCATACTCGAATAATCCGGAGGAAATTTAATGGAAACGTTGAAATTACCAGGGCCAAAGGCCCGCGCACTGGTGGAGCGCGACCAAGCTGTCATTTCTCCTTCTTACCCAAGGGGTTATCCATTTGTAATGGATCATGGATTAGGGTCAGAAGTTTGGGACGTAGATGGCAACCGGTTTCTGGATTTTGCAGCGGGGATAGCAGTAACGTCAACAGGTCATAGTCATCCAAAAGTTGTAAGAGCAATTCAAGAACAAGCAGAAAAATTTATACATATTTCGTCAGATTTTTATCACCAGAAATGGGTGGAATTAGGTGAGAAGCTGAATCAGATATCTCCTTTTGATGAGCCAGCTATTTCCTTCATGACCAACTCTGGAACTGAGAGTGTAGAAGCAGCGATTAAACTTGCCAGATATACTACTGAAAGAACAGAGTTTATTGGCTTCCTTGGTGGATTCCATGGGCGTACGATGGGAGCTGTAACATTTACGGCAAGTAAATCTTCTTACCACCGTGGTTTTTATCCGATGATGAGCGGGGTTGTTCATGCTCCATTTCCTGATCCTTATCATCCGATCCTGCAATCTGACCCGGGGGAAGATTACGGAGAGACTGTTGTTAGATACATTGAAGAACAAATTCTCGGACGAATAGTACCAGCCGATGATGTTGCCGGAATTCTCCTTGAGCCTATCCAGGGTGAAGGTGGTTATATCGTACCCCCGCCTGGTTTTTTCCCTGCCCTTAGAAAACTTTGTGACAGATATGATATTCTCATGATCGCTGATGAAGTTCAGGCAGGTGTAGGCAGGACCGGGAAATGGTGGTCCATTGAAAACTTCGGAGTGGAACCGGATATTATTTGTACTGCCAAGGGAATTGCCTCTGGAATGCCCCTGGGTGCAATGATCGCCAGAAAAAGTATAGTGGATTGGCCAAAAGGATCACACGGAAATACCTATGGTGGGAATCCGATTTCGTGTGCAGCTGCACTGGCTACTTTGGACTTATTAGAAGGCGGGATGATGCTTAATGCCTCAGAAGTTGGAAGTTACACGAAAGATGCATTAAGTGAAATAGCAACCCGCCATCCCAGTATTGGCCAGGTCCGAGGCATTGGATTAATGATCGGAATTGAATTTGTAAGCGATCCGGTTACAAAGCAGGCTGCTCCAAAATTGAGAGACCAAATTGTGGACCTCGCTTTTGAACGGGGATTATTGTTACTTGGGTGTGGTAAGAGTGTGATTCGTATCTCTCCACCATTATGCATTACACGCAGTGAGGTGGATCAAGGCCTCGCCATATTGGATGAATCCATTCGAATTGCAGAAAACAATAAATAATATGATGCTTCCTGATTTTCGTGTTCGCCAAAGGGATTACCTGCTTGAAATTGCCCGAGCTCTCACAGAAGAACTGGATCTTGATAAGGTCCTTGGCAGAATATTAAAGATCTCGCTGGAGATGCTCGCCGGACAGGCGGGTGTAATCGCATTGAGGGATGTTCATGAAGGATGGCGACTGGCGGTTGCTGATGGCCTTGGTGTACCATTAATTCGGTTTCTTGAACCACTACTCAAACAGTTACCTGATCAAGAGGATCCAGAATCTACTGAAGTTCCTGCTATCAGCCGGATCATCAATCAGATCGTTAGCCTGGCAAGCTTCGGATTACTGACTGGTGTCGGAATTCCCCTTGTAGCCCGCGGACAGGTTATTGGAGTTATTTTTATTTTCCGCAGTTATATGGGGACTTTTTCGAGTAATGATCGAATTTTATTGAAGAGTTTTGCAAATCAAGCTGCAGTAGCGGTCGCCAATGCTCAACTGTATCGCCAGGTTACAGAAGAGAAACATCGAATGGATGGTCTCCTGGATTCTGCGGCAGATGGAATCCTCATTCTATCGCCCAAATTAACTATTTCGATGTGTAATCCATCATTTGCGGCTCTATCCCAGCGAACAGTTGCTGAGGTATCCAATCAGGAGCATGAAAAAATTGTTCACTGGGCTAAACCACCACAAGGGATAACACTTGAGAAAGCCGTTGAAGGTGGATGGCCATTAAGCAAAAAGGCTTATCTTTATGTAGAAGGTGACCTGGTAAGACCTGATCCCTACCCTCCTCTTCCCATAGGAATCACATATGCACCTCTCCTCAATTCAGATGGCGGTTTATTAAATATCATTGCTACGGTACGTGATATTACCCGTTTTCGTGAAGCCGATGAATTGAAAAGTACGTTTATTTCGATCATAAGTCATGAACTTAAAACGCCTGTAGCTTTGATAAAAGGATATGTAGGAACATTACGCCGGAAAGATGCGGAATGGGATAGTGAGATCGTAGACGATAGCCTGGCTGTCATTGAGGAAGAAGCTGATCGCTTAACTGGATTGATTGAAGATCTTTTGGATTCAACGCGGTTGCAATCTGGTGTACTAACATTAAAAAAGACTGATATCTCCATTCCTGAATTGGTCAAACGCCTGATAAACAGGTTGGGAAACCAGACCAGTATGCATAAGATAACCTATGATTTTCCCGATAGTTTTCCAATTATTCTTGCAGACGAACAACGCCTTCAGCAAGTCCTCAGCAACCTGATTACTAACTCGATAAAATATGCTCCTGATGGTAACATCCAGGTTAGTGGTAGGAGCTTATCCGATGAAGTAATAATTAGCGTAAGTGACGACGGTCCCGGAATAAAAACAAATGATATCCCTCATGTATTTGATCGGTTTTACCGCTCTCCAGAAGCTGCCAGAAATACCAAAGGAGCAGGATTAGGATTGTATCTTGCCCGTTCAATAGTGGAAGCGCATGGCGGTCGGATCTGGATAGAAAAAAGGGATGAAAATCAAGGAACACGGATCAGTTTTTCCTTGCCGCGATGATCAATAACATTAATATTTGTATAAAACCCAAGTGGTATAATCCTTCATAAAAAAAATAAAGAGAGAATAATATGCCTCAAACACGAACTTCCTGCCCACGCTGCCACCAACCTATCATGGCAGATATTAATCAGCTTTTTGACACAAATATTGACCCCCAGGCTAAACAAAAATTACTTTCTGGTCAGTTTAATATCGCTAACTGCCCTAATTGTGGATTCAAAGGAACTCTTTCCACTCCGTTGGTTTATCATGATCCTGAGAAGGAACTCCTTCTTACTTTCTTCCCTCCTGAATTAGGGCTGCCTGTAAACGAACAGGAAAAGCTTATTGGTCCATTGATAAATCAGGCTGTCAACAAACTGCCCCTTGAAAAAAGAAAAGCTTATATTTTACGACCGCAAACCATGTTTACAATGCAGGTAATGATCGAAAAGATTTTAGAGAGCGATGGTATCACCAAAGAAATGATCCAGAATCAGGAAAAGAAAATAGCCTTGATTCGGGAATTGATGACCTCGCCTGATTCAAATAGATTGGCAATTTTAGAAAACCAGAAAGAACTGGTGGACGATAATTTCTTCTCCTTGTTCAGTCGGATCCTGGAGTCAGCATCTGCGAGCCAGGATAAAGCAAGCATGGAACAGTTGATCCAGGTTGAGAAGTTGCTCCTTGAAAATACAGAAATTGGGCAGGAAATGAAGAAACAGGCAGTCGAGGCTGAAGAGGCTGTTAAATCCCTGCAGGAAGTCAGTAAATCCGGCTTTACACGAGAGAAACTGCTGGACCTTATTATTTCCACCACTTCCGAAATCCGGATTGCAACATTAGTTCGGTTAACCCGTTCTGGCATGGATTATAGTTTTTTCCAAATCCTGGCGGATCGTATCGAATTCAGCGAAGACTGGTGAGAAAGAAAGGCTAATATCTCTCCGCGACTCAATACTGAAAATGGTGGATGAGATTGACAAAGAAATGCAAGCACAGGCCGCTCAAGTGGAACAACTGATCGAGAAGATAATACAATCCCCGGATATTCCCAAGGTTATGGAACAAGTCTTGCCGATAATAAATGAGCTATTTATTGAAGTTCTTAAGAATCAATTGGATCTGGCTCACCAGAAGAATGATCAGACCAGGTTGGCAAAACTACAAATGATCGTTGACATTATTCAGAAATCATCCACACCACCTCCGGAATATGAAGTTATTGAAAAATTGCTGGAAGCAGAGGATGAATCCTCTATGCAAAAAATCCTGGCAGATAATCCGGGAATAATCACCCAGGAATTCACTCAAATGTTACCTGGATTAATAACACAAGCTGAATCCCAAAAAGAAGCTCCTGAGGTTGTGGAGAAATTGAAAAAGATCAACAGATTAGTCTTAAAGTTATCCATGCAGTCAAACCTGACAAAATAATATAATACAACCTACTTATGACACACCAGGAAAATTTGGTGTGTCATTTGATTTAATCGATTAGTGATTAATAATGGAAATTATGATTAATAATTAATGAGATATAGGTTTTTTTGACAATTCCATAGAATTATGCTATTTTTAAGACATCTTAATTCTAAGTAGGAAAAATGCAGCGAGAACGAGTTTCAGAGAATGTTTATTGGTTTCAAAGCAGTGTATATGCCCAGGTGACTGCAGGTGTTATCGCCGGACCACAATGGGCCGTTTTAATTGACACATTAGCGTTACCCGAAGAAACACTTGCCATGCGTGATTTTATAGAATCAGAGTTAAATGTACCAGTCCGTTATGTGATCAATACACATCACCATGCAGATCATAGTTGGGGTAATAGTTTTTTCCCCGGGTCTACTATCATAGGTCATGATCTGTGTGGGCAATTGTTGATGGAAAAAGGTAGACCTGCTCTCGAACAAGCAAAAAAATCAAACCCGACATTACGGCAAGTCAAAATTATTACTCCTCACCTGACTTTTAGCTCCGGTTCAGTTTCACTTAGGGTTGGGAAAAAAAACCTGGTCATGATGCCAATGTTGGGTCATAGCATTGATGGAATAGGTATCCTTATTGAGGAAGACCGTGTTCTTTTTGCGGGAGATAGTTTTATGCCTCTGCCATTTGTAGTTGATGGCGATATTGATGAAATGGCTAATACCATTAAAAGAATTGGCAAGATGGGTTTGGAAAACATTGTCCAAGGCCATGGAGATATCATTCTTCGAGGCGAAATTGAAGATGCCTGCAAAGACAACCTTAATTATCTAAATGCCATCCGGAAAGCAGCAAAAACCGCAGTTAAGCGAAAAAATCCAGTAGAGTACCTGGCAGAAATTGACATCGAGTCTTGCGGGAAGAGCCGGGTTTTCCTGGGTGGATTAGCTGCCGATCTGCATAAACGCAATTTATGGTATTTATATCAACTATATGCAGAAGATGAACCCTTGCCAGAATCAAATCCGATTTAATTAAAGGATCCTTACTTGCTTTTACGTTTTTGTAACCAGGCGCGAACACCTACCAGGCGTTCATTACCGCTTAGAAGTCTTTTAATATTGGATTGTAAGGCGATAATTAAGAGGATTTGAGCAATTACCCCATAAAAGACATAAGCCCAACTCGATCCAAAAGCAATTGCCCTGATAGTAAACAAGACAATTGCCAGGAATGCAATGGATAGAGTGGTAATTGAAGCATATCCGACACCAAATAGAATCAACATGGCAACTGGTAAAATAATAAACAAACTGGGTGGGTAAAAGCCAAAAGAACCGCCCATACATGGCGCACCACCTGCTCCGCCACGTAAGAAGTACTTTCCTGGCCCATGTCGTTCAAGTAAAAATATTGAATAATTGTGGCCTAAGATAGCGAAGATGGCTGCTATTGCTTCAATCCATGGTGCCCCTGGCATCATTGTCCGCGCTATCATAACTGCAATAAAACCCTTAAAAAAGTCCATAACAGCAGTTAAAACTCCAGCCCCAGTTCCAGCAGCTCTCCCTGCATTGGTTCCACCGGTGCGTCCACTTTCGATATTTCGTATATCGTGACCTTTGAGGATTTTTACAAAGATCAATCCAAATGGAATCGATCCTACCAAATAAGCAAGCATGAACACTGTAATAATCTTTAAGACTGTCATATATTATCCCGACTTATGCATTAATTAACACCGGCGAATTCATTTGGATTCAAGATATTGTCATTAAGATTTAATGACCAGAGGTGTTTGGATATACCCGGAATTGTTTTTGCGAAAAGCTCGTAATTCCCATTTGTTAGATATCATAAAGCCAATCAATTTTATCACATCCGGATAATAATCTTCCTCAAGATCAGTTGGCGAAGGACATTCTGGACCATTCGGATGGCTATGGTAAATCCCTATCAATATTTGGTTATGTTTTTCAGCCCACTCAAAAACGTTGAGCATTTCGCTTCCATTCATTTGAAATTTATATGGGGAATGTAGTTGATTGCTGATGGGAAAATGATGTCTTGCCAGATTTCCTTTTCCGGTTATCAAACCACAGGCTTCTTCAGGCAAATGCTTTTCCATATTGGAAATAATCTTTGTGTGAATACTGACAGGAAGGATCAGGCTTTCTTTAGCTGACATTTGGAGTTAGTTATCCGAGAATCAATACGAGAATTAATATGACAATAAAAATTATCACTGGTTCAACAAATACTCTCTTTGTGAATTGGTTTTGTATGACGGATTCGGATATCGAAATTAATCCATATAAGAATCCTACCAATAACAATCCAAATTGAATGGGAGAAAAAGGTAAGTAATGTAAGCCAGCGGCAATTTGCGCTAATATTAGCGAAATACCTAAGCTCCAGGCATACTGCCAGTTTCTGCTGGAGCGAAGATAGAATATCCGTAGAGACACCAATCCACTTCCAATTCCTATTGCAGGTATTACCAGGTAAAGCCTGGCTCCACTGGCTCTAATACTCACAGCCAGGATTAAAAATAATACAAGGGAAAGCGCAGAAAGCCCAATACTTACAACAGTAAATCGTGTATCCTCAGGATCTACAGTGATATATTCCGATAGAATAACTAATACCAATAATAATCCGCCTATGAGAAACATTCCCCACCAGGTTGGTCCAATTGGTATAGAAAAAAGAGGAATTCCTATTACCCAGGCGGTCAGAGATGGCAATAACCAGTGGTGTAATCGGTCTTTACCTGCATTATGCGGGTGCCCGGATATAACCCAATCCATACCTGCAGACGCAAGAATGGCTACAGTAATTGATACCAGATTCCGAAATTCAAAGTTGATGGGTATATATAGACCGGGGAGTTGTAAAGCAACCTGATTTACTGGTACTGCAAGGTATTGTGATATGGCATACGCGATAAGAATCACACCTGTAAGCATGCTTAATTGGCTCGGATCAGGAAGATGAGTGTGCTTCTCCATCTGTTACATTTTACTCTGAAACCCCCTTATGGTAAAATATAAGATTGTATGATAAACCAACCTGATCTCAATCTATCGCTAAAACCAAAGCTAATTCCCAGCCTGCTGGCGGGGTTTGAAGCAGTAGCTAATCATATCGAATTAATAATTCTGCCCATAATCCTGGACCTACTCCTCTGGTTCGGACCACATCTTCGAATTAAGGTTTTACTTCAACCAATAATAGAGGGACTAAAGTTACCCGGTGAATTACAAAGTGGCGAATTTGCACAATTTTTTTCTGCTACAAAGGACATTTATTATGTCCTGACCGATCGATTTAATATTTTTTCTGCCATTCGCACTCTTCCAGTAGGAATACCCAGTCTGGTAGCAAATATTTCACCTTTAACAAATCCATTAGGTTCACCAATAGTCCTTGAGGCACGTAACTATTCCAGTGCATTCATGGTCTGGCTCGTAGTTGGATTGATTGGATTGATTGGATCAAGTTATTACTATAACTCCATTAATCGAATAACATCATCTGACAACGCTCAAGCGTCACCAGGCTCAATTGGATGGCAGACATTGCAACTCTTGTATCTTACAATTATTTGTGTTCTTTTCATCATCATAATTGTTTTTCCAATGTTAATGGTGGTTTCATTTTTAACTCTGCTATCACCAATCCTGGGGCAAATTGCTTTATTCGCTGGTGGGTTGATCCTGATCTGGGTCATTACACCAATGTTATATACACCACAAGTAATATTTATGCAGCATCAATCTGTCATGAAAGCTCTACTTTCAAGTATCCGAATGGTGAGGTTCGCTTTACCATCATCAGGACTATTCTTCATCACTGTGATCATCATTGCTCAAGGACTGGACCTTTTATGGCAAATACCTAAAGAGAATTCATGGTTTTCTTTGATCGGAGTTGCCGGTCATGCCCTGGTAAACACAAGCCTTACAGCTGCAATATTTGTTTATTATCGGGATGGTATCAAGTGGATTCAATCCGTCATAATTAAAAATAACCTCTCTCCAGCAACGGCTTCAGAGTTACCGAAAGTAAATTAACGGGAGAATTAATGAACGATTCATCAACAATCAGTTCGTATGGTGCAAAAGAGATCCAGGTATTGGAAGGTCTTGAAGCTGTTCGACGTAGACCGGGCATGTATGTCGGTGGAACAGATCTAAAAGCCCTCCATCATTTGGTGTATGAGGTCGTAGACAATTCAATAGATGAAGCCCTGGGTGGCTATTGTGACCGGATCGAGATTACCATTCATGCTGATAGCAGTGTGACTGTGGAGGATAATGGCCGTGGTATCCCTGTGGATATTCACCCGGAGAAAAAGAAGTCAGCTCTGGAAGTAGTCATGACCATCCTTCACGCTGGTGGTAAATTTGGCGGTGGAAGTTATAAAGTATCCGGTGGACTTCATGGTGTTGGTGTTTCTGCGGTAAATGCCCTGTCAGAATGGTGTGAAGTGGAAATTCGACGGGGAGGACAGGTTCACTTTCAAAGATATGTACGCGGAATTCCCCAGGAACCCGTAAAAGTAATTGGAAAATGTGAGCCAAATAAAACAGGCAGCAAGACAACCTTTAAGTTTGATCCACAGATATTTAAAGACCCGGAACTTGATTACCGCTTTGA
This sequence comes from uncultured Chloroflexia bacterium, assembly GCA_963757065.1. Taxonomy (GTDB): domain Bacteria; phylum Chloroflexota; class Anaerolineae; order Anaerolineales; family Anaerolineaceae; genus PNON01. The sequence goes on along the minus strand of CAVWQC010000007.1, from coordinate 715,254 downwards.
TACTTTGATCCAGCGTTTCCGCGAAATGTCTTTCGTAACTCGTGCAGTTACCATTCATCTGATGGATGAACGAACTCAGAAGGAAATGACCTTCCACTTTGAAGGTGGTATAAATTCGTTTGTGCGTTACCTGAATCGCAACCGGGAACAACTACATCCAGTTTTCTATATCGAAAAAGAGGTTGATGGAGTCAATATCGAAGCCGCAATTCAATATACAGATTCATATTCAGAATCGGTATATTCCTTTGCAAATACGATCAATACCATTGATGGTGGTTCTCACCTTACCGGTTTACGAACAGCTACCACCCGTGTGATCAATGATTATGGTCACCGTTCCGGGTTGCTCAAGGAAGCTGATCCCAACTTCACCGGTGATGACACCCGCGAAGGAATGACAGCGATTGTCAGTATCAAACATCCCGATCCGCAATTTGAAAGCCAGACAAAAGTCAAGCTGATGAACCCTGAAGCTCAAACTTATGTCACCCAGGTTGTGGGTGAAGGATTTGCCCGTTTTCTGGAAGAAAATCCTCAGGCAGCCAGGGCAATCATTCAGAAGTGCCTCACATCAGCCCGCGCCCGTGATGCCGCCCGTAAAGCCAGGGATCTGGTTATTCGTAAATCTGCGCTTGAAAGCATGACCCTGCCAGGCAAACTGGCAGATTGTTCTGACCGCGACCCAACAAAAACCGAACTTTATATCGTTGAGGGAGACAGCGCAGGTGGTTCTGCCAAGCAAGGCCGAGACCGCCACTTTCAGGCAATTCTCCCCTTACGAGGTAAGATCCTTAACACTGAGCGCGCCCGGTTGGATAAAATCCTTGGGAATAACGAAGTCCGGGCTTTAATTTCAGCACTTGGAACTGGAATAGGTGACGGATTTGACATATCAGGTTTACGGTATGGCAAAATCGTGATCATGACCGATGCTGATGTTGATGGCAGTCATATCCGTACCTTATTGCTCACATTTTTCTTCCGTTATATGCAGAGCATTATTGATGAAGGTCATTTGTTCATCGCTCAACCACCTTTGTACCGAATGAGTCATAAAGACAAGGTACGTTATGCATACAATGACAATGAAAAGGATAAAGTATTAAAGGAATTGGGCGTTCCAGCAGAAAAAGCGAATTTACAGCGCTATAAAGGTTTGGGCGAAATGAATCCCACCCAATTGTGGGAAACCACCATGAACCCCGAAAACCGCACCATGCTCATCGTTGGCATAGATGACGCTGCAGAGGCTGATCGCACCTTTGACATGTTGATGGGAGAAGCTGTACCTCCGCGTACTCGTTTCATCACCACCCATGCGCATGACGTCCGCAATTTGGATGTGTGATTTACTAAAGCAACAATGATACAAATAATATTTGCGATTGAGTAAGGTATTTTCTCCGATATCCACCAATAAATAAAGGTTGGTTTCACAGGTAAGAGCCTAAAAAACCAGCCTTCATATTATTGTCCAAAAAAGACTATTCGGGATTATTATCGAATTTTACGCCATATCCCCGTAGCGTGGTGATGTAGTTGTGTTCAGCATCGATGCTGGATAACCTTTGGCGCAATCTACGTACAAGCGCATCGAAAGCCTGGTCAGAAACTCCAACTGCTTCATCCACCCCCCATACTTTTGATATTAATTCATCCCTGGAAACAACCGCCCCCTCCTGCTCATATAGCAGTTGTAGCAATCGTAGTTGTGAAGCAGAAAGCGGTGGGATCACTTCGTTTTGTCCGATCCATACACGACGTGATCGATTATCAAAGTGTAGCTTGCCGGTCCGTTTCTGACTTACCGGTAGTTGACTTGCATCCAATGGCAAAGTTGATTCTGAGCTCAGAAACACAAAATGCTGCACCAAAGCCATTTGGACAAGATCTCCGTCTGCAAGCATAACCGAGGTTTCAACTTTTTGCCCATTACAATACGTTCCATTTTTACTGCCAAGGTCTTCTAAAATAGTTCCATTGGCAGCCGGCATCAAATTCGCATGAAACCTGGATATTTGACGGTCAGGAATAACAATATCACAGGATGCATCCCTGCCTATTACCATTGTTTTCGTGATCGTCCATCTTTGGCCATTGATTGGTCCACTTTGGCCAATCAGAACTGGAATTTCTTCACCCCTATCAGCCATTAGCTCACCTCGATCTGAGTTTGGAAGTAATCCAAATATCTAATAAGGTATAATATAACAGAAATCGCCATAAAGGCAATATTGATCAACGCCGATATAAATGATTAATATTCTTATGGAAGATACTGGAAGGTTCAATGCCGCTCTCACTTAAAGCTGGAGAGGTCTTACACGCCAGATATAAAATTTACCGGATCATCGGACAGGGCGGGATGGGTAGCATCTACCTGGCTGATGATCTTCGTCTGGAAGGCCGCCAGTGTGCTGTAAAAGAAGTGGAACACGATAAAACCCTGCCAGATGACCTAATTCGACAGGCACGTGACCAATTCCTTCGTGAAGCTACAGTATTAGCCCGCCTGGATCACCCCAACCTGCCAAAGGTATCGGATTATTTTTCCATTGGTCCCCGTGACTACCTGGTTATGGATTATGTACCTGGCAAAGACTTGCGGACCATGATGATGGAAGCCCGTAAGGCGGAGACATTTTTACCTGAAAAAGATGTAATCGATTGGGGCAGCCAACTGGCAGATGCATTGAGCTACTTACATGGACAGAATCCTCCTATCTTACATCGTGATATCAAGCCTGGAAATTTAAAAATCACCCCGTCCAATTTCCTCAAACTGGTTGATTTTGGATTAGTAAAATTGGCTTCGCCCGGGGAAGTAACCATAACTATTTTACAGGGTAGGGGTACAGCGTTGTATACTCCCCTGGAGCAGTATGGTGGAGATAGTGGTCATACTGATACCAGGTCTGATATCTATTCGTTTGGTGCAACCCTCTATCATATCCTGACCAATCAACAACCAATGGATGCACGTGAGCGTTTTCTACATCCTGAAAGCATGATACTACCGCGGCAGATCAATCCCAATATAAGTTTACGAACAGAGAGGGCGATTTTATGGGCTATGGGTCTGCATCCCAACGAACGTCCTCAATCAGTTGAGGAATTCCGTCAATCTTTATTGGGAGATTATATTCCTTCCACCAGAACCCATCACACACAACCCATAGTCAAATTTCAAGATTTCTTAAAAACAAAACCTGAAAAGTATCTTTTTATTGCCACTATAGCAATGGTTGGAATTAGTTTGGTTGTAACCCTGCTAAATCATTAATTACCAGGTCGGCCTGTTACAGCATGCCACAGAATTCCCACTGCAAATCCCAAACTCATACATAAAATAACAACAATAAGTAAACCAGTCGTGCCGGTCAGTTTTAACCATGCTTCACCACCTGGCATCCTGCCAGCCAGATAAATATAACTTGTCAGTCCCCCAATAATGGAGCAGAATGCCCAGCGTACCCCCCAACGGATTGAGTGAATTTTCTTTCCCAGGGTATAAACCAATGACCCGGTGATACCAATGATCAATACGACCACTAACCATTCCAAAAAATTAGGTTGTCCTGAGTTACCACCTGATATATCCGGAGTAGCAGTCTCTACGATTGCAGGGGTTTCACTTGGAATCGGAGTTGAACTTGGAATGGCGGTTGGTGCAACCGCAGTCACACCTGCACCCTCACCAAGTGGAATATCCAGCTGGAGAAATTCTGAAATCAATGCTGGCTCGCTGGTCACCCGAATTTCAATAAATCCATTTGTCGGAATCCTATATGCAGCTCTGGCAACCCCACCAATCGTCGTTGCTTCAATTTGCTGAGTCGTACTTGTATCAGCTTCTGTTCTAATAATAAACCTAACCAATGTGCCGTCAGGTACAGGATGTTGGTTGTGATCTAATATCACTCCCGTTCGAATTGGAATTGTATCGCCCAACTTAAATTTTTGTATGGGTAAGGATTCTGGAGTGCTATTCACTGCTGGAGTACTCTCTACCTGTACCGGTAGATCCAACTTTAGTGGAATCACTTGATTCGGGTCAGGCATAGTTGCAGTTATCAAGTCATAACCCACACCAGGAATGGAGACCGGAGATGCTCCTCGTGGAGAAACCTCCTGAAATAATATCCGCGCAGCTAAGTCTATGAATGGCTGAGATTTAGAATAAACAGAATAATAAGCGGTTACCTTGGATAAATCTGTAGCATCCAGGTAATAAGGAGCATTGAATGCGAAGACAATAACTTTTTTATTTCTTAATAATTCGGAACGTTCAGCAAGAAGATGTTTGAATGCAAGAGAGTATGACCTGTTCACATCAATATTTTGAAGACCCACAACCACCCAATTTGCCTGTCTGAGATCTGCTTCAAAATTAACCGGCGGTTCTATACCATTAAGCCATTCTTCTACACTTTTAAAAGAATACCCGGATAGCCTTAGCTGATTTACCTGGCTCCCCGCTGTAGGACCATAAAGTCTGATCACCGCATTTTTCATTGAATCAGCGGCTAGTGAGGTTTGATATTCGCAGGTACTGCATTGTTGATAATCTGTCGAATCCATCAGGAAAATAATACGTTCTTGATAAGCGGGTGGATCTGGAAGCACATTGGGAAGCTCAAGCTCAGATGGATTGATCAAAGCTGCTGAAGATTGTGATGTGTCCAGGATAGCCTGATTTTCTGAGCCTATATCCACCAAACCACTTTGTAAAGGTACAACAGAATTTATATCAAAGTTCGGGTAAAGTTTATATTTGAGTGTAAGTATTCTCAGTACGGATGAATCTACTCTTTGAGCAAATGTGGGGTCTTCGTTGTATTTTTGGGTAAAGTAATCCAGGGTGCGGATGATCGATGAATATGGATCTTTATCACTGCTGTCCGTAAAGTCATCAACATAGAGGATGTCATTCCCGGCTAAAAGGGCATTTCGGGCTGTTTGACGGGCATCAAAGGTAAGCATAGTCGGGTCATTAAATTTTCTTACTGCAGTACTCCCTAAGTCATCACTGATGATAAGGCCGCCCGAATCTCGCCAGTCTGAAAATTGTGGCAAGCTGAGAATTTGAGACAATGCAGCTGGATCAAAACTCACCGGCCTTGTAGTGACGCGAATATTTCCCTGAAATCCCTGGTAACGGATGTGAGAAACGAGTAACCCATCTGTAATTGTAAGTGGATCATCCAATGGACCGGTAACTGCAAAGAATGGAGCTAGCTCGATCTGCTTTAATTGTTCAAGTGATTTTCGTACTGTGGCAACTTCTTCTTCTGTCGGTCGATCAGACCCACCCCGACCCGGGAAGTGCTTTGCCATGACCGCCACCTTATTTTCACTTCCTTCATGGACTCCTCGAATAAACGCTTTTCCCATCTCACCCACCCAATATGGGTCACCACCAAATGTGCGGGTTCCTAGATCTTCCCCTTCTTCTTGTAACGGGAGTTCAAGCACGTCCAGAGACGGTCCAAGGAGCAAGTTTATCCCTACTCTACTCAGCTCATTCCCCAGGATCGCTCCATTCTGTTCAGCTAAATCTGGATTCCAGGTAGCTCCAATGGTCATTTCATTTGGAATTTGAGTAAACCCGGAGATAATTTGAGAATTTGGGGCACCATCACCTTCCTGCGAGGCACCTATAAATAATGGAATATAAGCAGGTAAATCAGAACTATTCGTATTTCCAGTCACCTGTGTGCTCTGCCATTTGATGGTTTGAAGGCTGGAAATTAGATCATACGCCGATTGGACCGTGGAATTCCCACCCGTAAAATTATCATTTTTTCGTTGTAAAACCACTCCACCAATATAATGCCTGGAGATGAGTGAGTTGATTTGGGATTGTTCCGATGTATCAATTCCGTTAAAAGTAACTAATAAAAGTTGTCCAACCTTTTCTTTTGGACTAAGGTCAGCCAACAAATCTTGTGCATTTTTTCTGGGAAGATTATCTTGATTACCAGTCTTTGCATTAATTGTTTGAATGGGTGTAATTAAGAATCCAATTATAAGAATAATTTCAATAAGTTTAATTATGGATCTTTGGAATTTGCGAAATGTTTCTCTCATGATTTAAATACTTTTTTTTCCCGGCGAAATTCAAGCCACTTAAAATAATGATGAATAACAATGGCCTAATTTTACCATTGAGATTTATAACCCGTCATGGTCCAGCAAATTCGTTTTCAACCCCATTGTTATTCCTAAATTTAGCTGGAAGTTTATAATCGCTTTTACCAGGCAGAATTAAGTATTCATTTTATTGGTCGAATGATCAAATCTTTGTTATAAATCTACCAATTTTCCTATTATTAGATTGGTGCGGGTTAAGTCGACCAGTTTAGATATGTTTGTTTCTGAACCTCAATTCCAGATATCATCAAGATGATCGAAGCGTTGATTTTGCTAATGCAGGATCATCCGTCATAATCATATCCACCCCTATATCCTTCAACCGCAGCATCTCCTTGGGCTCATTTACAGTCCAAATATTCACTTTATAACCTCGCTGATGCCAGGATTTTACAGTGTTTGCGCTAACATCTGCAAAGTAGGGATGGACGGCTTCGTGAGGAACACTGCCTGTGAATGTAGACCGGCTGAACCAGCCTGCGATGCCCGGTAAAGCCAGTAATCCACAAGGAATTTCAGGGCATAACTTTCGCGCTTTCTTAAGGTTTCCCCAATTGAATGACGAAAACATTACCTTTGATGTATCCTTTACCGCAGCTAAAATTTTGGCAACCTTTTCAATCAGGTCATCCCCTGGTGTGGCGTAATTAGTCAATTCAATATTTATTCCAATCCGATTTCCGACTGCTTCGAATACTTCTTCAAGGGTAGGTAACTTTTCAGTAGCATATTTTGTTGAGAATTTTGAACCAGCATCCAACTTGCGGAGTTCATCGTATGTGAAGTTTTTAAAGTCCCCAGAGCCTGTCGTCGTTCTTTGCAAGGTTTGATCGTGCAATACGATCACTTTACCGTCGCGGGTCACTTTAATATCAAACTCAATTCCATCCGCACCATGTTCTATCGCCAATAAAAACGCTGAAATGGTATTTTCGGGGGCATGAGCAGAAACTCCGCGATGAGCGTATATCAATGGTGGCTGCATATAATCACCCTTTACAGATCAACGAAATAGGATTCTGCTGCCCGGTCAATAAGGTCATTGGTCATGGCAGATTCGATACCCTCATATTTGGAAATATCAACGATCTGGTCACAAAGGTCACGAGGATGGGAAGCACGTAGTTTTCTATCCTTCTTGATATACCATTCCTGCAATAGATGAGCAAGTGCCTGGTCGTTATATTTCACTTTTTTATCTGCGGCAACCCGTTTGAAAATCTCCCGGTAATCTTCGTAAGAAGGATCTCCGATCTCAATTTTATGGCGCAGTCTTCTCAAGAAAGCCTCATCAACAAGATCTTTTGGAGGCAGGTTTGTTGAAAACACTACTAATACATCAAAAGGTACTTCAATTTTTCTTCCCGTATGTAGAGTCAGAAAATCAATACGGTTCTCAAGTGGTACGATCCAGCGATTGAGCAAATCACGTGGTCTGACCTGTTGCCTACCAAAATCATCGATGAGGAAGATCCCACCATTTGCCTTCACCTGGAATGGTGCTTCATAATATTTGTGGACATCATCAAAGACAAGATCGAGACCTGCCAGGCTAAGTTCACCGCCAACCACGATAAACGGCCTTCTAATCTTAACCCAGCGTGGATCACGGCGAACACCCCTTAATGTTGTTGTCCCGGTATATGTCACCTCGTCATCAGGAGCGATTTGGTGATTCACAGAATCATAAAGTTTAACGACCTGTCCATCGATATAAATTGAATATGGTATATAGATATTCTGCGAAAGTACCTGATTACCGATAGCTCGAGCAATAGTTGTCTTCCCATTTCCAGGAGGTCCATAAAGGAACATGGATGTACCTGAATTTAATGCAGGACCTATCCGTTTAAAAGTCTTTTCCGAAAGAATTAAGCTGCTTAATATTTGACGCATGATCTTTTCAGTCACCAACACACGTCCGCGGCTTTGTTTTCTTTGTGATTCGTTATATACACTTATTGGAACTGGTGCCGGTCCAGCATACTGACTTCTTTCAAGCGCTTCTCGCGCTCTGGCAATTCCTAACCCAGTGATTGCCCATTGATACGCCCCTTCACCCAATCCTGCCTGAGATGTTTTGACCTCAACCAGCTTCTCCCTTTTCAATACCTCCAAAAGCAGATCAACCACACCAACGTAAGGTAGAGCAATCTCTTCAGCTAACTTGAAACCTGTAAGATAACCCTGATAATAAAATACTTTTAGAATGAGATCCTGGAGCCAAAGAGGAGAAAGACCCGTGTCTTCTATACGGGTTATCGGCGGCGGAAAAAAAGGCATACTTGCAGTTGCAGTTTTGGGATCGGGTTGATGTTTATCTACCGGACTCATTCTATTAACCTCCAACAATATTTCTTTATGGGTAAATTAATATTTCTTTCCCCAGCAAATTATAGCACGCCAGTGATTTCTAACCAAATACTATCAGGTTAATTTATTTAGTTGGTTCTGGTACTTGCCCTATTAAGTGAGGTTGCATATAATCCAAATATGCAAATATCTGTCGTAATTCCTGTCTATAATGAAATTCAAACCATTGAAGAAATTATCCGCAGGGTAAAGGCAACAAACTTGGTGGATGAGATCGTCGTGGTAGATGATGGTTCAAAAGATGGAACACGTGAAAAGCTTGCAGAAATCGAGAAGACGGGTCAGATTCGGGTCATTCTTCATTCTGTGAACCAGGGAAAAGGTGCTGCAGTAGTGACGGGTATTAAAGCAGCTACCAAGGATGTTATCATCATCCAGGATGCGGATTTGGAATATGATCCACGAGAATATCCACACCTCCTGCGTCCAATCCAGGAAGGGATTGCAGATATCGTATATGGATCGCGTTTTCTGGGAGGTGCCCGCCGACCAATTCTTTATTGGAACATGGTTGCAAACAAACTACTCACTTTTATGACTAATATCCTTTATAACAATATCCTAAGTGATATGGAAACCGGATATAAAGTTTTTAAACGTGAAGTTGTAAAAGATATCCCCCTCCATTCGAAACGATTTGACTTTGAGCCCGAATTTACAGCAAAAGTCCTCAAGCGCAAAATTCGTATCTATGAAGTTCCAATTGAATTCAACCCGAGAGATTATTCTCAGGGGAAGAAAATTCATATGAGCGATGCGTTCTTTGCGGTTTGGGCATTAATAAAATATCGTTTCGTGGATTAAGAGTCCAAAATTATCCATCAGTTATTGCTTCAACCAATTTCTGCGTCTTAACGGAATCTGTAAGGTCTGTTAGGGGATTTTCACGGGTCCTGATGCAATTCAAGAAGTGATTGATCTCGCCGGAAAAACCTCGTCCTACCAATATTTCACTTCCTGCTGGGTAGTTTTCCTTCCAACTGCGCTGTTCATCTCCCTGGAAGATTGATAGCCGCGAAAACGCTTCCATTTCCATTGTCAAGCCATCTCCCGAAAGGATATAGCTTTCTCGCCACTCTCCGCTTCGCATACAGTTATTTATAATAGCAATTCCACCCTGTTCATGAGCAAACATAGCAGTACAGGTCACCAGGTGTTCATCTATGCGTAATTCTTTGTGTACTAATGAAACTTCACCACAAAAAAACCTCATAGTATCCAACAAATGAATGGTATCGTCATATATATGACTTCGAATATCATCATGAAATGGTTTTGTCCGCAATTTTGTGAATTCTGCCAATTCGATTTTACGACTCCCCCAATATTCTTTTCCCCTTTGATGGATAGGTGTGTAACGACGATTAAAGCCTACCATACAAATCTTATTACTTCTCTTGGATAATTCAGCCAATTCCATGGTCTGTTCCACATGGAGTGTGGCAGGTTTCTCAACAAACACATCAATATTATTCTCTAAAAGTTTTTTTACAATTTCAAAATGGGCTGCAGAATTTGTGAGAACAAATGCTGCTTCCGGTTTCCATTGAATTACATCGGATAAATCTGCTGCTGTCTTTTCAATTTTCCAGGTTGTTTGTGCCTTTTGAATTGATGATTGAGACCTGGAAAAAAGCTGTAAATCGAGGGAACTATCAGCAGTTAATATTGGCAAATATGCCTTATTTGAGATACCGCCTAACCCGATGATAGATACTTTCGTTTTATTTTCCATTAGATCATCCTGTGCAACATCGTTCTTTGTAATCCTAAATTCTATCCAAAATATCAGGTATGACTACATCAAATCTTTCAAGCCAGGTAATATCCAGAGTCCAATTTTGCTCGCTGCGTTGTTCGAAAATCCGAAAAGCCTCGTCAAGGTAAAGATTTAAAGTTGTTCTTTCCCATCCATTTATTCGCATTAAATGGTCTTCTGCGATGACCTCCCAACCTTTATGTCGGGCGAGTGCCATATGCTTGGAGCGATGGCAAGCTTTGCACAATGCCACTAATCCAATTAATTTCTGAGTATTATTGGCATCATCGTATTGCCAAATTTCGTGGCATTCCAATGATGATCCTCCCCCATCTGACGTACAAATTTCACACTGTTTATTTGCCTTTTCAATAGTGTATTGACGTAATTTTTCCCAATCCCTTTTACTCAGGTTGGATCGAAGATTGGAAAAAAAGCATGAACGGGGCACCAGTTCTACGACCAATTTCGGTTCTTGCACCAATATTCTCCCTTTTTCAATTTATCCGATGCTAGCAAAATTGATTATACACTGACAAAATGCCGAATTGATTTGCTTTATATCATATTCAATGATAAAACATTGTTAATGTCTACAAAAACCGATAAGAATCAACAGATAGTAACCGCGGTGGTTGATTATACGCAATCACCTTCTGTAGGAAGTACACAGAATTCCAGTGAGATCCTCTCCATGGTGGCGCACGAATTAAAAAATCCATTATCCTCGATACGAGGATACACTGAGCTTCTGATGAGTAACGCTGTGGGGGAATTAAACCCACAACAACGACAATTCCTGGCTACGATACAGGCAAATGTTAATCGAATGAGTGACCTGATCACTGATCTTTCCGATATGTCACTGGTTGACTCTAACCGGTTAAAACTTGACCTGACTTCCTTCTCGATACCCACGCATTTAGATGAACTGACCAAGTTCTTACGTCCGAAATTTGATGAGAAGAATTTACAATTCAATACTGAAATTGATATAGATATTCCTCATGTATATGCAGACAAAAAAAGAACCGGTCAAATTCTTGTTAATCTCATCGGAAATGCTGCAAAATACACCCATCCAGGCGGTAGAATTGATGTGATAGTTACACAAAGCACGAAAGATGGAAAAACATTCATTCAGACGGCAGTTAAAGATTCTGGATTGGGTATCAAAGAAGAAGACAAAGCCTGGATTTTCCAACGATATTTTCGAGCTGAAGATGCTCAGACAAAGGATGTACCTGGAACCGGTTTGGGCTTATATATTTCTAAAAGACTGGTGGAATTGATGGATGGAAGTATATGGTTTGAGAGTACTTATAACCAGGGATCTACCTTTTACTTTACCTTGCCTGTAAGGCAGGATTAATTCAATAAATTACGAACTAGATAGAAATAAAATTATCAAGTTCGACACTATTCCAAGTTTCGTCCGAATTTACTTTTAAATATTTTCCAAGTGATGGATGCACTGATCGAATCTCCTCAGCCATCCTTTGTGCAACCCTTCTTGCGGAGAAGTGCGCATTAGGCGCGCTACGCAATGCACATAATTGGTAGGCTTCTCGGAAATTTAATGTCATTAATACTCGTCTATTGAATCCATTTGGGATGATATATGCTGCTGCACCGGAGATTGCTGATTTAAAGATGTGATATTTATTTTCCAAACCGTCCATCAATTCGCAATATTCATCATAAAATCCAGCAGTTCTCAACATTGAGGGAACTGCATACCCTAACCCGCATGACAAATCTTGCGGTGTTTGAGTCATCATTCGATGACGTTTAATCTCAAAATAAGCGCCTTGATCCATAACAATATCGAAAGTATAAGTAATATGCTCCAGCTCTCTTAATGGAGAATCAAATTTGCCTGCTTTTCCTAATAAATGTTCCAATATCCGGTTTTTTTCTTCAAAAGAGTATTGTTTCACAGAATTAAGAATGATCTCATAAGGTGTTCCTGAAACCCGGTAAAGTGCAGCAGCAATTATTCGGTCCTCTCCATCTGCCTGCCATTCGATCAGCCGGCACCAGTCGTTCCCTTTAGTAGATTCCATCACTAAGGATTGAGCATCTATTTTCAGTTTCAGAGGAGTTTCCACAAGGTAAGGAACTTTATCTGCATATTTTACTAGTGTTGGGATTTCTTGGATCGCAACCGCTTTAATCTGTTCCCCCACCTCCTGCACTTCACTTAGGGGATTAGAGAGCATCTTCCTGAGCATTCCTTCCAATACCCTTGCATTAACCGTCATGCCTAAATTTGCCAACGATGCTGCCGGCAGAATGAAACGGCATACATCCACATATTGGGATCGAATTCTACGTTCCCATGCTGCTTCAGTTTCATCTGGTTGACGGGGACAATTTTGTTGAACAACCTTTTTACATAATTCCAGTGATCTGATGTAAGCACCAAAAAGTGACGAACAAATCTCGTTGTACTCGTTCATCAAGTCCGGCTTTCATTACCTCTGCCGGGGTATGATAAGCCGTTGCTGACCATTTTTGATAACGGGTAGATTTTTCTGTATATGAAGCCAATCGGTTCGATTCGATCGATTCCACTGCTAAACGTGAAACATTTTCTATGGCTAAATGTAAGACTGCATGCTCAGCAACTGAGGAATGACCATAGCCCACCACCCATTTTTCGTGGAAATCTGCACTCTTTTCGTCATTCAAGCCATGCGCAATTTCCCGAAAAGATTCCGGTGAACGCGATGTCTTTGCAAATGCCACTGCAATTGTTTCCGGACTAAATTCCTTGGGATTAAGAAGATATATTTGTCGTTCGTTCGTCACCGTAATATCTCCCTGGCGGTGATGATATCTTTTTGGATCTGTTCTATCAATTGGTCTATGGATGAAAACTTTACCTCTCCGCGAAGATATTTAATAAATTCAATATTTACTAATTGTCCATAAATATCTTCATCGAAATCAAGAATGTGCACTTCAAGGTGAAGAGCTGGATCAGGCAGATTGAAAGTTGGTCGAAATCCTATATTCGCGACTGAAGGATAAGATCTTCCATTGATCAGAGTCCTGCAGGCATAAACACCCGCTTTGGGAAGTAATCTTAATTGTGGAATAGCGATATTTGCTGTTGGAAAACCTAATGTTCTACCTCTTCCATCACCATGTGAAATAATCCCGGTAATGGAATAATCCCGACCCAAATATCGTTCTGCTTTATCCACTTCACCGTCAGAGATTAATTTTCTGATATGGCTTGACGAGGTGATGACTCCCTCTTTTTCTACTGGATCGATAACATCCACATCGTATCCCACCTTCTCTCCGATTCGAGTTAATGTGGCAATATCACCAGTACGTCCACGGCCAAGGGCAAAACCCTGGCCAACCATTAGCTTTTTTAATTCCATATGTTGGGTTAGTAATTGAATGAAATATTGGGCTGTATACGAAGCAACCGTAAGGTTGAACTCCATGGTAATACAGTAATCCACTCCGAGCGATTCAATTAATTCCAATTTTTCATCCAGACTGGTCAAGTAGAAGGGATCACTTTTCCCCCTCAGGACGATCGCTGGATGCGGATGAAAAGTTAATACTGCTGCCTGGGCACCATTTGTATGGGCTTTTGTAACTAACTGACGAATCAATTCCTGGTGTCCATTATGGACACCATCAAAAGAGCCGATTGTCAGCCAGGTTTTTCCTAAATGAAGGTCGGTTAATTGAGTGGAGTGCTGCATTAAAATTTCAACCCACTATTGATATTTATATTTTTTATTTTAGGAGAAAAGCACTTTTTTGGGTTGCCATTCTGAAGTTGCATCATCATTCAAAAGAAGTGCAACCAGCTCTCCCTGTTGAGAGACTCCTCTTGCCCATCCGGTTGAACCAGGAGCGGAAGGGATCCTATGCCCGTGTCTGATCGCATCCATTTGCTGGGCATCCAATTCCACAGCTGGCCAATCCGAAAGTGCCTCAGCGGCCGGAATAAGATACTGGTACCAGTCACCCTGATCAAACGAATCTCTCAGTTTGCGTAGTGGGACTGCGTCCCTTAAAGTAAACCTGCCGCTTTTTGTCCGTCGTAATCCAACCAGGTGTGCTCCACAGCCCAAAGATTTACCAAGGTCATTCGCCAGAGAACGGACATAAGTTCCTGAAGAACAATATACATCAATAACAGCTTCCGGTGGCGCCCATTCCAAAAGTTCCAAATTATAGACATTGATGATCCGTGGAGCTAATTCAACTTCTTCACCTTCACGGGCCATTTCATATGCTTTTTTCCCATTCACCTTTACTGCCGAATAAGGCGGTGGAACCTGCTCTATCTCACCAATAAATTGCTTCAACGCAGTTTCAAATTGCTCTTCAGTAATTTCAACCGGGGAAGAACTCATGACGCTTCCCTCTTCGTCATATGTATCTGTCGTTGCACCAAGGCGCATAATTGCCTGATAACGTTTATCCGAAGCTGAAACATACTCGCTTAGTCGAACGGCTGGGCCAACCAATACAACTAACACGCCGGAAGCGCGCGGGTCCAACGTACCAGTATGCCCTACCCGGCGAATATTTGTTCCCTTACGTATCACTTGAACAACATCATGAGAAGTCAATCCAACTGGTTTATCAATAACCAGTACCCCCGAAATGACATTTTGCTCAAAGCGATTGTCATTGTTCATTTATCCAATCCCTCCATTAATACACCTATCTATAATAATATCTTATGCAAATCTTGACGGGAATTCAATAGTATTCTTGTTCTGTCTAATACTTCCTTCTGAATTTCATTTAAGGTGCCTGGAATATCTGCACCGGCTGCTGCGGGATGTCCACCACCACCAAATTGAAGTGCTATTTTTGAAACATCATAGCCGGGGACTGAGCGCCAACTAACCTTGACTGTTCCATTTTTTTGTTCAACAAAAATCATCGAAATGTCAAAATCATCTAATGCAGAAATGATGTTGATCAGATCTGCATCATCATTACCCGGATATCCACAGGCTTCTCTTGATTCCAGGCTAAGAGTACCCCAGACCATTTTCCCCCGGCGTTCTAGAGAAGATAGACCAGCACCCCAATACTGGGCAGCAGTAAATGAACGCCTTAATAAAGTATTCTTGTACTGCTCAGGAAGATTTCCACCTTTTTCCATTAATGTTGCTGTTAAGCGCATGGTTTTCGGTCTCATATTGGAAGTGCGAAACCCAAGCGTATCAGTAACTATACCTGCCATGAGCGCATTAGCTATTCCTGGTGTAATTTTCAAGCCCCACGACTCAAAGTAGTCTGCTAATATTTCTGACGTGGCAACTGCTTCAGGTTGGATAAAGTTGATGATCCCGTATTCAGTATTGGTTACATGGTGGTCGATATTAATATCAGGCTTTGAATAGCCATCCAAGGCTGATCCGGTTCGCTGAAAATCAGAACAATCTACAACAATGATCAGATCGAACTCGCCTTCCGGCTTTCGTTTGACCTGACCAGCGCCTTCCAATTGTTTAAAACTGGAAGGTATACCATCAGTTAATACCATTTGAACTTGTTTACCAATTGCCTTTAATCCCAATCCCATGGCCAACAATGCACCGATGGCATCGCCATCCGGTCGAACATGGGAAACGATCAATACTCGATTTGCTTCAGCAAATTTCTGGTGAATTTGATTATGAATATCACTCTGCATTTTTCTTTGTTTCCTCTGATTTGTTCAGTTCGGGTCGGATGCTCGCGAGGATTTTTTCAATGTGGTCTGCATGTTCAGGTGTTGGATCCCAATGAAAACGAAGTCTCGGAAATTTTCTCAAGTCAATTTGGCTGGCCAATTCATGCCTTAAAAAGCTGTTGGCATGTTTAAATCCTTCCAGCACTTCACCAGACCGCTCTGCACCTTCCACGGCAGAAACATAGATCTCCGCAAAAGCCAGCTCACGGTCTACTGTTACATCATTCACAAAAACGCCGGATAATCTCTGGTCGTTTACTTTTTGGATGATCAGAGTATTAAGAACCTGTTTTATCCGGTCTTCAATTCTTTCAATACGAACTTTTGAAGGCATTAATCCTTACTCCAACAAACCGCTCTTTAACGCGCCAACTTTTTCGACTGTATAATGAAATCATTATGTCACCAGCCAGGTAATCTGAAAAATTTTTCAACGAAATGCCACAGTCAAATCCCTGGCGTACTTCCTTCACGTCATCTTTCTCGTGCTTGAGTGACGCTACTTCACCTTCATGAATGACTTCACCATTTCTCATTACCCGTATACGGGCATTTCTGCGGATTTCGCCGCTATTTACCCGACATCCGGCGATATTACCCATTTTGGTGATCTTAAATACTGCCTGCACTGTTGCCTGACCAATCACTGTTTCTCTAAACTCAGGTGCCAGCATTCCTTTGAGTGCTTTTTCTACATCTTCAATTAACCGATAAATGATGGTGTAGAGCCGTATCGATACACCTTCTGTTTCTGCTATCCTGCGAGCAGAAGTATCCGCTGTTACGTTAAAACCAATAACTACTGCTTTAGATGCGGAAGCTAATAAAATATCGCTTTCCGAAATATTTCCTGTAGTAGCGTGCAGGGTATTGATCTTGATCGTGCCTTTATTCAGGTCATTTAATGAGGTAACAATGGGTTCGAGAGAGCCTTGAACATCTGCTTTGATAATAAGGTTGAGCTCTTTTATGGCTCCATCTTCAATTTGCTTAAAAATATCTTCCAATGTCGTTTTCGGTGCTTGAACCGTTACAGAATTTGCGACACGAATGACTTCCACTTTCGATCTGGCATCCCGTTCGGATGGGACAACTTGATAGACATCACCTGCAGTTGGAACATCATTAAGCCCCATTACTGATACCGGAGTAGATGGGCCGGCACTGCGGATCTTTTTACCTTTGTGGTCGAACATGGCTTTGATCCTGCCATAAGCAGTTCCGGCGACGACTACATCACCCATTTCAAGGGTTCCATTTTGTACCAATAATGTTGTAATAACACCTTTAGCCCGATCGAGTTCAGCTTCAATAACCGATCCGATTTTCTTACCATTCGGGTTCGCAAGGATATTTGCAGATTCAGCAACAATAAGAATGGCTGCCAGCAGGTCTTCTATACCCATTTTTTGTTTTGCAGAAACGGGTATGACCATGGTGTTACCATCATAATCTTCCGGGACCAAACCGATATCTGCCAGTTGTTTCTTCACAAAATCCGGGTTTGCATCAGGGCGATCCATCTTGTTCATTGCAACAATAATTGGAACCTGTGCAGCTTTTGCATGAGCAGCGGCTTCTCTTGTTTGTGGCATAACGCCATCATTGGCTGCGACAACCAGGATGACTATATCTGCACCCTGGGCTCCGCGAGCTCGCATGGCTGTAAAAGCGGCATGACCGGGTGTGTCCAGGAAAGTGATCGTTTGTCCTTTGGATTCCACCTGATAAGCACCAATGTGTTGGGTAATACCACCTGCCTCACCACCTGCAACATCTGTATGGCGAATGGCATCAAGCAATGTTGTTTTTCCGTGGTCTACATGTCCCAGGATGGTAACAACCGGTGCACGGTGAACGAGTTTTTTGGGATCTTCCTTCTCTATTTCTTTTTTCCAGTTAGCCAGGCTGCCTTCTTCTTTTACCTCAGCCATAACCTGTTCTTCCATCACAACTTCAAAGCCTAACTCAGAAGCAACGATGGCAGCTGTATCATAATCGACCAGTTGATTAATGTTGGCCATTACTCCATTGGTCATCAAAGCTTTGATTACCTGGATCGGACTTGAGTTTAATTTACCAGCAAGGTCTCGTACACTTAAACTGCCGGGAAGTTCAATAGGACTTGTTTTTGTTATCTCGCTCATGTGGCACCTCCTTAATTCTATTGTGCGCACTTGCCTGTTTACCCTGGTTATGATATCCAATTGATATCGATACTGATGAGCGAGGGTGTTTCAGGTGATTTCTTCAGGTTTACATTGCAGGTTTTTCCTGTTCTTGTGCCTGGTTAATATCGCTCATCGAATTTTCCGGTAATGCAGATGCGTAGATCGCGATCTGTTCTCTTTCCTCTAATGTCAGTTCAGTTTTTAACGCATTCGCTAATGCGCCTTTTAGTGCTTTCTGCCAACAGGATCGGTTGTCGTGAAGATATGCGCCTCTTCCAGACATTTTTCCACTTGGGTCGATCTTCACACCATCGGGTGTCCGTACCAGGCGGATCAACTGCCTCTTAGGAAGAACTAACCGGCAGCCTACGCATGTCCTCTGAGGTATGCGTTTCACTCTGGTACCTGCCTTGGGTTTCATTTATCGTTCTACCAGGCAGATACTTTTGTTATTCGTCCCAATCATCCTGTCCGCCATCGGCACCACGTTTATGGATTTTCTTCACAACCGTTAAGTCACGATCAGGGTCATAGGTGATCTCAACATGTTTCTTCTTCTTCTTTTTGCCGGCATCCTTCTTCTGCAGCTCATCGTCATCTTCTTCTGATGCTGCCACTAAAACGTCCGGGTTTAGTTCAAACAGCTTGTTCAGATCTGTAGTTAGTTCTTCCTCTTCAACTAACACCGGTACTTCAACCGGGAGGACTTCGACTTCTTCCACTTCCGGCTCATTGACTTTCTCCAGGACTGGTTCGGATGCGGGTTTTGTTTCTATAACAACTTCCGGTTCAACTTCAACAACCTTTTCTGTCTCGACTTCTTCAACGACAAATACTTGCGCCTTCTGTAAAGCCGCTTCAATTTCAGTCATTGCTTTTGGACCAATTCCCTGCAAGGCTAGAATAGAATCAGGGTTAAGGAGTAGTTGCAATGCAAGTTCGCCTTCCGTAATATACCCTGCTTCGAGCAGCAAACTTGAAATGTGGTCATCCAATTTGAGTTCATCCAACGCAGCTTCGAAAGCCCGGGGTTCAATAGTGGACATCGCCTGTGTGCGTTTGATATCTTCTGTCTTTTTCTCAGCCTGGCGTTTGATGGCTGATTTCTTTTCAACTCGATCCACAAATTTTGCAAGTTGATCATACTCCTCCGGGTTGAGAGGTCGTCCTTCCACTTTCTTCTGCAAATATTCTTCGATCGATGGGATCACAGATGCTTCTGCTTCAGCAAATGCTTTATATTCTTCATTTGTCTTAAGCTTATTCAGTGAATCACCCGCTGCTTCTGGCAGGCTCTTGATATCAATACGCCAACCAGTCAACTTGGCAGCCAACCTGGCGTTCTGTCCATCCCGGCCGATTGCCAGACTTAGCTGATCTTCAGGTACCACAACAGTGGCTGTCTTCCCGCCACTCG
The DNA here is from genome assembly GCA_963757065.1 of uncultured Chloroflexia bacterium. GTDB lineage: Bacteria > Chloroflexota > Anaerolineae > Anaerolineales > Anaerolineaceae > PNON01. Next base: position 695,650 of record CAVWQC010000007.1, on the reverse strand, counting down.
TAACGTCATTTAGATAGACACCATTTACTCGTGCCGGGCTGATTGCCTTGGAAATATAAACTGCCGGGTCACTGCTCCATTCGATCACATCAATTTTTTCATCATGCAGCTCTCGAACAATCGCCTGGATGCGGACACCACGGATGCCTACACACGCACCCACAGGGTCAATACCCTGTTGAGTGGCTGCTACAGCGACTTTGGCGCGTTGTCCCGGTTCACGTGAGATGGATCGAATTTCGACTACGCCATGGTAAATTTCCGGTACTTCTGTTTCAAGTAGTCGGCGTAAGAAATTCCGGTGTGCTCGTGAGAGGATGATCTGTGGTCCGCGTGATGTGTCTTTCACTTCCAGTAATAACGCTCTGGCGCGTTCATGAACCCGGAAACGTTCTCCAGGGATGGTCTCTTTGCGGGGTAATAAACCTTCTGCCTTGAGATCCAATCCAATCGTAATACCAGTTGAGTTAACAGCTTGAACAACACCAGTTGCGATCTCTCCAAGTTGTTTCTCGTAATATTCCATTTGGGATGCCCGTTCAGCTTCGCGGATACGCTGTTGGATCACCTGTCGTGCAGTTTGCGCGGCAATTCGTCCGAAATCAGCTGGTGTCGATTCGACAATGACAAGATCACCCAATTCTGCTTCAGGGTTTACCTTCCTGGCATCTTCAAGGGTCACTTCAGTGCCATCCATCATTACGGAATCCACTACTTCTTTTTCCGCATAAATGGAAATCTTGCCGGTATCAGAGTCGATCTTTGCTTCCACATGCTGCTTGCCGGATGCATTGACCGCACGGCGATAAGCCGATACCATGGCTGACTCCAAAGCTTGCAAAATCACATCTCTTGGAAGCTGTTTCTCTTCTAAAACTTCATTGAAAGCCAGTACAAACTCGTTCTTCATTAGTGCCCACTCTCCACTTGGTTTACAGTTGTTAATATTATGCAGAAAAGTGGGGGGAACCCACTTTTCGGTGAAAGCAATATCGTTAAGTGTTAATACTTTATTATTTTAGCACAGGTTCGGTTGTCAAGCAAGTAAACGGATAATGTTGATGAATGGTTCTCCCGTTTGTCATAGTAACATAAGGGAAAATTCTTATTGTGTTTTCGATGACAATTCTTTAAGGGTGGATAACATTTTTTGTTCCATTATGAAAGTAATTGGACGGATTACTTCCCAAAATCCGCCTACCATGTTGGTTCTGGTACGGGTGATCAAGCGGGTGGTACCATCTGCCTGCGGAACCAGGACGAATGCCCAGAGTTCGACCCATTCATCGTTATCCTTATGCCCAAACATAACTGCCTGGTTTGGAATGACTTGAGCAACAATATATGGCGGTGGGGCGAAATCGCCCGCGCACATTTTCATCAAGTCCCCTTCTTTTAAGTTTTGCCATTCAGGTCGAATATTCTCATCTTTTGCCATTTTGCATCCAACCAGGTTTTCCAACCATGTATAACTGTACATTCCGGATTTGTCTGCTCCAATTTGTAAGATCCATGGGTAGATCTGGTCCGGTGAAGCCTTGATTGTCACTCCACGATTTACCATCCGAGCCGGGGATTTGACTAAATCATCACCAGGGAATTCAGCGGCACGTTCATCTGCTGTTGTTCCCCATCGGTCCATCCAGGGTGTTAAAATGATCACAACCACGACAAGTAATGCAATAATTGCGACCAAAATTCCTAATATGATTAAAAATCTTTTCATTTTCAAATCTCCTCAATAAAGTTTAATTTCTCTCAAAGAATAATAATTACAGATTTTCTCCACCTTTAAAAATAATTGAAACCGGATTTTATTGTAGAACCAGGGAAACAATTCACACGTCAAGAAACTTCAATAATTCCGATGGGCTATTATAAAAAAGAAATACTAAATTGTAAATTACTATTATTTCATCTCTTGGATAATACTCAGCTGCCCGGAAGAATGGATTTTATTCAAGGTAAGCCTAGTAAGGGGTATTTTCAAAAGTAACACTTTCGAATTCTCCCTTATCATTTCCTTATATAATTATCCTAATTCTAAAATTGAGGTGAGAAATGACCGAAGACTTTCTCTGGTGGCGGGACGGCATTATTTATCAGATCTATCCGCGTTCGTACATGGATAGCAACAGTGACGGTATAGGTGATCTCGCTGGAATTACTTCCCGTTTGGATTACCTTGCTGACCTTGGGGTGGATGCCATCTGGCTTATCACCTGTGTACCCCAGTCCTGATAGAGATTTCGGATATGATGTCAGCGACTATGTAGACATTGATCCACGTTATGGAAGCCTGCAGGATTTTGATGTGCTGGTGGCTGAAGCGCACAAAAGGAACATCCGGATCATTATGGATCTGGTGCTTAATCACACTTCAGATGAGCATCCCTGGTTCAAACAATCCCGAAGCAGCAAAAGCAATCCCTACCGTGATTGGTATATGTGGCATCCGGGAAAGGGCAATGGCAAACGACCCAACAACTGGCAGTCAGTTTTTGGCGGTGATGGCTGGGAGCTTGACCCTCAAACAAACGAGTATTACTTCCACATGTTCCTAAAAAGCCAACCGGATCTGAACTGGCGAAATCCGCTGGTAAGGAAGGCGATTCTGGATGTTTTCCGTTTTTGGCTGGAAAAAGGTGTGGATGGTTTTCGGCTGGATGTATTCAATGCATATTTTAAAGATGCAGCCTTGAGGGATAATCCCCCACAGATCGGGATACGTGGTTTCGAACGGCAAAAACATATATTTGATGTCGATCAGCCTGAAATGATGCCGCTGCTGGCAGAGATTCGCAGCTTATTGGATGAGTATGGCGAACGTTATATGGTGGGTGAAACATTCCTCTCAAATCCGGAAAAGGCAGTTTCTTACACCGGGAATTGACCGTTTACATGCAGCTTTTAATTTTAAAATACTTGAAAATCCCTGGAAAGCACAAAATTTCGCCCGATCTATTACTCAATGGGATGACCTAAATCAGGGAGATCATTGGCCAAACAATGTACTCAATAACCATGATCAACCACGTACGACCACACGTTACAAATTCGACGATGAAGACCGGCTGGCAAAAACAGCAGCTACATTGATTCTCACCTTGCGTGGTACACCTTTTCTCTATTATGGGGAAGAGATCGGGATGAGGGACATAAAATTATCGCGCTCAGAGATTTTGGACCCACCCGGGAAGAAATATTGGCCATTTTATAAAGGCCGGGATGGCTGCCGCAGCCCTATGCAATGGAATACAAATTCTTATTCAGGTTTCAGTAATTTCAAACCCTGGCTGCCAATTCACCCTGGTTATGTACAGCGAAACGTTGAAAAACAACAACAAGACCCGAAATCGCTCCTGAATTTTTACAAAGAACTGATCAAATTACGGAAGGCAACACCTGCCCTCCAAAATGGTTCATTCAGGTTGATTCCCGGTCTTCCATCTTCAATACTGTGTTACATCCGGGAAATGGAAAGCTTCCAAAGTATTAATCCTATTGAATTTTCAATTAAAACCATTACACTTTACTCTACCGGATGAATTTGACCTGCGAAAAGGCACGATCCTGATCAATTCATTCCATGATCAGGATCCCATCATCACCTCTTCATCACAGATCGAGATGCAGCCAGGGCAATCACTAATTATTGATCTACCATTGTGATGAATATCTGAGGAGAAAAAAGAATGGTTGTCGAATCGAAAGTAGATGACAACCTGCCTGTGTACGCTGATTTATGCCAGCCTTTCGTTTATGGAGATGGTCCAGTTTCCCCCTGGCAGCTTCAGCGGTTCCTCCCGGAGATACAATCCGGATTGGTTGCAAATTGGGTAAGTTCGAAATTACCTCCCGAATCATTGATCCTCGATCCATTCGGAAGTTCTCCAGCCCTCCTGGTTGAACTTGCCCACCAGGGTTATCGGGTGGTCACTTGCATCCTCAACCCGATCATTCGCCTTCTATTGGAAGTCAACTGTCGATCCTACCCCAAATCAGATTATCTGGCTGCGATAAAAGAACTATCAGAATCTCAAAAAGAGAACACTCGATTTGATCTGTTCATTCAATCCTTTTACCAGACTAAATGTGCATCCTGTGGAAAGCAAATCCAGGCGGATGAGTATATCTGGGAAAAAGGTATGGAATATCCATCTATGGTGGTTTATGACTGCTCAGAATGTGGGGATCACTACGAGCATGCTCCCAATGATTTTGATAAAAATATCATTGACCAGGTCACGCGGTCACCACTTTACCGTGCATTGGCAATCGACCGGATCGCCGGAATGGACCATGAATTAAAACAGGATGCTCAGGAGATATCTGCTGCCCATTTGCCTCGCTCGCTGTATATCATCGTTGCCCTATTTTCAAAACTCGATGCGCTAACAATAAACCGTGAGAGAAAGAAGATCCTCCAAAGCATATTTCTATCAGTGTTGGATTCTGCTAATTCTCTTTGGCCCACAGATCAACAAAATTACCGCCCGCGCCAACTTACAAATCCAACTCAATTTAAAGAATATAACCTGTGGAAGGTCTTAATACAAACTGCCGAAAAGGGGAATCAATCACATCAGCGCGTGAGAATAGTGCAATATCCCGAACTACCTTCACCCGGAGAGATCTGTATTTACCCGGGCAGGGTGCGTGATTTGCTGAATTCACCAAATTCGAACATTTTTGATGCTGTGGTTACTGTAATCCCAAGGCCAAGCCAGGCATTTTGGAAGCTTTCGGCGGCATGGTCAGCCTGGCTTCTCGGTCAGGAAGAGAGCCGCGAATTTTCACGAATTATGATTCGGGATCGGTACGATTGGTCCTGGCATGCTAACGCGCTTAATAGCACTTTTCAAGTTTTAACCCAAAAGCAAAAGATCAAATTTGGAGTTTTCGGTCTATTATCAGAACTTGAACCACCATTCCTCTCATGTGTAATTCCATCAGCACATAAAGCCGGGTGGAAGCTAAACAGTTTGGCGATCAACCCCGAAGATCATGTAGCTGAGATTCACTGGAAAGATACTTCAGCCAGCTCTTCATCGACAGAGAATATCTACCGCAGTATTGAGAGAGGAGCTGAAAGTTATCTACGATACAAAGGGGAACCAGCAGATTATCTTGAAATGACCTCTTGTTCGCTGCTCGAATTGGAGAAATCCAATCAGCTTATTCTTGAACAAAACGGGAACTCGGTCCAGACACGGCTAAAAACTGTTTTTTCTAACCCGGTTACTTTTCTCCATATCGGGCCGGGAGAACAAACATTGGAAAGCGGTCACTGGTGGTTGAAGAATGATCCGCATAGTGATCTTGTTTTTTCTGACGTTATCGAATTGGAAACTTTAAAAATATTGAATTCTCAAGAAACAGTCACAGAAAATTTGATCGAATACCGAATCAGAGCTCTTTACCCAATGGTTTTCGGGGAGATTCGCGATTATATTCGGCAATTATTGCATAGCTACTCGGTTTTACTTCCTGATGAAAATCACCTTTGGAAACTTAAGGATAAGGAAACGGAATCAAACCGGCACCATGATGTTGAGAAGCAGATAATGCGTGTGAATGAACTTGGGAAAAAGCTGAATTGCACCGTAGAAGGTGAGCATCCCATTATCTGGTTGGATAAATTTCAGAAACCTATTTACCAGTTTCATATCTATCATCACTCTGCCTTTATCAAAGATCTTCTCCATCAGGAACTTGGTGATTCTCAGGGAGTAATATTATTACCTGCGAGTCGTCTTGATCTATTGGAATATAAAAACAAAGAATATCCAGCAATGACCCGGGTTTTATCCGGTGGATGGCGAATTGTCAAGTTCCGACTGATGAGTCGAATAATGGATAATCCCCTGGTAACACTTGATTCATTCTCGGGAATGTTAAAAACTGATCCGGTGGAAAATAATCCGGACCAGCTCTTCCTATTCTAGAGAATTTCTTTTTATTTCAGTTAGAAAGTTCCAATTTATGTCGGCGCTGGAGTAAGGGTAGGTGTCTCAGTTGGCGCAGGTGTAAAGGTTTCTGTTGGTAACGGAGTCTGTGTTGGCAGTTCGGTTTGTGTCGGTATCTCCGTCAAGGTCGGTGTGGGTGTAAGTGTTGGAGTAGGTGTAGGAACTTGCAGATTGAGCTGTATTTTCCTTTCGGCGTAACCACCTTCTATGTTTTGCATATATAACCTGAGTGTGACCACTCCAGCGGGTAATTTTGAAAGATCCCAGGTATAAAAAGTGTCTGGTGATTTATATTGCTGATTTACCGGATCAACGAGAGTGATCCAATCATCCGGTTTATTCCCTAATCCATATTGCAGGCTGACATTCTTAAAATTGTTTTCAACGTAGGCCTGAATATTGATCTCCAATTTATCGGTCGTGATCGTTTGATTGTCAGTCAAACCCAGAAATTTTAATATTGGTCGCGATGAATCTGCTTTACATGTGTCATTCGGTGAGAACACTATCGGCTTTGGGAAACGCATTGCTTTAGCCCACTGTTTACCTTCATCTGTTTGCTTGATCCACTTGCGTGCAGTTGAATCTGAGATATTTGCTGTGAATTTTTCTTCTACAAAATCACTGCAAGCTTCGGATGCTTTCAACCCGCTCCAGGTGTCGATCATCAAGTTTTGCCAGAGATCGTTTTCCTTGGGCAGTGGCAGCTGATCGGCTGCATAGATTTCATTTATCGTAACCGGGCACCATTCTGAAGGTTCAGTTCCAGAAACTGCGCAAACTTGCCTTTCAATTAAACCAGATGGAACATTGAAAGGTGTAGGATTCCCACCCTTTAATTGTTGAATTGCAAATTCCATGAATTGCGCCCAAATCGGAGCTGCACCGGTTAGTCCGGTGGTGTTATTCATCGGAGTATAATCTGCATTTCCCACCCAGACACCCACCGCCAGATCCGGTGTGTAGCCTAGTGTCCAATTATCTCTGAAATCGTTTGTAGTTCCCGTTTTCACAGCAACTGGAAAGGATAAATTAATAACCGGATCATTGCCAAACATAGGAATCCTGGCCTGACGGTCAGATAGAATCGAACTGATCAGATAAGCATGTTCCGGTCGGATGACCTGGGCGCCGGGTTTTGGTTGATATTCAAAGACTACATTCCCCTGATAATCTATGATCTTAGTGATCGCCACACGAGGTATCAGAACACCATTGTTTCCAAACGTGCCAAACGCTCCCGTCATCTCCAGCAGGCTGACATCCCCACCTCCCAGGGTAAGAGAAAGACCGTAGTCATCTCTGGTAAGCGTGGTGAGTCCCATTTTTTTGGCAAATTCTATCATCCCTTCTTTTTCAGGTGTATTCGGATTGTCGTATATGCCGATATAATTTAATGTCTTGACCGCTGGAACATTATAAGAATTTGCCAACGCCACCCGAACGGTAACTGGGCCATGGAAATTTCCGTCATAATTGACCGGTTGATAAGGTGGCCGCTGATCATCCGGATTGCCGGATGGAGGGAACTCAGAAGGTACATCCCAGATCAGTGTTGAAGGAGTCCACCCCTTCTCGAAAGCCGCAACATAGGTCAACGGTTTGATGGATGACCCTGGTTGGCGGGGGCTCACTGCCATATTCACCTGACCCGATATGGCTTCATTATAAAAATCCGCTGATCCTACCATCGCCAGGATCTCACCTGTGGATGGTTGAATAGCTACCAGTGCTCCATCGGTTACATGCCGATCTGCCAACTCTTCAATCTGTTTCTGGACGATCTTTTCAGCTTTTTGCTGCAACTGTGGATCAATAGTCGTATAAATTGTAAATCCCGAACGATAGATTCTTTGCGAATCATATTCAGTTTCGAGCAGCGACTGTATATAGTTTACCCAATGTGGAAACCGCATATTGACAGATACGGGTTGAAATTCATAGCCCTCAATTTGCGCTGCAGCTGCCAGAATATCACTCTCAGATACGCAGACAGGTTGACTATTATTGCTTACATAAATACATCCTTTTTCCTTGCTCATCTTGAGCATCAGACCCAACACTTGTTTGTTTCGTATAAGGGTAGCTACCCGATTTACATGAATATCGTAGACAGAAGGCGCCTGGGGTAACCCTGCCAGGAACGCAGACTGAGCCAGGTCAAGTTTAGCGGAAGTGGTATTAAAATATGTTTCCGCAGCTGCTTCGACACCGTAAGCCAGGCTGCCGTAAAAATTTTCATTCAGGTAAAGCTCAAGAATTTCATCCTTGGTATAACGCCTGGTTATCTCGGCGGCAAGAACGATTTCCCGTGATTTCCTTTTGAAAGTTTGCTGTGATCTTTCTTCCGGAGAGAATAACAGGTTTCGTGATAACTGTTGGGTTATTGTAGATGCACCTGAAACAATTTCAGAATTGGTATAGTTCTGTATGAATGCCCGGGCAATAGCTGCAGGATCAAATCCCGGGTGGCTGTAATATTCCTGATCTTCTGTAGCAATCGTTGCAGCCACAAGGTACGGAGAGATTTTATCCAATGGTACATAGGTTCTCCGCCCGGCATTCGGGTCAAGGATCTCGTAAAGGACATTTCCATCACGATCCAGAATTCTGGTAGTCTCAAATTGAGCAGCATGGGAACGCAGGTCTTCAATGCCGGGTAAAGATGAGGCAATGCGATAATACTCAAAGACCATAACCGAGCCGGCAATTACGATTAGAACCACAATACCAAAAAGCAGGCCTATCAACGCCTTGATAAGGCAGCCAAAGGAAAAATTATTCGACTTGGGGGGATTTATGCGAGAGTTCGATGCAGCTCGAGCGGATCTTTGAGCTGGGCTGGTGGTTTTCACCTGAGATATAACTGAATTTTGAGATGAGCGAGCTGGTTTCGAAACCGGGGTGACTTCCCTTTGTATAGGAATTACTCTGGTGGCATTTTGATCGATCTCATCCACGCGGCGGGGAAGGGGCATACCGCTTGCATCCACAGCAGGTTTTTTATAAACCGGTGTAGGTGTCTGCGAAAGCATTGGACGTCCAAGAGCATCAAATTGATCATTGAATTGACCATTCCCCGGTTTCTCATTAGCTGCTTCGTTCGGCGTAACTGAAATTCCCGAATTTGGCGTTTCACCGGTTATCAGCGGTTGTGATGGTGACTCTTCAGAATTTTCATCCAACCATTTTGTGGCATCCGGATCGATGGAATCAGGCACTTCAAGACCATCCGGCAACTCCATTCCATTCGGAAGGATATTGTCTTCATTTTGGGAATTGATAATTTTTCGGAATTTATCTGTTGATTCCTTGGATCCATTATCAGGCGTAAGATTATCCTGTGTCATTTAACCTCATATTATCATTTTTAACAATCAATAAGTACATACTTTATACTCGAGTGATGGATGAAAACTTTAACATTCTATTTTAGATTTAGCTCATCCATCAGCCGCAGTTTATTTGACAAGTAGTAACACACCAATTAATTGTAGATGCAAATAACTTGCCTAAACATAAATATATATACTTCTACCACATAAAGACGATAAGTGAACAGTAAAGTTTCAAACTACCCATATTTTCCAACAACCTTACATTCTCACATTTTCTCTGCAGTAATATTGTGGAATTTATAATATTTTAAAATCATTTTATTAATTTGCAGTTGTATAATGCCAACTCTGCCTAAGCAGAATAATGATATTTGCTATATATATGTTGAAAATGTAACATTGGAGTATATAATAATTAATAACAGTTCTTAAAAATAGCAGAAATTCTAACCGTAATATATCGAAGATGATCGAGTGATTGTACGAATATAGGTTTCGTGCGATAACCCAATATCAACCTAAATGCAGAAAGGAGGAGTATGGACCCTGAGACCCCTAACATAATGATCATTGCAGTTGTACAAGCCCAGGATGCAGAAAATGCTTCATACTCATTAGGAAAATTAGGTGCGAAAGTGACCAAACTTCCGAGTGTGGGAGGTTTTTTAGGTAGAAAGAACGCAACTCTCTTGATCAGTCTCAAACCGGGGGATGAAGAACGAGCTTACCAGGAATTGAAAACAAATTGTCGGCAACGAGTTGAGTATATATCAATTCCATTGGAAAGCGCTCCCTTGCCACTTCCAGCTCCCACCCCGGTAACAATCGGCGGAGCGACGGTTTTCTCTCTGGATGTTGAAAAATTTGAGGAATTCTAAAATGAAGATAATAATTGCGATAATTCAGGATCAAGACACAGACCCGGTTTCAAAAGCTCTTACTACTATGAAATTTCGAGTGACTCAAATTGCCTCGACTGGTGGTTTCTTACGTAGAGGTTCATCCACTCTATTAATTGGGTTGGATGACGATCAAGTTGACCAGGCCATGCAAATCATTCGAGATACTTGTTCGATAACAACCGATCCGAACCAGAAGAGAGCAACAATTTTCGTATTAAATGTTGCCAAACACATCCAACTTTAAATCATTTTTCAACGCATGAAAAGAAAAATTGGATTGTCAGCTTTTATCCTGATTATAGTGCTCATCATCTCAGGATGTATTGGAGCACCTGTTCCGGCAAGTAATCCTGACAACACATCCAAATTGGCAACAATGGTCGAGGAAACAATCCAATCGATGCAGGAAAGTGTTCCAGAGGTAACGACATCCCCCATCCCACCAGAAACAGAGCAGGCAACAGCTACTTTGGAAACAAGTACCCCATCTTTGTTACCACATGCTCTCTACTTTTTAGCTCCTGGAACCAATGGGAAAGACCAAATATGGAGGATGGAAAAGGACGGCAGTGGAATTTCAGTTATAACTGCCGAAGCAAATGGCATAACTGGTTATGATATTTCACCATCCAGCGGATTAATAGCTTACCTGACTAATAACCGGATTGTAATCACTGACAATGATGGAAAAATTATCCGCATTCTCGTTGAAGGCCCACCAAATGATGGAAATGATATCTGGTATGTTACCCAGAGAGTGAGTTCTCCACTTTGGTCCCCGGATGGCAGCCAGATCTCATATGGTTACAATGGATTAAACCTGGTCAACTCCGATGGTTCAAATCTAAGACTGTTAATGCAAAATAAGTATAAAACCATGGAAGGTGGCTTGATCATCGTTGAGGAAGTGTATGGTCCAGCAGCCTGGTCGCCGGATGGAAAAAAGCTCCTGGTTAATATTGGGTACTACGAAGGTGGAAGCAAGGGTCTGATCAACCTTTCTGATAATTCGTTATTGCGATTCACAGGGGGGGATTTATGCTGCAGCAGTGTCTGGTCACCGGATGGGTCAAGAATAATTACAACCGGTGCCGCTTATGCGGCAGGATCTGATATGTGGGCATACGATACTACCAACGGGGCTGGAATTCAATTAATACCCATGCAGGCACCTGATGGAAAATTCAATTATGCTGATTTTCCGTTCGTATATGGAACCGATATTTACTTCGGATTCACAAGTTATGAAACTGAAATGCAACAGAATAGCCCTCTTAATCTTTCCCGTATTCCCATGAATAATCCGGCTGACAGGGTTAGTTTACGGCAGGATAGTCAGGATCTCCTGGAGCTGTTATGGGCTTCAGATGCATCCCTTGCCATAGGGGTACTACCAAGTCCCGGTGAAACGGGTTATCCTGGTCATGGACCAGTTATTCTCTTATATATGGATGACCGGCCAATACAGGCGCTCACAGCAGATGGGCACTATTTGCGATGGGGACAATAACTTCCTGATCATATTCTTGTAATCAGGAAAAGTTATGCTAATATAGACAATAACATAACAACCAAAATAAGGAGGATATATGCAATTCGGAAAGCCATTTTCATTTGTTTTTGAGGACCCAGACTGGTTAAAAAAACTAGCCATCCTGGCATTGTTGGGCTTTGCACAGCTTATTCCTGTGCTCGGTTCACTTTTCATGGCTGCTGTCTTTTCAGGAGTTATGATCGATATCATGCGGAAAGTGATCAATAAGCAAACCCCCACTATTCCAAATATGGACATCAGCAAGCAGTTTACTGATGGATTAAAAGTTTGGGTAATAGGAATTGTCTATAGTCTACCGATGATCGTTCTAGGCATTATCATCGCAATAATTTCCGCATTGGGTGGCGGAATTGGTATGTGGGGTGCGGACAACGATAATGTAGGTGCAGCCGGAGCCGCAGGAGTGATTGTCATCATCCTGGTCAGTTGTGTAGTCTTAATCATGGTGCTTTACAGTCTGCTGATTGCTTTTATTACCCCAGCTTTCTACGGCCGTTATGCACAATTTGGGACCATTGGTTCCGCCCTTAACTTCAAGGAAGTCTTCAAAACCGCCTTCAAAAAACCGGTCCCTTACCTTCTGGCATTTCTGGGAGTAGTTGTTGTTGGAATAGTTGGCGGAATTGCAGCTTCAATTCTGTCCTCAATCGGGGCAATCGCACTGGGTATTGGAGCCCTTTATGGAATGGCACTTGCCACCGTATGGATGAGTCTGGCCAATGGACATTTCTACGGGCAAGCCTATCTTGAATCAACTGCAGAAACCATGTAATATCAGGTGATTTACTAACCAGGAAGGGTTTCGAAACTACATCGAAACCCTTCTTTTATTCATGGAATTCCTCCACCTGGTATGTGAGCACTTCCAGGTGCTTCCTGCGCCAGGTATCAGGCATTGCTCCCATTTTTTGGCACAATTGATTTAAAAAGGATATTGCGCTGGGAATTTTCTCCCAAACCTGCGGTAAGAAGGTAGCTCTTTGGCGTCCATCTTTGATGATCACCCCATCGACACCCGGGCGAAGAATGCTTAACAATTCCTCCGGATCTTTGTAGTTCACCGGTATTGGTGGAGTTAACCTGGAAATTTCGATGTCGATTTTGGGAAGTTCATCCGGTTTTACTTGTTGAAAGCGATAATCTTCCAAACCGGCAGCAACAGCATGCTCCTGTACATCGACCGCCAGTGGTTGATAGGCTTCCAAGGCTCCAATACAACCTCGCAAATCTCCCTTTTTGGTAAGCGTGACAAAAGATGCACCAATTTCCTGCAGAGGTTCAGTCATCTGGTCCAAATTCAAGGTGGGAAGAGGATGCCCTTTTACAGCTTCTTCTAATGCCTGCCTGGCAATGGTCAGCAGTAATTTTTTTTCATCTGGATCAAGTGGTTTGACTGGCATTATTTGTGCAATGTTTTATACATACGGTTGGAGTAAAGCAAAGGTTTTAAATCTTCTTGATACTTTGAATCCAGAACTTCGCCAAAAAATATCGTGTTATTTCCGAATTCATTTGTATCAATGATCTTACAATCCAGGAAGGCTACACCACCTGAGATGATGGGTGAACCGGTAACCATTGTGTGAGTTTCAACGCCACGAAATCGATCTTCATCTTCCGGAATAAGGCCTGCGAATTTGTCAGAAATGGCCTTTTGAGATTTTTCAAGAATGGAAACCGCAAATATTCCGGATTGTTTCATCAGTTGATGCGTTCGCGCACCTTTGTTAATCGACACTAATACAACTGGAGGTACTGCTGAAACCGATGTAAATGAACTAACTGTCATCCCATGGCGGACGCCATTAAAAGTAGTTGTTACAACTGTTACACCCGTTGTCCACAGTCGCATTGTTTGTCTGAATGATTTTTCATCGATAGCCATTTTTCCTGCTCTCTTAATATAATACTGTTATACATTACCCCAGTCACAGCGTCAAGCGGAACGAAATGGCCTATGAATTGTCTATAATAGTGGAAAGGTTCTCTATCTACTTGCAGGAAAATGTATTATTGATAAAATGATTTATCAACCAAGGAAATAATATTGTTTGAGCAGCCACTTATTCCAATTCGGAAACCGCTAGTTCAAGGTGCAAGAGAGCCAAAATTTAATTTCTGGCAATCATTAGGTACTGTATTAAGTGTGGCAATTATTGTAGCCACCCTTTTCACGATCTGGACTCCTTCAAGTTTATTTTCGAACCGATTAACCAAAAGTATGTCCCAGGCACTCATCAATCAAAAGAATCCACTGATAAATAGGGTCGCACCTACTTCTCCTCCTTCTCCACATATTGGAATTGTTGCCGGCCACTGGGGAAAGGATAATGGATTTACCTGTGCTGATGGTTTAACCGAAGGGGATGTGAACCTGACCATTGCGACAATTGTCAGGCAGAAATTAATGGAACAGGATTTTACGGTGGATTTGCTGAAGGAATTTGATCCAAAATTGCAGCAATATAGCGGTCTGGTGCTTGTATCGATCCATAATGATACCTGCGATTACATCGACAACAGCTCCACAGGGTTTAAAATAGCACCTACATTGTTCGCCAGGTCACAGCCGGAACAGGCCACCCGCCTGACAACCTGTATCACTGACCGCTATCCAAAAGCAACAGGTTTACGACTGGTTAATAGTATTACTGATCATATGTCCACTTATCATTCATTTGATGAGATCAATGGCAATACGCCTTCCGTGGTCATTGAAACCGGATTCCTTAACCTTGATCGGGAGATCCTGACAAAAAACCCTGAAAAGCCAGCCCAGGGAATCGTAGATGGAATCCTTTGCTATATTAAAAATCAGCCCATCACTATTGACCCCACCTCCACCCCATGACAGAATACCAAACTGAACAAGCTTTTGAAGCAGTTAGGGCGGCGAAAAAGGCAATTGCGGAGCGCAATCATACTGATGCGCACCGCTATGCCAGACTGGCAATCCAATATGATCCAAATCTTGAAGATTCGTGGCTGGTTATGGCTGCAACCGCATCACCCCGGGCTGCTGTGGAATATTTGCAAAAAGCTTTAGAGATAAATCCAAACAGCACTCGCGCCATGGCGGGGATGCAATGGGCACTAAAACGCCAGGCTCTACATGACCAGGATCAGTCGACCCGGCAGACAATTAGCGACAGAGAGCTGCAACAAACCGATCAGGTTTCGCAACAAATACCAGCTGTCGAATTAATACCGGAAGGAACTGGTGACTTACCAGAGATTACTTCCACACAACAGGTATTAACCGCACAGTTTGGTGAAACATCATCGCTATCTACTGGAATTCAGTTTCCCAATATCCCGGAAAAAGATCTCACCCATCAAAAAATTTCCATTCTACCCTGGGTTCTTTTGGTTGTCTTTCTATGTATAGGTTTGGCTGGAGTTTTCATCGTTCCGCCGCTTTTACGCGCTTCTGCAGCAGATCTTTCCTCCACTTTACCGGCTGGGGTGTATGTCAAACCAACATACACGCCAACACCTACAGCGACATTTACACCTACCCCAACTCCAACAAATACGCCTACACCAACAGCCACACCAACTTCGTCACCAACACCTTACCCCACAGATACTCCTCTGCCCACCCCGGTGTACGTTGAAGAAAATTATGTTTATGAGCCTGGTGAATTACCAAAAGTAAGTAAAAAGGAACGCTGGATCGATGTAGATTTGAGCTCCCAAAGTGTCTCTGCATATGAAGGTAAGAACAGTGTGAATACATTTATTGTTTCCACTGGAACATGGCAGCATCCGACGGTAACCGGACAATTCCACATCTATGTGAAGTACCGTTATACTGATATGGCTGGACCTGGTTACTACCTGCCAGATGTCCCATATACGATGTATTTTTACGATGGATATGGCCTGCACGGAACATACTGGCATAGCAACTTCGGCACCCCTATGAGTCATGGGTGTATAAACTTACGGACGGAAGATGCAGCCTGGTTGTATAATTGGGCTGACGTTGGCACCCTGGTCAATGTTCATGAATAATAGATTAGGCGATTGGATAAATAATTAGAATATGACAACAGAACCACTATTTAAAGGTTTAGTTTTTGATGAAAACGATCAACCAGTGAGCGTATCACGGATAGGTGATGAGCTTTTCTATGTGGTGGATGATGCTGGTTTCCTGCGGCATATCCCATCAGAACAGGTTGACCGCCAGGTGTTAAAAATCATGCAGGATCAGATAACAGGGCATGAGGATCTACTCACCGATCAGACAGCAAAAATGCTTGGACAGGAAGATATTTTTACCCGTGCTCTGATAAATAATCAGCTAAAGCATATCGGTGACCAGATGGAGACGTTGTTTAAATCTGGAATCCCGGAAGAAGGTCGGGCATATATGGGTATGCTGGGATTTAAAGTGATCATCAATTACCATGGCGAGGTGATGGATGTAATCCAGCCGGCAAGAACGGCTCCGGAAGATGAGGAATAATTTTATCGGAATACCGGATATTATTGAGATCGATCTTTTGAATTAATAGGATAAAAGTTACAAGGTTAATAAATGTCTCAAGAATTTGTAGTAGAAGTCAATGAATCTAATTTTGAATTTGAAGTACTCGAGTACTCCAAAAATGTCCCAGTCCTGGTGGATTTTTGGGCGGAATGGTGCCGTCCATGTAAAATCCTGAGCCCCATGCTGGAAAAATTAACGTCTGAAGGACGTGGGACTATACGTTTGGGCAGAGTAGATGTGGATTTTAATAAGAACCTTTCCATACGTTATGGTGTCCGAACGATTCCCACAGTCAAGGCTTTTCTGAAAGGACAGGTTGTTGCCGAGTTTTCCGGGATCCAACCTAAATCGACACTACGCGAATTCGTACACAACCTTGCGCCTAGCCCTGCAGACCTATCCATCGAAAAAGGGATGGAACTTCTACGTGAACATGATTGGAAGCAGGCCGAAGTTGTATTTAAGGAAGTGCTTATTACGGACGAGAATAATTCCAAAGGCATGCTAGGTTTACTAACGAGTTATATTGGATTAGGGAAAAGCCTTGAAGCGGATAAAGTGTTACGGACATTCCCGGCCAGCCATGAGTTTAGCTCGGCAGAAAACCTGAGGCCATTGATAGAAGCGTATGAGTTGGTTGATGATGTAGAAATCACGAGTGATGACGAACTGGAAGCTGCTTTTTGGAATAACATCCGGCTTGCCAGGCGAGGAAATATACCAGCTGCTCTGGATGGTTTATTGGATATTCTAAGGAAAAATAAGCGATATAAAAAAGGGCAGGCCAGACTTATCGTAGTGGCCTTACTCCAGATGCTGGGTGATGACGATCCGGATGCACGTTTGTATCGTTCCGAACTAGCCACAATATTATTCTAGTATTTGGACTTAATTGAAAAATCCTGGTCTGAATAAAATAGGCCAGGATTTTTATTGTCCCAAATGAATATTATTTTACAAGAACCAGATCACCCCATGTAGTTGGATCAGTCAGTATCCTGTATGGAGAACTGGAGACCATGGACTGTTGTTCTCCTCCATGCTTGGAATCATCATCTGATACCGATGCTGCAAAGCCATAATGGGCACCAGTATATGGTGTTACCCCCAGTGTTTTCCATGGAATACCAATTGTTACCCGGTACCCATCTCCGATGACTTTGGTTCCAATAATAACTTTGGTTGTTGAACCAGTTTTATTATTAGGATACCAGATATATGCCTGAGTTTTATTCCCAATAGTGGTTTTTCCAGGTGAGACTCCGATTTGGAAATCGTCCCAATCAATATATTGGTACCAGTAATCTGCCTGAACAAATGTATCCAGCAAGACTTCCACGCTATCACCCAGGTAGATCTCATCTCCAGTCGAGATTTGGACATATTTATCATCAAAAACTTTCCAGGCAACATACAGGTAATCTTCATCCCATTCAACCATGATGGATGAAGAAAGATCATCTGAGTTTTTCCAGTTTTCATCCCCCCAAACAACGTAATTTGCAGAGTATTCTGTAGCAACCCAATCTCCCCATCCGCCATCCAGGGCAGGTGGATGTTTCACATATTGAGCTTCAATGCGGGGACTGGTCCGGTGGGAAGGCGGTATTGCAGTTGGAGGAATCGCTGTTTTCGTGGGTGTTGATGTAGGTGGAGGATTGGTCGCCGTCGCTGTCGGTAACGGAGTTTCAGTCGGGTTTGGTGTTGCGGTATCAGGTACAGCAGTATTTGTTGGCGGGACCAAAGTCGGTGCAAATAATGCCGTCATTGTCATATCTGGTGTCGGGAAAACAAATGGTTCTGGTGTAGCGAAAACGGGTAGATTACAGGCAATAGTAATACCCAATATTCCAATGATTATTAATAGTAAAAACTTACGGTTAAATTTCATTCTACCTCCTGTATCCCGATTTGGTCGGTCATCGAATATCATCTTCGATGCAACAATCAGACCAGTAGAGGTGGAAGTTGACTAACCTGTTTAGCTTTGCAGGTCAAAAACACTAATAGATTCAATATGAAAAGTTTGAGGAAATAAATCGAATGGTGTCAGTTGAATTAAACTGTAACCACCCTTCACCAACCGTGATGCATCCCTTGCTAAGGTTGCCGGGTCACAGGAAACATAGATTATTCTTTTGGGTTTACGTTTGACGAGAGCATCAATGGTGTTGCGTCCAATTCCAGCCCGGGGTGGATCTGCAATGACAAGGTCTGGAGTGATATCCAACCTTGGCAGGATTGTATCCGCTGAACCTTCGTATAACTCAATATGATCATATTCATCCAGATTCTCTGCGTAATCCATGCATGCAGAATGACTGAATTCGATCCCTATCAATCTACTTGCCAAATCTGCGGTAAATGCGCTGAATAACCCGACACCACAATATAAATCAACCAGGCAATTCAGCTTCTCTTTTGGCAATAAAGTGAGGACATGGTCAACCATTTTTTCTGTCATTGATGTGTTGACTTGAAAAAACGATTCTGCTGAGACTTTGAATTGTTTTTCTTTAACCTGCATCATCAGGAAATCGCTGCCTGCGAGGACAATATTCCCTGCTTCACCTAGGTGAACTACCGACGCTGGCAGGTTGATCTCCATTTCCGGAAGGTCAGAATTTTCTCCTTCCAGGAGAATTAGAACTTCCTCATCAATTCCTTCCCTGAAGGAAACCCGTTTTATACCAGTTTGATAATCCAGGTCCAGCTGAGTACGCAAATCCCACAGGACTGGCGATGGGAGGAAACATTCATCAATTGGGATGACCTCATTCGATAAGTGGCGCTGGTAACCTAATCTGCCACTTGAATGCAGGTGAAATTGAACATTATTCCTGTAGTCCCACTCCATGGGGCTGGGAACAATGGGTTGTATGTTTACTCCGGATAATCCTCCAACCCTGAGAAGAACATCCTCAATGATCTTCGTTTTTATTCCCAATTGGTCCTGGTATCCCAAATGTTGAAAATGACATCCCCCACAGGTACCAAAATGCTTGCAGCGCGGCTGAATACGGTTCCTGGCAGGAATAATTACCTCTTTTAATTCTCCCCTTACATACCCTTTTTTTTCCTCAACCACAGTAGCTCGTACTGTCTCTCCCGGAATTGTAAATGGGACAAAGACAGCCCGGCCATCCGGAAGCCTCCCTATGCCATCGCCGCCATTTGCAATATCCGTAATTACAAGATCAAATGTAGCCTGATCCATAGTTATCCTTTACTCCACAGAAGTCGATCCTGAATTTTCTGTATTTATATCACCACTTACCTTAAATTTAAACCAGACTGGAATGATGGATAATAAAGATGCACCGGCTGTGACCATAAATGGAAACTGTGGGCTGACATGTTCCCAAAGATATCCACCAATTACCGGAGCCGGTAATGATACTAGTCCCAGACTGGTGCTGAATAGACCAAATGCTACACCTCTAAGCCGTTGTGGAACTGCTTTACTGATCAGTGATTGATATGCAGGAGTCGCCAATCCGACCCCGATACCGGCTATCACCCATCCCAAACCATATAACCACGCCGGGCTGGCTGGTGGAATAATTGCCATTAAGCCGATTGCAATGGCCAATAAAAGGAATGAGACCGCAATGTTGACCCGCTCACCAACTTTATCAGCCAGCCAACCTGCCGGAATCATAACCACCATCATGGCAACACCAAAAACACTATTCATTATTCCGATCTGGCTGATGGTCAATTTGGCAATATCCTGCATATACACTGACATAAAAGTAAATGACATATTAAAGAAAATATCACGCACACCATCGGTGACCAGGATCCAGGTAAAAAGACCACCTGCAAGGATCAATCCCATCATTAATCCCAGGTTGGTTTTAAGGCTGCCAAAGGTTAATGGTGTTGGATTGGCTTCCTTTCCTTTGCTTGCTTCCCGAGCCATACCTACACGCAAAATTGTTGCCAGCACATATAGCACTGCCGCTACCATCAACATTCCTTTAAATTTCATGGATTCCACTAAGTACCCACCCAGAACTGGTCCCACTACTGAGACAACGCCAAATAATGTTTGGGTTACGCCAAACAATCGGGCACGATTTTCAGGATCCGAATGGTCGGCAATAAATGCATCAAAGCTTGGTCCAATGAGAGACCGCGTAATTGCGCCTAATGCGGAAGCAGCCAAAATCCACTCCCAACGTGACGCCAATATGAGAGGAATATAAACAAAAACTCCGACGACACTTCCAATTGCGATTGCCTTTAATCGACCCAGTGAATCCGAAACCCAACCACCCAAAATTTGAAGCAAAAGGGGGATAATTTGCGATAACGTATAGAAAATGCCAATTTGACCGATACTGGCTCCCAGATCTTTCAAATACAGGGCTTCCAGTGGCCCGTACATGTTGCCACCCAGGTTTGCAAGGACCATTGCCAACATAAAAAGTAGCAGTAATGGTGTTAGCAATGCAGGTTTTTTGATGGAGATGGTTTCCGACATTTAAAATTCCTATGGTTTGATTTTTTCCAAGGAGGATTATAAGCGCGTCCTCTTGATGACGCTACCCTCGTTGGGAAATTACTCAAATAATACAAAATAAAAACGCAGAAGGCATTTCTGTCTTCTGCGTACATAAACAGCATGCGGTTCTATTTACATCTGATTTAAGAATTCATCCATCGCAGCTAAAAGCTTGTCAACATCGTTCATATTGATCTCGCCCATATGAGCAATACGATAGGTTTTTCCTTTAAGATCGCCATATCCATTGGCAATTCTTAGCCCTTTCGGTTTTAGGAATTCATTCAATGCAGCAATATCCATATTTCGGGTATTGTTGATGGTGGATACAGTCTTGGAGCGGTATCCTTCGGGTGCCAATGGTAGCATACCCTTGGTTGCTGCCCAATCCTGGGTCCTTTTTGCCATCGCAGCGTGCCTCTTGAAGCGATTTTCCAATCCTTCAGCCAGCATTCTATTTAATTGAACATCAAGAGCCCAAATCAGGGACATAGCCGGAGTCATTGGGGTGGAATCTTTTAGACGATGTTTTTCAAGCAACAACAGGTCAAAATACCAGCCTCGGAATTTTACTGTTTCCGCTTTTTTCATTGCCCTTTCTGAAGCAGAACCAAAAGCAATGCCAGGCGGCAGTGCAAAACATTTCTGTGAAGAAGTCAGGAGGAAATCCAACCCCCAGGCATCACATTCGATCTTGGTTCCACCGAGTGATGATACTGCATCCACCAATATCAATGTGTCCGGGCTTGTCTCGTGAACAACTTTTGCAAGCTCTTTTACAGGGTTTTCTGCGCCGGTGGATGTCTCATTATGAACAATTGTTACCACTTCATAATGCTTTTGCTTTAATGCTTCTGCTAATCTGATCAGGTTTGATCACCTCACCCCAGGCAACTTCCAGTTTATCAGCCTGCTTATTATTTGCAATCGCTACATCATACCAGCGCTTTGCAAATGCTCCATTTACACAGGATAGAACTGTTTCGTTAGCGAAATTCCGAATTCCTGCTTCCTGCAATCCGGATCCAGAGGAGGTGGATATATAAACCGGACGTTCAGTAAAGAAAACCTGACGCAGTTTTTCATCACATCCTCTAAATATCGCTTCAAAATCTTTACTTCGATGAGGGATCATCGGTTTAGTTTGTGCAGCTAATACCTCATCTGCTACATCTACCGGCCCTGGAACAAACATTCGTGACATGCCAATCTCCTTTTTAATTTGACTTGGATATGAAACGAATCAACTTCCGAAATAAATCGGAAGAAATGACCTGAAGGATTATTTAAGGAAGAAAGATAAAACCACAAGTATGGTAATAAAGCTGGCAGCCAAAATACCAATTCGTTTCAATCCTATTTTTATGTGAGTGTAATCGGGATTGAATTCAGTGCTGGTGCTGAACCGCCTTGCCAATGTCCCATTTGCCTGATTATCAGTTGTTGTTGGGGTGGTACCGGATACTCTTCTTTTTGTTTTGCTGCTCATTCATTACTCCTTATTTTTGTAAAGTTGCTTGAATTACAATTCTTTGTTTATCTACCAAATATGGGTAACAAGAGATCAAAGTAACTGTTGGATCTATTGTCTCTTGCATAACCTCCACCTGGGTAGGTTCAACAATCAATGTTTTTTGTACAGTGTAAGTATATTGCCGTGTTACGGTAAACAGGATGATCTGATCGCCATTTTTTAATTTATCCAGGTCTTTAAAAATCTCACCGAAAACATCATTATGGGCTGATAGTACGACGTTTCCTGTCTTTCCCGGATTGGTACTGCCTACATTTTGTCCAACTCCTTTACGGAGTTGATCCCATCCATCTCCTTGAACAACAGGTGCATCCACCTTTATGGCTGGTATCTGTATGCGGATCGCTTGTTCAGGGCTGGCTGTCGGTATTGGGATGTTAGCCAGGCTTTGAACGATTGGTAATAGATGCTCAGGTATTTCTGCAGTATTTGGTTGAGCACCTTGCGCACTATTGGGTGGAGTATGTCCTCCGGGTAAAACCACAGCGACGATCAAAGGTGTCGGTACAAGTGTAGGCTGTTCAAGGGCTGCAATTACCTCCCGATTCAAGTTCCGAAGGACAGAAAAGCCATTAAACAGCACAAATATCAACCCGATTACTGCTGCTGCTTCCACCAGGAAAAGGAGACTATCAACCCACCGTGTTTGTCCTCGCCTTTTGCCAGGTTTGGCAGGGACATCCAATAATGGATCAATGTCTGGAATCGATAACTCTCTTTCGTTCTCCAGACTCGAATCCCGGGTTACTTGAACAACTCTCCCGGTCTTTTGGTAATGTGCAAGCCGTTGATCGTGGACATTGTGCTCCTTCTCCAATAAGAGATGGCGCAGTTCAGCAATTGACAGATCATCGACGGGTCTCCGTTTGCGAGTCGGCATAGTCCTTTTCGCTTTTGCTCCTAAGAAATTATACCTTATACTCTCTGTTTTCACTGGATGAAGGCGCAATAAACATAACTGCGAGTGATAATCATTAAAGAACATAATTCATGGGTCTCGTGTAGAATAATACTGGTATTAATCGATTTTCGAATAATATATTGTTGGATGCTGGAAAAAATCATTCCAAGAGGTTGCCTGGTGATAAATAAAGTCTGGCGTATTGGGTTATCAGCATGGTTGGTGATCGCATTTACCGCCGGTTTATATGTAGCTATTACGCTGTCCATGCATGATAACGATCCAATGGTTTTCGTACAGGCAGGCAGTCTGTATGACTCTTCTGTGCCGGGTAATACGATCGGTTATGATGGACAGTTTTATTATTTCATTGCCAAAGACCCACTCCATGCCTGGAGTGCAATGGATATTCCTGCCTACAGATATCGACGAATAATTTATCCTGCACTCGGATATCTCCTCTCGCTGGGAAACGATCGGTTGCTTCCCTGGGTATTAATCTTTATCAATTATTTGGCTTTGGTTGGCACGACTTTCATGTTGGAAAAAACATTAACGAGGCAAGGATTATCGCGCTGGTATGCTTTACCCTATGGGTTATTCATCGGCTCTCTCATGTCACTCCGGCTGGATTTAACCGAACCGCTTGCATTCTTTTTTTACCAGGCTGGATTACTGGCGTGGATCGATCATCGAAAGAAAATAAGTGGAAGCCTCTTTGCACTGGCAATTCTTACAAAGGAAATTGTGCTTCCACTGGTTTTTGGATTTTGGCTGTTTCCAGTTAATAAAACGGGAGAAGAATATATTTATTTGGGGAGTAACTGTCGTTGCACCATTCCTTGCCTGGCTGGTATTACTGCGGATCTTTTTTGATAACTGGGGAATTGGATCTGGTGGAGCTTATTCAACCGGCTTCGAATGGATTCCCTATTTCGGATGGTGGAAAACTGCTCTGTATCAACCGGAGTTATTTCCACTCCTTTCTGTGGTTGTTGTTCCTTTGACTGTAATACCATCCCTACTTTGTATTATTTTTTGTGTTTATAAAATTTGGAGAAGAGAATTTTCACTTCACCTGTTCGGTCTTTTCTTTTATGCACTTATCTACCCGATCTTACCGACTTCCATCATCCTTGATCC
Organism: uncultured Chloroflexia bacterium; assembly: GCA_963757065.1. GTDB lineage: Bacteria > Chloroflexota > Anaerolineae > Anaerolineales > Anaerolineaceae > PNON01. The sequence goes on along the minus strand of CAVWQC010000007.1, from coordinate 671,300 downwards.
GCTTGGATCAGTCCGTTTGACATCCGGGTTGATCATTGCCCTGATCAACTTACGGGGCAGAAACCAGGAATATGCGAATTTTAAAATACAATTTCCTGTGGATGATTACTTCTGTATTCATCTATAAGGACAGCTTGTTACCCGTTGGTCATACCAGAATTGAATGATCATTAGGTGATTATTCCTCACTTACTCAGTGAAGTAGTTATTAATATTTCCACGATCAACAGGTCACAGATTTATGTTTACCATTGTCATTTTAGCGAGGATTAAGTATAATGCTCTCACTTCGGGCGGGTAGCTCAGTTGGTTAGAGCACACGGTTGACATCCGTGAGGTCGTAGGTTCGAGCCCTATTCCGCCCACAAGACATCTTCTTTGGAGAGGATGTTTTTATTTAACTGATTGACATCGTGCCCCATCGAGGGATAACAAGGTCGTAGGTTCGAGCCCTATTCCGCCCACAAGACATCTTCTTTGGAGAGGATGTTTTTATTTAATTGATTGACATCGTGCCCCATCGAGGGATTCCAAGGTCGTAGGTTCGAGCCCTATTCCGCCCACAAGACATCTTCTTTGGAGAGGATGTTTTTATTTAATTATTGACATCGTGCCCCATCGAGGGATAACAAGGTCGTAGGTTCGAGCCCTATTCCGCCCACAAAACATCTTCTTTGGTGAGGATGTTATTTTAATTATTGTAATAAATTGCTTGAGATGAGGAAATTACTCCTCCACGCGCTCCACCCAGGCACCCGCCTCTGAAACAGGCAGGCAAAATGATTGCGACTCCAACCCTGCTTTACGAAATTCCTTCATCATCGCATCTGCCACTACTTGCATATCTTCCAGACCCAAAAGCGATCACTGAAGGTCCCGCCCCGGAAAGGGCTGCAGCAGCGGCTCCATTGATCCTGGCCGCCCGAATCGCCGTTTCTGCTCCCGGGATTAACTTCAACCGGTAAGGCTGATGCAGTCTGTCTTGCATTACATCACCTAAAAGTACAAGATCACCTTCGATCAATGCTTGAACAACGAGTGCATTCATCCCAATATTAAATACAGCATCAGTAAATGCAACCTGTGTTGGCAATACCATGCGGGCATCGTGAGTCGATAATTTATAATCCGGGAATACCACGGCTGTCTGCAATATTTCTCCCCCGACCCTGGGCAGACCCACTTGGCGGGTGACCAACTTTTCACCATTGTTTCCAACGATGACCAATCCCCCAAAAAGCGCTGCAGCAGCATTGTCCGGGTGACCTTCGATCTCTACTGCCAGGTTCAGAACCTCTTGTTGAGAAAGCGGTGCACCGCATAATTCATTCGCTCCCAAAACTCCCGCAAGAACTGCTGCAGCACTGGATCCCATACCAGACCCAAGGGGGATCTGGTTCTCACATAAAATGGATAATCCGGTTGGAGATTCGCAGCCTAGCAGTTGAAAAGTACGCTGGGCAGATTGCACAATGAGATTACTGCCATCAACAGGTAAAGTTTCTTTACCAAAACCCTCGATCTCAATGTGGATGCCTGTGCCTGAAACAGAAAATGAAACCTCATTCCATAAGTCAAGTGCCATTGCCAGGCAGTCAAATCCTGGACCAAGATTCGCAGTTGTCGCTGGTACATGAACAATGACTTCAGACATTTTGGTTATCCTTTTCCAATGATGACCAATTCGATTGCCTTGAACTCAGACGGCAACGCTCTAAAACTGAAACCACGGGTCACAATTTCCGGATCTTTCAATCCGTGTCCTGTACATACCCCTACAATTGTCTTTCCTTTGGCATCAAAATGACCTGCCTCTATTTCGTGCCTCAACCCTGCAAGGCCGGCAGCCGAAGCTGGCTCCACCCAGATCCCGCTGGATGCCAGCATCTTCTGCATTTCCAGTATCTCATCATCAGTCACAGCCATGATCTGCCCAAGCGATTCTTCGGCAGCCTGAAGAGCCTGTTCACCGCGGGCAGGTTTACCTATTCGAATGGCTGTCGCCACTGTTTCCGGATGATCCACCGGGTGACCCAACACAAGGGGAGCTGAACCGGCTGCCTGGACACCCAGGATGTGTGGTAAACCAAAATCTTTCAAATCATGGTATTGCTTGAACCCCATCCAGTAAGCACTGATATTTCCTGCATTGCCCACTGGAAGACATAACCAATCCGGTGCGAAACCTAAAGTTTCGCAAACCTCAAAAGCAGCGGTCTTTTGTCCTTCAAGCCGGTATGGGTTGAGTGAATTGACCAGTGCAATGGGGTATTTATTGGTCAGTTCCACAACCAGGGTCAAGGCATCATCAAAAGATCCCTGGATTTGCAGCACCTCAGCACCATAAGCTATTGCCCCTGCTAATTTCCCGGCTGCCACCTTTCCTTCCGGAATGAGCACAATACAGCGCATCCCTGCCCGGGCGGCATAGGCAGCCGCGGAAGCAGCCGTATTTCCAGTGGAGGCACACATGACTGTCTTCACTCCCCGTCCGTCAGCTTCGCTGATAGCTACAGTCATGCCGCGGTCTTTGAATGAACCGGTAGGGTTTAACCCTTCAAACTTGACAAATAGGTCAAACCCGCCGCCCAACTTTTCTACCAATGCTGGAACAGGTATAAGCGGAGTATTCCCTTCCAAAAGGGTGATATTGGTAGTATGTGCGGGTATGTCCAGCAAGGAGCGGTAGCTTTGAATTACACCAGGGTAAGCCATAAAATACCTCAAGAGTGATACGTTGATTATATAATGATGTGGGTCAAGCCATTCCTGAGAATTTAATTTTCAGGAAATGCAGACGAATGATGCTCAATGATCAACCATTTGCCTTCCATTTTTCGATAAACAAATGTGTATCGTGCTTTCACAATGCTTTTTTCGCCATCTTTGGGGTTTAGTGAGAAATGGTACACTCCCGAATTGATCGCAATATCTTCGAATAAGCGAATATTGTGCTCAATAATCTTACCACTCGGATTTTTCTGAATGAAATGTTCAAAATAATCTCTGATTTCTTGATGGTTGTGCCTTACTTTATTTGAGACAGTAGGTAAAAGGATGGCGTCAGGAGAATAAAGAGCTGCTACCTGACTGGCATCTTTGGAAAGTAATGCGTTGTTCCATTCTTCAAATAATGCCAATATTTCATTTTGATCCTTCATATATCAACTTCCTCCGGTAATTAATTTAGGTCAAAGAAATGATTAATGCTAAAGAAATAGTTTATCAAACTTTATTGTTATCGGGGAGAATGAAAATTTTATAATTCTGTATTGAATTTCCTTTTTTACCATATGTATCCGTATTCAAATATCCGTCAATTGATGTATAATATTCTCACAAAGCATTAACCGGGACGAGTAACTGGATCTCCGGTAGACAGGAAGGGTTTCCACGACTGAGAGCAAACCCATATCCATCCGGTAAAAACCACCCGCGAGCTGAAACCTGAACACCAATCGGTCAGTATGGAATCCGGCGGCAACCGTTATCTGCTCCAATGAGATGGATGTTTTCGTCAAACTGAACGGAGTGAAGTAACTCTAGCAAAAAAGTAGAGACCCTTCCTTTCATTCAAGGTGACCAAAACATTTAATCTGGGTGGAACCGTGTGAGCCAAGCTCTCACCCCAGTGTGGGTGAGTTTTTTATTTAAGTTAACCCTCAACCTTTCCTTTCTCGAAGGGAGAGGGTGAAATGAAGGAGAAAAAATGGAAGAAAAATACGAAGAGACCAAACTATACAGCATCCGGCACTCCAGTGCACACATAATGGCTCAAGCAGTAATGGAAATGTTCCCTGAAGGTAAAGTCACCATCGGTCCACCTATTGAGGATGGCTTTTATTATGATTTTGACCTGCCACGCGCCCTCACCCCTGAAGACTTGACAGTCATCGAGAAACGGATGCGGCAGATCATCGCCGCACACCACCCGTTCATTCGCAAAGAACTCAGTGCAGATGAGGCTCGTAAGCTTTTCAGCAGCCAACCTTATAAAGTGGAATTGATCGATGGACTTGATAAAGGCGGCCAGGATGAGTATGGCAATCCTATCAACGAGAAACCAGTAATATCTACCTATACGCATGATACTTTTACGGATTTGTGCCGTGGTCCTCACGTGGAAAACACAGGGAAGATCAATCCGTCTGCCATCAAGTTGATGAGTGTTGCTGGCGCTTACTGGCGCGGCGATGAGAAACGTCCGATGTTGCAGCGCATTTATGGCACCGCCTGGGAGAACCCCAAACAATTGGAAGAATATTTGTGGAAGCTGGAAGAAGCCAAAAAACGCGATCACCGCAAACTGGGCAAAGAACTGGGTTTATTCTACTTTTCTGATGATGTTGGCCCCGGGTTGCCGCTATTCACCCCCAAAGGTGAGATGCTCCGCCACCTGATGGAAACCTATGTTCGAGACGTACAAACGAAGTACGGTTTCCAACATGTCTGGACCGGAAACCTGGTGAAGGAAGATCTTTATAAGCGTTCGGGTCACTATGAGAACTATAAGGATGCCATGTTCCCACCCATGGTGGATGGTAATATCTCCTTCCGTTTGAAACCGATGAACTGCCCCAGTCATATGACGTTATTTAATGAGATGGGCCGGCATTCCTACCGCGAATTGCCCATGCGCTTTGCAGAATTTGCCACACTGTACCGTTACGAAAAGACCGGCGAACTCAGCGGGCTTACGCGCGTTCGTGCGCTCACCCAGGATGACTGCCACACTTTCTGCACGCCGGAACAGATCGAAAGCGAATTCTCGCTCGACTTGCAGGTCATCAAGGAAGTACTGGAACGCTACCGCTTTACAGATTACCGCGTTCGATTATCTTTGCGTGGTGAAGGCGGCAAATATGTCCAGGATCCTGAAAAATGGGATTTGGCAGAAACCGCACTGCGCAGTGCCCTCGTCGCAAATAATGTGGATTTTTATGAGGCCACCGGTGAAGCTGCATTCTACGGCCCAAAAGCTGATTTCATGGCGAAAGATGTTCTTGGCCGAGAATGGCAGCTTTCCACCATCCAGGTGGATTTCATTCAACCAGCTCGTTTAGGCTGTATCTACATCGCGAGGACGGTCAGGAACACACCCCTGTTGTACTGCATCGTGCAGTTACTGGAACAACTGAACGTTTCCTGGGAGTTATCATTGAGCATTTCGCTGGTGCATTTCCCGGTGTGGCTCAATCCTGTGCAGGCTGTTCTCATCCCCATCGCAGACCGCCATATGGAATACTGCAAAGACCTGGCAATAAAACTCAAAGCTGAAGGTTTGCGGGTGGAAGTGGATGAACGCTCTGAACGTATGAATTCCAAGATCCGCGATGCGCAAAAACAGAAAATCCCATATATGCTGGTGGTCGGTGACCAGGAGATGGATAACAAACAGGTTGCACTCCGATTGCGCAATGGTGAAAACCCGGGTGCTATGAGTGTGGCCGATTTCCTGACCAGGGCAAAGAAGGACATCGAAACGGGAGATTAGGCAATGGGAAATATGAAGTGGAAATTTTCTTCCACTTCATATACTAAAGAATCCTTCGATTTTATGGTATACTCCCATCCGCCTGATGCGTTGTACCCTTCGCATTAGAGTATCTTCTTCAAGAAGGGCTTGAAAAATGAAAGTACTATTACTTAAAGACGTATATAAATTAGGCCGCGCCGGTGACGTAAAACGTGTCGCTGATGGCTATGGCCGCAACTTTCTCCTCCCGACAAATCTTGCAGTATTAGCTACTCCCGGAGCCATGAAACAGTCTGAAAGCATTCGTCAGCAGGCTACCATCCGGAGAGCAGCTTTGAACCAGGAAATGGGCAGTGTTGCAGAGGTCCTTTCCAAGTTAACCCTGACATTTGGCTCAAAAGCCGGTGAAACTGGAAAACTCTACGGTTCAATTACCCCCCAGATGATCGTGGATGCCATCAAAGAAAAAAGCGGAGTTACCGTTGAACGCCACCAGGTGGATATTCAACCCATCCGTACTCTTGGTGAAAAGAAAGCCCACATTCGCCTTACTGTGGATCTGATGCCGGAAGTGAAGATCATCGTTCATCGTGAAGGTGAAGTTGTTGCCGGATTACCAGAAGAAACCCCGGTGGTTGAAGCTGTTACCGAAAAACCTGTTGAAGTTGAAGAAGTCAAGGAATAATCGGTATCAGATTCTTAGGCCAGAATCAAATATTCTAATGCATTTCACCGGTCTGGCAAATTCTCAAAATCTGCCAGACCGGCTTGTTTTAATCCCTAACCACCATGACTGAAAGCATTGGTCAAATCATCGCTAAAACCCGCAGCCAGAAGAAATTAACTCTGGAGCAGGTTTACCGTGCTTTGCGCATAAAAGAGAAGTATCTGCTGGCGATCGAAGAAGACCGCCTTGATGATTTACCATCCATAGTCCAGGGTCGCGGCTTTATAAGGATGTATTGGGATTACTTCAATTTACCACCGAAGGAACTTGAGGATCTGCTCCTTTCGGATAAAAGCACCCTGAAATTGGATCAGGCGAATGAAATTAATGATTTTAAGAACACCGATCAAGACGGTTCAGTCCAACTCAGTGATGCGGATAATCCAATTCATCCCGCAAATTCTATTAGTATCAATGATCAGAAGGATGGAGCTCAAAAGCTTTTTTCCGAAATCGGAAATGACCTAAAGAAGCAAAGGAACCGATTAAGTTTATCGACAACCAGTATTGAAGAGATTACGCATATCCCTTTGCATTATGTCATCGCACTAGAGGAGGGTAGGTTTGACGAACTGCCATCTTCAGTCCAATGCAAGGGTATGTTGAATAATTATGCCGGATTCCTGGATCTGGACACAGAAGCCATCTTATTAAAATATGCAGAAGCTTTACAGCTGAAACGCCAGGAAGCTTTATTACTCGTCGAAAGTAAACAGAAGAAACGATCAATTAAAGTTCCAAACCCGGGAGGTATGCCAAAACAGGGGCTGCCTTCAGCAAGGAGTCTATTTTCCCTGGATATTTTTGTCGTGATCATTCTCGTTATCATTACATTTGCCAGTTTGATCTGGGGAGCCAGCGCAATTGTAAGCTACCAGGTTGATCCTCGTGCTACAAAAACTGCCCAGGCACAGATAGATGCGTTGATCCACACAGCCACAGCTGAAGCCGGCTTGACTCCGACAGCCACACTCGAACCACCGACCACAGAGACTGTAACTGCTGTTATACCTGCTGATCGACCTACCCTGACATTCGCTGCTCCTGCTATTTCAGGATCTCCGGTGAGTGTATTTTTTGTGGCGAATCAAAGCGCATACATGCAAGTCATCGTGGATGATAAGGTTGTTTTTAATGGGAGACTGACACCTGGTAACCCTTACCTTTTTGAAGGAAAGAAACAAGTAGAATTAATCTGCGGAAATGCAGCAGCAATCCAGGTGATATTCAACCAAACCGATCTGGGAAATCTTGGCCCACAGGGCAGTGTCATCCACCTGATCTTCGACATCAATTCTTTTGGTACACCTACATTTACTCCATCTGTAACACCATCAGCAACCTTGAAACCAAGTAAGACACCAAGGCCGTCCAATACTTATCCGCCTACGAAAACGAAAATGCCGACTTCCACGCCTTATCCCACGCGGACGCGGACACCCAGCAGGACCCCAACCCAGTAATCATTAAAGGTAGAAATGAAATTAAATGATGTTTGTATTATTTCTCTTGGATGTGCCAAGAACACAGTCGATTCAGATTCAATGGCTCAATTGTTGGGCAGGGATGGATTTCGATTAATTGAATCACCCGAAAAGGCAGGCGTTGTGATCGTAAATACCTGCGGATTTATCGGTGATGCAAGAGATGAATCTTACTCCATTCTAAAGGACCTGACAGCCAAAAAGCATAAAGGCCAACTCATTGTGGCTGCTGGCTGCCTCACGCAAAGATACCGGCAGGAGGTCTCCCGCCAGATTCCTGGGATCGATGGCATGCTTGGTACCCGGAGATGGATGGATGTTGTCCAGGTTGTTCGTGCACTCCGCAGTCAAAAGAACCCCGAACCACTATATCACCTTCCGGATGTGCCTGATTCCGGCGGCGAAGTGGATGGTATCCTGCGAGCTGCGAGGCAGGCTGGAAGTGCATATATCAAGATCGCAGACGGCTGCCGGAGACCCTGTGCTTTTTGTGCAATACCACTGATCAAAGGAAAAGCTGTAAGTCGGCCGGCAGATTCGATCATTCATGAAGCAAAAACCCTGCAATCTGCCGGTGTCAAAGAAATTGTCCTGATTGCACAGGATTCAACTGACTATGGAAGTGATCTAAAAATCCCCGATGGATTAACCAGGTTGCTCGAAAAAATGACGGATGAAGTACCTGATTTGAACTGGATTCGGGTGATGTATGCTTATCCGGGTTATGTGACGGATGGTCTTATCGATGTTATGGCTTCCCGACCGCAGATCTTGCACTACCTGGATATCCCATTGCAGCACGGGCACCCGGATATGTTAAAAAGAATGAATCGGCCGCATAATATCGATTGGGTCATGAAAACCATCGGGAAAATGCGCAAGGCCATGCCTGACCTGGCGATCAGGTCAACTTTTATTGTTGGTTATCCAGGGGAAACTGAAAAGGAATTCCAGACATTACTCGATTTTATCGAAGAGCTTAAGCTCGATCATGTCGGTGCATTTCCCTTTTCATTTGAACCGGGAACGGCAAGCGAAGCTTTAGGTGATCCAATCCCGGCAGAAGTAAAACACAACAGGCTGGAGAGGTTAATGTTGCTCCAGGAACAGATATCCATGGTGAACAATCAAGCCCTTGTGGGGAAAAACCTGGATGTGTTGGTGGAAGGTGCCGGGGATGGCATCAGTATTGGCAGATCATATCGGGATGCTCCGGAAATTGATGGGATGGTCGTCATCCAGGGTGAGCATCCGATTGGGGAAATAATCCCTGTTCGAATTGATGGTGCAATGGTCCACGATCTGACCGGGTCAGTAGTCAATTAGAAAATAATTAATTGAATCATAGGAAAATATAAAATCCTCTACCATATTAAACCGGTAGAGGATTTTTTGAAATAACAATTATTCATGTTTTCCAAGCTTAACGACTATCTTATTATTACTTGGTGATTTATATTATCTCTACGTTATTTTAACTTAACCCGGGTCGTTTTTTGTACAGGCATAACTGGAGCAGCTTCCTTTTGCGGGCTGATTCTCTTCACCATCCGGATTATCATGGGTAGAAAGAGAAGAATTATCAGTATTGCCAGCAAACCAAAAAATGTTGGCCAGGATGTAGCAGAAGCCACTTCTGGAACAATGCCACCAGGGTTAAATTGAGTCTTGGTCTCACCAGACCATGAGGCAATTCCACCTTCTTCAAGCGAAACCGATAAACTGCGATTGATTCCATCTCTCAACTTGGATTGACTGGTATATGTGATGGCGTATTCGCTTTTTAATGCCCGACCATATTTTTCATAGATCTGCATTAATGATTCCTGATCAGTCGCCAACCCATAGCTTCCTCCAGCTTTTTCTGCTAGAGCACTCAATGTTTTCTCATCCAGGGCGGTCATGTTGCCGGGGCTTTGTCCCGGATCACCAAGCCCAATGGTGGAAATCGACAGTCCTGACTTACCTATGCTATTCAGAACATCAGTTGGTGAGTTCTTGCTTTGATTATCCAGACCATCTGTGAGGACGATGATGGCTTTACGTCCACTGAGCGGGTTTAATTCATCGGTTGCTTTTATCAAAGCATCGTACATTGCTGTATCGTTCCCGGCCTTCAGGTTATCGATAGCCGATTGAAGGACATTTCGGTCTGTGGTTACCGACTGAACCAGGTTTACTTTATTGTTGAATGCAACAATCCCGGCTTGGTCATTCGACCGCATTTGAGTTACGTATTCACCAGCCACCTTTTTAGCCATCGACAGTTTTCCGCCGGCATTCATGCTGCCGGAGATGTCAATAACGAGCATGGTGGTTAGTTGTCCACTATCCCCTTCCCCTTTCATCGTATCGATATTTACTTTTTGATCATCCTCCCTGAGTACCAGGTTCGCCGGGTTGACTGGGATCGGATCCCCATTTGAATCCATAGCAGAGACATAGACCATCACCTGCGGGAAATGGGATGTATCCACCTGGGTGATCCGCAGATTTACTTCCTCCTCATTCTGGAAACTAACAGCAGGATGGAATGTAAAAGCGGAGCTGAATATGGTTAAGAAACAAACGAAAATAAGAATGGTGGAGTTATATTTTTGTCTCATCATTTACCTCTTTTCGAAATACACCAATTCGGTGTTCCCCAACCGGATAACTTGATGATCACTCAAGCGTGCCACTTCAACTTTTTTATTATTCAAGAAGGTACCATTCATACTCATATCTTTGATGGTGAAGTGTGTTTCAAACCCTTTCAGCATGGCATGTTGAGGGGCGATATCTGGATCAGGTAAGACAATTTCTGCCTTCAGTGCATCACTGCCAATAAAAGCACTCGGGCTTTTTTGTTTCATGAATTTGTCCAAAACAAATTCCATCCCTTTCAACTTGCCGCTTTTTACCACTATCCAGGCTCGGGAGAGCAGGTAGACGATGAGAGCAATGAAATACTCCGATCGAAGCGCCCAGGAGGATCAGGCCAATGGCTTTACCCACCAAAGCATTTGATAACCATTTTTGGACTGAACTTAATATTACTCCTCCCATGAGCCCGCCGATAAAACCTCCCAGGCCGCTTTTCCAGACCTGAGCTCCCCCCATCCATCCGGCGGCTAAGCCGATCAATAATCCAAATACTGCCCAGCCAAACAACCGCCCCAAAATTATTCCACCAGAGAGTTGAAATAGACCCTCCGCGAGTGGAAGACCAATTGCACCACCTGCTGCTCCCAACCCTGCAAAAACAGCCACAGATCGAAGGGAATAGACCAGGTTCTGACGTAAGACCCCTTCGACCAGACCTATGCTGACACCGATGCACAAGCCTATCACTGCACCTACGATCATCTCGTTCAGGTAGAGGATTGGGGTAAAAGAAAGACCAATCAGGTTACTTAACTGCCAGGCAATCAAACCGCCAATCGCACCGGCAACACCGTAATAATACAAACGCATTATTCGCGTCATTGTTACCTCCTTTTGCAAAGATTAAGGTGATATTGTCAAATTATGCCAATCAACCACACTTTGCTCGATATTTTCAACCAATTCATAAAATCCATAATACTGGCGTGGATCCAATTCGCCATCCTTCTGCCTTACAAAAAAACCACCCACACCTGAATGAGGTTCGATCACCAGCGCAACCTGCCACAATTCAGGAAAAAAGTGTTGATGAAGCCAGGTGTCATAGCTGGAGAGGAAAACACCCATTCGTGGATGCGTATGGAACCAACCTACCAGCTCTTTATCCGGGTATTTTTCGTCCAGGTGATTTCGTAAATCCACCTGACTTTGTTGGGTAAACGTCAAATAGGTGCTGCGGGAAATGGTGTTTTGAGCTGGCAGGACTGTGTCCACAATGATAAATTGTTTATTAGTTTCTTTATCTGTCCGCCATTTTCCCAGCAGCCATCCACCCACTTCATTATCCATATCACTCATGGCATGGTTGCAGCATTCGCTAAATGCTGGCCTGGTCATGAATACAGACACGACAGGTTCAGGAAAGCTGCCATCATTACGAGTTGGTTGCCAGTTGATTGCCTGAGAAAAAGGTATACGCGTTGAACGCGGCAAGACTTCTTCTGAAGGAAGCAATTGGATGCTGGTTTTGGTTGGTTCTGTACTACTGAGCATGGCAAATCCTTTGTCCATGTTTATTAAGGTGAGCGATATTATTAACCTGCAGTGATATCTGCAGTGATCATCACCCGATCATCCTGAGGGATTTTTGCATCGGATAATGTCTCCGTCTCCTGGAGTTCACGGCCTAAAGCCTTGCTATCCAAACGGTAGTTGATTGGCCGTCCATCGGGTCCGGTGGTCGGGAGTTCCAATGAGGTAGCAAGCTCTGGAATGAGTTCTTTGACCGGTACATCTCCCGGCACTTCTGCGACACGGCTGCCTCCGGATGGAAGCACTAAAGTAACATTAATATCAGACATGGTTTTTCTCCTCAATTTTTATCATTAGGTTTTTATTATTTTGAGCGCTCATTGATAGATCACTTCAATCTAATTCTGGATGGTGTAACAGATTCAATTTTCTTGAACTTTATGCGTTCCGGGCGCAAAAGTTCACGTTTATCTAACGGGAAAGCATCCGGATGCTTTCCTCGATATTCCCTACACCAACGCGCCGCATCCGGGTCCCAGGGAAAAGGCGGTTTTGTTGGATCATCATGAAAGTTCTTGTATTGCAGCATTTCTCCCAACATAATGACCAATCGATCCAAAGATCTGGAAGCTGCCCACCAGGCTGCGTCTATGCAAACTGTGCCGTTTAGATGGTTGATATTGGGATGCCAGATCGGAGTTAGCCATTTCATTCCAGGCCACCGTTGGGGATACTGTGTATGCAGATAAATGTCTACCTGGTGGTGCTCACCAATCTTTGGATTTCCTTTTCCATCGATACCTATGATGCTCTTGCACTTAAAGGTAACGGTGTAGTGTTCCGGTGGAAGGCCAGGGCGCACCAATAATGGTTCAACTTGAATTAGATCGCTTCTGGCTGTCAGTTCCTGGATAAGCTGATAATCCATTTTTAACCGGCGAATACGCGGGCTGACATCGATCGATACACCAGCACCTGCAGTGATATCGGCGGAGATCATCAAACGGTCTTCTGAAGGAACATGTGCACTGGCTAAGGTTTCTTTTTCAGTGAGCTCTTTACCTAATGCTTTGCTATCAAGGCGATAGCCCATTGGTCTGCCATCGGGTCCAACTGTAGGCAGCTTTAGCAATGAGGTTAATTCCTCGATGATCTCTCCCACCGGAACGTCATCTGGAATATCTGCCCTTCGGGCTCCACCACTGGGTAAAACGATTGTCACAGGTACATCCACCATATGTTCCTCCAAAAGAAATAAATGCTAACGATTGATAACTCCAGAAAATCAGCTTTGAATATGGGGTACCTGGCATGTACCGGAGATATCCCAACAACTTTTATGATGATTGGCATGACAGATCGGGCATACCACTACTCCAGCCGGGTCATTCTCTTCCACCAGTTCGAGGCAATAAGGGCAGCGATGCTCTTCCAGTCCAACCAATCGGATCGGTTGGGGCTTCCTTGAAATGGACTTATGCTGAATCGGCTTGACCGCAGGTTTTGGTGCTTTTCTGGTTGGTTGAGGGGAAATACTCCGGGTTTGCCCTGACACTATTATGAAAAATCGCAGGAAAATGAAATTGTCCAATCAATGCAGCAGCTCTGGTATTCAATTTCTTCAGATAGTTCACAACGGAATTCTTGGAATGAACAGTTTGATGTCCACGCATTCGTGCTGCCGGTCTTTTCCTTGGTTTGATCGTATTCCTGATTGTCCGGGTCTTTTCGCGTAACGGAAGGTTGGTTTGCGGGACTGCTTGAAGAGTGCTCTCCATTACCGTGGAGATTTGTTCTCGTGGTTCCACGAGTTCACTTTGAATACTGGCTGGTAATCGCGGTTTGCTCCAGGCATATAAAACCAGCCAGGTTGTTACTCCTGCCATCGTTATTTGCCAAAGGCCGTCCCAATTTGTAATTGGTTGAGAATTTAACGTCAGGCGAAATCCCACCAGGTTCTGTGTAAAAAATGATATTCCAACCAGACTGAAGATCACGGAAATCTCAGCACTCAACCAACCCATTATGCGTAAATGATCTTTCAGGATCACCCTGGAAATCAACCCGGAAAGTAGTGCTGAACCGATCACTGTGGCAAATTTGATGAAAATATAACCAAATACCTGATTCCAGAATAGCATCCAGGTCCAAGCCCAGCTGGCTGCAATGGACAATTGGATCACAATGATAATGATCGCAACCTGGAAGAAAAATTTCTTGAAGAATGCGGTCATTGTTTGCCTGGAATCCTGTATTGGATTTGACATTGCACTGGTCATTCTTCATCCTTAAGAATCACTCGCATTCGGTTTGGACCTGCAACTTTGAGGTGCTGCTTCCACTTCATCTCCGAGACGGATCCGTAAGTTGGGTGATAGGAAACCGTTTTCCGGTTTATTAAAATGATTAAAGTGAAGGGCATTTTCAAGGTCACCGGTCAGTTCATAAAAACGATAATCCGTTCCATTAGTTGCCCTGATAATATGCAAGGGTGGAATTCCTACACTGACAAGAGTTCGGTTCAAGAAGGGTTCATTGCCAGTGATGATGTGAGTCATTTCGATTTCTCGTAGGGTACCACAAACTGCACAATGAGCTCCCTGAAAACTCACATGTGAGATTGGCTTTAAAACGTTTTCTGTCGTTAAGCATTTTGGGCATCGAAGGGAAAGAATAATCTCCTGATCCAACTCCAGGATTGCGTCTGTTCCCAGGTCATCTTGTGCAATCTGAAGTAATTCAGCAAGCGTTGTTTGTTCCGCTTTGGCAGGCAATTCTGTTACATCTCCGTAGATCCAATGGCTTTCACAATCTTCCCTGGATTGGTAAGCGCTGGTGTACATATCATTGGTCATTCCGTTATAATGGATGACCTTTCCCGGTTCGACTGGCAATTTATGGATGAGCTTTAGCGCTTCCTGAGCCTGCATGGCACCAATAATGGAAGCAATTGTGGGTGTCGTTGGCACTTTTCCCAGCAGCACGTTTTCGCGGGCTAACAGGGGGCAGGAATAGCGCATCGACAGGTCGCGGCGGGCTTGTTCTGTCAAAGTACATTCAAAACACGCGCCATCGCCGGGAACGAACACTCGCACCAATCCCAGGAATTCTTGAATGGCTCCATCCACCCAGGGAATGTTCATCCAGTAACAAAACCGATTCACTGCCAAACGCGCCTCACGATTATCCAGGCACCCGATGACAACATCCATCCTCCGAAACACCCCCAAACCAAGCATGGTGGATATATCACCATGCAGGAATTGCACATGCACATTCGGATTGATGTCTTTGGCCTGTGCAGCAGCGACTTCAGCTTTCTCCCGACCGGTATCTGATTCACGATATAAAATGGATCGGCTGAGATTTGCCAGTTCGATTGTGTCAAAATCCACAATGAAGATATTACCAATTCCCATTAGGACGAGATTTTTGATGACCTCATTACCGAGTGCTCCAGCACCGACAACCAGTACACGTGCATTTGCGACCTTTTCCCGTTCCCACCAGGAAATCAGCTTAAATGTGGCTAAACGATCTGAATGCATATTAGGAATCTGGAGCGGTTTTTCCGGGGCAACCGGCAGCCTGCGTGGACCAACCGGCAGGCTTGTATCCAATGAAGCCGGTCGGGGTCTTGTATCTTCTTTTGGAATATTGGCCAATTCATGGGATTTCGCCATGTTCGAGGAGTTGATGCGATTGACGAACCAGCCTACCCCATGCCGTCCTTCGATCAGCTTATGCTCACCCAGGATCTTTAAAGCTTCGCGCAAGGTGGAGCGGCTAACACCGTATTCTTGAACCAATTCTCTTTCAGAAGGTAATTGTGATTCTGCGGGATAAGTTCCATCAAGTATAAAGGTAGCCAATCTACCCGCGACTACTTCGGTTAATGACCTATGCTCCAGAAATTTTATTGCCATATATTCACCTTGTATACTGGTCTGACTTCCATACATCATCATACAAATAATAACCAAATTTGTCAACTACCAAAAATAAATATGTACCTTTCAAAACTGCAAGGTGGAATACTCTGGTCAAATTTAGCATTCAAAGAATTGAAATAATATCTTTTGTAACTACGCCAATCATCTTGTGTGTGATTTCTGGGATAAACTAATCCAGAAAACAAAAGAACTCGCCTTTCGACGAGTTCTATAATTTGTATTTATTATTATTAGCTGGTTATGTTGATCGAATAATCAGCCGAAGCTGTTCCGCCTCGACCATCATCCACCTGAACGGTAAAATTGATCGTTCCAACTGCAGTTGGGGTACCAGAAATATTTCCTGCCGCATCCATGCTTAGTCCATTAGCGGCTAAATTTCCGGAAATATCACTAAAGGTAATTGGATCCAAATCTGGATCACTGCCGGTAACATTTCCGGCATATGGGGCAGTTGTAGATCCCTCAGGTAAATTTGCTCCGGTGATGATTGGATCATTATTCAATACAGGGGCTACTGTCGGTGTTTCAGTTGGTGTCAAAGCAATACACTTATTATTCGCTTTTGTGTAAGCCTCTGCTACTTTATCATTATCTCCCAACTGGAGGGATTGAAAATAATACGGGACAGCATCACACCATTTTTCTTTCAAAGCAAGCTGGTCCCCGACCCCCGCCAAAGCCATGCGGTAACGCTCAAAAGCTGTTACATGTCCTTGATCCTGCATATTTGGAAAATTGGTATAGACAATTTCGAGGTCTTTTACTACCCTGACAAAATCAATGCCCCACCAACTAGCACCGTATATGTAAGATACCGCCCATTCACTGGCATCGCGGGAATCTACATCCATGGGTCCGAAACGTGTCATCAAAACGATGTCATAAATACCACTTTCCAGTTTTCCCAGCTGATAAATTTTTTCGACCCCGCGGTGTTTCAAAGCCAGGAAATAAAGGCCATCCACCTCAAGTGTCTTGAAGGATGGATTTCCTTTCCGAATCGCATCCAGCGCAGAGATCGCTCCGGACCAATCCTTTGCGACCAGGAATTGTTTGGATTGAGCAAGCAGGTTTTCCACTCCGCTGAGATCAAGTGTGGGAGCAGCTGTGGGGATTGGCGCAGGAGTTGGGGTAGCAGTTGCATTCATAATGATGGAAATTTCTGCCATTTTCTCCAGAACGCCAGGAAATCCAGGATCCAGCTCGATGACATATTCAAAACGTTGTTTTGCAAACCCATAACGGCCTGCCTGGAGATCTGTAACGCCGAGCTGGTATTGCATGCTCGCTACCAAAGCCCGGTTATTGTTTTCTGTGGCTTTTCGATTCGCTATCCCGGAGAAATAACCACCTAATCCTCCTATAGCAGTGATTACCAGGACAGCAATTATGCCGCCTACCACCCACCACTTTTGTCCATGCTTTTGGAGAACAGTGGTTGTAGTCGTTTCATTATCCGGCAAATCAGGTACCGGGTTTACTGGTTGAGTTTCATTCATCTGATCATCTAACATGCTCTAATTATACCTTATTCCAATCTTTTGCTTTTTCTTATAGATTTCGCAATTCCCTTATATCTTTATTGATGAAGAAAACAGCGATAATTGCAGCTGATCCCATCGAAACCAGGGCTAATAGAACTGGATTAATTGGAAGCCACAATGACAACCCGATCAATACCGCCGACCCTGCAATACTGGCGAGGATGGCGCGACTCAGTGTTGGCACAATCCCAATGTTGAACCGGAATCTGCGAATGAGGAGGATCATTATCAGCAACATTTCTACTGAAAATGCAATAGTAACGGAAGCCGCAATACCCACTGCTCCAAATCTATTGACTAACAAATTTCCGAAGATGAGAAAAACAATGATTGTAACAGCTGAAGCAAGTAATGGTATTTTTGCATTTTGTATCGAATAAAAAGACCTTACGCCAACTTCTATGATGGAATGGGCGATCAACCCGAATAAAAATGCCCGGCTAACATTTAATATCAGATCCGTGCCGGCAGCGTCAAAACCAAAAGCCAGGCTGATCAGCGGCCGCAATCCCAACGAAAGAATTATAAAGATGGGAATGGTTAATGCTGTCAGGATCCGTACAGCCCTTGAGATGACTCGTGTAAATTCGCTCCACTGCTGTTTGACTGCAAATTCTGATAATGTAGGTAATAATGCGGTTCCAATGGCTGTGCCCAATAAGGTTTCAGGTACTTGCATGATCATCCAGCCGTATGTCAAAGCAGATACAGCCCCGGTGGATAATCCGGAAGCTAAATTATCCCGGGCAATAAAGATTAGCTGAATGAACAGCATGGTCAAGAGGCGTGGCCCAAGGAGTTTTAAAACTTTGCGAACATTTGGATCCAATACCGTTACACTGGGTGTCCATTTGAACTGATACTTTACTAACGCAGGAATTTGAATAAGCAAGTGTAATGCTGCCCCGATAATGACACCATACACCAGGCCATGGACTCCCAGATTGTAAGCAGGTAACTGAATTGGTCCAATGCTTAATCCTTCTTTTGGAGCAAGGATCAGTGCTCCAAATATTTGACCCAGGTTATAAAGCAAGGGGGCAATGGCTGGTAGCAGGAAATGCTGGTTGGTCTGTAGTCCAGCCATTACCAAACCGCTGATCGAAAAGATCAGTGTGGCAATTAAGTTTAGACGCATCAATTCCGCTACCAGTTTTTGTTGTGTCAGGTCAAATCCGGGCGCTATGCCGAGACGCCACGATACCAGCGGTTCAGCAAAAATAGCGATAAAAATCCCCATGATGGCAGTCACAATAAACGCCAGATTGGCAATTCGAGAAAATAGCAGCCAGGTTGATTGTCTCCCTGAAGTTGTTAATATTTCAGAGAGGACCGGGATGAATGCAATCGCCAGAGCTCCACCGGAGATCAATGCGAAAAGCAGGTCGGGCAGGTTATTTGCTGCGTTGAAAGCATCCAGCTCTGCGGAAAGCCCAAAGATCCTGGCTGTCAGCAATTGCCTGGTTATGGCTAATACTTTATCAACTGCAAAGAAGGAGGCCAGCAATATGGTAATTTTTGTGAGTTTCGACATCGGAGGATTTCCTATGTTTTTATAATATTTTCCAAAAGAAATTGCTCGATCATATTGTAATAGGATTCAAGAGTTTCAGCTTTTTTCCAGCCATGACCCTCTCCCTCGAACACATGATAGCGGTGAGGGATATGATTGGTGGTTAATGCTTCGTCTATTTCAGCAGATTGTGACGAAGGAACAACCGGATCAGAATCCCCGTGAAATAGAATTATAGGTGTTCTAATTTTATCAATATGATTGATCGGCGACCAGTTTATGTACTTTGCCTTTTCCTCAGGAAATGGTCCGATCAATGAGTCATAATAATGCGCTTCAAATTTGAAAGTTTCATTGATGATCGTCATCAGGTTCGCGACAGGAAACGAGCAGATCGCTGCCTGGAACAGATCAGGGTAACGGATAAGAACATTTAGAAGTGTGTAACCGCCTGCGCTGCTGCCTTTAATCACCAATTGTTTGGGATTAACCAAACCACTTTCCACAAGGAAATGGGCAGCACCAACTGCGTCCTCCACATCATACTCACCCCAATGATGATTCAAAGCTTTTTGATAGGTACGCCCATATCCGGTACTGCCGCGGTAATTAACTACCAATACTGCGTAGCCACGGTTGGTGAAGAAGTTGGTATCAAACGAAAAACTGCTATCCACCTGGGATGTAGGCCCCCCGTGGACATGGATTACAGCGGGTGGCAATCCTTCGGATGTAAATTTGGAATTTTGTGGCGGAAAGTAATAGCCATGAACCGCTTCACCGGTCGAAGTCTTCCATTCAACGGGTTGTGGATTGGATATTTCCATGAGGGGATATCTCAAAATCAAGGCTCGACCGCACTACCTGTATTTCACCTTTTCTCCATTCAATGATCCTGGCGGGTATCTCTGAAGAGGAAGCAATGCAGGCAAAACTCATATTATTCGGTGATACAGTGATCTGAGCAAAGTTTGAATACGGAGAAAGGTCCAATTCAGTGTCATTTGAACTCTCCAAATCAAGCTCCATCACTCCAAATTCACCCTTTTCCTGGTAAATACAAAAGATCTTCCTTGAATCAGGAGTCCATCCATAAACACGCTGACCGAGGGTCCATGCAGGAGTTATTAATACTTTATCCCTCAAGATGACCTTTTTAGCCTGTGTCTGCAAATTCAGAATGACACATTCATCCCGATCGCCTGCAGCTTGCAGGAAGCTGAGATACTTTGAATCAGGTGAAAATTCAGGTTGGAAAACAGGAGTGTTGGTGTCACCGGCAATTGTTTGAATATCGGAAATACGACCAGTTGTTCGATCAAATTGAGCGGTTTTCAACAGTGCCCCATCCCATGGCATATTCGGTGCGTTCCATTCCACCCAGGCGATCATATTCCCTTCGGGATGCCACACAGGCTGCATATAAAAATCAGCACCGCAAACAAGGCAAACTGAACTATCAGGTCTGGTCAAATCCACAATACCAATGGAATCATCTTTTCCATCAGATTGAAGAAACAATGCAAATTGATCATCAGGCGATATGCTCGGAGAAGATAAGCTGCCGTCATCCGTCTTTAGCAGTTGGTAGACTTGATCCTGGCTGGATGTTCGAAATAAACAGTCTTTATTGACGAATACTATCACTCCGTTACGAGTGTGGAATTCTCCCCCGCCATATGCCAACCCTCCCCGTGGTTGATATTGAGGTGCGACATCAACATTATCTGAGTCCTTCGCTTTATATACCAGGACACTACCGGTTGGACGCCCTTCCAACCAAAGCAGACCATCCTCAGTGTATTGAACATCTGAAAATCTCAGTTTATTAGCGATCAGATTTGGAGTGAGGGTGCTTTTCCACAACCCGTATGGGCTTGCTGACTTATTTATCGATAGGCTCATTTTGGAGACTAATTATATATACTTCCCAAACCGCTCAACCAGTTTATCCAAAGACTGTAATCCACTGGTCCGATCCACCGGTTTACTATCCTTAAGTAGAATCAGAGTCGGAACACCCATGACCTGATATTGCATGGCCAGATTGGGTGATTCATCCACGTCCACTTTGACAACTACTACTTTATCTTTCCAGTTATTGGCCAGTTTTTCAACATAAGGCTCGATCATCTTGCAGGGTCCGCACCAGGCAGCCCCAAAATCGATCAGTACTGGTACCTTGGATGAAGTCAGTAGTGTGGAAAGCGAGGTTTCGTTGACAGATTCAATATTCGACATGGATCATTCTCCTGGGCTTATTATAATGGAAAACCTGGAGTTGACGCTTGGATATGTCGGTGGTAAAATTTTGTCTGCTTCGGGCGAGTAGCTCAATGGTAGAGCAGTGGCCTTTTAAGCCATTGGTTGAGAGTTCGAGCCTCTCCTCGCTCACAAGCATCACAAAACATCCGCAAGGGTGTTTTCTTTATTGGTTGAGAGCCCCATCGAGGGATGCATTCGAGCCTCTCCTCGCTCACAAGCATCACAAAACATCCGCAAGGGTGTTTTCTTTATTGGTTGAGAGCCCCATCGAGGGATGCATTCGAGCCTCTCCTCGCTCACAAGCATCACAAAACATCCGCAAGGGTGTTTTCTTATTGGCTGGAGCCCCATCGAGGGATGCATTCGAGCCTCTCCTCGCTCACAAGCATCACAAAACATAACTTAAAAGAGTGTTCCTAAGGGATTAAACACCCCATTCAGAAGGACCGGATAGAGATCGATAGCAGGATTCTGCCTGGTATATTTATGTTACATCCAATCTGAATCCGATGGCGATTATTTACCATGGTATAGCAAAGCAAACACAGGTAACAGGATCCCAAAGATAATGTACGCCAGTGCAATATGGAGGCGGTTGGCAAGCTTCCGGTGTGGAGTGAGGTTGTGGTGTTGGTTCTTTCGGACAAAGTTGTGGTTCGTACCCTGTCGATGAGAAGCCATATGCCTCCCTGCAGGTATTATCGACGCTAAAGAGTTGTTTTAGTGGATAGTCATCGTTGTCTCTTACCGGAGATCCGGCTTCCGCCCTGGTAAAACGATCCACATAATCCAACATACCCACATCCTTGAATCCGGAATCTGCAAGGACACCCATCATGAATTGATCAGTTGAAAGAGTTTGCTTAAAAGCGAATTGAACCGTAGCCCTTCTTCCCGCATTAATTCTAACCCAAGCAAGATCCGGGTCTGAACCAACTCCCCCATCAAAGATCAACTTCTCATATCCATCACCAGGTAATGGAGCATCTGATTTTGATCCTGATAATCCACCTGTATTGTGGTTATCATCCTGGTAGACTTTTACTGTCGTGCAATCCCATTGCGGAGTAAATGGTGGACGAGCAATAATAACGTAATCACCAAATCCATCCCTATCCAGGTCCAGTTCCACCCCATACTGAATGCCTATCGTGTTGTTGGGATCCAATCCAACCAGCTCGATTGATACATAGTTCCATACATCATCCTGTTTTAAATTGAAAGTAACGATATCCAGGTCTGGAAAATAGGTCATCGCCTTATCAAAAGGTCTCTCCAAACGATTGATCTGATAAGAATCCCCATATGGAGCGCGTCGTTCAGGTGCGGTGTCCTTACTTGTGACATCATATACGATCATGCCATTTGCAGCAGGGATCGAAGGAGTCAATAGATGTGAAATCGTAGGTGTCTCTGTGATGGGTGTCGTTGTTGGACTGGTTGGCGTATCAGTCACTGATGCTTCAACTGGTGAATTGGTGGCTGGAATTACCACTGTTACTTCGATGAGTTGAATGATGGGAGTGGGCGGGATTATGGTCTTGATCTGATTCTGATCGCTCGTGGGCAGGTTGCAGGCTAGAATGAGGATAAATAATACCAAGGCAATGGATATCAATCGATACCGATTATTCTTTTCCATTTTTCCTCCTAATATCGACCCTGACTGATAATCACATTATAAGGAGAAATTGGTCCAAAAAAAACACCCAAATTCAAAATTTTTATGTTTACATACATGAATTCGACTCTTTTGATGGATGTGAGGTGTTTTTTTCGTTGGAAAACGAATCCGGGATTAGGCATTGTGCGATTTAAAGCAAATTATCCCTTCGGGTTTGGATAAATCAAATAATCGCCACTCGTGCCTGGTGTAGATTGGTGTTGCTCAGCCAGCAGATTCTGACAAGTAGATTTCCTTGATTAAGTAGGAAGAAATGCAATATAAAAGAACTGCTCCAATTATTGGCAGCAGTCCTTTTATAAGGTTTGAAAATAAAGTTACTTGGGCACTTCATTCAAGGGGATGCCTAACGCATCTGCCACACCTTTCCCGTAAGCGGGGTCGGCTTTCAGACAGTTGCCGATATGCCGGATCTTGACTTCCCTGGGTGCATCGCCCATAGCCCGGGCAGTGTTACCGAAAAGGGCAGCCTGTTGATTGGCATTCATTAACCGGAATAGTTTCCCGGGTTGGGTGTAATAATCATCATCATCTTCACGGAAATTCCAATGGTCGGCTGCACCTTCAAGTTTCAAGGGCGGCTCAGCAAATTCCGGTTGTTCTTCCCATTCCCCATAACTATTTGGCTCATATCCCAGGGTGCTGCCGTAATTTCCATCCACACGCATGGCTCCATCGCGATGATAGCTGTGATGAGGAGCCTTGGAAGCATTCACTGGAATCGAGTGATGGTTCACTCCCAGGCGATAACGCTGGGCATCACCGTACGAGAATAACCTTCCCTGCAGCATCTTATCCGGGGAGAAACCAATTCCTGGAACAATATTGGCTGGATTAAAGGCAGCTTGTTCCACGTCTGCAAAGTAGTTTTCAGGGTTGCGGTTTAATTCCATGATACCCACATCCATCAGCGGAAAATCTTTGTGATACCAAACCTTGGACAGATCAAAAGGATTGTATGGATGTTTTTCAGCCTGTTTTTCTGTCATGACCTGAATGGCCAACTTCCATTTTGGAAAATTACCCTTTTCAATATTTTCGATTAGGTCGCGCTGATGACTTTCCCGATCCTTCGCAACAATCGCCTCTGCCTCTTGATCAGTCAGGTTTTTTATTCCTTGTTGGCATACCCAGGTAAATTTTACCCAATTCCGTTCGCCCTTGGCATTGATCATGCTGAAAGTATGGCTGCCAAAGCCATGCATATTCCGATAACTGGCAGGGATGCCACGTTCACTCATGGTGATGGTAACCTGATGCAGGGCCTCCGGAAGGGAAGTCCAAAAATCCCAGTTATTTTTCGCACTGCGCATATTTGTGTGGGGGTCCCGTTTAACTGCATGATTTAAGTCAGGGAATTTGAGCGGGTCGCGCAAGAAGAAAACTGGTGTATTATTTCCGACCAGATCCCAGTTACCTTCTTCGGTATAGAATTTGACAGCAAAACCGCGGATATCCCGCTCTGCATCTGCAGCACCACGTTCACCGGCTACTGTTGAAAAACGTACAAATAGATCGGTCTTCTTTCCAATTTCGGAGAAGATCTTTGCTTTGGTATAGCGGGTGATATCATGGGTTACTGTGAAGGTTCCGAAAGCGCCTGATCCTTTGGCGTGCATTCGACGTTCTGGAATGACTTCCCTATCAAAATGTGCCAGTTTCTCTAAAAACCAAACGTCCTGCAACAACATAGGTCCGCGTTTCCCGGCTGTCATTGCATTTTGATTATCCGGTACTGGAGCCCCGGCAATGGTTGTCAATTGCTTTTTCTTGTCTTTCATTATATTTTTCCTTTCTTTTTGTGGGTCTATCTATTAAATCTTTTGAATTTATTACTTCTATATAATTAATCCGGGAATAATGACAACAAAATTTTAATTATTAAATTTCCAGGATTAATCTGGTGATTTATTGATCCATGCTTTGACATTCATCACATAAACCGAAAAAATACGAGTTGGTGGTGTGAAATTTGAAAATGGTACATGCTTTCAATTTCCGTATTAAGGTTTACTAACCCGCTTAGGTCATCTCCATCAATGATCTTGTTGCAGCGAGTTACAAATAAGATGTGGATGAGGATATGGTTTATTGCCATCATACCGGCTATCGGTGCGGAGATCAATTTCGAGAATTTCCCCTTCATCCTTGAGTAATGCCAGTGTCTTGTAAATGGTGGCCAGGCTGATAGTGGGAAATTGCCTCTTTAGAGACTCAAATAATTGAGTGGCATTGGGGTGCCCTAATGATGATGCCAGGAGTTTGGCAAGTGCCAACCGGTGAGACGTTAATCGGAAACCATCGCTCCTGGAGTTTGCTGATAATTTTTTGGTATCTAATTTCAGGATCTGTCATAGGATAATGATTCTCTATAAAGAATGATATTCTATTAGAATACCATTTATTATCGAACTAATCAAGTGGCAATCAGCAAGAAATAATGGATATGCGACTTCGCTTTTGACAGGATTTGACATCATGGGGTATTAATAACATATAATTATTTATTATCAAGGACAAAAATCCCATAGGAGAGGTCAATGGATCATCGTCAACGAGTAATGGCTGCTGTCAACTTACGTGAACCAGATCGCGTTCCCCTTGCCCTTTGGGGAAGTGATTATAGTATTTCTGATGTTGTATATTTTGATCTTCTCAAATTACTCAATTTGGGTTCTCCGTTATTACCAACTCGAAGCTTTAAGGGGAATGACTATAACTACATGGATGATCGGATATTGGCAGCACTGGATGTGGATACCCGGTATGTTGATACCGGATTCACAGATCTGGGGGGTGCTACCCGTGGAGGCGGCAAAGACTGTTGGGGGGTGAAATTCCTTGAAAATGCAGGAAGTTTGACACCAGTAGATCCGCCTTTATTGAATTCTTCTGCATCAGACCTGGCTAATTATCCATTTCCGGTATCATGGAAATATATGCGGATTGAAGACTTCAAAAAGAGGGCGAAATACCTCAAAGAAGAGACTGATTTTGCAGTCGTTGGAAAGGCAATAGATACTCTCGGGCCTTTTCAACGTTGTTGTGCCTTGCGGTCAAGAGAAAAGTTTTTGTCAGATCTGATTAATGATGAAGAATTTTCCTTTACTCTTGTCCAAAAAGTATCTAATGTTTTATGCCGGTCACTTGAGATCCTACTCAACGAAGCTGGCGATTACCTCGATATTGTTGAGCTACCCGGTGATGATTATGCCGGGATCCGGCCATATATTTCACCAAAGATGTTTGATCGGATTTTTGCACCAACCTGGCAAATCATGATCGACATGATCCGGAACGCTGCCCCACGCTCAAGGATCCTCTTCCATTCAAGCGGAAATATCGAACTATTCATCAGCCGGTTATGTTCAATGGGGGTGGATATTATCCACGGGATATCTGAACAGCCAGGAATTGACCTGACCAAAATTAAAGCTCAATATGGGGGGCATGTTTGTTTTTGGGGTGCCATCGATCCCAAATCAATGCTGTCCGGTACGGAAGATCAGGTAGTTGAAAATATTCAAAGGACAATTACAACATTGGGATCCGGGGGAGGGTATGTTCTCTCTCCTTCTACTCATCTGGATTTGAGCGTGCCCGCAAGTAACGTCATTGCATGCTACAAATCTGCTAAAGAATTCGGAAACTACCCGTTAAAGTAACTGCTTTGCACATTGACCAATATATTTTCCAAAACTGCCATTATTGTCTAGGATCAGTCCACTTTCCTCAGATATGGCATACGTAACGCAGTGAAAATTGCCAGAGCCAGTAGAATAATTCCACTGGAAAGAACCGTAATCTGTTCACCATATTTTTCTGCAAAAACCCCTGCCAACAATGATCCAACTGGCGTTAATCCGAAAAATGTCAATGTAAAAATTGCCATTACTCTTCCGCGTAGTTTATCAGTCACCTCAGTTTGGATCATGGCATTTGACAGGTTTACGGAAATAACAAATGATAGCCCAATAAATACTGCAACCGTGAGTGAAAACGGGACATTTGTGATCAATGAAAAGATTATCCAAAGCACTGGCATTGTGAGATTTCCAAATGCCCATAGTTTTCCACGTGCTTTCCGGTTTCCAATATAAGCAATAAGTAATGTACCTATCAAAGCCCCGGCTCCTCTGGAAGAGAGCAGCCAACCATTCATCCTTACATCCCCCTTTAACACTTCTACTGCCCAGGCAGGTATTAACGCAATCACACCTGCCCCGAAAACACTTAGAAATGCCATATTTAAGATAAGTGAACGAATGATCTTGTTATTCTTTACATAGGCAATACCCTCTTTTAATTCAAGCATTGCGCTGGATTTTTCCGTCTTAATGATTTGTTGATCAATCTTCATTATGAGAAGTGCAATGATAACTGCTATGAAAGACACCCCGTTTATTGCAAAACACCAGGCCGGCCCAATCGCAGCGTATGTCAATCCAGCAATAGCTGGTCCCGCCACTGTACCAAGGTTAAAAATCGATGAATTTAGTGCAATAGCGTTCGTCATATGCTCCCTGCTAACCAATTCCCGGACGAAGGATTGCCGCGCAGGTGCATCGAAGGCTGTTGCGATTCCCAATAAAAAAGCTAGGACTAAAATGTGCCAGGGTTTGACTGTGTTTGTAAACACCAGGGCAGATAGAATAAAAGCCAAAACCATCATCGCAGTTTGGGTGATCACCAACAATGTCCTTCTGGAAATTCGATCGGCGATAACGCCGCCATATAATGTAAAAAACCAGGTAGGAATTCCTGACGCTATGGCAATATACCCGAGATAAGCAGACGAACCGGTTAAGACATAGATCAGGTATCCCTGAGCAGTGGATTGCATCCATGTACCAACCAGAGATACGAGTTGACCGGAAAACCAAAGCCGAAAATTTGGATGCTGAAATGAAACAAAGATACCGTTGGGTGATGATTTCGGATAATCTGTCGACACACTACCTCGATAATAATATTTGAAGTAAAGTTATTATAATTCTTTCTTTTTTAGTTGATTGCTTCATTTTGGACAACTCTATGGATTGGAACCAGCGTTACTCCTCAGATCCTTCCAACTGGCTAGGACCTCCCCGAAATTTACTGCAGGATTATGCAGACATCTTACCTTCAGGTGGACTGGCATTCGAAGCAGCAATGGGTATGGGGAATGATCTTCCATTTCTATTGGAAAAGAAATTTCAAGTACTTGGAGTTGACCGATCTGAAGTGGCGGTCAAATATGTCCATACACATTTCCCCTCAGTTTGGACAATATTGGCAGACCTATCCAGATTCAGGTTACCAGATAATACATTTGACCTGATCTGTAATTTTTATTATTTGGACAGACTACTTTGTCGCCAATATTACCGTTCATTAAAACCGGGTGGAATTCTCCTGTTTGAAACACTCACTGATGAGATGCTATCAATCAAACCAGATATCAGTTCAGAGAGACTCTTAAAAGCAGGAGAATTACGTGGATTCTTTTCCGATCTTGACATCATTTCCTATTCAGAAGGATGGGTGAATTCAGGTCATGGTGGACGGAAAGCAGTGGCCAGCCTGGTCGCCCGTAAAATGTTGATTGATTCTTAAGCCTTGAATAATAATCGACTGAGCAGTGAATAGATGAATGTGATTAACAAACCCGAAATCGAGACAATGATGATAATGACCATGGATAGTAGCCCAATAAAATAGGCGTCCAATTGGGGAAGAGTCCAGGTCGGGATAAAACCGTTTAGCATAAAATTCCAACTGAGGGGTAAGAGCCATATATATAACGACGTGAAAACATAACCAAGAGCGAATTTGGCGGCATCCATACGATCATTCAACTTTGGTCGAAGAAAAACAAGGATAAAGATAAACCCGACTAATGCAGCCAGCGCAGCAGTGATCGCGCAGTAAATGATTAAATCTTCTGGAGTGAGAATGGCACTGAAAGAGTAAGATTTCCTATCGATGATGCCATATCGCAAATGGAAACCTAAAAATGCGATCAAAGATCCGGGTAACCAGTATTTTAACTGCGTATTTTTTCGCATTAAAAGTATTAAGGGAGGAAGAATTAGTATTATCAAGGTTAGAGGTATACGGACCGATCGTTCTTTCACCAATTTGCTTTGTCGAATCGATTCAATGGATTGACCTTCTCGCAGGGGCTGATTAATGGCCTTCCCATATATTTGCGCTAAATTGTTATGAATGGAGACTTCCGAATTTTGATATACATCCACATACTCAGGCGGTAAATCCAGCATTTCAGTAATTACATTTCCTGTGCTGGAGGACGGAATGTTAGCGCCAAGTAGAGCAGAGATCGTTGGGGCGACATCCACCATTTGTATATCAGGGTACTCACCTGGTACTACCCCTTTACCAGCCATGATAAAAGGTTCAACCAAAACGATTGGTTCATGACCACCATGACCACCCGGGTCAATCTGCCCATGATCACTAAGCACTATAATTGTGTCTTTCTTCAGATCCAGCTTTGAGCCTATTAGAGCTACAAGGGAGTCTGCCCGATTGGCTGCATCCAACCAGGCCTGGCTCTGTGGTCCGCCTTCATGGTGCCCAGCGTAATCAACCTGATCAATATGGACCAGGATAAACTGATTTCCAGGTTGTTCCAACCAGCCAATTGCAGCATCGACAACGCTTTCATCAGCGATATTATCTTCACCAGGAGTATAGAATTTTAAGTCGACATCCTGCTGGGGGACAAGTTTCTCGAACCAATTATAGGCTGCAATGCCTGTTGTAATCCCATTTCTGTGAACTGCAGAAAAAAGGTTATCCTGTGTCCAAACAGGAATTTCCTCATAATCCAGGTTGAAGGCGGGTCCATCATTCATAAACGGCCAGGCACCAGTAAAAATCGTTGAGTAACCAGGTGCCGAGTATGAGGGGGTTTGGCTGTGCATTATGGCATAAGCCCCTGAACTCTGCAATTGATGTAGATAAGGCATCACCTCTATGTTGGTTGATGTATCCAATCGTAGAGCATCGATCAGTATGAAGACTACTTTCTCTGATTGGGGTTTACCAATCGACGGACCCGGTTTTGGGGATTCAGCAGATATTGGACTTCGATATGCATAGATCGAATTGATCATTCGGTTTGCCCCCAAATATGCTCCTAATGCAATGGCGAGTAAAAAGACAACTGACGAAATAACTATGATGCGATTTTTCATGTGCTTTTCCTATGATCGAAGTGTTTTATTTTATCACCCAATAATATTCCAACATCTTACTAAAAAATCCTTATCATGGATTAATAAAAAAAGCATGCGGTAGAATTTTCCGCATGCTTATGCATTTTATCTAGCGATTACGGGTATGTCTGGTTGTAGAACCAGTTGTACCCGTAGTAATCAGAGGTCGTACCTGCCAGGCGAACAGAGATCTGACCCAGGCCGACCAGATCAGCTGGAATATCATATGTTGCTGTTGCGGTTCCAGTGGTGCCTGATTCAAGAGTCGCGATTTTTGTTCCACCCACAGCCATGGAACCTAAATTACCCAGGTAAACATCAAACTTCTCATTCAGTGGTAAATTCATTGCCTGGATGGTTACTTTGACATCTTTTTCGACTGCAGTGATCTCAACCCTTGGATAGCCAGTATAAGCGGGAGTTGTTGGTGCGCTCTCAGATCCACTCGTCCCGGGCGTGGGAGTTACACCGGGTTTTGGCGTCGCGGCTGGAGTACTCACAATTTCCACTTTTACCGGGTAATCGAGGTTAAAGAACCAGTTGATCCCATAATATCCTGATGCTGGATCCTGAATTCGGATCGAGATCATGTAAATGCCTGCCAGCTCTTTCGGAATATCATATTTAGCAGTAAATTCACCTTTTTCGCCGGTAAACTGTGATTTGACCAGGTATCCACCAGAACCAAATGTGCCGATGACATTCATCGATACGTCTACATTCGCCTTAACCGGGAAGTTCTTTGCATCCACGCTCACCGATTTATCTGCTTCCACTTCTGTTATAGTAAATGCCGGGAAGCCTACATAACCCGGAAGGGTGGTTTTAGTGCCTGAGGTTTTTGTTGGCGCGGGTGTGGGAATAATATTCTCAAACCAGTTATAGGCGTAATAGCCTTTGGTTGGATTTCTCAGCCGGATGGCCAAACGAGCCGAATCCTTCAACTCCACCGGGATATTATATGTTGCAGTGAATGTTCCACCTTTCCCTGAGTTGGTAGTGCCGACCAGAAGTCCCATCGATACCATATGACCCATATGGGCCTATGGTAACTTCAAAATCCAAATCTGCCGGAAAATTCCGGGTCTCGACGGTGACTACGGTACCAGGAACAACACTGACCACAGAAATACTGGGAATTGTGCCTTTATTGGTTGCCATAGCGGCACTGATAGGTAAAGCAAGTACGACAATTGCTGCCAACACAATAATAACCATCATCTTCTTTGACATAATATTCTCTCCCGGTACAGTTGTACCCTTCTCCAAAATAATTACTTCATCAACCAGATCGCAGAATGCATTTTCGCTTGCTTGAACATATATAATTTTTGCCTCAAAAACACATCAGCGCAATAGGTTATAATTTATTTTATGTTGATTCTCAGATACTTTCACCTAAAAGTAATTTGTTTATTATTTATTCTTTCCCTGATCTTAGCTGGATGCAAACAACAAACTCCAGTTCCAGTCCAACCAATAGTTACAATAGACGTGCCAACTAATACCCCTATTGAACCAACGCTTATCAAAGAGCCAATGGCCTTGGAGGTGAATGGTGAAGGAATTACTGTTGTTGAATTTCAACAGGAAATTCAGCGTTTTCAATCCGGCGTGACTAAAGCAGGTATCCAATTACCTGATCCATCAGACCAGGAAAATCAAGTGATCGATGAACTTGTCGATCAACTGCTTCTAAAACAAGGTGCAATTGAAGCCGGCTTTTCTGTTTCGTCAGGTGACATCCAGACAAAACTGGATGACTTATCCCTAAAACTTGGTGGCACGGATGCTCTTGCTAAGTGGATAAATGAAAATTTCTACACTGACCAAACATTCAGGGTCTCATTCGAACGCTCTGTCTATGCAACCTGGATGCGGGATGAGATCATTAAGAACCTTCCTGACGTGGCTGAACAGGTGCATGTCCGTCAAATACGGGTCTTAAGTGAGGGTGAAGCGCGGGGAATTTTGGCCCAATTACAATCTGGCTCAGATTTTGCAACACTCGCTGAGCTATACGATCCTGTTACCAAAGGTGATTTGGGCTGGTTTCCGCGTGGATATCTGACTCAACCCGCTGTGGACGATGCAGCCTTTAGTTTGGATGCAGGCGGGATCAGCCAAATTATTCAATCAGAAATAGGTTTTCACATTGTTCAGGTGATCGAAAAAGATGGCGCACATAAACTCACTCCTGATGCATTAAAATTTATGCAAAATCAGGCTTTGATAAGTTGGTTGGATGAGAAAAAATCTTCTTCTGAAATCGTCATCACTAAATAGCCCCCAAAATTGACCTCCAGAGGAAATCAATGGATTATTTTGAAGAGTCTGAAGACCCCCAGGAACAAATCAAGGATCCCAATAGTGTTTGGAATACACTTACATTAATCCTTGCCGGGGGAACAATATTAGTGGGTATACTGTTTGCCTGGCTATTTTTCAACCCCCAATCACAGCTAAACCCGTATCCACCGTATGTGATACCACCAGTTGTTCAAATTCCTACAAACACACCGTCACCATTACCCACTTTTACTCCATTACCTTCAAAAACACCCAGGCCAACCGAGACAACAATTCCTACTGAGACATCCACTCCTACGCCTGAAATTGTGAATACACCATTTATCCTTATTCTACCGACAGAATCACCCCAGGCAACAATACCCGGACAGAAAAACACGGAAAGCCCGTATCAATATGTGGTTCAACCGGGAGGTCCGGTATCTGTCTCTTCAAGCATTATGCAGCCCGAAGTGGGATGTAACTGGTTGGGTGTAGGTGGTAATGTAGTTGACCTTCAAGGAGCGCCAATTGTAGGATTGCGTGTTCAACTCTATGGATCTTTGCATGGGGAAATTAAAATCATTGTCAGTATCTCCGGAACTGTTAATCGGTACGGGCCAGCTGGATACGAGATCACATTATCAGATTATCCCACAGAGACCAATCACACCTTGTGGTTGCAGCTCTTCGATCAGGCCGGAGGAGCGTTATCTGACAAAGTGTATTTTGATACTTTTGCCGGTTGTGACAAGAACCTGACGATCATTAATTTCAAACAAGTGCGTAATTGATTATTCTGGCTTTTAGCGAAGTGGGGTAAATCGCATCGTTATGGATTTAGCTCTCTGACGAACCACTTCAAACAGCAGAATGGCTGCTGCAATTGACGCATTCAAGCTTTCAAATCCACCCGGCATGGGGATATGAATCTTATGGGTTGCTAACTCAATGGCCTCCGGGCTGGCTCCAGTTGCTTCAGAACTGATGATCAAAGCAATTGGAAGGGTGAGATCGCATTTCCACAGGGGTTCCCCCTGCCTGACATCAGCCAGATAAATAGCCGGGGCAGGACTGAAGCCTGGAGATTTCTGTCTTCATCAGAGGCCAACTGCTATCGATCATCGGAAGCTTAAAATGAGCCCCCATGGCTGATCTTAGTACTTTGGGGGAGTAAACGTCAACACAATTCGGGGATAGGAAG
This sequence comes from uncultured Chloroflexia bacterium, assembly GCA_963757065.1. Classification (GTDB taxonomy): domain Bacteria; phylum Chloroflexota; class Anaerolineae; order Anaerolineales; family Anaerolineaceae; genus PNON01. Next base: position 637,816 of record CAVWQC010000007.1, on the reverse strand, counting down.
ACTGCATTTACACCAGCTGCGCAGGCTGTCCTTAAAATTGTGCCCATGTTCCCGGGATCTTTAATGGAATCAAGTATCAGGATAAAATCCAGCTTCTCTGGTAGTGCTGCACGGGTTTCTGTATATGACAGCCAGGATTCCCTGTGAGCTTTCGGTATCGCTCAACCTGTCCATCAAGCTGCTTTCCACTTCCTCAATTGGAATGCCTGCTGCCCGCATTTTTTCGATCAGCTCCATTCCCCGTGGATTTAACTGGCTGCTGTAATAAATAGCTCTCTGGTATCACCCCTGATAGTACTGCTTCCTCCACCAATCTAATGCCTTCGATAACGAAGACTTTTTGCTCAGACCGGCTGCGAGAATGAGCGAGTAATTCGCGAATTCGTTGAATTTTTGGGTTTTGAGTTGAAGTGATCATCCGATTTTCCTACAAGGAATTTTAGCATAATCCGGGAGAAGAAATCTTGGATCACTTTTGTGATTAAAAAGAAACCGGGATCGAAATCCCGGTCTATTTTGAGAGGAAAAATTTAAGCAGCTTTTGCTTTTTCAACCACTGCTGTAAAAGCTTTGGGGTCACGCACAGCCAGGTCAGCCAAAATCTTGCGATTCAACTCGATCTGGGCTTTCTTCATACCATAGATGAACCTGCTGTAGCTGATGCCATTGAGGCGTGCAGCTGCATTGATACGGGTAATCCATAGTTTTCGTAAATCACGCTTGCGTACACGGCGGTCACGCGTAGCGTAAAAAAGGCTTTTTAACATGGCCTCGTTCGCCCTTTTGAAAAGGCGGTGACGGGAGCCATAATAGCCCTTGTTCATTTTTAGAACTTTGATATGTCGCAGGTGACCTTGCGGTCCACCTTTCACACGAGTCATATATTACTCCTTTGCAAACCCCCGGGCGCCGGTCAGATTCTTTGACCTGTTGTATGCACCCAACAGCTGCACAAATATTTTATCCACGAATAGTGTATTCGGGATTTTGACAATTACCGTACTAACCTTGTTTCATGTACGGAGCCAGACGACGCACGCTCTTGATGATGTTTTCACCCTGTACTGGGACCATCTCAGCAAGTAATGCTTTGGTGCGTTCTGAGGTGCGTCTGCGCAGGTGGCTTTTGCCGCCTTTGGTTCGCAGAAGCGTACCGGACCCTGTCAAACGAAATCTTTTGGATGTCGCTTTGTGGGTCTTCATCTTGATCTTTCCTGCTTTAAGTTTACGGGGCACAGCATACTCCTCTCAATAAATTTGCGACAGTTCTTTCTGCCGCAGGTAGTACCATTCTCATAAAAGAATGACTATTCCTGAACTTGTTCTGGTGCTGGTGTGGAGACCGGCACTGTTTCACCTGGTGTTTTCTTCTTCACGTATTTTGTTGGTGTCAACACCATGTTCATTACGCGACCTTCCAGGGAAGGTGGAATTTCAACTACAGAGATATCAGCCAACGATTCCGCAATTTCTTTCAAGTCCTCCAGTGCGATCTCAGGGTATGTGATCTCACGACCTCTGAAACGTATGGTGACTTTGACTTTCATTCCATCTAAAAGCCATTTTCGGGCATCTCGGGTTTTAAATCCACGGTGGTGTTCATTGGTCTTTGGTCGCAGTCGGATCTCTTTGATCTCAATTTTTGTTTGAGCCTTTTTGGCTTCTTTTTCCTTTTTTTCACGTTCGTAAAGGAATTTTCCGAAGTCCATGATCCTGCATACTGGTGGATCAGAGTTTGGTGCTACTTCCACCAAGTCGAGTTCAGCTTCACGAGCCATTCGCATGGCAACGGAAGTATCGACTACACCGACATTTTCACTTTTTGCTCCAATTAATCGAACCTGCGAAGCGCGGATGGTATCATTTACCCGAAATGTAGTTGTACTGATAGTTCTCTCCTATATGATAATAGATGAAACACCGGTTCGCGAACCGGCATATATTGAGCCTGATAATACCATGATTCTATCTGAATCGTCAAATAGTTGACCAATATTCAGTGAATAATACCCCATTTTTCTGTAAAGTTAACTTATATCCCAGGGAGAGGTTGAATGATTTGAATTATTATTCATCCGTGCGTTAATTTCTTCTTTTAAATTCGGGATCAAATCACCAACAGCTGATAGCAAACCGAAGCACCCGGTGATCATCATATCCCCAAAAGGCGCAGGAAAATATGGATTTAACTTCGAACCATCCAACATTCCTCGTCTGGGTCCGGTCACAATGACACCAAACGGTTTCTTCGGGATTTCATATTTGTTTTTTGAATAAAGTAATGCTCCATGCCCATGATCGTCAAAAACCTGGTTATTTGAAAGACTTCCATCCGCAAGACCGTTTAATATATTCTTCCAGGTCGGAACGCCTTATCAATCCTGTATGGTGCTCAAATAATCCTTCAATTCCGGCTGGTCCCAGTCGAAACGCAAGTGTGTGGAAGTTTCCGATATTTACAATTATTTTTTGAGGGATATCCCTGACTTGTAGATCATACAGGGAGCCCAGGATTGCAGCCGGTGCAGTATCCATCACCACAAGCGGAGCTTCAAAATCAATCGCTGATACGGCAACACTCTGTAAACGGGTCATACTCACAGGTATGTTATTCCTGGTATAAGCAAATGCGCTTAATCGGTTTTCCTGCTTGATGCGTTCATCCAGATAATCGAACCGAAATTTCCGGTCAGAAATATCTGCAGGTGCTGCACCATGATCAAATACTGCCACTGCCATTGCGCTCAGATCAGTCAGTTTTATATCAAATAAATTGAAGGCACGCTCAATCGATTCATAATCCAGGTCCTGAAGTTTTACCCGTAAAATATGATCCGGCAGCTTCTCAGCTTCATCTTCCGACACCAGAGTATAGCCATCAGCGGTCACTTTCTCCAGATCATCGTTAAAGGTACGGGCTGCCTGTTCGGTAATATATACTTTTCCGCCATGGTTGAGAATTTCTTTCGCCCCCCACTGAGAAGGACCTCCTCCCATAGTCACTCCAGTCAATAAGACCGAACGACCAGCTTGAGCGGCAGCTTTTAATTTGCGATTCACCATTAAAGTTGGGGATGGCAAAACCAGCTTGTAGCCGTTCTCAATTTCCTGACGGGAGTCGAACAGGTAAATATCCTGTGTTCCGGTTCCAATGTCTATGCAAAGAATCTTCATGAATTAACTCTTATTCGATAATTGATTTCATTATTAGCAAATTACATCTAATCATTGGTCAATACAGCTAAAGACCTTTTAACTTCTATCTGACTTTATGTTGGCATCTGTAGATATCAGCAACGACCAGCCAGAAAAGTGATTATTTTTTGTTATTTATCATTCATCAGGTATTTCTTCAAGTATTGACCTGTGTAACTGCGCTCGTTCTTGCAGATCTCTTCAGGTGTACCGGTTGCGATCACTTCGCCGCCGCGATGGCCGCCTTCAGGCCCCAGGTCAATGATGTAATCAGCCACTTTGATGATGTCCGGGTTGTGTTCAATGATCAGCACACTATTACCACTTTCCACCAGGCGCTGCAATACTTCGATCAACTTATGGACATCTGCTGCATGCAGCCCGACTGATGGTTCATCCAGGACATAGATCGTCCTACCGGTAGCCCGGCGTGAAAGTTCCTTGGCCAGCTTCACCCGTTGAGCCTCTCCACCTGAGAGAGTTGTCGCGGGTTGACCGATACGGATGTAACCCAAGCCAACTTCCGAAAGCAATTTGAGCTTGTTACAGATACTCGGGAAATTGGTAAATAGCTCCAATCCAGCTTCCACCGTGGTATCCAGTACATCTGCAATGGATAATCCTTTGAAATGTACCTGGAGAGTTTCGCGGTTGAATCGTGCTCCATGGCAAACATCACAGGGGACATACACATCCGGCATGAACTGCATCTCGATTCTTAGCTGCCCCTGCCCCTGACAAGCCTCACAACGTCCGCCATGAACATTGAATGAGAATCTGCCAGCTTTATATCCACGCATTTTGCTTTCAGAGAGTTCGGCAAAAAGGGAGCGTATTTCATCGAACAAGCCTGAGTAGGTACCGGGGTTGGACCGTGGAGTCCGGCCAATGGGAGATTGATCGATATTAATGATCTTATCCAGCTGATCAATTCCTTCGATCCGGTCGTATTCCCCGGGTTGGGTATGCGCTCTATTCAACTCACGAGCCAAAGCGCTGTAAAGTACATCCACCATCAGTGTCGATTTCCCTGAACCTGAAACTCCGGTGATACAAACCAGTTTCCCCAGGGGTATCTCCACATTCAGGTTCTTTAAATTATTGGATCGTGCCCCAACGATCGTGAGATGTTTACCATTCCCAATCCTGCGCTCATCCGGCATGGGTACACTCATTCGACCTGATAGATAAGCACCGGTCAGTGACTTTGGATGGGCAAGGATGGTCTCCACCGTTCCTTCTGCGACAACTTCTCCGCCATGTTCCCCTGCGGCTGGTCCCATATCAATGATCCAATCCGCACTGCGGATGGTCTCATCATCATGCTCGACCACCAGAACCGAATTTCCCAGATCACGCAAACCCTTCAATGTTTCTAGAAGTCTGCCATTATCACGTGGATGCAACCCAATGGATGGTTCGTCAAGGACATAAAGAACTCCCATCAATCTCGAACCGATCTGGGTTGCCAGCCGAATACGCTGGGCTTCACCACCGGAAAGTGATCCGGCTGATCTGCGCAGGGTCAAATAATCCAAACCGACATTAACCAAAAATCCCAATCTGGCTTCTATTTCTTTCAGAATTCGCTCTGATATGATCCGTTGGCGTTCATTAAGCGGGGTTGATGCAGACATGAGGACCTGAATCCAATCAAGCGCTTCATTCACCGGCCAGTCAGTTACTTTCAGGATATTCGCATCATTCACCGTAACTGCCAGGGCTTCAGGACGCAGACGGTTGCCCCCGCACGCCGGGCAGGGTTTATTGGACATGAATTCTGTGATCTTATTCCTAATATATTCAGATTGTGTTTCGCGGTACCGGCGCATTAAGTTTCCGATAACACCTTCAAAAGTTGTTTTGAAGGTGGATTGCCGGCCTTCCTTTTGATATGAAATGGATACTTCCTCTCCACCGGTTCCAAACAAGATCATGTTTACTTTTTCTTCAGGTAGATCTTTAACAGGAGCGTTAAGATCAATGTGATACTGCCTGGCAACAGCTTCCACTGCCTGCCAGTAATACCCGCCCTGTTCCTTTGGACCACCCCATTCCATGGCGATAATCGCACCTTCATTGAAGGACCTATCCCTGTCAGGCAAAAGTAGATCAGGATCGATCTCCTGTTTGCTGCCCAGCCCCTGGCATTCAGGGCAGGCACCATGGGGAGTGTTGAATGAAAAAGTCCGCGGTTCAATTTCGGGTAAAGAAACCCCATGTTCCGGACAGGCAAGATGCTCCGAGAAATAAAGATCAACCGGCGGTTCGCTGGTTATATTTTGCACCGTCAGGTACCCTTCCCCCACTTTCAGGGCGGTTTCCACTGAATCGGTCAATCGGGAAAGGGCTGCTCTATCCTCTTCCAGGTTGTCAGTGTGGTTGATCACGATCCGATCCACAACTGCTTCGATGGTATGCAATTTGTATCGATCAAGGGTGATCTCTTCATCCAACATATATACCACCCCATCGCAACGGATACGGGTAAAGCCTGCCTTGCGGATCTCATCAAAAACATTCTGGTAAGTACCTTTACGCCCCCGAATGATGGGAGCCAGGATCAACAACTTGCTTCCATCCGGTAGTCTTGAAACCGCATCCACGATCTCCTGGGCGGATTGCTTCACCACTTCGCGTCCGCATACCGTGCAATGCGGAATACCCACCCTTGCAAAGAGCAGGCGCAGGTAATCATAGATCTCAGTTACAGTGCCGACTGTGGAGCGAGGATTGTGTGAAGTAGCTTTCTGGTCGATGGATACTGCTGGGGAGAGACCATCAATATAATCCACATCCGGTTTGTCCATCTGTCCTAAAAATTGTCTGGCATAGGCGGAAAGAGATTCGACATAGCGGCGCTGACCTTCAGCGAAGATAGTATCGAATGCCAGTGATGATTTACCAGAACCGGACAAACCGGTGATGACAACAAATTTATCCCGCGGGATCTCGACGGTGATGTTTTTCAGGTTATGCTGCCTGGCACCCACCACCCGGATTACGTTTTGACTCTGCATACGACCTCAAGAATTGAAATTTAGAACTAGTAATTATACCCCGGGACATCAGCATCCATTCATTGACGGGTTCTACATACTATTCAATGAATATAGAACAATTGTACTATTATTTCTCGCTGGATGCAATGGAAAATATGTTGAAAAAAATGAGAATAGAAGATTAGTAATTAGTGATTAGTGATTTGTGATAAGTAATTTTTGGTTGTTATGCTGAGTATTTACCAATAACCAGGATGATTTTATGCCATTAATTGTAATAACCTGCTATATAATATTTTGTAGGTAATATTAATTTTCATTTTTTTATTATTTGAAAGGAATCATCATGGAAGAAAAAGCTCATAAGCGTGCCATTTGGGCGTGGACAATGTATGATTGGGGAAATTCTGGTTTTGTGACTACCATAATGGCGGCAGTCCTCCCGGTTTATTATTCTTCAGTTGCAGCCTCCAACCTCCCTGCGAATGTAGCTACCGCTTACTGGGGATATACCACCAGCCTTGCCGCATTATTGGCTGCTGTTATTTCTCCAGTTTTAGGTGCCATGGCAGATTTTCGTGGCAGCAAGAAAAGCTTCCTGACCATTTTTATGGTCATTGGAGTGACGGCGGCAGCCCTGATGTATTTTATCGGAACTGGAGATTGGATCCTTGCATCTCTGCTATTCATCTTTGGCCAAATCGGTTTCGCCGGCTCGCTGGTTTATTATGACGCTCTTCTTCCACATGTTGCCAGGGAAGATGAAATCGACATGGTCAGCAGTCGTGGTTATGCCATGGGTTACATCGGCGGAGGTATTCTGCTTGCGATCAACCTGGCCATGATCATGCTTGCACCTGAGAATCTTACCGGATTAATGACCCGCCTCAGCTTTCTCACCGTTGCGGTATGGTGGTTTGTCTTCACCTTACCCCTGCTGCGTATCGTATCTGAACCCAAACGCCGGATCCTGGCAGGGGAAGAGAATTTCAAACCGCTTCAGGCTGCATTCTCCCGCCTGGCAAGCACTTTTAAGGATATTCGTAAATACAAGGAACTTTCCAAATTCCTGCTGGCATTCTGGGTGTATTCCAACGGAATTGGGACCATCATCCTGATGGCTACCATCTACGGTGCAGAGATAGGTATCGGGCAAACCACACTGATCGGGACATTGCTGATGGTGCAGTTCCTGGCAGCTCCCTTTGCCATCTTTTTTGGCTGGCTGCCCAAGAAGATCGGAACCAAGAATTCCATTTACATCACATTATGTATTTATTCTGTCATAGCCATTGCTGGATACTTTTTACAGCATGAGTGGCAATTCTGGGCATTAGGAGTTGGGGTAGCGACTGTTCAGGGTGGCGCTCAAGCCCTTAGCCGCTCATTGTTTGGTCGCATGATGCCCAAAAGTAAAAGTGCAGAGTTCTATAGCTTCTTCAGTGTCTTTGAAAAATTCTCCACCATACTTGGTCCAGCCATGTTTGGAGTGGTTTCCCAGATCACCGGACACAGCCGCTTGAGCATTGTTTCCCTCATCATCTTCTTCCTGGTGGGGATCTTCATCCTCACCCGAGTGAATGTGGATGAAGGTATTCGGGTGGCGATCGCTGACGAAAACGAACTTCAAGCTGCATAATTCTGTAAGGATCAAAAAATCCCCTCATGGGGATTTTTTGATCCTTACTTTGTTACTTCATACAATTCCAGCAGCACACCGCCGGTAGCCTTCGGGTGGACAAACGCCATCTTCCGGCCGGGTTCTTCAATGGGTGTTTCATTGATCAATCGGAAACCTTTGGCTTTCAGGTCAGCCAGCAGCTCTTCGATATTATCGGTTTCCAGGCACAGGTGATGCATTCCCGGACCTCTATCAGCCAGGTATTTGGCCATGGTTGAATCTTCCGAGGTCGGGGTGACAAGTTCTACATCGCTCTCACCTACCGGCAGGAAAGCAACTTTGGATTTCTGACGGACAACTTCTTCGACATGCTGAAGCTTCATTCCCAATCCCTCAGTCCAGAATGGTAATGCTTCGTCAATGTTATTTACAGCAATTCCGATGTGGTTGATCTTTATAAGTTTTGCCATAATTTCTCCTAATATTTCACCGCAAAGATCGCAGAGAACGCAAAGGAATAATTCTTTGACCTTCTTTCAGTTCCTTTGCATTCTTAGCGGTTGATTTTGATCTTATCCCCAGGCGGGAGTATGATACTCACCCCAGACCTGGCGCAGTACACCTGTGATCTCGCCTAAAGTGATGTCATTGCTGACGCATTCAATAAACAAAGGCATCAGGCTGTCTTTGCCTTTTGCTGCAGTCTCCAATTGAGCAAGCAGTTCGCTCACTTTGGCGGCGTTCCTGGTTTTTTCTCAAATCAGCCAACCGCGTACATTGATTTTGCTCGATTTTCGGATCGACTTTCAGGCGTTCCATGTCCAGTTTTTCTTCGACCTCGAACGCATTTACACCCACAAGCGTAGTTTCTTTCGTTTCCAACGCTCTCTGATACTGGTATGCTGCTTCCTGGATCTCATTTTGCATATATCCTGCTTCGATGGATGCCAGTGCTCCGCCCAGGCTGTCGATCTTAACCAGATAATCATTGGCGAGTCTCTCAATTTCATCGGTCAGGTATTCGACCACATACGACCCGGCCAAAGGATCAACTGTGTCAGCCACACCGGATTCATAGGCGATGATCTGCTGGGTTCGTAAGGCTACGCGCACAGATTTTTCTGTTGGCAGCCATAAGGCTTCGTCCTTGCTATTTGTATGCAGACTTTGGGTTCCACCCATAACAGCAGCCAGATGCCTGAAGTGTAACCCGTACCACGTTGTTGTCTGGTTGCTGGGCGGTTAAAGTGGAGCCTGCTGTCTGGGTATGGAAACGTAATTGCCAGCTTTTCGGATCCTTGGCGCCAAATCGCTCACGCATAATTCTGGCCCACATACGGCGGGCTGCCCGATATTTTGCTACTTCCTCCAGGAAGTTATTGTGGGCGTTGAAAAAGAATGATAGCTGGGAGGCAAAACCATCCACATCCAAGCCAGCGTTGATGGCTGCCTGAACATAAGCAATTCCATTCGCCAGGGTGAATGCCACCTCCTGCACAGCCGTTGAACCAGCCTCCCGGATATGGTAACCGGAGATGCTGATCGTATTCCAGCGTTTTACATTCTTCTCACAAAACTGGAAGGTATCTGTGATCAACCGCATGGAAGGTGTTGGAGGGAATATGTAAGTTCCCCGGGCAACATATTCTTTCAGAATATCATTCTGGATCGTTCCACGCAGCTCACTCATGGCTACGCCCTGTTTCTTTGCTACAGCGATATACATAGCCAGCAGGATGGCAGCGGGGGCATTAATCGTCATACTGGTGGAAACCTGATCAAGCGGAATATCCTTGAAGAGCAATTCCATATCTGCCAGGGAAGAAATGGATACACCTACCTTACCCACCTCACCCATCGCCATGGGATGGTCCGCGTCATAGCCGATCTGTGTTGGCAGATCAAAAGCCACTGAAAGACCTGTCTGTCCCTGCTGAAGCAGGAAACGATACCGCTTATTGGATTCTTCAGCGCTGGCAAAACCTGCGTACTGCCGCATGGTCCAGAAACGACCTCGGTACATATTCGGCTGTACCCCACGTGTATAAGGGAATTCTCCTGCAAAACCTATTTGTTCCATATAATCATCATCAAGGGGCGTGGGGAGGACTGGCAGCGGAATTCCTGATGACGTCTCGAATTTCGCTTTCCGTTCTTTATTCTTTGCCAGAGATGGCTTGAGAATACCTTCCTCCCACCTGTTTTTTTCAAAATCAATAGTCATAATCACCTCACCGCAGGATAATTAAAAGCTAGTATTTTATTAAGTATATAACATCTTATTATTCAGACAAAGTGAAGAAACTCACGGCAAACGAGATAAAAGAACCTTTCTAAAAACCTCATTTCTGAAATAACCATTGGTACTTAATCGGAATCCCAATAACAAATAATTATCTGAATGTATTACAAAATAATTTATGGAGGATTAATATCCTTTTTATGGGTAACTCTTTATAATAATAAAAGGTGTATAGACAAATCTGATAACTTGGTAAAGTTACAAGTAAATGTTTTTTTATGTCCCAGTTGCATTGATCTTATATTTGTCCTTAACAGGTTAATATTTGAATAATCCGATTTACAAAATATGTTTATACTTTGTTGAGAATGAAAGCTTTTATTATGAGTAGATTCTACAGAATCAATTTCAAAGTAAACTGGGAAACCGTCCATTAATCCAATAGTGAACATCTATGCGTAAACAGATATTGGTATTCGGTTAATATGTTTATTAGTGGGAGAATGAGGCAATCCTATGACAATAAATGATGATGGTGTCAAAAAAAGGAAAGAAAAGCAGATTGGCATTGAAAATAAATTTGCGGAAATATTCCAGATCTCTCCAGACGCCATGGCCATTACCCGTCTGCATGATGGAAAGTATTTAGACGTTAATGACGGCTATTTGAAATTGTTTGGATATACTTCGCAAGAGTTAATTGACAATACAGCAACTGATCTACATATTTGGACAGATCCGGAAAAACTAAAATCCTTTAAGCAAAATCTTCTGGACCATGGGGAAGTAAACAACCTGGAAGTATTATTGCTTACGAAAGGCCGGTCAAACCATTACCTGTCTCGTATCAGCAAGAACCATAGAGACTAAATGGAGAAATATTTACCCTTTCCATTACCAGAGATATATCCGATAGAAAACTAATGGAAGATACACTTCGCAAGAGTGAAGAATGGTCGCGATTTATCCTTGATCATGCGAATGATGGTATCCATATTGATGATGTGGATGACCAGATCATCCAGGTTAATCCACGCTTTTGCGAGATGATGGGATACAGTCAGGCCGAACTACTTAAGTTACATGTAACTGATTTAATCGCTCCTGAAGCTCGTAAATTTGCTGATCACGTATTAGCACATGAGATTGCACTCTATGGGAGCCAACCATTTGAAGCAGTAAATATCCACTCCGATGGACGCCGTATTCCTGTGGAAGTCAGCGTATCCAGGGTAAATAGTCCACAGGGAGAAGTGTATATATCCCTCGTTCGCGATATTACTGAACGAAAACAAGCCGACGCTTCATTACGTGAACAGGAAAAATTGATTCGAACGGTTTTTGATACAGTTCCAGTGGGGATATTTATCGTCAATAAAGATAAACAAATTTCGATGCTCAACCAGGCTGGTCAGAAGATCTGGGAAGGGGTACGGTATGTTGGAGTGGATGATCTGGATGTATATAAAGGTTGGTGGAGATCCACTGGAAAACAATTAACCTCTCATGAATGGGGGTCTGCCCGGGCAGTGGAAAAGGGTGAGATCGTGAATAACGAGGAAATTGAGATAGAGTGTTTTAATGGAGTCCATAAGATCATCTCCAACTCAGCCGTACCTCTTTACAATGACGAGAATCAAATTAATGGTGCGATTGTCGTGCTTCAGGATATCACTAAACAGACAATATCGTCTGAAGAGTTACGCCGCCGTAATGATTATTTCGCTGTCATGCAGGAAACCACCGTGGAATTGATCTCTCAACTGGACCTGGAACTATTATTGGATAATATCACCAAACGTGCCGGCCAATTTATGCAAACCCCGTACTGTTTTCTTAATCTACTCGATCCGGAGACCGGGCAAATGATTCCCAAGGTCGGTCATGGTGCAACTGAGGATTCTATGCGATATCCCGTTCGATCGGGAGAGGGAGTTGCCGGTATTGTTTGGCAGAGTGGTAAGCCATTAATTATCAACGATTATGACCATTGGGATAAAAGAGTGAAAGGATATAGGGAAAAAGAAGTCTTTTCCGTTGCCGGAGTGCCGTTGATATCTGATAATGTTGTGGTGGGCGTGCTTGAAATGGCTTATGATTATTCATCCGGTAAAATATTCGAACCTGAAACAATCGAATTCATCTCCCAATTCGCAAGATTAGCAACCATCGCGTTAAAGAATGCCAGATTGTATGCAATAGCCCAAAAAGAAATAGCAGACCGAATATTAGTTGAGAGTGCCTTGCGTGAAAGTGAACACCGTTTTCATCAGATGTTTGCAGAGCATAATGCCACTATGCTCCTCCTGGATCCCACCGATGGAAAAATAATTGACGCAAATCCGGCAGCCAGCGAATTCTATGGCTATTCCTTGGAAGAGTTACGCTTAATGAGTATCAGCGATATCAACCTGCTCAAGAAGGAAAAGATAGAAGAATCATTGAAATCCACCTTGGAGCAACGGTCAAATATTCTCATTTTTCCGCACCGACTCGCCAATGGTGAAATAAGGACGGTAGAAGTTCATTCATCCCCGATCGAGGTTCATAATAAAAAGATCTTATTCTCGATCATCCATGATATTACTGACCGGCAACAGGCAGAAGTCCAGGTGCAGCAGCAGCTGGATGAATTACGTAGATGGCATTCAGTGACCTTGGGACGAGAATCGAGAGTTATGGAATTAAAATATGAGGTCAATGAATTATTGAGAAAAGCAGGTTTACCTACTCGATACGAATTTACACAAGAGCCAAATAATGAATGAGACTTCTTTCCCGGCATTGGTTTCTAATGCATCGCTGTTGTTGGCGTTATCTTTGCTCTTCGATCTTGTTGCCATCCGTTTACCAATTTCAAAAATAAGTTTATGGCAAATCCCCCTGGGGATAGTCATAGGGGGTATAGGTATTACTGTAATGCAAACACCTTGGATATTATCTCCAGGTATTATTTTCGATACACGATCCATAATTCTGGGAATTTCCGGATTATTTTTTGGGTTAATCCCAACATTGATAGGCATGTTAATGACAGCCGCATTCCGAGTGTTTCAGGGTGGTGCAGCCACCACTATGGGAGTTGCTGTAATCATTTCTTCCGGAACGATAGGACTCATCTGGCGACACATGCTGAATAAAAATGTATCGAAAATATCTCTCAAGGAATTGTATGGGTTTGGAATCATTGTTCACCTGGCGATGCTTGTCATGGCGTTATTATTACCGTGGCAAACCGCAATGAATATCTTGAGAAATATAAGTGCTCCTGTTTTGATCATCTATCCGGTAGCCACCGCTTTGTTGGGATTATTGATGGTCAACCGCATCCGTCAGGAACAGTCATCTGATGCTTTGGCTGAAAGTGAAGAATTACTGAGATTAGCTGTTGAAGCAGGAAGCATCGGCTTATTTTCCACAGATTTAGTGACTCATAAAATCATTGTGTCACCAGAATGGAAGAAGCAATTAGGATACACCGATAAAGAAATTACATCTGACAATATTGAATGGAAAAATAGGCTGCACCCTGACGATAAATTCTCTACTATAGAGGCAGTGAATGCTTGTATCCAGAGCAATGAATCAACGTATGAGATTGAATACAGGTTACAACACAAAGATGGTTCGTATCGGTGGATCCTTGAAAGAGGATTAGTCCATCGGGATCATATTGGGAAAGCAAACCGGGTGGTTGGTACACATGTGGATATCACAAAACAGAAGGAAGTGGCCGAATCGGTTCAAAAGAGTGAATCCCGCTTCCGGGGGCTTGCCGAAAGCAGCCAGGATTACATCATGTTATACGATCGCAATGGCCGGCATGTATATATGAACTCCGCTGGCTTGAAGGCATCTGGATTTACCGAGAAAGATATCCTAGGAAAAACTCACCGGGAGGCCGGGTTCGATGAAGAGCTAAGTAACAGTTGGGAACAAGATATTAATAAAGTATTTTCCACTGGACAACCTTCCCAAAGGTTGTTCAATTGGGAAAGCGCGAATGGAAAGGTTTTCCTGGATTGGCGGTTGTCTCCTGTCCATAATCCCAATGGGGAAACGGAACTTGTACTTGGCATTTCCCGCGACATAACTTCACTCAAGATTGCCGAAGTTCAGTTGCAAAAAAGCCGGGAACAGTACCGTGTACTGACTGAAACCATCAAGGATGTTGTCTGGATAGTAGATGTGGATACCATATCTAATCCGATACATAAGCCCGTCTATAGAACGACTGCTTGGTTATTCAGTCGAAGAAATCTCGTCCTTTCCTTTCGTGGATACAATCAAACCTGAAGCTCAAGCAGATATGGTGCAATTAATACAAACGAGGAAAGCAGCTTTTATCGCTGATGAGATTCAGACTGATCAGTTTTTTACGGATGAAGTGCCCCAAATTCATAAGGATGGTTCAATAGTCTGGACAGAAGTAATTACTAATTATTATCGCAATGAGGAAAATGGACATATTGAGGTTCGTGGGGTCAGTCGGGATATTAGTGAGCGGAGATTGGCTAAGGAGAAAATGTCAGGTGTTCAATCAGAGCTGATTCGCGCATTGAAAGAGTCAGATCAGTCACGTCGATCATTGCTTTCTGTAGCAGAAGATCAAAAACGAACTGATGAAGCACTGCGAAAATCTTCTGAAGATCTGGTTAATGCTTATGATGCCACCCTTTTAGGTTGGTCTACGGCACTCGAAATGCGGGAAAGGGAGACGGCAGGTCATAGTCTTCGAGTAGTACATCGAACCCTTGAACTTGCCAACGCTCTGGGTATTGACCAACATGAGATGACTCACATTCAACGCGGAGCGTTATTGCACGATATCGGTAAAATGGGAATTCCCGACAGTATATTGTTAAAACCCGGGCCATTAACCGAAGATGAATGGGTTGTCATGCGTCAGCATCCATCATATGCATACCGTTTGCTATCCAATATTCCTTATTTAGCTCCTGCTTTGGAAATACCATTTTTTCATCATGAACGCTGGGATGGATCAGGATATCCCCAGGGGTTAACCGGGGAGAATATTCCACTCAAAGCACGCATCTTCGCAGTGGTTGATGTTTGGGACGCTTTATCTTCTGACCGTCCTTACCGTCCGGCCTGGGCTGAAGGGGCTGTCAATAAGTATTTACGCGATCAGGCTGGTAAACAATTCGATCCAAAAGTGGTGGAAACTTTCTTGAGATTATTCTCCAAGTAATTATTAATTTGGACTAATCATTTCGTCGGGAATATATAAATATTCTCCTGATAGGTAAGAACTATCCTTTAGGATAGCTGTAGCCTATTTTATTGATCATGTTATTTTCAATGTAACCGCTCAAAAGAATTTGAGATTGACGCAGACACGTTGGACTCGCACAAACTATTAACTTCAGGTAGAATAAAAAGGAAGTCGACAGCAGGTAACGTTAATTCATATAGAAATAGTATTGATAATCAAGTAACCGATAATTAGATTTGCACATACAGGGAAACCTATGAAGAAAAAACCGACTGCTCAAGAAGAAATCACAACATATAAAAAGAGGCAGCAATGGGGTCCATTTATAATCGGCTCTTTGGCTGTGGTGCTGGTAGTTGCCGGGATATTCATTCTAATTTTTTGGATGACAAGTTCAGGTAAACCAACCCTGCCATTTCTTTCATCTAAAACACCAACCCCTACGAATACAAATACACCAACTCCGGTCACTCCTACGGACACACCTACCATTACACCAAGCGAAACCCCCACACCGACCATAACACTTACCCCAACTGCTTCCGGGCCATTTGAATACGTGGTTCAGGAAGGAGATACATGTTTTGCCCTGGCTGTAAAATTTAACGCTGACCTGATGGTGCTGGTAAAACTAAATGAAGCAAATTTTGGTCCTACATGTAATGTCCCGGTCGGAGCAAAATTACTTATTCCGCAACCGGACGCCAAACTGCCTACTTCAACTCCTGTAGACCTAACCAAGTTAGCCAAAGGGTATATTTATAAAGGATACGAAGTTCAAGCGGGTGATTCACTTGGATTAATTGCAGAATTATTTAACAGCACTGTGGATGAAATTATTAAACTGAATAAGCTCGAGTCTAATGCAATTCAAATAGGTCAACTTTTGGATATCCGGGTGAATATCATTACCCCAGCTCCAACCCGTGCTGCGACTATAACCCCGACAGGGACTATCTTACCTTCATCGACTCCATAATATCGATCACAAGTGCACATCATAAAGGATTCTAATAAACTGAGTATTTTCAATACACCAAACCTGTATTGAAAATACTCAGAATTTTGAAATTATGACTGTTACCCCAATGCATTCAAACAAATCTCCCCTTAATCTCTAGTAAATGGATCGATCTGATCACTGCTGCATTTGTGGCAGTACTCCTGATCTCCAACGTCGCGTCCACAAAGATCCTGCAGTTGGGTCCATTTTCTTTTGATGGAGGTACGCTCCTATTTCCACTTGCCTACATTTTTGGTGATGTATTGACCGAAGTATACGGATATCGGCGATCACGACGTGTCATATGGACTGGTTTCTTTTGGATTCTGGCTGCAGCGGGAATTTTTGCGATTGTGGATAAATTACCTCCTGCAAAGGGTTGGGAATTGCAGACCAGTTATCACAGCATTTTAGGGCAGACTCCCCGGATTGTCCTCGCCAGCCTGGTTGCATATTTTGCCGGTGAATTCTCAAATAGTACGGTCCTGGCCTGGATGAAGGTGGTTACCCGAGGTAAATGGCTTTGGATGAGGACGATATCATCCACCCTTGTGGGTGAGAGTGTTGATACCATTTTGTTTTTGTTAATAGCTTTCCTGGGGGTTTTACCAAAAGAGCTATTGATCGCTGTTTTTTTCTCAAACTTTATTTTCAAAGTAGGTGTCGAAGTATTGTTTACTCCAATTACTTACCAGGTAGTCAACCGGCTCAAAAAGGCAGAGCAACAGGATTATTTCGACCAGAATACCAGCTTCAATCCGTTTAGTTGGAAATAATCAAATCCTACGCTGTATATCCCCAATGATTGACAACAATTATGCTTATAATATATAATTGATAATGATAACTATTATCAATACGGAAAGTATACTATGAATGATCAACCGGTAAAAGTATCACAATGGATCGCAGCATTACAATCAGATGGCAGCCGAATGACATCCTCAAGAAGCTCAGTGATTGAAATTTTGGCTTCCAGCCGACGTGCAATGGATCCCATACGTATTTATGATGAAGCACGCCAGATTCACCCCAGATTGGGATTGATGAGCGTTTACCGCACACTGGAAAAGCTCGAGGCAGCAGGTTTGATTCAACGTGTGCACCAACCTGGGAGATGTAATATGTATTTTGCAGCTCCAATGGGTCATCAGCATTTATTACTATGCGATGGTTGTGGAAAAGTCGAATTCTTCGAGGGCGATGATCTTGATCCTTTATTAATGAGTATAGGAAAAGGCAAGCACTATGATATCCATGATCACTGGCTGCAATTATTTGGATTGTGTGACCAATGTTTACAGACGGAACAAGTAAATGAGTAGATCGTTTATCTCAATTTTAATTTTTTCCCTTTTGGCTGCATGCCAGGGGGGGGTAAATCAGCCTACAGGCAATAAAACCATTCATGTTTTGGCAATAGAGTCTTTTCTCGCTGATATTGCGCAGAATGTTGCCGGAGAAGAATTCGTAGTGGATACATTAATTCCTGTTGGAGTTGATCCCCACGGGTTTGAAATCACGCCTCAAGATCTGGTAAAAATTCAAAACGCGGATATTTTGATCATTAACGGCTGTGGATTTGAATCCTGGATCCAGGATTCAATATCCAATGTCGTCGCCGGGAAAACAGCGATCGAAAGTTGTAAAGGATTAGTCTCCAGGACACCGGGAGCAAATGAGACTCCGGGTGATCATGGACTGACCGATCCCCACTTCTGGCTGGACCCCATTCATGTGATCCAGTATGTAAAAAATATTACAGACGGTTTTATTTCTTCTAATCCAGAGCGAAAAGCTATATACGTAACAAATAGTGAAAATTATATAAATCAATTGGAAGAACTTGACCGGTGGATAGAAAATTCCGTACAATCCATACCTTTGGAGAAGCGGAAGATCATTACCAATCATGAAAGTTTTGGTTATTTTGCGGACCGCTATCATTTTCAAATCATCGGGACGATCATACCTGGTACCAGCAGTGAAGCATCACCTTCTGCCCAACAATTAGCCGACCTGGCGAACCGCATTCAACTCACCGGAACAAAGGTGATCTTTCTGGAGACAGGATCAAATCCCCAACTCGCCGATCAAATTGCGAAGGAAACAAATATAAGGGTAGTAAGCAACTTGTTTACACATTCATTAACTTCGCTGAATGGAAATGCTCCAACTTATATTGATATGATGAAATGGAATACAAATCAAATTGTCGAGGCATTAAAATAATGATGAATCCAGAACTTCACGGTATTGAGCCGGCAAGAATGGAATTAATTGGTGTCGATGTGTCTTATGGTAACCAAAAAGCACTTGATAATATATCCATTCAGGTTCCGCATGGTGCCAGGGTGGCTGTTGTTGGCCCAAATGGCGCAGGTAAGTCGACTTTATTCAAGGCTTTGGTTGGATTGCTGCCTCTTAACTCAGGGCAGATTTTTATTCACGGGGTCCCACTTGGGACAACATATTGATTGTGTTGCATATGTCCCGCAGCGTGAAGAGGTGGATTGGCGTTTTCCTGTGACAGTGCGGGATGTGGTTATGATGGGTCGCTTTGGAAAACTCGGATTATTACAGCAACCCGGTAAAATGGATAAGGAGATTGTAGGTCAGGCTCTCAAGCAAATGGATATTATCAACCTTGCAGATCGTCCCATTCAGAACCTTTCTGGTGGACAGCAGCAACGGGTGTTTTTGGCAAGAGCATTAGCCCAGCAGCCTCATATTTTACTTATGGATGAACCATTTACTGGAGTGGATATTTCCACCAGAGATGCGACGATCAATCTCTTGGATGACCTTAAAAAAGCAGGCGTAACAGTCCTGGTATCTACACATGACCTAAACCTTGCCAGGGAAAAATTTGATCAAATCATCCTATTAAACAATCACCTTATAGCTTTTGGATCACCCGAAGAAGTCTTTACAACTGAATTTATCTCATCAGCTTTCCATACTCAAATGCTTATGCTTGATGGGGCACTGGTTGTTGACCAATGCTGTGGTGGGGACGTTCATGAGGATATCCATTAATGATCATGCAATGGTTGATCGACCCATTAACGTACACATTTATGCAGCGAGGATTTCTTGCGGCCATAATGGTGGGAATATTATGCGCTGTGATCGGCTGTTATGTTGTTCTCAGAGGAATGGCTTTTCTTGGGGATGCCATGGCACATGCAATCCTTCCGGGCGTGGCAATAGCTTATTTATTAAAAGGTAATTTACTGGTTGGGGCATTGATCGCTGCGGTGGTAGTGGCACTCGGAATCAGTCTATTCTCAAAAAATGGCACAATTAAAGAAGATACAGCAATCGGTATTTTCTTTGCAGCAGCTTTATCGCTTGGGGTTGCTCTAATAAGTGGAATTCGCTCTTACGCGGTGGACCTTTCTCATATCCTATTTGGAAATGTTCTCGGGGTAAGTATTAATGACCTTTGGATGACGGGAATCCTATCATTGATAGTCATTGCTGCCATCATCATCCTGTATAAACCATTCATGGTCATCTCTTTTGATCCGATTCTCGCAGCTACTTTACGTATGCCGGCAAATTTATTGAGAAGTCTTCTTCTTGTTCTGATCGCTTTAACTGTGGTGGTATCTATGCAAACGGTTGGTGTAGGCCTTGTCGCAGCGATGCTGGTAACTCCAGGAGCGACAGCCTACCTGCTCACCCGCAGGTTGTCTAGAATGCTGTTCATCTCTGCCATCATTGGTGGAATCGCCAGCATAACCGGTTTGTATCTGAGCTTTTATTTGAATATCGCTTCCGGGGCTGCAATTGTTTTATGCGCAACTTTTATGTTCGTTGTTGCTTACATTTTTGCACCAGAAAAAGGGATCATTCACCTTCGAAAACAGCAATCCAGGGATTAATAACCAGATTCTATTTGGGTATAACCAATTAATTTCAACTCTCCGCAGCTATTCCAAGGTCGAAGTGTCGTTCATCTGCCTTAATGCCAGATGTATCTCTTCACGAACTTTTTCATCATTTTCCTGAACGAGCCGATCTTGCAGAGCCAATCTTGCCTTTTCCCCTCCGATCTGACCTAACGCCCAGGCTGATGCCCCTCTGATCAATGGCTCATTGTCCAACATTTAGGGAGTTAACCAGAGCTGGAACTGCTTCCTCAGATTTTGCGTTACCCCAGTGATGTAGCAATATTTCGAATGATACCCTTTCCTTTTTAAGCGCAAAATGGGTGTATCGGCAAATCTTCCATTTAAAATCCACGTCAGACAATGACAATTCATCGATCGTATCAGGAAGGAGTTGTTGCATTTCTGTGGAAGGCAGAACCTGATAATCAGTATTTCCTCCACGAATCCTATTCCATGGACATACCATTTGACAGATATCACAGCCAAAAACCCAATTACCAGTATATTTGCGCAAGTCGCGGGGGATTGGTCCTTTATTCTCAATTGTCAGATAGGATATGCATCGATTCGCGTCGATAGTCCGATCCGGTAGAATGCAATGGGTCGGACAGGCTTCCAGGCAGCGAGTACAGCTGCCACACCGATCAGCCAATAATGGTTGATCAATTTCCAACTCAATATCGGTAAATACTTCTGCCAGTAAAAAGAATGATCCCTGGTCCGGGTGGATCAGGCAGCTGTTTTTCCCAATCCAACCTAATCCTGCCCTTTGGGCAATATCCCGCTCAAGAATGGGAGCCGAATCTGTAAATGCTTTGTAATTGATATTTCGACCCAGTTTATTCTCAATTCGTTCAATGAACTCATTGATCAAAATTGGAATTGTCAAATGATAATCTGGGAGCCAGGCATAAGAGGCAATTCGACTGGTAAGTTGATTTTCGTTTGGCTGCAAGAAATTCGCATTTGGATATGGAAACGCCAGGCAAATGATGGATTTGCATTCAGGCATTAATTCTTTGGGCTGCTTCCTTTTAGCAACCGTATCAGCCCGTGATAAGTACTTCATATCTGCGTGGTAACCTGCGGCCAGCCAGGCTTCAAATACACCAAAATGATCCGGAGTATCAGTTGATGTTATGCCAGTTAGAGAAAAGCCGAGGTTTTTCGCCTCGGCTTTGATGATCGTTTCGGGTTTCATTTCCAGTCTATGGACATACTTGAGTCTAATGTTTGTTGACCATATGCATTAAGATTCAACCGTACCGTAACAGCGCTGCCTGATGCCAAACCTACCTTGGTACACGCACCAGCGATACCACCTGTATAAGTATCAACCGGGAGGCCAACGCCATTGAATGTCTGCGTAACTGGTGAAGTTAGGTTCACCCATTTAGAATTAGCAACATCACGGACCTGCCAGTTATATTCAACAACCGCTCCGGTTGCGGTGATCGTTCCTGAGTATGTTGGATCAGCATAGGCGATGGTAGAGGTTAAGCTTGTTGGTGTAACAACACCCGTCTTGCTTACCTTGATCTTTACGTACCAGCCAGCTCCATTCGGTCCACCGATTCCAAATGGTTTGCCATCGGCATCCTGCATTTTCCAATACTGGGTATAGGTGCCTTCTTCCTTGGGGGCAACCATGTTTACAGAAATTAACACAGTTCCACCGGGAGTAATGCTTGCCTTCATATTCGTATCAGCTTCTCCGGTGATTGCAGGAGATGCGGGATCGTTGCTGAATGCAAAAGCAGAATACAAAGTGGTCCAGGTACAGGTACCATTGTTCTGGATTTTCCAGGTTTTTACGAATTTTGCTTCCGGCTTAAATACTGTGTTATCCGGTATAGTTTCATCTGTTAAGAACATCACTTTATTGCACTCAGTACTTCCAGCAGTTGTAGGAAGTGGAATGAGCGTGCTGGTTGCCAATGATAAAGTTGGAATGCCTGTCAGATTGAGAGTGGGTACAGCCAGGGTCGCGGTAGCTGTTGGAACTTCTGTGGCTAGAGGTGTAGATGTAGCTGGGGGAGGAGCCATTTGAGTTGTTAATGCTTGAACGGTCGCTGCCGCGATGGTATTGATCTGGTCAGGACCCATCTGTGTGGGGCTTGCTGCTTGCAGGTTGCATGAGCTGAGTAATATGCTCAGCAGCACCAACACTGAAGTTGCAATTGTTGTTTTTTTCATTATTTTCTCCTTAGTTGTCCGAGAGAAGATTAATCGCTCGGATGCTTTTGCTATTTTACGACAAAGTTGTGATCCTTTCAACCTAGCCGAATATGATTGTAACACGCAAATTATTCATTTCAGACTTATTTGGCGATAGACACATCCTCTACTTAGTTGGTGCACTCAACATCATATCTTACTTTAGGAAAGTCTTGATGATTCGGAAAATCAATATATAGCCGAATCCACTGCTCATTATATCCTCGCAAAATAGTCCGGGAAGATGATACTGTAATCTCGTCTGCCCCATAAAATATGATCTCTTTTACAGAATTGTCCACCCCATTATCCTTTTCCTCCCAGTGATATTTTACTTTTCCTGCTTTATTGGTCTTGATCATCCCTGTAAAGTAGATAGTGATTCCTTTTTTTCCACAATTTCCCTTAAAAGTGGTAGGTGCAGTGATAACAGGAGCTGAGATCACCGCAAAATCTTCTCTTGTTTCTGGTTCTACAATAATCTGGAGATAAAATGCCTTTCCTTCACCTCCGATGCCAAATCGTAAACCTTGCGCATTCGTGAGTTTCCAAAATCCCACATGTTCACCCTCAATTTCCGGAGCAGTCATATTTACTGACATTTTTACAGAATCACCAGGTGTAACCTCATCCTTTACGAAAGTGACCGTAGTGGAATTTGTCATGGCTTCACCTGATTCAAAAACAAGGCGGTAATCCTTTGTCCAGGTGCAGGTTCCTACATTTCGCAATGTCCATGTTTTGACAAACTCAGTTCCAGGTGCCAGTTTTGCCTGATCCACAATAGTTTCCGAAACGAATTCTGCCGCATCACAACTATTCCATGGCATCGCTGGTGTAGAAAATATTGTTGGGGTTTTTGTAGGAATATTTGTCTTTGTGGGTGCATTAGTATGAGTTACTGAAGGTTTCAGCGTTGGAGTAACCAGGTCAGGAGTTGATGGTAATGTCGAAACACCAGCCAATTTGGTACCTAATGCCTCCACTGTCTGCTTTGCCGCTGTACTTGATGCGATCAATGAATCATTCAATGCGGGAGCTGCCGGTTGGCAAGCAGAACCCAGGATTAATACCATGAATATCGCTGTAATGGCCTTCCTTTTCATATGAAAACTCCATTAGCCGGATACTTTCAGTAGTAAATATATATATGATGTCATCCAGGCTAATGTTCTTAATATACCATATTGACGTAATATGCAATAAATAGTTCCACAAGTTCTGGAATGTTTCAAGCTGAGTAGCTTCAAATGGTTTTTCGGTAGGAAAAATACCTGGTTTTCATCGCATTGATGTTGATATTTAGCTTCAATCTAATTATATTTCAATCAACCATCACTGATGGTAAGAGATAACCAAATTTAATCAATCTTACCGATCAGTGCCTTTAAAAACCGGGTCCGGCTAAATGGCTGCCCTGCAAGAATAACCTGGCCTCTAAATAAAACTGATATCACCCGGATCACCCATACAGCAAAAAGGATCAACACTCCAGCTGAAAGAAGGACCTGCCAGATCGGTATTTCATCGACTGCCATTCGGGTAAGCATCGCCACAGGTGATGTAAGTGGAATGAAACTTAAGGCAACGGCAAATGCTCCATTGGGATCCTGAATCAGGTTGCTCATCATCACCAAAGGCACGATCATTGG
Source organism: uncultured Chloroflexia bacterium (assembly GCA_963757065.1). Taxonomy (GTDB): domain Bacteria; phylum Chloroflexota; class Anaerolineae; order Anaerolineales; family Anaerolineaceae; genus PNON01. Next base: position 613,749 of record CAVWQC010000007.1, on the reverse strand, counting down.
CATGATGACCATTGAGGTTGCCTGTGATGCCTCTCTCAAGTTGGGTACCATTGCACCTACTCCAGCCATCAGGCTTGCATAAAGAAGGTACCCACCCAGGAAAAATACTAATGCCCAGACGATGAAGGAACCAGGTATTATGGCATCCATTGGAACCATGCTTGCTTGCTGTCCCGCTCCAAGCATGATGACACTTGCCCCTATCCAGACTCCTGTCTGTAGAAGCCCAACCAATCCCAAAGCTATTATCTTTCCAGTTAACATTTGACCGGTTGTCATGGAAGATAATAGTATCTCAAGTACCCGGTTCTCTTTTTCTTTTGTGATACTTTGGAGCAATAGTGTGGAAGCTGATACTAATATAATATAAAAAAGTACAGTCACACCAGTTGGCAGCAAGATACTTAACGCACTTTCCTGTGCTTGTTCCGGTTCCGGGTTCTTATTCACATTTTCTATGGTCAGAGGTTGGATATATCGTTCCGCCAGACCCGGATCGTTTGCTAATAGATTTTTCTCGATCAACTGCTCAAATTTCCCGGATTGTTCAAATGCTGTGAGCGGGTTGAAATCTTCCCTGATATACGTTATTTCACCAGTCTGCAGGTAATCGGTTGGAATGATATAGTAACCGCTGATCTTTCCTGCTGAAAGATCTTCTTTCAGCAATTCTTCATTGTCATATTGGATTAACAGGGGGTCAATATTGTTCTGGATAATAATCCCGCTATGATCGAGAAATCCTGAAGGTAAAACGTCCACAGCAGGTGAAAAATAATTTTCCACTTGACCCGGTTGATTCCGGTTAATCATTCCAATGATGCCAAAAATTAATGCTGCAATAATTGGTAACCCGAACAAAGAAAAGAGGAAAGATGGGCGAATAACTGTTGTTACGAACTCATTGAGAAGAACCAGCATTGTTTTACGCATGTCTGCCCCCTTGCTTGCCGATCAACTCTCTCAATGATACTTTTTTACCATATCGGACCATACCCAGTCGGTAAGCACGAGCGGAGAGCCAGATAGCTCCAGCTGCGGTTAAGAAGAGGATTGCCGAACTAAGGGTAACCTGCCAAATTGGCACAACAGACATCGCAGTCCTGATGCTCATGGTTACAGGTGCAGTCAAGGGGAAGAAGCTTAAAGCTACAGCCAGGCTTCCATTTGGATTCATGATAATTGGAGTGGATATCCAATAAGGTGCAACAACTGGCAGTGTGATCAACCCTGACATTTGCTGTGCTTCCCTTGCTTCTGTCACTGTCGTGCCCAACATGGCCATTAATGCAGCTACCAGAATAAACCCGGGAAGCATTACCGCTGCAAGGGTGAGTATCTCCCCCGGGCTGATATGTAAATTCTGCAGCCAATTGAATTGGCTTTTCCCGATTAAATATCCCAGGATTAATGTGATGATCCAAACTGACATTTGCGTTAGGCCGACACTTAAATTACCCAATACTTTTCCAGCCATCAGTTGATCCGGCGAGACTGAAGTGATCAGGATTTCCATCGTTCGGTTTTCTTTCTCTTCGACCAGTGCCGACATAAGATACCCGGAACTGGTAAACAAAACCACAATGAATAGTATTCCTGTGCCGAAAAGGACAACATAGTTTATCCAATCATTTTCCCCCATTTTTCGGCTGCCGTCCGCTGATAACAAGGTCATATGGAACCCTTCAGTCAACCGGGTCACTACTGCTGCGGGTTGAGACTTGATCAAATACTGCTTAACTTGATCTGAAAATTGCTCTTGTATGCTATTAGCAGGAAATTTGTAATATACAAGCTGCGCATTTAAGGTATCGTTGTTATCAGTATCGAGCACAAAATAAGCTTGAATGGATTTATTTTCCAATGCAGTTTCGGCTTTTGATTCGGAATCAAATTCAATAAACTCAACTTCGGTTTGCAGGAATTCTTTTTTGGGTGGATCGGGGGTGAAGCCGTTTAGCACATCAGATTGGTTTACAAATCCAACTGGAGACCGGTTGATGCTCATCATCGAGGAAGCAATGCTAGCCACCATCATGACCCCAATAAACAGGGGCATCGAAAATACTGTAATAATGAACCGTTTACGCATCACATGGCGTGTATATTCGTGCTTAAATATCAACCAAATTTTGTTCATCGGTTCACCTGAGCGAAGTTTCCTGGTTGACGACCTGAATAAATATCTCATCCAGCGTGGGGACAGCGATTTCGAATTGTTCAACATCAATATTTTGCTCAACCAGGTCCCGAAGGAACTGCTGAGGTTTGGTGTTTGGTGGTAAGCCTATGCGGTAGGTTCCCCCATTGATTTTTTCGAGAATGGTTATCCCCTTCAATTCAGGTAACTCATTTTTGGTCCTTAAGAGAATATCGTGTCCCGCATAGTCTTCTTGTATATCTCGCAACTTTCCGTACAGCATGATCTTTCCATGATCAATCAAAACCAGACGATCACAAAGTTCCTCCACCTGATGCATCTGATGTGTGCACATAACGATCGTGATGCCTTTTTGACGCAATTTCCTTAAAACATCTTTCACCATCTGTGTATTGACCGGATCAAGAGCACTAAATGGTTCATCGATGATCACGATCCGTGGTTCATGAACAAGTGTGGCGATCAATTGTGCTTTCTGCTGCATACCTTTACTTAATTCTTTTACCTTCTTCCGTGAATGTGCTGAAAGGTCAAATTCTTCCATCCATATGGCAACCTTTTTTACCGCTTCAGTATTGCTCATCCCTTTTAATGTGGCCAGGTAAACAAGGCACCGTTCGAGTGGAATATCCTGATATAAACCTCTTTCTTCAGGAAGATAACCGATCAAATCTTTTTTTGCTTCGGTCATCGTACTGCCCAGTATCGAAATAGTTCCGGAATCCGGGGTAAATATATCCAATAAGATCCTGATGATTGTAGTTTTTCCGGCTCCATTTGGTCCAAGCAGACCAAATATTTCTCCGTCTTCAACTTCAAATGATACGTCATCCACAACTTTATTTGAACCAAATGACTTGGAAATGTTCTTGATTTCGATAGTTGGCATAATTTGATCCTGACGATTGAGTAGATTGTAAATTCAATATTTATTATTATTTCAAGGAATACCTGATTATAAGACTAACTTTTCTATTAGCAAGCAACTCGCATTTTCCCTCAATAAGTATACGTAAAGAAGGATAAATAGTTTCAGTTGGATCAAAATGATCAATTCATGTTAACCGGGACAGCATGCTATAATTTTCTTAATTCTTAATATTATTGAGGTGACTATGAGGATGACTTCACGAGAGCGGGTCTTGACAGCGATAAACCATAAAGAACCTGATCGGGTACCGATCATTATCGGAACCAGTAATACGACCAGTATGAAACATCCACCATATGTTGGATTGAAGAAGCTGCTTGGGATTGAAACGGCAGATCAATATATCTATGATTGGCCTGAGCTTGGAACTGTTTTACCGGATGAGGCCATACTTCAACGCCTGCATGGAGATGCGAGGGGAGTGCTGGATCGTTATCCTCAATGGATATATGATCGAAATAAAGCCAGGCCTGCCCACTCGCCATTTATGGATGACTGGGGCAGCGGGCAAAGCGAGGTGGAACCCGGCGTTTGGTTCCCGGGTATTCATCCCATGCGGGATGCAAAAACAATAAAAGAAATCGAAAACTACCCCTGGCCGGATATGGATGATCCATCCAGAGTTGCGCATGTTAAAGAAGAAGTCAATAAGCTGGCAAGCCAAAATCAGTATGCCATTATTGGAACTCCCTGGCTGCTCTTCCCGCTTGAACGCGCTTTTGCCATGCAGGGGATGGATACATTTTTATTAAACCTGGCAATGGAACCGGAATTTGCCGAAGCATTATTAAAAAAGATAGCTGAGTTGTGCAAGACCTTGATGGGTCATTTCCTGGATGCTGCCGGTGATAATTTGGATATTATCAAAATAGGCGATGACATCGGCACACAAGAATCCCTATTAATGTCACCTAAGATGTACAGAAGAATCCTTAAACCCATTCATGCTGATTACATCTCGTTTATTAAGGAACGCACCAAAGCAAAAGTCTTTTTCCATACCGATGGTGATGTTTTTGACCTGATCCCTGACTTCATTGAGATCGGTGTGGATATCTTGAATCCGATCCAAACCTCTGCCGGAAAAATGGCCAACCTGCCGGAATTAAAATCCAGGTTCGGGGATAAACTGACCTTCTGTGGAGCTGTTGATACACATCATATATTGCCGCATGGAACAATTCAGGATGTTCGCAATGAGGTGAAACGGGTGATCGATATCATGGCTCCAGGTGGTGGATTTATGGTGGCTTCGGTACATACCATCATGGACGAAGTCCCGCCTGAGAATATTCTAGCCATGGTGGATGCAGTGGAAGAATTCGGGAAGTATTAATTCAGTGAAGTAATAAACAAAAGAAGGTGATTTGAGGTCGCCTTCTTTTGTTTATTGAACTTATACTTTACCCTTTTTCGTAAGGTTCCCCATCTGCTGCGGGTGGTTGACTCTTGCCAACCACACCGGCAAGCAAGATCATCGTGGCGATGTAAGGAGCCATTAAGCAGAAAATCAGAATGAATTGGCACATTCAGTATCGATAAACGTGTTCCCAGAGAGTCCGCAAAACCGAATAACATCCCGGCACTAAAAGAACCAATAGGGGTGTAATTTCCAAAGAGCATCGCTGCAAGACCTATAAAACCTTTTCCCGAAGTCATTAATTTATCAAAACGGCCTACAGACCCAAGGGTAAAAAACGCACCCCCAAGACCAGCCATGAGACCTCCAAGCAGAACTGCGATATATCTTGTTTTGAACACATTAATCCCTAATGTGTCAGCTGCCTTTGGATGTTCACCTACTGCTCTGACGCGTAATCCCCACCTTGTATAAAATAATGCAAAGTGGATAACAAACATAAGAATTAACATTGCATACACAAACATACTATTTTGAAAGAAGACCGGCCCAATAATGGGAATTTTTGACAACAGCGGTATCTTCCAAACAGGAAAAGTCCCTGGACTATTTAATGATTGGTAAACTTGAATGAATCTAGCTGAAATATAGGATGTTAGCCCCATGGACAATATATTGATCACAGTCCCTGCAATAATCTGATTTGTCTTGTATTTTATTGAAAGCACCGCTAATAATAAAGCCATTAATGAGCCAGTTAGCATACCAGCTAGTACCCCAAGCCACAGGTTATGGGTAACTGAACCAACGATTGTTGCAGTCAATGCACCTGCTAACATCATTCCTTCGATTGCGATGTTAACAACACCTGATCTTTCGCATAAGATACCTGCAAATGCTCCCAGTGTAATGGGAACTGCTCTTTGCATTGTGGTCATAAGTAAACCGACAAGGTTTAATGATTTATCTGCTGCCCCCCAAACCAGAAAGCCAAAAATAAAGAAGAATATTAAAACGCCAAGAATGGGATTAGTCCACCGTTGGAATCCTTTTATTATTTGTATCACTCCAAGAATTAAACAAATTATAGAAAAGGTAAGGAGTGTATAAAAAGAATTTACTTTCCAATCAAGAAGTATCTTTTCTTGCCCTCCGGGATTCAAGCCAAAAGTCGTAATTTGAGACGGATTTAGGTTTCTGGTAAATATTATGTGTATCAGTAATCCGATAAGAATAAAAACGATTCCAAGGATAATTTGCTTTGTCTTGGAAGTTTCGACATATTTTGCTCTAGAGACTGATAGGCTTTTTTGCATTTTTTTCCTCTCCTCCCAGTCTTGCAGAAGTGTCCTCTAAGTCTTTTTGTTTGGGATCACGTAACCTGAATATTGTTCGCACAATTGCCGGGGCAGCGATAAACATCAAAATCATCGCCTGAATAATCGAAATAATTTCGACCGGAGTAGCAGCGTCCATCTGCATTTTAGTTGCTCCATTTTGCAAAGTACCAAACAATAAGGCAGCTAAACCAACACCAAATGGATTATTATTTCCTAATAAAGCTAATGCAATACTGTCAAATCCGTAACCTGATGAAAAAGCGACATACAGGCTGTGGTTAACTCCAAGGACTTCATTCGCCCCAGCTAACCCAGCCAACGCACCTGAAAGTGTCATTGCAAGCATCGTATAATTCGGTACATTTATTCCAGCATACTTAGCAGCATGTGGGTTTGCACCTACCATTCGAAGGTTGAGTCCCCAAGTCGTTTTGAATAAAAAGAAATAAACAATAAAGATAAAAGCAATAGCTATAAAAAAACCGATATGGAACCGGATGGGGTAAGGGAACAACTTTGGTAATTCTGCCGATTGTTGAATAACCGGACTGACTGGTTGAAAAGTACCTTCTTTCCTCATTGGACCACGGAGAAGAAAGTCATTTAGGAAAAAAGCAATATAGTTCATCATGATTGTATTGATGACTTCATGACCTCCTGTTTTTGCTTTTAACCAACCAGGGATAAAACCCCACAGCGCACCGCCTAATGCACCCGCAAGTAGTGCAAATGGAATATGGATTATTGCTGGTAATCCAGTGAAGTAATAACCCACAAAAACAGAGGTCGATGCTCCGATGAAGATCTGTCCTTCAGCTCCGATATTAAAGACACCTGATTTAAACCCCAATGCTACTGCAAGGCCACCGAAAATATACGGCGTCGTCGCAACCAAACTTTCAAGGATCGGAGCAAAAGCAGCAATTAATAAAGCCTGATCTTTTGATTGTAATGCCTCAATAATTTTGTGTGGAGTTCCGATAGCCCCCTGGAATAAAGCTATATAAGAAACAGAAGCTGTCTTCCAGGCCATACTGAGCCCACTGAGGAAAGAAGTCTTAAAGGCAGAATATACTTCTACATTTGTTATGACATTAAAGATTGCACCAAAAATTAATCCTGTTATGATCGCAAGGAACGGAATTAGAAGTGATTGCCAAAATGTTTTTTTCTTTTCCTTGGGTGTAAAGCTTTTCTTTAGCTCATCAAGAAATATTTCGCCAACATTTGGTTTCTTAGGATTATTACTATTCATGATGTCTCTTCTTCCATATTATTATGGACTGCGTATGATATCAAAGAATCAGGGATAATCCCTGCCATAACAAGACCAATATCCTCTTTTGTCGCTACTCCAGATGGGATTATCAAAAGAATTTTGCCGCGAAACATTACCGCAATACGGTCTGAAAGTTGAAGTATCTCATCAAGTTCGGGAGAAACCAATAGGACTGCAATACCTTCGTCCCTCTTTTGGATTATTTGATGATGAATATATTCTATAGATCCAACATCTAAACCTCTGGTTGGTTGGGAAGCTACCAGCAATTCAATTGGTCTTGATAATTCTCTGGCGACAATTACTTTTTGTTGATTCCCACCGGATAACGTGCCAACATTAGTATAGATGTCTGGTGTTCTTATATCGTATTGTTTGGTAAGTTTGGAGGCATGATCAGCAATGAATTTCCAATCCATGATGTTGTGCTTTGAAAATGGCGGATGATAAAAGGTGCATAATACAAGATTTTCCATCACAGGCAGAGTCAGTACTAGGCCAACTTTTTGGCGGTCTTCTGGAATGTGGGCAACCCCCATTTCTGTTACCTTTCGTGGAGTTGTTCTTTCAATATTATTATCGTGGATAATTATCTGGCCTTTTGTGATACTTCTTAGGCCGGTAAGTGCCTCAACCAGTTCGGTCTGTCCATTTCCTTGAACACCAGCAACTCCCAAAATTTCACCGGCAAAGATTTCAAAAGATACATCGTTAACAGTTATTTGCTTTTTATTATCAGTGACAATAAGATTATTGACCGATAGGATTTTTTCGCCTATTTTTGGTTTAGTTTTCTTTAGTTCCAATTCAACTTCTCGTCCGACCATCATTGACGCTAATAAATTCTGGGATGCTTCTTTTGGATTTGTTTCTCCAATGACTTTCCCTAAACGCAATACAATTATCCGGTCTGCAAGATCTAAAACTTCACGTAATTTATGGGTGATAAAAATAATCGATTTTCCCTGCTTCGCCATAGAGCGAATTATTACAAAAAGATCATCTGCTTCTTGTGGAGTGAGAACGGCTGTAGGCTCATCAAATATCAATATCTCAGCACCACGAAAGAGCAGCTTTATGATCTCCACCCTTTGTTGTACACCAACCGGTAAATCTTTTACATAATCATATGGATTTACTTCAAACTTATACTCTTCAGATATTTTTATTATCGAATCAGCAGTTTTTTTCTCATCAAGGAAACCCCCATATCTTGTATCTTCTTTTCCCAACATTACGTTTTCTGCGACATTAAAAACTGGCACCAACATAAAATGCTGATGGACCATTCCAATTCCTTTTTCAATGGCATCTGATGGTGAATGGAAGGTAACTTTTTGCCCTTCCAGGAAAATTTCTCCATCGTCAGGCTGATAAAGACCATAAAGAATATTCATTAACGTGGTCTTCCCGGCACCATTTTCCCCAAGGAGAGCAAGAATTTCACCTTTTTGAAGCGAAAAACTGATACGGTTATTAGCGATGACACCTGGAAATATTTTAGTTATGTTCTTAAATTCCAGAACAGGAGTCATAAATTCTCCTAATATATGAATGTAAAATTATTATAGCATTTATCAAAAGCGAGTTGGCAATTGCCAACTCGCTTTTAACATTTACTTTAGATTATTATCTTTTATATTTTACATCAATAGTACCGGCGATGATATCAGCTTTCAGTTGTTCGATTTCAGCAAGGATCGCTGGATCAACTGTATCCTTGAAGTCAACACCAACGGCTATGCCAACACCACCGTTTTCCAAATCACCAACAAACGTGTTACCGGCATAAGTACCGTCAACAACAGTTCCAATAGTGTTAGTCAACCACATATCCATGTTCTTTAATGCGCTTCCGAGGACGAAAGCAGAGTCTTCATCATAAAGAACTGACCAATCAGTATCAACACCAACCATCAATGCATTGCGCTCTTTAACAGCCGCAAGAGTTCCTGCACCTACTGGTCCTGCTACTGGCATGACGATATCAGCACCTTCATCAAGTAAACCTAGTGTAATGGTTTTTCCTTTATCAACATCGCTGAAGTTACCTACTTCGAGACCAGTGTAAGCTGCGGGGTCCCAACCAATTAATTTTACAGTGGTTCCATGGACTTCATTGTATTTCATCATGCCCATATAGAAACCATCCATAAATGAAGTGGTGGAGGGGAATGCCATTCCAACATAAGTACCAATGATTCCGGTCTTAGTCTGGGAGGCTGCCAAGTATCCTAATAAGTAAGTGGCTTCATCAATGTTGTATACGCTGGCTGCAACATTCGGGAGGATAGGATCATAGGCATCATCAATTATTCCGAATTTTTGATCGGGATTTGCTTCAGCAGCTGCTTTGGTTGCTGCACTGATGTTATAACCAATCCCAACGATGAGAGCACAATCTTTTTCAACAAGATAACTGTTTATATTTTTTTCGTAATCTGTCTGCTGCTCTGATTCAAGGAAAGAGCCTTTAATTCCATACTTAGCTTCAGCGTCCTGGACACCCTTCCATGCAGTAGCATTAAATGATTTATCATCAACACCACCCATATCATTGACATTACAGATTTTTAAGACGGGTTCTTCTACTACAGGAGCCTCAATCGGGGGAACCGCAGTGGGTTCTACTAGGAGCAACTGGTTCAACGGGTGCAACGGGGGTTCCACAACGGGAGCCGGGGTGGCGGCTGGTGCACATGCTGCAAGAGCCATGCTTGCCACTAGAACGATTGCCACTAGGGTAAATAACTTTCTGGTCATTTGTCTTCTCCTCTTGATAGGATAAAATTTGATTTGGGGTGATGCCTCACATGAAGGCGGCGCAAAATTCCTACCCCATTTCAGCTAGTATACTACTTATCCTTAAGCTCTGCAAGCATGATATTTCCAAGGTTTATGAATATTTTGGGTTTAATGAGAGGTTTTATCATTGATTTTGCAATTTACCACCTGCATTTTCGGTTTTTGCTTCACCTCGTCGAACACCCAACATGAGAATCAATGCCACCAACATAAGGACGGGAGAAACGATCATGATCGCATTGTAATTCAGGTTGCTGAGTTGAACGATCCAGCCGTTCATGTTTGGGCCGACAATTGCGGATAGGGTTGAAAACAAATAATACAATCCTGTATAAGTACCAATCCTTGCTTCAGTAGTCATATCGACCACCATGGGCAAAGAGTTTATGTTGATCAATGCCCAGCCTGCGCCTGCCAGCATGAGGATTGCTCCAACAACAGGGACAACCCCGAGGACTGGTAGTTTTGTAAGTACGATGGTTAATATTGCCGGGGGAGTGAAATACATCGAAGCTGTACAGGCAATCATGATCAGTAATCCCAGGGAGATCGTGACTTTTCGCCCAATTTTTGCTCCAATATAACCTGCCGGAAGAGCGAAGATCACAAAAATAACCGAAAGTTGCCCGAGTAATCGGGCACCATCCGCTTCTTCCAAACCGAGGTATTTATTTGCATATAGACTAAAGAACGCTTCAATGGCACTATAACCAATAAACCAGAAAAAGATAGCCGACAATATCCTTAACGCGCTTTTATCGGGATCCTTCAGTACGCTTTGCAGACTGGCAATCATTCCGGGCTGTTTTTCAACATCCTCGTATACTTTGGGTTCTTTAATGAAAATAAATAACAATATTGATGAGATGATCACCAAACCAGAACCCATCCAAAATGGAAAGCTGGGATTCATTTTATACAGTACTGATCCCCCTAAAAATGATATGATCGCACCAACTCCGCCCATGAAGTTTATGATCCCATTCGCTTGTGAACGGAATTTGGAAGGTGTAATATCAGGCATGAGTGCCACTACCGGGGTCCGCCAAAAAGCCATGCTCAATAGCAGGGTACTGGTGCATGCTACGAATAATGGAAGCACTGCTGCTAGAGGAATCAACCCGAAAACTACTGCCCCGACTGGAGCCCCGATCAGAATAAACGGCATTCTTCTACCCAATGGAGTTCGCAATTTATCTGACCAGGCACCCACCGGTGGTTGAATCAGGAGAGCAGCAATATTATCCAGAGTCATAAAAAAGCCTATCCACGCAGGAGCAAGGCCAAACTTATTCGCAAGGAAAAGGGGGACAAAAGCATTATATACACCCCAGATCACACTTACGCCAAAGAAGCCAAAACCCAATAGAAAAGTTTTTCCATAATTCAATTTCATGATGTGGCTCCTTCTTTTTCGATGATGACTGCTGTACCATAAGCCAGCACTTCTGTGACACCATCCATCACCTCATTGGCGTCATAACGCATTGCGACGACAGCATTCGCTCCCATCTGCTGTGCATGCTGCATCATCAGGTCGAAAGCTTCCTGGCGGGCATGTTCACATAATTCGGTATAAATAGTGATGTTGCCACCGACAAGGGTTTGCAACCCACCCATAAAATTTCCTACCACGCTTCGAGATCGAACAGTGATACCACGGACAACACCCATATAACGGGTGATCTTATAACCTTCAAAGCCAAATGTTGTGGTTACCCAGAGTTGACTTGCCATGTTTTCCTCCTAGATTAAGAAAATATCATGAAAATTATTTCTCACTGATCATCTGAATCTTGCGAACTTGATTTATCCACCTCGATCGATCTCAAAAACTTTTTGTCTTCGGCTGAAAGGTCTGCTTTCAGTAACATATCCGGTCGGCGTTTATAGGTGCGGATTAGGGCTTGTTGTCTTCGCCAGCGATTGATCTCAGCATGATTTCCTGATAGCAAGACTTCAGGAATTTTCCATCCGCGGTAATCCGGGGGACGGGTGTAATGCGGGTATTCCAGCAGGCCGCTGGCGTGCGAATTGTCCGCTGCACCATCCGGATCTCCCAGAACACCAGGAACCAGGCGGGACAGAACATCCACCAGGATCATGGCTGGTAGTTCTCCACCTGTTAATACATAATCCCCTATCGATATTTCTTCAGTAACTAAATGCTCCCTGATGCGTTCATCAAACCCTTCATAGCGGCCGCATATTAAGGCAATATGATCCTGTTCTACCAATTTGTAAGCCATTTCCTGATCAAGCACTTTTCCCTGAGGAGATAACAATATAACCGGGCATCCGGGTGGGCTACCTAAAATTGTCTCAACCGCGGTAAAGATCGGTTCAGGCTTCATCACCATACCCCCACCGCCGCCATAAGGAGTATCATCTGTAACATGATGCTTATCTGTGGTGAAACTACGGATATCATGAATGCATATTTCTATCAATTTCTTTTGGTTGGCTTTGGCAAGAATGCTGGAATTTATATATGGGGTAAAGACTTCAGGCAGGATGGTAAAAATATCGAATTTCATCCTCTGATTCTAGCCTGAAGATGTTTTCGGAGCAAGTTATTACGAACAATTTTCACTCATCTTTTTCAAATTTGAACCTATCAAACCATACTCAGTAATTTATCCTTCCCGACCAATTTCTACCAATTTCCTTGACATATATAAATAGGTGAGTAAAATTGGCATTTATACATGATAAAGAATAATATTGCCTTACAGAACCATCCTAAGCGTCAGAATAACCTTTCCTTCTGGAAAAGGTCATTTGTGCTTAAAGGCAGTTAAATTCAGCCAAGAGTAAGCAGATGAGGTCTTCCAAGAAGGAATTTTTAGGAAGACCTCTTTTTATTTTTGCTGATAACGAACAAATAAGGAGGAGCCTGGAAGAAAGAAATGATCAGCCCTGAAAATATTTGTATAAAAATAAAAACTAATTAAAAGAGGAAAAGAGATGAAAACAACAAGTTTAGCCAAATTTGTATTTATTCTAATGGCCGCCGTTTTGGTTCTGGGTGCTTGCGCACCCGCAGTGGTAAATACACCTGCCCCCACTGCTGTCCCAGTCGAACCGACAGCTGCTCCCGCCACGGTATATCGGATCGCCTCTGATGCTACATGGCCTCCATTTGAATCAGTTAATGAATCCACAAAGGCCATTGAGGGTTTTGATGTTGACTTACTCACAGCTATTGCTGCAGAGGCTGGTTTTCAATTTGAGATCGTAAATGTCGGTTGGGATGCCTTGTTAACCGGAATGGCTCAATGTCAGTATGACGGAGCGATTTCCGCAATGACAATTACCGAAGAACGCGCGTTAGCATTCAACTTTTCGGATCCATACCTTGCGGCAGGACAGGTCGTTTCAATAAATAAAGAGACAACTGATATTAAAGGCGTTGCCGACCTGGTAGGAAAAAAGATAGGTGTTCAGATCGGGACAACTGGTGCGATTGAATCTGAAAAGATCGAAGGTGCTGAAGTTAAAACATATGACTCAGTTGATCTTGCGTTTCAAGACCTCATAAACAAACAGGTGGATGCAGTTGTGGCTGATTATCCTACTGCTGTTTCCTTTGTCGGTGTAAATTCTGATAAACTGATGACCATTGGTGATGTGTTCACATCAGAACAATATGGCATCGCAGTGTGTAAAACAAACACCGAATTGTTGGGCTTGCTCAATAAAGGACTTACGGCTGTCAAAGCTAAAGGGTTGATCCCTGAGCTTGAAAAGAAATGGCTGGCTGCACCAGCGCAATAATACACGCACAATAGAGTAAAATTAACCACAAGCTTCTTGTGCAGTATGAAAATCCCCGCAAATGCGGGGATTTTTTTGAGGAAACAAGCTTAAATTATGCCTAGATCACGAGAAATTTTTATCGCTTCGGTACGAGATGATACATTCAATTTTTCAAAAATATTATGCAGGTGCCGCTTAATTGTGCCCGGCGAAAGAAACAATCGCTCTGCAATTGACCCGGTGGATAATCCTGATGCCAGATAAGCTAATACTTCAATTTCTCTATCAGATAATATCTTATCGAGACCATTTATTGGTATTTTGTGTGATTTCGTACCTGGTGGTAAATCCGAATTAACAGATATATTATTTATTACATTATCAATGAATTCTTCTTGTCTTTTTCCGGAATATTTCGTTTTTATAATAGCGAGAAGATCTTTTATCTCGGATCCGTAAAGTATGAAGCATATTATGTTGTGCTCTTGATAAGCAGCATCTACTGCCTTTGAAATACTTTCAAGTGCTGTTTCTTGTGATCCCAATCGCAATAAACCAATTGTCTTTAGCAGTTGTGCGCGAATATACTCATTAATTCTTGAGTTCGCTTTCGTAATATTTATAATTTTTTCAAGAAGGAGAATTAATTCATCAACCGGTGATAATTTGAAAAAAATACTGGCTTCGATGGCTGTCATTAATAGTTCAGTATAAGAAGAATCCTTCAGATTCTCTGATAGTTGTAAGATTTCCTGGACCTGATGCGTGATCAGAATGTAAGTTTTTTTCCAGAATTGCAGCATCCAAAAGGATCATCTTTGCGATTAATATTGTTCCAGGGTTTAGGTGACCTATTTCGGATAATTCTTTTGCTTTATGAAAGTAATCCTTTGGATTTTCAAATCCATCTAAAATGGATAATCGAAAGCCCTGGTAAAGATAAGCCAGCATCGAATCCAGATTTCCCCACTTGATTAACCAATCATATGATTCAGAGTGAAATTTGCGCGATTCTGCTAATTGATGCCAGGAGTAATAAATACCCGCCAATTCAAGGTAAGCCTCAGCAATAATTGGATTTCGGTTGTTTTTTTCAGCATTGGAAATTTCAATGGTTTGCAATAGCAATTTTTCTGCTTTATGGAGTTGGCCCATCCTGATCTGCATTCCGGATTGATTCGCCATTGAGCTTATTTCCATCATTGTTACCGAATTCTTTCTTGATAGAACGACAGCTTCAGCAAAAATTTGTTCAGCCTTCACAACCTCGCCAAGTGATTGGTATGCGACTGCCATTCCTATCAAGGTGCCAATTTTCAAAGCATCTTCCTGTTGTTGATAGACAATTGATTCTTCAAATTTTTGAATTGCATGGAGGTTATCCCCTATCGAAGAAAAATACATGCCTTTTATCACATCCAGCTTTGCATATAATTCACCATATTGTTCTTGAGGTAAGTATTCACGAAGGTCGGTGATCAATTTTTCGAGCTGGGGGTAATACTTGATTAACAAGGTCCCCTTACTGGCGGCGACAAGCGAAAAACAGTAGATCATCAGCAGGCTTAATGATCCGAATAAGATATTTTCGGGTAACGCATCCATCCAATCGATCGCTCGAGCAGCATTCCCATCTTCCAATAACCCGGATGCATAGATGATCGCTGTCCTAGTGCAATCTTCGGGTTTATCAGCCTGGTTATAATGATGAACAGCTTCAGGCCATAATTGGTTGGCTTCGAACCATTTGGCTGCTGTATCGTGGAGGGTTTTAAGTTCCTCGGAGGAAATCTCCTGCTTTAATCTGTACCTGAGTAGATCCGAAAACAAGTTGTGATATCGGTACCAAATCCGGTTGTCGTCCAATGGGACAAGGAACAAATTGGAGGTTTCGATAATATTTAGAAGCCTTTGTGAATCTTCAATATTTGTTACTTTGTTACAAATAGCTGCAGAGAAACGATCCAATATCGACGTTTTTAAGAGAAAATTCCTAATATCCACCGGTTGTTGATTTACGACATCCTCAACAAGATAATCCAAAATAAACCTGTTGGAACCCTCAAAATCGCGAATGAATTTTGCAGTATCAGAAGTTTCCAACAGAGACAAACCGGCAAGCTGGATTCCAGCTGCCCATCCCTCGGTTTTTTGGAATAATACCTCAAGATCGCTTTCAGAAAGGCCGGTTTGCGAAATACTATTTAATAGTATTTGAGTTTCTTGCAGATTAAATCTAAGATCACCTGTCCTTATCTCAGTAATTTCATTTTTTGCTCTATATTTGGAAAGGGGAAAAGGAGGGTCTTCTCTGGTTGAGATGATGAAATGAATGTTTTTTGGCAGGTATTCCAATACTTTTCGAGTAAATTGATGAATTTCCAGGTTATTGATAAGGTGATAATCATCCAGGACGATGCATACTTTTGATGGAAACTTCTCCAATTCCTTTAAAAATTCATTTGCATAATAATCAGATGATGGACGTGGTGTGAGTTTGATCATCTGATTGACTTCTTCGCAAAAATCCGGCTTTACTTGCCGAATTGAATTGCATAGATAAATCAAGAAATTATCCAGCAAATTGTCCTGCGCATCCACCTGAAACCAGCAAATTGGATACTTTGCCTTAAGTGACCATTCAGCAATCAGGGTGGATTTTCCGAACCCGGGTGGAGCACATACAATGGTTAGTTTCCGCCATAACCCTTTTTCAATTACCTCAATCAAATGTGGTCTTGCAACCAGATCTGGTTGAATTCGCGGGTTTTGAATTTTTGACTGAAGATAATTTAGTTCCATCAAGTTTCTTCCAGTATTAGTTTAGCATGAGATTATATATTTTATACAAAAACAAAATGCCTTTTGAATGTCAGGTGGGAAGAAATCTGCAGATAAAAAAATACCGATTGTATAATAGGTAAAAAGGAGATTATATGAAAATATCAAAAGCAGTAATTACCATGCTATTAATCCTGGTTATCACTTCAGGTTGCGGGCTTTTACCTCAAAAATCGGGTAGCATAATATCTCAAGTCCAAGTCCCTATTGAAGAAAAACATACGATCAATGTTACCGGTAGTGGAGTGGTCATGGCAACTCCTGATATCGGATATCTAAATATTGGTGTCCATACAGAAGATTTTGATTCTGTCACTGCAGTGGAACAAAACAATGACCTTACCCGCAGCGTAAAAGATTCCTTGAGGGGATATGGGGTTGAGGATAAGGACATCCAGACCAGCAACTTTAGTATTTATTTGCAGGCACCATATTCCGGGGTATCCAGCGATGCTTCCAAGATCATCGTGGATAATACAGTCCTTGTGACGGTACGGAATTTAAGTGACCTAAGCAAGATGCTCGGCGATGCAATTCGTGCAGGTGCAAATAATGTCTATGGGATGAGTTTTGACATTGTGGATAAATCCGCCCTCCAGGACGAAGCCCGGGGGAAAGCTATGCAAAATGCCGAGCAACAAGCTCAACAACTTGCAGCATTGGCAGGAGGAAAACCTGGAAAAGTGATATCAGTAACTGTTGTAACCAACAATATAAATAACCCTTACTATGGCACCGGTTTAGGTGGTGGAGGTGGTGGTATGGTCAATAACAGTAATGTTCCTGTTTCTTCCGGAAATATGACCATCACTGTTGACGTCAACGTTGTTTATGAACTGATAAACAACTGAGTAATGGAATTATAAAAAAGGCTGCATCTAAATATTAGATGCAGCCTTTTTATTTTTACCTATTTATTTAATCATCGTCCCGATTTCTTAGATGCGGGAACAAGATCACTTCACGAATGGAATGATTACCAGTCAAAAGCATAACTAATCGGTCAACCCCCATCCCAAATCCCCCGTTTGGCGGCATTCCATAAGACATTGCTCGCAGGTAATCTTCATCCAGGGGATTGCTTTCCTCGTCGTCAGCAGTATATTCCCGAGCCATTTCCAGAAAACGAGATTCCTGGTCTATTGGATCATTCAATTCAGTGAATGCATTGCATAATTCCATGCCCCCTACAAATCCTTCAAAACGTTCCACGGTTTGGGGATCACCCGGTATGCTTTTCGCCAGCGGGGAAATATCACGAGGGTAGTTATAAAGAAATGTCGGTTGAATAAAATTGGGCTCCAGAAAATCTCCGATCATTCCATCTATCAGTTTTCCCCAATTCGCCTTTGGATTGAATTTCAGCCCTTTTGATTGCATGGATTCTTTCAAACTGGCTGCATCTTTAAATATTGCAATATCAATCCCGGTGGCATCCAAAATACCTTGCCGCAATTCTATTCTCTTCCAGGGCGGAGTCAGGTCGATTTCATGGTCATTGAATGTCACTATCATCGTTCCAAGAACATTTTGAGCAGTATATGCAACCATCTGCTCGGTTTGATCCATAATTTTTAAATAGTCAGCATATGCCTGATAGTATTCCAACTGGGTAAATTCAGGGTTATGCTTATAAGAAACTCCCTCATTTCTAAAATCTCGTCCGATTTCATAAACACGCTCGAATCCACCCACCAGCAGCCTTTTTAAATATAGTTCGAATGAAATCCGCAAGAAAAGATCTTGCTTCAGTTGATTATGGTGGGTTACAAAAGGCCTGGCTGCAGCTCCACCGTATATCGGCTGCAAAATTGGTGTTTCGACCTCAATAAAATTTCGGTCATCTAAGAATTGACGCAGGGCTTTAATGGTTGCTGATCTGGTTCTAAAGATTTGCCGCACTTCCGGATTTACAGCGAGATCAGCATAACGTTGTCTATACCGAACTTCAGGATCATTCAATGTGGCATGTTTGATAACTTCGCCATCCACGATCTCGTCTTTTGCGGCTGGAAGAGGGGTAATGCTTTTAGCCAGTATTTGAAAATCTTCGACTCGAAGTGTAATTTCGCCGGTTTTGGTGCGGAATAATTGACCTTTGGCTTGAATAAAATCGCCTAAATCGAATTCCCTGGCAAAAAGATCCATTTTTTCCTGGCCCAGGTCATTTATCCTGAAAAATAGTTGAATCCGGCCATATCCATCTTCTAAATGAGCAAAAATGATCTTCCCCATTAATCGCATGGAACGAAGTCTACCTGCAATTATTACGACTGCTTTCTCAGGTTCAGTCACTTGAGTAGTATTTTTTTCGTTTTCTTCAAATTCATTGATTGCATCCACACTTGTATGAGTGACCGAAGCTCTGGTCGGATATACCTCAATTCCGGCAGCCTGTAGTCTTTGGATTTTTTCAATCCGATTCTTTTCTAGAACACTTTTATCTTGATCCAGCATATGTCACTTACCTTATTTTATAAATACTCGCCAAATTTATTGTAGCATCATCATAATGCCTTGTTAAATAAAATCTGCCAGCCGGTTTATATTCTTTTATCGGACTGGCAGAAGTTCGTGAATTTATTTTATCCAATTTTGATTATTTGAACTTCAAAAGAGCCCGCTGGTGCATCAACTTTTGCCTTTTCACCGGCTTTCCGGCTTAGCAATGCCTTTCCTAATGGAGATTCGTTGGAAATCTTACCAGCCCTTGGGTTGGCTTCTGCAGCTCCGACAATCGTGTATGTTTCCTCGTTGCTGCCTTCCTCTTTTATCGTGACAGTTGTTCCAACCTGAATTGTTTCGCTTTTTTCATCTTCACTGATC
This sequence comes from uncultured Chloroflexia bacterium, assembly GCA_963757065.1. Lineage (GTDB taxonomy): Bacteria > Chloroflexota > Anaerolineae > Anaerolineales > Anaerolineaceae > PNON01. Next base: position 594,447 of record CAVWQC010000007.1, on the reverse strand, counting down.
ACACGTGCAGTGGCAAGCAGGATTTCTATTTCTTTAATTTTTCCTTCAACAAATGCCTGCTCATTTTTTGCATCTTCATATTCTGCATTCTCTATCAATTCGCCACCTTCCATAGCTTCATGGAGACGGTTCGCTATTTCCTGTCGGCGAACAGTCCGCAGGTGGTCTAATTCTTCCTGCAATTTTTCAAAACCTTCACGTGTAAGGAATGTGATAGTCATGCCTTTTTCCCTTATTTATATTGATCTACGATATGATACTGATACCCCGATGGGTTACTATGAACACAAACAGCGCCCCGGAGGGATTCCCTCGTTAAACGCTGTTAAGAAATCTTACCATAATATAAAACCGAAAGCAAGCATTCGTGGTCAAGATATCGATATTTGGGTACTTCAGGGTTTTATTCTATAGTCTGTACATTCCCTGTAAGGTTGATTGAGCTAACCCATCTTTGTCAAATGATATAATATTAAATCTTTGTTATCCCTGGGGAATAACAGGAAAAAATGCAAGATCAAAAGGTCAGGCAAAATTATTTCTATAATTATTCAACGAAACATATTCGTTGGTATTTTGGTTTATTGATTTTTCTCATTATTGGTTATTTGGTCGCTGATTACCTTCCCTTTGCATTAAGCACCTCGCAATTCCAGGTCTGGTATCCCGCTGCCGGGGTCGCCATTCTATTGGGTATCTTGTTTGGATGGGTAGGATTTCTTTCTGTTTTCTTAACCAGCTTATTTAGTCACTTCCTTCAAGGTACATTAAACTTGGGTGGACTGGCGATTATCCAGCTCTTATTAATCTCCTTCGTTCTCACAATTCCACCGAAGTATTTTCTCACCTATCTGAAAACAGATATTTATTTATCTTCGACCCACCATCTGAATTCATTCTTACTAATATCAACTATAGTCTCGTGTTTGATCAGTGGTATTCAAGTATGGGCATCTGAACTTAGAGATCGGGTTACCGCAAAATATTTTTTGGTCCTTCGGTTTGTACTATTTCCTTCAGACCATCATTGGATTGTTGTTGATCTATCCAATCGCGATGATGATATTAAATCAAATTGATAAGGCGATAAACTATCCAGGAAAACAAAGAAGTATTTCTTTTCGGAGCTTTTTTAATTCCAAACGGTTTTCATGGCCTAAAGTATTTGAATTTAGCCTTGTTCTGATAATCCTTGTATTAATCATTTTCATAGTATTTCAGGTACCTGGGTTTAAAACTCTGAATTCATACTATCTATTTTTCATACCCCTTATCTGGTTGGCACTAAGATTCAACCGTTTTGGCACGATTCTGGGCGTATTAATGATCACTTCCGGAATAATTATTGCCATAAAAAATGAATTATCCACAATGGTCAACATCCTAAATATGCAGATGTTCCTGTTTATTCAGGTTCTTGTCACTTTAGTAACCAGCCATTTTATATCTGAACATAAAAGAATAATTACCAAACTAGAGGTTGGTGAACGTAAATTTCGAGCAGTCACGTATACCACCCCTGCTGGAATAATTCAAATAAATAATAAAAGAAGACTGAATTATTCCAATGAAAAATGGTCTTTTATTACAGGTTATACGAATGAAGAAAGCATGGAATTAGATTCCTTCAAGTCGATCGTCCACCCTGATGATTATGACAAATTCAATGAACAAATAAGGCAGGTAATTAATAAAAGAAAAATCATTTCGTTACAATTCAGACTGATTCATAAAGATCAGCACGTGATATGGGTGCAATGCAATTTATCCCCATATGGTGATAAAACAGAGGAGGAGGTTGGAGCCCTGGGAGCGATTTTTGATATCACTGATATGAAAGAATCTGAGCAAATCCTATCAAGCAGCGAAATGCTACTAAACTCATTCATCAATAATATTCCAGATCCCGCCTGGTTAAAAAGCCTTGATGGTAAATATTTGGCCGTTAATCAGGCAGAATGCGATTTATATAATCTCGAGCCAAGCGCATTTTATAATAAAACAGATGAGGAAATTTGGGGTTCAAATCCGGAACATAATTTTAGCAGTCTGGATCACTATGTCATTGAGAATAAGCTGCCAGCCCGATTTGAATACGAATTGATCAAAAATAATAATGAGTCTGTTTGGCTGGAAGTTGTAAATACCCCTATCCTAAAAAATAATACTGTTATTGGTACTACAGGTATCGCTCGGGACATTACTGCCCGAAAGATCATCGAGACTGCTTTGGTAGATAGCGAGGAGAGGTTAAAAGCCATATTAAACAATATTCCTGACCTGGCCTGGCTAAAGGATGATCATGATCGATTTATTGCAGTGAATGATGTTTTTTGCACAACATATGATTACAACCGGGAAGATATTCTAGGAAAAACCACAACTTCCCTTTTTCCTCCTGAACTGGCAGATAGGTTCTTAAAAGACGACCAGGAAGTGATCACCCTCGGAAGGCCTAAAGTTATCGAAGAAGAAGTGCCTAACATAACCGGGTACTCCACCTGGTATGAGACCATTAAAATGCCTATTTTTGATGATAAGCGAAGTGTTGTGGGATTAACAGGAATTTCAAGGGAAATAACAAATCGAAAGCGGGCAGAGGAGTCTTTACAACATCAATTAACCATGGAAACGATAATAACCACTATTGCGGCTGGTTTAAACCATTTCCATCCAGAAACTTACGAAAGTGACCTAATCTCCATATTTGACAACATTGGTTCCTTCATGCATGTGGATCGTTGTTCTTTTACCACCATAAATGAATATACATCAACTGCTGATTTACTTGTCCAATGGAAAAATTATGGAGTTCCAAATCGTGATTTAATTATTTCATCACCCAATTGGAAGTCCTTATCCATGGTTAAAAGGCATCATAGAAAATAATGAAACCATAAAAGCTTCCAGAGTGACTGACCTTCCAGCACAAGCAACTGCTGAAATTGAATTCTGGCTAAAAAATGGTATCGTTTCGATGCTCGAAATGCCGATATACACAAGTACAAGCGGAGTAAAAGCATTCATAATTATTGAGACGGTTGCACAGGAAAAATTATGGACCTCTGAAGATGAGCAGTTCCTCAACCTGGTGGGAGAAATGATCATGACGACCATTTCCAGGTTGTATAGTGAAAAGAAGCTTCAACAAACAGAACACCGATATCGCTTGCTGGCAGAGCAAATTGCTGCAGTTGTGTATATTGAAACTCCCAATAACCAGGGTCAGATCACTTACATCAGTCCTCAGATTGAACAATTAACTGGGTATTCAACAGATGAATGGCTGGCATCAAATTCGCTATGGTCAAAGATCATTCACCCTGATGATAAAAAAAGGGTAATGAGTCAGGAAAAGATAAGTCTAAAGACAAATAAAGATTTTCGTGAAGAATATCGATTAATAACCAAAAGCGGCGATATCATTTGGATAGAAGATCAAATGTCATTTATGAAAGGGGAAGATTCACTGGGTGTATGGCACGGTGTAATGTACGATATTACCAACCGTAAATTAATTGAAGAAGAACTTTCCAGCAGTAAAGCGCGGTATCAGGAGCTATTTGATCATTCACCCATTTCATTGTGGGAGGAAGATTTTTCTCTTGTCAAGAAGAGAATCAATACTTTGAAAAAGAAGAGGAATATATCAATTCGCGAATTCTTAAAGGCGAATCCCAAGGAAGTAAGCCGATTATTAAGTCTTCTTAAGGTAATACACGTCAATCAGACAACATTGACGTTGATGAAAAAGAATTCATTTGATGAACTCAGCACAGTCAATAACCTTAATTTTAATCTCAAACCTACTGATTTGTTTATTGAGGAAATTGTTGCAATATCCGAAGGAAAGACACATTTTGAGGTTGAGGCAGCGAATGATGTACGAGATGGAGTAATACGCTACCATAACTTGAATTTCATGGTTGTTCCGGGGTATGAAAAATCTTTTGAAAGGGTAATTATCGCAATCACCGATATTACCGACCGTAAGCTCTCAGAAGATAAGTTAACCTATTTGAGCACACATGACAGTCTAACCGAATTATTTTCTAGAAGTTTTTTTGAAACAGAGCTTGGTAGATTACAAGATAGCCGACAATATCCAATCAGTATTCTGATGGTGGATGTTGATAATTTGAAATTAACAAATGATACTGAAGGACATTCTGCGGGAGATCTATTAATTAAAAGAACTGCCCTGGTGTTAAAGTTGACATTTCGCCCTGAAGATATTATCGCCCGGATTGGTGGGGATGAATTTGCAGTCATCATACCCAACACTGATAAAATTGCTGCCGCAAATTTAGTTCAGAGGTTGCAGGGAATGTTAGCGCTCGGGAATAAAACCAATCCAAAATTAAAAAACCTGGAGTTATCCATAGGTGTTGCTACCGCTGAAATTGGAGACTTACTATCAGAAGTTTTAAAAACAGCCGATTACCAAATGTATCAGGATAAAGAAAAGAGAAAAAAAGGTCGAGCGGAAATCATAAAACATTAACAACTCCCGGAAATATCCGGGAGTTGTTGATTAAGGCACACAATTGATCACAAGATCTATCCGATCAGCCTTAACTTCGTATGGTGAATAAACCCTAAACCGAACATACCCGGCTGTTGTTGAGCTGATCGCAATCGTTTGAGTAAATGTTTGTGATCCTGCTACATCAAAAGTAAAATCTTGCGCGACAAAAGGATAACTAAAATTGGCTGCCCAATTGTATTTTACTTTCACAGGTAATGATACTTTTATCTTTCCTGTCAAGACAATATTGACCGGACAAGGTCCAGTATAGTTCTTTGGAGCTGCGCTTGAGGATAATGTGATTTCTGCTACGGATGGGGTTACTGTTGCCACGGGAGTAACAACTGGGATTATCGAAATATTCCCTTCCACTATGGTGGATTGATTCCATACCCAGCAGTACTTCGCTAAATTATCCGGATTTTGGATATACCACCAGGTACTGTTAGAATTTCGTCCAAATACTTTCGCATAATCGCCAACCATTAAAAAACCTGCCACATCATAGATGGAACCAGGTCCTAACCGACAATTTGTATTTACAGTAGCGTGGATCGTTGGTTCTGATGGGGTAAGTGTAATCAACGGAATGGGGGTATTGCTTGGGGCGAGTGTATCTGTCGGGAAAATAATCGGGGTATCAGATGGTGGAACAACTGTTTGTGATGCAGTAGGAGTATTGCTGTCTGTAGGTAGAGAAGTAGCAACCAAGGTTTGGTTAAAGCTCTCAGCCAGGGCACCCATGGTTAATGTCGTTTGAATGGTTTTCGCTGCAGCAGTAAAAATCTGGTTCTGGTCCAGACCAGTTTGAGGTCCAGTCGTACCAGGGAAATTACAAGAAGCAATTAGAAATATGAGTATCACGAAAAATGATGTTCGGTAAATTTTGTGAGTAGACATAAGTCTCTCCAATCACTAATCAGATTGTCTACCAACAATATAACTAATTAATGTAATATTTACAAATTAATAGTTAAAACAAACAACCGGGAATTTTTACTAACCCCGGTTGTTTACAGGATGAGAAATATCCTCACCTCCCACAAATTACAGAATATATTTCTCGGGTAGAAAAGATTCTGGTCGGATAGATGACCCGTAACTGAACTGAACCATTACTGGTCGAATACACATAAAAGGATGTCGAAACAACAGCAGATCCATCTGCTGCAATCGTGACCCAACCTTTATCAATAACTCTATTCTTCCTAAGCCATTGGTACCTAAACTGTCCACCTTGATCGGATCGAATAACCCCCACAAAGGTTACTTTGATCGGGCATCTTCCTCTCTGGGAACCGGTCCAGGCAGTAATATCTGTAGAGACATTTGCTGCTCCGGGGGTTGGGGTCCAGGGGTCAAAGTAAACAGGGATTGCCGAAGTGTCGCCTTCAACAACCGCAGTCCATTTCCAAACCCAACAATGGTACCCCGGATATGTTGGATTATCCACAAACCACCAGGAATGCCCTACATTTATTCCCCTGACTGGTAGATTCATATCAGTGGTTATATAGCCTTCCACTCCATACATGGGGCTCGGCCCTGCCCGGCAGTTCGTACTTTCTGTAACGTGGAGCATTGGTGTTGTGGGTGTTTCTGTCGGTGCGGGTGTTTCAGTACTAATAACCTCAGGAATCATCACAACCTCTGGTGGAATAATTACGGGAGCTTCGATCGTTGCTGACGGTTCGATAGTTGCTGTTGGTGGTTCGACCGTTGGCTGGGTTGTACTGGTCGGGCGATCCAGTAATTGATTCAATGCTTGCAAGGTTAGGGTGAAACTCATTGTCTCCATCGCGTGGGTAGATTCCAATGCGAAATCGACCGTAGGAATTGGTTGTCCCTGTGGTATTAATGCACAGCCAGTGATCAACAGTGTAAATATTAATATTACTGAGCTGATACTAATTATTGGTTTCATATTACGTCCCTCTCACAAACACTTTTGATATTACGCTCTGAGCACTTCTATATTTTTATTATGGTCAATTAATTAAATTTTACAAGATGTAAATCAAAAATCATAGTAAATTCTGCTATTCAATGGAATCAAAATAATAAATTTTCCTGGAATAGATTGAATTAATTAAAAAGACCTGGCTCTTATTCTAGAGTCAGGTCTTTCGATTATTAATTATCCTTACGGACAATCGAGACTAAAGTCGATTTTTCCGGAATGATGCTTTCGTGGGTCAGTAATTACTAATTGAACCCACCCATCTATATCAGCATTAAATTTCTCCGATAGCGATACCGTCTGAGTTCCATCATCAGTGAAAAAGAGTCTTCCGCTTTGCCTGACCTCTCCATTATTCATTACAAATTGGTAGGTTAATGTTACAGCCCTATCAGAAGTGACAGAACCAGTAAAAACGAATGTAGTCGGACACACCAGCGAAGCCGCAGGTACAACACCCAAAGTTACATTTACTATTGCATTAACCTCACTTGGAGTTTGGGGAGGCAGGATGTCTGGAACCATACCCGTGTCACCAGTGACATTTGTGGTTTCTGCCCAAACCCAACAGAGTTTAGGATCATCCGGGTGGGTGATATTTTTGATCAACCACCAACCGCCACCTTTTAACTTTCCATAGACTTCTGAGGTTTCTCCAACCCGCAGAGCACCTACCACATCAAATGCAGTATCCGGTCCCAGGCGGCAATTTGTGTCCAGCCTGGCGGTTATAGTGGGATATGTCGAACCGCTCACAGGTATCCACAAGGTTGGGGTGATTACCGGAGTGCCTCCCGCAACTGTAGCAATAGGAGTGTTTGTAGCTGGTTCAGGTGTTTCTGTGGGTAAAATCAACTCTGTTGCCGTCGGCATCAAATTCGCTTTACGAGTTGATTCCACTTCATAGGTTTGCACAGCAGCTGTATATATCGCATCGATATCAATGGTGGATTCGGGTTGTGGAGAGGCTTTGGGTGCAGCTGCTGGTACGCAAGCTGCCAGCATGAGCACAATAATGATCGAGTAAGTGATTTTTCCAATCTGGTTTTTCATTCGATTGTCTCCTTTATACTTAACACATTATTACACAGTTTTTGAGTTTTGTCGAAAGAGTACATAAAAAGACCCTCAGAGCAGCTTCAATGATCACTGTAGGCTCTGAGGGTCTTCTTATCAGTTCAGCATATTGCTGGAACCAATCTAAAAAAGAGGGGAGAAGGTATTTCTCAATATATAATACGGTCTTAATCCAATCTGTGACAGTGATTTTACTCCCAAACTAATATGCCAAATTGCCTTTAATCTGGTGTTTTCCCAGTCCTTAATAAAAATTCCTTCATAGTTTATATAATTGGCTGTTGCTTTTTACCAAAACATGTATAATACTATTGTAGTAAAACCTATCTAGTGGAGGATAATATGGCTGAAGAAGGATATTGTGTAAAGTGTAAAACAAAAAGAGAGATGATCAATGTCACAAAGGTGACTATGAAGAATGGTCGACCTGCATTGAAAGGGACCTGCAAAGTCTGCGGTACCGGCATGTACAAAATAATGAAGAAATAGCGTTTTGAAGTAAAGCGGTAAATATAAAAAAAACCGGGTTCGAAATTGAACCTGGCTTTTTTTTTAATTAGAAATCATCAGGCCCTTCCTCTGGACCACCCCATGATACTCTCTTTTGCGGGAATAACTTCGAAATCAGGCTGGTAAACAATTTAATGATGACAACAACAGGTTTCAGAACCCAATCCAGGATCGTATTAAAATTCGCCATCCCTTCAGCGATCCATTTAAGCGCCGGTCGTAATGCTTTTAAGGATTTCGAATGCGAATATATGATGGCAAATATTATCGTAGCGGCCGATATTCCAAAACGGAGGTATCCCTCCAATTCAATATGGTATATTTCTGAGGCTAACAGTTCAATACCGATATTGAATACCAGTATATATGCAGCATTTTTTAATATGGGCTCTCTCTCGATGGCGTAACTAAATAATCCGGCTGCAAATCGCATCATGATAATTCCAATACCTACGCCTAACAGGATCACCCACAATTGATCAGACAGAGTAACAGCAACGACTACATTATCCAGGCTGAACACAAGGTCGGTGACTTCGATCGTTAAGACTATGCTCCAGAAATTCGATCCTTCGAGGTGATGAACATGTGCTTCTTCTTCAGTTTTGCCTGCAGCTGGTTTCCCGAGGTTATCACATGCAAGCTTGATCAGATAAATTGCACCAACCAGCTTCAACCATGGATTATTGATAACGAAGTTGGCAATAAAGAGCATTAATCCTCGGCCGAGGTATGCACCTAATAAGCCTACTCTTAATGCTGCAGTACGTTGATTTCCTAAAAATTTATGGAGCTTCCAGCCGATTTTCCGTAGAGAGGTCGGCCAGGAGACAGGTCTGTCGTCTGGTAAATGAACCACCATTGCTCCCAGAACTGCAGCATTATCGACAGATAGAATACCTTCCATAAAAATTAGTTGTAGAATTATAAGGACTATTGATAGATCCATACCACCTTTAACTTGAGGTCAGCAAAGTATATTTATGCATCGGTCGGCTTACTCAAGTTATTATAGGCGATTAATAACTGATTTAGGGTAACTCCTCCTCCTGAAAATTAGCCGACAAATGTCATATCTTATTGGAATTATTTCGTACCATCGTTGTATAATTTACCAAATTGTGTTCACAACAAAATATTGGAGCATATGGACGAACAAAATCTTGTAAAGGATGCTTTAAGGGGTGACTTGGATGCATTCAACCGATTGGTTTTAGCTTATCAAGATCTGGCATACAATGTTGCTTATCGCATGCTCGGTGATGAGGCGAAAGCTGAAGAGTGCACACAGGAATCTTTTTTTTCCGCATATAAACACTTGAATACCTATCGTGGGGGATCATTCAAAGCCTGGGTGCTTCGAATGGTTACCAATGCCTGTTATGATGAACTTCGCCGACAACACCGGCGACCCACCATACCTTTGGAACCTGTAAATGATAACGAAGAAGAGATAGAGTCTCCAGCCTGGCTCGCTTCGACCGATCCATCTCCTGAGGATTTATTGGATGAGGCTGAGGTCGATCAAGCGATACAACATTGTCTGAAAACACTATTGCCTGACTTTCTAACAGTCATTGTGCTTGTCGATGTGGAAGGGTTGGATTATGAAGAAGTCGCTACTGCCTTAAAATCACCATTAGGAACAATAAAGAGTCGTCTTGCCCGTGCCAGGGTAAAGATGAGAGATTGTCTGCAAGGTTTCGAGGAACTTTTACCCTCCAGTTACCGTCTTGAAAAGGAGGGCAGATAATGGATATTAAAAGACAATACAATGAGAATGAATGGTTATCGGATTATATTGATAACCGTCTTTCTATTGAAGAAAAATTTGCCTTCGAACAAATGCTTGAGAAAGATGGGAATCTGCGTGCTTCCTTATCATTGTTGCAGGCAACAAAAATGTTGCTGCAGCAATCACACAAAAGACGTGCTCCCCATAATTTTTTCATTAGTAAACAAACCGCTTCCAGTCTTCGCAGGCAAGTGATCGCTTTCCCAATATTACGTTTTTCATCTGCTTTAGCTGGGGCATTTTCCATTTTGATTTTCGCAATTTCATTCTTGGTGCAAAGTCCGGTCGTCAACCCAAATACCATGTTGGCCGCTGCCCCGATGGCTGAAAAAGGTGTTGCTGTTGAACAACCAATGATCATTACCTGGGGCAGCCCTGGATATGGAATGGGCGGCGGCGGTGGTGGAGCGGCAGACCTGGGTTATGGAAAAGGCGTTGGTGGCGGTGCTCCTGAAACCATGAGTGTTGTAAATCCACAGGTTCCTCCTGAAGCACCTCAACCGGATGCATCAGCAGAAAATACATCACCTACGCCAACTCCTGAGGAGTTTGCTTTGGCTGCACCTGAGGCTCCTCCTGTCCCTGCTCCTGTTCCAACCCAGCAAGCAGATTTACTTCAGCCAACAGAACCAGCACCCGATACACAGCGAAGTGTCCAAGCTCCAGCGACCACTGATTCTGTTCAGCTTCCGGCTATCACTGGTAGCGGCCCAATTCTGGGCATAAATCCATCTCCCATGAATCCGGTTCAAACCAGTGAAAAAACGGGTGAAATCCCTGGTAATGCAACATCGAATAATTACTTATTGATTGCCGGCTCCACATTCCTTCTCATAGGAATATCAACAGGTCTTGCTGCATTCTTCGTCAGTAAGAGGAAGTATTAATGGCTTTCTCTCCAAATTTCTGCATCCAATGCGGCACGGCTCTCGAGAGTAAGATCTACCATGACGGTCATATTCACCCTGTTTGTCCAAAATGTGGATGGGCATATTTTCCTGATCCGAAAGTAGCTGCAGCAGTCGTCGTTAATAAAGACAATAAGGTTTTACTTGTCCGCCGGTTATTTGATCCACAAAGAGGTGAATGGTCATTGCCGGCAGGTTTTATAAATGCATTTGAAGACCCTGCACAGGCAGCTGCCCGGGAGTGTTTAGAGGAAACAGGTATTGAAGTAAAGGTGGGTAAACTGCTTACAATGGTCACCGGAAGAGACCATCCTCGTGGTGCAGATATTGTATTGGTTTATAGTGCTGAGTGGATATCTGGTGAAGTCAAAGCGAATGACGACGCAGACGAAGCAGAATTCTTTCCAATGGATCAACTACCCAACCTCGCTTTTCGGGCTACCCGAATAGCATTAGGACAGGAATAGATCTAATACTTTATTATTAAATGAAGACATCGGCTGCCCTGCAACAGCCGATGTCTATCTAAGGAGGAGAACAAGTTTTATGCTTTTGAATGATTTAGCTCTTTGCTAAATCGAGCTTAGTCATCGTGCAATCAACCATCCTCATATTAACATAATTTCATTAGAAATTTCTAAAAAATAGATAAATTTCAGCCTAAATATGTGTTAATTTTGTGAATATTTGCTAATTCAGGATATTTGTCATGTAACCTAATTCGTTTGTTGGGAAGTATGTCACTATTGGCGAGGTTCAATAAATAAATTTATTGAACCTCGCCATTTCATTCCACTAACCATAATATATAGACAATTATTTAGCTTTTACTCAGTTTGAATTGTTTGCCAGTGATCGCTCGATATCCGGCTTTTCCCAATTCAAAACACTCGATCACTAGGACCACAATCAATAGAGTACGGAATCCTGTGTAAGCAAATGGAAATACATCCTTTAAGCCACTTAAAGCATTTGCTAATTCAGGAAGTCCTTCAAATGTTAAGTTCAAGATAGGCGGTCCGGCAATGATCACTGCCAATAGCACAATATTGAGCGCTTTGATCACCACTTTAAACCAGCGAGTACCGGTTTGCCAAACTCCTGCCCTGAAAAGAAATATGCTTAGAATGATTTCCAATCCCCATAAAATGGTTAATGCAGGTACATACTTAAAGAACGCTTCTGACAAAAAAGTATAGAAATACCACTGTCCGTCCTGGTAAAAACCAGCTCTAAGCAGTTGTGGGTAGAAATTGAATAAAAGGATGGCAATGGAAGACCAGAGAATGATCCACCCTGTTCGAATCGACTGATCTTGTCCGGTTCTTCTATTTGTTTCATGGACCTGGGGTCCCACTCTTTTTCATTCTCGATTCCCTGAGGAACAAAGCGTTCAATCATGGCAAAAATAAAAACGATATTCCCAAGCACTGTCAGTAATGATTGGAATACAGTACCCACACTGTGCAAAATCAGCTCAAAAATGGATGAATAGGAGTTCCTTCCCTGGGCTGCTTCGACTCCCAGCCCGATCAGAGCCATGACCAAAACAATGGAACTGACAATCTTAAGAACCAGGATGAATGTCGGATATAGTTTCGGGCCGATCAGGTATTTTTGCGGTTGATAGGACGCTGCCATTCTTTCGGGAGAACCAAATTCCTTCAGTACTTCAGCGATCATATCATCATCAATAGCCCTGCTGTAAGTTCGACTTCGTTCCTCAAGAGTATCTTCGATCAGCGAACGGATCTCTTTTTCCAGGTCTGCCCGTAATTTTTCGGGGAGATTCTCCCCTACTTCAAAAATATATTGGTCGATCATATTCATTTTTCTTTTCCTTCTGCCAGATTATTCCGGCTTGAATAAAGTAATGTTTTCAACAGCCCGGGTGATCTGTTTCCACTCTTCAATGAGTTTTTGCAGAATTTCTTGTCCCGCGGAACTGGTTTGATAATATCGTCTTGGGCGACCGGCCTCGATTCGCCAGGCTGATTGCAGTAATCCCTGCGATTCCAGCCTTCTTAGGAGGGGATAAAGGGTGCCCTGGTCCACTTCGAGGCCATTCTCAGCAAGCTGCCGTAGTACTGAATACCCATACCCTTCTTTTCGAAGGATCGTGAGGGCTGCCATGACCACAACACCTCTGCGTAACTCTAATATCGAATTATCTACTATATCGTTTATCATATTATACCTTTATATATACTATACTATATATTACACAGTATGTCAAGTACCAAAATACCCTGATTTACGCAGGGTATTTTTTCTTTATCCTTTACGTTTGATTAAAATCCGGCTGCAGATCGCAGATCACCAACCTTGTTCGTTTTTTCCCAGGTGAAGTCAGCTTCTTCCCGGCCAAAGTGACCGTAAGCTGCAGTTTGCTGGAAGATGGGACGACGCAGATTGAGATCACGTAGAATGGCACCGGGACGCAGGTCAAAGACCTCACTAACGATCTTGGCTATCTTCTCATCATCGATCTTTCCGGTGCCAAATGTTTCGACATTAATACTTAATGGATGAGCAACCCCGATCGCATAAGCCACCTGGATTTCACATCTATCTGCCAATCCGGCAGCAACAATATTTTTTGCCACCCAGCGGGCAGCATATGCACCGGAACGATCCACTTTTGTGGGGTCTTTTCCTGAGAAAGCTCCGCCTCCATGACGGCCCATGCCACCATAAGTATCAACGATGATCTTTCGACCAGTAACACCTGCATCACCCATTGGACCTCCAATAACGAAACGTCCGGTGGGATTAACATATACTTTCAGGTTATCATCCACTAGTTCATTTGGAAGTACAGCATTAATAATATATTCGCGCACAGATTCCGAAATATCAGCATGGGAAATATCAGGTGAATGTTGGGTGGAGATCAATACGGTATCAATGCGTTTGGGTTTCCCATATTCATATTCAACAGTCACCTGGCTCTTACCATCCGGGCGTAGCCAGGGTAATTGACCTGATTTCCGGGCTATTGATAATTGCCGGGTCAGTTTATGGGCATAATGAATCGGGTGCCGGCATTAATTCTGGAGTTTCAGTACAGGCGTAACCGAACATCATTCCCTGGTCGCCTGCACCTATTTTCTCGATCAATGCGTCTGTCATTTCACCAGATTTTGATTCCATCGCATTATCCACGCCCAATGCAATATCGTGGCTTTGCTCTGCAATTGCCACCTGTACAGCACACGTATGGCCATCAAATCCTTTATCGGTATGATCATAACCAATCCCGAGGACAACTTCCCGAACGAGTGTATCAAAATTGATATCTGCGTGGGTTGTAATTTCACCAAGAACCATCACAAAACCTGTCTTTGTGGCGGTTTCACAAGCGACCCGGCTAAAGTTATCTTCCCTCAGGCAGGCATCCAGAACTGCATCACTGACCTGATCACAAAGCTTATCCGGGTGACCTTCAGTGACTGATTCTGATGTGAATAGATACTTTGGCGAAGACATAAAAGTGGTAGTCATTTGTTGCTCCTTAAAAAGAATAGTTTGCCCAGCGGTTAACATCATTTGAGGGGCAAACTGTGAAGTCGGCTGCCCTCTCATCTCCCAGAATTTTCTCTGCCGGAATTGGCACCGACGAAACAAGTGTTAACCTGTTTCCGGTTGTCGAGGTATCAAAGGGCCGGTCCCTCCACCTCTCTGGATAAGAGTGCCGCAATGGGCTATTGAATTGTTGAAGCGATTATAACATGAAATAAAACCAGGATAAAGTGTCAATGATAAACACTTATACACCGTTGAAACTTAAAAAATCAACCACAATTTGTACCAAAAGATACATGACAATGTATCCGGTTGACGAATATGATATTGTCACAAGTGAAAAGAAGGAGATAAAACAATGGAAGAAGCTATCATATCTGTTAAGCATTTCAGAAAGACCTACGGAACTAATGTAGCAGTGGATGATATCAGTTTTGATGTCAATAAAGGCGAGATTTTTGGTTTGCTTGGGCCAAACGGTTCAGGAAAAACCAGCACGCTGGAAAGTCTTGAAGGATTAAGAAACCCGGATGGTGGTAGTCTTCTGGTATTGGGATTGGATCCAAAAACTCAACAACGCAAACTTACAAGCCTTGTAGGAGTTCAACTTCAAAGTTCAGCCCTGCCAGCAAATATGACTGTTCAGGAAGCAATGCAGTTCTTCTGCGCGTACCACCAGACTGCACCACGTTACGATCTTATCGAACGCCTGCAGCTTGGTGCCAAGAAGAATGCTCAATATGGCAGTCTATCGATTGGACAGCAGCGCCGGCTTGCTCTTGTCCTTGCGGTAGCCCACCGCCCTCAGATCGTTTTCCTGGATGAACCTACTGCCGGGTTGGACGTAGCCTCAAGGGTGGAGTTACATGACCTGATGCACGAATTACAACAGGAAGGCACCAGCATGATCCTCGCTACCCACGACATGGCAGAAGCGGAAAAAATGGCTGATCGTGTTGCCATCCTCCTTAAGGGTAAGATCGCTGCCATCGGTACACCCCAGGAATTGACAGCTGCAGGAGAAGGCTATACACGTATCTCTGTTCATACAGAGAAAGATATTCTTGCCACAAATGGCCATCCCTTCCCGGGAGTTCAGCAGTATCAGGTAAAAGATGGCTATGCGCTTTATTATTCCACTGATCCGGGTGCATCGGTTACAGCCATCATTCAATACATTGGTAACCAGGACGATAAATTGATTGATCTGCGTGTTGAGCGCCCGACCCTCGAAGAACGCTTCCTGGAAATTACCAAGATTCAACCCACCAAATAAGGAGAATCCCCATGAATGCCTTTGGCCACCACCTTACATATGAATTTCGTACCGGATTACGCGATCGGTCCATGCTCTTGATGAACTACCTGTTTCCATTATTCTTTTTTGTCATGATGGGACTTCTCATGACCCAGGTTAACCCGATTTTCAAAGACACAATGACCCCAGCCATGATCCTGGTTGCCATCATGAGCGGCACATTACTGGGATTACCCAACCCCCTCCTCAGTTCCCGTGAAAGTGGTATTTTTCGCAGCTTTAAGATCAATGGAGTTCCATCGTTTTCCATTGTCAGTATTCCAGCTCTCACATCCGTTTTGCATATGGCATTAATATCAGTCGTGATAACAGTTGCGGGACCCATCTTCTTTGATGCAGCCCAACCCACCAATTGGATCTGGTTCATTGTCGTCTGGCTTGCCAGTGCTTTTGCCTGTGCCGGGCTGGGAATGTTGATCGGTGTGATTGCCCCAAACTCCCGGGCAACCGTTCTGCTGGCTCAATTGATCTTCCTGCCTTCCATGATCCTTGGCGGTTTGATGATGCCAACATCCATACTGCCTGCGTCTCTGGCAAAAGTTGCCCAAATACTACCTACCACACACGCCATGGCTGCTTTCAATGGACTTGCCATGGGTCAATCGGTTGGCCATGATCCTTTGTTCAACCTTGCTGTATTGGTAACAGCCGGTTTGATCTCATTTGTTTTGGCTGTATATTTATTCCAATGGGACAATACCATTAAACGCAGCCGAAGCCCCTGGCTGGCTTTGATTGCCCTTCTACCGTACATCGCTTCGTTCGCAATCAGCTAAGGACTATCACAATAAATACCGGAGGGATGCTTTATCCCTCCGGTTTGAGGTCATATGTCAGAATTAAAAGATACACAAAACATTAATATTGAGATCACGATCAAAGGATCTATCAGCCCCCATATGGAAGGATGGTTTGAAGGGATGTCTGTGTTGTCCGGAGAAGATAATAGTAGTATTAGCGGCACACTGCCGGATCAACAAGCGCTGTTTGGTCTGGTTAACTTACTCCGCGATCTGGGAGTGAGCATCCTGTCAATAAAAATGGATCCAATAAATGGAATAATTAACTGCCATAAGGTAATAATTTTCGAAGTGGATTTTACGTTTGATAATTGGGTAAAATTCATAGTTCTATTGTCAATAATTCTTCTTCTTAACCCCCTTATTAAACGGTTGAAAATGTAAGGTATATCAATAAAGAATTTCGTATTTTATTGAGATTGGATTTTGAATTGATAAGCCCATCGTAATTATGGCATAATTAGATGGGTAATGAAAAATATTATTAAAATATCTTCTAAGTCAATTCTAACCATCGTCGGGTTTAGCCTGGTATTGTTGTTATCTGCCTGCAACACTCCCCAACCAGAACCAACTTCAATTCCTACTAACTGAACCCACGGCAACAATTGCCCCCACTGTACCGGGACCAACTTACACTCCAGCTCCCATTCCAACACTTCCCTTGATACCCACTCCTGTAATAACAGAACCTGTACCCATAGTACCGACCGCAGAAAATATCCCCACACCCACTTCAGATGGTGAATCATCCGTGATACAAGAAGTTGCTCCTGGAGGTAAACCACAGGTAATCCCTATCGAAAATTCTAATTGCCATATAAAACCAGGTAGAGAACCCAACATTGTCGGATATTTTTTGAAAGGGATGACAGCAGAAATTTATGGAATTGATCCAACTGGCAAATGGTTGATGATTCCGAATCCGGATCGGGGTGGCGAATTTTGCTGGGTTTGGACAGGCAGCACAAAGATCACTGGTTCCCTGGATAATGTCCTGATAATTCCTTAGGACCAGCATGCATGCTTAGAAGAGAGAGTAAATGAATACCCTTACTAAAGATATTGTAAATCTGTTGTCAGCAGGGAAAAATATCGTACTTGCCACCTTAATTAGTCAAAATGGATCCACTCCCCGATCAACCGGCGCACGGATGGTTATTCAATCGGATGGCAGTATTTTGGGAACGATTGGTGGTGGTCAGCTTGAGGCCCAATCCATCAAGATTGCCAGGGAGATATTCGTCAGCCACCTGTCACTTATCAAAGAATTCCATCTCACCGGGAAAGATGCCGCATCAACCGATATGATCTGTGGCGGAAACCAGGAAGTCTTGATCGAATACCTGGAAGCAGCAGATTCTGAACTATTGGCCGCATTTCAAGCAGCATTGGTAGATGAACAAATCCGTCAGGGTGGATGGTGGATCATCCAATTGCCTAATAAGGGGGAGGATACCTCGCGTCTACCGCGTTGGTATATCACCAAAAATGGTGTGGTAACCACTCGGTCTGGGGATATATTTACAACCAACGTAATGTTTCAGACACCCCAAACAGAAAATGATAAACAAATCCCGGGGGAACCATCCATACTACTGGAAGTGGACAAAGCGATCATCAACATAGGATACCCAAGAGTATCGCAAGTAATATCTACTGGAAAATCCCGTTTCTTTATTGCTCCTTTGAACAATTATGGGACTGTTTATATTTTTGGGGCAGGTCATGTTTCACAAAAACTGGCATTATTAACCGGTTTGGTCGGATTCCGTACAGTAATCCTGGATGATCGAGAAGAATTCGCCAACCGCGAAAGGTTTCCGGGTGCAGATGAGATCATTGTTTTGAAGGATAATCATACTGCTCTGAAAGAATTCAGTGTGGACCCGGATAGTTATTTTGTGATTGTTACCCGCGGACACCTGCATGATCAAGTCATTCTGGCCCAGGTATTGAATATCGAAGCAGTTTATATAGGTATGATTGGAAGCAAACGAAAGCGGGATGAGATCTATAAGGCTTTGGAAAAAGAAGGGGTTGAACGGGAAAAGTTGGAGAAAGTCCATTCACCGATAGGGCTCACTATCGGAGCAGAAAGCCCGGAAGAGATCGCTGTCAGTATTACTGCTGAATTGATACAAGCTCGGGTTAGTCACTTAAAGTCCAGGACGATGTAATTTCGATCGGCCCTTAAAATGATTCCTGCCTATTTTAATTTTTCCCTTGGAAAAACCTTGTTATATATTCTTTCCGCATTTGCTCCAGGTCATCCCACATCTCATCTGGACCGAGATGTTTAATTATTAAATATAGAGGTCCGGCTTTATCGGCGTCCTCTTGAGTTAATCCTGTTGGAATATGGAACTCATGATTTTCGTAGATTCCGTCACACCATTCCTGACTTCCACCGACATTTATATCCAATAGCTTGCTTCCATTCATAGACATAAAATTCACCTGATTCAAGCAGATCATAGAGACGGGAATACAGATCTTGAGGAATGGTGAAATATCGGTTCCAAACAGGCACACCTTCCAAATCATAGTCAGGTCGATAAGTAACAATACACATTCTATCTTCCTGAATCTTTATCGAATACTCATAGTGGTATGGAGGAGGGACACTTCCCTCCATCCAGTGATAAACAATCTCGAATTTCTGCTTTTGGGGTACGATCATCTTAGTCACTTATCAATAATAATGGTAGCTTTGATAATTATTCAACTACAACTGGTGGATAAGATACAACGGCAATTCGTAAAAGCAATAGATTTTTTTCAATTCGATATAGAAAATAATTCTTACATAATCATTTTATTAATTGGTTATCCCATGGACAGGTAAAGTATAATCATGTTTCATTCAGTTTAGAAAGCAATTTATTAGTTAGAATATTTTGATTGTTTTTGGAACCTGTAATATGAAGCGATTAACGTTTACTGACAGCTATCCCTTTCTATTTTCAATTTATCCGGTCATTGCACTTAGTTCAATTAACCTGGGTTATATCAATTTCAACTCGATTTTTAGGTCCCTGGTAATCACTTTAATAGTTACTTTCGCTTTGGTTATTTTTCTTTCACTAATAATGAAAAATAAAGAAAAAGCCAGATTGCTTACCTTTAGTTTTATCCTAATTTTCTTCTCGTATGGTCAGGTCTATGATTTTCTCAAATCTAATCTCGGGATTCCTGTGCATCACCGTTATACCCTAATGTTTTTCTTGTTGTTATTTCTTATTATCATCTGGTTCATCTTCCGGTCAAAATTTGTCTCCAAATCGTTGGAAAATTTTCTTACAGCTACCAGCATTATTTTAGTCGTAATAAGCATTTTCCCCACGCTCAAATACTCAGTCACAAATGCGATTTCCCAAAGTAAAGATAAAAAGACTGTGGTTTTCAATCCGCAAATACAAAATTTGCCCAGGCCGGATATTTACCTAATTATCCTGGATTCTTACACCCGTGCGGATGTTCTGCAACAGGACTTTCAATTCGATAATTCTTCATTTCTTAACCAGTTAAAGGATCTGGGATTTTATGTAGCTGATTGCAGCCAGAGTAATTATCCCAGCACTAAGTATTCTCTTTCATCGTTAATGCAGGTAAATTACCTACAGGATATTAGCCCCGACGCGTCATTAGCGCCATTCAGCCACACTGTTGTAACAAAATCACTTCGCTCCCTGGGTTATTCGGTTTATTCGTTTGAAAATTGGTCCACGGGTCATTTTGACCTTGGTGAAGATAAGAAATTTTCCCGGAATAACCCGAAATTTGGGTTGAGCCTTTCCGGTGCCGGATTAAATGAATTTGAATCAATGTTATTGAAAACAACATTATTCCGCATAGTGTTTGATATGCCCCAACTGGTTCCTGGATTTGACCCATTGCATTTGGAATACTACGAACATTTCGAACAGGTAAAATACACTTTGGCAGAATTACCTAACATGCCTTCTCTGGAAGGTCCAAAATTTGTGTTTGTCCATTTTATGGTTCCCCATGAGCCGTATATTTTTACTCCTGATGGTGAATACAAATATAACGGAAATGTCTATAAGGGATATCCAGCGAATATATCTTTCATCAATAATAACCTTCCTACAATATTAAAAAAGATAATCGACGACTCCGAAATTCCGCCTGTGATAATCATCCAGGGAGACCATGGACCAAATTTGAACCCTACAACTCCAGCGATCCGCCATTCCATTCTGAATGCTTATTTTGTCAATGACGCAGCGAAAAAACTGTTGTACCCATCGATCACCCCCGTAAACTCGTTTCGCGTTATTTTCGATGCATATTTCGGAGAAAATTTGGAATTGATTCCTGACAAATCTTATTACGCCTATACACCAAATAAAATGACAGATGAAAACCTTGTACCAAATCAATGTACGAAATAACAAAATGTAGACCAAGCATAAATCCCATTCTTTGAGGACATTACAGAATGGGATTTTTTGTATTTTAATGGATATATTACGAGAAATGGGAAAGAAATCTACTCTAATGAATAATATAATGAAATCTTTGAGGGAAAGATTTACGGCCCATATTTCCTGGTATCATCAGGGTCAATAAAAAGTTCATTGACCAGGGGGAGAATGTTGATCACAGGCTGTTCGTATGGATGATTCTCGTATATTGCCTGTAATACTTCAGGTACGTGTTCATGCTTACAAGTGACCTCTATCTTGATTTCAGGTTCAGAAGAGATCTCTCCCTCTTTACCTTTATAAGGTTTCGCGCCTTTTAAAGGTCGCCAATACCCGGTGACTTGCATGGTGGAAGCAGTATGGTCATACCTGTCAACTCGTCCAGCTCCTGCCTTGGCTATGGCTTCTTGAATTTTTGCTGCCGCTTCCAAGAGGTGCAAAGATTTCTATCTTATAAAAATCCATTTCTTTCATATTCGTTACTCCATTACAAATTTCAATTCATTATAAGTAGTATTGGTAAAAAAACAATTGTCTTTCCAACCAACAGAATTATCTAGAAAAACTCATTATGATAAATTTTGAAATGAAATTCCAGTAAAATAAAATCCCGGTGTGTCGAACCGGGATTTTATTGACTTCATTCATTACTATTCTTCAGATATATTTACCAATACTGCCCTGATTACTGTCCGCCAGGTGTAACTATCAGTTGTTTCATTGTAGCCGCGGCAGGTGAGCAAGGTTACCCAGGGAAGTTCTTCATGCTTTATTACGCTGCTGGTGGATTTGGGGGATGTCCACAGGTTGACAGACCGCACTTCATAAGTATAGGTTTGTCCCCATGAATGGATGAGTATCTTGTTTCCCCATGACATTTTTCCCAAATCTGCGAAGAGACCGGGTTTACCATTCGGGTCGGTGACATGGGCTGTGATGACAGAATTGCCATTCCAGGTCGGGAATGCAGTGCCGTTCAACCAGCCAACCTGATTTCCCAGCCATGTAACATCCCATTCCCCGTTTTCCATAACAGGAACACCTACGATAGGTGTCTTAATACCCAAAGAAGGTATCTCGATCCACATTCCATTCATATCTGCGTATGCCACATCCTTCGGTTGTCCAGGCAGAATAGTTAGTTTACCAGGTGTGAAACCTGTGTCGGGAAGATTTTTAAGGTCTCTATATGTCGCGGCAGCTGAAGCGACTTCCAGCTCCCCTTCATCGGTCGGATCACCATCACCATTCAAATCAGAGTCTATTGTGGCAATGTTCTGAACATTGCGTATACCTGGATCGACACGAACGTTGAAGGTGATGGTAATGTCATTTACAGCTGTTGCTGCGGTGGTTGCGCCAAGATCTGGACCCAGAGTGCCGACCCAAACAATCCTTCCACGCAGGAATTCTGGAGAAGGTCCTTCGTAGTAGCAGTATTGGGTTACCGTCACCGGGGATGTGTCTTCACAGGTCACGCCGGTGGTCACAGTGCCTACCGGAAGAAGCCCAGGAGGTAAGGGATATCCGCTATCTACCAAGGTGTCTTCGAACACGGTATTCACCGGGATCGGGTCACTAACAGCGGCATTGACTGCAACGATGTTGGAATTATTGATCCAGACCATTGTCCATTCAAGCACTGGTTGCAGTGTACGGTCCAATGTCTTAATGCCAACAGGAGGATCGAAAAGGTTGGGGCCAAAATCAACCGGTGTCGGATCATTATTGTCAGTTGGATCGCCATCATCGTCCGGGTCAGGATCTGATCCATCTTGAGATGTATCTGATACAGGTTCACCCAAAGGTGGTTGACCACTCCCGATCGCTGAGTTGTTAAAAGGACCATTGTTTTCGGGTATTACCCGGACAACAATGGTTATGGAGCCCGATTCACCATCATCCAGGTTGTCAGTTCCCGCAAGCAATTCCATGTGACCAGCTAATCCTGTGAATCCGGGATTAACAGTCAGGTCAGTGCTTGAGATAGACTGCACAACGAAAGTTGCACCAGTGGCAAAGGTCGTTGAGAGATCATCCATCACATGGATATCTGAAAGTGGAACATTGCCATAATTACTGACTACGATGTTATACGTAACATCCCAGGTACCTGGTGATACTTCTACAGGAGTTCCGCTCACCCGTTTTGCCATACCGAGCAATCCATTCTGAAGATAGATGCCAGCATCCCAGGATAGATCTACTTCACCGGACTCCAAAGTGGTTTGTGTGGTTTGTCCGGTGGTGCGGTCAGCATCGCTGTCAACAGAATCATTGCTGCCTCTGTTGGCTGGTGCGAATACATGGTCGGTTGGAAGAATGAAATCCACATAATAATTACCCGGAACCAGGTCATTGAACTGGTAGATCCCATCTTCTAAACCAACAGTAGCCGTTGTAGTCGTACCTACCAACCCAAACCCTTCCAAGTATAAGTTTACGGTGACACCATTCACGCCAGCTTCACCAAAATCCTGGATTCCATTCGCGTTAGTGTCGTACCAGACCCGGTTCCCCAAGGCGGTGGTTTGGAAAAGTCCCATATCCCATGTCGGGTCGTTCTCACCCGGGTCCAGCTGGGTCAATGGTGTCCTGCCGGTAGTCCTGTCGGCATCGCTATCTTCAGCATCATCAGCCCCCTGATTGAGCAATGTTACAGCGTAACCACCTGGAATTGTGAACACGGCATAATAGTATTCCGGGACCAGGTTAGTGAAACCGTATATGCCGTCATCACTTCCAATTGTGGTTGTAATGGTTGTTCCCACAAGGTTGTTTGCGCTGTCGTACAAATTAACAGTCACATCGTTCAAACCCGGTTCACTTGTATCCTGGATCCCGTTACCATTCAGGTCAACCCAAACATGGTTACCGAAAGATGATAGCAAGCGGTACATACCTGCGTCCCATGAGATATCATTTTCTCCAGGGATTAATGTGAATGTGGCAGTCTCGCCAGTGGTTGTATCAGCATCAGAATCAAGGTTATCGTCCAAACCGGCATTTTGAGGGCTAAAGGCATATGCGGTGGGAGCGGAAAACACTACATAATAATCACCTGGCTCCAGATTGGTAAATTCATAACTTCCGCTGCCAGTTGTTGTGGTCATGTCAACCAGGATTCCTTCCGAGGTGAACAGACTGACTGTTACTCCACTAACTCCCGACTCACCTGCATCCTGAATGCCGTCTTTGTTTAGATCATCCCAGACAAAATCTCCTACTGAAGCGAGTTGATACAAGCCGGCATCCCAAGTGAGGTCATTCTCTCCGGAAATAAGGACAGTGGTTGCAGTTCGTCCGGTGATTGCATCGATATCGCTATCAGTGGAATCGTTCCCTCCCTGATCCTGTTGTGTGATGGCATAGCCACCGGGAGCTGAGAAGATCAGGTAGTAAGAATCTGGTTCGAGGTTATTAAACCTGTATAGACCGTCTACACCACCAATGGTGGTAGTGCTTGTGGATGCAAGCAAAGTATTTGCTCCATCATAGAGGTAAACAGTGACACCATTGATACCCGTTTCACCGGCATCCTGAATCCCGTTCCGGTTGTTATCATTCCAGACCCGGTCTCCCAGCGAGGCGAGCTGATACATACCTGCATCCCAATCAGGATCATTTTCTCCTGGAGACAGAACTGTCATAATAGTTTGCCCCGTTGTTGTATTTGCGTCACTATCCACGGCATTGTCGCTGCCTTGATCTGAAGGACTGAAAGCATATCCTCCAGGCAATGTAAAAACAAGGTTATAACTCCCTGGAATCAGGTCACTGAAACCATAGCCACCGGTACCATTTGTTACGGTGGATTTCACCGGATTAGTATCATCGGCAGTATCCGGTATGCCATCTGGGCCATATCCCGGGCGGAAGAGATCCACGGATACACCGCTGATGCCATTTTCGCCAACATCCTGAATACCATCCAGGTTAAGATCTTTCCAAACAAGATTTCCGATTGATGCAGGCGGAAGATACATACCAGCATCCCAGGTTGTGTCATTCTCACCGGGGATGAGGGTGGTGGAAATGGTAGCTCCGGTGGCCTGATTAGCATCGTTATCCAGAGTGTCATCAGAACCCTGATCCTGCTGGCTGAACTGGTAATTTGCTGGCAATGTGAAAACAACATAATAATTACCCGGCTCAAGAGCTGTAAATGAATACGATCCACCACCGGTCGTTGTTGTAGAACGGATGAAACCGCCAGAGTTATAAAGGCTTACGATTACTCCTGTAATACCGGTTTCTCCTGAATCCTGAATACCATTCTGGTTAGTGTCATACCAGACCCGGTCCCCCAGTGAAGCCAGGGGTGAAAAACCGAAATCAACAGTCCGATTGGAAAACCCTTCAGGTGCTTCTCCTGCACCGGGTGTATCCGCTGGATCTGAACCAACCAGTGTTGGTTCATTACCGGAAGGACCAAGTGTTACCGGGTTGCTGCGAATATAATTTCCTGCCACAACCACACCATTATCGTCATTGTCATCAGAATCTACATCCGGGTCGCCTGCATTCCCAGCACTACTCATAAAACCGGTTGGAATGAGTGCTTCGACAATATATGTGTTAGCAATCAGGTTATCGAACCTGTAATATCCGTTTGCATCTGTCAGTTGTGCGGTAACAGGGAAACTATCTGGTGTTCCATTATCATCAGCGTCGAGGTACAAACGTACTGGTATACCGCCAATCCCAGGTTCTGTACCATCACGCACACCATTATTGGCTGTTCCTCCACCATCTCCATTATCATTCCAGACCCGGTTTCCCAGGGAGAATGGGGAATGGTAGAGACCGAAATCCACAGTTCTGTTGGAATAGTCATTAGGTGCTTCGCCTGTTGTCGGATTGGATGCCGGATCACCATCATTGACGGGTTCAATTCCATTTGGACCGAGGGAAACAGTACCACTTCTAACTGCATTTCACAACAGGGTTTGCACCATTATTATCATTATCGACATTATCATTTGGACTTGCCGTGCTGACAGCACTGCTGGCGTATCCACCAGGCAGGATGACTTCGACAACATAATCATCTGCAGAAAGGTTATCGAAACGATAATATCCGTTTCCATCAGTCAAGGTTGTGGCAATGATACTTCCATCTAGGTAAAGATTAACGGTCACCCCATTGATGCCGGGTTCCGAACCATTCCTGAGGCCATCATTAGCAGTACCTCCACCCGAGCCATTGTCATCCCAAACCCGGTTACCCAGGCTGAATGCCTGGATCAAACCAAAGTCTACTGTGCGATTGGAATAACCGTTCGGTGACTCACCAGTGAGAGGATTAGGCATAGGATCATTATCACTGATCGGTTCATTTTCTCCTGGCCCCAAAGTGACAGGATTGCTTCTGATGAAACTTCCGGTTGTTACCGCACCATTGTTATCTTTATCCACTTCAACAGTATCGGGGTCGTCAGCAACGGTAAGGCTGCTGATATAGCCGGTGGGGGGTAAGATCTCAATAATATAGGTATCTGCGATCAAGTCATCAAAACGGTAATAACCATTCACATCCGTATTTGCGTAAGCGAAATAAGCACCATCTGGAGTTGAGTCATTATTTGAATCACGGTACAGACGAACGGTGATCCCGTTCATTCCTGGTTCATCCCCATTTTGGATGCCATCATTTGAAATGCCACCTGAACCCGTTCCGTTATCATTCCAGACACGGTTTCCAAGGGAGAATGGTTTAAAGAAGCCAAAGTCTAGAGTGCGGTTGGAATAGTTATCTGGAGCTTCTCCGGATCCAGGGTTTAAAGCAGGATCGGTTTCTCCCGTCGGTTCAATGTGGTTGTTTTCAATTGTTATGGCTTTACTGCGAATATTTGAACCCGCAGGAATCATGCCATTATTATCATTATCGATATTATTATCCGGATCATCGCCATTGATTGTGCTGGCGATATAACCCGTAGGACTAACCACTTCTACAATATAGCTACCAGGTACCTGGTTATCAAAACGGTAATATCCATCAGAATCAGTAGTCGTTGATGCAACAGCGGCTCCATCTGTGACATCGTCATTATTTGTATCTTGGTAAAGGCGAACAGTCACACTGCCCATACCGGGTTCAGAGCCATCCCTTAAGCCGTTATTTGCTATACCGCCGCCTGCCCCGTTATCTTCCCATACACGGTTACCAATGCTGTAACCGGTGACTTCCAATGTATCTGAAGCGGGAATCGGGTTGGTAATATCTTCCACGCTTGTCAAGGTATTGGATGGGATGGTGTTCAAATAATCATTCGGGGTATTGCTGAGGACCGGGATCACCATTGTGCATGAGTTAGTATTGGTCAGGGTACCATTTTCGAGCTCAATTTGACGTGAACCAGTTGTTGCTGTTAGAGTCCCACCGCAATTGTTGACAGAGACAGGTGAATTCGCTATCGTTAAACCCGGTGCGGGTGTATCTGGTAGATTGTCTACCAACCCCATTCCAGTTATGGTAACCCCGCTCATATTTGTGATCGTTATAGTAAGGAAGGAAACTTCCCCGACAGAAACAGGATTTGGTGAAAATGACTTGCTGATGCTGGCACCAGGCAGATTGACCAGACTGGCAGAAGTATCCTGTGGATTTTTTGCACCTTCAAATGTGGTTACTTCTTCAGCATAAATTGTGTTCGTCCGAGCTCCAGTTACATTCATGGTTGCATTTAAAGTGAGAGTGCAACTTTTAATACCTGTTGCAGGCAAGCTGCCGCCTTCGAATGAAAAGGTATTCGTTCCAGCAGTTCCAGTCAGGGTTCCACCACAGGTGCCGACATTGAAATTGGGCGGATCCGCAATGATCATTCCAGCAGGCATATTATCTGTGAACCGAATATTTGATAGGGAAGCGTTATTCGGGTTGATCAATTCTATGCTCAGCTCTGAGACATTACCTCCTGTTACACCAATAGGATCAAATCCCTTATTGACTGTGATGGACAATGGCCTAATTTCCAGACTATCCGCTGCGTTCGATGCTGGCTGCATGGTTGTGGATGTTCCCTGAACAGTTCCACTCACATTGGTTGTGAAAATGGTATTCGTTCTAAGTCCAGAAACCCCGATCCCACGAACATCCAGGCTGATGGTGCAGAGACCTGGAACAACGCCGTCGCTTGCAGGAATTATCCCATTCGTTAATGAGATCGTTTGCGACCCGCCAACAGGATTAAAAGTGCCTCCACAAGTGGATGTGGCATAGGGTGTTTGGGCAACAAAGACACCATTGGATGCATTACCTCCCATTGAAGTGAGGTTATCTGTGAGGGACACAGAAACCAAAGGAAGCAGATTTGTGTTTACCAGTGATATGGTTAATCGAGAAAGTCCATTCGGACTTATGATATCCGGGGTGAAAAGCTTGCTGACCGAGAGATTTGTTACCGTCAAAGTTGCTGATCTGTTATTTAAATCCGTCCTGCCTTCATTGGAAGCCAACGTTCCGCCAGGGATTGTGTTGACATGCGGACCACCGGATTGTGAAGTGACATAGACAGTAATGGTACAGTTTCCTCCAGCTGAGGCGATGGATCCGCCAGTTAACCGGATCAAACTTGTTCCAGGTACAGCAGTTAAGGTTCCTCCAGTACAGGTGGTAACCGGTGCGGGTGAGCTGAGGATGACCAGATCATCCGGCAGATTATCACTGATGGCAATTCCGCTGAGAGGAGTATCATTTGGGGCAGTGATTGTGATTCGCAGTCGTGAAGAACCACCAGCGTTAATTGTCGCCTGTTGAAATGCTTTTCCGACTGTTGCGGGGGTACCGATGGTAAATACTGTGGTGGTATCTGATGCTGTTGTTGTGTTGGTTACACCCTGGTCTGAATGAACATCCCCGATGGGAATGGTATTCGTTTTCCCGCCAGCAACAATTGAAGTCACTGTTGCAAAAATCGAACAGGTGCCAGGAACAGAAACAGTTCCTGATGGGATGACAGCATTTGTCAGGATGAGTGAATTTGTTGTACTTATGACAACAGCAGATCCACCACAGGAGGGAGAAGTTGATGGTGTTCCGGTTATCGTAAGGCCTGCAGGCATGGTGTCTGTGAAGTTGACCCCAGTAAGGGTGGTGCTGGCTGGATTTTGCAGCGTGATGGTGAGGGATGTCGTTCCACCCTGGACAAAACTTGCTCCAAGGTCTTTTACAACACCTATCGACCGGGTTTGGACAATGAGTTGAGCTTCCGCAGGGAAGATATTAGTGACTGGACCTGTCATGGCATTGGCCAGAATGGTGTTTGTGTGGGTGCCGACAACTGTGCTCGTTATCCTGGCTGTGATCGTGCAGCTGCCGGGAGTAGTAGTATTCCCTGCAGGGATTATTCCTCCAGTCAGGGTGATCGTATTGGCAGAATAGGTTATGCTGCCACCGCATTGAGTTGCCGCAGGAGTACCGGATATGGTTACCCCCGCGGGCAGGTTATCGGTCAACCCTATACCGGTGTAATCAGCCCCTGTCGGATTCCGCAAAGTGATGGTCAGCAGGCTGGTATCTCCCTGCTGGATCGTTCCTGGAGAAATCGTTTTGGTCAATCCAACTGCCTGGACGTTAATATCCGCAGTAACATCTGATGTATTTGTCACTCCCTGGCGGGTCTGAAGCGAACCTGGAGCAAAAGGGCCGGCAGGTATCGTGTTGGTATACTGCTCTTGTGTAAAGGAGACT
Organism: uncultured Chloroflexia bacterium; assembly: GCA_963757065.1. Classification (GTDB taxonomy): domain Bacteria; phylum Chloroflexota; class Anaerolineae; order Anaerolineales; family Anaerolineaceae; genus PNON01. Next base: position 564,880 of record CAVWQC010000007.1, on the reverse strand, counting down.
ACCCTAACGCGAACCCTGCAATTAGAATTCGGAAGGATTGTTGCATTGTTGAGGGAGATCGATGTTGCTCCTACTGGAGCGGTGAGTGAGGCACTGCCACAGCCGCTGATGGAAGTAGTCAATGGTGCTGCCACTGTAAAGGTGGCAGGCAGGTTATCTGTATATGATGCTTCAGTCAGTGAATTATTTAGATCATTGTTGAAAATATTGATCTCCAGCTGACTGGATTGTCCCACCCAAACAGTATTGGGGTTGAAATTCTTACTCATGGTTGGGGATTGAACCTGGGTTACCAGCAATGTGGCATTTGCCGGGTCTGTGTTGGTGATCACATCCAATCCACCCCGAGCTGTTGCATAAAGCCCTTCACCCCCGTAAGATGGTTCTTCCCCATATTTTGGGATGGTGTTGATCAAATTTCCCACTGTGGTTGACGTGACATCCACTGCTATGGTGCATTCACCAGGGGTTGTACCACTCTGTGGCGGCACCTCCCCGCCGCTGAGTGTGATGGTTGTTGAACCGGCATTGGCGATGACCACACCGCCACATGAATTATCTAGATTATTCGTAGTTGCTATCCGAATGCCAGGCTGCCGGCCAATGAGATTATCTGTAAATGAAGCATTCTCAAGGGGAAAAGAGTTCGGGTTGAAGATTGTGATACTGAGCCTGGAAGTCTCACCGGCAATGATGGTGATCGGAGTAAATTCTTTATTGATCTCTGCTGAGAAAGAGAAAGCATGAACGCTCTGCACTGGTTGAAGGATTATGGAAAGGATAAATACTATCAGTAAGAAAATTGGTTTGAACGATTTATTCATAGCTTCTCCTAAGAAAATTAATCATCTTACTCTTATGAAAAAAATTTTTAAAAATACATTTTGTATTACACAACCAACTCCCCCTATTTTCAAGAATGGAATAATCCAACTGATGGATTATTCCATGTACACCTCCCTAGTAGAATAAGGAGGGCATGCTTATTTAATAATAGATCGAATTTAATTATAACTTACTTCATCTTATTTACACACTATTACGTTCCGAATCCCCTCATGAATAAGGAAAAAATTATCGTCTACAACTGTACATGATAAAGAACGACACCAGCACAATGATCCCAGGACGATTACCAACAACCCGATCATACCGAAGGAAAGCTTGTCAGCATCTTTGGTCTCAGGGGTTGTGGTCAAAGTTGGTGTTGGTGGTGCAGCAGGGGGTTCAGGTGTAACAGTTGCTGGCGGCCTGGCCGACTTACCTGCATGGCAGAAATTTCTGTCCCGCTCAGCTTTTCGGTGATGATCTTTACTTTTCGGGTAGTCACTCCCTGCACGTACATCTCTGCCTGTGCGGTTACCAATGCCATCTCACTTCTCAGCCCTTTTTCCAGTGCAGCTGGATAGAAGCCTCCTTCCCGAACCTGTGGTACTGAGAAAGTGATTTCTCCCATTCGGGTCCGCACGGTCTTGGGTTTGTACCCATTCGAGTGTCCTATCCGTTATTCTGTCCGTTCGAAGTCGTCTACTTGTAGATACTTTGTTCTCTCGACTTGCATGACGTTATTGATCAGGATCCGCATAAGTCCCGGGACAGCTTCCAATCCCTGTTCCACCAGGTTATGGGGAAGGGTATAATCTATTTGGTGAGTCATTTTGATCTCCTTTCTTGGTTTGGTCACCTTTAAGGATACTTCTGACTTATCGTTTTTGTTAAGGTTCAGCAATTTACAGAATGAATGTTACACCAACATTAAATATCCAATAAAAAGCTGGGTTCTCAGACAAAATCATAATCTCTTGTGCGAATTTCCATAATTACATATTAAAATTAGATTAATGTATTATGGCTTACCTCATAGTTTTATGAGTAAAGATGGTGAAAATATTTCCTAATTTTGAATGTAAATCATGTGATTAGTGAATTTACAATTAATTGGATTTGACCGCTTAATATAGTAAAATTTGCTTCTTCAATATCTCAAAGTCCGGTTGTTTCTATGCATATTAAATACAGCTTCTATATTCAAAATAATTCTCCTAGAAATTCCTTTGTGCTCTAATCTTCAAGCAAATGCCCGTTACTGAGAATACCCTTCGCTTTTTACCGCGCACAAAACAAGGAACGATCATCCTTGGAGTGCTTATATTCGTATCCATTGGCGTGGCAGTAAGTTTTTTCTGGTTATCGTCAATTTCTGCTGTTGGAATGCTGTTTGCGGTTTATATGGCTTTAGGTGTGGCCTGCTGCCTGCCGCTGCCCATGCTTGGTTATCGATTCTTTGCCCTAAACCGTGCTTATTATGACCTTGATAGAAATGTATTAACCATTCATTGGGGATTAAGGACTGAGATCATTCCCATCCGGGAAATCCAATGGATCCGCCCGGTTACTGATCTGGTCCAAACCTTACCAAATCCGAAATTAACCTTACCAGGAGCATATTTAGGGATTAGATATATTGAAGGCCTGGGTAAAGTTGAGTATTTAGCAGACAGGTTGAATGGGGCACTTCTTGTTGCAGCACCTCAAGTGGTTTATGTGATTTCCCCGGAAGATGTGCATGGATTCATAAATTACTATTCCCAAGGTGTGGAATTAGGAAGTCTGGAGAGCGTCGCAGCCGAATCTATTCAACCCTCATTTATTATTGGAAAATTATGGGACGATCGGATCGTTCGCAATCTGATATTCTCGGGATTTTTAATAGGAGTAGCCGTCTTGCTTTGGTCCGTTCTGATCATTACCAGTAGATCAGAAGTTGTTTTTGGCTATCAATTGGGAAATATCATTGAACCAGTCCCTTCCATACGATTGCTGCTGTTACCTGTCGTCAATGGATTAGTTTTTCTTATTGATGTTGTTGCAAGTGCTTTCTTCTATCGCAGGGAGGATCAAAAATTCATTTCTTACCTGATTGGCTCGGGAAGTAGTATTACCGGATTCTTTATTCTTATAGCCCTGTTATTGGTCACTATAAATCCATGACCTTTCCATCCACCTTATCCATTATCGCAGGATTTTGTCTCAGCTTAATAATTGCTTGTATTGCATATTACTTTAGGTTCCTGTCCAAATCAGGGGCGATTGCAGCCTTGCTGGTAGGTGCGATTGTTTTTGGATTAGGCGGCTTGGCTCATACAGCTGTTTTGTTATCATTCTTTTTTTCCTCCAGTATTTTGTCAGTAATATTAAAAAGACAAAAACAAAAGGTGAACGAAAAATATGCCAAAGGAAGCCGGAGGGATGCCGGGCAGGTTCTGGCAAATGGCGGAGTTGCGACTTTATGTGTCGTTGTAGGGGCAATCTTTCCAGATCAGCCGGTTTTTTGGTGGATGTTTTGTGCAGCATTTGCTGCAGCAAACGCTGATACCTGGGCAACTGAGATCGGAGTTTTTTCCAAGTTTCCACCTCGTTTGATTACCAGTTTCAAACAGGTGGAGGCGGGAACATCTGGAGGGATCACCCTCCTTGGATCAGTCAGTGCTTTGGCTGGAGCTTCATTGATCGCCGGAATTGTAGCTATCTTTCGAACAGAGATGATTGCGCTGTGGCTGATCGCTCTCGCTGGCTTTTTCGGTTCATTAGTTGACTCATTGTTGGGAGCAACCATCGCAGGGGATTTATTATTGTGGAGCCTGTCAAAAGGAAACGGAAAAACATCCACAGCATACTTGTGGTGGCCAAACAATTCTAATAAGAGGATGGAACTGGTTGAATAATGACTGGGTGAATATGTTCTGCACTCTTTCAGCAGCGATTCTAATCGGTTGTCTATTTCTATTATTAAAATTATTAGTTCATTGGTAAATTCCAATCTATGGGGGAGTAAGAAATTTGCCAGAATTTCCCCTGGTTAATTAAAATATTCACACAATAAAAAATCCATATTGTGAGAATACCAATTTCAGTTGTTTTTTTGGGGATATATCGCGATCTATAAAATGTAAATCAGTTATTGCTTAGCCGCCGATTTCGCTCATGGTCCTGTTCAATGGGATCTCACCTTCTGCAAGCCCATGACCCCATGGTTTATCCCAAATTCCGGTAACGATCATCTGGCGCAAATCTTCATCGGTAGCGCCATTTCGCAATGGAGTGAGCAGATCGACTTCATTTTCTCGCAGCAGGCAGAGACGCAGCTTTCCATCAGCAGTCAGCCGGGCCCGTGTGCAAAAAGCACAGAAAGGTTTGGAGACTGAGGAAATAAAACCAATTTGACCAGGTGCTCCTGGAATGTGGTACATTACCGCTTCCCCATCCATTTTCCCGCCATTAATGCTTTCAAGTTTCCCGAAAGCAGATTCAATAATACCCATTACCTCAGTGGATGTAACGACCTGGTGAGTTTGCAGGTCCGTGGTTCCGGCAAAAGGCATCATTTCAATGAACCTTACCTGCCAATTGTGTTCGATTGATAACTTTGCCATGTTTGGAATGTGCTTGTCGTTAAATCCACGAACTATGACAGCATTTAGTTTAATTGGCAGCAATCCAGCAGCTTCTGCAGCCTGAATTCCACCCCATACCTTGTCAAAGGAATTACGTCGGGTGATCTGAAAGAATTCAGTCGGGTCGGTTGTATCCAAACTTACGTTTACACGTTCCAATCCTGCTTGAGCTAATCTGACTGCCAATTTTTCCAGAAGTACCCCATTAGTCGTCATGGAAACTGACCGGATACCTGGAATATTAGTAATCCCATCGACAATTTGAACTATGTCTGGGTGAACCGTTGGCTCTCCACCTGTTAATCGGATCTTGTCCACACCCATACGGGCAAATAACTGTGTCAATCGGAATATCTCTTCCGTTGACATTAATTCATGCTTCGGTCGAAAGACCATATTCTCAGGCATGCAATAAACACACCGCAGATTGCAATGATCTGTCAGGCTGATTCGCAGATAATGAATGTTTCTACCAAAATGATCTATAGGCATAGGACTAATTCGGACTAATTTTGTCTAAATTATAACACCAATATTCCTAAAATAAAACACTGCCAATTGTACACGAGAATCTGGAGAAAGGAGAAATGTTTTAATTATTCCGTGCTATAATCCAAAAATATAAGGACTCCCAACCAATCAGCATATGAATTATCTCATAACAGGTGTAGCAGGATTTTTAGGAGCAGCATTAGCGAACCGGTTAGTCCTTGAAGGACACCATGTTTCCGGTTTAGATGATCTCTCCACAGGTGATCCTGCCAAATTATCTCAGGAAGTTTATTTTACCAGGGGAGATATTAATGACCGCCCGAAGCTTTGGTCATTGCTGCAGGATATTGATTGCGTTTTTCACCTGGCAGCTCGTGTCTCTGTTCCAGAGTCCATGCTATACCCGCGAGATTACAATAATGTAAATGTGGGCGGCACGGTGACCCTTATGGAAGCTGCCCGGGATGTAAGGGTGAAGAGGGTGATTTTTGCCTCATCTGGTACTGTTTACGGTGATCAGAAGAGCCAGGTTCTTAAGGAAGATGCAGAACCACAACCCCGTACCCCTTATGCTGTTTCAAAACTTTCTGCCGAATACTATATCCGCACCATAGGTTCCATTGCAGGAATTGAAACTGTTTGTCTGAGGATATTTAATGCATACGGTCCCGGTCAGCATATTCCACCTTCGCATGCACCCGTTATTCCATCCTTCATCAAGCAGGCTATGCGAAATGGAACTATCGTAATCAATGGCGATGGCCGCCAAACTCGGGATTACGTTTATGTTGATGATGTTGTCAGTGCGATGATTGCCGCAGCAACCGCACCAAAAATAAATAATATGATCTTTAATATTGGCAGCGGGTCTGACATTAGTATCAAAGACCTCTTAAAGACAGTTTTGGAAGTTACCGGGGGACACCCACAGGTTGTTTACAATTTACGTGCAGAAAGTGGAGTTGCTCGAATGCGGGCGGATATAAGCCTGGCAGGAAAGAAGCTAAACTACAAACCTTCCATTAAACTGGAGACTGGTTTACGCCTCACTTTGGAACGCGATCCAAATATCAGGTCACTTGAAGCCGATGAACTCGAACGCCGCCGCTAACTATTCTGACCATTTATACGAAATCCTTCCTATAGAATTTTATAAACTATCCGCCCTTGATACTGCCAGGAAATTAATAGGGAAATTGTTAGTTCGAAGATATCTTGGTCAATTAGCCGGCGGTTTGATCATCGAAACTGAAGCATACCAGGGTGAAGAAGATCTTGGCTGCCACGCCAAAGCCGGGCTTACTCCCCGGACAAAGATCATGTATGGTCCCCCTGGTCACGCTTATATCTATTTTACTTATGGTATGCACTGGATGCTCAACGCTGTTTGTTGTGCTGTTGGTTCACCAGCCGCAGTCCTTATCCGAGGTATTGAACCAGTGTTTGGCATGGATATCATGCGGACTTTACGTCAACAACCGCCAACGAGTAAACATGGTTCATTAACTAAAGGCTGGACAGATGGTCCTGCAAAGCTGTGCCAGGCACTTTCTTTGGATGGGAAGCTGAACGGGATTAACCTGTGTGACAGTAATTCTGATCTTTGGATCAGCAATACCAGTTTCGAAGTTCCTGAAACTGACATCGTCAGAACGCCGCGAATTGGGATGAACAACGTTCCAGAACCCTGGAAAAGCATACCCTGGCGATTTTTATGGAAAACTCCTTAAAAACTTCGACCCCGATAATTTCTCGAGGTCGAAGTATCTGTGCTTATACCTTGTGATTATATTTTTAAGACTTCCCTTAGTTTATCTTCATCAAAATCGATCACAACTTGACCATCGATATCAAATGTAGGTGTGACCAGATTGCCTCCAGTCCATAAACGGATCTGATCATCTGCTCCAACTGTAGACATCACATCGACTTCAGTATATTTCAATCCTTTTTCATTCAACCAGAGGCGGGCACGGCGGCAATCGGGGCACCATTTTGTGCAGTACATAACGATGCCACCATGGGGTAGCTTTATATCTGCCGGGTCAATAACTTCTTCAACGTAACCAGGACGAAGTTTTTTGATCTCAGTGAACAGCACTTTATTATCCGGCTGATCATCGATATCATGAACATCTATATATCGGATGAAGCCGTTATCATCGATTATGAACAATGCTCGCTCAGAACGCCCTTCACTTCTGAGTACGCCATATTTCAATGCAACATCGCCATGCGGCCAGAAATCACTTAACATGGGGTAATTGATTCCACCAAATGTTTCTGTCCATGCTTTCAAGCAGGGAATGTGATCAATGCTGATACCCAGGACCTGGGCATTTAATCCCGCGAACTTGCCGAGTTCGGCTTCGTACGACGGGATCTGTGCAGTTCAGATGGGTGTCCATGCCATTGGGAAGAATGCCAGGACTACTATCTTTCCCCTTAGGTCGCTAAGTGTAATATTCATGTCCAGGTGACTGGGTAGTGTAAAATCTGGTGCCCTGTCACCTACCTTGAGATGGGTCATATTATTCCTCCATTTATTATTCAGTATAGCAAAAAAGATAGTTTTTGTAAGAATTATTTCTACAATATATAAACTTTAATGCTGGTGAAACAAATATCTGATGATGGATCTCTAATTTTATTGATCAACGGTTTCGAAGGATTTGAACTCCTATTGATAATTAGTTATTCGTTACATGTAACGATCTATTCAATCCAAAGTTTACTCCATCCCCCAATATAAAATCCATTTATGGTATAAAGTAGCTATACTATTATGAGATGTAAACTATCCATATTAAGAAATTATCCTAGGAAAAAGTATGTTTAAACGTCCGAAAGCAGTAATTAATACACCTATCTCACCAGTAGAACGGGTTACATCTGTCCTTGGACCAGGAATTAACTGGTCGGGAGATTTGTCCGGTTCTGGTGGAATAAGGGTCGAAGGCACATTTGAAGGCAAGGTGATCTTGCGTGGTTTGCTTGTAATCGGGGAAACCGGACGGGTAACTTGTGAAAATGTCGTGGCTAATACGGTCATCGTTGCCGGAGCAGTCCGGGGGAATATCATCGCCGAGAAATTGGAAATCCGATCCACCGGGCGGGTTTGGGGTGATGTGATCGTGATGGCTTTATCAACCGAAGAAGGTTCCTTCCTTAGAGGGCAAATTCAGATGGAAGATTCCATTGACCTGACAAAATATGGCCTTGGGTCAATTCAACCTGCTCCTGAAGAAACACTACCTAAATCGGAAACCCAGGATCCATCCAAGGTGGGTCAGGACGGAAATCCTGTATGAATTTTCCCGTATTATTAATCAGTGAAATTGTAGGTGTCATAGCGGTAGTATTGATTCTATCCATCAGTCCGGTGGTCAAAAATAAACGGCCATTACAGTTTCTTTACCCCAAACGGGAAGGAAGCGCAGCGTTGACTGTAGGAATCCTGGTTCTGCTTTTTACCGCATTTGTGCAAAGGTTTCAACCCTTATTGTTTGCACAGTTAATTAATTTCACATCCTATCCCGGATTATTCAATGCACCTAAACCTTCATTTGCAACTATCAACGCTTTGACTGCTGCATTAATATTCTCGGCTGCGATCATTTTTCCGGTGGGAATTAGTTTATTTATCCGAAAGCAGCCCCTGCTAAGCATTGGATTAAGCAAACCGGGATTGAAAATTGGTTTACAAACTGGAGCTGTGCTTGTAATTCTGGTAATTTTCCTACAGGGAAAGATCTTTGACATCATCAATGGTCTTTCTCAGGGGGCTTTTCTGACGTTAGCGGTTGCATTTGTTGCGGTTCTTGGAGAGGAAGTTGTTTTTCGTGGTTATATTCAACCCAGGTTTGCTGCCTGGTTGGGCGAAAAATGGGGTATTCTCGCAGCAATACTTTTATATGTAGCCTGGTGGGCTTTACCTACCATTGGCGCATATTCCGGAGATGGACTGCAACTATTGGGAGGGTTTCTATATCGAATTACCCTTGCTTTCCTGCTCAGTTGGATAATGAAAAAGACTGGCAGCCTTCTCACTCCTGTGCTTTACCATACTGCCCATCTGTGGTTAGCTTTTATGTAACCAGCTCTCAAACCATATAAATATGTAAGAATATATTTTCAGGTTTATTTTTGGAGTATATCAATGCGGATGTCAAAGTTATTCTCACAAACTCTAAAATCAACCCCTGCAGATCTTGAAGCTGACAGCCATAAGTTATTACTGCGAGCGGGTTTTATCCGTCAGCATGCAGCCGGGATCTTCAGTTATCTTCCCCTGGCACGCCGCTCCATGCGGAAAATCGAACAGATCATGAAGGAAGAGATCGAAGGAATTGGTGGTCAGGAAGTTACCATGCCGGTGGTCCAACCAGCTGAATTATGGCAGGAGACTGGGCGATGGTCCACAATTGGCAGCGAGATGGGACGTTTTAAAGATAAGAATCAACGTGATATGGTCCTGGCTATGACTCATGAAGAGGCAGTCAGCGATCTCGTCCGTGGAGAAATTCGGTCTTATAAGCAGCTTCCCCAATTGATCTACCACATCCAAACCAAATGGAGGGACGATCCACGACCCCGCGCTGGTTTGATCCGGGTGCGGGAATTCACCATGCTAGACAGTTATAGCCTGGATAAAGATTGGGAGGGATTGGAAATTCAATATCAAGCTCATTATTTAGCTTATGAACGCATATTCAGGAGATGCGGTTTACCAATTATTTCCGTAAAATCGGACACCGGCATGATGGGCGGAAAGATAGCCCATGAATTCATGTATCTGTCCCCAATTGGTGAAGATACACTCGTACTCTGCGATCAATGCGGTTATGCTGCCAACCGGCAAACAGCAAAATTTCGTCGACCAAAAAATACAAATGAACCACTCCAAAATCTTCAAAAAGTAGCCACCCCACACACCACCACGATCCTGGATTTGGCAGATTATCTTCAAATACCTGCTGAGAAGACAGCCAAAGCTGTATTCTTCATGGCTCAACAACCGTCAAAGGAAAAATTGCTCTTTGTTTTTGTCATCGTTCGCGGTGATATGGATGTAAATGAAACCAAACTGATGAACGTTCTTGGTGCTTCTGACCTTCGACCGGCAACGGATGAAGAGATTAAAAATACCGGAGCTGTCCCTGGTTATGCCTCACCGATAGGATTACGATTTACCGAAGATGTCACTGTAGTTGTGGATGAACTCATACCCGATTGTGTCAACCTGGCAGCCGGTGCAAACGAGGAGGGGTATCATTTCATCAATACCAATTACGGGCGCGACTACTCAGCAAATATGGTTAGTGATGTGGTGAACGTTCGGGAAGGTGACGCCTGCCCTGATTGCGGCTCCCCGGTCATCCTCAAACGGGGGTCGAAGTGGGTAATATTTTCCAATTAGGCACACGTTACAGTGAAGCTATGAATTGTGTATTCCAAAATGAACTTGGAGTGAATCTGCCTGTCATCATGGGCTCTTATGGTATTGGTGTAGGCAGGTTACTGGCCTGCATCGCAGAAGAACATCATGATGAACACGGACTGGTCTGGCCTATCACGATTGCCCCATATCAGGTTTATCTGGTTGTTTTGCCTGGAAAAAGCCTGGATGTACTCCCTGTGGCAGAAAAGATATACGAGGATCTGATGGATGCAGGGATAGAGGTATTATTTGACGATCGCAATGATAGCCCGGGAATAAAGTTCAATGACGCTGACCTGATCGGTTGCCCCATCCGATTAACTATTGGAGAACGATCCCTTAAACAAGGGGGTGTGGAGTTGAAACTTCGCCATGAAGATGAGATCAGAACTATCCCTGTTGAGCAAGTAGTCACTGTTATAAAGGATGAGATAACGAAATTATTGACATCAGGACAGAAATCAGAGGTTAATACAATACAGGAATAGGTTTTCTAACATTAATTCACATAATCAGCTCAAATCCCTTGACTATTAATAAATCATTTGATATATTAATGTAAATCTAATCTGAAAGGAGGCATTAAATTTATGGATACAAACGTTCTTGCATCAACAATAATATTCTGCGCGCCTCCTCTTTGGACATGTAAGTAGAGGGATCTCCCTTTTATCCAACCACAGGCACGCCCTGTGGTTGTTTTTTTTAACAACCGCAACGAAAGTTGGGGTTTTGTTTTTAAGGTTTTCGAGAGTAAACATAATGATAGACATAGATGCATTTGAAGAATTTGATGAATTGCCAACATATTTGAATATAAAAAAACCGGTGCAAAGAAAGAACAAGGTACCGGTGGGTGTGAGTAAATTACCTTCTCCTGAACTTCTGGCTCAAATCCAGGAGGGTCGATCAGACGATTTCCCATATACCTATACACCTTCCAGGTTTGAAGGGAAATGGTTGACTGATTCATTGGGAGGTTTTTATGAAGAACACTGGTTTGATGATGTTGTTCGCATGGTTAAAGGCGGTAAGGAAGCTTCGGTATATTTATGCCGGGGAAACGATACCACAGGTCAGGATTGGTTGGCTGCAAAAGTCTACCGTCCGCGCATGTTCCGCAACCTGAAAGATGACCATATCTACCGGGAAGGACGTGCATACCTGGACGATGCGGGTTTAGAGATAAAAGATCACAGGGCTGAACACGCCATCACGAAACGGACGAATTTCGGATTGCACTTGCTGCATATAGATTGGATTCAACATGAATTCAATACGATGAAGATACTCCACGATGCTGGAGGAGCGATCCCGCAACCGTATGTTTGTGCCAATAATGCCATCCTGATGGAATATATCGGTGATGAACAAACACCAGCCCCAACCCTGAATACCGTCAATCTCAATCGGCGTTCAGCCGCACGGTTATTTGGCAGAGTGGTTGAAAATATTCGCTTGATGCTTAAGCATAACCTGATCCATGGTGATTTTTCTGCTTATAACCTTTTATATTGGGAAGAAAATATCTGGATGATCGATTTTCCACAATCATTTTCATGTCATAGTAACCAGAATGCCTGGCCTATCTTCTTCAGGGATGTCACACGTGTCTGCCAATATTTTTCCAGGCAGGGTGTAATCGTAAATTCTGGTGAACTTGCACAATGTTTATGGAAGGAAAAAGGATTACCCACCGCACCTGATAATGACCAGGTCATTCTCGATGAGTAATTTTTACTTTCCCCGGAATTAAAAACCGGGGAAATTTTTCAGCTAATCTTAATCCTCAGTGGATACAATGACCCAATATTATCTATTGAGGTAAAGAATGAAGCTCAGTAAAAGAATGGACCGTGAGAGAGATACCATTAAGGCAATGATTGATATTTATTGTCGTGGAAATCACGGAAGCGATACCATTTGCCAGGAATGCTCTTCCTTAATGGAGTATGTCACATTACGGTTGGATCATTGTCCATTTAAGGAAAACAAACCCACTTGTGTGAATTGCACGGTTCATTGTTATGCTTCCGTACAAAGATCCCAAATCAGAAGTGTAATGCGTTTTTCAGGACCTCAAATGATTTTGAAACATCCGATAAAGACGATATATCATTTGTGGGACGGGTTCAAATATCGACCAATAAAAAAACGGGCGGCTTAAGAGCCGCCCGTCAATCAAAATTGGATAAATTATCGCATTAATTGTTGTTTTACTTCAGGTTTTTCCACATACCATAGAACAAAAGCAGATGCCAACATGGAGATAATTGAAAGAATAAAAAATGGTGCATTAAAAATCTGGCCTTGAACACCCTGTGTTGATTGCGGCATAAGCATCAATAACCTGCTGATCACATTGAAACCTTGCGCAAAAGAGATCAGGAAAAGGGGCCATGGAGCAACCGATTTTCTAAAAACCTGGACGACTCCGACTATAGCTAAGACTACCAGAATTGCTGGCAGCCACCATGTCTGTGATGTTAGTTCAAATGTGGATGGAGGAAATAATAATATCGGTATGAATTGCAGAAGAAGAATGGCTTTAATCAATTTGGGGTTGGCTAAATCAATCCTGGTCATAAGTGTATTCTCCTATAAATATTTACGCTGCAATTGATGTTCAATGGATGAATTCTATGCATTCCTGTAAAATAGTCAAGCGAAAGATGAGGAAAAATACAAAATGATGTCTTTACCACTTGACATTTATGGAATAAATAATTATAACTCAATAGTCCCAATATTAATATAAAATTAATGTACAATCAATAGATTAAGTAAAACATATAGAGCAGTACGACACTTCTGAAGGGAGGTGGTAGACAACCCATAAATAAATTTGAAATGGGTAGTACTTGGTAAAACCCCTGCATCTGATTGTGCGTATTACACAATCTCAAACATTATCTGAAGGAGATAAACGAGATGAAGTCATTTAAGTTGTTGAGTGTTTTAGTTATTGTTGCTTTCCTGCTCACCGCATGCGGTGGTGCAGCAGCACCCAAAGAGTTGAAGCTTGCAGTTCTTGCGCCACTTTCTGGTCCAGTTCCTACCTTTGGTGAAATGACCCGCGATGGCGCTTTACTGGCCATTGAAGAATGGAATGCCAAGGGCGGTGTATTGGGTGCGACAATCGTACCCATTGTTGAAGACAGCCAGTGCACCCCTGACCCAGCCGTAAACGCTGCAAACAAAGTCATCAACCAGGATAAAGTACACTATATCATTGGCGAAGTATGCTCAAGCGCCTCCATTCCGATCTCTGAAATCGCAAATGCTGCCAAGGTCGTACAAATCAGCCCAACTTCCACCAACCCCAGTGTTACTGTTGATGGTAATGGTGTGACCAAAGCCTACATTTTCCGCGCCTGCTTCATCGACCCATTCCAGGGTCAGGTTGCAGCTAAATTCGCAATGGAGCAGTTAGGTGCAAAAACAGCATTCGTTATGTCTGACCAGGCAAATGATTATGTTAAGGGTTTAGCTGAATTCTTTGAGAAATCCTTCACAGCTGCTGGTGGAACGATCGTTGGTAAGGAATCCTATACCTCCAGCGATACCGATTTCTCTGCTATATTAGCAAAAATTGCCGATGCCAAGCCCGATATGGTCTACCTGCCCGATTACTACAACATCGTAAACCTGGCAACCAAACAGGCCAAGGAAAAAGGCATTACTGCTCCATTCATGGGCGGCGATGGCTGGGATTCCGCAGATCTTGATAAAGTAGCTGCAGCTGGTGGTTACTTCACCAATCACTACTCCCCGGATGATCCTCGTCCAGAAGTCCAGGATTTCCGTAAGGCGTTTGAGGCAAAATACAACAAGACTCCAGATGCCCTGGCTGCACTTGCTTATGATGCCACCAATCTGATGCTTGAAGCCATTAAAGCTGCTGGTGCAGATGATACTGAGAAGGTAAAAGCCGCAGTTGAAGGTATCACCTTCAAAGGTGTATCAGGTACCATCACCTTCGATTCTTCTCACAACCCTGTAAAATCCGCCACCATCCTTAAAGTAACAGCAGAAGGTATTCAATTCAATTCTGTTGTAAATCCGTAATTTTATAATAATAAAAGGGGACAGGTAGAACCTGTCCCCTTTTATACTTTTTAAAAATCCTTATTAAGAAGGAGAGTTTGCCAAATGCAATCCGTCTCCAAACCACAAAAAGCCCCGATCATCGTATCACCAAATTCGTTCCTGGCATGGATCGGAAAAATATTTTTAATTATCATTGGTTTACTTGCGGCATATATTCTTATTATTAATTTATTTGATAAACCGTACCTGTTTGCACAAAATGTGATCAATGGTTTGCAATTGGGTTTTGTGTATGCATTGATCGCTCTCGGGTACACAATGGTTTACGGTATCGTAAAGCTGATCAATTTTGCCCATGGTGATGTTTTTATGGTGGGTGCTTTTGTCAGCTATTTTGCCGTAGAAAGATTTGGCCTGCATCAATGGCCGCTAAAAGTATTTCCAGGGTTTGATCCTTTCCTCTCGACAGCAATCGGTACAGTAACGACGATATTACTTGCCATGGTGATCTGTGTTTTGCTTGCAGTCACCATCGAAAGAGTCGCTTACAAACCGTTACGGGACGCTCCACGAATTGCAGCATTAATTACTGCTATCGGAGTGTCATTTTACCTGGAGTATTTTGGTCTGTTGGATTTTGTGTTCTCAGCCCGGTTTATTCCATATCAAAGACCTTTTGAAGTCGTCACCTGGTACATCAAAGACGGCATACACCTGGTTGAAGCTGGTATTGCTCCTCCCGATGGTGCGGTCACAATTTCCAACATTCTGATCATCATCATTATTGCTACAATTCTTGTTCAGATCTTTTTACAATATCTGGTTCGACGTACAAAGATCGGGATTGCAATGCGGGCAACATCCTTCGACAAACCGACCTCCCGCCTGATGGGTATCGAAGTGGACTCTGTAATTTCATTCACTTTCGCAATTGGTGCTGCTTTCGCGGCCCTGGGCGGTGTATTATATGCAATTGCTTATCCATCCATCAGAACTTTGATGGGTGTTTATCCGGGTTTAAAAGCGTTTGTGGCAGCCGTGCTCGGAGGAATTGGCAGTATTCCCGGAGCGTTTGTTGGCGCCTTGATCATGGGTCAAGCTGAAGCTATGACTTCCGGATATATCTCCACCCCAATGCGGGATGCGATTGCATTCTCCATCCTTATCCTGGTTTTGTTAATTAAGCCTACCGGTATTTTTGGCGAACCAGAAAAAGAAAAGGCATAAGAGGAAACCATGGATGTTACTACTATGATTTTATCCTTGGTAAAGATTGTGGCTGTGATAGCCTATCTTTACGGCCTGTTCTGGGTGTTAGGTGTGAAGTTAAAGAAAATCGAAATTGCTGGTAAGCAGGTAGATCCCAGCATAGCGGTGAATATTCTTGGCGGGATCGTAGCTTTTGGCATCATTCAGCTTGCACTAACTGAATTTAATGGTGTCAGTATTTTGAATGACTTTGATAGCGGTCTGCTTTATCAAGCCTGCACCATGACAATGGTGGCGTTGGGTCTAAACCTGATCTATGGCTTCAATGGCCAGTTCAGTCTTGGGCAATGGGGTTTCTATGGTATTGGTGCCTATGCTGCTGCTGATGTCACTTATCGCTGGGTGAACGGTGATTCACGTGGATTAGTCGTTCTGGGAATAGGTGTAATTCTGGGAGGGCTGGTCATCATCCTCATAGGAAAATTCTTGGGAAATTTACGCCGAATGCCGGTACTTTCATCCTTTACCCTTTATTTAATTGGTTCAATTGTTGCCGGGGCTGTGGCTGTGTTTGCTGGTAAACTCATAGCGCCCGGGTTGGATCCTCTCTTAGGTACTTCATTAAGTCTTGGACCTCTGGCGCAAGGGTTACCAATGCAAATTGTATTTTTCCTTGCGATCATTTTTGCTGGAATTTTCGCCGCAGAAGTGAGTTTTCTCTTTGGACTGCCAGTTCTTTCTCTCGGATCAGATTACTTTGGTATTGCAACCCTCGGCTTTTCGATCGTCATCTATACCTTGATGGTCAACTCAGATACCATCCTCCCGTTCCCTGAAATGAAGGGTGGCCGGGGAATGATCGGTATTCCCAAGCTAACCACCTGGTTCTGGGCATTCGTATTTATGCTGCTCGTGATCATTGTTATGCGCAACATAATTCGTTCATCTACTGGCCGATCAATTTTGTCAGTCCGGGAAGACGAGATTGCTGCCAGATCGATGGGGATTGACGTTGCCGGAACTAAACTGATGTCTTTTGTGATCGGCAGCCTTTTTGCTGGCCTGGGAGGTGCTGTTTATGCACACTATATTGGCTTCCTCAGCCCAAAAGCCTTTGACTTTCTGGTTGGATTCAATCCTCTGATCATTATCGTGTTCGGTGGATTGGGTAGCATGACAGGAACTGTTACTGCTGCATTCGGGTGGATTTTCTTCCTGGAAGGTATGCTGCGTGAAATTCTGGGAAAGATCAGTCCGGAAGCACCTTCTTGGCGGTATGTACTATATCCTCTGACCTTGCTTCTTTTAATGCTTGTCCGTCCCAAAGGATTGTTGGGTGAAATCGAATGGGGTTTCCTTAAATCTAAGATAATTTCCTTGCGTAAATCGGGAACCAAAGAAGGAGTAAAGCCAGCATGAATAACACAAATGTTGAACAAACTCCTTTACTTCAGGTCGAAGGTCTAACCAAGCTATTTGGAGGCTTGCGCGCTGTCAACGATTTCAATTTGACCATCAATCAAGGCGAACTGGTGGGGCTGATCGGACCGAATGGAGCCGGTAAGACAACTGTTTTCAATCAAATCACCGGCATTTATCTTCCTACAAAAGGATCCGTTAAATTCAATGGGATTAATCTGGTAGGATTTGAACCACACGAGATCACCAGAACAGGTATCGGTCGTACTTTCCAGAATATCCGATTATTCTCCAACCTGACTGTACTCGATAACGTTCGGATTGCTTTCCACCCTCAAGCCGGTTATTCCATGTTTGACAGTATCGTATCAAATAAGAATTTTTCTCAAAAAGAGCATGAAATTACTGAAAAAGCTCAAGATCTGCTTGATGTGATGAAACTTTCACGTTTCCAGAATGAGATCGCCAGGAACCTGCCTTATGGTGAACAGCGCCGGGTTGAGATTGCCCGCGCCCTGGCGTGTCAACCTCAGCTGCTCCTGCTCGATGAACCTGCTGCAGGTATGAATCCAAAAGAAATTATGCAGTTAATGGATATGATCCGCTTCGTACGGGAAAATTTCAAGTTGACGATCTTACTGATCGAGCATCAAATGCGGGTTGTTATGGGCATCTGTGAATACATAACCGTAATGGATTTTGGCGAAGTCATTGCGCGAGGTAATCCCAAAGAAATTCAACTTAATCCAAAAGTCATTGAAGCCTATTTGGGAAAGGGAGCCGCAAATGCTGCTTGATGTCAAAGACCTAAATGTATATTATGGCGCAATCCATGCGCTGCAGGGTATCTCGTTTAATGTCAATGAAGGCGAGATCGTCTCTTTGATCGGCGCCAATGGTGCTGGCAAATCCACTACCTTACGGGCTCTTTCTGGTCTCATTCGTCCACGAAGTGGATCGATCACATTCAAGGGCGAAGATATCACCCTTGAACCTGCTGAAAAGATCGTCCGGAAAGGTATAAGCCATGTTCCGGAAGGACGGAAAATATTTGCACCACTAACCGTCCGCGAGAACCTGGAAATGGGCGCTTATATCATTAATGACAAGGCTGAGATCAATCGAATGATGGAAAGAGTCTTCAGGAGCTTCCCGCGTTTGAAAGAAAGAATATCACAACTTGGTGGAACTCTTTCCGGTGGTGAACAGCAGATGCTTGCCACAGGCCGTGGCTTGATGAATAAACCTACCCTTATCCTGCTTGATGAACCTTCGATGGGATTAAGCCCGATCATGGTGGAAGAGATCTTCAGGATAATTAAAGAGATCAACCAGGAAGGTACAAGTATCCTTTTGGTTGAGCAAAATGCTCAAATGGCACTTTCTGTGTCAAACCGGGCTTATGTACTGGAAACAGGCAGGATCACTCTCTCCGGTCCGGCAAAGGAGATTGCGGACAATCCGCAAGTGAAAGAAGCATACCTGGGTGTATAAATTCTAAACAGGAGCGGATCAAAAGATCCGCTCCTGTTTTTTTGCATCTACCTTAAAATTGATCACATATAAGAGAATTAATTATTAATATCCCTTTCACCAATTAACTTGAGAAATATTTCCACCACTTCCGGGTCAAAATGCTTTCCGGATTGTTCCGCAATATAATCCAGTGCATCCTTATCTGACCACGCTTTTCGATAAGGACGATCCGATGTCAGGGCATCATATACATCCACGACTGCAAATATCCTGGCTTGTAAAGGAATATTTTTTCCTTTTAATCCGTTTGGATATCCACTGCCATCCCATTTTTCATGGTGGCTGTACGGAATATCCATAGCCGGATGTAAATATTCAATTGAAGATAACAGGTTATATGCCAATACCGGATGCTGCTCCATTGCGAGTCTTTCATCCGGGGTTAAGGTTCCAGGTTTTAGGAGGATGGAATCTGGTATACCTACTTTACCTATGTCGTGCAGTAATGCTCCCCGGCGAATATGAACCAGTTTTTCTGAGGTCATTCCCATTTGTAATGCAATTTCGATCGTTAGGTCCACCACTCGCTTGCTATGTCCTTGAGTTTCTCTGTCTCGTAATTCGAGTGCATTTGACCAACCTTCCAATGTTGAATCATAAGCCGCCATAATGTTGAGATTTGACTTTTCCAACTCCTGGAATAGTTTGGCATTATCTATGGCGATGGCGGCTTGCTGGGCAATTCCAGATAAGAAACTTAACCACTCATCATCTATATCTAATGGAGTCCTGTGGAAAACCTCCAAGACCCCTACAGTTCTCCCTTTCACAATTAAGGGATTACCTATCATTTCTGCAAATCCTTCATTCTTTAAAAATGGGGACTCTTTTAATATATTCGTTGGATCATTTTCCGTGCCCACAACACGAAACATTTTTTTATCGATCGCGGCTTTTCCGGCAAAACTTTCACCATAACGAAGCCTTGTTTGATGTATTGTCTTTTGAAGAAAACCAATTGATGCGGCATGCTCAAGGTAATTAGTGATTGGATCATATAAGAGTATGGATACAGCATCCACTCTTAGCTTATCTTTTACCTGTTCAATTAATATATTAAGTACAAATGGAAGATCTGTACTGGATGTGATCGCATTATCAATGGTTCTAAGAGCTGAAAGATGCTCCATCCTTTTTGTCGTTTCTTCATGCAAGGTTGCCCGATGAATGGCATTGGCTGCCATATCTGCCACTGCGAGGAGGATATTAATAATATTCTCTGCAAATGGTTTTTCTGAAGCGAGGTGAAGGTAACCAACTACTTTCTGGTCTATAAACAAAGGAATAAAAACAGTTTCAGTTTTTCCCTTGGTCCAATCCATTTGTATCTGGAAATTCTCAATGTCTTTTGGATGTAAAAAAACTGGTTTCTGTAAATTTAGCTTCAGTTGATTGACCAGTTCTTTGCTAATTTTCGTACCTATATCTATAGTTACCTGTCCGAATGCATTTTCTATAAGATATTCCTGGGTTTCAGGAAGGAATTTAAGGTATAACGCAGATTTGGCATTTGCCAAGCTGTAATCAAATTTGTGAGAATGATAGGGATTAATTCCCTGGCTGTCTGTGCAGGACGCATTGCAGCAGAAATACTTGCCAGTGCCTCCAATTCTTTGCTTCGGTTTTTTATCTCAGTGAACATCCTGGAATTGATGATCGCAACTGCCGTCTGATTACCGAAAAGAACAATCAGGCGTTCATCTGCTGATGAAAATTTATCTTCACTGTGGTCACTGGCTGCAATAATTCCGATTATTGTCCCGGCGTGAGTGACCGGTACAAGTAGATAAGATTTTTGATTTGGGTCAATAATATTCAGAATTCAGATCGACATCCTTGTTGGAATATTTCACAGGGAGATGGCTTTTCATCAATTGATCGATTGGATCACCCTTTTTTGCTGAAATCTCAATCCCTGTAAGTTGTTCCACAAGTTTTTGCGGCAGACCATGCCCAACTTCATACAATACCGATCCGGTTTCTTCATTAATACTGAGGAAGGCAATCCTTTCACAAGCTAAGGCTTGTTGAGCTATCTGCAGTAAAAATGATAGTAGCTTTTTAGGTTCCAGCATGCTATTGAGGGCCAAGCCGGCATCATATAACATGGCCAACTGGTCGGCATTCGTTTTTGCTGTGTTGTATAGATCTGCATTATGAATAGCACCTGCAGCAGCATTGGCTAATAATGATGCCCACTTCAAGTCATCTTCTGTAAACTCTCTTTTGGATGGTTTAAATTCCGCTATACCAAGAATGCCGATAAGGTCATCACCAAATAGCATTGGGACTGTCATGGTGGCAGCAAAAGGAGCATTATAGAATTGAGGAAGCCTGGCTTCATAACCGGCATAGTCGTTTAATATGATTGGTTCATGGGTTTGAATAACTTTTCCGGCAATACCAACTCCTTTGGGTATGACTGTGCCAATTGGAATGTCATATCCTCTGACACTTTTTACAATTAAGGCATCCAATTGTAGATCATATATACTGACCCCGACTTAGGTACTGCCATAACTTCCATAGTCTTTTCACAAACCAGGTCCACTATTGTTTGCAGGTTTGATGATTATTTAAGTCCCGTGTAATTTCATATAGCTTGCTCATCTTTTCTGCACGTTGAATAATGGTATCCCGATTTTGCCGTTCATCATTATTATCATAACTTGAACCCAGGTAACCCGCGAAGTTACCATCCAGGTCATTATAAGGACGTCCAATATCCATGATCCACCGGTAATCCCCACTGGCATGCTTAAGGCGGTATTCAATTTGGTAAGGCTCCCTTTTCGTAAATGCAGTTTCAAAAGTATTCTGGCATCTCTGATAATCATCAAGATGTATCCCATCCATCCAACCATCGCCAAGTTCTTGTTCCAATGAGCGACCAGTCCATTTCAACCAACTTAGGTTTACATAATTACATTTTCCATCAAGTCCTGTTCTCCATACTAAAGTTGGGAAATTCTCAAATAATTTCCATATATAATCTCTTGACCTTACCAGTTCATCCTCCTGCTTCTTGCGGAGTGTTATATCGCGTCCCACTCCCAGGATATGAGTGATCTGATTGTTGCCATCCCTGATCGTATCCAGAATATCCTCACTCCAGAAACGGGTTTTATTTTTTCGGATGTATTCCAATTGGAACGACCTGAGGTGTTCTGATTCCCAATCATGTTCCCCATCGATTGCTGCATTTTTCATTTGTAAGCGCAGCAGGTTTACAGATTCAGGTGTGAGAATATGATTTATGGTTAATTTATCCAGCTCTTTTAATGAATAACCAAAACTCTTGTTGGCTGCCGGATTGAGATAGGTGATCTTTTGGGTTTTCAGATCCATGATCCATACTGTGTCGGTCATATTCTCCGTGATGATCCGATAGAGTTGCTGGCTGGCTGCAAGCGCTTGTTTGAGTTTCAATTTTTCCCTGCGCTCAATTGCATTGTTGAGTTCCCTGTCAACAGCCGGACCCAGTTTAGGTAAATTATCCTTTACTATATAGTCTGCTGCTCCTGCTTTTATTAGGTTAATCGCATCTTCGTTTTTGATTATTCCAGCGATAACAAAAAAGGGGATATCCAACTCAAATTCTTTCCATACTGACAATGCTTCAAAAGCTGTGAAATGAGGTATCTGGAAATCGGAAGTAATGAGATCATATTTCTTTTTTCCGAGAAATGAACGCATCTGCTTCTCGGTCTCCACTCTTTGGATGGATGGACTATAACCTGCTCGTCTTAATTCCAAATTGATGAGTTCGGTATCTTCTTCTGAATCTTCAATGGTGAGTATTTGAATTTTTCGTTTCTCCGCCATGTTTACCCCAACTTATTTAAATATTAGCTAATTTATGTTTCATGAAGTAGCAGCCAGGACCTTCCTGGTTTCGGAATAGCTTCAACAAATATAACCGCCAACTATTCATCCATAAAATTCTTTTCCGGTCCGTATCATATTTGGCGGTAACCTGGGATTGATTGTTCCAGATTAATTGAACAGTGCCTGGTTTGAGGGGCTGGGGCGTCTTAAGTGTATTAGTGCAGCCAGATAGAGATATCAGTGAAATTGTCGCACAAATACTCACAAGAACTTTGTTGATGATCTGATTTCGTGAAAAGAAAAACATGAAATGCCTCCATTTCAACGTAAAACAGAATCAAAGCGATTTCGATGCTCCATTAGATTAATAATGCTTGGGTGATGGAGGTGGCTGCAAAGGATGCTGGGGTGTCATTGGTCTATATCCAACCTAAATGGAATGCTAGAACCGATTAATCCATTTCAATATAGCACGAATAATATTGTAATTCTACTTGGTGTAAGTCTCAAATCAAGCTTGTTATATTTAATGACTCAAAAAGGAGGGCCTGGGTGTTACAAATTTAATACTCAATCGTTAGGATGTTATATGGATATCATTATTACTGCCACAAAGCACAACCCTACTCCCAGCCATTGTGATACAGATATTTTTTCTTTTAAGAATATACGTGAGAGCAAAACTGTGACCGCTGGATAAAGCGAAGAGAGGACAACAGCCACATCCAACCGGGTGAACTGTTTTGCCAGCATATATAAAGCGTTACCCCCCGCGTCGAAAAATCCGGTTAACCAAACCACCGGGCTGGTTATCGCTGATCCAACTTTCCCCTTTTGGGTAATCAATACGACGGTTGTTATACAAAAGAATGTTGTGCGGGAAATAATTAATGGTGTAAATGTTAGTTTTGGCCCCGCTAAAGTGATGAAAATAAAGAAACCACCAAATCCGATACCAGCCAGGATGGCAAGTATGAGGCTTGTGGTCGTGACTTTTTTTGTCTCACCAGGCACTCTGGAAACCAACCATATCCCCAAAAATGCCAGAAGAAAACCGAAAATCTTATATATCCCTGGTAAACCGTTGATGATGATGCCATAGAACACAGGAATACCTGCTCCTATTACTGCTGATGTCGGGGCGACTGCTGCGGAGTGCCCCATGGATAACCCTTTATAGAGAGCACCCAGACCGATGACACCAAATGACCCGGCCAATACCGCATAAAGTGCGAAAGGCCAGACCGGGAACGGCTCAGGCCAAATCAATGTACATATGATCAGGATCAGGACACCTGCCAGGGCAGAAATAACCAGGACTGCATATTGATTGTGTTTACGCGTGGATAATCCACCGAAAAAATCTCCTCCTCCCCAGGAAGCAGCAGAGATCAATGAAAGTATGATACCCAGGATATTGGTTGGAGGCATGTAGTTAGATTCCTACTCTTCAATAAATTTGTTTTGAAATTGTATCAGATTATCAATCGCAAGCTTGTTCTTCTGTGAGGTAATCGCTCATGCGATCATTTCTTTACGTATTTTCGATTACTACCCTGGTTGGATTGAGTATGAATAGCCAATACCATAACAGCCCGGCTCCCAATATAAAGGTGACAAGGTTAAAAACAGGGTCAACTACGCTTGCTGTAAAAATTGATGGGGAAGGTAATGCCAAGTCTTTGTAATTGGCAAGCAAAACGGTTAGTAAATTATTTGCTGCATGGACTCCGAGGGCATATTCCAACCGGTTACTCTTTAGCGTAATCATGGTTAAGATCGCTCCAAAACTAAAGTAGAACAAGGCCATAAGAACAAATCCGTACTTCATTTCAGGGTTTAGAAAATGAGGAACAGCAAAGATCAAACCACTGATGATGAGTAAGTATCCACTTTCTTTTTGTTAGGAGACCCAACCCCTGCAAAAAATAGCCTCGAAATAATAATTCTTCTGCACTGGTTTGGATGGGAGTAAGAATAATGGCTGCCAATGCAAAAGGAAACCATGCTTTCCATTTGAAAGTAAATTAGTAAGATCCCGGATGGACCAGGGAGTCAACGATGGTAGTAATGACAACGATGATCGTCCACATACCAGCGGCTAACCATATTTTCTTAAAGGAAACCCGAACCTCACCAGTTATCAGGCTAATCGGGTTACGTTTATGGATAAAACGAACGAAGAACAATAAGCTTGCCATCAGGCATAATAAAGCTAAAACTGATGGCAATAAATGAAATTATGTGGCTGGCTGCTTAAGTCGGAGCAAGATGAGGAATTGCATATGGTATTGCACCAATGACTTGCCATACGAATAAGATCATAAAGATTGATAAGAGATATCGCCACCAATTAGTTCTTCCCTCTGGTGGCAAGATCCAGGAAATTCATGTTGCATTTGTGAAGTATAATGAAGCGTCTGTATGTTTGGAGTTGTATAGATGTTTTCCATTGGCTTATTGTAAGTGATTCGAAAGAAGATTGCCATTGCTTGATCTACTGTAAAATTATAGTTACTGGGTATTGCATATTGCAAACGTTTGCAATATAATATTTTCAATAAAAGGTGATGCAAATGCTGACCACAGAACTCCTCGGATATCCAAAAGGCACCCGCCTGCTCATATTAAATATTGACGATTATGGGATGTGCTTTTCCGGTAATCAAAGTGCCATTCACACACTTGAAAAAGGAACCGCCAGTTCATGTACCATTATGATGCCGGCTCCCTGGGGAATACAAGGAGCTGCCCTCCTCAAAGCTCGTCCGGGCATACCTCACGGAGTGCATCTGACCACCATCAGCGAGCATAAGATCTTCCGTTGGCGACCGCTTTCTTCCCCGGAAAAAATACCAACCCTTGTGGATGGCCAGGGATTTTTCCCGCTTGAAACGGAAAAAAAGGCCTTGGTGTCAAGGGCAGACCTAAAGGAGTTGGAAATAGAGTGGCGAGCTCAAATTGAATTTGCTTATGCGAATGGATTACACCCTAACCAACTGGACAGCCATTGTAATATCCACGATTCCAGGGAAGATATTTTTCGAATGTCCATCAGGTTAGCCCGTGAATATGGATTGGCTCTTAGAGTGCATGAACAGAATTTTATGAAAGTAGTCAAAGGGATAGGGTATCCGGTTATCGACCACCCTGACCTCGATAGTTTTGATCTACCCACCATCGGAAAAACAGAACTCTATTTGAAAATGCTGCATGAATTGCCGGAAGGTCTATCAGAGTGGGCAATTCATCCTGCCCGCGGCACAGCTGAATTACGAACGATCAATCCTCGCTGGCGGGTGAGACAGGCTGATTATTCCTTCTTTAATTCCAGGGAGTGCCAACAGACTATTACAGCCGAGGGGATAAAGATCATTACGTATGAAAAATTGCAGCCTTATTGGAAAAGACAATAATTAGGAGGAATATGCCCGGACCTGGATATTATTTGATTGGTGAAGAAGAAAAGAACGAAGTTCTGGAAGTATTAAATACCGGTCATTTATCCCGTTATGGGAGTGACGAAGATCCAAAATTCCTGCATAAAGTGTATTCATTGGAGCAGGAATTTGCGAAACGATCTGGTGCAAGCCATTGTGTTGCAGTCAGCTCTGGCACCGGGGCTCTCATGGCCTGTTTAACAGCCGTTGGCATCAAACCGGGTGATGAAGTACTGGTGCCAGGATACACTTTTGTTGCTTCGTTTTCATCGATCATTGCCATTGGCGCAGTTCCGGTCATGGTCGAAGTTGATGATTCACTCACCATGGATGCTGCAGACGCCCGGGATAAAATCACATCCAAAACCCGGGCGATCATGCCTGTACACATGCTCGGGAACCCCAGCAATATGGATGCGATCACAGCCCTGGCAAAAGAAAAGGGCTTGTTCCTCATTGAAGATTGCTGCCAGGCACTTGGTGCATCATACAAAGGGCAAATGTTAGGGACATTCGGTGAAATGGGGGCATTTTCGTTAAATAATTTTAAGGTTATCAATTCGGGTGATGGTGGATTATTAATCACCAATGATCGTTCATTGTATGAAAGAGCGTTCGGGTTTCATGACCAGGGGCACATGCCGCTCCGGAAAGGCTCGGAGATCGGAAAGAGATCATTGATCGGTATAAATATGCGTATGAACGAACTTACCGGAGCTTTTGCGCTTGCGCAATTGCGAAAGCTGGATTTTATCCTTCATTCCCTGCGGACAAAGAAAGACCGATTCAAACGATGTATACAATCAGCCCATCTTGAAGGGCTGCAATTCCGGACCATTAACGATCCGGGAGAATGTGCAACATTGCTTACAATCCTCCTGGAGGATGTCGCATCTGCACAAAAAGTGGCTGAGGTCCTGGGAACGAAGACAGTGGATAAATCCGGCTGGCATGTCTATAACAACATGGAACAGATACTGGCTTATAAAGACCGGGATGGTAGAAAGCTTTATGAAAAACACATGCTCCCAAAGACTGATGATTTAGTCAGCCGGGCGGTGAACTTGAGCATAGGGGTGGTAGATTCCGGGTTGGGAACTGATTTTGGAATAAATATCCTGTCAACAGATAGTGAGATCGACCGAAAAGCAGAGCAATTCATCAAACTGGTTAAACCGATCATCGGTTAAGGACATTTTTGTCGGGAGGGTAAACAAAATGGAATGGATTATTGCCCTGGTAATCCTTATTGTTCTGGTTTTGTTGATAATCCTGCTCAAACCAAAAGATGTTGGCGGAGCATATGATCCATATTTCGCGCAGATTAATTCTGCATTGAAAAAAGCAGGTATTGGTACTGCACGAATAATGATCGATCTTGACCGCCTGGACCGTAACATTGCAACCATCCAGGCTAATATACCATCCGACGCTCATTATCGTATCGTTGTTAAATCCATTCCCTGTGTGGATTTGATCCGTACGATCAGGGCAAAAGTCCACACAAATAAATTCATGCTCGTTCATCGGCCTTTTATCAAGGTGATCCTTGATAACTTCGACCCGGGAATTGATATTTTGATCGGGAAACCTTTACCTGTCTTTGCCCTTGATGAGTTCTTTCAGGAGATACAGAAAACTCAAATTGAAAGAGCGCAATCAGAGATCCAATGGCTGATCGATACCCCTGTCCATTTAAATGAATACCTACAATATGCGGTCCAAAATAAATTGAAGCTGCGGGTGAATCTGGAAATTGACATTGGTCTTCACCGCGGAGGCGCTTCAAATAATCATGATCTGCAGCAATTATTTGACATCATCCAACAAAACCCGGATCATCTTGTCTTTAGCGGTTTCATGGGATATGAGGGGCATGTACCGCATGCTCCCGGGATTTTTAGCTCTCCCAGAAATGCCGCTTTAAGGGAATTTGCAGACAACCTGTCTGTTTATAAATCTTTCATTGACTTTGGACGAGATAATTATCCCGGTCTTTTTAATAGACGAATTGACCTTTAATTGCGGTGGAAGTGGAACTTACAGCCTTTTCAATAACTATCCCTTTATCACCGATATCGGTATTGGAGGAGCTGTCTTGCGGCCAGCCGGATATCCATCACACTTCTTGAAAGAGTTGCTTCCCGCAGAATTTATTGCCACACCGGTACTAAAAAAGCGCAAAGGCGCAGTAATTCCATTTATTGAAGGATTATCAGGATTAATATCCTGGTGGAATCCGAACTATCAAAATAGTCTGGAGATCTATGGGGGTGGTTGGGCAGGAGGCTTTGTAGCTCCGAAAGGAGTCTTTAGTAACCCGCTGCTTACTGATCCTCCAAATCAAAACCTGGTTCCGAACCAATCGACCATCAATACATCTACCCGAACAACGCTCGAAATAGGCGATTACGTGTTCTATCATCCGATTCAATCGGATGCCATGTTCCAGTTTGAAGACATCGTTCTGATAAGTGGCGAAGAAGTGAAAGGGATTTGGAAAGTTTTCGATCGTAGATATTAACAACCATTCAATTCTGGCAAGGAGGAAATCATGAAAGAAGGATTTGTCGTTCCTGTAAAAGAAAAGGTTGCCTTTGGTTTGGGGGATTTTGCTAACAATTTAGCCATCACCGCCATGAATTTTTATTTCATCTTTTTTGTCGTCAATGTAGCCGGGTTACCCCCGGTCTGGGCAGGGCTTACATATTGGGTCTCGCGCACCGTGGCTGCCCTTACCGACCTGTTGATGGGAATTATTTCAGATAAAACCAGCAGCCGTTTTGGCAGACGAAGAGTATTTCTTCTTGCAGGTGCAGTACCCCTTGGTATTCTGTTCTGGTTATTGTGGATCATACCTTCCCAGGATAAGGTAACTCTATTCATATATTACATGGCAATTATGGTGTTATTTAATGTCGTATTTAGCGTTGTGACGATACCTTATAACTCATTGATGCCGGAGTTGACCCAAAATTACGATGAACGGACATCCATATCCGGTTATCGCATGGCATTCTCTTTTCTGGGTAACCTGGTTGCCGCAGCAGGGGTCGCAGTCATTGTGGACAATATTTTTCCCGGAAGAGGTGAATACCCGGTTAGTTATCCAATCATGGGCATCATATTTGGTGCAGTAACATCCATATTTGTATTAATTACGTTTCTGGGTACAAAGGAAAGGGTTCATGCTGATGCAGAAAAGATCCTGGGCAAAGGATTTTGGAAAGAATTGCGATCTTTATGGCAGGTACGTGAAGTCAGGTTGATGATCATTATGTTCGTTTCCAACCAGATTGGCGCTGACCTGTTCATGGCCACCGTGATTTTCTTCTTGAAAGATGTCGTAAAAATTCCTGACGATATTACTTCCCTGATTATGGGATTACCTCTCGTTATTGCCATCATATCTGTGCCATTATGGGTCTTTCTGGGGGAAAAATTGGGGAAAAAGCGGGCTTATATTTATGCTGCTTTCTTTTTCCTCATCCCTTTGTTAATGGTGCTATTTGCTCCAGTTGGAAATGTGACTGTTGTCATCATTATTGCCATTTTAGCCGGTGTAGGTTCATCCGCGACCCAGGTGCTGCCCTGGTCAATGATCCCGGATGTAGTTGAATTTGATGAATATCAAAATGGTGTAAGGCGTGAAGGGTTTTATATGGGGTTAACCCAGTTAATATACAAAGCTTCATCGGCTCTGGTAATTTTCCTCGCTGTCGGTTTGTTGGGGCTTTTTGGATATATTGAAAATAATCCGGCAGGAGTGCAACCTCAATCTGCATTGATCGCCGTAAGGCTTGTTCTTGGTCTTGGCACAGCTTTCTTTTACTTGATGGCTGCCCTTTTCGCAAGGATCATGCCGTTTCACTCAGGAAAGATTTGAAGAAGTAAAACGATTAATTGAAGAACGAAAGAATAAATGACCGAATATGACATTACTAATCCCCTTTTATTTATTTTCAAAAGGGGATTAGTAATTTTTAGTAATAAGTATTAATTGATCTTTATAAAAGTTTTTATCGATTTAAATATCCGGCACTACTTCAATTTGCATTAATTTATTATCCGCAAATCCATAATAGATTTAATATATTTAGTGGACTTGGTTATAATCAAACCGAGGTAAGTGTGTGAATACAATTTCGCTTGGTTTTCTCGTTTTCTATATAATCTTGACCATTTATTCCCTGGTGACAATTTTCTTCCGGTGGAACTTTCCTCCCTTCCTGACACCAATAAACACCCTGGGTGGTTTTTTATTCGCCCTATTCAACGGCGCATCCAAATTGGGTTGGAAGAGAATTCTATCTGCTTTTGGTTTCCTGTTTTGTAATTTCACTCACGATGGAGAGTGTGGGAGTCGCTACCGGACTGATCTATGGCCCATACCATTATACTGACCTCCTGGGCACAAAATTTCTCGGGCTTGTTCCGTTCCTGATCCCGGCAGCATGGTTCATGATGATGTATCCTTCCCTTGTGATTTCTGCCAGGCTGCTAAAGTCTCCTAATCCGCGCGGATGGATGATCCTGCCTGTGGCTGCAGTAGGCGGCATTATTATGACAGCCTGGGATCTGGTTCTCGATCCAATTATGGTTCTGGGTGGGCATTGGATTTGGGATGGACCCTTATCTTCACGGTTATATTTCGGGATCCCCTTACAGAATTTCGCTGGATGGTGGTTGACGACCTTTTTAACATATTGTGTATATTTATTCCTTGTGAATAAACTGATCAAGACCAACACTCAAGACTTGAGCGAGCGAACTCCAGTGATCATGTACATTATCACGGGGAGCAGCTCGATCTTATCAGCATTCATCATGGGTCTGGGTGGACCAGCCCTGGTGGGTATTTTCGCTATGCTCCCCTGGATGATACTTGGAATGAGAAAAACTGAAGTCTCAGATATCCATGGCTTAAAAACGACATGGTTCTGATGGTAAATGTTGTGCTTGATTTATTCTAATTTGCCCGATTTTGGCTTAATTGAAGAATCACTTTTTCCAGATTGTCAATTCTTTCAAGTAGCTGCTTATGTCTCTGCTCATCAATATTTGATTTCTTGGGAACAAAACTAAAATTCCCTTCAGTATCAATCATGGCTGAATCAATGACTTCCAAAGAATCAAAACCCTGTTTATGTGCGGCAATTTCCAATTCGGTTTGGTCAATTGATTCTTTATCGAGAATTTTTTGCTGAAGAATGCCATTTTTCATTAAGTACTCTGAGTCCCCTTCCAGCAATCTCTCAAGGAACCGATTTTTATGGATTAACTTGACTACCAGATAATTGATAACTAATAATGTAGCAGCACCTATCAATCCACCAACTAGCGAATTATCCTGCCCAATAATTGCATTTTGAACAGTATTAGATATGGTCAGTAATACGATCAGGTCAAATGGGTTTAATTGTCCCAAGTTCCCGTTTACCGGCAAGCCTTAACCCAATAATTAAAAATAAATATACGAGGATCGGCCTGATTATCTTTTCCAGCACTGGAATGGTTAAAACAAATAAATTACTCAAAATCGTGTCCATACCACCTCCAGACCTATATATTGTTTAGCAATTTGAGTTATTTTGTAAAATACCCCCGCATGGGTGCGAAGTAATAGTCTTCCCAACCTTTAATATATTCTTCTTTACTGCCGTCAGGTAACCCGGTGTGGTTTAATGTAATCTTGCAGCCCAAATCCATAGCTTCAAAGGTGACTTCTAACCGTGAATCGGGAGCATCATCATCAAAATCTGTTGTTCGCCAACTTTGAATAATTCGCGTGAATGGTTCCAATGAAATTGTTTTTCCTGTAATATATCCATCCCAGGCAGAAAACTCACCTCCAACACGAGGATCAATGATTGCTTCAGAATTTGTAAACGCGCTATGCTCGCCTGAATCCATCCAAGCCTCAAATATCTTTTGTGGGGGTACAGGGAATATTGAAAATACCTTCAATGAATCAGACACTTTACCCTCATACACTATTCTTTAGCTTCATTCGCTAGGTATGTAAAATATCCCAACATTGGTTCAAAGTAGTATTCGATCCATCCTAGTTCATATTGACGGCTTTGACCGAATGGAATTTCTGTATGATTCAGGGTGAGTAAAGTCCCATCATCTTCATCGGATAAAATAATTTCAAGATGTGAGGAAGGGTCAAGTGGGTGAAAATCTGTAGTCCGCCAGGATTGTATGATCCGGTGATACGGTTCCAACTTTAGCAAAATACCAGTTATATAACCATCCCACGCAGAAAAACTTCCACCATTCCTCGGATCGATGGATGCATTACCACCGGTAAAATCCCGGTGAGCTGTGCTGTCAATCCAGGCATTAAAAATGGTCATGGGTTTGACAGGTAATTTCAGTGTTAAGTGTAATTGTTCTTTCGGATTTGTGCTCATAATCGTTTACTTCCCAAGATTAAAAATGAAATATAGACTAATAAATCTGCAAAATTTTCCCTTACCAATGGTAATGATAATTCAAATTATTTTGAGTTATCGATTTTTTGCACCTGCATCTCTTTATTATACAAAATTATTATCAAACATATTGATAAGGATATTAAACCACAAGAATCCACTAGTTGATAGCAGATCGATAATCCTTTCACCATGACCATATATATATGAGATTAGTGATTCATCATTGAGAAAAATTCCGCAACGACTTTCGGATCAAATTGTGAACCAGAATTTTCCCGGATGTACTTGTAAACATCGTCTTCATGCCAGGGTCCACGATACGGGCGTTCTGATGAAAGAGCATCCCATACATCTATTACAGAGAATATTCTGGCAGCCAGTGGAATCCTTACACCTGCAAGCCCCAGTGGGTAACCACTTCCATCCCATTTTTCATGATGCGAGTATGGAATTTCGATGGCAGGTTGAAGATACGAAATATTCTTTAACATCTCTTTGGCAAAAAATGGATGCTTTCGCATAATGATCCATTCATCATCGTTAAGTGGCCCCGCTTTTCGTAGTATATCGTCCGGAATGCCCATTTTGCCAATATCGTGCAATAACGCACCCCGGCGGATATGTACCAGATCTGAATCATGCACACCTAACCGGCCAGCGAGATCCATGGTCATTTGGGTAACCCGCTGCGAATGTCCTTCAGTTGCTCCATCACGAAGCTCCAATGCGCGTGCCCAACCTTCAATCGTTGCGTCATAAGCTAATGTGAGATCGAGATTTGCACGTTGCAAATCCTGGAATAAGGATCCGTTATCCAGTGCTATGGCTGCCTGGCTGACCATGGATTCCAGAAAATCCATCCAGGATTGATCATGAGTTGAGATGCTTCTTTGGAATACTTCCAAAACCCCTTTCACTATCCCTTTGGAGATCAATGGAATGCCAATATAACTGACAAAACTTTCTGATTCCTGAAAAGGAGAACCATAAAGTTGACCAGGTTCAGTTTCCAAGTTATCAATTAATATGGTTCTTCTGGTCTGAACAGCCTGCCAGGCAAAACTATCACCCCTCGCTAAACTTGTTCCTCTAATTAATGGGAGTGCGGAAGCCTCTATCAGCTGCATAATCGAGAGTCCTGGTATAAGGATTGAATAACAGTACATCACAAGCATCTACCTTCAGTTTAGAGGTTACCTGATCCAGCAGAATATTTAAGGTAAGGGGAAGGTCCATGCTTGCATTTATCGCTACGCCTACTGCCCGAAGTGCAGATACATTAGCAAGTTGTTGGTTCAATCTCTCTTCAGCAACTTTACGATCAGCCAGCTCCCGATTTAGTGCAGATGTCTTCAGGTTTACCTGCGATTGAAGTGATGCATTCCAAAATATGGATACAAAAACAAGAATGGCAAGTGCTGCCAGTACCCAAAAAGTAAACGTTAATAGTTGATTTTGAAAAGTGAACCCATAGTTTTCCAATCCGATCCATTTTTTATAAATGGTTCTCTTTTGTTGGTCAGAGATCGAATTTAAACCTTTCTCCATAATTCTCTGCAAAACAGGTTCATCAGAACTAACTGCGATTGATAAAGGATTACTTTTGCCGGAGTCTCCCGCAATTCGTAAATTTGTAATCCCATGCTCATTGATGAGATATGAAGCGATTGCGAGATTAACCACAGTTGCATCTGCTTGATCAAATGAAACAGCTTCCAATGCCTCAAGATCGCTACTATGAGGTTTGACCTTAATCAATGGATAGTTCGTCTTTATGTATTCTTCCAACGCATAGCCCCGGGTAATGGCGATCGTCCATCCTGCCATATCTTTGAGTGCAATAGGATCTGTCCTATCTTTCTGTGTGATGATAACATTGGGGATATCTACGATTGGTGAAGTAAATAATAAATACTCTGTTCTTTCCGGTGTGATTTGAGCAGCTGTGATTCCATCAATATTTCTATTTTTTGCCTGGTCCAGAACATCACTCCAGGTATTGAGATGAATGATATCAATCTTGACCCCGAGATTATTTTCAATCAGAGTAAAATAATCTGCTACCAATCCGACATAATTGCCTTCATCGTCAAAGGATTCGATCGGAGCAAAACTGGGGTCAGGTGCAAAAGTTACAACCGGATGCTGCTTCAACCAGGTTCTTTCTTCTTCGTTCAGGATTCCTTTAAGTCGATATCCAAAAACACTATAACCGATGATGCTCGCGGTTATAATCAACAATCCTAAAACTATCCAAGATGCAGTTCGGGATTTTCTGGATCTCCCCCGGAAAAGAAATCCTATTGAAAAAATCCGCTTGATGAATACCTTCATATTTAAATAATACCTTTTCAAATAAGACCTAGCTGTCCAATTATCATGCAGATAGATGAAAATAACAATAAATTAATTATAAAAACCCTATCTTTGTGATGGTCAGTTTCTTGCAATTGCAATTATGTAAAGGAAAATTGAAATGCAGAAACGAATGATCCTCCTTCTCGCTCTTGTTAGTTTTGTATTATCAGGTTGTCACGTGATCTCTGATAACCAAAATATCTTTGGGAAATCAGCTACCCCGAAGATACTTCCAGGAAACGGTGGAATTGTTGGAGTGGTAACTAAAGATCAAAGTGACACTCCCAACCCTGGAATTCCTGTTCATCTGGCTGAAGTTTTTCGCAGTAATAATGGGGCTGCTTATATCATTGATGCATCCAATAGCCTATCCTCAATTACGAATGATGGTGGAGAGTTTTCCTTCTCATTGATCCCTACTGGTGAGTATGTAATTATTATTGGTGATCCATTACATGAACATCTGATCGTTGTGGATGAAGATGGCAAAGCAAAAGACTTGATTGTTCAGCCAGATCAGATAATTGATGCAGGGTCAATTCAGTTTGTGTCAAAATAAAAGTCAATAATTTTCTCCGATATCTACTTTCGTTTAGTTGTGTATAATTGCCTCCAATATGGATTTTATTGGAACTTTGATCATAGCTGTTGGTCTATCCATGGATGCTTTCGCAGTATCTCTGGGCGTGGCGACTAATGAAACAACCAGGGATACTCGGTCTCTGGTAAGACTGTCTTTCCACTTTGGACTCTTTCAAGGTCTGATGACCTTTCTCGGATGGCTGGCCGGGAGTACGATTGCACGTTGGATTAATTTATTTGATCACTGGATCGCCTTTATATTATTGGTTCTTGTCGGTATAAATATGATCCGCTCCGGGATGAATTCTGATCCGAAGTCATATCAAAAGAATCCTACCAGGGGTAACTTAATGGTCATACTCTCTGTGGCCACAAGTATCGATGCCCTTGCGGTGGGATTAAGTCTGGCTCTTATTGACACTCCGATCATGCAGACAGCATTAGTCATTGGAATCACCACTTTTACTTTATCGATAATAGGGTGCCTTTTAGGTTATCGATTAGGTGAAAAATTTGGAAAAAGGATGGAAATGCTGGGAGGGCTAATTCTAATTGGTATTGGTCTGAGGATCCTGATTACTCATCTTCTATAATCTAAACTATCATGTTAATGCCCAATAAAAAACTCACCATTATTTTCTGGTGAGTTTTTTATATTTACTTAATCAATCAAAAAATGAAATTGAATTATGGTGTTCCAACGGGAGAAATTCCATTATACATTTCACCAGAATAGACACCAGATGATACAACATTGAGAACAAATCCAACTGCCATCAATGAACTTCCGGCAGGGCCTTCCAATAAAACACTTCCCCCTGTGGTCCCGTCTGAATAATATCCAAACTCTGCTCCAGCTGCTCCCAATTGAGCAGCATTTGTATCAATTCTTACTCCAGAGGCAAATGCAGGAAAAGTATAAGTACCTATCAATTTTCCATCTTTTCCAAAATACTTGGCTTTTACTGCACCTGCTGCAAGGTTCCCGCCCAAATTCATAACGGAAATTGTCGTTCGCGAACGTTGACCAGTTGTATATTGTGAAGCAGAATATGAAGCATATGGAAAAGCGAGTTTGTCTGCTCCAGTGGATTGTCCCATAAAGGTGGCAGAAACACCCAAATTTTTAATGACTCCCTTGGCCAGGATCAGAGGACCATTACTTTTAATGATCGCATAACCAGAATATCCCAGAGCAGTTGATTTAGGGGTGCATGCATTAAAATAACGACCTGTGCGGCTTGTTAATGATTGAGATTCGAATTTTCCACTATTGTAAGTGACGGTGATAGTGGCGGTTTGAACAGGGTCAGTATTAAAAACAAAGTACGAGGTGCTCATCCCTCCCAATGCGTAACACATCGCAACAGGCATATATATTGTTGTTCCACCACCTGCAATGCTTTCTGTGGCATTGGCGTCGGTGGTTGTACCTGCAGAATAAAGAGACATGCCCGTGATCTTCCCGGGAGTGCTGTTCCCAGCCCGTACGGATTCAACAAGGACTGATCCTGCGTATAAATTCGGAAGCTCACTCAGATCCGCCAGGTCTACATATGCCGAGCCCCCGACAGGGATATTATTTTTACTTAAAATGACAGGGTTAACTCCCCCGTAAAAAGTAAATTTAATATTAGCCGGATTGTTATCAAGGTTTTGCACAGAAATGATTGCTTGCATTCCAGTAATTTTTACGATATTAAGCAGCCAAATGCTGGCAGAGCCTTTTGTTGTAGCTCCTGCCAGGGGTCTTGCTTTGATGCTGACAGTCGTAGGTATCTGAGTCATCAGTACCGCAACCTCGACATCCGATTTGATGACAGCCGATCCTCTAAAACTGGCTGGTGTCGTTTCCAGGTTGCCTATGGATACGGTGGCACTGGCACCTACCGGTAAATCCGGCCGGGCGATGGATACTGGTGTGGATTGACCTTCCGGATAATACAAAATGGTTATATGAGCGATATCCAGGCCGACATTTTGATAGGTGATGGTTGTTGAATAACCGGTACCTGCCGCAAAGACAGACGTAACCGGGAAAAGAATCATACTCATGATCAAGCTTAAGGACCAAATTCGTAACCAACTGGATTTCTTCATCCATTAACTCCTTATTGTTAAATGCTAGCTAATAATAAGTTGCCAGAATCATGCCATGAAATGTTAGGAAAAATTTTGCCGCTCTATAGATTATTTTTACGGAATATTTACGAATTTCATATAAGCACAGGGGGGAAAACGTTTATACTGTAACGTGAACGCCAGGTTATTGATGAAAGATATTCAGCCTGCATGAAAGTGTCCGCATGCCATTACAGAAAAAATCATTTCTCACATTGTTGTTTGCACTTATTGTTGCCGTGGCAATCCTATTTGGTACGGCTTCGATAATATTAAGGCAAAGCTATTCAAGATTGGAAACGTTTACAGCAAAGCAAAATGTTGAACGGGTGGAAAACACGTATAGTGCCGTAATTGATCAGATGAAGAGCACGGTCTCAGATTGGTCCTATTGGGATGATACCTATCAGTTTATTTCTGATCAAAACCAGGAGTATATCGACGAGAATTTACCAGATGATACTCTCGTCTATTTAGGCCTCAACTTTATCCAATATGTTAATGGTAACGGGAACGTTGTTTATACCAAAATTGTTGAGTACGATGGGGATGGGGTTACTTTTTCGACTACAGATAACATTGATCTATTCCATAAATTCCCTGCCATATTTCAATCCACTGATGATGATCCACAACCATCGGGCATTATTTATCTTGACGAAACACCGATGTTGGCAGTCTCTTCACCGGTTCTCCACAATGATCAATCAGGCCCAAAAAACGGGACACTCATCATGGGAAGATTCCTTAACCAGAATATGATGGATGACCTGGCGGATCAATTAAATACCAGAATTAATTTTTTCCCATATCCAATCGATGAATCGAATGCTGCTATTGTCAAGATAAATGATTTGCTGGTGAAAGGCGTGTTATATCCATCTCAGGCTGTGGATAAATATGTTTATGCGGGTTATAAACTATTAAGGGATGTGAACGGATACCCAGCTGCTGTACTTGAGGTTAGATTTCCCCGTGATATTTATAACCAGGGAATAAGTACCCTTTCCTATCTCTTCTCTACTCTAATAGTGTTGGTATTACTTGTCCTCCTTGTTTTTTATTTCCTGTTGGATCGATTGTTTTTCAAACGGATCATGGATCTGAGTGGTGATGTCAAACGAATAAATGAATTAAGGCAGCCAAATGTCCGAATTACATCCAGCTCAGGTGACGATGAAATTACCAGGCTCGGGGAAAATTTCAATCAATTATTAGAAACCCTGGAAGAAGTTCAGGGATCTTACAAATTGCTCGTCCAAAATCAGGGTGAAGGTGTGACCATCGTTGACGGACAGGAGAATATATTAATTTCAAACCCGGCAGCGGATGGAATTTTTGGTGTTTCCGAAGGTGGTCTGATCGGAAGAAATTTACAAGAGTTCCTTAACGATGAGGATATAGAAAAATTAAAGAAAGAGACATTTGGAAGACAAAAGGGGCAAAAATCTTCATACGAATTAAATATTCTGAAGGCAGATGGTTCAGCGGTGCCAATCCTTGTGACCGCCACCCCTAAATTTGATTCTAACGGGAAATTTTCCGCAACTTATGGCATCCTCAGAGATATAACTGAACTTAAAAAGGCTCGCAGTATTTTACAGGAAAGCGAATCCAAATTCAGGAGCTTCATCGAGCAATCTCTTGTTGGGATCTTTTTATTGGATGAAAGTGGTGAAGTTATAGAATGGAATCAAAGCCTGGAAGAATTAACAGGTGTAAATAAGGATGATGTAAAGAATAAATCCTTCGTCGATATCCTGGAAAGTTTGCTTCCAATCGAGGATCGATCCGAACGAATTACCCGATTAATAAAAACTGTATATTCTCGCGTCGTCAGAAACAGCGGCTCGAACCAAAAGCAGGATCCATTGGAAATGCATATGCAGCGTCCAAATGGCGAGAGAATCATCGTTGATGTCCTTCCATTTCCAATAACCACCGATAAAGGAGTCATGGTAGGTGGAATCTTCTCAGACAAAACTGAACGTCGCCTTTTGGAAAAAGCTGAAAAGAACCAACGGACATTTATTGAAGCGCTATTGGATACCTCTGAAGTCTTGAATAGCACTCTGGATTTGGACACTCTGATGGACAGGATCCTGGAAAACACCGATCGCGTTCTTCCCAGCGACACAGGTGCAATACTATTATTGGAAAAGGGATATTTAAAGGTGGTGCGTGGACGCGGGTACATTGAAAACGGTCATGGAGACCTTACAAAGAATCCACCGTTTTTAATTTCTGAAAGACCAAATATGAATCGTATGTTTGAAACCGGTCAGCCCATTGCCATACCGGACACTACAGTTAATCAAGGCTGGAATCCTCTACCGGAGAACCGTTGGGTGAGATCATATATTGGGGTTCCATTAAAAGTACATGGACAGGTCATTGGCTTTGTCAGTTTATTTTCTGGAACAGTTAATTTCTATTCCATAAATGATGCTGAAAGATTAAAACCTTTCGCAAACCAGGCAGCAATTGCCCTCGAAAATGCTCGTCTTTATTCTGAAACTCAGCTTAAGGCAGACACCGATGAATTAACAGGCCTTAAGAACCGGCGCAGCTTTTTTGAAATGGGCTCACGGGAAATTGAGCGTGCAATTCGGTTTAATCATCCTTTGGCTGCGTTGATGATCGATCTGGATAATTTTAAAGATGTAAACGATAATTTTGGACACCCTGTCGGTGATCGACTATTGAAGGAACTGGCAGAAGTGTTCAGAGGTAAATTGCGAAATGTGGATCTCATCGCCAGATATGGTGGAGATGAATTTATCGTCCTGCTGCCAGAAAATGATACCATTGCCGCAACAGAAGTTGCAGATCGAATATGCCATAGTATTATGAAAATTAGGATCGAGACTGCTCAGGGTAAAGCAAGGGTTACTGCAAGTATAGGAGTGGCTAGCTTGGATAAAGGGATGACTACTCTTTCAGCATTGATAGAGCAGGCAGATCGTGCATTATACAATGCCAAAAAATTCGGTAAGAATCGCGTTGTTTCCAACCATACCACTTGATTTGCAATCAAATAATTTTAATTAATGAAATGTCAAATGTGAGTGCGCTAAACACTCACATTTTTTTACGGTTATGATTTTTGTCTATATCCAAAAACGAAAATATTGATAACCATGCTTATCCCTTGTATATTAACCTTATCCTTCTTTCTTTAGTAACAATAATCTCAGATGTATAATAATTTAAGAGTATCGTGTGATTCAAACGGAGTGATATGACTGAAATATCAAATCCTCAACCTATTCGTTTTAAGGCAACATTAACACGGGAACCGGATAGTTCTGCTACATTCCTTGCAATCCCCTTTAATGTTTTTGAGGTGTTTGGAACCAGAGCAAGAGTTCCTGTGATCGGGACGATTAACGGTTATCCTTATAAAAGCACAATCAGCCCTTATGGAGGTGTGCATTACCTGGGTGTAAACCGCCAGCTAAGGGAAGGTGCAGGATTAAAAGCAGGGGATATTGTGGAAATTGAGATGGCTGTGGATACTGGTCCACGGTTTATCGTTCCACCTGAAGATCTGTCAGCCGCTCTGGAAGGTAATATTCAGGCAAGAAAAAACTGGAAAAAATTGTCCTATTCCCATCAAAAGCAATATGTGGATGCTTTGGAAGATGCAAAAAAGCCTGAAACACGGGCATCCAGAATCCAAAAGACCATTCAGGATTTGATGAAAGAAAAGAAGATTTAAGTAGTTATCATTGTAGATTATCTACCAACAGAATCTTGTTGAAGAAAAGATGTCTTCAATATTTTGTTGACTGATATAGTTAACCGATATACAATAATTCTATAATTGAATAGTGCAGCTTAGGCGTCTCTCCCCCGGATGGGAAGACTTAATGGCGAAGCCGGTTAGAAACTCAAATTTCAAGTCCGGCGCTGTCGCGCAACTGTATGGAGTTAACTCCAAGTCAGGTCGCCCACCTTTTCTGCTTTTGCCACAACCTCGCGTAAAGGAGGTGG
Source organism: uncultured Chloroflexia bacterium (assembly GCA_963757065.1). Classification (GTDB taxonomy): domain Bacteria; phylum Chloroflexota; class Anaerolineae; order Anaerolineales; family Anaerolineaceae; genus PNON01. The sequence goes on along the minus strand of CAVWQC010000007.1, from coordinate 523,512 downwards.
AATCGTACTGAAGAAATTACAGACTTTTCACCAAACCTGTCGAGAGACAGGTTGTTTTTATTAAATTGACACAACCAAAGGATAAATATGAAAAAACAAATTTTTAATATCAGCATACTTTTCCTGATCATCGCATTATTGTTGATTGGATGCAGCACAGATAATCAGGTACCAGTCAAACAGAACATCGAAGTTATTGATGGATTGGGACGAAAAGTTAGTTTATCATCTATCCCCCAAAAGATCATTTCCCTGGCACCATCAAACACCGAGATCCTATTTGCAATAGGAGCTGGTCAACAAGTCGTAGGTAGAGATGAGTTTTCTGATTTTCCGGTTGAAGCAAAAGGTATCACCAGTGTAGGCGGGTCAATGGGCAAGTATAGCCTGGAACAAATATCCGCTCTTCATCCGGACCTGATCCTGGCGGCAGAGATCAATACCCGGGAGCAGGTGAAGTCCTTCGAAGATCTGGATTTAAATGTATATTACCTGTCAAACCCGAAAGATCTGGATGGGCTGTATCAGAACATACTCATCATCGGGCAAATAACTGGAAAAGAAAACGAGTCGAAAGTGTTGGTTGAATCACTGCAAAACCGTGTGAAAGTCGTAACTGACATGCAAAAACCGGATGCCAAACCTGTCAAAGTTTTTTATGAAATGGATGGGAGTGAGCCATCCAAACCGTGGACGGCAGGTAAAGGCAGCTATGTGGATGTGCTGCTTACACTTGCGGGCGGTACCAATGTCGCCAATGATGCCGGAGAAGGCTGGATCCAGTACAGCCAGGAAGCATTGATGGTAGCTGACCCTGATGTCATCTTACTTGGTGACGCTGCCTATGGCGTCACAAAGGAGAGTGTTATTTCCAGGGCTGGCTGGGATACATTATCAGCAGTAATGAATAACCGCATCTATCCGTTTGATGACAACCTGGTCAGCCGGCCGGGTCCACGACTAGTAGATGCACTCGAACAATTATCAAAGCTCTTAATAAATCAATAACTGTAAACGGAGCTGGTTATGAAATTCAAGATCTCCCCGATGGTTTGGGCAATTATAGTATCACTCTGCGCAGTATTACTCAGCCTGGCGGTAGGATCTGTCTCGATTCCAATTGGAGACTTGCTTAGAATGCTCCTCGGGAAAATACCGGGTCTTCATCTCGTTTCTGATTGGCCAGCTTCCTATGAAACGATTCTATTTGACCTACGGTTTCCCCGAACTGTACTCATAGCATTAACCGGCGCATCCCTGGCAGGCAGCGGAGCTGCTTACCAGGGATTGTTCCGAAATCCATTAGCTGATCCATACCTGATTGGGGTCGCTTCAGGGGCGGGATTAGGGGCAATTATTGCCATGAGTACTCACTGGCCAAGGGAGTTTTTTGGATTTTTTGCAATTCCATTTATGGCTTTTATTGCTGGTCTTATTACCGTATTGATCGTGTATATCCTGGCTCGTGTCGGTAAGACTGTACCAACGACTAACTTATTACTGGCAGGGGTGACAATAAGCAGTTTTTGCACAGCTCTTACATCGTATTTAATGATCCAATCACAAAATGAGCTTAGGCGGGCAATTATCTGGTTGTTGGGTGGATCGGCAATAACTGGATGGGAACCTGTCCTCGCGATGCTTCCATATACTGTGATTGGCCTTGTTTTGTTGCTTATTTCAGGTCATCCTCTGAATGTGATGCAGTTTGGAGAAGAGCAGGCTTCCCAGTTGGGTTTGAATGTTCAAAAAGTAAAAATAATCATCATTATTGGCTCTTCGTTGGCTGCAGCATCTGCCGTCGCCTTCACAGGGATCATCGGTTTTGTCGGGCTGATCGTACCTCATATGGTTCGCATCCTGTGGACAGGTGACTATCGCAAGCTGTTACCTTTATCCATCGTAGGCGGTATTGGTGTTCTGCTGGTAACAGACGTAATCGCCAGAATTCTTATTCCACCTCAAGAGGTACCACTTGGAATTATCACTGCCCTTGTAGGTGCACCATTTTTCCTTTGGATCCTGCGGCGTTCGAAACAACAGGCATTCTGGTAAAAATCATGTCAACAGAAAACTATACACTTTCATTTGATCAGGTTTCAGCAGGATATCAAAATCGTCAGGTATTAATGGATATTTCTGTTTCCTTTTCACCAGGTAAAATATCAGCGTTAATTGGACCCAATGGCGCAGGTAAGTCAACCTTGATCAAGACCGCATCCGGAATAATCCCTGTTACAAATGGCCGGGTGAAAGTAAATGGATTTGATATATCAAAAGTAAATTCTTCTGAGAGAGCCCGCTTAATTTCTGTTATTCCGCAAGCCCGAAATCTGCCATCCGCATTCACTGTTCGAGAAGTGGTATTAATGGGCCGAACAGCTTATTCAGGTTGGTTTGGTCAATTCTCTTCAACTGACCTGGAAATTGTTGAACAAGCTATGCACCGCACTGATACTTTTTCTCTGGCTGAACGGAGGATAGGAGAGTTATCCGGTGGTGAAGCCCAAAGGGTACTGTTGGCAAGGGCCATTGCACAGCAATCCAGGGTCATGCTTTTGGATGAGCCAACGACCCATTTGGATATCCAGTATCAAATAAGTCTTTTAGATTTAATTTTGAAGTTAACAAAGGAAGATCACCTTGTGGTTGTATTGGCAATACATGATCTAAACCTTGTTTCACGTTATGCAGATCACATTGCTTTATTGGTGGATGGCCGCATCCAGGCAGATGGATCCCCCACTGAGGTATTGCAGCCAGAAATATTATCCACTGCTTATCAATTGGAAATGAAGATTTTTCATCCTGAAGGCAGTATATTCCCGATCATTCTTCCCCGAGAAACCTAACTTTCGCCTAACCTGCGATTATCCCCCACCAATCCTTATACAAAACCGCATATTGTAATTTAAGTAAATGACTCCTGGTTCATTCTTCTATATAATAAGACTAATATTATCTTATTAGTATTTTATAGATTGTTCTGGAGGCATCACTATGAAAATAAATTATTCAAAAATATTTAGGAAAGTGGCATCTTTTGCTTATTCTGCAGGCGTGCTTAGTTTAATTGTTGGCCTTTTGTTGTCAACCGTAAATCAATCAGTATCTGCATCAAGTCAAAATACAGGTGGAGGGGGAGATCATAAAGTATGGATCTGTCATGTTCCACCTGGAAACACCGGAAATATTCGTGCGATTTATGTCGATGCGAATGGTTGGAATGGTCATGATAATCATGCTGGTGATTTCCAAATTTCTGGCGAAAATGATCCCAGGTGCGGTGGTGTTGATGAGGAAGATCCAACGAAAACATCTGAGCCTTCCAAAACACCCAAACCTACTAAAACCAGCGAACCGACTGAAGTGAAAGCAACAGAAACCAAAGAACCAACTGAAGTAGAAGAGACTGAGACCAAGGAACCTACCGAAGTTGAAGAAACAAATACACCTACTGCTACCCAGGTAATCGGCTCTACTCAGACCCCGACTGATACACCTACAGATAATCCAACTGCTACAAGTACAGCTACTCCAACAGATACACCTACAGCCGGCCCGACATCTACCGGTACATCTACACCCACTGATACTGCTACTCCGACCAATACTTTCACACCAACCGATACTTCTACTCCGACCAATACCGCCACACCAACTGATACTGCCACTCCTACGGCTACTGAAGTTTCTTTCAGACGCCTCAGTGTTGATTGGCAGTGTGTTGAAGGACAGCAAATGTGGACAATAACAAATCCAAACGCATTCTCTGTCAATGTGGGTTGGTCATTCTCAAGCGGACCTGGTCCTGGCAGCGCAAACATTCCTGCCAATAGTAGTTACAACTTTACTGTTGCCGGTGGATATCGCACGATTACCGTCTCCTGGAATGATGGAGAAAGCAACCAATCCCTCAGCAGTACTACCAGCCCGAACAGTCCCTGTGCAACGTCTGGAACATCTACGGCTACCCAAACTTCCGATGGGGATCCAGATCCAACCTCAACTCCGACGAAACCAGGTGTAACCGGTCAGAATCCCGCGGCATCCAGCCAGAACAGCTTCTTTGCAACACTTGCTGCTACTGTCGATCCATCACAGGAAGTTTTGATCCCGGTAACCGGAGCGGATTTTAGCAACCCATTCTCCAATATGCCCCTCAGTTCGATTTTCTTGAACCTCGGCTTCGTTTTTCTCGGAATGGCTTTTCTAACTCACGGTTTATCTTCCAAACTGAAATAATTAAGCCTGGAAGTGAATCAGAAGTTCTGGTAATAGTTTTCCAGAAGGATGACCAATTGTCATCCTTCTGGAAATTGAAAACATAACATGCCAATTATGCAAAGTAAAAAAAGTATTTTCTTAATCGTTACTGGTGTCTTGATCACCACTATTGCCATTTTGAACATCTTTGTAGATTTTCCCGATTTATTAACAACTTATCAATTGGAACACGACCTGCCTGATAAATTTTCCAGTTCTGATTCTCCAGGGTTCAATAATAATGCTGGAAATCCATTATCCCCATTGGAATTAAGCACCCCCGATTCCGGGATCATTCCTCCAACTGAAAACCAAATTTTGGTTAATCCGGAACAAGCAAAAGCCCCACCGGTACCAACCCAGATCATCGATGGTTATATTCCAGACAGGATCATTATTCCTGCAATTCGCCTTGATGCACCAATTATCTCTTCCACCTATTCATCTTTAGAATTGAAAGATCAATGGTTTGAACAATGGAAAGTTCCGGATGAGTTTGCAGCCGGTTGGCAGGCGAATTCAGCTCCGCTTGGAATGCCCGGTAACACTGTAATTGGTGGTCACCACAATGAATATGGCAAGGTATTTGGCCATCTGATCGATCTGGAAATCGGTGATATGATCTATATTTTTTCAGGCAAGGTCGCATTTGAGTATAAGATCGTTGAAAAGCAAATATTGCAGGAAAGAGATGTATCTCTCGATATCCGCAAAGAAAACGCCAAATGGATATCACCGACCGGGGATGAACGTTTGACACTGGTCACTTGCTGGCCAAAACGCAGCAATACCCACAGATTGATAATTGTTGCTGAGCCTGTTGTAGAATCTCAAAATGGATAGGTACCACATACTTGTGGTATTATTATCAGAGTAGTTCGCATGGTAGAAGTGCTTTGACAGTCAAACACCCTCATGATAGAATTTCTATCATTGCTAGTGGTGTAAGCAATTATTATTTGATAATGAAAATCGCACCCCGGCAGAATGCCAGGGTGTTTTTTGTAAATATAAGGAAAATATGAAAGATAAAAAATTAAGGATTATTCCGCTTGGCGGCTTGGGGGAAGTCGGCAAGAATATGATGGCGTATGAATACGACGAACGGATTCTGATCGTAGATACCGGGCTTATGTTCCCGGAAAATGATATGCTGGGGATCGATTACATCATCCCGGACTTCAGCTATTTGCTGGATAAAAAAGATAAGGTGGATGGGATCATCATCACCCATGGTCATGAAGACCATACCGGTGCCATTCACCATGTACTGCAAGAGATCAATGCTCCCGATCTATGCCACCCCACTGACCCGCGGACTGGTGGAAGTGAAACTTGGCAGAAACGGTCTCGCTTCCCGGGCGGTACTAAACACAGTCCATGCCGGCGATACAGTGCAAATCGGGCCATTCAAGGTGGAGTTCTTCCACGTTTGCCACTCCATTCCGGACGGCGTCGGATTGGGTATAAATACTCCGCTGGGATTGATCGTCCATTCCGGCGATTATAAATTTGACCACACTCCGGTGGATGGCTGGCCGAGCGATTATGCCAAACTGGCAGATTTCTCATCGCGCGGCGTATTGGCTCTGTTATCCGACTCAACCAATTCAGAACGTCCCGGTTGGACTCCTTCTGAAAAGGTCATCGATGCCGCATTCCGGAAAGTATTCCGCGAAGCAAAAGACCGCATCATCATCGTTTCTTTTGCCTCCCTCATCAGCCGCATGCAGCAAGCTGCAAATGTAGCCAATGAATTCGGGCGCAAGCTCGCTTTTGCTGGCACCAGCATGGTGGATAATGCCAAGATGGCTACCAAACTGGGTTACCTGGATATCCCGGATGGTGTTCAGATCCCGATCGAACAGGCTTTGAACATGCCGGGTAAAGATGTGGTCATCATGTGCACCGGCTCCCAGGGAGAGCCATCTTCCATTCTTGGAAGACTATCCATGGGTACGAATCGCCAATTTGATATCAAAACAGGCGATACCATCGTGCTTTCATCCCATCCCATTCCGGGAAATGAAGAAAGCATCTACCGCATGATCAACCGATTATTTGAACATGGCGCTAACGTTATTTATGAAGCAATCGCCAATGTTCATGTTTCCGGGCATGCCAGCCAGGAAGAGATGAAGCTATTATTGCATTTAGTCAGGCCAAAATACTTTATTCCCATTCATGGCGAGCTGCGTCAGCTCAAGCAGCATGCGCTTCTGGCCAAGGAAATAGGTATAGATGAAAATAATATCCTGGTCACAGAAAATGGCCAGATCATCGAGATCACCGAAAAAGGCATGAAGCTGGCCGAAAAGGTACCTGCAGGTTATGTTTATGTGGATGGATCCGGTGTGGGCGACGTCAGCGAAGATATCATGCGTGAACGCGAGATCCTCTCACGGGATGGCATCGTTTTGATCAACGTGAACGTGGACCGTTTTACCGGTGAGGTACTTGGTGAACCTGAAATTGTGAGCCGCGGATTCATTTCACCTCGGGAAAACAACGAGTTATATGCCGGGCTGACGAAAAAAGGTGATCGAAACGATCAAGCGCATCGGCAGTAAAGACCGGGCTGAGATCGAACAGATCAGCCGGACATTCATAAACAGCGAAACCCGCCGCCGGCCGGTGGTCATGGTCACCATTGGCAGATCATAAGGCTAAAACCAGCCGAATTTTCCGCGCAGCGGAACAAAGACCACAGAAATATGTTCATCACACGAAGGATGCCCATCAGCATCCTTCTTCCATATTTGGAGCACCTGGGTCACCCGGTCGCCAACTGGTATGACCATCCTTCCGTTCGGAGCCAGTTGATCCAGTAAAAGCGGCGGCACGGCTGGAGCCCCGGCTGTCACAATAATGCGGTCGTAAGGAGCTTCATCAGCATAACCGCTGCTTCCATCCATGTGTAAAATACTGACATTGAATATTCCCAATTCAGTTAGCCTGCTTTGTGCTGGTTTAACGAAGTGACTTTCCAATTCCAGCGAAACCACATGATCGGCCAGTTCTGCCAGTATGGCAGTCTGATATCCTGAGCCGGTCCCGATCTCCAGCACCTTTTCTTTTCCGGTGAGATGCAGCAGGTCTGTCATCAAGGCCACGATATAAGGTTGGGAGATCGTCTGGTTGTACCCGATCTGCAACGGGCAGTCATAGTAGGCTGCTTTTCTCAGATTTTCGGGTACAAAGAAGTGCCTGGGAATTTGTTTCATCACTGCAAGAACACCGGGAGAAGATATTCCCCTGCCCCGGATCTGCAGATCCACCATTTCATCCCGTTCAAATGCGAACGCCTGGCATTCTGGATGGTTTGTATTCATCACCACCATTATACAATTGGGTCCATCGGATGAGATTAAATTACTTAACCATTGATGCGAGGATCGTATTGGTGACCAGCCGGTCGAGCTTTCCCATGGGGATATAAGTGAAGGTCAGCAGTGTTGACCCATTTGATCTCGTCTGCACTGATCGGTTTTGGCTCGCCAGAAGTAATAATACAACTATACGCATGCAGGGTCACCCGAAAGTGGGTGTATGCATGCTTATAAACACCAATATTGTCACCAACGCTGACTTCGATCCCCAACTCTTCGATTAATTCGCGTGTCAGACAATCTTCCAGCGATTCCCCGGCCTGCACTTTTCCACCCGGGTATTCCCACATGCCGCCCAGCAAACCATTTGCCGGACGTTTGGCAAGCAGCACTTTTCCGGGTTGATCAACATTGTCCATGATCACCCCGGCAGTCACAATGTAATGGGGAATCTCTTTCTTCGTTTTACGGACTGGACGCAGGTTTTGGACGCCCTCAATGTAAGCCTGGCAATCATTCCTTAACGGGCAATCTTGACAGGCAGGATTCTTTGGCAGGCAAATACTTGCTCCCAGATCCATCATCGCCTGGTTGAAATCCCCGGCTTTGCCTGCTGGCAGGAGTTGATCCAAAAGAAGCTGGCAAGTTTTGGTAAATTCAGGCGTTTCCAGAGATAAGGTCAGGTTGAACAGCCGGGACAGCACCCGTTTGATGTTGCCATCCAGGGCAGCCAGGTCTTTCCCAAACGCTACAGAGAGGATATCCGCTGCGGAGCTGTGGCCGATCCCCGGCAGTTGAATGAGCTGGTCATAATCAGATGGGATTTTGCCGTCATACTTATCCATGACCATTCGGGCAGCTTTGTGCAGATTTCGCGCACGCGAGTAATATCCCAATCCCTCCCAGGCTACCAATACATCCTGCAGATCGCTTTTTGCCAGGATGGCCAGATCTGGAAATTGTTCCATCCATCGTTGAAAATAGGGGATGACCGTCTCGACCCTGGTTTGCTGCAGCATGATCTCAGAGACCCAGATTGCGTATGGATCTTTGGACTCACGCCAGGGCAGCCGGCGGGCATTCTGCGCGTACCAGGCCAGCAGGTGGGAAGAAGTTGGATGGATTGCCATTTAGAATTGAAAACGGGTCAGAAAACGCGCAACCTTCTGGTTGTAGTTGATGATGTAATCCAGAAGCTGCTCATGCAGGTCATTCCACTCTTTGGATTTAAGCATTTCCTGCAGCCTGGCATAATCCGGCATCTTTACCCCAACCTGAATTTGCGGGCGATTACCAAAAGAGGTAGCCCAGGCCTCGCTGATCTCCAGATCCAGTTTTTGCAAACCCGGAATGAATTCCCTCACCACGAACTCGAAATATTCGCGTTCTTTTGTGGGAGCTATATCCCAGGTCATGATGAGTTTTACAGGTTCAGATATTGCCATTTCGGTTTCGGTCGTACTCCAAAACGTACACTTTTGTTTCTTCCGGCAGGGAGGATTTCGTGATCTTCAAGAAAGGAGTGGTCTCATAAGTGGTCAGACCCATCTCTTTGATGAACTTGCTCAACGGTTCCAGTTCTGCCGTGGATGCTTCAGTGGCAAAATGCATGGGAATCACAATATTCGGTTCCAGCAGGCTGACCACTTCGGCGGCTTTGGCAGCGTTCAGGCTGCCGCCAGCACCCACCGGGATGAGGGCGATGTGTACCGGGCCGAGCGATTCCACTTCTGACTGGGTGGGAACCCGAACCATATCACCCATGTGGGCGACAGTGAGTCCGTAATAATCAAAAACATACAAAGTGTTCTTGATCTCCGCCGGATCTTTTTTGCTTACTCCATCGGTCTGAATGCCGGTGATGAATACTTCACCGATCTCATATTCTCCCTGCCCGGTAATGACCTTGGGGTCACCTTTCACTGTGCCTTTCACGGCAGAAGTGAAGTTGTGCCCGGGAGAATCGTGACTGACTGTAACAATATCCGCTTTTAATTTGAGCGGTTCATAACCGATCACTTTAAAATCATATGGATCTGTAACTATGCTTGCCATACCCCGCTCGCTTAAGCGGAAGCAGGAATGACCATACCAATTTATTTCCATGTGCCCTCCAGAATTCTTATGGAATTATACAATAAAAAGGAGGTTGCAGTAACCGGCGCGTGGAAGGAGATTTCTTTGATCCGGGATAAAAAGGTGTTCCTTTACAGACCTTTTCCTTGACATCCACCCGGCTTGAACTTATAATTTGGTTCGCTTTCCTCGATAGCTCAATTGGCAGAGCGAGCGGCTGTTAACCGCTAGGTTCCAGGTTCGAGTCCTGGTCGGGGAGCCTAAAATTTAGGCTCCAGGTCCCCCGGAAGGGGGTGTCATCAAGTCCTGGTCGGGGAGCCTCTTTCTTCTTTGTTCATGGAATTGATATATCCTTGCCCCCAGCAACGCCGGCTGGGGGGTTTTATTTAATTTTTGCTATCCTGATAAATTCCGTGAGTTAAGCTTGCTTTATAAATTTCCAACCGATGCTTCACTATCTCTTCGTATTCATCAATACCCATACCGGAATTTATTCTTGGTCTTAAGTCATTTTGAATGCCAGAAGCAAGCCATGCAAAAATTGCCATCACGTCTTCTTTTGGAAACCGATATTGATCCCAGTTGATATTTTCAAACAATGTGGGATAGGTTTTTGAGAACATTTCCTGGCGAATGGTTTTAATTTTGAGATATACAGAAGATGTTACGTCCAGATCTGCTTGCAGGAGAAACTTGTATTGAAGAGGATTTTTCCGGAACATCGAAAAACTAAACTCTAATAATTCCTCAATTCGATCAAATAGGTCATTATTTTTATATTGCACTGGTTTGTCTTTAAGTTTTTCTGTCCCACTATAAATATCTTGTAGAAGGAACAGATAAAGATCTTCCTTTGAGTGCGTATAATTATAGAAAGACCCCTTTGCGATCCCAAGTCTTTTTATCATTATATTGATTGATGAATTGTCATAACCATGATTGACAAATTCATCCATGCAAATATTTTTAAGATCTTCCTTTTTATTTTCAGGTAAATTGAAGTATGTTTTTTTCAATTAGTCTCCAACCAATCAGACATGGTTTTTAATGCCAGACCTACATTTCCTACCTGACAATGGCTTGCCGCATTTTCCGACTCGGTAAATATTCTAGTGGTTATCGAACGGGCATTGATTAGATTGGCTTTCTGTTTTGCCAGAAGTTTTACTGGAAAAAATTCGTCTGCTTCACCAGTCAACAAGAGAACATCCTGGGTGATTTTTTCCGGGTGCATATGTTCCTGATTCATAACCAGCATATGCATGGGAACTTCTCCAACTGATTTTGACTTGGTGATGAATGCCCATTGGTTGGTAATCCAACGATGATTTTGATCCAATTTCATTTTCATCTTGATGGAATTCTCCATACGTTTGGGATCTTTTAAAAACCATTCAGTAATTTTTCTGAGCAGTTTATTAGGCAATGCCATAAAATCATAAACCAGTCCATAAGCAATTACACGCTGTATGCGGGGTTCGAAAGCTGCTGCGCGCAGGCACCAGTAACCACCAAGGGAAGTGCCAATCATAGTTACCTTGTCTAATTTGAAGTAATCTAATATTGCTCCGGTTGGTTTTTCCCATTCCTGAATTAATGGTAAACCGAATTTACGCAAAGTATAACCTTGACCGGGTCCTTCAAATGCGATGACCTCATAACCTAGTTTTTGAAAGTATTGTGGGATGAAAAAGAACTCCTCAATAAGGCTATCAAAACCGCCGTGGAAAACTATAGTGCTTCTATTGTTTGGTGTTTGCGGAATAAATCGCAGTGCATGCAAAAAGCTGCCCTGATAGGGAACATTCATATAATGGATATCCTCTTCTCCAAAAACCTTTGAGAAGAGGTCAAGAAATTTGTCATAGAGAAGCATTTTATCAGGGTCGTCCCCTGGAACATAAAATTCAGCAGCACGATAATAAATTGCAGCATTCATCAGACGCCCTTCAGTCTCTGCCTTTTTCGCCTGCTCCCAAAATACAGCTTTATTACCTTCAATGGTATTGATCGATTTCGCGGCTTCTTCCAGGTCTTCCAGCCTGGCAAAACCAAATGCATGCCAGCGGTTAAGCTCGAAATTAATAATTTTATTATTGCTGAAATTATGTAAACCTATCGGGAACTGGCTCATCTCAATACTCCTTTGAATAGAATAATAACGACCAGGTGGTCGTTATTATTCTATTATTGATGTTCCTGGTTGTCAAGGATTTACTATCAGAAGCCAGGTGATTAACAAGGGATGAAGTCGTACACACCTGTTGCGAACAGAGTATGAATGCTCAAACAAGTTCCAGTGATTCCGATGGCTTCACTTACGAAAACATTGTAGAATGAACATAGATCAGGCATTCATTGGGGTTATTTCCCGGCATTTTTTGCAGTAAATCCACTGGTTGGGTGAACATCGTTGGCGCATAATATTAATTTTTGGAGGGATCATGTTTGTGAATATTGAAACAGAACGTATGCATTTAAAGTGCATTGACCAAAGTGACAGGGAATTTATTTTCGAAGAATTCCAGAATGATTTTATTAATAAATATCTGTATGACGAGGAACCCATGACAGATATAGAACAGGCTGATGACCTGATCGAATTTTATAATATGAAAGATCCACGAAATCAAAGCAGGTGGGTACTCATTGACAAACTTGAAAATAAAAAAATGGGCACTTGCGGATTCCATAATTGGGATAGAAAAAAGAATGTAAGTTGAAATAGGCTTTGAGCTTATGCAGCAGTATAACGGAAAAGGATATATGGCAGAAGCCGTGGAGGCAATTATTGAATTCGCACGAATGAATATGGAAGTGAATAAAATAATTGCCATTGTTTATATCGAAAATGGCAGCTGCAAAAGATTACTGGAAAAGTTCGGATTCATAAAAGTTGACAAGGAAGAAACCATGTTTAGGGGAAGCATGTATCTGCATGATGTTTGTGAATTGGAGCTTCTGAAAGCATAGTGTCTAGGATTTCGCGCATCAGGAATACGGCTGAACTGGAGCTGAATCTCGAGTCCTGACCGGAGGAGCCAACTTAATCCCTCAACCCAGCGTAAACAGAAGGTTGACCCAGGCAATATCAGTTGCGCAACCCGGTCAGCCGCTGTAAAATCAAACTACTGGCATTCATACATGCCAAATTGAAAGAAGAGGGATACGATGGAAACAGAACAGACATCCGCCCAGCCAGAAGAAGTGAAAACACCTGAAGCTGAAGTTGTAGAAACCACCGCCATACCCGTGCAGCCCCGTAAAATGCCTAGGTGGCTGCGGTTGGGATTGATCGGGTTGGGTGCGGCGATATTGCTCTTCCTGGCCGGCTTTTTAACGGATCATTTTGCGCGCTTCCAGCCGCTGAATGCTTCCTATAAGGCGGTCAGCCTGCAGGCTGCTGACCTTGAGAAACAGGTAACTGGTTTGAAGGATGAGTTGACCGATGCGAATGCGCAAATCGTTGATTTGAAAAGCGATAAGACCGGGCTGCAGGATGATCTCAAAGCTGCGACCACCCATGCCGAACTGCTAAACGCGCTAAGCGAGATCCAGGCGGCACAGGTTGCCCTGGCGAATGCTGATATCTCCGGGGCCAAAGTCGCCCTGGTGGATACCCCCAAACGGCTGGAGAATTTGAAATCTGCCATCGCACCGGTGGATGCTGCCCTTGCCGAAAACATGTCTGATCGCCTTGGTACAGCCATCACCGCGATTGATACCAACATCGGGACAGCCAAAACCACCCTGGCTGCACTGGCGAACAACCTGCTGAATATTGAAGCGCTTTTGTATAAATAATTTAAGTAACATAACGTAATCCAGGTTCTTTTTACATGTGAGGTAAGTCAAGAGCGGACAGAGAATTGATATAAGAATATTAGCTTTGGATTGAAAAAATTGTAAGGAAAGAGTTATTTTGGGGAGGTTTTATGCAATCTATTGATGAGATCGCTACCCGTAGTAATTTATTATATAGTAGGTATAAAGAACTCCTTTCATCATTTGACAATCTAGAATCATTCTCTGATGCTATTCAATGGGATTCTGATGCTAACTCACTCATTGAATTATTTAAAGTTTCTATTTACGATTTTTTGGAGTTTCAAAAAACTTTGCAACATGAATTGGAAAAAACTATTTCTGTAAGAAAATCAAAATCATTTTTTGGTAGAAATTTCTCGTCTACCAAAAGTGAAAAAGAACATAGAAAATCAATTATTAAAATGGATGAAGTTGTAAATAGTACAGAATCAGTAATCGAAAAACTTCAGGAACTTATAGACCGCACCCCTAATTCTAAAGCCGACCAAAAAGAAATGTTGAATGAGCTTAAAACTTTAAAGAAGGATTTGTCATTAGAGAAACGTGAAATTAATGAAACTATCCGACAGGTTAATGTGGAAGCACGAAAATCAATATCTAGGGTTACTGGAATGAGGGGAGGAACGTTGGGTTCAGTTGCAAGATTTCATCGTGTTAATGTTCGATACCAGAAAGAAGCAGCTCTTAGACCAAATGAGGACGCAAAAGCAGGAATCAATCGCCAGTTACTCCAGATTGAAAAAGATATTCTCTGGGTATCACGTTTTAAAGGTGAAGAAATACTCATTACCAATAATGCTGTTCGATGTGCATATTGTGGTCGAAGAGTATTTGATGGAAACCCATGCCAAAGTTGTGGCTCAATTCAAACAATTCTAGGACCAGGATAATTCTATAATTTTGGAGATTATCTTATATTATTTAAGTAATGGACCTCTCCTACGAGGATTCGATAATTTTATAGTAAGCAAGCATAAAAACTTTGTTTGGTTAATTCAAAAGTAAAAAAGTGAAACCATGGAACAATGGTGCTATCTTTGCGGCGAGAAACTAATAAAAAATAAGAATAAAACTAAAGATCACGTTCCACCGGAATGTATATTCCCCAAAAATAAACCTCCTAATTTAATAACTCTTCCTTGCTGCAATAACTGTAATCAATCATTTCAACCGCTTGACGAAAAAATGCGTAATATTTTTGCAATACTCGCAATCAAAAATTCCGGAGAAGTTGGCCAAGTTGCCAGAAAAGAAGTACTTAAAAGTCGAAAGTTGTCCGCAGAATTCCTGTACCACACAAAAAAACATCCAACATTACTTTATGAAAATGGAAATCCTTGTCTTGAATTCTTTTTCAATGAAGATGAACTCAACCTTTGGCTTAAGCGGGTAGTAAAAGGGCTGTACTATCATCATAACAATTCCAGGATAAAAGATAATGCGATTTACAATATTAAAAAGTACCCACAGCTTGAGCCACCGCAAAGTAATACTCTCCCTTTAAAGGAAGGGTTAAAATTTCGCCCTTATTTCATTTATGGAATAATTAAAGAGCCGAATAATGATTTTTGGGTTCTTTGTTTTTATGACTACCTTATCTTTAGTGTCTCCGTTAATATACCCTCCTAAGAATCAGTTGATTATTATATTGTCAATTTATTTTCTAAACTGTCACTTTACTGGGCTTGAACCTATCCCGTTAGGTTATAGGTCCGGTTACTCCGTTCGTGCCGGTGTGTGCGCAGCCTCCCCGAAATGGGACTTCACCTAGCGTGCCATTTTTATTACAAAAACCTTACAACTTCCCTGTATGCATAGATTAAGCCTGAATATTTGGTACTATCAGTTCAGGGAATGCTATCATCTACCGATAGTTATTATTGCCAATGATGTTGATGCGAAGATCGATCATTGCAGGTATTCTGGTCCTGGTTCTGCTGATTTCTGCAGGTTTATCAGTGGAGCTTGTTTCCGCGCGCCAGCTTGACCAAGGTATCCCGACAGATCTGACCCTTACAGATACCCCACCGGTTTTCCCATCTGAAACTCCTTCCCCGACCGTTCCTGAGACGACACCTGAAGATACTGCCACCCCGGCTGATACTCTTCCTGCGCCCGAGGTGATCGAGACCACAGAACTTCCAACCTTTACCGAAACCCCGACCACCACCAGCACGCCAGGTCTTCCGGATGGATACCTGGAATATCGGGATGAGTCAATTCGGTTTTGGATTTTTGTATCCGTCAGAGCTGCAGCCAAAATCCTGGGAACCGGCCGCAGACATTCTCTCCAGCCTGAGCTTCCATTTTGGCGAGTATGATGAAGGCGAGAAGAGCGAGATCTCCATTTCTGTACTGGCCAATCCGGACCAACTAGCCATCCAGGAGTGGATCGAAACCCATTCCCCCGCGGACCTGACCGATCTTCCTGAATCATTGGTTGACTCCGGCATTATCTTTGAAAACGCCTCGACTCCCGGGGTTTTTATCGCAAATCCGGACTTTTACTACATCACCGAATCGAATATCGAAGCGAAAGCTTTCCGCATCATCGTTCCGCACGGTGGTTCCATCATCAGTTTGGTGTGCGCCAATTGTGTCACCAAAGAAACGCAGAATGTGTTTAGTACGATTGCGTCATCCCTCACCCTGGAAGCCAGTCAGCCAACAGAGAATGTTGAGCTGCGTATCGAAGTCCCTGATTTATTATCTGAGGCGAATGTCCCGGCGGAACGATTCTCTGCGCTGGCTCTATTAGCCGCGGGGAACGGGACCGGCTATAAACTCCCCTGGGCTTTCGGCAATTCGGTTTACTTGGCCAGGGTTGGGGCAATGATGCCGACAGCACCGGCAGCCATGAAGTCACCCAGATGTATTATGCCTACGATTTTGCAGTCCCTGAAGGTGCTCCGATACTGGCAGCCCGAACGGGTACAGTAACCGATTCGACCGGACAGTATTCAACCTGCGGCGGGTACGACTCTGCGGAACCTGGCAAACCGCATCACCTTATCCCATGATGACGGCAGTTCGACGCTCTACCTGCATCTGAAGAGTGCCTATCTCCCTGAAGGTTCGATCGTTGAGCAGGGCTGGCCGGTCGGTGCTTCCGGCAAGACCGGCTGGACCGATTGTTACACGCATTTGCACTTCCAACGCCAACAGCAGGGCATTTGGATCACTGATGCGCTGCCGATCTACTTCGACGAATACCCCAATCAGCAGTTGAATGATTATGCCCAACACGTTTCAGGCAATGGATTAAATCCAGCCCAGACGACCCTTGATGACGCTGATGCTTCGCTTCAATACACCGGTTGGGTTGGCCAGGCTGTTACCGGCCAATATCAAAACACTGAACATTATTCCTCCAGCATTGGAAACCGGGTCACCTTTCAATTCACAGGAACCAGCTTCAAAGTGCTTTACCGCAGCCATCCCAGCTCGGGAACCATGAATGTCAGCATAGACGGCCTTTCCGGCGGCAGCATTAACCTGCAATCTCCCGTGGAACATCGCGGCCTGCAATGGACCAGCCCGGCTGTATCCAGCGGACTGCACACCGTCGAATTCATCCATGCCAGCGGAAGTTATGTCACCCTGGATGGATTGATCCTTTTGAATGATGTACCCGTTACTCCCACCATCACGCCAACCGGTACTGTAACACCGACTGCCACAACTGTTCCACCCACAACCACACCTGCTCCTCCATACCCTTACTATCTCAGTCATACCGGAAACTTTGGCAGCCAGACGTCGACAAATTGCCGGGCGATTGGCTATGCGAAGAAAATTGATGCCGGGACAGGAACCGTTTATATCCGCATTTACATCGATAATGTGCTGCGGGCTGGAAAATACACGGCAAGAGGCGGAGCCTTTAACTTTGATCTGCTTACCTTACCCGGCTACGTCTTCACCACCGGTCAGGATCACAATATCACCCTTATGGCGGTGCTTGAGAACTCGCTGCCATACTATTTAATAAACCCCAATACAAATCAACCCGGTGGAGTAATTAATTGCACAATGGGCGGACAAACTGCAACCAGTACAGCAACGAATACATCAACACCGGTAGTGGCACCTACAAATACTCAAATTCCGACCCATACACCGACGATCACAGTCACACCGACGGTTACAAATACTATTGTGCCGACTTCCACCATTACCTCCACTTCGACCTATACAAGCACCCCGGCTGCTACAGCCACTCCGACACAAACCCGAACCCCGACAAGAACAGCCACTCAAACTACTGTACCGGGCAGCGTGACGAGCACTCCGAGACCCATTTACCCGTACGACCTGAAGCATACAGGTAATTTCGGCACACAGACTCTTGCCAACTGCAGGGCGATCGGATATGCCAAAAAGATCAATGCCGCTACCGGAACGGTTTATATCCGAATTTATGTGGATGGCACGCTCGTATCAGGACGCTATACCGCCCGGGGTGGAAATCTCAATTTTGATCTGCTTTCACTGCCGGGATTTACCTTCAGTACCGGTGTAAACCATACTGTTACCCTCATGGCAATTTTGGAAAATTCACAACCCTATTACCTGATCAACCCGGCCTCTAATCAACCGGGCGGGGTGATCAATTGTCAGTGATGGTAGATCCATAATAACCATTCCCCCGGATTCAAACAGTTGAGCTAAATATTCTTTTGCTGCCGTCACCAGTTTCTCGTTGCTGTTCCCTACCTGGCAATCCAGAATAAAGGACCTCACTCTGCGAGAATTATGGGAAATACGTTGTTCTTAAACAAAGCGCAATCAAACCAGCTGGAATATCCACAACTAATGAAATTAGAACCAATGATTATTAATGGTTTTATATTTATCGGTATAGAATTAACTTATTAGGGTGTATTCTGTTATTTATCTACCCTTTGGGGTTAACAACGACCCTTTATCCAAAAATATAACAGGCAATCGACTGGAGGTTCAGATGGTCATAAGGAAAATACTACGGATTCTTCTCAGCCTTCTCGGACTGACATACGGAATACTGATGGTCATTGCATCCCTAAAGCAAGAAGTACCTAATTACCTTTTAGCGGCTGGCGGTGCTGCAATCTGCATTTTTAGTATCGGATGGTTATTCAATTTAAGGTGGGCAAAAATTATTACCGGTATCCTGCTTATACCCGCCGGGATTGCCGGTTCACTTTGGACGATTTGGGATTTCTTCCAAGATATTTTACTTGACAAAGGTGTGATCGGTAATTATCCACTTTTGGGATACGGAATGACGATTTTTCTTCTGCCTTATCTACTTGTGTTAGCCCTATTTGTTTGGATCATCGTTGTAGGGTTTGGGCTGGTCAAGCGTAAAGAGATCGAATAAGAGTAAGAAAGGGTGCGTTCAAAATCGAATGCACCCTGGCAGCTTAATCCGGTGGTTTTCTATTGAAACAGCGCCGCCCATGTGGTCTGCCCGACCATGCCATCGCTCGTCAGCCCATGATCAGATTGGAATGCGCGGACTGCGGTATCAGTTTTCGGTCCGAAGACACCGTCCGCAGTGCCCAGTACATAACCGAGCTCAACCAGTCGTTTCTGTAGTAATAAAACATCATCACCCTGCATGCGTGGATTGGTCAATTTCAGTGTGCGGGTCAAAACAGGGATTTCATTGGGATTGACTGCCTTGATCTTTACCCAGAATGCATTTGCACCACCTGCACCGACCCCGAACAATGTTCCATCAGCAGAGCGCAGTTTAAAATATGCCTGGTAGGTGCCTTTGGAATTGGGGGCTTTCAATTTCACACTTAGATCTGCAGGGCTGCCCGGTGGAACGGATCCTGTCAGTGAAACAGCAGCCGGGGCGTTCAGGTCGTCCCCTGAGACGAACACAATACTGTAATTTGTATCCCAGGTGCAAGTGCCAATATTCTTCAACCGCCAGGTTTTGGTAAATGATTTGCCTACGTTTACATTTGCACCGTCGGCATAATTAACATCCATCACAAATTCCGCCAGGTCGCAGGGAGTCAATACGACAGTAGGGGATGGTAAGGGAGTATTGGTAGGCGGGGCGGGTGTAGCAGTGGAAGTCTGGGTCGGTGCCGGTGTCTCTGTTAATGAAGGTGTGATCGGGATGGTGGCAGTGAGTTCCACGGTGGGGGTAAGCTGGCTGCCGGCAGCAGGCAGGTTACAGGCAATGGCTGCAGCCGTGAGTACGAGAACAATAGTCAACAAAGAAAGTCTTCTGTTCATATTTCCTCCTTTTTCCATATTAACCATTACTATTTGCGGTTTCACCTCTTATTTGCTAAACAAACAGTTGGATATTATTAAAAGTATAGCAACATCCATATTATTCACCAGTAATTTTTCATACCAATTAGATTATTTCCCGCCTTAAGCTCAGCAAAGTGAACATGGTGTGTAAACAGAAATACCAGTACAGATCACCTTTCTGGTTTCATTAACACAATTGCCCGGCTGAAACGTATCGATGGTTTCTCCACAGGATTTAAGCCAATTTTGCGGCAGAGATTAACCGTATGGTCAAAGTCCTCTGCTGAAACATGAATGACAGGTTCAACGATCAACAGTTTTCCCCCTGGTCGTAAGTGCTCAGCTAACTCAACCAGAAATGCTTCAGTCAGCTTCACTTCATGTACCATCCAAAACGCAAGTGCAAAATCAACTTTCGTATCAATTCCGATGCCGCTTTTAGTACTTCGGATCAGTTGGATCCTATCTAGCAAGCCGGCATTTGCAGCCCGGCGGCGCAGACCTGCCAACATCTGAGGCTGCAGGTCCGCAGCAAAAACACGTCCATCCTTACCAGTTAGTTCAGCAAGCGCCAGGGTGAAGTAGCCCATCCCGCATCCCACATCCAGTGATGAATCTCCGGGATGAACAAATGGCTGAAGTATCTTAACCGGATCATGGATCCATTTCCGCAGCGGGTTATCAAATGTGAAGAGCAGCCACCAAGGGCAGGTATGCTGTGAGAGTTTTTGCATTTCTTCTTTCCTCCATCACGAGTGCAAATAAAGTAATAGTACCGCGATGTTATTGGATGCCCTTAATGCGAAATGTCTGAGTGTATGGATCAAACCGATCGGATAAATCGATCATTTCCGCCAAATAATCCCAGGGTGCCTGATCATACGAACGGATCGGGATGAATCGTTTGGCGATTCCGTTCCCCTCCAATAGATGCTGCGGATCAGGAAGGAAGGCTCCGTGGATAAAAGCCAGTTCAATATGGTCTTCCCGTACCAGGATCTGGCAGACGCCCGCACTGACCGGTCCGCCGCGGTCCGCATGGTAATAGGTAATTCCGTTGCGGTGGAATACCTCTGTTGCGTCAGGAGCGATCCGGGCCACCAGGTTACGGAGCTCGATGAGGACATCCATCATCTCATGAGGCAAATATTGAAAGTGCTCTTCAATTTCACGCAATGTATTCATTATTTAAATATATCTGTATTATATAACCTCGGGAGAAATAAATGATCAAAATTAGCCTCACCCTTAGGACGGATAGGACTCCAGCATCTCCGTTCCATTGATACCCTATTGTCATTGGTTCGCATCCTTTCTATAATCAAAACATCGATGGTTTTATATAGGAATTGGATACAAATCCATTAGTGCAGAATATCGGGGAGGTAAAAATGCAAGGACTTGTCAGAAAACTCACAACATTGGTTTTCGCCCTCACAGTACTGTTTCTCCAGACAGGAGCAAGTCCATTCATGCCAGCTCAACAAGTGGGAAACCCAGATCCACCTGATGCCACTGTGAAATTGATCTTTATCCATCATTCCACCGGTGAGAATTGGTTGACAGATGATTATGGCAACCTGGGAAAGACCCTTGAAGCTAACAATTATTTTGTCAGCGATACAAACTATGGCTGGGGACCAGATGCGATAGGTGACAGGACAGACATCCCCAACTGGTTGGAATGGTTTAACAGTGCGGACACTCCTGCGTATATGGATGCTCTATTTAATGAAAATGAACAGCATTCCAGCTACACCAGGAACACTCCCGATCCCGGTGGGGAAAATGAGATCATTATGTTCAAATCCTGCTTCCCGAATTCTGCGCTTGCTGGCAATCCGGATGATCCAGCGAGCGATGGAACGGATTTAACCGTAGGTAATGCCAAGTATGTCTATAACCAGATCCTGAAGTACTTTGCCACCCGGCCGGACAAGCTGTTCATCGTCATCACCCAGCCACCACTGAGTGATCCTGAATATGCTGCCAATGCCCGCGCTTTTACAAACTGGCTAGCCAGCGATTGGCTGGATGAAAACAACTACACACTGCCGAATGTGGCTGTTTTTGATTTCCACAATATCCTGACGGCTCCGGATGCTCATCATAGATATATTGAAGGTAGAATTGAACGGCTCATACCACCCGGTGATACCTTGTATTATCCCTCCGGCGATGACCATCCCAGTGTCGAAGGCAGCCAGAAGGCAACTGAAGAATTTGTGCCATTATTGAATATCTTTTACCACCGTTGGCAGGCAGACAATTCTCAGGATACCTTCTCCGACGATACTCCAGTGCAAATACCCGAGATACCGGATGAACCCGGAGCCAACACCCTTGCGGAAGAAATACTCGATAATTTTGAGGGCACCATCCCGGATGGAACTTTAGGGTGGCAGGCATACCATGATGATGCAACAGACTCCAAAATGACATGTGCTTTGAATGGAACTGTTGCTTCTGAAGGGTCTTCTTCATTATTAATTGAAGCAGATGTAGCTCCATCCAGCTGGGCAACCTGCAGTCTAAATTATGCTGAACCGCAGGATTTTACCGCATTTGACGGAGTCCAATTCAAATATCTCACAACTGACCAAAATACAACCCTGGATGTGGATATTTACAGTGGCTCGCCAGATGGTGTAGCTTCGTATGTTTACAGGCTAAATATTTCAGATACTGGTGGTGATTGGGAAACTGCATCAATTTCCTGGGAGGATTTTAAAAGGGTGGATTGGGAAGCAAACGCTGGAGAATCGTTTGACCAGATGGAAAAAGTTACTGGTGTGGCTTTTGGATTCGGAAATTATGAACAAAGATTGAACTCAACCATTCGAATAGATGACTTGATCCTGATAAAAAGCGGGGCAATGGTTGAAGAACAACCAGTGGTTAAAGTACCTGCTGAAGAAGATCAATCTTCTGCTGAAAATGAGGCTGAGGAAAACCAACCGTCTGAAGCAAACGAGGCAGTAGAAAACGTTCCTAATCCACTCACCAGGCTGCTGCCCTGCACCGGATCGATCATGATCCCGGTCATTTTTATTCTACTGGTATACTTTTTTAGGTTTTTAATACCCATCAGTAAATAATCTTATCCAGCGTTCATGACAGACGTACCATCCCCTTGGATATCAAGGGGATGGATTCATTTCTGTTCACTAATGCGGCAGCGGGATGAGTGTCGGTTCGTCGGTCGGTATACCCGGAAAAAACTTGGTTTCAACTGCAGGGATTATGGTTAAGAAGATGAGAGCCATTCTTATGAGTACGATACTGGCTATACAAAATAACCCAAAACCATTACATCCACTAACCATCTACTTGTTGCAGTTGGTCATGGTCTGGTAATAGGTCTTCCAAATTGCGAATTTTGGGAAATAGATAACCCGCAGACATGGTGAGAATTGTGAGTCCCCCAAATATGATCATGATCAAAGCCATCCCAGAACCCGGGCCTGTTCCCACCATCCATCCAAAGGTTTTTGCAAACCAGCCTTGAGACCGCATTGCGGGTTCCATGATCTTGTCAGCTAATAATCCCCCAATGATGGGAGTAAATGTATCGGGGAACCAGGTCAGCATACGCCGGGCTGAAAATACGCGTCCCTGCACGTCAGGTGCCACTTTGGATTGCAGGATGGCCTGGCTGGTAGCTATTCCAATATTCGACCCAAATCCGGCGATGATTATAGCCGGGATCCAGACATTCAGACTGGTTCCAAGGCCAAAAATGATGTTCCCGAATATACAATAACCGATCCAACCCAGCAGTGCCCCATGCATGCGCCGTTTTGGTCCGCCCCAAACACTCATCAAGACAGAACCTAATGTCCACGAAATTGCACCGGCTGTTTCTGCTGCTCCCAAAATGAGGCTGCTGTTGTTTGTACGAAGCAATATCATGGGAACATGAACACTATTTGGGAAACCCAGAAACGTGTTCGCGGTGAAGAGTAACAAGACATATCCTAAAAGGCTTGGGCGTTTGAATATATATTTGAAACCAAATGTAGCTTCACGCCAAAAACTACCCTTTCCCTCCAGCCCATCCACAGTCTGTGTTGGAGGTGGAACATGGACGATCATTAACGCTCCAATGGCAAACAGGAAGGTTACCACATCGATCAGCAGGATACCGTTCAACCCGATCACCGGTAATAAGGCACCAGCCAGAAGCGGGGCAACCACTCCCGGCCCAGCCTGGATGAATGACACCATACCATTTGCCCGTCCATACTGCTCCTTGGGTACCATGGTGGTGATCGCCGCTGAATATGCCGGCCATTGGAAGGCATTCCCCAATCCGATAATGACATTTACCAGGTAAAAATGCCATACTTCCAGGTGTCCGGTTGCTGAAAGGATAAGGATCGCCACTGTACCCAACCCTGCTGCCAGATCGCTTACCATCATCATCAATTTTCGGTTGTAGCGGTCGACCATCACTCCAGCAAGGGGAATGATCAGCAGGTAAGGGAGTGTGAATGCGGTTTGCATTATTCCAAGAGAAGTTGCACTGCTCGTCCGTTGGAAAACCCAAATGGAAAGTGCAAATCCTGTCATGCTGGATGCAAGGATGGAGACCGCCTGTCCGAGCAAAACAATCGTCAAGCCTCGCATTCCAGATGGTCGTTTGGAAGTATTCTGCGTCGATATCATATTTAATGAGAGGATAATAATGCTTGTTTTTATGTGATCGATTGAAATCAATTTTTAAGTCAACTCAAATCCGTGGATCAATAAACAAACCTATTCCCCAACACCGAATAATTTATCATGTGCCCACCAAAAAAACATAGCCCAAATCTGGTTCATATTTTATCATTTTTATAGTCTAGTTTTTGGTAATAAATCTATTCGAATTTGTTTTAGTCATGATGATTATAGTTATTTTATTGACAGGGATGCTATACTATAATCTGTGAATTTTGTATCCTTTGGTTGAATACGTGATGTTTGATTCCTCCTCATTTGTTCACCAAGCATTATGTCGTATGTTGAATACTTGAAGTATATGAATACCTCCATGAATTATGTTATGTGAAGGGACACAATTTAAAAGTATCATATAGCCTTAATGTAACATGGCAAAAAGATTTACATAAAATTACTGTTCTTTCGATACTCCTTAAGGTAAGATGAACGTATGAATCGGGAAACTGAAACCCAGAAGTCATTAAATCGTTATTCTACGATCCTCCTGGCATTCGTAATTTTCATTAATTTAATGGCAGTCGCAGGCTGGTTGCTCCACAAACCCATACTCGCTTCGCTCCGAAGAGAATATATTCCCATGGCACCTGCTACAGCATTGGTATTTCTGGTTTTTTGCGGTGTCTGGTTGATCCAAAAAAGATTCTTCTACCGGTCAACTGTGAGGATCCTGGTACGGCTGATCCTCGTTGGAATTGTTTCTATTGGTCCTCCTCCTTGCAATACGATACTTCACCGGGTTAGGTCCCGATCTCGAACAATTGCTTTCCCCAAATCCGCCCCTGTTTGGACAAATATTATCCGCTCGAATGTCACCCCTGACTGCATTAGGATTCCTTTTGGCAATACCTGCATTTTTAATGCTTACCAGTCTTGAACCGGGTAAACATGTAAAAAATACCTCTGCTATCCTGTCATTTATTGTATTAGATCACTTAATGGAATTTTTTACCTGGGTTACTTATTCCGTGCTCCATTGTTCTATGGCGGTAAGTTTATTCCAATTGCACTCACATCAGTAATTGCGTTCCTGTTTCTCAGCCTGGTTCTGATGCTGACCGCCGGACAAACCGCCTGGCCTGTCAGTATGTTCATAGGTAGTTCGATCAAAGCCCGTTTGATGCGTGTTTTTATACCCGTATCTTTCGTGATTGTTTTATTCCAAGGACTGCTTAGCGAGGTCTTCAATCCTTGGAATATTAACCCGGCCTATCGAGTAGCTGTCGCGGCATTATTGGCTTGTATCTTTTCCATACTTATCATAACTTACTTGGCTCATAGCATCGGTGCTGAAATTGAACGGGGGGATCTGGCACGACTTGAGGCAGAAAAGACCCTCGCCCAAAGTGAGGAACGTTTCCGAATGTTATTCGAACATGCGGCTATTGGTGTTGCCTTGATCGAAACCAAGACCGGACGATATATGGATATTAACCAAAGGTATTGTGACTTTCTTGGTTACACAAAAGATGAGATGCTAAATTTGTCCTTCCAGGATGTGACAGACCCGGATTATGTCCAGGAAAATATTGAAAACAATACTTTACTTTTAGGCGGGAAGATCAGGGAATTTACGATTGAAAAGCGTTATATCCAAAAAAATGGGGGCAAAGTGTGGGGGGAGTTAACCGTATCGCCTTTATGGAAAGCCGGTGAAGTCCAATCCAATTTCACCCATATCGCCGTTGTGCAGGACATCACTTCCCGAAAGCAGGCAGAAGAAGCTTTAAGAAAAAGTGAAGAACGGTTTAAAAAACTATTTGAAGAAGCTCCTCTGGGTATATCGCTGAATGATTCAGTTACCGGTCAAACGTACGCAGTTAATGCCAAGTTTGCCAACATTTTGGGCAGGACTGTGGATGAGGTACTTTCCAAAGATTGGATGAGTTTTACATACCCCGAAGATCTTCACCAAGATTTGGATAACATGGCATTATTAAATACCGGAAAAATTCCTGGATTCCAGATGGAAAAACGATATATTCGCCCTGATGGATCCTTAGTTTGGATCAAAATGACAGTAGCTCCGATTGATATTGATGGCCTTGAAAATCCACATCATCTTTGTATGATTGAGGAAATCACAGAACGAAAACGATTTGAGTTGGTCCAGAATGCAACATACAGGATCACCGAAGCTGCGATAACAAGTGATGGTATTGATAAATTATATGAATCCATCCACTCGATTCTTCGGGAATTGATATCTGCCGAAAACCTGTATATTGCATTATACGATTCAAACAATGGTTTACTAAGTTTCCCCTATTACATCGATCAATACGACCAAAAACCGACTGAACCGACACTCTCCCAGGGATTAACTGGTTATGTGATCCGTACCGGACGATCCTTGTTGGTTACTGCTGAAGTCTATGATCAGCTTATCCAGCAAGGGGAAGTGGAAGCGATAGGAACAAAGGGTGAGGATTGGCTCGGTGTACCGTTGAAATCGGATGGACGGATCATTGGTGTTATCGTCCTCCAAAGTTATACTCAGGAAATCCATTACAGTCAGAAAGACCTTGAATTGGTGGAATTTGTCTCCACACAAATTGCCCAGGTGATCGAGCGTAAGCGCCTGGAGGAGGAAATCCGCAGTCTGTCATTGACCGATGAATTGACCGGTTTGAACAACCGCAGAGGGTTTCTCCACCTGGCTGAACAGGAATTAAAACTTGCTCATCGAAACAATAGATCCATGTTATTGTTTTTTGGTGATGTAGACCAGCTTAAGGTGATCAATGATACCCTCGGGCATGCGCAGGGTGATTTAGCTCTGAAAGAAATTTCGGCAATTTTGAAAGAATGTTTTCGCGAAGCTGATATTATGGCTCGAATTGGCGGAGACGAATTTGTTGTATTGACTTTGGATGATTCCCAGGAAAGTGCTGTTGCCATGACCCATCGAGTAGAGGCTGCCCTGGTAGAATGCAATCAACAACCAGACAGATCCTATCAACTGACCTTTAGCTTGGGTGTTGCTCACTATGATCCCATGTCTCCATCCACATTGGATGAGTTACTTGCAAAGGCAGACAGCCAGATGTATCTACAGAAACAATCGCGGCGCACGAAAAAGACAGTTTGACCTGTATCATCCTCGCTATAACGAGTAACTCGATATTATTTAAAAATATTTTCTTCTTCCTTGTGAGCAATCTTCTCCTACGGGTATTTTCTCACGTCTCAACAAATAAGGAAATTAAGTTACAATTTCCAAATGAATAACACCACATTAATTCATCGGTTCGATAATGCAAAATTTGGAAAATTTCATCTGTACCTCATGCTGTTAACCGGATCTTGCTGGTCATGGGCTGCTTATGGAGTTACCGTTATAGGTTTTATTCTGCCAGCATTGAAAACGGAATGGAATGTATCATCCAGTGCACTGGGATTCATGGCCGGCATAGGCATGCTGGGGATGCTGGTTGGATCGGTTGCAGCAGGTACTCTCTCCGACCACTTTGGTCGGCGAAAGATGTTAACATGGATCATGATCTACCTGGGGATGATGTTTATCCTGTCTGCTGCTGCTGGAAGCTTTGCCGTCCTGCTCATCCTTCGATTCTTTACCGGAATGGGATTAGGGGCTATCTTACCAACGGGAGGGACACTTGTATCAGAATTCTCACCCATACGCCTGCGCGGTACTCTATTAGTGCTCCTGAACGGTTTCTGGGGTCTGGGTGGTACATTGGCCGCCTTAGTAGGTTATTTCCTGGTGTTGCATACCGGATGGCGCCCTGCAATGCTTTTTGGGGGATTGGCAATCATTTCCGGGTTGCTTATTCAGTGGCTTCTTCCTGAATCACTTCGATTTCTCTTGAGTAGAGGATTGATCGAAAAGGCTCAGCAAGAATCTGCTCGAGTAAATTTTTTCGAAGACTCTACTACTGCTCTTCAGCATGACACGGTATTAATAACTAAGCCTATTCTTAACTCACCTAATGGAATATGGTCTCGGCGATTTGCTAAGATCACACTGTCGCTGTGGGTGTTGTGGATTTCACTAAACTTTCTCTACCAGGGTGTATTTGTCTGGTTGCCAACCTTATTGGTAGGAGAAAATACTAGCATTGACCGTTCTTTTTTACTTTCTTTGATCATCAGCTTGGGACAAATTCCCGGCACCATTCTGGTGGCAAACCTGGCAGATCGATACAGCCGCCGCAGGTTGATTATTCTGTCATTGGGATTGCTGGGGATATCAGCCATACTATTCAGCCTATCCGGAACTACTTCCTGGATTTTGATTATCGGTTTTCTGTTGATGGTTTTCAACGGCATGGCCTGGGGGTTGGCTCATCCATTTTCCTCGGAGTTGTACCCGACATCCATTCGAGGGTCAGCAACCGGATGGGCAACAGGGATAGGGCGCCTGGGTGGAGTGGTTGCACCAATGGTGGTTGCCTGGGTCATCCAGGCTGGTGGTGGAATGACCATCATCTTTTCAATTTTAGCAGCCGCTCCTATGTTGACCATGTTCATTCTCGCGGGACTCAAACAGGAAACTACCGGGCGTTCGCTGGAAGAAATCAGCACTTAAATATCCAGCTGGCCTTAACAGCCGATATATATTGTTTGCCATCCCGTAAGTTCTCGTGTAGTATATAAATTAATATGCAGGTAAGGAGGCGAAAATGAATAGTTTTCCCGTTATTGGAATCATTTGCGGTGGATTCTTTATATTATTGTTTGGAGCCATTGGAATATTGTTGATCTTTAAATCCGTCAACGATAAAAAGAAGGTTGGGGCAAGTGCAAGCTGGCCTTCTACTCCCGGTTCCATCACCCGCAGTTCAATTGCTGAATCAGTCCCGACATCAGATGATGATAATATTACCCATTATTACCCCCAATTAACCTATACTTACCAGGTTGCAGGCACAACTTACGAAGGCAAACGTATCATGTTTGGCGCTGTCGAATCTGGTTCTCATACGAAAGCCCAAACAACCCTTGCGCGATACCCGGTAGGAGCATCCGTTTCTGTCTATTACAATCCTGTCGATCCGAAAGAAGCGGTGCTTGAACGGCAATCCAAATCATCCAATGTAATGCTAATACTTGGAATCATTTTCCTGGTTATGGCTCTTTGTACACTTTGTATTGGTGCAGGATCAATTGCGGCTCAATACATAGCAAAATAACACGTCAATTTCAAATTGTAAAAGTTCATTATCACTCTGTGATTGGAAAAACCATTACTGGAATTTCCAATCGCAGATTTTTTATGTTAATTAGGTATTGAATAATATGAAGGCCAATATTTTTTTACTTAGTAAATTAAATTAATGGGGTGACATTTAGGATTATTATTGATTTGATGCTAAAATAACCTTGAATGCATCTGCTTTGAAATTGTACACATTCCAAATTCCGTTGAGGATGATGTTCATATCCACCCCATCCATCAAATCTGAATTAGTATTTTCGCCCGTGATTCAGGAATGATCAAAAGACAATAACCAATTTTGAAACGATAAGGAGAAGCAATGTCTGAACAGCGCAAGAAAATGACCTTACCTGGTTTATTTAAAAAGGCTGCCGAAGGAAAACCCATCACCTGGTTGACCTGTTATGACTACCCAACCGCCTTCTTTCAAGATCAGGCTGGGATCGACATGATCCTGGTAGGTGATAGCCTGGGTATGACCATGCTCGGCTATGACAGTACTCTGCCGGTAACCATGGATGATATGATCCGGCATACCGCAGCAGTTCGACGCGGTGCCCCCAATGCCTGGGTCGTGGGTGACATGCCATATATGACTTACCAGCCATCGGTCGAAACCGCTATTCGGAATGCCGGGCGTTTCATGGCTGAAACCGGATGTGATGCAATCAAGCTGGAAGGTGGTACGTCAATGGCGGACCGCGTCAAAGGCATCGTTGATGCGGGAATCCCCACCATCGGGCACCTGGGACTGACACCTCAAAGTGTTAGCTCATTGGGTGGATTCCGCCTGCAAGGTAAGAGTGCAGCAACCGCCAAAAAGATCGTCGATGATGCCAAGGTGCTTGAAGAAGCCGGGGCATTTATGATCCTGCTGGAAATGGTACCTGACCGATTATGTAAACTGATCACTGAACGTGCAGAGGGTTGCCTGATCATGTCGCTTGGATCCGGCCCGCATGCTCATGGGCAATTGCTCATCTACCACGACGCTTTTGGTCTCTATCCCAAGTTCAAACCACGCATGGCCAAAGTCTTTGCAGATGCCGGAGCAACCATCAGCGTCGGCTTAAACAGCTATGTTAAAGAGGTTACCGAAAAAACCTTCCCTGCTCCCGAAAATTGGTTCGGAATGCCGGATGATGAGTATGATGAACTGTTGAAAATGCTCTAATGCTTTTGCAGTATGTAAACCAAAAATCTGATTGTAAAAAGGAGTATTAATGACGGACCTTCGCACACTTCTCCAAATCCCTGCATCCCGACTGGAAGCAGTTAACAGCGTCTTGCTTGATCCCAATAGCCGGGTGATGAATGACTTCCTGGCAGTGGTTGCCAAATATGGCACACCGGATGAAATCAACCGCAAGCATGTAGAATCCCGTAAAATGGAAAACCTGTTCAAACAGGTAAAAGCGAAATCTCCGGAATACATCAAGGATTTAAATTGGTTGATCGAACAGCGTGACCGGGGTACTTTCATCCCAGTAGCCGATTACCGCCAAAATATTCTTGGGGAAGCCGCGAAAAAAACAAAATTCAAGGATGAATTTGCAGTTACACTGGAAGTTTCAGCACTCCAGTATTTCCCCTGGATCCGCGCCATGGCAGAGCAGGCCATTGCCAACAAAACACTCGTCCCCGGGCGCTTCATTGCCGTTCGCAATATGAAAGAATCCGAAGCAGATGGCGATTTGCCCGCCATAGTAGCAGCACTGGACATCATTGGAGCGTCGTTTGTCGAAACTCTCGATACCAAAGGAACCGATGGTTCCAATCCGCACCTGGGTGGTCCGGCCACCATCACCGGTTACTTTGGTGGAATCGGGCAGCCCAACGAGCACGCCTTGATGTGGTTGGACGAGTTCCTGTATTACTACACCAACTATGGCGTCCAGCATGTACTCAACTTTAATGCCGGAACAATATTGCTCGGTTTTATGCTTTACAAACTGGGCGTGAACATCCAGTTCAAGATCTCGGTCTTTTTCGGATCGGATAATCCATACCACGCTCTATGGATCATGATGATGGCCAAGCTATACAGCCGTGAAGATGGCTCATCACCTGTAATCGGGTTCAACTGGTCGAACTCCATCAATAACCAGACTATGGAATTGACCGCCGATTTCCGAAAAGAACTCGGTTTTGAGAAAGTAATTCGTTTTGAACATCACATCACCGAACCGCAAAAAAGTATCGTCATTCAACCCTATAACCGCCGCGATGAACTCATCCAGGTGGCCGACCATGTTGCAAATATTGCAGCCAAACACGAGGGCGGCGATCCGGAAGTGGATGTGACCCGGGCTCATCTTTCCGACCTGCTCGACTACTTCCGCGAGAAAAACGAAGTCATCGCCAGTGGTGATTGGGATAATTTACGGATCAACTATCTCGATAAAGTGGATGCCTGCAACAGGACGGCTCGTGCACTCACCGAAAACGGCCTGAGCTTCATAGCCGCGAGGAATTTGCATAAATAAATTGCCTCCCTAGTCAATAAGGTGATTTGAAGCGAGATCCAAGATTTGTGGTCGAGTGAATGAAAAAAGGAGAGTCTCATCAATTGAGGCTCTCAATTGATTTAAGAAAAGTAACTGTCGATTTGACCACCACTCCCTGGTGGATCACCAGGGAGTCGAATATCATCCCCTTCCGGTAACCCTGAACTTGCTGATTATGGTTAATGAATTCTTTCGTTCTTTTGCTTCCATTGGGATATATAGAATTAATATAACATCTATTGGCACTTTGTATTTTTTTGAAATATAAGAGTTGAAGGTTTAAAGGGGCGTTGCATTTGTTTTTATAATTTCTTCAGTTGAGACAAAGGTTAGTAAACATTGGGGGATACTAATAAATATGATAATTATTGAAAACCAAAGTGACTAACTGGTTTTCTTGCATTATTACCGTAATTTTGTAAAATACAATAATCCAACGTATCGTATCAAACATGGTGATTTGTTCGAATTTGGACTGTGAGCAGGTTTACTACAATAGGTAAATTCAATTAACCTGGACATGCAAACCTAACCAGAAAATCGCTCGGTTCCGATTGACCTGTCGGATTCTAAAGGAGGATCTTATGCGAAGTGAGATTATCAATACATTATTCTCCTATTGCAAGGAGATACATGTTGATCTTTTGCATTCTTATTGGGAACATGTTACCTTCAGCTCAAGTTTCAGGTCATTCACCCAATGTGGGGAAAGGAGAATGGACAATATCCGTATCCGGGCTTGACGGACTTGTTTGCGTCGGAGAACCATACATGTTGACAGCAAAATGGGATTCTACTGGTGACACCCTTTCATCGCTTAGCGGACCAGGACCAATCTCAGCGAGTGCCAAACTCGGAGAGATGGACCCATCCACCCAGCGCCCGGGAACAAACAGCGGTACTGCCTACTTCGTCTATGAAGCTCAAAAGGAAGGGTACGAGACAGTCACTGTTAAGCTATTCAACAGCAGATCTTGAAGTGGATACTCAATCTACTGCAAACTTTGAAGTGGAAAAATGCAACTATCGATACGACCTGAATATCCACAGCTACTATTTTGGTGAAATTCTTGATATGGAACTTGTAATGAAATCGTCTGGTTTGCTTACCGTTCCTGATCCAAACCATCCACG
Organism: uncultured Chloroflexia bacterium; assembly: GCA_963757065.1. Taxonomy (GTDB): domain Bacteria; phylum Chloroflexota; class Anaerolineae; order Anaerolineales; family Anaerolineaceae; genus PNON01. The sequence goes on along the minus strand of CAVWQC010000007.1, from coordinate 490,207 downwards.
CCAGGCAGAAGGTTTCTTGAAAAGGATCACTTATGATGGCACTTTCACGCGCTTTCCGCCGGAGTGCTCCTTGAGCACAAATAACACCGATCACGCGGAAGGCCTCGTGGATGTTAAAACGGTGGAAATAGGTGAAAATGGTGGTGTGACATTGGTTATTGGCACACCCGAATCCTTCACTGATGTCCATAGCGTGGTCATCACCTGTGATGGCGACTCCCATCCCCAAAATTTATCCCTCCCGGTAAATATTCAGGAAGATCCATGGATCAGCGAAAAGTTTTCGGCTGGAGAAGGCACAAAAATGATCGATGTCCCATTCATTCAGGGTGGTATCGACGCCCTGTCTGGGTTCAACTCCTTCTATTTCGCCATTCTCAAATTAACGAGGGAGGCAGCCAAATGAATGCTAATAAATGGTTTATAAAAGTCACTGGCATAATTACCCTTCTCCTTGTAACCCTTTCGTGTTCGTTGACATCCAGGGTTCAGCAAAAAACACAGGAAACATCTCCCAGCGCAGGTTCGACATCCAATGTCGGAGATCTGCTTTTGAACCCGGTGATTGGTTTGGACCAACTTTCCGGGTACAAAGCTTCCTTGAAGCAGGACCTTGCCGGTACGTTGGACGGTCAACCTTATGAACGCCACAGTAGTTACGAATTGTCCAAACAGCCATCTTCCGGGGCATTTGACTATTCCAACTCGGTTAGCGGGACTGATACCCGTGCCTTCTCCATGCGGTTGATATCGCTTGATGGAGCGTTCTATGAATGGGAACAAGATCAATCCGAATGCCGGGGTTCCAACACCTCACCCAAAGACAATCCGGTTACAGATCCCGCATCATTACTGATTCCAGTTAAAAATGCAGATTTTGTCGGGAGAGAAAATGTGAACGGGATTGACAGTTCGCATTATTCTTTTGACCGGGGCAGCCTTCCAGTAGCAAAGGGAAGTGAAAACGTAACAGGAGAACTCTGGATAGCTGACGATGGCGGGTATGTGATTAAATACCTGCTTAATGTTGCCCTTCCTGAAAAAATCACCGGGAAGGACCTGGAAATCGCTCAAACCTGGGTATATCAACTTGAATTGTTAGAACAAAAAGATGCAATCAGTCTTCCTGAGGGATGCAGGGCGGTCCCTGTTGAGATCACCCCCCCGGAGGGCTCAGTTAACATCACTTATGAAAGCGGGAGCCTGACATACGATACCTCTTCCCAGGCGTCTGAGGTGGTAGATTTCTACATTGATCAGCTATCCTCCCTCGGCTGGCAACCACCTGAAAAGCCACTACAAGGTGCAATCACAGCACCATTCTTAATGGATTTCAGGAAAGGAGACCAAGTATTGACGTTGTTCCTGTCCGGATCAGACAATAACCTAATGAATGTAGAATTGCAGTTCTCAACAATACCGAAATCTTCTTCAAAAAGTGAAGTCGACCTGCCAGCAACACCATCCGGAGTACTTACACCAGCACCAACGATCGATCCAGTTGAAAGCGGGTTACCAGAGGATATACCGCTTTACCCCGGGTCGTTTAACTTAATGGAGACCGGTGAATTCGTGATGTTCATTTCGCCGGACACGATCGATGTGGTGGTTTCTTTTTATCACGAGCAATTGATCACTAATGAATGGACTCTAACTAATGATATATCGGATACAAACACGGTTACCCAATCGTGGTCAAAGAATAACGCAGAAATGATGATCACTTTTGTCTTGGAAGATGGCAAGACCCGGATAGTAATTTCCTTGCCGAAATAGCGGAATAAATTTTTTGGAAGGTGATCCACCAGGGAGTTGAATACAATCCCCTTGCGAAGCACCCCTTTGGGGTAAGGGGACCCTGAAGCTGGCAACAAAAAACCGGGTGATCCCGGTTTATCTTGTGATCCACCAGGGAGTCGAATACTATCCCCTTCCGGGGACCCTGAAGCTGGAACAATACTAATATTCGGGTAGGTGATCCACCAGGGAGTCGAACCCTGAACCTGCTGATTAAGAGTCAGTTGCTCTGCCATTGAGCTAGTGGACCGTGAGGCAATCAGGAATTATACCGTAATCCATTTTCATGTCAATGCGAACCCCCGGGGCTTCAGTCCGGAAATAATCAGCCGATAATGATCATATGGTAAATAGCGTATCTACGAATGATGTATTGAATCTTGTCCAGAGTCAGGTCGATTCAGGGAACGCTCGTACATCAATCGCAGTCTCGGTCGTAAAGCAAATCCAGGATCAACAGGCTCTGCAAGGGCAGGCTTTGGTAAAGATGATCCAGCAATCCAGCCTGGATGGCAGCGGCAGGTTGGTCGATTTACGAGCCTGATCTGATTTTGCCTTTATTGGCTATTGTCGATAAATTTCTTCATGAAATTGTGAGTGATATTACCCAGTTTTGAATCCAACTTTTTATAAACCAATTTTTCAATTTCAATTGGAACACCCCCGTAGAATGCCTGTGCGATCCCGCCGGTAATGCACGCAATCGTATCGCTATCCCCACCCAGTGAGATTGCCAAACGAATTGCATTCTCGTAGCTGTCTGATTCCAGAAATGCGATGATCGCCTCAGGTACCGTTCCCTGACAGGTTTCATCGAATTTGTATCCCGGTCTTATATCGTCCAACCGTCTTGAAAGGTCATATCCGAATCGCATCTGGATGAATCCACGGATCTGGTCTTTGTCGTTACCAGTCCTGGCAAGGTAAATCGCCGCAGCAGTTGCCTGTGCGCCTTTGATCCCTTCCGGGTGACTATGAGTGACCTTGGTATATTCTTCCGCTTTCGCCATGACCGAATCCAATGTTGAAAAAGCAAATCCCACGGGGCTGATTCGCATGGCAGCACCATTTCCATAACTATTATATGGCTCAGTCGTATCAGAACTTGCCCATCGACCGAACATTCCTCCATACCCGGCTTTGGGATAAAGAGAATAATATTCCTTGAGGAGTGTTGTGTATGGTATGCCGGTCAAAATGCTATCAGCCAGAGCAACGGTCAACACAGAATCATCCGTAAAAAAACACGCATCATTCATCAAGGGGAAATCAGTGGTCTTGATATTATTCCACTCATAAACTGAACCGATAATGTCACCTGCAATCGCTCCGATCATTCGCAGCCTCTCTTTGCTGATGTATTCAACTGAACATTTTTTGACCGCACCACTCCCTGCATATTAATTTCCTTTCCACCACTTCAGCAACCGCATAATCAGTATATCCAAAGAAATGGTCCTGATATAGAGTGGATGGTAAATTTTGAAACAGAAATGGGATCGTCAATCGCAGCGTTCCCCCGTGACTGATCAATAAATATGTTTCATCTCTGCCCAGTTGGATTAGTCTATTCACAAAAACGAAGAACCGGTCCTGAACCTCATGGCAGCTTTCCCCACCTTCAATTTTATAATCCAGGTCATCTTTCTCCAGCCAGGTTCGAACTGCACGACCAACCTCGAACCAGGCTTTTTCATCAGAACGGCCTTCCATGATTCCACAATCGAACTCACTGAGTGCATCTGCCTTGGCAACAGGTACCTTAAGGATTGCACCAATAATCATTGCAGTTTCGACTGCTCGTTGGATCGGGCTGCAAAATATTCCGGTGATTCCAGCATCGATCAAGTGCTCGGCGAGGTTGGCTGCCTGTTCCCTGCCTGTTTGAGTCAGCGGGTGAATCAGATCCCGATTGGAGATCACATTTTCAATGTTGGCTTCACTCTCACCGTGTCGGGCAAAATATATTTTCATTTTTATACATCCAAATTATTAAAGATCCGCAGGTATTTTTCGCGATTGTCATTTCTGGCGATTTTCCCGGAAGAGGTTTTAATCAACCATCTTTCATCAACCAGACGCAATTCTTTTAATACCACTTCAGTTTCCCGCACAATCCGTTGACGGATATCCGATTCAATTCGTTTTTTCTCTTGTTCGCTGACATGGTCTGCATCAACTTCGCAAACCATAATTACTCCCTCTGACCCAAATTTGATATCGTCCACACCAAAGGCAACAACCCGTCCAGGGTGAACACCAGCTACATTATTGGCAATGGCTTCCAGGTCTTGCGGGAAAATATTTTTACCCCCGACAATGATCATATCTTTCATTCGACCAGATACATATAGATTCCCTTCAACCATATATCCGATATCGCCGGAATGGAACCAGCCATCTTTCATCGCCTGATCCGTCAGTTCAGGCCGATGGTAATATTCTGTAAGCATACAATTACTTCGGAGGATGATCTCGCCGGTGAATCTATCCGGCAGATGTTTACCATCGGGTCCGGCGATTGCTACTTCGGTACCGGGGATGGCTTTACCATTCGAAACCATTGGGTAGGATCCATCAGATTCGGGAACGACAGGTTCCGCGTATTTATCTTTCTGTAAAGATTTGATATCGATCCAATCATAATACGGTGGTTCACCGGGTACTGTTTGAGTGGCAGCGAAAGTATTTTCTGCCAATGCATAACTTGCCTGCAGCATTCCTTGCCGGATACCTTGCTCCTGGAACCGATTTAAGAATAATTCAAATGAATCGCGACGAACCGGTTCCGAACAACTTATCAATGCACGCAATGAAGATAGATCAAGGGATTGAATATCGCTGCGCCTAATTCCGCGAACGCAGTGGTTAAATGCAAAATTCGGAAGCCAGGTCAAAGTAGCGTGGTGTTCAGCCGCATAGGTGAACAGTATCTTGAGGATCCCGCACCCAGTGAAATGGAGATAGGAGAATTAACGGAATCCCGGCAACAATCGGAAGAACAAATCCACCGATCAATCCCATATCATGATAAAGGGGCAGCCAGGAGATGACCTTATCTGTTGGTGAAAACTGTAAAGCCTGGCTGAGTGAACGGATCTGGTTCAGAACAGATTCATGAGAAAGTGCAACACCTTTTTGTAAACCGGTGGTTCCACTGCTGTGCTGCAAAAACGCTATCTTCTCCGAATTATACTCCCCGGAAGAAACGAACCCATCGCCAGCGTGCTTGGATCCACCCAAAACTTCATCCGTGCTAATTACCCTGCAATCCACATCACTTAGCAGGTTGGAGAGATCAGCTTTAAATTCAGGGAAGGTGATCACTGCCCTGGCTCCTTCATTAGCCACGAGGGTTTTCACTCTTTCCATGTAAAGCTGAGGGTCAAGCTTTTCGGTCAGATAAGGGAATATGGAGACGATGGAACCCAGCAGTAAACTACCCCAGAAGGCAGAAAGCAGCTCTCGAGAGTGCTTTAAGACCACAATAACCAGGTCATCCGCCCCCAAACCTTGATTTTTTAACGCATCCGCATATAAGCCAGCTTCACGATAAAATTCCCCGGCTGAGACACGTTCCTGTATCCCATCCTCGTGGACGAACACAAGAACCAGCCGATCGGGCTGGTTGAGTGAGCGTTCTATGACCGGTTGAATTAACGTTTTTGTTTCTTCCGAAATCATCCTGCACGCTCGACAACTTCATCAGCCATTAAATTCAGGGTATCCATGTTCTTCACTGTCAGGTCAGTATCGGGAATGTAAATTCCGAATGCATCTTCAACAAATACACCAATCTGCGCCAGAGAAAAGGAATCCATCAATCCGCCTGTGATCAGTGGTTGGTCCTCCGTAATGGGATAATCCGCATTATTCAATAATTCAGTGCATATATATGCTTTCAATTTGGTCATTACTTCGTTACGATCCATGTATTTTTCCTTAAAATCCCTGATAGACAAAACTAGTCAAAACAGACTCGCTGCCTAAAAAGCTGATCAGGATGGCCAGCAGAGCAGCAGCTAGTAAAGCAGACTGTGCAAATATAGGTAATCGCCGAACCGCCAGTTCATCTTTATGATGGTAATGCATCAGATCCAACCCGAAATTAATTATAATTGCAAAAAGCGGGATGAGCCAAAGTGTTGTGATCTCAGGTTCAACTGTTGAGGTGAAGACAGCTTTCACGTAATCCCACACGCGATACAGGCTTCCGGAGGCAAATGGAATCCAGGTGAGTATCACCCCGATGAACACCATCAGGATACTTCCAGCTTTCCTTAGTACTGGTTTGTCCTCCCATTTGGAGACAGGTTTTCCGCGGGATGCCAGTTTTTCAAATGATTGGAAGAGCCCGTGTAATAATCCCCAAAAGATCATATATGCGCCAAAATTATGCCACAACCCTGAGATCAGCATGGTTAACAATGGTGGGACAGCCAGGTAGATTATCGAGCGTGGATTAATTTTCCTGCGCAGCAAATAACGGCTGAATGGGAAAAAAATATAATCACGCAGCCAGTGTGACAGGCTGATATGCCACCGGTTCCAAAAATCTGTAAAACTGTGCGCAAAGTACGGAGTATCAAAGTTGGGGGAAAGATCAATTCCAAGGAAATCACTGATACCGCGTACGATGCTGGTGTATCCTGCAAAATCGTTGTAGACCCAGAAGGCATAGAGCAGCATCTGGAAAATCAATCCCAGGGTGGAGTAATTTGCCGGCGCAGAGAACATGTCTTTGGGTATATAGCTGGATAGGATACCAGCAATGACCACCTTACGGAGTAAACCAATGACAATGCGGGTGAAACCACGTGCTATCCGGTCATTATCCACCACCCGCGGAGCAGCTAATGCGGGAAGGAAGGTGCGCGCGCGTTCGATCGGACCTGAAAGCATCCGCGGGAAGTAAGCCATGTAAAGTGCAAAATCAACAAGGTCACCAGCAGGTTGACACTGCTTCTGGGCAACATCCACCAGATAGCTGATGGCTTGCAGGCAGTAATAAGAGAATCCAATAGGGAGCAGGATTTGCAGCTCAAATGAACCGGCCGGATCTGCCAGATTCAAAAAAGCGCGAATGGCTTTTTCCAGGTAGCCGGACGTTTCAAAACGAAAGAATAGAAGGACAGCCACATTAACGACTATCCCGATCCACAACCAGCCTTTCTTCTTCACCCCATTGTGCCAGATTCTATTCCCGGCAAAATAATTGATGGCGATGGAAACCAGAAGAACAACCACGCTGAAGACATTCCACGTCAACAGGAAGCCCAGTGATGCTGCCAGCAGCCAGATATTTTGGCTTTTACGTGGAAGCAGATAGTACACCACCAGGGTGACAATCACAAAAACAGCAAACTGCCAACTGATGATCTGCACTTATTGTTCTCCCCAGGTTAGTTGACCAGTTTGTTCAAGTCGCCATATCTCGCCGGCCAACCAGGCGGAAAACTTTTCTGAACCTTTGTTATTCAAGTGTTTCATATCTGCCCAACCATCTTCGGAAGCTGTATAACGACCGTCTGTGATGGTTTGAATAAACGGAATACCCCTCCTGTTAAGTATCTTCGCTAACGGATCAAAAAATAGATGTATAGTAATCTTCAGTTTTATCATTGACGTATACTGGTAAGAAACTTTCGTGTACTGGTATTTCCATCACAACCACGCGAACATCTGTACCGTCCAAATTTGTCAGCCGCTTTACCCCGGCAAAATCCGCCTGCTGTAGATTTTTTTCATGTATGGTGATTTCCCCTTCCAAAGATGTTGCAATCTTTGTCAGTTCAAAATGCCCGTAAGGCGATGTATTCTGACGGACCTGGATTGCATACTCTCTATTGTCAGGATTGAGATCCGAGAGAAACGTCAAATACAAACGAAAGGCCATTGAATTATCTTTTAACCAACCGGCTACGTTCCATTTCCCCAATTTATAGCGAAACCAGCTGTCCTCAATCAATGCCCTGTTTCCCAATTCCTGAGAGTAATCTCGAGCTGAGGTGCCATAGATAAGCAAATTCGGATGATAACGCTCAACCAAAATTCTGCTCAACCACCCGGCAATCTCCCCGTTTAACCTGGCGATAGCAAAATTAAAACAGGTAACCTTTCGGCCAGAAAGTTCTGCGTAAGTCTGAGCGAATACTTCCGGATTCACATCGTCATTAGTCATTGAACTGCCTATAAATATGCAGTCAACTCCACCTGATTTTTTTACCAGGTTATCCAGCAAAGGGATTTTTATATTCAGATCAGCATTACTTGTACCAATTCCGGGTTCAGCCAATAAATTGGCAGTGATTGCCAACCTAACGAAACCTTCTGTTATTAAAACCGCTAATAACGAATAAATGATGGCTAAAGCAAAAACTTTACCTACCGGTTTTGCAACCTTAAGTGTTCCACTAGATGAATAAGGTCTCATTTTTGTATATATATTTCTATGAGAATCAATCCTGCGTGTGATAAATCGAATAAAATATAATTATAACCTTTATAATCAAATACTATTTTATGGAGTAAGCAATGGACCCAATGTTACAATCCATCTTCGCCCGACGCAGCATGCGCAAATTTACAGACGAACCAGTGGCACAAGATCAGCTGGATCTATTATTACAGGCGGGTATGTCTGCTCCATCCGCTGTGAACAGCCAACCCTGGGAATTTGTGGTTATTACCGAACCGGAAATGTTATCTGGCTTACAGGAAGCTCTCCCTTATGGAAAATTCCCTGCCCCGGCAGTCATTCTGGTTTGCGGCAGCCAGCGTGTTGCCCGAAATCCGGCTGGATTAATGTTTTGGATACAAGATTGCAGCGCTGCAGCTGAAAACGTACTACTGGCTGCGACTGCTCTAGGATTAGGGTCTTGTTGGGTCGGTATATATCCCATCCCTTTGGTTGGAAAACGTGTGGCAAAGTTATTTCATCTTCCCCTGGGTGTTACACCTTTTTGTGCCGTTTATCTTGGTCACCCACAATTCATCAAGCAACCCAAACCCAAATATGATCCAAACAGGATCCATTGGCAGACCTATGGAGCCAAAAAAGAATAGAAGAGATCGTTTGTTACGAGAATTCCAGAAGTTTACAAATTTTCTTTAAAAGGCATAAGAATTGCATTTAATTTATTAAACACTAAGAAAAGTTGGATTTATGATTCTATTAAAATTAGTTATTGGTTCAATTTTACTGATTTTTGGCAGAAAACTGGTCTGGCTGATGGTCGGACTAATCGGCTTTGTGGCAGGATTTAGTGCTGCTCAAGCCATCGTGCCGGATCAACCCATCTGGTACGCACTAGGTGGGGGGATTATCGTTGGGCTGGTACTTGTTCTTCTGGCACGATTTATTAAGAATATCATATTTGGTCTGGGTGGATTTTTACTCGGGGCATATCTTGTAAATGGTATCCTGGGGATTCTTAAGCTTGACCTGGGTACATTGGCATGGATCTTCATCTTGATGGGAGGTGCGCTGGGGGCGTTCTTTATGCTTTCTGCCTTTGAATGGGCATTAAAGATATTATCATCTATCAGTGGAGCCATGCTCATCACACAGGTTATTCCGCCAGAATTTCCATATAAACAGGTTGTATTTATCGGATTGGTGATTTTAGGGGTTGTACTGCAAACCAGGTCAAAGCCGCAAAATAGCGGTCAGCTCACCTGATACATCGATCGTTAAAATGGACAAGTTAAGACTCACCCGGGTGAATGATCCCGGTTCGCTTTCAACCGATAGCCTCCCACCGATCAGTTCCATCAGGGTGCTATGAATTGCCAACCCCTGTCCCGTCCCTTTGGATGGATCCTTACCATTCTTTACACCGCCCCCATTATCCTGCACTACGATATTGATTTCAGTATTCGTTGTGATCCTAATCGCAAGAGTGACCTTTTCTTCACCGACTATTGGTATTGCATGCAAAGCCGAGTTTCTGATCGCTTCCCGAACCGCATAATAGATCACTTCTTTTTTTAATTGTGATAGATCATTCAGTTTTGTTTCTACTAACTCCTCCCACTGGTAATCGATTTTTTTAAAATATGAAAAGAATTCTTCGATTGTCAATTTTCGGATGGCTTGTGCAAGGCCAATATGTTCAAATTGAGGTGCATAAGCTGATGGAAGTTCTTTGAGCAGGTTGGATATCATCCTGTGGGTGGTGGATAATAACTTTAATGTTGATTCATTGTTTTCTTCTGACCTGCTGATCTGAAGCATGGCTGAATGTAAAGTTGGTAGGACTTCATCATGAAGTACTCTGCGAGGACGTTGGTCAATAACGCTCTGTTCAGAAAATCTAAGCTGCTGCAGTTTGATCAATCGATTTGAGAGTTCCGCACTAATTGCTATATCCATCATTCTTTCACAGGCTGCTCTTCCCAATTCTATTTCTTCTTGAGAGATAAAGCTGCCATCCTGCTTAGCTCCCAGGAATAGCATTCCATTTAATCCTCGTTCGCTCCACAAAGGAACAAGCCAGGTAAAACCGCCACTTTCCGCTGCGTGTATGGGAACACCAATCCCCCTGGAATCTTTACTTACTTGAGCAAGAATATCGGCAGCAATATCCGGGGTAGGAATTTTTACGGGATAATATAAAGATTGAATTTCCAAAGAAGGCAATCCTTCACGAGGAGCAAGTAAAGCCTGGTCAACCTCTAAAATATCCCGGGCAAGTACCTGGAATGAGGTTAATAGGTCCGGATCTGCCTGGATGTTCCCGCCCTGCTTCATGATCATGGGTAACAATTTAGGGCTGGTAAGTATTGGCCTGACCTGATGAATGGCTATATCCCTTTCTATCAGATATCGCCAGGTGATCCAGGCGAAGAATGCACCTAACAGGACAGCTGCCAGTAAGAGGGAGTACACCATCCTTAATTTTATTTGCAGGCTCGCGGCAAAGCTGATAGCCACGATGGAAGCCATGATGATAGCGTAGATCCATTGCCGTTTGAAGACATTCCTGGGGAGAGGTTTACCGGTAAAAATACCATAAGAGACAATTGCCTGTCCCACGAGCAAGACCACTGCACCAATTAATAATGAAAGGATCAGATCCATTACTCCAAGAGTTGGAGCAATATTCCCATATAATTCAGGCAAAGCCGCACTTTGTTGAGCATTTTGCAGGACCCATAAAATGGCAAACCCAACCAGTACAGCGACCACCAGAAGGATAAAACTGGCTCCCACCAGCCAGGATCTGGCTTTTTCTCTTGCTTGTGCTCCCATGAACCTGCCAGTTGGTCCGGGTCGGATGAGAGTATCCATTGAAAGGGCAATGCACATAAAGATAAATACCGGATATGCTATGAATAATAACGGAATTCCGGTAAACGCAGGTCCCGCTTCATAATCAATATTTATTCGGGGAGATAACGAACTTAATGGGTTTAAGAAGATAAATAAAACTACCAGTAACACAGCATAGATTATGGTTAGGCTTAACCAGGCTTTATGCCGAATATGCAAGTTGGATGCTGAATTCTCCCAATAACCTGAAAACCAGAGCATGACAATATACCAGCCAAACGGAGCAGCGACAACCGGCCCCCAGCCGACATGCCACCAAAAGTTGGTACCCGGGGTAAAAAATGAGATCTCCTGCCCGATGATGGCGGTGTGGCTGACAAAAAACAACGATCCGACAAGGAGCCCGCCAGCTGCCAACCAGACACCCCAGGTCCGTTTATCGGAACTGAGCAGGATCATCAACCCCATCCAGAGCATAATGATGGTATTGAATATGGATACAGACAGAGTTATCCAATCCAGCCAGATGTTACCGCTCATCCTTCCTCCAGCGAATCATAGTACCCTGCTCGTCCCGATAATATGCTTGTCCCTTGTCATCCCAGGTTAATAGCCTGCCAGAAAGAATAATAAGGGTGGCTCTTGTTCTGGCAACCTTATCATCCGTTGTATTACTGTCCAAACCCCACGCGGAATAAATTTGACCATTTATCCGGCTGATCGTGCGTTTATCCTTGATACCAAGATGCCTGGCGATCTGTTCATTCGTGCAGCCTTCAGCGATCAGCTCTGCCACCTGGATTTCATCAGGATCAAGAAGTGTAATTGGAGATTCGGAATCTTTACCCCGCACCTCTTGAACCCTGGCTTCGATCTCAGGGTCGATAAATGAGCGGCCTGCAATTGCATCTTTGATCAAGGGGTGGATCATTCCTGGCAGCAGGTAATTGCTCTTGCTCACATAGGCATAATGGCTTATGATGCCGGATTTCTGAAAATCACGGTAATATTTTTCATCATCCTGGATCGAGTAGAAAACTACTGGTAATCGTGGATATTCTTTTCTGATGGCGACTACTGTTTGAATTCCGTTCAACTCTCCCGCCAGTTGAACGTCCATCAGGATGGCATGCGGGGGAGAATTACGACAGGCAGCCAGTGCTTCTTCACCGGATGGATATGCAGCCAACACACGCAATTCATCAAGGGCATTCATGCCATCGATCAATGCTTTCCGTAAGTTGTCATTATCTTCAACGATCATCAATTCAATCATATTACCTCATGAAAATGACTATGAGTGATTATCTACAAAATTCTTTGCACTTGAGTGCAAAATAATTGACCTTGAGGGTTTGTACCAGTTGTTTACTCTCCCTATACTGATATTGTACCTCTTCATTAGATGAGGAGATATAAGGTTGGAATATTATAAACAATGAAATTCAAAGGAGAATTATGAATATACAACATAAATCACGGCTGCTTTGGTCTGTCATATTGATCGCCTGGATCTTTGACCTGCTCTTCTGGAAAAAGGAACCCGGGATATCATTCCTGATCATGGTCATCCTCACCCTGGTTGGAGGATTACTATTATCACTGGGTGAGGGAATCCGCCCGGCAAAGAACAGCTGGTTTCTATTGATCCCGGTTTTGTTCTTCTCGGCAATGACCGTCTTTCGTGAGGAACCGTTTACGACATTTATTAACTATTTACTCACAGTCGGAGCAATGGCTTTGCTGGCTGTCACATACACCGGCGGAAAATGGTGGAATTATAGTTTCAGCGATTATGTTTCCAATTTCTTTAAGCTCTTTCTTTCGGCAATATCGAAGGCTTTAATGTTATTTGTTGCCAAAGATAAGAAAGATACAGACGGGATACAAGAGGAGACCCTGGAAACCACACCAAAGAAAAAAGGTGCGACCAGTTGGTCGATCATCAGAGGATTGCTTCTGGCCTTGCCGATCGTCCTTATACTGGCTGCCCTGCTTGCTTCTGCAGATCCAATTTTTAATCAGAATTTTGAAGCCATTCTAAAGTTATTTAGAATCGAAAAGCTGGGTGAATATCTTTTCAGAGCATTTTATATTTTGATCCTGGGTTACTTTTTGGCGGGTACATATCTGCATGCGTACACCAGCAGTAAAGATGATCAGTTGATCGGCCTGGAAAAACCGTGGCTTCCTCCTTTCCTGGGATGGATCGAATCCATTATCATCCTGCTGGGGATCGACCTGTTATTTGCATTCTTCGTGGGTATCCAATTTAAATATTTCTTCGGTGGTCAGACCAATATTCACATCGATGGATTCACGTTTGCCGAATATGCTCGAAAGGGGTTCAGCGAACTGGTAATCGTTGCGGTGATATCCCTATTGATCATGCAGGTACTCAACTCCATCGGCAAAAGACAAACGGGGAAACAATCCACCATTTTTACTTCACTTTCCGTTGGATTGGTGGTCCTTATCTGTGTGATCTTGGTCTCTGCCTTTCAGCGACTGCAATTGTATGAAGGCGCTTACGGGTTTTCAAGACTACGAACATATACGCATGTGTTCATGATCTGGATTGGAGTTCTCCTGGCAGCGATAGTAGTACTTGAGATCTTGAAGAAGTCCCGTATGTTCGCTTTGGCTGTAGTCCTGGCAGCTTTCGGCTTTGGAATCACTTTAAATATCATGAATGTGGATGGTTTCATTGCCCGTCAGAACATTGCCCGTGCAGTCAGTGGTTCTGATCTGGATGTTGCCTACCTTGTCTCACTATCCAACGATGCTATTCCAGAATTGTCCAATCAATACCAAAACCAGTCCTTACCTGAATCTGTCAGGTCTTTGACTGGAGCAGCGCTTGCCTGTATAGCAAGGATTGAAACTGACTTGCAATCCAGCCAGTATTCTCAAGATTACACCTGGCCGTCTTACCTATGGTCCCGTACAAATGCCGGGATGATCATGAATTCATTGAAACCAAAGATCGGTTCGTACTCTGTCGAGCAGGATGGTCAGCAGCAATTGTTTATCAAGGTAGACGGAATCAAGGTTTATTGCCGGGGAAGCAGTATGGATACGATGGATTAACAATAAAGTCCCTGATCTATTGGTCAGGGACTTTGTATTTAATGAGCCATGTTCACTTATGCCAAAATATTATTGTGCCTGGTACCTGCCGGCTGCATGTAAAACATATAAAGCGTCAGCTGTCACAAATGGATTATATTTTTTACTGCTGACAGGACCCCAATCCACCAGGCTGGCATTACTATCAAGAAGCCTTTTATGATAATACTTTGCATCAGCTGGAAAGCCCCCATCCGGCAACCTGCGTGATTCCAGCCAATCCAATGCCTCAGTGCAGCGGGGGTCGCTGATAATTCCGCAATCGGCCATAACCTTAAGACCGAGCAAAATATCATAATGCCAGTAACAGGGGTAATGAAGCTGCAGGAAGCTGTCTTCGATTATTGAACCATCTTTCTGCGACCGGAATAAAAACCTTTTTAAGAAAACTTCAGCAGCTCTTTCTGCTGCATGGGCTGGAACAGGATCACTGGCAACTCGCGAATATAAGGATAATGCCCGCAGCGGCAGCAATGTTTCCATGAAGGATGAGTTTTTGGCGTTAGGATTATCATCACAATTCCATCCACCATCCGGCCATTGCCAGGACAATAACCGCTCAGCTAAATAGTCGCATCGTTCATCTAAAAATCCCAACCGGATCATGGCAAATAAGGTGGATCCTTCCATTGAAGCACAAGCTCGGGGCGGGGTTCCGCCTGCGTTTTTAGTTCTTTGTTTTACCCAATGCATTCTCCTGTCTGAAAATATCCAATCATAATCCTGTTCAGCAATTGGTTGTAAATTTTCACCGCCAGGCGGGTAAAAAAGATCTGATAAAGTATGCAATACCCAATGGGCACCGTTCCATTTTTTATAAGGGTCCAACGGGATCAATCCTTTTTCATCACGCTGGGATAATAACTGACGAACCAGTTCACTCCCCCGTACCTCTTGTTGCAGCCTCCTCATTTCATCAGAAAAAGGATCGTCTTCCAAAACCAACAATCGCACTTTATACTGGATGGCAGGGTTTTGCAATTTCAATAACTTGGTGATGATCTGATCCATATTCCCTCTTGCAACAACCAGATTTATTTAATAATTTATTATTTTGCGTCCCACCCTATGGCAAGATCTTTGTCGCGATTCATTTCCCACGGATAGATGATATAAGCATCGGTTGTTGCTGCATAGTAATCCGGGCAGCCAGGTTTGAAGATGTTTCGCGCAGGATTGAAATGAAGTACACAGGTTAATGGAACTCCACCCCCAACTGATACTCTATTTTTTACAGCTGTTATTGTTCGACCAGATCCCCAGACATCATCCACAACCAGGATGCGCCTACCGCGTATCAATGTATCTTCAGGAAATTGTAAAAATTGCGGCCAGGAGAGCAGTTTGGAAGATGGCGTATTCATCTCTGATGGAAAATTGACTGCGGCTGTAAGTATACTGGTGATATTCATCGCTTCCGCGATCAACCCCCCCGGAATAATTCCACCCCTGGTGATCATTAGCATTGAATCGAAATCACCTTCAAGCTGGGGCATCAGGTGATCTAAAAGTCCTTCTATATCATTCCATGTTAAAGCTTCTTTACGCATACATTTTTTCAGCTTTCAAGTGGATTTATTCAAATATTATAGCAGATTTGGTGGATTGATTTCTATCCTTACACCAATTAAATCAGAAATATGTTCTTTAATAAGAGAACCAGGGTTGGGTCCGCGCAGGATTATTTGCCAGCGATAGATATTGTTCACTTTTCCAAAATAACAGGGAACCGGACCCACTAATTCATTTGCCTGTCTTCCGGAAGCTTCCATCCAGTTAGCAAGTAATTGATAGATCCGATTAGCAGTAGATTCAGCAATTTCGGCCGACTGGTTGGAGATTTCCAACTTGATCAACTGATAATATGGAGGATAGCCCAATCGCCTTCGATACTCCAATTCATGCGTATAAAATTGTTCATAATCATAATGTGAAGCCAGATCAATCACATAATTGTCTGGTTGATACGTTTGGAAGATAACTTTCCCTCCCAAGTCTGATCTCCCTGCCCGTCCTGCTACCTGGGTCAACAACTGGAATGTACGTTCAGTCGAGCGATAGTCGGGTAACGATAATCCGGTTTCTGCCAGGACAACTCCTACCAGGGTAACCATTGGAAAATCCATACCCTTGGAGATCATTTGTGTTCCGATGAGGATATCTGCCCTGTGGTTCATGAAATGCGACAATATGATCTCATGAGCGTCTTTGAACCGGGATGTTTCGGCATCCCAGCGTAAAATATTGGCATCCGGCAGCAGCTTTCGGACTGCTGCCTCTACTGTCTCCGTTCCGACTCCCAGTTGGCGGATGGTCGTTGACCTGCACTCAGGGCAAACCTTTGGTAGCCCACGCCTGTAACCACACTGATGGCAGATCAATTCATTTTTGTCTCCATGCAAAGTTAAGGTTAGGTCACAGCGTGGGCAAACCAACACATAACCACAATTTCGACAAAAGACATAGGTAGCCTTACCCCTTCGATTCAGGTATAAAATTGCCTGATTTCCAGCATTGAACGTGCTGATCAATCTTTTTTGAAGATCCAGGCTGAGGATGGACAAGTTTCCATTTTTCAACTCATCGCGCATATCCACAACCTGAACGTCAGGTAATTCACCCATATTTGGAATTTTGCTAACCGGAAATAACGATTCTACGCTTCCCGCGGAAGTTGATTTGATACGCTCCGGTAATTTGAGTATTTTCCATCCGGATTCCTGGGCATTAAATAATTGTGAAACATCCGGGGTGGCTGATCCAAATATAGATAACGCTTTTAGGTTACGGGAGTATTGCTCAGCCAGGACTCTACAATCATAATAAACTCCGTAGTCGCCCTGGCAGTATGAATCATCATGACACTCATCAATAATGATCAGACCAATATCTGTGAAGGGTGTAAATAAAGCCGAACGAGGTCCAACGATGACGTCGATCTTCCCTGCTCTCGCCCGGCGCCAGGTATCGTATCGTTCGCCGGCAGTTAAACGTGAGTGATACAAACCCACTCTGCCCGGGAAACGGTTAATAAACCGTCGCACTGTTTGAGGTGTTAATGAGATCTCAGGAACCAGGATGATGACTTTCTTTCCCTGGGCAACAACTTTTTCAGCTGCCCGCAAATATAATTCAGTTTTCCCTGAGCCAGTCACACCAAAAAGCAAGATTGGTTTAGTATCGTTCCCATTCGCTACCTGGTCGATAGAGTTAGAGACTTCCGACCAGGCAAGGGCTTGATCGTTTGAGAGAGTAATATCCTTTTCAGCTTTTATGCTAATTTTTGCGACAGGATCTCTGATCCATTCTGTCTCTCCCAGAGTCACCATATCTTTGCCTGCTAAGTATTGCAGGTCAACCATGGTGCAGGCTGTTTGAGCATATACCCATTGGACAGGTATGGGCTCCGGTTCACTTTGCAGAAAGACAATTACCCTGTTCCGTCTTTCTGCAGCAGATGTGACCTTATTATCCTGGTTTTCAAGCTGGTATTCCCGGATTTCCTGCTCACCCCCGCATAATTGAACTGTCCTCACCATTTGAGGACGAATAGTAGGTTTGGGCAGAAAGGAGTGGTACTCTACGATCCCCATTTGTTGAAGTCTTTTTAACGATTTCTTCCAATCCATCCGGGGGAATGCGCTGTCCAATTGGCGCCCGCGAACACTGCCTTTTTTTTGGAGCTGGTCAACTATTTTTAATTCAAGCTGTGACAGCGATTTGCCATTGGTCGTTCCGGTGAGTGTGATAAGAATATCTGCCTGTTGACTTAATCCTGCCGGGACCATCAATTCGATTGCCTGGGAATAGGTGCAATAAAACGCATCTGCTATATTTTTTGCGAAAATTAATTTGTGCCTGGGTCAATACCGGGACGGGATCAATTAATCCTAAAATTTCCCTGGTATCTTCCACTACCGAGGCTTCAAGCAAATCAACAATAACCCCCTGAACAATCTGTTTTCCAAAAGGGACTTCAACCAATGAACCGATTTGAATCAGGTCAATAAATTCGACAGGAATTTTATAATCAAAACACCCCGACACTTGCGGGACATTCACGGATACTCGAGCGTAGCATTTCATAAAAAGTGATTATATTGAATCAGGATTGATTTCATTAACATGTTCGGTCGACAATCGGGTCACCAGAACCTGGGTGATCCGCATTCGATCCATGGATTCAACCTTCAAGCTAATATGGTTTTCAGCATCTTCGATTATGTCACCAACCAATGGCAGCCTGCCAAGTTTCCCCAAAATATAACCAGCCACAGTATTATAATTTGGATCAGACAGGGTCATCCCAAAGTATTCATTAAATTCAGGTATGAGGATCAGTCCATCGATCAGAGCTTTTCCTTCAGTCAACGGCTGTATCTGGGGAGTATTTGAATCAAAGGAATCGCGGTAGTCACCTACTATCTCTTCGACCAGATCTTCCAGTGTGACCAAGCCTGCTGTGCCGGCAAATTCATCCAAAACAATGGCAATGTGCTGCCGGCGATTTTTTAACTGCACAAGAAGATCATTTACCGAAATCGTCTCAGGAACGAATAACGCTTCACGTACAATATCTCCGGCTGTTTTATGTCTGCCGTCCGAAGCGTGTAAGGCGGTTAATAGATCACGGATGTATAAAATACCTGTAATTTGATCGAGATTTTCCTTATATACAGGAATTTTTGTAACATTCTCCTGGGTGAACAATTGAATTACTTCTTCCAGCGGGGTCGTCTCTTCGACTGCAACAATATCTGTCCTGGGGACACATACCTGACGAACCACCATGGATCCAAAATCAAAAATTGCCGAAAGCATTTCCTGCTCTGGTTTCTCCAGTAATCCTCCCATCTCAGGGCCTGAGACCATTAATTTGATTTCTTCTAAGGAAATCTGTGAACTCTGGTTTGAAGTAATTGATATTCCAAATAATCTTAATGTTTGCTTTGCAGCCCAATCCAGCAGGTCAATGAATTTTCGAAATATTGAATTCAATACCCGCATGATCGGGGCTGCGAATAATGCAAATCGTTCCGGTGATCTTAAAACCGTCACCTTTGGAACTTGTTCCCCAAGAACCACCTGTATGCCGGTTACCAGAATCAGGGAAATCAACAATGGTAAAATGCTGATCACCGAATTAATGATTTCCCATTTTGCGGAAAAGTGTATGTTCAGGAACAAAGGCGATAACATCTCCTGAACAGCATTCGCGCCGATAGCGCCCAGGGCAAGACTAATGAGCGTGATATATATCTGATTTGCTGCTATTAGCCTGTCTCTCGCTAACGGGTTTTGAAGCCATTCTTTAACGATCTTGGAGGCTGCGGATTCATGCTCAATTAACATCTCAAGCTTGGCTCGTCTCGATGCAATAGCCGCGTATTCCACCGCCACAAAAAAAGCATTCATAGCAACTAATAGCAGTAATAATAGTATTCGAAGAAGATTTATCATGGTTTAACCAGTGCGACAGCTCCGTATCCAACCACTGAGGAATCATCTCCGGTAATTTCGCCGGAGGTGCTATATTTTAATAGTACACCTTTTTTTGCGCCAGCCAGGATCGCATATTTTATTCCAGCGATCACCGCACCGGCACCACAGGCAAAACCTGTCCCATCCAGTTCAGAACTTAATACTCCGGATGGATCCAGGTTTTGGATCATTTCAAGCATATTCGTATCCAATCTGGCGGCATCTGTTTTTTTATAAAAGTGTGAGAGATCAGTACTGATAACAACCATCGCATTTTTTCCATTTAACACTTTATAAAGTCCCTCACCTAATGCTTCACAATTGGATAAAGATAGATCCCTGACCATGACCGGGAGCAGTGTAAATGAATTAGTATAGATCCTTTGAAGAAATGGAAGTTCAATCTCAAGTGAATGTTCTTCGTCGTTAAGTACTGGCTGTAGTCTGAGTTTATACTCATCGGCCAGGATTTTTGATAAATCAGAGACCGCAGATTGGTCAACCGCTATGTTTCCAAGAGGAGTCCAGTAAGACTTATGGGCTGATGTGAGGAATGTCTGCTCATAAGGCTGGTGCATCGGTGAAATCACTGCAACTATATCGGGGTGAAGATGCTGGATTGCTGCAAATGCATGTCCGGCAACATGCCCGGAGTACCGGTAACCTGCATGTGGAGAAATAACAGCAACAATTTCACCATTAATGATTGGAGTATTGGCATTTGTAATGTAGCCATCCAATTCTTTGGCCAAAACCACTGGATTACTCGAATACCAGTGACCGGCAATTGGCGATGGTCGGATTTCACTTCCCATATCATGTACTCCCTAAAAGATGCTACTTAATTAATAATTGTAGCATGGAGGTCGAACAAGTAATAATTTTTTGTAAAGGAAAAGTAATGATGGGTTTTATTATCAAGGCAGATAGTTAAGTGGATTAACCTTACCGGCATCATTCATCAATTCGAAGTGTAAATGTGAACCGCTGGAACGACCAGTAGAGCCCATATATCCAATCACAGTGCCCTGATAGACGAATGCAGAACAACCAACTGCTATATCACTCAAATGGGCATACAAGGATTGCCAGCCGTTGCCATGATCTATGACCACCATAAACCCATAACCCCAGTCATTCCACCCGGAATAAACAACCACCCCATTATCCGTCGCATAGATTGGATCACCAATTTCACCGTCAAGATCGATCCCAAAGTGATTGGTCTCAGGAGAATAATCAAAACCGGAAAGGAAGTGACTGTTTGTTGGCCATATAAATGCCTGTATACCCACCGGTCCATCTGTAATTGTTCCACAGTATCCGGGGCCGAGCACTTTTGCCACACCCGGATCATCACGGGTAATGCGAGGTGCACTCCAGGTAACGAAATTTCGTTTTCCATCAGGTATAACCAACATGGTACCTTGTTCTATGTTTGGATTACTGAAATCCCCAACCGTTTCAATATCCAGATGATTCAGAGGAAAATTGATGATTTCTTCCGGTGTCACTCCAAAGAATTCGGAAACACCATTTAACCCATCACCAGCATTCCATTTATGATATATGCCATTGACAGGTAGGATATTTAATAATTGTCCTGGTTGTAAAAAGCTGGGATTATCCAATAATGTGAAGTAATTACCCCAGAGAATGGTCTCCGGTTTTAAACCAAATTTTTCGGCTATGCCAAATACTGTGTCCCCTTGAACAACAGTATATTTTTCAATATCATCACGGGGTCTTTCTGGAATAATGGTATGCAGCTGTGCCAGGCGGGGAACACCACCTGAATAAGATACTTCCAGTAATTCTGATGTAGAGAGCTGGCTTATATCCACATTAACAGTCGGAATTGGACCTGGATTTTGCGATTTTGCCTGTGCTTGAGGAGTCTTCGGCAGGAAGAAATTCCGCATGATAAGAACAACTACCACTATCAATGCCAATGTAATTACCGCTGTCGCGATTCTGAGAATCGGGGATTTTAAATCCAATAGATCAGATCTTTGATCCGATTGAGATTTTTCAATTTTTGTGTCTTGAGAATTTGTATTCTGCTCAGCAATTAAGGGATTATCTGTTAATGGATCAAATCCCGGCTGGTCTTTATTTATTTGCGGCATTCTTACTCCGGATGGCATAATAACATAGCCAATTTCATTGGTCAAGCCCGTTTCAGATAATTCTGACTTTATTCATCTAATTCTTAATTCAATATTTCAATTAAATTACCTTCAACTACTTCACCTATGATCCATGCGGGCTGCCCATCTGCCTTTGCGGCTGTCACAAATTCATTGGCGTCCTTTACGGAAAGCCCAATTAATAATCCACCGCTTGTTTGTGGATCAAACGTAAGCATTTTTTCATATTCTTCCAAACCATCAGAAAACTTAACATGTGTACCATAGAAATGCATATTGTCAGAAGCACCACCTGGGAATGCCCATTCCCTGGCATATTTTATTGCCCCGGAAATAAATGGTAACGATTTAAATTGAATACGTAGGCCTACTTGAGATGCTTCTGCCATCTCCCAACCGTGACCTAACAGGCTGAATCCGGTCACATCAGTACAGCTATGCGCATTATATTTAATGGCCAGGGCACTTGCCTTATGATTCAAAATCTTCATCCAACCAACAGCTTCTTGAACATCTGCTTCATCAGCTATTCTACGTTTTAGGGCTGTCGTTGTCACCCCAAAACCCAATGGTTTGGTTAATACCAATTGGTCTCCGGGAATAAGCCCACGCTTAGTGAGGTATCTCTTTGGATCCACCCAACCCAGTACAACGAGTCCGAATTTGGGTTCTTTATCCTGAATGGTGTGTCCCCCGGCTATTATTACACCAGCCTTTTTGGCAATATCTGCTCCACCACGAATGATCTCAGCCAGGAAATCTGAAGGAAGTTCAGGAGGCAAAGCTGCAATACTCAATGCCAGGAATGGCACTCCACCCATGGCATAAACATCGGATAATGAATTTGCAGCTGCTATTGCACCGTAATCGTAAGGGTCATCTACAACCGGGGTGAAAAAATCGGTAGTGAGTACCAATGCCCTGGAATCATCCACTTTCCAGACAACAGCGTCATCCGGTTGGTCCAAACCAACCAACAAATTGTCTGGCTGAACACCATCATAAACATCATGCAATGGGCGCAGAACCTGCGCCAACGTTTCCGCGTTTAGTTTCGATGCTCAGCCAGCACAGTTGGAATAATCTGTCAGTCTGATCTGTTTGCCATTTATTGGTATTGGCATTTTATCTAATTTCTCAGTTATTAGCTTGCTCTTAATTATTTTCTTTATGGAACTGTCGTGACCTGTGGTGTTATCCCTGGTAACGGAAAGAGAAATGGTGAATTGCTGGGCAGCAGCATGGTTTGAATGGTTGGTGAGAGTTTCGAAATGTACTGATACATCAAGAGATCAGGGTTGTCTTTCAAAGCTGCACTGATCAACGCCAGGGACTGCGCTTCTGCCTGGGCTTGTAGAATTCTTGCTTCTGCATCACCCTTCGCCTTAATGATTGCTGAATCCGCTGCACCCTGGGCAGTTTGCCTTACCTGTTCAGCTTCCTGTCGTTTTTGTTCCACAACAAATTTTGCCTGCTGAGCCTGCTGTTCAGCTACCTGTTTTTGTTCGACAGAAGCAGCATACTCAGGTGAGAATGTTATGTTGCGGATCACAAAATCCACCAGCATTAATCCATTTTCAGATAATTTTGCAGTCATCGCATCCCGCATGTTTCCAACAAATGCAACACGCTTGGTACTGTTCAATTCATCCACTCGATATTGGGAAACAGCATCCCTGATAATACCTCTGGATTGGGCACGTACCAGGTCACTTGAGTATCGTTTTTGCCACTGAATATGCACCTGGACAACTTTTTCCGGGTCGATAGCATAAATAACAGAAGCGTCCACATAGATTTCCTGCCCATCCAGTGTACGCGCGGTGATCGAGTCATCACCCTGGATGGCTCCTTCGCTGGCAGCAATTGACATGGTATATGTCTGTTTGGAGATGGGGTATAAAACCACATTTTCAGCGAATGGAATGATCCAGCGAAGGCCTGGTTGAAGTGCGACCTCCCGATATCCTTTAGGTGAAAATGCTGATATCACTACACCCCGTTCCTCTGGTTGAATAAATACCAACCCGGCACTAACAGATGTAATCAGGATTGCGACGACCGCAAGTACAGCCGCAATAGAGCCCACATTCTTTAAAGGTGAATTGCGGGATGCTCTAATAACTGCGATGACAATAAATATGATCAGGGCTGCCCAGGCAAGTGAAGCCACTCCCTGTAATAAATTGGCAATGTTCATTTTTTTCCTCCAGAGTTAACTTTAAACTAATTCGATAATTATACAGTAGATTAGCTACAATATTTGACTTTACGCTGCTTGTATCAACAATCATTATAAATTTAAAGTAGCGATCTATTACGATATAATTTAGGGAGAGGTGTGTTTTGCAGAAAAATACTAATAGAAGAGATCAAAGATTACCTGGAAATAAAACCGGGAATTTATACTGGCGGGCAACCTACACCTGACCAGATAAAAATGCTGGGTGAATTGGGGTTTACTATTTTGATCAACCTGGCAACTTCCGCCTCCCCGGATAGTCTGCCTGATGAACAAGAACTCACTCAAGCTGCCGGGATGGCTTATGTTCATATCCCGGTGGAATGGCAGGCGCCCACAAAAGGCGACCTATTAAAGTTCTTCCAGATGTTCGAGCAGCACAAAGGGTTTAAGACCTTTGTGCATTGTGCTAAGAATATGCGGGTATCAGTATTTATTTATCTCTATCGGGTGATAGTCGAAAATGAAGAACGCCAGGTTTGTTGGGAAGATGTCATGAATATTTGGGAACCAAATGAAATTTGGCAGAAATTCATTGACCAGATGCTTGAGGAAATTCAACCACCTAAGAATGATAGAAATTGGCAATTTGACTGGCGTGGATACTCAGGATTATAAGAAAAGACATCTTCGCTCATTTACCGGAGATGTCTTTTTAAAGTCAATTAATTCTTATCCAGAAAACAGGATTTCTCCACCCAGTAAATGGTATTCGTGAGTCCCAGATCTTTTTGCTCAAAATATACAATAAACCAAAATACATATTTTGTATTCACCGTGTAAACTGCAATATAAGGAGTATTCCAGGGTAAGGTATAAGTAGCTTTGGTTATTTTTCCACCCAGGTTCTCTGAGAATATTTTTAATTGAGCCAATATTGTTTCATTGTTGGTGTAATCCCAGGTTAATCCATCTCCAACATCGCAATACCTGACCTGTTGTGATTTCGCTAAAGCCAGGTCGTCTGCAATTGTTTTCATGGTTGATACTTGTTGGGTTGCCAGCGCTTCTAAAGTTGATTGTTTTACCAAATTTATGGAACCTTTTTGATCCTGAGTGGTTAAAGTACCACCCAAATTGGTAATTTCAACACGATTATTAGCCAGTTGGAAGCTTTGGGTAGCTATTGCGGCTTCATAATTAAATTTTGCTTTTTGAGCATTACCCCCCTGGATAAAGACAATGATCCAGCCAGACAAAATAAGAATTATCATAATGACACTAAGAGTTACTCTTCGCCATTTTCCCTGACTGTTTCCCGGGGTTGCCTGACCTGATGGGTCTTCAGTCTCCGAGAACTCACCCGTTTGAGGATAGTCTCTCCCACAATGTGGACACACTATAGCAATTCCCTGCATCTTTTCTGCACAATATGGGCATCTTTTCATATACATTTCTATCCTCTTAATTGCCTTAAAATATAATTGATAGTATACATCAATAATAATTCGTCACATCTATCCAGTTGTTCAAACAATACGTATAATAGGGGCATGAAACCTGAACAATTTTACCCAAAGATTTTTGCACTATCAAATATGCCAGCAAACATCCGGGTAAAAGGGATGAATCGTATTCATTCTGATTACCTGGCTGCTTATCTTTCTGCCATTTATGCTATTGACTCAGAGAAAGCATCACAAATTTGCCCGGATGGCCGTACCATTGCTCAAATTGTAGCCCATATTGCTGAGTGGGAACGGTATATTATTCAATCAATGGGTGATATTATTTCAGGGGTTCGAAAACCGTTTGTCCTCACATTAAAAGGTTACCGCGATATCGATGGAACAAGGGTGGATTTTGATACCATCGACGAGTTCAATGAATTCCAGGCACAAAAATATAAGAACACCCCATGGTCAGAGATCAAACCTTTAGCCATCCACACTGCGTCTGCTTTACAAGGAATTTTTAGTCAACCGGTCGTCCTGCCTTTTGACCTTATGGAAAAAACAGAACCTTACAACTGGCATGTGCCGGGAGGATCATTAGTTAGCATTCCTGTAGCATGGTATTTATGGATCGTCGTTCTTGAACATGAGGTTGTAGATCATGCCCAGGAACTTGGTTTAGATTAATTCCAATCAGAAAGGTGGACTAGAAAAATGGTAAAAAAGTATAAAGCATTACGGCTTGTGGGTACCATCTATAAAATTATTGGAGCTATAATTCTTGTTGTTACAATCATCGGTGCAGCAGGAGCTTGTATTAGCGGTCTCCTTGGCGGTGCGTTATTAAGTGGATTTGCTAATCAACTCAGTTTAAATCCATCTCCCACCGATTCGGGGGGCATGGCAGTTGTAGGCATCGTCTCAGGTTTTGCAATTCTTTTATGGGGACTTGTCGTTGGTATTACAACTTACGCTATGGGAGAAGGAGTATATCTCCTCATTGATATTGAGGAAAACACACGCGTAAGCGCAACTTTATTACAAAAGGATCAGAAAGAACTTGTAACATCTGATTAATTACAATAATTAACACCATTCTCAGGAGGAAACAGTATGAAGGTGTATTTCCATTATCCAAAGTCTCATGTCTATTTGCATACAAATTCCAATTGTAATGAAATAAAATTAGAGGCACGCGCCAATGAACGGGTTATCATTATCACACATGATAATCTGGCTGATGTGATGCAATTGTTGATCAAACAAAATTGGAAGTTTTCGACCGGTAAGGGTAAAGACGATCTTTGGTTGGATCTTACTTTAAACAATGCAAAACTTGAAGAAAGCCTTGCTTTTGTAGTAAAAGCTATTTTGGGTTCATATTATAAGAACTTCAGAGATGCAGAAGTAACATACCACTGCTAAATTTAGATAATTAATATTTCGTGTCTATTGTTATCGGATAATACCATTATCCAACATGGTAATAAATTCATCCACCAGTCGTGGTTCAAATTGTGAACCTCGATGGTCCAGTAAATATTTATTTGCCTCTTTTTTTCCCCACGCAGCACGATAAGGTCGTTCAGAAGTTAATGCATCCCAAACATCAACAACGCTAAATATACGCGCGGCAATAGGAATATCATCGCCAATTAATCCATTTGGATATCCCTTACCATCCCACTGCTCATGGTGATATTGAGGGATATCCAGAGATTTACGTAAATATTCTATGGGAGAAAGCATTTCCAATGCAAATACTGGATGCTTCCGCATAATATTCCACTCTTCGTCCGATAATGGCCCTGGTTTTAACAGAATTGAATCAGGGACTCCCATTTTCCCGATGTCATGCAATAATGCTCCCCTTCGTATATGTTCCAATTCAGTGTTTCTGACCTCCAACCGTGATGCCAATTTCACTGTAATTTCTGCCACTCGTCGGGAATGCCCTTCAGTTTCTTTATCACGCAAATCCATTGCATGGACCCAACCCTCAAGAGTGCTGTCATATGCTTGTATTAATTCGGTGTTGCTCTTCTGAATATTCTCAAATAACTCCGCATTATCTATCGCGATTGCGGTTTGACTTGCCAACATATTCAGATAATCTTTCCATTCAAGATCCACCTTATTAATAGAGCGTGAAAATACTTCCAAAATACCTTTTACCACGCCTTTGCTTATTAAAGGTACTGCGTAATAGGATACAAATTTCTCCTTCTTGATCAAGGGGAGGAACAATTTCGGATTATTAAAATCATCAATATTTTCTGTATGGACGAGTTTTCGCTCAAAAATCGCTTTGCTAATAAAATTTGATCCGATCTGAGTTGAGAAGTTTTTGATATCGTCGTACCAATACCCCCTGCTGGCATAATAACGCAGGTTTTGAGTATACGGATTCAATAATAATATCGTCGAAGCATCTACATTTAATTGGGAAATCACATGCTCTAAAACAATATTTAATGTCAGACTAAGATCCAGACTACCTGATATTGCATTGTCAATTGTTAACATTGCAGAAAGGCGTTCCATTTGCTGGTGTATTTGGGCTTCGTCGTGTTTTCTTTCGGAAACATCTCGAATAATGCTTTCCAGGGCAATTAATTTTCCGTTCTGGTCATATATCGGGACACTTCTGTAATCCACCCACACTACATTTCCGTTTTTATGTATCAAACGTAATACATTGGTATCTCCAGTGTATTTTGAATTTTCCAAATATTGCCTGGTAACAGGAATATCATCCGGATGAGTAATTCGCAAATCAATATCCGAATCTTGATAAAATTCTTCTGGAGTGTATCCCAAAATTTTTGTTACTGATGGGCTAATATATTCAAAACCTTCTATCGGAAAAAATGTGTACCGGGCGATTATATCCTGAGCATTTTCAGCAATTCTGCGAAAACGTTCTTCGCTAATCCTTAAGGCTTCTTCCTCACGGATAAGCTGGGTTCGGTTGTAAGCATTTTCAATGACTGAAGGTAAATGGAATAAATAATCTGCACTTTTAACTACATAATCAGCTGCACCTAACTTTAAAGCTTGAACAGCGATTTCTTCGTCTCCATGTCCGGTTACCAGAATGATTGGTATCGATAATGAGAACTTCTCCAGTTCTGTCATTACTTCAATTGCATTAACTCCTTGTAGACGATGATCCAATAATAAGATATCGTACTGGTGGCGAGTTACGGGATTGGAAAACAGGGAAATTACCTCATCCGCGTTTTGTAAAACATCCATTTGAATATTTGGAGCATAACGTGAGAGATGTCTTTTCGTTAAGTCAATATCTACCAAATTGTCTTCAACATACAATAACTTTAAATGTTGACGGTTTCTGGCCAATTCTACTCGATATCGATTTATAGCATTTTCCAAAATGATGGGTAGGCGAGCCAGGTAGCCTGTTGATTTCGATAAGTAATCATCTGCTCCAGCTTTTAACGCAGCCACTGCGGTATCTTCATCCCCATGTCCGGTAATAATCACCACTGCAACTGGTATATCATTTCCTCGAATCCATTCCAGGTGACTTAATCCATTACCATCAGGTAAATGCATATCCAACAAAACCAGATCGATCGAGTTTGAATCGTTTACTAATTTTGATTCTGAAGCTTTTACCGAATTTATACTCTCTATCTCAATATGGGGAGCATTTTTTTTGAACTCCAGGGTTGTCAAATCAATATCGTTCTGGTTGTCTTCGATGTACAAGATTTTCATATTTCACCGTGGGTACACATTTGACTTAATCCAATACTGATTTATGAGAAAAATAAGGTCAAGGAATTGATCATAACCGATTGGTTTAATTAAATATGAATTTGCTCCAAATTCATAAGCAGTTCTAATATCACCGATGTCTGTTGAGGATGTAAGCACAATAATTGGAATGTTATTGCATATTTTTTCCTGTTTGATCCTTTTTAACACATCCAAACCATTTAACTTTGGTAACTTTAAATCCAAAAGAATGATTGCTGGTAACTCCTCCCCTTCCAACCATCTTGCAATGTAGGTTAAAGTTTCCATTCCATCACGTGCGGTTTGGATTGGATTAAGAATATCACATTTTTGAAATGCTCGTTTTGCCAGATCAAGATCAATTGGGTTATCTTCTACTATAAGGATGGGATGTGTATAGTCAGTCATGAATCATCCGGGAATTTCAAGGTAAAATTTTGCACCCATTCCGGGTTGGCTTTCAGCCCAGGCTCTGCCCCCCATACGTTGCATTGCTTTTTTAACCAGGGCTAGCCCGATACCAGTTCCCGGGTACTCTTCTGGCAGATGAAGTCTCTGGAAGATATCAAAAATCTTTTCACTGTACTTCATTTCAAAACCGATCCCATTATCCTCAACACATAGGATAGACTTTTCCTCATCTCCTTTTATCATAGTCACATTGATTTTTGGCATGCCGTTATTGGAAGAAAACTTGATCGCATTATCCAACAGATTTCGTAATGCCTGTTCAAGTGCTTTCTCATCAATTGCGATTTTCCTTGAGGGGATCTCTTGAACTACATTAATTTTATTTCGACGAATGTCATCTTTTCTTTCCAATATCAAATTACTCACTACAGTGTGGATGTCAACTTGATTATTCATCATTGTTCTTCGTTCAAGACGAGAGTAGGAAAGCAAGTCTTCGATCAATTGATTCATTTGGCCGGCAGCAGTACGTATCGTCCGTAAAAATGAGAGACCTTCTTCATCGATCTGGGAAGAATGCTCCTCAAGTAATAATCGACTATACCCATCAATACCTCTCAATGGCGCTTTTAGGTCGTGGGAAACAGAGTAAGTAAAGGTCTCCAATTCCTGATTTTTTAAAGCCAGATCTTTAGTCCGATCTTCCACCCTTTTTTCCAGTTGAATATTGCTAATTTGGACTTCTTCAAAAAGCTTGACTTTATACATGGAAAGGGCGATCTGAGCTGCCACTTGTTCTGCCCGTTGTATTTCATCTTTAGTAAATGGATGCTGATCGGCAAATCCAATTAATATCGCCCCAAGATTTAATCCTCCACCGATTAGAGGTAAAGCCAGCATCGATTTTGAAGGAAACTGATTCGCAAGACGAGGAGAAATATATTCGGAATGAAGTAGATCATCGACCACAATAGGAGTGCCGGATTCTAGCACAGCTCTGGTAAGGGTCATTTCTCCGGGTTTCAGCTGGGTCTTGGTATAACGAGACCGCAAGAAACCGAAAGAAGCCAAAGGAATGGGTTGTTTCATTTCATCATTCCAACCTGTAATATAACAATGATCTGCAGTAAACATCATGGCAAGCAGATCCACGATTTTCTGCATCATTGTTTCCAAGTCGGTTTCGGTAAGAGCACTTTGAGTTACTTCATTCAGGATGGCGAGATATTGCGCTCTTGATTTTAAGGTCTGAACAGCCACTTTTCGTTCTGATATATCCTGTGTCATGACCATTCCATATAAAATATCACCGGTTTCATTTTTTATCGGGACGGCATAAATCTCATATGTTAGATCACCAATAGGTACCTCGAATACTTCTGTTCGACCTTTCAAAACCGCCCGATAATATGGCTCTAAAATAGCATTGGTTTCAGGTGTATAAACTTCAAAAATTGTGTGATTTTCAAGCTGCTCTCGATCTAGATTCAGCGATGACAATCCCATTCCATCAGCCACTCTATAACGTAGGTCTTTATCGAAAAGCATTACCGCTCCATTTGGAAAATTCCTCGCCAGTGTCCGATAGAGACTCTCGCTTTCACGTAAAGCATCTTCTGCTTTTTTCATTTCGGTAACATCCCGGCTTACGGAACCGGCCATATATCCCCTTGGGGTATAAATCGGAAAAGTTAATGTCTGGGTTAGGTGAACCATGCCTTTTGTGTCGACTATTGTCGCATCCTGTATCAGGTTCCCTTGCATAACTATCCCCTTCGACAATAAATCGAAAGTCTGTTTCTTGTTAATTTCCAAATTTTCCGGGGTTCTCTCCGATTCAGGTGCCATCCTTTGATGAATGTCCCAAATAAATTCGCCCATGACCTGATGGCGTGGAATTCCACTTATTTTCTCCTGGCCGCGGCTCCACTCAATGATCCTGCCTTCTTCGTCAATTATCAGAATCCCGTCCTGCGATTGCGAAATGACCGACCTTAATTTCTCTTCACTATCTCGAAGAGCTTCTTCCGCTTTTACCCGTTCGGTAATATTTCGAGCGTTTGTTTGAATTTGAATGGGATTACCTGATGAGGCATCTCTTATTACTAATGCAGTTGCTTCCATCCAAAGATAATTGCCATCAATTGTTTTTACCCGGTAATGTAATGGTTGAATTTCGTCGATCATATCCAGTTGTTTTAGAACATAACCTACCAGGGTTTTATCTTCCGGATGAATATAATCCAATAAATTTCTTCCAACCATTTCTTCAGGTTTGTATCCTAGAAGTGGTTTGCAAGCAGGTGAAACATAAATATATGCACCTTCCACATCCAGAAGGGAGATTATGTCAGTTGACCTTTCAGCAATAAATCGAAATTTCTCTTCACTCTCACGTAATGAAATTAATGATCGAGCATGATCGGATATTTCTCTGGTGACTGCTAAAATACATTTTTCTCCGTTCACCTCAATTATTCCTGCAGATAATTGTCCTGCTCTCAGCCGATTATCTTTCATTCTGAATGTAGCTTCAAAGTTTGAAACATTACCGGTTATATGCATCTCATTAAGAAAGCGATTTCTTTCTTCAGGGCTTTCCCAAATATTGATTTCTGAGGAAGTTCGACCTATCACATCTTCCCGCGAATACCCCGTCAAGTTAGTAAAACCTTGATTAATTTCTAGAAATTTATCGTCTGACAACCGGTTAATTTGTATTGATTCTGGATTGAAATGAAAGATTTTCGCAAATATATCTGCGGTTGTTTCAGGCTTGGAACCTTCCGCCTGAGCTATTGACCTCTCCCCCGGAAATGATAAATCCATATTTTCGTCCGTAAATGCCTGGCATTGGTTATTCTGTACTTCAATTGGGGGGGCAAATTTCAGAGAAGGATTATCTTTGATGGTTGGATTTCGTTGAAATAAGGAATACACCCTATGATTAAATTCCGACAAAAATTTACCAACTTGTTTTGGTAATGCCAACAGGTAATTACTCATCAATTCACCAGATTACTTTATAAAGGTCTATTGACCCATTAATTTGCCAGGATCCCCGTTGTTACCTAATAATCATAAGTCCAACCTTACTGAATATCAGTAAAAAACTGGTAAAGATACTGTCTATGCACACTTTCTTAAATTAATAAACAGGAAGAATAGCCTGACTATACGGGTTTATTAGTTTTCATGTGGGGTCAGTACTAAAATTGTGATGGAAAATCAGCCTTCATCAAAGACAATCACCATGTATAAATCGTTAAATAAAAAACGAGAACCAATAAAGATGCTGGTTCTCGTTAATGATCAATAAAAGCCTTATCTATCTATAATTCCCCTCAATAAAAAGGAGAGGCCAAGAGCTATCAGAATGAAAGGTCCAATCAAAGACCATGAGAATATTTGGCCAAGTCCCACACCAAATCCTACAGCCGCAAGAACCATATGCCCGGTAAAATGTCTTCGATGCCCTGGAATAATGATTTGAAGGATTGCTGATACCAGGAAAATTAGGCCTGCACCCAAAAAAACAATTGGCCAGGCTGAAAAGAAATGATAATTTTCAGGAAGACCGGGGATCGGAAATTTCCAGCGGCTCAGGAAACCCAAGTTCTCAGCCAGAAATATGACACCACCCCAAATCAACACCAAAGCCCATGCGAATGTACCAATTTCATCCCTCTGATGAAAATTATCTTTTGTATTGATTTTTACTTGTTCATTCATCTCGTTTTCTCCAAATTAATATATTTGTATTTATGCATATATATACGTTGTTTACTTATAAAAGATGCAAAACACAAATAATAAATCTGGTCCATTAACGCATCGACCGTGATTGGAGCCGTAAGACAGCATCCTGGGCGGCAGCTTGAACTTCTTCAGATGAATCGGAACTGCCCAGAATCACAAATTGATCAATTGCTCTCTGCCAAAAACTTGTATCACCAATTCCTTGTTCTCCAAGCTCCAATAGTGCACGCACTCCATTTTGCCTAACCGAAGAATTATGATCATGAAGTGCATCCATTAAAAATTCAAGAGCCACCGGGTCTTTCAGTTTTCCGAGTGATCTGGCTGCACATAATCTGGTCCAAAAGTCTTCATCTTTCAATCGCAGGATTAATGCCGGTACAACTTCAGGGTATGGACAACCACCTAACCCAATCGCTGCTGCAGCCCGCATATTTGGGATTTGGTCTTTGAGCAAGCCCAGCAATTGTTTCGCAATCTCTGGTTTTCCGTAATTAGCTAAAGCCGCTGCGGCTGCGGCTCTGACATTTATCTCTTTGTCTTTTAATGCTTTCAATAAATTGTCAACTATTTGCTGGTCTCCGCGTTTGTCTTCAAACATACCTACTGATTTTTTCGTATCGGTTGGAAACTTCAGAAGTCCCATTGACCGTATTGCACTTTCCCGTACGATTGGCTCAGGATCATGAATTGCATTGACGAGCAGTGGCGCTCCATCAGGGTCAGCCATAACACCTAAAGCCCAGGCAACAGCTTCGCGGACATCTGTCTCTTTACTCTTTTGTAGTTCCCTAAATTGGGATAGTTTATAATTTGCATCAATAACCGATTTAGGGATTGCTTTATTTCTGACCAGTGGTGGATATTCTTTTTTCTGTTGAAATTCTTCCTCAACAATGGGGGCAGAACCATACATCGTATAACTGGATGGCATGATCGGAGTAATTATGGGTGCCGGTTCGTTTTTAACTTTCGCTGGCTCGGATACAGTTTCTACATTTTTCCCATAATTGATCAAACTTGTGGCTGCAGTTGCCCTCACCCTGTACTCTCTATCTTTCAAAGCCCTCGTTAGTTCATTGATCGCAGTGACGTCATCTGGTGTATCTTCGAACATCCCCAATTTTCGATGGATATTTGGTAAATCCTTAATATTCCCTAACGCCCTGGCCGCTGCTTCACGGACAATTGCATCAGGATCCTTGAGGGCATTTACTAATGGTGCCAGGCATTCGTACTTACCAATTGTCCCTAAAACCCACGCAGCTCCTTCCCTTACTTCATAATCAGGGTAGCGAATGATTGATTTCAACTTATTAATATCCTCTCCGGCATCAATAACAAGTTGAGGAAGTGGACGATCACGGTTAATTGGGACCATTTTACTCTCCTGGAAATATATACCTAAATATTTTTCTCTATTGCACGCCTTTTACAAATTTACATAATTTACTTATTATTTATAGCAATTGATTATAATCATTACATAATTAAAGTATATTAAATCGTACATTATTCGTGCCAGATAAGGCTGCGTAAATATCAAAGACTCACCATAATAATAAACCCTTTAATTGAGATAGAGATGTTAATTCCTGATACTTTTTATAAAGATCTACTCGACAATCTTTCAGATGGCGTATATTTCGTTAATCTTCAAAGGCAAATTACCTATTGGAATGGAGGTGCCGAGAAGATCACAGGATACAACAAAACGAATGTTATTGGAAAACGATGTATGGATAACATCCTTATGCATGTAAATGGGGAGGGGGTATCACTATGCAAAGATCAGTGTCCAATTGTAAAAACCATGCAAGATAATTGTCAACAAGAAGCAGAAGTGTACCTCCAACACAAAGACGGTTATAGAGTCCCCGTATTAATTCGCACATCACCCATTTATGGGGCTGATGGAACAATTGTTGGAGCAGTGGAATCCTTTAGCGACGTATCAAAAATGGTGATGGAACGAAGGCGGAGTGACGCCTTGGAAACAAAAGTATACACAGATACCCTGACAGGAATTCCGAATAGACAATTTATGGATATGAAGTTAAAAAATTATTTGTCTGAGTTTTTAGAATTCAAAACTGGGTTTGGCCTTTTATTTATCGAT
This sequence comes from uncultured Chloroflexia bacterium, assembly GCA_963757065.1. GTDB lineage: Bacteria > Chloroflexota > Anaerolineae > Anaerolineales > Anaerolineaceae > PNON01. The sequence continues at coordinate 454,686 of CAVWQC010000007.1, read as the reverse complement.
ATTGATAACTTTAAAATGATAAATGACTCTTATGGTCATAATGTGGGTGATGAAGTCCTTAAAATGGTGGCAAATACCCTTAACCAAAACCTCAGGTCCACTGACTTGATAGGTCGTTGGGGTGGAGAAGAATTCGTAGGTATTATTAATGATACGAATTTACATCGTTTAGCTCTCATAGCCGACAAATTGCGAATATTAGTCGAAAATTCACATCTCAACTATGAGGGAAATAAAATTGGTGTAACGATCTCAATTGGCGGGACTTTGGTCCGGGCATCAGATAATGATGATACGATCATCCATCGAGCTGATCAATTAATGTATCAATGCAAATTAAAAGGAAAAAATAAGGTTTTGGTTTCGGAGTAATACCAAATCTCCATTTAGATTTTGTATTTGAATGGAGCAATTATTTCGTAAATGTACCCATTAATTCTGCAATAGCCAGTATATGACCTTGCATGGCTTTAATTAACTCGGGTTTATTCGCTCCTTGTTTAATATCCAACATTTGATCCAAGGCATAAAGCCTGAAAAAGTAGCGATGTGTCCCAAATGGTGGGCAAGGACCACTGTATCCATATTTGTTGGAACTGTTAATTCCATTTATTCCGACATTAATGATTTCCTTGTCATTTGGAATAGATTCAGGCAAAACTCTTAGGCTCCCCGGAATATTATAGATGACCCAATGGACCCAAGTACCTGCAGGGGCATCCGGGTCATCAACAATCAAGCCATACGCAACGGTTCCTTCTGGTGGATCATTCCACTTGAGCTCAGGTGAAATATTTTTTCCTTTACACGTATATTTTTCAGGAATAGCATGTTTATGTTCAAATACCGGAGAAGTAAGTTGATATGACATCTTGGTTGCCTCCAAAACTGTTGGGGTTATGGGCTTTGGTGTATTTACCGATAATTGGGTTAGAGTGGGTTTAACCACCAAAGTAGCAGTCTTCTCTTCAAAGGTTACCGTTGCCTTTGGACTATCGGGCAGGTTAATTTCGGGACCTTTGGAACAGGAAGTAATAGTTATGAGAGCGATCACCCAAAAAAAGTTTGATGCTTTAAACATATCAAATCAACTCACATAAAATAATAACAATATGCCGGAAAAATACAACTGGGAAACAGGTATATAAATAATTGTTTTATAAATCCATAACCTGGTATTGTGACCCATGAGTGAATCCGCGTTTCCGATAATATTCACGTGTACCAATTGCCGAGATTACTGCCAGGTGCTTATAACCCGCTGATCTGGCTTTCTCAACAGCATCCAGGATCAAACGCGTTCCCAAACCTATATGTTGTGCAGAGCCAGTTTTCTCGACCCCAACAGCCAGTGATTGACCATATACATGTACTTCTCGAATTATTGCCGCATCGATCAGATCAGGGAGCTCTTTGTCCCGCTCCGGTGGAACATGATCTGGTAAAGAAAGTCGCAAATATCCAGCGATCTGATTCTGTTTGTTTACATACGAGATAAAATGTTCAATGGATCCTGGTTCGCCTGTTAACTGTGCAGGTTCATAAACCAGGTCTGATATTGACAGTTCATTCTCATTCACAATTTCGCTGCGGATCTCCCTGCAGCGTATACACTGGCAGTGTTGACCTCTCCGCTGCATTTCCAATAACGCATCCTGACGAAGACTGGTCCTTTTATTTCCTTCAATTACATTGGTGCTGGGAATATCTCTAATTACCCTGTTGACTCTACAATATTCAGGAATCATACCCTTTACATCTGCGAGGATGCTGATCAATGTCGATTCCTGATATGGATGATACTCCCCTCGTAGATAATATTCGTACAGCTCACTATTCTGAAGCAACTGGGTGGGGTATATTTTTATCTCATCAGGGCATAATCCGCCCTTTCCATGTATGTCCCCCCAAAGTTTTTTAAAATCGCTAACATCACTTTCGGGTGTAGCTCCCAACAAGTTTGGCATCCAGTGTAAAACAATTTTGAAACCTGTTGCCCTGAGTCGCAGCATTGCTTGAATAGTCTGCTCAACGGTATGACCGCGTTTGTTGATTTCTAAAATGTGGTCATCCAAAGATTGAGCACCCATTTGCAGTTTTGTAGCTCCAAGTGATCGCATCCATGCAATTTCCGAATATAAGATCTCATCCGGCCGGGTTTCAAATACCAAACCAACATTACGCCGCCTGGAAGTAATATTGATTTCGTGTTCATGATATAAATTCTTTAAAGTCTCATCCAGCGGCGGTATCTCATCAAACTTATCAGGTTGATATTGCAGGTTCCCATTTCGTTCCGATTCTTCAGTATCAGGCAATGATGAAATCACTTCCTGATTCAAAGCTTGAAAACATCGATATACAAACCAGGCCTGATAATCTTTTCGATATGCTGTAAAGGTGCCGCCCAGGATCAGTAGCTCGATTTTTTCAGTCGGATGCCCTACCGCCTTTAACGCCTGTAACCGGCTGGTAACTTGTGCAAATGGATCAAAATTGTTCTGAAGAGCTCGTCGAGCACCAGGTTCATCAGATAAATAGCTTTTTGGTTCACACTCTTCGGATGGGCAAAATATGCATCTTCCCGGACACGGATACGGTTTGGTTAGTACAGTGACTGTTGTCACGCCGGATAATGTGCGCACCGGTTTCATTCTGATCCGCATTAATAATTCAGGATCTTCTTCCCATTCCCCGGAATCAACCAATTCCCGATATAAATGTACCAGTACATGTTTGGCAACATGGCCTCCACCTCCGGGAAGTGGATGTCTCCGCACAGCTTCATTTACTGGCCTGCCGGAACGAATCTCATCCATGATCGTTCGGGCTTGCTCCAGTTTTTCCGGCGTATATTTACGCGCTTCCAGCCAATTTGTTGGTTCAACCATTCAAATCCAATCCATTCAGGTGAATATCCTTACCAATAATATTGTCTTTTTCGTCTATAATCAATAAGCTCAAAGAGGATTTACCGGGGTGAACTTTTGGATAACCTGATTATCAATAAGCTTATTGATCTCAATTACCAATTCTACCAAACCTTTTCAGCTTCATTTTCAAGAACCCGATTCTCTGTACAACCGGGTGTTAAGAAAATTGTAGCGGATTACATCTTGAAACCAGGATCAATAAATAATGACTCTATTCTGGATATTGGCTGCGGTAATGGGGAATTGGCCAGGTATTTGGGCACCACACCGTATGAAGGGAAATTTCTAGGTATTGATTACTCCCCGGCATTACTGGATTTCAGTGGAAGTAATTCATCCAAATCAAGGTTTACTCCTTCATTCCTGGTTAAGGATATCACATCTCCAGATTGGGCTGATCATTTATCCGGAATTCCTTTTAGCCGGATAGTTTCCTTTGCAGTCATTCATCATATTCCGGGAATTGAATTACGTAATAAAGTGTTTCAATCGATCAGAAAGCTGATCACAAACGAAGGACTGTTTATTCATTCACAATGGCAATTTATGAATAGTCCAAAGCTCGCAAAGAGAGTGATACCCTGGGAAAAGATCGGTTTTACAGCATCCCAAATGGATCCGGGCGATCATTTATTGGACTGGCTCGCTGAAGAGGGAAAGACTGGTTACCGTTATGTTCATCTCTTTACAGAAGACGAACTGAGTCAGTATGCAGCAGCAAACGGATTTAGGGTTATAGATTCTTTTTATAGCGACGGTAAGGAAGGCAATCTGGCTTTGTACCAGGTATGGAAGCCCGTTTAACTATTCATCTTTCAAAAAGCAGCCAAGCTGCCGCACTTATGGTTATCTATTCCCTGGAAAAATTCAGCAACACCTTTAGCACCTCAAGGTTTATATCAAAATCAGTATCCAGATGGTTTGTTAATTCGAGATCAACCGATGGAATTCCTTGCACTGAAGTCCAATCTACAAGTGCACCTGTATAGATGCAGCCGGTATAAACTGGTGGGTAAGGATAGTCTGTTACTTCTGCGATCTGCTTTGCCAACCGAATTGAATTCGGATCAGGCGGAATTCCGCCAGCAAAAATACCCAGTGCTGCACTATGATAGCTGATCAAAGCATCCATTGGGGTTGTCAATAAGAAACTGATCAATGCCTGGGTTTCTGGTTCAGAATTGGGGTAAGGTCCTGCAGTTGTTTTACGGTAATCCCAGCAGCCATCACGGTTCCACTCAGGTTTCCAATCTGCATCCCAATTACGATTGAGATCCACTCCATTGTCATTCACTCTGCCATCCAACCCAAGAATTCTTGCCAGTCCATCCGGGTTTAATGTTCGTAATATATACAGGGAAACTTCGGGTGGTACAAAATCAGGATTATTGCGAAGATATTCAATTAATTGATCAGCTAAAGTCGCAGTATTCCATTCATTTCCACCATGGATATTAGCAACGATCATTCGATTTGATGGTCCTGTTCCGAAACGGAATACTTCCAGTGGGCGGCCTGCCACTGATGTTCCAATAACCGATGGTGAGCCGTTTTCACCCTGGGGAGGGATGGTTGAAATAACCTCCAAAGTTGGGTATGGAGTAAAGCTTGGGAGTAACGTATTCGTCGGTGCAGGCGTACTGGTCGGCTCACTCGGATAATCGGTGGGAGTTGCTTCTGGCGTCCAGGTGGCAGGGAAGGTAGGCAGTGCAAGGGGAGTGAGCAGAGTGGGATTGAGGGTTGGAGATATGGGATACGGATTACCATTGATACTTTGAGAAATAGTAAAGCCAAGCCCACTTAATACAGCAATGGTCATTACAGTCAGGATAATCAAAGTATACATTTGACGTTTTGAGAATACGCCAGGCTTAATTTGATTTCCGGGTGAAGAATTAGGTTCTTTAGAATTAAACAATAAATTACCTTTTCTCAGGTGATCTTTCCTACAATTGCAATAATAATACCACCCTCCCGGGTGGCATTAAACCTCGTTACCAGGAAGTTATGTCTAGTTTCCCTGGAATATTCCGTAAGCAATAAGCCCGGCAAACACAAAGAAAAAGATGATCACAGCAATGATCGTGCCTATATTTAGCACCATGGCTATGATCGCCATCCCCCGGCGTTCTGATTTTAAGCCCATCCAGGCAAGAAAAATTCCGATCGCATTAAGAGGCAAGGAGCAGCCTGCCAGCATAAAAGCAAAGGGAATCCCCACGATACCTAGGATAAGTGCTATGAGTGCAAGCATGGAGCGATCGGTTTTAATGGATGCAGGTGGAATGAAACTCTGTGGAGTAATTGGAGCCGGAGGGGGTATTGGTGGAACAACCATCTCTGGTGCAACCACCTCAGGAGGTGTTGGTGGGATGACCTCATTGTAATATGGTGATGGCGGTGGTATGGCTGCATCCAAATTCTGATTAGCACCGCACCTTGGACACTTTGTACTTTTTGCAGGAATTTCTGATCCACAAAATTGACAGTTCATTTTCCTATTCCTTTTCCCTAGATATATGAAGAACCTGGCACGTTGGGCATAAATGAGTTCCTCTTTGGCCGACAACTATTCTCTCAATAATGGTTCCACAGACATTGCAAGCTTGTCCGGTTCGCCCATAAACCCTGAAATCATTCTGATATTCACCACCTCGATAGACCCAATCGATACTTGACCCGTTACGGTCAATTCCATCCTTCAATACTTGCCGGATCGACTCAAGGAGTTTTTTCGATGTTTGAAAGCCCAGGTTTGCAGAAATCGTTAACGGGTGAATCCCTGCCAGATGAAGTGATTCATCAGTATATATATTACCCAGGCCGGCTATGAAACCCTGGTCGAGTAACAGAGATTTAATCATGCGTTTTTTGGTGTGCAATAGCCTATATAATTCTTCTGGTGTAAAGAATTCATCCAAAGGTTCCGGACCGAGTTTCCCCAGTATGACTTGTGGGTCTTCAACCACCCAAATTCTTCCAAATTTGCGCGGGTCATTGAATAAAAGCCTTCCACCTTCAAGGAATTCCAACTCAAAACGGATATGCTTTAATCCTGGGTCAAAATCATCTGCACAGGTGAGAAGATCACCAGACATTCGCAAGTGGATCAGAATTGTATGCCTGCTGAGAGTAATGACCAGATACTTGGCCCTTCTGGTTACGTTCTTCACCACCTGTCCGGGTAGCAACTGTTCTAAAATTTCAGCCGTTGGTTCGGTAAGAGTTTTTTGCCAGAATAATTTATACCCTGAGATCGTCTGCCCGGGTAATGCAAAACAACCCGCGGTGCCTTCCCGCAGGTTGCGTGCAATTGTCTCTACTTCAGGTGATTCAGGCATAAATTTGATTATTCATTAAACATTTCGCCGACACTTCGTCCTTCATGTGCCCGGCAGATGACTTCTCCCAGCAATGGGGCCACAGAGAGGATTTTTAAACGGTTTCCGAACAATTTGCTTTTGGCTTCAGGAATGGGAATTGTATCGGTAGTAATGAACTCTTTGACTGGCAGATCCGATAGTCGTTCTGCAGCATTGGCGTTTAGTCCGGGATGGATAAATACCATATAGATATCCCGAGCACCATTATCTTTGGCAATATTTACTGCCTGAACCATTGATCCACCGGTGTCGATTTCATCATCAACCAGGATCACATCCTTGCCATCGACGTCACCAATAATGGTCATTGCCTGCGATTTTGCGTCATTTCCACTGCGCCGTTTTTCGATGAAAGCCATTGGTGCATCCAGGTGAGCTGCAAAATCCCGGGCTTTTTTTGCAAATCCAAGATCGGCTGTTAATATCACAGGGTTGACGAGATCATTTTTTAAGTCAAACAAGTAATCGGCAAGAATATGAAAAGCTGAAAGCACATCTCCGGGAATGGAGAAAAATCCCTGTATCTGGCCAGCATGGAGATCAAGGGTGATATAACGGTCTGCTCCGGCGATTTCGATCATATCTGCGACCAGGCGGGCAGTGATTGGTATCCTGGGCTGATCTTTTTTATCTGAACGGGCATAACAAAGATATGGGATTACAGCAGTGATGCGGGCAGCTGAATCCAGCCTTAACGTCTGGATAAGGATCAGCATTTCCATTAAATTTCTATGGACTGGTACAGAAGTGGTCTGAATCACGTAACAATCCTGACCTCTAACCGAACTGTGCAATTTCACAAAGAGATTATCATTGGGAAAATTGATAATATCCCGCCCGCACAAAGGTTTATTCAAATAGGATGCGACTGCCTGAGCAAGCATTGGACTGGAAGTCCCAGCATACAACTTGATATCACCATACATTCCAACATCGTGCCGGGCATCAATCATCCTGAACCTCCTTGGTCGGTTATCCTTATTCTCATCTTCCTTCTAATTGTAATATAAATCTATTATATAAAGCTATGGGTAGATGTCATGTTGTTATAAAATATCATCCAGACTTTCACGAATATTAAGTCATATCATGTAATAAAGACAACCTGCCCCGGGGCAGGTTGTCTTGACCATAAGATCAATTAATTTTTATACTTCATGAGCCATGTCAATTTTCCACTCTGTCCGCAGGACGCTCATGATTTTGACATCTATGTATTTGCCGTGTTTATATTCACCTTCACGAAAAGCTCCCTCATGCACGAAACCTGCTTTTTCGTAACACCGGATTGCTCTCTCATTAGTTGCATATACACGCAGCCAAATTCGGTGAAGATTTAAAGATTCAAAACCATGTTTTAACATTAACTGCATGGCTTCGGTTCCGATACCTTTATCCCAAGAAGTTTTATTCCCGATAAAAATACCGCACTCGGCACTGGCATTTAGCCAATCTACATGGTCAAAACCAATATTGCCGACCATATGCCAGCCTTTGGCGTCCTTCACTTCGATCACCATGGTATGCTCTTCCATGGGTCGTTTCATCATGGCTTCAAACCAGGTATTTTCATCTTCCAACCCCAGAGGATGCGGCATTAGAAGTCCTTTGATCACATCCGGATCATTCAGCCACTCCACCCATTGTGGAATATCTGACTTTTCTGGTGCTCTAAACCTGATGTTCTTCCCAAAGATCATATCGGTAGCTCCTGGTATGGAAAATATTTCATAACTAAGCTTACGGACTTAACCTGTTCGGACCACGGAACAAGTATGTGGCTTCACGGACATTATTTAATCCCAGTAAGACCATCAACAAACGGTTTAGACCCATGCCAAATCCTCCATGCGGCGGGCAGCCGTATCGGAAGAAATCCAGATAGAATTGGATGGGTTCAGGCGATAGGCCTTTCTCTTTTGCCTGCTTGAGCAAAATATCGATGCGATGCTCGCGTTGTGCACCGGTGGTGATCTCAAGACCATTACCTAAAAGATCGAAGCTCTTGGTGATCTGCGGATTATCTTCGTATCGCATATGATAGAACGGTCTGACGGCAATCGGCCAATCTGTCACGAATACGAAATCGTTGCCGTATTTTTCCTTTACATGCTTCCCGAGGAGACGTTCTCCGCCCGGATCAATATCGCCTTTACGTTCTGGTGGAAGAGCATAATCCTGCGCTTTTAATATTGCATAAGCTTCGCTCATGGTCAAACGTGGGAATGGCGTGGTTGGAACCACAATATCGACCCCCAATCGTTCTTTGATCTCATCTCCATGGAGTTCTTTCACCCGTTTGTACACATAAGCCAGCCACTCTTCGTGGAACTTCATCACATCATCGTGGCTGTCGATCCAACTGATCTCTACATCCACACCGGTGAATTCTGTCATATGGCGGGAAGTAAAACTGGGATCCGCACGAAACACCGGACCAATCTCAAAGACCTTGTCATACCCGGCAGCCATGGCCATCTGTTTGTAGAACTGCGGAGACTGGGATAAAAATGCTTTTCGTTCAAAATACTGCACTTCAAACAGCTCAGCCCCGCTTTCACTGGGAGTGCCCATGATCTTGGGCGAATGCATCTCCCTGAAACCATCCTTGATCCAATACTCCCGCATGGCCATTTCAGCAGTGGTTTGCACCCTGAAGATCAGAGCCATTTCTGGCCGGCGCAGATCCAGATAACGCCAATCCAGCCGGTAGTCGATTTCCGGAAGGGTCTCCGCGAAGGGATCCAATGGAAGCGGAGAATCAGCCAGGCTTTCAACCCAGATGGTCTTCAACTGCATTTCCAAACCGCCTAATTTAACCACCGGGTTATCGATCACCAGTCCGGTAATTTCGATCGCGCTTTCGGTGGTAATCCCTGAGATGGTTGCTGCAAGCTCTTCATTCGCAGCTTTTTCGAAGACGACTTGAACTGCACCAGTGTGATCTCTCACGACCAGGAATTGCATCTTCTTTTGGTCGCGCAGTTTCTGCAGCCAGCCTTTGATCTTGACTTCTTTACCGACCTGACCACGCAGTTCTTTAATTAATGTTCGTTCCATATGATTGCTCCAATACTGTAAAACACCTGATAGGTGGGGATACTTCCCTGCTCAATGAATAATTTCGAATGGAGTTATTATACGTTATTCCAGCAGTTTATCAATGAATGTTCCTCCATATATGGAACATCCATTTGTACATGTTACATAATTTATTCTAACAGATCAGAAACCGCCTGATAGGGTGATATTTTGCGGTCTACAACCTGGTTAATTTTGTCCTGTAGTAACTCGGGAGATTTATGCTGGAGCCACTGTTCATACAGGTGATCTGTTAACATATTTACGATATCCATCTGAATTCTCTGCCGCTCTTTCAGCCCCCAATTCCCATTTAGTTTTAACCATTCACGGTGTCTGGAGATCTCCTCAACGACCTCGACTATACCCTTCTTTTCGATGGCAATCGTGCGCAGGACAGAGGGCATCCAAACCTCCCGGGAATTTTGATCCGGGTCAGATGTTTCAATACCCAGGTCACTATGGGAATTTGGATACACCCTTACCCGATCTTTTGCCATTTCGAGCATCATTTTTAGAGCACGTTCCGTTGATTCCACACCAGGGTGGTCCGCCTTGTTGACCACTAAAATATCCGCAATTTCCAGGATTCCGGCTTTTATTGCTTGAATCTCGTCACCCAATCCTGGAGCTTCCACCACGATGGTCGTATGCGCCAGGCGAACAATATCCACCTCGCTCTGGCCTGCACCAACTGTTTCAATAAAGACCAGCTCGTACCCGGCACAATCGAATAGAAGAGCCAGAGCGGTGGTCTGCCTGGAAATACCTCCCAAAGCACCCCGGGTGGCCATGGAGCGAATAAATACATGGTCGTCGCCGGCCAGATCCCGCATTCTGACCCGGTCACCCAAAACTGCTCCCCCGGTGAAAGGGCTGGTCGGATCCACAGCAATAACTGCCACTTTGGCATCCGGATGCAGCTTACGATAATAATAAGCCAATTGATTTACCAGGGAGGACTTACCAGTTCCAGGAGAGCCTGTTACCCCTACCAAATGCGCTTTACCGCCGTTTGGGAATAGAATGGATAGGGTCTGCTCCCCAGCGTCGGTGTCATTTTCAATTTCTGTACAGGCACGCGCCAGTGAAAGCCGATTGCCTGATAGAATGCTGGCGGCTAATTGTTGTGGGTCAATATTTCGATGCATGAGATTTGCTTAAGCTGCCTGCTTCTCAACCACCTTTTTAATCGCTTCAGTAACCACCTGGGTGGATGTTCCAGGTCCGTATATGGCCGCCACACCCATTTCCATGAGCGCAGGAATATCCTCTTCTGGAATGATTCCGCCCAGAAAAAGAGCTACATTTTCCTGACCCTGTTTTCGGAGCAATTCCACGACTCTGGGAACCAATGCCATATGCGCTCCGGATAGAATGGACAAACCCACTGCGTTAACATCTTCCTGAAGGGCAGCTTCAGCTATCATTTCGGGTGTCTGCCTCAGACCTGTATAGATCACTTCCATTCCTGCATCCCGCAAGGCGCGTGCGATCACTTTGGCCCCACGATCATGTCCATCCAGACCAGGTTTTGCAATTAAGACTTCTGATTTTCCCTTCGCTCATCGCCATCTCCATTAGAGTTAATTTTCCTAAATTATACACTGGAATAAATATCGGTATAAATAATTCGTAGGTCGGGTTGAGCCGGTTCCCGAGCACGTCGAGGGATTCACCGAAACCCGACAAAAAGGAATCGTAGGTCGGATAGAGCGCAGCGAAATCCGACTATGATAAGAATGTTGGATTCCGGATTGCCATCCTCAATCCAACCTCCGAGAAAAAGTTCGTGCTATAATTTTCCAATTAATTCCATTGCAGGAGTTCCATTTTGTTAAATATTTCTCAGGGAATTTCACCATTAATAATAGGCGGTATTGCAGCTCTGATTTCCGCGTTACTTTGGGCGATCTCAGCCATCATTTTCCGCAACCTGGGGAAAAGCATCCCACCTGTTGAACTAAACCTGGTCAAAGGCATACTGGCAGTCGGACTAATGCTGGTAACGTCCCTGTTGCTGCGGGAACAAGCACTTGTGATGCCAATTGCTACAATTGGTTTGTTAATCATCTCTGGTATTGTCGGCGTTGGAATAGGTGATACCGCTTATTTTGAATCTTTGAATCACCTGGGTTCCCGTTTTGCCTTACTGCTGGGAATGCTGGCCCCTCCCATGACAGGAGCGCTTGCATGGATATTTATGGGGGAATCCATCTCCCTTACCGGTTGGCTGGGGATCGTGATCACCATAGCTGGCATTGCATGGGTGATCACTGAAGAACAAATAACTGAAGAAAATATACAGATCAATTATAAAAAGGGAATACAATTTGCGGTGATCGCCGCACTCGCTCAAGCTGTTGGCGCAGTCATTTCCCGTTATGCCATGACAGCACCGGGTGTTACCATATCTGCCCTGCAAACATCCATCATCCGACTCCTGGCAGGAATAATCTATTTGGCAGTCCTGATCATTTTAAGTAAAAAGTCAGCATTTCTTTGGCTGCGCAAGGATGATAACGGCAAGAGAGTATCTACCTGGAAATTGATGCGAATGGTGGCGGTTGTAGGATTATTAGGCACATATACTGCTGTCTGGCTGCAGCAGGTATCCATCCAATTCGCACCGGTAGCCATTGCTCAAACATTGTTATCCACCAGCCCATTGTTCATTCTGCCGATCATTGCTCTGCGAGGAGAAAAACTTAGCTTTCGTGCGGTGGGGGGTGTGGTTGTATCCCTCGCTGGGATTATTCTACTTTTTAACCAGTAAATACTTCCGCAGTTTTGACAATGTTTTAATCCTCTTCTACAATTAATTGAAATGAAAACCCAAACCGCAGTTGTTCACCGGGTTAGCCAACGTTTTGGTTTACCTGCCATCACTCTAAAAAATGAGCAACCTCTGGTATTTACTCCAGGACAGTATCTGGCTGTCTCCTCAATTTCCGGTCAGGATAACCAAATACCATTTTCCCTCTTCATTGAAAGTTCTACCGAAAATGAAATCTCCATTGGTTCGCCTGCTCCTCAAAACTGGTACCCCGGGCATGAGATCACATTTCGTGGACCTCTCGGACAAGGTTTTAGTCAACCTTTAATGCTTAAGCGTCTCGCACTGATAGGCTTCGATGATCATCCCGGCCGATTGATGGCATTGGTCAACACCGACCGAAACCAGAATGTCGATATCGTAATGGCTGGAGATTTTATTTCCAATCCGGTCATCACCAGGGATATTCCAGCAAATGTTGAATTGGCAAAGTTGGAAAACCTGGATGATCTTTTCTCATGGGCAGATTTTATCGCGCTGGATGTGCCTTCATATAGAATTCAGGAACTGAGTAGAATACTGCAGACAACATCAACAAAGGTCCCGCGGGGGGACATGCAAGTATTAATTCACACCAGTATGCCGTGTGCCGGTATTGCTGAATGTGGAATTTGTGCTGTAAAAACAGTAAAAGGGTATAAATTGGCCTGTCAGGACGGACCAGTATTCAATTTGAAAGATATCAAATTTAATTAGGCTTATTGCCTGCGATTTTTATATAAAAGGCATGAACTTCAGGCATAACTTTCGCCCGATCAGCTTTATCTTGGATTAACCTGGAATTGATTTGCTGAGCCCGGGAGAATAGCACATCGTCTCTGAGTGCCCTGAGAATTCCGCTGGCGATGGATGGGGGGTTATTAGGATCCACTAATAATCCATTTTCTCCATCAACGATCCATTCCCGCAGTGATTCTATGTCGCCCACTACAGGTACACAACCTAAAGCCATGCTTTCCAAAATCGAATTCGGAGTTCCATCGTGAATCGCCGGTGAAACAACCACCCTGGACCTCAGGCTGTAATCCCACAATCTCTCCTGAGGCATCCCGGGTAAGAGTTGGACGTTATCAGGTAAATTGAAAGTCCGTTTCCACTTCTCTGCATCATGCTCACCCTGCATTGCAGCGTTATAGACCGGTAAATTGGGATATTCTTTCAGAATAATGGGTAAAGATTCGAAGAACAGGTCATTGCGTACATAGGCCGGGCGAATCCCCCGCGGATTAATGACTCCAAGTTCCCTTCCAATTCCACTGTTCATTTTCTGCCGAATCAAATCCAAATCCAACCCACCGGAACCGGGAGCAAACATGGTGGGGATATTTTCCCGCAGTCCCCATTCGTGTGCCAGGCGAATGTCACGCTGGCAATCCGCCATGAACCCGTCTGCCCGTCGAACGGCCTTTCGGGTGGCATTCTTCATGAAGGGAGTTTTATTTGCATGCAGCGTGAAATCATTACCCCAAGTTGATATGATCAATGGATATTGAAGTGGTGTGTAAGATGCGAGCATGCCCTCATAAGGAATCCGTAAAGCATGGATCAGGTCTGGTTTTATTGATTCAATTATTTCTCTATATTTTCCGGTGGTAAAGGATAAACTGAGGGGTCCAAGTGTGTATCGGGCAGCCAGGAATGCTTTTCTGAATCTCGAAATGGTTCTCCCGACCACGGATTTTTTTCCAAGGGTAGCTGAAGAAGGCAGATTTTCCTCGGTTTGATTCCGTCCAACCTGGCTGAAAGCCAGTGGCAGGAATATGAGGCTCGCTATCCCTTCCACCATTGGGCATGGATAGGTTGTGATCAGATGGATCTCATCCTGATAAGGTAACAATCCCTTGATCCAACTGCGGGTGGTGGCAGACCTTCCATCAGCAATGATCAGGATTCTCATAGTTTGCACACGGAATTAATAGCTGAAATGAATACTTCCACCATCTTTTCGATATTGATCTCATCCCGAACGATCCGATAAGATTCAAGACCTTTTTTACGCAGACCCACAGGATCAGAAAGTGCAGTCTGAAGCGTCTTTGTGAGATCGTCCAGATTATCAGGAGCAACGATCCAACCATTTTCTGGTCTGACCAGTTGACTTTGAGTGCCATCCCCGGCTGCCACAATTACCGGAAGGCCAAAGGACATAGCCTGTTGAACTGCCAATCCACCGGTTCCAGGCAATACAAAAAGATCAGCTTTTTGAAAGAAGGGGTCTAGATCTTTTCCGGTTTTTGAACCCGTAAAGATCACTCCGGGATAAGTAGCCTGGGCAGCTTTTTCAATTTGCTCCCTGTCAGGTCCATCCCCTACTATGGTGATTTCAGGTTGAGTTTCTTTTGGTAAGTGAGCACAGGCTTTAAAAAGCAGATCCAACCGTTTGCGAGCCTGCAGCCGACCGACGAATAATATATGCGGTCTACCTGTCCAATTATCTGGCTTTTCAACAGGAGCCGATAAAGGTTTGAAAGCAGCAGAATTTGGAGCAATGAATATTTTTGACCTTGGAAATCCACATTCCGCATACTCATCCGCTCCCTGCTGGCTGTAAGCTATCATAGCATCAAGCTGGTTTAGGAACTTCTTCCGGGATCGTGAGCGGTAGTTGGAAAACAAGCCATGCATAGGTGGTGCACCCAAGCCCCATCCGATCACCGGATGATTCCGTGCATGCATCCAGCGAACAGCAGCAGGTGTAGAAAGGTAACGCGGATTCGCTTCAACGATCAAAACATCAGGTTGATATTTCTCCAGCCAGCCCAGAAAACCCGGCTGCAGGCAGGCATATAATGATCCCTTTAGCAAATGAATGTTTTGGGTTTGAACATAACGACCTGCATCCAAATGGTCCGCTGTTTCGATCGCCTCTCTGGATCTTGGCTGTCCGGCGAATAGTTCCATTCCAGCCGGGCAGTGGAGCGCCAATGAAGAAAAAAAAGGCACCCTGTAAAATGGGAGGACTCGTTGTTGAATGGCCAGGCGTCCGGGGAATATATCAGTCATATTAAGGGGCCAGGATATTCAGATATTTTTCGACCATTTGATCCAGTCCGAACAATTGGACCGCACGGGTCCGGGCTTTTTTGCCCAATACGTCCCGATGTTGCAATTTTGCGGATAACATATCTGCCATCATTTCTGCATTTGCAGGTTCCAGGTTCCAAATATTTCCGCCGTATGGTGAAATTATTCCGCAATCTTCAGATACCAGTTCGTGGATTGCTCCGCTTTCAAAAGAGGCCACCGGCAATCCGCTGGCTAAAGCCTCGATCACAGAATTTGGGCAAGGAGGATTCAATTCTGCGGAAAAGAACAGGTCTGCCTTATTTAACTGCTCAGCAATATCCAGCCGGGATATCACTCCTGCCCAGGTAATGTCAATATTTTTGCTTTCAGCCAACCTCTCCCTGATCTCATGTGGAACTTCGCCTGCAACAAAAAGATTAACTGATTTTTGAGTATGTTTTGAATAACAGTTCAATGCTCGAATTACGTTATCCAAACCCAACTCAAGTCCATTCTTGATATGACCCTCAACGACAATTACATTTAGCTCATCATGATCTGCTTTTGGGGAACTGGGAGGAGAGAATTGATCCAGATCCACTCCGTTATGGATCACATTATTTGGAGATGACTTGCTCCCGTATACACGATTCCAAAAATCCCGGGAGAATTCACTTTGATAGATGATATTGCTGGCATATCTGGAACGGATCTCCCGAAGGATCCAGTTGTTCACTTCAGAACGTAGATAATAACGCAGACTGGTAAATCTCTTTCGATGAACCCAATTCATTCCGTCCAATCGTTGAATGATCGGAATCCCTTTTTTCTTCAAACCAGACAGCATTCGCAAATGCCTTGTCCCGGCGATGACCAGGACAGAGGTAAGGTTCGGGGTGGATAGATCATACGTGGTTTCGACTTCCAGTTTTCGCAGCCCATTTCCAAGTTTTTCATTAAATGAAGCAGGTCCACCTACACCACGGACGTTTGGGATAATTCCAATGATCTTACGAGAATTATGGATCATTTTTTTGAATGTTGGTTTTCATAATCGATCAAGGCTTGAACGATTCGGTCGGCGGCATGGCCATCACCAAACGGGTTTACCGCTCTCGCCATTTTCTGATACGCGTCAGGATCATCCAAAAGCGAGTGGACCGTTTTGATTATTCGATCCGTATCGGTTCCCACCAATTGCAACACCCCGGCATCCACCCCTTCCGGCCTTTCGGTCACGTCACGCAATACCAGCGTCGGAATTCCAAATCCCGGTGCTTCTTCCTGAATTCCACCGGAATCAGTTAGCACCAGCGTCGAATTGCGTAATAAGTGGACCAGGGGGAGGTAATCCAATGGCGGGAGTAAGGTAATATTAGAATTCTGACTCAACATCTTAAAGACGGGTTGCTGCACATTAGGATTCAAATGGACGGGGTAAACAAATCTAACATTTCCCGCATACTCATCGGCCAAATGGTTAATTGCTGTGCATATTTGTTCAAGCGGTTGACCGAAATTTTCCCGCCTATGGGCTGTTAGCAATACCAAACGGTTATTTTTCCCGGAACCCACTTCCAGGTCACGCAATAATGTCGTTATTTCATTAGGCACTGGCTGGGTAGAGATCCACTTTACTGCGTCGATGACCGGGTTGCCTGTGATAACTATCTTTTCTTCAGGAACTCCCTCTTTTAACAGGTTCGATTTATTCAAAGCTGTTGGTGCAAAATGGAGATCGGCAACAGTACCGGCAATTCGGCGGTTGATCTCCTCAGGAAAAGGCTGCCACTTATCATAAGTCCGCAGCCCGGCTTCCACATGCCCGACCTTGATCTGACGGTAAAAGGCGTTGATAGAAGCAGCCATTACAGTGGTTGTATCGCCCTGAACCAAGACCCAATCCGGTTCCTTTTCTTTAAGGATGGGATCAAGGTGAGTAAACAAAGCAGCTGTCAATTCCGCCAGAGTCTGGTCCGGTCGCATTAGGTCCAAATCAATATCAGGATGGATATCAAATACCTGCAGCACCTGATCCAGCATTTCCCGATGTTGCGCAGTGATACAAATGGATGATTCAATTTCCGGGTGCGATTGTAAGGCTCTGATCACCGGTGCCAGCTTGACAGCTTCCGGCCTGGTTCCTAACACAGACAAAACCTTTATCCTTTTTTGATTCATATACCCACTCATTCAGCTTTATTGGATCCCAACTTAAATATCTTCATTGGAGTAGAAATCCACTTTGAATTCCCGGTCACGTTCACGGTATCAAATATTACTTTCAGTTTTGGGTAAGTAGAAAAATCAGATGGAATGAGTTTCCTGATCTCTTCATGAGGCACCAATATGACAGCCACATCCGCGTTTTCAAGAGCTTCAGAAAGGTTCCGGGTCGGATGAATTCCATTCAATGGTTCGCGCATGGTAAATGGATCGTATGCTTTTACATCAGCACCTTTCGCAATTAAGAGCTTGACCACATCTATCGCCGGGCTTTCCCTGAAATCATCGACATCGGGTTTATAGGTCAAACCCAGTGCACAAATGTGCTTACCAGATAATGTACCCAGTTTGCGTTCCATCCAATCCACAACAAAATGAGGCTGAAAATCGTTAACTTTTCGGGCAGAACTGATCAATGAAGTGATGTCAGGAGCCGATTCCACTAGAAACCATGGATCCACACTGATACAATGGCCGCCAACTCCCGGGCCGGGGTTGAGGATTTTTACTCGTGGATGTCGGTTAGCCAGGCTGATCGCCTCCCAAATGTCAATTCCAAAACGATCGGCCAGCCTGGAGAATTCATTGGCAGCGGCAATATTGATATCCCGGTAGGTGTTTTCCATCAATTTGACCATCTCAGCAGTTGTGGCATCCGTAAGGATAATTTCACCTTTTACGAAAGTAGCATACAACTCCCTGCCGGCTTCAGCCGATTCTCTATTTATTCCACCTATCACACGGGCATTATTAATTAATTCCTGTAAAATTTGTCCTGGTAAAACCCGTTCAGGGGAATAAACCAGGAAGAAATCAACACCTGCTTTCAAGCCGGAGCGTTCCAAAATGGGTGCCACCAGGTCAACCGTGGTTCGTGGTGGTGAGGTTGATTCCAGAACTACCAGGTTTCCTTTGTTCAAATGCGGGAGGATTGATTCTGCAGCAGAAACCACAAATTTCATATCTGCCAGTTTGCCCTCTTTGAACGGTGTGGGAACGGCAATGATAAATGCATCAGCTGCAGATACTTTTCTGGAAAAAGTTAGGAACCCTGTTTTGATTGCCTCAAGCATTAACGGTTGCAAGCCCGTCTTCAATGATATGCAGTTCGCCCCTTTGCAAAGAATCGATCACTTTATCATTGACATCGACACCGCTGACATGGATTTTCCTGGAAGCAAAAGTACTGGATGTGGGAAGCCCGATATACCCCATACCTAGGACACAAATTTTCGTAAATTTCACAAATTCTCCTTGACCTTAAGAATCGTTAAGGGTATTTTATCTCATTCTCCAATTATCGTGTCTACCCCGCAGGTCTGATGAACCAGTCACTATCTTACCATTCTTTCGGTGGATCAATTAACTGGAATTATTAATAAACACTATGTTATCCCGCTTGACACAGAACGAATGTTCGTGTATAAATAAATTAGCACAAATGTACAGTAATATTGTGGATGGAGGAAACTATGGCTAAACGATCACAAGGCATCGGACCACGGCATACAAAGATCCTTGCTTTTATGGAAAGCTACCAGAAGCAATTCAGGTATCCACCCTCCATTCGAGAAATTTGCGAAGAAACCAATATTTCCTCAACCTCAGTCGTCAATTATTACCTCGACCAATTGGAAAAGTGGGGATATATAAAGCGTGAGAAAAATATTTCCCGTGGAATAACCATGCTCAAGGACGCATTTAATAAAATGATCGACGATGGAGTGGCACCGATCGTGGACAAGATCGAAGATCTTATCCGTATACCGATTGTGGGCAGGATAGTAGCTGGTCTGCCTGTACCTGTTCCGGCATCGGATCTGAGTTATTTTGACTCAGAATCAGTCATTGATATTGCCCGCAGCATGCTGCCTCAACGCGAAAAAATGGAAGAGATATTTGCATTGGAAGTT
This sequence comes from uncultured Chloroflexia bacterium, assembly GCA_963757065.1. Taxonomy (GTDB): domain Bacteria; phylum Chloroflexota; class Anaerolineae; order Anaerolineales; family Anaerolineaceae; genus PNON01. The sequence continues at coordinate 435,308 of CAVWQC010000007.1, read as the reverse complement.
CAGGGAGATTCCATGATCGACGCCATGGTCAATGATGGTGATGTGATCATTATGAAAAAAGCGCGTGAAGCGAAGAATGGTGAAATGGTCGCGGTCTGGTTGTTGGATAAGGATGAAACCACCCTCAAATATTTTTATCTTGAGGGAGGAAGGGTTCGTCTTCAACCTGCGAATAAAACCATGCAGCCTATCATCATAGATGATCCAAAGACCGTCCAGGTTCAGGGGAAGGTACTTATGGTTGTTCGCCGGATGCCGACTGCTGCTTAACCTAAAGCTACATCCAACACCATCATCACAGCAAAACCGATCATCGCTCCTGTCGTGGCAATATCTGTGCTTTCTCCACGCTGTGATTCAGGAATAAGTTCCTCAACTACTACATAAATCATTGCTCCAGCCGCAAAAGATAACGCATACGGCAAAATAAAACGCATTGAAATAACGGTCAGAGCCCCGATCACCGCTGCTATCGGTTCTACAATTGCAGAGGCTTGTCCATACATAAAACTCTTCATTCGGGAAAGACCTTCACCACGAAGTGGAACTGATACTGCCATCCCTTCAGGGAAATTCTGCAATCCTATTCCTATTGCCAGGGCAATAGCTGCTGCCATTGTCGATGAAGACAACCCGGCTGCAACCGCCCCAAAAGCCACGCCCACAGCCAATCCTTCAGGTATGTTATGCATTGTGATAGCGAGCACCAGCAAAACCGATCGCTGCCAGGAGGTTTTAATTCCCTCTGATTCTGCCATATCAAATCCAATATGAAGGTGCGGAAGGATCTTATCTATCATGAAAAGGAAGAGTCCTCCCAATAGAAAACCGATTACTGGTGGACCCCAGGTAACCAAACCCAATTCTTCAGAGAGCTCAATGGATGGTATAAGCAGGCTCCAACAGCTTGCAGCAATCATCACGCCTGCCGCAAAACCAAGCATTCCTACCAGTAACTTATGGTTGACTTTCTTATTAAAGAATACAAACGATGCCCCTAATGCTGTCACTCCCCAGGTAAAAATACCAGCAATAAGAGCTTGGATTACAGGAGAAAAGTTTTCCATGATCGAGATCAAATTTCACCTTCAATATTCAGATTTAGATTAATTATATCCCGAATGCCCATCCAACAATACGATGCTTAATGCTATTAATATATGCACGATGAAAATAAAGTTCCAGTTCCATTTTGTTACAAAAAAAAACATCCTGCTTTGTGGGCAGGATGTTAATTCTCAACAAATTATTAAAGCTTAGGCAACTTCAATTGTTGCACCGGCAGCTTCCAATTTGCTCTTGCCATCGGCAGCAGCATCCTTGGTAACACCAGCGAGCACCTTAGCTCCAGCAGTTTCGGCCATATTCTTGGCTTCGACCAGACCAAGGTTGGTCAGTTGACGGATGACCTTGATAACTTCGATCTTCTTGGCACCGGGATCTTTGATAATGACATCAAATTCTGTCTTTTCTTCCACGGGTTCAGCAGCAGCACCACCAACAGCGCCTGCAGCAGCTACGGCAACAGGGGCAGCAGCGGAAACACCCCATTTTTCTTCCAGTTGTTTCACCAGTTCAGCGGCTTCCAAAACGGATAGGGCGCTTAATGCATCTACGAGTTTAGCTAAATCAGCCATTTCAAATTCTCCTTACAATTTTGATAATTTAATTGTTATCGATCCTCGATTTTCTATTCTCGATTTTCGATTCTCATATTTATGATTACGCACCCTTTTCAGAATACGCTCTGACCACAGATGCCAACCCGCGAGCGGGTTCGGCCAGGGTTCGAACAAGCTGACTGGCAGGAGTCTGCAGCAGTCCAAGCAGTTTTGCACGCATCACTGGTAGTGGCGGTAGATCAGCCAAAGCCTTGATCTGCGAAGCGTTCATTGTCTGATTTCCGAGGTAACCGCCCTTAACCTTAAAGACTTCATTACCTTTTACGAAATCGGTCATTGCCTTTGCCATTGCTGGCGCATCATTGAATGCAAAACCCACCGCAGTGGAACCTGAGAGTAGTTTTTCATCAATTGTAATATTCTGTGCCTTGAACACATTTGAAAGCAATGTATTCTTCACTACATGGAATTCTCCACCTGCATCACGAGCTTTTGCACGGATGGCATTGATTCCCTTCATATCCAAACCAGAATACTCGACCATGATCATTGCCTGACTTTTCTTCAGCCAGGTATTATATTGTTCTTGCATTGCACCTTTATGTTTTTTACTGAAAGCCAATGTATTTTCACCTCCTTCCTGATATAAAATAAAAAAATCTTTGCCTGATAATTTTCCATCGGGCAAAGACCAATAACAATTCAAATATGATTGTTTCTTAAGTCCTCACCTCGGCTGGCATTTCATTAAGCCTGTAACATTATCTGAACAGGCACCGGCTGTCTGCGGCGAAGCATATTATTCAATTAACTCGTATTATACTCTATTCCCCTGCTTCTGACATTGATTGGGCAGCCATGGTGTCCAACTTGATGCCGGGTCCCATGGTTGAGGTAACAGTAATATGTTTAATATAGATACCTTTTGAGGCTGATGGCTTGGCCTTCTTGATCGCATTCATCAGGGCAGCCAGGTTATCAAAAAGTTTGGTGCTTTCAAATGAAACTTTTCCGATGGGAGCATGTATGTTCGCCGTTTTATCCAGTCGGAATTCAACACGTCCAGCTTTCGCTTCCTGAATGACACGAGGCAGATCCTCACCAGGGGCAACAGTTCCAGCTTTTGGGTTTGGCATTAAACCACGCGGACCCAAAACACGGCCGAGTTTACCAACTTTTCCCATCATATCAGGGGTGGCCATGGCGACATCAAAGTCAGTCCAACCGCCTAATATTTTGTTGACCATTTCATCATTATCGCAAATATAATCCGCACCGGCAGCTAGAGCTAAAGTTGCGGCTTCGCCTTGTGCAAAAACGAGCACCCGGACTGTTTTTCCTAGTCCATGAGGAAGTACGACGACATCACGCACCATCTGGTCTGCCTGGCGTGGGTCCAAACCCATGCGCATGTGGACTTCGACAGTTGCATCAAATTTTGTAGTGGATGTTTCTTTTACCAGGTTAACTGCTTCGACTGGTAAATATGCTTTATCAGCATCGATTTTGGCTTTCGCAGCCAGGTATTTCTTACCGTGTTTTGCCATTTTTTCTCCTAGGTGGTTCAGGCGGGTTCAGAAAACCCTCCCACAGGGGTTAATTTTCGACTGTCAAGCCCATATTCAGGGCAGTTCCTTCGATTTGCCGCATGGAAGCTTCAATATCAAAGGAATTCATATCTTTAGCCTTGAGCTCAGCAATTTCGCGCAGTTGAGCTCGAGTTACTTTGCCGACTTTTGTACGGTTGGGTTCCGCGGATCCTTTTTCGATTCCTGCAGCTTTTCGTAAAAGTACTGCCGCCGGGGATGATTTTAATACGAATGTAAAGGAACCATCAGAAAAAATGGTGATCTCTGCAGGAATTATTTCTCCCGTTTTGTTATTGGTGCGGGCATTATACTCTTTGCAGAAAGCCATAATGTTTAACCCGTGACCTGCCAGGGCAGGACCGATCGGGGGTGCCGGATTTGCTTTTCCGGCAGTAATATTCAACTTTACTATTGCTTTAATTTTCTTTGCCACTTTTTTTCTCCTTTGTGGTCATAACGGATGATTCGAGGTTCATCCTTCCACCTGTTTCGATCCCACAGGGATCGATAATACCAAATAAATTATTACGCTCGTTCCACCTGTAAAAAGTCCAACTCAACCGGCGTTTCTCTACCGAAGAAATTGACCATTACCCGGACTTTTGTCCGTTCCATATCAATTTCTGATACATTGCCTCTGAAATCATTGAACGGACCATCTACAATTCGGACGCGTTCGCCAACCTTGAATGTTACTTTTACTACAGGTGTTTCTGCTTCCATACGGCGCAGGATTTGGGATACTTCATCTGACCGTAATGGTGTCGGAACATTCCCCATTCCAACGAAACCGGTTACTCCCGGGGTATTACGAACAACATACCAGGAGTCTTCAGTCAGGATCATGTTTACCAGCACGTATCCCGGGAAAACATGGCGCTCTACTGTTTTCCGTTTTCCATCTTTTACTTCGATCTCTTCCTGGGTTGGGATGACAACATCAAAGATCTTGTCTTTCATTCCCATGGTTTCAATACGTTGTTCAAGATTATGGCGGACTTTATTCTCATACCCTGAATAGCAATGGATGACATACCAGGCGCGAGTATCTCCAGCTTCTTCAATGGATTGTTGGATTGTCAGTTCTGGTGCACCCGGGGTATCCATGCTGAGGGGCGCGCCAGGACCTTCTGATTTCTTGACTTCATCAGAAGTTTCTGATTCCTTCGGTTCTTCGAATTCTTGATTTTCCTGCGCGTCCATTTGCTTTTGACTCCTACATTCCGTTAAAAGAGACCTTATTAGGCCAGAATCAATCCGATGATCTTCGAAAATACGAAATCCAATAGACCTAATATCGCAGCCATAATGACAAGCACAATTAGAACTATCCGTGTTAAATGTAAAGCTTCTTTAGTTGTAGGCCAGTTAACTTTGCGGATTTCTCCCATGGTCTCACGATAATATCGCTTAAGGACATTTGGTAATTTCGCTTTTTCGATTTTTTCTGCCACTACAATCTCCTTATTCCCCTCAGTGAGGGATGTTACGGGTAAAACGCCGCCTTTAAAGACGGCGTTCGCTTTATTTGGCAGGCCAGGAAGGAATCGAACCCTCAACCTCCTGTTTTGGAGACAGGCACTCTGCCAATTGAGCTACTGGCCTATTTTATCGATCAGCGGAAATTAATACTCCGCTGATCTGTAATATATTTAGCCTACTTTGTCTCGCGATGCGCTGTGTGTTTCTTGCAACGTGAACAATATTTCTGCAGTTCCATACGTCCGGGGTCATTGCGCCTGTTTTTTTCGGATGTATAGTTACGCTCTTTGCACTCTGAGCAAGCCAGTGTAATTACTGGTCGGACGTCTTTCTTTTTTGATGCCATTTTATAATCAATTGTAATGCCCGATAAAGGACACTACTGCTCCTTTAGTCCAGTATTTTAGTGATCACACCGGCACCAACCGTCAGACCACCTTCTCGAATAGCAAACTTTGAACCCTGCTCCAATGCTACAGGGATGATCAATTCCACTTCCAGGTTGACATTGTCGCCCGGCATGACCATTTCAACTCCATCGGGCAGCTTGATGTTACCGGTCACGTCCATGGTTCGAATGTAGAACTGCGGCCGATAGCCAGTGAAGAATGCTTTGTGCCGTCCGCCTTCGTCTTTTCTCAATACGTACACTTCGCTCATGAATTTCTTGTGCGGGGTGATGGATCCCGGTTTGGCGATGACCTGTCCGCGCTCCACGTCTCCACGCTCTATTCCGCGCAGCAGTAAGCCCAGGTTGTCTCCAGCCAGTCCTTCATCCAACAGTTTGTGGAACATTTCCACACCCGTGCACACTGAGCTGCGGGTCTTTTCCTGCAGTCCAACGATCTCCACGGCTTCACCAACTTTGATCTTGCCGCGATCCACACGACCGGTGACCACTGTCCCGCGGCCTTTGATCGAGAAGACATCTTCCACCGGCATCATGAACGGTTTGTCCATGGCGCGCACCGGCTCGGGAATGTATTCATCCACCACTCGCAGCAGTTCTTTGATGCTGGCGTATTCGGGTGCTTCCGGATCCGTGCTCTTGCTTTCCAATGCCTGCAAGGCTGATCCGCGTACGATCGGGGTGGTGTCCCCGGGGAATTTGTAGCTGGTCAGCATTTCGCGCAGTTCCAGTTCCACCAGTTCCAACAACTCCGGATCGTTCATCTGGTCGATCTTGTTCAGGTAGACGACGATGCTCGGTACTTCCACCTGGCGGGCCAACAATACGTGCTCTTTGGTCTGCGGCATCGGTCCATCCGGTGCTGCTACTACCAGGATCGCTCCATCCACCTGCGCGGCACCTGTGATCATGTTCTTGATGTAGTCACGGTGTCCCGGCATGTCGACGTGGGCGTAGTGCCGTTTCTCGGTCTGGTATTCCACGTGCGCAATGTTGATCGTGATACCGCGCGCTTTCTCTTCCGGTGCGTTATCGATCTGATCATATGCTTTGTACTCTGCCAAACCTTTCATCTGGCAGTATTTGGTGATCGCCGCGGTCAAAGTGGTTTTCCCATGGTCAATGTGACCCATGGTCCCTACATTCAAGTGCGGCTTCGACCGATCAAATTTTTGCTTCGCCATTTTCCTTCTCCTTACAAGACATAATAGTTAATTACATCAGCATGAGCCCTCAATGGGATTCGAACCCATGACCTCGTTCTTACCAAGAACGCGCTCTACCAACTGAGCTATGAGGGCTTGCTGTTACCTCAGAATCAGCCCTCTGGCCAGTATTCCGTAGGTATATGACCCAGTGGGCGGTGAAGGATTTGAACCTCCGAAGTCGTCTGACAACTGATTTACAGTCAGTCCCCTTTGGCCACTTGGGTAACCGCCCGAGCTTACCTGCGATCAAAGAACTATTCGCTGCACCGACCGCTTGCTTACAACGTGAGCCGACGATGGGAATCGAACCCATAACCTACCACTTACAAGGCGGTTGCTCAGCCGATTGAGCTACGTCGGCGTTCGAATGTTAAATAACCTTTTATCGCGGAGTGCATTATACCAAATGCACCGCCTCTAGGCAAGGTATGCAAAGAAATACCCTGACACAGCGAAGACGGAGTCTATCAGGAATTGGGGTCTGAGTCAATATTTGGGGATGAATACATAGAGAAACAAGAATAGAAAATGAAAAATGTTCCTTTTCATTTTCCCCCAGCCAATGGCAGCCAAACTGAAAAGGTCGTACCTGATCCTTCCTTGGATTTTACTTCGATCCTTCCATTATGATTTTTGATGATCCAGTAGGCGATCGATAGGCCTAAACCGAAGCTGCTGCCATCTGCGGAACGGGTGCGGGCTTTATCGCCCCGATAAAATCTTTCAAAGATATGGGGCAAGTCTTTGGCAGGGATGCCTGGCCCGGTATCTTCAATAACAGTTTGGACCTGGTCACCCACTTTTTTAATAGCCAGATATACAGTTCCGCCTGGAGGTGTATATTTTACAGCATTGGCAAGCAGGTTAATAAACACCTGTTTTAACCTATCCCGATCACCAGTAACCTGGATTTGGTCGATTTCAGTAAGTTTTATTGTAATCCGGTTACCGGCAAGTATTTTCGCCTGCTGCAACACTTCCAATAACACCGTATCCAACTCGACCGGTTGTAAATTCAATTCCAGCTTGCCAGCTTCCGCCTGGGCGAGCAGCAGAAGGTCTCCAACCATGCGCGTCAACCTGTCCACTTCTGTTTCGATGCTGGCGAGCGATTCTTCATCAGGCTCTTTCATCATCCTTAATAAACCCACATTCCCCTTGATGACAGTTAAAGGTGTACGCAACTCATGACTGACATCAGCCATAAATCTTTTTTGCCGGTTAAATAGATATTCCAGCCGATCAAGAGTCTGGTTAAAGGCATCGATCAACAAACCAATTTCATTTTTATCTTTACCCGGATTTGGTATTCTCCGTGAGAGATCATCTGCATTGGTAATGTTCATTGCTGCCAGGGTCACTTTTTCAAGAGGCGTAAGGACCTGCCCGGTCCCCAACCAACCCGCCAATCCCGCCAGGGTAACTGAAATAATCATTACAATTCCCATGACAGAGATCAATATTTTTTGAAGTAAATCCACAATTCCCCTATTTGTGCCCACCTGGAGTACAGCCATTTTTCGTCCGTCAACTTCTAAAGGAACGCTGAGAACGCGCAGAGAGGTTTCGTTAAGTCTTGTATCCCGGAAAATCGGCTGCAGCACCTTTAACCCATCCGGGTCGAGTGATTTCCCCAACCGGGAAATATTGGCTGAGGATATTTTTAATCTGCTTTTACTGTCCCAGATTTGAAGGTAGATGGTTGAGGTGGCATCCATGGAAGGAATACGGCTTATCTCAATTTCATCCAGAGAATTCATCCGGGTATTGGTTATCAAATCCTGGGCGGTATTCGTCAATGAAATATCAATTTGATCTATCAGCATCACACTGACAAGTGAATATACACCCAGACCATATATAAGTAGGATAAACCCGGCCAAAAGGGAATAAAGTAAAGTGAGCTGGTAACGAAGCGACATCAGGGCATTTCGCGCAAGACATAACCCACACCTCGAGCAGTGTGGATCAATTGTTGTTCATCTCCTACAACCAGCTTTTGCCGTAGATAGCGAATATATACATCCAAAACATTTGATTCTCCGCCAAAGTCATATCCCCACACCCGGTCAAATATTACTTCCCTCGTAAGCACCTGCCGGGGGTGCCGTAGAAATAACTCCAGGAGATCATATTCTTTTGCAGTCAATTGGATCTCTCTACCGTTACGAGTGGCTAGACGGGAAGAAGTGTCAAGAGAAAGATCAACAAATGATAAAACCGGTATCCTTTCAGGCTGGGTTCTACGTAATAGCGCACGTATCCTGGCGAGTAATTCATCCAATTCAAATGGTTTTACCAGGTAATCATCTGCGCCTGCATCCAGACCTTGAACACGATCGCGAATTGTGTCTTTCGCAGTCAGCATTAGAATTGGAATTGGACCGGTTGATCTTAATCGGCGGCATACTTCCAAGCCGTCCATACCCGGCAGCATCCAATCTAAAATGATCAAATCCGGATGCAGCTCCCTTGCTTTCAGCAAACCTTCCTGCCCATCTACTGCTGTGTCCACCTGATATGATTCGAAAGATAAACCCCGCCTTAATATGCGGAGGATTGCTTCATCGTCTTCTATTATCAAAATATGTTCTTTCATGGCCTCACCTTTGTCTGTAACTATATCTTAATGATTAAAATACCCTTCGTCAAGCAGATAGCTATACCTGTACTATTCGGTTAAATACTGATCAGGGCACTCCATTAGAGTACCCTGATCGATTCTAATCTTCGAATAACTTATTTGACTTTAATAATCCGAGATTGACTCGATTCAGATTTAGGAATTTCTACAACCAGAATTCCGTCTGTCAATTTTGCGGAAATTTTTTCGGCATCGATTGCGCTCGGCAATTTGAATGATCTCTTAAAAGAACCGCTAGGTCTTTCAGATACAAGATAATTTCCGTCTTCTTCTCTTTCGTAATTCAGATTACCTTCCATGGTAAGGACTTCCTGTTCAAGGGAAATAGTAATATCGTCTGCCTTCAAACCGGGTACAAGAGCGCTTAGGACATACATATCGGAATTCTCTTTAATATCCACCGGTATAAAAGAATATTCGCTCCGTTCTTCCATCCAGCGAAGCCTTTCGGGAAGGGATGTTGTAGCCCAATGAGGCCTAAAATTGTGAGGTGAAACAAAGTAACGCATGGTTTTTTCTCCTTATACCTTATCGGTATGATTATGATTATTTGATGACTTTATAATATCTTCCGGATATAAGATATGTATTATCAAAATATCAGAACTTTATTAACTCCTGGCAGGCAGGTATAATTTGAGTAACAAGCATGACAAAAAATAAATTATTCATTACTCTGGTTGTAAGCGGTATCCTGTTAGGATTGCTGGTTTCAGGTTTTTTGCGCTACCGCTCAAACTTTACCCGAAGTGTTCGGGTTCGATTATGGATTAATCACCCTGAACAGTATCCTGAATGGTCTATCACAGCCTTGGAAAGGTGTGAGGCTGCGCCATTTATTCTTCCCACTGATGGTTTTATCGGTTTTTTATGGGATGACTCATTCAAACTTGGACACCGTCACCAGGGGATCGATATTTTTGGTGGATCCCAACCCGGTGTAGTACCTGTCTATTCAGCTTCAGATGGATATCTTACCAGGCAGGCTGATTGGAAGTCGAGCCTGATCATCCGTGTCCCTGAAGATCCACTGCAGCCTGATCGTCAGATATGGATTTACTATACACATCTTGCGGATCAAAATGGACGATCTTTTATAACCGCCGAATTTCCTCCAGGCACAACAGAAAAATTCATAGAAGCAGGGCAGTTACTTGGTTATCAGGGTAATTATTCAGGTGATCCACAAAACCCGGTTGGTGTTCATCTGCATTTTTCGATTGTAAAGGATGATGGCCAGGGAAAATACCTGAATGAATTGAATATACAAAACACGCTCGATCCTTCCCCTTACCTCGGATTAATTTTGAATTCTCATAATTCGTCGTTAGAACTGCCAGTTTGTCATTAGTTAACTTGTAATAAATGCATAATATATAAATGAGTATTCAATACTATAATACCTTGTTAGTATTTAATCATTAGAAATTAATTATCCTTTACTGTATTCCAGGGAAGGAAGATATGTTTTCATACCGGGAAATTGCTACTGCATTTGTAAATTTACAAATACCTTATGATTCCCCGGTTATAGTGCATGGATCGCTCTCTTCTTTTGGAGAAGTAAAAGGTGGCTCTGAGACTATTCTTGGTGCATTATCCACAATGTCTCACCAGGTGATGTTTCCATCTTTCACTTTTAAAACAATGATCATCCCAAATGATGGCCCTCCAGATAATGGAATGACCTATGGGTCCAGTGCTGATCTGAACCTGATGGCAGAATTCTATAATCCCGGAATGCCGGTTGACCCCCTTATTGGAGTACTTGCGGAGAGATTTCGAACTATTCCAAATGTGTCCAGATCATCCCACCCAATATTATCTTTTGCCGCTATGAATATGGACCAGGCCATTCACGCTCAATCATTATTGGATCCTTTTGCACCAATAGAACAACTAAGCAACTCCAAGGGATGGATTGTATTACTAGGTGTGGATCACACCGTCAATACATCCATTCATTATGCAGAAAAATTGGCGGGCAGACGGCAATTCGTGCGTTGGGCATTAACTAATAACGGAATTGTCGAATGCCCCGGATTTCCAGGTTGTTCTGATGGTTTTAATGCAATCGCACCTATGCTTGAAAGTGTCACCAGAAAGGTTACACTTGAAAACTGCTTGATCCAGGCGATCCCATTAAACTTTCTAATTCATGCAGTAAAAACAGCAATTGCAGATGATCCGTTATCCTTCCTGTGCAACCGCGACGATTGTGAACGATGTGAAGCGATCCGTAAATACCCAATGACTCCTCAACCGGATACGATCCAACGAGAAAATGAGGAATGATATGTCGATCGGAATAGCAAACCAATTAAGTCTTCTGAAATTTTACCTATCATGACTTCCTTCTAGCAAATAAATGGAGCGAGAAATGTTTTGGACCGAATATTTCAAAAAGACATCGATTAAACCATTTTCCTTATTATGAAAAATGATGTAAAGTATCTATAATCTAAGAATCTTATGGTAGAGAATAATCCTAAAACCTCCCTCGAATTACTTTACAGCATTAGCAGAGAATTGGCTAATGAGATAGAACTTCATCCTCTTCTTAAGAAGATTCTAACGCTCTCGATCCGCAATGTCGGAGCTGAACGTGGAAGTATCGTTATCTTAAATGAGAGTGGTAGGCCGGTTGATGCTGCCATTATTTATGGCGAGAAAATTTATACCCATACTGTTCAGCAATTGCGTGAAACCGTTGAAAAAGGAATGGCTGGCTGGGTTGTCAGGCATCATAAAGCTGTCCTTGTGAACGATACAAGGCAGGATACACGCTGGCTGCGACGACCGGATGATGAAACCAATCGAAGTGGGTCAAAAAGCGCGCTTTGTGTACCGTTATTAGCTCACCAGAAGCTTGTAGGAGTTCTAACTGTAGTTCACCCGCAAATTGGCTTCTTTAATCCTGATCATATGAGCCTGCTTCAATCCATTGGGGATATTGCTGGTATCGCTTCATTGAATGCACGTTTGTACGCGGAAAGTGATAAACGTGCCAGAGTAATGACTGCCTTGATCGATAATGCTATCGCAATTAACTCATCGTTGCATTTGAACGAAGTACTGCAGCGGCTGCTTGAACATACCAAAGAAGCACTTCAAGTCGAAGTGGTGGCATTAGGGTTGGTGGATCCAGCTATCAAAGAACTTGAGATCCGGGCTGCAACCGGTGAGAACGCAGTTAAGTTAGTTGGAACCCGTATTCCATTAGGAAAAGGAATTGCTGGTCGGGTGGCTATTGATGGCAAAGCGATTATTGCAAATGAAGCCTTTCTTGAAGATGCAGACCGAATTCCTGGTTTTTCAATTGAATCCTTCGCCTGTGCCCCGCTAAGAGCTGAATCAAAAATTATTGGCGTACTTGAGGCGATCAATCCAAAATCTGAAGGATTCGAGCAGGAATCTCTGATCTTATTAAATGCTTTTGGCAGTCTGGCTGGAACAGCTGTGCGGAATGCGCAATTATTTGAACAAATACAGGCTACCAATCTAAGGTATATGGAATTATTCGAAGACAATATCGATCCAATCCTTATAACCAACCTCGATGGAAAAATCATTGAAGCCAACCGGCAGTCCAATAGAGTTACAAAATATAATTCTGCCCAATTGCAGGATAAAAATATTCAAGAAGTTCATAACCTAAATAGTGAAAAACTTGGCGAAAACTATAATAACTTGCCTTCTACCGGAGCCATTACTTATGAATCCGATATCCGCACCCAGGATGGACGGGAAATTCCCGTGCAGGTGTATGCCAGGAGAATCGAATATTATGGGGCAAATAGTATTCAATGGATATTGAGGGATATTTCTGAAAGAGTGGATCTTGATTCCCTGCGTAATGACTTGATAGCGATGATATATCATGATCTCAGGTCGCCCCTGGCTAATGTCACAGCCAGTTTGGATATACTCTCATCACTCGAGAACGGAGAAAATGATGAGACCACAGCAAGCTTGCTGAATATTGCCATGAGGTCTTCCGACCGGATCCAGAGATTGCTCAATTCACTACTTGACACCTATCGGCTTGAAGCAGGACAATCGATCGTCAACTTAAAAGATGTCAACCCGAGCACATTGATCAAAGAGGTAGTTGATATCATTCAGCCGACGCTTGAATCAAAATCTCAGCAATTGGCTCTGAAGATTCAAGAAAATCTGGATACTATTCGTGTGGATCCGGATATGATCCGTCGGGTTTTTGTAAACCTCGCGGAAAATGCGTCAAAGTTTTCATCTATTTCAGCTAATATTGAAATTGGGGCAAAGACCGATGATGGATCCATTCAATTCTGGGTTATGGATGATGGACCAGGTATTCCAAAGGAAGATCAGGAAAGAGTATTTGATAAATTTTCTCGCTTAAAGATGAATGGTTCTGCAAAAGGTATGGGGTTGGGATTAGCTTTTTGCCGTTTGGCAGTTGCCGGTCATGGTGGTAATATTTGGGTGGAAAGTACTCAAGGAAAAGGCAGTTGTTTTTTCTTCAGCTTGCCAATTAAAACAACTATGAACAAATCAAAAGATTTGGACAACTGATCGATGGAGAAGTGATGCAGGAAATTTCTCAGGATATCTTTATTGAAACATCCTATTCTGGAACAACCCTCGGTGCGATCAACGCCCCACACGGATTAATCTTAATTGATGCACCACTCAAGTTGGATGACACACGTCTATGGCGTTCGACTTTATTAAATTTGGGCGGTGGAATTGACCGCCTATTAATTAATTTAGACGCTCACCCGGACCGCACCCTGGGTGTCCGTTCCATGGAATGCACCGTGGTTGGTCATGAGAATATGGCTCAGGTATTCAGAAACCGGCCAAATACATTCAAGGCTCAAGGTTCAGAGACAGGTTCAGAATGGGAACAGGCGTCCAATCTGGGCAGCATTCGCTGGAATCCTCCTGAAATATCCTTTACTGATAGTATGAATATTTATTGGGGAAGTAAACCGATACTCCTCGAAACTCGATCTGGTCCGAATTCCGGTTCAATTTGGGTGGTTCTCCCTGAAGATAAGGTGATTTTTCTTGGGGACCTGGTTGTCAATCATCAGCCGCCTTTCTTAAGCTATGCTGCTCTGGATGACTGGATGGATAATCTTCAATTATTGCTGACACCTCCATACCGCGAATTCTTTTTCGTTGGCGGGCGTAATGGGTTGGTTACCTATGAGGACATTCGGCGCCAAATTATATTCCTCACAGAAATAAAGAAACAGGTGGAATATCTAAAAAATAGCCCTGATCCGGTTGTTGAAATAGAAAATATGCTTCCAGAATTGCTGAGCACTTTTACTTTTTCTTCAGAAAAAACGAGCCAATATATGCAAAGGCTGCGCTGGGGATTAAATCATTTATACACACGCAGCTTCCGGACATCCATTGTTGAACCTGAGGAGTAATTCCCGTTATGAGATCAATTGAATATAAACCAATATTCGAAGCCACTCGTGGAGATCTGGTGGAATCCATCCATTATGGCGCGTTTGCAGTTGTTAATAATCAGGGTGACTTATTGGCAGGTTGGGGAGATCCGGAATCGATCACATATTTACGGTCTTCTGCCAAACCTTTCCAGGCAATCCCATTCATGGAAAACAAGGGTGATGAATATTACGGATTAACTGATGAGGAAATTTCAGCCTTTTGTGCATCACATACCGGCACAAATGAGCATGTAAGTATCATCACCAGAATGCACCAGAAAATGGGGCTTGACGAAAAAATGCTGCAATGCGGCACCCACACCCCGCAAAATAATGAAACATGGATAGAAATGAACAAAAGGGGTGAAAAACCGACACCCATTCGGCATATGTGTTCAGGGAAGCATACCGGGATGCTGGGGTATGCCCGCATGATCGGGGCTGAAACCGATAATTATTTATCCATGAATAACCCTGTCCAACAGGCAATATTGAAATCATTCTCTGAAATGACTGCTACTTCAGAAGAAAGCATTGTGATCGGGATTGATGGTTGCTCAGCGCCAAATTTTGCGGTTCCACTGAAGAATGCTGCCCATGCTTTCGCTAAATTATGCCAGCCTGATCATCTTCCTACCGCACGTGCATCTGCCTGCGAACGCCTGACCGCTGCAATGAGAAATCATCCCAATATGATCGCCGGGCCCGGAAAATTTGACACCCTCGTAATGGGTCTCTCCAACCATAAAATTGTTTCCAAAGCCGGGGCTGAAGGGTATCAATGCCTCGGAGTGATGCCGGGTGCGATCGAACCGGGCTCACCGGGTCTGGGAATCGCTTTGAAAATTGCTGATGGCGACGCTGAAGAACGCGCCCGCCCGCTAGTGTCTTTGGAAATCTTAAGGCAGCTTGGTGCTCTTACCTCTGCAGAGTGTGAGGCTTTACGGAAGTTCGGTCCACGGAAAATTTACAATTTCGCAAAATTACAGATCGGTGAATACAGACCGAGTTTTTCAATAAAATGAATAGTGCCAATCCAGATAACCAGGATTTTGCTATTGAAATTCATCGAAGATTATTGGCCCATTTCGGTGATCCGCAGTGGCGCCTGGCACTTAACCCGGTGGATGAACTGGTCTCTACGATCCTCTCACAGAATACAAATGATATAAACAGGGACCGGGCATTCACTTCACTAAAACAGCGATTTACAACATGGGAAGAGGTCGAAACGGCTGAGCCTGGAATGGTAATTGATGCAATCAAGATTGCCGGATTGGCCAATCAAAAAGGTCCCCGCATTCAAAAGGTATTAGGTGATATTCACCACGAACGTGGTGAATTGAATCTGGATTTCCTGAAAGAGATGCCTCGTGACGAAGCCAGGCAATGGTTGTTGAAATTCAAAGGGGTCGGACCAAAGACTGCTGCCATCGTGCTGCAGTTTTCGCTGGATATGCCTGCTTTCCCTGTTGACACACACATTTACCGTGTTACAGGCCGGTTGGGTTTGCGTCCGATAAATATCGACGTTACAACAGCCCACGTTTACCTTGAAAACGCGTTTCCTCCAGCCGCATATTATGCTGCACACTTGAATATCATCCGGTTGGGCAGGGAAGTATGCCATCCTTCAAAACCGGATTGCCTAAATTGTCCATTAAATGACCTATGCGCATATTTCAAAACCAACTCTATATTGTTGATTTTTTTGGCGATTATTCTGGAATTTTTGTAATGAAATCCATCAATTCTGGGGGGACTAATAAACCAGGATTTTCTTTAAAATACGAAATCTCCACCCACTTTACATTGATCTCAGAACCATCATCTTCGTGACCCAGAAAATTCAATTTGGAATATATTTCATCATTGGTAAATCTACCCGAATAAACCAGGACTATTTCGTGGCCTGGCTCTCCCCTGAGCATAAACCTGCTCTCGATCAAACCGAGGTAATGGATATCCTCGATCTGATATCCGATCTCTTCTTCAATTTCACGCTGTAATGCTTCCGCGCCAGATTCTCCAAACTTAATTCCCCCACCCAGCGGACGAAAGAATGATTTGTTCTTTACCTGGTCAAAACCTTCAAATACCAGCATTCGCTGCTCGTGAAGAAATATCCCGATGGCTATCGTCCGAATTCTATTTTTCTTCATCAGGTTAGTTTTCAAGTTGTCCGAGCATGGACCATGGGCCTGTCCTGATAATGTTCACCGGGAGAAGTTTGCCATGTAATTCTGATCCGGTTTCAACAAAGACAAGCTTATTTGTTTCTGTTCTTCCCTTCCAGCGGTTCTTCACTTTTTCTTCGAACAATACCGGCACAATCCGGTTCAGGTATGCCGCATGTATCTCAGTGACAATACGCTCCTGTTGTTCTTCCAACAACCTAAAACGGCGCATCTTTTCTTTTTCCGGAACATCGTCGCGCATTTGACGGGTTGCAACCGTATTTGGTCGTGGAGAATACCTGGCAAGGTGGATCACATCCAACCGTAATTCTTCCAGAAGGTCATATGTGTTCTGGAATTGCTTTTCTGTTTCCCCCGGGAAACCTACAATGATATCCGTAGCTATGGATACATCAGGAATCTTCTCTCGAATCCGCCGGATCAAACGCCGGTAATCCTCAGTGGTGTACCCACGGTGCATGTTATGTAATACATCATCATCACCAGATTGGACCGGTACTTCAATATGTGGACAAATTTTAGGGAGACCGGCAACCGTATCCAATAATTCATCTGTCATCCAGTTAGGATGAGAAGTCAGGAAACGGATCCTCTCCAACCCTTCGAGCTCATGCATATCGCGCAAAAGCGCCGGGAGGTCTTGCCCTTGTGGTAGATCTTTGCCATAACGGTCCACGATCTGCCCCAACAGGGTGATCTCTTTTACACCGTTAGCCACCAGATTTTTTGCCTCATGTAGAACCTGGTCAAATGGACGGCTCTCTTCCACACCTCTTTTGTAAGGGATCACACAATATGTACAGGCATGGGAACAACCCATAACTACAGGCAGGAATGCAGTTACCTGGTCAGAGTGGTCGTACCCGGGCATCGGGTACTCTTCGTCCATGATCGCAAATCGATCTGAAGTTTCCTGGTCAATTGTTTTTTGATGATTTTTTTGCTGTAAATACTCTATTAGTGGTCCCGGATCTGATGGTGGTGAAAACACATCCACATAAGGGAACTTCTTTTGTAAAACCGGATTGCTCTTCACACCAACCAGGCAGCCCATCAGGTTGATCACCAAATTCGGATTTAGACTTTTTAGCGGCCTGATGGAAGTTAGTCTTCCATACGCTTTGTTTTCGGCTGATTGCCGGACCACGCAGGTGTTTAAAACGATCACATCTGCTTCTTCAGGTGAACGAACAGAGTCATATCCCAACTGTTCCAGGGCAGATGATACCCTGTGGGAATCTGCCACATTCATCTGGCAGCCTTCGGTCCAAATATGATATTTCATGGCGTACATTATAACAGAAGGAAATCATACCAAATTTATCTGATTTGAAGATTTCCCGTTTTTTGGCATGGTACAATTACGCGCATGTTGCATAAAAAATGGTTTCAAGTACTTTCCGGGATGATCTCTGCATTAGCGATGATCATCATCATGTATTTTATTCCCCCAATTCATGAACGCCTTAGCTGGCGGGTTGAGCTGGCTTCAATATATATGCGCGGGGTATTGAATCCGATTCATGCTGTTTCTACACCAGTAAATGCTCCTCAAGATTTCGCAACGAGGACTCCGGAACCTGCGAATTTATTTACACCAACATCCACGCCGCTTATATCGCCAACACCGCTGCCGCCAACTGCTACACCCACTGCGTTACCCGCATCCACATCTCTTCAAGCCCCTGAATTTGAGCAGCAGACGATGAATAATTGTGGACCTGCCTCTTTGTCTGAATACTTAAGATATTACGGTTGGGATGGCAATCAGCAGAGTGTAGCTGATGTATTAAAACCCAAGCCTGAGGATCGTAACGTGAATGTGGAAGAACTCGTATATTTCGTCAGGAATTATGCCGGTTGGTTGAATATTGAATACAGGGTCGGAGGAAATACAAACATCCTAAAAACCCTAATCGCCAATGGAATACCGGTCATGATCGAGGAGTCATTCCATTCTGACAAAAAATACTGGCCGACAGATGATCTTTGGGCGGGTCATTATCTATTTATCAATGGATATAACAACGCAACTCAGTCATTTATTGTCCAGGATACTTACTATGGTCCAGACATGGTGGTTGGTTATAACGAACTGGAAAAGAATTGGCAGTCATTCAACCATGTTTTTATTATGATCTACCCCCCCGATAAAGAAGATATAGTAAAGTCGATCCTGGGAGATGACTGGGATGTGGATAAAAACAGGCAGCGTGCATTGGATGATGCACTCAAAGCCACGAATCGGGAACCTTCAAACGCATATAACTGGTTTAACCTGGGTTCTAATTTTGTATATTTTGATCGCTACGGTGAAGCAGCCACAGCGTATGATAAAGCCAGGAGTTTAGGCTTACCCCAGAGAATGCTCAGATATCAATTTGGTCCATTCCTGGCCTATTTCAACTCGCTTCGGACAGATGATCTACAGGCATTAGCCAAAGATGCCATTAATGTCACTCCCAATTCTGAGGAGGCACGACTCTGGATGGGTTGGGCACACTATCGGCTGGGAGATAAAGAGGCTGCCCATTCAGAATTCATGAAAGCATTCAATTTGAATGAACGATACGTGGACGCTCAATATGCACTTGATTTTCTAGCTTCAAACTAAGGCAGACAACCTTCAACAATTTCCTGAGTTAGGGAGTTGAATAATTCAGCTCAATTTTCACTCGGAAACAAACGGCTTAATGATGATCCATTTCTTTCCATATCTATTTTTTATTGGCCTGGTGTTTCTTATCCCCATTCTTGTAATATCCAGGGTGGCAGGAAAACAAGCGTCCCGCCTGCTCATCTATTCAATGATGTGGGTGTATCTCCTTCTAGTTGGTGGCCTGACAATTTTCCCAATTCCTTATAATGGAGATTTTCTTACTTTAAAACCACTTGATCAGTTAGGATTGGTTCTTTCAAGAATAAATTGGATACCATTCCATAATTTAAATTGGTATAACGGAAAAATCCTGCTTATTGATTATATAAATAACATTCTTTTAACGATTCCATTTGGTATTCTAATAAACTTCTTTGTTAAACTCAATTGGAAAACCATCATCTGGGTTTTCTTAGCCAGTGGTCTGGTTATTGAAACATCGCAATTCATTATGTCATTGTTCTTTGGACCATACAGAACAGTGGATATAAATGATGTGATCTTAAATACTCTGGGATCTTTGATCGGGTGTTTACTGTTTATTGCCGCAGTATGGATTGTCCATAAACCGGGAAAACCAACCCAAAAGTAATAAGAGATTACGCAGGTCGATTTTTTCTGTTACCTTAAGCACTAAACAATTTTTCCAAATCCAGTACATCCACAACCAGCGGTCCTGAACTCATCCCAAACACTGAGGATGCTGTCTGTATGACGTATGGAAATAATTTTGTCCTTTGGTACAGATCTCCAATTACTTTTATAGCGACAACTGAATGAGGTGGTGGCACAATGACGTATCTCTCCCGTTGAAGTTCTTCATCAGTTAGTTTCACTTTTGCAAACATTGAGTTTAATCTTTTATGGAAATCTTCTTCGGTTGAGGTCTCGATCGGGAGCATAATCTGCTCCGTGATCTTTAACGAAGTAAGCGAAGTGAATTGTTCAAATTGAATTTCACGTAGTTTTTGTCCAAAATTTAACAGGATCATAGCGGATTATCCCTGAGAATCATTGTAGATATAAGAAACAACCTTACCTTTTTTAAGTAGCGGCTAATAATCGTTTGATCTGACTGGTATGGTCTCTTTCATGCCAGCAAACCCTGCGTACTACTTTACGCGGGCTCCATATCTCTCCATCTTTTCCCACCACCTGGTTCAGATCAATAAAATCGGGTAGAACTTGAGCCAGGTTGCCCCTTTCATCCAATAACCGTTCGAAAGCATCATCCGAAAGCTGATCTTGTGGATGAGTCCTTCCAAGCCGGTCCAGCAGCCACCATTCAGACCGTCCAATATGGGCAATGATCTCCCGAATGGTCCACTCACCTTCAACAATGGTTTTATCCATGGTGTAATCATCAATTTTGGAAACCGTTTCGACCAATTCCTGCCTGGTCCAGGAGATAATTTGCAATACATGTTCAACGTCGACCTGTGTAAGTGGCTTCCAATCGTTCTTGAACCATGCCTTGATCAATCTCCCTCCCTCTGTCACCTGGTTAAATTGCTTATCAATAAAATAATCGTCAAAGACATCCACCAGTTTGATGTCAATCTCTTCCGGCGAAAACCAGGGAGTTTTAGTATGAGATTGCATCCATTCGATATACTCAGGTATTGCTCTGGCCATTGCTATAACAGCGGATTGACCATCCGGACCGAGGGCAAAACAACCAAAATGCTCCAGTGACCAGGCAACAGACCGTCCTTCATTGTTATTCTCTACGCCGATGAGTACCTTCATGTTTCCTCCAGGATATTCACCACTTGTGGATTAGTTTTTCTTCAACCTAAACTTTTGATCCGATAAAATCCTCTGTACTTCCCTTACTGCATTCCACGCGCTTTCATGTTCGTCAGCTGCCAAACCCATTTCTTTAAATTCATCCTCATCCAGCAAAATGGATTCCCCGCGATAATGGACCAATAGGTCCAAACCCAAGTCCTGGTAGGATATCTTCCAACGGTTTATTTCGGGCGGCCGGGTGATATTGCAGTACCAACCTTTAAGCAATCCATCATCACGATCATATATTTCATAGATGTTATACCATTTGTTCCGATAATAAGCTTCAAGAAACAGATCATCCTTTTTTAACATCATTCCATTAAAAACAAAATCATTTTTTGTGAAACTGGCTTCGACGACTACTTTCTCCGGGTCGCGCAGAATGACACGTCCGGGATAATTCCAGACTGCATGACCATGATGGTCCAACTTATATATGGTGATCGAATCCAAGGGACATTACTCCTGCACAATACTGATATTTGCCGGTTCAATCGTCAATTGTATCATTTCACCTTTTTGGAATTGTTCTTCGAATAGAAAATTCATTTTCACCCTATTTGTTTCAACGGTCGTTTTATAACCATTTTCGCTAAATTGCACATCGTCGACCTTCACAATGAAAGCATTATTTACCTTTTGGTTTTCAGTTAATTTTGACCCAATTGCTTTTCTCAGGACGATAAAAACATTACCTGATTCCTGGATAGAGGACCGTCTCAATATTAATGGATCAATTCCAAAATGACCAATGGATGTTTCCACTACCGGGGATGTGGATCCAATCACTTTTCCGGGGAGCTGGTTCGTCAACCCCAGAAAATTTGCCACTTGCCGGGTCGAAGGATAATTATAAACATCTTCCGGTGTTCCTGTTTGGAGGAATTCTCCACCCTCGAGAATGGATATTCGATCACCGATCGTAAAAGCTTCCTCCTGGTCGTGGGTCACATAAATGGCAGGTGTGCCATATTCGTGTAAAACATCCCGTATTTCTTGCAGCAGTTGTTTTCGAAGATTTCGATCGAGGGCTGCCAGGGGTTCGTCCAATAAAAGCAACCGCGGACGGGAAGCCAGAGTGCGGGCAAGTGCCACCCGTTGCTGCTCACCTCCGGATAACTCTTGGACCCTTCGGTGCTCGTAACCGGGTAAATTGAACCGATTTAACGTATCGACTAACTGGAGCGAATTTCCTTTTTTGATAACTCCTTGGTATTCATACCAAATGCAATATTTTGTTCCACTGATAAATGCGGAAAAAGTGCATAATCCTGGAACATAAATCCGAATTTTCGTTTATATGCCGGGACATCCGAGAGGTCTTCATCGTTCCAGTAAACAGAACCTGATTCGGGTTTTTCCAATCCTGCAATTATTCGTAAAAGTGTACTCTTCCCACTACCGGATGCCCCCAGACAGACAGACCGTCTCATCAGGAAGGACATTCAGATCCAACCCTGATAATAATGGTTTGTTATCATACATCTTATAAATCTTGCTGATCGTTAGTCCATTCATTAACTCACCGTATCTGGAATTGTAAATATTGTTTTTTCAATGAAAACAATGCCTAATGCACATACCAGCATCAGGATGGTACTCATGGCCATTGCCTGACCATAATTCAATCCTCCCGGCTGCGATAAAAACCGGAAGATTGCAATGGGGATGGTTGGAAAGTCTGGCCTTGATAAAAACGATGTTGCTCCAAATTCTCCCAGAGAAATCGTAAATGAGAAAACCAGGCTGGAGATCAAAGCGTTTCTGATAATCGGCAGATCTATTGACCGGATCACTTTCCAGGGAGAAGCTCCCAATATCGCTGCACTTTGCCGGTAAGACACAGGAATGGAACCTACAGCCGGAATCAATCCTCTGACAACAAAAGGCAACGCAACTAAAGTATGTGCCATGGGAATAAGCCATTGAGATGCACCCCACAGGAATGGGGGTTTATTAAAGAAAATAATATATCCAAGCCCTAGTGTTACTGCAGAGGTTCCCAACGGTATCATTAATAATGTGTCGAAAATACCATGATGGGTCTTATTGCGTTTAAATCCATAAACGATCATTAATCCGAGTATGAGACTTAAGAAGGCGGTAATCACCCCGTATTTCACCGAATTCCAGATCGCAGTAATTGGGGGAATATAGAAATAATCCTGACGTGGATTGATCGATAATGCCTGATAATAATCCAGAGTAAAACCGCTTGATATGCCAACCCGCTCTCCTCTATCAGCATCCACCCTGATAAAGGATCTTGCGACCAGAGAAACCAGTGGAGTAAGTATGAGCAGCAGTAGAATGATGACTACCACCGCAACAAATACCTTTTGACGCATCTTCGCGGGCGGCGCAGAA
Source organism: uncultured Chloroflexia bacterium (assembly GCA_963757065.1). Lineage (GTDB taxonomy): Bacteria > Chloroflexota > Anaerolineae > Anaerolineales > Anaerolineaceae > PNON01. Next base: position 411,883 of record CAVWQC010000007.1, on the reverse strand, counting down.
TTGGCTTTTTCAGCTGCCGGGACCAAAGGTATCGGTCTTGATGAAAAATATTGGTACACCAAAGTTAATATTAATGTGCAAATCAACTGTATAAATGCCAGAATGGAGGCAAGGGGTAAATTAAAAAGAGCCATTGCTTGAGTAAATACTTCCACCTCCAGAGTGGCAAATCCTGGGCCACCCAATAAAAGTATTACTCCAAAGCTGGTGAAATCGAAAAGGAAAACCAGGATCACCGCTGCTGCAATCACGGGTCTCAATAAAGGCAGGGTAATAAACCAGAAAGTCCTGAATGGGTTAGCCCCCAACGTATTTGCAGCAGCTTCCAACCTTGGATTAAGTCCGCTCCAGGCACTTCCCACAAGACGAATGACGATCGTAAGATTATAAAATACATGGGCAATGAGGATGGCAGAAAGGGTTCCCATTATGTGAATGGGAGGGGTACTCAAGTTTAGGAACTCTTGCACCAGAAGGTTTATCCAACCACGTGGACCGATTAGAGCATTAATTCCTGCTGCAACAACGACTGTCGGCAGGATGAAGGGAATGGCTGTTATCGTCCGGATAATACTTCGGCCTCGAAATTGAACTTTATAAAGAACATAGGCTGCGGGTAATCCAAGCATTAAAGTAAGGACTGTAGAAAGCAATGCCTGCCACACAGTAAACCCTAAAGATTTCGAAACAATACTCCATATCTGTGAACTGGATTCATGCAACGCCATGCCAGACAAGCTTTTATGAAAGATCTCATACACTGGAAGAATGTAAAACAGGATCAGAAAAAACACCGGAATAATTGCAACAATGAACCATCCCGGAAATTGGCTTTGCCAAAACCGGGATTTGGGTAACACATGCTTGGAATTGATCATCGAAGGATCGCGGTTGTCCAATCGGCCAGCCATTTCTCACGGTTTTGGTTGATCTCGTCTATTCCCACTGTTGCCGGTTTCTCAGGAATTTGGATATTTTTCACAAATACTTCCGGAAGGGTGGCTTTTAAGTTCGCAGGAAAAACAAACATTTGCAGAGGAATATCTTCCTGTACCGGTATGCTCAACATAAAATCGATGAATTTTTCTGCCAGATCCCGTTTTTGAGTCCCTTTAAGAATTCCTATAAATTCCACCTGCCTAAAACACATGTCGTCACCTGTCAATGAAGCTGTGGGAGAAATATCGATCGGGGTTGACGCAAAAACAACTTCAGCTGCCGGGCTGGTACCATAAGAAACAACCATCGGCTGAGGGCCTTTTCCGCTGGATGCGCTGAAATTTGTGTAATAGGCTGTTTCCCAGTCATTGACCACCACCAACCCGTTGGCTTTTAACTTTATCCAGTAATCAAGATAATTTTCTGTTCCGTATTTGGCTATTGTAGCCAATAGAAAGGCCAACCCGGGTGAAGAGGTGGTAGGGTTTTCCATCACCAGTAATCCTTTATATTCCGGTTTTAACAGATCCCCCAGGGATTGTGGAATTGCCAGACTATGATCCGAAAAATATCCCTTATCATAGTTGATGCATACATCTCCAAAATCCACAGGAATGGCGTGATTTGTTTTATCCATCTGGTACTGCACAGGAATGTCAGCCAAAGCCGCAGGTGCATATACCTCCAACAGATCATTCTCAAGTGCTCGTGAAAGGAATGAATTATCAAAACCGTAAATTACATCAGCCAGTGGGTTATCTTTCGTGAGCAAAGCTTTATTTAAAACAGAACCCGCATCACCAGCTTTTATAAATTCCAATTTTACATTCTGTGCCTTCTCAAACCCTTCGACAAGTGTGGCATTGATTGCAAACGAATCATGGACCAAAACTCTTAAATTTTGCGGTACTCCAGCTTGACTGGAAGGTGTTATTGTGCCGACTCCGCAGGCACTGCCAATCATGGAAAAGATGATCATGATTACAAAAGCTGTTGCACGCATAATAGATTTCCTTTCTTGAATTGAATGATTGCTTCGTTGGAGGACATCACATTACTAATTCCCCTTGACCGGTCAGGTAAAAGATCTTCATCACTCAGTGGATATTGTAAGCCGATTGTCGTCACCCCCAACACTGGTCCTCCCCAGGGAATTAATGAGATGATATCCCCAATATTTCCTTTGATGGTGGTTGGTGAGTGCAAAAAATATATATCTTCGTTATTGGAAAATATTCTTATATCCCTGTCTGCATAATCAGGATTGCCAAGTAAACCGATATTTGCCAGAGTGTGATCGATCCTTCCACCTAAAGCGCCAAAGACAATGATTTTGTCCCCGTTCTTCTTCAAGGCATAATCCAGGGCTAATTCAAAGTCAGTCTGATCCTTTTCTTTCGGATATTGGTGAATTTCGATTTGCAGGTTCTTGCACCACGCCAGATCTTGCTCGGATACGGAGTCAAGATCTCCTATTAGGATATCCGGGATCAAATTGCTTTCCCTGAGATGCCTTATCCCCCCGTCGACAGCAATATTAAAACCGCCAGCAGAAGGAAACTGAAAAGGTGATTTGTCCATATAAAAATCACCATTTAGAAAAATGTAAGTATTAAGAACATCCATTAAAAACCTCCCCTGACCGGGGAGGTTGACGGTTTATGGTATCTGGATCTCCCTCCGCCGGCATTACCCGGATCAGGTTCATAGGGTCGAAAGTTTTGCACTTTCCTCTCAGCCTGGCGATTCAGGCTCCCCGGTACGTTAAAACAATAATAATTCTTTAATGACTACCTGTCAAATAACGTATAACTTTTCCCGCAAAACTATGATTATTTTGAAATTAGGAAACCAATTACTTTTGGTTATTTGCCAACGCTTCTTTTACTTTCCGTGTTAGTGATTCAATGGCGAACGGCTTGGCAATAAAATTAACTCCCTGGCCAATTTGACCCGAAATCTCTAAATCCTGATCTCTTGCTGTTAAAAAAATAATTGGAATATTTTTTGTTGATGGATCTAACGCGATCTGTCGGGCTGCTTCATCCCCTTCCATTCCAGGCATATGCAGATCCATCAGGATTAGGTCTGGCAGCTCTTCTTTTGCCCGGTTTATTGCTTCAACCCCATTAGCGGCAAAGACTGTTTCAAGTCCGGCCAATTTTAACGTGAAGCCGACCAATTCTCGAATATCTCTTTCATCCTCTGCGATGAGTACTTTCTGCATATCGCCCCATTTTTCCATTAATATCCTTCGATTTTTTCATTATTCAATCGAATGGAATCTTGCTGATATTATAAATGCAACTATTATGCCCATTTGATCTACATTCACTTTCCATGACCAGAAAATTTCTTCCACTGCCAACCCACACCATATACTCTTGAATAAATCCCATCAGGAAATGGCATCCGTGGTATTGTTTTGAGTATTTATCGGCTTCTTTTTTAATAATTAGGCGATATTCTGTATCGGTTTCTGTGAATACAACTTTCTCATTATTCACATTTTGGTAGAAATCTGTTAATATGCCAAATCCTTTTATCGTTTTTTGTCTGGTAGGCAATAATTTCAATGTAGGTAGGAATAGACCAAGTTCATCACCCATTTGACCGAGAAAGTATCGAAAACCTGCCTGACCTATCCGTCGTTCTACACCCAGGGCAGATAGATTCCCCAGCATTTCTCCAAGCCGGGAATGTATCTCCCCAATGGTTGGATTGGGAGAAAATTGGGAATTATACAGTTCAGCAGCCTGTTTTTCGCCTAATATTTCAATTACGGAATTACGTAATATCGATTTCCATTGAATGGACATAAAAGGGTTAACTTCACTTGTTCTCAACCACTACACCTCATGAAGGATTTTGGTACGCTAAATGTGAATTATAACTTGATTTAATTTCGGAAAATTTGAAGGAATCTTGATAGTTATGGCGTAGCAGTGACTGTTAGTGTAGGAGTAGGTGTAACAGTCAGGGTAGCCATGGGTGGAATGCTTGTCGGACAAAAAGTAGTCAGGCAGGCTGTTGGTAGTAATGTAGGTGATGGTGTGAAAGTTGGACATTTGGATCCCTTGCAAGGATAAAGGTATGATTTCGCCTCATCGACCCAAGCTTGCGGAACTTTCTCGTCTGGTAAAGCCAATAGTTTTTTCCATGCATCCAGAATTTTAATCCTATCACCCATTGCCATGGCTGATTTTGCCTGATAATAGATCACTTCCGCTTCCAAATCCGGATCGTCACGTAAATTTTCGGCGCGTAAAAACTGATTATATGCATCTGTATTTCTTCCAAGGCTTAGTGATACTTTTGCACGATTGAAAACGGCAATGAACGAATTATCATTAATCTGCAGCGCTTCGGTCAGGTCCTCAAATGCCGGTCTGAGATTATTTATTTGTTGGTATGCTAATCCCCTCAATAAGTAGGGTGTAAAGCTGTTGGGATCCAATTGGATGGATTGACTCATCCTCTCGATGGTTTGATCCACATCACCGATCGCCCAATATGCCACACCCAAAAACTCATTTGCACGAGCATCTAATTGTGCATAATCTGTGTAGATTTTCAAATATTCAATTGACTTTGATGGCTCCCCATTGGCAATATAAGCAGATCCAAGTGCCAGATAGGATTGTAATAACGTCACATCCATATCGTTCGCGATCTGGGCTTCCTTTAGAGCTGCCCCAGGGTCGTTTTGTGAAAGATATATTTCGGACAGCAAAGCGTGTGCCACAGGAGTGTTGGGGTTGATCCTTAGGACCATTTCAAGGTCTGCCTGTGCCTCAGATAATTGGTGTCGGCGAATATAGTACCTGGCACGTTCCAGGAATGCATCAGAATATGTCGGGTCATTTTCTATAGCCCGGTTAATGTCATTAATATATTTACTGGTTGGATTCAGTTTAATATTCATCTTCGCCCGGCCAAGATATGCTGGCGCAAATTTTGGGTTGATATTTATTGCCTTCTCATAATTCAACATGGCGGGGTTATTTCGGTTTTGTTGTTTGTCAGCTTCAGCCAGGTAATAATAATAATCAGCATTGTCCGGATCTGCGGCAATAGCTTGATCTATATATTTTCTGAATGATTCAAAGTCTTTCCGCTCATATGCCCGCATGGCTAACAGATATGCTTCAGATGAATGTGGAGTATTGATGTATAACGGGGTGGGTGTATACGTGGCATCTAGTAAATCCCACAGGGGAATGGGGCCTTCTGGGGTTGGAATAATTGGAGCCACATAGCCGATAGGTGTTTTTGTTGGTAAATAGGTTGCAGAAGGCTTTTGCGTTGGCCGTTTTATGATAAGGGCAGGCCCTTGTCGTTTTAACATTGTCCAGGGAAATCCAGTGATCAAACTAACAGATACTACAAGGGCTAAAGCCAGTCCTATCCAAATTAATGGGGAAACTGGTTTTTTTATTGGTGCTGGTTTTTTTTCGGGTGGAGGTGGAGCAAATTTTCGAATGTATTCCTGTTTCCAATCTCGTTTTTTTGATAATAGATCATCTTCATGAAAAGGTTCTGGTTTTATGACCCCATAATAGATCAAGCCTTTTTTTGCTATTTTATTGTTTGGATCGATCTTTAAAGCTTCCTGCAGGCAATAAGTGATTTCCCTGGGTGTATCCACACTTACACTAAGCCATAACCAATATTCTATGTTATGCGAATCTGCCTTAATCAACCTGCGTAGAATTTCGCGGGCTTTTTTCTTATCATGCAAGCCAATAGCAGCTTGAGCTTCAAGAAGTAATGGATCATCCGGCATTATTTAAGTCTAGCATACCAACTAACCTACGGCAAGTAATACGACCTTTTCTATTTGGGTTTTGGTATAATTTTTACATGGAATTTCGGTTGATAATTAGGATCATAGCTATATCACTGAGTATCTGTATTTTAGCTGCTTGCACATCAGTTGCAACTGTCACAACTGAAACTATGACCCCAAACAAACCCGTCCTGCTAACACCTTTTTTAACACTTACCCCATCATTGACAACCATTCCTCAACAGGAGAATATTCAGAGTGAGATAGCAACTCCCACTCCGCCACCTCAGGTTTATAAGGTAAAGAAGGATGAGCTGGGATCAACAATCGCGCTTAGATTTGGTATAACTTTACAGATGCTGCAGTCGTCAAACCCTGGAGTGGACCTGAATTTCTTGAAAGAAAACCAGGAATTAATAATTCCCCCTACTCAGAAGACACCTGCACCAGACCTGAGCAGCCCGACACCGGCAATTTTATCGATAAAAGATTTAGCCTGTTATCCGGCAAGTGAAGGAGCTGGATGGTGTATAGGAGTAATAAGGAATGATTTACCGGATGCAGTAATGTATATTACAGGTGAATTTGTTTTAAAAGGAGCCAATCAAACCTGGCAGAAGTCGTTTACATCCCTGATAAATATGCTCCCTCCCGGAAATCAAATTCCTGTATTCGCCTTATTTGATGCACCATTCCCATACCCCTACCAGGTAACACTATTAATTCATACTGCGATCAGGCAAGCTCCATCGAACCTTGAAGAGAAGATAGAGATCCTGGATCAAAAAATAATTATTGACCCGGATGGATTAGTCTCGAAAATCGAAGGCAAAGTAAAGATTAGTGATTCGAAAAGCAAACAGGTTGCTATCGTAGCCTCAGGATATTCTGAAGGAAAACCGGCAGGTATCCGTAGACAGGAACTTTTTACTGAAAAGAGCAGTGAAGGAATCCTGCCATTTCAAATTTGGTTGTATAGTGTTGGTCCACCTATCGATCAAGTTGAAATATTTGTTGAATATGACTAAAAAGAGAGCTTGAGGAAAATAATCAAGCTCTCTTTTTTATCAATTATTATATTACGGGTCTATGGCAGGTAATTATGGGGATTGTCATTCATTCCCATGTACCTGATCTCAAAATGCAAATGGGGACCTGTGGAATTTCCAGTGCTGCCAACTACTCCTACCCCTGATCCCTGGCCAACCGATGATCCACAGGAAACATATATTTCACTCATGTGTGCATACAGGGTCTGGAAACCATTGCCATGGTCGATCATGACAGTATTACCATAACCTCCGTTTGCCCAACCAGCGTAGACTACCAAACCACTATCAGCGGCAACAATTCCACCGCTGGATAGTGAACCCAGGTCAATTCCCTGGTGAACACCACCTATATAATCATTTCCGATTAAAACAGCACCATCCATTGGCCACCCGAATGATCCGTCGCCAAATGCTCCACCTGCAGTGGTATCACAGCCTCCATCCCCGAACAATTTGGCTAGTGTACCTGCCGAACCGCGTGGAATTTGACCCTGGAACCATTGAATTGCTTCCCGTTTACCACCAGGCACCATAATATATGTGTCTGGTTTGATCTCTGGATTAGTCAGATCAAGTTTATTAATTGGCGATTCCAATATATCAGAAGTGCTGGCAAAAAACTGATTTGCAACCGCCTGGACTGTATCGCCTTCTTTCCAAAGATAATACACTCCATCACCTGGAGGAATGATCAAATCAATCCCAGGAGCGATCATATCCGGGCTGCCATTGAGGGAATCATAATTTGCCCAGAAAACTGTCTCGGGTTTTATATCAAATTGTTTGGAAATACCAAAGAGAGAATCGCCTTCAGCAACTGTATATTTTACAGCTTCCTGTCTACCAGCAACAGCAATTTCAGTATGTGGGTTGGTTGCCCGGGAAACTGACTTTACCGGGTAATAAGAAGTTTCCACCACTTTAGAACTATCGGTCGGTGTTTTGAGTGGCTCAACCGCTTTGCTTGTTGGTACGGAAGTGGGTGTCGCAACTTTTGGTAATTCTGGTGGATTAATGATCACCAGTGTTACCATGAAGATCAACATGGCTCCTGCTACCCCCCACAAAATTGTGGAGAGCAGTTTTTCCCGTGGAGAACGAGATGAGATGGGAGTTTTTTCTGTGCTCCCTTTGAAATCCTTTTTCACATATCCTCTACTAAATTGTCCAGGAATTCCTGGTTTGTTTTTGTTTTAGTCATCCGTTGGATGATCGCCTCAGTTGCGACAGCATTATCCATCCCGGCACCTTGAGGCGGCTGTCCTACCATTTGAATGTACATTCGCCGCATTAACCATACCCTTTGGAGTAGATCGGGTCCAAGGAGAAGATCTTCACGACGGGTCGAGGAACGTTCCAGGTCGATTGCCGGGAAGGTACGCCGTTCCTGCAGTTTCCGGGAAAGATGCAACTCCATATTACCAGTACCTTTAAATTCTTCATAGACCACATCGTCTAACCTTGAACCGGTATCAATTAAAGCAGTAGCAATGATGGTCAATGAACCACCCTCTTCCAGATTTCTGGCTGCACCGAAAAATCGTTTTGGTGGATATAGTGCGCTCGGATCCATACCACCTGAAAGAGTTCTTCCAGATGGATTGACCACCAGGTTATATGCACGGGCCAGGCGTGTTAATGAATCCATCAGGATGACCACATCCCGGCCAATCTCCACCAACCGTTTCGCACGGTCAAGAGCGATTTCTGCTGAACGAACATGGGAGCTGACCGGTTCATCAAAAGTGGAAGCCACAACTTCTGCATCAACGGTTCGATCAACATCTGTCACTTCTTCCGGCCTTTCTCCGATCATCGACATGATCAAGTGAACGTCCGGATACTGAGTTGCAATTGCATTAGCAATATGTTTGAGAATAGTGGTCTTACCTGCTTTTGGCGGAGACACTATCAAACCACGCTGCCCCCTTCCAATAGGGGAGATCAGATTGATCATGCGTGTGGAAAGAATGGCACGATCCGTTTCGAGGTCAAATCTCTTGTCCGGGAAAATTGGAGTAAGGCGATCAAAATCTATTCTTTTTCGTGTATCTTCAGCAGGGATGCAATTGATACTTTCAACTTTTAACAATCCCCAATGTTTCTCCGATTCTCTTGGCGGTCGTACGTGCCCTATGATCAAATCACCAGCCCGAAGGTCATACCGTCGCAACTGGGCCTGAGAAACATATACATCGTCGGGACCGATCTGGTAATTACTTCGAAGGAATCCTACCCCTTCACTGATAATATCCAGAATGCCGCCTCGCACCTCCAACCCTTCTTTCTCAGCTTCAGCCTGCCTGATCTTGATCATCAGGTTTTCTTTTTTCATGCGTTCAGCTTTGGGGATATTCATTTCACCAGCCATTTTTCTCAATGCTGGCAGGGGGGAGTTTTCCAATTCTAATATGTTCATATTTTGATCTCTGCTTTTGGATTAAATATAATTATGATGATCTGACCACCTTGATACCACCCGTGTGGATCAGTTGATAACAATTAATTCAACGCGCATTTACTTGGAAAAGTTTTATTCACGGATAAGAATATTCAATAGGGGAAATTCACACAATCTAATTAATGATGGGTTTTCTTCGGTAATTAAGAGTATAGCATGTAGGGTTTGATTAAGCAAGCAATTTTCAGCAGGAAGATGCTTTGTGCAATCAGATTTATAATAATTTATCACTATATGTACTTTTTTGTATTATTCCTCAGTCATCATCTCCAAAAAAGCTTTTACCACATGGGGGTCAAAGTGTTTACCAGCCTGGTCTCGAAGGTATCCAATTGCTTGTTCCTTGCTCCATGCCTTCCGATAAGGACGGTTGGATAAAAGGGCATCCCATACATCCACAATCGCGAAAATACGCGCTACAAGCGGTATTTCTTCCCCTTTCAATCCCCTCGGATAGCCACTGCCATCCCATTTTTCATGGTGGCTGTATGGTATATCCAAAGCTGGATGTAAATACTCTATTGGATGCATTAGATTATGTGCGTATTCTGGGTGGCGCCGCATGAGCTCCCATTCACGCTCATTTAATGTTCCAGGTTTAAGTAATACAGAATCAGGAATACCCATCTTTCCAATATCGTGTAAAAGGGCTCCACGCCTCACATGTTCCAATTCATTTTCAGTTATTCCCATCTTGCGTGCCAATTCAAGAGTTCTTTTGACCACATTGCGAGAATGACCTTCCGTTTCCTGGTCACGCAATTCTAAAGCATGCGCCCAACCTTCGAGAGTTGAATCATATGCCTGTGAAAGATTCAAAGCATGCATAAGTGTTCTTTCATGCAAAGTTGACCGGTGGATGGCATTTGCAGCAATATCAGCAATTGAAGCGAGTAAGCGTACTTGCGATTCAGTGATCTCTTTCTTTGCTCCTATCCACAAATAACCAATAAATTGATCTTGAGTAATTAATACCACTCCAGCTGCTGCAATTATTGTTTCATCAGTAAGCGTTGCCGGTACTATATACCTTGTTTCGTCCTTGATATTATTGTTGATATAAGGCATTCTTGTTTTTTTAAGGACAGCATTCAACCCTGTATCAGGTGGTTGGCGAAATCCAACGACCGAAGCCCATTCACCATATGCTGATTCGACAACTGCATCTTGCGTGATAGGATCGATGATTTCAATCGATATAGAATCGCATTTTATTAATGTGCTTAGTTGTTCGATAATAATAGGTAACATTTCAGACCTAGACGATGCAGACCTCATTGCTGCGCTCAGGCTAGCAATTGCCTGTAATTCCTTTTCACGCTGTCTATGCTCTGTGATATCACGGACAACATTCATGATTGCCGGTTTTCCTTCATATTCGATGTATTGCGCTGAAAATTCGGTGAAAATAGGATTCCCATTCTTATGAAGCAGGATTGTTTCGTAATCCAGGGTACCTTTTAATTTCAATTCAGATTGCCTTCTTCGCATTTGCTCTATTGGTGTAAATGGTTCGAGCATTACAGGTGTAAGCTGTAGCATTTCCTCTCTTGTGTAACCAAGCATTTTGGGCGCAGCATCATTGAGCTCAACAAATGTAGATGGTGGTCCATATGGATTCGCAAGAAAAATGGCGATACCATCCATATTGACTTGAAATAGACCCCGATATTTCTTTTCGCTTTCTAGCAATGCGCTCTCTACTTGCTTACGCTCTGTGATATCTACGTGTGTACCCACCAACCGTATTGCTCGCCCCTGTTCGTCACGGGTAATACACTTTCCACGTCCCAAAATCCATCGCCACTCCCCATTCTTGGCTTTCATCCGATATTCAACTTCAAATTGCTCACAGCGACCTTCGATGCAATCTGAATTTTTTTTCAATGTGTTTTCCCGATCATCGGGGTGAATCAAACCCTCCCAGTATTTACTATCGACTGGAAATTCATCTGTCTCATAGCCCAACATTCGATAGTAACCAGGGCTGAAATAACCCCCTTTTGTCTTAATATTCCAATCCCACAATCCATCATTTGTTGCATCCATGCTCAGCTTGAATCGCTCTTCACTAGCTCGTAGCAAATCTTCTACTTGTTTTCGTTGTTCAATTTCCTGTTGGGCTTGCTCCAGGTTTTTACGCATTGTAGATGAAAAAATATTCACAGACAGCGCAGCTACTCCTAAAATTGCTGAAGCAACCGCAAAATCAATCAAACCTGGAGTATTATAGTTTTTGGGAATAAATAGACCTGACGCCTCACCAAAAACCAGCCAACCTATCGCAGCTAATGTCAATAATATATAGATCCTGAATCCCAATCGGTCGAGAGCCAGTCTGGCAAAAACAATAATGATTGGATAAGCCAAAATCGTATAATCATGAATACCCTGACCTATGGTTGCCACGAGTGTTACCATGACCAGCACCATCAAAACGAGAAGATAACCACTAATTCGAACATATCCACGTCGGAGAAGCCAAAATGGGATAGTAAGGAAAATACTATTGATTAAAGTGACTATAATCACTCTTCTATCGCCCCAGTATAAACCCGAGATCAATCCGACAAAATATGCTGCCCAGGAGATCCATATAAGCACGGCTAAGATATGTTTTAGCTGGGTATTATCTTCTTTTTCAGTGATTGATTTATTATTTTGTTCAGTCATGATCTTCTCTGACCTGGAACTCTCAAGTCAAAATGATTTGGCACTCACCAGGAAATAATTCCTCAGTTGCTGGAAAATCAAATTGACTACAAATTTGTGGTTATGCCAAGCCAGTGAAATGACCCATAGATGTGATGTTGCAGACTTGACGATCTAATTTTTCTTCGCTTTTATGTATACTAATTAAACTTATCTTGCTGCTTTCTTACTGGTTTTATCGTGATACATCAATGCATCGGCGTGTTTGATTGCATCTAGAACGGAATCACCACTTTCGGTTGTAAAATATCCAGCTGAAAACGAGAGATGAATTTGAGGATTGAGCAAATTAAACGCATCGACGGACTTTTGGGTACGTTCCACTGCTTTTTTTACAATTTTCATTGGTGATAACGGAAGCAGTACGCTAAACTCATCTCCTCCGATACGGGCTACGACATCATTTGACCTGAATTCTTTTTGTAATACTGATGCAAATGATTTTAATAACTCATCTCCTGCAGCATGGCCATATTTATCATTAATGACTTTTAATCCATCGATATCCATCATGATCACACCCACCGGGAATTGACGACCAGTACTCAGGCGTTTGATCTCTTCCTCATAGTAACCACGGTTATATAATCCGGTGAGTGGTTCGTGAGTACTTGAATACTTAAGCTTCTCTTCAATTCGTTTACGATCGATCGCCATAGCAATCTGATTTGATACGAAAACCAGGATCTCTTTTTCTACCTCAGTGTACCTGACACCTTCAGAGTAGGTCTGGACAGCAGCCATGCCGATTATCCGATCCTCTACTTTGAGGGGGACACCCAGCCAGTCAATTGAATTCGATCCAGTTGTCTTTACCCCTTCTTCTTCTTCCAATTGCTCTAAATTTTCCGGTGACAGGAGCACCGGCTGGCCTGTCCTAATAACATATTCGGTCCATCCATTTCCGAACTTTCTGGGTTGTAGTGGTGGATCCATTTCATCAACATGGTACGGGAAGGAAATCATTCCTTCATCACCATCATAGAGAGCAATATAAAAATTCTTGGCAGGCATTAATTCACCCAGGATCATGTGGATCGACTTGTATAGCTCCTGCAGGTTCTCGGCAGCACTGGCTGCCTGGGAAATTCGGTAGATCGCTGATTGCACACTGATCGCTTGAATTTGCTGGGTAATATCCGCTGTATTGACGATAACCCTGCTCATGTCGGCTTCATGGCCCGGGTAGACTGACCAACGCACTCTCACATTAATAACTTTCCCATCTGCACGGGAGTTATCTACAATGATTTCATAACTCGTCTGACGGGTACTCATAGCCATCAATTCATCCACTAATGTTTCGTGGGAAACGTTTTTAAACAAATTGGATGTATTACTAATTAGCCTCTGCTTGTCTTCATACCCAAATAGCTGCAATGTGGCTTTATTTACATCGTTTATCACTATTTTTGACATAAGGCTAATAACAAAATCCGGATGCGATTCCAAATATTGCCTGAGAAAATCACTTTGCAAACCGATCTCATTAATTCCAGCAACAACTTGAGAGAAGTCTTCTTCCCAAAGTGCTACAGGAGAATTTTCAAATAATGATTTTATAACGTGCCTCGCTTTCACGCATTGCTTCTTCCGCCAGTTTACGTTTGGTGATATCCGTATGGGTGCCGAACATCATCAGCGGCTTACCATCCGCAGTACGGCTCATGAGTCGTCCGCGATCCTGAATCCAGATCCAATGGCCGTCTTTGTGTCTCATTCGACATTCGCATTCATAATAAGGCAGCTCGCCTGCAAAATGCTGTTCTATTAATTTTGTTGGATCGTGCGAGGTCATCCGGGTGGGTAAAAGTTTCCCATGTTTTGATGCTGATCGGAGCCAGTTCATCCAATGAATAACCGATGAGCTGCGCCCACATATCGTTGAAAACAGTCTCCCCGGTTTGAACATTCCACTCCCAGGTGGCTGCACCTGTACCTTCGATGATACTTTCCTGCCGCTGGTGTGCATTTTGTAAAGCTTCTTCTGCCTAGTTTGCGCTTGGTGATATCTCGATAATTGAGCACAATTGCCTGAACACTGGGTTCTTCCAGAAGATTTGTGGCTGTACACTCGATCCAGCGCCACGTCCCGTCAGCATGTAAAAGCCGCGCTTCACCCTCCAGAATATTACCTGGTGATTGCATGACTTGCATGAACATATCGCGGATAAGTTTCTTCTCGTCAGGATGGATGAGTTCAAATAAGTTGTGCCCAACGAATTGATTCAGTTCATAACCCAGGGTATTGGAAGCAGACGGGTTTTCCCATATTAATGTTCCATCTGCCGCCAGGAGGGAAATATTGTCCCGTCCATGCTCGATCAATCGCCTGAAAGCGCTTCTCATTTTTTTCTATTTCTTCTTCCGCTCGCTTGCGTTCTATGGCAATGATTGCCAAATTCATAATTTGTTCAATAGTTCCTATAAAAGGTGAAATATCTCCCCGGGCAAGAATTGCTAATGAGCCACGAAACTCATTGTCATGTATGAATCCCATGGTATATATTTTTTGAATTCGCAGAATTTTTTCAATAACAAGGCAAGCTGGTTGAGGAACCATGCGTTCTGTGAATGTATAAAATCCCCCTTCAAGGAGTTCAAGCCTACCACTTCGGTATATAATGAAATCTTCTTCGGATATATCGTCCAGTGAAAATTCTTTATCCCGGGGATCAAAACCAAATACAGGTAATAACTTTTCCATGGGAACATCCAAACCATGGATACTGTTCATCGCAAGTTGCTATGTTTTGTATCCAGGATGGAAGTGATTGTTATACAATCACCGATCAGTTCCTTGACTTTTTCGGACACAAGCCTGTAAGCATCGTCCAAATTGAAAGGACGCAGAAGAATCGTCCTGTACTTCGGAGATTATTCGGTTTTGTGTCTCTACTCGTTTTCGCTTGCTGACTTCCTGTTGTGTCAAATTTCTTGTTTTTCGCACATTCTTCGCGAGAAGATCCGCTGCCAGTGCTGCTATCAATAAAATGATCGTTATCCCCAAGAGATAGAACAAGTTAGAATTTGTTCCATCGAAAGGTTTTGTTACGAACCACCTTTTCGTTTCACCGAAAACTAATCCAATTGATGCAACTATGGTCACTCCGACGCAAAATCCAAATAGACGTCTTCTTAAAGTAAGCCCTGCAAAAATAATTATGATGGGAAATGAAATAATGGCTATATCACGGATACCCTGACCGACTATAGCAATGTAGGTTACTGTGCCAATCACGATCAAAATTGTGATCAGACTACTTATCTGCACATGACCTTTTCTGACTAAAATAAATGGTATGAAAAGCAGTGCACATCCAATAAGAACTGACTGTGATTAAATTCCAATCTTTATAATATAGACCAGTGACTAAGAGGAATAAATACGCACACCAGGAAGTCCAAATGAGTTTATTAAGAATACTTGCTACCTGTTTGTCATCAACACTTTCAGATATTATTTCATTTATTTGCTTGGTCATGATTATCTTTCACTTTAGATTATCCAGATGTTTACCTTTATTCCTTGTTAAGGGTAATAACTGACTTTACCCCACTTGATCAGATTGCAACTAATATACCTGATTATAGGCATATAATATTAACCAAGCCGAAGATTGATCTTTTCCAGGTGAAGATGATACATATGCTGCTGCATTTATCAAAGATTGGACAATTGTTGTTCATATATTAAAACACACCAGATCTCTGGTGTGCATAAACTAAACATAAAAATTTCGATTCGCGATATTATTGCATGGCAAGGGAAACCCAATCCCCCATTTGTTTCTTCTGTAGTAATTTAAGTCCACATTTTTCTGCTGCCAGTAGTACATTGGGCTCCTGTTCTTCGAGGATTCCCGATAGAACCAGTATACCATTGAGGCATCAAGAATTTCGCTAATCCATCCGATAATAACTTTATGATGACCGGTGCAAGTATATTTGCCAGAACCAACGGTGCGCTTCGGATGGAGTATTTGTTATTAAGTACTTCCTCCACAGATCCTTCACCAATTTCCATGTTTTTTAACACCCCATTGGCATCTGAGTTCTCCCGGGTGGCTTTAACCGAAAGCGGATCGATATCCACTGCCAGCGCTTTCTTTGCCCCCAGCTTGATCGCAGCAATGGAGAGGATGCCTGAACCGCAGCCCACATCGATTACATCAATCCCCGGTTGGCAGTATTCTTCCACCATTTCCAGGCATAACTGTGTGGTGGGATGCGTCCCGGTTCCAAAAGCCATACTCGGATCGATGCGAACAACCACCCGATCTGTTTTCTCCTGCTCGATCCAGGCTGGCAGGATCAATATCTTCTTCCCAACGGCGATGGGATGATAGTGTTTTTTCCAGGATGTCATCCAATCCTGGTCTTCGATTGGCCGGTATTGCGGTATTGGCAACGGCTGGATCTGTCCCAGGTGCCACAGTCCGTTTTCCAGTTTTTGCCGGGTAACTTCCAGCTTTTCGTCCACGGGAATATACCCGAAAACACGCACAGGTCCGCCTGCCTGGCCTTCATCATCGATGCTGGCGAATTTGATGCCGCTTTCTACAACGACCCCGCCTTCAACATACCTTGATAGGAGATCTGCCAGTGCTTCAGCGAGTTCTCCATCTACTACGAGTGACACTTCCAACCAACGTGGATCAGCCACCGATGGCTTCCTTCAACCAGTCAATGAAGCTGTGTTCCTGGGGATGGACTTCTGTGCCCAGGGTTGCAGCCAGGTCTTCGAATAATTTGCGCTGGTTATCATCCAATTTTTGGGGAATATCCACGTTAACGAAAACCAGCTCATTGCCGCGTCCTGTTGATTTCAAATGGGGTATGCCCTTCCCGCGGATTGTGAATACTTTTCCAGGTTGGGTTCCAGCGGGAATCTTTAATTTCATTTTTCCATCGACTGTCGGTACGTCAATTTCAGCACCCAGGACAGCCTGAGCCACATTGATGCTCAGATTCAGCAGTACATCATTTTGCCGGCGGGTGAAGAAGGCATGCGGTTTCACTTCCACTTCCACGTAGAAATTACCGTTCGGACCACCGTTCTGCCCGGGTTGTCCTTCGCCAGCCAGGCGGATCTGGGTACCAGTATCCACTCCGGCAGGAACAGCTACTGTCTTCTTGATGCGCTTCCGCTCCAGACCTTTGCCCCGGCATTGCTTGCAGGGTGAACTGATCACTTCACCCGAACCATTACAGGCCGGGCAGGTGGTCACCTGGACCATCGAACCGAGGAAGGTCTGCCGTACTTGCCGCACTTCGCCCTTGCCTTCACAGGTACTGCAGCGGGTCGGAGTTGTTCCGGGTTCTGCACCGCTTCCACGGCACACAGAACAGGATTCATCCCGGTCAAACTCGAATTCTTTTTCCACACCAAAGACTGCCTCTTCGAAGGCCAGTTCCATTTTCATTCCCAGGTCCTGACCCCGGCGGGGTGCATTACGCGTCTTACGGCCGCGGCTGCCGCTCATTCCGCCAAATCCGAAGAATTCGCTGAAAAGATCGCTTAGATCGATGGTGGAGAAGTCCGGCATTCCACCCATGCCATTCAACCCGGCATGGCCATAACGGTCAAAGGCAGCCCTTTTTTCCGGGTCAGACAAAACGGCATACGCTTCGTTGATCTCTTTGAATTTTTCTTCAGCGTCGTGTTCTTTATTGATATCAGGGTGGTATTTGCGTGCGAGGGAACGAAACGCGGATTTTAGATCATCCGCGCTTGCATTTCGATCCACCCCTAAAACTTCGTAGTAATCTCTTTGTGCCATTTGACCTGCTTAAATCCATACCGCAAAGAACGTATAACAGTCAGAAAAACCATATACGTCCTTCGCGGTAATAATGTTCAAAAGCTATACGCTCTTAAATTCACCATCAACCACATCTTCACCACCGGGTTTCTGCTGACCACCAGTGGAATCGCTAGGTCCAGCACCTGGGTCACCTGCATCTCCTGCGGGCGGTGGAGTTTGCTGATAAGCAGCTGCGCCAATTCCCTGGAGAACAGTGGTCAATTCTTCTGTGGCTTTCTTGATCGTTTCGGTATCTTCAGAAGTCATTACCTCGCGCAGCTTCTTGGCGCCATCCTCTGCCTTGGTTTTCATATCCGCAGGGACTTTTTCGCCCAGATCTTTGAGTGTTTTTTCGACAGTATAGATCGTATTATCTGCATGGTTGCGGGCTTCGATCAAATCTTTTCGTTTTTTATCTTCATCCGCATGCAGTTCAGCTTCCTTGCGCATGCGTTCCACTTCAGCTTCGTTCAAACCGGATGAAGCGGTAATGGTGATGTGCTGGCTGCGGCCGGTGGCTTTATCTGATGCGGTGACTTTGATGATGCCGTTCGCATCGATATCAAATGTCACTTCCACCTGAGGAACACCGCGGGGAGCAGTCGGGATGCCATCCAGTGTGAATTGGCCGAGGCTCTTGTTATCAGCAGCCATCGGGCGTTCACCCTGCAGCACGTGGATCTCCACCTGGGTCTGGTTATCAGAAGCAGTGGAAAATACCTGGCTCTTGCGGGTTGGAACGGTTGTATTGCGTTCGATCAATGGTGTGGCAACATTGCCGAGTGTCTCAATGGAGAGGGTCAGCGGGGTGACATCCAACAGCAGGATATCTTTCACTTCACCACCCAGAACACCGGCCTGGATGGCTGCACCGATGGCTACCACTTCGTCAGGATTCACACCCTTGTGGGGTTCTTTGTTGAATTCACGCTTGACGGTTTCCTGAACCAGCGGCATGCGGGTCATACCACCCACCAGCACCACCTCATCAATATCGGCGGCTTTCAATCCGGCATCTGTGATGGCGCGGCGGACCGGTTCGAGGGTCTTTTGGACCAGGTCACCGGTTAATTGTTCCAGCTTGGCGCGGGTCAATGTCATGACCAGGTGCTTGGGTCCGGATGCATCTGCGGTGATATAAGGCAGGTTGATCTCTGCCTGCATGGTGGAAGAAAGCTCGATCTTGGCTTTTTCAGCAGCTTCTTTCAAGCGCTGTAACGCCTGGCGGTCATTCTTTAAGTCGATCAGGTTTTCACGTTTGAATTCGTCCACCAGGTAATCCAGCACGCGCTGATCGAAATCATCACCGCCCAGGAAGGTATCACCGCTGGTGGAACGCACCTGGAACACGCCGTCGCCGACATCCAGGATGGAAATATCAAATGTACCACCGCCCAGGTCGTATACGGCGATGGTCTCGTTCTTTTTCTTGTCAAGACCGTAGGCCAGTGAAGAAGCGGTCGGTTCATTGATGATGCGCAGCACTTCCAAACCGGCGATCTTGCCTGCATCCTTGGTTGCATTACGCTGGGCATCATTGAAGTATGCCGGTACAGTAATGACAGCCTGGGTCACAGCTTCGCCCAGGAAGGCTTCTGCATCGGCTTTGAGCTTGGCGAGGATCATGGCGGAGACTTCCGGCGGGGAATAATCTTTCCCGTCGAGGGTCACGCGCATATCACCGTTTGGAGCTTTGCTCGCTTTATACGGGATGCGTGCAAGGGTACGCTGCACTTCAGGATCTTCATACTTCCGGCCCATGAAGCGTTTGATGGAGAAAATGGTGTTCTCCGAATTGACGATGGACTGGTTGCGGGCTACCCGGCCTACCAATCTTTCATGATTTTTGTTGACTGCAACCACAGAGGGTACCAGTCGTTCACCTTCAGCAGAAGGAATAACGATGGGTTCGCCGCCTTGCATGACAGCCACGACTGAATTTGTAGTTCCTAGATCGATTCCAATGATTTTTCCCATTTTTCTCCTATTCGGCTACCCTGACCAATGATGGCCGCAATACGCGGTCTCCTATCATGTACCCTTTTTGAATGACTTCAATAATATGTCCGCTTTTATGGGCGGAACTTGGTTCCTGTGAAAGTGCTTCATGCCGGGTCGGGTCGAACTCCTCACCCTCGGCTTTAATTTCTGAGATCCCTTCCGATTCCAGGATTCCCTGCAGCTTTTTCTGGATCAATACGATACCTTCAGACCAGACACGGCCATCCCCATGCTCGGGTTTGTTCTTTAATGCCCGCTCAAGATCATCCAATACCGGTAAATACTTCTTGGCTACACGACCAACGATGTCCTGGGATGCCTGGATCTGATCGCGCTCGATGCGTTTCTTATAGTTCAGAAAGTCCGCCCGCTCACGCTGCCAGCCTTCAAAGTATTCTGCTGATTTTTTGTTCAGGCAATCCATTTCATTTTGCATGGAAGCAATAATATTTCCTTCCGAAGATGGTGTATCTTCGCAGCCTTCCGGATTGATCTGTTCTTCAGTCTTTTTTCCAAATTTGTGCTTCTTTTCAACCATAATAACTCCCAACTAGCTCTTCACTAATCACCAATTATTTCGCACTAATCCCTACTACTTTCACTACTCACTACTTACTTACTCACTAATCCCTACTCACTAATCACTAATCACTTCTCACTTCTCTATTCTCTATTCTCACTACTCATTCCATCAAATTATCTGTTACCAGGTCGCTCAGCAGCCCGGCCATGAACCGCACAGTGGAGATCGTTTTTCCATAGAACATACGCGTCGGCCCCAATACTCCCAGCGTACCGGTTGCCAGGCCTGGAACACCGTAGCGTGCCAGCACCACCGAACACTGGCGCAGATCTTCGTCTTTGCCTTCACCGCCGATCAGGACCTGGACTCCGCCGATGGAGGAATGCAGAACAGTCCGGTCGAGCAGGTTTTCAAGCTTGGAGCGTTCTTCCAGCAAATGCAGTGATTTGCGTGCCTCTTCCGAGTTGGCAAATTCCGGCTCGGCCAGGACATTCGAGAAGCCGTCCATGAAGATCTCGCCGGTCAATGCAGATGATGAGTTGTGAAGCTCCTGCAGCATGAGCTTGAGAATGTCTTCTTCGAGCTGATTCAGTGATACAGCCAATTTCTTGATGGAAGATGTATCCAACCCCGAGCACATGGAATTGATCCGGTTCGCACTGGAGGATAGCTGTTCCTGGGTGAATGGTTCTGCGAGCGTCAGCACCTGCTGGTGGATCTCTCCACCCATCAGTACCAGCACCATCAGCACCTGCCTGCCGCGAGTGGCGATCAGCTCAAGATGCTTCAAACGGGCTTTGGTCGTATGCGGCGCAGTAACCACTGATGCCGCATTGGATTGATGTGCCAGGACAGAAGCTGCCAGGCGCATCCATTGCTCTGTATCCTGCCGGCTCTGGTAAAACTGGTGGCTGATCGTGCGCTGGGTGGTCTGGGGCAGTTCGGTGTCATTTAATAAACGTCCGACAAAATAGCGGTAACCCACATCCGTGGGGAGACGCCCAGCCGAAGTATGCGGCTGATAAAGATACCCGGCATCATCCAGCGCCGACAGCTCATTCCGCACGGTGGCAGGACTCATTTCCAGGTTATATCGGTCGACAAGGTACTGCGACCCGATCGGCTGCGCGTTTTGAGTATAGTCATGAATGACCAGGGTCAGAATGAAATTTTGGCGTTCGGTTAATTCTTTCATTTTTCGCTTATATATTTAGCACTCTATTGAAGAGAGTGCTAAATAACTGATATTTATGATAACATGCGCGGGAGCACTAGTCAAGTTGATGTGAATGAATTCAAATACAACGTTAATAAATAACAGCCTGCATGCTCCATGGATGAAACGTACATACCGGCGCGAACAAAGGCAATTTTTGATATAATATTTCGAATTAAAAAATCCCACACTTTCCGTATCGACTACATCCGGATCGACTGAGAGGCAAAATGAAGAAAAACGGCTCCCTGGTATTCATTGGGCTGGCATTGGGCATCACCTGGGTGCTGTGGATCCCGGCGCTGGTGCTGGTTTCGGCAAAGGGCTATCCCCTGCCAACCATCGACTACCTGCTCAATCAGCGTTCGTTCGCGATCGTCAACAGCGAACACGGTCTGGCGGTGGTGCTCTTTAGCCTGGCGGTGTATGGGCCGCTCCTGGCAGGGCTGATTGTCACGTTGATGGAGGGCGGGCGCAAACGGGCGGCGGAATGGTTTGCCCCGGTGCTGCGCTGGAAGTTCAAGCCCTACTGGCTGGGGATGGTGCTCCTGATCGCCCTCGCCGTGGCGCTCCTGCCGATGCTGGTCGGGACGCTCAGCGGGCTGGTGACTCTGCGCCCGGATGGGATCTTCCCGCCGGTACTGCTCATTTTGGGGTTGTTCGTCTACCAACTGCTGACCAGCGGGTTGGGTGAGGAACCCGGATGGCGTGCCTATCTCCTGCCGCGTTTGCAGGCCGGCTACGGGCACGAGAAAGCAGTGTGGTGGTCGGGGCTGGTCTGGGCGGTGTGGCACTTCCCTTTCACGATCTACTACACCTTGCAGGGCGCACCGGACCTGCCGCTTGCGGCGCAGCTTTCGCTGGTTGTCCCGTCGCTTCTGGGGCAGACGATGTCGCTGATCGGGATGGTGTATATCTATTCCTGGCTGATCAACGGCACGCAGAGCGTGTTGATCGCCATCATTTTCCATGCGCTGGGAAATACGCTGAATTCGGTGGCAGGAGCGATGGTAGTGGCTAACCCGGTTATCAGCCTGGGGATCGGGGCGATGCCCTGGTTGGTTGTGCTGGTGCTGGCGCAAACGGGAAAAAAGGCAAAGGCGCTGCCGAAAAGCGTTTAATCAACAGCCCGGTTGGGTTGAGCTGGTTCCCGAGCCCGTGCGTAGGACAAGGCAAAACGAAAACCGGAGACCAAACGTCAAATCCTTAGGTGCTGTCGGGATCTAGTTAGTTGGGTTTCGCAAAAAACGCTCAACCCAACCTACATCTCACTAATTGTGAATCTGTTAAATTTAATCAAATCACCATACGGGAAAAGATATTTTCCAGTCTCGATTCGGTTTATTACATCATATGGACTCCAAACAACAAGATATTCAAGGTTTTAATATTTTTCAGGTAGTTCTGGACCTAACTCAATATAATTCTCCCCATTCCATAAAAACCAATTTATCACTTGTTTCGATAGGTTGCTCCAATGTGCACTTATGAATAATGGATAAGCGAAACTGTTTATTGGGTATTTTCCAATTTTGTGCCAAAGTCCTTCCCTTATCGCCGCATTTAAGCCAGTTATTATTGGAGGGAATAATGGTGTTAACTTCAGGAAATCAATTTGTAATGGATCATCTTCCTGAACAATTAAATCATAAACCTGGATCATAGGACCGTTCTTTAATTCCTTATAAACGAATTGGCCGAATGCCTTTCGATTATTCGATAACGGAATTTCAAAAAAATCTCCAACCCTTACCATTTCCGTGCTCCAATTTAAGGGATTAATTCAAATTTACTAAAAATCTTTAGTTGGGTTTCACAAAAAACGCTCAACTACGGCTTGTTAATTTGAGACGACCAGTTAGGAAAGATTTTTATAATTAGATATTTTGTTAAAAAGTAGACCACAGGAAACCCAATAAAAAAATTAATCGAGAATACTAACAAGACAAAACCGATATTACTTATGTCAATTCCGGAAGAAGAGGCAATTAAAAAATAAACCATGGTCGAAATTACGATACTAAAACCTAAAGTAAACACAAAGGCAAATCTAAAAGGAGTTAATATCCCTTTTCGAGCTTTCCGATACAAATAGACTACAGTTAGAATATTCCATAAGAGTGGAAAGATCAAAAGAAGAACAATTTTTTCAAGCCTAAGCATATTTGGTCCTTTTTCACTCCGTTCGCACTTGTGCCCTAACCACAAGCAAGTCTTTGACCGTGATTTCTTCAGTATTCTTCACAATCCACACCCTCTAACCAGCAGGAATCCACCTATTCATTGTATAGCAATCAAACTGAAGCTGATTTGTGGATTTCAACTTCAAAAACCTTTTCTTATGCATTGACCCGGATGCTTCAATCCCGTACAATAACCGTATGCGAGATTTGCAATCCTTCTCCTGCATTGCCGGTTTTTTCCGGACAGATCATGACCCCCCATTGATCCATCATTAAGGGTGTCAATCCTGTAATCCATTCTCACCGTGTACCCCACAATCTATACAGGATATATGGAACCTGCTCACTTCCAGCTTTAGGTTTCTTTTATTGGTTAATTGGATTCGGAAAGGAAGGAAATTATGTCCCCCAGGCAATTTATCTCAAAACGGGCTCCCGTTTTTAATGATGTTCCCGAAGAAAAATGGAATGACTGGCGCTGGCAGCTTAGCCACCGCTTGAATTCCGTTGACGAAATTGAAAAGGTCATTCCTCTCACAGCCAGTGAGCGCAAAGCCCTCAGTTCACCCGGTTTGTTCCGGGTGGATATTACCCCATACTTTATTTCGCTTATCGATCCGGACGACCCGAATGACCCGGTCCGCAGGCAGGTCATCCCCACGGCAGATGAGATCACGCCATTCACCGGCATGATGGAAGACTCCCTGGCAGAAGACCGCCATTCTCCGGTGCCCGGGTTGGTGCATCGTTACCCCGACCGGGTTTTGATGCTGGTCACCACCCAGTGCGCCTCTTACTGTCGTTACTGCACCCGCTCCAGAATTGTCGGCGACCCGGGTGCGAATTTCTCACGGACTGAATTTGAAGCCCAGATCGATTATCTGAAGAGAACACCGCAGGTGAGGGATGTCCTGCTTTCCGGCGGTGACCCGCTCACAATTGCACCCAAACAATTGGAAGAAATCCTCACCCGCCTGCGTGAAATTCCACATATTGAGATCATCCGCATCGGCAGCCGCGTGCCGGTATTCATGCCCATGCGCGTCACCACTGAACTGACCGACATGCTGCAAAAATTCCACCCGCTGTGGCTGAACATCCACGTCAACCACCCCAACGAGATCACCCCGGAACTGGCTGACGCGTGCGATAAACTCTCCCGGGCAGGCATCCCGCTGGGTAACCAGTCTGTGCTGCTGGCCGGGGTGAACGACTGCCCGCACATCATGCGCCAGCTAGTGCAGGACCTGGTACGCATTCGAGTGCGGCCGTATTACCTTTATCAATGCGACCTGGTGGAAGGCGCCGGTCATTTCCGCACTCCGGTGAGTAAAGGGATCGAGATCATCGAAGCGCTGCGCGGGCATACCTCCGGCTACTCGGTGCCCACCTTTGTGGTGGATGCTCCGGGCGGCGGCGGGAAGATCCCGGTGGGACCCACCTACCTGATCTCCCAATCCGATCACAAGGTCGTACTGCGCAACTACGAAGGTTATGTGACCGCCTATGAAGAACCGGTTACTTACACGGCGCACGACCCTTCCACCTGCACCTTCTGCAAGAGTAAGAAGGAAGAACCCGGCCAGCGCGGCATCTCCGGCATGCTGGACGGGGACGAAATGTTCATCAAACCTGAAGGGTTCGACCTGATGCACAACCGCGGCGGTGTTGAACATCGCCTGCGTTCTGATAAGGGCAAATGGACACCTTTGGGAATTGGGGAAGGGAAGTAAAGTATGCATTATCGCCGCCTTGGCCGTTCCGGCCTGAAAGTATCAGAGATCTCACTGGGTGCCTGGGTTACCTTCGGTTCCCAGCTTCAAGAGCAATCTGCCGTCAACCTGTTCCATGCTGCCTACGACCAGGGCATTAATTTCTTCGATAATGCAGATATGTATGCTGACGGACTGGCAGAAACCGTGATGGGAAAGGCTATGGCAGGAATTCCCCGCCAGGCACTGGTCATCTCAAGCAAGGTATTCTTCCCCACCTTTCCGGGACCAAACGGGAAAGGCCTGTCACGCAAACACATCATCGACTCGGTCCATGCAACTCTCAAACGGCTGGATACCGATTATCTCGACCTGTATTTCTGCCACCGCTTCGATCCCGATTCCCCCATGGAAGAGGTCGTCAGAACCATGACCGACCTGGTCAGCCAGGGCAAGATCATGTACTGGGGCACATCCAAATGGAGCGGCAGCCAGATCACCAGCGCGATTGCGGTCGCCAGGCAATTCAACGGCATCCCTCCCATGGTGGAGCAATGCCGTTACAACATGCTGGATCGCCGCTCTGTGGAAGTCGACCTGAGCTACGCAGTCAAGGAATTTGGCCTGGGGCTTACATCTTTCAGCCCGCTTGGTTATGGAATTCTGTCCGGAAAATATAACTCCGGCATTCCCGAAGGCAGCCGGGCTGCTATCCCGGAAATGGCCTGGATCAAAGACAGGATCACTCCCGAAGCGATCGGTAAGGTACGGGGAGTCGGGGTAGTCGCTGCTGAACTTGGCCTCACACCAGCGCAACTAGCCATCGCCTGGATCCTGCGGCGAAAGGAAGTGAGCAGTGTCATCACCGGTGCATCCAGGCTGGAGCAGCTCGATGAGAACATCCAGGCTGGGGATGCAGTCGACAAGCTGACAGACGATGTATTGGAAACCATCGAAAAAATCCTTGCCAATCATCCGGAAGAGGAATAGTTAGGAAGAGAATAGAAAATTGAAAATGGAGAATTGAGAATTGAGAGTAGGGGGAAGTGATTAGTGAGTAGTGAGTAGTAAACAAGCTCGCCAATAAAGTGGCGAGCTTGTTTTTATTTGTCATTTAGATTTATAAATAATCTGAGGTGAAGGCTTTTTGGCCTATTTCTTTACGAATTGTGAAAATTTATTGACCCGTCTAATAATTTACCTATAATTTAATTAATGCATTATTATCAGCTCCTGGAAATGGCACTAATGGGGAACATATTCAAGCCATAATAGTAGAAGAGGGATAATTACTCCAAAAATTGTGTGCGCTTCAGTAAAAGAATTCTATAGTATGATTTTTTTTATAAATTCAAATATAAGGAATAATAACAACCCATGTTCTCGATCAATCAAATACCTCAGTATAATGTTGGATTAATTAACACATGGATATATTGGGGGGTTGGATATGCAGTTTTTGCTTTCATCCTAGTGGTTCCCATTGAAGCCAGGATCATGAAAGATTATTTTCTCAGCCCGGATAAAAGATATCGGCCATATAGTGAGCGCTTAAAGTATTCATTTATTATTAATGCCATATCTACAGCAATAGGCATCCCTATAAATTATTTACTCGTCTGGAAAATCGGTATAGACCCTTTCTCGCAAATAGTACTTTTAGTACTTTTGAATTTCATCATTACTCTGGTTATTGAATTTATCAGCGCGAAGATTTTCTTATTAAACCTGCACTGAAAAACAATAGATTAGTTGAATTCGAAATAAAATCGAATTTGGCGAGTTATGCACTTATTTTCGGGATTCCAATTATTATTCCTTTTATGATTTTTATGTTTGGCGCCTAAAGATATGTATGATTTTTTCATCACATCCGATAATTTATCTAGCTGTCCTCTTTTAATCTGATTTAGGTTTTTATGAAACATTAATTATAAAAACTCACCAATTTTGGTGAGTTTTTTCCTTGTTGTTGTTATCAAGTCTTAAAATAAAATTCACTTATCACTCCATTCGAAAAGATGACTTACCGAATCAACTCCGCAGCTTGGCTCCCAGCTCCTGCTCCAGACGGCGGATGATCCTCTGCCGGATCTGTGTCGCATCCTTATCCGTCAGGGTCCGATCCGGTGCCTGGTAGGTCAACGAGTATGCCATACTCTTTTTCCCTTCTCCGATCTGCGGGCTGCGGAAGATGTCAAACAGGCGGATATGGGTGACCAACTTGCCGCCGGTCTGCCGGATCAACTGTTCGATGGTGCCGGCCGCGAGGGATTCATCTACGACGATGGCAATATCTTCCAATATCGGCGGAAAAGCCGGAACCGGAATGATCTGGCTCACTTTCTGGCTGCACTCGAAAAGCGCTGCAACATCCAGTTCGGCCGTAAGAATATCTTCATAGGTAGTTTCATAATTAGCCCTGACAAGTGGATGCAAAGAGCCAAATTCTCCAATTTTCACACCCCCGCTGAGAATCCTGGATTGTTTTCCGGGGTGAAAGGAAGGATTTTCGGATGCTTCGAAAGAGATATCAGGCAATTGGAAAGCATTACATACTTCTTCCAATACACCTTTGAGATCGAAGAAATCCACTTTGGGCGGGTCTTTGATATCCCATGCCGGCGCAAAACGATGCCCGGTCATTACGATACCCAGTCTGGGTAGTTCTTCCGGAAGGGTCTTTCCCTCCACCGGAATATAGACATTTCCTATCTCAAAAAAGGCAAGCTGGTCCGAAGTGCGGCTGTTCTTTTCCATGTTGTCCAGCACACTGGCCAAAACACTGTGACGCATCACCCTTCTTTCTGGCGTGATCGGGTTTTGCAGGGTGATATATTCACCTGCCGGAGCTGAATCTCCCGGTACCAGTTTTGCTTCGCGTTCCGGAGTTGTCAGGCGGTAAGACACTACCTCCTGCAGACCCAGATTCGCCATAACATCCCTGAGTTTTTCTTCCATATCCTGAGCAGGATTCCCATACTGAGGAGGCATTACGTCTGCCAGCCTGGTTTCAGGGATGCGTTCATAACCATACAAGCGGGCAATTTCTTCCAGAACATCTGCCTTGCCTGTCATTCCTTCACCGATATCCATCCGAAATTCCGGTGCTGTTACCTGGACCGTATCTCCCTGAACGCTGCATTTGAATTCCAGCTTCTCCAGTAAACCCGCTATAACTTGCGCTGTAAGTTCTATTCCAAGCAGACGGCGAACATCCGCTTCGGATACTGAAACCTGCACCGGCTGCGACTTCAAAGGATAAGCATCCACCACGCCACTGCATATCTCTCCGCCAGACCACTGCTGCATCAACTCAAGACCTCGTATCAGGCTGGATTCAGCCAAAGCTGGTGGAATTCCACGGCTCATACGATATGCCGCCTCAGAGGCGATCTTTTGAGATGCAACCGTTTTCCGGATGTTAATGAAATTCCAGCTTGCACCTTCCAATAAGACATTGCGAGTCTTTGAACTGACTTCTGTCTCAGAGCCGCCCATTATCCCGGCGATGGACAGCGATCCATGGGTATCGCATACCAGGACGGAATAATCATCCATTGTCCGCTCCACGCCATCCAGAGTGGTTAATTTCTCACCTTTGGCTGCCTGCCGGGTAATGATCGTTGGGGGTTTCCCATTGTTACGCGCCAGTAAAGCATCATAATCGAAGGCATGCAAGGGTTCACCCTGTTCCAGCATCGCATAGTTGGTGGCATCGACGATATTGTTGATAGGGCGCATCCCGGCCAGCTTCAATCGGGTCTGGACGATGAACGGGCTGGGTTTAATTTCAATATTTTGGATCAATCCAACCACGAATCGCGGATTAAGCTCAGGGGTTTGAATGTCGATGCTCACCTTTCCCGTAATTCCCGGACCGGTTGTGTTTACTTTGATAGCTGGTTTCCGCAGGGGTTGCCCGGTGATAGCAGACAGTTCCCTGGCCACACCCAGAACACAGGCATTGCGGATCATATTCGGCAGAATGCTCAATTCAAACACCGCATCGCCCATATAATCAGCCAGAGGCATCCCGGTTGGAGCATCATGATCAAGGAGGATGATGCCCTCATGTTCCTCAGATATTCCCAGTTCCTTCTCGGAGCAGACCATCGAGTATGAATTCACACCACGGATCTTGGCGCGTTTCAGGGTGGTCAATACCAGCCCGGGTTGGTGACCGTCATAGATCTGGGCACCTTCCTTGGCATAAGCCACTTTGAGCGAGGGAGAAAGGACACCCTTGTTCTTATACTCGAACAGGTTGGGAGCACCGGTCAGCACCAGATGTTCCTGCTGGCCATCTCTCAGTTTGCATAGGACTAACCGGTCTGCATTGGGATGCGGCAGCACTTCGGTGATCTCCGCCACCACGATCTTCTCGCGATCCCAGGTGAACCCTGAATACTTGAATTCGTGCTTCTCGCCTTCGGGCTTGGGCAAACCCACCAGCTGAACGCCATCCACTTCGAGCCCTGCCATGGTCAGCGTCTTTGCCAGCTGCTCAAGGTCAAGTGTAATATCTACATAATCTTTTAACCACGATAAAGGTATTTTCATGTTTACTCCTAAAATTGCTCAAGGAAACGAGTATCATTGCCCCAGAAATAGCGGATGTCATCAATATGCCGGCGCAGCATGGTGATCCGTTCCGGACCCATGCCGAAGGCGAATCCACTGAACACCTCAGGATCATATCCACCATTTCGCAACACCTCCGGGTGGACCATTCCGCAGCCCAAAATTTCCAGCCAGCCGGCATTCTTGCAGACTGTGCAGCCCTTTCCGCCGCAGATGAAACACTCCACATCCATTTCTGCGGATGGCTCGGTAAAGGGGAAGTAGGATGGCCTGAAACGGGTGCGGACATTGTGGCCAAACATTCGCCTGGCAAAATCCGACAGGGTGCCTTTGAGGTCGCTGAAGGTGACGTTTTTACCGACCATCAAACCTTCCACCTGGTGGAACTGGATCTCTGACCGGGTCGTGATCTGCTCATAGCGGTAGCACATCCCCGGTAAGATCACCCGGATCGATTCAGGACACCGCTCTTTCATCGCCCAGATCTGTCCGGGCGAAGTATGCGTTCGCAGCAGTACACCCGGCTTCGTCGTATAAAAGGTCTGCCACATATCACGTGCCGGGTGATGGGCAGGGATATTCAACAGTTCAAAATTGTATTCATCCGATTCCACATCCGGGGAACGGTAAATCTGGAAACCCAGATCAGCAAAGACCTTATAGATGTCGCGCAGGTTTTGCATGGCGGGATGAATTCGCCCGCGGCGTGCCGGCCGGCCTGGTAGGGTAATATCGAGGCTTTCTGTTTCCAATGATTTCTGCAATTCCATCTGCCGGATGAGTTCCGCTCTCTCACCCATTGCTGATTCCAGAGCCACTTTTACCAGGTTGGCTTTCTGTCCGGTGACAGGCCTCAACTCTGCAGAAAGTTTCCCAAGGCTGGAAAAAACATTCATGACAGCTGAATTTCTCCCCAGATAGGTCACTTTCCACTGGGTAAGTGAATCCGAGTCCTTGATCGAATTGTAGAGCATCCAAAGCCTGCTTTTGGATCTCCTCGAGTGTTGGTTCAGGTAAATCAGACATTCTTTCTCCTTAAAATAAAACCGTCCCGATTATGGGACGGAAATCTCCGCGGTACCACCCAAATTGACTGATCCAGATCAGTCCACTTGATCGCAAATGGTATAAAATCCATTTACGCCCCGAATAACGCCGGGATGCGGCTCAGACTATTGTTCCTGGTTCACCTGAGCAGCTCGAGAGGGAACTTCGTCCGGTTCGTTCTGTGCGCGGGTTTCAGTCCATGCCCGCCGCTTCCCTGTCAAAAATTCCCGGATTACTTTCCTCTGTCTTAGCTGTTGTAATGTTACTTCTATTATCTACGAAACAAGCCTCCCGTCAAGGCTGAAGTGGATTGTATTGGAACGACCATCTGTTTCAACAATACTTGAAATTCAGAGTGCTCACAGACGTTAATCACCTTAACCGGAAAGCTAATTGCAATTGTATAATAATGCGATATAGAATTTCTAAATCATGGAGAAGTATATGAAGAAGAGAATGTTTGTTACCTCGATATTGTTATCCACCATATTTATTTTATCAGCATGTAAACCGGCTGTTCCGGCAGCCACCCTGCAGCCCACAGCCGCAGATTCCAAACCGGCTGCAACTGCCCAACCGGCAGCATCTGCCCAATCTGATACCCAGCCGGTTAAGATAACAGGTGATTTCACCTATTCCAATGATTTTGTTGTCGAAACATATATTGTCGAACAGGCTGTTGCCCTGGCAGATATGACCGGTTTTGTGAAACGCGACAAGGAATATATCACCACGACCGAATCGCAAACGCTGGGATTTATGCAGCCGGATTTTGACAACAACAAAGCCACCTACTGGATCCAGCTTCCCATACAGCCGGAAGGCGACATGAACAATGTTGATCCCACCTGGCGGCTCTGACAAAGGCGTCCAGATCTTCGCCGTGTCTTACTGGCCCAACCTGGCTGGCGGCCCATATTCTGAGGGGGATGATCCCGACCCTTGGCTGGCCAAATTACCTTGCCTCAGTGAAAACGGATACCGAAAACCACGATGAAGTGATCGGCGGAAAATTGTTGATCTGGTCCCCAGATGATAAGCAGCAATTCCCCAGCGATTACGGTGCCGATGGTTTGCTATTTACCAAAGATGATCCGGTAACCGCGGTTCAGCATGGTTATTCAGTGATCGACCTGGATGCAACCCCGTTTGCCATTTCCAGGGAAGCTGAACCAAAGTTCACTTTATATGAACCCGGCGATATCGCCATAAAAGATTATTCTGCTGATTCTTATACCTCCGCCTTCCAGAAGATGTTCGATGTTCTCAAAAAGGAATATGCCTTCAACGGGATCGAAGGGAAAGCCCCGGACTGGGATGCGGTTTACGCTGATTTGATGCCCAAGGTCAAAGCCGCAGAAGATTCCAAAGATTCAACAGGTTTTTATCTGGCTATACGTGATTTCACCTGGGCATTTAATGATGGCCATGTCGGAGCCAGCGGCGGGGATATAGAAAACGAGATCTTCTCCTCTGCAGTCTCAGCAGGATACGGATTTGCCGTGAGAGTTCTGGATGACGGCAGCGTTCTTACAATTTATGTTACCGAAGATGGTCCAGCCGACAAAGCCGGCGTGGTCGTGGGTGATGTATTGACCAAAATGGGCGGCTTACCGGTAAATGAAGCTTTACAGGCTGTCAAACCCCTTTCTGCCCCATTTTCCACTGATTTCTCCAGGATCTATCAGGAAGCTCGCTACCTCCTGCGTGCGCCTGCCGGGACGGAAACCGAATTCGTATTTACGAAGTCGGATGGCAAGGCGAAGACAGTAAAAATAACATCAGCTGACGAACGGAACAGCT
Source organism: uncultured Chloroflexia bacterium (assembly GCA_963757065.1). Lineage (GTDB taxonomy): Bacteria > Chloroflexota > Anaerolineae > Anaerolineales > Anaerolineaceae > PNON01. Next base: position 379,054 of record CAVWQC010000007.1, on the reverse strand, counting down.
ATGCTGTAACTTCGATCTATCGCGGTTCAGATCCAAACGCATTGCCCGTGGAATTCAAGATCCTCGATTCAGGCGTTGGTTATGTGAAGATCAACAGCAATTATGATGACCTGAACCTCATCATCCGGCTGTTCTCAAGGGCTTTGAAGACATTTCAGGCCAACGAAGTGCCTGGTATTGTGATCGACCTGCGCCAGAATGGCGGTGGAAGTCCGCTCAGCCTGGCCGGATTCCTCTATGACAAAGATATTCCCCTGGGTCAACTGGAATACTACTCTGAATTAACCGGTAAATTCGAACCGGATGGTCCGCGTGAAAAAGTGACCCCTTACCTGGAACAATATCAGTTTTAATAAAATGGCTGTCCTGGTTGGTCAGGCCTGTGCCAGTGCCTGTGAGATCGAAGCCTATGGCTTCAGCCAGGTTCCCGGGATGATGGTCTTCGGCGAAACCCCCAGCGCTGGTGTGGAAGCAGAAGTCGGGCGCGGACAATTCTCCCTGCCTGAAGGTATCTCGCTTGCAAGCACCCACTGGCAGATTCACCCTGCCGGATGGAAGCATCTTCCTGGAAGGTAAAGGAGTTCAACTGACCCACCCTGTCCCTGTGAATGCAGAAAATGTCCTCTCGGGTGAAGACTATATCCTGAATGCAGCGGTGAACGCAATTTTGCTGCCGGATGGTGCTGGTGTAGTTCCGATAGGAGCTCCAACAGTTACTACATCACAAGAGGCTTTGGATTACATCCTAAGCGGCGAAGCCAAAATGCTTGAGGATCTGACGAATGAACAGTTTGATAATACCCTCATACCCGGCGAAAACATACTCCTATGCAATTCCTCTGCTAAAAAGTGAGCCGCTGCTATGGGGATTCGTCTGGTGTGCAAAGGATCAACCCATCCTGGAGGCGAACTTCAAACAAATGAAGTTCGCATTCTCTCTTGACGGAAAAACACCCGATCCTAATAATCTGGCAAATTATGATTTTCCCAATCAGGGACAATTCTGCCGGGTGGTCGGTTATCAATTGACCGATTGGCCGGCAGGTGAACATCACCTGACCACCACACTCACCTTCCTTAAAAAGATCAATGACGGATTTATGGACAGCGATAAAGGAACTTTTACCTACAATTACACGGTTTACGTAAAACCATAAATCAACAAATACAAAATTTGGAAAACACCCGCAGTACATACCTCTGTGGGTGTTTTTTATTGTCACAATTTCCCCTATCACTATAATAGTAGTAGATATTTAATGTAGAAAGGGAGGCAGCATGAGTAATTATGGATCAAATTCAAAGAATAATTCCGGTTGCTCAGCGTTTTTCATTCTGCTCATCATTGCTGCATTAATATTTATGGGATATCGCTTTTTTACGGATATGAGCCTCAATAAAGGTGCAAAGGCAGCCTACCAGAGTGGAGACCTCAACCTCGCATATAAGAAGTATGACGAGGTTGATCGGAGTTTTCATTTATTCGATCTGGGTAAATACCGCCAACTCGCCCGTGAGGGAGTTATTGCCTGCGCGGAAAAAGAGAATACCGCTGCTCAAGCATTACAGGATGCAGGTAAATTACAAGAAGCCTTCACCGCTTTCCAGGATCTGGAGGAAAGGGGAATGGTTTATAAAATCGGGGATTACGAAAGCAAAGCATCTGAAAGTAAGCTAGCCATCTTCAATAACATGGTGGAATCCGTTGAAAAAGCATATACCGGCGGAAAGTGTGCAGATGTGGCAGTTGACGGAAAATGGGTTGTGGATCACATGAGTAGCCTGGATAATGGCCCTGATATTTCCTCAACACAAAATCATTTGGACGTATGCGAGGAATATGTTGATGAAGTGGAAAGTATAAGTGGTGGAAGTCCACTTAATGCAGCGAAAAGTATCATCGGTTTTATCAATGCTTATGTAGATGACCCGTTAGTCGATTTCGCTAAAGATAAATTTAAAGCCCTGGTGACCGTTAATGGTTATGAAAAAATAGCCTCACCCGAGGTGTGTGAAGTGTTTCCGCAAATATATGCGGAATGGAATTTGAAAAATCCGGATTATTTATTTAGCTGTGGCAATGCGTTTGCCAAAGCCTATCAAACAACAAATGCCATTGACCTGCTGAACACTTTCAGTGAAACCTACCCAACAGACCCGCGTTATCAGCAGGTGGTTGATACACTTGCCGATCTGCTCATTTCAAATGCCCAGGCACAAGGAGCCGGGGCGTTACCAGAGCCGGATGCATCAGGAAAAGCAAAGAAGGGAACCTCCGAGTATGAAGTACGGAATGATGCTCCATATCAATTAAGATTAGTATTCAGCGGACCGGAAAAAAAGATTGTCACCATACCTGCATGCTCAACTTGTCCGGAATACTTAATACAGCCGACGTCATGCCCGGATGAAGGTCCTCTTGATACAATCATTCTGAAACCAGGTGACTATTCACTTCTGGTCGAAACGGTTACCAGTGAAGGTGTGACCCCGTACACTGGATCATTTACTATGAAAGATGGAACTCAATATTCTTCCTGTTTCTATGTTGTTACAAGGATTAGTTAGTCGTCTACTACCAGGAATTCGCCTTTTGTACGAGTAATTTCAACAAAGAATGGTGTTCTGTTACCGAGCCTCTTCCTTTCCATTTTTCGATGCTGGATATTTAATACAAAGCTTTATCGGGATTTAATCCACACATTCGCCAATGGACAATTATTTAATATCCATTCCATAAAACAACAAACTCCTCCCGATGGTATGAGAGGAGTCAAGTTATGGGAAACTGGAATATTAACCTTTTAATGCGCCTGCCATCAACCCGCGCAGGAAATACCGGCCAAGGAAAATATACACCAGCATGGTTGGCAGCGCTGCAATAAAGGTAGCCGCCATGAGTACATTCCACTGCACCAGTTGACTGCCGGCCAGATTATTCAATGCCACTGTCACCGGCCAGTGCGATTGATTGGTCAACACCACGGCAAACAGGAATTCATTCCAGGCCTGGGTAAACTGCCAGATGATTACTACCGCAAAACTTGGAGCAGATAGTGGGAACATGATATGGCGATATAAACCCATCAGGCTGGCGCCGTCGATCCGCCCTGCCTCAAGGATCTCTGATGAGATGCCGGCATAATAATTCCTGAAGATCAGGGTGGTGATCGGAATGCCGTATATGATATGCACCAGAACCAGTCCGGGCAAATCGCCGTACAGGTTAATTGCCTGCATGAACTTGACCAATGGGATCAGGATGCTTTGGTACGGGATGAACATTCCAAAAAGGATCAAAGAGAAGAGTAAGTTTGATCCTTTGAATTTCCATTTGGCTAGCAGGTATCCATTCAGTGAGCCTAACAGGGCAGACAGAAGCGCTTCCGGGATGACCATGGAAAGGCTGTTTTTAATATTGGGGGCAAGCTGTTTATACCCGGCAATGAAGTTGTCAATAAAGAGTCCGCCTTCAGGCAGGTTCCACATGGTTTTCAAGTCCACCTGGTTGAATGGCTTGAAACCGGTCAGAACCATAAGGTAAATTGGCAGCAAATAGACTGCCGCAAGTGCCAACAGGAAAATCAATAAGCCGGTTGTACCGAGTGTCCAGCGGCGTCTCATAATTGAGTCTCCGTGCGCATATTCTGGATCAGGTATGGGACAACCAGGATGGCCACACTGATCAACATCAATATACCGATCGCAGCCCCCTGGGCGTAATTAGTTCCGTCAAAAGTGGTCACCCACATATATATGCCGGGAACATCCAACCGGATATCCTTATTCCCGAGGGCAACGATCAGGTCGAAGATCTTCAGAGACATATGACCCAGAATGATGACAGCACTCAGAGTGACCGGCTGCAGCATTGGAAAGATAATATGCCGGTATATTTCGATCTCACTCGCCCCGTCCATTCGGGCTGCCTCACGCAGATCATCTGAGACGGCGCGAATACCGCCGAGATATAACGCCATGGTGTAGCCGGATAGCATCCAGACAGCAGGAATGACGGTAAATGCCATTCCCCACGGCATGGGGTTGGAATGCCACAGACTGATGAGGGAATCAAGCCCGAGTTTCTGGAATATCAAGTTAATTCCAGTAATTCGGTTGCCGGTGGCTGGGTTCATTAACCATCCCCAGACCACACCGGAAGCGATAAAGGATATGGACATGGGGAAAAGGAAGATACTGCGGAAGATTGCCTCACCCTTTAGTTTTTGATCCAATAAAATTGCAAGTGTCAAACCGATGATCAGGCAGGCGGCGATAAACAGCAGGGTGAACATGACCGTATTACGGACATCAATCAGAAAACGGGGATCCTGGAATAGTTTTTCGTATTGTGCCAAACCCACCCAGGTAAAATCCGGATTTAATCCCTTCCATTGACTTAGAGATACTCGCACAGACCAGCCGATGAAGCCGTACACAAATATTGCCACTGCTGTGATCGATGGAATTAATAAAGTAATGGAAAGGATGGTCTCACTTTCAAACATCATGATGATGATGACCACCCCGGCATAGAAGATAATTCCACCCAGAATTGTTGCAATGGAAGTAAAGTTTGACCGTAAAAGGATTAATTCAGTATGGGTAAATGTGATAATGGAGAACACGCCAATTATCATCAATGCAATCGCCAAAATCAGCCGCGGCAGATTAAGTCTAAATCTATAAGTCATACCCTTCTTCTCTTTCGACTATGTAGATTATTTCAATAATAGCATCTTTTTCAAAGAATATTTCTATTTCTGATATTGAATAAGTATATTTATTACTGTCTTTTCTAAATTCTGTAACTCTTCAAAATGGGCGGCTCCAGCTGAGCCGCCCATTCAGAACAAATCTTATACAGTAATTTTTACTTGCAGACTCCGTCTGCTTTGCAGGCAGCAGCAAGAGCTGTCTGTAAGTCAGCCTGAGCGGTGGCATCCATCGTGCTGGCCTGGAACAGGCCAATGGCGGTACCGATCGAAGTTGACCAGGCGGGAGCAGCAACTACACCGTGCATCAAACTACCAACGACCACATTGGAAGTCCAATCCTTGGCTGCATCCTGTGAATATTCCGGGAACTTGGCTTGATCACAGTCGGTGCGGGCACAGATGGAACCCTTCAACGGGTTGAAGGCTTCCTGACCTTCCTTGGAAGCAGCTACAGTCAACCAGGCAGTTGTCTCTTCAGCATGCTTGGCATTGGCGGGCAGAACGAAGCTGTCGGCCAGGAAATTGAAGACGCCGTATGTACCAGGAGTAGCTGCCCAGTCAAAATCTGTGTGGGGAGCTAAAGCAAGACCATTCGGAGCCGGGTTGGCAAAGTAACCGTAAGCCCAGTCACCCATGACATTGAATGCTGCATCACCATTCGTCACCATCTTGGAGGCTGTCTGCCAGTCAGACATGGTGGAAGCATCCGGGTTGGTATAAGAAAGAGCCTTGGCATAGTCTGCGATGCCTTTGGCAACCTCAGCACCAGCCCAATCGGTTGTCGGCGGGGTAGCCCACAGGCCATTCCATTTTTCTGCACCCATACTGCCGATCATGATGTTTTCAAACAGGTGGATGGCTGTCCAGGGAGCACCCAGGGACAGGCAGATCTTACCGGCGGCTTTGATCTTATCGCAGGCAGCGAAGAAATCATCCAGGGTTTTGAAATCGGTCTTGGGGTTGGCTGTTACGCCAGCTTCGGTCAAGACTTTCGGGTTGTACCAAAGGACGTTGGAGCGGTGGATATTTACCGGAACGCTATAAGGGTGACCATCCTTTGAGATCAAAGGCAGGAGGGTAGCCGGAAGAACGGAAGAGAAACCGGTGGAAGCGAACAGATCGTCCAACGGAGCAACCTGATTGGCTGATACATAGTTGGCGATGGTTTCCTGTCCGGCATGAGCTTGCCAGGAATCGGGGGCATCATTGGCTGCAAGACGGGTGGCCAGAACAGCTTTGGCATTGGTACCAGCGCCGCCAGCGACAGCAGCATTGACGAATGTGATATCAGGATATTTGGCATTGAAGACTGTTACCATGGCAGCCAAACCATCCGCCTCACCCGGGCCGACCCACCAGGAGAAGACTTCAACTTGCTTTGCAGCAGCTGGTGCAGCGGGAGCAGCGGGTGCTGCTGCGGGCGTGCAGGCCGACAGGGCAAAAGCTAGAACCAAAATGAAACTAACAATTGTGTACAACTTCTTCGTCATTTTATCCTCCAAATATATTTTTGATTGACACCTTACTCTGTAGTTCTACAATAATTTTCCCCTGTTCAATCACCTCCTCTAGTCGATAAACTAGCTTCTTTCCTGCGCAAGATTGAATAAAGATTAAATGGAGAGAAAGCATTTTGAATTACAACAGTTGCCGCCCCTAAGGCTACAGCATTATCACCCAACTCGCCCAATGTTAATTTCTCAATGTGCGATTCAAATGGGATTGTCCTCTCCCGTAAGGATGAACGGACTTCCTTCATTAAGAGTTCACCTGCATCGATCAACCTCCCGCCAAGGATCAACAAACCGGGGTTAGCCAAATTGACCAAATTGGCCATGCCGATGCCAAGGTATCTACCCGCATTCTTAATGATCTTCCTGCAAACCTCATTTCCTTCTTTGGCTGCTTTAATGATCATATCCAGGTCCAAATGTTCCAGGCGGTCTTTCCAGTCAGGATCATTTGCCAGGCCTTCCCGGGCGTCCATCAAAATGCCCGGCAAGCCAACAAAGCTTTCCAAACATCCATGATTGCCGCAGCGGCAAACACGTCCATTAGTCTCGATGGTCGTGTGACCAATCTCCCCGGCAGATCCGCTGTATCCCCGGTAGATCTCATTATTGATCACCAGCCCGCTGCCAACGCCGGTACCGAGCTTGACGTATGCCAGACTGTCATATCCACGGCCGCTGCCCCACCATTTTTCTGCAATTGCTCCGGCATTGGCATCATTTTCTATATACACAGGCATGTGAAATGTTTTACCAATTTCCTCTGCGGGATGAATCCCCTTCCAGGCTGGCATATAGTAGGTAAGGAATGTCCCCTTTTCAGCATTATTGAGTGGAGCAGGGATGGTCAGTCCAATTCCAAGAATATCATCTTCGTATACATAGCTTTTTCGGATGGCCTGGAAGATCATGGAGCATACTGCTTTAAGGGCTTCTTCAGGTTGTGAGATCACATCCATGCGCCGGTGCTGTTGAGCTGTAACCTTGCCATCCAGGTTCATCAGGATGGTATTGATATGGGTGGCGCCCAGATCTACACCCACCACGTAGCGGGCATTGTAATTGAATTCGAGGAGGATGGGCCTGCGTCCGCCGGAGGATACCCCGATCCCGGCTTCGCGGACGAAATCGCTGTCTATTAATACATTTACCAGCGCAGAGATTGTGGGGGCGCTAAGCTGGGTGAGCTTAATGAGCTCTGCCCGGGTGATGGAACCGCGCTCGCGGATTAAATTCAAAGCGATGGAAAGGTTGTAAGAGCGGACTGCGGAAGGGGTGGAAATATCTTGTTTCATTTTTTGGCGTAAAAAGTGACCTAAAGATACTTCGTAAAGTTAATTAAGTAAGTTAGCGTAATTTTACAACGGAGTCGAAGAGAGTCAAGTGGTTTTATAGGAAGACAAGAGAAGAGTGAGGAGTGATTAGTGAGTAGTGAAAAGCAGAGAATCGAGAATGGAAATTGGATATCTGCTGTAGGGGCGGACCGGTGTGTCCGCCCTCTACGTATCCGACCTTATGCACACCGCATGTTGTCATCTCCGACGAGCGTATCGTAGTCCCGACAACGCCCCGACCAGCGAAGCAAAGTCCCGACAACGGACGGACGAGCGAAGCGAAGTCCCGACAACGGAGGGACGAACGAGGCGAGGAGAGATCTTATTAACACGTAGCCTGCCCTTATGATATAATCACGATGAAATTTTGAAAGATTTTAGGGCCTGTAGCTCAATGGCGTGATACCCGAAAGGGACGGGTTCTCATAACCGCTTGGTTGAAGGTTCGAATCCTTCCGGGCCCACTAGTCTTATTGGTAGCGGGGAATTAATAGAAGAATCTCGATAATGGTTTGAATGTATAATAATTTGGTTAGTTGTTCAATCAAAAGAATGGCTGTGGTAGACCTACGACATAAAACGCACTAGGTCAATTCCTACTCCGCTTACCAATAAGAATTCAAAGACCGGTGGGAACAAGGTCAGTATCATAATTTTTGCCAAGTATCTGCATAATAAATCGATTTGATAAGTTAAATCGGATGTTTTCCAGCATTTCCTGTAGTTGCCTGGCTTCGCTACTTATATAAAGGAAATTATGAAAAGTAAAAAGGGATTGTTCTGGATTGCGCTAGCAATAATAATTATCATCGGCATTTTTTTCGCGTACGCGTTTTTAAGGAAAGGTTTAGGAAATTCAGGTTCCAATTCAACAAACGATTCTGATTTGCTCACTCTAAATCAGTTTCATTCTATTCAAGGCACTTCATTACTTGTCGCAACGGTTGAGCAAGAAAACGCTAGAGTCAGGGACATTTCAGCACGTTGGTTCAGTTTTAGAACTGGTTACGCGGTTTCAAATTTAATTTTCTTGGATGGAAGCACTCTTTCTTCACACTCTCTATTTGAGACAAATAGCAATGCAATCATTGGGCTTTATCAATTTCCTTCCCCGAATTTTGATTCGAACTCAAACGCTGAGCAAGTCGAAGTGAAATGGCTGATTTACGAAATAGCAAAATCAGACACAAACTCTGACGGCAAGATAAACGGCAAAGACTTATTCACAGTGGCTATATCAGATGTTGGCGGAAACAACTACACTGAAATTATTGAAAATGTAAATGACATCCATGGCATGGATTTAATTGGTGATAGTATTCTTATGTTGGTATACAATTCCAATGGAATTTACACAGCTGTCAAAGTTGATTTGATCCAGCAAAGCATTATTGACTCGAAACCATTAACTACAATTCAATTAGAAAGTACACCTTAAAATAAACGCCGCCCAACCAAGCGTCCCGTAATGTCATCGGGATGATATGTACCTGACGTGTGAGATTCTACGGCTTTTTCGGGTATTTTTCTGGCTTTGAGTTTTTCCTGCTCCCAAACAGAATCCACTCCCGCCCATACGCAGGTAACGCAAACCGTTATTTATATTTTAGGCTAAATGTTACAGTTGCCGAACTGGAGTTGAGCCTGAATACGCTTGGCTGAACCTCCCCATCGAGGGATGTTATCCGAATACCACTGTGTAGCCCACGTCCTTCCGGGCTCACTATCAAAATTGGTAGTGGGGATATTGGTAAAAGTATTTTCATTAAATATTTATGTATAATAATCATAATCACCCGCAGCCGGGACCATATCGTTAGCCTTCAAGGGTGATAATATCCGCACAAACGAAGTATACACACCAATCAGGTTGCTATTCAAAAAATGAAGGGAAGCAAAAGCCAGATGGAAAATAATCGAGCCAAATTTTTGACCGGAAGCCAGGTCTATTTACGACCGCTGGAAAAAGATGATCTGCAGCAGTTGTATATCTGGTTCAACGATCCGGAAATCCGGGGGTTGACCGGTGAAGTATTGCCGACCAGCCTGACTGGTGTGGAGGAGTATCTGGCGAAGCTTCAATCGGATTCCAGCCGGGTATGGTTCGGTATCGTGCTGCAGGAAAATGATCAATTAATTGGCGAAGCGGGATTGTTACGGATGTTCCCGGCCTGGCGCAACACGGATTTGAGCATCATCATTGCTGAGAAAACAGCCCGGGGGAAAGGGGTTGGATATGAAGCGATGGAGTTATTGCTGGATTATGCATTTGGACATTTAAATTTCCATCGGGTGTCGATCGGGGTGGTCGGGACAAACGAACAAGCCTTACGCTTTTATGACCGTATTGGCTTTAAACGCGAAGGAATTCAGCGGGACGGATATTATTATGCTCACAAATATCAGGATTTTGTGATGATGAGCCTGTTGGAAGATGAATATCGCGAAATGAGAAAGAGTAAGTGACCGCAGCAAATTAAATATTTTAATTAGTGGCAGGTTCCCAACCCAGTAGCAAATTGATATTAATAAAGGAGCAGCATGGATATCATCATCAGACCAGAACTACAAAGCGATCATTTTGAAAATGAGAACGTCACCCGGGAAGCATTTTGGAATTTATTCGTTCCCGGCTGCAACGAACATGTACTCGTCCATAAGTTACGGGAGCATCCGGATTATCTTCAAGACCTAAGTTTCGTTGCCATTTATCAGAATAAAATAATTGGCAATATTCTATATGCCAAATCCTGGGTGATAAATGAAGAAAATAATAAAACTGGATACTTTATCTTTTGGACCTGTGAGTGTCTTACCTGAATACCAGGGAAAAGGTGTCGGATCGGCACTCATCCAACATACAATTGAAATCGCAAAAAATGGAAATTATGCCGGGATCATTATTTATGGCCACCCGTCCAATTATTGTAAACACGGGTTCAAGAGTTCAAAGGACTATAATATAAGCAATTCGGAAGGGAAATTCCCCTACAGCCTGCTTGTCCTCGAGCTGCAAAAGGATGTTTTCGCAAACCATACCTGGAAATATGTCGAAAGCGATGTGTATAACATCAGCGAAGCAGAAGCTGAGGAATACGATAAAAAGTTTCCCCAAAAAGTAATGGAATACAAACCCACGCAGGAAGAATTTTTCATAGCCTGCAGAGCATTTTTGGAATAAGGAACCAGGCCTAAATCCACCTGGATGAAGTTACGAATTCTCACAATACCCCCTGGAATTTGGTTACGGGGATATTAATGGAAAATATTTTTTATAAAGGATCTTATATGAGCATTGAAAGTCAACCAACAACTGATACAAACATAACCCCAGCAGAAACACCCGTGAAACAAGTAAATTGGAAACAGGTAGGAGCATTCCTTGGCCTTACCTTTGGACTCACCTGGTTATTAGACCTGGCCTTATTCCTCAATGGCGGATTAAAAAGTCCGGCTGCCCTGATCATCCCTCCAATTCCAGATGCTGCTGCCAGCTTTTTCCGCCATTCTGCTGGGCATGTTCTTCTTCAAAGACAGCCTCATCAATGTCAAGAATAACCATTCAAAATCCCGATGGTTCACCTGGTATTACCTGGTTCTTTACCCTGATGTATGCCATTGCAACTATTCTGGTCTTCTTTCGGCCTGACCAGATTCAAATCATCATGTCCGTCATGCTTTTGCCGAGCGTGATCGGGATGATCCTGGTCATCGTCCTTCGATGATGGGTGGAAAAGACTCATTTGCCGGTGTGGGTATGGGGGGCGGCAAAGCCAAATTATGGTTCCTGTATGGCCTGGCAATCATTCTATTTGTCGGATTACAAACTTTATTGAGCTGGTTATTCAAAATGGGGAAACCAGCTGACTTGAGTGCACTTTTTGCTCAGGTAGCATCGACTGGTATGACTCCTCCAGTTTTAATGGTTGTATTAACCGTACAAACACTGATCCTGGGACCATTTCTAGGGCTGCTCATCACATTTGGCGAAGAATACGGTTGGCGTGGTTATTTACAACCCGCATTAACGAAAATGGGGCGTGTGCGCGGTGTGGCACTGCTTGGCGTCATTTGGGGTATCTGGCATTGGCCGGTCATCTGGATGGGTTATAACTTTCCGGGTCATCCATACCTTGGTTCTTTATTGATGGTCTTGTTCAGCCTCGGATTGTCATTTCTGCTCGGTTATGCTGTACTTAAAGCAAAAGGGGTGTGGATAGCCGCTTTCCTGCATGCAATGGTCAATCAATCCTCCAGTTATTTCATGGGTCTCATTTATACGCCTACCGATGTTGCTTATTCATTTGGGATCGGTATTCCCGGTGTGATCGCTCTCGGGCTGCTGGTCCTGCTGATCCTTCGTGATCCAATTTGGAAACAGAGCGATTAGAAACCACATAGTCAACAAAACCAGAATCAAAAGTCATAAGTGTTTATTATCAGCCAGCGTCTTCAGACGCTGGTTTTATTTTCCACAATGCGATTTTTCCTTTGCCCCTTTGGGGTATGCAATTCGATCCCGGTCGGACTTACAAATATTTTTATTTTTGCCTGACTTGTTTATCCCCACCACAGGCAAAGGCTTTCTATTCACAAAGTTCGTACATCCTGAACGAATCTTTTTTCTTTTTCGCCTGGTACATGGCGTCATCGGCACATTTTAGCAGTATCGTCCCATCTTCGCCATGACGGGGATAAATGCTGATACCGATGGAAGCAGTAACACCAAGCATGGATGCCTCTCTGAAACCCTGAATGACCCGTTCAGCAATGGTGACCGCTTCACCTTCATGCTCGATCGTTTCCATCAGGATGGCAAATTCATCACCTCCCAGACGGGCAACAGTATCTGACACACGGATTGTTTCCTTCAGATGTTTTGCCACCCGTACCAGGAATTTATCCCCTGCGTCATGACCGTTTCGATCATTTATCCTTTTGAAACGATCCAGATCCAGGTAAAGTAGGGCAAAAGACGTTTGATATCGTTTTGCCCTGAGAATGGCTTGGTCCAGCCTGTCAAAGAAAAGGTACCGGTTGGGGAGCGATGTCAATAAGTCATGAGTTGCAATATGCTGCAGATTCATCTCGATTTTTTTAAGATCATTAATTTCACGGGTAATTCCCAATAAACCGATAATTTCCCCTTTGATATTTCGAATTGGATGTTTGCTTGTGGAGGTCCAATTCGTTTCCCCGCTTTTTGTTTGGTTTCCTTCCACCAGTCCGACGATGGGAATACCCGTTTCCATCACTTGCAGATCGTCCACCCGGGTTCTGTTTCCAAATTCCTCACCGAATAATTCAATATCTGTTTTGTTAATTAGCTCTGCAGGATCATTGAATCCAAGCGATTCAGCCATCTTGCGGCTGACTCGCATCAATCGGCATTGACGATCTTTAAAATAAATGCTATCTGCCATATTATCCATTAGGGCAGAAAATAAACCATTTTCGTCGAGATCGAATAATTCATCATCCATGATGGGTTATTGTCCAGTGTAGCATGAATTAATCGAAGAAAACAACATTTTTACAACGAATTTTTCAAATTCCATACAATTAGTTATCAAATAATGGCTATTTTATACAAGTAAAAGGGAATATTCAATAATTACTAATTCCCAGAGTAATTCAATCCATCATCTCTATAATGGATTAAAATGAGTGAAGTGATAAATTGATACCCTTTCCTCAATGCTGTAACAACGTTGGAATTATGAGTTGGACAATTCTAATACCTAAAGGAAAAACATGACCGGAAAAGTTGAATACACCCTGATCGGATCCGACCATCACAGCCTGGCAACAGTAAACCAGCCTTCCATACTCCTCTCCTTTGAAGGCATCGTTGGCGATGTGCATGCCGGTTTTACCCTTGGAGCAGATTCCCGCACGCCCTGGTACCCGCGTGGAACCTTGATCCGCAATGACCGCCAGATCTCCATTGTATCTGCTGAGGAACTGGCACTGGTCGCCAAAGAACTGCATGTGCCGGAAGTGAAACCGGAGTGGCTGGGTGCCAACCTGCTTCTCAGCGGGATCCCCAACCTGTCACTCCTGCCGTGGGATACACGCCTGGTATTCAGCAGCGGGGCGGTGTTATCGCATCTGCGTGAAAACAACCCCTGCTCAGGGCCGGGAAAGCTGATCGCAGCGGCATACAACCAGCCTGATCTGGCCAGTCAGTTCCCGAAGGCAGCCATGCACCTGCGTGGATTGGTCGCCACAGTGGAACTGCCGGGCATCATCGCACAAGGTGATGAGGTTCAGGTATTGAATTAAGTAGTGGCGGACGGCTGTCCGCCTATAAAATTTCACCCAAAGGAAAAGTGGCGGACGGCTGTCCGCCTTTTATTTTGTTATATTCCGGTTTAGAACTTCACCAGGAAGGCAGTGAAATACATGATTGCCAACCCGAGTAAAAATCCGGAAAGGTTGATCCAGGAAACAAAAGCTGTGTTCTCACGTTCCGCATAACGCCGCAACAGAGCAGTCACTTCCACCACCACCTGCCAGATCGCGCCCAGGCCAATGCCCAGGAAGATCGTTCCCAGCAAGGGTGAGAACGCAAACCCGCCGATCCATGTACCCAGCACCGCAGGGAATCCTGCCAACAAAGCCAGACCCGCAAAGGTAAGCAGGGATGGTGAGGTAGATGATTTGACTTCCTCACCCGTTTTATTGGGTACAAGTGGTGCAGCGATCCCGATCCCTTCTGTGATATTGTGCAGGATGAACCCGACCACCAGGAAGGAACCCAGTGCGGCTTCTCCCAATGCGAAGGCAGCACCTACAGCCAGACCTTCTCCAAAATTGTGTAATCCGATCGAAAGTGCAATCAAAGTAGCCAGGAAAGCTCCCTTCTCACGGATGGAGCCGCCAGCCTGGTTTCGCCGGCTCTGCCTGGCACTCACCGCCATGATCGCCAGCCAGGTCAGCAGTGCAGCAAATATTGCCAGTGGAATACCCTGGAATGCGCCAGGCAGAGATGCACTGACGTCCAATATTTCCAGAAAGGTATCTATCAACAGGAAGACCAGCAGACCGACAGTCAGGGCAAGCAGGAATCCCAGCCACTTCCGTTTCATACGTTTCATAGCCGGGTACCAGAGCAGCCCAAGCGAGACCGGTATGACTCCGACATAAATACCCAGCAATCCATAACCGGTAAATTCCCGTAAACCGGGAGTCGGAGAGAGTGTGGCCACAGGCACAACACCTTCAAAGGCGAGCCCGGTATTGGTAAGGATCTGAATCGTGTGAGGTTCAGCGTAGATCCATTGATAAGGGATATGGATCTTGGCCTGTTTGAATCGGGGCAGCTCGCCTGATGGTGTCAGGTCGAACTGCCAGAATGCATCATCCACCATGACCTGGGCGATCTTCACCGGAGTTGGTCCGCTATTCAAAACGGTAACATCAAACCCGCTCTCGACCACCTGGATCCGGGTGATGGAAAGGTTCTCGATGGGCGGCAGATTTTTATTGAACATCGCCAGAGGATTGATCGTTGTAAAGAGGAACAGCATCAATCCCATTGCCAGTAATGGGATCATGCCTGTCAACCAGGCTGGCAGCTTTACTGCCGGTTTTTTGATTTCATTTTCGAGGTTCATATACACTTCCTATGCGACGGCTTCAAAGAAACCGGACCAACCCAGCTCGGCAAATTCACTCTGGTGGGCGTGGAACATATACTTTCCGGGATCGTCCAAAGTGAACTCGAGCACAGCCCGTTCTCCCTGACCCATGATTACCGTATCCGTCAGTTCAAATTGATCCAGGCTGGTACCCGTCCGGTATAACCGGAACATACTGGCATGCAGGTGGAACGAATTGATCAGATCGAACTCTGTCATGTTGGTCAGGTAAATGCGGATCAGTTCTCCGACCTTCACCTGGATGGGATGCCTGACAAAATGAAATGCCACCGTATTGACCGCATACACTTCATTGGCATTATCAAAGGTGGTATCAAAGGCATTCATCACCATGACCATTTCATTGGCTGACGGTCTGCCTTGAGGTGGATCGATGATCAGCGTGCCATACAATCCCTTGTGAATATGTTTCTTAAGGGACATGACATGGCAGTGGTAGGGATGCACACCGAAGGGACGCGCTTTGAACTCGTAGGTGAATGACCCACCGGGTAAAACGGCTGGATCTATTCCATCCATGGATGGAGGATGGAAGCCATGAAAATGCAGCGTGTGGGGATGGTCTGAAGCATTGGTCAGGTGAAACCTGAGCGTATCCCCTTCAGTGCAACGAAACGTGGGGCCGGGAACCTGTCCGTTGAATGTCCACGCCGGAAAAAACACTCCCGGAGCGATCTCGATTTCCTTGTCGATGGCAGTGACTTCCCACTCCCGAAGGGTGCTCCCATCCGGTGCGGTTGATTCTTTTCCCCGGTCAAAATTGACCATAAATTCAGTCGGGTCGAACTTGTTTAGATCAACATCGCCATTGGTTCCGCTAAAATCACCATGCCCCATGCCTTTATGGGGAAGTGGGACATGCCTGTTTGTATCTGCTGATACGCTTAATCCCAAAGGATTGGTGGCAGCGATGGTGCCTATTCCACCGGCAATGCCGGCGATCTTGATGAAGTCCCGCCGGCTGAGCGCACTTTTCTCACGATTGGTTGTTTTGTTCATTTGAATTCTCCAATGCCGCTGCAGTTAATGGCATAACCATGATCTTTTCTGCCACTTCCCTGCCTAAGGTCATCATCGATTCTGTTGATCCGAGCATTCGAATGTTGATCGGACCATTGAAGGGAGCCCTGGATTCCAACCATCAACCGGGTGAAAAGCACCAGACCCTGTGAGGTCAGATAGCGCAGCAGATCCGGTTCCTGGCCAATGATGCGTCGAATTTCAGATGGTTGACCGGCGGGGATTTCTGCAAGTGAAATATAGTCCACCGGTGTGATCCACCCGTTTCGGTCGGGAATGGGATCCCCGTGCGGATCGGTTACCGGATCTCCCAGGGCGATGGCCAGGCGTTCTTCCATCTCCTCAGAAATCACATGCTCCAGACGTTCAGCCTCTGCATGCACCTCATCCCAGGAATAACCCAACTTTTGGCTTAAGTAACTTTCGATCAAACGGTGGTGCCGGGTAATTTCCCTGGCTGTTTTGAGCCCTTCGGGTGATAACCGTACGCCATAATAGGGTTCATAATCGACCAATTTTGGCTCCAGGGTGGATATGTGCTTCAACATACCAGTCACAGAACCATTGGCGACACCCAATCGGGAGGCCAGACTGGTGGTAGAAACAGGAGAATCGTTTTGCTCCTCCTGGATCATGTATATTGTTTTTAGGTAATCTTCGACTGATTCCGATCTCATAACTTACTCCTATATTATTTAGGCAAGCCTAAATATAATTTCATTGTAGACAAAATTATTAATTAGTCAATTCGGATAATATTTGTCGTATAAGGATTTCGCATCCATATTTTGCCTTTTGCATGGCAATCCCGGAAATTTTTTCCTCTTCCTCATTTTGGGAATGACTATAATGGAGCTATTAGTGACCAGCTCGGTTGAAAGATTAAAATCACAAATTCAATGTTGGAAAAATAAATGGACACAATCCCTGATACAGAAAATGTAATTATCACATTCCGTGAGGTTAACCAGGAAACATGGCCAGACCTTGAGAAGCTTTTTGAATCCCGCGGCGGACCAAAATACTGCTGGTGCATGGTCTGGCGAGCGACACCCGCAGAATCGAAGGGTAACGCACAGGTTCACAAAGCAGCTTTGAAACACCGGGTGGATACTGCCATCCCTATTGGTATTGTGGGCTACCTCGATCAGGAGCCAGTCGCCTGGTGCTCGATTGCCCCACGTACAACATTTCGCAATCTTGGTGGATTTGAGGATAGCGATGAGGAAAATGTCTGGGCATTGACCTGCTTCTTCGTGAAAAGGCACCTGCGCGGGAAGGGCATCATCAGGCAGTTGATCAATGCAGCAGTAGCCCACGCCACACAAAAAGGCGCGACCATTGTGGAGGCTTACCCGGTCGATCCGGGTTCACCCAGCTATCGTTTTATGGGATACGTTGAATCGTTCAAGGCAGCCGGTTTTGAAGAGGTAGGCCGGGCAGGGTCACGCAGGCATGTATTTCGCCTTAAGGTTGGTTAATTTACCTGTTGTGATTTAGGGAAATTTAGCCAGGTAGGTGTTAATTTCTTCCTGTGTTACTTCTCCGCTCCCTTCCGGCGCAATCAAAGTCCAGAAGGTGGTGTTGGCCGCCTTTGCGGTCAGCATCACTGAAAGCGCAGGATGTTTTTCTCCATAATAACTCGACTGCCAGCCCCTGGTGCTTTCTGTATTGCCCCGCACCAAGGAAAACTCCCCGCTCGCATCAAGTCCGAACATAATCCGTAAGGCTTTTCCATTCACATCCAGTTCGACCTCATAGCCGTCCGGATTATCCACCTCATGGTAGGGCAGATCAGCAAGCAGCCACTGCAGGCAATATTCGTGCGTCTGTGCTGCGGTGAGTTTATCCACCACCAGCCAGCGGTCGCCGTTAAGGTTGTACACACTGCGCACATGCTTAACCGGATCATTCAAACGCAGATAACCGTCATGCTCCCCCTGCCAGAGCCATTTTCCATCCACATCACCATTTTGCAGCACTTTCCCCTGCGCCCAATTGCCCCAAGTGAAGCGGCTGAGATGCACCATCTGGTCTGCCCCATCCACGCACACTGTGTTATGCACATTCGTTCGAGCCAGGCCGTTCTGCCAGATGCCTTCACCGTGGTACAGGTAAGTACCCGCATCACAGGCGATATTGACTCCCTGCCACCAGAAATCCATGTGGAGTTGGTCGGCATGCGAAGGCCGGCCGCGGTAATCTGTGCAGCGCAGTACTGCCTTGCTGTTTGCCCCTTGCAAGATAAACACCCCTGCGTCCGGGAATGCGGCATTCTCAGTTACATTAGGTTGTGATCTCTTTGAATCCAGAGCATCCTGCCCATAGAACCAGTACAGATCCTCATCCCAAGGACCGGCCGGGAAGATCTTATTGTGGCGGGTCATGTAATTCACCAATTGCAGGGTCGGGCGGTAATCGGAATAATCGCAAGTATTCAACGGCAATACCAGCGCACCATCGTTCGACCCGAATACAGGCACTTCCCCGTTGGATGGTTCCACCAGTTCGGATAAAAAGTCAGCAGATTTTCCAAGTTTTTTATATAAATTATCTGAAAATCGGCGCTGATTGAGTTCACCCAATCTGAGCGCCAGGCAGGTAAGTTGTAAAACAAAGCGCTGGTAATTGATGGAATACATTGCATACCCGCCGTCAGCGAATATCTGCTTATTCACTTCCGCTTCAAATAATTCTTTCCCCTGTGCCAGGTATTGATCGGCTTCCTTCAACTCCGGGAAAGCCAGCCCGCACAACCACAATCCAAACGCGACCGAAATGGCGTGGTTCGTCCGCGAGTGGATGGCAAAATCAACATTCTGACTGATCTTGTTTCCCAGTGCCCCTGCCAAAATGGTCAACCGCACCACCCGTTCCGGTGTAGTGCTTTCAGCATTCCTGAATGCGTAATATCCAAAGCAGACCGCCAGCAGCCGCAGGGCAGCTTCCTGCCCATCGATCCAATTCACCCCTCGATTGGGCTCATTCCTGTCCATCCAATCTTCCACAAGATGCCAAAAGGCTTCGGGATAACGTTCATCCTTATTATGAGCATATGCCCGCACCAGGGTATGCACCATTCCCAACCGGCTGGCTTCCCAGGCAAACTTGATATCATAATTTCCGGTTTCACTGATCTCTGTCCAATGAACGGTCGGGTCAAAACGCGTGCCTGAAACGGGATCAATGTGCCAATCCGGCGGGAAGCCGGTTTTTAACCAGTCATGCGAGAAATACTTCCACTCCCCCGCCAATAACCGCTCTGCATCGTTGACCGCCGCCTGCGCATCCCATGGAATATCCGGAGGCAAAGGTTTGTCCGGATCAAAGATCCACACCGGTGCATGTTTCATTCGCCATTCAGCAAATTCAACCGGAGTCAAAGGGATGCCTGTTTTTACCCAGGTTTCGAGTGGAGCATCCTGCCAGGAATATGCCGGTGATTCCCTGCGGATAATCCCCAATTTTGACTTTAATCCATGCTTTATCCGGAACAGGACCCAATCGAAACCCATGCTCTGGTAAAGTGAAATGTATCCCTTTAACCTTACCCACCCATTTTTCCTGGATCCGGCGATATAAAACATGGCCCAAAATACCGGTAATCCGACCAGGATCAACCAGTTGTTCCATCCATAGGATTTCAACCAACCCCTGGCTAGAAATACACCCACCAGGGATAAAATAACGTAAATCAGGCTTACATCTTCATGGCTCATCCCGCCGATCACCAGGCGCTGGTACAGATGTGAGCGGTGCGCAGAAAAAACGCGTTCCCGCCTGAATAATCTGCGGATAAATGTAATTCCGGAATCCATGATGAACACCCACATGACCATGACTCCCAGCATGAGCGGTTGGGAGGCTTTGTTTTCAACCAGGAGAGGCAGTACCGCAAAACTGTATCCGAGGAAGACACTGCCCACGTCACCCATGAAGATCTTGGCCGGCGACCAGTTATGACCTAAAAATCCCAGACTGGCTGCAGCTATTGCAAGTGCAATCCAGAATGCCAATCCTGTCTGTAGCCCGGCACCTGAAAGGATCAGGAGCATCCAACCCACTCCGCCAGCCGCTGCCACTCCCCCTGCGATACCGTCGATCCCATCCATAAAGTTGTAGGCATTCGTGAGCCCAATGATCCAGATGATCGTCAGCAGGATGCCAAAAATACCAAGGTGGATTCCACCGGTGAAAGGGAATGGCAATGCTTCAAAATATCCCAGCCCTGCGACTGTCCCGATTGCCACCAAACCCTGGATGAGGAATCTAACCCTGGCAGGCATGGATCTCACATCATCGCGCCAGCCCAGATACGCCAGGATGGAACCGCCGGCCACGTAAACCAATCCCTCTTTCCAGGCACCATTGACCAGGCAGTAGATCAGGACCGTAAGCAGGGTAATGACCACAATGACCAGGCCGCCGCCGCGCGGTGTCGGGTTCGAATGTGAGCTGCGTTCGTTGGGTATATCCAGGATCGATAAACGATTCACCCAGCGCCGCACCAGGAACACAAGCCCGTATGATACCAAAGTCAGGAGAATGAACGTGAGTATGGAATTCATATCAGATTTTGTGCCTGTCTTTGGTCATTTTTACCATGAGATCCATCGTATCGGCCATTTTATCTTTACGATCCATATGTTTAAGCATATATTCTCTTGCAGCTTTCCCCATCTGCGCCAATAAGATTGGATTTTGCGAAAGCTCAAGGATCGTTTCAGCCAACCTTGTGTCATCACCGGGTGGTACGTAAATCCCTCCACCTGATTTTTCAACTAATTCTCGTATGACCCCATCGATCACGAGAATGGTCGCCTTGCCGGCTGCCATATAGTCGAATACTTTGTTCGGATAGGTTGTCCGAAACATGGGGATATCCTGGAGGATCGCCAGGCAGACATCGGCTCCGGCAACTGCCTCTGGCATTTCTTTCTTGGGAACCACCCCGGCAAAGATCACATTATCCAATCCCAGACGTACAGCTTCCATTTCAAGATGCTTTCTTTCTTTTCCATCTCCCAATAAAAGGATGCGGATTTTGGGTTGGTTTTTTAATTTTTCTGCAGCCCTCAGCACAGTATAAATATCATTGGCCTGACCTAGAGCCCCTGCATACAAGACGACAAAGTGATCCTGCAATCCGTATCGTTCACGGAAAGGTGTACCACTCACATCGGGGTTGAACATTTCTACATCTGTGCCATAAGGGATGAAGGAGATCTTTTCTGGTTTGACGCCTTTACGTACCATATAATCAACATAAGCCGGGGAATTGACCAGGATGTGATCTGCCTGCCCGTAAAGGAACATCTCCAGCCAGCGAGCCAGCCCGATGATGACGGGGTTTTTCAAGACTCCCATGCTGATGCCAAATTCCGGCCAAAGGTCACGCACTTCCAACAGGAACGGTTTTCTTCTGAGGACAGAGATCAACCAGATGGATACAGCCTGAAATATCGGCGGTGTAGTCCCCATCACCAGGTCCACATCTTTCACCCGCATGGAAGCAATCATCGAACTGAACATAAAACTTATGAAAGAGATTATCCGCCAAAAGTAGCTTTTATGCAGGGACGGGTAAATGTATGCCCGCACGACCTGCACTCCATCCAGATTCTGCTCTGCAGACAACCCGCGATGTTGGATGATCCGCTCACCGGTCTGGTAATTGATGTCGCTGCCCACGATGACCAGCTCATGACCATATTGCTTCAGATATTGAGCAAGTTCATAATGGCGGGTATGACCCGGTTCATCCGGCGAAACGAATGCCTGGTTAATTAACAGTATCTTCAAAGGATAGATTGCTCCAACATATTAATATGGCTTACACAGAATGCTAACTACCGCTTATTCGAATTATAGTATGGAAATGTCGATTAATAAGACTCCCTGTGAAGTTGCGATCCACAAGGAGCCTTAAGCATTAATACATATTTGGATTTATCTCAGGATATGGGTTTACTAGGAGCCAAATTCCTTGATCAAATCCTGTTTGCCGATCTTTCCCGTCGGAGTCATCGGCATCTTCGGAATGATAAATACCTCAGTCAATGTACACTCTTCACCCAGAATCGCCTTGCAATGGTTTAATAGTTCTTCCGGTGTGGCAAACTGCTCCTCCCATAATTCTACAATTCCAACCGGCACCTGACTTAAAGTGGAATGTTTCTTTCCGATCACTCCTGCATAATGAACTGCAGGGTGCCGCAATAAAGCTTCTTCCATATAACGTGGATAGATCACCTTGTTACCCATCATGATCCGTTCCGACCAGCGTCCCAATAGGGTGAAGTAACCCTCATCATCCATCACACCCATATCACCAGTGTGCAGCCAGCCATTTTTGATCGCCTGCGCTGTCTTTTCAGGCATGTTCCAGAATCCAAGCATCACTCCACCCCGGATCACCAGTTCACCTGCCTGACCTACAGGCTGCTCTTCATCCATTTCATTCACCAGTTTTGTCTCCCTGTCCGGAAGACCAGGGCCGATGGCATAGAATCTTTTCTCCGGTTCGGGATGGGGGTATCCAAGGGCAACGAAACCTCCCAGTTCGGACTGGCCAAATGATTCCACCAGATATACCCCCAATTCATCCCGGTACGCTTTTTTCAGATCTGGAGGTAATGGTGCTCCACCCGAAATACATGCCCGGAATTTGGATGGCTTTCTGCCTCTAAAGCGTGATTCTTTGAGCAGGTCGCCCAAAACCAGCGGGTTGCCAACCAGCAGACTGATCTGACGGTTGTCCATTTCCACCCATACTTCAGCTGCATCCCATTGTTTCCTGACGCCAATATTCACTGCCCGGTGAATACCTGGCAATAAATTCGCCACCAGGTGATAAGAACTGGCCAGAGAGGTTACTCCGAGCGAAATGTCTTCACTGGTCATTTGCATACGCTCAGCTATGGCGTGGGTTGCCCGGGCAGTATACCCATGCGCAAGCAATGCTCCCTTGGGTGGACCGGATGAACCGGATGTATAAGAAAGATGAGCGGCATCCATATCATCCACATTGACCTGTGGCATGGCTGGTGCATTGTTCACTAATTCCGACCAATCCAGGGCAAAATCCTTAGCTCCATCCAGGCAAATGTAATGTTTAATTTCCGGAGCCATAGGTTTTAAAGCTTCGATCACCGGGTGTAGATCACCGGTATAGATCATTACCGTCGGGGTTGAATCATGAACAAAATAGGCCAGGTTATCCTTTTGCAGCACGCTGATGTGCGCAGAAATGGCACCCAGCTTCCATGCGCCCAGCATGGCCATCACGTAATCCAACCCGTTATGGGCAAAGATGCCCACCCTATCCCCTTTTACTACTCCCAAACTGGCCAATGCTCCGGCCACCTGGTCAGAAATTTGGTCACCTTCCGCATAGGTGACCTGCCGGTTACGATCAGACCAGTGGATGAATGTCTGGTCTGGTTTTCGCCATGCGGTTCTTCTCAACATATCATTAAAAGTCATGGATGGCATTAAATTACTCCTCTATCAATAAAAATTTAGGTTATCCTGGTAAATCTGATCGATATTTTGTTTGCTTCTGGAAATTCGTTTTGTGTTAATAACATTATATAATTGGTAAACTCTGAAATCAAATCATGCGTGAAAAAATGGTATTATCATAATAATATTTTCAGGAGAAACGAAGATGCCAGAGACAAATTATCGAACAGAAGAATTTCAAATAAACGGTGAAGAGATAATTGCCAAGCTAAAAGAATTAATGCGGGAAGGAAATATCCGCCGTATTACCATCAAGAATGAAGAAGGCAGATCATTGGTTGATATTCCACTTACCTTTGGACTGGTAGGTGTCCTATTAGCACCACAGCTCGCTGCGATCGGGGCAATTGCAGCTTTAGTGACTAAATGTACACTGGTGATCGAAAAAACCGATTAATCTGCCCATTTCTACAAAGAATTTACAATACAACCTTCAATCATCAAGGAAAAATAATATGTCCACGCTGGTTATGAAATTCGGTGGAACATCTGTTGGTTCCACCGGAGCAATAAAACAATGTGTCAAAATCATAGCAGATGCCAGAAAAAATTGGCCTCGAACTGTAGTGATCACTTCAGCATTATCCGGCATTACAGATCTGCTGCTTGATGCTGTATCCAAAGCAGCTGCCGGGGATAATGAAGGTATTGAACTGATTACCAGTCAATTACATGACCGCCATTTGACCGGAATTGATGAACTGGTCAAGGATCCTTCCGAACGATTGATCGTCGCTTCAGAGATCGGGAAATTGCTGGATCAATTTTCGAGTCTTTGCCAGGCAATCATGGTACTTGGAGAAGCGTCTCCACGAGCGCATGATGCCATAGCCAGCCTGGGTGAACGCATGTCTACACGCATCCTGTCGGCAGCGCTCCGGTCTTCCGGTATCGCTTCTGAAGCGGTTGACGCTACCCGGCTGATCATCACAGATGATCAGTATCAATCAGCCAACCCGGACTTCAAAGCCAGTCTCCCAACCACTATTGAAACCTTGGAGCCCCTTTTTACAAAAGGGATCACTCCGGTAGTCACAGGGTTTATTGGCGCAACGAAAGCCGGTGTAACTACCACTCTTGGTCGGGGGGGCAGCGATTTCACCGCCGCAATACTGGGGGTGCTTCTGAAAGCTGATGAGGTTTGGATCTGGACGGATGTTGATGGTGTCATGACATCTGATCCCAGAATTGTCCCTGGTGCACAAACAATTGAAAAGATCTCATTTCGTGAGATTTCTGAGCTGGCATATTTCGGCGCAAAGGTGCTTCACCCGAAAACGATTCGCCCGATCATCGAAGCAGGTATTACCCTAAAAGTGCTCAATACCTTTAACCCCGATCATCCCGGAACCCTGATCGTCCCGGATATGGCCATCCATGAAGAACAGATCATCAAGGCTGTCACCATTATTAAAGATTTGCGTCTCATCACAATTGAAGGACGTGGAATGCTTGGAGTGCCAGGTGTTGCTGCCCGTACTTTCGGAGCAATTGCAGCGACAGGAACGAGTGTTCCATTGATTTCCCAGGCTTCATCTGAACAATCCATCTGCTTTGCAGTGCCAGCCCATTCTGCAGAACTGGTTGTCAGAAAAATTGAAGCGGAATTCGAACGGGAAATTGCCCGTCGGGATATCGATTCAGTGTGGGCAAGTGATGATGTGGTGATTATTTCGGTTGTTGGTGCAGGAATGCGCAATATCCCCGGAGTAGCCGGTAAAGTTTTTGGCAAATTGGGCGAGAACAAAGTCAATGTGATAGCAATTGCCCAGGGTTCCTCAGAAGTATCAATCAGCTTTATCGTTTCCTCACAGGATGGGACCAGGGCTGTAAAATCCCTCCACGATCTTATTCTATAATTCTGACCTGATCAAATGATTTGTCAGGAAATTATTGTCGTTTACAAAGGTGACATATGAAAGAAAAAATCCCCGTTGCAGTATTGGCCGCCACCGGAAGTGTTGGACAACGATTTATTCAATTATTGGATAATCACCCCTGGTTTCAGGTTGTTGCTGTGACGGGTTCTGATCGCAGCATTGGTCAACCATACGCTAATGTCTGCCGGTGGATCCTGGCTGATCCAATACCCGAATCTGTAAGGGAAATGGTGGTTCTCCCATCAGACCCATCCAGTACAAAAAATATACCTGTGGTTTTTTCTGCTTTGCCTGCAGATATTGCCAGGGAAGTTGAACCGGAATTCGCCAGGGCTGGTATTGCCGTATGCTCCAATGCATCAGCTTACCGGCGAGATCCTGAAGTCCCGATTCTTCTGCCTGAAGTGAATCCATCCCATTTGGATGTGATCGAATCCCAACGTTTACATCACAACTGGAAAGGCTGCATCGTCACCAATTCCAACTGCACCAGCACAGGATTGACAGTCGCTTTGAAAGCCTTACAGGATGCTTTTGGTCTCACAAAACTATTCGCAGTCTCCATGCAAGCGCTATCCGGGGCGGGCTATCCTGGTGTGCCGTCGCTGGATATTCTGGATAACGTAATTCCAAATATTGGCGGGGAAGAAGACAAAGTGGAATGGGAAACCCGTAAAATGCTCGGGGATGTAGTGGGATCTGAGATAAAATTGGCGAATTTCACGGTATCAGCCCATACCAACCGGGTGGCAGTTAGCGATGGACATATGGTATGTGCCTCTGTGGAATTTGAAAATAAGGCATCAATCACAGAGGTAATTGAAGTGGTGAGAAGTTATCAGGCGCCTGAAATAAGCAGAACTCTGCCTTCTGCACCAAATCCGGTAATTATTTACAGGGAGGAAGATGACCGTCCCCAACCCAGATTAGACCGAATGGCAGGACGAGGCATGGCAACTGTGGTGGGACGAATCAGACCTGATCCGTTATTTGATTTTAAATTTGTGGTCCTATCCCACAATACGATACGAGGTGCTGCAGGCGGGTCTATCTACAATGCAGAATTAATGGTCAACAAGGGATTGATCGGCTAATATTACTACAAACCAAGTTTAGTTGGAACAATCCTTGCCGTCATTTTTTATTCCATGGCATTCTGAGGCTAATTCAAACTATACTTATTTAACTGCTTGTAATCACCTATAATATTGGTTATAATACCTATATTATAGGTGATAAATGTTAAAAGCCTTATTTGGATCGCTAAGCAGTGAAAGAATATTAATATTTATCTTCGCCCGCGAAAAAGGCTATCCATCTGAAATAGCGGAATTCTATCAAGCAAATTTGTTTAGTATTCAGCAAAAAATGGATAAGCTTGAGGCAGGTGGAATCCTTGTCAGTTTTACTGCTGGTAGAACCCGGGTGTATTCATTTAATCCGCGCTATCCATTTCTAAACGAGTTGAAAACACTTCTATTAAAAGCTTTGGATTTTTATCCGAAAGAGATTAAAGAATTATTGGTCATGAACCGAAGAAGACCAAGACGACGGGGAAAATCAATATGAAAGAAGTCAAGAATATGTCGCAATTAGAGTTAGGTGCCTATGTCCAAACCTATCTTTCCAAAAATGGCGCCAGGGTTGTATTGTCAGGTGGGGCAGCAGTCACTTATTATACTGAGGCAAAATACATTTCGAAAGACCTGGATATGATAAACGTTGGTGGTGTTAAAAGAACTACACTTCGATCTCTGATGAAAGAAATAGGTTTTAAGGAAGAGGGTCGATATTTTTTTCATCCGGAGAACCGGTTTATTGTTGAATTTCCTGAGGGACCGTTATCGGTTGGCGATGAACCAATAGTACAAATAAATACCGTTAATTTTGAGACTGGAACATTAAATATTATTTCTGTGAATGATTGTTTGAAAGACAGATTGGCAGCATTTTTTCATTGGGGAGACCGGCAATGTCTATCTCAAGCCATAATGATTGTTCAGTCAAATAAAATCGAATTGGATGAAATTAAAAGATGGTCGAAGGCAGAAGGTATGCTGGATAAATTCCAGATTTTCGAGAAAGAATTGATTCTGGCCAGGAAAGAGTAAGGATTCCATCTCAAGTAGATATTGTTGCACCCAGTTGTATAATGGAAATGGTCATCCTATAACCTAACGTATATATTGGAAGGAGGGTTGGATGAATAAGATTTTTCTTCTAGTAGTTTTAGTATTTGCTCTGGTTTTAGTTGGATGTCAGGCGGAAAATTCCAACACTGCGGTTCCTGTTATCGAGCTTACAGCAACCCCACCCATAATTACCGCTCCCATTGAATCTCAACCAATTCCTACCAGTGAACTCCCGACCCAGGCTCCCGCGCCAACAACAGAACCGGTTCCAACAATACTGGAAGCAGAGGTAAATGCGGACAATCTCAATCTCAGGGGCGGACCAAGTTTGATCCATAACATCATCAGCCAGTATCAAAAAGGAGAAATCGTAACTTTGATCGCCCGCGCTCCTGGTAATGAGTGGGTAAAGATCCTGGCTAAGAATAAGAAAACCGGCTGGATGTCTGTTACACACCTGACCCTAAAACAGGACATAAATCTACTTCCGATTTTTGAGATCAATGAAAGCCTTGTTGTCAAAGGTAAGGTTGTCGATGCGAACGGGAATGGTATCCCGGGAATCCAGGTTGCGGTGACCAGGCTGGGTGGGGCTGAACGTGTTCGGGTGGATGGAATTTCACTTTCCGACGGGACATTTTTTGCGTATGCCCCGGTGGAATACCAGGGTACCTGGTTGGCATCTGTGGTTGGTGTAGGTTGTACATCCCCGATAGTGGATGCCAATTGCCGATATGCGGGAGTTTTTCAACCAACCGCAGGGGTCAATCTCACATTGCCTGCAGCCGAGGATGTAGTTATTACCTATCAGTAATACTATCAAAAACATGTATTTAAAGCTTACACAAAGTATTATCGATATGGCATTCTTTACGTATGATTAAGCCAATGGAGGAAAAAATGAAAACAAAGATCTTATTTTTAGCGTTATTGGTATTAAGTCTCACCCTTATTGTCGCAGCCTGCTCACCAGCTGCAGCGCCATCTGATGTTGGTACTTCATCCGGTGCTCCTGCTGCCCAGGGCAGTTCAGTAGATGGGAAAGCAGTACTGGAAAGTGCATGTACATCATGTCATGATTTGGCCAGGGTTACATCGGAAGATGGGTCCAAGGACGAATGGACTGCTGTTGTTGATCGGATGATTGGCAAAGGCGCAAAGTTAACTGACCCTGAAAAAACAGCATTAATTGCATACCTTTCGGAAACATATAAATAGTGATGCAGCCAAAATTTTTGTCATTATGGATGACAACAGTCACAGTGCTTGTTTTGGCAGGTTGTTCATCTTCACCTACCATGGCTGTCGTGGAGCCGACTATTGAACCACCTACACCGACTGCTGTGCAAGCTTCTATAGCACCGACGGAATCACCGACCACCAAGCCAGCAGACACATTAGTACCCACGTTTACTGTCGTAGTTCCAACTATAGAATTGACGACGGATTCACAAGCATCCGTCGGGCAGGGTGATCTGATAATGCAATCAGTCTGTACAGTTTGCCATAGTTCAGACAGGATCATAAATTCGCATAAGACCCAGGCTGAATGGGAGACCACTGTTAATCGAATGATCGGTCATGGAGCAGTAGTATCTGATTCAGACAAGCAAATTCTGATCTTATATCTTTCTGAAACATATAAATGATACAATACGAAAACAGCCCCGGTTTTACCGGGGCTGTTATTCTAATTCTATAAAGTATTATTGCACTCCCGCCATCCAGGCAATACTCACAGTGCCGGGGCCGACATGGCTTCCAACCACCGGGCTTACTTCAGATAGGATGATCTCAACGGGGTTAAATTCATTTTTACATCGTTCCATAAGGTCTTGTGCGGTGGAAAGATCAAGAGCATGAAAAACCGAAATACGTACAGGTTTTTGGTCGCCAATGCCTTCTTTTACCAGTTTCATCAAACGTTCCAATGCTTTCTTTCTGGTCACCGCTGATCCCGAGGCTTCAATTTTTCCATCACGGATCTGCAAAATTGGTTTGATGCTCAAAGCAGAGCCTAATAATCGCTTTGCACCACCAATCCTTCCTCCCTTGTGAAGGTATTTTAGCGTATCAACAGTAAAATAAACACCGATATGAGGGTATGCATCCAAAGCAGCTTGCTTCACATCAGCCAGATTTCCTCCCTTTTCCGCTGCTCTGGCTGCGGTAAGGATCATGAAGCTTAGAGCCATTGAAACGAGTCGGGTATCGAATAGATCCACAGGTTTATCTGTAAAAGCTTCAACAGCTTTTACAGCGTTAAAATATGAAGCGGATATACCAGAAGAGATTGGCAATATCAGGATCTCAAAGCCCTCATCCAGTGCTTTTTGAATGCTTTCAGTATAAGTATGGATGGAAATTGCATTTGTGGTGGGTAATGTGTCCGATCCTTTCAACTTAGTGTAGAATTCGTCAGCTTTTATATCCAATCCATCCCGGTAACTTTTCCCATTCCAATTTAGGGTTAATGGGATCACTTCAATGCCGTACTGATCCACGTATTCCTGTGGTAAATATGCCGTTGAATTGGTAAATATTTTTACTTTCGCCATAATTGCTCCTTAAAATATACAATAATTTTTAGTATACCTGTAATGAGATATTTGAGTAAGCCCCTTGAAATTGCCACGAACCCAATGGCTGAAATTATTATGGATTTTCTGCTATGACTATTTTATGAAAAACAACACAACAATGATCACAGAAAGCACAAGTAGGAGCAATACACCTAAACCAATGGCTATGAAAAATGGAATACGAAACGGGTCTCCCGTCCATTCTCCTTGATCGGTTTGAAGTTTCTGTGTGGACGCCTTCACCTCGCTGATACCACCTTCAGCATAAAAAGGGGATTCTGAATATCCAGCATTCTGTTCAGAAATCGAGCTAGGAGTTTTCCGTTTGCCTAACCAGGCTGCCAGGATTTACTTGCGTCTGTTTATTGGAGAATGGATTATTGTGGAAATCAGTTTGTTTCGGTAACTCCAATAATGGTAATTTTTGTATGGAGGTTTCGGCTTCATCTGAGAACGGTTTATTATCTTTTTCGTATGAATCAACTTCGGAAAATTTAACACCCTGGCTATTTTGTAAGTTCACAGCAAAATTATTGGGTTCTTCAGGTGTTTCCAGTTCTGGTGATTGCAACTGTGATTGTAAAACTCTAATCCCTTCGAGCGCCATTTTTGAACTTGGGCAATAAACCAGGCAGTTTTGCAAAGCTTTTAATTTTTCATCTGTTAAATCAAAGCTATTGGCATACCACAGCCAGGCTTTTTCATTTTCTGGATCTACTTCCAAGAATGGTCGCAGCAATTTACGAGCATCAAGTTTGCGTCCGTCTTTTGAAAGTTGAATCGCCTGTTGTAAAGTTTCATCATCCATAGAATCACCCTGAGTTCAACTAATTTGTTATAGCCAATAAGATTCTTATTATATGCATTAGAGAATCTATCAAGGTGCAACAGCAAATTGTACCAAAGTTGGGATAATAAAATTATCGGTATAGGTCAGCACTTCGGCATTGATCGCTAACATCTTGGATGGTGTTAGGACAAAAGATAATAATTGATCCTTTCCCGCCGGAATGACTAAATTGAAAGGAAATCCTTTTCCAGCATCATATTTGTTAATATGGTCTACAGTCGGTTCTGTTCCTACCACTTCCATATTATTGACAATCAATGATGGAAGGATAACCTCGCGGACGTGGATAGGAACGGCATTCTGGTTATGGATTTGCAAAACAAGGGTGAAATCGTTGCCAGCAATGATTTGCTCTGGTGTATGTATGGTAATAATTGATGCTTCTTCTTTAGGCTGATTGTCGGATGGTTGAGCACTAAATGATCTCTCAGGGGAAATTCGGTTTAAATATTGAACTCCTCCTGCGATAACCAGTCCAATCAACAGGATATCTATCAGTCCAACGATGATGAACCATTTTTTGAAATTTATATTCATTAGTTCCTCAGCTGATCCCAAGCGAAATTGGAGGAATTAATTCAAATCTAAAGTCTAACTCAAGTATTCTTTTAGGTTCCGGCTGCGTGTTGGGTGTCGTAGTTTTCTTAATGCCTTGGCTTCGATCTGCCGGATTCTTTCACGGGTAACATTGAAATACCGGCTTACTTCTTCCAGTGTGTGATCTTTCCCATCAGTCAGTCCGAATCTTAACTCTAGAACCTGCCGCTCTCGTTCTGAAAGAACTGCCAGTGCGCTTTGAACCTGTTCTCGCAACATCTCCCTCGCTGCAGCATCCATTGGTTCAAGAGCTTCATCGTCCTCGATAAAATCACCCAGTTGGCTGCTTTCTTCATCACCTACTGGTCTTTCCAGGGACACAGGTTCCTCGGCTGATTGAAGTATCTTTTGCACTTTTGCTGAACTCCACATCCAGCGGCGAAGAATTGCAGGATCAACAGGTTCTTTATTTGCCCTCGCTTCCATTATTGCTTTTACATCCGCTTCCTCCAGGAATCCACCCTCCAGGGCTAGCTCATCGTTGGTAGGTTCACGTCCGTACACTTGGACCAAATTTCTTTGTACTCGCAGTAATTTGGATATAGATTCGAATAAATGTACTGGAATACGTATTGTCCTCGCCTGTTCTGCGATATAACGACTGATGGATTGTCTGATCCACCAGGTCGCATATGTGCTGAATTTGAAACCTCTGGTTGGATCAAATTTATTCACCGCCCTGAGCAACCCCAGGTTTCCCTCCTGGATCAAGTCCAGGAAAGAAATCCCTCGACCCAGGTATCGTTTGGCAATACTGACTACCAACCTCAGGTTCGCACGGATAAGTGTTTGATTTGATTCATCCGTGCATCTTTGGATACTTTCCATTTCATCTTTTAATACATCCAAAGATGGAAGTTTCAGGTGAAATAAATCCTTGGATGGAAACGTTTTATTCTTCTGAAGAAAGGTTAAAATACCCTGGGCTGTTTCCTGAGGCATTAAATACATACATAAATACACTGTAAAGGCATTTCGGACCAACCCGCCCCATAATGGATCCTTGCCCCATAATCCATTATCAAGGTATGCTCTTAAGTAAGATGGGTCATCATTCTGCCACTGCAATCGTAAGACTTGCGCTTCTGCAAGGATGATAGCCGGTTCCGGTGAACCAAACCCCAGACGTTCCGCATCCTCTTCCCAGCGTTTCCAATATGTGAGCAGTTCATCGTAAACACAATCATATACATTTGCATTGACCTGATCCGGGTCACAATCAACCGAACATTTTTCCCGAATGGCATCAATAAACCGGACTGCTTCGATCCTTGCTGCCAACCGGAATTCACTGTCCGCATCAAGTAAATGAATTTGGCCGATCTCTTTTAAATATAATCTCACCGGGTCTTCAGAAAGCTCCATCACAGCATTGGAGGCACTGATTTCTTCCAATGCTTCAGCAGCTAACAAATCTCCCGTTTCAGCAATGGCTGCAGAAAGTGATTGATCATCCGGCTCATCATTCAGGATAGAGTCTTCTGATTCGAATCCAAGATCCATGACTCCACCTGAACCAATATTATCCTCATCGACATTTCCGGTATTGTCTTCGAAGAAATTTGGGGTCTTGCTGCTGTTCCTTTTTGTTTTAACCTGGCTTCTGGTTTTTCCTGGATCTTTTGGCGTTTGTTTTACTGGTCTTGGCATAATTGACAACTTCCTATAGTTGCTTGATTTGTTGATTGACTACAAGAGCATGATTCAATTTCAACAGGTTTTGTGTATAAGATAACACCAAATCTTGAAAGGGGATATTTCCCTGGTGTTGACCTTGCTCTTGTTCTTCTTCCTGCAGAAAGCGAAGTTGGCGTAAACTCTCATTTATTTTATTGTGCCTCATTCTGATTACAGTTCTTAACAAATCGCTGATCAAGTCATCCTCATTTATTTTATCCGGATTGTAAGAATCCAACAGTTTTTTCAGCGCATCTCTTTGCGGGGTTGGAATATTTACCAGAATAAATTCACTTGGATCCAATTCATCTTGAGTGAGCGACCTTGAAATAACCAGGAAAATTTCCATATACTCTGTATTCGAAAAATCTTTTTCACTTAAGCGATCTAATTCGGACTGCTGCAACAACCTGTCCATACGATATATGAGCTCAGGTATTCTGGTCAACAAAGCCAGGCAATGTTTTTCCATTTCTGAACTTGGTTCAATGATATTCCGGGTATTTTCGTGATGGACATTATCTGTTATTTGTTTACTTGTAGTCCGCGAATACTGCCTGCGAACAGGTTTTACTTTTGACGGACCCATTAATGCGTCTTCATCAACGCGCAATAATCTAGCCAATCTTTGACGGTAGGTATCCCGTTCAACTGTATTGGGTACATCTTCAATCAGGGGGATCATTTGGGCAGCAATCTCATTCTTGATTTTTGGGTCATTAATATCACGAGATTTTGCCAGAGATTCCATAACGTGAATGACCAGGGGAGATGCTTTCGAGATGATACTCTTCCATTCTTCAGGATCCCGATTTACTACTTCATCGGGGTCCATGCCTTCGGGTAAAGTAGTCACGCGTATATCAGCCTGTAAACGGTTCTCATGCCTGAGCAGGCCATGAATATCAAACACAAAGTCGGTGTTATGGTCCATTGCATCCCGGGCTACTTCCAATCCTCGCAGTGTAGCTTTTTCTCCCGCTGCATCTGCGTCCAGAGCGAGGATGATTCGCCGGGTGTATTTCTTCAATTGGCGAAGATGATCCTCTGATAATGCAGTTCCCATGGGAGAAACAACATTGGTAAATCCGGCTTGATGAAGAGCTGTAACATCCAAGTATCCTTCAACGAGCACAGCTTGATCCTGCAGGCGGATGGATTTCCGCGCTTTATCCAAACCAAATAGCAGGCGTC
Organism: uncultured Chloroflexia bacterium; assembly: GCA_963757065.1. Classification (GTDB taxonomy): domain Bacteria; phylum Chloroflexota; class Anaerolineae; order Anaerolineales; family Anaerolineaceae; genus PNON01. The sequence goes on along the minus strand of CAVWQC010000007.1, from coordinate 344,371 downwards.
CTTTATCAAAAAGGGCAGTCTGAGGCGAATTTAAGAATTTCGGCATATCATTCGGATCAAGGATCCTTGCACCGAAACCTGCCATCTTTCCTTCGGATGAGCGAATAGGAATCATGATGCGGTTTCGAAATCGATCATAATATCCGCCATTTTCCCGTTCCGAGACCAACCCGCAATCAACTAATGTACCAGTATCCACCCCCCGATTTGTAAAAAAGCCAATCATTGCATCCCATGAATCCGGGGCATAACCATAACCAAATCCTTCGAGTATTGGATCTTTCAATCCACGCTGATATAAATAATCCAGCGCGACCTTACCTGCAGAAGTCTGGATCAACTGGTTTCTAAAAAATACCACTGCCTGTTCAAGTGTATTTTCTAACCGGTCATTTACCAATCGGGATTGATCCTGCTCAGGTGATGGCGGGGTAAGCTGCACTCCAGCACGTTCGGCTAGAAACTTCAAAGCCTGGCTGAAATCCATTCCTTCCCGTTTCATAATGTATTTAAAGATGTCTCCACCTTCATTGCACTGACCAAAGCATCTCCAGGTTCCGCTATCCGGAAAAACTACGAAGGCTGGTGTTCGACTGTTTGGATGAAATGGACAAAATCCGCTCAGGCTTTTACCAGAGCGGCGTAATTTGACAGTCTCAGAGACGATATCAACAATATCTATCCTGCTTTTTATTTCGTCAGTCACAGTCATATTAATATTTTCGCTCTAAGAATCAGTAAAGGGATTATCACCTTTATTCCAAATTTTTACCACTATGGATCATTGACAACCCGGTCCATAATCCATTAATTCAATATTCCAAAGATCGCTGCGTGTTGTCGGATCCATGCCAAAACCACACATATCCATTCTTGCAGCACCTAATTCTAAAGTCTGATATAGGGGTATGGCAGGCATATCCATAGAAAACAACGATTGCGGAATCATCTGCGCTTCGGAAAAACCTGGTCTGTCCTGGTAATGCCCTGCGAGCAGCCAGACATGCGGCATCATATTCATTTGAACTATATCCGGTAACATTGGAACCGATCCAATTATTACTTGCACTGGGTATCTGGGCGGTTTCATAAAGGGAACAATATGCTGCAGTTCCAATATCCCATTGGAATTCAGCGAGATCGAACTTTCGTCCGAATAATTGTCCGTCTGGACCTGGTCCAAACAGTTTTTCGGGTGGCAGGTAAGTAACATTGACCTTGAATCCACACTTTTGCAAATCCGAAGCGATCATTTCACTGGTTTTCTTTCTTAATGTTTCATCTCTGGTCGTGAATCCAACTTCAAGCACTGCACCGGGATATACATTCTGAACTGAAAATGCAACCCGCGGGGTGGATGGGTCGTTATCATGGTCGCGCCAGCCAGCCTGTTCCAACAAGGCTGCACCCGCAGCAGAATCATATGCTACCACTTCCAGATCCGGAGCAATTAGCGGGTCACCAGCAGGTAAGTAACTGCCGGGGATTTTTGAAAATCCACCAAGTAATTCACTATTTAGGGCATCCCGATTGATACACTGCATCATCGCCTTGCGAACAGTAGCATTCCCGAAAATATCAGGTCTATCTCCTTTGGCGACATTGTAACCATCATCATATGAAGAGGGTTTGATATTGATTGCCAACAATTCAGTGAATTGAGACATACCAATTACTGCATTTAATTTACCTGCACTTTTCAATTCCATCATGGCACTCAATTGACTGTCCAGCATAGTGGATTGATCTAAAACATCACATTCGCCATTGATTAGTGCTTGCAGGCTTTGTTCAGGGTTTATTCCGAGGAAGCGAAATGTTACCACATCTACTTTAGGCAAACCTTCAGATGCACGGAAATAGTTCGGATTCTTGCTGAGCAAAATATGGTCACCCCGCACCCATTCAGTGATAATAAAAGGTCCCCAACCCACTGGTTTTTCGGCTACTTGTGGATCCGAGATTAAAGTGGAAGGATCTTTACCTGACATAAGGTGACTTGGTAAAGGCAGCCAGAACCGTGTCGAATACTGCTGGTCAAGAAAACCTGGCAGACCCTTCCATTCAACGTTAAGTTCATCAACTGCGGTATAAGACACAGTTCGATGAATGATTCCCTTATTAGTAGATATCTGCTGAGATGAAGCCAGCGAATATGAATAAATTGAATCTTGAGCAGTTAGTGGAGTACCATCCGACCATTTTATACCTGGCTTTATTTTGAACCGTACTACAAGTTGATCCATCTGGACTGGAGCCTTACCATCGTACTCAATACTGCAATCAGAAGATGTGCATCCACTGGGTAATATTTTGACACCTTTTTGGAGCGTCATTAAATTCCCGTCTGCATCCACCAGATCCATACCCTCTTTGACTTCCAGAGAAACGATTGTGGCATCGCCATCAGCAAGACTCGGTAATTTCTCCAGCAAGACCGGAATATATTGATAGTTTATATAATCGACTGGTCCATCATAAATGGCTTCCAATATCGACCACATGGATTGACTATAGCTGCCATTATAAATAAACAGGCTGGTTGGTTCCTGCCCCAAACATATGGTAAGGTTTTTTGGAATAGGTGTAGATGTGGGTGGTATTGGCGTTTGCGAAGGTACAACTGTTGCCAACTCAACAGTTGGTGTAACAGCTGGTGATGGTGAGCATCCAGCAACCAGGAGGATTAAAAATAATATTCCAATAAATGTGACTATTTTATGTTTTTGCATATTATCCCAATTTAATTAATAGGTGGTGTACTATATTTACTTTACGGATTAATCCACTCAAATTGCTCAATTCTTAGTATATTTTAGTGATAAAAGAAGGATTTATTAACGTTTGCAGACATCTCTGATTACAAATTATACACCAGTCGGGAATTAGCTTTTATGCATCGGGACAAAATATCCATCGCGATACAAAAGCATTCATAACAGCATATTAAATTGGGCATAAAAGCTCCCTGATTATCTTTGGGAGCTTTTATGAAATGAGAATTTTGAGGTAGTAGTCTGAATGTAATATTCTAGTGGTCTTTAAATTTCGATATTGCTGTATATGCCAGGCCAATTGTAGCAATTGCCATTCCAGCTACTGAGGCCCCGTATGAGAGAAAATTCAAGAAAAAAGTTGATTCAAGAATCTTGATCACCATTAAAAAAGGAAGAACGACGCCCATCACCATTAAGAGTGCGCCTAACCAGATCATCCTTTTCGGGGTTAACCATCTCATTTTAGTAACCAGCACTTTACAATGTGACCGGGTTCCGGTTCAAAATCTGGCGGGACTTCCACATCGCACAATCCCAGCATGACTTGCGGACAGCGCGGGTGGAATCGGCAACCGGTCGGTGGGTTGATCAAACTGGGTGGTTCACCGGGTGGTACAGCTTTTTGGATCAATGCATTTTTTGCATCCGGATCAGATGTAGCTTCGAGTAGGGCGAAAGTATACGGATGTTTGCTGTTTTGCAGCACCTGTTTCACATTCCCTTTTTCAACCACCTGGCCAGCATACATGACAAAGATCTGTTCAGAGAAGTAGCGAACAGTCGAAAGGTCATGCGTAATATAAATTACACCCAGGTTGTGCCGTTTCTGGAGGCCTCGCAGCAGCTTGAGTATCTCTACCCTGACGGAAGCATCCAACATGGAGACAGGTTCATCAGCGATCAGCAGTTTGGGTTCCATGATCATGGCTCTGGCAATAACAACCCGCTGTTGTTGTCCGCCGCTTAATTGATGCGGAAATTTGACCATGAATTCTTCTGCCGGGCTCATTTTTACTTCTTCAAGAGCTTTCTTTACTCGGTTGAACCGTTCCTTGGGATCTTTAACACCATTGATCTTCAATGGCTCTTCCAAAATGGATTGAATACTCATGAAGGGTGGCATGGCACCGTACGGGTCCTGTTGTACATACCCAACCTCGGACCTGTAGGCTTTCAACTCATCAGCTTTCAAATTGTTGATCAAATTCCCTTCAAAAATTACTTCACCCTTGGTTGGCCGATTCAAGAGAAGGATCGTACGCATTAGGCTGGTTTTTCCGCAGCCACTTTCGCCAACTATTGCTATGGTTTGTCCATTATTCAAGTCAAAGGTGATCCCATCCACAGCGCGCACATAACCGGTGTGCCTGAAACCCCATTTTCTGAGTTCGAACCAGACATGCAAATCATTGACATTTAATAGCAAATTATTATTCAGCGTTTCACCGGCTGGTACAACCGGGGGCGTATTTTCTTTTGTTTCAGGATTTTTTATTGTCATCATCCGCTCCCTTTATACATGTAACCAGCATTTCACCAGATCGTCGCCAATCTTGACCGTTGGCGGTTCTTCAACGCATTTTGCAAAGCGGCGCGGACATCGATCAGCAAATCGGCAGCCGGTGGGTGGTTTGATCAAGCTGGGTGGTTGACCAATGATGAAATCAGGTTCTTCATTCCCGCGAAGTTTAGGGACACTTGCCATGAGTTTAGCCGAGTATGGATGACGTGGTTCTTTGAAGAAGGAGGCAGCATCGCTCACCTCCACTATTTGACCCGCGTACATTACCGCCACCCGATCAGCAAGTTCACTGGATGTGGCTATATCGTGAGTGATCAGTACAAAGCTGGTATCCAACTCACTTTTAATGCGCTTAAGCAAATTGAAGATATTGGCCTGGGTCAATACATCCAGTGCCGAGGTTGGTTCATCTAATACCACCAGGGCAGGTGCAGTGACCAAAGCCATGGCTAATGCCACACGCTGGCGCATTCCACCCGAAAGTTCAAAAGCATAGCGGTTAATAAAGTCCACCGGAACACCCACATGTTGGAACATCCGGATGGCCTGTTCAAGCGCTGCTTCTTTTTTTACTCCATAATGAACCAGCATTGGTTCTGATACTTGATCACCTACACGCAATACCGGGTTGAGGGAGTTCATCGCTGCCTGTGGCACAAGAGACATCTTGATCCAACGGATCTGCTTGCGGTATTCTTCATCAGACAGAGCCATCGTTTCAATGTCATCCAGGTAGACTTTACCTGAGTAATGTTCCACATTGCGGGGCAGCAAACGCAGGATAGCTTTTGCAAGGGAGGTCTTTCCACAACCAGATTCACCGACTACCACAACAGCCTGGTTGGATTTCAACTGGAAGTTCACCCCATCCACTGCTTGAACAGTCCCTTTCGTTGTTCGAAAGTGAAGCTTAAGGTCCTGTACATCTAGTAAGTACGGATTCTTTGCCATGATTTACATTCCTCTCAGTTTGGGGTTAAAAATTCTGTCGAGAGCAAAACCCAGCATGGCAAAGCCAAGGCCGGTAATCATCAACAAAACAGCAGGTTCGAGGGTCCAATAATAGAATCCCTTATATAAGGCATTATAGGTTTCTGCATCATTGATGATCTTACCCCAGGTGGGGAGCACTGGATCTCCAAGCCCCAACACAGCGAGTGAAGCTTCAAGGAAAACGTAGCCTGGTACAGCGGAGACCAGGGCAGGTACAAGCAGTGGGATGATGCGCGGGATCAGGTATTTGAAAATGATCCGCCAGTTGGACGCCCCATACGCTCGTGCCGCTTCAATATAAGTGGATTCCTTCACTTGCAGGAAGATTGCCCGGTCTGTTTTAATCTGACCGGTGAAAATGCTGAGAGCAATCGTCACACCCAGTATCACCCAAATACTTCGAGAGTAAAACGCTCCAACCATGATGAGGATGGCGAGGAAAGGCAGCACCAGGTTGATCTCTGTGATGCGTTGGATCAATTCATCCAACCAGCCGCCAAACCAGGCGCCAATGGCTGCAATGATCATGGTAAGCAGTGATGTCCCAAAAGCAGCCAGCAAACCAAATGCCAGTGCAATGGGTGCACCCCATAAGATTGCGACAGTCAGGTCACGCCGCGCATGGTCGGTGCCGAACCATCCGGCTACTTTCCCATGGGAAACGAACTCAACATTAATGTCGGAATCTTTCTCAAAAGTGACACCTTTAATGATGAGCTTGTAAACACCTTTTAGTGGGATTGTTGGGTTGGATTCCGGAACAGAGAAGATGCCTTCTACAGGATTGATGATCTCCTGTTTCATAATACGATTGACCCGTTTTACCAACCTCTCATCTTGAGAAAATCGGTATGTAGTTTTTGCATTTACTCCCATATCCGTGATCTTTATCTCAGTGCCATCCGGTTTAAGCATGGTCACATTGACAAAAGGAGGTTTGGCTGACATACTTGGCCGTAAAGTAAAGGAATAACTCCTGGGGAAAATCATCAAAACTATAATCGTATTCATATTCAAAATCGATATTCGCAGTACCATCTGGTTTTGGGGTAACTGTTTTTGTAAAATGCTCATCTTCCCCGCCTTTAATTGCCAATGATTCGGGAAGTTTGGTCTTTGAAAACCAGTTATACCAAACCGGAGGTACATTCTTCGGATTTTGATACCAGACTTCTTCACCCCCTCGCCATAACCGGATGGCTTCGCTATACGGGATCTTGATCATGGCAAAGATAGCTAAGAGGACAAGCAATAAAACGATAACCGCGCCAAAAATTGCGGATGGATATTTTTTAAGCTCACGTAATGAATTCTTGAGACTATTCATTATTGATTACTCCCTCCACCAATTTTCACCCGTGGATCCACAATGGCATATACAAAATCAAGCAGGAAGACGGTCATTGCCAGCAAATAGGCATAGATGATGGTCGACCCCACGATCACCGGAGTATCGTAAAAGCCGATCGCCCGGAAAATCGTCCGCCCGAGACCAGGCCAGAGGAATACAGTCTCAGTGATTGTGGCACCTGTCCATAATGTGATGAGCAATAATGCAAAGTTGGTGATGATGGTAGGCAGGGTGGGGCGTAGGATATACCTTCTTTCAATATCCCTGGATGTTAGACCCCTTGGCTTTGGCCATATCCACATAGTCTTCACTGGAATAGATCAGGAAGAAAGTCCGCCAGGTGTATATGCTCAAGAAAGAAGGAACTGATAATGAGGGCTGATCCGGGCAGGATCAGATGTTTCAAAACATCAAGCGAATAACCAATGGTGGTATCGGGAGGAGGTGAGGAGACCATGCCTCCAAATGGGAGGATTTTAAAAACTGCAGCAAAGATAAGGATGAAGAAAATTCCATAAAACCAGGGAGGGGCAGCAGATGTCGGTGAAAGGGTTATCACCGCCTTATCCCAAAAGCTGCCATACTTGCGAGAAAGGATGAGCGCCAGGAATACGCTGGAGAAGAACAGGATCAATTGAGAAGAACCCATTAATAGTAAAGTGGCTGGTAGTCGTTCAAGGATGATGGCACGGACGGTCTTTGATCCATGATCGCTGACCATATAGATAGCCCGGCCCAAGGTTGAGGGTAAGAGCATTTTTTAAATAGCGGAAAGATCGTACGATGAAAGGTGTATCCAGCCCTTGCCGTTTTATCTCCAGGGCGATCATCTCTTCCTGCATGGCTTTGCGGGCATCACCAGACATGGGTTTGTTGGCTGTCATTGCAGCTACCTTCGCTATTGTGGATTCACGGATATCATTCCGCATCATCGTATCCACGTAGCCGCCCATATTAGCGATCAGAATGGTTGTATACACAGCAATAACTATCGTCACGATCATCATGAGCACCCGAAAGCCCATGAATCTTGCCAGCCGTGCCAGGGTTGCACCGGCTACAGATCTTATTTTTGTCGGTTGGGTTTCGTGTTGAATCTGAGTTCATTAAATCTCCTCTACTATCTGGAATAATAGGGGCAAGTACAAGTACTTGCCCCTATTTTTTTACAGATTACCTTGAACTCTATTGGGTTACGAATTCAAGAGCGGAGAAGGTTGGTTGGTTGACAACACTTGGAACCACAGCAATTTCGAGCTTGTTGGAGCCAGCTGCGAGTTTGCCTGATTCTTCGGCTGTCAGGGTAAAGACGTAATGACCTTCCTCAGCGGCAACAGCTTCGGCGACCAGGACGGTTTCGCCGGCACCATTGTAGAGGATGGCTTTGACATATTTGACATCAGCATTGAGGTATGGTTCGCCCTTGAAGGTTACATACACATCAAATGCAGCTTCCTGTCCGATTGTGACAGATCCTGGGCCGTCAAGTTCAACGTCGGCAACCTTGGGTTCACCATAGTTGGACCAGCGGTCAGCCAGATCTGGGTAGTCAGCGAAGTTCTTCAAGGTCAAAGTTTTCTCAGTCATGAAGACTTTATCCACGAAGTAAGCACCAGTGCCTAACCATAAGTGTTTGTGCTCATCATAGAATGCTTTGTAGTTGGTATAGCGGGCAGCTGCTTCATCTGCAGTTATGTAAGCACCCATGGTGGGGGCGTACGGGATCAGTTTGTCTGTAATGGCTTTATCCAGGTGTTTGGTAAGGATTTCCATGGATGGACCACCAATGAAACTGGTCTCTTCAATTTTGGCAGGTTCAGCCTTGTCGATAGAGTATGCCAGTTCACCAGCAGCTTCAGCTTCATTGCCGATTGCCATTGCATGCCAGGCAGCTTCACCAAAGTTCTGTGGATTTGGCCATACTGGTCCAAATAGCAGTTCAGCATCAGTCAGTACTGTATCGCTATAGTAATCGACGACTAATGGGTCTGTTGAGACGATCTTAAATCCCTTGAACGCACTCATGAATGATTCGTGGATCGGGACAGCCTGTTCATCATAGATGGCACTATCCTTGTTCGCACGGTCAAATCTCATGAGGAAAGCCATGACGATGTCGGCAACAGAGAAAGAGGAGCCATCATGCCATTTGACAGTCTTATACAGGTCAGCCGGGTAGTACATGGTGACTTTGGATTTTGCTGTTGAGCCTTCTGGGAACTTGGTGGCAGCGGTGATAAAGGTCTGGGTTTTTGCATCCCAATCGACCCATGCGTCGCCATCGAACTTTGATTTCAGGTGCGAAATTCAATGTTACCCAATCGAGGGTCTTTCCAACAGCAAGACCTTCGTGAACGGTGACTTCCATTTTTTCCATGCGCAGAGGCCAAACGAGACCGGTGAATGGATCGTACATAACATCACCACTCATGGTTCCACGATAGGCACCGGCGTCATAAGCCCAGTTTGAGCCTGCAATGGGGTTCCATGCCTGACCAAAGAGGTCCTGGGTAGCCCATCTGAATGTGCCGCCTTCCTGACCGTCGAAGCGTACAGTATATGGCCAGATCTGGGCACCTTGAACACCAGCAGCCAGGTCAGCAGTTACAACTGCATTCTCGGCATAGGGGAGGAAAGCTTTGCCGTCGATCAGCCACACCTGCAGGGAGTCCTGAAGGGAAAGTTCCATGGCGCGTTTCATCATTTCTTTGCGCTCGGCAAGGTCTTTATATAAAGCATTGAATAGATCATCGCCCAATTTCTGGTATTCAGGATCCGGAACATTGGAGAACCAGGCCGGGATACCCTGGAGGCTGGAGGGCAGGTACATTTCCTGGAACATGTTGGCTTCATCGCGGTCGATGATAGTGGAAGACCAGGCAGCAGTGTAGAGATGCCATTGGCCTTCTTCAGGAACGGAACCGATCCAGATCGGGGAAGCTTCTGAACCCTTCTTATACTGGCGGTCAACTGTAAAACCAACAGCTTCAAATTGGGTCGCAGCATAGTCACCAATCGGAAGACGAGTTTTGTCTGAGTCATTGCGGATAATGAAAGTGAGGACAATGGGTGCACCATCTGCCTGAGTCCATTTTCCATCAACCAGTGTAGCGCCCATGCCTTCCATTTCGGCAGTGATGACTTCTTTAGCCTTGTCGAAGTTGTAGGCGTATTTGGTTTCCAGGCTGCGGGCGGTGTCGATCAGATCAACATAGTCAGGACCCTGGGTCTGGATGGCAAACCATTTGGCTAACGCACCACCATTGTAGACTTCCTGGTTGATGTAATTGCGGTCAACCAGCCAGTTTACGGCTTCGCGAATCTTGCGATTGCTGAATGGATTCAACCTGCCATCTGCAAAGATAGCCGGGTTGAAGAGCAGATCATAATACAGACCATTGGCGGTTGAGTACTTGACGCCAGATTCTTTAATGGCGGGGAGGTCTGCAGAAGAAAGGCCATCTGCGTAGAGATCGATAGCGCCAGCGCCGATTTGAGTCAGGGCGGAGCCAGAATCGACTACGGAGAAGACAACCTGATCCAACCAACCACCATTACCGGGTGTTCTGACAACAGGTTCTCCTGCGGGAACCACAAAGGGCGTTGGTTCCGGGGTAGGTGCTTCAGCGGAGCAGGTGCGGCAGGTGCAGCGGGAGCAGCAGGAGCAGCAGGTGCAGCGGGTGCTGCAGGAGCAGCAGGAGCAGCAGTTGGTGCTGCAGCTGGCGTGCAGGCAGCTAATAACATGCTTGCCATAATCAAAATACTAATTACAGGTAATACGTAACGCTTCATTATTTTTCTCCTCTTTAATAGATGTTTTAAGGGTTTGGATTTGCCTACAAATTAACCACGTACATCTTAAAATTAAACCACCTCCTTGATTTTCGGTTCAATACTTATCCTTGGAAAATTATGATCAAGTCATTTAATCATTATACTCAATTAAATTACGAAAATACTAACATATTTGGATATTTGAGTCAAGAAATCCTAATGTTTATCAAAATTCTCTTATTTTGGTTTCAAGCAGGCTCAGTGTCCATTATGTTTTACCTATTATTCAATATTGTTGAGTCACCTTGAGAATCCACAATTCGACGAATACACAAAAACCGCCTTTAGCCTTCTTGAATTATCAATCGATTTGCATATTACACCATATGGCAGGCAACGAGGTGACCCGGGGTAATTTCCCTTAATTCAGGTTTTTCTTCCGCACAAATGATTCCCGCAAATGGGCATTTAGTTCTAAAACGGCAGCCAGATGGGGGATAAATTTGGGAAGGGGCATCTCCTTCGATAATAATTCTTCGACGTTTTTTTTCTGTGACTGGATCAGGGACCGGGATTGCCGATAAAAGCACCTTGGTATACGGGTGCAATGGTTTTTGGAAAATTTCGCTTCTTCCACCCAATTCCACGATCACTCCAAGATACATTACAGCCACCCTGTTGCTGGCATGCTGGATCAGAGATAGGTCATGGGAAATCATCACGTAAGTCAAGGCAAGTTTGGTCTGGTCTTCTTCAATAATATTTAAGTATTTTGCCTGAACCGACATGTCCACCATGGAAAATGGATCGTCGAAAATGATGAATGGTGGATTAAAGGCAAGTGCCCTTGCCAGATTTAACCGCTGTTTTTCCGCACCAGATAATTCATGCGGATACCGATTAATATAACCAGGGTTTAATCCAACATGATCAAGTAGCCCTTCAATCCTTTCCATGACCTCATTTTGATTTACAGAACCCGGTAATCTTAAATTTCCACCTATAGACTCGCGGACAGTCTTTTTGGGATTTAAAGTCGCCATGGGATCCTGTGAGACAATTTGCATACGCCTGGAAATATCTGCTACATCCAATCCTTCAACATCTTTTCCTTTATAGTACACATGTCCAGAGGTAGGTTTGGTAAGTTGGACCATGCATTTTGCCAGTGTAGTTTTCCCGCACCCTGTTTCTCCAACCAAACCCAGCACTTCTCCTTGGAATATATCCAGGCTGACATCGTCCACAGCGTGAATATCTCCAGTTTGTCTTTGGGATCCGAAACCTCGTGGGAGTGGATAATGTTTTACAAGGTGATCCAGGTGCATGATGATCTGATTCTCAGTGTCTGGCATTATGTTCGCGCCTTTCCTGTCTTCAAATCAACCCAGCAAGCAACACTGTGATCAATTCCGACTTCTTTCAGTACAGGGTTTGCAACTTTACACCGATCGACTGAAAATTTACACCTTGAGAGAAATGGGCAAAGCTTAGGCTTTTCTGTGAAGATTGGGGTAAACCCATTTATATAATCCAGTTTGGAATGCTGAGAATCATTGAATCTGCGCTGGCTGCCAAATAATCCTAGTGTATATGGATGTTCCGGATTTAAGAATATTTCTCCAACCGATCCTTCTTCTACAATAAAACCACCACATAGAACCAGTACTCTTTGAGCCATGGATGCAATCACAGCCGGGTCATGCGATGAAAATAAAGTGCCTACACCATTTTCGATCCGCATTTGATTAATTAACTCAATGATCTGAGATTGATGAATAACATCCATTCCAGCAAATGGTTCATCCAGAATTAATAGCTTTGGGTTACTGGCTATGGCATAGCCGAAAGAAACAAGTCTTCCCTGTCCATAAGAGAGATTTGTCGGGTTATCATCTATGCGAACAGCTGCGTCTGGAAAACCGATACTTTGAAGGATTTCAATGGCTATGGTACGTGCTTCATCCTTTTTCTTCCCAAGTTGGGTAATTATTCTCTCAATGATTTGTTTCCCGATTGAATCCCCCGAAATCTGCGAATTGGAATCCTGCATAACAATTCCAATATTCTTCTCGAGCAATTTAATATATTCTGACCTTAATGCAGCAACCAATTCTCTTCTAAGGAAAACCAACCTCCCGGATATCACCATTGGTCCCGGAGGTATTAAATCACGGGTAATTGCACTAAACAATACACTTTTTCCACTGCCGCTTTCACCTAAAATTCCGACAGTTTCCCCTTCTGTCACCTTAATGTTGACCCCATTTAATACATAGATACTCCCTTTGGAAGTATTTATTCTAGATTCCAGGTTTTCGGCTTTAAGTATATCTGTCAAAGATGTGATCCGATCTATTTAAGAATTGGTGAAATTCCTATATATCCAAATGATCTTCTGAATAAAAAGTATAGCCTTCAATATGGGCTGTGTCAACAAATCCGGTTGATTATTGATCAGGTGTAAATCCTAATTCCTGCAATTCTTCTTGACGCACACTACCCCTTATGCTATCCTCATAAAGATCAAATGATTTGGGCATGGGTTAGGAGAATAATAATGAAAAGTACTTCTACAAGGATATTATTACTTGGTTTTTTATCGATATTGGCATTAACTGGTTGTCAACGGTCTGTTTCGGTCAATCCTGGTAAGGTACAGGAAGATCTTCCTACCCTGGTAGAAGCCACCGGAAATAAAGCTCAAGAACAAATTAGTGCAACCCAAACAGAAATGAAAATCCTGACAACTACACCAAAACAGGATCTGATTAAGTCTCCCACATCAACAACAAAACCGGAAAGCAAAACAACACCAGTTGAAATAATAGCTACAATTACACCTACCATCCCGATAACTCCAACTGCAGAAGAAATGGTAGTTCCCACTATTTCCAGACCCGTAACATACATATTACAGGAGAATGAAAATCCCTATTGCATCGCCCGTAGATTTAACGTGGACATAGGTGAACTTCTGAGTATCAATGTTCTGACCACAGAAAGTCAACTGACTGCAGGAACTTCACTAAAGATTCCTTCAACAAATCATCCATGGTCATCTGGATCCATTGCATTACTACCTCATCCGACCCTGTATACAGTTAGAAATGGAGATACTTTATCGGGAATAGCCTGCTTATTTGGTGATGTAAGCCCCGAAGCGATCATATTTGTTAATAAACTGACTGAACCAGTCACATTACAGAGCGGTACTGTTATCAATATTCCTTAACTCAGACTTAATCGCCAAACGGGAGGCATGCAGCCTCCCGTTTTAGTTACCTTTGAAGACCTTATGAAAAAAGAAACCCCTCAAGAGTTCACTACCCTGCATACTGAAATCGGTTACCGTGGAAGAGCCTTCACAGTAAGGAAAGATACCTTGAAGCTGCCCGATGGCCGAGAAACGATCTATGACATTATTGACCATCCTGGTGCTGTAACAATTATCCCTGTTGATACGGATGGAAATATATACTTTGTTCGACAATTCCGACCAGCCACCGGCGAGATCCTTTTGGAATTGCCTGCCGGCACCCTTGAAAAAGGAGAAGATCCATTGGAATGTGCAGCGCGGGAAATTCAGGAAGAGACTGGTTTTGCAGCAAGGAAATTCATATCCCTTGGTGCTGTCTGGTTGGCGCCAGGTTATTCGACAGAATACTTACATTTCTTTTTAGCTACGGATTTATATCCATCCCGCAAACAGGGCGATGAAGATGAGTTCATATCTGTTGATGTAATTCCTTATTTAAAGGCGTTGGAGATGGCGCGATCAGGTCTGATAAAAGATGGAAAGAGCCTGGCGGGGTTGTTTTTGATCGGTGACAAAATGAAGGAATGAAACTCTAATCGATTATCGTAATTCCTTCACTTTTTAATCGTTCCTGGATCATATTGATCAAATCTAATTTAATATTTGCACCATGGCCTAAAGCAGCGTGCGAGACTATCCGCAATTCCACCTTTGAAGTGGTCAAGTCTGACGTGCTCAGTATTTGCCAGGGTTCGATCAGGTCATCCACTAAATGGTAGGCTTCTTCTCCGAGCGATCTTAAGACCTCGATCGTATGCGTCAAATCGGTAACGGAGATATAAAGGGAGATATTCACCAGGGAGAATTTTCCGCGGCTGAAATTCCGTACGATGCGAATTTCTCCATTTGGCAGCGTATACTGCTCGCCTGAAGGTGCTCGAACAATGGTAGCAGTCAGGTTCACCTCTTCGATCACGCCCTGGATGTTATTTCCAGGGATGATAAATTCCACCTTTTCTCCAATATCAAATGTCTCGCTGAATAGAAAACCCATACCTGCAAGCAAGTCGCTAACCAAAGGTCTCGCACCCAAACCAAATGCAGCGCTAAACAAACCCAGGATCCATATCAGCGTACTGGCCGGGATGAACAGAGACAGTGAGATCATTCCCGCGATGAGGAATACGATAAAACTTATCAGACTACCTACCAGTACCTGTAATTTTCGAGTTCTCTCTTTGGAAGGTCTCCGACTTTTGGGTGCAAATCGAGTAAAAGTTAGTATTCTGCGCACCAAATACCCGGTGATCCAGGAGATGATCCATGCCAGGAAGAAAAATCCGATGATCAACAGGATCGTCGTAGTATCAGGCATTGAAAAAGAAAGAGTACTTGAAGGGGTAGTCATACGATTAACATTATAGTACTGCCGACGAATATTTATATTGAGAAACTATCAGGGTGAAGCAATACACTGTCAGATCAGGTGAAGAAGCTGAAGGATATATACCAGCAGAGGTGTGATAAAAAGCGCAGGAATAAAGCTACCAACCCGAATTTTGTACATATTTAATACACTGCTGATCCCCACGGCCATTAACACCAATCCACCTGCAGCTGTCATTTCAGATAGCATCAAACCTGTAGCTATTGGTTTCAATTGATACGCAAGTAATGTAATTGCCCCTTGATATACCAGAACCGGCAGCGCAGAAAAAGCCACGCCCACACCCATGGTGGATGCAAATGACATCGTTATAAATCCATCCAGGATGGATTTAACGATCAACATTTGAGTGTCGCCTGTTAATCCGCCCTGTATTGACCCAAGGATGGCAATCGGCCCTGCACAAAAAAGAACAGATGCAGATAGGAATCCCCGGATGAATTTTTCGTGTCCGCCTTCTTCTTTTTGTGGAAGAATCCTGCGTTCCAACCACCCGCCCAGGTTTGAAAATCCTTCCTCGATCTTCCACCACTCACCAAGCAAGCCACCAATAAGCAAACCACCTAATGGAATGATGGAATTAGTGGTTTTCAAGAACATTTGAATACCCAACGCAATAACGAACAGTCCCATACCAGCGATAACTGTGTTTTTTACGCGTTCAGGTAACCGGCTGCCCAGGAATACACCAAGACATCCTCCTACGATGATTGCAGCAAAATTGATCCATGTACCTAACATAATTGGTCTATTCTACAACAGGTTTGGCAATCATGTCAGGGGAATCGAAAATATGGAGAATATTGATACCTGATTTCCCACTTCAGCCAATCCGGGTTTATCAGTAAAGATCATTCAGTTACAGTCAATTCCAATAGATCACTGATTTGTTCATTCCCGGCGAAGTCAGCTGCTGTGAACTGAAAAGTATGCTTGCCCTTTTTCGCAGTCCACAGATAACCATATGGCTGGGAGTCCAATTTTATAGTCTGAGTCCCATCGATAATGATAATGACATCTTTTATTCCAGTTTCATCGCGGATATCAGCGGTGATCAATACTTGAGGTTTTTCGCTTATCTTTATCTCCGTAGAATTGGCAGAAGATTTGACATTAATCACTGGTGGATTATTATCCACAGTCACCTGAATGGTTCTTGTTGTCAGTCTATTCTCGGCTCCAATTACCTGGAGTCTTAACGCATATAAACCGTTGAGTCCAGTGGTATCCCAAACAACCAGGGGACCCTCAACTACGGGTTTTAATCCGGTTACTCCTACCTGCACCCATTCTTTCGGGTTCAATCCTTTTCCGGCTTCCACTTTGTAAGATGTGAAGCTTTGACTGCTTGCGGTGCCGGTAATGGTAACTTTCCCATGTATGTATCCAAACATGGCCGGAGACGTGAAATGGATAGACGGGTTGTCCAATTCTGTTCGGACTGCATCATAAGAATCCGGGAGTAATGGTAAGCCAGCTTTTACCGCCCATGCCTGGTATTCTTTCGGTATTGCCAGAAATACTTTTTCGGTGATCATTTCCGGTGGAGTAAAAACGGTTGCCAATTTTCCTGTTTCAAAATTTATCGCAGCATTCAAGTATAGTGAATCATACTGTGTGGGTTCATTCCCGTTGATAAATATCTCAGGCACGATATTCGTGCAATCAGCAGTTGGAAGTAAACCGGATGGGTCGCAGACATCCATATGTGTCATCCCTGGTGGCTCCTGCCAGGAAGTTGATGAAAGATCCCTGGTGCTATATTGCATTAATGACCGCCATATACCCGCTGCCCATCGTGGATTAATTTCCTGATCTATGTTGGTATTTGTTTGATTTCCAACCCAGGAAACAATTACCCTATCAGGAGAATAACCAACTGTCCATGCGTTCTTTTTGTCTATCGTTGAGCCTGGTTTTGCTGCAGAAGTACGACCTATTTGCAAGTAGCTGGGAAAACCCATACTTGGAGCTCTGGCAAGATCATCGCTTAAAACGTGGTTTACCAAAAATGCTAATTGTGGACTGATGATTGGTACTAATTCGGTACTCTGCCAATCCAGGATTTTCTTCCCTCTTTCATCCCATACATTGATGACAAATAAGGCATTAATAAAAGTACTTTCATTTCTCAGGGAAATCTCGCCAGCTTTTGTCCCCATATTAGCCAGGATTCCGTATGCTCCTGCCAAATCCACAACAGAGGTGCTTACCTCAGGGTATGGTAATGTCTCCGGGATTTCCCTGCTTACTTCGAATCCAAACGATTCCATTAACCTGATAAAAGATGATTCGCCGGTTTGGGAAAGAATATTCCGGATAGGGATCAGATAATCATTTGATAATGCGGTCCTGATTCGGACTGGACCATGCGGTATAAGGGTTGATTCAACATCTCCTTGTTCATCACTTCTAGCCACATCCCATACCATCGTAGCCGGGCTCAATCCCTGAACAAATCCATTCAGATAGATAAATGGAGTGATCAAACTTCCTATCGGCAAATTCGAGCTGGAGCGGCTATCGTTTCCTACCTGATCAGTTTCAGAATATGCAAGCACCTGTCCATTTTTTGGATCAAGAATTAATGCTGCTGAACGAATACTACCAACGGGTAGAGGTGTCATAGGTGGTAAAACAGGTAATAATCTCCCGGCAGGACACCCTTCGGGTGATGCAATTTGATTATCTTGAGTTTGGGATAATGCGCTTGTAGATTCTGCCAGAACGCATTCGGTCTGTCCCTGAAGATCGCTGTCGAGAGTTGTTTGTACCAGCAATCCACCCCTTTCTACAGTATTTTTACCAAGTTCAAACTCGAGCTGCTTGATTGCCTCCTGAACGAAAATTGACCATTTATGTGAAGGATTATCCAGCTTCGGGGTGATCGATATTGGGACTTGTATTGCTGTTTTGAATATCTCAGTGGTGATCATCCGTTGGACTGCCATTTGTTTTAATACTTCCTGCTGTAATACTTTTGCTCCGGCTACTGAATCCCATGGGTTTATTGCTGGAGCAAGGCTTACACCTGCAAGCATCGCCGATTCGGGTAATGATAAATGAGTGCAGGCTTTCCCCAAATAAGTCTGCGCTGCAGCCTCAACACCGTAAGCAAAATTACCAAATTCCACACTGTTTAGATACCATTCCAAAACTTTTTGTCTACCATAAATGGATATAGCCTGGGAAGCTAATAACCTTTCCCTTATTGCCCTTTTAATATCTGGTCTTTCATTTGATAATAGCAAACTAAAAACAAGCCGCTGCGCGATGGTTGGGTGTTCATTCGGGTTAAAAGTTCGCAGGGAAAACCCGGGGCTGGTCCAAAAGTCCGGTTCGGTGGATGCAATAACAGCATTAATTAGATCTTCTGAGACATGTTCATCTTCTGTCAGCGTAATTGAGCGGTATTGGCGTGTTATTCCCGGTACAGATAATTCCGCAAGAACTTCTACTCCGGATCGGTCCATCAATCGGGTCGGGTTTGCGAACACCCCTTTTTCAGTGTCAAGCAGCGTTTCCAGGTCTCCTATTACGGGTAAGTCATTCGTAATTATTGAATACTGCCAGGTGATAAGAAATATAGTCGCCGAGAACAGCAGAATACAAAAAGGAGAGCTGTAAAACTGAGCCTTCCTGCAAATGCATGCCTTGCATCAGAAGATTGATTTCTGCGCTGGTTTCTTACCTTTATTTGCAAAAAAGTCTGTAACTTATTCATCTATTATGCAATATTTTGTCGTTAATTTATTCTGAAGGATTTAGCAATTCGGGTAATTGCATCTGTCATTCTGGCTACTCTCACAATTTGCATAACATCGTGGACGCGGATGATGGATGCTCCTCTGACAATACCGACTGCAACCGCCGCCGCAGTTCCTTCCAATTCGATCAGATGGCGGTAGATCCAGGGTGTAACCGATAAAGGATTTACGGGATGGACCAATTAATACCGGATAACCAAGGGAACAAATTTCATTCAACCTGTTGATCAATTCCAAATTCTGGTCAATGGTTTTCCCAAAACCAATTCCCGGGTCCAGTATGATGTGGTCTTTTTCTATCCCAGCCTTTGTTGCAATACTTACTGAATCCAATAGTTCTGCCGAGATATCAGCTATCAGGTCGTTGTAAACTGATCCGATATATCTACCACCCAGTCGTGTTTGTAATTCAGCTTCAGCCGGTTTGCTGCGGTTATGCATTAAGACCACCGGTGCTTTTGCCCTGGCAGCCACTGAAGCCATTTTGGGGTCTGCCCTCAACCCCCAAACATCATTGATCCAGTCAGCACCTGCACTCAGCGCTGCTTCGGCTACTTCAGATTTGTAGGTATCCACCGAAATTGGCAGATAGGTTTCCTTTCTTACAGCAGCGATAACTGGTACGACACGGTCAGTTTCTTCCTGCCACGAAACGACCTGTGAACCTGGCCGTGTGGATTCTCCCCCGATGTCGATAATATCAACGCCAGAACTAATAAAACTTCTGACTTGATCAAGCGCTTTTTTTTGCACCTCCGAACCGGCCAAAATTCCATCGCCGGAAAAACTGTCCGGAGTAACATTAATAATACCCATCACGTATGTTTTTTCTCCCCAGTGAAAATTTGAAAGGTCTGTCATATTAATTCTCAACCTTGCGAATACCAGAAAGGCCAACTTCCCGGTTTAAAGTTTCAACATCAACTTTTTCTCCAGGTAAGACCAAATCTGGGGCAATTTCCGTCAGTGGAGTGAGAACGAACGCCCGTGATTTCATGTGTGGATGGGGTATCTTTAATAGCGGGGAGTTTATCACTAATTCATCATACAGGAGAATATCGATATCGATCAATCTTGGACCATATTGAAAGGTGGGGACCCTTCCCATTTCCAATTCTATTTCCTTTATCTCCTGCAGTAATTGTATTGGTTCGAGAGCGGTCTCAATTTTAACCACCTGATTGTAAAAAATGGGTTGGTCTTCAAATCCCCATGGATCAGTCTCATAAATACTGGAGGCAGCAACCACCTGGCAGAATTCTGTCAGGCTTTCCAATGCATGCTTCAGGTTATCCAACCTGCTACCAAGGTTCGTGCCCAGTGAGAGATAGACTACATGCTTATTCACAGGATATTGTTTTTACCTGAGGGTTTGGAGCCAATCGGCAAACAATCCGTATGCCGTCGTTTTTGGTCCGGGATCAGATTCTACGATTCCCAAACCGGGAAGTGAATCAGTTTCAAATTGAATATATGAACTTGTCCCATTGATGCTGAACAAGGGAGAATCAGGGGAGACCATCTCTGGAGCTACAGAGGTGGTTATTTGTTCGCCAACTCGCCTGGCGCTGCACACCAATTTCCAGCGCTTTCCTTGTTCCCTGGCCTTTTGGATTTCAGCAGGAGTGATTCCCCGAATTCCTTCCCTGATAATATCCTGAGGTAATAAAGGAACCCCCATCAAAACCGTTACCAATGCAGCCACCTTTATCGCTGCATCCCAACCATCCACATCTGCACTTGGATCAGTCTCGGTAATTCCGATCTTTCGGCCGTATTCAACCGCCTGGTCAAATGTTTCACCACTCTCCATACGGGTCAGGATCATATTGGTACAGGAATTCAGAATTCCACGAAAGGCGTGGAGTTCCAGACCTGGAAGTGCCTCTCGAAACAGGGAAAAGATAGGCGCACCATCCATCACTGAAGATTCGAACAGAAACTGTTTGCCCTGCCTGGCAGCCAAATCTGTTAATTGTTTATATCCGTGGACTACCGGTCCTTTATTGGCAGTGATCACATTCATGCCAAATTCCAATCCTGCCTTAAGGTGATCTATTGCAGGCTGCCCGGAAATATGATTCACCGGAGAGTTTTCGAATAGTACGTCTCCGGGACAGGCCTGAATAAACTCCAGCGCATCTTTAGGGCATTCAAGTACAGAAACAGAATTCAAAGAACCGCCATCTGATATGATCTGTAAAGAGCGATCAATATCCAGACCTTGAGAATTTATGGCAGCTCCATGCCGTTTTGTGTATATTCCGGTAACGGTAAAATCTATATTGTATTTTTTATTTACAAAATCCCGTCTTTCAATTAATAGTCGAGCTAAAGCCTGGCCTACATTTCCAAATCCCATAAAGACAATCTTAATGATTTCCATTTTTTCTCCAGTATGATTCCAATTTACATTAATATCATAACCCAAAACCGGATTTATAATGGCGGATACGGTACCATTCTTCGGCTCTGATCATAAATTGGTAATCTCGGGTCAGAGACAATGCGCCGGCATCGCAATCGTAAAGCTCCAATTTCTGCCGGGTTTAGCAAATTCTGAAGAATATCAGTTAACTCGGTATTCTTCTCCAATGCCTGCTCCAATCGTCTGGATATCATTCAATAAATCTCCTGGAATTGATTGCCCTGCAAAATCCCAGATGACAGTTCGTAGTTTATCTTCTTCATTGAAGCATAGCCCTTGATCGATGCACCAAAGATGTCCATCCTCATCCTGCAAGACATGGCCGCCTTTTCGATCAGCATTATTGACCAGGCAGTCGAATATGCACACTTGCAATAATTTTGGTCGTTCCGCCTCAACCATGTTGAAATAATGAATTTGTGGATCATGACGAAAAAATAGTTGTAAAGAACCCGCGCCGAGAGGTAAACTTTTCGTCCGATAAACAGTAGGAGGAATCAGATCCCACCCCAGATATTGGCTTACCTCGTATGCTGCTGCTTCCCTTTTCCCCAATGAACTCGCAGGAAAATCCCACAGTGGCTGTTCTCCACGGGCTGGTTTATAGACTGCTTCGATATTGTCACCATTGCTTTCCGCACGAGCCAGGAAGGTGTAATTTGAACCACGTAGAAATTGGCCATGTAGTGTGATTTTTCCTGAAAGGAGAATCTTTTTGATCAGAGTGTGGTTCATACATTAATTAAACCATATCGGCTGACAATAGTGAGCGGAATTAAAACCAATCCATCTACACATCAATATTTCAATGGATTGGCTTTGACAATCTTCACCAGGTTTATTTGAGTATTATTTATCCAACCAACACTTCATCTATCGCCCGTAACTCCTCAAAGCTGAACTCAAGGTTTTTCAATGCATTAATACTATCTTCAATTTGTTCAGGACTGGATGCTCCCACCAGGGCTGAGGTAATGGAAGGTTTGCGAAGGATCCATGCCAAAGCCATTTGAGCCATGGTCTGATTTCGTTTTTGGGCGATCACATCCAACTTGCGGACTTTAGCAACGATATCCGGTGTCACATCGTTGGCATTTAAGTAAGCGATCCGTCGATTAGCGCGAGATCCTTCCGGGATTCCATTCAAATACCGGTTTGTTAAAAGTCCTTGAGCCAGAGGAGAAAATACAATACACCCAACTCCACCTTTTTCAAGGACATCAAGTAATCCATCCTCCACCCAGCGGTCGAACATATTATAGGAAGGCTGATGAATTAATAACGGCGTACCCATTTTCCTTAATATCTTCATCGCTTCAGCCGTTTGGGCTGGACCGTAAGAAGAGATTCCAACATAAAGCGCTTTCCCTGAGCGCACGATTTGATCCAATGCACCCATCGTCTCTTCCAATGGTGTTTCCGGATCCGGTCGGTGATGGTAAAAGATATCCACGTATTCGACACCCATGCGTTTCAAACTTTGATCCAGACTGGCGATAAGGTATTTACGTGAACCTCTATCACCATATGGTCCAGGCCACATATCCCATCCGGCTTTTGTTGAAAGGATCAACTCATCCCGAAGCGGTTTAAAATCTTTGGCATAAATTTTTCCGAATGTCTCTTCAGCCGATCCATAGGGTGGGCCATAATTATTAGCCAGGTCAAAATGAGTAATACCCAGATCGAAGGCTCGTCGCAATATTGCCCTTCCATTTTCCAGGGGATCGACCCCTCCAAAGTTATGCCATAATCCGAGAGATATCTGTGGTAGCTGAATACCGCTTTTTCCGCAGCGAACAAAATTCATTGATTCATATCTATTATCCAGTGGAACATATGTCGGGTTAATATACATTTTTTTGTCCCTTTCGATCATTTCTCTTTTGTATACGACTCTATTGTATATATTATTAGCCTTACAACCAATACTTTCCTCGTTCGAGTAAAATTGGGAGATTAAATGGTTGTAAAATTTTGGATTCTTCGAATCGTTTCCCTCTAAATGGCTTCAAAAGAAAATATTATGGATTTACCATTGCTTTGCTTTTCGGCGGTTTGAATAAAGATGGTAGTTTATAACAACACTATACCATATACCACTTTAGGTTAGTTTACTAAATTTTAATATATTTTGTCATTATTTCAGTTTTCCCTATTGCATTCTTTACAAATACGCCCTATAATACATTTTAATATTCGTATTTTCCCGGCAATTTTGATAATTATATAAATATTCTGTAAATTACGTAAATTTTCATAGCATACCACTTTGTAATAATCAGGAATATTTCAACAGTTTTCGGGGAAGTGGTTCATGAGTAATGAAGTCATCAACAAACCATTATTCGTTCGTATCCAGGAATATATCGCTGAGCTGATTCTATCTGGTAAGCTGTCTCCGGAAGATAAAATTCAATCGGAACGTGAATTCAGCGATGACCTCGGCGTAAGCAGAATGACTGTCCGTAAAGCATTGACAGAACTTGTCAATGAGGGTTTGCTTGAGCGCCGGCATGGTTCAGGTACATATGTAGCCAAGCCTAAAATGACTTATGAATCTCACGAAATGGTGAATTATATCCAGGCCATGCAATCCCGAAATATTACAACCGCCTCCCAGCTTCTGGAGTTTGACGAAATAGTTGCCAGCCGAAGATTGGCAGAAACCCTTAAGATCGAAATTGGTAATCCAATTTATCGCATTATCCTCCTTCGTTTTGCTAACCGCGTTCCCGTAATATTGGAACGCATTTTTTTTCCTTGCGCACGCTTTCCAGATTTGTTGGAGTGGGACCTGGAGAAGAGTTCGTTCATTGATATTCTCACCGGAGTTTATAAAAATGAACTGGGTTCCATATCACAAACAGTTGAAGCGGTTTCAGCCACAGATGCAGTCGCCCGGCAATTGCGAGTGGATGAAGGATCTCCCTTATTGATGCTGGTTAAAATTATTCGCAGCAAAGAAAGCGGACAGCCGATTGTTTTTGCGCAGGATTATTTGCGTAGCGATTATGCACGCATCCATACTGATGTCAATTTGAATGATTTGTCCGGATAAACCGGGCCGGGAAAGAAAGGAGGTCAATGGAGTAATTTAGAAAATTTCAGTTGAAAAAATACAAAAATCTATACCTACTCTTAGGAGGAAAACAAAATGGCTGAAATGAATGCCCCCGCAGGTGTTGGGGACAAAAAGTTATATGCTCGTAAAAGCTCTGGTCTGGTGCGGACAATCGGTATTTTTGGCGCCATGGTATTTGGCGTGCACTGCATCAGCCTGTCATCATCGGGATTGATTCCTTTCTCGTGGGTGGCGGGTGTTTGGCCAGGCAGCAGCATTATCGGCGTTCTTACAGTTGCCATGCTATTCTGCCTGTTCCATGCCTACACGTATTCCGTCATCGGCGCAACCATGCCTCGTTCCGCAGCCGATTACACAATGGCCAGCCGTACACTCAGCGCTCCCCTGGCATTTGCTGCCAGCTGGACCCTTGTAATTTTCAGCGCCATGGTTGCCGGATCTCTCATCGCCTGGATTCCGAAGACCGCTTTCCCGGTGTTATTCCGAACCATGGGTATCGTCTTCAATAATCCATCCTTCGTTGCATTCGCAGACTACTCTGTAACCAAAGGCGGAATCATCCTCATCGGTTCCATATGCACGGTAATTACATTCCTTCTGATGATCCTGCCCACCCGAACCATCCTACGGATTTTGGAAGTTGGTTTCTTCCTGGGAATCCTTGCCTGGGTCCTTATCTACTTCCAATTAGGCACAGCGAATGCTGATGCATTCCCTGCCGCCTGGGACAAGTTCATGGGCGCAGGCAGTTATGCAGGTAGGATTGAACTGGCAAAAGCAAACGGTATGGTGATCAATCCCAATGTTGCCATGATGACTCTGGCCGGTTTGATCATGGGATTCTGGATCTTCTACGGTTATTACATCCCAACTTTCTTTGCTGGTGAAGTGAAACAGGCTGAAAAAACCCTGCTGGCTGGTTCCTGGGCTTCTCTCATCGTCACCTGGGCAATTTTCGTTGTTGCAGCCATGCTGCTGCAACGGCTGGTACCATTGGAGTGGATCGCTGCAGAAAGCTACCTGAGTAATGCAGGCGTAGCTGATGCCAAACCCATGCCCTGGATCACTTTCTATGCTGCCATCCTCAAACCCAACTTCATCATGCTCTGGATCGTGGCTATTGCCTGGTTCTACACCCTCATCAACCTCGCACAAACATACTTCTTCTATTGCAGCCGAATTATCTTTGCGTGGTCCTTTGACCGCCTCGTTCCTGAAAAAATCTGCTACATCCACCCGACTCTACGCAGCCCGATCATCGCAATCCTCATCATTGCTTTAATTGCTGAGGTCGGTGTCATCGATGCAGCGACTGGCGGCGTCATGGGTGCACAATTGAACTTCGTGTTCTATGCTGTAAGCACTCAGCTTGTCCCGGTATTGGCTATCACTTTGTTCCCCTTCACCAAGCCGGAATTGTTTGAGAACGCCAGTGCATTTGTCAAGCGGAAGATAGGCAAAGTTCCAGTGATCACTATTGTCGGTGGCATTACATTCTGCTACCTGCTCTGGATGCTCATTGCTTCCTTCCTGTACCCCGCTGTTGGTGGCCGTATCGGCACCGGAACACTGGGTACCCTGGCAGGCTTTATCATTTCGGGTATCCTCGTATTCTATTTCGCCCGCTGGTACCGTATGAAGAATGAGGGCATCGATATCAACTGGACCTTCCAGTCGATTCCGCCAATTTAATCTATCCGTCATCTCTCACCGTGGCTCCCTGACAACGTGGAATCATTACCGCAGAGGTACCCAATCCTCCAGGGAGCCCTTTATTGGAGTAATAAATGAAACTTGGAAATTTATTTCAAAGTGGCAAAACCGTCCGCATCCTTTATGGCTCTGATTTTCATGGTTCTGATATTGTTTATCGCAAATTCCTTGCAGCTTCATTTCAATACCAGGCAGATATCCTGATTGTTGGTGGTGATGTTACCGGGAAAGCAATGATCCCGATCATTAACCATGGCAGTGGGAAATACGCAAGTTCGCTGTTCGGTAAAGATCTACTGGCTACCAATCCGGATGGATTGGAGAAAATCAAGAAAGAAATCTCAAGTGTTGGCTTCTATCCGCTAGTAGTTGATCCGGATGAAGCAAATGAACTGGAAAGCAGCCCGGAAAAGATGGCCGTCCGGTTTGAATGTGAAATGTGCGAAAGAGTCCGGGAGTGGATGCAGCTCGCTGATGAGAAATTAACTCCCAAAAATAAAACCCTTTTCTTTATGGCCGGAAATGATGATCTGGCTTCCATAGATACAACCATTGCAGAATTTAAAAATATCCATAACCCGGACATGGCAAGGTTTGAGATAGAAGGTGGATTCGAGATCGTTGGCTTGTCGTATGCAAATATGACTCCCTGGCGGTGTGCCCGGGATTTGGAAGAAGATGATTTGCGCGATAAGCTCACCCAACTTACTGGCTTGATACAAAATCCGGAAAGAACCATCGCCGTGTTGCATGTTCCACCTTATAATTCCTCGTTGGACACATGCCCTGAACTGGATAAGAATTTAAAGATCATCACCCAGGGCGGTCAGGTGGTTATGAAGGCTGCCGGTTCCCCTTCAGTGAAAGCGTTTATTGATAACGTCCAACCCATGCTGTCCCTTCATGGGCATATCCATGAATCCCCTGGTCACGTTCGGATAGGCAATACTCTAGCGATCAATGCCGGCAGCGAGTATGCAGAAGCCATCCTTAAAGCAGCCATTATCAACCTTGAGAATGGCAAGGTTAAAGGTCATATGTTGATATCGGGTTAATGGAGGCTTTATGGGTAAGTATGGACCAATTATTGAAGATTTTTATACCGAACGTTCGCGTATTCTAGGCGCGCTGGCAGAGGATAATAATAAGCACATCATAATGCGATTGATCGGTGCCTTGGCCTTTCGCACCCATTGCCCGCAGTATGGCTATATTCAGGATAACCTGGGACGAGTTTTTACTGATTTCGATTTCGTGGCTTATCCGAAATATTTTAAAGACATTATCCGCGTCTTGACCGAGTTGGGATATGTGGAAGATAAACAGGTCACCCAGTTGTTCGGCGATCAAAGGATGATCTTTCATGACCCCGCTTTCGGACGGCATATTGACGTTTTCTACAATGCCCTCGACTTTTGCCACAATATCAACTTTATCGGACGGCTCGAAGCGGAGGAGATCACCATTCCTCTGGCAGAACTTCTCCTTGAAAAAATGCAGATCGTCCAGATAAACGAAAAAGATATCATCGACACAGTGATGTTACTGCGCGAACATCCGATAGGGGATGGCGACAAAGAAACCATCAATCAGAAAATATTGGTGAATACTCTCTGTAATGACTGGGGTTGGTGGCGAACCGTCACTGCGAATCTCAAAATTGTTGATGCCCGCCTGGACCTCTACGAAGACCTCAACAATGAAGACCACATCGTTGTTCATGAGCGGATTGCAGAATTACTGAAAAAGATCGATGCGGCTCCGAAATCTTTCAAATGGAAAGCCCGGGCGGCGATCGGTGAAAAGATGAAATGGTATAAAGATGTGGAAGAATTGACAAGATAATTGCCAAAACAATGATCAAACACAATAGGAAGGTACGTTATCAAGGAGTAAGCAGCCGTTATGAAAAATCCAGAAGAATTTATTAACCCTTGGGTAAAGACAGCAGAACCATATAGCGACAAACACATGGATATTGCCTGGGAAAACCCGGATATCCTGCGTATGATGTCGAATGAAAACCTGATCGAACCACCCAAAGCAGTACTTGATGCCATCATGCACGCCGCCAAACTCGGCAATCTATATCCGGGTTCCGGACCTTTGCTGCGAAAAAAACTTGGTGAAAAAGCCGGTCTGACCGCAGATCATGTTGTCCTCGGAAATGGATCAACTGATGTGATCAACTTCGTGATCCACACTTTTGTTGGTCCCGGAGATGAAGTCTTGATACCGGTTCCTACCTTCCCCATGTACGAATCTCGTACCAAGGTAGCTGGCGGTACAGTTGTCCAGGTTCCATTCACACCTGATTTTTATTGGGACATGGAAGCGATCCTGAAGGCAGTCACACCAAAGACCAA
The DNA here is from genome assembly GCA_963757065.1 of uncultured Chloroflexia bacterium. Lineage (GTDB taxonomy): Bacteria > Chloroflexota > Anaerolineae > Anaerolineales > Anaerolineaceae > PNON01. The sequence continues at coordinate 315,889 of CAVWQC010000007.1, read as the reverse complement.
GCTGATCTTCATCTGCTCACCAAATAACCCGACTGGAAACCGTATTTCTGATGCTGACATCAAGCGTATTCTCGCTCTGGGTATTCCAACTTTCTTTGATGAAGCCTATTATGAGCTGGAAAATAATGTCGAAACCAAAGCCGGTTGGATCAAAGATTATCCGCACCTGGTTGTCAATCGAACCTTCTCCAAAGCCTACGGGTTGGCAGGATTCCGGATTGGTTATATCCTCTGTGATCCCAAAATTGCTTCATTCTTCAACCGGGTGCGTTTCCCTTGGAATGTCAGTTTGCTCGGTATCGCAGCTGCACTGGCACAGCTGGAAGACACCAGCAACCAGGAATTAAAACGCCAGACTGTCATCAAAGGCCGTGAATATATCTTCAACCGAGATCAATAAAATATCCGGTCTAAAAGCTTATCCTTCTGAGGGCAACTTTGTACTGATCGATGCCCATGTCCTGGATAAAACTTCTGAAGAAATTCGGGATGCGATGTCTGCCAAAGGAATTTACATTCGTCCCATGGGTGGCCATCACATGAAAAAAGGATTTATCCGTATAACCGTAGGTGCAATGCCTCAGAATGAGCTATTCATCAAATTATTCAAGGAATACATTCACGAGCTAACAGGGAAGTAAGCTATGACTCTGCAAAAACGTTATATCCTGGCTCATGATACGGGCACGGGCGGAGACAAAGCGGTCATTTGCGACCTGGATGGTCACGTCTTATTTTCCACATATCAGGCGTACGGTATTTCTTATCCCCAGCCTGAATGGGTGGAGCAGGATCCCGATGAGTTGTGGCGCACAGTAGCCTACACAACTCGCCATGTCATTGAAAAAGCAGGGATCGATCCTCACGAGATCGCTGGAGTGGGAATTTCAGCCCAGATGTGGAACACCCTACCGGTGGATGAAAAGGGGAAACCACTTATGCCCATGATGAGTTGGCTGGACCTGCGCAGTGTGAAACAGGCTAACCGGGTCGTCAGTGGAGATAACCCGGCTTTCCTGTTCAAACATACCGGCAATATCCCCACCGCCAAGGACAGCATCCCAAAGATTCTATGGCTCAAAGAAGAACGCCCTGAGATTTGGAATAAAACTGCCTGCCTCATGGATTGTAAGGAGTATATCCTTTTCAAACTGACTGGAAAGATGGCCATTGATTATGTAGGTGCATCGGTCTATTTCCTTTTCGACCCGATCAAGAAGCACTGGTCAAAGGAAGTATGTGATGCATTGGGCATCCCAATTGAAAAACTCCCTCCTGCTTTCCCATGTACTGACGTGATTGGTGAGATCACAGAACAAGCTGCCCTGGAAACAGGGTTGGTTCAGGGGACTCCCGTGGTGATCTGCGCTGGCGATGTGGCTGTTGCTCAAACCGGAGCAGGAGCTAACCAGGATAATAAAGTCCACATGTGTATCGGCACAGCCACCTGGGTGGGAGTATCCACATCCACCTTCCGCAATGATCCGGTGAAGCCTTTATGGGGTTTATGCCATATCGATCCGAATAAATACATCATCGCAGGAGAAATGGAAACCGGTGGCGGTGCATTGATGTGGTTCCGGGATGTGCTTTGCAATGAAGAAAAGGTTCATTCCACCCATATCGGCCGGTCGACCTATGACCTGATCAGCAGCATGGTTGAGACAGTGCCGCCTGGTTCGGATAAACTGCTCTTCCTGCCCTGGCTTTCCGGCGAACGTGCTCCCGTGTTGGATCACTATGCCCGGGGTGGTTATATTGGATTGGCGATGAGCCATTCCAAAGCTCACATGGCGCGGGCAGTCATGGAAGGTGTCGCTTATCATTTGCGCTGGATCTGTGAAACCATGGAAAATGTCGGCTTCCAGATCGACTCATTCAATGGCGTCGGCGGCGGATGCAACAGCAATGTCTGGGTGCAGATCATCAGCGATATCACCGGAAGACCGATCAACCTGGTAAAGAACCATCTTGAAGCTGGCGCTGCCGGGGCTGCCCTGGCTGTATCTGTAGGATTGGGTTTCCATAAATGCATGGATGATGTGGATGCGCTGGTTGAAATAAGCCGGACAGTCAATCCTTCCGAAGGTTCACACATAAAACGCTATAATGAACTATACAATGTCTACCGTGATATCTATTCAGCCCTGGTCCCGATACACAGAAAACTAGTGGAGATTGAATGAGACAAGTCATCGATCTTGAACGCGTCAATCGTAATGCCATGCTTGCCAATATAGCAAGCATCGGCGGGTTGTTTACGCTGCTTGCCTCAGTCCTTTTGCCTTTATTTCTCCCAAAAACTGTAACCCTTTCGGCCATCCTGATGATCGTCGGTCTGGGTGCATCCATGGTGGGCATCTATTTTGCGAACCGCTGGGTTCGTAAACCCCGACCTGAAGCCACGTTGGAAAAGGTACTGAAAGGGTTGGGTGATGGCTTCGTGCTCTTCCATTATCCACACCTGCCTGCAGATCACATCCTGCTTACCCCGGCTGGGGTAACTGTGCTGGAAACTGTCAACCTGGATGGAGTTTATACCTACCTGAACGGAAAGTGGAAAGAGAGCATGACCATCGGGCGGGCGTTACGATACATTGTAGAAGAACATTTAGGCGACCCCACCCAGTCAGCTTCAGATTCTGCAGAATTCCTGCAGCGGAAATTGGCAGAATTGGATGGGTTATCAAAGAACATTCCCGTGAAAGCGGTTGTGGTTTTTACCCACCCTGCCTCTCACCTGGATGTCAAAAAACCTCCCATTCCAGTTTGTACTGCAGAAAAACTTCGCAAACAGGTGGAGATAGGCAGTGTCAAACTTCCGCAATCTGATTATGATATATTGGAAGAGTACCTGGAATCTGTCACCCGTTAAATAAAGGTCACCCCACTTAAATTACTAAGTCCTCAAGCATGCTTGAGGACTTCTGCTTTACTTATTTCACTTGTAATGCTGAGCTTTTATGAAATCAGAATCCCCATATCAAAGTTAAAACTGCACATACACCGGTGATAATGAGTGAGATCACAAATGTGAGCGGGATCACCCGGGCTTCTTCACCGATGCGGTCAATGCTGGCCGCAGCGTTCTGGAGTTTGGCAGGTGAGATGACACTTGCCAACCCGCCGCCTATTCCGCTGGCTGCAGCAACAACTATCCCGATAGCACCGATCTTACTGGCTGTGGTCAGGTGCAAACCGGTCAGCATGGCGATTGCTGATGCTTCAGATCCGCTGATGAAACCGGCAAACAGACCCAGATACGGTGCTGCCAATGGATACAATCTGCCAAAAGCTTTTGAGGCAGCATCCGCGAGGACAAAGACCATATTATTGGTCGGGTCGGCAAGGATCCAATCCAACCCCTTCCCGGAGTGATTGATCACCAAAGCGATGGCAAAGAAAACGCCAGCTGCCAGCATCGGCCGGGGGAAACGTTTAAGCCATTTTCGTAATGATACCCACATCTGCTCCCGGGATGGTTTTAGGATGGGCAGTGCCAACAGAGTACTGATCAACACCCAGAAATATGCCTGCCACAATACCCGCAATTTCTCGGGAGCACCGGGGATAACCTCCACCGGCATGGCCAGTTTTGAAAAAGTAAGGTCAAAGAATGGAAGGAATGGAGCATTGACCAGCAGAGAAAAGATTACCAGAATGATCCAGGGGGAAAGCGCTTTCCAAAGCGAAGTGGATTTCTCTGCAGCCAGATCTCCTTCAGATAATGTGCCGCGATCCATGATCGGTTGTCCGCTGACCTTCAGATAAAGCAGCATCACCAGGATAACTCCCAGACCCGCAGCGATACCGGTGATGGTGATCAAACCGATGCTGTTCATTCCTATGGCGATCAATCCGGCGGTCAACCCTGCCAGCAATGCGGGGAAGAATCCTTTCTTCAGCATTTCCCACTTCCCTGCGATCCACAACATTCCCAGTGCAATACAGGTACTGATGAATGGCATATACCGGGCAAAGTAAATCCCGACTTCATTGACCGGCTTGCCAACGAACCCGGAAAATACCACGATGGGTATGCCGAGCAGAGCATATGTGCAAAGCGCATCATATCCAATGGCCGGCAGGGCGATGGCGATGAATGATGAATATCCCATGGCCAGCATGATGGGAGGCAGTATGGAAACCGGAGTCGCTCCCAGGGCAGCCAGGATCGTCCCAAATCCCATGTTGACCAGCATGATCTGCACCACCCGGTTGGAAGGAGAGATGGTCTTGATCAATGCCACCACCCGGCTCATTGCCCCTGTTTCCTGCATGATCGTGATCTGCAGGATGGAAGCAGCCACCATCAACGCGATGGGCAGCGAAGATAAGAGCCCGGATAGGCTGGCTTTGAAAACTATCTCCAATGGCGTATTGAAATACAACCAAGCCACCAAAACAGTGATGACCCATCCGGCTATTCCGGCAACATCCGCAGCAGTCTTTCGTAGTACGAGTAACAGGAAAATGACAATAACCGGGGCAAGAACGAGCAAAATGGGGATCATTGGACTCCTTGAAATATTGGGTGGCTTTATTGTAGCGAATTGGTTGATGTAGAATCAAGTATTTCTGGGTTTGAATTTGGATGAAATTTCTTACTCAGACACGAAAGGCAAAATTCAGGATTTCGTATATAGATTTAATGAAGTAAACCGGCTATACCCGGTGTGGTTTTAACCAGGATTTATCCGTATAATCAAAGTAACAATTGAATTTGCTGTGTCTTGAGGAGGAGCTATGAAAGGTTTACGTCGGCTTCTTGGCGTCTTTGTAATGATCGCAGGTGTGATCGGTTTAATCATAAGCCTGACCGGAATGGTCGGAGTAATAATTTTACGGCCAAAAGCTGTTGCAGCAGCAAGTACGACCATCAATACCCTGTATACCAGTGTTGATGCCAGCCAGAAAACCATGGAAATTACCGGGAAAACATTGGATGCAACGGTCACAAGTGTCGAAACACTATCCTCAATGTTGTCCACTTCCGCAAAATCTGTTGCAGATACCCAAACAGTATTAGATCAGTTGAACTCGCTGACAGGCGAAAAATTACCCGTTACCCTGGAAGCGGCCACCAGCTCTTTGAAAGCCGCAGAGGGAGCAGCAAAATCACTGGAAGATGCGATCAAATCGTTTGAAACATTTCAAGCCATTATGAGCAATATCCCATTACTAAATTCCTTTGTACCGGATTCCGGGCAAAAATACCTGCCTCAAAAGCCGCTGGCTGATTCATTGGGAGAGTTGGTTGTCAGTCTGGATGGCATGCCGGCTACTTTTGAGGGTATGTCCGGGAACATGGAAAAGGCAGGTTCCAACCTGGGGAAAATTCAAACAGATTTAGATACGATGTCCGAAAACGTCGCTTTGATAGCAAAAGGATTGAACGAATACCAGGTGATGATCAAAGACTCGCAAACTTCCATGGGTGATCTTCTCGCATTGTTAACCACCTTGAAGCAGAATTTCAACAAAATTTTCAATATAATAATGATCGCACTTACCCTGTTTTTCCTGTGGATGCTGGCCACCCAGGTGGTCATTTTCAGCCAGGGTTGGGAGCTTTTCCAGGGAACAGCCAGCCGGATGGGAACTGGCAAGGAGAAGATCGAATCACTAGAGAACAAATCTGACAAAAAAGAGTAATTCGAGTTATTCAAATTTTTTGTTGATGATACATATATTCAAACTAATCAGACACATATCTCGTTCAGGAGGAACAAATGGCTTTCACACTCGATGCGACGTTCGGAACACTGATTGATCACCCCCAGGCGAAAGTTATTCTCGAAAAATATCTCCCTGGCATTGGTACCAATCCCATGGTCGCCATGGTCAGGGGAATGACCTTGAACATGATCTTGATGATGCCCCAGGCGGCTCAATTGGGTATCACAAAAGAAAAAGCGGAAATGGTACTGGCTGAGATCAACAAGGTCGTGAAGTAACTCGATCAGACCACTACGTTGCAGGTTGGGTTTAGCCGGTTCCTGAGCCGGTTCCTGAGCTTGTCGAAGGATAAGGCATAACCCAACATCCCCCTGTCATTGCGAGGGAGTGTTTTTTTGCGACCGCGGCAATCTCGTATGTCATGGCTGAGATCGCCACGTCGCTACGCAGCTCGCGATGACATTTCCTCATCGTGTAACTGTGCTTTTACCCTGGGTTGGCATCCCTTGCGAAACCCAACATCCCTTTATCAACCCGGCAACTTTTCAGTTGGGTAGTCGTAGGTTGGGCTGAGCCGATTACCGGGCTGGTTTCTAAGCTCGTCGAAGGATAGTGAGAAACTTTCCGGGGAACTGATTATTAAACTTATCGTGGTTTGGAGAAACGGATCCTAATTCAGGTTCTTTTGGAATACCAGAATACAAGGAGGGAAAATGTCACAGATGAGATCAGATGATAAAGTCCTTTTTATGCTCATTGGACCCAAGGGTTCCGGAAAAACACATATTGGAATGCTTGTTGATCGGCATACGGACATCGCATTCCTGCGGGTCGAATCTGTCTGGTTGACTGTGCAGCCTGGCGAGGATGGATGGAAAAAAGTCGAGGCGGCAATAGATGCGATATTTGAGGTTCACACCAAAGTTATGGTTGAGAGCCTGGGTGCGGGTGATGGGTTCCGCGGATTATATTCATCCCTTGCGGAGAAATATCCCATCAAAATGATTCGTGTTTACGCCGACCAGGCAACCTGCCTCACACGGGTAAAAAACCGCAATAGTGCTGACCATATAGCTGTTTCTGACGATCAGGTCATAGAATACAATAAGATTGCTGCCAAAGTAGCTTTTCCCTGGGATCTGGAAATAAACAACAACGACCCGGCTACTGACGCGGATATCCTAGCTGCAATTGGATCCATCAATAGCGTATGATCTGTTCTCCTGAGCGTCATTGTGAGGTTCTTGAATATTTGTCCCCTGGGTTCATACAAAAAGATGGCTCACCGGTTTGTCAATTCAGTCATAACATATTATGCAAGAAGTTGAAGATCCTTCAGGGAAAAGTTTATTATTATCCTGCAAGAAATAATTAAGAAGGAGAATCCATGGATACCAATAATAGCTATAACACGATCGATGAATATATTGCCATCTTTCCTGCGGATGTGCAAAAAATATTGAAGGAAGTTCGGTCAGTGATCAAAGCCGCTGCCCCTGAAGCAAGTGAGAAGATCAGTTATCAAATGCCCACTTTTTTCCTTTTTGGCAATCTGGTGCATTTCGCGGCATTTAAAAACCATATCGGTTTTTACCCGGCACCGAGAGGAATTGAAGAATTCCAGAAAGAGCTTTCTGTATATAAAGGAGCAAAGGGGTCAGTCCAGTTCCCCCTGGATCAACCCATGCCGCTGGACTTGATCTCAAGAATTGTGAAATTCAGGGTCAAGGATAATTTGGCAAGTGCAGCAGCGAAAAACAAAAAGAAGAAATAGACATAACTACGAAAAATCAATAATACGTCCGAATTTCTTACATAATTGGATGCAATGCATCCTTTGCCAATGTGATCGGGAAATTACTTCTCATACGATCCAAGCTTTTGTTTGCATTAATATCTAAATAATATCGATTATTAAATATAGGTACAATTAATAAATAACTCTGGACACTTTTAAGGAAAATTATTAAGTGCTTTATTGTTAATCATCGTACCTGAAGAGGATTAAATTCTGTCTCAATGGATGGATTATGAATTAATTGATAAAATAATTTCACATTCTATAAAGGTAAGGATAGTCTATGTCATTTATTACGAGGATCTTGGGGCGGAATAAGCCGGTCTGGGAAAAACTATTTACCCCGAAAGAATTACATTTTTTCTATTCCGAAGTAGAGAATTATTTCATTAATCGCAACTTAATAATTTCTTTTGACCATGGTTATGTTATCTCGAAAACAGAGTTATGGAAAAAAGATTTACGAAATTTGGCACAAAATTGCCGGCCAAGTGAACCAAACCAATGGGCAAATATTATTGAATCTCACTTCCAGTTAACAGAAAGAGTAATGGTTTCTAATCAAAACCTAAAAACAACAGATTTTTCAGATGTAGCAGAGTTGTTAGTTATACGCTTATGGCCTGAAGGAACTTTAGTAAACGTAAACCCAAATGAAATTATTTATCGAAAAGAATTATATGGAACCATATCAACACTTTCTCTCGATCTTCCAGATTCCATTTTGGCTGTAACTCCAAAAATGGCTCAAGGCTGGGGGAAAGATTTGGATGAACTATTTAAACTAGGCTATAAAAATGTAACCATCCTTTGTAAACCAAACATTATTGAAACTGATTTGGGGGGATCTGGAAAGTCATTCATGATAACTCTGGACAATAATTATTTGACCTCAACCCATATCCTTTTACTTGAGGATCATCCTGAGTGCATAGGACAATTCGGAGCTTTAGTTAGCACCCCGGTTCGTGATATCGTGGTAAGTCACCCATTAGGCGAAAAACAAGATTTAGGTCGGGATGCTTTGATGATGGCTTATGTCACCTATGATGTATGTAAGAATGGTCCGGGTTCGGTAAGTCCATATTTGTATTGGTATTTCAATGGGAATTACGAAACCGTGGATTATCGTTATGAAAAACAAGAAATCACCATTCCAAATAGGCTTAAAGAATTAATGCATATTGAATAATTACGAGAGTAATTTGTTCAAATAAAGCGTGAAATTACAAGGCCTCAAGGTACACGTATCCAGATTTTTACCTGTTAACCTTGAATCTAATTTATTTCCCAACTCGTTCTGCTAGATGTATGTAATTTATTGCGAATACCCATCCGGGCGTTTCTGATGCCACACCCACGCGGATGCGATGATCTCTTCCAGACCGGGATATTTCGGCTGCCAGCCCAGCTCCCGGCGGATCTTCTCGGAGCTGGCAACCAGGCGCGGTGCATCCCCCGGCCGGTGTGGAGCTTCTACAGCTGAAATTGCTTTCCCGGTGACCTTTCGGGCAGTCTCGATGACTTCCCGTACCGAATAGCCGGTACCGTTCCCCAGGTTGTATAGCAAATTTTCCTTATTCTCCAGTGCATCCAATGCCAGCAAATGCGCACTGACCAAGTCCGTGATGTGAATGTAATCGCGAATATTGGTTCCATCCGGTGTGGGGTAATCTGTTCCGAAGATCTTGATCTCGGGTCGCTGACCGAGGGCCACCTTCAATACCAGCGGGATCAGGTGACTTTCCGGCTGGTGGGCTTCACCCCGATCTTCATCTGCGCCGGCTGCATTAAAGTAGCGCAGGATCGCCGTTCGCAGCCCATACACCTTTCGGTACCAACCCAGCGCTTGCTCCACCATCAACTTCGTCTGTCCATAAACATTGGCAGGTCCAAGCGGGTTATCTTCGCTGATTGGTTGATCACAGGAGGCATACACCCCGGCAGTGGATGAAAAAACAAATCGTGGAATTCCAGCCTTCACCACTGCGTCGATGAGCTGATTGGAATTAGAGAAATTATTACGGAAAAATTTTCCCGGATCGACCATGCTTTCGCCGGCCTCGATGAACGCAGCAAAGTGCATCACTGCATCATAATGCTCACTTTTCAATGTGGCTTGCAAGGTTTCTGTATCCGAAAGATCAGCCTGAACAAACCGGGCTTCTACAGGAACCGCCTGTTTATATCCTTTGACCAACAAATCATAGACTGTCACCCGGTGACCTGCTTTGATCAAAGCAGCAGTCGCTGCCGACCCGATATACCCTGCACCACCTGTAACAAAGATATTCATGGATTCTCCGGAAAAATAATTGATGAGTGATTAGTTGGCAAGTTGATTAGTGATTAGTGATTAGTGATTAGTTGACTGGTAAATTGAGAATGGAGAAATGAAATTCGATATATATATATATTCTACTGTAATCTTTTCTCTGCGTTCTTTGCGATCTCTGCGGTTGAATGTTATAAATTTTTCACAGTGGTCTCTGTTTTCCTGTATCTCCGTTGCGGAGGTTGTGGTGAGATGCTTGTCAGGTGAAGAATATTATTTCTTCTCGATCACTGTCAACCCTGCCAGGGCAGCCAGCAGGCGTTTCAGCCCCACCGAATCAAATGAAACATCCACCACTTCGTCGCCATCCATGATCTTGCTTTCCAGCACCCAGCCCTCACCCCAGTTGGAATGCGATACCCGCATATTAGCCTTATAGCGCATTTCCGGCTGCTTCACCGGAGTGGAAGAACTCTTCCATAAATAAGCAGAGGATTGCTCCGAGCGGCTGCCATAATCGTTATCACCATTCCGGGAATATGAATAGGAACGCGGTGACTGTGCTTCGATCTTCAATAGATCCTTGGGGATATCTGCCAGGAAGCGTGATGGTTCAGTCAAATCCATACCACCATACCCGCCGCGAAATTCCGCCCTGGATAGATAGAGCTGATCTTTTGCACGGGTCATTCCCACATAGAACAGGCGGCGTTCTTCCTGAAGTTCTTCCTCATCATCCAATGAGCGGCTGTGCGGCAGCACTTTTTCATCCACACCGAAAATGAAAACCGCACCAAACTCCAATCCTTTGGCAGCGTGCAATGTCAGCATGGTAACGGCATCCGGTACATCCGGGAGTGTATCCTGGTCGCCAACCAGGGCAAGGCTCTCCAGGAAGGCATCCAACCCTCGCTCTTCGAACTCGAAAGCCAGGCGCAGCACCTCTTCCACGTTGCCCCAGCGATCCTGACCCTCTTCAAACTCATCCTCGATATATGTCCGGTATTCGATATCGTTCAGAATTTTTTGCAGCAACTCAGAAATGGTTGCAGTTTTCTTTAGTTCCAGCCAATCCAGCATCCGGCTGCCAAAATCTGCCAGGCGGTTCACCCCGCCTTTGGGCAGGCTGTTCCAGTGCGGTGAATCTGTCCCTTTAGGTAGATCCATCAGGACAATACCCGCCGAAATTCCTATCTGGTGAGCATAATCCATTAACCCCTGCAATGTCTTGTCGCCGATCTGGCGTTGAGGTACGTTGATCACTCGAGCCAGGCTGATCTCATCCGCAGGGTTATGCACCAGGCGCAGATAAGCGATCACATCCTTCACCTCGCGCCGGCCATAGAACCGTTGGGCGCCCACCAACCGGTACGGCATCCCGGCTTTTATGAAGGCTTCTTCCAACAATCGGGATTGAGCGTTGGTGCGGTACATGATGGCACAATCACTCGATTTAAACCGCCGGCTGTTGATGAGTTCTGCTATCTTCTGGGTAATGTATTCCGCTTCTTGTCGGTCATCCCTGGCAACAAACAATTTGATCTTGTCGCCAGCTCCACGTTCGGTAAACAACTTTTTGGGTGTGCGGTGCCGGTTGCGGTCGATCACTGCCCTGGCGGCATTCAATACCGTCTGGGTGGAACGGTAGTTCTGTTCCAGCAGAATCTTTGTCGTCCCAGGGAAATCTGAGACAAAGCGCTCAACATTGTGATAATCTGCTCCCCGCCAGCGGTAGATGGATTGGTCTTCATCACCTACCACATAAATATTCTTGTTGACATAAGCAAGGTAGCGCAGCAAGGTGTACTGGGCAATGTTGGTATCCTGAAATTCATCCACCAGAATATGCTCAAACCGGCGGGAATATCTTTCCCGCACCTCCATCTTTTCTTGCAGTAGACGGGCTGTGTAAATGAGCAGGTCGTCGAAATCCACCGCATTGTTGGAAACCAGTACCTGCTGATACCTTTCATATACTTTCTGGACGACACTGTCCTTATATCCCTTCACCGGAACATTTTCGGGGAGGATCATGTCATTCTTCAGGAGGGATATCGCATTCAATATGCTGCTGGGTTTGTAGATTTTCTCGTCAATGTTCAATTCCCGGATGGATCGTTTCACTACCGAAGATTGATCATCATCATCATAGATCACATAATTGGCATTGATGGGCAGGTATTCCGCTTCCCGGCGTAAAATACGGGCACAAACCGAGTGGAAAGTACCCATCATGATACCCTGCAGGTCGTGCGGGATCAGATTCCGCACCCGTTTGTCAATTTCACGGGCGGCTTTGTTGGTGAAGGTAACAGCGAGGATGCTATAAGGACGCACCCCCATGGCTCCAATAAGGTAAGCCATTCTATGTGTTAATACCCGAGTCTTACCCGACCCTGGTCCGGCAAGAACCAGAACTGGCCCACTGCCGACTGTAACCGCTTTAACTTGCTGGGGATTAAGATCTTTGAGTAAGTCCATTGGAAATCATTCTACCTGTGGACCATGGGAGTGTCAACTTGGAAGAACGAAAATGGATATGGAGAATGGAAATTCGGATTAAATTACATGACTGGATAATGTTCCGGATTCAAAAACGGGATCAAAGCCAGGATGACCGCGTGAGTGTAATACTTCTTGCGGTCAATGACATCGTGAGTTAACAAACCAACTGCCCCATTCTCCTGCTTGGAGTTCTGCCGATTAAAGACAATATCATCAGCCTCACCCAGTTCTTTCCCCTCCAGCACCAATTTTGCTACCGCCGGGGGCAGGTTAAAAGCACCGGTTCGAGCTTTACTCATCCTTTCCCTGGAACGGATGACGATCCAGGCAAAAGCAACCAGATCGTCCCCTTCGATTTCCACCCCGCCCTCAAGACCTACCCAAAAATCCGCATCTTCCACAAGTTCCTGGCAGAGTTTAGACCGATGCTCTGCACCGTGCAGGGTCTCTTTATCGCTCATTGGCTGAGGACTGATGTCATGGTTTAGTTTTATCCCCGTAAAAATGAATTCTTCTCCGGGGTACATTGCTGTAAAGCCATCCATTGTGGCGTTCACTTTTACCGGGTTGGATGATGCAATAACAACTTTTTTCATGGTTACCTTTTCTTGAAAGTTACTTTCGTATGGAGGGAAAAGTAGATTGGTAGATTAGTTGATAAGTTGATTAGTTGATTAGTTGGTTAGTTGGGTAGTCCTTTGTTTATAAGCATCCTGCATCCGCAAACTGTCAACCACAATCATTTCGCAATGCCTAATCGCTAATTCCCAATCACTTCTCCCTACTCACTAATTCCTAATCACAAATCACTTCTCTCCCTACTCACTTCTCACTAATCACTTTTCCTTGTAAGAATTATAATCAATGCATGCCTGAGAACCAGCATGATCTGTCTAATGATATTAATTACAATAAACCTGTGACCCTGGCTGGAATGTCAGAAAAGAGTTTGGCGGCATACCAGCACAATCAGGTCGGAAATACTTGCACCCTGCACTCTATTAGTGCTGCAATTCAACTTCTATCCGGGCGGGTCATCGATCCTGCAGAATTGGCAGATGAACTGGATGCGATGAATTTTTTCCAGCGCTTACCATACCGTTTCGGTAAAAATGGACCCGTTTCACCGATCCAGCAGGTATCCCTATTACGAAGGCTGATCAAGGACATGGGATTGTCCCTCCAGGTTGGCTTATCACACCCGACACACCCCGGTTTGATCGACCTCATCCAACAACCGGATACAGTGGTGATGGTAACCATTGGCTGGGCAAAACATGCTGCCCCAGCCATCACTTTGGGAACAGGTACAAGCTCGTATGCAAACAATATGAGTCTCACCTGGCATACCATCATCAGTGCTGCCTACGATCCATTACATATTGATACTGGTGGGTTACAAAAACCCTGGGGTTTCATTAATTCCTGGGTTAATGGTGGTGATTACCTCTTCTGGATGGCGGATGGCGATTTTCGGAAAGCCTGGTCTTTCTATACGCCTCTTGGCGGTTTTCGACCGGCAGTGGTAATTTCCAATAAATAATTCACACTCAATACTTATTCAGAATAACGACGCCCCAGCCAAACCTTTTTCCAATTGCCACCGCTTTTCTGAAGAGCGATGAATAAATACAAGCTGCCAGTAAAAAAGCCAAGGGTCATCATCAGTACAACCCAAATTATCGCCCGCCCCCAACTTTGCTCACGATAAATGATCCAAATTGAGAAAAGGGTAAATCCCACGTAGAGATCGACCAATGAAACAATTCCCCAGGGCATGGCTAATAATTTTGAACCTTCCACAGCGAAGTTGCCCGTTGCAAACGCCCATCCGATCACCCCGGTCATGGCTAGAATTCCAATAAAAGATACTACTTTTGCAATTTTCATTTCATATACCTTCCTCTCCACTTTCCAAATTTTTAATTTCAGTCAACTAATCACTCTTCTTATTGTATAATTTTTCTATGAAAACTGATCCCCTGAATCCTTTCTTCTCACCCAAAGGTATCGTTATTGTTGGTGTATCTCGTGATCCAACCAAACTGGGATACATGCTGGCCCGCAATCTGATCCAAAGCGGTTATCAGGGTGCGATCCATTTCGTAAATCCGAAAGCGGATACACTTTTCGGTAAACCCATCTACTCCAGCCTGGATCAGGTTCCTGATCCGGTTGACCTGGCTGCCATGCTGGTTCCACCGGCAGCCGTCCCCAATGCACTCGTTGAGGTCGGAAAACGCGGAATCAAAGCTGCCATTATCCAGACCGGGGGATTTCGGGAAACTGGAGCAGATGGCGCCCGGTTGGAGCAGGAATGCCTGCGCATTGCCAATGAATTTGGCATCAGGTTGATCGGGCCAAACTGCATCGGCCTTGTGGATACTCACCTGCCATTGGACACCACATTCCTGCAGCCGCCTGGTCCGCCAGTGGGTGAGATCGCCTTTATTTCACATTCCGGGGCGATATGCGCTGCAGTCATCGATTGGATCCGTGGCCAGGGTATCGGCCTCTCCAACCTCATCAGCCTCGGCAATGAGGTGGATGTAAGTGAGTCCGATATTTTGCCCATCCTGGCGGCAAACAAACATGCCCATGTCATTACCATGTATATGGAGAGTGTGAAAGACGGTCAGCAATTCATCGAAAAAGCCCGGGAAGCTGTTCGGGTAAAACCTGTCCTCGCTTTGAAGGTTGGCCGCTTCGAAAGCGGCAAAAAGGCCGCCGCTTCGCATACAGGAGCGCTGGCTGGTGCTGAAGCTGCCTTTGATGCCGCATTCGAAAAAGCGGGAGTGATCCGGGTTAATACCACCGAAGAGCTATTCCAATGGGCCAAAGCTTTAGCCTGGTGCCCAAAACCGAAGGGGAAGAATGTCGCTGTCATTACGAATGCCGGCGGACCTGGTGTAACCGCAGCAGATGCCCTGGAATTGAATGGACTCCAGTTGGCAAAATTATCAGATGCGACTGTGACCGGATTAAAAAGCTTTTTACCTGCCGCAGCCAGTTTCAACAACCCCATCGACCTGCTGGCTTCTGCTACCCCGGAACAATTCAGTGGCGCCCTTCGATTATTAATGGAAGATGACGGAGTGGATAGCATTCTGGTGATCTCGCCTCCACCGCCACCCAGTACCACTGGGGCTGTGGTTAAATCCATGATACCGATCATCCAATCCAACGAAAAACCGGTCGTTTTTGCCCTGATGGGAGAAAACCAAATTGCAGAAGGTCTTTCCCTCCTCCGTGCTGCCAGAATTCCCGATTATCGTTTTCCCGAATGGGCAGCTTCAGCGTTGGGTGCCGTCACCCGCTATGCCGAGATCACCAGAAGGCTGAGCAAGCCTGAGCCGAAAGTACAACCCAAAACCTCATCGAAAGCAGTAAAAATTCTATCTGCTGAACGACCAGGGGAATTTATCTCTGCAGAAACTGCCGTAAAACTACTCGATGCGTATGAGATCTCAACGACCAGGCTGATCCTGTGCAAAACAACCGCTGAAGCTGCAAAGCAGGCAGAAAAGACCGGATTCCCGGTTGTTCTCAAAGTCGCTTCGGAGGATATTGTCCATAAATCGGATATTGGCGGAGTATTATTGAACCTTACAAATTCTGCTGAAGTGGTGGATGGTTTCAAAACCGTCATGGACAGAGCCAGAAAAGCCAAACCGGATGCAAAAATAGATGGCGTACACATCCAACGCATGCTCCCGGCAGGGCAGGAAGTGATCACCGGTATGGTGCGGGATCCGATGTTCGGACCGATGATGATGTTTGGTTCCGGCGGGGTGGAAGTGGAAGGTTTGAAAGACGTTGCCTTTGCACTTGCTCCTTTGACACCTGATGAAGCCGAAAAAATGATCAACGCCACCTGGGCTGGAAAAAAGTTGAATGGATTCCGCAGCATTCTCCCGGCAGATAAATCCGCTGTGGTGGATGCACTCGTCAAGTTGAGCCATCTGGCAGCAGATTGTACATCCATCGCTGAGATGGAGATCAACCCGCTGCGGGTGCTCGCTCCTGGACAAGGCGCCTTTGCTGTGGATGTACGCATCAGGCTTGTTTGATGTAATAAGTATCGTAGATATATAACTTTACGATTTATACGAAAAGTAGACTAATTCCTCAGTCTACTTTTTCTTTTCCCTGATAACACTTCAACCAAAGGATCATATCTAATCCATTTCCCCAAATTTCAGTTTTTTTCCACTAATCACTAATCACACGTTACTCTTACTTTTCACTTCTCTTTTCTCACTTCTCTTTTCTCACTTTCCTCTACTCACTTTTCATGAATTAATATATACTTGTAACCCTACATACTATACTTAAGGAGTTTTTGATGAAACAATTGAAGTGGTTCTTTATCTTGGTTCTCTTATTGAGCCTTCTGGCTGGCTGTACACCGGCACCAACACCTACAGTTGAAGTGGCACCTCCCACAACCGTCCCGGCAGCAACCGATGCTCCTGCAGCTGCGCCAGCTACAGATGTTCCGGCAACAGAAGCCCCCAAAACCTCCACCGAATTGATCCTGGCGACAACAACCAGCACACGCGATTCAGGATTACTGGATGTACTTCTACCGCTATTCGAAGCACAAAGCGGTTATAAAGTGAAGATGGTGGCAGTGGGTACCGGGGCTGCCTTGAAGATGGGCGAAGAAGGTAATGCAGACGTCTTATTGGTTCACGCACCAAAATCCGAACTTGATCTGATGGATAAAGGATTTGGCAAGGACCGCCTGCTGGTCATGCACAATGATTTCATCATCGTTGGTCCTGCAAGTGACCCGGCTGGAATAAAAGGATTAACAACTGCCGTGGATGCCTATAAGAAAATTGCTGAATCAAAATCCATCTTTGTAACCCGTGGCGATGATTCCGGTACCAATAAAGCCGAACTAACCATCTGGAAGTCGGCAGAGATCACACCCGAAGGGGATTGGTACGTCTCAACCGGTCAGGGTATGGGGGACACGCTTCGGGTTGCCACTGAAAAAGAAGGATACACTTTTACCGACCGTGCCTCTTACCTTGCCCTGAAAGATACTTTACAATTGGACGTACTCGTTGAAGGTGACAAAGCCTTGCTGAACATCTATCATGTCATCACTGTTAACCCGGATAAATGGCCGCTGGTCAATTACACCGGTGCAAAAGCCTTTGCAGATTTCATGGTTTCACCTGAAACGCAGAAAAACATAGCCGATTTTGGCATGGCTGAATTCGGCCAATCACTCTTTATCCCTGATGCGGGTAAAGCTGAAGATCAGGTAGGTCAGTAGTTCAATGCATTTGATTTGGCAGGGAATTGTTGAGGGAATTCGATTACTCATTTCAGGTGATCCTGAAGTGATGCAGATCACATTCCTTAGCCTCAAAATTTCCGGCCTTTCAACCATACTCAGCCTTTTTATAGGATTGCCCCTCGGCACTGCACTCGCTTTGGGGGAATTCAAATCCCGGCGGTTATGGGTCAGCCTGATCAATACAGGTATGGCCCTACCGCCGGTGGTTGTTGGCCTGGTCGTTTCGATCTTTCTCTGGCGCAGTGGACCATTAGGTTTGCTTCATCTCATGTACACCCCTACGGCAATTGTCATCGCCCAAACGATCATCGCCACACCGGTGATCACTGGTCTGACCATCTCAGCTATACAACAACTGAATCCACGCCTCCGCCTCCAACTCTACGGATTGGGTGCCTCACGTATGCAAATGATCTGGCTGTCTATGGCGTGAAGCCAAAATGCCCTTACTGGCAGCGCTGATGGCGGGTTTCGGCAGTGTGATTTCCGAAGTGGGTGCTTCCATGATGGTCGGCGGCAACCTCAAAGGAGATACACGCGTACTCACCACGGCGATCGTATTGGAAAACAGCCGGGGAGAATTCGCCATCGCCCTGGCATTATCTGCCATTGTGCTGCTGCTCGCTTACGTGGTCAATTTAGCTTTGACATTGATCCAGCAGCGTGGAGATAAACATGGTTGATAAGCACACCTTCCTAAAGGTGGATCAACTTAAAATCCACCGGATGGGTAAATTGGTGGTCGATATTCCATCCCTGAACGTCGAACAGGGAGATGTCCTTGCTGTCGCTGGACCAAATGGGGCTGGGAAAAGTACTTTTTTGTTGGCCCTGGCTGGTTTGATCAAACCCACTTCCGGGAATATTTATATCGGGCAGAATTCCAATAACGCATCAAATCATGCTGACCATAAAAAATGTGCTCTGGTCCTGCAGGAACCACTGCTGCTGCACACATCCATCCGGGAAAATATTGGCATTGGGTTGAGTTTCAGGGGAGTGGAAAAAGACACGATCCATCAAAAAGTCGACCATTGGCTGGAAGTATTTGGAATATCCCACCTTTCTAATCGGCAGGCTTACCAGTTGTCTGGTGGAGAAGCTCAACGGGTCAGTCTGGCTCGCGCATTTGCAACGGGTGCAGACCTTTTGCTCCTGGATGAACCATTCAGTTCCCTGGATGCTCCCACCCGGTTGGGATTATTGAATGATTTTCAGTCCATCTTAAAGTCCAGCCGGCAAACAGCGATTTTCATCACCCATGACCTGGATGAAGCCTTAATGTTGGGGAGTCAGATCGCCATTCTGATCGGCGGGCAGCTGCGCCAGGTTGGTTCACCCCGGCAGGTATTCGATGAGCCGGCTGACTCAGAAGTAGCAGATTTCGTCGGTGTGGAAACCATTATTTCCGGCGAGATATGTACCCAGAAGGATGGTCTGGTCGAAGTGCAAACAGATGATCATCTATTGGAAGCGGTGAGTGATTATCAAGTGGGTAAAATGGTCTATCTTTGCCTCCGCCCTGAAGACATTACCATTACCCTTACCCCCGGCCATGAACAAACCAGTGCCCGTAACCACTTACGCTGCAAAATCCTCGCTATCCAGCCCAAAGGACCTCTTTTCAGAGTGCTTCTGGATTCCGGAGATGCCAAACTGGTATCACTGGTGACCCGAACCAGTGCCCTGGAGATGAATCTGGTTTCTGGCTATGAATGTCATTGCAAATTTCAAGTCCAGCGCTATTCATTTGCTGCCAAGATAAGAAACCGGTTTCCCGATTTACATTCCCACCCAACTTATTGAACCATATTGACAGGCATATTGCTCGTTCTTTACGGATGATCAGGATTATCGTCTATTAGATCAACCTGTTCAGCGAGTTGAGCGTCTGCGGGGTTATTGATATTCATAAATGCCAATCCTGCCGGATCGTATTTATTGATTTCTGAATCTTCCATCGTATGAACCCGTACCAAAGCATGCCATTCAATTAACCTGCGCATCCCGGATCTTATTCCCGCTTCGATCACTGGAAGACAGGTTTCCCGCCGATAAGCTGCATGCAGCGGCTCTGTTTTCCTGCCGGGGCGGGAATAACTACATCCACCTGCATTTCATCCAGCAACCGCACCTCTTCCCTCAAAAGATTGGAATTAACGAAGGGCATGTCGCATGCCACCATGACAACCCTTTCATACCTGGCATATTTTAACCCCGTATATAACCCGGCGAGCGGTCCGATACCTGTAATAGCATCCGGGTACACAGCTTGATTCAGGTATTTCAGCTTTTCGGGTTGATTGGATATAATGACCAGGTCATCGGTAAGATTTGCCAATCGCCCAATTACCCATTCGATCAATTTCTGACCACGAAATGGGATGAATAATTTATCCGTTCCCATTCGACTCGATTTACCACCTGCTTGAATAATGACAGAAAACATATTATCGTTATAATATCACTATAAATTGTCAATTACCCGGTTTTTAAGTCATGAACTTTTATAAGGAGAAATTATGCCGGATATGAATCTGGAACTGCTGCAACCAGTCCTTGAGAAATATACAGCTACAGGCAGAACGTCCCTCCTCCCCTCATTGCATGCAGCCCAGGAAATTTACGGGTACATCCCTGAATTTGCTGCTGAGGCAATTGCCAAAAATTTACAGGTACCTCTGGCAGATGTCTATGGGGTGATCACCTTCTATTCCCATTTCCACGCAAAACCTGTCTCCGAAGCGATCATTCACGTCTGCAGCGACCCGGTCTGCGCCATGGCCGGTTCTGAAGGATATTTCAAGCTGATGCGTGAATCTATGCACAATAAAGGAAAAGACACCATCACCATTGAACGTTCTCCCTGCCTGGGATTGTGCGATATTGCACCGTCCATGTTGGTCCAGGGCGAATACCAGAAGCAGCTGCGCAGAAGTGGCTGGCGGGAAATGGTCGCCAACACCAGCAGGCGGCATCAAACCCTGGTGGGTGGTGATGTAGCCGTATTAACCAGGAATTGCGGCAGGGGAAAAACCACCTGGCTGGCTGATTACAAGGCTTCTGGTGGTTACTCCGGGCTTGCGAAAGCATTAAAACTGCAGCCGGGTGAGGTGATCGCAGAAGTCAAAGCTTCAGGCTTGGTCGGCCGGGGTGGAGCAGCTTTCCCGACAGGATTGAAATGGGAAGGTGCTGCCAATACCGCCGAGACGACCCGTTATGTTGTCTGCAATGCTGATGAAGCTGAACCTGGCACCTTCAAAGACAGGGTGATCATGGAAGATGATCCACACCGGATCATTGAGGGGATCATCATTGCCGCTTATGCCATTCAAGCTCATAAAGGATATATGTATATCCGCGGTGAATATACAGAACCGTTTGAGATCATGCAGCAAGCCTGTGAAGAAGCGTTGAGTCAGGGAATCCTCGGGAACAACATTCTGGGCAGCGGTTTCTCATTCGATCTTGAACTTCGCCAGGGTGCAGGTGCTTATGTCTGCGGCGAAGAAACAGCCTTATTTGAATCGATCGAAGGGAAACGCGGTATGCCGCGCGTTAAGCCACCCTTCCCGACCACTCACGGTTTGTTTGGAAAACCCACAGTGATCAATAACGTCGAAACCTTGTCCAATATCCCTGAGATCCTGCGGGAAGGTGCTGAAAAGTATACATCCCGCGGCACTCAAAAATCCACCGGTACAAAGCTGTTTTGCTTATCAGGTGATATTGAAAGACCGGGATTATATGAAGTCAATTTTGGTGTCTCCATCAGTCACCTGATCAACGATCTGGCAGGCGGGGTTCGTGGAGGCAGAGTTTTCCAGGCTGCCCTGGTTGGAGGAGCTGCTGGAGCATTTGCCATCGAAAGTGATCTCAATTCGAAACTGAGCTTCGAAGATATGCGGGATGCAGGAATTCCCCTGGGTGCAGGAGTGATCACAGTATTTGACGAAACCCGCGACCTGCGCAAGGTGATCTTGCGATTGGCGCACTTCTTTGCCGAGGAATCCTGTGGAAAGTGCTACCCCTGTCAGCTCGGGACCCAACGCCAGGTGGAGATTTTAGAGCGGATGATGATAGACCGTTCTGAACCGGAGGACTTGCAGCGCTTGGAAGAGATTGGCCGAACAATGACCGATGCATCCATCTGCGGGTCTGGGCCAGACAGCCTCCATGGCTGTATTGAGTGCGCTGCACCGCTGG
This sequence comes from uncultured Chloroflexia bacterium, assembly GCA_963757065.1. GTDB lineage: Bacteria > Chloroflexota > Anaerolineae > Anaerolineales > Anaerolineaceae > PNON01. The sequence continues at coordinate 294,112 of CAVWQC010000007.1, read as the reverse complement.
CCAGAAATGCTGAAAGCTCCCCTGTCAGTGAAAGGCGGTTCATGATGTCAAAAATGATCAACCTGGTAATTGACGATCAACCCGTTAGCACTGCCGAAGGAACAACGATTTTCCATGCAGCGGCAGAAAACGGTATTTCCATACCGACCCTGTGCTTTCATGAATATTGCAAAGCCAATGCTCTTTGCCGCATCTGTGTCGTAGAAGTGGAAGGTTCACGCACTCTCGTACCGGCCTGTATCGCTAAAGTCACCGAGGGTATGAAGGTTAGATCGAACACCGAACGGGTCAGATCAGCGCGTAAAACCATCCTGGAAATGCTGGCCTCCACGGTCGACATTTCAGACGCGCCGGATATTTTAACCATGATGGATGAATATGCTGCCAAACCTGACCGCTTTCCCGGTGCGGTCAAACGCCAGCCGGCGGTCCTGGATGATAATCCCATGTATATCAGGGATTATGCCAAATGCATTTTATGCTGGCGATGTGTCCAGGTTTGTGCACAGGATGCCCAATACACATTTGCGTTAACCCTCATGAACCGCGGCTTTGAAACCTCCGTTGCAACATTCTATGATAAGCCGATGACTGAAACCACCTGTGTATTTTGCGGGCAATGTGTGGGAGTATGCCCGACCGGTGCGCTTAAACCTCGTCGTGAATGGCTCTTGGAAGGAAAATAACATGATAAAACCCGATAAGATCGTCTCGACAGTATGTCCATATTGCGGTGTGGGATGCAATCTCGAACTGCATATCAAAGACAATACCATTTTTTCCGTTACTTCTCCTTTCGAATTCACCGACCAATCATGGCAACCTGTGCGTGAAAGGGCGGTTTGGTTATGACTTTCTATACGATTCCCGGCGGATAACCACTCCCCTCATCCGGAAGGAAAAGCAAATTGCAGGGAAGCGAAAACCGGCAAAGGATATGTCTGAATGGCGTGAAGCATCCTGGGATGAAGCCCTTGACCTGATCGCCGACAGGATGACAGCCATTTACAAACGCGATGGTTCGGATGCATTAGGCATGTTCTCCTGTGCCAAGGCAACCAATGAAGAAAACTACCTGCTGCAGAAACTTTTCAGATCACTTTTCAGAACAAATAACATCGATCACTGCACCAGGTTGTGCCATGCCGGTTCTGTGGTTGCCCTGCAGATGGCTGTTGGTTCTTCAGCGATGAGCAACCCGGCTTCGGATGTATCCAAAAATGACGTCTTCATTAGTCACCGGGTCGAACACCACCGAAACCCACCCGATCATTGGCTTGCAGATGAAAGCTGCCATAGAGCAAAATGGGGCAAAGCTCATCGTGATCGATCCACGCCGCATCGAGATGGTCAACTTCTCCACCCTCTGGCTGCAGCAGCAGCCGGGAACAGATGTGGCAGTCTTTTCAGCCCTGGCGCATGTCATCCTGAAAGAGAAACTCTACAACCAAAAATTTATCAACGAGCGCACGGAAGGTTTTACAGAATTCGCGGCAAGCATGGAAAAATTCACCCCGGAATATGCTGAAGGCATATCCGGCGTGGATCGGGATTTGATCATTCAAGCTGCCCGGCTATATGCTGGAGCAAAAAATGCGGCCATCTATTGGGCGCTGGGCATCCCCGAGCACTCCCATGGAACCGAAAATGCACTTGCCCTCATCAACCTGGCTCTGCTCACCGGTCAGATCGGTCGTGAAGGCACCGGGCTCAATCCTCTGCGCGGTCAGAATAACGTCCAGGGAGCCTCTGATTCGGGAGCCATGCCCTGGCATTACCCGGGTTATCAACTTGTCGACGATGAACAAAGTGCCCTCAAGTTTGAGCAGCTCTGGAATATTGAACCGGGCGGGTTGAACCGCAAGCGTGGGCTGACCAACACTGAGATCGTAAAAGCTTTCGGACCTGACGGTATCAAAGGCATGTATATCATGGGTGAGAACCCGGTCATGTCTGAACCCAACTCCAATCACGTCCGGCACCAATTCGAGCAGTTGGAATTCTTTGCCGCTGAAGACCTGTTCATCAACGAAACACACGCCTATGCGGATGTGATCCTTCCGGCAGCCGGCTGGGCAGAGAAGGATGGCACCTTTACCAATACTGACCGGCGCGTGCAGCTTGTTCGAAAAGCTGTTGAACCACCGGGTAGTGCCCGGGCGGATTGGATGATCATTACCGATCTTGCCAAACGCATCGAAACTCGTCTTGGCAGACCGAAGAGCACCTTTTGGAACTATACCAACCCCGGTGAGGTCATCGAAGAGATGGGACGCGTCGTCCCGGATTATGCCGGGATCCGTTATCACCGGTCTCGGATCCGTTGGGGACTGCAAACCCCTGTGCCCGATGAAAACCATCCCGGAACACCCTTCCTCTTCGCAGATGATTTCCCTCGTGGACGTGGAAAATTCCACCCGCTGGAATACCAGCTGCCCGCAGAAATGCCCGATGCTGATTACCCATTCATTCTGACCACCGGAAGAGTGCTGGAACACTGGCACGGCGGTACACTGACCCGCGCTTCCAAATTGGATGACCTTTACCCGCAGGCATTAATGGAAGTGAATCCGGTGGATGCGATAAGAATGGACTTGAAGGAGGGTGATGAGGTTCGGGTTTCCTCCAGGCGGGGCAGCATCGTCATCCGGGTAACGATCAAGGATAAGACCAGGGCAGGCGTTGTATTCATCCCGTTCTTCTTTGCCGAAGCCTCAGCCAATATCCTCACCAATGATGTCATCGATCCCCGCGCCAAGATCCCTGAATATAAGATCTGTGCCGTGAAGATCGAGCATATCGATCCACCGGAAGAGCAGGCTGATCTGCCAAAGCATTCGCTGCGGGGTAGGTACTAAATCCTGTGTTCATTACATGATGTATATTCAACACTAGTAATACATGAACTGGATTTACAACAGAGTTAACAGTAATATTCGAGCATAAAACCCTTATAATGGTTTACCAGGACATAGGGGAGATTTTTATGCACGAACTACCATTATTAATTAATATTACGCTGGCGTTGATAGTGGCTTTTTTTGGCGGATTGATTGCCAGGCGTCTTGGGCTACCCACGATCGTTGGTTACCTTTTTGCTGGAATTGTCATTGGACCTTTCACTCCCGGATTTGTTGGGGATATTGGTACGATACGTCAACTGGCAGAGCTTGGGGTAATTTTTCTGATGTTTGGAGTAGGCCTTCATTTTTCCTTTGCGGATCTTTGGCGGGTACGGGATACAGCTATCCCCGGTACATTAATTAAGGTAGCACTTGTCACTTTACTCGGCATTGGTTTGAGCCAACTTTGGGGCTGGTCGATCACAGCCGGTTTGGTTTTAGGACTGGCAATTTCAGTTGCGAGTACAGTCGTCCTATTACGTGGATTGATGGATAATTCGTTACTGAATACATCCCACGGGCAGACTGCGGTGGGATGGGTGGTCATGGAGGATATACTAACAGTAATAATTCTGGTTTTCATGCCAACCCTGGCTTCCAGTTCTTCCACATTCAACTGGCAAGATTTGGCGATCACATTGTTAAAAGCGATAGCATTTGCTGCTATTATGTTTTTTGCTGGTGTTCGGCTCATCCCCTGGCTTCTCGAACGTATTGCCCATACCCGATCACGAGAATTGTTCATCCTTGCGATCCTGGCTATTACCCTTGGTACAGCAATGGGTGCATCGGAACTATTCGGTATCTCCCTGGCACTGGGTGCGTTTGTTGCCGGAGCCATCATCAGCCAATCTCACTTGAGTCACCAGGTAGGAGCAGATGTTTTCGCCTTTCGGGAGGCATTTTCAGTCCTGTTCTTTGTGTCAGTTGGAATGCTTGTAAACCCTACATTCTTATTACAGAACCTCGGACAGGTAGCTGCCTTGACCTTTATCGTCGTTATCGGAAAAGTCATTATTGTCTTAATTCTGGGGCTGCTATTTCCCCGCCCGGCAAAAACATTTTTGATCATCGCAGTTGGCTTGAGTCAAATTGGAGAATTCTCATTCATTTTAGGCCAAACTGGTTTGTCCTTGAATATGTTGAATTCGAATCAATATTCTCTGATACTGGCAGCCGCTCTTTTTTCAATTATCATCAATCCGTTCATGTTTAAATCATTACCATTCTTCGAGAAAACTTTACGATTGATCCCTGCTTTTTGGAGAAAATTGGAAGCTAATATTCCTCTACCAGTAATCGAAGAAGATCATCTGGTTGGTCACGCAGTGATCGTAGGTTACGGCCAGGTAGGAAAGCATCTGGTGGATGTGTTGGAATCACTCTCCATTCCACTCCTTGTCATGGAAACTGATCCCGAACGCATCATCATACTCAACCTGCGGAATATCCCGACATTGTATGGTGATGCAAGCAATTCTGAAATTATTAAACATGCAAATTTGGACCATGCCAGTATTCTGGTGATTACTGTTCCTGACGAAACTACAACAATAATGATCGTAACGACAGTCAGGGATTTGAACCCAGATTTATCGATCATTGCCAGGGCGGCAACAGCAGAAGGTGTAAGATATTTAACAGAATTGGGAGCAAGTCATATTGTCCATCCTGAATTGGAGGGTGGTCTGGAATTGATCCACCATACTTTACTAAACCTTGGCTATCCACTTCAAGAAGTCCACCGATACGCTGAATCTGTTCGTCATGATCATTACAACTTCAATATTACTACTGACGAAGAGCACAAATCTTTACATGACCTTCTTCAGGCAATAAAAGGAATTGAGATTGTCTGGATGGAATTACTCGCAGAAAGTTCCCTGATAGGAAAATCACTTGCCGAAGCAAATATTCGTTCTCAAACCGGAGCATCTGTAGTGGCATTGATCCGTGATCAGCAGCTTATTGCGAATCCCAAATCAATCACAGTTTTTGAGGTCGGTGATCGTATTGGAGTAATTGGTGAATATGATCAGCTCGAAATGGCGCAACTATTGGTGAGGCAATAAAATCTTCCATCTCACAAATAGAAAAACAACTGGGCTGGTAATTTTTCACCATTTTACTTCCTTAAGATTCTTTCTTGAAGTCAATAAAGCCGCGGTCAACATCCACAGATAGCAGTTGAACTCGAAGGCGTTTGCCCACGTCCATATTATCGAAGCCATGCACCAACTTTCCTTCTACCGGTATAGTGAGCAGGCGCACCCAGGTGCCTTTGGGTGAAGCCCCGGTGACAATGGCATCAAACCGTTCTCCGATCCTGGTTTTAAGCAAAAGTGCTGCTGCGGACTTTTCAACCTGCCGTTCAACCTTGTTGGCGGCATCTTCTGCCTCGGTGCAATGTTTCGCCAGTATTTCCAGTTCGATCTTGCTGTATGGAGCCGGGGTTCCGTGAAGTGCGGCTTTCAATAATCGCTGAGTAAGCAGGTCTGTAAATCGGCGATTCGGGGCTGTGGAATGGGTGTAATCTTTGACCGCCAGCCCAAAGTGACCCGGCGGAGTGTCGCCCGGAAAATCTGCCACATATTCACCAGCGCCTAATAGTTTGATCACCACCAGTGACAGATCAGGAAACCGCAGCGGATCGGCAGCTTTTTCCTTATCCAGGAAATTCTCCAAAGACTTCGCATCCGGATTTTCCGGAAGATTGTATCCATGCTCGTCGGCGATCTCGACGATGCGGTCCCAGCGTTTTGGAATTCGTACCACGCGCCGGATGGAGGGAAACCTCCTGGATTCAAGGTAACGCGCCACCACCCCGTTGGCTGCGATCATGAAATCTTCAATGATCTCTTTTGCACGGTTCTTCTCTTCCATTTCAAGATCACGGATCTGGTCACCATCAAAGAGCGGTTTTGCCTCGATCGTCTCAAGGCTGAGCGCACCGTTGATATGCCTTAAGCTCTTCAACTTCTGGGCAATGGAGTCTTCCAGACGCAAATTTTCAGCCAGTCCATCCAACGCAGATACTGCCTCAGGTGCATTGCCATCCCCATCCAGCCAGGAAGCGACACTGTTATAAGCGAGCTGAGCCTGGTTGTGGACTATCGCCTGATAGATACTGGAGGTTTGTACTTTACCATCGGGATCAACCACCATTTCGACGACCATCGCCAGGCGATCCACATTCGGATTCAAGGATGTGAGATCAGTGGAAAGCTGTTCAGGGAGCATCGGGAATATTTTGGCTGCGGTATATACCGAGGTGGTATTGTAGCTGGCGTGATCATCAATTGCTGAATCCTTCTTTACCAGCGAGTCGACATCCGCTACAGCCACCAGGATCTTCACTTTACCATCTGGCAATGCCTCAGCCACGGTCAACTGATCCAGATCGCGAGAATCATCATTATCTATGGATGCCCAGAGCAGGTGCCGTAGATCACGGATTCCGTCTTCACTCTTCAATTGGCCATCATTTTGTGCCGCCTGTTTTTGAAGTACATCGAGTTCTGCAAGCGCTTCAGGGGAAAAATCGGGAAGTAAGCCTCGATCGATCATTGCCTGGTCGGCTAAATTCTCTAACATGGTACGGTGTTTCAATTCATCGGCATGCATAAGTAGTCCTTATAGACTTCGAAATTTCCATTATTAATAAGATTTTTGTGAACCATCCCCAAAACATTGAGAAAAGTTGTAGGTCGGAGCTTGCTCAGACTTCTACATATACCTGGCTACTTTACCGGCAGGATCTGATACTCGAACTTGTAACCGGCTTTTTCCACGATATCTTTCACCTTTAATCCTGCCTCTTTGTAGTCAAATTGATACGAATAATCCTTGCCAAAAAGTGTGGATTGCTCTGCTATGGTTCCCTTACGGGCACCTCCAAAAGTATTATAGCTTTCGGTCTTGATGCCGAAACCGGTAGTCATGCTATTATCGAGGTCACCACCGCTGGAAAAGCCGGATCCTGCTTCAATGAGCATTTCTGAAAATTTGACCAATTTTGCACTCTCGTCGATTTTCAACCTGGCGGAATAGGTCAATTTCCTTTTTGAGAGAAATGTTTTGCGTTCAGCAATGGTCGCAGAATATTCCCAGACACCTTTCTTTTCATTCCACTTCCCCTCAGGAAAATTCAAAGCTTTCTTTATTTCATCCATCAGATTTGTCGAAGACATATTTTACCTCCGTGGTAAGTTCGCTTTATATCATAAGTATAGGATAAGATGGGGATTGTGTCAGTATATTATCGGTTAGGTACAAGCATAAATAAGTGCACATCACCGTTCACTTGGTCGGATTGAGCCTATTCCCGAGCCGTATCCTGAGCCTGTCGAAGGATGTCGAGGGATCAGGCGAAATCCGACTTGCCTGCTATTCCCCTTCCTTTGCCACATCCAGCCGGCACCAGGCATAGAGGGCATCGTAAACCTCAAATTGGTGAGACAGATTCTCCAGATCCTCCGGGAAGCGCAGACTATAACCGGTCGCGATGGCTTTCAACCCGCGAGCGATTGGATCTGTGTCCATTTCTGCAGAGATGTCAGCCGCGTGAACGATCTTTGCCAATCTCAACAGTCCGGGTTCGCTCAAACCGTATTTGGCGATGATCGTCTCAAAGGAACATTTCCCATCCTGGTGACCCAATTCAACCCCCGGCGCGTCAAAGGGAATGGCCTGGATTTCTTTTGAAATCCGGTCGATCTCACTTTTTGGGACAAAGATGAACTCAGCTTCGCTATCGACAAAGCGCGAGATCAACCAGGGACAAGCCACGCGATCTACGCTAACATGGGAACGGGTGATCCATTTCATTGAAAGGCTCCTAATTAAATTCAAGGTGATTTGGAAAATATAATCATTACTATTCTATATCATCTTTTACAATGGTATTCACAAAGAATGTCAGCCGATCGATCTCCCGATTCTAGGATAGGTTCTTGTGTGTGATGCGAACCTCCTCTTTCGGTATGGCCGGACAGATATTTAGGCTTTTCCCTGCAAAACAATTCTTCCATGCTAGAATTAACCCATGCTGGATATCAACCTGTCCCATTACAACGAAATGCTGCGCTACGAACCGCTGATGGATGAACTGCGGGCGCTGGCGGTGATCATCGTCGGCAGGGAACAGGCGGACCTGTTCAACATCATCAAGTATTATTCGCGTAATTTTGCCGAGGATATCAAAGCCAACGGCCGCATCTCGGATGAATGCCTAAATCGCTTCAAGAGTGCCATGTTCACCATCACCTCCAGGCTGAACATTACCGCTGAAACCATCAATGCCGCCCATGAAGATCAACTCTACAAAGGCAGCGGTTTCTGGGAAATGCGCTGGAATTGGGGCAGTTCCCGGATATTGCGGAACAGGTAAAGGAAGCCGGTATCAGCCACATCATCTGCGCGGGGATATCCGGCTGCGTGGTCGGGGAATACCTTGGCCTGGAGATGAACGGCAGCGACGTTCCGGTCGATCACATGATCTTTGAACGCGTGGACCGTTCCCCGGTCAAAGGAATTCTTCCTCTGAATTTCGAGATGGAGGGTAATCGAATTTTACTAATCGAAGATGCGGTCCAGGAAGCCAGGACGCTGGGGGTGATGATGAGCACGTTGAATTCCATGCAGCCCGGCCTGGAGTTCTCCCTCTTCGCGCTGGACATTGAAGACAACGAAGAGACCCGGCTTGGGTTGCAGCCGATCAAGAAAATTTTCAAATTTGAGGCGTAAAGTGTTTAGGTGTGTAAAGCAAAGTATGGGCACGATATATCGTGCCCATACATAAACTCGTGCCCATACATATACGTCGTGCTCATATATAAACGTCGTGCCCTTACTTTTGCGTCAGTTCGTTGTATCTGAAACAATCCACCACATGATCGTTGACCAGACCGGCGGCCTGCAAAAAAGCATAGGTGATGGTCGTGCCGCAGAACTTGAATCCGCGTTTCTTCATATCCTGGCTCACCCGGTCGGAGAGCGGTGTGCTGGCTGGGATCTGGTTCATCGAAGTCCATCCATTTACCACCGGCTTGCCATCCACAAATCCCCACAGGTAGTGGTCGAGTGATCCAAATTCTTTCTGGATTTCCAACGTAAAACTGGCATTGGTGACAATGGCAGCTATCTTGGCGCGGTTGCGGATGATCCCGGCATCCTGGAGTAATTCTTCCATTTTCGCAGGGGAATAACCAACAATAATTTCAGGGCGGAACCCGTCGAATGCTTTGCGAAAATTTTCACGCTTCTTCAGGATGGTCAACCAGCTCAAACCGGCTTGCATGCCATCCAGGGCGATCATTTCAAATAGCTTGACATCATCATGGACAGGAGTTCCCCATTCCATATCGTGATAATCCACATAGATCGGTGTTCCAAGACTCCATTCACAGCGCGAAATCGAGTTTGTTTCCATATCCCTCCAGACCTAATCATGGATAAATAATATTCAACAATTTACACGATTTCACCGATCTCACCCGGGAGGACATTGGATTTGTCCCGTCCAGACATTCGCCGGTAAAATATAAAGCTTTCCACCGAGAAGATGATGAGTGCCAGCCAGATGACGATAAACCCGTAGAGATGGGAAACGGTAAATACTTCATGAAAGAGGTAAATGCCAAGCAGGAACTGGATGGTTGGAGCAATGAACTGCAGGATACCGATCGTAGAGAGGGGCACATTTTTGGCTCCAACCGAGAATAACAATAAAGGAATGGCTGTAACAATGCCGGTAAGACCGAGCATAATGTTGACCAAAGGGGTGGTATGACCAAAAGCACCATTGCCATTCACTTGAGCCGCTACCAGAATGACAAATGCCGGGATGAAGATCATCATGGTTTCGAGAGCCAGTCCATGCAGGGATCCGAGTGGAGCCAGCTTCTTGATCAGTCCATAGAGTGCAAATGAAAATGCCAGGGCCAGCGAGATCCACGGAAGTTGGTGATAACTATAGGTGATATATGCCACCCCGAGGAAAGCCAATACCACCACCACCCATTGCCACCGGCGCAGCTTCTCGTGTAGAAAAATAACCCCCAGCAGCACACTTACAATTGGATTGATGAAATAACCCAGGCTGGTTTCCACCACCCGGCCTTGACCCCCACCGCCCATACATAAGTCCCCCAGTTAATCGCCAGCAGTGCACCTGCCATGAAGTAAATACCGATCCTCCTCCAGGTAAAGGATGCAGTGAATGATTTAAATTCTTTTCGGATCAGGATCACCAGCATAATAAAAAGGAATGACCAGACCACCCGATGGGATGTTGTCTGCTCAGCCGGAACGCTGGATAAAGCATGAAAATAAATTGGGAAAAAGCCCCAGATCACATAGGAAAAAATGCTTGCAACAATACCTTTATTCATAACCATCCCTCATAAAAATATTATATCCGGCTATCATATCAGAAAAATGCCGGTTATATATGAAATTGCATAACGCAGGGAGATTAGCAGTGATTATATAAACTATGGTTTGTATACAACTGATCTGGTACGATATTCGGATGCCAAACGAAATCTTAACCCTCTATTTCAGGTAACAGTGGTAGTAAACACCATGAAATTCGTATGTTGTATGAATATTACCGATTTGCACGCTAATTATTGCACGTATTAATCATTTATTAACATTTTACACGGATACCCTTTACAAATAGGAGAGTATGGTATAATTCTTTTTGTCTAAGACAAGGTTTGTCTGCAAAAGCCGCAATCCTTTTTATGGAGAGCGGCAATTTAATAGCCGGAGAACATTTCCGGAAGGTTAGGAAAAAGATGGAAACAAAATTGTATATTGGGAACCTTGCGTTCTCAACCACAGAAGATGAGTTGAAAGGCCTGTTTGCAGAAGCTGGCACAATCACCTCCTGTGAAGTGATCAAAGACCGTTTTACGGGCAGCTCGAAAGGTTTCGCATTTATTGAAATGAGCAACCAGGCAGAAGCCGAAAAAGCGATCAATTTGTTCAACGGCTATAGCCTTGGAGAACGCGCAATAAAGGTCTCCCCCGCGAAACCCCGCGAAGAATCTGGTTCAGGTGGTTTCGGCGGCCCGCGCCGTGACGGTGGAAACCGTGGTGGTCAGGGCGGTCCCGGTGGTGGACGCAATCGAACAGGTAGTGGTGGCGGTCAACGCCGGTACTAAAATAATCAATCAACCAATCAAAATCAATTAGAACAGAAACGGAAAAAGAAAATGTCAGATAGAGTCACAGGAACAGTAAAATGGTTTAACGGCACCAAAGGTTATGGTTTCCTCTCCCAGGAAAACGGCCCGGATGTATTCGTTCACTTTTCAGCCATTCAGGGCGACGGTTACCGCTCCCTTGAAGAAGGTCAAAAAGTCGAATTCGATATCGAAAAAGGTCAAAAAGGCCTACAGGCTGCTAAAGTAACCCTCCTGTAAAACCCAAATAAACCAATTTAACCCGCTGATCTCAGCGGGTTTTTTCTTGCCTATCACCCAACCTCATGATTAATCCCGTGAAGATATTATCCGGTCTGGGAAGCTGCTGCTTTATTCCTTGAATTCACCATACGGTTTAAGCTGACCACTATGATCAACATGACGAAGATGAGGATGGTCACGAAGACAACACTGGCAAATGGACTATTATTTTCCATGAGATAACCCTGCATCAGGGGTATCGACACCCCCCCGGCACTGCCCATGGCAGCGCAGATACTGGCTGCCTTGCCCGGGTTCTCCGTGTAGCGGGAGGTGATGATCGCCATGACCGTCGGGTAAACAGCACCCATACTGAAGCCGAGTAATAAAACTCCTATGATCGTTACCGCCAGGTTTCCGATTCCCAGCACCAGGAGACATCCACCAAGGGCAGATAATGATAAACATAACAATAATATCCGACCGGCTGTGAGTTTAATTCCCAGGGCTGCTCCAGCCAACCGCCCGATGGTCAACAGACCCCAAAATCCTGCCGTCAGCAATGCCCCGGTTTCGATCTTCACACCGGTTGTCATTTGTGAGAATGTGGTCGTCCAGCCGCCCATTCCATTCTCCACGCCAACATGCATCAGCAATAACAATCCGAAAGTCCACACCAGTGTGGATCGATAAACACTATTGGAGCTTATTATCTTTGTGGAATCTGTTTTCACCTGAGGAAGACCTTTGATCTGTGAATACAGAAATGCAATTACCAGCAATCCTCCGGCGGTAAACCAAAGGACGATCAAGCCCTTTCCGAAAAGAGTTAAAGTAAGGCTGACCAATGCCGGGCCAACGAATGCTCCCACTCCGAAAAAGAAATGCAGCAAATTCAAGGTAGCGACATTCTTTTCCTGGAAAACTCTTGCCACAAGGAGATTGGTGGTCAGGTCAACTGCTCCATGTCCCAGGCCAGCAAAAAAAGTCAGGCCGAGGATCAACCATAAGGAATGAGTGGTCGTAAATGCCAAAAAGCCAGTAGCAAGGATGATGAGGCTGGTGATAAGTACTTTTTTGTGTCCAACCCGGTCGCACAGTGGGCCGGCTATAAAGTTGGAGATCAATGCTCCCAGGAATAATGCTGAAATGACACCACCTATCTCGGTCAAACTGGAGCTGGCATTCTTTGCCAGTTCCGGTAGAACAGGGCCGATACCGGCTGTTGCCATTCCGAAAAAAAGGAATGTGGCACAGGCGAGGATGAGGATGAGCCTATTTTGTTTGGTTGCCATTTATTACTCCTGGTTCAATGTGTTTATATGATGTACGGGTCCATCCAAAAGGGAAAGCTGAATACAAAAATGCTTGCCTGATTTCCCCTTGTTAAAAATCATGTCAATCCTATAAGTTTGCATAAATATGCTACCATTAATCTCACGATTTGTGCTACATTACTACCATAAATCCAACACCATCAGCATGGAGCAAGGCATGGAAATTACCCAGGTGTCATCCCCAAAAGATTTGAAAACATTTATAGACCTGACTTACCAGGTGTATAAAAATGATCCGATCTGGGTGCCGCCTATGCGCAGCGACATTGCCGGTCAATTTGACCACGTTAAAAATCCATTTTTAGACCATTGTATTTATAAACTTTTCATTTTGTGGAAAGGGGAAAAACCCGTAGGCCGGATCGCTGCTTTTTATGACACCCTGGCAAACGATTATTGGCACGAGCAGGTGGGATTATTTGGCTACTATGAATGCCCTGCCGATGCATCCGCTTCAAAAATGCTGCTGCACACCGCTGCTGGTTGGTTGAAACAGGAAGGAATGACAGTCATGCGCGGTCCCTGGAGTTTTGTTTCACAGGAATGGGGATCCGTTATTGAAGGGTTCAAACCTGCTCCCGTGGTGATGAGCCCATACAACCCGCCATATTATAACGATCAGTATTCCACGTTTGGATTAACAAAAGTGAAAGACCTGCTGGTTTATTACATTGATGCCCGGGAAGGATACCAGATTCCGGAAAGAATTCTGACCCTGACCGATAAAGTGGCAGAACGGTATGGAATTCGGGTTAGGCCGATCAATATGAAGAATCTCGAAGAAGAAGTGAATACGATCATGTCTCTCTCGAATGACAGTCTGGAACACAACTGGGGATACTCTCCGGTGACAGATGCTGAAGTAAGGACCATGGCGCATGACTTGAAACCGGTCATCCATCCGAAAGCGGTCTTGTTTGCAGAAACACCAGATGGAAAACCGGTCGGATTTGCCATCGCGATCCCGGATGTGAACGTGATCCTGAAGAAAATAAAAGGCAGGTTGTTTCCATTGGGTTGGATCAGGTTACTATTGATGCTGCCCAGGTTAAAAAGTTACCGCATGTTTGCCCTGGGGGTGATCCCTGAATACCATGGTAAAGCTGTCGACAGTCTTTTATACCGGGCTTTATATGAATCAATTTTCAATCCTGAAATATTTATGGAAATAAACTATGTCCTGGAAGATAATGCGCCCATGAATAATGCTATTACCAAACTTGGCGCAAAACCATTCCGTAAGTACCGCATCTTCGAAATGCCTATCTAATGGAATCCTGTTTGGATTTTGTAAAACTCAAGGTTAATGTGCCAATTCCCTGGCAAGACCAATAGCGCCCAGCACTCCTGAACGTGTTCCCAGCCCGGGGCTGACAATATACTGATCGATGTGGTTGAGGATCATATCAGATTGGACATAGCCATTCAGCAATTGCTGAGTCTTCAACTGGACTTTTTGCAGCAATCCCTTATGCTGTGAGACGCCACCACCCATAACGATCCGCATGGGGGAATATAAATAGATCAGGTTGGTAAATGCCAGGGCTATATATTTGGCTTCAAGGTCCCACCCCGGGTGATCGTCTTCCAGTAAATTTGCTGGTTTTCCCCAGCGGCTTGCCAGCGCAGGCCCGGTTGCCAAACCTTCCCAGCAATCTCCATGGTAAGGACAATACCCTGCAAAAGGATCTTCTTTTTTGTCATGCGGGATAGACAGGTGTCCACCCTCTGTATGCACCAATCCGTGCACAGGTTTTCCATTTGCAATCGCACCTACGCCTATCCCGGTACCAATGGTTACATACAAGAATGGGTCGAGGTCCCTGTTTTCTGGTATCCAGTAACACTCTCCAAATGCCGCTGCATTTACATCTGTATCAAAGGCAACCGGGATTTGTAACGCTTTTTTTACGCCGCCCAATAGATCCGTAAACCTCCAATTCGGCTTGGGGGTCGTTGTGATAAATCCATAGGTTGCGGAATTTTGATTGAGGTCAACCGGGCCGAATGAGCCGATCCCGACTGCAGCCAGGTCACCTTTCAAGGCGAATGGTGAAAAGAAATCGTTGGTTCGTCTGATCGTCTCTTCCGGTGTTGTGGTCGGAATCCTGGTTTCAGCAATGATCTGATCCGGGCTGGCAGCCACCATGCAATTGAACTTAGTGCCGCCAGCTTCTATTCCACCGTATAACTTCATAAATACCTCTCAAATCACAATCCAAATATAAAATCAGAACTTAATCCGGTTGGAAGGCGAAATCCACTGCTGCCCGGGCATGCAGAATGGTTGTATCAAAGACGGGAGCATGAACATCATCCGGACTGACCAATAATCCTATCTCTGTGCAGCCAAAAATGATTCCTTCGGCACCGTTTTGGACTAATTTACTGATGATATCCAGGTAGGCTTTCCTGGATTTTGGATTAATCTTTCCGAGCACCAATTCTTGAAAGATCACTTGATGAATTATTTCCTGGTCCCCGACTGACGGGATAATCACATGAAGTCCAAACTTGTCCCTCAACCGCCCCTTATAGAAATCTTCTTCCATTGTGAATTTAGTACCCAATAAACCAATCGTTTTAATACCCATCTGGCATATGGCTTCAGCCGTTGGGTCAACAATGTGAAGAAATGGAATTTTAAGGGCGGCTTCAATTTCCGGGGTGCATTTATGCATGGTATTCGTACATAAAACCACAAAATCTGCTCCACTTTTCTGCAATGTGAGTGCCGAATCAGCCATCATTTTCCCTGCTTCCTGCCATCGGCCTTCATGTTGCAGAAGTTCCACTTCAGCAAAATCCAGGGAGAGCATCATGACCTTGGCGGAATGATAACCCCCCAACCTCTCCTTTACATGTTCATTGACCAGGCGATAGTATTCCAGTGAAGACTCCCAACTCATGCCACCGATCATGCCAATAGTTTTCAATCTTTATTCCTTTCCTTGTTAGTAAATTGAATTACCCTATCAAGGATATACTGAAAAATCAAAAACTCCAAGAATGAATCTACCATATCATCAGAAACATCACCATATCGCCGTTCACTGAGTGGATCATCCCATCAAAGACACCTGATCCATACTGACCTTCCCAGGTAAAATCATAACTGCTGCCTGCAAACCCGGGGAAGGTAACATCTCCTCTCCCTGTGCCTGAGCAATATCCACTTTCAGAACAATCACCAGTGAATGTGAGGTCGTGTGTGATCCTGACCACTTTGATCTCAACATCAGGAGGTTGAAAAACGTCAGCAGCAAGAGTGCCATCTCCGATTGCTGATCCACCACCCGGATGGATATTCAACCTCACTTCATTCGTGATCAATGCACAATCATTCTTTACGGTGCAAAAACCATAAATGTCTTTTACATTAATCGAGAAGTCCTCCGGTATAGCAATACTTCGTCAGGGGTTTTTGTTTCACTTGATTTGCGGGTAGATTCCGAAGGTGAGTCAACCCTTTCGTTTGTCGGTGTGCCAGTCTCATCCGGCACCCTCGTGGAATCCCCGTTTGATGATTTTTCAACTGTTGTTGTCTTTTCAGTTTCTTCATCACCGGAGAGTTCCTCCACTTCATCGTCATGCTTAGTCAGTTGACCTGCGATCTCTTCGCTCAGATATTCTGCCATCTCTTCGGCTTGCTCCTCATCGATCCCCATTTCCTGCAAACCTTCCTTGATCTGGTCACTGACCTTCTCAGTCATTAATCCACTGGCATAATCAAAGGCGCTGGCTGTCGGGTCATTGTACGTCTGCTGGATGAATTCAACCCACTCGTTTATCTGGTTGGCATACTCATCTCCCTTCTCGATTCCCGGAAACTGAGCTTCAAGAGCGCCCTTGATGATTTCGACCTCCAACTCGGCACCCTTCTCTATTAAAACTGCCCCTTCTTCATGGGCAATTTGTAGTATTGGCCTGTTAGTCTCGCGATTTTGCTGCAGAGCATTGTAAAATGATTCCTCGTCGCACAAGAAATTTCTAATACGATTTGCCTGATCGGTTAATTCTCCTGCCTGAAGTTTTTGGATCATCTCATCAAATGATTGTGAGTTTCCAGTCATCGAAGGTGTAAAGTATTCAAAAGCATCTGCTTTTTCACCCGCACTCATGGCTGCAGATCCTTTGAGAATGTCCTCCACAGCTCGTTGATCGACTTTTTTGATCTCCCAAAAAAACGTTACCAGTGATTTCGAGAATCCCAGTTTTAGAACTGCAGACCCCCCGACAGTTAATCCCCCCTGTTCCATATCCTGACCTCATTTCCAATCCCAGAAGGGCATTCGTAGCTTCTTCCTGTTTATCAAGGATGCCATTATATGTCTCACGTAAAACCATAAGCTTGTCAGATGACATATCTTCGTTGATCGAGAATAAAGGAGCTTTAAAATCATCGGAAAAGAGTGACAGGTAAGTCAGTTTTCCTCGCCCAATACTAACCAGTGTATTCGCTATCAGGATCAATTCCTGTTTCCGGATGGGATGTTCGATACCTACAGTTGATTCGATCAACTCATTTAAGTCGACTTTTCCCCGTTGCTCATTTATTGTCACCCTCCCGAATGAGTAAACCAGGTCTTGCGTCCCGGCAGCTTCAATATAGTAGTTGCCCGTTGGTAGTATCCAGGGGTCTTCGCTGGTATTACCCACATATTGGTATATGGCTGGTTTCGCTCCATCCAAATTGATCGCAACTGCGATTAAAGGAGTTGAGTTTGATTGACTTTTCGGCACAGCAATTTGATTGGTCATCCACGATAAATTGCCACTCACTAGCATTGCTAACAAATAACACAAACAGAGCATGATGATCAAACTGATACAACCAATCCCAACAAATAAAAGTGTCTTCCTCCCGCTTTTATTTTGGGAAACCTGATCTACTCGCTGGCTGCCAGAGTTCTTTTCCATTCCCTCCTCCTTTAATTTGGATTAAATGGATAAAAAAGAAACCGCGCAAATGTGTCAGTTCACACCAATAAATGGGATAATTCGATTTTGAAGCTGCATGTTGTGCCGGGATGTGGTAAGAATGAATGTTGATATTTACTTAACAAACAATAAATAATTCTTTGTATCAAATGATATTATACAGAGAAAAAGGTGGAAATTCTTATTGGAAAGGATCAGCAATTACTATTACCCGGGTTCAGGATTCAATCCTCAAACTGGTATGTGATTTTAAAGCCTTATATTCTGATGCCCGGGTAAATAATAATCCTTATATATATCCAGGTTTATTCTCTGCAAGTAATAAGACTTTCCGGACGTCATCCACCATGTGATCGGTGATTCCCATACTGGAAAGATCACCTGTATCCTCCGTGAGAATTCGCTGCCCCAGTCCGGAATGCCGCCAGATCTTCAGATCTTCTTCCAATGGTGAACCCAGGATATCCTCACGGACGATCTTCCCATCGGCCATCACCAGAACACGGCTCGTCTGGCGGGCAACGGAGAGGTCATGGGTAACGATCACAAAGGTGACCCCCTGGCTTCGATTGAGCTCTTTCAATAGATTCATCAGTTCCTGCCCGGCAACTGTGTCGAGGCTGCCGGTGGGTTCATCCGCCAGGATGATCCTGGGGTTATTTGCAAGCGCCCTGGCTGCAGCAACCCTTTGACGTTGGCCGCCGGAAAGCTGCCCGGGGAGGTGGTTCATTCGATCCGCCATGCCAACCAGGGTTAACAATTCTTCTGCTCTCAAACGCCGGTCATGCGTAGATTGATAACCCACCATGGGTACTTCAACATTTTCACGAGCAGTCATCGTAGGCAGCAGGTTGTGCAATTGGAACATGAAACCCACTGTCTTAGCCCGGAAGGAATCCACATCCTTGATCTCTGCCAGATTCCGTCCGTTGACAAATATTTCTCCACCGGTTGGTCGGTCCAGAGTACCCAACACGTTTAAGAGTGTGCTCTTCCCGCTTCCGCTCGGTCCCATGACGGCGATGAACTCACCCGGGGCTACATGCATGGTTACAGAATCCAACGCACGGATCTCTTCGCCATCACCATAGACCCGGGTCAGATCGTGCGTTTCAATGATCCATTCGATTGTCATTTTTTTATCTCTATATCCACAAAAGCAGTCATTCCCCATAAAAGTTTCTCGGGGATATTATCCAGAGCGACGACTACGGTGTAATTCACACCTGATCCTTCAGAGGCTTTGGATGCGATTCGAGCCACTTTGCCATTTACGGTTACATTCGGGAGTGCATCGAAAGTCACGGCAGCCGGGTCGCCAATCGCCAATCGGGCGACATCGATCTCATTCAGGTCGGTAGTTTCCACCTGGAGCGTAGTGATATTTGCCAGATAAAGCAGGGGTTGGCCAGGCGTCACAGACTCACCTGCCCGTACCTTGGGATTGCTGATATTCCCGGCAAACGGGGCTGTGATTGAAAGCTGGTCAAGAGCATTTTGGGCCGAGTCCAATTGGGCTTTGGCATTATCCAATCGTGATTGGACCACCAGCATATCAGCCGGAGAAGGACCGTCTTTCCTCTGGTCGTAATCCCGCTGGGCAGATTCGAGCAGGGCTTTTCCTGCAGCCAGATCAGCCTGTGCCTGACTTTTTTGATTTTCCAGTTCCTGTAATTTCCTCACCGCTTCATCGTAATCACGTTGTTGATTCGCAAGTTCACTTGCGTAATACTTGCGGGTTGAATCTGTTTCAGCGCGGGAGGCATATTTATCAAAATTTTTCTGGGCAGTATCAAGCTGAGTTTTTTCTCGATTTACATCCCTTTGAGCCGTCTTTATATCGTCCAGGTACGAATTTTTCTCAAAATCGTCGAGTGCTCGTTCGGCTGCTATGATCATGTCATTGGCTTTGACAATATCTGATTGAGATTGTGCTGCCAGGGCAGCTGAATCCGCTACCAGGTTATCAAATGCCCTTTGGGCATCCGCTATTTCCATTTGTGAAGCAGTGACCCGGGCTTTCGCTGATTCGACACCACTTAGTTGAATCAACAACTGGCCTTGAGTAACATTATCTCCATCTGCAACCAGGACTTCGCTCACCACACCGGATGTTTGAGCACTTAATGCAGCCCATTGACTTGGAACAACCACACCGGTGGCGTTCACTACAGGATTAAAGGAAACAGCAGAACCGTCAGGGGTAGGGGTCGCTCCTCCCTGCGTTTTTGAACAACCTGTCAATGATACGATGATGATTATTGCCAGTAATACCCAGATCAATTTAGTCTTCATAGTGAACTCCTTATAGAATTATTCATAACGCAACGCTTCGGTTGGTTGTAAACGGGTCGCCCGCAATGCGGGATAAAAACCACCCAGTAAACCCAGTACCAATGCGATGACGATCGTCCGTAAAATGCTATCCCAAGTCCAGACCAGGCCGAAAGCACCTAACAAACCGGGTATGGTGCTCATCAATCCACCCATACCCAATGCCACAATTATACCCAGTATGCCTCCGCCAATACCCAAATAACCTGACTCCTGTAAGATCAAACCCAGCACTCTCCGCCTGCGCCAACCCATGGCTCGTAGTACACCGATCTCTCTGGTGCGCTCCATGACCACCATGAGCATGGTATTCAAGACACCCACACCTCCAAGTAAAATGGCGAGGATGGAGATGGATGTGGTCATCGATTTAGATTTCTGCATATCAGGTAATTGATCAGCAAAATCACCACCCAAAGCAGCATATACTTCCGGGAAATCACGGTTGATCTGGTCCACCAAGGCAGAAGCTTGCGAGGGATCACGCAATTTGACAGCCAGCATCATGAGTTTTCTGGGTTTTCCGGCTGCGATTTGCGAATCGCGTAATGAGATCACACCGCCCATTTGCTCCCATCCAACGTTCGATTCATAGATACCCTCGATCCGGTACCGGATACCACCAAAATCGACCGTATCTCCGATCTCTTTATTCATGGAATCCGCCATCGTTCTACCCAGCATGATCTGCCGGTTTCCATTCAACATTTTTCCATCGACAATTTGAAAACGCTGGATTGCAAATTCATTCGGTGCATATCCCTGCAGTATGAAAAAAGCACCTGTTTCCGGGTCGGTAATAAAATTGAACATGACTCCACTTACACTTTTCACTTCCGGCATGACAGTGATCTTATCCGCAGTCCGCTCATCGATGGTACTGAGGCTGGTATCGCCAATATTGGATTGCCTTAAAATAACCTCTGCCTGAGTGGTGAACATTGAATCGGTGAATGATTTACTAAATCCTTTGACGATCCCATCCAACGCAAGGATGGAGCCGACCGTCAGGCTTATGGCTAACATTGTCAATATGGTTCGGGTAGACCGCTGCCAAAGACTTTGGATTGCCATTCCACCGAATGGCAGCCTGTGAACGCGGCCTCCACTGCCGCCTTCATAACGCAACGCTTCAACCGGCTGCAGCCTCGAGGCTTTCCAGGCAGGATATAGACCTCCCGTTACTCCCAATATTAGTACGACCATCATAGCCTGAATGATCAGGGATGGCCGCACAGTGGAGATACCTGTTCCAAACATCATGATCAGAGATTGAAGCCAGACCAATAAACCATACCCCATGACAATGCCGATCAAACCACCAGCCACACAAACCAGCAATGACTCGCTTAAGATCATCCGGAGTACCCTTCCACTGCTCCATCCCACTGACCGAAGTACACCAATCTCACGGGTTCTCTCGAAAACAGACATCAATTGCGAATTCATCATGCTGACACCGCCGATGATGATAGCCAGCATGCTGATCACCCACATCATCCCGCGCATCATGTCGATCATGGACTGCTTATTGGCGTACTCATTCGCACCTGTCAGCTGCAATTTTGGCCACTGCCTCTGCACACGATCGATCAATCGTTGTTTAAGAGATGGATCTTTGAGCTGAATATAAAACAGGCTCACCTGACGGGATTTCCCCAGTAATTCCTGCGCTTCCCGCATCGGAAGTAAAACTGCACTGTCTTCAAATGCATCACCCGTCTGATATATTCCCACTACGCGATAAGTGCTGCTGACCAATCGAATATTATCCCCCACACCTTTTTTCAGTGATTCAGAGGCAGCGGAACCCAGCATGACCGGTTTTCCACGCAGCCCAGTAGACTTTCCTTCGGAAAGCATCTGTCCTTCCACCAATTGATAGCGTTCCAGGCTAAAGCTTCCCTCCGGATATCCGAATACGATTAAGAGTGTTTGATCTTCCGATGAGGAATATCCCTCAATCATTGCGGAAACATTCTTTATCTCCGGCATGGCCGCGAGTGCCGGCCCAATTTCTTCATCGATGGAACTGAAAGCAATATCGTAGGCATCCGGCTGAGAAAGGACCAGATCTGCCTTGCTGCCTGACAGCATATTGGTGTATCCAGCCTGCATCCCATCGGCAAGGGCACCCAGCCCAATGATGGAAGCCACACCGACGGCTATTCCAAGAATGGTCAGCAAGGTTCTGGTTTTTCGCCGAAAAAGATTCTTAAAAATCATCCTTTGATCCCGTTTATGAAAATATCCAAAATGCTATCATCCAAAACATTCCATCGCTCGATCGTTACCGGGTCCCCGATCACACTGAGGATAAACAAGCCCGTTCAATAACCCCACCAGCAGCCTGGCCATGATCGCCGGTTCACCGGTCAATTTTTCACCCAGATCTATGCGGCGCTGAATATGCTCTTCCAGGCGCGACAACAAAGGTTCCATTAATTCATCGTAATACCGTTTCCGCAGGTCAGGATCCACCAGGATCTCGGATAACACAGCCTGGATCATGTTTCGGTTCTGGCCAATGAAATTCTGCCTGTTTTCCAACAATGCATGCAGGGTTTGGGTGGCGTCATCCGGGAAAGATTTCTCCAACTGGTAATTCAATTGCTGGGCTTCATTAAGACGGGTCATGATCCCCATCAACATATCATTTTTGCTGTCAAAATAGTTATATAAGGTGCCTTCAGAGACATCCGCTTCTCTGGCGATGTCCCGGGTGGTCGTCCGGTGAAATCCCTTTTCAGAGAAGAGCCGGGCGGCGGCATCCAATATCTGCACCTCCCTCTCTGAAACAAGTTTGCTCTTGGGTTCTGACTGGTCTATAGTCCCGGATTCCGCCATATAACCTCCATAAATATGAGTGAGTACTCACTTACTAAGTGAGCGCTCACTCATTATATTCCACGCAAAAGGTTTGTCAATAGGCAATATTTAGATAACAATGGGAATTAGTACTTCTCCCTCTTTGGTATTCACCCGGGGTAATTCAATAATTTCCTGGTAATGTTTGGTGCGATATTCTAAAAGTTACTGCGGTAATTCGTTCACGTCTTGACCACCTTTTGGACGTCTGGCCAGCAAATGGGCAATTACCAATAATGAACCAGCCAGTACCGGGGGTAAAATTCCAATCAGTAAAAAAAAGGTGTCATTTCCAGCAATCCACCCGGGAATTTCCCGCATTCCGGATATCAACCCTGCTGCTATCAGTGTAATACCACCTTCAAAAGGTCTTCGCCAGCAAAGGTAGATCAATGTGTAGATCAAGACCGCCGGGATAAGGTGACTCAATCCGCTCAGGTCTCCAGCTGTGATCTCTCCCACCCCGAAGACCAGCCATAAAGCTCCATATAGAGTCAACAAAGTCAACGAAATCCAGAATAAGGCAGCCGAACTACTTTTCCGGATCACCGAGCGATCGGAACCCTTTTTTATTGAAAAATAGACCATAACCGCAACTGATAGTGCAAGGATAATAGTTAGATACATAATAGTGCCTCAAAAGTAAATGGCTGGTTTAGATGTCCTTTTTGGGTTTTATTTTTTTATATCGACTTTTTTGATCAGCCGTCATCTTTTCGGTTGCATACTGGATGATCAAACGCGGGCAGGTGTCTTTCCATTCCAGCAGGAAGGCTTCCACTTCTTGCGGGTGCAGCTTCCAAACCTCTCTTAATAACCAACCCACTCCCTGATGGACAACTTTTTCGGTGTCATTCATAAGTGGAGCGATAAACTCTAAAATCACCTTCACCAGTAGACCCTGCTGTGCAGGCTTGATCAGGCTGACAGCCGCAGACCTGCGCATCCATTTTGATGAAGAATGACCGCCACTCAGAGAGAGCGTCAATTTCCACAATCTTGTTGATCAAAAACGGGGAGACAATATCCCCGCTGAATACATCCGTTTGAGCCCAATTGCAAATCCCATTCTCCAACCAGGATGAAAGCCTGATAAAGGTATCCTTGGTGAATTCTTTCTCGAATTGTTTAATAAACCAGAACCCCAGAAATACTTCTTCATATTTGCCGCCTGCCACCAGTAGATCACCCAATTGCAGGAAATCATCAAAACCAAGCTTGGCTTTAAATTTATCAAACCAGATCAGACGCTGATTTTCAATTACTTTTTGATCTACGCCATACGCATCGTACCCTTCAACAAAAAACCTGGAATACTTTTTTACAAGTTCCGGGTTGCCATGGGCCTGGTAAAATGATCTGACTTCTTTGATGACTTCAGCAATCTGATCTGACTTCATAAATTCTTTCCTCCTGTTATTAAATTATAGTAGCATAAAGGACTGATGGGGTCAAAGCAGCCTTATCGTGCTATATTATAAATATTCAGGAGTGTCTATGAGCAAAATCAAAATGCCGGCATTATTCATCGGTCACGGAAGTCCGATGAATGCCATTGAAGATAATGAGTTCAGCCGTACATGGATTGACCTTGGAAAAAAGCTCCCAAAGCCAAAAGGAATCCTCTGTATATCCGCTCATTGGGAAACCAGAGGTGCATACGTAACCGGGATGTTAAAACCACGCACCATTCATGACTTCTATGGATTTCCCCCGGAGCTGAATGCCAAGTCTTATCCGGCTCCCGGATCACCGGATCTGGCAAAAAGAGTGAGCGACATCATTACAAGTTCCGAAGTAAGGTTGGACTCCACCTGGGGATTGGACCATGGCACCTGGTCAGTTTTATGCCGAATGTATCCGGAAGCAGATATCCCTGTCGTTCAACTGAGCCTGGATCGCAGCCGGGATGCAGAATACCACTACCGGGTGGGGCAGGAAATCGCCGCACTCCGGGAAGAAGGCATCCTGCTACTGGGGAGTGGCAACCTTGTTCACAACCTGCGCCTGGTTGAATGGGTGGATAAGGCTTTCGATTGGGCTGAAGAATTTGACTCCTTTGCTGCCCGGGCCATCCTGGACCGGAATCACGATCCATTGATCCATTATGAGCATGGCGGCAAGGCTGCAGCGTTATCGACCAATTCTGCTGAACACTACTTGCCTTTGCTCTACATACTCGGCTGCTCGTCAAAGGATGATGCGATCACTTTCTACAATGAGAAGGTCACCATGGGTTCAATTTCAATGCGCTGTGTGGAATTCAAATAACTTTCAAAAATGTGATTGAAAGGATGAAAATGAAAAACCATATCTTAAGGCAATTTTTTGTGATCTTCACCACTATTTTTACCCTGGTCATGAATGGTGCGGCCAATGCCATTCCCCTCAACGGGCGTGGTACAGGAGAAATATCAGACAGTTTCAAAGTGCTGTTCGTTCCGGCTGGATATGTATTTGCCATCTGGGGCTTGATCTATATTGGTCTGATCGCTTATACAATATACCATTCACTTACCATCTCAAAGGAATAACCCGCTCCTGATAAAAACCGGCTGGCTTGTGGTTTTAAGCAACCTGGCTAACGGATCCTGGATCTACTTCTGGCATTACGGGTATTACGCCATCACCCTTGTGATCATGATCATCCTGCTGGTATCTTTACTGCTCATATACCTGCGGCTCAATATTGGCAAGACCTTGTTTTCCAGAGCGGATAAATGGTTGATTTCCATTCCATTCAGTCTCTACCTGGGGTGGATAACAGTCGCCACCATTGCCAATGCCACCGCATTGCTTTCATATATCGGCTGGAATGGATGGGGTGTAAGCGATGTTGCATGGACATTGGTCATGCTTACAGCCGGGGTTCTGATTTCCGGATTGATGTCCTTTACCAGGTCTGATATCGCTTATTCCCTGGTACTCGTTTGGGCATTCGTGGGTATCTCGGTCCGCTGGTTGAACCTGGCACCGTTGAATATTGCCGGCTTCACAGCTGCCGGATTGGTGTTGCTCTTATTGCTGCTCAGTCGTATATTGCGGTCTGCACAAAAACAGCACGGCACACTTTAATATCATTTAGGTAAATTTCAGAATATTTCTCACTCCCGGCATGGCTAACTGGTGAAATATTTCATCCATGCGTTCCGGTGAATAAGGCATTTTGTTGTCAAGCCACCATTTCAACAGCATCAGAATTGTCCCTGCGATTGAGTGACATAGAACAGGCAATGGAATGGCTGGTTCAATTTTTCCCTTAATAAATACCGATAAATAATCCTGCAGCTTCTTGCTCAATGCAGAGTGTCCTTCTATTGTGAGCAAACTGAATCCTGATCCCCAAACCAGTGTCCGGTACAGCTCATAATGTCCTTTCGCGTGCCGGAATAAATCTGAAGTTTCAATGTGGAAATCTTGTCCATTATCAACCAATTGAATATTTTCAATTAGTCGATCCAACACCCGTTCAAATCCACTCTTCAATAGATCATCTTTTGTCTGGTAATGCACATAAAAAGTCGACCGGCCAATATTGGCTCGTGCAATTATTTCGTTCACTGTGATCTCGTCATAGTGTTTTTCTGATAATAAAGAAATGAGGGAATTGAACAATGCTTCCCGGGTACGCTGGGAACGACGATCTTGCTTTTGGTTGGTCATATGATAGGCCTTTTTGCACAATATCTGTGTTTTGTCCATTAGTGGACATAACTGCGATCGTGTAGATTGTTATTTTGATGGTCAAAAAGCATAATGTTGATAACAAATTATATAACTTGTTAAAAATTAAAAAAATTATATTAGGAGAAATTAAAATGGAAAGTCGTAAAGTAGTAGATCTTATTAAGAAAAATGGGACTGGAATAGCGTTAATATTGTTCCCATTAGTTTTTGCCTTTGCTTTTGCGGTTCACCCTGGACTGGCAACCCCCCATTTGCTAAATCCACTGGAACTCATTTTTCGGGCACACCAAAATCCAGTTTTGCAGTTTGGGCATGTTTTGGTCACATTAAACACCGCATTATTAGTTGTAGTTGCATTGCATTTTATGAAACTACTTGACCGCAGTTCCTCAGCCCTGGCCGGGTTTATTGGAGCATCACTGGCAATTTTAGGCGCGATCTTTCTTGCTGCCGATAAAGGGGCCTTTTGCCTGACTATGAGCGCATTTGACTCCTTATCGCCAAATGAATTCACGCAAATACTTCCGGGCGTATTGGCAATTTTCAATAAAGAAGGATGGATGGTTTTGACTTGGGGAATGGTATTACTGCCGATCGGTTTTGGTATTCAAGCGGTTGCGATGATCAAGGCAAGGACCCTCCCTTACTGGCAGAGTATACTGTTTTTGATTGGAGCGGTTTTCATTGCCACTCCTGATGGTCTTGAGATAATCAACTTATTTGCTTCAATTCTGATGGCAATTGCCCTCGTTCCTTACGGGATCCGTTTATTGGCAAAAAAGGTGGAAGCAAACGGATAATGAATCTCTTTCTTATCATAAATATTACTGCTGACAATTCCCTTGTCGGCAGTTTTTACTTTCTGGAATACTTACTAAAATACACTCACTTTTTATGTTATACAAATAACGGAATACCATATATCGGTCCTAAATTTCTTCGATGATTTTTGATAATCTGTTGCGGTTACTTATCATATAATGGCAAATAATCTGTACCTTGGATAAATTAATAGCTTTAGGGTATCGGCGAATTCGTACTATTAGCTATATAGAAAAAAGGCAAATGTCCTTTATCACCTGTTTTCCATTTATAATAGTGCTTCAGTCTTGCTACACAAATACCTGGAGGTAATTATGGAAAATTTTGTATTCTCCAATCCCACCAAGATCATATTCGGACGCGGTTCCGAAATGCAAGTTGGCAAAGAAACAGCTGTATACAGTCAGAAGATCCTTCTGCTCTATGGTTCCGGATCCATCAAGACAACCGGATTGTATGATCGGGTGGTCAAATCTCTTACAGATAAGAATATCGAATTTGTTGAATTAGCCGGTGTGAAAGCCAATCCGGTTTTATCATTGGTATACAAAGGAATTCGGATTTGCCGGGAACAGAATATTGAATTTATCCTGGCTGTAGGTGGTGGAAGCGTGATCGATTCTGCCAAAGCCATAGCGGCAGGGGTCCCATATGACGGCGATGTTTGGGATTTCTTTTCAGAAAAGGCCGTGGTTAAACAAGCGCTACCGGTTGGAACAGTGCTTACCATCCCGGCAGCTGGAAGCGAAGCCAGTACCGGATCTGTTATTACCAAAGAGGATGGAATGTTGAAACGGGCGTTCAATTCCATCCATGTGTACCCGCGTTTTTCCATTCTTAATCCTGAACTGGCGTTTACACTGCCTCCCTACCAGGCAGCCTGTGGTGCAGTGGATATCATGGCTCATTTGATGGAACGCTACTTTACCAATGTACAAAATGTGGAACTGACTGACCGCCTTATTGAAGCCGCCATGAAAACAATGATCACGAATGCTCCGATCGTAATTCAGCAGCCTACAAATTACGATGCCTGGGCGGAATTTATGTGGACCGGAACGGTGGCTCACAACAACCTCTTGAATACCGGACGGATTGGCGATTGGGGTTCCCATGAGATCGAGCATGAGATCAGCGCCATGTATGATATGGCTCACGGTGCCGGCCTGGCGATCGTCTTCCCGGCCTGGATGAAGTATGTACACAACCATGATCTTCACCGATTCGTCCAGTTCGCGGTGCGGGTCTGGAATGTGGAACCTGATTATTTCAATCCAGGATGGTCAGCTCTGCAAGGTATCGAACGGTTGGAAGCATTCTGGCAATCACTCGGGTTACCAACCCAACTCAGCGCAGCCGGAATCGATGATAAACACTTTGATGAAATGGCTGCCAAATGCACCAATTCCGGGCAAAAGACCGTCAGTAATTTTGTAAAGTTAAATCAGGCGGATGTGGTGAGTATTTACAAACTAGCGTATTGATATAACGTCTTTTTAAAATCAAAAATGGCATGCTCTGATAGTTTTCTCAGGTCATGCCATTTTTTGTGATTATTTTAATGGAAATACGATTACCGTACGGGTTTTCTCCATGGGAACCTCAGGAGGATCGAGATAATATTCGTAAGCCACCCCGGTGGGTTCCCTTCCCTGGTCTTTGATGTACTGTGTCAGCGTTTCATATGCTGGAGCCATTTCCTGATATGCTCCCACATGCATGGTTTTAGCTTTAGCCCCGCCCGGGATCATTCCCGGTTGAATTTCACCTTTGCCTTCCACCTTCATATTAACAGGAAAACCCATTTCAACATCCAGGTTTTCCATATCCAGGTTATAGTAGGCTACAAAAGGCTCTCCGGAAATCGCTACCCCAGTTTCTTCCAGCCTGGCCATGATCTTCCCATAAGATTGTCCAATTAACGGCGGCAAGTTCTCTACACTTACATGTGTTCGGATGGAAAGGACATACTGATCTTTCGTTTCAATAATCTCGCATTTATATTCCATTTCCTTATCCTTTCGGTTTAAGAGGAAAGACCACCTGGGTTAGCAGATCGCTTGCTTTCGTATTCATGGGGTCATTGAGGTAATACTCATAGGCAGCACCGCTGGGCTGGAACCCTTCATCTTTCACTTTTTTCGTCAGGGCGTTATATGCAGGCCGTACATTGCCATAAGGACCTTGATGCGTGGTCATGGCATATTTTCCAGCAGGCTGAATGCCGGCATTGATCTCTTCGTTCCCTTCCAGCGAGTGCTTTATCGGGAACCCGATCTCGATATCCAAGTTAAGCATGTTCTTATTGTAATAGGCAACGAAAGGTGCCCCTGCAGGTTCTTCCCCCAGTTCTTTCAGTCTGGCTTCGAGCTTTTCAAATGCTTTACCTAATGTTTTTGGCAGCGATATCATCGATGAACGTGTTCGAATGGATAATATCGGCTGCTCCGGCAGATCTTTGATCTCACAATGGTAATCCATATTCATCCCTCCCAAATTTGATTTTTCATATTATAGAACATATATTCTATTATGTCAAGGGGAAAGAAGATAAGTTTCACGATCAGTGATTGGTGATTAGTGATTAGGCAAGGAATTGAGCTACTGATAACTAATGACTAATCGCTCATCCCTGATCTTTTCATCATCCTTTTCGCCAGAAAGGTTAACCAGAAGGATGGAGACTTTCTTTTGCCCGAATTCCCAATCCTTCCAGGCTGTCCAGACAGATTCCAGGGTGTAAGCGGCCATCCGAATCCGCTTTGCTTTTCAGTACGTCCAGCATGGATTGCAGTCTGAGGTCATTCCGGAAATCCGGGTAACTGGTAATCACTTCCAGCACATGCATCAGGTCATACCAGACCAGCGGCACCTTCAGTTTGGAGAAATCCGTACCCATATAGAACATATATGGGTGCAGCTCCTGCCGGTGTTCCCATAGATTTAATAAAGTCTCCACGCCGATTTTTGCCTCGGCTGTGGTTTGGTCTCGTGGATCTAAACTCAACAGCTTCAGCATGGCCAGGTTGGCATAGGAGCAGGGATCATCCTTCCGTCCTGGTCCACGGAATTTGCCCAGTTCGCGAGAGACCGCACAGGGCCAGCCATTCTCGCGGCACAATGGAATCAAATATTCAATCCCTTTCCTTATCCTTGCATCTTCCGCAATACCCCAGTTTCGATAATGCATACAGGATCAAAGGTGCATCGCACAACGCCCAGGCTCCGGTCTCTTCCCCGCTGCCGCCATAATGTTCGGAAATCTGCATCGGTAATTGGAACGGTCCTTCTTCGGATTGATGAGCGAGGATTCTATCAACAACCTGCCGCATTCCTTCATCTGCTGCTGTGATGCCGATGTCAACCAGAAAATTGAGCTTGTGAAATTGCTGGCTGGCAGACTTATGGCTGTTCAGAACATGACCCGGCCAACCTGCCAGTTCGGTGATCAACCCAGAAACCAGCGGGTCTGCCAGCATCCTGCGACGACTTTCTATCACTTCAAGTGCGGTTTCGGCTTGACCTAATAGGTCTACCCGGGTGCGATATTCCACGAAGGCAGGACCGGTTAGCAGCCACTCATATTACAGTTTCCATCACATTTATCCTCATTTCAGTTGATACACATACAAACCCTGGAATTCAGTAACAACGTACAATTTGTCATCCACCACATCCGCAGCCCAGGCACCCGGCAGGTTAGCCAGGCTGGATAAGTTCCGGAGTAGGTGTGTCTGAAACGTCATATAACATCATGCCGCCATGGATCAAATATGGATCAGACCAGTCCAGGCTTGGGCTGGCGGTGAAGTTCGTTCCAGGCAAGTTCCCAATTTCGACGGGTTTGAGTGGATCCGAAATATCAAATCCCATTATCCCCTGCATCGATAAGGAGAGATACAGGGTATCTCCCGCTACCCTTAGATCAGTAGGTGACAAATGGCTGGATCGGGACTGGATATGTTCCGGTTGCAACCGGGTTCGATGGTTCCGAAATATCGAATACCCGTAGAGCTAAAGGTTCCGGTTCCTTCTCATCTACATTACCATCCAGTGCATATAATACTTCCCCTTTAATATCCAAACTCCATCTCTCATTGGGAACATCCACGAATTTGACCGCCTGCGGGTCATTCGGGTCGGAAACATCAATCACCCAAATCCCCTGACCGGGATAAAATGCATCCTTCAATCCCCAACCGGATAGGTAAACATAATCTCCTGCCTTGGCAATGTCAAAAGCTCCATCAGAAGCTGCGTGATCGAATACCGCCCCAATTTCAACCGGTTTGGAGGGATTGGAAATATCGTAAATATGGAACGGGTAATTTGAATCTGAAATATATGCATATTGGTCTTCGACGATCAAAGCAGTAGGACTCTGTGTGTATATGTCTTTCCGACTGTCATCGTATGCTACTTCAGTTATTTCCGATGGATCGGATATATCCAGAATGCGGAATCCGCCATCTTTACCTATGATATAAGCATAGTCACCCAGGACAGTGATATCAAATAATGCTTCAGGTGCGGGAGTCTGATAATGCCCGATGCGTTTAATATTCCCTGAATTCATAGCGTCGATAATCGTGATACCCCAGGATTGATCCGCAATATACAAGCGTTGGGCGTAGGCTGTTACTGGCCTTTCATAGACTTCAGTCACCGATAATTCCCAGTCACCAACCGCGGCTGGCAACATTCCCACCTGCTTAATGGCTTTCGAGTTCGAATAATCAAGCACATGGACCCCTACGGTTTCATCCACCAGGTAGATCAAATTATCAATTTGAGTTAACCCGGTTGCGTAAGCAGTATCGTACCTGCCAGCAAACCCGGGTTTTGAGGGATCATCCAGGTTGAGCAATACCAATCCCGATCCGCCACCTGCCAGGCAAAGCAGTGCGCCGCATTGTTGAACACTGGCAAAACTATACAAATCTGGAGATTCACCCTGAACATCCTCAGTACTAAATAATGCTGTTCGATCAGGTTTTGCCGGATCAGATATGTCATAAGTTGCCAGACCATGCGCGGAAATATCGACGATATACGCATAATCTCCGATCACTTTAATGGAAGTCATCGCGCCACGCTCAGCACCTTGCCCAATCTCTTTCATGTCTCCCGGGTCCGACACATTCACGATCAATAACCCGCCGGCATTGCAGGCGATATATGCATTTGCTCCTACAATTTCTATGGCATCGCATCCGGGTCTTTCCGGTATAGAATTCTCCGAGTAACTTTGGATTGGTTGGATCCTTGATATCGAAACTATACAATCCACCATACTTGGTGACAACAAAGATCGTTTTGCCAACAAGGCTGATCCCTTCAACCAGGCCGGGAAGTACTTTTGTCTCACCCAAAACCCTGGGTGCATCCGCCGCTGAAATATCCACAACGACCACTCTGGGTCCCTGCCCGATATAGGCAATTCCTCCATCCACCACGATCGCCCCTGAACTGCCGCCATGCTGGCCGAGCAATTCCAGCATCTGAGGATCAGCATTCCCGGTGGAAGAGTTATCTGTAAGCAAGGGAATATCCGGGATCGCTGTCTCTACCTGAGCTTGAATAGCGGGTTCAATGGTGTTCTTTAAGGATTCAATGGTACTTTTCAGCTTCGCAACTTCATTTGTATTCCCCCCGATGCTGCATGCCAGCATGGATAATAAAATGACAATTGTAAAAATAATGACTTTGATCTGACGCATACCCCACCTCCTGATCGGACACCGTTCTTGAAAAAATCTTTTCCGGGGTTTTTTGGGGCGATGAAATCGATGAAATGGTGTTGGCGGGATACCAAATAATGTAACCCCATACCAAAGCTTTATAAGGCTAAGCAATAGTATATTTAATTATATAGCTTTGTATAATTTTTTATACTGTGAAAATGGCGATCATGATAAAGTGACTGGCTGCTCCCAGGATCACAAAAATATGCCAGACTTCGTGGAAACCGAAAACATCCGGCTTGAAATCCAATTTCCTGGTGATATATATGACCGCTCCGACGGTGTAAAATAGTCCGCCCAATATCAACCAGACGAAAGCACCAGCCGGCATGGTTCGGATCATCTCACCCACTGCCATGACACAGGTCCAACCCATTAGAAGATAGAGGCCGGCTGTTACCCAGCGGGGAGCCTTGATCACAAACAGTTTCACAGTGATCCCCACCAGAGCCATACTCCAGATGATCGTCAGCATTCCAAACCGCCAGAAACCTTCGAAAAAGATGAGACACATGGGGGTATATGATCCGGCGATCAACAAATAAATGGCAGTATGGTCGAGTTTACGCAGGACAAGCATTGCCCGATCACTGGCATGGATCAGATGATACGCTGCACTGGATGAGAACATCAGGATCAGGCTGATTCCGTAGATCAGGTAAGCAATTACCCTGGTCGTGTCTCCCCACCCCCTGAACATCAGGTAAATAAATCCGACCAATGATAATATCGCACCGATGAGATGGGATAATCCATTAAAGGGTTCGCGAAAGTACCTGGGGGAGTTATTCAAGCAGCTTATTCCTTATTGATATGAGAAAGTAATTGGGGACTATTATAACATTTGGGAAACCATGGAATATCTTCAACAATAATTTCCGGATTAATACTGATTATTGATCCAAGGTTGGATTACCTTCATAAGTCATGGTTGCAAATTTTCTTGTACACACCACCGGATAACTCATCGGAATCGTTATAATGAATTTAGTAAAAATAAAATAAATTCAAATTCCAGCATTAATTCAGGAGATAATTATGAAGATCAGCGCACGCAATGTATTAAAGGGAAAGATCAAGAAGATCATTCCAGGAGCAGTCAATTCCGAGGTCATCATTGTGACTGCTGCCGGGGAAACCATCGTTTCGGTCATCACAAAAGAATCTGTGGAAAGCCTGGAATTGAAAGAGGGCAAAGAAGTATTTGCTGTGATCAAGGCATCCAATGTGATGGTAGCGGTGGAATAAATACCTCATTGTCCTGAGAATTATATCTCTCGTTTCGCAGATATGGTAATAAAAACCATCCGAAGGTATGAATTCCGTTCGGATGGTGAAGTCATTCAAAAGGTAATACACTACTTTACTACAGGAATGAATCCATATTTTGCCATGATTGCCTGCCCGTCTGGTGAAAGAACCAGAGTAACAAAAGCTTTGGCTAGTTCAGAGTTCTTGCTGTCAGAAATTGGGGCAATAGGATAATTTGCGATCGTGTTTAATGTATCTGGAATTTCAATCGTTCCTACTTTTTTTGCGGCCTCGGAGGTGATGTCTGTGACATATACAATCCCCGCATCTACTTCACCCAGGACAACCTTGTTTAAAACAGTTTTCACATTATCTTCATAAGATACTACATTCTTAATAACGTTGTCCTTGAATTGTGGATCGAAATCCCGGATCCTTGATAGCTTTGTCAAGGAAATCCAATGAGTATTGCCCAACCGGTACTACTTTATCCGCCAGATCCAGCTTGATTCCAGTTTTCGCAAGATCTTTCAATTCCATCAAATCTGCTGGATTATCTTTGGGGAAAATGACAACCAGGCGGTTTTTCACGAATGTCGTTGCACTATCTGCATTAACTCTTTTTGATTCAATGGCAGCATCCATATATTTCTTGCTGGCGCTCGCGAACACATCTGCATCAGCACCCTCACCAAGCTGCTGCGCAAGCTGCTGGGAACCGGCAAAGTTGAAGGTAACAGTTACTCCCGGATTCTGGGTTTCGAATAATTTGCCAAGTTCGGTAAATGATTCAGTCAAAGACGCCGCCGCCAAAACAGTCAGTTTTTTAGGCTCGACTTTGGTTGAGGACCAATTCCTGGGTTGCTGGTAGCTGTAACTAGGCACTGTCGTTGGAGTGGCTGCTGGAGTGCAGGATACCATGATAGCCGCGATTAACACATGACAAAAATATAACCTTCAATAATTTCATATTCATACTCCTATGACTATATAATTATATTCATTTATTGATTATTCATTTATTGAATAGTATTATATCGTGTATTGGTACAAATATACAAGTATCAAAGTGAAACCAACTTACCGATATTATCACCTGTTTCAAATATCTATTGAAATAACTGTGTAATTGAAAGTAAAATAATTGTTATGACGTCTGATGACCAGGTAAATTCCTCCCGCAATCTATGGACCATGCGGATCTATTACTTCCTCTGGCTGGGAGGTTTAGGCTTCTTCTGGCCTTTCTTCAACCTCTTTTGTGCCCGTCTGGGATTGAACGGCACCCAGATCGGCTGGATTGCTTCGATAGCAGCACTCATGGCGTTGATCTTTTCTCCCATTTGGACAGATATCGCAGCGAAGAGCGGCAAAGGACGGCTGATCCTGCAGATCTCTCTGATCGCCACAGCATCATTTGCCATCATCCTGGGTCAGCAGAGTGACCTTCATTTGGATCCTGATCATTATCGCTATTCGCAATATCACCTTCGCAGCCATCAGTCCCCTCTCTGATTCCCTGGCTGTCTCAGTCACAGAATCCACCCGATCCGGATTTGGCAGCATCCGTGTCTGGGCTTCGGTGGGATGGTGCCCGATCGTATTAATCGCCGGCTGGCTGATAGAACAGTATGGAATCTCGATCATCTTTGTGGGGACAGCGATCACTATGATGCTGGCGGCAGGCGCTCTAATTTTCGTCAACCACAATTGGCTCGACACAAAAAGAAGTCAAAATGAGACTTCACATTCGTTAACCTCGGTTATTAAAATGCTCCTGCATAACCGCGCGGCAATTGGTTATGGATTATTGCTGATCGCAATTGGTATCGGGAACTGCGGAGTGCAGCAATTTGAGATCCTCTATATGGATAAACTGGGTTCTTCTGAATTTCTCATCGGTGTGGCAGGGATGATAGGAGCGATTATTGAGCTGCCCATGATGCCCTGGACGGACCGCCTGCTAAGAGGAAAATCCACCGCCCGGCAATTGCTGCTTTTTTCGATGCTGAGTTATGCCGTCCTGAGGCTAATGGTCTATTTCTTCCCGTCCGTCGCCATGATCATCATCACCAGGGTTCTGGCAGGAGTCTCGTTCAGCTTTTATACAATCGCTGGTATCCGGTATATTAGCGATCTATTGCCAGATCCAGCTCGGGGAACCGTCATGGCTCTTTATACAGTTACCCTGATAAATATCATCAACATCTTTGCAACACCGCTCACTGGAATGGCGTATGACCTGTTTGGTGCACCCTGGATGTACGTGATCGCCGCGCTCGGATATTTGATCGGCTGGCTTTGTCTGTATTTCGTAAAAGAACCCGTAAAAATCCTTGTCGAAGGATGATCCTTTTTCATTTTGACAAATTTATCTCTTCACGATCCCTTTTTGCCAGGCATAAACCGCCACCTGAGTGCGGTCAGCAACATGCAGTTTGCTGAGTATATTGCTCACATGGCCTTTGACCGTGTTTTCGGTGATGACCAGCTTTTCAGCGATCTGGCTGTTCGTCATACCATTGGCGATGAGTTTGAGAACATCCAGCTCGCGTTCTGTCAGGTCAGCATAAAATGGATCGTCCGAGCTGTGCTCACCCCGCAGGTTTTGAAGCACCCGGGTTGCCACCAGCGGATGGAGGGTAACCTCTCCATTGATAGCCCGATGTAACGCCTCGACCAGCTTTTCCATTTTCATATCCTTTAAGATATAAGAAATGGCTCCGGCTTTTAACGCCGGGAAGATGTGGTCATCATCATGGAAAGATGTAAGCACCACGATCTGGGTTCGCGGGCTGATCTTCTTGATCTGCCTGGTCGTCTCGACGCCGTCCATTCCAGGCATAATGAGGTCCATTAATACAACATCCGGAATGTGTTCTGTGACCAGCTTGATGGCTTCTTCACCAGAGGCCGCCTCACCAATAACAACGAAATCGGAAGTGGTCATCAGGTAAGAACGAACTCCACTCCGAACCACTTCATGATCATCAACAATAATAATGCTGATGGGATCAGACATTTTGACCTCCACTCATTTCTTCCTGCTTAATTATAGGGATATTAATGATCACCCGGGTTCCATTTCCATTTGAACATTTGATCTCAAGAGTTCCACCAACACTTTTTGCCCGTTCCCGCATGGAACGAAGTCCAATTCCATTTGGTTTTTGGTCAAGATCGAAGCCCTGCCCATTGTCGCAAATGTTGACTTCAACATTTTCCAAATTGTACTTTACAGAGAACTCCACCTGTGTGGCATGGCTGTGACGGGCAATATTTGCCAGAGATTCCTGGATGATCCGGTAGATCGCCTGTTCAATTTCCAATCGTAAATTACTTTCACCTTCTATCAGCAAATTTACCCGAATATCGTTGCGTGTTTCCCATTCAAAAACATATTCCCGCAAGGCATTGGATAATCCTTTATCCTTCAAGGCGATCGGGTACATTTCCTGGATTAGAAATGTCAGTTCTTGAATGACTTCATAGACCAAATTCTCTGCTTCACCCAAATGCTTTTTTGCACCGTTGATATCAATATTGATGAGACCTCGTGCTGTGCCTAACTGTGCAAGGCTGGCAAATGCTTTCTGCTTGGCACTATCATGGAGATCCCGCGCCAGGCGATTTCTCTCTTCCACAACTGCCAATTCCTTATTCTGTTCAAATAATTGTTCGATCTTGGTCGCGCGCTCGTTAACCAATCTTTCCAGCTCAAGTTTTTGTTTCTCAATACTGCGCAGGCGCAACCGGTAGATAATACCGATGCAGCCAAATACCACAATTAGAACAACACCTATGAACCACCAGGTCTTCCAGAAAGGCGCAAGCACAACCACCTGAATGGCCTTTCCGGCTTCATTCCAAACTCCATCGTTATTTGAGGCTTTTAGTTGAAGTGTGTAAATTCCACCTGGAAGGTTGGTATAGCGTCCAACCCGGTTATTACCGATAATGTTCCAATCTTCATCAAAACCTTCCAGTTTATAAGCATACTGGTTGTTCTGTGGTTCTGCATAACTTAGTGAAGTAAAAGTAAATTCAAATGAATCTTGCGGCCATTTTATGGCCAAATTTTCCAGCCAGGGGACGGCAATGTCAGATCGAACAGGCTGGCCGTTAACCAGAATTTCAGTGAGCATCACCGGCGGGATATATGAATTATCTTGAATTTTCGCCGGATAAAAAATATTGAACCCGTTGATCCCGCCGAAGAGGATGGAACCATCTGATCCCTGCCCATAACCACCGGCATTAAATTCATTTCCCTGTAAACCATCCCTGACTGTATAGTTTTGGAAAGTTTTCAACTTTGGATCAAAGCGGGAAATACCCAGGTTAGTACTTAGCCAGAGACTGCCATTTTTATCATCCACTACAGCATAGATCACTTCATTCGGTAAACCATTCTGTTCAGTATAGGCTTCAAACGAATCGGTTTCCGGAAGATATTTGTTCAATCCGCTGTCAGTCCCGATCCAAATGTCGCCAGCAGAATCCCGGGTGATCGCCAGGATAAGATTATTGCTAATGCTGGTATGGTCATTCGAGTCATGCATGTAATAGGTAAATTTCTGCCGGTCAGGGTCTAATGAAAATAGCCCGGAATTGTAAGTGCCTACCCAAAGTCTTCCGGTGCTATCTTCCGAAATGGCTGACACCGAATCCGCCCCATCTCCCAGTGGTTTATTCGGATCACGGTAATGAATGAATTTATTCATCTCCCGGTCAAACCGATCGAGTCCTTGTCCGGTACCAAACCATAATTCACCCGATTCATCTTCATATATTGTATGAACGACATTATCTGCTATGCTTCCAGGGTCATTATCATAATGGAAATAATGAATAAACTGCCCGGTTGGTTCATCCAATCGATTCAGTCCATCATTAGTGGCTACCCAGAGCTGCTTTTTACTATCGCGAAAAACAAACCAGACCCGATTATTGCTCAAACTGCCCGGGCGTTTGGTGACATGCTTATAATGAAGAAATTTTCCGGTAACCGGATCAAAACGTTCCAACCCATCAGCTGTGGCAATCCAGGTGACACCGGTCGGGTCAACAAATAAATTGAATACGTGATCACTTGTCAGGCTATCCGGATTCTCAGGATTGTTGCGGTAATATTTAAACTTATCCTGACTGCGATTATATTTATTTATCCCACCGCCATAGGTTCCAATCCACATTACACCTTCCCGATCCTCGTAGATCGATAAAACAGTGTTGTTGCTCAAAGTATTTTGAAGAGCGGGAATATGATGATAATTAACAAATTTATTGGTTTGTTCATCAAACCGGTCCAATCCCTGATCGACAGTTCCAACCCATAAAGTTCCACTCCGGTCAACGAATGTCGTCATGATTTCGTGTGGAGATCTATTCGTTGACTGTGCAGATGTGATCCATCTGCGCTTGGATTTGCCTGTATCCGGATCAAACCTGCTTAATCCATCTGATGTTCCGATCCAAAGGTCACCATTCGGAGCAACCTGGATGGATCGTATAGTATCACCACTGATCGTTGTCTGATCTTTGGGATCATTCCGGAAATGACGGAAAGATTTGGCTGCAGGATCAAATTGATTGATACCTGCATCACCGGTCCCCACCCATAAGATTCCTTTTTTATCCATGACAAGGGTCGTAATATTATTACTGCTCATACTACCCGGATCATCAGGAGTGTACCGGTAATGGTCGATTTTACCCGTATTTTTATCCAAATAATCCAATCCTGCAATCGTACCCACCCAGAGTCCCCCGGTATTATCTTCAAGAATAGTCCGAACGTTATCTGAGCTTAAACTCGTCGAGTCACCGGGAATATGCCGGAAATTTGAAAATTTATCGGTTCTTGGATCATATTTATTCAGTCCACCCTGGTATGTGGCAATCCACAGGTATCCTTCGTTATCTTCGTAGAGGTCTACGATAAAGCGATCACTCAAACTTGCCGGGTCATCGGGATCCGGACGGTAAGTTTTGAAATGGTACCCATCATAACGATTTAAACCATCTTCTGTGCCGATCCATAAAAAACCCTGCTTATCCTGGATGATTGCCCTGACAGAGCTCTGCGAAAGGCCATCTTCAACATATAAAGAGTTAAACCGAATGGTGCTCCATGGATCAGGGGATTGATAGATCGGTTGTACGATCGCTGGCGTTGGAACCACAGGAATCGAAGTGAGCTATATTCGTTGTTCCAGTGCTTGAGCAAGAAACCAACGGGATGGTAAATAAGACCAACCATAATAAATGCAACTTTCTCATCTTTTCCTAATTTGATAGGACACAATAATAAAGTGGGAGATAAATACACTTATAAACATTATAGATGATGAATTCAGATTCTTATAAATATCCAGATTGTATTTTCCCCCTCCTGCAAGGGGGTTTTTCATAATACCAGGTAATCCCCCAGTAGGTGTTTGAAACCATACTATCAGGGTGTATATAACCCGCACCAGGTAGCATGTAGTTTCTCTTTCAGGTTGCTATATTTTTATTGTATGGAACCCAACATCCAGTTTTAACTCAATAATCATAATTTTGATTTCCAAACGGGGAGGTGATCCTATAAAAACACTCGTTCCACATATTTTCCAGAACCAAAAATAATCATAAAGAGGAGAAAACGTATGTCACTGAAATTGATGAAGTTATTAAGCCTTCTAGTTGTCCTGAGTTTATTCCTTGTAGCCTGTAACGGGGCTGCTCAACCAACAGAAATTCCACAAAATACAAACCCCCCAACAGATACATCTGCACCAGAATCTCCAACCAGTGAACCTGCCCCGGTTGTAGTTCAACCCGAACCTGTTGTAGAACCCAAGACTACACGACTGGGAAGCTGGCTGGACAAGGTGATATTTTCTGCCATTCCTGATGCTGAGCCCGCTGTTGCTCAAATTCAAGCTGGAGCAATTGATATATATTCTGCTACTATCGATAAAGCTGATGTATACGATAAAGTCTTGGGTGATCCAAGCCTTTCGAGTGCAAAGGTATATGGCAGCAGTAACCAGATCTTATTTAATACTGTCCAATGCACAGATACCAGTTTGCTCAACCCCTTCACGGACATGAAAATTCGGGAAGCGATGAACTGGGCAATTGATCGGAATTATGTCGTCCAGGAAATTTTTGGTGGACTTGCCAAAGCAAAATATACACCCTTCACCACAGCATTTCCTGATTATGCCCGCTATGCTGACATCTTTGGCGCTGTCGAAACCAAATATGCCTACGATTTGGAAAAAGCGAAGGCTGTTGTAAATGCCCAGATGCCAACTCTCGGTGCGACATTGGGTACTGATGGCAAATGGCAGTACAAAGGTAAACCGGTTATAGTCATCGGTTTGATAAGAACCGAAGACAAGCGCAAGGAAATTGGAAATTATTTTGCCAACCAGATGGAGTTATTGGGTTTTACGGTTGACCGTCAGGAAAAGATCCGGGTGGAAGCTGCCCCAATCTGGCAGGGAGATCCTCTTCCTTGTACTTTTAACTACTATACGGCCGGCTGGATCAGCCCCCAGATCTACAGGGATGAAGGCCTAAATTTTAACCAGTACAACACTGGCAAACTGACCCAGATCACGGTTATGAGCTCATACCAACCTTCAGAAGAACTTTCAATAATGTCTGATGACCTGTATACAAACAATTTTAAAAGCATGGACGAACGGCGGGAACTTTTTGCCAAGGCAGTACCGATGTCCATGGAAGAGTCATGGTGGGGTGTTTGGGTAAATGACTCCATATCTTTTGAAGCATTTTCAAATAAAGTTGAGGGAGCTTCAGACCTGGCTGCTGGTTTTGGATCACAACTTTTCCCTTTCACCGTCCGAAAGATAGGAAACGAGGGTGGTGAAGTAAGAGTAGCCAATTCTGCTCTGTTAGTGGACGCCTGGAATCCTGTTGCTGGCTCAAATTGGGTCGACGATAACATTGTTCGTGGTATGACAGTGGATTATGGGATCATATACAACCCGTACACTGGTCTTATTAATGCCCAAATTGGTCCAGAAATCCGATGTCCTCGCAGAGGAAGGCTTGCCCATTGCTGCCCCGCAGAGTGATTGGACGACCCTTAGTTATGCCAAAGAAATTACAGTGCCTGACGAAACATGGGTGGATTGGGATGCAACTAATCAGAAATTCATCACTGCTGCCGAGAAGGCTGCTGCTGACCCAACATGGAGTCAAACTGCCAAAATCAAAAATACGGTAGTTTATGTACCAGAACTTTGGAAAACAACCTGGCATGATGGCAGTGCATTCACCCCGGCAGATTTTGTTTTCAACATGATCATGCATTTCGATCCCGGAAAAGTGGAGAGCAAAATATACGATGAAGACATGGGTTCCAGCCTCACAACTTTCCTGGACCATTTCAAGGGAGTAAGGATCGTCTCTACAGAACCGCTGACCATCGAAACATATGATGATCAATACCAATTGGACGCGGAAAACAATACAAAAGATTGGTTCCCGAATTATTACACCCTCACCCAATATGCTGGTGGAATGATGGCCTGGCATAACCTGGCACCCGCAATTCAAGGGGAAGCTGATGGAAAAATGGCATTCACCAAGAATAAATCCACTTTAAAAGAAGTTGATTACACCAGCCAGGTATCCGGTCCAACCCTTGATATTCAAATGGCATATGTCGAGCAATATATTGCTGATAAGTACATCCCGTTTGCGCCAACAATGGGTGCCTATGTGACTGCTGACGAGGCTGTCGCCCGTTATAACAACCTCAAGGCTTTCTATGCAGCTCACAAACACATGGTTATTGGAACCGGTCCGTACATTGTTGATCAAGTCTTCCCGGTTGAAGGATCCATCACTGTCGTGCGAAACGAGAACTATCTATTCCCTGCCGATCAATTCGCAGGTTTCAGCTCACCTGAAATGATGACCCTGGCGGTGGAAGGTCCAGCTGCTGTCATTGCTGGCGAAGAGACTACCTTCGATGTTTCCCTCAAATTCGGAGATCAACCCTATCCAGTCAAGAGTGTTGATTCAGTCTCTTACACATTGTTCAACAGTAATGGAGAATCAATTTACTCAGGAAAAGTTGATTTTGTTGCTGACGGCCAATACAGTATCACTCTCAGTACCGAATTGACAGCTCAATTAACTGAAGGGACTTCAAAACTCTCTGTAGCTGCTGCTTCCAAAACAGTCAGTCTGCCTGCTTTCGAAACAGTTGAGTTTGTCGTAACCAAGTAATCCGATGGATTAGCCTATCCTAACATCTTAGGCATGATGGATAGGGGCACGCCTACTGCTCCTATCCATTACTTTTGAAAGGAGGAGAATATGATCGAGGAGATTACTTATAATGCTGCTCCAACTATTTCTGAACCAAAAACACAGTCTGTTGCGTTAAAGACTCTCATAAGAATTACAAAATATACAGCTGTTCGTCTATTAACCATGATCACGACTGTA
This sequence comes from uncultured Chloroflexia bacterium, assembly GCA_963757065.1. GTDB lineage: Bacteria > Chloroflexota > Anaerolineae > Anaerolineales > Anaerolineaceae > PNON01. Next base: position 250,334 of record CAVWQC010000007.1, on the reverse strand, counting down.
GTTGTGAGTCTTTATATAACAATATTAATCGCTAATATGGGCGGATATGTTGATACGATCAGAATTGCCCAGATACGTGAAGATGTAAATTCAAGAATGGCCAGTAATCCTGCATTACGGAGTTTGACGATTGAGCAGCGTACTACAATGTCCCAGGATCAAATTCAATCTCGCATTCACGCGCTGGGTTTGGATCGACCATTTGCCATTCGCAGCTTCAACTTCTTGAAAAATGCAATTACTCTTAATCTTGGCCGGGCTTTCAATATGGTCAGCAATTCTGGCGCCAATTCAGTTCGGACAATCATATTAGAGCGGTTACCACCAACCCTGTTGCTTTTTGGAGTATCAGATATTCTCCTTTTCATGATTGCCACCACATTTGCATTAGGTCTATCCAGAAAATATGGGTCCATCCTGGATAAGATAGCGGTTGCACTAACTCCTTTATCATCTGCTCCTGGCTGGTTCTATGGAATATTTATTATCTTAATATTTGCATCTGTATTGAAAATTTTGCCTTTTGGGGGCATGGTGGATTCTCCTCCACCCGCATCACCCATCCTTTATATTCTTAGTTTGCTTAAGCACATGATCCTGCCGGTAATGGCATACACACTCAGTTCCATATTCTTAAGCATTTTTTCATGGCGGACATTTTTTTTGATCTATTCAAGTGAAGATTACGTCGAAATGGCTAAGGCGAAAGGATTATCATCACGAGCCATCCAAAATAATTATATCCTTCGCCCAACTTTACCTACGATTATTACAAGCTTCGCCCTTTTAGTAATTGGATCATGGATCGGGGCTCCGATCTTTGAAACTATCTTCAACTGGCCAGGATTAGGCCGCGCCTTGTATCAGGCTGTGGGTCTGTTCGACACCCCGGTCATTATTGGAGAAACAGTCATATTTTCTTACCTGCTCGCAATTACCGTTTTTATTTTGGATTTAGTCTATGCCCTGGTGGATCCGCGCGTGAAAGTTGGAGGTTAGAAGAATGTTGAAATCAATCCGAGAAATTTTCCGTTATCCAACTGTCATTATCGGTATAGCAATAATTTTAGGTTTGGTTGGAGTCTCCATTTATGCTGTAACTTCCATTCCTTATTCCAAAGCCATTTCATTGTGGCGGGGAAGTGAAGAGGATTGGTATAAAAATCCAAAACTAGCCGGACCTGTGTGGATTAACTTATTTCGCAAAGATAAATTACCGGAAACGATCGATGTAAAAAGTGGAGATCCTACATCGATCAAGACTGTTAAAGAGACTTCAAAAGGAAATGTTATTACTATCATTCTGCCAGTCAACTTTACCTATGATGACTTTGCTGATGATATGTCTTTATATTTTCAGTCAACATTTACAGAAAAAGCTCCTTTTGTCGGATTGACTTGGATCGCTCCGGACGGAAAAGAAACACGGCTTGGAAATTTCTCCATCGATACGAAATATACATACCGGATCAATCAAGATCCAAAAGTAACCCGTAAATTGAATAATCTGGTCGCATCGAAAGGGTTATTTCTATCTTCCCCTGAAGACAATTCGTCACGTCCTGTAAAGGGTGAATATAAATTAAAAATTGAAGCGATCACTTTCGATAAATCCGCTGATGTTTCGGTCGAAATGGTGGTCTATGGTAAGTTGGCTGGTTGGGCCGGGACGGATCATTTAAGGCGGGATTTGGGAGTTGCCCTGCTTTGGGGAACTCCAATCGCATTGTTGTTTGGTCTGCTGGCAGCTGTCGGTACGTCGCTTTCACAATTGGTCATAGCAGGTATAAGTGCATGGTTTGGCGGCTGGGTGGACACTTTGCTTCAGCGCATCACTGAAGTAAACCTGGTACTGCCATTTTTACCAATACTCATCATGATCGGTACATTCTATTCTCGCAGCATTTTTGTAATACTCAGCGCTGTGATCATCTTTAGTATCTTCGGACAGGGAATAAAAACTTTCAGGGCGGTTTTTTTACAGGTGAAGGAATCTCCTTATATAGAAGCAGCCAAAACCTATGGCGCAAGCGATATGCGGGTCATCATTCAATACATGGTTCCTCGCCTGATCCCCATGTTGATCCCTCAATTCATAGTGCTAATACCATCCTATGTGTTCCTGGAGGCCTCCCTGGCAATTCTAGGATTGGGTGACCCGACCCTTCCAACCTGGGGAAAAATCATCCAGGATTCTCAATCACAAGGCGCTTTATATCAGGGTTGGTACTATTGGGTGCTGGAACCATCCTTTTTCTTGATGGTCACAGGGCTGGCCTTCTCCTTTGTAGGGTATGCATTGGACCGGGTTTTTAACCCACGTTTGCGAGGACAATAATCATGGCAACAACATCTCTACTCAATTTGGAAAACTTGGAGCTGCACTTCTGTACTCAAAAAGGTGTCGTTCAAGCCGTCGATAAAGTAAATTTTAATTTGGATCATGACGAGGCTGTCGTTGTGGTCGGTGAGTCTGGCTGCGGAAAAAGCTCCCTCGCCAAAGCGATCTTGCGCTTGCTGCCAAAAAATGTTCAATCTTATTCAGGTAAAGTATGGCTGGATGGAACGGACATTATGACGTTATCCGATGAAGAGTTCCGGAAGACGATCCGTTGGCGGCAAATGTCAATGGTACCTCAGGGGGCTATGAATTCATTAAATCCCGTGATGACGATCGGTGATCAGGTAACCGAACCATATCTGCTGCAAAATGGTTACTCCAAAGCTGAAGCACTGAATCAGGCTAAGAAAATGTTCGATTACGTCGGAGTGCCTGTAACTTTCTTAAATCGATATGCATTTGAATTAAGTGGCGGGATGCGGCAGCGTACTGCATTGGCAATGGCATTGATCACTATGCCAAACCTTATCATCCTGGATGAGCCAACTTCAGCGTTGGATGTATTGACACAGGCAAATATCTTCAACATCCTAAAGAAATTGAAGCAGGAATTAAAAATTAGTTATATCCTGATCACTCACGATATTGCGACTTCAAGTGAACTTGCTGATACAGTAGCGGTCATGTATGCAGGCCAAATAGTGGAAGTAAACAACGCCATCAGTTTTTTCATTGAACCTTTGCATCCTTACTCAGTAAAGCTAATGGACAGTGTTCCACGGTTGAGAGGTAAAAAAGAACCGGATTTTATTGTCGGACAGCCGCCCAGTTTAATAAATCCACCATCCGGGTGTCGTTTTAAAGACCGCTGCCCCAAACAGTTCGACAAATGTCACCTGGAGCCACCGATTATTAAGCAAAATAGTCATATGGTGAAGTGCTGGCTATATCAATAGAATCAGGAGAAATCGACCAATGAACCTACTGGAACAAGCCCTTGGCATAACTGATATGACTGAAAATTTTGAGAATTTGAATAATGAGATCCTTCTATCCATACAGGATCTCAAAGTATGGTTTGAATTAAGACGATTTGGATTTGGCGTATCCGGCCACGTCCATGCCGTGGATGGTGTAAGTTTTGACCTTTATAACAGTGAAGCAATTGGAATAGTTGGTGAGAGCGGTTGTGGAAAATCCAGTTTAATGAAGACCATTCTGGGCATCAATCGTCCTACCAGTGGAAAGGTCACCTTCGATGGCATGAACATTGGTCAGATGGATCGTGTAGAAATGCATAAATTCCGGGCTAAAGTGGGGTACATTCAGCAGGATCCTTATGGAGCAATGGCTCCATTTATGAATGTGAGCAAGATTCTCTCTGAGCCCATGATCATCAATGGAATTAAGGATCCTAAAGAACGGATGGACCGCATTCGGAAAGCAATGGAGGAAGTAAAAGTCTTTCCAGTTGAAGATTTTTTACAGAAATATCCGCATCAGCTAAGCGGTGGACAACAACAGAGAATTATTATTGCCCGTTCCATGCTTTTGGAGCCAAAACTTATTGTTGCAGACGAACCAGTTTCCATGTTGGACGCTTCGGTCCGGGTGGAGATATTAAAACTCCTGCGCAGTATTCAGGAGAAAAGGCACCTGGCCGTGATCTACATTACTCACGATCTATCAACTGTTCGCTACTTTTCCAGACGGATTTTTGTCATGTATGCAGGTCAGATCGTTGAAAAAGCCAGGGTTGATGATCTCCTTGAGAATGCCTCCCATCCATACACCTGGGCACTTCTTGCAGCCACCTCTGATCCGAATGGCGAAAATGCCAAGGTATTAAAAGAAATACCCCTGGGAGAGCCGCCAAACCTGATCAAACCCCCTAAAGGGTGCCGATTCCATCCCCGCTGCCCTAAGATCATACAGGGACTCTGTGATGTGCAAGTTCCTCCGGAATTTGAACCCCGCTCCGAACATAAGGTGGCCTGCTGGTTATATAGATCTTAATAATTGTTCGATGTGTTGGGTGTGGTCTTGTTCATGCCAGAGAGTCCGCCTGAGTATTTTTCGAGCGGACCACAGCTCCCCTCTCTTCTCTGTGATCTGAGCATCGCCAATCAGCTTCCATAATTGTGTTTTTGTGTTTTGGCGTACCTGAACCATCTTCTCTTGATGTTTTTCTGACAATGCATCACGCTTTAGTCGAAAGCCCGAGCATACTGAAGTACCAATTTTCAGCACCGGCAATATGATCAATTATTCCGGCAATCGATCCGCGGGTTTCATTTGGAATGGGTAGATTTAGCCTGGTTTCATCTACATTTTGAATGACTTTAATGAATTCGCTTCGTGACCAGTCCAATAGGCGCTGCCCGATCACAACATCCCAGTATTCAAGCGGGTGTTTATCGTCTTCAAAGAAAGCATTGACAATATAATCGGGATCTTCAGTACTTTGAAATGACTTAAAGGACTCAATGATCTCGATCTTGACTGGTTCTCTGGGTATAAGTAGGTCGCTGTCATAACTGGATATCCACGAAAAATACCGTGAAATATTAAATGGCACCTGGCTGATGGCTTTTGATGAAGTCTTCGCTGAGCTGTAACAACCAGGCAGATCGAGTACCCAGGCAATCCAATGATCTGGTTCCATGTCTTCAACCGCAATTCGATAGTTCATGACACCTCCGGAATATAAACGCCTGACGACCAACCAGCAGATGCAGCTATACTGGTTGGTCTTGTTAATATATTCAGAATCCCTGACAGGAGGTTTGCTTGATGCTGATCAGTCAGCTTTGATCTGCTAACTCCAGTCAATTAATTCATTGTACATGATGTAGCTGAGAATCAGATTGCATACCTGCCAGGCAGATCTGGGATCTGTTTGACCAAATTGGATACAGTCCGCTTATGGCTCTCGTCCAGGCTGTTGTACCAGAGATACCCACCCAGGGCAATTAACCCCAGGATCGTAATAATGACCCTGATTTTCCGAAGGGTAATAAACATGATCTACCTCCTTACTGCTCGTATTTATTGATCAAATTGGCGGCAATGATGCCCGATGCGATGGTCGTTGGAACGCCGCCGCCCGGATGTGTGGATGCCCCCGTCAGGTATAACCCATCCACCACTCTGGAACGTGCTGCCGGTCGGAACACAGCCTGGGCTGTCAGATCTTCCTGGAACGCGTAGATCGCGCCTTCCGGCAGTCTCAAGCGCTGCTCATAATCGAGGGGAGTTGAGCAATCCACCACTTCCACCAGGTCTTTCAAGCCCGGGACCGCAGTCTTCGAAAAGTATTCCAAAGTCCGCTCGAGGAAGCGCGGCTTCTCATCCACCCAGTTGGTATCCTTCAAGGTATAAAATCCTTCAGGTATTAAGTTGACCACATGTTTGCCTTTCGGCGCCAGGGATGGATCTGAATAAGTAGGCCAGCAGATCAGCCCGACATTTTCATCCAGCAGCTTGCCTTTATCCACATAATTCCACCAGTACTGGTTGATGTCTTCAGGAGAAGCAGCGATCACACTGTGATGTCCTTCCAGTTGAGGCTTGCCCTTTAAGCCCAGATAGATCATGGGCACTGCCTTTGAGTAAGCGTAGCTTTTAATACCGCGAGCAGCCAGTGGCGGCAGGTATTCCTCTCCGATCATATTCAGGTACAGGGTCCGCGCGTTGATATTGGATACCACCACCTTCGCGGTGATCTGGGTTCCGTCTTCCAGGACAACCCCACGGGCACGTCTGCCGTCCATGATCACTTTTTCCACCGCGGTCTTCAGCCTGACCTGCATCCCAAAGCGTTCACCCACCCGCTGCAACGCCTCCGGGATCTTGATCATCCCGCCGCGCGGATAATAGATGCCGGTATGTTCGGAATAAACCAGCAGCGCAAATGCACCCGGCACAAGGGCCGGCGGCAATCCGAGGTAAAGGGACTGGTAACCCATGGTTTTTAATACAGTCTCATTTTTAAAGTATTTCTGAAGCACATCCTGGTAACTGGAAACAAAAGCCGGCAGGAATTTCACAAAGCGTGGATCTTTTCGGATAATGTTGATCATGTCGGCCATGGTGCTGACCGGTTCACTGAAAAAGGTGTTGAGTGTCACCTCCAGCAGTTCATCCATATAGGCTACAAAATCTTTCCAACGCCTACCATCATCCGCATCGATGGCGGAAATCACTTCGCCGGTTTTCGCTGCGGATAACGGGTAAGTGACATGGGAGCCGTCTTTATATATGGAAGTCATCACCGGATCACAATTGATCAGGTCGACCTCCTCCTCCAGGGTTGTGCCCATCATTTTAAAAGCGCGCTGCATGGGTTGTATGATCTCCACAATGGATGCGCCGGTGTCAAAATGGTAACCATCCCGCTCGAATGTGGAGCAGCACCCGCCAATTCTTTCCCCCTGCTCCAGTACCAGCACTTTGCGTCCCTGGCTGGCCAGCAACGCTCCGGAGCTTAAACCGCCTAAACCTGCACCAATCACCACAACATCATAGTCAGACATATTCCCTCCCAAATTGTGATATTAGTATCCCGTCATGAAGCGCAGACAGGTGAATGACTAGAATTTTGTAACAGGAGATAAAGCAACTTCGGGATAGATCTGCATTGGTGTGGGCGGCATGGAATTATAGACCCAGTTCACTTTGGCTACCCCGCACTTCAACCCGGCGAGCCTTTGCACACCCAGGAATTTCCCGCGCACCAGCACATCTTCCATGGTCAAAGCCATGCCAAATACGGCAATATCTGCACCTACTGGAATCTCAGCGATCTCATCGCCGAATGCACCCAGTGAGAAAGCCAGGTGTTCTGCATCCATCGCCTGAGCCTGGATGAGCGGAATGATGACCGGGTAGCCATCCGCACCGACATAACTGAGGTATTTCAGGTTATCCAGCTTGGTGAAGAACGCCTGAGTCCATGGGTTCAACACCACCACTTTTGAGCGTTTGCCTGACAGGGTGCGGCCGATCATCGTCTTGACTGCCGCGAAGATGATCTGGTTCATCGGCAGCGGATGTTTGCCGCTGTGTTCAACGAGATCCATGTAATGGACGGTATGCACCCCAAAATAAGAGTTATACCGAAATAGGGGTGTGTTGTTGTAAAAATCGTAATCCTTTCCATCTTTTGCCGGGTGGTCATAGTTCGCCTTCCCGCGCCAGAATTCCTTGTTCAGACTCATGATGAAGAAGCCGGTCTTCGGATTGGATTTGATGTGTTCCTTGCTGACACCTTCCATGAACTGCCCCCACACCACTCTTTCGGGTGAACTGGCCATCAGGGTGGTGATCAGAGTGAGGTGCGGTAATCCCTGCGGGTTGACCGTCGCCAGTACCCCCACTTTCATGGCAGGCATCAGGTCAACAATATCCTGGCTGGAAAACTGTTTATTGGGGTATCTATCCGCGGTCATAAGCACCTTCCTATGATTGATTGGATACCCTGGACGATCCGGTCACAAAGACCCGGTCAGGGTAGGTAAAGCTGGCCTGCGCCCACTTCAACGCCTCATCCAGTTGGACGTGCGTCATCAGTGGTTCATTGGCAAATTGCCATTCCATTCCCAGCCGGGAATATTTGTCCCGTCCCAGGTTGTTAAAAGCGCACAATTCCCAGCGCTCGAGTGCATTCCCCGCATATCGCGAGAGCAAACTTCCAATTCCCGCGATATTCTCGTGCGTACAGGTTGCCCCCGGGATCAAGGGTGTTCTGACCCATAACTGAAGGGAAGGGAAAGCCTCTCCGACCTGATCGCAAACCCATTTCAGGTTGTCCAGAATGCGTTCGTTGCCTGCGCCAGTCCATGCTTTGTGCTGAGTTGAATCAGCGAGTTTCAAATCAAACAACAGGACATCCACCCAAGGTAATAGATCTGCAAGTGTATCCTGTGAACATAATCCACAGGTATCCAGGGCGGTCTGGATGCCTTGTAGTTTTAATTGCATTAATAATTCCAATGTAAATGCGGGTTGCAGGGTGGGCTCGCCGCCTGATAGTGTCACTCCCCCGCCGGATTTCTCAAAATATGCCCGATCCTTTAATAGTTCATCCACCAGCTCAGCCGGAGTGACCTGCTTCCCGAGCATTTCCATGGCATTCGAAGGGCAAGCATCCACACAGGTGCCGCAGGCTGTGCATAACTCCCGATCACGGTGAATACCCTCTGGCTTCACAGACAATCCGTGCTGCGGACAGACTTCGATACAGGTGTGGCAGCCAATACAGTGCACTCCCACCCACTGTACTTGAGGCTGGATTGAAACACTTTCAGGGTTATGACACCAGGTGCAATTGAGCGGGCAGCCTTTATAGAATACGGTGGTGCGAATCCCCGGACCATCTTCAGTGGATAACCGCTGTAGATGGAGAATGGTTCCGGTGAGAAGATCGGTGCTGGTTTGGTTCATGACTGTTTACTGCATGTTGTGGCTCTCACGGGCGATGATCTCATCCTGCAGTTCTTTACCGATCGTGGTAAAGTAGGCGTTATAACCGGTGATGCGTACCAGCAGGTGCCTGTAATTCTCAGGGTGTTTCTGGGCATCCCGCAGCATATCCGCATCCAGCATGTTGACCTGCAGAGCGCTGCCGCCATTTTCGATGTATCCGCGGAGGAAAGCTTTGAATTTCTCCCGGTGTTCCACATCCCTTAGAATGGACGGATTGAATGTGATCGTATGGCTGCAGCCATTTGGCAGCATATTCAGGTAATCTTCCCAATCACCTTTGCCATCCGGTGCTTTGCCGCCCATGACTTTTCCGACTGAATTCACATTGGCTGTCGGGCCGTTCAGGTCTGCACCGTTGGATGGGCAGATGGCATTCGAGAGGAACTTGCCTCTCGCCCGGCCATCCGGGCTGGCTGGCAGGATGTTGGCATAGGCGATCCAGTAATTCCAGCTTAACATACCGGGTCGGAACTGCCGGCCGGTCGATTTTGTCTTGATGTTTCCAGGTCTCTTCAGTCCAGAGTTCCATGACCTGTTTACCCATTTCATCGGCTGCATCATCATCCCGGCCATATTTGGGGGCTTTATTCACCGCCATGGCCTGGAGCTTTTCATGCCCCACCCAGTTGTCTTTCAACGCCTGGACTAATTCGGTCATGGTGCAGATTTTCTTGTCATAAACCAGGTATTTCACTGCCAGCAGCGAATCGACTGTGGTGGCATATGTCACCGCTTCGATGGTCACAAAGCCAAGCTCTGCTCCGCCTTCGTTGATATCCTTACCGGATTCGGCGCAGCCTTTGACCAGGCAGGAGAGGTACGGCGTTTGGAAGTAGCGCGCCCGCAGAGATTCAGACAGTTCATAAACGTCCACACTGCGCTGGATGATGCTGCGCGTCTGGCGGCAATATGCCTGCCAGAATTGATCCCAGGTGGCAAAACTCTCCGGCTTTCCGGTGTCCGCACCGATCAGGCCGGTCGCTTCCGCCTTGCCGGTCAGCGGATCGATGAATGGATTCAGGTCATATCCGCCGGTCAATGCAAACTCCACCGCTTTGAGCAGGTTGAGGTTGTTATCCACAGTCCCCGAGCGGTCATTGCCGGGCATGGTATTCTCCAGGCAGCCGACCTGGGCATAATCGAACACGTTGTTCGCGTTGATCAGTTTCTCGACACCCGCTTTACGCGCTTCCAGCATCATGCCTGCCATCGAACGTTCGTCAAAATTCAGCAGGAAAGGCGCTCCCTGGCTGGAGGCGATCATTTCCACCACTTTATCCAGCACTTTATCAGGTGTGTTGCGATGCAGGCGCACATTCGGTTTTGGTTCCAGGATGGGCGTCATCTCGTCGATCACTTCCAGCAGCGCGAAAGTGAGATCGTTGCTCATATCTTTGCCGTCTGCACCCATGCCTGAAAGGGTGAACAACTGTCCATAGCCGGCTGTAATACCCTGGTTGCCGCCGGTGTGGATCATCGCATCGTAGGCAGTGTTGCAATGCACCCAGAAGCACTTTAAAATCTCCTTGCCGAACTCGCGGTCCATGCCTTCATCCAGTGACTTCTGCCACAGGGGATACAGGTACTGGTCGAGCCGCCCGAAGGATACTCCCGGGCCGGGATAATTCTCGTCTGACATGACCAGCATATGGGTCAGCCACAGGGATTGGACTGCCTCCCAGAAGTTGGATGGAGCTTCCCACGGAACACGCGTCAGGTTTTCAGCCATTTGCATCAGTTCGGTTTTTCGTTGTGGAGTCTCCGCAACTTCTGCCTGCGAAAGCAGCACTTTCCGGTATTCTGAAGCCAGATCTCGAGCCATGCTGGATGATGTCAGCATGGCTCGGAGCTGGGCGCCCGGCTTTCCCTTTGAAGCAACCGGAGATAAATTCTTATATATTTTTGTCAGGTCTTCGTGGATACCGCGCCAACCCTTCCGGATCACAACGTCATATCCGGGGATGAGGTGTCCACTGGTGGCGCCGGTGTTGCCAAAGCCGTGATTGTGGTACCAGAGCATGGCTGCCCGGGCACCTTTTTTTCCATAAATGTGCTTGTCATAGTCTGCCGCCTCCTGTTTTGTCAGGCAGGCAGAGGTCATCACATTAAAGCGCGCGCCGGCGATCAGGTCACCAGGCAGCACCTCTTTGGGGAGATAGTTCACCATCACCTCGCGCACAAACCAGGCGCGCCGTTCCGGCAGGCTCCATGACCAGAAATCAGGATCCAGTTTCACCTTTTTGGCACTTTGATTGAAAGAAGAGCGAAAAGTGGGAATGTAAAAGTAGGTCTCGGGCACGATGTAAAAGGTCATTTCATTGAACTGGAAATCCCAGGGGGTGCCGGTCGTCCAGGCGGTGAATTCATTGTTCCATTTGCGCTTGACGCCTTCAAAGTAGTAATCCCGCAGCCAGCGCACCCGCTCGGATAGATTCTGAGGCTGCTTGAGTGAATAATGTTTGGTCAGATCATTTTGAATTGTCATTTATCAATCCTTTCAAATGCTTTTCGCCATGCAGCAGCATCTCCCGCATCACATGGGAAGCCTCGGATGAGTCTTTTCTGGATATGGCATCCACCAAACGGTGCTGGAATTGGGATACTTCCCGGAACACTTTTTCATCCTTGCACAACCGGAAGAATTCCCCCGTGAAATGGGTGTACACATTTTTGAATGAATTGATGATCAGCGGATAGATCAGGTTGCCCGAAGCGATGGCGATCAGCAGGTGGAAGTCGAAATCCAGCGCGGTGAGCGATTGGATCTCACCCCCGGCAAATTCCATCTTGATCCCGGTCAGTTCACGCAGCTCAGCCACCTGTTCTTTGGTGGCATGTTTGGCTGCCAGGGCAGCCGCTTCCACTTCCAACAGGAGGCGCATGGCCAACAGGCTGTCAATGAATTTCGGGTCAAGCTGTCCGTTGTTGTAGGTAAGCAGGGAAGAGAGGATGGCGGTCGAGCCGGTCTTGCGGTAATCGTTGACCACCACCCCGCGGCGCGGCAATATGGAAACCAGACCCCTGGCTGCCAGTTCCACCAGCGCTTCATGCAAGACAGGCCGGCTGATGTTCAACCGCATGGCCAGGTCGCGTTCGGAGGGCAGACGCTCACCGGTTTTAAGCTCGCCGGAGAGGATCAACTCTTCCAGCCGCAGTACGCAGGCATCTTTCAGGTTGCTGACACGCAATGGTTCAAGGGAAGGTATCATGGTTCTCCTTGGGGTCGGCAGATCTGGTAAAACCACCTGCCATTTATCAGTATAGCGGGAGATGCGGAGGATTACAAGCAGAGATTTTTGATCACCGAGTCTGGTAGAACCAGTAGGTCGTATAGAGCCGATTCCCGAGCCTGTCGAGGGATGAGGCGAAATCTGTCTGCTCGCCTGACGCAAGAGATCCAATCCATCGGAATCCTGTCATCCTGCGCTTGCGAAGGATCTCTTAGCGGGGGGTAGAGACCCTAATGCACATGCGTGCAGCGCAGGTGTCGCTTTCGCTCAGGGCGACAATCATTGTCTGGTTCCGGGCTGGCAATCCTACCCAACCTATAACTACAGATCGATCGGCTGGTGTACGAGCTTTATGGATTGACCGAGGATGAGATCAAGATTGTGGAGGGGGAGTAATTTTTTTGTGGGGTGAATTGTAATCGACCAATACACGGCGGGTTGACCCTGCAAAACACCAGGGTTCAGCCCGCCCAATATGCTATGAATTAGGTGCTCCCTTTGTTCTACCCATCCAAGAAAGATCACCCAAATAGCCGAAATGTTCCTTGAAAATGCGATAGTAAAACAATTCTTCTTTTGTATTTAGCCTCCACCCATTTGGCAGGTTGCGTTCATTGTTGAAGTCATTATTACTGATTTCCTCATCTGCATACTTTTCAATAAGGTCAAGAAAACCACCTCCCTCCCAGAATTTTGCTTTTGTTCGGTTTAAAATCTGATTTGGAAGAATATCCTTTACCGCTTGCCGCAGGATCCATTTTTCCACACCATCAAGTATTTTATATTCCGGAGGGATTTGCAGAGCGTACTCAACAACATCGGGATCAAGGAAACCCACGTGTGGTATGGTTCCATTTGCTGATGCACTACGATCTACTCTTTGTAATGCCGTATTATGCAATCGGCCTGTGAGATCGATTAACTCCCCGGAAAGGTCATTTACCGTCAATTCTTTGAGGTAATCATAACCTGCAAATAGTTCGTCGCCTCCTTCGCCAGAAAACACAGCTGGAACAAAGTGAGATGCTGATTTCGCAACAAGAAAGTTTAATATACTGGAACGAACCAGGAGAGCATCAAATGATTCCAGGAAATAGATCACATCGGGCAAAACTTGAAGTATTTCAGAAAGTTCAACTATAACCTCATGGTGGTCTGACTTGATATAATCTGCCATTTGTCGGGCGTACAACAAATCTGGCGCATCTGGCAATCCACCTGCAAATGTATGAAGTTTGTCCACCTTACGTCGAGCCAGGGCAGCCATGATACTGGAATCCAATCCTCCAGATAACCATGCACCAACATTTCCATCACCAATACATTTTTCTATTGACTTTTCTAATCTACGCCTTAATTCTTTCGCCACGACATCTGACGCTTCATTTATCGAAGGTTTAACCTCCAATTTATAGTACGATTCGAATTCGCTGCCATTGAAGTGGAAACCTGGTGGAAATTCGTGAATATCGTTGGTAGCCAACATCAAAGATTTCACTTCTGAGGCGAAACAGAATTCTTTTTGTTTTGACCAGCCATAATAAAGGGGAGCTGCACCGAGAGGATCTCTTTTAAGTAAGAAACCTTGCTCAAAGGCCTGGGCTTGAGCAAAACGGCCTGGTACAAAGCCATCTTTTGCCAATCCCTTACCCTTTAGGGTAAACATATCTTTTTCTTGGATCTTCAAACCATTCATACCTATGGTTGTCTGTTTCACATTGACAATTTCCTGCCATGCTGAACCACGGTGATTCATTTTATTCAGCATCTGAGAAACTAACTCGTTTTTATTTGCACTTGCAATCCCTGCTATCCCTGCCATGTTATTCCTTTCTTCATAAATAATGCCCAAAAAGCAATGTGAATCAAATCAATTACTTATGATCACTTTTTATTAATTGATATTGTCACTGATACCTTCATTTACATATGCTGTAAGTTCACTAACACTTAGGTTATCGATACCAAGCTTATCAATCGTGCGACCTTTGCGCCAATAATCAGTTCTGTGAATAATCGATGAAAGCCGGATTATGGAATCCATAGCCTTAACTGAGACGCCATATCGTTGACCAAGCGATGCAATTGGCACAAGACTCATCGGGACATCTTCAAAGATATACCTGTGATTCAATGTTGGGGGAGCCTTAATGCCATAGTATCCAGGTTGGTTGTGAATTGCATCATTTAAATCTTCTCCGGTTGCATCATATGATAGCTTGAGCCATTCCAAAGCAGTGCGTGCGCGTATTCCTAATGCTGAAGCAACGGTGACTCTTTCACGATCCAGTGCTTCAAGGACGCGAGCGACGGATGGGGTGACGCCGTCAATGTAAAACTGGTAATTGCCATGAGTCGATTCGATCCAACCGGAGTTTAAAATTGACAATGCCGGATGAAATATTGCTCCCATATTATTAAGCCCGGTTTGCAGCACATTTCCACCATCGATATATTCTGGAAACGCTTCGTGGATCACATCCAGCACCAACCTGTTTCTTGTAGCCGGAAGTGCGGCTATTGGAATAGCCTCTTTTATTCTGAATATCCTGGATTGGGCTGGCCCATCTGAGCGTGAAGCATAAATGAAAGTTTCTGCTTCAGCGACTGTCACATCCGCTTTACAATCCATGTCTCTGAGAATTTTTACAAATTCAATGGTTCCACAAGTTCGACCGGGATGTAAAACAGCAATTTGACCATCCACTAAATATGGAGCGCATGCCCTGGCAATATCTCCATGCGCAGATGATGGAACTACTACCATAATCATTTCTGCACTTTGGAGAGCTTCTTCCATATTAGAAGTTACACAGGATAATTTCCCAAAGCCATTTGGACCCCCATCATAGCTTGTAAGATCAATACCCCCGAGTTGCTTTATCGCTTCGACATGTTCTGAAGTGCGATTGTATAAAGTGGTGGAGAAACCCATCATTCCCAAGTGAGCAGCCATGGCTTTTCCACCATTTCCTGCTCCAATTACCGTGAATCTTATTTCCTTGTTCATTATTTACTCCTTTTTTATGAAAGCAGCCTGGCGGCTTTATTCAAAGGGTCCAATTACTTATATCTGCCATTTTGCGATTTGACTCAAGGTTAATAATTGACCCCTCCACCAATACATTTATTCGTGGCTGTATTGTTGTATCGGCTGTTATACCCTGAGAGCCAACTTGCATGCTCAACTAACCATATGAGATTTATAACTCCAGCAACATGTATCCATTCCCCCAATGAAACTGCAACAACTGTTTTGCTCATAGGACCTCCAAAAAATAAAAGAGCAGCTTATCCAGCTGCTCTCTATCATTCAATACTTGGATGTTCTATAAGAAAAAATCTCAACACCATATAGAATATGAAAATGAATAAGATGCAAGCTGGGGGAGAATTGCTCCAGTAAGCCAAGCGTTTATTTTGGAGCCAAGAAAATCTCCCAACTTTAATTTTCCCATCCTAGTTGGGGGATCGGTGATCCATCTCATTTGAAGACATTTAAGCTGAAAACTCGAAACTCTCATTTAGTTCCTCAAAAATATTATAACAACAATTTTACATATTTTTTGTAAACCAATAATTCGTTAAAAATCCTCTTATACATGAAAAATCACCAATCATTTCTCACAAAGCCGACTTAAGAAAAATATCGAAATGCCGCAATAAAAAGTATTGTTGTTACAACCAATGCGACCAGCATGACAGGTAAACCACGTTTATTCCATAATGCTGATGTAATTGGTGTTCGTGTGCGCTCTGATAAAGATGCAACCACAACATTCGCTGTTGAGCCAATAATGGTTCCATTACCACCCAATCCCGCACCAAAAGCCAGAGCCCACCAGAGTGGGGTAACATTCATTCCGGATGCTTGCAGGCTTTGAATAACCGGGATCAATGCAATGGTCATTGGAATATTATCCACAATAGCTGAAAGGCCAGCGACCAGCCACAGTAATCCGACGCTGAGAATGATCGGATTAGCATTATTCAATTTCAATATCAAGTTTGCGAACAATTTTAATAATCCGGCTGCTTCCAAACCGCCGACCAGAATAAACAATGCAATAAAAAATACCAGGACACTCCATTCAATCTTTTCAAGGGTTTTTCGGATATCAGGACGAACCCAGGCTAATGCAGATGATGCTGCCAGCAGGGCAATAAAGGAAGGACTGACCCCAAGAAGTTTTTGAAGGAAGAAAAGAAGGACCGCCCCGGCTAAAATTGCCAATACCTTCCTGGCAGTTTTCTGATCAACCAGAGCTGCTTTCGGATTCAGGCTCATAATCGAATCTGTATCTTCCGGGACTACCGCTAACTCCGTCCGGAATAAGTATCGCAATAAAAACAATGTAACGATCCAAACAATAGCTATCAAAGGTAAAGAATGAGTAATAAAATCGATAAATGTCAGTCCTGATGCAGATGCAATCAGAACGTTTGGCGGATCACCCACCAAAGTAGCGATACCACCCGTATTGGATAATAGCGCTTCTGAGATCAGGAATGGTGTTACATTAATCCCCAGAATTTCACAAATCAAAATTGTTACTGGTGCAATCAGTACAACCGTTGTGACATTATCCAGGAACATGGAAAGCAAAGTGGTAATAGCACCGAGGATGACAAGCAAACGTACCGGTTTTCCTTTCGAGGCTCTACCCGCCATGACTGCCAGATATTGGAAAAATCCAGTTGGCTCTAGCAATGCCACCAGCACCATCATCCCGAACAGGAGACCGATCGTGTGCGCATCGATGGATTCAATTGCTTGTTTTTCACTATAAAACCCAAACAGATGCCCGGCAACCAGCATCAATACAGCTCCAGCCAGAGATGCTATGGAACGATTTAACTTTTCAGAAAAGATGAGATAAAGAGTGCCGGCAAAGATAATAAAGGCAACGATCCCGGCGGTCATTCGATTCCTCCCTGGGTAACATTCCAATTGGTAATATACGCTGTACCAATATCTATTGATGATACGATCCCTACCAGGACATTTTGCACATCTACAACCGGGAGATCAAGAATTCCTTCCTTGTTTAATACCGAGAAAGCACGGACCAGGCCGCAATCCGATTCGACTGAGACAGGCGGGTGCATTAAATTGCTGACAGGCTGCATTAATGTCTCATGTGATGGCACATGTTCTTCAATTGCTCCAAACTCATGCACAAAATCGATATCACCGATTAGTTTTAGAAAATCAGGCAAAACAAGCCCGATGATATCACGTAAGAGCAAAAGGCCAATGAGTTTACCGTTGGCGTCAATTACTGGCAAAGTGCCAATATGCTTGGACACGAAAAGCTTAATAGCGTCCGATAGAGGGGAGGTCGGACTGATCGAAAATACCCTTTTTTTCATACAATCTTGAACGTGCATTTTGATCTCCTTTTTTTCCTGCTGAAAACCAGGTAAAGCTGCGTCATATTTAAAATAAACTCTGGATTTCTATCAAATAATTATATATGTTCTTGACTGATTATATGAGATCTTCGCGATAGAATTGGATGTGGTCATGCCCCAAGTAATATATATTCTTTTTTACAGAATCTTAGAATGATTACCGCAATCTAGCGCAAAACGGATAACTTCGCCTTCGGCTTTGATTTGTTTCCATGAGCTCTTGAAATAATACGTATCCCACCATATACGCATAACTTTCAAACATCAGGATTAATCCCCCAAATGCTGAAAACCTTATTAACTTTTCAGAACCTCTTATTGACCGTTTACATATCTGGGTTTTCTACTGTCTCAACTGATTTGGTTGTTACACTTTTCAAAATGATAAAACCTACAGTCCCAGCCATAAGGGAACTAAGCAAAATACTGATCTTTGAACTTTGGATGATTTCAAGATTCCCAAAAGCCACTAAAGTTATAAAAATCGACATGGTAAATCCGATACCACCCAGGAAACCAGCGCCGATGATATGCTTCCAATTCACCTCATTTGGTAATTGAGAGATGCCAGTCTTTACGGCCAGGAAACTAAACAATGCAATACCCAACGGTTTACCAATAAACAACCCGGAAAAAATTCCTAGGCTATTTGAGGTTATTAAACCTCCCATCATGTTTCCTGTCAGAACGATACCGGTATTGGCAAGCGCAAATAGCGGCATGACGATAAAGGCAACAGGTTTATTTATAAAATGTTCTAACTTATATGATGGAGAATTTTCATTACCACCTGCAAATGGAATAACAAAAGCCAGGAGAACTCCTGCTATGGATGCATGGATACCAGATTTAAGCATAAAGTACCACATGATGATTCCAGGAATGATGTAAAAAGGAAGCCAGTTTACATGTAGCCGATTTAGAATCAATAACCCTGCAAAAATCCCCAAAGCTGACAAAAAATACAGTAACGAGAAATCGCCTACATAAAACAGGGCAATAATGACAATCGCACCCAGGTCGTCAATAATGGCAAGGGCAGTAAGGAATACTTTTAGTGATATTGGCACTCTACCACCCAGGAGAGCAAGCACCCCGAGCGCAAAAGCAATATCGGTTGACATTGGAATGCCAACACCTGCCTGGGTTAATGTTCCCCGATTGAATATAAAATGAAGTACAGCAGGAATTAACATACCTCCGATTGCAGCAAATATGGGGAGAGTTCGCATTTTTTAAGTCGGATAATTCTCCGATATAAAGTTCTCTTTCAATTTCAAGCCCAATTAGCAGGAAAAATATAGCCATCAACCCGTCGTTTATCCAGTGTTCGACGGTAAATTTCAATGTAATGCTGCTTGTTTCAAATCCAACTTTAGTTTGCCAGAAATCCAGGTAACCCTTGCCATAAAAGGAATTAGCAAGAGTGATCGATATTATTGTGCATACGATCAGAATTACTCCAGATGCTTGTTCACTTTGAAAAAATTCCACAAAGAGATTAGTAAGTTTTGTCTTCATAATTATATTTTTCCCAATGCTCGACTTGACCTAAAATGATGACATGGATAATAAGAGAAATGCCCAGCTAAAGATCGCCAAATAACAGTACTTAATAATATAACACTTCGATTTCTTTAATAAATCCATAAAATATAATATCATTTTTGTCCTGACTTTTCTTCCGTTAAAAAACTACAGGGCTTATATTTGGTTTATGAGAGAAAATATAATATAGATTTCGGAAAATTGTAGATAATTGTATATTGAGTGATTCACATGAACAAAAAAGGGTGATTCCCATGGAATTTAACTACTCCAAAACTCCTGCAGAATGGCGGGAATGGCTGCAAAAAAATCATGATCGGTCAACCGGTGTCTGGCTGGTGTTCCACAAAAAAGGATCCGGACAGCCATCGATCGACTACGAAGACGCTGTGATTGAAGCCTTATGCTTCGGGTGGATCGACAGCATCATCAAAAAGATCGATGAGGAGCAGTATGCCCGGAAATTTACGCCCCGTAACGATAACAGCAAGTGGTCTGCCTCAAATAAGGCACGGATTGAAAAGCTGATCAACTCCGGGCGGATGACAGAGATTGGCCTGGCCAAAATTGAAGCAGCCAAAAAGAATGGTCAATGGGAAAAGACATATCAACCTCGACCTCAAATAGAAATGCCACCTGAATTTGAAGATGCCCTTGAGAAAAATAAACCGGCTAGAAAGTATTTCCATCAGTTGAAATCCACATTTCAAAAGCAGTTCATCCTGTGGATCATCTCGGCCAAACGTCCGGAAACGAAATATAAACGGATCAAGGAATCCATTGAATTGCTGGAAAAAGGCCAGCAATTAGGATTGAAATAAATACTTTCCTAGCGCTTTACTTATATTTCTGAATTAACAACTAAGTTTTCTTTACTTGACCTGGAGTAAGCACATCAGCGATCTTATCCGCTCCATCAATGAAGGCATCTTGAATTCCACGCAGCACTTCCTTCCACCAGGCCAGGGCTGCGGCGGATCTGTCTTCCCGGAAGCGTGCTAACCAATCCAGCAGAATGGGGTCTTTGAGTCCATACAGCTCCCACTGTTCAAGGCCGGAAAAGATCAGGTCTGCCACCCGGCTGCTTTCCCAGTAAACGCTTTTCGGCGACTCGTCTGTATGGATCGATTTAGCGAGTTCAAACTGGTGATGTTTGTAATTTACATCCAAACCATAATGGGCGCACAGGATTTCGTCAGTGATCGACTCAGCCCACTTACGATGAAAGCGGCAAATACCACTGTTATCGCTGAAAAGTTCATAAGTCATGCGTTCCACGTTTTTACGCCCTAATTCATATGGAGGCATGAACTTTCCCTCATAATAGACATAATACTTACCCATCATCGGCATCGGGCTCAACATACCTGCCACCCAGTACTGATTCGGAACCATATGTCCATCTTCGCCATGCGGAATATAAACTGCACTGTCAATACTTCTGATCCCGTAACGTTTATCCAAAGCCTTGGCTGCAGAGCGGATGCCATTTCGAAAAATCTCACACTTCGGATTTAATAATATAGTCTCCAACACGGCATGCGCATAATCTGCATTTTTGGAGCTGTCCATCACCAGGTCAAAGTCATTCGTACTGGACGCGAAATCAAATTTCATCTCATTTTTGGGCGGAAAACCAAAATCCTCAGGCGGAATTTGTCCCTGTGCGACAAGCTCCATTATCCAGGCCAATGTGCCGCCTGTCTGTATTGCGTCGCAGCCCATGGCATCAGCATAGTCGTTGATCTTTTCGGCTGCCCGTTGATCGAAAACTCCGATCTGCGGTCCAAGTGCCTGATACGGTTCATAATCTTTCTTGTAAATATCCTTCATCTTTTTACAAACGACCGGGCAGGGCTCACCGCAGTGTTGAAAATGCTTCGGTTTAATGGTTTCTTCGTTGAACTGTTCTAAGTAGTGGTCCAGGATGAAATTTTTGTGTTGCTCAAGCCGTTCTTTATCAGAGTGGTAGATGCTGTTGTAGTTGAAGCTGAGAATTCGTTCATTCAAGTCACGCATATTGATGCCAAAAGTCCCGCCAGTTTCAAATTGCGGCACGTACCGGTATTTTTCCGTGAGTGCAATATCGGTTTGGATCGTTTTCTGGCCGAAGTGTTCCATAAAGTAATTGTCTATTTCTGCTGAATCCCGTAGATCCGGGTCCTCCCATTCACCGCCAAAAATGATCGCTGCAATATTATGATTTTGCAGCAAGCGTGAACCTAAACCGCCTCGGCCAGCCCAATCTACTACTGAAGATAGCAATCCCTTTTTGGCCGGGGTGGATCCGATCGCTCCTTCCTGTGTGTATTTGGCTGCTGGTCCAACGGCGCAGATTCGTATTTTTCCTTGAGGATATTCTGATGAATATCGATCGAAGAGAGCTTGTTGAAGAGCAAAGTAACCGATCAAAGACCTTCCTTCTGCATCAGCATAACCGGTCCAAAGGGCTTCCACATTGATTGGCTCCATCCGGATCTGGATTTCACCAAATTTGTGATTAAGTAATAGAACACTGGTTTCTTGAGCCTTTCCCCTTAAAGCCACGTAATTTACCCCGACTCCATGAAAAGTATACGCGGCTCCACCCATGCTGGATGTGTAAAATCCTTCCCATTGCGGCGACCAGGCACAAAACACAAGCCGACGGGATCCGGGGATGCTGCTGCCAGCCAGCAATCCCTCTCCAAAAGTGAAGCTATCTGGATAAAGGCGATAACGATGCCAACCATAATCCACTGGCCCCAGGATATTTTTTTCCTCAATGGGACGCAAGTACCAATTGCAATTATGAAGGTGTATGGTCAGCTCGCGCTGTATGATGGGATAAGTCATAGATGATCACTCCGAAATGAGAATTACTAATATATTCTAACCGAAGTGATTATGACAAGACACATAATTTTAAGTTATTGGTTACTATAATCAAGGATAGGGTTTACCTTTTCAAGGCCATCTCCATCCATAACAATACTCATGGAGGGAATTCAAATAACGCGACGATTGTTTGAGCCGGATAAGTTACCTTAAAGCGGGTCTGATAGACTTAGTTCACTCCGTCTTACCTTATCTTTTGCATTTCCTGTTTCCTGAGCTGGCGGTCGTGGATTCGAACCACGCTTACGAAGTCCAAAGCTTCGTGTCCTGCCGCTAGACCAACCGCCATCATCAATATTCCAGGCTGGCGGTCGTGGATTCGAACCACACCTACGAAGTCCAGAGCTTCGTGTCCTGCCACTAGACTAACCGCCAATAAAAAAAACCGGGGTGCTCATTGGCATCCCGGTTGTCTTTGAAAAAAGTTCTCTATGAAACTAATCCTTCTTCAGCAACACAAAATGCCCAAATGCTTTGCTTTGGCTTTGCTGGAATTGCTGCTGGAAGAAATTAGAATTCATAATGAATATTTATAGCACAACGAGAATATCGAGTCAATATAAAGTTACCAATTCAATATCGACAAAAAACCATTCGTGGTAGACATCCCGTCAATTCACGTTATAGCGCAAATATGGAGCAACCGTATTTACACTTCGAAAATAGTTATAAAACTATTTGCAAAAACCTACACCATAGAATGTTCTGTAAGGCAACACGGACAAAAATCCATCGTTTGCAGCTTTCCTTCTACACGGACGTTGGTCGTCTTCCAACCCATCCTTTCAATTTTATTCCGCAGGACGGAAACATTGGAATCATCTCGTCTTTTCCCGGAAAGTCGAATGACTTCATCACAATAATCGCATTGAACTTCGACTGAATATTGCTGAATACTCATTTGTCCACCTCCAATTGCATCATATGGTCTAATGTATTTGAATCAGTAGATCTAGTGCAAATATCTTGCCAATTGCGCATTGAAAATCATTAAGAATCTAAAGAGAAAACTCGCCAGAGACGGCGAGTTCTTTGATCATTGACTATTATTGTTCGAGGGATTTGTGGATCATAGTAATATATTCGTTAGAGGGTAACTGTTATTTTTTTGCCACCATCTCGATCTCAACCAATGCTCCAAGAGGCAGTTCAAAGACAGCCACGGTTGTGCGAGCCGGATAAGGTGCTTGAAAGCGGGTCTGGTAGACTTCGTTCATTCCGCTGAAATTGCTCATGGATGTTAAGTAAACATTGCATTTGATGACATTCTCCATGGATAAGCCAGCTTCTGTGAGTACTGCCTCCAGATTATTAAATGCCTGGGCTGTTTGCGCCTTGATATCCCCCTCCACCAGCTTTTTTAGTGGCGGATCAATGGGGGTCTGCCCGGAGAGATACAAAAGATCCCCCGCCCAGATCGCCTGGGAATAGGGGCCAATGGCTGCTGGTGCTTTATCACTTACAACATTTTTTCTGGTCATGTTTTATCCTTTGAATTTAATAAAAGTATCGTTTCGCAATTCCAGCATTGCAACATCCAAGCTCCGCCTGGGTGTTCATCACGATCGGTCCATACCAGGCTACCGGCTCATGCAGCGGTTTCCCGGATATTAACAAGAATTTCAAAGACTTCATCCACTGCAGAAATGACGACTTCATCACCTTCTTCAAAGAGTACCAGATCGCCATTCTTAGCCAGGGCAGTGCCCTGCGGTAGGAATTTTCCATATCCTTCATAGACATAGCAAAATACTGTGTGGTCTTGAACTGTCGGATGACTGAAACTGGCATGGGCAGGTAAACGCACATCCATATAAGCCGGATCGATAACGATATCCCTCACCGGACCTTTTATTCCGTTCACTTCCCCGGCAATAACGCGGGCAACACCGCCGCCTGGCAGCTGCACCTCCGGAATTTCCGAACTTTTAACTTCCCGGTAGCGCGGATCCATCATCTTGTCTTTTGCTGGCAGGTTGGCCCATAATTGGAATCCGCCCATTTTGCCCACTTTATCACCCTTGGGCATTTCCTGGTGAATAATCCCGCTGCCGGCAGTCATCCACTGCACTTCACCCGGTTTGATGACACCCTTGTTGCCCATGCTGTCACCATGTTCAACGAGGCCATCCAGCATATAGGTGATCGTTTCTATCCCGCGATGGGGGTGCCAGGGAAACCCCGCCAGGTAATCCTCAGGGTTGGGTGAACGGAAATCATCCAGTAGTAAAAACGGGTCAAAATCCCTGGTCTTTCCAAAACCAAACACCCGGTTCAAGTTCACGCCTGCACCTTCAACAGTCGGGGTGCTGTGCAATATCTTCTTAACCTGTCTGGTAGTCATGGTCATCCTTTTATGTATTTCCATCTGGAATATATACAATTATTGTAGCATTCAATGAATATTTGCCATTGATTTTTGTAGAAATATCTTATCCATTAATCTTTCAATTGAGGAACAATGTTTATTCAAGCTTGAATATTCGTCCGGAATTCGGAGCCAAAGTGACTATGCTGTTCCCATTTTCAATTTGAAAACTGATCGCCGGATTAAGCATATCCAGCAATCGCTTACCCGAAAAAGACTTAAGGTCGAGATGCAGTACCGCAGGCTTTTCGGCAGAATTGACACACACCAGAACTACTTCGTCATTTGTATACCGGGCAAATACAAACTGTCTGTGGTCAACATGCACCTGGCGATATTTTCCACTGTGCAGCGCCTGGGATCGTTTGCGCAGATCGGTGAGAGACTTTATCCATGGAACCAGGTTTTCCTTGCCCGGGTTATTTTGTAAATCTGCCAGATCGAGTTCCGGTCGTAATGCTGCATCGCCGCCCTTTTCTTTTGATCCGGTGATGCCCCATTCACTTCCATAGTATATGGAAGGAATGCCCGGCATGGTGAAAAGGATGGTATACAGGGGCATCAGATGTGATGCATCTTTCAGGGAACTGGCCACACGATCAACATCGTGGTTATCAGCAAAAGAATAGAGTAATAAATCTTCATATATTCCACCATCACCAAACTGACGGTTCAATGAAAAGGCGATCTCAAAATAATTGGCATCATTATGGCTGGAATACAATCCCTTATAGGCTTCATAATTGGTGACGGAATCCAGAGCTTTTGCGTTCACCCAATGACGGTAATCCCCATGGATCACCTCACCCATCATCCAGAAATCTGGTCTGATTCCCCGGCAAAAAGCAGATAATTCCCGGATGAACTGCATATTCAGACAATCCGCAGTATCCAACCTTAATCCATCAATGCCAAAATCCCTGATCCACATCGCTACTGCCTTGAACAAGTGATCTTTGACCTCAGGGTTATCCAGGTTAAGCTTGACCAGGTTGAAGTGGCCATTCCAGCTTTCATATGAAAATGGATCATTGTATGGGCTGGACTGGCCAAAACGCAGGTTGCTGAACCAGTCCTTATATCTGGAGGCTTCACCATATACGATCACATCTTTGAATGCCCAAAAATCACGTCCTACATGGTTGAAGACCCCATCCAGAATTAAATGCATTCCCCGCTTATGCAAATCCCGGCTCAACTTTGCAAGATCCTCGTTCGTGCCCAGACGCCGATCCACGGTGTAATAATCCGCGGTGTCGTATCCATGCGATGTGGATTCAAAGAGTGGTCCAAGGTATATAGCATTCAAGCCCATGCCCTGAATATGATCCAGCCAATCTCCCACTTTATCCAGCCGGGAAACTGGCTGCGATTGGAAATCATTGGCTGCCGGGGCTCCACAGAATCCCAGCGGGTAGATGTGATAAAAAAGAGCTTGTTCGAACCATTTATTCATTAATTTGTCCTTTTATGTATACATACCGGTAGGTATAGTTTGGATAAAAAAATATTAGGATAATATTCCATGCATAAACTGATGAACCGCTTGGTATACCAACCTGTCATCCAGTTGAATAAATCCATTCAAATTCAACCCGATGTAGGTATTGATCATCCCCATGAAAGTGGCTGCATAATTCATCTGCCTGCCGCGCATATTTCCATGTTCATTCACTGCCTGTAAAAATAAAAACTCGATCACTTCAAATAAGTGCTGATTATGAATGGATACTGCCTTCTGTCCTTCGCTGTCTTTTGGAGCGAACCATAATGACAGCATCAAGCGGTAAAAAACAGGGTACCTGGAAGAAAATTCAAAGAATGCCCTGGTCGTCTTTTCCAATGTCAGGACCAGGTCTCCTTCATAATGGGCGGCTTCTTCCACCTCTTTACTCAACGACCCGAAATGCTCAGATAATACCTCTTCGAGCAGGCCATGTTTGCTGCCAAAATAATGGTACAAGGTGGGTTTGGTGATTCCGGCAGCATCCACAATTTCCTGAACACCCACAGCATCATACCCGCGTACTGCAAAAAGTTGCAGTGCACAATCCAGAATTACTCTCCGGTTATCGATCATCCTGCTATTATACCGATTGGTATAGTATCTGTCAACCTCGAGAATATTTAAGCTAAATCATGGACTTAGAAAACATCGTATAACCTCATATGATGGTTTGTAATATGTATATATAGTGGGTAAACTTTATCATAATAATTAAGGTGGTGCACGGAGGTCGTTCATGTTTACACTGCTCGGTTTCAAGTTAGTCATTCCTGCTGGGTTTGAATTTCTTTCTTATACGTGGGTGGTCGTCGTCCTAAATGCCATCGCATGGCTGGCGACAGCGCTGGTTGTAAATCTTGTCGTGCTCAGATTCATCCGCTATGTAACCCGTCAATTGCCAGGCGAATTGGAGGACATTGTTTTCGCCATCTTACGGGGTCCGCTTGTATTGCTATTAATTCTATTTGGAATAGTTCAAACATTGAATCTGGTTAACCTCCCGGAGGTGGTCAGACATTACCAGAATTTGCTGACCATCACCATTGTGGTCATTACCATCACCCACATTCTTGGTCGGGTGATCAAAGACATCCTGGTTTATTACGGAAACAAGTGGGCTTTGAAAACCGAAAGCAAACTGGATGATGTTCTCATCCCGGTTTTAAATTTATTTGGGCCGGTAGTGCTTGTTCTGGGGGCGGGTCTGATCATTCTTCCGTTATGGGGTTTCAATGTAACCTCTGTGCTGGTCGGTGCCGGGGTGATCGGGTTGGTGCTGGGGCTGGCATTGCAAAGCACTCTTGCCAACATTTTCAGTGGCTTAAGCCTCCTGGTTGAGGCTCCTTTTAAGAATGGGGATCTGATCACTCTTTCTGATGGACGTATTTGTGAGGTTCAGGGAGTGGGGCTGCGCTCCACCAGGTTATATTCTGTGAGCGAGCATGCGACAGTCTATGTTCCCAATACTACCTTTTCAACTTCTACGCTTACCAATATCACCAAACCGACCGTGGATCAAAAATTTACATTCGATATTAGAGTACCTGCCGATAAACCGATCGAGCCGTTGGTTGAAAATGTAAGAAAGGTAGCCATGGCTCACCCGGCTACACTGGTCAGCAATATGCAGGAAAAAGTTGAACTATTAAAGGTAATGTTAGAAAAAATTCGGGAGGACGGAAACAAATCAAAACTAAAGGACTCCCGGGGAGCAGCATCAGCCACACAACTTGACCAGGTAATTCCTCGTCTTGAACTGGAAGGTGAGTTAAACGCTGCACTTCATTTGTTATTAGAAAATCTAAGGAACCTGGTGAGGGGAATAAAAGCCCGTGAGGCAAAAGGACTGACAGAAACTGAACGCCAGGAACTATTCTGCAATTACATCTCGCCTGTTGACCCAAACATTGAACAAGTCTCCAATTTAACAAAATCCTGGTCCATTAGCGTTGATCCATGGTTGGATCCAAGCGACCACTGGAACCTTGTCCGGCTCTGGGAATTCAGAAATTCCCAATTACTGGAGCAATGGGAAAAATTGAAGAAAACCATCTACCATCCCGATGATCACACAGAAATGCGCCTGGACGACATGACCAGATACTTCCTTGATTGGATCCAGCATGAATACAAAATATTGCCCGAATACTGGAAGAATCCCACTGTATATATGAAAGGTACTGCCGGCAGCGATGTTCAGCTTCAGGTGAGCTACTACGTGGATAACATCCGCTTGGAACATGATGAACGGGCTAACAGGGTACAATCTGAAATTGCTTTTCAAATTCAAAAAATAGTGCAAGAATATAGTTAGTCGTTCTTACTTAAATTAATTTTTCGTTCTTAAAGTATGCCTGGAAAACCCGTTTTGTTCATGGTTATTCTATTACTTGCAGCGATTGCCTGCCAGCAAAGCGTTCCAGCGGCCATCCCGACTCTCCAAAGCTCAGTTTTTGATTCTGACCAGACTGCATATGGATTCTTTCCCACCCCGGCGGAGATCAGCCTGCAGGCAGTCTTTGATATTTATAAAAAGATTGGTCAGCATGGGAATGTAGTATTAATGCAACGGGAAGTACCCTGGAATGAATTTGTAAAGTCAGCAGATGGCGACTCAAAAGCGATCGAAGATATTCACAACCAGTATATCCTTGCCCACCAGAACAACCTGGATGTGATCTTCATAGTAGATCCGTTAAATGGCCTCAACCGGCGGGAATTTATCAACCTGCCCTTCGGCTGGAAAGCCAGCTTTGCCAACCCGGATGTGCGGACTGCGATCACTAACTTTACGCTGCGGGTGGTCCGGGAATTTAAACCCGCATATCTTGGCCTCGGATCAGAGATCAATACTTATGCAGACACATCACCTGATGATTTTCCCAACTATATCAGTCTGTATGAGGAGATTTACTCCCTGGTTAAAGCAGAATCACCTGACACAAGGATCTTCGTTACCTTCCAGTGGGAGGAGATGAACAACCTCATTCCGGGTTTGAATCCGGATCGAAAACCGTATGAGATCAACTGGGAACAAATGGAAGTTTTTGAACCACACCTGGATGTATGGGCAATATCATCTTATCCATTCATTGCCTTCCCAACAGGAGCAGATATCCCAACTAATTATTATGCTCCGCTATTGGATCGAACTACCAAACCTCTTGCCGTAGCTGAAGGTGGATTTCCAAGTGTTGCCAGAGGTAATTTTCCCGGCACACCACAAGACCAGGTGGATTATTTGAAAGCGATACACGATCAAATTGGCAGCCGGCTTGATTTCTGGATCTACCTGATCTTAAATGACTTCAATATGGATGCCTATGCGAAGGAAATGCGGAAAAGTGGCCATTCCAATGATGCCGACACGTTGAGCTGGTTCTCAAAAGTAGGTCTGATGGAATTGGATGGCACGCCCAAGCAGGGACTGGCTGTGTGGGATGGTTATCAGAAATAACTATAGCGAGAAAACTGTCCTAAAAATACGAGTAATTCTAAGTGGTGAATAATAATATCAAGGGAGTAGATGTTCTGCGTTCAATTTATAATTATGTAAACCACTAATAATTTTCGACCCGAATAATTTCAAATACTCAACATCATTTAATTTAAGGATCCTTATGCTTCCTATCAGCGATGACAACAGTTCCAGAAAAACCTTCCCAATCATCACGTATGCCTTAATTGCGCTCAATTTATTGATATTCTTTCTTGAATTGACCGGAGGGGATGCATTTATCCTTTCATGGTCATTCATCCCTGCAAGGTTCTTATCAAATCCAGCCGGGGAATTTATTACCATATTTTCCGCAATGTTCATGCATGCCGGGTGGATTCACCTGCTCGGTAATATGCTGTATCTCTGGATATTCGGTGACAACGTGGAAGACAGAGTGGGTCATTTTAAATTTCTGCTATTCTATTTGGCCTGTGGAATTGCAGCAACTTTTGCCCAGTTTATTCTTTCCGCTTCTTCCAATATCCCTAATCTCGGTGCTTCCGGCGCAATTGCCGGGGTTTTAGGTGCCTACCTGCTTCTATTTCCAAGGGGTAAAGTAATGATGCTATTTTTCCGAATCATCACACCAGTGCCAGCCTGGGTTGCCCTGGGATTTTGGATAGTCTTGCAGTTGATCAGCGGTGCAGGATCACTTGCCACTGCCGGCCAAACTGGTGGAGTAGCCTATATGGCTCATATCGGCGGGTTTATAACTGGAATGATCTTAATTCTTCCATTCCGCACAAGGATTCATTATTGATCTTGATTTTGAATTTCAAGGGAAGTCCAAAAAATATCAGATTTTCCACTAGTAGATACCAATAAGGCACACAAATTGATTCGCTTCTGACAAGCTAAATCATCCGTCGTTCAACTTCAGCAACAAATTTTAGATTACTGGTAACTTATGGTTGTTAATTCATTTGGTTGACTAATATCTTGATTAGATATTTTTTTAATTACTTTGCTTACCTATCCAGTTCAATATCATCCATCGATAATTGATCTTCAACAGGTTCCACATGGGTGGTGACAACTGCCTCACCCAGAGCTGTGTGGATGTCATGTTCAATATCCTCTGCCACATGGTGTGCATCGTGAACAGTCCATGCCCCTGGAACAAGTACGTGGACAGATACAAATCGCCGGGCAGCTGCCTGACGGGTACGCATCGCATGAAAATTGATACCTTTTTTGCGGTATTTGTCTAAAACGTCTTCAATAATTTTTATTTCTGATTCCGGAAGGGCAATATCCATCAGTCCTGATACTGACCGGCGAATGATCTTAACTCCCATCCAAACAATATTAGCTGCCACAACCAAACCCATGATCGCGTCTAGAGGGATCCATCCTGTAAGAGCAACTATACCCACTCCAACCAGAACTCCAGCGGACGTCCAGACATCTGTCATCAAGTGCTGAGCATCTGCTTCCAGGGTGATGGAATTATATTGTTTGCCTGCCTTCATTAAGATTCGGGAAACACCAAAATTGATCAGGGAGGCGCTAATGGATACCAGAACTCCAATCCCCAGCTGCTCAAGTGGTTTTGGGTGTGATCAGCCTCTCGATGGCTGCATATCCAATACTGCCGGCAGCAACGATGATGAGAATCCCTTCGACAACGCTCGAAAAATACTCAGCCTTGCTATGTCCATAACTATGGTTATCATCTGGGGGCAAGGCAGCAATGGTTAACATTCCCAAAGCCATAACAGCACCAGCAAGGTTTACAACAGACTCAACCGCGTCTGATAATAGACCCACTGACCCGGTCAATATATATGCAATGGTCTTTAATGCGATCGTGGACAATGCGGCCGCGATCGATAGCCAGGCAAAACGAGTCAACCTGGACCGGTCGAAAGGGATAATCGTTGTTTGTTCTGGTGTAGACTTCACTTAATTCACTCCGAAACAGGAACCACTAAAATTATAAACTAAAATCCCCCACTTTTATTTATTCCTTATTAGTGTAGGCGTAAGTAGATGATTCCCTGCACTAGTCTTTTAAATTCTTTGAGCTAGTCGGGCAAACAAAAACCATATTAATATCCCCTAGATCAAGCACAGATAGTGGCTCACCTACACCTATTCATACCTCAATGCACTGACAATTTCCATTTGAGCTGCTTGTTTGGATGGAAGCGAAGCCGCGATCAACCCGAAAACCAATCCCGTGATGGTAGCCGCAATCAGTCCCTGGTAGGGGAAAGAGTATGTGACCGGGTAACCACCCACCCTCATCCCAAGCACCATCACATAGCCCATGTATAAACCGGCCAGCAATCCAAAGAAAGTGCCAACCGCTGCCAGGATCAATGACTCCGATGTCACCATCCGTCTGATTTGTTTACGGGTGGCGCCAATGGCCCGCAGCATTCCAATTTCTCGTGTTCGCTCAAGAACTCCGATTGTCAATGTATTCAACAACGCCAGCAATGATGGCGCGGTCAGGATTCCAAGCAGGACATAGAAGAATGCAAAAACGGCATTGAAGAGCTGTTTATTCTCTTCAAAATACCCCTTTCCCGAAACCATTTTAAATTGGGAATAATTGCTTAATACCTTGTTCAGTTTGGGTTCCACGATTGCCGGATCTGCTCCAGGTTTCAGGTTTATCTGATAGAAAATATCTTCATCTTTATGAAAATCACGCCACATATTCGTTTGCGAAATATAGGCAGTCATGACTTTTGCGTTCAGGTAATCTCCGGCTACACCGGCCACCAGGTAAGTCTTCAATCCCCTGGAAGTGGATAATTGGATGGTATCACCTGCCTTATGCTTGGTCTGCGCAGCCAGAACCCCATTCAGGATGACTGCCTGGCCGTTTTCCATGGCGTCATATGCAGTCTTTGGGTCGCCGTCCGTAAATGTTAGACTGGCGACTTTTGTATATGCAACTGGGTCGATACCCAGCATGGAAAACTGTTGACCGTCTCCCACTGCAGCTGCATAACGCAGGGTGCTGACCACATCCACCCCCGGGATGGCTCGCAGCTTATCAGCCAGGTCACCTTTTGCACCAACATTGCTGCCCCAAACAGCAACAGCAGGCGGCATGACCAGATAATCGCTGCCAAGGCTGCGCTGCAAAATACCCAAAAAGCCTCCGGTGATACTCCATACCATACCACCCATGCCTACAATGACAGCCATACCGATCATGGTTGCACTGGCAGTAATTGCAGCCCGGGATGGATTTCTCGAAAGGTTGCTCTGGGCGATCAATCCTGTACCTTCACGGGCATACAATGCCAACACGAACTTGCTGAGAAACCCTGCCATTGGACGGATCAGGAAAGGTGCAACCAGGATCAACCCGACCATGAATAACAATGCTCCTAGAGCGATCAGTTCCATTCCACCAGAAATTAAAGCCAGGAGTGAAACCACGATCATCCCAAGCCCTAACCAGCTGCCGAATTTGGATACCGTTTTTATGGCATCAGAAAAGGATGGACGCAGAGCTTCAAGTGGTGTCACCCTGCTGGCGGTAAAAGCAGGGATCAAGCCTGCCACAATGGTGATCCCGACGCCTGCCACTATGGTGCCGACCACCAATTGCGGAGAGATCACTGGCGAGCCTACCGTCAGGTGTAGCATAGTTTGAAAAGTGGATGTCATCAGTGCCAGCGTACCTGCACCCAGCAGATATCCCAATACCAATCCGATTCCGGTTCCAACCACTCCCTGGATCAATCCTTCAGCCAGTATCATCCCGATGATCGTCTGGCGATTTGCTCCGATTGCGCGCAGCATTCCTATATCATGCCGGCGTTCGGCAACTATCGTCCGGAACGTATTAAAGATAATAAAAGCGCCCATGAACAACGAGAGGAAACCAAATAAATTGATGGCAATCTGGCCGGTCTTCAAACTGGCCAACATTTCAGTCCCGGATGATAACGCACCCAGGGTGAAATTATCGCCTAGCGTCGATTCGATATTTCGGGTGATATTATCGCGCTGTACCTGGTCGATCGAATCCAAATTCAGCTCAATTGTATTTACCCTGGCTGGTAAATTGAGCAAGTTTTGGGCTTCAAGCAGTGTCACCAGTATCTCTTCATTTCCCGGAATCGAACGTGCAGGCAATAAGCCAACGACTTTCAGGTTGATACTTCCTTCTGTGGTGGGAAGGCTGATCTTATCCCCTAGTTTCAACCCAAGCTCATCCGCCAGGCTTTGTGTGATCACTGCCGATTGAGTATCACCACCTGACAGGAACCGGCCGGACTTAATGGGATATCTCCTCATTTTTTCTGCGGATTGAGGGATGATCCCGGTGAGTGATAGTACAGAGATCGTGCTATTGGGGTAATAACCGGCTGGGATATTCACAGCCCGACTTAATGATCCGGAAATTTCGCGGACTCCCGGGACGGCATTTACCTTATTGACCACATTTCGTGAAAAAGATTCACCTGTCTTCTGTGTGATGGTTACATCCACCTGGCCGGAGATAGCCTGAATGTTGGACTGAAACGATTTCACCATCGTTGGCAGCATGATATTGGTTCCGAATATGAGTAAAGTACCAATAACGATTGCCATTGTTGTTAGCACTGACCGCAGTTTCCTGCCCAGCAGATACTTGGAAGCTAAATGTAATTGAAATTTCCACATGGTCATATCCTTGATCTACAACAAACCATTAAATACCATGAGTACGCGCATATCACATAAATCTGCGAACAATATCATTCACCCAATCCGCACCTGGAAGCGTATCGGCCGGCCGTTTCTGATCAAACAGGATGGCGCCGTCTTTGAGAAAAATGATGCGGTCTGTAAAGGAGGCGATATGGGCATCATGTGTTACCATGATCACTGCCCGGCCCCATTCATTGGCGACAGTCCGCAATAATCCGGCAATTTCATCTGCAGAATGTGAATCGAGGTTTCCAGTCGGTTCATCAGCCAATATCAATTTTGGTTCGGCGATCAATGCCCGGGCAACCGCCACCCTTTGTTGTTGTCCGCCGGATAATTGATCGGGACGGCTATTGGTCCGTCCTTTCAAGCCCACTTTTTCGATCCATCCACTTGACCGCTCTTTTGCTTCTTTTTCATTCACTCCATCCAGCGTTATGGGTAATGCTGCATTTTCGACAGCATCCAGGACAGGAATTAAATTATAGAACTGGAAAACATAGCCTATCTTCTGTCGTCTAAGCTTGGAAAGATTCATCATCGGATAATTTATCGAGGGATTGCCCTTCAATGAGGGTCTGTCCTTCTGTGGAACGGTCCAACCCGCCTAATAAGTTAAGCAGCGTGGATTTCCCACAACCTGAAGGACCCATCACGGCAACAAATTCGCCCTCATTCACCGTCAAATTGACATGATCCAGGGCAGTGATCGCAGTTTCACCACTTCCATATACTTTCGTTAATTGTTGAGCTTCGATTATTGCCATAGAGTTACATTCTTTCCGATGATAAGTTCAATAGCACAATAACGTAAATATATTATCCAACTATATATTGTAATCCCAATTGGTGCACCATATTTGTAGTTCATATATAATTATTACCCACAGTGAAATGATAAAATGTGTCATTCAATCAAGCAAAGGAAACCATCATGCAAACAAATACCTTAAAAGTCATCATCGCCGTTTTTTTCATAGCTCACGCCTTTATTCACATCAGCTTAACCTGGGTGCCAATTCCCAAACCTGGTGCCATGCGCACCCCATTCTTCCCTGCCTGGTGGAAGGCAGATACCGATCCAAAATGGCCGGTGAGTAAACTGGGTCTCCCGGAGAATCTGGTGCGGATCTCTGGAAGCATACTATTGCTGGGAGTAACAATTGCGTTTTGTCTGGCAGCGCTCGGATTACTCGGTGTGCCTGGTTTGAACAGCCTCTGGATTCCACTGGCTGTTGGTGCTTCCATCGTGTCAATAGTACTGACCGCCCTTTTCTGGCATCCCTGGCTTCCTGCTGGCATTCTTTTGGATGTAGC
Organism: uncultured Chloroflexia bacterium; assembly: GCA_963757065.1. Taxonomy (GTDB): domain Bacteria; phylum Chloroflexota; class Anaerolineae; order Anaerolineales; family Anaerolineaceae; genus PNON01. The sequence goes on along the minus strand of CAVWQC010000007.1, from coordinate 215,084 downwards.
GATCCTGGCAGCGATTTACTTCCACTATCCAGCCAGCCTTTTCAACAGCAATTAAACCCGGGACTAAATTTCGTTCAGCAATAAACGGAAACACACTTATATTGCCAACCTTATAATCTCTCTGAAAGATGATCGAGGATCAGTAATCCTGATTCCAATGCGATTATATCTTCATCCGGGAGATCATTGAGCAGGCGGGTCATTTCTTTTTGGATATTCTTTGTCAGCTCTTCTATGACCCACCTGCCGCGTAATGTCAGACCGATCCTGATCTTCCTGCGATCTTCGTCATCCGGCTGCCGGTTGATCAATCCCATGTCTATCAATCGGTTGGTCGCAAAGGTCATTTGTGATTTGGAAATGGCCAGTTTTTGTCCGACGTCATTCACTGCCTGATCACCTTCATCTGCCAGTACTTGCAATACCAATAGATGATACATCCCCATACTTAAATGCATATCTTTCAATGCAATCGTCAGGATCTGTCTATCGATCTTCCGGGAAAGGACTTCCGGAGATATTAATAAAGTTCGTGTGAGACGATCCAACTGGTCAGCTTCCATAATTTTTTCCTTAACTATTTTATAGTTATATTATTGTACTATATTATTATTGTACTATACTTAATCCTAAGCGCAAGAAGTCTTAATTCTGATTCCTCAAGGGATTGCTTCGTCTGAAAGTGTCATTATGTTGGTTACCCTCTTTGACCGTCTACCCATTCGCCTTCCTTTAAACCTCGGTCTATAATAAACATGCACATCATCTTTCTTTTGGAGAGGGTATATGAATAATCCTGAAGCCACACAACAAGCATTATCGATCCTGCGCAATGGCAGATACATTCCAATGGTACGTACTGCCGCTCTTTGCTTTGGTTCTGTACATCTATTTCAATGAGATCTCGAAAAAGAATTGGAAAGGGGTGGCTGCGGGGCTGGCTCTCTATATGGTTCATTGGCTTTATGAGATCGGAAATGCCCTGATCCAGCATTTCTCCGGCCATGCATTATGGACCGTTCCAACCGGGACTGCCTTCTTATTACTCGTTGGGGTTGGAATCGAACTCAGCATGATGTTTTCCATTGCCGGGTTGGTCATGAGCAAGCTGCTCCCGGCAGACCCGAAGGCAAAACTGCTGGGCATCAACAATCGCCTGGTCTTTGCCATTGGAAATGCAGCATTTGCCGGTTTCCTGGAGATATTTCTAGCCAAGACTCCAGCTTTTGTTTGGGTCTATCCATGGTGGGGCGCTTTGCCTGTAACCATCCTGGTATATATCCCCTTTTTCCTGGCTGCGTTCTACTGCTACGATTGGAAACCAACGATCCAACGCCGGTTTATCGGAGGTTTATTCCTGGTCAATGTCTGCTGCCTTGATCATTTTTGCCGGAATTTTAAAATGGATATAGATCTAATAATCATAGGAATTAATGTGACATTTATTTGACACAGGATTTTTAATTTATAATACAATTATCAGAACATCATAAGCTGTGACCTATAAAAACCGCGAAGGATCGGGACCATCTCAGGGTCAATGGTTATGTTGGAAAAAGTAATAATTCGCCATTTGAGGAGTTGGAATGACACAATACAAGTATCCCTTCGCGTTCACTGAAGATCGTCTTAATCCTGTTAAAGGCCACGTCGAACTGGAGCAGCCGCTTCCCTACCAATCACCATCGGGGGGGAGCGGTTTTTATCGTACTGGCAGGATAGTCCTGGATGACGGTAATGGTTTGGACCTGGTTCTCTACCATAATCCATATACTGCTCATTTTATTTACATCCGGGATGCAAAGCTGGATTCTAACCTGATGGAACTCACCGGGTTATCTCCTAGCAGAAACTGTCGGTCTGAAGAACCTGCGCTTGCCAGGTCAATTATGCATGGGATCTGAACGGACCGCTCTGATTGGAAAAGCAGTAGATGATCTGATCGGTTCACCTCCACTAAAAAATGTCATCACCTCCCGGAAACAACAGAATATGGCCATCTTCCCTATCGCGCGGGAAGGATTAAAATATCAGGTGGCAGAGGCCATATTTAGTAATTATGGCTATTTCTGTGATGAGATCCTGCTGGATGCCCACCATGTTTTCGATAGTTCAGTCCCGGTCTATAACCGCAAAGTAGAACTGGGAATATTTAAAGACAAAGACCTGGATAAAGTTCAAAAGGAAAAGATCACCGTTGCGTTTATAGCTGATAGTATTGCCAGTGGATTGGTGATGAAAGAAGTCATCACCCGCATCAACGAACGCTTCACCTTTATTGAGCACATCGAAGTGGTTTCTCCATTAACAACAATTCGCGGCTTATGCCGGCTGGCCAGGGTGGATGGCGGCAAGAAAACAAAGATCAGAGTCCACATTTTCGAAACCCTGCTCAATGCCCTCCCGCCGGATTATTATTATTCAGCCCATTACAACATCCCGGAACTTCATATTCGACCCGAATTGGACGCGGAATATCGAGATTGGTGGGGAAAAGATACGGCAGGCAATATTGTGGCAGAGACAGCCTGTGCAGGTTATGGCTGGAGCGAAGCCTTTTACTCTCCCCGGAAACAGATACAGATGATGAACGGTGAATTGCAGAGTCGGCACAACTTAACCATCGCTGATATCATCCGCAGCAAAATATCCTGATATCGCCAATCATTAGACAAATCCTCTTCTATAATTATATTAAATTCAGCAATAATTCTGAATAAATTTACCTATTTAACCAGGTTTGTTCATTCAATATTGATCATTCTTAATTTTCAGATAATATTTACAGCATAAGTCTGAAATTAATGTTACATTTGCAGTAATTAACATTAAATTTATGCAGAGAATGATGAAAATTTTCAAAAAACTTTGGATTAAATTTGATCCTGGATTCGAATCCGATAATGATTTAATACGCAAGGATATATGGACCCGGGATATTTTACGGATCATGTTAGTTGTTGTGGGTATCTCAACCGTCTTGATCCTTGTGGGGGTAATAATTGGAATTTTTGATTTTATCGGCACACTTCCGATCTATATCATTCTAGCTCTTATAATTGCGGCCAGCATAGGCACACGTTATGGTGGTTGGCGTTGGGCAAGATTCATTCCGATCCTGACGTGTTTTGGCATGGCTGTGTCCTTTTCAATAAACTCGATTATGGGAGCTAGTGGATTATTCTATGCCCTGGCGATACTGCTCGCAGGAACATTGGTCGGGACAAAAACGAGATGGCTATTATTCGTATTATCCATCATCTTCTATTCAGTATTTGTAATAAATTTTCGTGTATACGATCTCGGCGATAATCTGTCTCCGATCATAATGACCTTTTTCTTGTTATTGGGAATCTCCTTTTTACAGGGTTATTATGAAAATAACTTACACAAAATTCTATCCGATCTCATTAAGGGGAATAAGGTACTCAAAGATGAAATTTCCCTCCGGAAACAGGCAGAAATTGCCAGCGAAAAACAGCAATCCCTTTATACCCGCCTGGCAAATAACACCTCTGACCTGGTATGCGAAATGGCCCTGGATGGGACAATAAAATATATTTCTCCATCATACTTACCCACGCTGGGATATGTCCCGGAATATCTGGTTGGAACATCCGCATTTGATAGTGTACATCCAGATGATCTACAGAAAGCTCTTGACACTGAACAACAAATACTGTTGAGTAAACAAACAAAACGAGTTCGATTAAGGGTAAAGCACTCAGATGGGCACTATCTGCATATGGAGGTATCGGGGTCTCCGTTGAGCAGAGAAAACGGCGATATATTTGGATTTATCCTTTCCAGCCGGGATATCACCCAGCAGGTCATTGCGGAAGAAGCCATCAAGGAGTCCGAGGCCAAGTTCCGCGCCATCATTGAATCGATTCCTCTTGGCATCCATATGTACCAGGTCGAGTGATAAAGGTGATTTGATATTTACCGGGTATAACCCGGCGGCTGATAAAGTCCTGGGAATCGATCATTCAAAATTGATCGGATTAAATATCCATGAAGCCTTCCCTTCCCTCTCCAATACGGAGCTTCCTGGTATTTATAAATCCATTGCTACCAAAGGTGGACAATGGGAACAGGAACAAGTATCTTACAATGATGACCATATCACTGGTGCATTTGAAGTCCTGGCTTTTCAATCCTCCCCCAACAAAGCAGTTGTTCTTTTTTCGGATGTTTCCCAACGAATGATCGCAGCAGAATCGCTCCGTGTATCTGAGGAAAAATTTTCAAAAGCATTTGTTACTTCACCTGATTCGATTAATATCAATCGTCTTTCAGATGGTATGTATATCGATATGAATGAAGGATTTACAAAAATAACCGGATATACTCGTGAGGATGTGATCGGGAAGACGTCATTGGAATTGAATATCTGGGCTAACCCTGACCAGAGAGCACTTCTTGTAAAAGGTATACGGGAGCATGGGGTTGTAACTAATCTGGAAGCACAATTTCGTCTTAAAAATGGTTCCATTATTACCGGTTTGATGTCTGCGCGGGTAATTGAAATAGAACAACGAGAAATGTATTCTCAATATAACCCGTGATATTTCCGATCGGAAGCAGGCTGAAAATGACCTGCTCTTATGCCCATGCTCAATTGGAGGAAGCCTATAATGCAACCCTGGAAGGTTGGGTAAGGGCACTGGAGATCCGTGAACATGACACTGCCGATCACAGCCGCCGGGTCGTGGAAATGACAGTTTCCATGGCGAATCGTATGGGATTTTCGGAGGAAGCATTAATGCACATCCAGCGTGGAGCACTCCTGCACGACATCGGGAAAATGGGTGTTCCGGATAACATTTTATTAAAACCCGGTTCATTAACGGCAGAAGAATGGACCATTATGCGCTACCACCCGGTATATGCACGCACGCTGCTGGAAGAGATCGAATACCTGGTTCCTGCCATGGAAATTCCTTATTGCCATCATGAACGGTGGGATGGCACAGGTTACCCGCGCGGATTATCCGGCGAGGAGATTCCTCTTCCTGCCAGGATATTTGCAGTGATCGATGTCTATGATGCTCTGCTTTCCGACCGCCCATACCGGCCTGCCTGGTCAATGGATGATGTAAAGCAATATCTGCTGGATCAAAAGGGCAAGCAATTTGACCCGCAAGTGGTTGATGAGTTTATATCTTTCATATCCACAAATTAATCATCTGAATAATCATTAATCCTCTCAAAAGTTCAATTAATTAATACCTGACATGCCCTGAAAACAATCCGCAATAGCCATAATTGATCTAAAAATCATGGTATACTCCTGCTTATGATTTCAACAAACTATGCATTATTAGGGATCGTGTCCGCTGGTACCTTCAGTGTTCCTTGTCGTATTGCGCCTGCTCACGGAAATTATTGAAATCATTTTCTTAGTTCAATTTTCTACACCGCCTGGCGCAAAGCCAGGCGGTTTTTATTTTATACTGGAGTGGAACAGCTATGATCGAAATCATCTTATCAAAAGTAAAACTTGTCCTGGGTGCCCGGGTGATCTTTCAGGATTTAACCTGGGAAATTCAAAACAACCAGAGAATAGGTCTCATCGGGCCTAATGGAGCCGGGAAGTCCTCCCTGTTCAAACTGATAACTGGTGAATATTCACCCGAACCCGGTGGCAGTGTTACTTTCGCACGCGGAATCACCGTGGGATATCTATCACAGCAGCCTGAATTTGATCCAAGGTTGAATGTATTTCAATGTGCTGCTGATGGGAATCCCCGGCTGTATCAGGTGCGGAAAGAATTGTCACTGGTCGAATCCTCCCTTGGCGACCCAGTCGTGTTTGGCTCCCAGAAAGCTCTTTCCAGGGCTCTTGAAAAACAGCAATCCCTTCTTGAAGAATACCAGCAGGTTGGGTGGTGACCAGTTTGAGGATCAGGTCAAAGAATACATGCTCAGCCTTGGTCTATCAGAAAATGATTTCTCCAAGGAGATGGGTGAGCTTTCAGGCGGGCAGCGAAAGCTGGTCGGATTGGTCAGACTGCTTCTTGTAAAACCTCAGGTTCTGCTTCTGGACGAACCGGATAACCATTTGGATCTGAAAGGAAAAGCATTCCTGGAAAAATTGATACTGAATTATCCGGGGACAGTTGTGATCATCTCCCACGACCGTTATCTATTGGATCGGATTGCATCTCATATTGTTGAGTTGGAAGATGGAAAGTTAACCACATTTGAAGGGAATTATTCAGACTACCTGCTGGATAAACAAACCAGAATGGCACGTCAGGACGAATTGTATTCCGTCCAGCAGAGAACGATCGCCAGGATCGAAACAGCTATCAAACGTTATTCCATTTGGGCCAAAGTGTATGATAGTGAGAAATTTGCCAAGCGCGCCAAATCCATCCAGCATCGCCTGGACAAAATGGAAAAGATCGAAAAGCCGGTGATCGATCGAAAACGGATGGATTTGAAATTGAATGGCTGGCGGGGTTCAAATAAAGTGGTTGAATTTAATTCGGTCTCAAAGAGCTATGAAGGACAACGTGTGCTCGATTCAGTAGATCTCTTGATCCGTCATGGTGAACGTGTCGGAGTGATTGGGATGAATGGCAGCGGAAAATCAGTGCTGCTGCGGTTGGCATTGGAAATTGAAAACCCTGACTCTGGTGAAGTTATCCTCGGTCCCAGTATACGGACAGCCTGGTATGCCCAGGAACATGAGACTTTGGATTTGAAACTGACTGTTTTGGACACGATCCGGCAGAAGATTGCGATCAGTGAGAATAATGCCGTATCGTTTTTAAATCGCTTCCTTTTCACCTATCGTATGACCGCTCAGCCTGTGTCTGAGCTATCGGGCGGAGAACGCAGCCGCCTGCAGCTGGCGTTGGTGATGCTCTCGAATGCCAACTTACTCATTTTGGATGAACCTACCAACAACCTGGATATCGCTTCTGCCGAAGTCCTGGAGAATGCGATCCACGATTTTGAGGGAACGGTCCTGGTGGTGTCACACGACCGGTACTTCCTGGATCAGGTCGTAGATCGGTTACTGGTTCTGGAACAAGGAAAGGTAACAGAATACAATGGAGGATATTCTGAATATCTGCAAAGGTCATCCCATAACTGAAGATGTATTCAGTCTACACTATCGGTGCCTGGTATGTGGTCAAAGCGAATCCCGGAAAATCGATACAAACCTGTCTCAACCCCTCTTCCGTTGGATCTATTTGCTTACCTGCCCAACGGGAAAATATGGCAATAGCCTCGGGATTAACTTTTAGAATTTCCGTAAGGTATGCCAGAATTTCTTCTTCAGTTAAGGCAACAGCCTTCGCTGGGTAGGTTTTTCCATTGACCTTGATACTTACCTCTGGACATTTATGGATGTTCTTATACCAGTCCGTATTTCCCCTCCAGCCGGACATTATCCAGTAGGAGTTATCCTCCTGATGATACAAATATTCCACCGGGGTGATGACCGGTTTACCAGATCTTCGCCCGGTTGTGGATAATAATAGTATCCATTCTGGAATCAGGCGGTTCAACCCTAATTTATCCAGAAGGATGGGAATCTTGAAAAGAGATTTAAAAAATCCTCCTGGTTTATCCAACGGAACCAAAAGTGTCATGACCAGGTTGTTTCCCTTTTTGAAAATCCATTTTTGAATGGTTATCAATAAAGGTGCCACAATAGTACTCCGGAAAGTATATGATCAATAGGATTATTCATTATGTATATTCCAAATTAAAACAGCAACTCTTATATTGTAAAGTGGAAATGGGCATGTTATAGTATTTTTGGTGGGAAAAAGCTTTTCTGGAGGTTGATTATGGATGAAAATCGACTACAGCTTTCATTGAAGCAGAAGCTAATCGTTTTTATACTGTTTATCTCCATGCTGCTGCTCTCATGCAAATACCCTGATGTGGTAAAAATGGTAATGAATTCATATTTTGGTCCAACTGAGACCATAGAAGCGATAGAAAGAAATCGACAGAACACTGATTATGCAATTATGGTCGAAAGAAATAATAGACAAAACACAGAAAACGCAGGAGAAAATAACAGGAAGAGCACTGAATTTGCAGTAGGCTATACACAAACTGCTATTGCATAATATTCAAACTTCTTTGCAATGGAAGAAACGAAAAAGGCAGTGAATGCACAATACACTGCTGATGTGAAAAGCCATGAAACCTGTTGCATCCCCAGGCACCGGCAATTGTCTCCATCCGCTTCCCGAGGGAAATAACGACTGATGTAACAGCTGATGGATTTATTGAATTTTATGATGCGAATGGGGATATTAATAAGGTAACAATTTCTGCGATCCAGGCAGAGCTGTTTTCCCCCGGGGGTTACGATCCTCCTTATAGTCTCGTAAAAGGAGATACGATACGAGGCACTTACAGATTTACCTTCACCTGTGGATATTCCCAATTTTTGAAGCTTAAAATTACCCTTTACGATGCAACAGGATTGTCAAGCGCAAGTATTGTATTTACAACCACGTGTAAACCATAAGAGGTGAGATAAAAAAACAGGGATGCCATAGTTATGGCATCCCTGTTTTTTTAGATATCCTATTTATTCTTCAGTAATCGTAATTGTCTCGATCACATCTCCATCGAAATTGGGGTTCTGCTGTGGATCGCGGCGGGTAATACCATTGACCACTTCCATACCACTGATCACCTGACCAAAGATTGTGTAACCACCATTCAGCTGGGGAGTAGGTCCAAAAGTGATAAAGAACTGGCTGCCATTGGTATCCCTGCCAGCATTCGCCATCGCCATAACGCCAGGTTTATCAAAGGTGAGGTCACTATCTTCATTCACAAATTCGTAACCCGGATCTCCCATCCCTGTTCCAGTGGGATCACCACCCTGTGCCATAAATCCATCCAGCACACGGTGAAAAGTAGTATGGTCAAAGTATTTTTCACGGGCGAGAAATACAAAGCTATTCACAGTTCGGGGAGCTTTATCCGGGAATAGTTGAATGACAAACTCGCCGCCTTTGGCCATTTTAACAGTCGCAGTATATTTCTTATTCACGTCTATCTGGAGATCTGGTTCGGCAGGGTATGTTTTTCTGACAGATGCAGGAGCTGTTGTAGGCTCTGCCAGGGGTGCATTTTCAGCTGTTGGATTCGGGTCGGCCAAACTTGAAAGTGCCTCCTGATTGTTCTTATTCTGTTGAATAATGATATTTGCGACAACGATACCCACAATCACCAAAACAACAACTACAGCTGCAATGATCTGAATAGTGTTATTGGAAATTTTCCTGGAAGTTTGTTTTTTCACGGGTTTCTTTTTCGACATGTTGTTCCCTTATCTCCATAATTTTTAATGAATTGCATCTGCATCGATGCTAAATACCTAACTTTTTCCTACCAGAACCTCAGATTATATGTCGAGATCGTTTTTTAATCTCCTTTTTTCAAGCCAGCGGATAAAAATGTAATTGATCACCCCTAATACTACCATCCCTGCCAGGAACGCCAGGTAGGCGACCCGCCAGTTTTGCGGACCAGTCATCATGGAATACTCTGACATTCCGCCAATTCCAGCCAGCAAGGTAAGTGGCATAAATATGGTTGTGATCACGGTCAGGCGCCGAACGGAAAAATTCGTGGCATTTGCTGCCGAAGTCAAGCGGTTATTCAATATGGATAAATACATTTCCATTAGGCTTGTAACCAGGTCGCGGGCGGATTCTGTCAATTCGAAAAATTTTGTCAGATGGTCGTAAATATCCCGATAATAAATGATCGCTTTATCCGGTATATGCGGGCTGTCCTTGCGTGTGATCTTGATCAAGATTTCGCGTTCATGGAAAATGCTTTTCCTGACAGACAGGAGTTCCCGGCGCAGTTTTACGAGTTCGATCGGTTTGAATTTCGTATGATCTTCAAGGATCAGGTCTTCCAACCGGTTAAGTTCTTCTTCCAGGGCATCAATGATCACAAATTTATTATCAACGATGCTGTCGATAACATTATGGGCGATAAATGATGCTCCATGCCTGGCAGTTCCAATATCATGTTCCACCAATTTCTCAATTCCGTCCAGCATGGATTTTCCATTCGAATCCCTTCCGCATACTGTAACCAGGAAATTATCGCCTACGATCAGATCAATTTCATGAATTGTCAGGGTATTCTCAATGTAACGGAAGGAGTCAAACAGGATAAACGTATTGGTTGGATAATCTTCGATCTTCGGTATCTGGTTTTCGTCCAGGCAGTCTTCGATGACCAATTCGTGGATGTTAAATGGTTTGCTTAGTGCATCCAGGTCTTCTTTGGCGGGTTCACAATAATTCAGCCAAAGTACACCACCATTTTTTGCTTCGTTTATCGCTGCTTCCAGGTTTGGGAGACGAATTAACCCGCCAGACTTATGGATTATGTAGTGGTTTAATTCTGACATAGGCACATGTTCCAATCTTAAGGAGATGGTTTCGTAAGGGGTAAATTTGCTCCGCAGAAAGAGCAATCAGCCGAGTATGGGCTTGTCCACTTGACTTCATGCCCGCGTGAAGGAGCTCCACACCTGGGACAGTTGGTTGGTAATTGTTCGGGGTGGTAGGATACATTCTCACCAACCGTACCCATGAAAGGTGGTGGAGAAATTGGGGGTGCAGGTTTTTGAGATAAAGTAGACCCTTCAGGCTCTTCTTCAACGTATGAGGAAGGAACAAACCGCATAATAACGATCTCAACGATTGCACTAAAGGCGATCAGGAAGAGGATTCCAGGCCACATCCATCCTTTCCAAATTAAAACTGCCAGCCCAAACAACCATATTGCTCCATGTATTTTTCGCCACTGACCTACCAATTTTTTCTCTGGTTCTTTTTTGCTCATAGTATCCCTCTCACCCATTGAGATCAGGTCCTGCACATAAAGTTTATCACACGCGATAATACTTACACCTAATAAACTACCACCCTTTCGGAATGAATCGATATTTCACCTTCTGCATATACTCAGCATATCCCGGTAGATCCCTTAGTAACACTTTTTCTTCATTATTAATCCTGGCAACCAGCACCGGGATCATGAATAATGCCGGGATTACCGCCCAATAAGATCCCAAAGCAAGGGGAGAAAACAAATAAATGATCAGGATGCTCATATACATGGGATGCCGGACAATGGCGTACATACCAGTGCTGATGACTTTTTGGCTCTCGGATACTTCGATCACACGTGATGCATAACTATTCTGCCGCAACACCATAAAAAATAAGCCATAACCCACGAGAAAGCACAATAAAGCAAGTACCACGACCGCAGGAGGAACATGCGACCAGCCGAAACGGTGATCCAACCCCGGTAGTATGAAAGCAAGCAATATGACCGGGTAAGAAAGTGTGACGATCAGGCTTTGTTCTTTCTCCCTTTCCCGGAACTTCATCCTTCGTTCAAGAAGTCCCGGATCATTTTTAATTAGGTAAGCAAAAATAAATGCCATGGGGACCATCAGGCTAAGTAAATATGCCCAACCTTCCCAGTAATTAAAAGTCCCTGCAGGCAAAAAGATTACGATCAGCATGGCAACTATCGCCGGAATGACTTTTGTTAAAATTAGCCTGGTTGCCATATTATTAGGTTTCTGAATATTTTCCATTATTCCTCCCGCAATACTTGAATTAACAATAATAAATATACGCCAAAAATGTTGTCTGTCTATAGTCAATATCGTTGAAATTCTCTTTACCATTCGAGGAATAAATATTGCAATGGAATCATGGTAAATCAGTTTATGTGAGGAAATTATGCGAAATGAAGAAGGTCTTGCGTTTCACCTGCATATTAAAGAAGGGGATGTCGGTCGATATGTGCTGCTTCCAGGCGACCCGGGACGCTGTGAAAAGATAGCTGCTTATTTTGACAACGCTCATTTTGTATCTCAAAATCGGGAATATGTGATCTGGACCGGATCCCTGCTGGGCGAAAAGGTTTCTGTAGCATCCACAGGGATTGGCTGCCCTTCCACTGCCATTGCTGTTGAGGAGTTGGTGGATGTGGGTGCAGATACATTCATCCGGGTTGGTTCATCGGGAGCGATGCAAGCCCATGCCCGCATGGGCGATGTTGCCATCATCACCGGTGCTATCAGAGATGAGGGGACAACCTCACATTATCTGCCTATGGAATTCCCGGCAATTGCAGATCTGGACGTTGTCACCGCATTACGCGATTCTGCAAGACAATTGAAATTGCCTTTCCATCTGGGAATTTCGCAGACCAAAGATTCCTTTTACGGTGAGGTGGAACGAAAACGAATGCCAATGGCAGCTCACCTGGAAGAGCGCTGGAACGCCTGGGTCGCCGGTGGTGCAGTCTGCTCAGAGATGGAAGCGGCTGTCATCTTTATTCTGGCTTCCATCTACAAGAAACGCGCTGGTGGAGCGATGCTGATCATCAACAACGCCGACCTGGCAGACTTATCTCCGGATGACAATGCCAAACAAATGGCTGAATTTGACCCCGAGCGGGTTATTCGTGTGGCAGTTGAGGGATTGAAATTATTGATCGCCAGGGATAAAAACCACCTGTGACCCAATACGCTATAAAAAAATGCACTTCCAATAATGGAAGTGCATTTTCGTTTTAAGTAAACTCCTTATCGATGTTGGGTTGACATACTTCAACTGGTCATTAGCATGGAGTTCCTTAACCCGGCTGCCCATTCCCGGATGGCTGGATAATTCCGCAGGTCACCCGGCTGTGCTCCAATGATCACCATCACAAACAGCATTTGCAATAATTTCAATTTATACAGGTCCAACCTGCCCCCGAAGAAACCCACACTCACTGGTTTCACTTCGGGTGCAGATGCAAGGATTGGTTTCAGGTAATTGGATGCCAGTGTGTAGTTTTCTTTAAAGGATAAATGCCCTTCCTTTTTGGGCGGTTTTGCCAGGGAACCATCAAAATATACCGGAGTTGTCGATTTGGAGAGACCTGCAGGCATGGTCAGGCTCATAGCCGTGCAAAAATACGCCACGGGGATACGACTCAAAGCCGATTGGTGCTGCTTGATGAATTTTCGGGCTGAACGATGCCAGCCAAGGATCATCGGTGCGCCAACAATCACAGCATCGAAACCTGTGATACTGTGAATCTCCTCCAGCCGGCTTATAGTAACCTGGTCCCCGTTCTTTCCCAGTTCTTCAGCGATGACTTTGACTACGTCCTCTGTGGAGCCCGAATTTGTGGTGTATGCAACCAGGACTTTCTTCATCTATGTATTCCCTAAAAACAGAATTTGGAGATGCTTCGGGGGATTAATATTGACCAAATATCTTGGCAAATGCCTTGTGCCAACCGTGAACAGATTTAACCGGATCAGCATACATCATGATGCATTTGCCAGCAACAGTCGTAAGGCCCAATTGTTTCGCCAGGGCGAGCACTTCCGCTGACTGTGACCCCTGCTGCAGCCAGACCTTTTTCAAACCCGCATCTGCCACATCCTGGACAGCCTGTTTTGCTTTGGCGGGCGGCAGGCAAATGAGCACTGCATCCACCTGGTCTTTCAAGGCAGCAATATTCGGATAACAAACCTGACCGGAAATTTCTTTGGCTTCCGGGTGAACCAGAAAGACCTCGTAACCTTTTGGTTTTAACTCATCAGCGATCATGTTGCCAAATTTTTTCCCTGACCTTGATGCGCCCATGATTGCAATGCGCTTGCTATCGATAAACTCCTGAATTTCCTTTTTCATTCTTTCTCCTTCTATATATATTAAAGATGGTTAATATCATAACAATTAATTAGAAATACGTAATCTTCATGAAAACAGTTGTATTTCTTTCAGACCATTTCAATTAACTGTGTATCTTTTCATTTCAAAACCGATTCGGGTCAATCGCCCTTCACATGACTTAAGTACGAAAAAATGACAAAATCAGAATTTCCCTTGAGGATCCTATATAGTTACAGGATTTGGCTTCTTCATCATTTCGACTTTCCAGATTAAGACTACCAGCGCGGTAATTATAATATGGGGAACATATTCTAAGCTATTGTATATGGGAGAACGGGTAACCCCAGTGGCAACTACCTGGGCAAAATAAGTGTAGATCCAGTGGAAAAATATTGCCATCCAGATACTGCCATGAGCCCGATTATGCAACCAGGAATATATCACAGACGATGATGTCAAACCAAACATGAAACCAATGAATGGGATCTGTAACTCATATTGTGAGGTACCGATCATGAAGAATAACGGAAGATGCCATAAACTCCAAACAACACCAATGATCAATCCTGATATTAGAGGACTCCAGCGGGTCTGCAGCCTATCCAATGCAAAACCACGCCAGCCTATTTCTTCTGATATTGGACCTAACACCAGGAGAGGTAGCAAACTTCCAATCTGGGTAATAAATAATGAATAATCAAATTTGGATCCTGTAATGTTAATCAAGCCAAGTTGTATTCCAGAAATGATTATGGCAATTAGAATCGCAGTTAAATACAATTTCATGCCAATATTAAATTGCATAACGCGTTTACCCAATTTTCTTAATCCGGACTTCCCCTCATATAACCAGGTAAATCCAAGGCCGACAAGCGATGGAACAAACCCTCCAATTATAAATAATGCTAATGCCCAGGCAGGAGGCCGGGTAGCATCTTTCACAAAACTGGCTGCAGGGATTTTGAAGACAACGAGTGGGCCCCAGAAAACAAAGTAGGACAGAGCCAGGGTCATAACCAGGAAAACGATTGCTTCTTTAACAGAATTGTTCTTATTCATTATTACCTCAAATCCAGATTGAACATTGTAAATGGAATTTTATACTAAATTGCATCGATCCTTTTCTGGATATCCGAAGGTAATTCCTTCTCAAAGGTGAGAATATTTCGTTTCATATGCTCCGGGTTGGTTGTTCCAGTTACCACACAGGACACCTTTTCATGGAGTGCATATAATAGCGCAATTTCATGCGCACTCCAGCCGGGGATACTGTTGATAAAACGGTATTTTCGACCTCTCGCTAATTGTGGTCGGTAATTTTTGAATACCCGCAATAAATACCAGAGGTCACTCAACCTCTTAATCTTAAAGAGGTCTTTACTGTACAGTGTATGGGCAAGCGGAGACTTTACCAGCACACCAACGCCTTTGGAGTAAGCTTTTTCGATCTGAAGACTGGCATGCTTTTCGATCAGGTTATAAGTCAACATGACCACATCCAGCATATTATATGAAAGAGCATTTTCCAGTGCTGCACCGTCACAGGACGCCCCGATCAGTTCAACTTTTCCCTCTCTCTTCATAGCTGGTTAATGTTCCAAACACTTCATCCAGATCCTGGACGGGCACACCATGCAGTTGTAAAAGTGGTAACCGATCGAGGCCCAAATTTTTCAGGCTGGTTTCCACTTGACCGGTGATGGATGCCGGGGAATAATCTTTGA
This sequence comes from uncultured Chloroflexia bacterium, assembly GCA_963757065.1. Taxonomy (GTDB): domain Bacteria; phylum Chloroflexota; class Anaerolineae; order Anaerolineales; family Anaerolineaceae; genus PNON01. The sequence continues at coordinate 199,651 of CAVWQC010000007.1, read as the reverse complement.
CCAGTTTTCCATTTCGGATGGTTGTTCCAGCTTTGGTTCCGATGATCAACCCGGTGGTGTTTACCCCTTTGAGGATTTTTCCCAGCCTTTTTTCTGCATTTCCACCGCTGTAACTGGCACCAGTGTCAAAAAAGTTCACCCCTCCATCCAACGCCAAATGCACCAACCGGTCCGCAATTTTCTCGTCAAAAACCTCATAACCCCAAAATCCCCCACAGCCATAGCCCATGACTGAGATCAATTTTCCCGTATTTCCAAGCTTTCTCATTTTCATTATTTTTAATGCCTGTGCCATGATTATTATGCTATATAGCTTTAAGACAAATGGGGCAAAATTTACAAAAAATATTTAATTCCACGGTATCGGTAGTATTCCTTTTTCCCGCATCTCTGGAAGGTTCACCCAGGTATAACCCTCTTCACCGGCATCAAAGTGAGGTTTTGAGTCTTCCCATTCCTTTGCACCAAAATTTACTGCGTCTTCAAAACTGGATTGGCCGATCATGGTGGTTTCGACAAAATAATAATCCGCATTTTCCTCATCCATACGAATTGCAGAATAAACGTGTCCCGGAATACGGACGAGTGCTGTTTCAAGTTGAAGTGCTTCAGCTGCAGAATTGAAGAGTGTTACCAATTCCACACAATTTCCGCTGGACTGGTCCAATACCTCAGCTGGTAATCGCATGCGCTGCACAGTGTTCGGACCAAAGGCGGTCATGGTGCTGATATATGTGAGTTCGTATTTTTCCTTCTCGGCCTGCCAGATCGCCTGTAATCGATCCCAGACGCCGCCGTTTTCATCATTCACGTAACCGGCATAGCCGTTCCACATTGTCCCGGTCTTTGTATAATCTGCTGCAGCCCGAATAAGCTCCTCAACTTTCGGGTCAGTGGGAGTTACCCATGCAGCCCAAAGTTCATACTCTTCCTGCCATTCAAATCCTTCCAGCCAAACAAAATCTCTCCGGGAGTACATGAGGACTTCTTCAGTTTCGTCCAATAACAGGATTTCGTCACCGCCATCCAGTTTTACCACTTTGATATGAAATGTGCCCGGTTTTTCCGAGTTCAACTGGTCAACAGCCCCTTCCAGTAACCGTGGATTTTGGTGGATTTCCATGCTTTCACCGGCCAGGACATCTACAGTATCCAATGACTGGTTGGTATATCCCTCAATTTCTGACTGAACAACAAAGGTTAGATCGGCATTCCCATTGTTGGTAAGTGTAATATCCACAAAATCATCCAGAATCGTGCCGTAGAGATGATAGAGAGCAGTAACCACGCTGTTGGTGTAAACATAATGAATATCGACTCCGTCCACGGTTTCATCAACAGGTGCCCTGGTTGGCATCTGTTCCCTGGAAATAGCTTCTTCAGTAGAGGCCAATTCTTGAATACTATTGTCATTTTTATCGGGTTTCTGATCGCGATTAAATATGGATGATAACGGAAATATTACGCACGATAAAGAAACCAACCCAAATATGACTACAAGATATGAGAAATGCCTAAATCTTCTACTTTGAGGATTTTCAAAATTACCCATTTATTCCCTCCAATAATACCTTTTGGGAGTATCTTCATAAACAAAATAATTATATTATTTTTCCGGAATTCTACCGGGATTTCAGTGCATGCTTTGATCTACCCGGTTAATTAATCTTTAATTTTTAGCAATATGCTGGTGCGTTTGTAGATCAAGTAGATCAATGTAGCAGCGGCTGGAATGACTGCCAGCAGATCAGCTAATCCAAAATCATCGAAGATCGGCAGGATAACAGACAGGGCAATCATCACCACTGAAGCATAATAAAAGAATTTTTTCCTTGTTCCAAGCGCTATGCCCAACCCAACTAGGATCACGCCATATCCTAACATCAAAATTGCCATTATGGTAAAAATCCAGGAGGGAATGGTTGGATTCATCCTCGGTCGAAATAAAATAGCCACCCCGGCAACAAGCCAGATCAATGCATTGAAATACATCAATCCCTGACTAATTCTCATCACTTTTTGATTATTTTCCATATAAGACTTTCGAAGAACTGATGATTAAGATTGTACTTTTTCAAACCCTAATTCACTGCATTTTTCAGAACCTTCAGCGCTCGTAAGGTCACCCATTTGTTTGGCTGTTTTGTAGGACCAAAATCAACCCAAGTCTTTCCATTATAGTCATATTCCAGCGGCCAGCGACCATCCCGATCCTGCTTATCACGGATGATTTTCATTGCATTTGCCAGACGCGGGTCTGCTCCTAACCCCAACCCCACCAAAGCTTCCACGTTTTGCAGCACATCTGTAACATAAAAAACGGGGAAACCAAATTTCCACCAGCTCCGGTTTGGTTTTCCCTTTACCAACGCAGGATAATCTGCTCCTGCCGGATCAGTGCTGAATAAGAAATCTATCCCCTTTTCAATTGCCCGATTGATGGCTGGCGTTCGTTTATTTGCTGGTAGTTTACTGAATGCCAGCATCACTTTGACCGCACCCCACGCACAGGGCAAATTGTTATTCCCTCCACAGGCAAAGAGTGGTCCGCAATTGTAGGCGTAATAACGAACATCCGCTTCCTTTTCCGATGAAGGAGCTATTCCTTCCCCGGTGACGCTGCGAGCCATCCAATCAAATGCGGTTACAAGTCGCGGATCATCGCAGCCCAACTCCTGCAATGCCCAGCAAAGGTTTCCCTGCAGACAATCTATCGTCCCGGAAGGCGAACCGGTCATTGTGAACTGTCCTGACGTAGTCAAGCCATGGTCCAGCATATAAGCACATGCCTGCCTGATCTGTTTATCCTGGATAATCGATGCCCCCAGTTGAGCCAGCAGGGTTAGTGACCAAACTGCGGAACGATATTTCGGGTTATAACCTGGACCAGGCCTTACCCAGTATCCATCAATATTCATGTTATCCAGAACAGTGGCGATCGGTCCGTTCTTATGCGCGTCAGCTTGTGCTTCTTTCAAAACCGGGTCATCGCTGGTCAATTCCACCAGGTCGCGTAGAGCCAGGTAACGTACACCTGGTGATTCGTGCTCCAACAACCAGGAAAGAGTGTCTTCCGTCATGAAGTTTTTTGATTTCATCGCGATACCTTCAATATTCTTATTCAAGTGAAAATCAGCTATATATTTTCCGTTTTATTGTATATCATTTTGTGCTGGTTTTACTGATATATAAATTCATAGAAACACCTTATGGCACCGCTTGGATCATAATATTGACAAGAGATAATTTTATGCTATGATATGACCATACAGTCATATGACCACTTGGTCATATCTTAAGAAGGAATTATGCCTAAGGAAACTTATTTCAATTTACCTGAAGATAAACGGCAGAGATTGTTGAAATGCGCAATAGATGAGTTTGCAGACCACGATTATGCAAGTGCTTCAGTCTCAAAAATTGTTATTAAGGCTGGTATATCTAAAGGGAGCCTATATCAATATTTTTTCGATAAGAATGATCTGTATCATTATTTGTTGGAAATGGCAGCTCAAAAAAAAGCAGGGATTTTGAACAATTCCATTCCTTCAGAAAATATCTTGGATTTATTCCAAACATTACATCAGTTATTTATGAAAATGGCTGATTTTGAAGTGCATTATCCTGAACTGGCCAGAATAGGATACAGAGCTTTGAATGGATCTTCTCCACTACCAGAGGACATCATAACTAAAGGCAAACAATCAACCAAAGAGTATTTTATTCGATTGATCGAAAATGGCAAAAAAAATGGCAGTATCAGGCCGGATGTCGATGCTTTATCAGCCAGCTATCTCATTACTGCTGTATTAACTGAATTGGGAAGTTATCTTATGAGACCGGAAGCAACCCATAAGGAAAACCTGAACTCCACTCAACTTTCTCCTGAAATTGAATTAATTTATCATCAAATTGTGTCCATTCTCCAGTTTGGAATGGCTAATCAACCTTCATCATAAGGAAAAGACCATGACTTACAATCTTGAAAATAAAACTGTTATTGTTACAGGAGCAAATTCCGGTATAGGAAAATCCGCTGTCATACAACTGGCGAAGCTTGGGGCTAAGGTGATCATGGCTTGCCGATCATTGGATCGTGGTTCAACCGCACTTGAAGAAGTCCAAAAGGCTTCTTCTTCAAAGGATGTTGAGCTGATGCAGGTGGATATGTCATCACAGGAATCTATCCATGGATTTGTGAAATTATATATGGAACGGTATAAAAGGCTGGATGTTCTCATCCATAACGCTGCCAATTTTGATCATACCTTAAAAAAACCGGCCCTTACAAAAGATGGCGTTGAGACAATTTTTGCTACCAACCACATTGGGGTGTTCTTGATGACGCATCTTTTCCTTGACCTATTAAGATCCAGTGCGCCTTCCCGCATTATTACAGTTGCATCCAAGGGATTGATCACATATCCATTTCTGGATATAGAATTTGACAACTTGAATGGAGAGAGGAAATTTAACACACAGCATGCCTATTACCACTCCAAGCTTGCCCAGGTGATGTTTACCTATGACCTTGCAGAAAAATTGAAAGGGGACGGGAGTCTCGGTAAATTGTGTCCGGGTAACTAATGTTGCGATTCCCGATGAAAGGTTATCCCATTTACCCACCTGGCTTAAGAAGCTTTATCACTTGAAAAAGAAAATGTCTATTTCACCTGAACGTCAGGCAGAGACTTATGTTTACCTGGCTGCTGACCCCACTATCCAGGAAACTACTGGAGGCTATTGGGATGAGAATAATCAGCAAGTGAGGTCAAATAAAAACTCTTACAATCGTGAAACATGGAAAAAGCTATGGGCTGAAAGTGAACGATTATCAGGAATTAAAAGTTAAGTGTCCTTGTAACACCAGGGTTGTCTTTATAGTTAACCCCTCCATGGCTATGATCAGGCCGAGGTAAATTTCCTGGTTAGCATATGCTATGGAAGATAGCGCATCCGGCGAGAAGGCTGCCAGTGCCCGGATCTTATTCAGGCGGTTCTCAGCCTGCTCATAAGTGGGCAGTGGAGAACCGAGGAAGAGATCGCGCAATCGATGCAGCATATCTTAATGTATTATGTGCAATATTGATGAATAGCAAGTAATACTTACAAACTGAGGATCATTCAGGAACAGGTATTTTTATGGAGGTTAACTTACTTTCCGTTTATTAAATTCCTCAATGATTGCCGGCAGGTAGATTAACCCGGTGGAGCTGTCTCCAGAATTTGTTAATCCTTTCAAAACAGACGTCAGTTCCGTTTCCTGACAATACTTTTCGAAGATAAATCCAGATAGGTCAAGCGTTACCTGGAATATCTTCTCAAAATCATCGATCCCTACTTCGCTGAATGCTTGAGATAAATGATTGATATGGTCAAATTCCCTCTCCAGTAAACGCACAAGCCAATCCATTGCACCGAGCCGGGCTAAAGCCAAAATAACCTTGCATCGGTCAGCCCAATCGTTAATGCATTGGCCACGGGATTTTTCGATCTGGTCTAATGTCATTTTGTATGGAGGTATCGGGAAAAACCACAGATCAGTAAAGATGGACGCAATACTTTCAATGGCCTCTTTTGCATGCAGGTTTTCCAATGCTTGTATCGCAGCAAGAACGATAATCCGTTTGGGATGAGATAAATAAGGTAATAATGGCTCAATGGCTGTTTCATTATTTAACTCGCCCAGGTTGACGACAGCATCATAGATCAATTCATCCTCACCCGACTGCCAGGTCAGCGACCAGGGTGGAGAAGTTAGTATTCGCTTCCCCGAATTCACGGATGATCTCTTCCAGGTTGGAGCGGGCTTCTTCATACGACGGTTCGCAGGAGACAGCTTTTTTATAATCGAAATACGCCTGCCTGAATTCATCATACTCTTCGTGGATGATACCCAGCAGGTTATACGCATCGGCATTGAACGGGTCGGCCAATAAAGCCATTTGACTTTGAATATAGGCTTGCGAATACTCTTCCTTGTCCACCAGTTCTGCCGAAATGTCGGCATATTCTCTAGCTGTCTTGTGCTTGGGCAGGCTGATGGGTTTGGTTTTTTGGACTGTTGCCATCGGGACTCTAGTGATGATACGTTGCTCCCTTTGCTCCACTTCCGGCTGATCATCCCCCTCTTCCTCTTCTTCATCGCCCAGGAATTCAGAATAGTATTTTTCCACAGCTTCAACCGCTGCTGTGTCTTTGCTGTATTCCAACACTTCTAATGCAGTTGCCCGGACTTCCAGATCTTCATCATATAAGGCGTTCAATATTCCCTGCAATGCTTCTGGTTCCGGACGAACAGCTAAAGATGCTACTGCATCCCTGCGCATATCCCAATCATCAGAAGTTGAACCTTCCAGCAGATCTTTGAGAGGTGTGGATTGGATTTCCAATTCTGCAATTAGATGCGATAGATTTTCGCGGGCGTCCATGAAGTGGTCATCCAGTTGGGCAGCTTTTTGGTATGCCACCAGGGCAAGGTATTGTTCCCCGAGTTCATCCAGGATCAATCCTTTCAGGTTGCTGGCTTCAGCCCATTTAGGATTAAGTTCCAGGGCATGATTGACTTCTGTCAGAGCTTGAGTATATCGATCTTCATCATAGTATTTGCTGGCCAGAATATAATATTTCTCAGATGCTTGTTGAAGTTCCAGGCTGCTGGTGTTTACCTGGGGAGTTGGGTCCACTTGACTCCCTCCGCCAAATAATGCGTCATTGAAAGAAGAATTGGGAGTATGTCCTTCTTCAAAATTAACCATTTCCGGGATAACTTCATCATTTATTCCTGCCAGGGTATCCAGGGCTTCCATGGAGTTAATGGCACGAAGTGAATCTACGACTGCCTGCTGAACATCAGGGTCTTCATCCTTCACTAACCGGCTGAGGGGACGGACAGCCCTTTCATCTCTGATGCTGCCCAATGCTTCGGCTGCGGCGGCACGAATGGATGGTTTGGTGTTTTGCAGCTCAATCACCAGGAAGGCAAAACCTTTCCAGTTGTTGAACTTGATCAATGCTTCTGCGGCTTCAAATTGCTCCGTGATATCACCGGTGCTGAGGCATTTTTCAAGTCCCGGAATATCTTTTTCAGCGATCAGGCTATCAATGTCTATGTAATTGAAAAAACCCATTTCTGCACTAACCCCTTTCCTCTCTACTAAGAGAGAGTTTAACTATTCTTTTTTTCAACCACCCAAAAGTGGCTGAGTCCAAACCAGCTCAATGGAGTATGTTCCAATGCCTGAAGAACCCGGCGGATCAACCTGCCAAAGGCTCCCAGGCGTGCGATGATATTATCGTAACCGCCAAAAATGACCGTTTGCTGGACCATAATGACCGGAAGTTCCTGGAATAATTTTTCAAGATCGTGTTTGGAATAGATGCGCACATGCGGCGCCAGTTTGTTCCGCATTTTCCGGGGCAGATAATTGACCAGCGGAATATTGCCGAAGCGATACTTACCATTCTGGTAAATACCGTGTGTCTCGAACGGGTAACCAATATTGGGGCAGAACAACACCAGTCGTCCACCCGGTTTGAGCACCCGCACCATCTCTTCAACTGCCAGACGGTCATTTTGCACATGCTCGATGACTTCATTGCTCATGACCAGGTCAAAATGGTCATCTGGGTAAGGCAAATGTTCGCCGGCCGCATTGATCACGTCCAACGCCAGGGCGTGCGATTCTGCCACACGCTCAAAATCGAAATCCAGCCCGGTGACAGCCCCCCCCAGGGGTAATAAATGCTGCATATACATACCCACCCCGCAGCCATCTTCCATGATCCGGCCACGAATACGCTCACCCGCCGCATCGATGATCATCTGCAGGCGGCGTTCCTGACCTGCCCGCCAGATATAGGATGGTTCGCCTCTGAGCGCAGCCTTGTCCAGATCGCGTGGTTGAGTGGAATTCATTTAATAATCTTACCAGTTATTTGTGGAAATATCGATTTATTTGACCTGCACCACCTGGCCGCCCGATGCCTTCACCAGGTCCGCTGGATGGATGCTGAAAACTGCATGGGGTGTGCCGGCTGCCGCCCAAACGACTTCATAATTCAAGAGATCTTCATCGATCAGAGTTGTAATCGGTGCAGGGAAGCCAACCGGTGGAATACCGCCGATGGCGAACCCGGTCTGTTCCCGCACAAAGTCCGGTTCTGCCCGCAGGATTTGCTCATGCAGTAGATGTGGAAACCTTTGCTTCATCCACCCGGTTGCTGCCGCTCACCAGGATCAGGATCGGTTTCTGGCTGTCTTTTCCGCGGAAGATCAGTGATTTAACGATCGCCCCGACAGTGCATCCGACTGCCTGGGCTGCTTCCGGTGCAGTGCGGGTGGATGCAGGCAATTCGATCACCTGGCAGGTAATATTCAATTTCAAGAGCGTATCAGCAACTTTTTGCGCGCTTGGGCTGAGTTGTGGATCGTTCATCATTCATCCATCCTTATTGAAAATGAAATTGAAAAGAAATGACTTACTTATTTCCCCAATGCAGGGCAAAAGCTCCAAACATCAGTTTCCGGTGACCAGTGTTCGTAAACCCGGTTTGGACAAATTCCTGTTCCAGTCCACCTGCCGGAGTGAATCCTTCGCTGGACTGCACCAGGTATCTATACGCATTTATCCGCCCGGTGACCAGTGTGCCAACGATCGGGATCAACTACCCGCATATGCAGCCAGATGAATGGGCTGAAAATGCTTGTCACCGGCGGGGTCGTATCCAGCGATACAAATCTTCCACCCGGTTTAAGCACCCGGTAAATCTCTGTCAAAGCAGTCGGGTAATCCCGGACGTTGCGTAATAAAAAGCCGCAGATCACCCGCTCGAAAGAATGATCAGGATATGGCAGCTTACGCGCGTCAGACAGGCTGAATGGTAAAGTAGTATGTTGAATATCAGCCCGGATCATGTCTGCATTGAAATCTGAAGGGTAAACTTTAGAATCCGGATGCATTCTTGTGATCAAGTGTGAGATCTGGCCGCCCCCTGCCCCGAGGTCCAGAATCTTCATTCCACTTTGGATTTCCAGCGCCTTGATCGCCTTACCCCGCAGCCGGTTGACCTGGCCAAAAGTCATGAACTGGTTCATCAGTTCGTAGCGTTCAGCTATTTGAGAAAATTCAACCTGTACGAATTGTGATCTGGGAATAATGGTGATGGGATCCACAGCCATGGATTATATTTCTCTGAACGGAACCCAGGCCAGGATGGTCGTCCCCTCACCCGGTTCGGATGAAATTTCAACATCCCCGCTGGCATTTTTTGCGCGTGTATTGATGTTCGCCAGGCCATGCCCGAGTGTCATCCGGGTATGCGTCTGGTCAAATCCCCGGCCATCGTCGCGCACTTCCAGCAGCAGCCTGTCAGAGGAATTCCACAGGGTTACCTTCACATGTGTGGCATGGGCATGTTTGGCAATATTCGCCAACGCTTCCTGGCAAATATGGAAAAGAGTCAGCGCCTGGACCTGAGGTAATGACCGGTAACCTTCCTCAGGACCTTCCAGTGTGACCTCTGCCTGTGTATTTGCCTTGAACTCAGCAATGAGCCGCTTGAGCCCGTCCATTAAATTCTCTTCATTCATCTGGCGGGGACGTAGATCCAAAATATATGCCCGGATATCGCGAATGGTATGGTTTAAGCCATCCACTGCCTGGTCGATCCTGTCTTTGGATTGCGTTGGATCATCGGCGATCAATAATCGGGCGTGTTCCAGTGTCAAACCAACAGCGTAGATCGATTGGATCACGCCATCATGCAGGTCCATTCCAATGCGTTCACGTTCTTCCAGAACTGCCAACCGGCGGCCCTGGTTGTATAACCGGACGTTATCGATGGCCGTGCCTACCCAGGCTCCAATTGCAGTGAACAACTGGGTTTCATGTTCATCCAGGTATTTATCCTGACAGGTGGCAATGCACAGAACTCCTACTGAAACGCCCCGGCTGGAAAGAGGGAAGCAGGCGATCTGGCTCAGGCAGGCTTCCTTGACCGATTGTTTGAGGAACTTGCCAAACTTCCCGGGAACCTCACTGAATTGCGGAAGCCCCAACTCGGCTGTATCTCCGATCGGTCCTTCACCGAATTCGAATTTATCTTTTACCCACAATGTGCCGTCAAAATTTCCCAGGTGATGCATCAACTGCAGAGAAGTTCCGGATTCATCCGTGATGAACACTTCCCCCACGGTGATCTGCGGGTTCCCCATCACCCTTGTCAGTGCCTTTTCCAGGATCTCATCGATATCCAGGGAGGAAGCCAGGGTGGAAGCGAGGTCATTCAACAGTGCCAGGTCGGCATTGCGGCGTGTCAGGGCTGTATCCCGGTTGGTTAATTCCTGGTAAAGGCGGGCATTCGAAATAGCCACCGATGCGTATGCTGCCAGCGTCTCGATGACTTTCTCGTCATCTTCGGTAAATTCGGGCAGTTCCTTCTTATCCCCAAGGTAGATCTGCCCGAGCGGTTTGTCCCCGATGTGCATGGGTACACCCAGGAATGAGGTGACTTCAGGATGTCCTTCGGGAATTTCCACCTGTTTGGAATGGTTGCCGACGCGCGATAAGCGGATGGAGGTGGTGCTTTTCACCAGGTCGCCGATCATCCCCAGCTCCTGCGGCAGGCCTGCCTGGATGGTCAGGCTTTCGGGTGGATTTTGCACCGGAATGAATTTCACCAGCTTGCCTGTATCATCCACCACACCCACAGCGCCATAACTGGCATCCACCTGGTCACAGGCTAACTGGGCAATCCGTTCCAGCAGGGAATCCAGTGAGATCTCTTTGACGAGCTCAAGGCTGGCCAGGTGTAAGGCGGCCAGGCGGTTTTCCAGCTGCTTGTGGGTAAGTTTGCTCATTGTGTGTGGGGTAATTGTAATCGAAAGGCCCGGTTTTGCGCAGAACCAGTGGAGGGTACCCGAAAGGCTGATAGCTTTTGCCAGAGGTGCAAGATTATATTTAGGCATAAGAAGATGGACAGAATATGACAAAAGCTATTCATACCAAATTTTATGAACTGACCATTCCCGGGCGGCGCGAAATGCTCCGGAAATGGTCTGATCTGGATGACGAAACCCTGGATGCATTGTGCGGAATTCCAGGGTTGACCTCTGTTCAGGCCGATGGCATGATCGAAAATGTCGTCGGGCTCTACAACCTGCCGCTTGGCATCGCCCGCAATTTCATCGTCAACGGTCGGGAAGTGCTCGTGCCGATGGTGATCGAAGAACCGTCGGTCGTAGCCGGAGCATCCTATATGGCCAAGCTGGTGGCGGCCAACGGCGGTTTTACTGCGACCTCTTCGGAATCGATCATGATCGGGCAGATGCAGGTGCTCGACCTGGCAGACCTGGATCATGCCGAACTAGCCATCCTCCAGAACCGGGCGGACCTCCTGCAGGAGGCTTCCTTAATCGACCCGATCCTGCAGTCCATCGGCGGCGGCCTCAGGGATATTGTCGTCCGACAGTTCAAAGACTCGCCCATCGGCGCATTCCTGGTGATCCATTTCCTGGTGGATGTCCGCGACGCGATGGGAGCCAACGCAGTGAATACGATCGTGGAATGCCTGGCGCCGCGCATCGAGCAGATCACCGGCGGACGGGTGCATCTGCGCATCCTCTCCAACCTGGCCGACCAGCGCCTGGCAAAAGCGACCTGCAAAATATCCCTGGCTGACCTGGCTTTCAATGATTTCTCCGGCGAAGACGTGCGGGATGGCATCCTGGCTGCCTGGGCATTCGCTTCGGTGGATCCCTATCGTGCAGCCACCCATAACAAAGGCATCATGAATGGAATTGATGCTGTTGTGGTGGCAACAGCCAACGACTGGCGGGCGATCGAAGCCGGTGCGCATGCCTACGCTGCCCGGAACGGAAAATATTCGAGCTTAAGTAAATGGGGAAAAGACAAAGACGGCAGCCTGATCGGCGAACTGGAAATGCCGATGGCCGTGGGTGTCTTTGGCGGAGCCACCCGGGTTCACCCCGGGGCACAGGCCGCCATCAAATTAATGGGAGTAAAAACAGCCCGCGAACTGGCTGAGGTCATTGTCTCTGTGGGGCTGGCTCAGAACCTGGCCGCCCTGAGGGCGCTGGCAACTGAAGGCATCCAGCGCGGACATATGAATCTGCATGCCCGCCAGGTAGCCATGGCTGCCGGTGCAAGATCCGAAGACGTGCATCGTCTGGCGGCACAAATGGTTCAGGATAAACAGATCAGCGTGGAACACGCTCAACAAATCTTAATGGAATGGGGTACGAAATGACGGATATTGAAAAACAGAACCTGGTCTTAAAACCGATCAATCCGGTTGGCATCATCGGCTACGGGGCGTATGTTCCCCGCTACCGGCTGCCATCCGCTGAAGTTGCCCGCATCTGGGTGGGTGGAGCCCGCGGCGGTCCGGTGAAGGAAAAATCGGTGCCGGGGCTGGATGAAGACGTGATCACCATGTCCATCGAAGCCGCCCGCAACGCACTCTTGCGCGCGGAGATCGACCCGTGCGAACTGCGGGCGGTGTGGGTCGGGTCGGAGTCGCACCCCTATTCGGTCAAACCGACTTCCACCATCGTGGCAGAAGCCATCGGAGCAGTGCCATCCATTCAAGCCGGCGATTGGGAGTTTGCCTGCAAGGCCGGTACCGAAGCCATGGTGGCAGCGATGGCCATGGTCGGCGCAAAGATGGGTAAATATGCCCTGGCGATCGGCATGGATACCGCCCAGGGACGACCGGGCGACGAATTGGAATATACAGCCGCGGCCGGCGGGGCAGCCTTTGTCATCGGACCGGCAGCCGAAGCGCTGGCAGAGATCGAAGGGTCATATTCCTTCGTGACCGACACGCCGGATTTCTGGCGCCGGGCGGACCAGCGCTACCCGTCACACGGTCAGCGTTTCACCGGGGAACCGGCCTACTTCAAACATATCACCGAGGCGGGCAGTACTTTAATGGAAGGACTGGGAAGCAAACCGGAAGATTACCGTTACTGTGTCTTCCACCAGCCGAACTCCAAGTTCCCGCAGCGCGCAGCCAAAGCTGCTGGGTTTCACCCCTGAACAGAACAAGGCCGGTCTGCTTTCCCCCGTCATCGGCAACACCTATGCCGGCGCGGCGATGATCGGTCTGACCGCCATCCTCGACGAAGCCCAACCCGGCGACCGCATCCTGATGGTCTCATTCGGATCAGGTGCAGGGTCGGATGCTTTCTCATTGAAGGTGACCGATAAGCTTCTGGAACGCAGGGACAAGGCGACAAAGACGCAGGAATATATTGCCCGGCGCACCGAAGTGGATTACGGTCTTTACGTCCGTTATCGCGGAAAACTGGCAGACTGAGGCGGGATAATGACAGATGATGTTGTAATTGCAGGAATTGGTCAAATTCCGGTCGGTGAACACTGGAACACATCCCTCCGCTCGCATGCAGTCCAGGCGATTTTGGCTGCCCGCCGCGAAGTGCCCGACCTGGAACCGGAATCATTGATCGTCGGCAATATGCTGGCTTCGGTCATCTCGCACCAGGCCAACCTGGGATCATTGATCTGCGACTGGGCAAATTTACTGGGAATTGAAGCACCCACCGTGGAAGCCTCCGGTGCATCCGGCGGCGCTGCCCTGCGGTTGGGCTATCTCGCCGTGGCCTCCGGGATGTCGAATGTAGCCCTGGTGGTCGGCGTGGAGAAGGTCACCGATGCGGTCAGCGGCGAGCTCGACCCGGCCCTGACCCAGATGATGGACGGCGATTACGAAGCCATGCCGGGACTCACCCCCACCGGCCAGGCAGCGCTCATCATGCAGCGCTACATGCATACCTATCATTTACCGGCTGGAGCGTTTGCCGGTTTCAGCATCAACGCCCATGCCAACGCGGTCCATAACCCGAATGCCATGTTCCGCAAAGCCATCTCCCGGGCACGCTACGATGAAGCCGAGATGATCTCGGACCCGGTCAATATGATGGATGTCGCCCCGGCAGCGGATGGCGCCGCCGCGGTGATCCTGACCCGCAGCGATCTGTTGCCCAAAAATTATCCCTACCCGGTTGTGCGCATCACCGGCTCGAGCAACGTCATCGATTCGCTGGCGCTGCATGACCGGCCGGACCCGATGCTGTTCCAGGCGATCAACCTTTCAGCCGGGCGGGCGTATGCCCAGGCAGGTATCTCCCCGGCGGATGTGGACCTGTTCGAACTGGATGACGCCTACTCGGTGTATGCCGCCCTGGCCCTCGAAGGAGCCGGTTTCGCCGAACCCGGCAAAGGTTGGGAACTGGCGCAGGACGGCTCGATCATCCCGCGCGGGAAGATCCCCATTTGCACCATGGGCGGCAGCAAAGCGCGCGGCAATCCCATCGGCGCGGTGGGAGTGTACCAGGCCGTCGAAGCGGTACTGCAATTGCGCGGACTGGCCGGCAGCAGCCAGGTGCCCGGCGCGAAGATCGCCATGCTCCAAAATTGGGGCGGTCCCGCCTCCACCGTCGTGACGCATATACTGGCATAGGGATTAGTTGATTAGTGGATTAGTGATTAGCAATTAGTTGATCAGTTGATTAGTTGATCAGGGAATAGTTCATTAGGCGATAAGGTGATTAGTCAATTAGGTTGAGTACAAAATACTAATCACTCAATCACTAGTCACTAATCACTTTATCCATCCTGATAGCAATTGAGAGTCTTCCCTGAGTAGACTCAGGATGCGATAAAAAAGGAGATATGTCATGGAAGTACCCCGTTACTGGAGAATGAAAAATCAAAGATACGCACTGGTCGGCGAAGTCTGCCCCCACTGCGATGCAAAGATATTCCCCCCGCGCGACGTCTGCCCGCACTGCGGCCAGGACGCCAAGACCAAGTTTACTTTTAGCGGTAGAGGCGAAGTGTATTCATTTACCACCATCAGCGATGCCCCCGCCGGGTATGAAGAGAACGCCCCCTACACGGTGGCATTGGTCAAGTTAAATGAAGGACCCGTGGTCACCGCCCAACTGACCGACCTGGGTGCCCAGCCGGTGGAGATCGGCATGCCGGTGGAAATGGTCACCCGCAAGATCCGCTCGGACGGCAATGAGCGCGGCATACTGGTGTACGGCTACAAGTTCCGCCCGGTCATGGGTGCGTAACCAAAAGACAACATCAGCGCTTTCCAAGGGGAAAGCGCTTTTTTTATACATTGTCGTTTCATTGCAGAATCCATTATCAGTATTATTAGTGATAGGAGATCAAAATGAAATCGATGACCGAACCCCTGAGAGCAGAACACAAAGAACTTCTTCCGCAAGTCGAATCCCTGCGCCTTGCCGGTGAGAGCATCCATGTACACCTGTTTTCACCCTCCATCCGGGAACAGGTGGAGATCGCTTACAAATTCCTTACCCGTGAACTCATTCCGCATGCCAAGGCGGAAGACCTGGCCCTGTACCCTATAGTCCAGAAGGTGATGGGAGCTAAAGAGGCCACTGCCACCATGAGCCGCGACCACGTGGAAGTGGACCGCCTGACCGCAGAACTGGGTGACCTGCTCATAAAGTTGGATCACGCAGCCATCACCGATGAGCAGGCCAATTCCATGCGCCGGATCCTGTTCGGATTGTACGCCCTGGTGAAGGTTCATTTTGCCAAGGAAGAGGAGATCTACCTGCCGCTGCTGGATGCCCGCCTGACCGAGAAGGATGCCGCCGCCATGTTCGAAGCCATGGAACACGCCGCCCATGAGGTGAAGGGCAGTTTATAGAAGTATGGGTACTCCCTTCAGGCGCAAGTTCCGCTCGGTCATGGGTGCGTAAAACACGCGCCTGAGATTTTTGAAGGCTGAGAATTAAATAAGAAAAATTAAATTGCTCTCCATCTGGAGAGCAATTTTTATAAATTCAGCAGATAATTATTAAAAGGTAAACAATATGAATTATATTTTTCTGCTACTCTTTATTATTTTAGGACTTCTAAGCCATAAGGATTTTGAAAAATTCATATCATTTGAAGGAAAAATGAAACGTGGATTATTTGTCGAAAAGGCACAATTGTCCATGGAAATGGAATCCTTTTTCCGTACTTTACAGGATGATATTATTATCACAGATACGAGTTCATTTATTAAGAAACGTGATCAAATTGTACTTGTCCAACCAACCCGGTATGTGGGAGGTCGTCTTCATCACTTCAGGTATATCGGTTATATTGATTTGTCTGGAGTAAACCCCTGCATAGAATACCGTTCATCATTATATGTATTGTATTTTTTAATTCTGTTGATAGGAGCATTGATATTCGGAATAATTGATCAGCCTTTTTCTGATAACGTTAGTTATATTTTCATTTTTGTACCTCTGCTTCTAACAATGATCATTTTTCATCTCATTTCAAAAAGAATGGTCAATATTTTCATAGAGCAATTTATTCACCCATATACATAAGAAAATCCCCTGTATGCGCCGGTGTCCTCCGTGTGGATAAATTTGACCGCCAGGCTTCTGATTAATAATCAACGCTTTACTGAGTTCTAGGTTTCAGTAAAGAAAGTATACATGCACCTAGTCAAGGTAAGTTTTTTCTGTACGAAATGAGTATTGTTTGATACGAAATTGATCACGCATTTGTTCAACGAGTTTTTTACCCCGGGTTGGTTTGGTCATTTTTCAATCCTATTTCGTTAACGATATATAATAATCGAAGTAAACAAATTATTATTCAGCCAAACGACTGTATAAGATAACCAATCAGGGTTAAATACAGATGGCTGTATAAAACGTAGCTAGCACCTCACAAGCAGCAGGGAATATTTGGCAGAGTGAGATGAAAAACCTAAATCGTCTACAAGTTATTTTTTGGAGTGCGTCTGAAAATCGCCTGCGTACGGGCTGGCGACTCTTGTTACAGTTGACGTTGAATATTGGTGGAGCCTTGTTCTTTTCCATGTGGATCGTGCCCCATACACTTCTCAATTCCTGGCCACGTCTTGCTGTTGAGGCAGTAGGTTATCCAGTGCTATTGGGAATTACTTTATTGAGTGTCTGGTTGGCCGGACGCTTTTTAGATAAGCGTGCATGGCGTGACTTTGGTTTAAACCTGACGCAACGCGTTTGGTGGGAGGATTTCGGAGTAGGCTGTGGGGTGAGTTTTGTGTTGATCGTCTTATTCGTGTTGACCGCCAAGGCTCTTGGTATTATTCAATTGACCCTTAGTTTTACATCGGGCCTTCCAGGTGTAGTTTTCCCTTTAGCCGTTTTGTTAACCCTGCTGAGTTATGGCTCTGTTGGTTTTTTTGAAGAATTGGCACGTGCCTATCAGATGCGTAATCTTTTTGAAGCTTTTAGTGGTACGCGCCTGGGTTTGTGGGGAGCCGCCTTGGTAGCCGCTTGTTGCGCTGCCCTGGTTTCAGCAGTGATGCACGGCGCTGGAATGCCGGTTTTTATCTTATATGTTTTTATTAGCATGTCTTTTCAAGGTCTGTTCTATCTGTTCACAACCCGCACTGCACTGATTACGGGATACCACTTTGCATGGGATTTTACCCTGGCCACAATTTTTGGGATTGAAGCACTGTCCCAAAGGGAATATATCGGCCTGTTCACACCATCCTTAACCAGCCTGGTACAAATAAACGAGGCTGGAGTACAAATTGCCGACAATTTCCCGGTGGGGTTGATGGTGTTGGCTTTCATACTGCTGCAAGGTGCGGCTTGGTTGGCATTACTCGGTTGGGTACACTGGCACAGAGGGGGCGTGCGTGTGCGTAAGGATATGGCACATCCGACTTTACTCGGCAGATGAAGGTGTTTGTTCGAGCCGGTGTTACCGTCCTTGGAGCAACGCGGAAAGGACCTCACCATGCGACGGATCTTGTTCGGATTGTACGCACTGGTGAAGGTTCATTTTGCCGAGGAAGAGGAGATCTACCTGCCGCTGCTGGATGCCCGCCTGTCAGAGAAGGATGCCGCCGCCATGTTCGAAGCCATGGAACACGCCGCCCATGAGGTGAAGAGTAAGTTGTAGAGGTATGGTTTGCCCGGTGATGGGGGAGTGACCAGCGCTGCCTGGCGCATGGAAAACACTTATATTCGCTCTCCGTTTGGAGGGTGATTTTATTAGTTGGAAACGATATTTGTATCATTTCGTTATAGTGATTTTCAACCAGTTCACTTCATCTTGCAATCGTTGAATCTCGACTTGAGCGTCTCGCAAGGCCACAGACAATTTCTCCACCAGGTTCAATAACTGCCTGATCAATTCCCGCGCGTTTGTGAGAGATAAGATTTTTCAAAAACTTAAAAATCAATCCTTATCATAGTTTTTCTTTAGCATGGCGATGATCTCTTCGAGAGAAAGGCCGAGGGTTTTGTAATATTCCATGTCTTTGGCGAGCTTGTCACCGGCCAGCTGGCTGCGCTTGGCGTCCAGGGCATTTGGCTGAAGAGGAGAGACGAAACAACCTTTGCCGGCCATGGTGTAGATCAGGCCGGCATGTTCCAATTCTTCCCAGGCTCGTTTGACCGTGATCACGCTGATGCGCAGCTCTTTGGCAACCGTGCGGATAGGCGGCAGGCAGGTTTCACTGGGCAGCAGGCCCTTGATGATCTGCGCGCTGATCTGTTCAAAGATCTGCTGATAGATCGGATCCCCGGAGGTATTGGAAATAACAATATCCATGCGGGTTTACAAGTCCACTTTTTCAAAGTTGGCCGCTGATCTGCGGTAGGTGAGCCATAGCGACAGGACGAAGATAAGCATACCCGCGATCAAAATGGGAAATTGATACATCGCCATCGCCGGATCGGTGGTATCCAAATGTGTTTTGAGAAAAGGAATCATCTGCACAGCTAACTCAGCAGCGACTACATAAATCGTCACGGCGATGCTGGCGAAAACCAGGGGGATACCAACTTTGACGGCAGTCCTATAGAAAAGCGGAAGATAGATGGCGTTGAAGAGAGCATACATGATCAAGACCAGGCCGAAGAAGGCCATGTTGGCTTCGATCCCGGCCATGTTACCGGCGGGGTTGGGATTGATGCGGATGCCAATGATGGCAAAGGGGATACCGATCGCAAGCTGCAGCAGTTCGACGATGGCAACGGTGAAGACACGAGATTTAACCACATCGCTTTTTCTAACCGGCAGGGAGGCGGTGAAAAAGATATCCTTGTTTTCTCTGGCGGACAGGAAAATGAAGAAGATACCCAGGCAGGTGTAGACAAAAGCCACGTAATAGGGATAAGAGGGGATCATCAGCATCGCGCCAATCGCCATAAACAGGTAGGTGGTCGGGTGCATCGCCAGTTTGATTTCTTTATAAAGCAGTGCTTTCATAATTCTTTACTCCTTCTCGATGTGGATCATGATGGATTCGAGGTCCGAAGGGGCGATCTCCAACCCGTCCGCAGCGGGCAGGTCACCTGTGCGTAAGAGCGCGGTGAAACCAAAGTCATTCTTCTTGCAGCCGATCAGTTTGGGCTGCAGGGTTTCGGTGAGCTGTGCCCTGGTGCCTTTGACGATCTTATAAGAATTTACAAGGTCATCTTTGGAGGTGCTGGCGATGATCTCTCCCTTTTTGATGTAGGTAATGAAATCAGCGCACTTTTCGAGATCGGAGGTGATCTGCGTGGAGAAGAGGATACTGCGTTCGCTGTTCTCGATCAGTTCCTGGAAAAGTTCAAGCAAATCATCCCGCGAGACAGGGTCCAGACCGCTGGTGGGCTCGTCGAGGATCAAGAGTTGGGCGTTGTGCGAGAGGGCCAGGGCAAGCGCGAACTTGACACGCATGCCGTCAGAAAGTTCCTTTACGGTCTTGTCAGGGTCGAGGTCAAAACGTTTGAGGTAGCCGACGAAGGCATTGGCATCCCACTCGGGATAAAAACGGCGGGTGACGTCGGCGATGACCGAAATTTTTTTCGTTGGATAATAGGACACCTGGCCAAGCACCAGCCCGATCTGCTGTTTGCAAGCAAATTCTTCGGCAGCGAAATCCTTGCCCAGCACGGCGACCGTCCCTGAATCGGGGTGGACAAGGCGCAGAATGGATTTGATGGTAGTGGTCTTGCCCGCACCGTTGCGTCCGATGAAGCCCATGATATAGCCCGGTTCGAGGCTGAATGAGACGTTTTTGAGGTCGAACTTAGGATAGTGCTTGTTCAGGTTCTGAACGGATAGAATTTCCATTACTTGCATTACTCCTTCCATATTGTGTATATCGTATATACACAATATAACGCGAAGTGAAGGGGTTGTCAAGGGAGGAATAGGGAAAGTCTTACTTAATCACGCAGCAATCACTAATGAGCAGGCCAATACCATGCGCCGGATATTGTTCGGGTTGTATGCCCTGGTGAAGGTCCATTTTGCCAAGGAAGAGGAGATCTACCTGCCTCTGCTGGATGCCCGCCTGACAGAGAAGGGTGCCGCCGCCATGTTTGAAGCCATGGAGCAGGCCGCCCATGAGGTGAAGAGCAAAATGTAAGGGTGTGGATTACCTGCTAGTTTCGGTTGGTAATGGGTGCGTAACGTTCGTTTGAACATGTGAAGCGCTCTCCAAATAGAGAGCGCTTTTTGATTTCAGAGTATTATTAATATCAATAAGAAAAATATTGATTCGGTTGTAAAAATGTTCGTAACATTCATAACCATCGCACTTAATAATTATCAGGAAGATTATTGGATTAGTTCATGGCTAGTTTAGAAAAAATTAATTCCAAATTATCAGATGCCTTATATACTTTGACCATTGATGAGGGTGATGCTCGGACAAGGCTAGCAAAGGTTCTTCCAAAAATAATGCATCTTGCTTCTTCTAGCTTTCCCGAGGAATTACAGAAAGATTTCGATTGGGTACAGTCAACAATTCAACGAGGCATTGGAAGCAATTTCCCTGGATTCCCACCACCGTATAAGTTGACCGGAATAACAAACCCAACTGCCAGTAAAGTAATAATAAAACTTGTTGATATCCAATATAGAATAAATTTACACTTGGTAGGATATGATAAATATTAAGTCAACAATTGGTTAAATCTGTTCGTACCGATATCCTCACCGTATGCACCATGTTGACTGTAAGATCTTCACCCTTAATCCAAACCCTTCACAGGCAGTGATGATCCCCCACAAGGTCCTCCCGGATGGCGGTAATGAGCACGGCATACTTGTGTACGGCCTCACCCTTCGGTCGTGCACAGCACTCCCTTTGGTCGTAAATTCAGACCGGTGATGCGGGCGTAACCAAAAGAGAATACGTGAAGCGCTTTCCATATCTGGAAAGTGTTTTTTTGCAAACAAGAAGAAGAAATATATAATATATATTATTAAGGGATATCAAAAAGGATAACACCATAAGCTGGTTATTAGGATAATTGCTGTGGAACAAGAGTCCGTATAATCAATAGTTTGGAAACTCCGTGCGAAATATTATTTCTTTTTATGTTCAAATTCTGGCAGCATTATTGAAATTGAGTTCCATCTCAGTAACTTATCACTATTATGGAGGCTCTTATGCAACGCAAAATATTTTGGTTAAGTGTCATTGGTCTTGCGGGATTGGTCATACTTTCGGCTGTACTTTTCTTTACTAAAAAACCGTCTTTCAAAGGTGCGGTATTTTCCCTGCCTGCCCCCGCAGCCGAGATTCAATTGACTGACCACAATGGGAATCCTTTTAAATTAAGTGAGCATCGTGGTGAAGTAGTCTTACTTTTTTTTGGTTTCACCAACTGTACAGACGAATGTCCAACAGCGATGGCGCATCTAAAACTGGCACTTGAAAGTCTTGGCACATCTGCAAAAGATGTACAAGTGCTTATGGTTAGTACCGACCCAGCACGAGATACACCTGAAGCATTAATGGATTTCATGGGTCATTTCAACCCCGATTTTCTTGGGCTAACTGGAACTCCAACAGAACTTGAAAAAGCGTGGAAAGATTATGGAGTGGTTGTAGAAGATGGTGGTGAAACTCACAGCACTTCCATTTATGTGATTGACCCAGCAGGAAATCTTCGAGAGACTTTTTTGCCCGACACTGAAACCAGTGATATTTCGGCAGATGTAAGTCTTCTGCTAAAGGGAAAATAATTCTATGAAATATGGTTTACCTCCGTTCGCGCCTGTGTTAGCATCCTTGAAACGAAGTGGAAAGGACCCCGCCGCGCATCGGAGCGAAGCGGAGATCCCGATGGTTTTTTCGGGACCCGGTTTTGACCGCAAGGTCTCCTTCTAATTCGTAACTAGGAATGAGCCTAAATGATCGCCCTCACGCTCCAACCAGTTGGCGCTATCGTAAGGGTTATATGCATCTTCGAGCGTCCAGCCTGGATGCGATCAAGGCAGACATTTGTTATACTTAAGGTACTTATACACAACAACTATCCTGCATCACAAGTTTGTCCAAACGTACCCCGAAGGGGCATAACGTTAACCGAAAGGCCGGTGATCTTTTGTAGAAATAATAATATGATTATCGATAGAGCCATTGATTATCCTCATTAAAGTTCGGATGATTGTTTGCTTTCACAGGCAACCAACAAGATGATTACCGATTAATTTTCCTCTCTATAATCCAAATGCCAGTGTATTGACGAAAACCTTTCCGGGTAATATTGATAGATTATTATCAGACGAATTGCATCAGTAGTAGCAAAGGAGGGTCGAATGACAGAACTACAATTGCAAGACTCAAATCAATATAACGATATGGTAACGAAAGCTCTCGAACGATTAATCCGCTGGGCGTTTCCAGACAGTCAGGTCGAAAGGGTGGATCCAGTAAAATGGCAACTCTGGCATAACAATGATAACAACCAGAAATATATCGATGTATCCGTTGAACTGCAGATTAAGCATGGAAAGCCGAGCCAATTTTTTATTTCCGATGCTGCAGATCCCAGATTAGCCGGGCTATCTCGTGAGCAACTAGATGATGCATTAAGAATAGCCATTTGCTCTTTAAGTTAGCAGTTGTAGCAACGCACCATTTCCATTTCCTCAATCCAAAATGGTCACTCCCTTCGGTCGCAAGATCCCCTCGGACGGAGATATCTCAAAGTTCATATCCAGATCTTAAGGTCCAGCCTGGACGCAATCAAGGCAGACACTTGCTATACTTAAGACGCTTATGAATCACAGCAATCCTTCATTCAAGCAAAGTTTACGGATGCCCACTCGTTAATAGTAAACAGTTAATCGACTCAAGAGGGAGATATGAAAAGAGGTCATTCAACGAGAATTCACCAGTTTGGTAATTGGTCTTTTTTAATAGGGGCAGAATTCGAAGAGTTCAACAATGGGGATTCTATTCAAATGGTAAATGGGACTCGTGTCGTCCACATAAGTTCGCTTCGTGTTGGTTCGGCAGAGAAGCCTGCCAGTATGGATCAGATTCGAGCAATTGTAGCGAAACGTTTCAGCACTGGAGAGCATCTAACGCATACCTGTGATTCTCTCCAAGGTGATGCTTTTATTAATATGAAAGGTGATGCATGGCTTCTCCAGGGCACTATGTGTGCTGATGGCACGATTGCTACATGCGTTATCGATTTTCAGAA
Source organism: uncultured Chloroflexia bacterium (assembly GCA_963757065.1). Lineage (GTDB taxonomy): Bacteria > Chloroflexota > Anaerolineae > Anaerolineales > Anaerolineaceae > PNON01. The sequence goes on along the minus strand of CAVWQC010000007.1, from coordinate 176,121 downwards.
ACCAGAAGATCGCACCTGGGCGATTGATGTGTGGAAGTCATTACATTACGTTGGTGAAGCAACATAATACTTGTTTGTCCCAGGAGAGGAAACACTTTATGGATCAGGCCGGCAAACTGAAGACTATTAGCCGAGTTGTTTCTCAGGTGTTTCTGCTGGTGTCAATGGTCGGGCCCTGGATTGCCGATAGCCACCCGGCAACAGAGGAGACCTGCATTCATCCGCTTGTTTGGCTGGGTAATGGTTATTGCGCATGCCTGGTGTCTTTCATGGCACTTGTGAAAGTCGTCATTTTAAGCCAAAGTTCTTTGTGGTTGCTCTGTCTACCGCCAATGCTGCCTATTCTCAGTACGCTGCTTCTCTTCCGGATCGGTGAGCGCCGGTGGCTGTGGATCGGTCACTTGATAGCATGGGGAGTAGTTTCTATTTACTCTTTCTTTTTGTTTTTCGGACTCTGGTATTCGAACAAGGCATTAATTTTATGGGGTGCCGGTTTCTGTGGATTAGTGGCCTTTACTGCACTTGTAGAAGAAATTTTGATGGCCAGGTCTCAGAAGATCAATGAATCACCGGGAAATAGTTAATTTACCTGTTCCCGTCGCTATCAACATCCAAATAGTATGGCAGAGCGTAGACCTCGTAAATCCCCGATATGGAAAGGAGCGGTTTATAACCATTCTAGGTAGGGCGCGTTCATAACGCACCATTTTCAATTACACCAGCCTGAATGGTCAACCGCAAGATCCGACCGGTTGGCGATATCGCAAAGGTTATATGCAGCTTCGAACGTCCAGCCTGGATGCAATCAAGGCAGTCATTAGCTAACCTTAAGATACTTAAACACTACATCTCATTAGGTTGATGGTACTCTGGCCACCATAAGAAAAATTCGGGGACGGGTTCTTCTACAATATGGTTAAGGGTCGTGAATACGCCAAACGGTCTCTCCCCACGTCACTGCAAGCACACGTAATTGAAGATTTATCGGTATGGTTTGCCCATTAGCCAGGTAGACAAATACTTTACCACCCTGCAAATTATCACTTTCCATATTCTGTCTATAAACAATGGCTTGTCCATCAGGCGCAATGCATATGTCGGTTGCGTCTTTTATGCTGTTGATCTCGGTGAGCTTCTGCCCCTGGCGCGTTATCGTCCATAGATTTTTCTCTGGATAAACCGATATCTCGCCAGATGCCATTGGGGCGTATATTTCAGGGAAACCTTGAGGGGTAACCGGTTGAGTATTGCTTTCCGGATCAACCACTTTAAATTCACCATTCATGTCACCACCCAGAAATTCATGGTCGTTACTATCAATGATCCACCCGTACCGCAAAAAGAAATTTTCACCCGGGGTTATCTTCGCTAATTGTTGACCTTGAGAATCAAAAATGTAAATCACCTGTTCGGTTTGTGTGGGTGTTCCTTCATAGTTGGTAATGGCGATTCCGGAACGTCCAATGTAAAGCTCTTTTGAAGCACCTTCACAACATCCGGGTGGCAAATTTAGTGGAAACGAGCTTGTGTTTTTCGAGGAAAGTGCGTAAATTGCCACTCGTTCGCCATTTGGATCACTTTCAATCCAAGCAATGGAAGAACCATCTGGTGACCATACGGGTGAACCACGGGTTATCAGATCGCCATTTTCAAAAGTCGCATTTTGCGGTTGTTCCGCGAGCCGAATTGCTTCTTCTGTATCGAGGTTGTACAGCCAGATATTAGAAATAGCATACACATTGATAGCTTGCCCTTGTACCATGGCATCCACTGCCGCTTGAGACATGGATAGATAAGCCATCCACTTGCCATCCGGCGATACTCCCGGGGCAAAATTATAGCCCCATGAGGTTAACTGTTTAAGGGTTTGTGTTGCACCATTCCAGGTGTAGATATCGCCATAGGAGCCTTTCTGACCTGTCAATAGTAAAATAACCGACGCATCACTCGAGACAGACGGACTGTTTTCTGGTGGTGTGCTGATCAGAATGGGTGTAGGAACCGTCGTTGGAAGTGAAACGACACCAATACCCGGGGTGGGGGTAATCGTCAACATGGAACCGTTCACGTTGCAGGCTGCGCTTACCATTAAGAATAACCACACAACCAGGATTTGTAAAACATGTTTGGAGTATTTCACTTTTAATCCTCTATATATTTTCTGTGCGGATAAAACGGTTTCACCTTAATTCCGCATCAATATAAAACTATTTTACTATTCAGCCGGCGCAGTATTTTGGAAACATTCTCTTTATTGTAACATCCCCGTAGCGCAGCAGGTCCTCGTAGATCCCCGAAGTGGAATGGAGCGGTTTTCAACCACTCTAGTCCTAAATATAAATCATTAGGATTATCACTCGTAATCGATTCCCCATCCATCAACCTATCATCTGGTCACATTCAATTTGATTCTTTAGTTCCTTCTTGAGACTTTACTCTTGTAATGTCAACTCCGGTTCACTGATAACCAATAACCAGGTCAGGTTTTCGATTCTTTCGAGATTATGTAATTACCCATCCCCATTACACTGTCAATAAACCGGGCTGCTGCTGGCAGTTGCAAAGGCAATTGCCAACAGAATACTCCAAAGGAGTATCGGCACTACTCCAAGCCAACCGCCAGTATGGGTGGTTTTACCTGGAAATTGGCAGTCTTTCCTGATTTCAATTCCAATTCCAATTTACCATAATGATATATCCAATTTAATTCATAAACGGCACTCACCTTCTCAAATGATACGAACAGCAACGGAATCAATCACTTATCGAAGAGCATACGCACAATAACCCAATTGTTCAGTTCACAATGCTAAGTCACCGAGACTCCCACCTCAAAATAACAGGTCTGGCTTCAGACAGTCAGGATGGTCAAAAATCCACAGAAATATTTTTAGGAAGACCGTCCTCGTTTTTTTTTAATTGGATCAAGAAACAAACATTTGAATATTTCTCTGGTCATAAGGGGATGCCGAATGAACCAGGAGAGATCAACCTGGAGAAAGGAGGAAAATTCGAAAATAAGTGGATCAGTAGGATCTTCAAGAACATAAACTCAAAAAATTGTACAAGGAGAATGCAAATGGACAAGCAAAAAAGTCGCAATACTTTATTAATCGTAGCCCTTATTCTCATGCTTGCTGGCAGCTTGCTGGCTGGCTTGGTACAGAACGGGGCAGGTGCTGTCGATGTCCGGGAAATCAAGATTTATGGTACGTTTAACGGCTACTACGATGCGTACCTGTATGTTCCCAAAGGCGTGACCGGAGAAAATCCGGCACCAGCTGTGTTGGCGGCACATGGGTTCAATAACACTAAAGAGTATATGACCAACACCGCCATCGAGTTGTCACGACGGGGTTATGTCGTTTTGTCAATGGATCTCGATAATCATGGTTTTTCAGCCAAATCCACAGCTAAAGATCATGCTGCCAATGGCTACGGCACTGCTGACGCGCTCCTTTATCTACACTCCCTCGATATTGTTGACAAAGACAATGTGGGGATGATAGGGATGTCGATGGGTGGTATGGCAATCGATGCAACTGCCATCAAGTATCCTGATCTCTACCAGGCACTCTTCTACATGGATTCCGGTTGTGATGTCAAGACTTGTCCACTGGAGCATAACTGGGCAATTAGCGTAGGTCGAACAACTGAAACTCCTCCAAACTTCGGTGCCCCGAACGGTGTGGCAATTCCGGCCATGCCTGATGCGATGACTGCCTATGGCGTCTCCGAAGCAGTTATCCCTGGACAGTTGTATGGTTCGGTTGAAGATAATTCTGCAAGGATCTACTTCGACCATTGGGGTGACCATCCGAAATCAACGGATGATGCTACATCCATTGGAAATGCCGTTAAATGGTTTGGTATGACCATGAAGGGTGGCATGGATATCCCCTATACCAATCAGATCTGGCAGTGGAAGTTCTTTGGGACTGCAATTGCTTTACTTGGATTCATCATCTTCATGATGAGCTATGGTGGCGCACTCCTTGAAACTCATTTCTTTAGCACCCTCAAGGATCCAACCCCTGTCTTCAAAGGTTCAACAGGCGCAACCTGGTGGTTTTTTGCGATCATCACTGCGGTTCTTGGACCGATCCTGCTGGTTCCATTATTCTTCAAATTCTTCATGTTGAACCCCGGGAAACTTGAAGGAATTACAACCGGCTTTGTTGGATGGCTCTTTGTAGTTGGGCTTATATCCATCGCTCTACTCGTTTTAGGATACTTTGTCCTCGGTAAAAAAGCTGGCGCCGATGGTGTAAGTTACGGCTTTAAATGGGAAGGAATCGGTTTGGATTGGAAAAAGATCTGGAAATCATTGCTTCTCGCGTTGGCTGTCGTGGGCACAGGTTACCTGATCCTTGTCATAATCGTCGATGTTTTGAAGGTTGACTTCCGTGCCTGGGTTGTCACCCTCAAGACAATGGATTTCCGCCACTTCCTCGTCATGTTAGCGTACGTCATCCCGCTGTCCATTTATTTTATCCCGATGGCGATCAGCCTTCATGGAACATTGCGGCCAAAGGAAGGAAAGGCCAGTTTTGCCCGTGAGATGATCATTAACACGGTCATTCTGGCTTTGGGTTACTTCTTTGTTGAAGCATACTATTACGTTCCATTGACGTTCTTCGGCGGACCCTCGAATTTTGGGCCAAAAGCACTCGGTTTTATCAATGGCTTGGGGTTGTTTGTACTGGTCCCGGCTATTGCATTGATTTCTACATATTACTTCCGGAAGACTGGACGTATTTATGTGGGTGCTTTCATCAATATTCTGTTCGTTGCATGGTACTTGACTGCAGCAAATTGCATGTTTGGGTTTGGATAAAATTTGCTCGAAAATTGGACCGGTCAATAAACAATTTAGTTAAGATTTTCCAATTTGAATACCAAGGTTGAAAGAGATTGGAAAATGCCCGGTTGGAAGTGTCCTACCGGGCATTTTCGAAAATAATTTCAAATAAACGAAAGGTCCAATATGGAAAAATACATTGCGAGTATTGATCAAGGTACCACCAGCACCCGTTTTATCATTTTCGATCACGCCGGGAATATTGTCGCGGCGGATCAGAAGGAGCACACGCAAATCTACCCGCAACCAGGCTGGGTTGAGCATGACCCCATGGAAATTTGGGTTAATACCCGGGAAGTGATGCTGGGAGCTCTCAAGAAGGGGAAAATAAATGCTAAGGACATTGCAGCCATCGGTATAACAAATCAACGTGAAACGACTATCGTGTGGGAGCGAGCGACCGGGAAACCCATTTGTAACGCTATTGTCTGGCAGGATACACGTACAGATACTATCTGCAACGAGCTTGCCAGGGAGGGTGGACAGGATCGCCTCAGATCCAAGACAGGTCTGCCGTTGGCGACTTATTTTTCCGGCCCGAAGATCAAGTGGATCCTGGACAACATCCCCGGGATACGCCCACGTGCTGAAAATGGGGACTTACTCTTTGGGAACGTCGATACGTGGCTGCTTTGGAATTTGACCGGGGTACATGCCACAGACGTAACCAATGCCAGCCGCACCTTGCTCATGAACCTTGAAACTCTGGATTGGGATGAAGAGATTCTCCATCTCCTTGAGATTCCCCGTCCGATGCTACCCGCAATCCGCTCCTCATCGGAAGTGTATGGATCAGCAAAAAACGTGCTGGGTGGTATTCCTGTAGCAGGTGACCTCGGGGACCAGCAGGCGGCGCTTTTCGGTCAGACCTGTTACAACCCCGGGGAAGCTAAAAACACCTATGGAACCGGTTGTTTCATGCTGCTCAACACCGGTGAAAAGCCAATGATTTCCCACAACGGTTTGCTGACTACGCTAAGTTACAGAATTGGAACCCAACCAGCCATATATGCCTTGGAAGGGTCGATTGCCATCACGGGGGCTTTGGTCCAGTGGCTGCGTGACAACCTTGGGATCATCCAGAGATCTGCAGATGTAGAAACCCTAGCGAAGACCGTGGAAGATTCTGGTGGTATTTATTTCGTGCCGGCCTTCTCGGGGCTGTTCGCACCATACTGGCGGTCCGATGCAAGAGGAGTCATCGCCGGCATGACCCGTTACGTAAACAAAGGCCATATAGCCCGGGCTGTGCTGGAAGCCACCGCCTACCAGACTCGGGAAGTGCTGGATGCGATGGAGAAAGATTCCGGCATCCACCTAAAAAACCTTAAGGTGGACGGTGGGATGGTCTACAATGAACTCCTGATGCAGTTCCAGGCTGACATTTTGAACGTGCCTGTGACCCGCCCGAAGGTGGCGGAGACCACTGCCCTGGGAGCGGCTTACGCTGCTGGGCTGGCGGTCGGATACTGGAAGAACAACGAAGAACTGCGGGCGAATTGGGGCAAGGATAAGGAATGGAAGCCTGATATGGCTGCCGAGAAACGTGAGTCTCTGTATGCTGGTTGGAAAAAGGCGGTAACCAGGACCTTTGATTGGATTTAGGCTTCCCGGTTTGAATCGATAGGCGCAATTACTCTACCTAAGTTAAAACAGCTGTTGAATTATGAATCATCAAGAAATCTTCGCTTCCCTCAAACACCACTCACCTACATACTCATTATCGGGGAAGGCAGTACAAAATCAAACACTCTAAAAGAGTAATTAATTGAAGAATAAACAAGTTACAATAGGTAAACAATTTAGGAAATTTATTGCATGATATCTAAATTTTTTGAAGAATCAGTTGTAAACCCAAACATTGCATGGGAATTACTAAATGCTTATGGCGATGATGTCTTTATTGTTGACCCCACAGAAAAGATTCTCTTTATTAACGATTCTGCTTGTAAAAGGAACAAGTTAATACCAAAAGATATTATCGGTATGCAATTCAAAGATCTTTTTTTGGAAACAAATCTTCAAAATTTTAAAATCATCTTTAACCAGGTTGTTGAGACCGGAAAACCCATTACGCATGTAATGAAAGTAAAGGATCGCTGGTTGAAGACATTAATATACCCGATTTTCCAAGAAGGTGATTCTCAAAAAAGGATCGCAATATGTAACCGCGATATTACCCCGCAAATTGATGCTGAAGAGAATCTAAAAAGGGCTGTTTTTAAATTAGTGACTACTCAAGAAAATGAAAGATATCGTATTTCGCGGGACTTGCATGACGAAGTAGGTCAGCGAATGACAGGGTTGATTTTTGAATTGAGAACAATAAAAGAATCACTGATAAAAGAAAATAATGTATCAATTAATGTTATCGATAATATAATTCGAAACTTTGAGACAGTGTTAAAACATATTCGACAAATTTTTTATCAGTTGCACCCACCCTCACTTTATAAATTAGAACTTCCGTTAGTATTGGAAGCTTTCTGTACTACATTTGAAGAAACGAATCAAATTAAGGTAGATTTTTCTTGTCAGCAAGAGTTCCCTTCGTTACCTGAGGCTTATGCTATTGCAATTTATCGTTTTATCCAAGAGGGATTAACAAATATAGCAAAGCATTCTCATGCTTTGTCAGCCTGGATAAATTTAGATTATTCCGATAATGAAATAAGTATCTTTATGGAAGACAATGGACAGGGTTTTGACGTAAATACTTCAAGAGAAGGCCTTGGTTTGCAAGGAATTCGTGAAAGATTTTTTCCATTGGATGGAACTATTGAAATAGAATCGACCATTGGTAAGGGAACACAACTTATTGGAATTCTACCTTTCAAGGTCAATAAAGGATAAGGAACATATGATTCGGGTAATGGTTGTTGATGATCATCACATGATACGACAGGGAATTTGTCAGATATTGAGTAACTATAGCGATATTCAAGTTGTCGCCGATACTGATAGTGGAGTAAATGCAATACGAATAGTTCATGAGCTTTACCCGGATGTGTTGGTCCTTGATGTTTCAATGCCTGGCATTAGTGGATTAGATGTTATGAAAGAAATTGCAGAGCTTCAACCGAAACCAAAAGTTGTTTTTCTTTCAATTCATTCAGATCTTGCCTTGGTTAGGCAAGCTTTATCTCTGGGAGCTCTCGGATATGTGTTAAAGCAATCTTCCAGTGAAGAGTTGATCGATGCTATTCGTGCGGCAAATCGGGATAGTATTTATTTAAGTTCTGGGGTTTCACATATCCTGATGAGTCATGAATTTAACAAGCAACCCAAGAATTTAATTGATCGTCTTTCTCCTCGAGAGCATGAAGTAACAAGGATGATAGTAAATGGCAAGACGACAAAAGAGATTGCCTTTGTATTACAGACGAGCGTAAAGACTGTTGAAAAACAAAGACGTGATGCCATGCGCAAGTTAGACGTAGACAACATTGCAAGCCTGGTGCGGGTCTACCTGGAATTAGAACAAGGGCTTAAGGAAAGCAGAATTTAAACTTTATTAGCTCAACCAGATTCCCTGAACAGAGGATGACAATATGGCAAAATATATTCTTGGGATAGACCTTGGAACTACACTGACTAAGGCTGTGATTTTTGACCATGAAGCAAAAATTATGGCAAGTGTATCTTTGGAGAATAAACTTTACTATCCACAACCTGGTTGGGTGGAACAGGACCCGGATGAAATTCTTGAAGTAATTCAAAAAGCAGTGGGGGAGGTTTTTAAGAACAGTAGAATTATTCCTGAAGATATCGAAGCGATTGGAATAAGTAACCAATTGGCAACTACAATATTTTGGAATAAATATTCTGGTAAAACTATTGGGCGAGCCATTAGTTGGCAGGATAATCGAACAATACAAATATGCGAGAGATTATCTCAAAAATATGAATCGGAGATTAGAGAGCGAACAGGAGCCAATATTGCTACCAATTGTTCCGCTACAAAGATCCTTTGGCTCATGGAGAATGACCGGGCGATACAAAAAGGATTAGCAAACGGCGAATTACTTTTCGGGACGATCGATACCTGGTTGGTTTGGAAACTCTCAGCAGGAGAAGCTTACATCACTGATATTTCAAATTCAAGCTTGGGTTTATTGTTCAATACACATACTCTAAGTTACGATGATTGGCTAATTAATGAATTAGGTATCCCCAGGGAGATTCTGCCGGAAATTCGCAGTTCTAGTGAAATTTATGCGTATACCAAGCCGGATTTGTTTTTCAATGCCCGAATTCCAATTGCCGCGGTTTGCGGAGACCAATTTGCAGCCATCTTTGGTCAAGCATGTTACAAACCAGGTACGATTCACTGCAATTTGGGTACAGGGTCCGGGTTGACTCTTAATACAGGAAATCAATATATTCCTCCCATGAAAGGCATCCAATCACCGATTTTATGGGCGATAGATGGCAAGGTTACCCGGGGATTTGGAAGTTGGATAAATTTTTCTGGATCAGCAATTCAATGGCTTCGAGATGAACTTGGTATTATCCATGACTTTAATGATGCAGAGATAATGGCATCCAGAGTTCCTGATTCCGGTGGAGTGTACTTTGTCCCAAGTTTCTCGGGTTTAGGCGGTCCCTATAATGATCCCTATGCAAGGGGTACTATTTTGGGGATTGCCCAAAACACTTCTAAGAACCATTTGATCCGGGCTGCACTTGATGCGATGGCTTTCCAGGTTAGAGGTTCATTTGATTCAATCCAGCAGGTTTCAAAAATCTCAATTAATAATGTGCGTGTTGGCGGGGGAGGTGCAAAAAATGAATTATTAATGCAAATTCTTGCTAATATTCTGGGAATAGTTGTTGAAAGGCCTTTAGTTACTGAGAGTAGCGTTTTAGGAGCCGCATTTTTAGCTGGTCTGGCAACAGGTTATTGGGAATCGATGGAACAGACAAAAACTTTAGTTCAAATCGATCGAAGTTGGAAGCCAGAAATATCTGATGACCAAAGAGATCAGCTATTAAATGGTTGGAATAAAGCTGTTGAACGCTCGATAGGTTGGTTAAAAGAATAATGGAATAATTAGCCTATTCTTTTTTGGAGCACATTGATTATTCCAATAGATCCCCATAATGGGGGTCTATCATTTGTTATAGGATTCTTCCTTTGTTCCTGCCGGTGTTACCATCCTTGAAACGAAGTGGAAAGGACCTCATAGATCCCCGAAATAGAATGGAGGGGACACAGCGCGCGCGGTTTTGTCCGCCAGGTCTCCATCCTAATAAAAGATCTCTATATTAGTTAATAATTACCCGCAAGGCTTACCCGGTTGGCGCTATCGCAAGGGTTAAATGCGGATTCGAACGACCAGCCTGGATATAATCAAAGCAGACAATAGCTATACTTAGGGTACTAATGAATCACAGCTTTCTGCTCCAAAACAGAATCCCGGTGTACCCATAAGTAACCCGCTGGGGTATGGTGCAGGCTGTTGAGCAACTGTACACGATGAATTGCATGGGAATCAACAATGACTGATATGGACGCTTAATGAACACAAAACTGATAATCGTTGATGGGCACTCATCAGTTGGTAAATCGAGTATTTCGAAAAGTGTATATAAACAGATCGGCCTGCATCATAATGCCTATTGGCTGCATGAAGAGTGCGAAAACCATCCAATTCGGCATAATGAATTCACCTTTGGGAAATTGAATACTGCTGAAGGAATGGAATTAAACAGGATTGGGATGTTGAAGGGGTGGAAAGTTTTTAAAGATTCAATAAAGTCATCCGGGAAAGTATGTGTTACCGAAGGATGTTTTTTACATGCATATGACCGGTATTTTATTCATAGTCTCTGGAATGAAGATGAAATCGTTACATATTATTCGCAGGTAGTTGAGGTTATCAACGAACTGAATCCTGTCCTTGTCTTTCTATATCGTCCGGATCTACGGAAAAGCCTGGAAAAAGCATTTATCGCCCGGGGAAAATGGTGGAGAGATCTAATGCTTAGAAGAGATGATCTACACATATATTTTAAGGATCATATCTATAGTAATGAAAACAGCATGTTTGCCGCCATTGAATATGAACAGATAATGATGATGGAGATATTTGATCGATTACAGTGCTCTAAGGTCAAAATCGACACAAGCGAGGAGCAATGGGATCAGTACGTACAGGAAATCATCGCATTTTTAGGCCTGGAGTATGGAGAAGAAGTTCCTCATTCGTGTGAAATGGAACATTACCTGGGCACCTATCGATGGCAAAATGGCGCCGAGGCTGAGGAATGGACTATTAATTATGATGCTGTCAATAAATGTCTATACACTTCCTTATTTTGGCCATATATGCCCATGCGATGTATGGCTGATAATGTATTTGAGTTAATTTCATTCCCGGTTGAATTACATTTCAAAAAAATCGGGAATAGTATTAAGTTTAGTGTCCATGGGAATTACGATTGGGAATATAACGATCAAGTATTTACAAAGGTATAAAATGCATCACTAACGTATGTAGTGAGAGGGTGCATTCGTACTGCACTAAAAATGATCTCCTCCATTCGTACAGGTGTTTGCGCAGCAAGTAGCAGGTTGGGTGCGTTCGCAACGCACCTTATTCATTTACCACCAACTCCCTATTGTGATTAATGATCAACCGCCAAGACTGTGCGGTTGGCGTTATCACAAGGAATATTTGTTACTCCGATCAACCAGTCTGGATGCAATCAAGACAGCCATTTGATATACTTAAGATACTTACACACCCTAGCTTTCCTGCTCCAAAGCAAGGTCCACTCCCTCCCACGCATAACAAAGCGTACCCCGGAGGGGCATATCACGAACCGTTGATCAATAAGTCACAAAAGGCTGTAAATATTCAAACTTTTCCCAAGCCTTTTATCCTGCACGGAAGAGATAGGGTAAAATCTACGGGCTACCTAAGTAGTTCAAAATCATCCGGGGAGTAATTCATGTTCTTTGCAGACAAACCATACGTCTCAGACTTTTTCAAGCAGACGGTTAGGGATAACAATATTCCAGTTGTATACACCGATATCGCAGAAAAGCTGGGATTGTACAGCGGAACAAATTTCATCAGCGAGAAAGCTGCAGTTGAAATGGTGCGCACCTCTGGTAACCTAAGAATTTACACCACATCTGAAAACGCTGTCGGTTGGATTACAAAACATTTGAAATTCAGCGATCTACCTGAAAAAATAGCCTTGTTCAAAGATAAAGTGAATTTCAGGGAACTTACCTCATCCATGTTTCCTGACTTTTATTTCAAAGAAGTACTCATGGAGGATTTGAAACAGGTTGCGATCAAAGATATACCCCTGCCGTTTATCATCAAGCCTGCAGTAGGGTTTTTCAGCATGGGTGTTCGCAAAGTCACCAGCCACGCGGACTGGCTCAGCATCATTGATTCGATCCTCAATGAAATGGATAAAAATACGAGCGCATATCCCGAAGCGGTCTTGAACACCAGTTCATTCATCATCGAACAATGTATCAACGGCGACGAATACGCCTTCGACGCCTATTTCAACGCGAGTGGCGAGCCTGTGGTGCTGAGCATTCTCAAACACACATTCGCATCCGAAACCGATGTCAGCGACAGGGTCTATACCACATCAAAGGAAATCATCGAAGAAAATCTGGCAGACTTTACCGATTTCGCAGGCAGGATCGGCAAACTGGCTCAACTGAAAAACTTCCCAGTCCACATTGAGGTCAGGCGAGACAACGGCGTTTTGATGCCCATCGAAGTCAATCCCATGCGCTTTGGCGGCTGGTGTACTACTGCAGATATTTCTCACCTGGCGTTTGGTTTCAATCCATACCTGTGCTATTTTTTGCAGGAAAAGCCAAATTGGGATGATGCGCTAAAAGGAAAAGATGGCAAACTCTACAGCCTCATTGTATTGGATAATTCAACAGGTGTTCATGTAAACGACATCACCGCGTTCGATTTTGAGAAGTTGCTTGCCTATTTCGAAAAGCCATTAGAGTTGCGAAAAATTGATTACAAGGAACATTCGGTTTTCGGCTTTTTGTTCACCGAAACCAGCACAGATAATTTTATTGAGTTGAAGAGAATTCTGGACTCGAATTTGAGTGAATTTATTATCATCTCGGAGGTCCATCAGCTTTTTAATGATTCGTTCGGACAGAAACCACAGGGCAAGTAAAGCAAACCGTTGGGAGGAATGATTAAATACTATGTTCAAGACACGTGAGATATCCATTAGACCAATCTTTCGAATTTTGATTGGCAGTTTAGGAACTCTTGTCTTACTAACAGGATTGTATCTCTCAGTGAGAGAGGTCTGGTTTGCAATTCAAGGAGAGTGGTTGAGATTGTTTTCCGCTTTACTTCTTCTCTTAATCATGTCCGGTGGTGTATCACTTTTGCGCAGTGCAATTCGAGGGCGGCTCTCCATCCGTTCTTACCAGGCAAAACACAAAATTAAGTGACCAATATTTACATAGTGAACCATGATCAAACCCTGTTCGCTTTCAGGCTTCATCATGCGCATATTGCGTGGATGTTTAACTCACTTCCACTTTCTCCTGATGGTTTTTTCGGGGTCCGGTTTTGACCGACAGGCCTCTCTCTGTCAGGTAACTTCTACCTTCACCAGATATCTTTGTGATTACTCCAGTGTCCAGATGATAAGTTATACGGAATAAGACCAGCATATCAAACTCCCGTATAATTAATATTCAGACTTTTCCTTCCATAGCAATAAGTTAATAGGAGTTTTTACCAATGAATAACAATTCTACTGGTAGGATTTTTGCAATGAAATTTGCTAGTGTTTATCCGCTTTACGTAAAAAAAGCAGAACGCAAACAGCGTACAAAAGCTGAAGTTGACCAAATCATCTGTTGGTTGACTGGTTACAATCAAGCGGAATTGCAGCGGCAAATCGACTTAGGAAATGATTTTGAAACCTTTTTTGCACAAGCACCCGTCATGAATCCAAATAGCTCGCTGATTAAAGGCGTAGTGTGTGGTGTGCGCGTGGAAGAAATCGAAGATCCGCTGATGCAAAAAATCCGCTACCTGGATAAGCTGATCGATGAACTCGCCAAAGGGAAAGCAATGGAGAAGATTCTGCGGCAGTCAGCCAGTGGCGCCTAAAGGTGGATTTTTGTCTACAATTTATAGCTATTCATCAATTGATCTGAAGAAAATGATTATCTGAAGCTTACCAACCACTTTGCGGAAAAGTACTTGTTTGGTACATAGGGCATCATTTATACCAGTAATTATGAGCTAACAGCATATTGCGAGAAAATATATGACAAAAACACATCAAGAATTCCTGACAAATTTTGATGATGACCGGAGACCACTTGTAGAAGCAATGCTTGATGCCATAAAAGAAGAGTGTCCAAAACTTACAGAGACTATAAAGTGGAATGCGCCAACCTTTTGTTATGACGGCAATGATCGTTTTACAATTATGCTCCACAAGAAAGACAGGGTTGGTCTTATCCTTCACACCGGCGCAAAACCGAAAGAAGACAAAAAAGCACCACACATATATATAGATGATACAGACCTGCTAGAGTGGAACTCTAATATACGTGCCACAATTTCCTTTTATCACCTTTCCGATTTTTTATCCAAACGAAATCTTTTCAAGAAAGCTGTAAAGCGTTGGATTGAAGAGACAAAAGATCTCTAATTCCAAAACATGCAAATTTGTATAAGCAAAGCTCTGAAAAGTAATACCTGCCTGACGGGTGGGCTGAAGCTTACAGATTAACACTTACTCTCTCTCCAGTGGATATCATCACCTGCAATTTTATCCTGGTGAAGGATGCTGATTTTTACCGTCTGAGTTAATCGATTGTGCCGCAATGCATTGCCCCTGTGGAATCCCGTAAAGAAGATGGAGTAAAAACGAATAAAAATTCATACCTCGCCATAGTGAAATGCTTTTTGTTGCATGTATCACGGAAATTCCTATAATAATTATTAATGAGTGATTTTCCAAGTTTCCCAATGATTATTGCCAGGCATAATTGCAGTGTAGTAATATTCTGAATTAATAATAGTTTTCAGCATAAAAAACACAAAGCGGGCTACACATAGAAGGATGAATGCCCCAAATTGGAGCGAAATAGAAATGAGTAAGGAAACTATTATGAACATGAAAAAACTACTCGTTCTTCTTGCTTTGATTGTTGTGACGCTTGCCTGTAGTATTCCATTTATGCAGGGTGAGCTTGAAGAAGCTGTCATCGAGAAATGCTATCCTGTGGACCAGGCTGTGTATGAGAAATCCGCACGGGAACTCGGCCAGATCCCTAAAACGGCTGAATACCCGGAATACGCAGTCTATGAGGTATGTTATTTTGGTAAAAAAAGAACTGACGATAATATAATATCGGTTCGGATGTCAGAAGGTTATCGGCCTACAGAAGCTGAAGGTATTAATTCACTATATGCTGGAACGTATATTGGGGAAAATTTGGAAGTTCCACCTGATTGGGAACTTGTTGAAGGCGAGTTTATCTTAAAAGTTACAGAAGACGGAACAGTTTCAGGCTCCAGAATATATAGAATCAGGAAGGAGACTGTTGGCACAACATGTACCTGGCGCTGGGAGAACGGGCATACTACCAACATCAGCGGACATATTTCTGGTGCCGATGGGTTTGTAACAGTAGAGAATGATTCATACACAATTTCTGATGGCTCAAATTGTGATGCTACGAATAATCATCAGAAATTTGAATCTGTATGTGAGAAAGCACAGATAACTATCTCCGGGGATCAGCTGCAAATAAATGGGGACGGTAGTAGTGACTGCGGGTTTGTGTATAAAGCAACAAAGCAATAATTCCCGATTGTGTATAATTTATGCAATAAGGCTGCTTATTTGTCAATTGTTTTAGTCATTCCCAATTCATGCCAGGTTTTAGTTGAACCAATTTTGACGGAGGAGGAAGAGCAAGGTAAGAATGAGTGAGGGTACTTAACAGGTCATGATGTACACCCGCAGGATTCGCCCGTATGGCAATGTTGTTATAAATCGGTAGGCAACAGGTTATTCGATAAGATGAACTCGGAGGGAAAGTGAAACGAATTCAATTGTTCGAATTTACAGATTTGTCCTGGTATCCACAGATTTTTCGGCGGTATCAAACTGACTATTTGCAGTTTGCGGCCAGCCTCGGCTCCGGTCACAAGAACTTGGTCCCGCTTTTTGTGAGAGCATTGCAATCTGCTGAAACGTCAGATATCGTGGATTTGTGTTCAGGTGGAGCCGGTCCCTGGCTGCGTTTAAAGGAGCAGCTTGGTCAGGCAGGACTTACTGTGAATATCAGGCTCACCGATAAATATCCGAATCCCGAAGCTCTTCTCAAATGGCCGGAAGGATCACGTCAAGGAATTGAATATCTGTCTGAACCGGTGGATGCGACGAGAGTCCCATCTCATTTGAAAGGTATGCGCACTCTATTTGAGGGTTTTCATCATTTCAAGCCAGACATGGCCATGTCTATCCTGCAGGATGCATACGATAACAAGGCTGCACTGGGAATATTTGAAGCCAGCCTTAAACCTCCTTTTGGTTTTGTTCTTCTGCTCTTGTCCCCCTTCATTACATTGATCAGTTATCTCCTCCTTACTCCTTTCATGAAGCCGCGCACACTGCCTCGCTTCTTCTTCACCTATCTCGTTCCTATAGTTCCACTGGCAACCTGTTGGGATGGGGTCGTGTCATTATTAAGGGTATATTCGGTCGAGGAACTAAATGAAATGGTTTCAACTGCTCAATTCTAAAGAGTATTTTTGGGAGGCGGGTCAAGCCTCAACCGGGACACCTGTGTTCGTCTTCACATATCTTTTAGGGTATCCTGTCTGACAGGTACTGATAAATAGAATCTGCATACCTCTTGAATTGCATCCAAGATCCACTCGGGAGGCGGTGGTGGCACAGGTTCATCTTCTCGAAATAGGCAGCAAAGAAATATAGGAGAAAGAATGAAAAGCATCCGTGGCCAAATCAGCGATTTGAGTAGTCTTTTTCCATGGGTTCGAAAACGTGCCATTAATAGCCTGGTCAAAACTGGCGTGCCCGCCGCTAAAGAGATTATCTTAACTCTGGATACTCCTTATGCACCTATTTGTATCAATGGAGTGAGCAGCAATGATCCGGATTGGGATGAATCGATACATGCCGTGAATAGATGGCTCAAGTTACTGAATGTTCTTGTTAGTATTGGAACGCCGGCGCTTTCAGAATTGGAGAATGCGTTACACCACAGTAATCCAAATGTGCGCATTTCTGCGATGCACGTTATAGGTAAAATTGGCAACCCTTCATTCATTGATTTACTTCTTCCATTTACACGATCCAACCTGGTTTTTGAACGTGCCTGGTCAGTCGGCGCACTTGGGTATGCTGGTTTGTCAAAATACTATGAGACACTCATGACTGCGTTGGATGATGAGGATAGTTCTGTCAGAGAATCGGCGATTCTTGCATTAGGGGATCTTGGCGACAATAGAGCCTTGCCTGCGCTGAAGCAAATCGCAGAGATGGATAGAACCATGATAGAAAATTATGGACGAACCCTTGGTGATGTAGCCAAAGAAGCTATTGTCAATATCCACAAAAGAGAGAAATAATTAACTCCATCCGCTCTTATGTTATCTGTGCATAACCTCCGTTGTGAGTCCCCGAGCAGATGGGAAAGGTCTGTTTCTGGCGCGGATTGAATGTAATGTGGTGGTCACCCACAAGATCCATCTGGATGGTAAATATTGCAAGGGTTAATTGCAGCTACGAACATCCAGGCAGGATGCATTAAGGGCAGCCATTTGCTATACTTAAGATACATATTATGCACTACTTTCCTGCTCCAAAGCAGTGGCCATGCTTGTCCAATCGCTATGCCCCGGAAGGGGAATCCCGTAAGGAGGGAAAATGAAAACCAAGATCAATCTTCTTTTATGTGCTCTAATATTGGCATCCCTGGCGTGCAGTCTGCCTACAGCAAAGCCAGGCATTATTACTCCTGAGGCATCCACGCCTACCCTGACAACGGCAGAAACCGCACCTGCAACAGCAGAAGTCGCACCCGCAACAGCAGAGGCCGCACCTGCAACGGCATTAACAGAGACGGATGCGTGCAAATTGCTCGATGCGGCAAGCGCTGGCAAGATATTGGGCGAAACCGTCAATCCACCCACACCTGTCAATGCTCCAGGATATTCAGTGTGTACCTTCTTCACCAGCACAGGGAAGGGCATCTATGTCACGATCACCATGGGTGACCAGGCGAAGAAGAACTTTCTCAATGAAATTGCACAGTATCAAAAAGGCTGTTCGGTCGGTTATTCCGGTGGCACAAGCACAGCCACCCCGTTTCCCCCAGAGGTCGAAGCGCTGATGAGCAAATCGGTGCTGGAATTACTCCAAATGGATATACAGTTGCAGGGGAAGTGTGGAGGGAAAATCGAGCCCGTGCCGGAGTTCGGACCCAACGCCTATACCTATCTCACACCCACCGGTTTTCAAATTGGCGCCGTGGCGATCGTGTCTGGTGATAATTTCTATTCCTTTGCTTATGCAGAAACCGGAATGGACATTGCCAAAATGGTGGAAAAAGCCAAAGAAGTTACCCGTGCGGTGTTGTCACCCGCTAAGTTAGAAGACTCTGCACCGGTCAGTGCTCCCACCCAGGACGATGTACCCGCGCCGGTCAGCAGCCCCACCTGGATCGGTCCCACGCCGGACAGCAACGCTCCACCCACCTTAGTACCATAACAGCCGGTATGGTGCATTGCGAACGCACCATTTCCATTTAGCACTACCTCCTCAACTATCCTAAACGCTCTAGGCTGGATGGATGTAATCCTGGATATATCCTTATCCGGGGTTATACGACATGATTGCAGTGGATCATGAGTCTGGATAAATTAATAGGTGGTTGGTTTCGTTATGTATTAACCAATAATAAGGAGCTATACCATGTCTTTTCAAGCATATCTGGATAATATCGAAGAAAAAACCGGCAAAACACCTAATGATCTTATAGCCCAGGCAAAAGAAAAGGGCTTTGACAACCCGAAGACAAAGGCTGGGGACATCATCGCATGGCTTAATGAAGAATACGGTCTAGGCCGTGGTCATGCCATGGCGATTGTTTATGTCATCAAGAATGGCGCAGAGATCGGGGATAAACATGTCGGGTCAGACGGTGTCCATCGAGATGAGGTGAATGTCTTGAAGTTGGACGGGAAAAAGAAATCATAGTATCGCGAAAGTACCCACATTCGTCCGTACTTTCACGGATTCAGCATTTGTCCTGGTGGAGCATGACACGAACCATTGGGCAGTTTCACCAGGATCAAGTTTTATTATCCTGACAAAACAAAGTGTCTGATCAAATATATACTAAGGAGAATTTAACCGTAAAGGAACATTACATGGGAAAAGTAACATCAAAAGACGGCACAATCATCGCATACGACAAGACAGGTAATGGACCCGTGCTGATATTGGTTCTTGGAGCTCTAAATTCAAGAAAGTCTGGAACCAAATTAGCAAAATTGCTATCGGCTCGATTCACCATCATAACCTATGACCGGCGTGGGCGCGGTAATAGTACAGACACTGCGCCATATTCACCTCAGTGTGAAGTTGAAGATATTGCTGCGTTGATCGATGCGGTTGGAGAACCAGTTTACATTTATGGTCATTCTTCTGGTGCCGCCCTCGCATTGGAGGCTGCAATGATACTTCCCAAAAAGATTGGGAAACTGGCAATTTATGAAGTGCCTTATACTAATGACAACGATGCGCGCAATGCCGCCAAGGAGTATTATAAAGCGCTCAAGATGTTCCTCGCGGATGGACGTAAAGACGACGCTGTCGCTTTGTTTGTCCAGTCTGTGGGAGTATCTGACAAACAGATTCAAGCCATGAAGCGCATGTCGATGTGGAAAGGATTAGTAAAATTAGCTCCAACTTTGGCGTATGACAGCGAAGTTCTGGGTGAAGGGCATGCTCTGCCTGCCGATCGCTTATCTCATATTACCATTCCGACACTTGTTATGCACGGTGGTGCCGGAGCACCGTTTATGCGTGATGCAGCGATTAAAGTTAGCGAAGTAATTCCGCTGGCGCAGCTTCGTACTCTTGCTCACCAGACACACGGTGTAAGCCCTAATGTCCTCGCACCGGTATTGGAAGAATTCTTCCTGTGAAATAATTGTAAACATTTAATCTATTAATACCCAAATATTAATGTAATGGTTTAATTGTATGAATACTTTGAATAGCATCAAATGGAGGAAATTCATGGCAAAAAAAACCACTAAAGGTAATGGTCAACCTATTGAAAAAGTAGTGATAAATTTGGATTTTTCACCAGAACAAGGTGAAGATTTACTTAAAACATTGCAGGTCCGTTTTGAGAAAAACATGAACCGCCACAATGGACTTGAATGGCTCAAAATAAAGTCAAAACTTGTTGCCCAACCCGAGAAACTCTTTTCACTTAATGCAATGGAAATTACGGGCGGAGAACCGGATGTTGTCGGTTTTGATCAAATAACAGGCGAATTTATTTTTTATGATTGTTCACCAGAAAGTCCTATTGGCCGCAGAAAGGTTTGTTACGATCGTGAAGCAGCAGATAAACGAGAAGCACCTGGAGGTAATGTGATTGATTTCGCGACTTCCATGGGTATTGAGCTGTTAACCGAAGAACAATATCGAGAGCTGCAGAAACTTGGAAATTTCGATACGAAGACAGAGAGTTGGCTGAAAACACCTGCTGACATTAGAAAACTCGGTGGAGCCATCTTTGGTGATCGCCGCTATAACCATGTCTTTAAGTTTCATAGCAGTGCACCCACCTGGTATAGTACCAGGGGATTCCGGGGTTCGCTTAGGGTCTAAATGTTGCGAAATCAGCAAAGGGGTATGTGGTTTGTACTGGATTGAAAATATAGAAAACGGGCAAACAATTCAGGCGCTTGGTGCAGGGGATTCATCAGCATTTTCCTTCATTATTCTGGTTTCATGCCATTTTACTTAACACTCCCAAACTAAATCAAAGCACACCTCAGAACCAATAATACAGACAGTTAGTCCAAATTATCAATAACCTGTAAAAGTGGAGTCATCATGAATGTTCAATATCTTGAGATCGTGACCAGAGAAGTTGATGCAGTTTGTACCGCATACACCGCAGCACTCAAAGTGCAGTTCGGTGAACCGGTACCTGGACTTGGCGAAGCACGCACAGCCACGTTAGCAGGTGGGGGGATCCTGGGAGTCCGATCACCGTTGCGCGAGACTGAGGATCCAGTGGTGCGGCCTTACTGGCTTGTGGCTGACATTGATGCTGCCCTTGCGTCAGCGGTACAAGCAGGTGGCGAGATCGCTGTTCCACCTATGGAAATCCCCGGGTATGGCACATTCGCTATTTATCTTCAAGGCGGCAATGATCATGGCTTCTGGCAGTTGTAGCCTATTTGAGATCGTGGGAAATCGGCCTAATAATTCATTAAAGTCGATGCAGACCGAGTTAGCATTCCCGAAATAGACCGAGTCATATGTATGGGAATAAATATAAGCTGCAAATTAAGTCTTGAATCTAAGGAATTTATAGATTATTCACCGAAAATGGACAGTGTATTTTTTACCTGATGCAACATTAGTGTATATCAAGTGTCAGAATATATTTGTTGTGAGTTAGAATCAGATCAAGCTCTCTCAAGCAGGTAACGATCATGGAGGTTGCTTATGTCCGAGAATGTGTCCTATGAATTATTGAAGGGTTTCCTGGAAGCGTTCAATTGTCATGATCTCAATTCCATTATGGAATATTTTGCAGATGATTGTGTCTTTTACATGCCGAGAGGTGCAAAACCTCGTGGCGACCGATACGTCGGAAAGAATGAGATTCGGGTGGGCCTGGCAAAGCGATTTGAGGGAATTCCGGATGTGCATTACGGCGATGACCGTCATTGGGTAGGCGACAATTTCGGAGTCTCCGAATGGACACTAACAGGTACTTCTTTGTCTGGTCAATACATTGAAGTTAGAGGACTAGATCTGTTGGAGTTTGATCATGGCAAAATCGCTCGAAAGGATTCTTTCTGGAAAATAATTGACTAAATGGTAAAAAAACCAAACCTGATTGATCATCCCATGACAAATATGACGCTAGATATTAAGGAACAAGGTACTACATGAATGCGGATGCATTTCGCCATTTTTACAACTATCACTTCGCTGAAAATCGTAAGATGTGGGATACCTGTATCGCCCCACTACCCAATGACCTGTTCACACAGGATACGGAGTATTCGCATGGGTCTGTTCGAAACCAGCTCGTTCACCTTATGGAGGTGGATGAGGTGTGGTTCAGCGAACTGCAGGGTATCGAACCCTCCGAACCTATTTCGACCGCCGACTTTGACGATCGGAAGACCATTCGTGAGCACTGGGACAGGGTTGAGAAGAATATGCGTAGTTATCTAGCGGAGTTGCAGGATGAGATGTTGTTCGCTAAACCGATTCCAGAACCGGAAGAAGACAAAGACCTCGTCGTGTGGCAGGTGCTTCTCCATGTAGTGAATCACGGCACAGATCATCGTGCGCAAATTCTCAGATTACTCAATGACCTGGGTGTGAAGACCACACCGCAAGATTATATTTTCTACGTCTATGAGAATAAGTAAACGCTGGGCGGTGAATAAGCGCAGGTCCTGACTTTGTTCTCACACTGGTCGAAATAGTCACCAGCAAGATCCACCCGCACACAATGAATTGGGAAATGGCTGAGCGCTTTCCAATGGGATGGAATTTTTTTTTATTTTAACTATAGATACAAAAAATTTCTGATACTTTTCAGCAACTGTTGCCGTAAGTTTATATCTTTATTGTCCAAAATTATTGACAACGATATGTTAAAATTCAATCACAATATTTCAATAATTGAAAAACTAATAGGGGAGATACACGTATGAATAAAGAATTCCATGTCGCGGTTACAGGAAGTGATTTAGCAGAAGGCACCAAAACTCAACCTTTTCGAACAATTTCCAAGGCAGCAAGGGTTGCGGAGACAGGAGACAAGGTTGTTGTTCACGAAGGAGAGTATCGTGAATGGGTTAAGCCTGAACACAGCGGTTACAGCAATATCAGCAGGATCACATACGAAGCAGCCGATAACGAAAAGGTTGTCATTAAAGGATCAGAAAGAATTCAAACATGGGAGAATTATGAGGGGACAGTATGGAAAGTTATCATCCCCAATACCTTTTTCAACGAATACAATCCATACAAGGAGATTCTTCGCGGTGATTGGTTCATGTACAATCCCAGCATATACCGTCATCCGGGCGAGGTTTATCTTAATGGTGTTTCCTTTTATGAAGCCAATTCCCTGGATGAGGTAATAAATCCAACCATACGCACATCTGTACATAACCTCCCCTGGTTCAAAACCGATGAGCAAATCCTCCATCCGGAGCGTACGGTTTATCAATGGTTTTGCGAAACGAATGAGGAAAGTACAACGATTTACGCCAACTTTCAGGGTGCGGATCCAAACGAGGAAATGGTTGAGATCAATGTTCGAAAATGCTGCTTCTACCCTGTAAAATCCGGACTGAATTATATAACGGTCAGAGGATTCGAAATGGCACAAGCTGCCAGCCCGTGGGCTCCCCCGACAGCCGATCAGCCTGGTCTTTTGGGTGTAAACTGGAGCAAGGGATGGATCATTGAAAATAACATTATTCACGATGCCAAATGCAGCGCAATAAGCATTGGCAAGGAAGCTTCCACAGGGCACAATCTATGCTCGAGAAGGCATCAGAAGCCCGGCTATCAATATCAAATGGAAGCAGTTTTCCGCTCACTTCAGATTGGTTGGAGTAAGGAAAAAATCGGCTCACATATCATCCGGAATAATACGATCTACGACTGCGGCCAAAACGCAATTGTCGGTCATATGGGCGGCATTTTCAGTGAAATTTATGGCAACCACATTTATAACATCGCTGTCAAACATGAATTTTTTGGTTATGAAATCGCTGGCATAAAATTGCATGCAGCCATCGATGTGAAGATCCATCACAACCGGATTCACAACTGTACACTGGGTACCTGGCTGGACTGGCAAGCACAAGGAACTCGCGTTAGTGGAAACTTGTATTACAACAACGATATGGACCTGATGGTGGAAGTCAGCCACGGTCCATACCTTGTGGATAATAACATTTTTGCTTCCGATTTCTCCTTCGAAAATGATGCGCAGGGTGGAGCGTATGTGAATAATCTTTGCTGCGGAAAGATAGGTTTGCAAAAAGTACTGGACCGATCCACACCGTACCACTTCCCGCATACCACAGCGGTGGCAGGGACTGCGGTGGTATACGGTGGTGACGATCGCGTTTACAACAACCTCTTTGTCGGTGGCAAAGGCATTCATAATTGTGGAACGAATGGTTATAACCCGAATACCGCCTCATATGATGAATACATTGATAAGGTGATAAGTCTGGGTGTCGGCGATCTGGAGAAATTTATAAAAGTGGAGCAGCCGGTTTATATCTCTGCAAATGCGTACCTCAACCGCGCAGAGAGTTTTGACCGCGAAAAAGACGGGTATACCGACAAAGCATTTGACCCTGGTGTGAAAATTCTCGAAGAAGGCAGCAAGGTGTATCTGGAAATAAACATTCCGCAAGAACTGTTTGATATTCCGACAAGAATTGCTTCCACCGAGACACTTGGCACAGTTAGAATCGTTGATGCGATTTTTGACGACCCAAATGGGAATCCGATCATCATTAATTCAGATTACCTGGGAGAACCACAGGTCGGAAAAACCGGTTGTAGGTCCAATAGAAGGATTGATGGCAGGCACTAACCGGATAAAGGTCTGGGGCTGATTTATAACTATTTATGCGTATTTAATGAGACTACTTCCGTGTAATTACAGTTATATTTGCGGATAGAAGTCCAGCTCGGATGGAGGGCTTGAATCATTTTTCCCTCAAGATTTGATTGAACAGCTAAGCAGAGAAAAGATAAAGCATCATCAAATTGGATAATTTATTAATGCTAATGAAGGGGAAACTGTATAATTATCAGATGAATCTTGGCTTCATCAAAAAACATCCTCTCATCGCTTTTATAGTATTATCTTTTATTTTCTCCTGGTCCACATGGATCATCGCAGCATTAGGGGAAACCCCATCTACTTTCCTGACGTGGATCGGGGGTTTCGGCCCGGCCATCGCTGCAATCATCCTGACAGCAGTTCTGGAAGGCCGTATCGGGCTGACCCGCCTGTTATCAAAAGTATTTGTATGGAAGTTTAATCCGCTTTTGTATCTGGCAGCCATTGGGCTACCAGTCATTGGAACTGTAGCTTTAACAGCTCTTTATTCGCTGATAAGCAGAGATCTTACACCGCTACAGTCCCTGGGATACTGGCTTGGGATCCTGGGAAAGAATAGCATTGTGCTGCTCCTTACCTTGCTGTTAGGATTGGTGATCGTGGCAGGAGAAGAGATCGGCTGGCGTGGATATGCCCTTCCGAAACTCCGCACAATACATTCCGACCTGATTGCCAGCCTGGGTGTGGGAGTAATTTGGGGGTTATGGCATTTGCCGAACCTTTGGCCATTCCAGCCAAAGCATGATGCCTTGGATCTGTTGCTCTTCATGTCTGATATTCTGGCAATTTCAATCCTCTATACCTGGTTATATATCAACAGCCGGGAGAGTATCCTGTTGGTATCACTGTTCCATTCCGCATATGATGTAATGGTGATGTTTGGTTCAGCAAGCCTGCCTTTCTTGCATGCTACACGCGGATATGAGCTTTTGGTATTGGTGATCATGGCCAGTGTAGTCGTCGTGTTCTACGGACCCAGACGTTTTCATTCCAAATCTACAGATGAAAATTTGAATCCGATCAATGGCGAATCGGCTTAAATGATTGGAGAGTAACCAGAATTCGTTCGGTTAGCAATGAGTTCAGAATGATCATAATCGCTCTGGGATCCATTTTGGGGGTTATACGGCAACATTTAAGTGGGCCAAAAGTCTGTAATATTAATAGTTAAGCGGCAAAAGCAAGGAACCAGTGGAAAGCGAAAGGATGCAGTATTGAAATGTGGAAAAAAGGTGTGGAAAGCGATATGCCTTCTTTGTTGAACAGTGTATTATTAGTTAAATGCAGTTTCAAGTTATAGAGAAATTATAAAAATAAAAGGAGATGATAAAAATGTCCAAGATAGTTGATTTTATTAATGTGTCCACGGTTGGTTTAGAGTCTTCACCTGTAGCAGATGCGCTTGCTGGGTTACGTGCTAATGAAGCCCGTTACTTTATGAACAAATACAAGCATGAATTCACGGTTGTACCAGCAGGCGAAAGCCGGGAGACCCTTGATTATGTAAACCAAATTTTGAAAAAAGAACGGGATATTACGTTTGCCGCCAAACCGCTGGAAACGTCGCGTTTTCAAGTGGAAAATATCAAATTTGCTTATGTCTTTTATGAGGATGGCCTTGGGCTCAACGTCATGTATACAGTTGATGACCCGAAGAAACGGGCTGTTGGCTTTAAGCTTTCCGAAGGGATGGAAGTTCCAAAGGAGCTGGAAGGGAAATTTAAGTTTGCCAGACAGAAGTCTAAACTGGCTGGAACAATTCGGGGGTCATTTTTTGTAATAAAAGGAGAATATTAGTCTACTGGAAGCTGAAACTCCGTGCTGGCAAGTATACACGACGGTCGATTTCTATAAAATTAGGTCGAATTGTAATGAAGCTTTGGTTGATTGTTGAAATAACCTTACCCAACAGAGCGCGCACCAGAATTTTTGGATTCGTGATGATGTATTGATTTGATTCCAAGTTGGGGTTACCGTAATAATGGGCATTTTCCACCTATACCCATCTGTACCCCGAAGCGGCAAAACGCATTCTGCTCATCGATGATTTGGATCAATCCGCTTTTATGGATCTTTTCGCAATTTCTCTTGTTCCTGTTCCCACAATTTTGCAAAACGCTCAAAGACATCCGCAATGATTTCCAGTTCATTTTCCGGGTAACTTGAAATTAACTCGTCTTGTGCCTTTCTTGCCGATTCAAACCATGACGCAGCTTTTTCAGCACTCGATTTCGCGGGAACGATCAAAGTTCCGCGACGATCGTCTGGGTTAGAACTTCGCTCAATTAAGCCAGCCTTTTCGAGCCGATCAAGCATGGCAGTCGCTGCACCTGAAGTGAGGCCAGTAAACCGGGCAAGTTCAGAAGGTGAGGAAGTGCCCTTAAGGAATAAAATCCTAAGACATTCCATATCCGTCGCATTGAGGCCTGCCCATTCGTTCATCGCGTTTCGGAAGAGTGTCAAATGAATGCCATAATCCCTGACCGCATTCAGAGCCCGTTTCTTCAAATCTGTCTTTGTGGAATTCATTTTCGGTACCCTATACATTATCTTGATTATAAAGTATCTTTATTATATAACTAATTATCGACAAATACAAGCGCTGTGTAATTTGGAGCGAGACACCAAAACCAGGATTTACTTCATAAAAGATTTGGCTCGAGCAAAAGTAAGATTATCAATCAAATTCAATATAAGGAGAAAATCATGAGTACAAAAAAGGAAATAAAAAAAGACACTGAGGGCATAGCTGCGAAGAACAAGAAATCCGAAGGATTCTCGGACTTTGAAAAAGACGCAATGAAGGAGCGTGCCCGGGAACTGAAAGCAGCCGCAAACAAGGCGGACGGAGAAAATGCTGTGCTCGAGAAGATCGCCGAGATGACGGAACCGGACAAAACCATGGCTATGCGACTTCACGTGGTCATCAAAGACGCCGTGCCTGGCCTGTCACCAAAAACCTGGTACGGGATGCCCGCATATGCAAAGGACGATAAGATCGTCTGCTTCTTCCAGAGTGCGCAGAAGTTCAAAACGAGGTACTCGACCTTCGGTTTCAGTGATGTGGCAAAGCTCGACGAAGGCAATCTGTGGCCTGTCGGCTACGCACTTAAGAAGCTGACCCCTGCTGATGAGGAAAAGATCATCGCACTCGTGAAGAAAGCTGTAAGCTGAGGGCTGGTCCTTCACTGGCTCCCCGAAGTAACATGTTGTCAACCTTTGGACTGGCTTGATTTCAAAGCTTGAAATACAGTATATAAATGACATACCATATCAAGGAGTACAGTGAATCCAAAGGTTGATTTTTATTTTAATAAATCCAAAAAGTGGCGTGAAGAACAGGAGAAATTGAGGGAGCATCGTCCTTGATTGTCAGCTAAACGAGGAATTGAAGTGGGGTGTTCCCTGCTACACCTTTCTGAATAGTAACGTCGTTTTGATCCATGAATTTAAAGAATACTGTGCATATTTGTTTGTCAAAGGTGTATTGCTAAAGGATCCCCATCATATTCTGATCCAGCAAACGGAGAATGTGCAGTCGGCGCGGCAGGTTCGATTTACCAACGTTCAAGAAATTAACCAGCTTGGAACCCATCTTGAAATCCTATATCCTCGAAGCCATTGAAGTGGAAAAGGCCGGATTGAAAGTGCCTTACAAAAAGGCATCAGAATTTGCGATTGCGGATGAATTTCTAACTAAATTGGAAGAAAACGCTGAGTTGAATACTGCATTTTATGCGTTGACCCCGGGTCGGCAAAGAGCATACCTTCTTTATTTTTCTGCACCCAAACAATCCAAAACACGGGCGGAAAGGGTTGAAAAGTATACTCAGCAAATCCTCAATGGTAAGGGATTAAATGATCAGTAATTTTGGCGGGAAATAACTGACGGTAAAGTCAAATCGCCTGGAAGGCAAATAAGCTCACTCACCTAATTCAGAGAATGCCAGAGTGGCAGGTTAAATTAGATTTTATCAAAAAGTACCTGCGGCAATGATTGCGAGTTTTGTGAGGTAAGGAAGTGCAGTATGGAGCACCAATTCGTAAACTGTGCTTATTGTGGAGAATTTCCCTGCCAAAAGCTGTAAAATCAATATTCAAACATGGAAATGGGAGGATATGGCGAGTGGGGTGTGGCAGCCAAAGCGATTCTGGAAGGTATCCGATCGGGGAACAAAATAATAACTTAATCGTCTATGTAAGCATTCAATAATTTTATGCTGTTGGTATGTCTGGATGCAAGAAGTTCGATCCAAACACACCGTGCATATGCGAGAATTTCGGAGGGTCATGTTTTGAATCAGTTCGTTAAGATCTTAGTGACATTTGGTAGTTTAGCTTCCATTGGATTTGGTATATGGCACTTTTTCGTCCCCAGGGCATGGAAGTGGTTTTCCTATATTGATGCCAATGCAACGGAATTGGTAGCAGCTGTCAGGGCGATTAATGTGTTCTTTTCTTTATCCCTGGTTTTGTTTGGAATAGTGAATATCCTGTTTCATTTACGGAGACAAGTCAAATCGATACTCAATCATTGTGATGCTAGCCGCAACAAGCATTTTATGGGTGACAAGGTCGATATTTCAGCTTATTTATCCACAAGGTTCACTTTACCCTGGTATTCAGTATGGGATGTTGTTTGCATTCGTATTCATATCAATATGCTTTATCATTCCGCTGATCATCATGATGTCCCAAAATTTTGTAAGTTAGCAACCCATTGAAATTTCAAGTCGTGCAGGCCTGCAGATCTTTGGATCACAGCGAAATGAGGCTTTGCCCAGATTGGATCAAACGAAAGAAGGAAAAAATGAAAAGGCTTTTTGCAATCACAATCATCATTATGGCACTGGCTGCCTGTACTGTGCCACCAACCCAGACACCTGTTCCCCCTGCGACGGACATCCCTCAGGTGGGTTTGCCAAACCCTGCTTCAGTTAATTGCGAGCAGAACGGAAATAAACTCGAAATTCGCACTGCTGCCGATGGCAGCCAAAGCGGAATATGCATTTTTCCGGACGGCAGCACTTGTGAGGAGTGGGCTTATTTCCGGGGCGAGTGTGGCCCGGCAATACAAAAAAGCTCAACACCTGCCACGGAAGTTGAATCATCCATCAAAGATAGCGATGGCAGTACTGTAGAAAATAACGCATCAGGAGGGTATATGCCACCAGGTACTGCTGAAGAATTTTCTGACTGGTGGGGAATCATTAAAAGCACCGAGGCTGGCGCACAATATGATGATTATTTTGAGCGCCAGGACATGGGCGGAGTAATCTATTTTGGTATTGATTCGATGGACCCGGCGGTACAGGAGCAGATCAATACTCTGCGCGATAGTGGCAAGATCGTACATCTTATATGGCACATTATTGAGCAATGTGCCTGATTACAACGGTTCGCAGGTCCTGGTGGAATCGCATCGAGGTTGAAGAGTAACCAGACCACGGTTAAATGTCGTACCTGACGTGTTTCTTTTCACCAGGAATCGAGTATGCCTGGCACAAAATAGACAATTCATTGCATCACCGGGTATCCTTTCCTTGATTTTGGCCATTTGATAATTTTGCATACTCCCAATAAGGGTACCTGATTCTAATAGTTATTCTCAGAAAGGATTAAGTATGAGAACCATAGGAATAAGTATTCTTATGACAATTGCGTTTCTCTTATCGTCATGTACTCCATTTTCATCCAAATCTTTAGCTTCGGGAAAAGAAGAAATTGTTACTTTGAACGCACCGGCAATAAGCACAGAAACAGTATCAAGTCCAGATACAGAGTACCCTCTTCTAAAAACCACAATGGGGGATTTAATTATTGTTTCCGCGCGCCTGGTTGATGAAGCTCATGGTTCCAAGGCTCCTCCAGGAGATAAATTCCTGCTAGTGGGTTTGGCTCGACCAGGCATGGAAAAACTGGTGATGGGCGAATTTTCATTGGAAGATTTTCGAAATTTGATCCTGGACAGTAACGATGAAATTTACATATTAAGAGATGATGCTTCACAATTATTCTATAGCGGGATGGGCGGATGGTTTACTGAGGATGACTTTGTAATGGGATTTACGGTATTCCAACCCTTACCAAAATCCTACACACTTTATTGGCCTGACAACCCTCCCATTCCCCTTGAGGTTGAGGATTAACCATGGCATATGTTGGAGCTTTTTGAGGTCCAACCATCCAACTATGCCTGTTTTCATAGCGAGAGAAAATTATTACATATTAATACCACCAGTGTATAGATGGTAATAATTTTCGTAATCTTTTATGATACCCCCCATATCGTACCACCGGTCAATTGGTCGTTGACTTATTCATTTCAGATATAAGTGAAATCGCCATTCTGGTAGCATCTTCAGCATATTTCAGACAATTATTCATGAGGTTATTATTTATGAAATATTGTTGTCCTGCCCCGGTAGCCAGGTCGCAGCCCATCAATTGGCGGCAATTGACTGATCCATATTGCTTTTCAAAACGGCTGATCAATTCTTGAGTCAGGGTATAACTGAGCTCGTTTGATTCTTCAGGAGAATTTCTCCCGGCCACGAGATTGATACCCATAATTGCCCCGCTAACAGCTCCGCACATGCCGCCTGTTCGGGAAACACCGCTGCAAAACCCTGTAGCAATCCTGGGAATCAGGTCTGATTGGATCCCCTGGTATTCTGCTATCGCCAGCAGCACACTCTCTGCACAGAAAAAACCTGACTTGAATAGTTCAATGCTTCGTTGTGGAGCTTGTTCGTTCATGTTTCAACCTCCTTGTTAGTGCTGTGGTGGCAGGAAGATTTACTCTACATAATCACAAAGACAAACAAATTCTGATCGAAATATCTACAAGGTTTTCCCGAATTTCAACTCTATTATGCCATTTTCTGCTGTCCCAAACTACATCACTCAGGTCATCTCCGCCATATAAGATCTGGCCTAATTTTATGTTTCTAAACTTGGCCACCGCAAAAAAGGCTGCCGCCTCCATTTCCACTGTGACGCAGCCTTCCGTTTTTCTCAGTGCTATTTTCTTCTCTGTCTCCCTGTAAAACGAATCGGTAGTCCAGGTTTTTGCTTTTATATATTCGATCTTGTCTTTTTTGAATTCTTCTTCGATCTTCACTACCACTTCAGGGTTGCATTCAACTTCTCTGGCTGGTGGAAGATAATGATACGAAGCACCTTCATCCCGTATTGCTGACGTTGGAATGATCAAATGTCCAACGGCGATGTCCTTTCTCAGTACACCCGCTCCCCCGCAAACGATGAATTTATTGAAACCAAGGGCAATTAACTCTTCCAGGAATGCTGCTGACCCGGCCGCTCCTACATATCCCAAAAATAAATGGATCTTTTTCCCCTTGTAATCCATTTCATAGATTGGAACATCCATAGTTTCGCAATTCAATAGTTTGACAACCTTGATCAACCCTTTCTTTTCCATATTCTCGAGAACTTCACGAAAAAAAGTAATTACACAATATTCATACCCTTCCGCTTTTTTATGGGAGAAGGAAGGTTCAATTTTTGCCACCCGGGTATAATCAAATTCCAATATTGGGTACTTTGCTTTTCTCATGAGATTCTCCATCCATCAAGGTCACCAGCACTATCACCAGGTACATTATTTCATGCCACATACATAATTTCCTGTTTAAATTATAGCTTGACTTGCTTTGATTTTGTCCGTTTCATCGTCAACAGGATAGGTATATCGGACAATCACAGCAAGGCA
This sequence comes from uncultured Chloroflexia bacterium, assembly GCA_963757065.1. Classification (GTDB taxonomy): domain Bacteria; phylum Chloroflexota; class Anaerolineae; order Anaerolineales; family Anaerolineaceae; genus PNON01. Next base: position 143,586 of record CAVWQC010000007.1, on the reverse strand, counting down.
AAAAGACTTTGAATTGGGGTTGTTAAATGATGTCAGGATTTATTTGATATCCTTTTTAGAATCGCAGCAGGATTATGGAACATTCCATACCACATGACTGTGCCAAGAACCGCCGCCATCATTATATGCATTACGAACGACCCACCGTACCACTGTAAAGTCTCAAATATCGTCATCTTCAATAGTATGGGTGTTGTCACCAGGATCGGTTGACTAAAGATCTCGACGTACAGGATTGCCACGAGTAAGGTCTTTTTCAAAGTTATCAGTCTCAGTGCAGGAAACTTCGCCATTATTACACCAAAGAGCACGCCAAAAAGTGGACCGATCAAATAGTGTGCTGTGACGCCAGTTGGAATGCCGCTGGCCACCTGCAAACCCAATTCGAAAAAGAGCTGTGAGACAGTATCTCCCACGATCGAGAAGCATAGCAAAGCCGGTAACTTGAATGCCAGGAAAGCTACCATTAGCAGTCCATCCATCACCATCGTGCCGGTCAATCCCCCGATGAAACCCCATCCCATCCCTCTGGTGAGAGGTGTAAGTTTAGAATTTCCAGAATTTAGTTTATATGTGTTTTCCACTTTTCCTCCACAAAGAACTGCCAAATTTCACTGTGTTTGCTGTAAGAATAAAGAGCCGTGAATCCCTAAGTATGATTCCCGATCATCCCATCCATTTACCGACCCTGGTCACCCACTAATGTGTCACTCATTAAGTCAGTCGTCCGGCTAAAAGCCATGGTCAAAGATGTAACGATCATGATCAATCCTGCAGCCACAAAGACGGATACAACACTCCAGCGTAAGGCAAAGCCGGAAAGAGCTTGAGAAAGCGGCATCATGCACAGGTTGGCAAGCAGGATCATGCTCATTAATCGACCTAGAAGACCTTTGGGTGTAGTGCGCTGTAAACTCGTGATCATTAATAGGAATAGGTAACCTTCCAGAACACCGAGAATGAAAAGATCAAGGGTGGCCATCCAGGTGATCGAGATCCAACTCATGGAAATGATCCCGAGACCAAAGGTTGCGAATAAAGCTACCATCATTCCCCGGACTATACGTTTGGTTAATTTGGGCAGGACACCCGAAAGGATGATACCCAGTAAGTTGCCGCCCGCATAACCGGAAATGATGATCCCATAGGCTGCGGCACCTCCCGAAAAACGTGTATCAGTCAGGTAAGGGATACCTACAAGCAGTGGACCGGTAAAGCAGAGATTGGCTACCGCGATCAGGATGAACATCATTCGGAGTACAGGATCTTTCAGCATATACCCGAACCCGTCTTTAATGGATTTGACGATGTTAACAGGTTGAGGTTTCTCCAAAGCGGTTCTTACTATCTCGCCGGAACGCATCTTCCACAGTGTGATTACCGAAATCACGAAGGTCATGGCGTCGATGGCAATAGCCATGCCCATGCCTGCTTTTTCATCGGTAAAGGCTGCAATCAATCCACCGGCTAATGCCGGGCCAATAAAACCGATCAGCGAAGAGCTGCCCTGGGTGAGTGAATTTCCTGTCTGCAGTTGTTGCTCAGGTATGATAAGGGGGACGATCGACATGGAAGCCGGGCCGAAGAGTCCTCCCATGATACCGTTGACCGCACCGTAAATATAGATCATCCAGACTTGCAGTGTTCCGGTAAATACCTGTATTGCCAGTATTGCCGCAAGGATAAGCCTGACAAAGTCGGAGATCAGCATTAATTTACGGGGTGATATTCGATCTGTGACTGCCCCGCCGATCACAGTAAAAATAGCCCGGGTAACTCCACCCAAAGCCATGACCATTCCAATAGCCATGGGATCACCTGTCATTTTCATGACAAGCCAGGCTCCAGCAATACTGTGAAATTGATCTCCCAGCATGGAAGTGCTCTGACCGATCCATAACAATAAGAAATCACGAATCCCGAGAACTTTCATCATCGGGTTGCTTGAAGGTAATGCAATTGCCTGTTCCATAATATGCTCCAAAAATAATATGAGATGATTGCTCTGGTAGAAGGACAAATCAGGTGCCCTTCTACCAGTGAAGATATTTACAGTTTTCTAATCTTGATCATTGCCCGCTCGTAAAGCGTTGCGAAGCAGGACCACACCTAAAGTCAGCAGCAGGATCGCAAAGATCGGCAATTCGAACGAGAGGTGCAGAAGGGGGCGTGCCAGTTCCAAAGCACCCAATAGGAGCAGCAGGACACCAAGGGTGGTTGTAAAACCACTGGTGCGCTGACCTTTCCATGATCGAGCAACATTAAGTGCGATCAGGATGATGCCTATACCTACAGCGCCTGTACCTTCCGGCAGTGTTGGGAGCATCTCTGTGATACCCCACAGGATAAAGATTGCGCCCCATGCGATCGTGCTAAAATCTGTGTTTGACTTGATTAGGTTTTCCATTTTTCCTCCAAAATATGTTGTTTGATTTTGATTAATATTTTTATGCTTGAACATTTGCCATTGCCCTGTAGGCACATTTCCTCACCTGATGGGCTTTCCAACCAGGCCACCATGTGGCATGCCAGGCGTGGATGCGGGCGAAGAATGAGCGTGGTTGTTTTTGCGCTAATTTCCTGATGGGGCAATCTTCGCACTTATGGACCTTTTCGATAACGGATGCACTCCATGTGATGGTTACCGAATTGGGATTGAACTGCTGTGATTTTTCCATTTCTTATCTCCTTTGTTTATAATTTATTCTTTTCATTCACTGACAACAAAGTCAGGTTGAGTCCATATAGTTTATTCAGTGTGCCCATCAAGGCGGCCTGGTCTTCGATGTGGCCATAAAGGATCATTTCACCATTATTCAGAAGCTTTACCGCCAGACCTTCCAACCAATCCGACCAGGTTTCATCGAGATGACCTTTGACGTGGATCTCGTAGAAATCTCCGCGAAGGCTGGCTGGAAGTTCGCCCTGGTTTTCATTGCTGTGTTCATCGTTTTCGTTCATCATGTTTCCTCTTGGTTCTAATTTATCAATTTCTTGACATGGCTTCATCGACTAAAGGTTGTAGATGGGGTTGTATTTATTTTCCCGCGAGAAATTGTCAGCACTCCCGGATTTCTCACAGCAGGTAAACGAAAAAGCTGGCGGTGGAGGTTGTCCACTGCCAGCTTCTTGAAAGTGATTATCAGATACCGCTTACTCGAATATATTTAGCTCTTTGCCAAAAGCAACAGCCTGGGTCCGGCTCTCCACTCCCAGTTTTGTATAAATATTGCTGATATGACGCTTCACAGTGGGGAGGGAGATGACCAATCTTTCGGCAATATCCTGATTCGAACAACCGCCTTTGATGAGCGTCAAGACTTCCACCTCACGTATGGTCAACGGCTCAGCCAGGAGCCGCATGGATGGTTGTGTCATACCTGTGTTTTTACCAATCCTGGACAACAGATCAGCTGCATAACCGGTCCCGGGCTGACGTGATTGAACCTGGCAGAGCAATTTTGTCATCGCTTCGCCTTCGTCGAGGAATATGCGCACGTACCCCTCCGGCTTGGCTAGCGTGAGCGCTCTTTCCAAAACTGCCAGGGCGGACTCTGTATCCTTATTTCCCTGATAAGCGAGTGATTGGAGGATCAGGATTTCGATAACCAACCCTATCCGTCCGGCTTTCTCTGCTTGTTGAAGCAGTCGTTTGGAAAGGAACAAAACTGTCTGATAATCCTTTTGAGCCATTAGCACTCGAAGAAGGATCATATATTCAGGTTCCTGCCGATAAGAGAATTCATCGTTCACAGATAATCCGCCCTTTTGAATGAATTGGGATGGTTTATCCACATTCCCTTGAGCCAGCCATACATGTATAAGGTCAGGCATCGCCAGCATGGACCGCCGAAGTGAGAAAGATGAGCCGCCAACCAATAGCTCCACTTCCTGCATCGCGTCCCGGGACTGCTCCTGAAGACCCCGGCTTTCCTCTAACCGTGCCAACATGGCATAAGCTTCAGTTATTTGATCAATATCCCCCCACTGTTGACAAAGATCAATGCAATTGTGAATATATTGACTTGCCTCATCCAATTGATCCCACTCGTAGAATAATCTGGTCAATCCGATGTAAATCCTGCAGGCCAATGGCGATCTTTGCCCATCCGGTCGAATTGCCATTTGCAGCGAATCGATGAATATCTTAGCTGCCTGATGGAGTTGTCCTTGTTCCATCAAAACATCAGCCAGGTTGGAGTTGGCGAGGATGACAGTTTGAAGATTATTGGCATCTTGACCGATGCGAATCGCTTCGTTGTAAGCACGTTTGGCATCTTCCAAATTCCCGTTGACCCAACTTGCATCTCCGAGAACGGATGTAGCAACACTTCGAATACTTTGAGAAATGGAACTGCAATCTGGCAACAGTCGCAAAGCTTCATGAGCATACTCCGCTGCACTGCGAGTGTCTCGTTGTGAGTTTGCACAATGGGCTCGGGCGGCGGCAATGGTTCCTTGCATTGTCCTTACTTCAATCGATGATTCAAGCGAAGAAAGCAATTGCTCGGGAGCTTTCAGGGTTGTCTCGACCTGATCCAGATTTCCAGTAAGGGCTTGAGCCCAGGCCTTTTGGATGGCCAGCCAGGGATGTGCATCTGTCTGAAACTCAATAGCACTGGTCCAATTTAGGAGAGTGGATACCTCACCGCTCATGAGGAGGTAACATCCATTATCTTCAATCAGCTGAGCTGCCCGGGTTTGGTTCCCTGCAGCGAGTGCATACTGAATGGCTTCGGAGATAAATCCATTTTGTTCATACCATTCAGATGCTCGTCTATTCAGCTCCGGGAGTAAATGTGGAAACTGATGCTCAAGGCGCCTGTTGAGAACATCCGAGAACAAGTGGTGATAACGATACCAATGCCGCTCATCGTCAAGCGGGATGAGGAATAAGTTCATTTGTTCCAGGGTTTCCAATGTTGTTTGTCCATCAACCGGGCAAGTTGGGTCAACGCCGATAACCGCTTCGCAAAGTGGTCCGCAAAGGCGCTTTAATATGGAAGACTGCAATAAAAAGGTACTGATATTCGGGGGCTGAAGTTTTAGTACTTCTTCGATCAGGTAATCCATCACATAGTAATGACTGCCTGTGAATGCCGAGATGAAACCATGAATATCCTGACAATTTTGCATGGAAAGGGCTGCGAGTTGAAGCCCCGCTATCCATCCCTCTGTTCGCACCTCTATTGCGCCAAGATCTTCGGTAGAAATTCTTAATTTCATGATTTCATTCAGAAAGATGGCAATTTCCTCCCGGGTAAAGCGCAATTGATCAGCCCGAATATCGATCAGCTGGTTGCGTACACGTAAACGCGATAAGGGGAAAATTGGATCTGTCCTGGATAGGAGCACAAGATGCATGTTGGGAGGCATATGCTCGAGAAGAAATAAAACCATGTCTACAACAGGTTGGGAGGAAATGACGTGAAAATCATCCAGAACGATAATAAATGGAGAAGTCTGCCTGGTGATTTCGTTGATCACTATATTCATAAGGACATCAAAGGAGGGCGGTTGTGCAACCTGAAGCATTCCCGTCAAATCCATCCCGAGATCTGGAATGAGCTTTTGAAGTGAGGTGATGAAATATTGAAAAAAACGAATGGGATCATTATCACCTTCATCCAACGAAAACCAGGTTGAAGGGATGACCGTTTCGTGCAGCCAACTGCTGATCAATGTGGTTTTTCCGTAACCGGCTGGAGCTGATACCAGGGTCAGCTTGTGCTGACTGCTGATGTTTAGCTGCTCGATCAGTCTCTTGCGGAAAATCAAACCCGGATGAAGAGGAGGAGCAAATAGCTTGGTTGGTAGTATAAGAGTGTCCATCGTCACCAGGGTTCAAGAAACGTGGAAAACAATATCATCATAACATATCCACTTAGTGAATTTTCATTGAATTCATAAAATAGGATCAAGATTCGAATTCATACCAGCATAATGGCTTTCCTGCGAGGTTTATTTCTCTGGTATTAGAGTATATTCTTTGCACCAACGCATGTTATAGCGCTACTTTCGGTCGTTACCACTACTCATTATAGCCACAAGTTCAGGTGGTCGTGGCTTAGTAAAACAGAGATAATCTTCTTAAATAATTGCATGAATCTCATTAACTGGACTATAGTTATTCGTATGCATTTTTGAAATCATAGATGAGTACTGGATCATCAATAAAAAAAGGCACTATCGGAAAATGTCCAATAGTGAAAATCAAATGGCAGACTGCTGATAAATTTTAAAATCAACATTTATTGTGCCTGCCATCGTTAACGTACACATCGAATTCTGAGATAAATAGTCTTAGGGAGGTTTCATGACAGATATGGTCTTTAATCCAAACGACAAGGTAGTCATTAAATACGATTGTGGTGAATATTATGCAGATTATCCCTCACAGACAATTCTTGGCGCAAGCAAAGGGAGTATAGGCCGAATTGTGAGCATCGAGGAGTTCAAGACCGATTTTATTAAGCGTCTTGGCCGACAACAGCTTAGCCAGGAACAAAAACAGGCCTATATTGCGCACTTTTCTGTCGTTCAACAAGCAATGGCTTACGGTTTACAATATCCTATTCTCTTTGAAAAAATTGAGCGGCCAGCGGATGCTGCAGACCTGGTGCTGGGCAGGCCAAAATCCATCGAATTAATTGACGGCGCAGCTGTTGAAAAAGCAGGTAGCGGAGGAGGGCTTAGTCAAGTCTCGGGATTATTCGGTAAGGCTGCACCGAAATCTGTACCACCCGGAAAAATCGCCTGGCCTGCTGCCAAAGGTATTCACGATCAGGCGAAATTCACAGATCTTGAATTGGCGATAGTTATGTCAAATCCAAAACCAGCAACCCGGGAAGATATTGAATTTGTATATTTGAGGTATATCAGTACAGTTCCATACCACAACCTGTGGTTCAGGTTAAAAGAAGTGGTGGCTGAAGCTGCATTCGACATTATTGATACATTACGCTTTCCCAAGCACAACCATTCCGGGTTCAGTTGGGAAGTAATATCAGAGGTTGTGGAGAAAAATGACCCGAGGAAAGCGATGTGGTACACAGAAGAACAGCACGAAGCCCTAGTTGTAGCAGCCCAGAAAATCTATCACTTGGAACGAGAGCGTGGTTTGCGTTGATATATCTTAATACAACATCTAACATGGCATGCACAGGATAATGCAGGTATTCGCTTTCGGTATCAGGTGGAATGCACCAATGGTGGATTTAGAGATAGGTCTATTCCAATGGGAAGAATGCCTGCTCAACCTGCATTTGTTAGGATGATGAAAATATGAAAAATAAATCAGCTGCTATACAGGTAATATTCTTTTTACTCATCGGTACTGTGTGTGTGAGTTGCGGTAAGAGCCCAATTTCTCCAACATTGACACCATCTGCCTTCCCTATTGTCAATCCGGATGAACTCAACTTTCAAGATCCTGAAACAAGGGAGCAATTCATATCACTAGATCGATGTATCAACAATTTCATTGGTGAAAATTGGACGACAATACCATACCAACTACATGGGAATTTTTACCAAACCTCCTGGTGCCAGGGGGCTGGAGCAAAACCAGACTGTCGAATTGCTGGATCAACCATTAATGATCGGGATCAACAAGTCTTTAGTCTATATACATTAACTTATCCGCAAGAGTTTCCTGCTGTCTTTGGACTTGGGTTTGATGCGCTTTGGGTTCCAGCTGAGACAGGCTGGGGAGCGCATTTTTCATTCTCGGAAAATGGGGGCAGCGTCGTTGGAGATCATTGGGGTGTGAGATTTGATAGGTACAAGACCCTTACAGATCAAAGCGAATCAACTGTCGTACTTTGGTCATCTGTTCAATATCAAATTCAAGAAACACTTGTTGAGTTTTCTTTTAATCTTCCACTTCGAGACGATCTGGCACTATACTTGAAGTCACCAGAAGCTATGCGGATTCGCCGGTTGGAACAAATCCGGGCTTTGGCACAAAAAGTTAAAACGACCATTGAAACACACCAGGCAAAGACTTGCGATTTGGGGCCTTATCAAAACGATGGAATTCCGCCGGAATGTACTCCACGCCTTTTAACACCAGAAGAAGAAACCGGGGAACTGGTCAAGGCTGAACAATATTTTTCAGATCAAGAACAAATATTGAACGAAAATTTCCAGGAGCTATATTCTGCCTGGATGAAGACTTTTCCAATGGATCAATGTTGGCCATAAATAAATTTTTATATTCAATCTAATTCCTGCCCACTTGAATTGGTCGCCCCACAAGATCCGCGGAAAAGAGGAGAGCAAATACATGATCATGAAGCCGAAAACAAGATTTACAAGATTGGACGAGTTCTACCCGGCTGTGGCGACCTTAAAAGAATGGCTCAAAAGGGATGGCTATTTCGAAGATTCGAATAATTTAGGAAAAGCGATGATTTCAGGATCAACAGGCTCAGAAATTCTGGGCGATATTATGCTTACTTTGAAAAGTATGAAGGGCAATTACTCATCAGAATTACGAAAGGAAATCAATGAGTGTTTTGAATTTGCTCTCCATCATCGTAAAATTATGAGGATCGACAAATAGTTTTTTCGCAATCCGTATTGTCTATTCGACTTTGAACGGAACAATTCTTAAGAAAACCAACCCTCCTTTTCAATTGAAATGACCAGGCAATAGATCCGCGAAGCCAAGCGTCTTATTGCATAAATTATTAGGCTCTCGGCAGGAATGAAGAGTGCTTTTTAATATTCCATCAAATACTATATATAAATCTTCTGTATAATAAATGATTGGCTCACCTATCGTTAACATGATGATTTAATGCCCAACAAAAAGGAGATATATGGATAAGCTAATGGAGTACATTACAAATCCTTTATTCCTCGTACTAATTGCTTTTATTGTGCTTATATTCATCTTTAATACCGTGCAAAAGTTGGGCAGGGGTAAAGCCTGGAAGCAGATAGCTGCTGAGACAGGCTTGCAGTTCTCCAAACATCAATCCGGGACCTATCGTGATCAGCAATTGAGCGGCAATTACCGTGGGCGGTCGATCACTTTGACCGAGAGTATGTCAGAAGAACGAGATAAATTTCGGGGCATGAGCGAGCGTAGAGACTCCCGGACCAATACCAGCACAGACATTCGGGTAAAGATCAACGTCCCGCAGGAAATCAAGATGAAACTCAACCGGATCATCACCATTGGCGAAGCCACCCGGGTCACAGGTGATGCTGAAATTGACCGCCACTTCAACGCCACAAGCGAACCGGATTGGCTGGCCCTAAAAGTACTCACTTCAACCACCATCCGCCAGAAACTCCCCCAATTGAAAATGGGAGGCACTATCTTTGTTCAGGGGTCAGAAATCCTCTTTGACCAGTCCGGACGAATTTCTGATGGCAGGTACCTGCGATTTCTGCTCGATTTTCTCAGTGACCTGGCAGATGCTGTCGAGGGGAACCGCTTCGGATAAGTTTAAATATCCAACAACTTGGGGTAATTAGTGTTGCATGCGTATTCATTAATTGGAAATGCAATCAAGCATGGACCAAACCGTATGCAGCGGTACCTTAAGAGTTCGCTATACTTATGCACTACTCTCCTTCACTCGTTAGGGTAAAAAAAATATTTTTTCCTTAATACAAAGTGATGTGAAATATATCCCCATGTAAATAGCTAATTTTTTTATACAAGACATAAACTGCACCCTTCAGGAGTTTGTATAATTAATTGTCTACCCTCCTTGGTGCGACGGTTTGTATTTAGATTCCGGGTTACCAGGCATTTGAAAGGAAGCATTGATGAAAACACTAATTCGATTGGAAGAAATTGGGGAGTTCCTCTTTTCAATCTACTTGTTCTCTTTATTACCTTATCCGTGGTGGTTTTATCCACTGTTCTTTTTTGCCCCTGATCTTTCAATGTTAGGCTATCTTATCAGCCCGCGTTTCGGAGCAATTACATATAACCTGATCCACCATAAAGCAATAGCCCTTGGCTTATTTGCAGCTGGAAGTCTATTACATTTCCCCATTATTTCTCTTTTTGGTGTCATGTTCCTTGGTCACTCCAGTCTTGATAGGGTATTGGGATACGGCCTCAAGTACAGTGACTCCTTTAACAATACCCACCTGGGAATAATTGGCCGTAGTCAAACACAATTTAATTAATCGGTTGTAGAGAACTCACAGAATGTGATCTTCCTTTAATACGTGGGTGGCAACGCCTGATTAATTCAAGTATTGAAGTGGGATAAATGATGGATTGCAATGATCAGGTATATACTGATAACAATTGGACAGCTAACATAATTCAAACTATTTAAATGGTGGAAATTGGATAAATTGATCAAATGAAAGACCTATTCATAAAATGGTTTATGGCGATCAATGCGTTTCTCTTGAGACTCAGCCATGGACGGATCGGCAGTAAGCTGGGAACACAGACCATCCTGCTTCTGCACACCATCGGACGCAAATCTGGTCAGGACCGGGCAATTCCGATTGCATATTTCGATTACGAGGATCATTATTTGATCGTGGCGTCGAACTGGGGCAAAGAAAGACAGGCAGATTGGTACCTCAATCTCAAGCAGCATCCGCAAGCAAAGCTTGGAGGTAAAAGGCAAGGTGTTATCGGTGACTGCCCGTGAAGCTCAGGGGGAGGAATATGATCAGCTGTGGAAATTTCGCGACCGAACATCACCCACCTTATCTGGATTATCAGAAGATGACAACCAGACACATACCGATCATGATCTTTGAATGATCAATTAACGATACTGGAGTACTGCGCCGCGATGACAACGCAAATCGATGAATTGCCGATCGTTGAGTTAAAACCCGGATCGAACTGAGATGCTGGCTGATGGATCAGCATTCCATCTCTATGGGTGTTTGGGTACGTATTTTCAAGAAAACTTCAGTAATTCCATCCATTACTTTTGACCAGTTATTGGATGAAGGCTTGTGCTTTGGTTTGAGCGAAAGCAGCCGGCGCAGTTATGATGAGAAGTCTTATCTGCAGAAATTCACACCGCGGAAGAAGAGGGGAACAGCATCTGACCAACGTAAGCGCATCCAAGCTTAATTGATGCCGGCATGATGACCCGGTCCGGTCTGGATGTTTTATAGTCTACAACATACTGAATATTAAAAACTCGAATGGCGCAGTCAAATCACAGTTTAATCTGATTGCCTCCATGCTGGTTGAGTAACACAATCCCGGCAAACTTTAATCGGTATAATTAATAACCACAACACTGTTGATGAAAGGTACCATGCATGACTTTCGAATTCAACGCACTTGATCATAAGTTTTATATGCGCGAGGCACTTTTAGAGGCAGCCTTAGCCATGCAAGCCGGGGAACGCCCTATTGGTGCAGTAATTGTCCACAAAGGCCAGATCGTGGGACGAGGACGGGCAGAACATCAGGGAAAGCATAGTCGCCTTGCTCATGCTGAGTTGAATGCCCTCCTCATGACCGCAGAAAGCCTCTATGATTACCCACACGATAATGGGGTCATCTATACAACTCTTGAACCGTGCGAAATGTGTCTGGGGGCAATTGTGATGAGTGACGTAGTGAATCATGTCGTTTTTGCGCTGGCTGACCGCTGGATTAATCCATTGCCTATGTTGGAAATGCCTCATGTAAAAAGACATATCCACAACTACGTCGGCGGGGTTCTTGCGGAAGAGAGCATGGCTCTCTGGCAGCAATGCCGTCCCGATGAACTTGCCTTACTTCGTGATGGATATCGACCATAATGATTGGCTGGGTGTGTTCATGGAAGTGGTTGAATGCGCCAAAATCATAATAAAATAAATCATCAAAGGAAAAACTTTATTTTTATAACCGGACTGCAAAGGGTAGCTTAATGGAAATTATTAAATTGGATCCCAAATATAAGAAAAGAGCAGCGGAAATTGTTGCAGCAGCTTTTTTTGATTACCCAATGTTCACTTTCTATTTTCCTGACCCCAAAAAGCGGGCTCGTGTGCTGCCCTGGTACCTGGGAAACGTGCTGAACTGCGCACTGCGTTATGGAGAAGTGTGTACTACTCCAGAGATCTCAGGAGTGATCTTTACGTTGCCTCCCGGTCACACTAAGATCTCACAGAGTGAATATATTCAAAATGGTTTTTTACTTACACCACTGCTCCTGGGATATCGGGATTATCAACGGTCACAGGAATGCGAAAAATTCGTAGCCGATACACATGAAATGATAATGGGTGATCGTCCCCATTATTATTTATGGGGATTAACGGTCGATCCCAGTCAGAAACGAAAAGGTATAGGAACCGCCCTGTTAAAACCTCTTATCGAAAAAGCCGATGCTAGAACAAAAGTCCGATTTACCTGGAAACACACGACGAAAATAACGTCGCGTATTATCAAAGACAGGGCTTTTCCCTGGTTCACACCGGTAAATTTCCAAAATTCGATCTTTCAATTTGGTGCATGGTCCGGGAACCGAGCTAAACGGTTAACGGAGTTGATTTAGCTTATGGTGAAGTTCAGCGTACTGAGATGACAACAGGAAAGGATTTGTTTATGAACTTATCTACGACCGGTCTCCTTCTCGCTTCTGATGACGCCATTGACCTACATCTTCACACCACCTACAGTGACGGCACCTGGGCACCAGAGCAGTTATTGGATTATCTTGTGCGGGAACAGTTTGAACTGGTGGCTATCACAGATCATGATCGTGCGGATACGGTTGCTGCAATTCAACAAATGGCTCTGGAAAAACACCTGCCTGTGCTCGTAGGTGTCGAAATGTCCACTGTGTGGAAAGACGAAATGTCCGGGATAGACGAATTATCGGGACAGGAAAATATGACCGACCTGCTCTGCTATGGGTTTGGTCCATTGCCAAATGCCTTGGATGACATAGCCCGGGACCTGGTGAACCGCCAAAAGGATAACACCAGGGAAGTCTTTAAGAACCTGCTGCAGAAAGGGTACTCATTTCCGCAAGCACCTGATGCATTAGCAGCCATCCTGGAGCAACCCAGCCCACAGCAGCCCTTTGCACTGGCAGACCTCTTATCGAGACATGGCTATGGAACTGGTCAACCATCTGTGGGGAGGATCCTTTTGGATTCGGGCTGCAAGTTGGAGGTGAACGATTTGGCTGCGGTAGTGGATGCCGCTCACCAATCCGGAGCAGTGTGCCTTATCGCTCACCCCGGGCACAAAGACGGGTTTGTGACCTATGATGTTCAAATGTTGGATAAACTCCGCCAGGATATTCCAATTGACGGCCTGGAAGTCTACCAACCGAAACATTCAGCAGAAACAGATAGCCATGTATCTGGAATATGCCCAAAAACACCACCTACTGATCAGCTCGGGTTCAGACTCACATCGTCCTGAGAAACCACCTGTCAAATATCGGGCTGAATTGAGTCGCAGTCTTTTGGAACGGGTAGGCATCCAGGTGAAGTGAACTGCCTTATTGTCGGTTCAAAGCTAACCTTGACTGCATTAGTGTCCCCGCAAGCGCTAACCGGCCGGCAAATATACGTGGACTAAGTTAAGGGTAAAAATCCGATTGGTTATACAGCAAATTTTTAATCTACCGGGATTTTGTATAATTGTGACACAAGTACCATTTACTGGATCATATTCTTGAGGTCACCATGCAAAGCTCCGCAAAAAATGTAAGTGATTATCTCGAAGAGGTTCCCACTGAAAGAAAGGCTGCGCTTTCCAAACTGTGTGACCTGTGCCGTTCCACCCTCACAGGTTTTGAAGAATCAATGCGCTATGGCGGGCCATGTTATTCGCGAAATGGCGAAGTGGAAGTGGGATTTGCAAGCCAAAAGCATTTCATCGGGTTATATTTCCTCAGAACAGAAGTTATGAATGCCTTTCGGAATCTACTCAAAGGCAAAGGGGTAAGCTTGGGTAAGGGTTGCATCCGTTATTCCAAGCCTGAAAAGATAGATTTCAGGGTGGTTGAGATGATGTTAAAGGAAACACTGAAAGCTCCGGGTGTGATCTGTGGTCCAAACCCAAAGTGATTTCCAAATAATGAGCCAATGTTGTTGATTGCCGAATGATTAATTAGGTGCATTCTCTACTGAATGCACCTTTTCAGTTAATAACCAGGTTTGACCTCAGGCCGAAATACTAACCTGTAAGATCTGCTCAGGCGAAATCGAAAACGGGAATCTCTTAATTAATAACCCATTCATTTTTGCTGAGTCCGTGGATCTTTCATCCTGGTGATCAACAATACACTGACCACCATCAACCCCACTGCCAGCAACAGTGCAGGTGTGAAAGCACCATTTTGCATCTTGAGCGCTTCCATGACGTAAACGAAAACCACCGACGCCTGCCCGAATAACTGGATCAATCCATTGGAAGTGCCTTCCGGAGTGGGGTGAGTGATCTCTGCGGAATACTGCATGCCGATCGGATTCGCACTGATCAGGAAGAATCCCATCGAAAACGCCGAAGCATATAGCAGCCAGGCTGACTGGGCAAAGGTTAACCCGATCAACCCCGGAATGGCTAGCAGGAATCCCAATAATATATATTTTTGGCGTTTATGCTGTTTATCTGAGAAGATTGGGATGATCACAGCCCCCAGTACACCGCCGCCTAACATAAGCGCGCCGAGCGTACCGGCATCCGCTGGGGTGAATCCACGCGGACGGATGATATTCTCGACCCAGGTTGTCACACCATTGAAGACTCCCATGCCGATGAAAGATACAACCAGGTAGATCCAGAATTCCTTCACCTTGAGAGCGTGTTTCAAACCATCCAGCATCAAAGCGCGGACTTCCATTCCATCCGGGCAGGGCGGTGTGGCTGGTTTTTCCCGAGCAAAGATCAGGAAGAGGACCGCCGAAAATGCAGCGGCTCCACCATAGAATAGCTGTGATTGAGGGATGGACATGCTTTCGATCAGGATCGGTGGAAGGATCATACCAAAGATAGTTCCCACCAGGTTGGAAAGAGTGACCAGGCCAACCGCTGTTGCGCGTTCCTCGATGCTGAACCACTGTGCCGGCACCTTGGTCCAGGCATTGAGTAAAAATGGCTGCGCAATCGCAATCCCGATCGTACTGATCAGCACCAGTGAATAATCTGCTCCAGCCAGGCCGCGTACCACCCCAAATATTCCCATCAACACTGCCCCGATGCTCACAGTGCGCCTGAATCCATAGGTATCGATCGCCCACGAGACAGGGATGGACAGTGGTATGAACGCCATCATATAAACCATTGCCAGCAGTCCGATGTTCAGGTCGGTAACACCATAGAATTTGGCGGCCAATCCAGTGATCGGCGCGTAAGATATCCATAAGATCTGGATGGTGAGATTGATGAGCATGAACACCGCCAGAACCACCCAGCGGTAAGGGTACAGTCGATAGGATCTTTCAGCCATAGGTCATCCCTTCCTTGTTTTGCAGCAAGTTTTTATTCTTTTACTAGCCATTCATCCGGTGATAGACGTTTTTCATCTGGTGATAGATCATCAGAAATTGCTCATATCGTTGATCATAAAGCGATCGGTTCTTTTCAATTGGTAAATATGTTTGTTTAAATTTCACCATGGCCGGGATATCCGTAAAATGGATCTCTTTCAATCCGACCGCACCTATCCAGGCGGCTCCACGCGCATTGGCATAAACCGGATCCTCCACCTGTTTGATGCAAACCCCCATCACATCCGCAAAGATTTGGCACCAAATGTCCGACTGCGCTCCGCCACCAACTATATGGATCTTATCAACGTCGCGTTTGAGGAATTTCTTGACCGGCTGAAGCAGCCAGCGCGTATTTAAGGCAATCCCCTCAAGAAAAGCGCGGATGATATCTTCGCGTGAATTATTCAGGGAAAGATTGTAAAGCCCTGCCCGCAGATTATTATCTTCCACCGGGGCACGCTCTCCCCAGATCCAGGGCGTATAAATGACACCATTCGCTCCCGGAGGCACTCGTGCTGCAATTTGGTCAAGATACTTGAATATGTCCGGAACCTCGGCTTCCTGCAGCAATTCATCTTTGTTGTAGATGATTTTGTCCCGCAGGAAGTTGAGATTTCCGCCCGCCGTAGCCTGCAACGCGGTGAGCATATACCGTCCGGGTACAGCACATGGAAGCGAAGCCATGGAAGAGCCGATGTCCGTTTTCTTGAATGGGACATGCGCAGTGATCCATGAAGAGGTTCCGATATACAAATGCGGAAGGTAATCCTCCACTGCCCCGGCACCGATGGCTGCCGCGGTATTATCGATTGCACCTGCGACCACTTTGACAGTTGGAGCTAGACCCAGCACCTCTGCAACCTCAGCCTTTAAAGTACCCAGAATTGCAGTACATGGGACGATCTCGGGGAATTTATCCCCATCCACTCCGCTCGATTGCACCAATCCCGGATCGTAATGAATGTTATCCGGGTCACGGTTATCGGTCACCCACGAGGTTAGGATGGAATCATATGTAGCAGTAAAAACACCGGTCAGGCGCAGGTTGAGGTAATCCAATACGTTCAGGAATTTATAGGTTTTGGCATAAACATCAGGGTAGTGGTTGCGGATAAATAGCATATGCGCTGCAGGATCCTTCCCGCTGGCAGATGGCATCCCGCCGGTCAATTTGATCCAGTTAAGGACTTTTAAAGCACTCATCCCGCTGATATTAACCAATCCTTTGAATTGGTTGATCAGGTCAGGCTTCCCACGCATGTCCATCCATAGGACACAGTTCATCAAAGCCTTGCCTTCCCTGTCCACCGGGATCGTGCCTTCTCCCTGGGTCGAACAGCAGATGGCGATTATGGAAGAGGGTGAAACCACGCCTTCTGCCAGTAGTTTTCGGGTACAAATAATGAACGCCTGCCACCATTCTTCGGGTGATTGCTCCACTCCACCATCGGCAGTCAGGTAAAGCTGGATGGGTTCTGACTGCCAACCCAATACCCTTCCCTGGATGGTGATCAACGCCGCCTTTAATCCGGAGGTGCCCAGGTCTATTGAGAGGATCACTGGTTCATTGGTTTGAGCCATAACCACCTGCCTTGTCGGGTTACTTCAACAACCCATCTGGTCATAATTATTCAACACTGGTTAAAACATTTTCAAAACGCGCCAGGGCGTCATCAATTACTTCATCCGTATCTGCCATGCTGGTATACATGCGGCTCCCGGCTAGAGTCACCAACCCGTTCGCCATATAAGCCGCCCCCATCTCTTCCATCATATGTTTGCGCGGTTTTAATTCCTTCGCCAACCGTCAGGGGATGGTGCAGATCAAGCAGCATCACTCCGGACGTTTCCAGGTGAACGATACTGCCCTGGTTATAGACCACGAACGGCAGATTGTGTTTCGTGATGATGGCTTGCAAGCCTGCTGTCAGCCTGTCCCCTGCCTGCCCGGCGATAACCGGGGCATTGGTGCGTTCCATCTCGAGTAAAGCATGATACCCCGCCACACAGGAAAGCGGATTGGCGGATAATGTACCGCCAATATATGCTCGCTCACCAGTACCACCAATTCCTGCTGCAAAGCGCATGATCACGTCTGTCCGTCCGCCGACGCCGCCTGCCATGGGATACCCGCCCGTGATGCATTTTCCAAAAATCGTCAAATCCGGTTTGATCCCAAAATAACCTTGTGCACCGCCCATGCCCATCCTGAATCCGGTCACAACCTCATCAAATATGAGCAGCGCACCAAACTCATCACACAACTCGCGCACTTTCTGATTGAAATCAAATGCAACCGGCCGGGTGCCGCTCTCCGGTCCCATCGGTTCTACGATCACAGCGGCAGTCCCACCTATCAAGCGGTTGAAGATCAACTGGCGTTTCAATGCTGCCAGTGAATTGGGATAGAACTCCTGGGTATTGAGGCTGGCTCCCCAGGGGATGCCTTTTGCCTCCAACCGGCCTGTTCCGGGAATATGCAGACCGTACACCATCTGATCGCTCCAGCCATGGTAGGCCCCGCCAACTTTGATGATCTTGGCATGCCGGGTATATGCCCGGGCGGCACGTATTGCTGCCATCACAGACTCGGTGCCTGAACCAAGCATGCGGAACATTTCATTGGCTGGCATGTAACGCCTGACAAGCTGCGCAAGCTTCAATTCGTATTCATGGAACAGCCCGGTGACCGGACCGCAGGATTGCAGCATTTCGATCACCTTGTCGCGTACCGGTTTGTAATTACTGCCGAGCACGGTTGGGCCGCCCGCCTGCAGGAAATCGATATACTGGTTTCCGTCTGCATCCCACAAATACGCACCGTCAGCTCTTTCCATGGCAATGGGAAAAGGATAATTGAACGCCAGGTTGTGCTGTACTCCTCCGGGGATGATCTGCTTTGCTTCGTCGTTCAAACCTTTGGATTTTTCACATTGTTTTTCGAAATAATTTCAGCACATCCTGCATCTTTTCCCTGCGGATGGGACGCAGAGGTTGAGAAATGAGCGCTTCAAGGCGGTTGTATATATCAACCACATCGGGGTATTTTGAGATCGCGTAAGCACCGGTTTCCATTGTTTCAACTCCTAAAATCTAATTCTGTTTCGATCATGTACCATGAAGAGGTATCAATTTATCTTTTTCATATTTCTTCTGGTCCTTGCGCAGCTTAGCGAAAGCCACCTCCCGAATAACAAGAGGAATTCGGCTGGCCTTATGCTCAGTGCATAATGTAAGCAGATAAGCAAGGGCACATTTTTCCAATACGGAAACATTATGAACCGCACGTTCCATATCACCCCCAAATAACAGCGCTCCGTGATTGGCCATGATGTAGGCATTATTGTGGTTTTTTACATGCTTTGCGACTGTATTCATCAACATACCGGTGCCTGACGGTGCGTAAGGGATGATCTCCACGGAACGTCCGAGAAAACGCACCTGCTCATCGAACAGCGCCGGGATCGGCATACCGATAAGTGCCAGGGTGCTGGGGTAAACCTGGTGGGTATGGATGATGGCATTCACATCCGGACGGACCTTATAGATCGCCGCATGCATGGCGCTTTCCACAGAAGGTTGGCGCTCCCCTGCAAGTGGATTCAATTCCAAATCAAGGACGCAGATATCCGCTGGGATCATTTTCATATAATCATAATTGGATGGGGTGATGGCGATTGCCTTTTCTGCCGGAATGCGTACTGATAAATTTCCACCGGTTGCGCTCAGGAATCCTTTCCCCGTGAGATCTTTGGAAGTATCCACAATCAACTGGCAATAGGGCAAATAGTCGCTCATTTGTTTTCCTCCATGCATCAAATGTAGCTATAGTATAGGAAATAATCTTGACACTGTCAAGATTAATCTGTATGATATTGACATGGAAAAAGAAAAATACCATCACGGGGATCTGAAACAAGCGCTGATAGAGGCGGGAATGAAAATCCTCAGGGAAGAGGGAGTGAATGCACTTACCTTGCGCAGCGCAGCCCGGGCTGCCGGAGTCAGCCACTCAGCACCATATTCCCATTTTAAAGATAAGCAGGCATTGCTCGCTGCCATTTCGACCATGGGTTTTAACGACTTGCATGATCAGATAACGACCACGGTATCAGAGTTCCAGAATTCCCCCCATGATCTTTTGACAGAAACTGGCTGGACCTATATTCAGTTTGCGGTTTCTGAACCCAATTGTTTCAAGCTGATGTTCTCCGGTATCCTTGAAGATGATCACTCGTACCCTGAGTTCATGGATGTGGTTCAGAAGACCTATCACAAGCTGGTCGAAGTCGTTGAGATTTGCCAGAAAGGGAAAGTCCTTAGTACTGGACCACTGGAAGAAAGTGCAATTGCTGTTTGGAGCCTGGTGCACGGTTTTGTTTCTCTCTACCTTGAACAGCAGCTCCCTGGACGGGTATTGGAAAAATACCAGCTGAAAAAATTGTTGATCAATACACTCCTTCAGCTGAACTCAGGTTCAAATACCTAAATTTTATAATTGGAACTCAGATGAAACCAAAAGATACAGCTCCTCATGGTTATAATGAATTCGAAAGGAGTGTTTTTTATGGGTGAAAATTACCAGATCGTCTTCGTTGATAAACCTGAGGAATCTGCCTGGAGGATAATTGGGCAAGGCCTTCGCGACCACAACAAACAACTTGCAGGTGACGACAACTCACAAGGTTTATGCCTGGCATTGTATTCTCCTGACCGGGAAATTGTGGGGGGAGTGATAGCTGAAGTAAATTGGGATTGGTTGTTCATAAATGTGATGTGGGTAAAAGAAGAACTGCGGGGTAAAGGATATGGGAAAAATCTATTAATGCGTGTTGAAGAGGAAGCACGACAGCGGGGTGCAAAGAATTCGTATCTGGACACTTTCAGTTTTC
This sequence comes from uncultured Chloroflexia bacterium, assembly GCA_963757065.1. Taxonomy (GTDB): domain Bacteria; phylum Chloroflexota; class Anaerolineae; order Anaerolineales; family Anaerolineaceae; genus PNON01. The sequence goes on along the minus strand of CAVWQC010000007.1, from coordinate 123,244 downwards.
AAGCACCGGAGTTTTATAAAAGAAACGGATATCAGGTGTTTGGTGAACTGCAAGACTTTCCTCCCGGCCATCAGCGTTACTTTTTTACAAAACGCCTTTAGGAGGTTTTGTAAGAAGGTTTACTTGGGAGAGGGTCTTACTTTTATGCATAATTGCTTTATCAAATTGATCAGGATGCGCTTGGTAATTTCGAACGTATTTATTATCCTTTGTAACCTAATATTGCCTGGATGAAAACGTTAAGCTACCACTCATGAATATACACTTCCTGAATTGCTTTACATGCAACGCCCGGATACCCAGCAGTTGGCACACCGGCACCCTCTGCATCCTTATGGAGACCAGCCAGGGACTTGTTCTCATTGACACCGGACCCGGCATGCAAGACTATATTCATCCGCCGGGAATTCTTCGAATGTTCCAGGTGATCACCAAGGTCCCTTTGGATATTAATGAAGCCGCCATCCGACAACTCTCCCGTTTGGGGTATAAACCGGAAGATCTGAAACATATCATTCTGACCCATATGCATTTCGATCATTGCGGCGGCATAAGTGATTTTCCCGATGCAACCATCCATGTAAATCAAACTGAATATGAAGCATTCATCGGCAAGCCGAAGCAGTTCACTGACCTGGCTTATGTGCATCGGCATGTTGCACATCACCCAAAGCTGACTTTATACTCAAATCAGGGCGAAACCTGGTTCGATTTGCCAGCCATCCGGCTGCCCTTTCAACCTGAAATGTGGTTGGTACCACTTTACGGCCATACCCGTGGACACTGCGGGGTAGCCATTCGCACGGATGACGGCTGGCTCTTCCATGTGGCAGATGCGGCTCCCATTGGTCTCGAAGATTATGCACCGGATTGGTTGGTCAAGGCGGTATTAGGGCCGCTAACAGATGATCTACGTGCTTTCGCTGGTGAACATCCTGAGATTCGTGTTACTACCGGTCACATGTGGCTGGATTTCTTCGCTGATAAAAATAACTTAAAATCGTAGAAAGGAATCAGTAAATTTCAATTCCTTGGTAATGGTTACACCAATCCTATTATTTCCACTTACCTCATCAACTAATTTCTGGCGAAAGATTTACACAAATAACAATTCAAACTGGGTATATCGATGATTTTTCTTGTTATTGAACCAACAGCGATTAAGTGGATTTGGCATAAAAACACAAGCCGTATGGAAACCGTAGGCTTCCTGTACGATTACCATTAAGCAGCCGGGTAATAAATCTGTTACAAATGGACTATTCTCACTCTGAAAGGATCTTCTTGATGAAGTACTTTACACTCATCCTTGCTCTATTAATGACATTTGGTATTGCTGCCTGTGCAAAGAATCCTGCTCCAGTTCAGGTCTCACCTTCCACTTTTGAACCAACAAACGTACACATCCACCGGAAACCAGGTTATAAACACGAAAATGGGACAGTTCACCCTATCATCTGCCCGTATCGTGGATGAAGTCAACGGAGACAAACCCAATCCCGGGGAGAAGATTCTCCTAATAATATTAGCTGGTCCCGGTGGGGAAGCTCTCAGCACCGATACATTTTCACTTGAGGAATTCCAAAAATTAATTCCTGATTCAAACCAGGGAACGATCCATATCCTCGGAAACGATGGGTCAGAAACAATATCAACCATGGCGGGTTGGGTGGGTCCAGAGTACAAGGAATTTGCCATCGGATTTCGCATTCCGGACTCCCTCATCACCTATCAACTAGTTTGGCCTGGGAATGATCCTGTAGATATCACTCCTGAAGGCTAACCGCTTGATTTTGAATTAATTCATCCAAACAATCTATCAAAACAATTCCGAAATCTTCCATTTCCTATTTCCTCCCGGGATGGTTTATTACGAAACCGGAAAAGTTGGCACCTGGTCCGTGCCTCCATCCTAACTTTGTAATGTTATACAGTTGAATTACTGCAGTTCTGGAATCCGTATAATGAATTTATACGGCTATCTGCGTGGAGCAATCATAGCAAAGACGGGACCAGGAAAAAAGGAAAAAGGAAATGAGAAAATTAAAACTACAAGTACAGATGACAATTGACGGTTTCATCGCTGGGCCAAATGGTGAAATGGACTGGACGAACATCAACTGGGGTGATGACATAAATAATTATGTCACCAGTATTACAGAACCTATAGACACCATTGTTTTAGGCAGAAAACTTGCTGAAGGCTTTATTCCTCACTGGGCAGGTGTGGCTGCAAATCCGAATGATCCGGAAGTTTCTTCTGGCAGGAAGTTTACAGATACACCCAAAGTCGTTTTTTCCAAAAAGCTTGAAAAATCAAAATGGGATAATACGGTTTTAGCAAAAGGTGACCTTGTAGATGAGATCAAGAAACTGAAAAGTCAAACCGGTAAAGATATTATGGCTTACGGTGGTGCAACTTTCGTATCAGCATTAATTAAAAATAGATTGATTGATGAATACCATTTATTTATTAATCCAACTGCAATTGGGTACGGAATGCCAATATTCAAAGAATTGAATGGCAAACAAAACCTGGTATTGGTTAAATCGAGATCGTTTGATTGTGGGATTGTTGTACTTAATTACGTGCCGAAACACGACTAGCAAGATTGTAAGCAAAGAACATCAGTAACTTGTTATACTAGTGCAGAAACAGGTGGATATCTCACGCAAAATAAGTTCTGGGAAAGTCAATAATCTTTTCTGAGAACAAGCTTGAACTCACCTGAAGCAAGGAAATAGTAATTAACACATTGTAAAAAGGAGATTCATGATTCATTCTCAACCTGAAGGTTTTCTCGCCATTCCGCGCGTTGGCAAAGGACCAGGAATATTAGTCCTGCATGCCTGGTGGGGATTGAACAACACAATCAAGTCATTCTGCACACGTTTAGCCGAATCAGGTTTCGTGGCTTTTGCTCCGGACCTCTATCATGGCAAGATTGCAGATACCATTGCTGATGCTGAAAAGTTAAGTACTGCTCTCGACGCTGACCAGGAGCAAGTAAGGGCAGACATCACTGCTGCAAAAATGTTCCTCATCGAACACGACGGTCAGCCCTCTGAAGACCTTGCAGTGATTGGCTTCTCGCTGGGAGCCTATTATGCGCTGGACCTCGCGGCTACAGACCCGGGGAACATCAGATTCCGTCGTAGTTTTTTACGGGACCGGTCCTGTTGACTTCAGCAGATCGAAATCAGCCTTCCTCGGTCACTTCGCCGAAAAGGATGAGTATGAACCGCAATCTAATGTTGACAACCTCGTGGCAGCCTTGCGGAAAGCTGGCCGGCCAGTAACCATTTATAAGTATCCTGGTACTGGACACTGGTTCTTTGAACCAGACCGTGTGCAGGCATTTAATCAGGAGGCAGCCAACCTGGCCTGGGAGCGAACGTTGGCTTTCCTGAAGACGTTCAGCTCACCTTTGTGATGTTTGCATACCTTCCCCTGTTGCGGAGTGGAACTCATGTTTGTACACAGAAAACTCAGAGGGTAGATAACCTTAGGTAAAGAAAATTCTCCGGATATTGACCGGATAAAATATATATCCACAATTCAATAGTCCTCCCAAATGGGAGGACTATTTTGGTTGAATGAATATGGACTAACACTGACCTACTCAATATCTAAAGTTTAAATATAGTTCTTCAACTTTCTTACGTGCCCAGGGTGTCCGTCGCAGAAATTTCAAACTGGATTGGACACTCGGCTCATTATAAAAACATCGGATGGGGATGCGCTTCGATAATTCGACCCAGCCGTATTCCTGGATCAAATGTGTGAGTATCATTTCGAGTGTGACTCCATGCAAGGGGTCATTAGGGTGAGTGTTCAACATGGTTTGTTCCTAATCCTGGGGTGGAGTGGATTAATTATACTCTGGCAATGATCTTCACTGAAAATCCATTCAGGCGTATTAATAAATAGAGGATCTGGAACCTTGAAAAACTCATCCTAATATTATGAGAGGAAGGCCCAGGTCATCGCTATGAGTGCATTCGACTTAGGAAATAATATTGTTTTAATAACTCCAGAACTTGACAATAAAGCCAGTCGCACCTCACCAACATGACGTCAAAGGAACATGATCATCAGGGATTAGCAGGATTGAAAACGCATCCTTGGGAGTTTTTTGATATTGATGTGATTCAAAAGGCTCTAAGGAACGATCATAATTGGAGCAAAACAGGATTGTCCTTTAAGAACATTTCCATAACAGTATCGGGAGCAACACCTTTTCCCAAATAAAATCCCTGAACCAGGTCACAATCGATCTTTCCCAGGATGGCGAGCTGATCTTCCGTTTCAACCCCTTCAGCAATTACGTTCAAATGCAGCTGATGAGCCATCGTGATGATCGCAGCCACGATCGCCGAGTCAGTTTGCCTGATCTCGTTAATAAAGGAACGGTCGATCTTAATGGTATTTGTTGGAATGTTACGAATATGATCCAGTGAAGAATAACCGCTACCAAAGTCATCAATGGAAATCGACACACCCATTTTTTGCAATTCAACCAAAATGCCAGAAGCTTTCTCGACATTTCGCATGGCTACCGATTCGGTCAGCTCAAGCTCAAGCAGAAATGGATCGAAGCCAGTTTCGGCTAAAGCTTTTTGAACGATCTGAACCAGATTTTTATCGTTAAATTGAAGTGCAGACAGGTTAACAGCCATCTTGATGGGTATTCCGGTAATTTTCTGCCATGTATGAGCCTGACTACACGCCGTAAGTAAGACCCATTCCCCAAGGGGGACAATGAGTCCGCATTCTTCCGCTATGTGGATGAATTCAGCCGGGAGCAGCAATCCTCGTACAGGATGGTTCCACCGAACGAGTGCTTCAAAACCGACCAACTTCAATGGCTTTACGGTGCATATCTTTTGATAATGCACTATAAATTCATTGTTATTTAACGCATGTCGGATTTCAGCTTCCAATTGAAGCCGGTACACCGAGCGTTCATGCATGCTCACGTCGAATAGTTCGTAGCGCCCCCTGCCATTGTTTTTCGCATGATACATGGCAGTATCTACGTCTCTGAGTAAGTCCTCAAGGTTTTGATACTGACTCGAAAGAAAACCAATCCCAATACTGGCACTGGTAATAATTTCCTGACCTTTGATACTGAACGGTTTTTGTAATACTACCAGAATTCGTTCCGCTACAAGGGTTGCATCCGCTTCGTGCTGGATTCGACTGAGTAATATAGCAAATTCGTCTCCTCCAAAGCGTGCGACAGTGTCTCCCGGGCGTATACAAAGTTTCAATCTTTGAGCAAGCTCACATAACAGCTCGTCCCCGCTCGCATGACCGAGGCTGTCATTCACTATCTTAAAATGGTCGATGTCCAGAAACAAGACCGCAGCGGATTTTTCTCTCAGGCTCCGGGTATGTGCAATGACATTCTTCAAACGTTCCAGGAATAAAACCCGGTTAGGAAGGTGGGTCAACTCATCATGAAGAGCCCGTTGTGCTAATTGTTCTTCGATTTCTTTCCGCTTGGTAATATCTGCTTGTGAACCTGCGAGATGGTAAGGCTTTTTTTGTTCATCGAAAAGCGCCAGTCCACTGCAGTGCATCCAGTGGTAACTTCCATCTTGATGCCTCACCCGATATTCACATTCAAGTCGTGGAGTAAACCCATGAAGGTGATCTAAAATGGCTAGATTCAACTGCGCAACATCTTCCGAGTGAACCCGGTCGAACCATCCTTGAGGAGTGGATATGGATTGATCATCTGGCAAGCCAAGCATGGTATACCAGCGTGGGGAACAATAAAACACGCCGCTGTTCAGGTTCCAATCCCAAATTCCTTCATTCGCTGCGCTGGTAGCTAAAGTATAACGTTGTTCACTTTCGCGCAGCTTCTTCTCCATGTTATGTTTGTAAATACTGATTTCAATGGCCGAACGCAGATCACGATCATTGATCGAAATGGGTATATTCCCAAAGACCTCCGTCATGGTCTCTTTTTTTACATTAGTTTCGTCGGTTGGGGAGGTTATGTAAATCACCGGAATATCTTGCGTTTCATTAATTTTCGCTGCGGTTTCAACACCATTCATCGTTCCTTTGACTTTGATATCCATCAAAATAATGTCTGGACGGAATTTTTCGGCGAACTCGATCGCTTCTTCACTGGATGCCGCATGGGCTACGACTTCGTAACCCATTGATTCAAGGCGCACTTGAAGATTCTTGGATACAGATATTTCATCTCCCACTAGCAAGACCCGATTGGCCATTGTTATCTTTCATCCCTTCTTGTTTTTGGCATCGAAGGTATCGATACAATATATGTGCCAGGACCTTTTTTGATATCCAGCTTAATCAGGTAAACAGGCTACCATTAATATATTGGCATGTGTAATTGTTATAACACATACCCATAATATAAAGTGGCTGAATTTTGATCTCCATGCTGAAAATAAGGGACATGATGCTCATTATGTGGTGTTTAATATCCTCGAAGCGACTATTTTGTGTAGATTGTAACTTTCTCCCTCCAATGGATTTACCGTCTGGTGTCAAATCAGTTTTGCTCCAGTTCGTCTGCAAGTCACAGTATAATTTATATACGGATTGGTTCTCTAAACCAAGTTATTTCCATTTTTATACTCATTGGTATAACTTAAGCAGAACTGGAGGGTTCCATGCTGGATTACGAAATTGAACTCGAAATATACGAAGGTAATGGCGGACAACTTCGCACAGATGGGACTTTCCCGGAATTCGTCAAGGAAGGCATTTGTCCATGGATGTACGGGCGTCTTCAAGTAGGACAAAAATTTCACTATCCGGACGACATCGGCGAATTATGCCCCTGGCTGCTGGATAGTATGACCGGGATGATCCGCGCACTCGAAAATGGTGGGACACTTTCCTGGAAGTATAAAGGAACACCTTATGAAAAAGTCATCGACCCTGAAGGTGTGACGACAGAATTCGTGCGTTGCCCTGACCCCACTGCCTCCGGAATTGTGATCAAGGTGACCCGAACCGCTATAAAAGAATGAAAGCCGACCAAAATTAATTTGTGGTTTATCCAATTACATAGAAGATCCCAAAGATGAACACTTTGGGATCTTCTATAAATTAACCAAATATCAGTTAAGCAGGTTTCTCACCAGGTGCAGCCGGTTTAGGAGTTTCAGGTTTTTCTTTTAAAGTATTTATGGATTCACGAATCTCATTGCGAAGTATCTCAATGTCCGGGTTTGGTTTTCGGTCCGGTTGTTTGGTTACTTCCACTCCCAGCTTGTCCGAGAGAAGCAGAGTTAATAAGCCCTCCATAATATTACTACCAGCCGCATTTCCTCCTTCTCCGCCGCTAGTCACCACCACCTTTGGAACGACATCCACTTTAGCTTGTTGGATGGCATCAGCGAAACGATACATCACCTGCTGGGTCACCTGATATTGTGGTCCACCATAGGCTGCGACCTGTTCCTCCGTGGCGATAGCCTGGGCAATACCAATTCTGGCGATCTTTTCCGATTCTGCCTGTGCCAGTGTACGGATCTGGGCTGCCTGTTGTTGTGCACGCTGATATTCTGCTTTACCCTGGTTGGTCTGAACTGTAATGCTTAACTCGAGACTCTGTAATATTGCGTTGTTGTTCAGCACGAGCCTGGGTCTCTCTGAGTTCACGTTCCTTAGCAGCAGCAACCTCCTGGCGGGCATACGTTTCGATCTGCTCCACGGCGATCTGGCGGGAACGCAGCTGATTCAGGATCATTTCGATCTGCTTATCCTCACTGGGCGAAGTAGGAGTACCGATGAGAACTTCCTCCAGCTCCAGATTATAATGCGCAAACTTTTCTTTCATTTCTTGACTTGCAACCTTTTGTATCTCATTACGTTCCTGTAAAAGCTGAATAATGGTTCGAGTTTGACCGACATTTTTGAAGTAAGCAGATACCATGGGGTCTAGAGTCTGTTCTACCAGCTTCTTCACATCTCCAAATCGTTGAATCACCAATGGTGCTTTCTGATAGTCGATATGGATTACAACTGATAAAGGCAGAGATGGCTCAAACGCATCCTTCGTGATCAGGGATACTTCGGTCAGGTTCTCATCAAATCGATGTGCTCCAGTTTCAGTGCTGATCCACTTCAGGATAATGTTGGTAGTGGGAACCATGACAACGTTTCCGGCATAGGTATTGAACGCGTATTTACCGGGAAGCAGCGGTTCATTCCAAACACCACGGTTGCCGCGGGAAACAAGTTCACCGTGCCGATAGTCCAGGCCAGACAGGTCAGCACCTCTAGTGCCCGTATATGAAACAACTACACCAACCCAACCCACTTCAACAATGGTCTTGGGGATTTTTTCTACAGTGGCAAACAGGCAGTTAAGGTAATACGTCCCTTCGACCAATACCTGCAGCTGTCGTCCCCGTCGTCCGCCGGCTGTGATGAATCGGTCTGGCATCTGGAAATTATTATGATATGTTTCCGGATTATTGGAATCCTCGCCAACGATGGAGGCGATGATCTCGCCATCTCCAAGAGAAGGACCGTCATGGACGGTAACTATCCCTGCCAGATCATCCGAATCTTTAATGACCATCGGGCTGAATCCTTCTCGCTGTATGATGATTTCTGCCATGGTACGGATTGCGGAATCATCATCTTTACTCAAGGGCAGGAAGTATATCTTCCCCAAAGTAATAACCACGAATTGGGCAAGGTTTATGGCGTAAGTACCTTCGCGCAGAATTTGGCGCTGTGGTCCGCGTTGACCACCATTAGTTAGAAATTTCACCACATCCTGAAAGTCATCCGCTTTCAAATTGGAAGCCAGAACCTGCATGGCGCTGAGCTGCCCACCATCACGGGCATATACATAGCCAATCTTTCCCTGCGGGATGGTTACCAGCGGTTCGATATGGACTCTATACTGGAATGGGACCAGGTAATGGATACCACCACGAAGGACATTCGGTTGGAAACCCGCCTCTCCCTGGAGAGCAATGAACCCGCCCTTTAATGATTTTGATCCAAATACTTTTTCTACGATCCCAATCCTATTGTTGGGGATGAACCGGATTCCCGAGATGAGGATTACTACGGCAATGGCAACGATTAACCCAAGAATCAATTGTAGCAACATGGAAAGCTCCTTTGTCTAAATATCTCTACATATATCTACGTAAATTAAGTAGTTATAGTTCTAAGTATAGAAGGAGATTTTATTTATGACAAATCAGGAGCTAGTGGTTGAATTTGTTGAATCGTTTCATCCCCTACTCAACGCTTAGTCCTTTTTCCAATTCAAGGACGGAATCCAACATACCCTTTGATATTTTGGTTACTTTTCCTCCCAGGGTACTGATCGCGTCAGCAAGAACCCCGAAAACTGCTCCAATTTCAGATTGGTATTGGGTGATCGATTCTGCTTTATAGCCTATCTGGACGATTCCAGGCTGATCGATGCGGGAAACACCGACAAATTTAAACATCATCTTATCGATATCTCTAAACTGGATAGCTTGCGTAACTACTCCATCCTTTTGCGTGATAAGCTTTCGAAAAACATAAGCCTGCGCCTTCGGATCATCCGGAAACCGCCAGCCATAAGCAGCTTCGATATTCGAACCGACAGTGACTGCATCATCATCCGTGATATATATTTCATCCACATCGATCCACCTTGCATATTCAGCGATTTTCGGCTGGTCGAGGGTGAATCCTCCATTAGCCAGCACACTGGCCAGTAATCTGCAATTGGAAGTCATTTGCGTATCAAGGATTTTTTCCATCATGATGCGAATACCGGAAGCAGCGTGTGCTGATTTAATGGCAGCGTTGATCGCGATTATATTAATTTCTGCAGAAGCATCTTTCATCGTTGCGGCGGCTTCTTTTTGTTTATCAATAAAGCGTGTGATCTTATCGCGGTCTTCCATGCCTACTCCTAATTAATTGCTGTATTTACCAAAATTCATTATCATACTTATTGTCAAATTTTTCCCTAAAGATTGCGTAAATAATGGTTGAAATATAGAATCAGCTAATATTTGATAGTAAGGCATAGTGTTTTCATTGTGAGAAATTCGAACATTCTCAATTATTGAGAATTAGATAAATAACTAAATAATATTGAATTGGGAGGTGTTTTCATGATCAGAGTTGTTTTTGGGATCATTGTTATTTTACATGGTCTGGTTCACTTACTGTATTTTGGTCAAAGCGCCCGATTTTTTGAGCTTCAACAAGGCATGGTTTGGCCGTCCGGGTCGTGGGCATTTTCCAAATTTTTAGGGGATGGAACTGCCAGAGTTTTGGCAAATATTTCTCTCATATTGGCTGCGATTGGTTTTGCCGTGGGTGGTCTTGCTCTCCTTTTTAAACAGGCCTGGTTTCAACCTGTTGTTGCCGGAGCAGCGATTTTATCCATCTTGATCTATATCCTGTTCTGGAATGGGAAAATGCTGAACCTGGATAACCAGGGCGGGGTTGGCATTTTGATCGATGTGGCAATTCTGGTATCCATGTTTGTGCTGCTGAAATCGTACCTCAAGATCTAAACCGATTTTTCAATTAATACCAATCATAAATCCATCCGCCTCCACGGGAGGATGGATTTATCTATTATCCATTCTACATTAACGACAATCATCCATAACGCTATGCTATCCTTTAAGCAATATTAACCATATATTTCTAAAACACGGCAGGCTGAGATGATTAATTCAAAAAAATATGAGACCCTGGACCCAGAAAATTGGGATGAGATGCGTGCTCTTGCTCACCGCATGGTGGATGATGCGATCACTTATCTCGAAACGGTAAGCGAACGTCCCGTCTGGAAACAAGTACCGGATGAGATCGCCGCTCGATTTAAAGCTCCCGCCCCACATGCTCCCGAAGGTGCTGAGGCTGTCTATAATGAATTTTCAGAAACCATTTTTCCGTACCCGATGGGGAATATCCACCCGCGTTTTTGGGGCTGGTACATGGGTGCAGGCACAGTGTTTGGCGCACTCGCTGATTTCATGGCTTCGATCATGAATCCCAACCTTGCCGGCGGCAATCATGCGGCCAATCTGGTCGAAGAACAGGTGATCAATTGGATGAAAGACATGCTGAATTTCCCTGAAGGATCCAGCGGGTTGCTGGTCAGCGGCGGCTCCATGGCAAATTTCGCCGGACTGGCAGTTGCCAGGAATGAAAAAGCTGGTTTTAACGTTCGCGAAATGGGAATGCAGGCAGCCCCGCAGAAGATGACAATATATGCATCCAATGAGGTCCATAGCAGTGTGCAAAAAGCTGTTGAGCTGCTTGGCTTCGGCAGTGCTTCTTTTCGGAAAATTCCTGTCAACGAAAAATATGCCATCGATCTCGATGCATTAAGAAAAGCTATTACAGAAGATCGCATGGCAGGTTTTCGCCCGGTGTGTATTGTGGGTTGTGCAGGAACCATCAACACCGGTGCAGTGGATGATCTGAATGCATTAGCCGATCTATGTGCGAAAGAAGATATCTGGTTCCATGTGGATGGCGCCATCGGGGCAGTCGCAGTTCTGGCAGAAAATATCAAACCGCAATTAGCGGGAATTGAGCGGGCGGATTTTGTTGCCCTTGATCTTCATAAATGGATGCACATCCCCTTCGAAGCCGGATGTGTCCTGGTGCGGTCGGATAAAGCCCATCGCAGAACTTTTTCTCTGACCCCGGAATACCTTGCCCATGAAACCCGCGGTCTGGCTTCCGGACATATCTGGTTTAGTGATTACGGATTACAGCTTTCGCGTCAATTTCGTGCGCTGAAGGTGTGGATGTCGATCAAGGAGCACGGGCTCGATCGCTTTGGTAGGATGATCGCGCGAAACGTGGAACAGGCACATTACTTCGGTCGCCTGGTCGAGGCTGAACCAAATATGGAATTATTAGCTCCGATTGGCTTGGATATCGTCTGCTTCCGCTTCAATCCGGGCGGCATGGATGAAGACGCCTTGAATGCTCTTAATAAAGAGATTTTGATGCAGCTCCACGAGCAGGGAATAGCCGCACCTTCATATACGACCTTGAATGGCCGCTATTGTTTACGAATAGCGATCGCAAATCACCGCAGCCGGCAGGAGGATTTTGACGTGCTGGCCAAAGAAGTGGTCCGCATCGGGAAAGAATTAGCCGAAAAAGCCGGTTTGAAATAAACACGACCATCAGGGTGATCTTTCATGTTAATTGATTCAATATTTCGCGTGATATTCCTGCTGGTTTTTCTTACATCTGTCGGAATTTCCGGATTCTACCGCAGACGAGCCCGCCAATCTGGTGAGGTAATCCCCAGGCGCGCAGAAGGATCAATTATTTTAATTCTCAGAATGGCACTGGCGTTAATTGTTGCTGTTTCATTCTTTGCTTATGTATTTGCACCTTCCTGGCTCTCCTGGTCCAACTGGCATCTTCCGCTCTGGATCCGGATTTTAGGAGCCAGTATTGCCATGCTCTGCATTCCAGCAATTCGGTGGATGTTTGTGAGTATTGGCAATAATATTTCTGAAACAATTCTAACCAAGAGCACCCATCAACTGGTAATGGTCGGGTCCTTATCGTTGGATTCGGCACCCCCTCTACGCTTTCACACTCCTCGAGATGTTTGCACTGGCTCTCGTCGCAAGCAATTGGTTCCTATTCATATTTCCATGCATCGCAACTATTGTATTCAGGTTGTTTGTCATACCAAAAGAAGAAGCAAACCTGATCAAGTTGTTTGGTAAAAGATATGAAGATTACAGGCAACGCACTGGTGCCTTGTTTCCATTAATACATATTTAAATATCTGGATGATGATCCAAAAGGTCAATCTCATTTTCACTCTATGGCATAATTAAATAGCTGTATAAGTTTTCAGTAAACATGCCAATCAAAAAAGGGTGAATAAATGGATAACAATGATAATCTCAGTGAATACGCAGATCCTGAAATTTATGATCTGGAAAATCAGGATTTTGCGCCTGATGGTCAATTCTTTCTCGATTATGCAAAGAAGGTCAGTGGATCAGTACTTGAGCTTGGTTGCGGCAGTGGCAGAGTAACCATTCCGCTTGCTCAAAATAATGTGGCGATCACCGGGCTTGATATAGTCCCCGCAATGATTGAAAAAGCAAAACAAAAAGCGGGTGACTTGCCCATTCAATGGGTGGTTGATGATATTCGCAGTTTTCACCTGGATCAGAAATATCAGTTAATTTTTGAAACAGGGAGTGTATTCCACCACCTTCTTACCAGATTGGACCAGGAGCAATATCTTGCCCGGGTAAGGGAACACCTCGATGATGGAGGTAAGTTTATCCTTTGCCTCATATTCCCACACCCCGAATTACTGGTCTCAGATGAAGTTGAGAAGGAGTGGATTCAGTATGAAGGAAAGAATGGGCAGACCATAATCGTGTCAGGAACTGATCTATATGACCCTCTTCAGCAGGTGAAACTGGAGACAGCTTATCGCAGGTGGATTGATGAAAGCGGGCAGGAGATCCTCAAAATGGCTCCGCTATCTTTACGCTATACATTTCCTCAAGAAATGGAAATGTTGTTGAATTACAACGGATTTGAATATTGCAGAAAAATTTGGTGATTGGGATCATAGCCCATTAACTGGTACAAGCAGATTCATGATTTACGTTTGTTGTAAACGAAGATAAAGTTCAACCGCCCTCAACAAATGGTGGCAATGGATTTTTGATACTCACAGTTACAGAATTCTTGTCATTGAATAATAGTCGCCAAAATGAATATAATGGATATACCGAATCACTACATCATAGTAATACTAACCATTAATCATTGACGATGCCAAAATCGTCAACTGGAGGGATAAAGATGAAAGGTTTTGTAAAAAATATCGAGGATATTGCAGTTAAGAATAAAGATTTCCGCCAGGTTCTTTACACAGCAAAGAATACCCAGCTCGTTGTCATGTCCTTGAAACCCAAAGAGGAGATCGGTATGGAAGTTCACCACCTCGATCAATTCTTTCGCGTCGAGGAAGGGTCGGGAGAAGCCATTTTGGATGGTGTCCACAATTCCATTAAGGCAGGGTTCGCCGTCCTGGTTCCGGCTGGAGCAAATCACAACATCATCAATACCGGCAGCGTTCCCATGAAGCTCTATACACTATATTCACCTCCGAATCATCGCGATGGCGTAATCCACCATACCCACGCTGAAGCAGAGGCAGACAACGAAGAGTTTGACGGTAAAACCACGGAATAGAGAGCTTCCCTGTCACCAAGTTGATTCTCAAGTTTGATGAGAATTTTCAAATTTTGAGATAATCTGTTCACTCATTCAGCCCGATTAAGCTGGTTGTATAACACTGCGCTTTACTCTTTCCTGGCAGATGTTTACAATATTAAAGAAGCAGATAAATACAGACTGAATGCTATTGATCGTTGAGGCAATTAAACGTTTTTGCACATTGCACAATAAATCTTTCGATATTTGATGTGCAGATGTGGCAGGCGTTTTTATTTTAAACCTTGGTTATCGTATAGAACTTTTATGAGTAGAAATATGTAGGGATTAAATATGGTCCAAAAGATAGAGACAATAATTATTGGTGGAGGACAAGCCGGACTGTCCACCAGCTATTATTTAAACCAGCTTGGATTGGAAAATATTGTCCTTGAACAGGCCGCCAAAGCCGGCAGCGCCTGGCGCAACGAACGCTGGGACTCTTTTACCCTTCTCACCCCCAATTGGTCGTTTCAACTTCCCGGCTCAGGGTATCAAGATCAGTCTCCCGATGGATTCATGCCGCGGGAAGAAATCGCCAGTCGTTTCGAGAAATACATCGAGAAATTCCACCTGCCTGTCAATTACCAGGTGAGGGTCAATTCAGTCGAACAGAATGGTAATGGCTATTTGGTTAAGACAAAGGACACCGTCTGGGAAGCGCGAAATGTTGTGATGGCCACGGGACTCTTTCAGGGAGCCAAAATACCTACATTCAGCACAGGAATTTCTGCAGATATTCTGCAGCTGCACTCCGGTGAATACCGCAACCCGCAATCTCTCCCCGCCGGTGGAGTTTTGGTGGTCGGCACTGCCCAATCCGGTTGTCAAATTGCAGAAGAGTTATACCAGAGCGGAAGAAAGGTCTATCTATGCGTAGGAACTGCGGGGCGTGTTCCGCGCCGTTATCGCGGTAAGGATGTTTACGAATGGATGCATCTCAGTGGATTTTTAGATCGGACCGTGGATAAACTTCCATCACCAGGCGCCAAGTTTTGGGGTAATCCGCATGTTACCGGAAAAGATGGCGGACGTACTCTCAACTTACATCAATTTGCCCGGGACGGGGTTGTACTGCTCGGGCGTCTTCAGAATGCCCGGGATGATATGATCTGGTTAGCCCCTGATCTGAAAGAGAACTTAGCCAAAGTTGATAAATTTGAGACTGAGATTGTCAAAATGATCGATGGATATATTTCTCAGACAGGCTTGAATGTACCTCCCGAAAAATTGCCTGAACTAACGGATGGTTATCAGGCAAAGGAAATTACTGATATAAATCTACGTTCGGCAGGTATCAAGACCATCATCTGGGCTGTAGGTTATAAATTCGATTTCTCACTGGTTAAATTGCCTATCTTCGACAACGACGGCTTTCCCATCCAGAACCGCGGTGTGACGGACTACCCGGGAATGTTTTTTGTAGGTTTGCCCTGGTTATTTAAATATAAATCCGGACACCTCATCGGTGTTGGAGAAGATGCTGAGTTTATTGCGTCTGCCATTGCCAGTAGACATTCACAGACTTTCAACTAGACAATAATTTTTTCGTTGATAGTGATCTAAATCCCCGAAACACATCAAAGATTTTCGAATAATTATCATCGTGGATTGGAGGAGGGTAGGCGAGTTTTCATTTCCCCATTCAGCAAGGCTGGCAATTTCTATAATTATGGCATAATTGCTGATGGTCAATCTCTCGCTGTTATTCAACTTGACTGTTTCGTTTAATAGAGAGAAAACACAAAGAGGACATCATGAATGCAATGGACATACTTACGAAAGAACAGAAAGACGATCTGATCCGATTTACTCAAGACCTTATTAGAATACAAAAGCTACTCCGGGCAGGAAGAGGAGATTGTCAAATTTATTGAGCAGAAAATGAAGGCTCTCGGTTACGATGAAGTCACCATTGATTCCATGGGGAATGTCCTTGGCAGAATTGGCAGCGGCGAAAAAAGTATTCTGTTTGATTCTCACGTCGATACGGTCATGGTAAATGATGAAGAATTATGGGATGTTCCACCATTCAGTGGGCAAATTGAGAACGGACGTCTATACGGTAGGGGTTCAGTCGATATGAAATCAGGTGCGGCAGCGTCTATTTTCGCCGGTGCGATTGCGAAACAACTCGGATTACGATTCTGGCAGGACCATCTACGTTTCATGTGGTGTATTTGAGGAAGATTGTGATGGCGAAAACCTCAAGCATCTATTTAAAGAATTGAATATCAAACCCGACTATGTGGTCATATGTGAGCCTTCTGGAAACAAGATCTCCCTTGGTCATAAAGGTAAAGCCCAGGTATCCATCAGAACGCAAGGGGTTTCGGCGCATGGTTCCGCCCCCGAAAAAGGGATCAATGCCATATATGAAATGGCAGAGGTCATTCAGCGGGTCGAAAAAACAAACCTGGAACTCATGAAGAAAAATGGCCGACATGGCACTTTGGTTTTGTCCAGAATTTCCAGCACCAGTGCATCTCTGAATGCCGTACCGTCAGAGTGTGAAATATATCTGGATAGAAGGATGGTACCGGGGGAAACTGCCGAGTCCATTAAACAGGAAATGGATCAACTGATTTCAGGTAAAAATGCATCCTGGGAAGTGGACACGATCCATAGAAAAAGTTGGACAGGTATGGAAATCGTATATAAACCATTCCATCTTGCCTGGGAAATTGACCTGAAACCACGAGCTTTCCAAATCCTGCATAAGAGCTTACCAAGATGTTTACGGGGCGGAACCGGATGAATATGTCTTTTGGGATTACAGTACTGATGCAGTCACCCCGGTGAGCATGGGAATCCCCACGATAGGTTTTGGCCCGGGTGAATATAAGTTGGCACATATGCGCAATGAAAATTGTGAAATTACCCAGATCATCGATGCCTGCAGTTTTTATACTGCGCTGGTACATAAGATCTGAGCCGGGAGAGCCATTCTTCTATCAGTACTTCCATGGGTCTTGACCGGAGCGAATAATGATATTCGCTGGATCGGGATTAACTACAATTTCTAAGTAAAAATGTTTTGTATTCCTTAAAATATTCTCTATAATTGTTTACGAATTGTTAATTTTGCCGTAAATTAAATGCCTGCAGTCACTTATATCCATGATTCGAAGAACATTTAGCTCTTTTGGAAAGAGGGGATTTTGCAGATGAAACTGATCCTAACAATAGTACTCATTGCTTTCGTATCAAGTGCCTGTGGCCTTCCTGGTGGAATAGCACCCGACACGGAAAATCCTCTACCTCCCACCACTGAAGTTGGACAAATATCTCCGTTGAATACCGAAATCCCGGTACCCGGACCGGTAAAACTGTATGATGATGTCAGGGAAAAAGACCTTTCCGTTTATGGTGTCAGCCTTGGAGAACCAACCATTTTGACCCTGTGGTTTAATAAGACCACAAAATGGTTCGGAAACGATGGCAGCATAGCCCAACGTATCCTGGAGATCGGGAAGAATCCTGGTCTGGGGGTTCGCGGTCTGCACTCACGCGGAGTTACCGGAAAAGGTGTTAATGTTGCCATTATCGATCAAAATATGCTGACCGACCACCCGGAATTCATTGGTAAGGTAGTCAAGTATAAAGATTTTGGTACAAAACAAAGCCCGAATGAAGGCAGCATGCATGGTCCTGCGGTGACCAGTTTGTTGGTGGGTGAAACCATCGGCACAGCGCCGGATGCCAGTGTCTATTATGCATCTGCACCTTCCTGGCTGGGGGATGCTCAATATTATGCAGATGCCCTGATATGGATCATTTCAGAAAACGCACTGCTGCCAGCAGATCAGAAGATCAGGGTGGTTTCTGTTTCAGCCGCTCCTTCGGGTCCGGGTACACCCTTCTCTAAAAACAACAAAGCCTGGGATGCAGCAGTGCAGGAAGCCACTGCGCAAGGTATATTAGTGTTGGATTGCTCAAATGATAGAGGGATCACTGCCCCATGTCATTACACCATCACAGACCAGGAAAATCCTTCTGGATGTATTCCGGGCTATCCCGGGGTGGAGCAACTCCCAAAAACAGACAGGATTTTTATTCCGTCGTCATACCGTACAACAGCTGAAGAATATTACAAAGGTGATTATGATTATCAGTATGACGCCGCGGGGGGACTAAGCTGGACCACGCCATACCTGGCGGGTGTGCTGGCAATGGGTTGGCAGCTGCGACCGGACCTGACCGGAGACGAGTTATTGCAAATTATATATGATACTGCATATAAATGGGATGAAAACATCAAGATCATTGACCCGCCTGCTTTCATCGAAGGCGTGGAGGCTGCAGAATAAAACAATGAATCAACGGGAGAATTTATTACGTGCTTTGAATATAACAATTGCCCAATTACTGGGTGTTTATAAAAGCATGTATGACCCGGATGTGATGGTCTACGAATTATGGTCAGCAAAGGATATCCTTGCCCACCTGACTTTCTGGCATCAGAGCTTCTCCCGTAATGTTTTGGATCTGGTAAACGGAAGAAAACCGTCAGTCCTCAAAGGCCGTCTGATCGATCTGAATCAAGGTGGTGTGGATGAGATGCGAACTGAGACCCTCGAAACGGTTGTTGATCGTTTTGTTCGTTCCCATCAGGTGATTCAGGATAATATTCTCAACCCCGGGCTGATCATGATCCCTTATAGAAGGGGATCGCGGGATTATACGCCCGAGGAACATTTGATGTGTCGTCGATGAACATATTAATCATCATTTGCGGGATGTTCAGAAAGTCACAGAAAGGTAACCATGGAACCACTTCAGGAATATGTAGATGAATATAGAAGACAAATGGAGAAGGGGGTTATCCAAAAAGCTTACAAGGGATTGATGGAATACATCATGGGTTTGAGAACCCACCTGAAAACCAAGTATCCTGATTATTCCGTATCCGGCAGCATCTATTATGGATATATGGATATGACGTATTTTTCCTTCTTTCCGGAATCATTCAAACAACGTGGCTTGAAAGTCGCGATAGTATTTATTCATGAGACCTGTAGATTCGAAATTTGGCTGGCAGGATATAACAAACAGGTTCAATTGCAACATATTGGAAATTATTCAAGGAAAGCGGCTGGGATAAATACCAGATCATCTCAACTGTGGAAGGTGCAGATTCCATTATTGAGTATAAACTAACCGAAAATCCGGATTTTAATGATTTGGAAGCTTTAACCGCACAAATTGAAGGGGCAGCACTAAGTTTTATTAAGGATATTGAAACGTTCTTATCCTCGCACTAACATCGAACCCGAAACCATACTCCATTAGCTGCCAACTACTGCCCCCTGGCGATATCCATCCAATAATTGAGATCATACTCCTGCAGAGGAGCAGCTGTGCATATCCTCCAGGAATAGGGCATCCATTTGGACTGAATCAGGGGCAACATGCACCCGGATGATATTGTCCTGCGGGGTGTCGCCCAAGCCGGTCATTACAAGGGTCAACGGCAGCCAGCGATCACGCTGATAATATGGGGACAGGTTTCCCCAGGCACCTACATCGCCGGCAAAGATAATGACCGGTTTGTGCCGTGCTGCCGGTTTAAAGATATTCTCCATCAGCGGGTTGGCGCCATCTTTTTTCTGGCAATCCCATACATTGGGCATTGCCTGTTTATTTTTGAGCGCTTTCATTTCCGGATTTTGGAAGACCAGCGTTTTATGCATGAACACAAAAATAAAGTGAGTTTCCGGGTCATTTATGGCTTTATTCAGTTCCTGCTGCAGCATTTCGAGTTGGGGTTCATCCAGGCCGCACTCCACCAGTTCGGTATCCAAAAAAATGAGGCGGGCAGATCCGTAGTCCTGGCCAAAATAGGTTTGCTTTCCGAAATAGCTTTCATATAAACTGGGATCATTGGCAACATCGTGGTTGCCCGGAGTGTTATAGAGGGGAAACGGCAGTTTTTTCAGGAGGGTCACATCCAGATTACTGAAGTCAGTCTGGGTTTTCTGATAAACCACATCACCAAGCGAAACCATAAAATCCGGTTTGGATGATATTATTTCAGGCAGCCGCTGCAGCAATAACCTGTCGGGCAGATGGTCATCAATTGAAGGTGAACCATATAAATGACCCACCACAAAGAAATCAAACTCTGCAGGTTCGCGAGTAGCTTTGCCGGATATATTTGCGGCTTTCAAATATAACCATTCCCGCAATCCCGGAAGGTAATCGTTCTGTGAACCACAGCCCAGTGAATAAAAGCCCAAGAAACACGATCAGGCCAATTGGGACTAAGAAAAGTGTTGATCTGCGGTTCATACCAGGTCTTGCCAGATATTCGTGACATATTTTGAATAGCGGCTGGAGCGAGCAGGGAAATGAGACAGGACATCAGTGAGTTCAGAAAGCTTGCTGACCTCGCTTTTTAATTCAAGTATTACCTGTTTATCGCCCGGTTGACAAAAAATGAGATTAGGACAGGCAGTTAAATATTGATCATACCCTTTCATTCTCGAATCAATGGTCAACCGCACCAGTTGATTAGCTGAAATATAGTATTCCCGATAATAAACGGTAAGCAGCACCGGGCGGGTCACCGAAAGTAATTCTTTGATCACCCCGCTGGTTTCAGCACGGATCTGGTCCATAAACCTGGCCCAGCTGTTGTTTTCGAGGATAAGATCGGGGGCAACCTTTTCGATCAACTTCCATCCTGCCGCCTCAGATTTATTTTTTACCTCCACCTGGCCATTATGAGCTATGCCCAAGTTTTCTCCATACCAGCGATACCGTAATTTCCGGCGCACGGGTACACCTGCAATATGGTCATTGAACGAGTCCAGGTCAGGAGTATCAAAGTAAATGCTGTTTACCCAGCGTGGTGGATAGGCTGTGCGAAACCCTGCCGGATGCATCTGCACCCAACTGTGTAATTCAGGCAAAAATAGCTCTGAATAGGTTTGCTTGAGCTCATAACGTGTGTCAAACCTGTCCACGACAGCCATTAATTTCCCAGGATCCCTTCTGCATATAATTTATCCACATCCAGATCCTGCTGCGGCATTGTCTTGCCGTTGAATTGAATAGTGCTGCCTACCTGGACGACACATAGCTGTTGCGAGTCGCTTATGCTCACATTTTGTGCAGTAATAGAGGCCGGACCAAAAACAGGTTTTTTGATATAGGCGGCTAATCCTGCATACCGGGCATTTTTAATTTCGGAATCAGTAATATTTACGCTTGATAGGTCCTTACTCGCCACACCGATTCCGACAGAATCCATGCTGATATTTTCAGCCTGTATCTGGCTGTTCTCGCCTATTGATAGGCCTTTGTCTGTGATATTTTCCATTTTCAAGCTGGATAGAGTAGCTTGAGTTCCGCTTACATCCACAGCATCACCTTGAATGTCGTGGAAGTAGCAATCCCTGATTTCACCATTGGAAAAATCGCTGTCAAAAGCATCCGCGAAGGTGTTTTCAAATTCCGAATTAATAAAAGTGAACTGACCGTGCACTACGTTGATGGCATCTTCTGTCTGGTTATTCCCGATAATGGCATGATCCAGGGTGATATCGCTGGCAAAAAAGGTGATTCCACCGGTGAGGATCCAGCCCTGGCGTGAAATGCCATGCGTCTGCTCAATCTTTGCGTACTTCCAAAGTGATTCTTTTCCGGCGTTTATGACCACCACCCCGCCCCACCCTTTTTGCTACATCCTGGGCAGTGAATAGGATGGGATCATTGACTGTTCCCAGCAGGTTGATTGCACCTTGTGCCAGCAGCACTGCACCTTGCTCGAACCGTAAGACAGTGCCGGGTGCTATCTGCAACGTGACGTTCTCCGGGATGACCATATCTCCCTGAATATCCCATACCCCCGGTGAGATCAATAGTTGATCACCATTGGGCGAAGCAGAGAGAAATGGATACTTCGCCAATAACTCTTTCGTTCCAATTGATTGTGGAAGTGGACCAATACTGATCTCTGCGGGAGTCATCACACCATTCAATGTGACCTTGATCTCCTGCTGCAAGCCGCCCAATCGAACGACGGCAACCAATTTTGGCAGGGATTTTGGATCCTTCCATTTACCGGAATCGCTAAGTGGAATGGAATATTGGGCATAGTTTGGAACTGTATCACTGCCCTTATAAGATGAAAGTGTGGCTGGTTCAATTTTCTCAGTTTGGAGGGGCTTTCCATCCACTTCAAAACCAATCACATCCACAGGTAAGGAGGAGATGTTGGTCAACTCCACCTGCAAGGCAACCGGGTTGGTGTCGCCGGGATTAATACCACTAATCGAGTAGGCACCCTTGACCGGGTTGGGAGGAGTAAACCATAAATTGAGGAATGCCTGACGTTCGGTAAGTCTCTGCCAGTTCACATCCAATCCCCCGTGATCATATTCGACCTTAAGCGCCTGGGTGTAACTTTGCGCCTGGGAATTGTATTTCTGTTTCAAGATTTCAATGTATCCGGGTCGGGTGATGCGGTAAAGTTCTTCAGCATATGCGCGCTTGATATCATCATCGTTGAAAATACTGTTGCCGGCATCAAAAATAAAGTTTTTAGTAGAGTCCATCTTACATTCATCAAAAGGTATGGCATCAAACACCACCGGTTCCAGCCGGGTCGTGATGGGATTGTAATAAAAGCGCAGATTATGCCAGGTGGTCCCATGGCAGGCTGCCCACAAGTCCGAAATGGCAAAGAATCGACCCATTAAACGAACGTCAAATACCTGTGAGGCCGGTAATGTTCCATTTTCGAAAGATCGCAGTAATGAACGGGCTGTCTCAGCCTCAGCGCTAAGCACCGGATCGAGCTGGATTTTGCCTGACTGGAAGCTTGTAATATCAGCAGTCTTTTCTGTGGTGGATGTCCAACCGTCACCCATGAATCTGATACCGTTAGCAAAAAAATATGCCCATTTATCCCAGAGATTTTCTTCATCAAAACGGATGATGACCCCCTGGCGGCGTCCCTGGCTTTCGATCAATTCGCCGGTAAAGTGCTCTTCAATTCCGTAAATCCCCAATAGCTTGCCATTCAGTAAAACATTAACAAAATGGTAACGGGTGGTGAGGATATTCTCTTCGATCAAGTTTTGGTGGAATAGCCCACTCATACAAATAATTACGGGTTTCAGGTGTCTGAATGGAAAATTGACGAAAACCCATCACCTGGTCATCACCCTTCAATTGGATGCGAAATGACCATTTATCTCCTTTAAGATGATCCACCCAATCGCCCTTGAGGCGTATATCGGCATCCATTTTCGTGCCGTCATTTAAAGCGACTGTTGCAGGAACAAGATCATCATCAGTGGTCTGAAGTATGCCTACCTTGAGTGCCTCGTCCCGTTTCTCAAGCATCTGGCGGTAATATTTGAATTTGAGGTCAATATAAAGGGTGGGAAGTCCATTGTTCTGGTAAAGCCGTAATTCGTCATTTATGTTTTTATCCGCAGTGCTGACAGCAGTTTGCACTTCAGCTTCGGTTTTTAAGCGTAATTTTCCAAGCAATCCTGACCGGTCGATCAGGATACCGCCAGCAAAAGCGAGCAAGGAAATTACGACGAAGAGTCCGATCAGTACAATGCGGTTTGGTAGCTTTTTTTGTGTACCGCTGGAAGCGGGCTTTACTTCATCCGGTTTGTGGAACTTCATACTGCATCACCCTCCAAGCAAGTTGCTTTGTTCCACAATACTGACAGAGCTGCCCGGGTAGAGTTTTCTGAGGGAATCCTGTGCCCGAATTAATTGTTCCTGGGAGCTGATATTAATATAGTAGGTTACCTGGAGGAGATCTCCGGAATGATCCATTCGGCGAAAGTCGAGTGTCTTAAATTCATTGAGCAGGTGGGCGTTGATCTCCGCGAACAGGTTTTCACGTTCCTGGGTATCGTGCACCTGGATATTGAGATACAGATTATGCAGGGCTTTCCGGCGTTTGAAAACAAAAGCACGGACGAATAAGAAGGCCATGATCACCACGACTGCCAGCAGGGTGGGGAGGCGCTGATCGGCTCCAAAACCAAGGCCGATGGCAATGGCCAGGAAAAGGAAGATGAGTTCTTCGGGGTCTTTGATGGCTGTGCGGAAACGCACGATCGAAAGCGCACCGACCAGTCCCAGTGAGAGAGCCAGGGATGATTTTACAATGGATATTACCAGCAGGGTGATGAGGGTTAGCACTGGCAGGATGGCACCAAAATGCAGGCGGTTGGAGAGTGAATTGCCGTACTTAACATAATACCAGGCGACAACGAGCGAAACCACAGTCCCAAGTGCCAGGTTGATCAGGAGAATTGGAAGCGAAAGGGGAGTAATTTGCGAAATATTCATGCGGAGGTCCTTCTAAAGTAAGATAAATCATTATATACCAATTTTTTAAGCATTGAATGGATGGGAGTTCCTTACTAATCCCAAAATAACTACAAAATAATCTATCATCATGCTTATATACAACAAATCTGAAGTATATATAATGATTTAATAACCAATACAGCCACAAACAAATGAGGTGGAGGAAATATGAGCCCAGCCCGCATGTCCCGACTAGAAACATCGATCCGCGTTGTGATCGAATTCAATGAAGCCTTCAATCGGCATGATATCAAAGCGATGATGCAGTTGATGAGCGACGATTGCATTTTTGAAAACACTAATCCGGCTCCAGATGGCGCCATATTCAAAGGCAAGGATGCAGTAACTCAATTTTGGGAAGGCTTTTTCAGTGAATCCCCGCATGCACATATCGAGATCGAGGAGATCTTTAGCCTCAGCTTTCGATGTGTGATGCGCTGGAAGTACACCTGGATGGATGCTTCAGGCAAAAGTGGACATGTTCGGGGTGTCGATATATTCAAGGTAATAAACGGTTTGATCTCCGAAAAGCTGTCGTACGTTAAGGGATAAAGAGGTAATTATGAAACAATCCATTGTGCATATTGCCCTGGTGGTCAGGGATTACGACGAAGCTATTGAGTTTTATACGAAGAAACTTCACTTTTCACTGATTGAAGATACCTATCAACCGGAACAGGATAAACGTTGGGTGGTGGTTTCCCCACCCAACTCCAACGGCACTACTTTGCTCCTGGCGAAGGCATCCAAACCGGAACAACTGCCTTTTGTCGGTAATCAAACCGGCGGGAGAGTGTTCCTCTTCCTGAACACAGATGATTTCTGGAGAGACTATAACGAGATGGTTTCTAAAGGTATAAAATTCATCCGACCACCCAAAGAAGAATCGTATGGTCTGGTTGCTGTTTTTGAAGACCTGTATGGAAATTTATGGGACCTGCTTCAGCTCAATGCTAATCATCCTCTGTTTGAGCAAAACAGCTCATAAGCTGTTTGATAAGGAATATGAATAATATTTACCAAACTGTAGTTTTCATAGAGGTTAATCATGAAAATCCCCATCTTCCAGGTCGATGCATTCACAGATAAATTATTCAGCGGCAATCCGGCGGCTGTCTGTCCGCTTGAGTCCTGGCTGTCGGATGAAACGATGCAAAAAATTGCCGTGGAAAACTCTGTTGCTGAGACTGCATTTTTTGTTTTGTCTAATGATGGCTATGAAATTCGCTGGTTTACCCCGGATATTGAGCAGGATCTATGCGGACATGCCACTCTGGCAGCGGCCCACGTTATCGCCAGGCATCTCAACCCGACTCTTTCGACGATCCGGTTCCTATCGAGGAGTGGAGACCTGACAGTAACGGTTGAGGATAAGTTGATCACACTAAACTTTCCATCCCGTATACCTGTGCCGGCAGCTGCCCCCCGGGTAATTTTGGAAGCATTTCGGGTCAGGCCTGTCGAAGTATTAAAATCACGGGACTATTTGCTTGTATATGAGGATGAAGAGACGATCCGCAGCCTGAAACCAAAACAAAGCATTCTGGACCAGATCAATCTCGATCCGGGCGGGGTGATCGTAACAGCCCCCGGGAAGGAAGCTGATTTTGTCTCCCGGTTCTTTACGCCGCAGGCCAGCATTTTTGAAGACCCGGTTACCGGTTCTGCCCACTGCTCCCTCATTCCCTATTGGAGTAAAAGGCTGGGAAAGGAGTCGCTGGTAGCTCTGCAGCTATCAACCCGTGGAGGAAAACTGTATTGTAAAGACCTGGGTGAGAGAGTATTGATCTCCGGCGAAGCCATCACTTATATGGAAGGATATATTTCCATCTAAACAGGTTTTAGAAATCAGAATTCTAGTATAAAAAGTGCTCTGGCAACAAACCAGAGCACTTTTTAGTTATATATTAATAGAAGATTTGTTAGCCAACCTTGGTTCCGCATTCCGGACAGAATTTTGCTCCCTTTGTTTCCGCGCCACAGTTGGAACAGAACCCGGCTTTTGGTGCAGCACTCACAGGTGCGCCGCAATTGGGGCAGAATTTTGCCCCATGGGTCTCCTCGCCGCACTTCGGACATTTCTCGGTTGCCGGCTGCACCATGGCGGTACCACACTCCGGGCAGAATTTTGTACCGGGTGCTGCAAGTGTTCCGTCGTTCGGACAGCGGGCAGCCTGTGACGCAGCATTCTGGGCAGTTTTGGCGGCTTGCTGCACATTCTTCATCACGTCACCTAGGCCAAATGCACTCGCCAACCCTTTTAATGCTGCACCTGTCTGCTCGCCTCTGGCTTCGGCGATCTCGTTCGTTCGCGGGCTATCTTCCTGGCAAAATCCGCTTTGGGTGTCGAAATCGGATAAACAGACGATCCGGGAACAAGTCGGGCATTCGCGAAAGTTAACCTGGGTCTTCTTCCATGCGTTCTCCAGCTGGGCTGGTGACATCTTCATACTGTAGCGGGGGTCTTCCCCAACAACGTTGTCGGCGACAGCATTTCCGAACAGAGGCAGCTTGCGAAGCAGCCCGCCGGCTACCTGCCTGCCCACATCTTGAGCTACAGCTCCTCCCACATCCGGTTGGCTGCGGAATTCCCTTCCGCAGGAGTCGCAGTAGAAAATGGCGTACGGGCCAATTCCATCATTTCGTATGTCATATCTTGGCATTCTGGAAAAATCAGGCATTATATTCTCCTTGGAAGTAATATTATTTTTGGCGTTGCCATATGTCATCGTTGTTGACTACCTGAAAGGACGTCTTTAATTATATAGTACGAATAGCCAGATGTGATATCTGGATTATAGATGGATTTCCACGGGAATCAAACAAAAATCTGGTGTTTGCAGTGTCATTCCAGAAGTAGTAATATTTAATTGGCAAATGAATGCATTATTGTTTGGTGATAGGGTCGGGAATTTTTTCTGGCAAATTGACTAATACGCAATAATTCAATACAACTTATTTAATCGTTTTTTACAACACCCTGCACGGTTACATGAATTTTCCCTGATGTAAGGAGGGTTTTATGAAGAAACGAATTTTGATCCTGGTTGGGTTCTTAATTGTCACTACCTTCGCATGCCGTTTATCCACTCCATCGCAACAAACTGTTATTGCCCCCACTTTTATCCCAACCTTACCCCCACCCCAGAGACCTACAGACCCTCCGGCTGCCCTGGATGAGGAGCGCATCTTCGAGCATGAAAAGTTCAGCTTCACGATCCCTTCCGGGTGGAAAACACATGAAGAAGTCTGGGAGCGTCCGATGCCTGCTGATGATGATTATTACGGTCTCGGGCTCACCACCCTGATCACAATTCAAACTCCTCCCGGTAAAGGCGAGGGTAGGGCTTTCTTCAGTATAGCATCCTCCCCATTGGCTGGCGGGGTCGACTTGGAAGGCCGTTTCAATATGGCTTACGAAAATCCCATGCCGGAAATTAAAGATGCAAGCCGGCAGGCATATGAACGTGATGGATTATCTGGATTTGAAATTACCTACGACCGCCCGTGGGGTGAACCCTGGTGGCGTTTTCACGATATCTGGTTGGAAAAGGACGCAGTGATCTATATGCTGTCTTTTCAATCCTCACCCTACTCATTTGATTCATTTGCGGACCAATTTGACAAGATAGTCGATAGTTTTAAATTTATTGATTAGATTCAATAACACAAAATGGATGGGTACTTTCTTAATTTACTAAATACTGTCATCCAGGGGTAAAAATGGGCGGATCTAATTCAGAAATTACCATTTCCATAATTCTTGGTTCACTGTTCGTATTTGCACTCCTATGCGGGATCATTGTCTCGACAACCCGGAAAAGTTTTAATCTGCGGAAAACAGAATCTCCCAAATTGTGGCTGCTTTTTATTATTGCCTTTCTACAAATCCTCATTGGGGTGATCATCGTATTGGCAGTCAAAGGGATCAATAATAATCCAATCATTGCCCTTGGATCCGGCCTGGGGGCTCTGATTCTATCCGGTTGCTTCTGGATAAAAATCTTTCTCAAACAGAGCTGGAAGCAATCCCTGCGTTTATGGTCGTATGCAGCCGGGATGCAATTGGTCCTCCTGCCGATTTGTGCTGCGGCCGTGTCCATCATCTGGTTAATGCTGACATTCACATTATTCCCTCCCCTGTTATGATCCGGGTAATTTAATCAGCCTGGTCGCAGAGTCTGAATAAGACAAAATCCAATTCAGTTAACCCCTTGACAAATGGTATTATTGCATCTATAATGACTGAGTAGTCAGTTATTATAGAAACTAAAGCGAGGTAACCATGATGGTCCGGGAACTAAATTCAGAAAAACGCGAGCGTTTTTTAAATGCCGCCCTCAAGCTGTTTACTCAAAACGGCATCCAAAATACATCCACAGCGGAGATCGCCAGAGCTGCCGGCACTGCCTCGGGCACCCTGTTTTTATACTTCCCTACCAAGATCCAACTGATCAATGAGTTGGTCTTGATGATCACCAAACAGGAATCCGAGCATATCAATAGTCTGCTGGACGCTTCCCTGTCTGTGCGGGATACATTCTTCACCATCTGGAATGGATCCATTCGCTGGTTATTGGAACACCCGGAAGCCTATCAATACTCTCAACAGGTCCGGGATACAACCTTGATCTCTGCTGAAACCACGCTGGAATCAGGTAAGAATTTTAGTTTTTATTACGAAGCCATTCAAAAAGGCCTCAACGAAGGCAATATTAAGCCTTATCCTGTCGATCTCATTGGTGGTTATCTGTACCAGGATATTGTCGCAGTAATGAACCACATCCGGTTGCTATCTGACCCGGGAAATGTGGATGAAGCCATCCATCAGGGCTTTGAACTCTTTTGGGATGGAATAAGTATTACGAAAGGCTAAAAGAAATAGGAAAGGAAATGAAATACAAAAGTGTAATCGTAACAAGAATTGGGGGACCGGAGGTCCTCCAGGTCGTGGATAATGAACTGCGGACGCCATCAGCTAAGGAAGTATGTATAAAGGTTCTCGCTGCGTCAGTGTGCCGTCCGGATATAACCGTTCGAACGGGTGAAGGTTTCTATAGCGGTACCCCGTTAGGACAGAAGATCCCATTTGTGCCGGGTTATTCCATCATTGGAGATGTGGTAGCAATTGGCAAAGATGTTGTCGATGCAGCCGTTGGGGACCGGGTTGGTGCCTTAACGGTTGTCGGCGGCTACAGTGAATATTTATATTGGAAGAGCGATCGCCTGATTCCTGTGCCCGCTTCACTCGATCCAGCTAAAGCAGTCACCCTCATTCTGAATTATATTGTGGCATACCAGAGCATGCATCGTTCTGTGCGGGTTAGATCCGGTGAAAAAGCGCTCATTATCGGCGCCAGCGGTGGAATTGGTACAGCTCTGCTGCAGCTTGGTAAACTGGCCGATCTGAAAATGTATGGATTAGCCTCACCTGGCAAACACTCCATCCTTGCAAAATACGGGGCAACCCCGGTCGATTACCGATTCGCAGGATTTTGTTGAAGAGATCCGCCGCATGGAACCGGATGGGTTGGATGTTGTCTTTGACGGGATGATGCGAATGGACTATATCCGCAGTGGATTATCTCTTTTACGGCGGGGAGGCAGGCTGGTAAGCTTCGGTGAACCGGATGGATTTTCCACCATGTTTCAAATCCTCGGAACCTCACTTAAAGTTAACCTGCTGCCGGGTAAGAAATCTTTCAAGTTGTATGGAACCTCTTTCTATTTTGTGGGAGACAAAAAACCATTTTACGAAGATTGGGCGATCCTCTTCAACCTGCTGAAAGAAGGCAAAATTGACCCGATCATCGAAGAGAAATATCCCATTTTGGATGCAGCCCGGGCCAATTTCCGGTTGGAAAGCGGGAAGGTGATCGGCAACCTGGTCCTTCTTTCCCCGGAATTATTGTAGTTTTAAAATTGTTCATCAATTGTTTTTATATAAGGAAAATGAAATGAATCAAAAATTGTTGTTTGCAGGATTATTTCTGCTGTGTATCATCCTTTCCGGTATTTGGCTGAGTCGCACAGGCAGACCGCTCAGTGTGTTGATCCTTACGCTTCACAAATTGATCTCGCTGGGTGCTGTTGTCTTCCTAGCCATCACCGTTTATAGAATTCACCAGGTCACTCCGCTTAGTCCGGTGGAACTTGGCGTTAGCGTGCTTACCCTCCTGTTTTTCATTGCCCTGTTCGCCACTGGTGGAATGTTGAGCACCGCCAAAACCATGCCTGCGGTGATCCTCAAGATCCACCAGATCACGCCGTTCCTGGTGGTTCTTTCCACCAGTGCCACCCTTTACCTGGTGCTGGTTCGAAAACAATAAGCAAATAAATCTGTGTCTGGTCTACGAAGCGTTATCCAACAGGATGGCGCTTTTTGATTTAAGAACGCTATAATTAAGTAGATTCTTTTGAATGATCAGATGGGGAAAGGGGTAAATATGAATGTTAAATTTGGGATCATTGGCCCGGGTCGAATCTCTTCGCGTTTTGCCAGAGTAGTAAATACCATGGAAGGTGTTGAGCTGGTTTCGGTGGCTTCCACCGATCAGTCCCGTGCGGATGCCTTTGCCAAAAAATTCGGGGCGAAAAAAGCATATCACAACTACCTGGATGTGATCACCGATAAAGAGGTGGATATCATCTACGTTGGTCTCACCCACAACTTTCATTATGGAGTCGTCAAGTTATGCCTGGAGCACCATAAAGCGGTACTGTGTGAAAAGCCCCTGGTCATCACCCAGCAGGACGCAGAAGAATTGATGGCGCTTGGCTGCGAAGAATAAGACCCTCCTGATGGAAGCCATGTGGACGCGTTGTTTGCCGGCTTTTCTGATAGCCAAAGAATTGGGTCAAAGCCGGCCGGATCGGGCAGGTAAAGCTGATCACTGCCAATTTTTGCTATCAAAAAGAATATGATCCGGATAATCGCCAGTTCAACCCCAAACTGGCCGGTGGCGGCTTGTACGATGTGGGCATCTATCCGATCAATTTTGCAGCCGGGATCCTGGCAGAATACCCCGACGAGGTCAATGGCCTGGCAAAGATATCCCCCTCGGGAGTGGATGAACTGTCCGTGATCTCGATGAGCTTTCCGGGTGGCGCCCTGGCTTACCTGGCCTGCGGATTCACAGTGGAGGCAAAGGACGAAGCCGTGATCTATGGTACCGGCGGGCACATTGTCCTCGAAAACTGCTTCGGTCCGCAAAAATGCGACCTGTACAACAAGGAAGGCCGGCTGATCGACCAGTTTTTTGAACCGGTGGCTGATGGTTTTGCCTACGAGATCCGTCATTGTGCCGATCTTTTCCTGCAGGGCAAACTTGAAAGCGATCTGATTCCCTGGCAGGATACCATCAACTGCACCGGTATCTTCGACGCACTGATGAAGCAATGGAAATTGAGGTAAGCCATGGCTGAAACCAATCCTGAATATCCAATCCTGGAATTGCGTGTCGCCCTTACCACAAAGGATTACGAACGCTCGTTGAAATTCTACTGCGAAGGCCTTGGCATTGAACCGGCGCAAATTTGGAACAACGGCCAGGGGCGGGCATTGATCCTCGATATGGGGCATGCCACGCTGGAGATCTTTGACGAAACCCAGGCGCAGACCATCGACCAAATCGAGACCGGGCAGCGGGTCAGCGGGCAAATACGCTTTGCGCTCCAGGTCCCGGATGTGAACGCCGCCATGGAGCGGCTCCTGGCACACGGAGCCATTTGCGTTCATCCTCCGGTCGTCACCCCGTGGGGCGATATCAATGTCCGCATGCAGGATCCCGATGGCATGCAGATCACCCTCTTCCAGAAACCTGAAAAGTAAGCCTGTTTTGATATCTGTTATAAATGATGGGGAGGACCATGCTGATCAAATTGTCTGATCGGATCACCCGAATTACGAATGGCAGGGTAGCCCTGGCTTGCCTGGTGATCTTTTTAGCCTTCACCATCATAGTCCTACCCGCTCAATCCTCAAAAGCAAGGTTATATAGTGGGACTGCCGGATCGCCTGATACGACGTTCTTCTACACCCCAGGCGATCTATATAAAACTGCCGAAACTTATGGTCAGGCAGGGCGCAGTGAATATATTAAAGCCCGCTTTACCTTTGACTTGATCTGGCCCCTGGTATACCTGGCCTTCCTCACCACTGCTATTAGCTGGTTGTATCACAGGCTGGATCTGGTTGGTAACATGTGGAAGCGGGTAAACCTTGTCCCTATCTTCGGAGTCCTGTTCGATTACCTGGAGAATATTTCCACCTCGATTGTTATGGCACGGTTTCCAAGCCCCACACCGATCATTTCTACGCTTGCGCCGGTTTTTACTTTTGTGAAATGGATCCTGATGGGCTGCAGCTTAATACTGCTTCTATATGGGTCGATAAGGGTGATGTGGAAGCTGCTGAAGGCAAAGTGATCTTCACCAGAGTTAAATTGTAGAATTCATGGGTTTCTGTAGAGCAACCCATCTCCCGAAAAAATCCTGTAAACAATACCTATTTCTCCTCGATCTCAAACCTGCACGCGCCTGCGCGCGGGGAATCGATTTCCATTCACATTCCACAACCATTCGCATCGCATCTCACGCGGTTGTAAGCTTAATATTTAATGGAGACACGATGGGAAAATTAAATGCATATTTATTCACCACCCTGAACGGGTATTTTGAATCCCCGAAGGGAAACATCAGCTGGCACATGCATGCCGAAGAAGAAAATGAATATGCCGCCGAAAATGCTCAGTCCGGCAATACCCTGCTCTTTGGACGCATCACCTACCAGATGATGGCCGGCTTCTGGCCGACACCGGAAGCGCTCAAGAATTCTCCGGCACTAGCTGAGGGGATGAACAGATCCGAAAAGATCGTCTTCTCGCGGACGCTGCAAAGTGCCGATTGGAACAATACCCGACTGATCAAGGACAATATTTTTGAAGAGATCCGCAGGTTAAAACAGGACTTTTCCATTAATATGACCATCCTGGGCAGCGGCAGCATTGTCACCCAGTTCGCCGAACATGGGCTGCTCGACTCGCTTCAGATCATGATCGATCCGGTGGTACTGGGAAGCGGAACGCCTATCTTCCAGGGATTGAAAGGTAAGTTAAACCTGAAGCTGACCGCATCCAGGGTATTCAAGAACGGGATCGTTTTACTGGATTACGAGCCTTTGTATTAACAACCCTCTTTCTACTTTTTCTCCGGTACCTCGATCTCAAACCCGCACGCTTTCAACTGGTCCAGCAGTTCTGCCGGGTCGCTCAGCCATTGCCCCCACTTGCGCGAGATGTGCTCCGTCCAGGAGTACTCCTTATAAGAGAAGGTTTCATCCTTTCCCTCGACCTCGATGTCGATCTTGGCTTTCTGCTTGATGTAATATCCCTGTGACAGGTAACCTTCGTCCATGGACTGCATGGCGCGGGTCACCATCTCGTCGGTCATCTCGGGGTAGCGGTCTTCGAAGAGCGTGTATTCCAACGGGTAGCGCGGGCGGGGCGGATTATCCTCCGCCGGATAGCCCATCGTCAGCTCCACCAGCGGAAAGACCCGCTGCGGCAGGTGATAGGCTTTCTGTATTCTGGTGGCATTGTAAGGGGTCATCCCCAAAAAGCAGCTTCCCATCCCCAGGCTTTCAGCGGCGTTCACCATGTTCTCGGCCGCATAAGCCGCATCCTGGATCCCCAGAAACAGCAGGTCCAGGTTGCTGGAGACCGTCATCCAGCCGCGGCGGGCCATGATCAACTCCAGCTTGTGCATATCCACGCAGATGGTGAACAGCAGCGGCGCACCAAACGGGTTGCGTTTTTTCCGGTTGAGCAAAAAGCTGTACATTTGTGAAGCGAAAGGCGCCTGCTGACCTGCCCGCACCACGGCTTCGATCACATCCTCGCCGGGCTGCTGTTTGGTATATTTGCGCACGGATTTACGGTTCAACATTCTGGTAATGACGGGGTTTTCCATATCTGCTCCTTGGAAGATGATAAGCTTAGTATATACTAGAGTTAGGATGGGTTGATGTGTTTTTGCGAAACACATCAATTTTTTTATATTTTGGAGGAATAGAATCCTTTCAATTTTACAACCTGCATGCATCCAGCCTGCTAACCCTCGCCGAATTTCTTAATTTGTTGTGACACTTCCTGCTTCTGTAAAGCATAACGTCCCGGAACAACACAATAGAATTATGAATTCTTTTCCCATTGGAGCGAATGATCCAAGGGAATAGAGTTATTTGCTGAATGACAATTATTTACACGAATATAAGCAAATTCATTCATTAATCATTTATTCGATTTTAAATTTCTCGGGTAAAATTTTGGATGATAACAAAATACTAATTTGGAGGATATCCCGTCAATGAACCAAGACCCCAATATCGATCAGCATTCTGTTGGTAAATCATTACTGCTGCACCTTCTTCCAGGGATTTTGATCGGCTTATGTTACTTCTTATTGGTTATACCTCTTCACCAGATGGGCTTTCCTTCAATAATGGCATTAATGACTTCATTTGTTTTGATCCTTGTTCCGGTTGAGCTGGGATATTTGCTATATATTGGAAAGAAAAAGAATGGCCGGTTTTCTCTTCAGGGAATCGTGATGTACCGGTCTCCGATTCCTGGATGGCAATATTTCGTCTGGGTTCCTGTACTTTTTATAATTGTTGGGATTATTTTTACAGTAATGAAACCCATAGATGTATTTCTTCAGAATTCCTTTTTTTTCTGGTTACCAGCCATGGAGAGTGGGCTCCAGGAGGGCTTTTCAAAAGTAAACCTCATAATCACATACACAATGGTGGCGATTTTTGGTGCATTCATAGGACCAATTGTTGAGGAGTTTTACTTCCGCGGGTTTTTATTGCCCCGCATGAATTATGCGGGGAAGTGGGCGCCGCTTTTAAGCAGTTTTTTGTTCGCTATCTATCATGTATTTACTCCATGGATGTTCATCACGCGAACGCTGGGGATGCTGCCTTTGGTTTATGCTGTCCGGCGCCGAAATTTGTTTATTAGTGTCATTGTCCACGTTTTGGTGAATTTGATCGATGTCGTAACCGGAGTAAGTTTTATTCTTGCAATGACAAACACTTTATAAAACCAGTTTATAAAATGCAATTCGGATATTTTACGCCTGCACTTGGTTAGAAATATATCTTACCGTCTTGATTGCCATAATAATGTTGGTTTTATAATTCTTCCCGCTTTTTTGAAACCCATCAACAAAAATGAACTCATAAATATTCATGGTTATACTAGATGTATATACAGGAAAATCTGTCCACAGGTGAGGTAACCAGGTATCTCAGATCTGGAACGAACACATCTTTCATGTTTACCCTCGCCGAATTTCTAAATTTTTGGTGATGTTATCTAGGTGACTCTATGGTTAACCCGGGAAAGATCATCATCCTGAATGGAACTTCCAGTTCCGGCAAGACCTGCATCGTCAGGGTATTGCAGAACATCCTGGACGAACCATACCTCGAAGCCGGGATCGACAAGTTCATCTGGATGATGCCGCCGCGCTACCTGGAGCGTCCCCTGTGGGACGATGTCCTCGGGCTGGCTGACCACGCCGGGGCAGCCGGGCATACGCTGGTGGCAGGCATGCACCAGGCCATCGAAGTCCTTATCCCGCACCGGCAGCAACGTGATCGCCGACCATGTCCTGGTCGAATCGGCCTGGCTGCGCGATATCTCCAGCCGTCTTTACGAGCTTCCGGCTTATTTTATCGGCGTGCGCTGTCCATTGGAGGTGTTGGAAAACCGCGAAAAGCTGCGCAAGAACCGCACACTCGGGCAGGCCAGGCTGCAGTACCACCTGGTGCATATCCACGGGATCTATGACCTCGAAGTCGATACATCCAGGTTCACCACAGAAGAGTGCGCAGCGCAGATCAAAACCCTGATTGACTCAGGTCAACCTCCTTTTGCATTCCACAAAATTAAAGAGCAGTCACTGAAGTCATCACAGTAACCATCAGCTAACTCCTTAAGGTAAGCAACTGGTTTCTGATTATGGTGCAGTGTATAAGGAATACCGGTTAATAATTTGGTATTAATGCCCTGTCTGTTGATAATATTAATGTAAGGATGCAGTATGATGCGGAACCGGTGCATGGGAAGCATTACGTCCACCGGTATGTAATGCATTGGAGGAGTATGAAAATTGCAGCAACCATTTTCAGCATATTGTTGATCCTGGTTGGCGGGGTCTGGTATTTACAGGGCATCAACGTGATCGGTGGAAGTGTGATGACCGGTCAGAGCCAGTGGTCAGTTTACGGCTCCATCACCATCGTCATCGGTCTCATCCTGTTGGTGTACACCAACAGGAAAAGGATCTTTCGCGGCTGATTTGAAAAAGTACGCTTCCTCCCGATAAAAACCTTTCCGTTGATTGTATAATGGTATGTGTTGAGTCTGTAGCATTCGGGAGGAAAATATGGTCTCAATGAAAGAATCGCCCAGATCCAGTGTAGGCAGGTGGATAACAGTCATCATCTGGGTGTTAGGAATTGCACTGCTGTTTGCTAAACCGTGGCTTGTCACCCAATTTTCTTTGAACACCGACAATTACATGTTCACCTACATGGGGCCGGTTTGGGCTTTCTTTTTGGTATGTTTGCTCGCTGTTTTTTTGCGTATCTTCCGGAAAAGGGCTGAAAAATGGAGCACAATACGCCGAGTCGTATTTTCTGTGACTTCTGCATTCATTCTGATGCTGCCCCAGGCGGATCTGATCATGCTTTTCCGTGAAAGCGATCGCCTGCCGCATAACATTGATCCATTTCGTTATATTATGCTTTGGGTAACACCACTGACCTTTTATCTGACCCCGGCGGTGATCGTGGTCTGGGCTTGGATTACACATAACCGGATTGTTTCCACCATGCGCGCTCTTGGCCTGGCGCTGATTTTCATCGGCCTGGTATTTGTGCCATTTGGCCTCTGGCTCACCAGTCTGGCTATCAAATATAT
This sequence comes from uncultured Chloroflexia bacterium, assembly GCA_963757065.1. Classification (GTDB taxonomy): domain Bacteria; phylum Chloroflexota; class Anaerolineae; order Anaerolineales; family Anaerolineaceae; genus PNON01. The sequence continues at coordinate 85,648 of CAVWQC010000007.1, read as the reverse complement.
CCAACCTTAGGATTTGTCGTATTGTTTTATGGAAGAACATTAACCGCTTTCCAGTTGGAAAGCGGTTTTTGATTGGCTGGAAGATAATATTTTGTAAATATACCAAAAAATATAGGTATTTTAGATAAAAAATTAGGGACATCGATAGCCCTTTTCCCATAGGATGGTAATGTAGCTGAAGTTCGTCTCAGTTCTTTTATTTATGGAGCTTGTTTGTTCACCAGACCTGTCCCGTAAGTGAGTCAATAATATATAAGTTCCATTCAATCGATTTAGGAGGAAGTGATGAAGAATAAATTATTCGCCTTTGTTATTATGATCGTAATGCTTGGCCTCATCGTTGGATGTTCACCCAATACCATCGCGGTAGTCAATACTCCTGTTCCGGCTGCCCAGGCAGGTACACCCGATCCCACCGGCAAGATCAATGTGCCGGGTTTTAGTATTGAAGTCAATGCGCCGGGGCAGAATCCGTTGGTGAATACTGCCGATTCGGAGAATCATGTTGCCGGAGCCCTCATTGGCGTTTGGCATGGGATCATCTCCCCGGTCACCCTGGTCATGTCATTTATCAATCCTAACGTGCAGATGTATGAAGTATATAACGACGGAAGCCAGTATAACCTTGGTTTCCTCATCGGTGTGGCAATTGTGTTTCTCATCCTTGGTATCACTGCCGGTCGAAGGCGCCACTAACCCTGACCTACCCTGAAGGAGAGGATTTTTATGTTCCCAATTGGTGATGATGACAGCTCCCGCAGAACTGTTCCCCTGGTTACCTACGCATTAATCGCGTTGAATGTTCTAATTTTCATTGTAGAACTGACTGGCGGTGATGCGTTTATTATGAAATGGGCTTTCGTGCCCAAACGTTTCCTGTCCAATCCAGCCGGTGATTTTATAACGTTATTCTCCTCGATGTTCATGCATGCCGGGTGGCTTCACCTGGGTGGCAACATGCTCTACTTGTGGATCTTCGGCGACAACGTGGAAGACCGTTTTGGCCACCTCAAGTTTATTATCTTTTACATAATATGTGGTCTCGCAGCCACCTTTGCCCAGTTGGCATTCAGTGTCGGGTCAGATATCCCGAATTTGGGGGCATCCGGTGCAATAGCTGGAGTCCTTGGTGCTTATATTCTGCTTTTCCCGCAGGGAAAAGTAAAAGTATTACAGGGTCAACGGGTGATCCAGGTGTCAGCGTTGATCGTCATCGGGTTATGGATCGTTCTGCAGTTATTCAGCGGATTTGGCTCCATTGCCGGAGCGGGACAGACCGGTGGTGTCGCTTACATGGCGCACATTGGCGGATTCGTAGCCGGGTTTGCGTTGACCTTTCTGCTGCGTGGGAGAAGTCAGCCACAGTTGAGAGGTTGAAGCAGCATGTAGTCACTATGCTAATCTAAAACTCAATTTTTGGTAATTTCCCTTTCTATTGGTTAAAGTCTGTTAAAAATGAAAACTGATAAGCATCCTTCATTTTGGAAGGATGCTTTTTTTATGCAAGGACATACAAATCATCCTATGCCAGGAAGTGCAGAACATAAAGTAATTGTTGTTGACAGTTGTGACTATCTGCGGTTTTTTACAGAATAGGTTATACAACTCTATCATCCGGTAATTTGACCCTTTAAAATCATAAAAGACAAACTTATTATTTGTTTATTCACACTTAAAGATGGAGGCAATATGATTCAAAAAATTACACCTTTCCTCTGGTTTGATGGCAATGCAGAAGAAGCAGTCAATTTTTACACATCCATATTCAAGAATTCCAAAGTGACCAACGTTGCCCGCTTCGGCGACAATCCGCATGGGGAAAAAGGCAAGGTCATGACGATGGAATTTGAAATTGAAGGGATGACTTTCATCGCGTTGAATGGCGGTCCGGAATATAAGTTTTCGCAGGCGATCTCCTTCCTGGTGAATTGTGAAACCCAGGCAGAAGTGGATCACCTATGGGATAAGCTCTCTGCCGGTGGAGAAGTGCAACAATGCGGCTGGCTGTTGGATAAGTTCGGGTTGGCCTGGCAAATAGTGCCCACTCTCCTGGGTAAGCTGATGTCAGACAAAGATCCGGTAAAAGCCAATAGGGTCATGCAGGCTATGCTTCAAATGGTCAAGCTGGATATGGCTAAATTGCAAGCAGCATATGACAACAAATGATTATATTTAGTCCTCGTTGATCCATAAGGAGGAAAGAATGGATCTGGGTTCGATTAATTGGCTGGCAGTAATCGTCTGTGTGGTGGTGAGTATGATCAGCGGGTCACTTATGGTACAACCCGAAAACGTTTTTCCCCATCTGGTGGGATGGAATAGGCAAGACCGGGGATGCCATGCCGGGCGGGAAAGGTTCCATGGCTGTCATGTGGACATTAACCGTGCTTTCCTCACTGGTTCAGGCGATATTCATGTCCCTCGCCGTGACCGCCATGGGGAAATTATCGGGCGGCGCGACACTGGTATCCGGCCTGACGACCGGTTTCCTGATCTGGCTAGGTTTTATAGCACCCACGTACCTGGTCAATAAGCTTTTTGCCGCTCACGGGTTCAAGGTCTGGGCGATCGAAGTCGGCAATCACTTGGTGAACTTCTTACTATTCGGGGCAATCCTGGGTGCCTGGCGGTAAAACCTGACAATACATAAACTACTTTGAACAAGTCTGATTTTTCCAAATTACGGTTGATCAACCAGCATATCAGCACGGATCTGTTCAGTGATCCGTGCGATGTGGTTAATTGGCTGGTGGCGGTCCAGTCACAGGAATATGCCGCTGCGAAGTGGGCTTTGGGGTTACGGCTGGACAACGCGGTTGATGCTGATATTGAGAACGCATTTACAAATGGATCCATTCTGCGCACCCACCTGTTGCGGCCGACATGGCATTTTGTTCTACCGTCGGATATCCGCTGGCTGTTGGCTCTCACCGGTCCCCGGGTGAATAAGCTCAATGCTTTTATGTATCGCCGGGAGGGATTGGATGAAGCAATTCTTAAGAAAAGCCAGGATGTGATAGCCAATGCATTGCAGGGCGGCCATCAATTCACCCGGGACGAACTGGGGGTGGTGCTCGAAAATGCTGGCATCCAGATGAAAAAAGGGCAATTCCTGACATATATCGTCATGTCCGCCGAATTGAACGGTGTGATCTGCAGCGGCGCCCGGCGGGGTAAACAGTTCACCTATGCCCTGATGGATGATCGTGTTCCCAAAACATCACCCCTGGGGCAGGATGAGGCATTGGCTGAACTATCAAGGCGCTACTTCATGAGTCGGGGTCCTGCAAGTGTGGCTGACTTTGCAAAATGGTCCGGGTTAACCAAAGCTGAAGCCGGGCGCGGACTGGAATCTGTCAAAGGCCAATTTGAAAAAGTAGATGTGGATGGGCAGGAATATTGGTTTGCCGAACCTCACAGTCCACCAATTAACGCATCTCCATCCGTCTTTTTGTTGTCAGTCTTTGATGAATACATCTCCGGGTATAAAGACTATAGCGCCTACGGAGATAAATCGGTCAGTAAAAAATTGAGGCAATTGGGAAATGCCTTGCACTTCATCATTGTGATCGATGGGCTGATCGTGGGAACATGGAGGCGGGAGTTGGGTAAGCATTCGGTTGAGATCCAGACCAACCTCTTCAGGAAATTATCCATTCACGGAAAACGAGGCCGTTCTTGATGCGGGGCAAAAGTATGGCAGGTTTCTTGGTGTTCCTGTAACCTTCAGCAATTTACCTTAAATTCGAAAAAGTGATCAATAATCCGGGTGTCCAACCTGATTACAAGCATTGAATCAGGTTCTGTGGTATAGTGATAGTATCTTATAAGCAGAATAGCGATTACTATTTGCCGCCGTCCTTATTTATAATGATGGCGGCATGTGTTTTAACCCCATGTCTGCGCTAACGAAAGTAGAGGAAAAGATGGAAGTAAAATTATATGTTGGTAACTTGAATTATGACACAACCGGGGAACAGCTGCAGACGATGTTTGCTGAAGCAGGTACCGTAGTAACCGTCGACGTGATCAAAGACCGTGATACCGGAAATCCGAAGGGTTTCATGTTTATCACCATGGCCAGCCAGGCAGATGCTGCAAAAGCAATCACCATGTTCAACGGCAAAGAGGTCGGTGGTCGTCCTTTGACAGTCAACACTGCCAAACCCCGTGAAGAACGCTCTGGCGGCGGACGGTCATCCTATGGAAATAATAATCGCGGACGCAGTGGCGGAAATAACCGCTACTAGACATTGATGCATTTGACCCCGCCTTCACCGGCGGGGTTTTTTTATTAAGATGTTACTTCTCCCTCTTCCAACCTGGACGAATTGGTTATAATGAATAAGCACGAGCATATTGAATAAACTTACCTTATGATTAATAAACAGGAAGGGAAAATATGAATACGATCACTCAATTGTTATTGGATAAATTATCAGGCGATGGGCTATCCCAGATCAGCCAGCAGATCGGTGCGAACGAGCAGAATACCTCATCCGCCCTTTCGATGGCGCTGCCATTGCTGGTATCGGCTTTGGCAAAGAACTCATCCCAACCGGATGGCGCCCAGGCTCTGCATCAAGCCCTGGCAAAAGATCACAACGGATCCATCCTCAAGGATGTCTCTGGATATCTAACCAATCCGCAGGCCGCCAATGGCGCCGGGATTCTGGAGCATGTCCTCGGCGGGCAGCAGCCGGTCGTCACCCAGGCTCTGGCAAAGGGCACGGGGATGCAGAGTGATCAGATCGCTCAATTATTGCAGATCGCAGCCCCATTATTGATGGGCGCTTTGGGTAAAAAGCAGAAGCAGTCAAAACTCGATGCAGACGCCTTATCAAATTACCTCGGTGTGCAAAAGAAGAAGACCCAGCAGGCGGCTCCGGATATGATGAGCACCTTGAACACCCTGTTGGACTCGAACGGTGATGGCTCTGCCCTGGATGAGATCATTGGTTTTGCCGGCAAACTGTTTGGGAAATAAGATCAATTAATCGAAACACAACTTGCATCAGTATATGAAACGACCTCAACTATTAGTTGAGGTCGTTTGAATTCTTTTGTGTTGTGCTGCTGATCAGTCTAACAGTTCCTTTGGAATATTGCCGCCATTCTCTGCGATCTTTTGCAGGACGGTCTTGTGCAGCCAGATGTTCATGTTCACGGAATCTTTCATTTTCTCGGGTGGGCATCCAAGTTCCACCGCAAGTTCCTTGCGGGCGGCCAGGCTGCTCTCGATCCCGAGCAGCTTCAACAGGTCAACGATCGAAGCTTTCCATTTGAGCTTGCCGCCGTTGTCTTTGGCCAGCTTTTCAAGCTTGCTGACTACATCGACCATCTGCCACCGGTGCAACAGCTGGAACAGCAGCCTGTTTAAAAGCATCAGGTACAGGGCGTGAATCTACGTACGACTTGGGTACTGTTGGCATGGGGGTGGTGGATGATGGCTTCGGGGTTGGTGAGGTTCCGGTGGGTTCCCACGGTCTCGCTGACGGTGTTGGTTTTACCGTTGCTGTCGCAGTTGCTGTTGGTCCGGGTTTTGGAGCCGGGGCTGCCGGTTTCTTAAGGCCAAGTTTTTCGAGAATATTACTGAATAGGCTCATTTTTTTCCCTTTCGTAATAGTAGTATGGTTTTCTTATGGATATGGACAGTTACTTATAATACTATTTGTTTCTAAAATAATTATAGCACACCGGAGTTCTGATTGTTTACGGAATTGAATTTTATATAATGTTTTATGAAGGATTGTACAGCCGTAGGGTCCGTTCCCAACGCACCACTGGATAAGCCTACCTCACAAACTGCCCCAGCAGGAATGCGACGATCCCGATGGTTAATCCGATATATGCCATCCGCATTGCTTTGACGCCGCTGGCAGGATCCTGAGATCTCCATAACCTCACCCCGGAATAAACGATCAGCGCATCCATGAACAGGATGAAGATCAGGTAGGTCACCCCCAGCCACCCGAGAATGACCGGTATCAAGCCGATCAATATGACCAATACCCAGCACGCCATCGTGATCCTCAACGCAAAGCGTTTCCCCTTGAGCAGCGCGATGGAACGCGAGCCGCGTTTCTTATCCCCTTCCATATCCATGGCATCTCCGGCGATCTCCTCCCCCAGGTCAAAGAAGAAGGCGATCAGGCTGAAGGTCCAGACGATCCGGTTCCACGGGTCGTGAACGGTCATGGCTCCCAGAATAAAGGTGATGCCGACCGAAGCGCACACCATCAGGTTGCCGATCAGCCCGGATTGTTTGTAGCGCCAGTTATACAGAAAACCGATGATCCAGAAGATGATGCTGACGATCAGGGCATCCTGTGCCGAGCGACCAGGCTGACACCAATCCGGCCAGCGTAACCACCACCGTGAACCACAGCGCTTCGGGTCGGCTGACTGCACCGGATGGCAGCGGCCGTTCAGGTGCATTGATCAGGTCCACCTCGTAGTCGAAGTAATCATTCAGGATGATCGCCGAGCCGGACAGGGCAAATCCGGTGATGAATCCCAGCAGCCCGACAGCCAGCGGCGGCAATTTGCCGGCAGCCAGTATCTGCCCGGCGACGACACAGATCCCGGCAGCCAGTGACAGGTCCGGCCGGATCAATCGGATGAATGCCTTCATTTTTTGGATGATCATGCGTAAATTATATCTGGAAAACCTATATAATTAATATTCACTCCAGTTGTAACTTGCGTTCCCAACGCACCAAAATAGCTGTAGGGTGCATTCCCAATGCACCATGATCCAAAAGGAGTTCACCATGCTCACAATTTCAGCCTCTCAAGATTGGTACACCACCCACCCCGGGGGCATCATCGGCCTGCTCGAGCTGTCGGGGGTGGATAACACCCGCTCCTCTCACCGCTTGGAGGTTCGCAAACGGGAGACCGAAGCCCGCCTGCGGGAGCGCTACGCCGGCTTCACCCGCCCGGACTTCCTGGCCCTGCCCGTCATGACCGCCTACGACAATTACTATAAGAAGTTCAACAAGACCTACCACGTGCAGCTACAGCTCGAGTCGATCGTGCTGAAAGGCAAGAGCCTGCCCAATGTCTCGCCCCTGGTGGATGCCAACTTCACCGCCGAAGTGGATACGCTGGTGCTGACCGCCGGGCATGACGTCGCAAAATTACACGACCCCATCCTCTTTGATGTCTCGCGCGAAGGCGATGAGATCGTCCAGATGAGCGGTGAAGCCAAAGCCATGCGACCGGGCGACATGCTCATGAAGGATGCGGACGGTATTTGCTGCTCCATCATTTACGGGCAGGATAACCGCTCGCCCATCACACCCGAGACCACGCATGTGCTGTATGTTTCGTACGCCCCGCCAGGCGTCCCCGCGGATGTAGTCGAGGCGCAATTACAGCAGATCGAAGAGCATATCCGGCTGTTTTCCCGGGATGCGGTGGTGGAACAGCACCAGCTTCTAACCGCATAAGGGAAACCATGAGCGTTGAATTACAGCCCAGCAGGGTGACGCGGACGAAAGCGCAAGCCCGCTCCGCTTATGACAAAATGAGCTCAATATACGACCTCCTTTCCGGTTCGGCTGAGAAAAAGTACAAGGAAATGGGGATGAAGATGCTGGCCGTCAGCGTGGGCGAAAAAGTGCTGGAGATCGGCTTTGGCACCGGGGGTTGCCTGGTTCCCCTGGCGCAGGCGGTCGGTGACGCGGCAGGGTGTACGGCATCGACCTTTCGGATGGGATGCTGAACGTGGCGCAGGGAAAAGTGACCCGCGCCGGCCTCGCCCACAGGGTGGAATTGACCAGCGGAGACGCCGCGCAGCTCCCGTATGCAGACAGCTTTTTTGATGCGGTCTTCATCAGCTTCACCCTCGAATTGTTCGATACGCCCGAGATCCCTGCTGGTGTTGAAAGAATGCAGGCGCGTGCTGCGACCCGGCGGACGCCTGTGCGTGGTGGCGCTGGCGAAACCGGAAAAGCCCGGCTCTCATGGTGCGGTTGTATGAATGGGCGCATGCCAGGCTGCCGAACTACGTGGACTGCCGCCCCATTTACGCCCGGCAGGAAATTGTGGCTGCCGGTTACCGGGTGGAAGCTGTGAAAGAAATGTCCATGTTTGGCCTGCCGGTGGAGGTGGTCCTGGCGGGGAAATAATATTTTGATGCATTCCCAATACATCCATTAAAAATTAGATGAGAGGCTCTAAAACGGGAATTGGGAATGTAGAATGGATCAACCCTTATGGTTCAGCGTCACCGTAGGACTGTGGCATGTTCCTAAGCGAGGACGCTGAGAATAAAGAGTGGCAAGGTCTGAGCCCGCTCCCACAGTAATTTGCCGGGATATGGGATTTGACATGAGAAAAAACAGAACTTAATGGGGAGACAAAAGCTCGCCGAAGACAAGGAACAGGACAAATAAACCCGGCAGCAGACAGATCCAAACGAGGATCGAGTGTTCCTTCTTCCGGATGATAGCCACCAGGGCGATGATCGCACCGGCAAGCCCGCATAAAAGCATGAAGATCCCATAAAAAGGCAGTACCGTTCGGGTCACTTGTTCTGAAAATGTCACTCTCATGAACACTGCCGTGTTGAGGATCGAAAGTATCGCGTAAAGAGCCACCAGGCCGATCGCCCACCAGCCGAGCCGCGTGACCGGCCATACCAGGCTGCGGTGTTTCGTTGGTTGATCCGTTTGATTATCCATCCATCACCTCGCGAATGATAGTTCCATCAAGAATATGCATTAATTGTGAAGCATTTTGCTTTGAAATTTCAACATGCCTAAATCATTATACAGACTGGCGAGTAGGTTGTATTAAAAATCCGTTCAATCCGGGGGAAATGTCATTCATTCATGGTTATGTGGTGGATTAAAGCATAAGATCGCCCAGGGAAGGAGTGAACAACTCATGCCTGAAAGGCACGTAGGTCCACCCTTCCATGTAAATTGGTACGGCAAGAGCCTCCATTCGCGTCGGTGTTAGCAAACCCGCAGGGTAACGGAGGGGAACCCCACCTGCGTGTTTATTTACGTCAATTTCCCATCCTCTCTCTTGACAACTACACATTCTTCCATATAATAGTACGTAGTACATTATTATACTATAGTATAATTATGAACTAACGTACAACTAAGGAACACATGGATCAAAAACGACCAAGCCGGACGGAAAGAAAAAAAGGGGAGACCCGCAGCCGCATCATCACCGCCGCGGTCGGGCTGTTCAACCGCTACGGCCTCGAAGCCGTCACCATGGAGCAGATCGCCGAAGAAGTGGATATCGCCAAGGGCACCCTGTATAACTACTTCCCGGCCAAAGAGGCCATCATCAACGCCTTCATCCAGCACACTTTCGAGCAGCGCAACGATGACCGCATCGCCCGCCTGCGCAGCCTGCCGGATACCCGCTCGCGCCTGACCGCGGTGTTCCGCGTCCTCATCGAGGGCGTGCAGGCGCAGAAGGACATCTTCGAAGCCTTCATGGTCTACCGCATGAAGCAGGTCACCTCCTTCAAGCCGGTCGCTGAAGCCGAGCAGAGCGGGCTGACCTTCCTGATCCACGAGATCATCGAACTCGGGCAGGCAAGCCGTGAACTGCGCTCCGATCTGCCCGAAGACCACCTGGCCGGGTTGTTCGAATATGCCCTCATCGCTGCCATCCGGCCGCTGTACCTGGACCCCGCCGGTTTCGATGCGGATCGATCCATCACCCGGTGCGTCGACCTGTTCCTGAACGGGGCGAAAGCCTGAATTTATTAATTAATATGTAGGAGTAATTTGAGAATGTCCAGCATTAAAAGCAAGATCGTCATTTTTAGCATCCAGAACCGGCACCTGTTCAAGGGTCAATTCAAACGCGAGGTCATCACCCGCGAAACCTCCATGATTCAGATGCGCAAAGAGTTTGAAGACGGCGCCAAAAAGTTCGGCTCCATCCCGGCCGGTATCGTCGTCTCCCCGGTAAATATTCCCGGCCTGCCCGAAGGCCTGTCCGCCGAGTGGATCCACCCGGCCGGCAGCCCGGATTCGCCATCCGCCTCCGACAAAGCCATCTTCTACACCCACGGCGGCGGCTATGTCAGCGGCAATTGTGTCGATCACCGCATGCACGTGGCCAAATTCGTGAAAGCCGCCGGGGTCGGTGCCCTGCTGTATGATTACCGCCTGGCGCCGGAGCATCCCTTCCCCGCCGGGATGGAGGATACCCTCACCGCCTACCGCTGGCTGATGGATCAGGGTGTTGCCCCGGCCAATACCATCATCGTGGGTGAATCAGCCGGGGGCGGGTTGTGCCTGGCAAGCCTGCTGGCCATCCGCGATTCCGGCCTGCCCCTGCCGGCTGCCGGGGTGGCGCTGTCCCCCTGGACCGACCTGAAACGCACCGGGAAATCCTACCGGACCAATGCCATGCGCGACATCTCCACCCTGGGTTCGTGGGATGTGTGGGGTGATTACTATGTCGGGAATAATGACCCGTCCAACCCGTGGATCTCGCCCCTGTACGGCGACCTGCACGGCCTGCCGCCCATCCTGATCGAGGTCGGCGACCACGAGATCCTGCTGGATGATTCCATCAGCTTCGCGCAGAAGGCCAAAGACGCCGGGGTGGATGTCACCCTCCACGTCTGGGAGGGCATGGTGCACTGTTTCCCCATACTGGCGCCCATGTTCCCCGAGGCGACACAGGCCTGGGATGAGATCATCGCCTATATCAAATCGAAGCTGTCCCTGTAGGTTGGGTTGAGCCGGTTCCCGAGCCGTTTCCTGAGCTTGTCGATTGCTTAGCGAAGCGGAGCATCTCCGTGGGAAAGACTTTACGATACCCAACAAATAGCTTTCAAGAACATTTATTCTCCCGGTAAATATATATTTTACTATTTATTAATAAGCAATCCGGGATTACGAGCTGGGTTCTTAATTTATTTATCCGGGATCCTGTGGCATCATTCCGTCAAAGTCATCTCCACAGTCCATTCCTCAGAGGTCAAAGTCCCGTTGAAGGTTTCCTCAAAGTATTGGCCTTCCCAGGTGAACGTGTATGTACCATTGATGGCTCCCAAAACCATATCCCCGGTGCCTGTTCCCCGGCAGGACCCATTATCGCTGCACTGCCCTGTAAATAAAAGTGCATGTGTGGCACGGTACACACCTTGCGAGGCCCACTCCGGCTGGATCACATCCGCTGCCAGGGTACCGATTCCGCTTACTGGTCCGCCCGCGGGCGAAAGGGTTAACTGCACCTGGTTAGTCACCATCGTACAATCATTATGGATTGTGCAATACCCGTACACATTAATAGTGGTGATACCCAGGCTGCCTTTGAGCGTCACACGGTCTTGAACAGTAGAGGTAGCAGACGCTCCGGTGGGAGTCCTTTCATGGTCGGCGGTCTTGGTTTTCTCAGGCTCCGGGCTTTCTTCCGTTTCCTCCTGCTCCTCTGTCAACGCTTCCTCCTCAGTGTTATGTTTTACGATCTGATTCAGTATCTCACCGGTAATCGTGTCGGCCATCTCCCCGGCAGCATCCTCGTCGTACCCCATCTCCAACAGGTTATCCTTGATCTGGCCATTTATGCGCTCTTCCGCCTGGCTGCTGGCATATGCTGCAGCTCCTTCCAGAGGGTTCTCATAGGTAGTGTGGATCAATTCGACCCATTCATTCACCTTGTCGGCATAGTCAAAACCTTCTTCGATCCCCGGAAAACTGGACTGGAGCACCTGTTTGATGATCTCCACTTCCATATTCGCTCCTTTATCTACCAGGTTGGAGCCTTCTTCATAGGCGATTTGCAGCATCGGCCGATTGGTCTTGCGGATATCCGCAAGGGTGGCAACAAAAGCAGGCTCATCCATCAGGGAGTTGCGGATGCGGTTGGCTTCACCCTGGAGCTCCCCGTTCTGCAGCTTGATGATCAACTCATCAAATGACTGCGCACCCCCGGTGGTGGAGGTGGGAATATACTCCCAGGCTTCCATTTTCTCCTCTGCGGACATCCCCCCAACTCCCGCAAGGATGTCATCCACTGCACGACGGTCTATATTCCTGCTTTCAAAAAAGAACTCGAATATGGATTCCTTAATACCAGCTTTCGGCTTGCAAACTCGCCTGCAGCCGGTACTGCCGGCGGCATTTTCTGCGCGCATCTCCAATGCAACGATCGCATTCAGGATCGCGTCCTCTTGATCAAGGACGGAGTCGTAATTTTCATAGATGGATCGCAATTCGATAGGTGAAATATCAGGTGAAGGTTCGAATAACGGGGATGTGAAACCATCGGATGCTGCCTCCAGGAAAGCCAGCATACCGCTGCGGATGCCGCCCATGGCATTGGCCACAAGGATCAACTCCTGCTTGCGGTCAGGATCGGTTTCATTGACCGATGAACGGATTAGTGATTCCAGATCCACCCGGTCGTTCGTACCCCTCACTTGCTGCCAGCTGATGGTATATACCGTGTCATCCGCTCCCGCAGCCTCAATGTAATACGCATCCCCGGGCAGGAACCAGTCATCCTTCTCTGCATCACCGATGAACAAGTAGGCAAAGGTCGTTGGGTTGGCGCGGGGGATGGCAATTGCCAGCATCGGCTGGCTGCTGGAAGATGAAGACCCGCTTTGATACACACCGGGCAGTAAATTTCCGATGATCCAGGTGCTAAGGAAACAAATACAACACAGCACGGCCAGGCTGATGGCAGCTATGCCAATAATGAGCAGGGTCTTACTGGTGGACTTGTGTGCTGCATAGGTGGTGCCGGGTGGAATTGTGGTTGGATTTCCCATCGTCTATCCTCCAATTAAATTGATGATGAGACAGTTGCATGGGGAGGGTTCAGGGATGAGAGTTGAAGAAAACGCTACCAGCTCTGCAATGCTCCCATGGAACAATGGGCGAAGCCGTGCTGCGATGCGATACTACCATTATAGCGCGCGGGCATAAAAACAGCTGAATGGATTTATTTTGTTACCAAAATAGGTGGTTACTCCCCTGTCCATTTTTTGAATCATGGGATTAATAAACTGTTAGGGAGCGTTGGAAACGCACCAAAACACTTGTAGGTTGGGTTGACCCGGTTCCTGAGCCTGTCGAAGGACATGGCGAAACCCAACGATACTACAAATTTTTGTCATCCTGAATGAAGTGACACCTGCGCTGCACGCATGTGCAGTGAGGATCTCTCCCATTATTGACGAAACCCGAAAGTTGGGTTCGCAAAAAAACGCTCAACCCAACCTACAAATGCTAAAAATTACCTGCTTGAATTGCAGGTATTTTTGATTTATTATATTTTTGTTACGGGGTAAGCGGTTTGTCGTTGTATTTTCGCATGATAAAAGGAGACGAACGATGAATACCAAAAATCTGTTGCTCGCCGGGTTGATCGGAGGCCTGATCAGCACCGCCCTATCGAACATTCCCATCATCAATTTTGTGAACTGCCTGCTATGCGCCGGTTTCTGGGCTGGAGCCCTGTTTGCGGTCTGGTTCTACAAACGCCAGACCGGCTCGGTCACGCTGGGGCAGGGTGTTGTCATCGGGCTCGTGGCGGGAGCTTTTCACGGGGTATTCGGTTTCATCCTCGGCCTGGTAGGGTTGGCCGGCTCACAGGCACTGATGCAGAGCTACGCCAAATACCTGCCTCCGGAAGCGAACATAGAAACACCTCCACCCGGCATCGCATCCGTCCTGTTCGACCTGGTGGGCGTCGTCGTTGACCTTATCTTTGGTGCCATCGGCGGCCTGGTTGGCGGACTTATCTTCAAGCCCAAGACCCCTCCCCCGGCTGTGGTTCCGTAACCGTATGAAACATGTAGGTTGGGTTGAGTGCCTTTTACGAAACCCAACAATCCCAGTTGGGTTAAGCAGACCCGTAGGTTGGGTTGAGCCAGTTCCCGAGCCTGTCGATTGCGTAGCGAAGCGGAGCATCCCGTAGGGAAGGATGGCGAAATCCAACAATACCAGGCGATCTATCTATTTAAAATGGTTTGAACTTCATCAGCCAGGTGAGCAAAATGATCGCAGCGTAACCGACCACCGCCAGCAATGCCGGGTTGGCCTTGTTCAACAGCGCATCGATCACCTCCTGCGAGGCGGGTTCATCCGGTTGATGCATCTTGCTGCCAACCATATACTCCTGCCCGACAGCCTTACGCACCTTTCCGTAGAAACCGGATCCGGCCAGGCCCATATAGACATACATCGCGATCAGCAAACCCAGTGAGACCCAGATCCAGCCGTGGCCCCACCACTTGCCCATGAAGCCCATCACCACACCCAGCACCAGGACGACGAGCAGGGAAATGTGTACAACCCCGATGGATGCACCTGAAAGGTTCATCAGCACGCGGATGCGCTCCAAATTCCGTTCCCGCTTGAGGGCAAACGCGACGGCTACAGATACACCATGGGCCATTAGAAAAGCAAATACTGCGAGTATATGTAGAAAAACCAGTACGAGATACATGTTCATTACCCTCCTGATAGATGGGTTTGAAATGTTATATTTTATCTCGATCCAATCCATTCGCTGCGGAATTAACCGTACCGATCATACCCGATCAGATGGATCGAACGCTCAGAAAACTACGATCCTAATCATTATGCCGTCACCGTTATTCGTTTTCCACAAAAAGTATAAAGTGAGCTTGTTTGCAATTAAATGCAGGAGCGCAACCCTCCCGGATTGCGCTCCTTACCAAGGAGGAGAAATGACAATAATTATCGAACCGCTTAAAACCTGTTCCCGGCGATTTGCATGATCTGGTTGTGCAGCTCTTCAGGGATGATTGCGAATTCCGAATTTGTCCTGGTGGTGCTCCGTTCTTCAATTAATAGCACCGATGCATCCCTGCTGAGCAAAATGGTATGCCAGGTATTCACACGCACATTGTAGATCTTGCCTATCTCCATCTCCTGTGGAAGAATACTTTCCACCTGCTGGCCATTCCCGCCGATGATCAAAATACCGCAGCCTTTCACTAAAACAAAGACCTCATCCGTTTTTGTGTGCCGTTCCAACTTATTATTGGTTAGAGGATGTATTTCATCCAAATAATTCAAGACAGCCACCTGCCAGGTATTGAACGCCACCTGCGGCTGGAAGCCCACCCCTTCATATCCGCGGATCTGCAGCAAATTCTCATCCATGTTGTTTTCCCATCCACGCTTCAATAATATGTTCCTTACCGATCAAATCGAACGGAATGATATTTCCGGGAATATTTTTTCCATCCACGGTCATTTTGATGACACCCTTGCACACACCATCCGGATTATGTACTTTGATGTGATATGTTTTTGACCTGAAGATGCGGGTTATGGTGAACCCGCTCCAGTTGGACGGGATGCAAGGATCCAGTCGCAATCCAGCTGCCTCCGGGCGTAATCCTAAAATATACTGCGTCGCACTGAAATAGCTCCAGGCTGCTGCTCCAGTCAGCCACGAGGTGCGGGTGTTGCCCGGCCGCGGTGAAAAGGATGAATAAGTAGTCTGCCCGTGCACGTACGGTTCGCTCTGCCGAATTTCCGCACGCGTGTTATAGGCAGCCGGCATGGATGAGCGGTAATACTCGTAAGCACGGTCGCCATTCCCCATGCATACATTCAGCCATCACCCCCCACCCATTGGTGTGATTGAAAATGCCGGCATTCTCTTTGATACCCGGATTGAATACCACCGCCCGCATCACATCGATCGGCATTTTACTGAAAGGCGGCGCACAGAGCATCAAACCATAAGGTGTGGCCAGCCGTTCCCTGACAGCTTGCAGACAAAGACGTGCCTGTTCGGGTGTCGCCGCCCCGCTGATGACCGACCAGGCCTGTGTGTTGAGATAAACCTGGCCTTCTTTTTGTTCCTTCGTGCCGTAAACCGTACCATCATCGCCAATCGCCCAGATGAACCAATTTCCGTCCCAGGCACAGGCCTGGATGCTGGCATCCAGCTTCTTTCGTTCGCCGAGCGCCCAACCGGATTCTTCCGGCAAACCCAGTTGATCAGCAATTTCGCTGTAAATTGTTAATCCATATCGCACCTGGAAAGCCACGAACAGGCTTTCGCCGTAGTAACCCAGCTTCAGGCAATCGTTCCAATCCGCTGCCAGACCGCAGGGCAGGCCGTGCATGCCGGTGCGTTCCAGGTTGAATTCCAGTGCCCGCTTCATGTGGCCAAAAACCGTCGCGGAGCCTTCATCGGCATAGGGTAAAATGCGAGTATAAAAATCCACATCCCCGGTCTCATTGACATAGGCTGGAACAGCATTGAAGAACCACAGGCAGTCGTCCGAGCGGTACTCCTCGCGATCCGGTGGTTTTTCCTTCCCGGGCTGGTGCCCGAAGGGTTGGACGATGGGCATGGCACCACCGGTGGAGACCTGCCCGGTCAACATCAATTCCAACCGTTGGCGGGCTTCTTCTGGTACGGCAGCCACCACCCCCAGGACATCCTGCACCGAATCCCGGAAACCCAGGCCGTCCCGCTCCCCGTTATATACCAGGCTGGCGGAACGCGACCAGGCGAAGCTGATCAGGCTGTTATACAGTCCCCAGACATTGACGGTGTGATTGAATTCCTCATCCGGTGTCTCGACCACCAGGCTGCCCAGTTTTTCGTGCCAGTGATCTTTCAGTTTTTGCAGTTCAATTGCGGCGCGCTCCAATGAACCATATTCAGCCATCGTCTTTTTTCCGGTCGAACGCGCATCACCGATCCCAAGCACGACCAATATTTCCCGGCTTTCCCCCGGTTGAAGGCTCAGGTTGGTTTGCAGGCTGCCGCAGGCATTGTCGCCAAACGCATTGCTGTTGGTGCATTGTCCTTTTTCCACCACCAGCGGATCGTGGTAGCCGTGATAAGCACCGATGAAGGCCTCGCGGCTGGTGTCGTAGCCGTCGATCGTCGAACCAGCCAGCCCCATCCAGCTGTGCCGCGCGATATCGTGGATGAAGAAGCCTTCAGTTTCGGGTGTCAGGTTATCCTGGATGGCTATACGCAGCAGGTTATCCCCGGTTAATTCACCGCGGACGATGAATAAAGAATATTGCAGGTTCACTGAGTCCTGGAATGTATCCCACTGGTTGGTGAACTCGCAAAACGAAAAGAGCGAGAGCTGGCGTGGACGATCGCTTTCATTGGTGACTTTCAACCGCCAGTACTCAAAAGTCTGACCTAAAGGAACGAAGTATGTTGTTTCGGTGGCTATCCCGGCATAATGTGATTCGATCACAGTATAGGCTGTACCGTGCCGGCAGATGGATCGGTACTCATCAAGTGGTTTCCCCACCGGCTGCCACGAAGATGACCAGTAGTCGCCGCTTTCCTGATCACGCAGGTAGAAATATCGACCGGGTTGATCCATCGGTACGCTGTTGAAACGCAGCCGTAGAATTCGTCCGCGGGCACCCGACTTGTAGAAGCTGTAGCCGCCCGCATTGTTGGTGATGATCGCTCCATACTCAGTCGAGCCGAGGTAATTGCTCCACGACTGTGGCGTATCCGGCCGGGTGATGACATATTCTTTTGCGGTGTCGTCAAAATAACCGTATTGCATCAAGACACTCTGACCGTTACCCGAACTTCCAGTACTCCTTCGGGTGGAAGGGGAATGATGGTTCCGGAAATTGTTTTTCCATCAACCTCGAGGCTGACCGAGTTCCCCGTTCCATGCCTTTCAACTTGGATAGTGTATTTGACCCCCCGGAAACTGCGTACCATTTCGAAACCTTTCCATTCTTTCGGAATGACCGGTGAAATTCGCAGCCCATCAAAGGTCGGCCTGATCCCCAGGATCCATTGAGTGATGGCGACATAATTCCAGGCGGCAGTTCCGGTCAGCCATGAATTCTTGGCTTCGCCAGGTTTCCTGGCTTCCTTCCCGGAGATCATCTGAGCATAAGCATAAGGTTCGCAGCGGTGAATTTCACTCATCGCTTCGCGTGCCGATGGATTGATCCGCTTGTAGTAATCAAAAGCCTGGTCTCCCCGGCCGATCTTCGTCTCTGCGATCATTACCCAGGGATTGGTATGGCAGAATACGCTGCCGTTCTCCTTATATCCGGGTGGATAGGAAGAGATCTCACCCAGGTGCAAATAGTATTTTGTATAAGCAGGATTGAGGAGGACAATGCCATGTTCACAGGACAGACGTTCTTGTACTGAATTAAGCGCCTTTTCAGCTTTTCCATTGTCCAGGCCAACCCCCGCCATAATGCACATCCCCTGCGGCTCGACGAAGATCTGTCCTTCAATACATTCGCTCGATCCGACTGGTTTGCCGAAATGATCGTATGCACGCCGGAACCAGGCACCATCCCAACCGGCAGCATTAACGACCTGTTCCATTTTAAGGCGGGCATTTCGGGAGGTGATGACATCATCATCTTTTTGGATGTGAGCTGCCATGCCTTCCATTTCTTCATTTGCCAGAATGAACAGGCCGCCAATGAATACGCTTTCCGCGATCTTGCCTTCCTGTGCAGATGCTGTCTGGAAAGGTTGCCCCGGGGTATCAGAGAAGATATTCAGATTTAAGCAGTCATTCCAATCTGCCCGCCCGATCAAAGGCAGCCCATGCGGACCAAGGCGGTCAATGGTGTACTGCAGGGATCTCTGTAAATGTGTGTATATACTGGCTTCGGATCCGGGTTTATTATCGAAGGGAGCCTTCTCATCCAGAATAGACCAATCGCCGGTTTCCTTTAAGTACGCGGAAACAGCCAGCACCAACCACAATGGATCGTCGTTAAAATTACTGCCGATATCATTATTGCCCATCTTTGTCATGGGTTGATACTGGTGGTAAGCGCCTCCGTTTGGTAACTGCGTGGCAGCCAGATCAAGCAATCTTACCCGAGCCCGTTCCGGTACTAAATGCATGAATCCCAGCAGATCCTGGGCTGAGTCCCTGAACCCCATGCCCCGACCGACGCCCGATTCAAAGTAGGAGGCTGAACGCGAGAAATTGAATGTGACCATCATTTGGTATGCGGTCCAGATATTCACCATGCGGTTGGTATCCTGGTCCGGGGTCGATATAAACAATTTCCCTAAAAGATCATCCCAGTAGGATCGAAGTTTGGAAAAACACTGATCGACGACTTCAGTGTGCAGATAACGTTCGATCAATGGTTTCACCAGTACTTTTATTGATCAGCAAGGGATGAATGGGATCGAACTTCTCTGCCTTTGGATTCTCATGATACCCGAGCAGAAAAATGATCTTTTTTATTTCACCCGGTTGAAGGACAACTTTTACATGATGCGCCCCCATTGGCTGCCATCCGAGGGCGATCGAGTTATTTGTTTTTCCTGTTTCCACCGCACGGGGATGATCCCAGCCGCGATAAGGACCGAGGAAATCTTCGCGTTGAGTATCAAACCCGGCCAGTTTTTCTGAGCAGGCGAAAAAGGCAAAATGGTTACGGCGTTCACGATATTCAGAAATATGGTAAATGACACCATCTTCCTCTTCGGCTTCTCCGATGGAATAATTTCTCTGGAAATTATTGGCATCGTCGTATGCATCCCATAAACAAAATTCGATTGCAGAGAACACCGATAGATCTGCAGCCACTTCGCGCTTGTTTTCGAGGGTAAGTTCCCAGATCTCAAGATCTTCCCCAAGCGGAACAAAATAGCGGGTTTGGGCAGCGATCCCGCCTAATTCGGATCGGATGGTTGTGTATCCCATGCCATGCCGGCATTCATACGCATCCAGTTTATTTCGGGTAGGCTGCCAGGTCGGAGACCAGAAATGCGGGTTGGTAGGATCATTATCTCGCAGGTAGATATAGCGCCCATTGGTATCAAGTGGAGCATTATTGTATCGATAACGGGTCAGTCGTCGTAAACGAGCATCTTTATAAAAAGAGTACCCCCCTGCCGTATTGGAGATAATACCAAAATAAGATTCCGTCCCCAGGTAATTGATCCAGGGCAGGGGAGTATCCGGTCGTGTTATAACATATTCACGATGTTCGTCGTCGAAATATCCAAACTGCATGTTATCCTCCCAGCCTCATCCATGATTTGATTTGCAGATACCTTCGGTGAAAGCTTCCGGTATTGGCAATCAAAGGCTGTGTGTTGCTGTTAATTGACAAGTTGAACCTCAAGGTGTTAATCCCTTCACATCGTGTGAATATGAGTCGTAAACGGAGCGAAGCTGAATTGCTTTTTGTGCCTGGATCAGCGTCCAACCTGCTGGCAATGGGCATGTGATCAGGACTGTTCGGCCAGCAGGCAGGTTGAAGTAGTTATCGCTGAAAACGACATCTGCGCCGATTAAAGATACCTCCACCAGAAGCGCCAGAGAGCTGGAAGTCAGTTCAACAGTCAATTGGCCTTTTTCCTCGCTCAAATTCGCAGACAAAGCCGGGTCGGTCAGTGAAAGGTGCTTGATCGGGGCGAAGCTTGCCGTTTGCCTGGATATGTACCGCCCATCCTTGAATAACTCAACAATAAAAACCAGGGTGCGGATGTTGTCATCCGTGAGGTAGCTGGAAAAATCCAACTTGCTGACCCGGGTGGCAGCTTGTGCTGCAGCCTTTACTGGTGCTTCCCCAGAGCTAAGAACCTCACCTTCGAGTGTTTCCAACCACCAGCGTACATTCCCATCCCAGGGCTCGAGCAGGTCATTGGTGACAAATACCCCCATGTCAGGTGACTTGTCTTCTATGGAAAGCATAAGTGGGGCGAAGAAATTGCGTGCCGCGTAATGCAGGGCTTTCCAGCGGCCGAAGTAATCCAGGCTGGACCACGAAGCCACCGGCCAGCAATCGTTGAGCTGCCAGTATAGGATCCCGGCGACCCGATCAGGGTGCCGCCGCCAGTGTTCCACCCCATAACGGATGCCCTCCGCCTGGAGAGCCATGCTCAGGTAGACCAGTGAAACAAAGTCCTTGGGCAGCCGGAACGTATCCAGCATCTGCCCGACCATCAGGGAGTTACCGCTGGCATTCTTCTGGTGCAATTCCATGATGTAAGAGGTCATATTCCAATCGGGCTCATCCGCATAAGTGCGGATGGTTTCCAGAGGCGGCAATGCCTGGAAACCGAACTCACTCATGAATCGCGGATACTGGTCGCGGTAAGAGGTGAAGGGTTTGCGGCCATGCCAAACATCCCAATAGTGGGCATCACCCTGTCGTTGACCGTTCGGATTTTCAAAGGGTATATCAGAGGAAGGAGAGCTGGGCCAATACGAGTGGTCCGGGTCTTCTGCCAGGCACCATTCTGGCAGGGTATGGTGAAAAAATTGGTCATAGGCAGGTTTCAGTTTCTGATGCTCGTCGGACTTCCAGTTCCACTCGACCCATGTCATCTCCATCTCATTATTACCGCACCACAACGCCAGGCTGGCCCGGTGACGCAGACGGCGAATGTTCTCTACTATCTCGACCCGGATATTTTCCAGGAAAGCTGGCTCATCGAATGGGTAGATGCTGCAAGAGAAGATAAAATCCTGCCAGACCAGGATACCGTATCGATCACAGAGATCGTAAAAACGTTCCTCTTCATAGAATCCGCCGCCCCAGACACGCAGCATGTTCTGATGCGTCTCCACCGCAGACTGGAATCAGTTTTTCCAAAAATGCGTCTGTGATGCGTGTTGGAAAAGAATCTGCCGGGATCCAGTTGGAACCCTTAGCAAAAATCGAAACACCATTAACGACAAAAATAAAGGAACGCCCCCACTGATCTTCCTGCTGGCGCAATTCAATCGTACGTAATCCAAGGTTGTACGAACGCTTATCCAGAAGAACTCCTCCAGCGGTATTATCCGACATGAGGGTTATATCCACCTGATACAGAGGCTGGCTCCCATAACCATTCGGCCACCACAGCTCCGGATCAGAGATGGGAACTTTCACAGTAACCTCATTCCGGGCAGTAATCGCTTCCTTTTTTACGAAGGTATCACCATTTGGTGCCTTAATCCGCACCTCTGCTACCAGTGGTTTTTCATCCCAGCGCTTGATACATGCCCGAACCTCAACCGTCACCTTTTCTTTGGCATGTTCCTGGCGCAGGTGAACTTCCGAAAAACATGCAACGCTGTACCCCTCCAAACGGATATCCTTCCAAATTCCGATTGGGGGAAGTTGCGGACCCCAATCCCAGCCGAATTGGCATGGAGCTTTGCGTATATGCGGACTGCCATGGATCGCCTGCGGGACACCAGGCAATGGTCGTATGACTTGCTTTTCTGTTATAAATTTCACCGGTGAAGAAAAGTGGATCATTAATTCATTGATACCCCCTGCGTTTAATAATCCCTTGATCTCCCATTGGTACTGACGGAACATATTATCCGTGTGACCAAGCTCAATGCCATTCAGGGTGAGTGTTGCCAGGGTATCCAATCCATCGCAAACCAGGAAAACCTTATCTTTAGATAACAGCTCGTTCGAGCAGTTAAATTTAGTCCGGTAGACCCAATCGGATTCAGCCACCCATTGGACACGCTTTTCGTTGTCACCCGCAAATGGGTCCGGAATCCGGCTTAACGCCATTAAATCCGTATGGACTCCACCTGGAACAGTGGCTGGCAGCCATTCAGCTGTGCCTTTTTGTTGGAATTCCCATTCACCTGCCAGCGATTGAATTTTCATAATGTGTTTTCCTCAGCAGATTGGTCATTGTCAATCGGTGTATCCCTAACATTATCAGGTCCTTCGACAGGATTAGGATGATGATTACTTCCAATTACCCACGGATATTGAGTAACAGATTGGGGTGTGATATACGTACGACGAGCATCATCAATAGAACCGTATTGCATTACTACTCCATATAAAGGGTCAAACCTTTTTATGATCGTTAGGCACAATCTTGTGTCTCAGAGATGGGTGCGTTTGCGTGTCCCCTGCAAGTGGTAATTTCCCATAGTCCTCAAAGACTTTCCAACAGGATGCGAAATGTTCCGGTTCAATTTCAAGTGAAGGCGGTCTTTGTTTGCATTTTTCGTAAGCAAGCGGGCAGCGATCAAAATAGACACAGCCGGTAGTGAATTCTGAGGAAGTTGCCTTGATCTCCACATTGATCTCTTTGTCCCATTTTTCATCCAGACGCGGGACGGATGAGATGAGCATTTTCGTGTATGGATGCTGTGGATTGTTGAATATTTTATCCGTCAAACCCATTTCTGCGATGCAGCCCCGGTAGAGGATCACTGCTTTTTCGCTGATGTAATTAGCCAGTGAGAGATCATGGGTGATGAACAGGATGGATAATCCACGTGTCTTGAGATCGGCAAGAAGATTGAGAACATCAATTCGGGTGGAGGCATCGAGCATACTGATGATCTCATCTGCGACCAGGAATTTGATGTCGAGCAAGAGAGCGCGGGCAATCAGAAATCGTTGGAGCTGCCCACCACTAAGCTGGTGGGGATATTTGTTCAGCACATGCTCGGGATTCATACCCACAGATTTAATCGCAATGTCAACCTTTCCAGTCCATTCCTGTTCACTGATCTGTGGATAAAACTCTTCGTGAATGGTCTTGAATACACGATCAGCTTTATAGATCGGGTTGTAAGTGCTGAATGGGTCCTGGAAAACACCCTGCACATGACGGTAATATTCCTTGAGGGAGTCGCCTTTGAGCGTCGAGACGTTTAAATCATCCAGGGTTATTGTCCCTGTAGTTGTCGAAATGAGGCGCAGGATCATTTTTCCGATCGTGGATTTTCCGCTCCCGCTTTCACCGATCAGAGAGACTACTTCTCCATCCTGGACGTCAAAACTAATATCATTAACTGCATGAAGTTCCTTACCTCCAAACATGCCCACCCGATAGGTCTTCGTCACGCCCTCTAGTTTAAGCATGGTTTCCACCTACCTTCCAGCAAGCTGCAAAATGATCTTTTGCAACTTCGATGAACGGTGGGACTTCTATGCACTTTTCAAATGCAAGGGGACAGCGATCCCTGAATCGACATCCGGCAGGAGGTTCGAGCAATAGGGGTGGTTTGCCGGGAATACCTGCCAGTTTCTTTTCGGAGTACTTCACACCGATCTCAGGAAGTGATGAGATCAGCAATTTGGTATAGGGATGACGAGGTGAATGGATAATCGATTCTGTGGGTGCTTTCTCTGCCAGTTGACCGGCATACATGATCATAATGCTGTCTGCGACCTGATATAAGATTGAAATATCATGCGTGATGATGATCGCACTTTTACAGTAGCACTGGTTGCGAAATTCGACCAGCATCTCAACGACTGCCTTCTGGCTGGCTACGTCAAGGGCAGATGTGATCTCGTCAGCGATAAGGATGGAAGGGTCAAGCAATGTAGAAATCACCATTACCATCCTTTGCTTCATACCTCCGGATAGTTCCATCGGATACATGTTTAAAACTTCATGCGGCAGTTTGACTTTATCCAGGCGCAGTTTGAGGCTGGGCAGGACTGATTTGAAATCCACTTTCTTGGATTCAAGCAGTTCTTCTGTCATTTTTCCGATCTTGCGAATTGGGTTCATGGCATTCATGGCATACTGTGGAATAATGGAGATCTTACTGAACCGGAAAGGGTTCATTTTTTCCATATCCCAGATCGGAAGTTCCACACCATCGAGTGTCACTTTACCGGAAATGTACTTCATGGGAGGTTTAAGAAATGTCAGGCTATGCCCTAATGTAGTCTTTCCACATCCCGATTCACCTGCCAATCCCATGATTTCGCCATCTGCCATTTGGAATGAAGTGTTTTCCAAGGCGTGGACTTCACCTCTTAGGGTTTGGTAATAAATAGTAAGGTTATCAACTTTTAAGCTCATTATTTACAACTCTCTGAGTTTGGGATTGAATATCTCATCCAGACCAACGTTCATAATGTATAAGGCTCCTACAATGGCTGTGATCCCTACACCCGGTGGGATAAACCACCACCACATCTTTAGGATTAATGCACTCCATAACACCGCCATATTCATCATAGTCCCCAGAGAAATCCCCTGAGTAGGACCCAGACCCAGGAAATCAAGGGTGGCGGCAGTCAGGATTGCTCCTCCAAACATTAAAATGAAAGTCATAAACAAATATGAAGCCATGTTTGGAGCAATTTCCGTGAGAATGATCTTTAGTGGTTTCTCTCCACTTAAGCGTGCCAGGTCGATAAATTCGCGTGTTCTAAGGGAGAAAGTCTGTGCGCGAATAGCGCGAGCTGCCCAGGGCCAGCATGTCACTCCGATAAATAGGGATTCAATCAGGACACCTCGAACTTTTACATAGGCAGAAATTACGACAAGAAGAGCCAGGACGGGGATGGTGAGAACAACATTGGTTAAAACGTTGAGAATTTCATCAAGGGTACCTCCACGGTAACCCGCAGTAAAACCGATCAACATTCCCAGTATTGTTCCGATTCCACCGCCAACAATTCCAACTAGAAAAGTGGACGATAAACCGCTTACGAATTGTGAGAATACATCTTCTCCAAAAGTTGTTGTACCGAACCAAAACTCTGCAGAAGGTGGAGAATTTGGAGGACCTGCATTCTCGGTTGGGGCATATTTTGCGATTACCGGTCCAATGATCGCCAAAATGATAAAAAATAGAAGGATTCCCAAACCAATCTTAAATTTCGTGTTTCGAAAGGCAAAATAAATAATCTCATTTCTCTTTTTTTTCATGGTTACGCCCCTCCGCCCTGCATACCGGTTCTAGTTCGTGGGTCAACCATAACATAAACAATATCGATAATAAAATTAGCTAAAAGAACACCAATAACAACATAGAGGAAACATCCTTGAAGCAGAAAGTAGTCCTCGTTATGGATTGCCTGCAAGATCAAATACCCGATTCCGGGATACGAAAAAACCACTTCTGTGGCGAGGGCGCCGGTTACGATAACGCCAAGCTGGAGAGCTAATCCGGAAAGTTGTGGAAGCATTGCATTATTGAAAGCATATTTGCGAATCAAACTCTTTGGCGCACCAAGTGCTTCCAGGAAGTGAGAGTAATCAGCTTCAAGTTCATAAATGATCAAATTGCGCATGCCAATAGCCCAGCCCCCAAATTGCACGATAAACAAGGATAAACATGGCAGGAACCAGTGTTGGAATAAGCTCCAAATGAATAATAAAGATAAGTTCGGACGCATCGAAAAACTATAACCACCAGCGATGGGAAATACTTGAAGTATGATCCCGAAGAACCAGGCAATCAAGATGCCCAGCCACATATAGGGCGTGGCTGTAAGAATATACCCGAGTGGTAGTAAAGTATTATCCAATCGTTTACTGCGCGCTGCAAAAGCGCCAAATTTGTTCCCCGCAAACCAGCTTGCAAGGATGGAAGGTATTAACAATGCAATGTCATAAGGAAGCGCATTTGCAATAACCTTGGTGACTGGTGTCGGGAATAAGAAGATGCTCGTTCCCAGATCTCCATGAAAAATTGCCACCCAAAAGTTCAGATACTGTTTCCAAATAGGCAGATTTAGGCCAAAAGCTTCCATGTAATAGGTATACATTTGGCTGACGGCGTTCCCCCTGAGTCCTGCTCGTGAAATGAGCAGGTCAACCGGGTTACCGGGCATGAACCTGGGAATTAACCAATCTATCGTTACCGCCACAAAAAAAGTAAACAGATAGATTATTAATTTTCTACTGAAATACCGTCTCACTAGACCTCCGAAAACAGGGGATTACTTATTCCTCCTTCCAGTATGATACTGGAAGGAGGAATAATATAAAAGTTACTTTACTTTGTTACTGGTTTTAGAGCGAGAAGCATTTGAATGGCGGACATGTTCCAATATCCACGCCAGGTAGCAGGCATGAAATGGTTTGAGCCTTCAACAGATGATGGCCAGTTAGTCCATACTGCGTTGCTCACCTGAGACCATAATCCGTTGTACCATAATGGGATGGTCGGGAATTCGGTCATGGTGATCTCTTGAAGTTGTGAAGTGACAGCTTTAATTCCAGCATCGTCGCCAAGCTTGACCTGGTCAAGTTGATTGACAAGATCGAAGGCTTTTGCATTGTCATAGCGGCCGTAGTTACCATATTGGGCTGTGGCAATATTCTCGATCGGGTTCTGGAATACCCACTTGTAGTATGACCAGGGTGTTGAACTATTCTGGGCTTCATTTTGAAGAGAGAGTTGGAAAGTACCCTTCAGTTGAGCGTCACGCCATGGACCATAATCGGGGTAATCAGGAGTGATATTGATACCGACAGCCTGGGCGTTTTTGGATATGATCTGAATTGAAGCCATCCAGTCCGTCCAGCCGCTTGGGCAGGTTACGGTCAGAGCGATTGGGTTTCCTTCTTTATCTTCTACGAAACCATCACCATTGACATCCACATAGCCGGCAGCAGCCAGGATAGCCTGGGCTTTTGCAGGATCATATGACCAACCATATTTTGCTACCATGTCCTTGTCAACGTATTTGTCCCAGATAGGAAGCAAACCGGTAGGATCAGCAGCTTTTACGATGCCTGTATATGCGGTTTGGACAATATCGTTGGTATCGATTGCATAGGCAAGGGCTTTGCGGAATTCAACATCATCCAACGGTTTTACCTGTTGGTTGATGATCAATGCGGCAACATTGGCTGAAAGCATGTATGGAACATCCGGGTAGTAGGTCTGGATGCCATAACCACCCTTAACTAAGGTGGCTACACCAGGCAGGAAGTTATTGCTGATATCAAGGCCACCCTGTAATACCAAGCCAAGAGCGACGTTGTTTGAACCATTGACGATATCAACAATTCGTTTTGGACCGGGAAGACCAAAGACAGGAATACCCCACCATTTTTCATTGCGGACCAAAACCTGGCGATCCTGATCATGGCTTTCGTACATGTATGGGCCTGATCCCACTGCGGCTTCATTAGCGCCACCGGTAATATCTTTTACATCCAATTTCGACCAGATTGCTGCGGGGACAATTGGAGTCTGCCAGAGATAGAAACCAACTTCCTGGTAGGCAGGATTGGCTTTAAATTTGAAGTCTACTGTCAGATCGTCTACTTTGTCGACTGATTCAAGGAAGTTCCAAAGGCCAACATAAGCAAGACCGGCTTTGACAGTACCATTGGGATTTGCGAGTTCGTAGGTGAATTTGACATCTTCGGCAGTCAGAGGGCTACCATCAGCCCAGGTCAAACCTTCGCGAAGTTTGATTTCAAGGGTTGTGTCATCTACCCAATTCATGTCTTCAGCGGCCAACCATGGTGTGAATTTATCGGTGAGCGGATCATAGATATATAAGGTCTCATAAACAAGACCTATTCCGCCCATTGCATAACCACCACCATTGAATGGGTTCCAGCTGGAAGGAGGACCCCACTGAGTACCGCTTGTATAAAGGGTCTCAGAGCGCTCATAGTTCACAACAACAGGTTCTACTGGTGCTGTTGTTGGGGCTGGGGCAGCGGGTGCAGCGGGTGCAGCTGGTGCGGCTGGGGCAGCGGGAGCTGCAGGTGCCGCAGGGGCTGCCGGGGCTTGGGTTGCAGCTGGTGCACATGCTGAGAGGAGCATGGCTGTTGCAACCAAAATTGATAATACGATTGTAATGCGTTTCATCTTATTCTCCTTATAGATAGTTTGGATTATAGAACGAATTTTGAAAACCCGTCAGACGTACGATTATTCCCTCACCTCCTCCCAATATTTGAATGGAGCGCTTTTGAGAGCGCTCCCATCTTAAGTTAAAAAAACTATTTTTGTTCATACTCTGCATTCCGCTGGAACGCACCACAGGATTTCCGGACTACCAATTCGGTGTCTAGAATCACATGGCGGGGGGGGCAGATACCAGTCTCGATCAGGTCGAT
Source organism: uncultured Chloroflexia bacterium (assembly GCA_963757065.1). Classification (GTDB taxonomy): domain Bacteria; phylum Chloroflexota; class Anaerolineae; order Anaerolineales; family Anaerolineaceae; genus PNON01. Next base: position 56,863 of record CAVWQC010000007.1, on the reverse strand, counting down.
CAGGACCTCTACAGCTCGAATTCCAAATTGAGAAACAGGTTGGCGGACAGTGGTCAGTTGGATGTTTGACAATGAGGCCATTGGTAGATCATCAAAACCGACAAAGCCAATATCATCCGGAATCGACAACCCGGCTTCTTGTGCTGCACGCATGGCACCAACTGCCATGATGTCAGATGCAGCAAATATGGCATCCGGTCGGGAAGGTAATAACGATTGCATGGCTGCAAACCCTCCAGCCTCAGTAAAATCACCCTCGACGATCAAGGTTTCATCCAGAACCATGCCACGGTCGGCCATAGCTTTCAGGTAACCCTCCTTTCGATCAATTCCAACCGTGCTATTGGTCGGTCCAGTGATCGTACCAATCCGTTTATAGCCCAATCCGATCAAATGATCGACTGCTACAAAAGACGAACCTATGTTATCTATATCAATGAAACTAACGTTGTCATATCTAAATGGTCGTCCGGCAACCACTAAAGGCATATTGGCATCCACCAGGCTGCCAATGATTTTCTGGTCGCCATGATGTCCGGCCTGGACGATCACGCCGTCCAGCAAACCTTTACGGGATACGCGCGGGAAGATCTTTTCTTCGTCCTCTTTTGTATCTACCAAAAAAAGAGCCAGGGTGTATCCATATTGGTTACAAGCCTGGGCAATTCCTTTGGTAAGATGAGGGTAGAAAGGATCCGTAAAGAAGAAGCTGACACTATGTGGTAATAGTAAGCCGATTGTCCATGAGTGCTGAGACGCAAGTGTCCTAGCTGCGGCATTCGGATGGTAACCGGTGTCTTGAATTACCTCCAACACTCGCTTTCTTACATCGTCGCTTACATTGGGATTGGCATTGACAACACGGGAAACCGTGGAGCGTGATACCCCGGCCTTTTTGGCAATGTCAACCAAAGTCAGATCTGTCACTTATGTTCCTGTCTTGAAAAGTATGCGCTGGTTGTGTTATAATTTTTGGGAGCGCTCCCAATGAACATAATTATTATAAAGACTTTTTTGACGGGAGTCAACTACCAAAATGAAATACTCATATAATGATTAAATTGAAGTAATTATTCATTGCAAGGAGATATTATTTATGACTTCCTCCCCATTACCAAACCTCCCATGGGAACAAAAGCCTGCAGAATGTGTGGATGTCATCTGGCGTTATAGTGCAAACCCGGTGATTCCCCGCAACTTGATCCCATCGTCGAACAGTATCTTCAACAGTGCAGTCGTGCCATTCAATGGAAAATTTGCCGGCGTATTTCGGGTTGATAACAAAAAGCGTGAGATGAATCTGAACCGGGGTTTCAGTGAGAATGGTATGGACTGGGTGCTGGATGATTTTCCCATAGATTGGCAGTGTGATGATCCCGAAATCAGTCAGTTCCAATACCGCTACGATCCCCGGGTTGTCTGGTTGGAAGACCGGTATTATGTCACCTGGTGCAATGGTTATCATGGACCAACCATCGGGATTGGGTACACCTTTGATTTCGAAAAATTTACTTTTTTAGAAAATGCCTTGCTGCCATATAATCGCAATGGTGTCCTTTTTCCCCGTAGGATCAACGATAAATATGTCATGTTGAATCGCCCCAGCGATAACGGCCACACCCCGTTTGGTGATATTTACTTGAGTCAAAGTACAGATATGATCCATTGGGGAGAACATCGTTTCGTAATGGGAGTAAAAAATGGCTGGCAAAGCACAAAAATTGGAGCTGGTCCGGTTCCCATTGAAACTCCCGAAGGCTGGCTGCTTTTCTATCATGGCGTATTAACTTCCTGCAACGGCTTCGTATACAGCTTTGGAGCCGCCCTGCTCGATCTTGACCATCCCTGGAAAGTGATCTACCGGGGGTCATCCTACTTGCTTTCACCACAAACGTATTATGAATGCGTGGGGGATGTCCCCAATGTAGCGTTTCCCTGTGCCACTCTGTATGACCAACCGACAGGTCGAATTGCCATTTATTATGGGGGCGCTGATACAGTGACTGCATTGGCATTTACCCAACTGGATGATGTTCTTGCTTATTTAAGATCAAATTCAGAGGTGTAAGTATCAGGTTTTGCCGGATGTATTTACTTAAATAATTTCTTTATGTAGTAGATAATAGACAATATTAATTGTAAAAAAGGGCTGGCTCAATAATTATTAAGCCAACCCTTCATTTCCATAATTCGAATGGACTAGATGAAAATTATCTGGCTGCCTTCGGACATGTCCATAAAGTCGCCAGCGGTAACAATATCGATCACGCCGTCTATGAAATCTTCCTTCTTCAAGTCCATCATATCGACAGACATTTTGCAGGCGTAGAGTTTGGCGCCAGCATCCACTAGCATTTGCAAATATTCGCGCACTGGAGGAACTTTCAAGGCTTCCATTTTCTTATGCATCAGGTGGGTTGCAAAAGCAGTCATACCGGGGAATGCACCCATGAACTGAGGGATACCGACATAGCCTGGAACTCCCATTAAATTCATCTTCATGCTTGAATTCGCTACGGGAGGAACTTCCAGGTGGTCAACACGTGCTTTGTTGATCATGTCCATGCCCCAAAAAGTGAAGAAGATGGTCACTTCGATACCATTTCCAAGTGCAGCCCAGCCCATGATTAAAGCCGGGTAAGCCATATCCAGGTTACCTTTTGAACAGATAAATGCGATCTTTCTTGGTTCGTCAGTCATTCTTTGCTCCTATTATAAAAAGTGTGAATATTCCAATAAATCCGTTGTTAAACGCAGCCTTCGGGTTTCTTAAGACCGCCAATCTTTGCGACTTTCTTTGCTGGCCCTTTCGGGAAGAGGCCAAATAGTTCCTTGGTGGTGATGCCTGCACCATCCGTGATGGTACGCAGAGTTGGAGATGCACCTCCGCTTGTGGCAGCACTTTGACGCGCGAAATCAATGACTTTCCAGTGCTGCTCAGTTAATTGATCAATACCTTCTTCTTTGGCGACAGCCTCAGCAAATTCCTTGTTCCAGTCGGCATTATTGACGAGGTACCCTTCATCATTTACCTGCACTTCTTTTCCACCAATCATTTTTGTAGCCATCATTATCTCCTTCGTTTTCTAAACTTGTTTGATTTTTATTGTTTTTCTTTACCAACCATACTGAACTCGCTGGGTAGTGGAACTTCTATACCCCGCATCATCAGATCCCAATACAAATAACGGAACGCCAGCTTGCCTATATGGTTTATGAGGGATTCTCTTAGCAAGGAAAATGGACCAATGACGGGAAATGGATACTTGCCCGGCAGCGGCTCCTGTTCATAACTAAAGTCTATTAATGTGGCTTTATTGAATCCGGTTTCAATATAGCAGGTGGAATGTCCATCAAATTTTGAGGGCATTTCTTTCCCATCCATATGAGCCAAAATGTTTTCAACGACGGTTTCGTTTTGGAAGTGTATGACAGCGCCGGCTTTTGAGGCGGGTATATTGTTGGCATCTCCCATCACCCAGATATTCTGCCATTTATCAGATTGTAAAGTGAACTTGTTGGTCGGGATAAAGTTCAATGCATCGCCCATCCCGGAACGTTTGATCAAGTCCGATCCCTTATTGGTTGGAATCGTCACAAGTAGATCATATGGGACTTCACGTTCGTCGTAGGATTTAATCACATTGTTTACGAAGTCGACTTCCCCAACGTTGTAATCCGCTTCCACCTTAATATTCTTACGGTCAAGCAGTGTACCCAAAATGGCAGATGAAACGGGTTTTGTGAAAGCACCTGAAAGGGGTGTGGCATAAACAAGTTCCACTTTATTGCGTATTCCGCGTTGGGTGAAGACCCAATCAGCCAGGAAGAGGAATTCCAGTGGAGCTACCGGGCATTTGATGGGATTTTCGACTACGTTGACCACCATGCGGCCGCCTTCCCAACGATCAAGGAATTTGCGCATGGCAGCAGCACCTTCATATGTATAGAAATCGAAGATATTTTTTCGCCAGCCAATATCTTTTAACCCCTCGGTTTCTTCCGGGTGGATATCACAGCCCGTGGCGATAACCAGGTAATCGTATTTGATCGTCCGGTTATCAAGGCTTATGCGAACCTGGTTTGAATCCGGCTCAATCAGCTCGATATTGGAGATGATGTATTCAATGTTCGATGGAATAAACTGCTTATTGACCTTCACAACATCCTTTTCTTCATACTTCCCAAAAGGAATAAACAGAAAGCCCGGTTGATAATAATGTTTGGTATCTTTATCAACCAGCACCACCTTCCATTCCCGGCTATTCAGTTTTTTTGCCATTTTCATAGCAATCATCGTTCCGGCAGTTCCCGCCCCTACAACTAAAAATGTTTTCATCTATTCTCCTTAATCAATTTGGGTCAAATCTGCGATTTTTTGTAACCGATTAATGAATCCGGTACGTTCATCCAGAATGCTATGCACTGCCTGGGCTGCCGTTCGAGGCCAGGTCTCAACGTGGGGACGACGTTCGACAGTAATCACCTGAACAGATAAAATCGCTTCTGTAAGGGAATCTACTGGAATTCGATACATTGCAGCCAGGCGCTTCACCCGCTCTGATTCTTCATATCGATCGGGTTGTAATATATAATACTGACCTGTGATGAATGCCCCGATTTGTTTTCCCTGATCGAAAATCGGTGCAGCTGTATAATTTAAACCTGCATGACATGAAATAACCTGGGTTTTTGCCTGACATTCCGTAGCAATTAATTTCCAGGATTCCTTGCATGCCTCCCGCCCTGCCGGAGAGGAAATGATCTGAGTGCAAAATGCACACGGTGAACTAATTTTCGTCAGTGCATTTCCCTGCATATCCACCACAAGGGAGCTTAATTGGCTGATGTCTGAAAAAAGATTCTGAATGGTTTGGATGCAATGAATGGGAAGAGCTGGAGAGAACTCCGTTTGATTTTCTTCTGGAACGGAAATACCCAGAAATCGATCCACTTCAGTTTTTGCAAACCTCCACTGATGGCCGATCTTCATACCTTTTAAGCGGCCATCCTGCAGCATCCGGTATATAGTGATCCGGTCGACTTCTAGAAGGCTTTGAATTTGTCTGACGGTATAAAATTCGCTCATATCATCCATTTGTTATAATTTGTTATAACATTATTTATTCCACTAATATAACATGTTATAACAAATATATCAATGATTCGGGTAAAAAGCTGATCAAATTCGTAACACAAATATTTGGGTTGTTGTGCTTCTTCCATAAACTTCCACCACCAGATCGGTGAACTCAGCGAACATTATGAACCGGGTGTCCAGGTCATAGGCCTGGCTGGGATAACCCGGAAGGCGATAGTTTAAACCCAAATTTGATTTGGTGAGGTAATAAATAAAATTGATTCCCAGAATATAATAAAGTGGATGCAATTACCGGAAATACATTTATGGAGCTTTCATGATAACCATACCCGATCTCAAGAAGATCCTGAAAATCGAAAAGGAATTGATCCATCAGCAAACCAATGGTTTGATCCAATCAGACACGCTCATCCAGCCGCAACCCGCCGGAAACTGCATGAACTGGGTGCTGGGTCATCTGCTTGAAAGCCAGATTACTATGCTGGAAGCACTCGGGGGTATATCTCCCATTTCAAGAATTGAGCTTACCAGGTATGGACGCGAATCAGATCCAATTCTTGGAGAAAGTGAAGGAATATTCGCGTTGGACACACTTCTGAATAATCACGACCAGGTGCACAAGGCCATCCTTACACGATTGGATGAGATGAGTGAATCAGATATGGACCATGAGATTATTGAACATGAACGATCAATGACACGTGGTTGGAGAGTTTTCTTCTTACACTTTCACTACACCTATCACATCGGGCAGCTTGAACAGTTGCGTCAGCTTGCTGGAAAAACGGAAAAGATTATCTAGTCGAATAATCCCTCCTTGATTCGAACATATCTTATTGTTCATGAGGAACTGTAAACAATGAATAATAAAGAAGCATTTAGCAAATTTGCTCCGTCAATTTTACGAATTTATCATCGAGACAAAGAGGCCTTCTGGGCTGCAGTCATGGCGCCATTTTTATCAAAGGAATCTTCGCTTTTGAATTGGTGGCAGCATCTCAAAGTGGATGTGGGATTACTGAATGCCTTTAAAGGACTTAATGATGATTCGAACAATGTATTGAGGGAATTTAGTGCTCCCTTTGGTTTTGACCTGACAAAATGGAAAAGTAATCGGGAACAATATTTCAAAGACGCATATCCTGTATTCGCGTTCCTGGCAGTTTGGATGGACGAACAAGGACTGTCTGAACTGATCGAAAGTTTTGGGGAAATTCTTGAAGCCGGGGTTTTCGCCGTGGCAGGTTATGGAATTCTGGATGAGAATGTGGATAGAAATATTTCTTCACCGGTGGAAATCCTGACATCCCAGGCGTTGATCGCTGAATACGAAATGAAAGCTCTCAATATTTTCGGTGTTACTCAAACCAATTTAGGCATTCTGCATAAAATGCGCTCTCTATTCTTAGGCGCTGAAATAAAGGAAAAGTTCATGCGTGGAAAAGGCAGCCCGTACAGCCTAGATAAACCACAAAATTTGGGAACCAAAGGCGCCAATGCTGTGAGTCCATTTATGTTCAGTCTTGAGCGGTTGGGTAAAACCGTCCTTATCGACGACTATTGGGAAGTTTTTCTGCTTTTTGGTGCAGCCATTCAAATGATCGATGACTGGCAGGATCTGGAAAGCGACCTTACCGAAGGGCATTATTCTTACGTCACTCTTGGATATGAAAATATCTATCAAAAAAACATACCTTCTCAAGCAGCGACCATATTGAAAGCGAATAAAAGCCATGTTCGCGAGACATATATTTGCGCTAAAGAAATGATTACTCAATCGCGGACGATCTTGAAAAGGCTTGATGATAATTACCTAATTCGTCTTGTGGATGTTACCGAATTACGCTTGGATAATTACTTTCGCAAGAATTTGAAAACCATTTGACGGGTCATGTTCATTTTTTAGGAATATTAATAATGATTTAGCGAGACCTGACCTGAATAAAATTATGTCCAGGTTATGCCGGTTGACACTCACTGATTTTAGTATTTAGGATTAACAATCAAGATTTGGTGTGAAAATCCAAAAAATGATAACTGCCCGTTTACTTCCGGGCAGTTTAAAAACTAGCGGTTCAACAGAATGAAGATGCCCGCCGCAATAGCCAGTAAAGCCAGAACCACAGACAAGCCGCCAAACGAGATGAATGCAGATAATCCGGTGAGTATGAGCCATATGGCTAGTAATAGAAAACCGATATTTCTATTGAACTTCATGATAATCTCCTTTCTTTAATACATAAGGGTGCATTTCTGCACCCCAGATTTTGGATCATAAAGATTTACTCGATTTAGTCGATTATCGTCTGCGGCGTATCAAGCGGACAACAGCCAACAAGATGATGGATCCCAGCAACGTGACAAGCATGGTTGGAATTGTGATTGCATCGTTGATCGTACCAACCTTGAAGATCGGGCTCAGGAAGTAGCCAGCTATGAAAGCTCCCACGACAGCCACAACAATATTGATAAGCAGGTTATTGCGGTCGTGCATAAGTTCTGTGGCCACCCAGCCAATTACTGCTGCGACAATTAAGTAAATAAGAAGGTTCATTTTTCTCTCCGATTTGAATTTGATTTTCACGGAATACCGTGTGTTTTTATTGCTTATTTTTCAATTAGCGGTTTCGTTTGGTTTTTTAACCTGGTCTCATAATCTGTCACCCGTTTTTCAATTTCATTGGCTGCTCTTTCACGGGTGTATCCGTACTTTTCTTGAAGCAATCCAGAAAAAACCTCCAACTTACCAGCGGCACGATCCAGATCGTCATCCGTGAGTTTGCCCCACCATGACTTGGCCTCACCCCGTATTTGTTTCCACTTTCCTTCAAAAACATCAGTATTCATATTTTGATCCTCCTTATCATATAAAATAGTTATTCCAATTCGCATCCAAACTCAAGGCAAACAATGATGCTGAATCATTTAATTCCTGTCAGTCTGCTATTGCTAATTTATATAGGCCTTCTCTGCGACGGTCCTTATGCGTTCAGCTACTCGCTCAGGTGTTTCACCCTTGCTGATAAATGCATCTGCACCAGCTGAGAGTGCGGCTTGTTGGCGGGCATCCAAATGACTGATGAGCACGATGACCAGTGCTGCCGGGCAAAGCTTTCTAAGTTCATTAATCGCAATGACTGGTGAAATGGGCAGTAAATCCCAGTCGATCAATAACATATCCAGAAGGGTCGCCGGAGCTTTTGCGAGAGTGGTCATCCAATCTGCAGATTCACCAACAACATCCATCTTCATATCAAGAAGGAGAAGACGAAGGGCTGAACGCTCTTCAGGTCTGGAATCGGCTAAATATACGCGTGTCATACCATCATGTTACAACAAACACTCCCCGGCTGCATCCAACGAACGGGGAGTGTTCATCTCCCCCGGTTGGGGGAGAAACAAAATTTTTACAACGAATATTATAAATAAATTTTCGTAAAAAATAATTTATATTATTTTGTGAAAATTGTTGAATTACCCTGATATATAAAGTGACTCAAATTACTTTATTTCGTTTAGCCAGTTTCTGTTCGTACATCAATTCATCTGCCCGAGCGATCAATTCACTCACCGTACAAGGAGACTCAGGATTGTAGCTAACAATTCCCAGGCTGAGAGATAGGTTAAATTCCATATCCCCTTGCCGGTTGCGCACCTCAAAGGCAGACTGAATACGGTCTGACATGACTTTCTCGCCTTCCCGAGAGGCATCCAACGCCAGAGCAACAAACTCATCTCCACCTATGCGGGCAATAATATCCGCCTCGCGGAAGATGTTTTTTAAGATGACGGCTACTTCTTTCAAGGCGAGATCTCCCTGGGCATGTCCCCGGGTATCATTGATCGCCTTCAGCTTGTCCACATCCCCGAAAAATAGCAGCATGTTTTTCTTTTTTCGATGGGCCAGTTTCACTTCTTGTTCTGCCAGAACCATAAAACCCCGCCGGTTGTATAAACCGGTCAATTCATCCGTCAATGACAGACTGAGGATCTCTTCCTCCAACCGCTTACGTTCGATCACCTGGGACACCTGAGCAGATACGAATTCCAAGAGATCCACGTCCTTCTGCTGGAAATGCGTCCCTTCGGTATAGCTTTGCACTGCCATGACTCCGATTATTCGCCCATTCGTTTTCAACGGGACTCCCAGCCAATCCTCACTTGCCGTCCCAACCACCTCAACTTCACCTTTTTGAACGAGTTGGTCGTATGTCTCACTGTTGGCCAGTAAGGATCGCCCGGTACGAATTACGTATCCGGTCAGTCCCTGGATTTGTATCGGTGTGAGTGGTTTTTCGTCATACTGATCAATATAATAGGGGAAGCTGATCAATTTACTGACTGGGTCATATAATGCGATAAAGAAATTCTTAGCTGGTATATATTCTCCCAGGATGGAGTGTATGGATTGGTAGAGGGCTTCGATCCCACCGCTGGTCATTGTGGCCTGGGTGATCCTGTATATTACATTCTGTAGTAATTCATTATTCTTGCGCTCGCTAATATCACTGATAATACCCACAGCATACCAGCCGCCATCCATTTGGAAAGAAGAAAGCGAAAATTGAACGGGAATTTCAGTGCCGTCTTTTCTGAATGCTCCCACTTCATGTGTCTTCCCTATCATGGCCCCCTTCCCATTCTTAACAAAAGTGGGAAATGCAGTATGATGCGCATCGTGATAACGTTGGGGAACAATTAATTCATGCAGGTTTTGACCCATGGCTTCGGCGTTTGAATACCCAAATATTGATTCTGCTGCTTTATTCCAATAGGAAATTCTTCCTTTTGGGTCCAGCATGAGAATCGCATCATGAGCCGAGTCTGCAATTGCACTCATTTTTGCTTCATTTTCACGCAACGCCTGCGATGCCTGTGAACGTTCGGTGATATCTCGAAATGACCATACTCTACCTCGTACTTCATTACCCTGGAATAATGGATGCGATAATCTTTCAAATACTCTTCCGTCTTTGAAATAGAGCGTATCGAGACTTTCTTCATTTGACTTGTAAAGGTTATGGATCTTTTCGAGAAAGGCTCCAGGGTCGCGCAACTGATCTACGACGTAATGAAGAAATATTCCATCATCCTTGCTTGTCATTATGGACTGTGGGATATGCCATAATTCTGCAAATCGTTCATTTGTATAAAGAACCTCGTCTTCAATACCGACAGCCAAAATTCCATCCGCTGTTGAGTTAAGGATCGTCTGTAAAGATGACTCACTTTTCTGTAACGCTTCTTCCATCTGTTTACGGTTGGTAATGTTGTGGCCAATACCCATCAACCCTATGATTTTTCCCTGGTTATCTTTTAATGGAATTTTGGAGGTCAGAACCCATACTGGATTGCCATGGGAATCCAAACCGGGTTCTTCATGGCTGAGGTTGGGAATTCCGCTTTCCATGACTTCTTTGTCAATTGCCCAAAAAGACTCTGCCAATTCACGCGGATAAGTGTCGAAATCTGTTTTCCCGATGACATCCTCCATCCTTTGTCCCCCCGATGCCTGCCAGTCTGCAATATTTGATATGAGTTTTCTACCTTGAGTATCCTTTACGTAGATGACATCGGGCAGATTATCAATCAGCTTCCTCAGGAGGATTCGTTCGTCTTCCGGGTTTATTTCTGATTCCCCAAGCATACTGCTCATTTTACTCAATTTAATGTGTGTTTGAACACGCGCCAGTAATTCTTCGCGTTGGAAGGGTAGTAATATGAAGTCCACAGCACCCAGTCGTAAACCTTCAGCTCGCGCATCTGTATCGGTGACTGTACTTAGGAAAATGACCGGGATGTTTTGGCTTTCCGGCTGCGATTTGAGCCTTCGTAAGACTTCCAAACCGTCCATATCCGGCAAACGAAGTTCGAGCAAAATCAAGTCAGGGGGATTTGCCGCGATTGAAGCAAATGCCAGGTCCCCACTATCAACAGGATCGACTATATATCCTTCTGTTTTCAAGAGGTCGTTTAGCATTGCTAAGTTTGCATAAGTGTCTTCAACTACCAGGATTGTGCCTTTGATGCTCATTTGGTCACCTCATCAATCGGCATTTATGCGTGCAAGAAGTATCTGATTCAGGTTCATATGCTCAGCTTGCCTGTATGTTCCAATGATGTCAAATCCAGCAGCGTATTTGTTCATTATATCCAATTTACCAGAAAAAACTTTCGCCTAATGAAAAAATAGATTAACTACCTTGGCAGTTTCAGAAACGCGTCCACGACCTGTGGGTCAAAATGTGTTCCTGATAATGATCGGATATGCTCGTACACCTTTTCTTCCGGCCAGGCCAACCTGTAAGGGCGGTCTGATCGCAACGCATCCCATACATCCACCACCGCAAAGATCCGTGCAGACAGTGGAATTTGTTTTCCTCTTAACCCTTGCGGGTATCCAGAACCATCCCATTTTTCGTGATGGCTAAATGGAATATCCAACGCACGTCTAAGGTAATGAATTGGAGAAAGCATCTCGAATGCAAAAGTCGGGTGCTTCCTCATTACCACCCATTCTTCATCTGTTAATGGGCCGGGTTTAAGCAGTATGCCATCCGGAACTCCCATTTTTCCCATGTCATGCAGGAGTGCTCCCCAGCGGACTTGCATCAGTTCCTCATCGGTTAATCCAAACTTACGTGCAAGTTTTAGAGTAAGATCCGTTACCCTCTGAGTATGCCCTTCTGTTTCTTTGTCACGCAAATCCATTGCATGGGACCATCCTTCGATCGTGGCATCATACGCCTGAGTCAGTTCTTGGTAAGTTCGCTGTTGGCTGTCATATAGTGATGAATTCTCAATAGCTATCGCAGCTTGCCCGGCTAATGAATTCAGGAAATCGAACCATTCAGCGTCAGGTTCGAGGGGTTCTCGATGAAACACTTCCAAAACCCCTCTAACCTTTCCTTTATTGATTAATGGTACGCCAAAGTAGCAGGCGAAATCATCTTCTGCTGTAATGGTGGCCAATAACGGTGTAACCGATTCAGTTTTTAATTTTGGAATCTGGATGAGTTTGCGTTCCAGTGCTGCCCTGCCGGCGTGGCTTTCTCCCAGTCTTAAATGAGTCCTTTTCACTGATTTCGAAGTAAAGCCTAATCTGGCAGCATATTCCAGCATGTCCGATATGGGGTCTAACAACAATATATCTGCAGCGTCAACTTCAAGCTCTTTTGTAACGTGGGTGAGAATTTCTGAAAGGCTTACATTCAGGTCAAAATTCGTTGTAATGACGCGATCAATTGCGCTCAGAGAGTTAAGATGTTCGAGTTGCCTCTGAATCCTTTTGTCTGCTAACTTCCGCGCGGTGATTTCGGTGGAAAGAATGAAGATGCCATTTGGTGAAGGTTGTATGCTCAATTCAAACCACCCCCTGGTGCCATCCGGATAAGTGAACTCATTTTCCATCTGGTGAGATGTCCTCTGTATCATGCAACGCTGTAACTCCAGGAACATAGGAGTTTTCTCTATGCCAGGATAACACTCCATCATCTTGTGGCCCAGCAAATCCTCTTTCTTTAGCTTCCCCTGGCTGGCTGCAGAATCATTAACGAAGAGATAACGCCAATCAAAACCTATGATCTGGCAGCCCTCCATCATGCTTTCAAGCGTCATGCGATAACGCTCCTCGCTACTTACCAGGGCTTCCTCTGCCAATTTTCTCATGGTAGTATCGTGGTAATTCAGCACGATTGCCTTTACACTGGGTTCCGAAAGCAAATTCGTCGCCACCATCTCCAACCATAGCCAGGTTCCATTCTTATGCCGCACCCGGAAAGTGTCGCTTAAACGTTTCCCCGGGGTTCTTACCAGCTCCTGGTACACCCCCAGAATCCTGGTTGAATCATCCGGGTGAAGCAGTTCGAACACGTTTTTTCCGATCCAATCTTCCGGACCATACCCCAACATGCCTGGCGCTGCCGGGCTGTCATAAATGGTTTTTCCCTCAGCATCCAATAAGGTTATGGCATCATTGCTGTTTTCAATTAATGCTCTAAAGCGTTCCTCGCTATCACGCAAAGCATTCTCTGCTTTCACTCGGTCGTCCACATCACTGATAAAACTGACTGTACCAATGATATTTCCATCTGCATCTTTAAAAGGCAGCTTTGAAAAAGTCGCCCAGATCTCCTTCTTGCTGGAAAAACCCGACCATTTGATCAATTTATTCAAAATTGGTTTACCTGTCTTCATCACTTCAAGATCGCTGTCCCGGCCTAACTGAGCAACTATCCTGCTGTTTGATAAGTTCGAAAGTCGTCTTCCCGATGATTTGTTCCGGAGGTAATCCCATGAAATCAGCAAAAGCGGAGTTCACCTTGATAAAATGATCATCCCTGCTTTTGTATGCGACCATTACAGGTGCAGTGTCGATAATGGTTTGGTAATCCCTTCTCTCCCGCATCAGTACCTCTTCTGCAATTTTTCGCTCAGAGATATCCGAAATGATCCCGTACCACAATGTGCTTCCGTCTTCCATTCGTTCCGGTAAAGCATCAGATAACCGCCATCGCAAACCCTGACGCGGAAGGATCACCCGAAACTCACAATGGAATGGCGACAAGTTACGAGCTGATTCTGCTATTGATTCGACAATCCGGTCATAATCGTCAGGGTGGAGTCGGCTGTAAACCGGGGTGGCATCCTCGCTGCACTTCTTCGGGGGTCACTTCGTAGATATCATTCATACCCGCGCTTGCGAAAGGAAAGGCAGATCTTCCATCTGGCCATGACCTGAATTGATACACCACTCCAGGTACCTGGGCAGTAAGCTTAACGATCATATCGTGGCTTTGCCGCAGTTCATCCTCAGCATGTTTCCGTGAAGTGATATCCAAATATGTTCCAATTAAACCCGTGATCTCCCCGGTAGAATTTCGAAGAGGTACCTTGCTTGTTAGAAGAGTGATGGTATTCCCATCGGGAGTTGTTTGGGGTTCTTCCAGGAGCAGTTTTGAAGCTCCTCCCTCAATAACCTGGCGGTCATCTTTACGGTACAATTCCGCCTGATCTCGCCAACCCATCTGAAAATCATCTTTCCCGATGATATCTTTGGGTTCGCTAAAGCCTGCATCGCGGGCAAATATCTCATTACATCCCAAATAGACTAAATTTTTATCCTTCCAAAAAACACGAACTGGAATCGCATTGATTATCCCTTCCAGGATCTGCTTTGATGATTGCAGGTCTTCTTCTGCCCGTTTCCGTGTCGTAACATCACGGGCTATTCCCTGAATACCAATAATGTTCTTTCCTTTGTAATGTGGTGCAGATACGACTTCCACATAATGTGTCTTTCCATCTTTTCCATGAAGAGCATATTCTGCTCCTTCATCAAAATTTTTTCCCTTAAGAATTCTCTTCATCCTTTTTTTGTACTGAGTTTTATACTGTTCAGGGATAATATCCTGAATAGTTAATTCAAGAAATTCATCCTGGCTGAATCCAAGTTCCTTACAAATTGCATCATTTACTGATAAAAATTTTCCTTCCAGATCAATAATGAAAATTCCATCCGGGCTTTGATTGACCAGATCGGTGTATTTCTTTTCATTCTCAGCCAGTTCTTTCGCAATCCGCTTACGCTCGGTGATATCACGGATATTGCATTGGATGACTTTTTCGTCACCTACAAGATACAGGTTGCTTACGAATTCCACCTGCAATAATCTTCCATTTTTTGCTTTAAGAGGTAAGTCATCATAACGAATGTATTCGTTTTTCTGTAATGCTTCAAAAGCTTCCTGACTGGCTTCGATATCCCTGAACGCGCCAACTTCCCAGAGCTTTTTTTTGATGAACTCTTGACGGGTATAGCCGAGCATGTTTATCAGATACGGGTTTACGTCCTCGATCATGCCTGTCACAGCATCCAGGATCAATATCCCGTCCTGGGCTGCTTCAAACAGGCGTCGGTAGCGAAGTTCCGATTTTCTTAACTTTGACTCGATTAAAGGTGTACTTTCTTTGGATTTTGTTTTCATATTAGTTGGACCCATTATTCCCTGGCTCCTGGATTATCAGTAAATACATTCAAATAAATTGCGCCAATTTAGCTTATCATAATTCACGCACAGATGCATCCATCACGTAAAGAGTATTCTTCTCCGCCTTTTGGGGGATATTCCATAAAAAACCCTGGTTTGAATCGATAAATCAGTCAAATGATGGATAACTTGACTTGTTTCTATAGACGTTCTTTTCCGTCCATTTCATTATTCTCTTTTATCTTGAGAAGAGTCACAGCAATATTCAGTTGAAAACATATTGTAAAGAAAATTACGAAGTAAGTTCCTCGTAATTTTCTTTACAATCATCGATCACAAATAATAACCTTCAACAATTACTCCCAGAAAACCCCAGACACTGCCCAAAATCGCCCCGGCCAAAACATCCCGCGGGTAATGCGCCCCGACATACATCCGGGTGATTCCAACTATCAATGCTAAAGCATAAAGCAGTAAAGCTATCCAGGCATTTGCGTGTAAGTATTGGGTCACCAGGGTAGCCATGAAGAAAGCCTGGCTGGTATGCCCGCTGGGAAAAGACCGCCCGAGTGCCCGCAGCCCAAGCACGCGTGCCTGGGTCAAACGAATAAATGGCCTGGATCGATTGACAATCAGTTTTAAGATTTCGACCACCATCCATAATGACAATGTCCCCAGCATAAGTTCATACCCCAGTAAACGCGGACCAAATAAATATAACGTCAATGCCAGTCCCATTGCAAAGAATCCACTGCCAACCTGGGTAAATACCAGCATGAGTCTATCCAACCAGAGTGGGCGCGACCCCCTCAAATTTAGCAGCAAGAAAACCCGGGCGTCCAACCGTTGACCAGCCGACCATACCAGTGATACCGCCAGCATTATAAATATCAAAAGCATCATTGCAAGTACTCTGTGAGACTGCAGCCCATGCCAAAAATAGGTTTTGATATACGCAGGCAAAAAGATCAGGAACAAGATCATCACGACTGTAATGATCGTCAGCCGGGATATAGGTTGGTGTAGATTTACCCAAGTGGAAAATCGACTCCACGCCTCGAGAGTTTTCGTTTTATACGATTTTTCTACCATTTATTCGTTATCCAATTTGCTCTTCTGGCATTGACTGCTTCTCTGAAACTTGTTCCCCAACCATCATCGCCAGAACTCGTTTTCGTACTTCGATCCGTACCGTCCCCTCACCTAAGGGTGATCCATCCGCCATCACTTGCATCGCAGGGGTTGTGTTTATCTCAACCCTGCGCACATGGTAGTGCTGAATGCGGGAGTCTTCCGGCTTTCCTTCACCCACTCCCTGGAAAACATATGCCAAAAGATCCAGTTTGGATAGCTCCGCAAAGAAAAGCACATCCAGTAAGCCATCATTATAGGATTCTGCAGCTCCAACCTGATAATGCAGCCCGATAATTGGCATATTGGAGACCAGCACGACGTGACCTTTACTTTGTATTTTCTTCTTTTTCTCTAAATAAAGCTGTATCTCTGCGGGTGGAGAAGCGGTCAGTGTTGCCAGGAAATCGCCGACTCTGGCCAGATTTCCATGCTGAATATCATCGGCAGATGGGAAAAGGGACGAGACCAACCCTACAGAGCAAACTTCCAGGAATGGAGTGTTAATTCCTCCACAACTTGCCATCCCGACATCTACTTTGATACGCCGGCCAGCTCGCAGAATGGCAATGGCAGATGGAATGTCCGAAGGGATTCCCAGGCTGAGGGCAGTATTATTTTGAGTGCCGATGGGAATGATCCCCAGTGTTGCCTTTGTTCCCGCCAGGATTCTGGCAACAGCCGAAATGGTGCCGTCACCTCCGCAAACCACGAACATGCGAAAACCCTGCTCCAGGGCTTGCCTGACTGCTCCCGGCAAATCGCAGCCCGGTTCGATCAGGAAAGCTTCCGGTACGAGTTTCCAGGCTTGCATTTCCCGAATGACATCCAGGAGTTGAACAGGTGAATCGCCGGTTGTCCCTGAACCGGGATTAAAGATCAACTTTGCTCGCATCCGGTGTTTATTTGTAATACTGGGTTTCGCTTCAGTTATTTCTTTCATAGCCGATCCTATTTATCTTTCTACTGTCCTAATTATAAGTGATTGAAAGACTTATAAATTTGGGTCAACGCTTTTTGTAATGATTGTTTGAGCGGCAGGATCTGGTTGGTGCTTTAACCTGTAATAAGCAACGCTCAAGAACGCACCAAAGAGAAAGATACTCCCGCTCAGGTATGCCCATGTAAGAAAGGCAATTATTGCTGCTACCGAGCCATAGATCAGGTTTGAAACAGAAATATAGGTGGAAATAAAAAGCAAAAAGGCTCGCTTGGCCAGTTCCCAGAGCAGACCAGCCCAGACCGCACCAGGTAAAACTTCACGCCATGTTGAAGCTCCATGGGGAAGAATCATATATATCACCATGAATAATGCAAAATCCAGCAGGATGGCTACGAGAAAGCTAATGCCGTCACCTATGGGCATGATTTGGTTGGGCAGCCATGTTCGGAGATTAGCGATCATACTTGTTGCAAAAGAGGTGAAGATGAGAACCGGACCAACGAAGGCCAGAACCACCAAAATCCCAAGACCTCGTTGTTTCCAAACAGGCCTTCTTCGTTTATTACCCCAAATCACATTCATGGTCTGATTAAGTGTGTAAAAAATTGTTGAGGTTGACCAAACCAGGCCAACTAATGCAAAGCCTGTCATAGGACCGCGAGCCTTAATTATTTCGTCAATATTCCGACCCAATAGCTGGCCTAGTGCAGGCGCAATAAACTCTAACCTTTGGATGATCAGATTTTGATCCATCGCTGAACCGAGGCTGAAACTGGCAATGGCTATGGTCAGCAGGGTGAGTGGAAAGAGGGAAATGACCGCAAAATACGCAATGGCTGCAGCTGTGATCACGGAATCAGGCATAAATGTTTGACTGGCTGCCCCTGTCAAGATTCCTAATCTTCCATGTGTCCTTTGATCAATTTGGCGTGCCCAGGTTAAGCTTTTCTGCTTAAACAACGCCAGATTATTAATAATTTTTGGCGCTGCCATTTTATTCTTTCTGTTCTGGATTGGTTGAAACTTGAAGTAATGGATCAGAAGATTCGACCATGGGAACCGTCTGTAAAATGGGTTCAGCTTTCCCGATCAGATGATTCAGACGCTCCATGCTGCTGGGCACCAAAGGCGGTGGTGGTTCATCCATCGCTGCGATTAATTCCTTTAATCGTTCCTGCCGTTCTTTAATATCGGATAGCTGTGTAGCGTCTCCAGATACCATACGGTGACTTACCAGGCGACTCCATAAGATTTGGCAAATTACTGATAACGGTGGTGCCACGATAACGCCGGCAAGACCAAAAGCATCTGCCATGGTAATGATCAGAATAACAGTCAAAATGGGATTATCCCATCCGCGGTTAAATAGGCGGGGTTTGACCCATATTCGCATCGAGATCAAAACCACTAAAGCAAAGAGTGCAGTAAACAGGCTTAGTTGAACACTTGTCATCAGACCCACCAATATCACGATGATGATAGCCAACGCTTCTCCAACCACGGGAATAAGGCAGGCTAAAGCTCCAGCCAACGCAAGCAATGCAGGATACGGAGATCCAAGTAGCCATGACCCAAGCCCAAATAACAACCCTGCCAGTAGACTTTGGATCATCTCGCTGCGTATGTAAGCACCGATGTCCGGTTCCACGGTACGCCAAACACCTCTTGCCTGTCTGCGTTGACCGGATGGCAAAAGTGAAAGCCATAGTCTCTCAAAATGGACCTGATTGACACTCCAATAAATACTTAAGAAAAGAATGACGAAAACCCCGCTCAGAACACCACCGATACCCTGGAAAAAGCCCAGCATTGCCGGCAGTACAAGCTGTCCCTGTGCTCCTGTAACTGCGTCGAAAAGTTTACTCGGAGATGGAATCCGTGCAAATATTGTTTTTTGGAAAGTAGTGCCTTGCAGCCAACTCGGGACCAGCCACGCATCCCTGACAGAAGCGTTTTGGGAAATAAATTGAATTTCAGAAACAATGGCTTTGCCTGTCAGGAATAATATAAAGACGAAACTACTCAGGACCAGAATGTAAAGCAAGATCCAAACAATGCGAATAATGATTGCTCGTCCAACCAACCGCTGAACCAGCGGTCGAATTGCGGCTGCTAATGTGAGCGAGATCAAAACGTAAATGGCGACAATTCGAAACTGCCATAGAATCAATAATGCCAGCAATGTTGTCATGACTGCTGTACCATAAATGGCTAATTGTTTCGTCATGATTCACCAGAAGTGTGGACCTGTGCGAGTAAAGTATCAAGATCAGTTGAAATGGATTCAATTTCATCCATCACTTGATCGATCTGCTTGATCCGGTGATCATTGCCGCCTTTTTGAAGCCTGGCTTGTCTACGAAGATCATTAACCAGATCATTTGCATCATTTCTTAACCGACTGGCTATGTCCCGTCCTGGTGAGATCTCCTCCGGTTCAATAGCGATTGGATGAAAAATAAATCGATCAAGCAACAATTGAATAATGGCTGCAATCGGTATTGCCATCAGCGCTCCCGCAATACCGAACAGGGAGCTAAAGGCAAAAATTGCCAGAAGGGAAACAAATGGATTAACCCCCACTGCTTTCCGCATGACACGCGGAACGAGCAGGCTATTCTCGATCTGTTGAATGATAATCGTTGCTACAATTACCCAGATCAACTTGGAGGGGGAAATGGACAATGCAATTACTGCAGCTGGTATTGCGCCCAATAATGGGCCAACCATTGGAATTGCCTCTAATACGCCGGCAATTAGAGCTAATACCAGAGCATTTGGTAATCCAATGATAAGGTATGCAATTAAAGCCAGGACTCCTATGATCAAACAAAGAACACTCTGTCCGGCAATATAGAATCCAACTTTTGATTCCATAGAGGAAATCAGATCGCTGTAGCTTTTACGATGGTCTTTGGGAAAAAGCAGCAATATCGCCTGAATAATCTTGGGTCCATCAAGTGTCCAATGAAAAGCAAGGAGTAGGATGGCAGTAGCCACAAAGAGTACCCTCACCACCATGGATATATAATCCAAAGCTTGCGCAGCAGAAGCAAGGATCTGTTCCCCAGTTTGCTGCACTGGTTTCAAACCTGGCAATACGGTTGGTAGAAAATCGCTTAACCGGACAATAAATTGATTGGGAATATGCGCCATCCATTCGCGAAGTCCCTGGTAATAACCCGGAACAGCCGCAGCGACAGTGATTCCTTGTTCAACTATCAATGGAAATAATAACAAAACGAAACCGACTAAAAGGGAGAACAGCAGAAGGAAAACAAGAATGACCCCGGCCATACGGGGAAGTCCCAGGTGGTGCAGCCATGTCACGACCGGCCTGATCACCGTGCCCATTACGATAGAGATAAACAGAATAAAGACGACCTGGTAAAACCGGAATAGCAGCCAAAAACCTGCGGCTATCAAAACAATAACGAGAGTTGCCCAAACAACCCGTCTAAATGTCCAGGGGTTCTGTGGCTGTGGTAGGTTTAACTCCAAGTCGTCCCTATTCTTTCAATCACTCAGATAAATATTCATCAATGGTAATCAAACTTCACTCTGGTCAAGCTGAATGTGCTTGTAATATATAAACAGAACCCTTACTTCTCGTTGGATTCCGAAATCTCCTTAACAACTGCAGCCGTCTTCTCTGGCTGATTTACCCGTACCGCTACATCCGCCTGGGCAATTATCCCCAGGATCTTGTTATTGTTGTCAACGATGGGAATACGGCGTAATTGATGTTCAGACATTGCTTCCAGGGCCTTTTGCAATTCATCATCAGGATGGCAGGTAACGACTTTATGAGTCATAACAGCTTCAACTTTTGTAGATTTGGCATCCCGGCCTTCGGCAACTATCTTGATCGCCAGATCCCGATCGGTCACAATCCCAACCAGTTTTCGAGATTGTTCATTTTCCACCACCGGTATCGAGCCGATGTTTGTTTTTTTCATCATTTCTGCTACTTTCCCAACATTGTCATCTGGTAAGCAGCAAATTGGGTTTTTGGTCATTACTTCTTCGCATTTTTTCATGATATTCTCCTTTATTCATTTCATTTTATGCCTGGCCAAACCAATCTCCGATAAATTCATCATGAGACATTGAACGCTGAGCTTTCCGGAACAGTGAAAATTTTGATAATACTAAACGATCAGGTTTCCAGTTGATCTCATTAAACCGAAGGCGAATATATGATCCAATTTATTAATTCACCTGGTTGATCGATTAGTCACCTGATCGTTTTGTAATGCTGCCAGTTGATGCTGCCTAATTCATCAACTGGGTACAACTGGCTGCTAAATCTCCCTAAAAGGTTTAAATCACCTTCAATAGGTTCAATATAATGAGGATGACCGCGATCACGATCAGAACATGCACCCAATTACCAGTTTTGGGAAAGCTTGAGCTGATGTTCCGGCCGAAAAAGCCGAGTGCCCACAAAACAATTAGAATTACTACGATAGTCCATAACATAAGTTTTCTCCTTTATATTGATCGATTGAATGATCTTTTGATTACCACCCGGTAGTGTGTTCCTGGTGGTAGATAATACTTTTCTTACCGGGGAAAGGCAGTTTGTGGTGAACGCACGTCGTTCCAGGTCTCTCAAAGCCAATGCTGCTGGTTTAGCGTCGGCGTCTGAAAAGCCTGACAATCGCCAGAAGGATGACCGATCCCAATAACGTGACCAACATGGTTGGAACGGTGATCGCATCATTGATCGTTCCCACTTTGAAGATTGGGCTAAGGAAGTATCCAGCCAGGAAAGCGCCAACGACCGCCACAATGATATTGATCAGCAGGTTGGAACGGTCGTGCATAATTTCTGTTGCAATCCAGCCGATTACCGCAGCAACGAGTAGATATATAAGCAGGTTCATTCTTTATCTCCTTTGTAATTGATTGTTTTTCACGGAATACCGTGTGTTTATTTCTGGTACATCATTTAGATAGATCTTCAAAATCGTTTTTATACTATTTGAAAATATTGTTCCAACCCCAAAATACCAGGGTCTATTTCTTCGAAGAGCTGTGATATACGCTAGACATTGGAACGTAGATTCGTTTCTTTTCTGCCTGAACCATCCGGCTGGCAAACCAACCTACAACTGCCCCGGCCGATAGCCATACAATGAAATTGAACAGGTTCATTAATAATCTCCTTTCGCATTGGTATACCTCCGGTTTTTAAAATTTACTCGTAAAACCGGAGATATTTACCAATACAGCGGCTAAAGTGACCGCGGTATTTGTGGATCTGTACGCTCAGTTACTGTTGTCTGGCTGGTGGCTCCATTGGGAGCCTGGGTTGTCGTACTTGTTTGGCTCACACCTAATGGTGCCTGTACAGGAGTATGCTCAGCTACCATCGTCTGATTTACAGTCCTTGGTCCACGCGGACGGTAGAAAACTACATATACTATCCGTTCAAGAGCCCAGAATATCAGCGCGTAAATGATCATTGCCAGAATGGTGGATATTTCCAAAACCATTCCATCGGCAGAAGGCGCTGGAAACAATGACGCAAAGGGTGCTACGAATATTCCGGTTGTTCCGTAAAGGAATGATGCAAAGGCATTATTCGCATTGACACCGATCAATTTGAAGACTACACGCAATGCCAGTCCGGCTTCCAGCAGCACCAAAAGCAGCCAGATGATCTGCGTGGCTTTAAAGGTTGCGAGACGCAATTCCTTTCCTTGCTCATGTTCTGTGGTTCTTACTTCTTTATAGTCAGTCATTTTGTCCTCTTTTCGATTTCGTCTTCGGCCTGCTGTTGGGTATATCCATATTTTTCCTGAAGAAGGCCGGTTAATTTATCCAGATTGCCATCTACTTTTTCCAGGTCGTCATCAGTGAATTTACCCCACCAGACTTTTGCCTGGCCGCGCATTTGTTTCCACTTACCTTGAAATACATTGTTGTTCATTTTTTTCTCCTTCTTAGCTTCTCATATGCTCGAGTCTTAAATAGTATGACGGGAGGGTTTAAGTAAAATACCCAGGAAGAAACCTAAAGCCAGGCCAAGAGATATAACCACCCAGGGGTACTTGGCAGCACTTTCGCTGAAACCACCGGGGATCTTGTCAGCCACTTCCTGCGCTTTATTGTTATATTGTTTCATACCCCGCTTAACATCCTTCCTTAATATGGCCGCTTTGTCGGCAACGGAATCCTTTACGTTTCCTGTCATCCTTTCGAAATTAGAGACACCTTCCTCTACCCATGAATTAATATCTTCCTTCGCCTTACCTGCGACCTGGTTCACGTCATCTTCAAATCTGCTCAATCGATTGGAAGAATCTCCTACAAGTGTGTTGATATCCTTGATAATTCTGTCAGCATCCTTGCGGACTTTGTTATTTAACTGTTGATCATTCATTTTTAATAATTCCTTCCTGGCTTTCGCCATGTACAGGTTCGTTTTCGATAATGGAACGAAGCATCCAGGCCATCTGTTCATGCAAGCGGATCTTTTCCACCAGCATATTAAATGTGCCTTCGTCTTCATATTCCTCAGTACATTTTCTCGCATCCTCTCGCAAGAATCGGATAACAGTTTCATGGTCCGCTAACAGATGCAGGACATCCGGCACATTTCCTGGTTGTTCTTCGAGCCGGGTATGTTTCAGATATTCGTCGAAGCTGCCAAGCGAAACACCGCCCAACATACGGGCGCGTTCTGCTATCTCATTACAACTACGGTTGAGCTGTTCGTATTGGGTTTCAAACAGGTTATGCAGTTCGAAGAAACCGGGTCCGGTCATATTCCAATGGGCGCTTCGCGTTTTTAATGTCAGGACGGCTTCGTCGGCCAGGGTTTTATGGAGGATTTCCACAACTGGGTCGCGAGCATCGCTACCCAAACCGATATTCGGTTGGATGAGGACCCGCAACTTTGGATTGTGGCCGTTGTTACGATTAAGATCCATGTAGCTTCCTTTCAGTAGATGGATTTTTCCTACAATACCATCCTATTCGAAAGGGGCTATCTTTGTCCCTAATACAATCTATAAAATATCTATATAAATTATTGGGTTTGACTAGAAAATTTTCTTCGAGTGCATGTTGTAACCCATACCGGGAACAGTTTCAAGCAGTTCGCTATAATCCCCCAGTTTTTTGCGCAAACGTCCTAAATATGTATGTAAATAATGGCTGGAGCCGCGATACTCCGGACCCCAAACCTCAGTTAACAGCTCATCATGGGTGACGATGGCATCCAAACGGTGAGTTAATTCGGCGAGAATGGCATATTCGGTGCGGGTGAGGTGAAGATCTTCCTCTCCGATGAAGACACGGCGTGCCTCCAGATCAATGGAAAGTTCTCCGATCTGAATTCTTGCATCATTGGTTTTCGCCGAAACGTAAGACCGGCGCAGGAATGCCCGCACCCTCGCCAGTAATTCTTCCTGGCCAAACGGTTTGGTCACATAATCATCAGCCCCGGCATCCAGTGCAGCCACTTTAAGATCCTCTTCCAATCTGGCACTTAAGATGATGATGGGAATATCCGATCTGGACCGGATCCATTTGCACACATCGACGCCTGACAGACCGGGAAGGATCAGGTCAAGCAGGACCAGATCCACGGAAACCTCTTGAAACAAGGCGATCGCTCTGTGGCTATCCTCCGCTTCGGTGACAGTATAACCTCGTTTCATCAGGTTGACCTTCACCAGTTTGCGTATGCTGGGATCATCTTCAACAATCAATATATTTCCCATGATCTACCGTCCTTCTTCAGCCATAACCGCTGCAGAATGTATGGGATCGAGTGGGATCGTAAAGGAGATGGTCGTTCCCGGAGTGGATTTCTTCTTGATCCAAATCCGGCCGCCATGGGCTTCAACCAATCCTTTACAAATAGCCAATCCTAATCCTGCACCTTGTGATGAACCATACTCAGCGAATTGTCCTCTCTTAAATGCTTTAAACACTCTTTTATGTTCGTCAGATGGAATACCCGGTCCATGATCGCTGACATTGAGCTGGATAAAATCTCCGCGAACACTGGCTGAGATGTTTATTTCAGTCCCTTCAGGGGAGTATGTGGCTGAGTTTCGCACCAGATTGACAAGTACCTGTGCGATCCGTTTTGCATCAACGAAAACCGGGGGAAGATCATCAGTTGACTGAATGGTAAGTGTCTGCGCGCTTGTCAAGCTATGTAATTGCGGCAAGGCATCATTTACGATTTCCTGTAATGTATGGGATTCCTGCACAATAGGCAGCATTCCTGCTTCCAGTCGGGTGAGATCCAACAGATGATCAATGAGTTCCTGCAGCCGGTTGGCTTCCCGCAGAATGGTCTGGTAAAAATCACTTTGCTCATCCGGCTCCCAGGCGACATCATCCGCTAACAATGTGGTCGTGAACCCGATGATGGACGTCAATGGGGTACGAAGTTCATGGGTGATCATTGCCAGAAACTCGGTCTTTATCTCATTGGCTCGTTCAGCATCGTGGCGTGATTCTTCCTCCACCTCAAGCAGTTGCAGGTTATAGAGGGTGATCGTTGCCTGGCTGACAAGCACTTTCAAATGGCGCAGTTCAATCGGTTCAAAATGCTGCTCCTGCTCGTAAAAAAGTAACAGGCATCCGAGCCATTCCCCCGATGCAAACATCGGAAAAATAACCAGGGTTTTAAATTGCCCTTCCATTAATAGTTTGCGAACACCCGGTGGTATACGCGGGTCAGATTGTGTCGTTGTGACAACAACCGTCCGGTTTGGTTGGAACATTTTCCATAAAGAAGGTTCTTCAAATATGTTGGCTTCACCAGGCCATGGAGCAACGTGCTGGTTGGATTGCCAGGCAGCCGTCAGTTCCACACCCTTGAATGGACCTGTCTTGGGATCAATAAAAAAGAGTAGAGCTGCCCGTTGGGCAGAACGCAGCTCCTGGGCAGACATTAATGTTTTTAGTACAGATTCAGGCTTTCTGGCCTGGCTCATCCTGCGGCTAAGCTCAAACTGTTCACGAGTGCGGTCAAGTGTTTTACGTAATGTTTGCTCAACCAGCTTCTGGTCGGTGATGTCCTGGGCAATGCAATACAAAAGGTCAGATTCTTCGCCCTCATTACTGATCAGGAATGTTCGCGCAAAGATCCATCGTATGCTGCCGTCTGCCGTTTGTATCCGGTAAGCCTGGTTGATTGGCTTGTTTACATTAAGGGGGTTGGCGGTCATCACCTGCACCCGGTCTTCCTTGTGGACGCTTTCAATCAGGATGGATGGATCAGCGTAAAGGCTTTCTCTGGGATACCCCCATACTTTCTCAAATGTGGGGCTTACATAAAGAATGCGGCCGGATCGAATATCGCGCAGCCAGAATACTTGCTCTATGTTCTCAGTTATTTGCCTGAAATGAATTTCGTGATCCATCAGGTTTTGCATATTCCGTTGGATGGAATCCAGACTATTATGCTGAAAGATACTTTGTGAATTTATAACGGAATCTTCAATAGCTGCTGGTTCTTCTTCGATGTGGTTTTCGGGATTCAGTATGCCTGGCTTATCGACCAGTTCCCCCATCCATAGACGCATCTGAGCCGCTACACTATTCTTTTCTTCCGGTTTGGCCTGGTTAAATGTTGTTTGGAAATCCCGAAAAAGGTCTTCTAATTCCATTTCCCTTTGTTTCATAAAACCTTTCCTGACTACCAGACAATATCATAGATTTGAGTAAGTAGAATATCTTCCTTATGATCGAATAAGCAGATAATGTTAGTTAATTACTTTATAACATATTCCAGCATCCAAACGATTCAGCTATATAACAGTTGGTCTGATCCTGATAGCATTTCCTTTGAACTGCCAAGTTTTACATTCTTAAAGTACATCCATTAGCTGCTTATTTGACAAAACCTGCCGTATAGAAATGGCATAAGATCATAATACGACCAATACTCCCCTACCGCATCCAGCATAAGGGGAGTATTTATCTACATCAGTTGGGGGAGAAAAGGGATTAACGGGGAAGCTGCATGAAAATATTTACTACCTGGGGGTCAAAGTGTGTTCCAGAAGAGTTCATGATATGTTCACGTACTTTTTCCTCTGCCCATGCAGATCGATAAGGGCGGTCGGAATGCAAAGCATCCCAGACATCCACCACCGCAAAGATGCGTGCCACCAGGGGGATCTGTGGTCCTATTAATCCAAAAGGATAACCAGTGCCATCCCATTTTTCGTGATGATAGTATGGAATATCCAGAGCCAATCGCATATATTTAATTGGTGCGAGCATCTCATATGCGAAGGTAGGATGCTTTTTCATAACCACCCATTCATCTTCTGATAAAGGCCCGGGTTTATGTAGAATGGAGTCCGGTACACCCATCTTTCCAATGTCGTGCAACAATGCTCCCCAACGGATTTGTATTAGTTCTGCCTCACTTAAACCAAAAGCACGCGAGAGTTTCATGGCCAATTCAGTTACCCGTCTGGTATGTCCCTCCGTCTCTTTATCACGTAAGTCAAGTGCATGCGACCAGCCTTCAATCGTAGCATTATAGGCCAGGGTCAATTCATTGTTGAAATGTTGAAGACTCTCAAAAAGTGTGGCAATCTCTATCGCTATGGATGCCTGTCCAGCCAGAGTATTAAGGAAATCGTACCATTCAGCATCTGGTTCGAGTAAGGTGCGATTAAAGATTTCCAATACTCCTTTTATCTCACCCTTCATTAGCAACGGCAGGCCAAAATAACTGACAAAACTATCTTCAGAAATAATCGTCTCGAATAACTGTGTGTCTGTTATAGTTTTTAGATTTGAAATGTGAATAATTTGGCGTTGTTGCGCAGCACGACCGGCATAACTCTCCCCTAGATGTAATTGTGTATTCCTGATAACCCTGCTGTAAAAACCACGGGCGGCACAGAATTCCAGCAGTTGCCTGCTCGGATTAAATATTAAGAAGTCGGCCGCATCAACTGATAGTTCTTTAACAATATGGTTGAGAATTTGAGAAAGACTGAGTTCAAGATCAAAATTCGCCGCAATGACTTTATCGATCCCGCTTAAAGCTGATAGGTAATGAACTTGGCGTTGAATCTGTTCCTTGCTGGCTGTGCGTGTGGTGATATCACGTGCAATTCCCTGAAATCCTATTATATCTTCACCACTATAACGTGGCGCTGATAAGATCTCTACGTAAGATATCTTCCCATCTTTTCCCTGGATCTTGTATTCTGCCACTTCTTCCAGGCTGTTTCCCTCTAATATTTTAGTAATGCTAATCTTATATTGGTCCAAATATTTGTCAGGGATAATATCCCAAATGGTCAAAACAAGAAATTCCTCCTGACTGTAACCAAGCTGATTACACATGGCTGTATTGACTGTTAATATATTTCCGGATAATTCGATAATGAATACACCTTCCGGGCTTTGATTAACCAGATCATAGTATTTCTTCTCATTCTTTTCATGTGCAAGCTGTATCAATTTTCGCTCTGTTATATCCCGAATCTGACATTGGATTACTTTTTCATCACCGACAAGATAAACATTGCTTATGAATTCAACCTGAATCAGGTTACCGCTTTTTGAAGTAAGGAGCAGATCTTCATATCGGATGTATTCATTCTTTTGAAGCTCCTCGAACGAGACTTGCGATGCTTTAATATCTATAAATGCACCCATTTCCCATATTTTTTTCCCTAAAAACTCCTGTCGTGTATATCCCAGCATATGGACCAGGTATGGGTTTACATCAATAATTGTTCCTAAATGAGCGTCCAGGATTAATATCCCGTCCTGAGATGTTTCAAACAAGCGGCGGTAACGAAGCTCTGAATCTGTCAGAGATAATTCTTTCACCCCATACAATATTTTTTTTATGTGTTTGGGTACATGTTCAATTGTCGTTTCCACTGATCACTAATTCTTTCCCGGTAATAAGGATACCGATTGTCCTGATACCTTACCTGTAAGGTTGATTTATGATTCTCTACACAATAATTACCTTTTGGAATCTAATCATATAATGAACGCTCCCCGGCTTCATCCTTCAGTCGGGGAGTGTGGTTCTACTCCACTTGGGGGAGATATGCGTATATCAGACTATGATATGGTTGCGAAGTGCAAGAGTTACAGCTTCTGTTCGGCTGGCGACACCTAGTTTGGATAAAATATTGCTGACATGGGATTTAATGGTGGATGGGCTTACATGCAGCCTTCCAGCGATCTGTGTATTGTTCAAGCCTTCGATCATCAGGGCTAAAACATCCCTCTCCCGCTCCGTAAGGTCCAAACCCGGCGGAGGCGGCTGATGTGCTGCCTGGACAAGAACTTCGGCGGCTTCGGGGGAGAGTGTTGCCTTTCCGGAATGCGCAGCCCGGATCGCCCGGGCTAGATCATCGGCAGATACATCTTTAAGCAGATAACCAATTGCCCCGGCTTCCAATGCATTCTTTATCAGGTCGCCTTCTTTGAAGCTGGTCAGTGCAATGACTTGAACCTGTGGAAACTGCTTCCTGATGATACGAGTAGCTGTCGCACCATCCATCGCCGGTAAAACCATATCCATGAGGATCACATCCGGCAACACTTCAGCACAAAGTGTGATGGCTGATTCGGCACTTTCAGCTTCTCCTGCAAGTTCAAGGTCATCATAAGCTTTTAAGAAGGTTGTCAGTCCACGCCGAACCATGGTGTAGTCGTCAACGATCATGACTCGAATGGGCTTTATAGGGGATACCATTACACAACCTCCTTGGTTGGGGTTTTTACCCATTGGATCATCAGTTTTGTACCTGATCCGGGTTTGCTGATGATTGATAATTTTGCTCCCACCGCTTCTGCCCTTTCACGCATCATGTTTACACCAAAGTGCCCCGGGATGGATTGATCAGGATCAAAACCCAGTCCATCATCCACGATGCTCAAATTTATAGTATCACCTTCCTGCTTAAGAATAATTTCAACATTCTTAGCCTTGGAATGTTTGGCGACATTAAAAAGCGCTTCCTGGCACACCCGGTAGAATGCAATTTGTACCGGTGCTGGTAACAGTGTATTTTCCACCACCGAAATATTGACCTGTGTATTCGTCCGACCGGAGTGTGCATTTCCCAGTAAACGCAATAGATCACCCAGGTCAGCATCAGTAAGTGTGGAAGGACGCAGCTCTGCCAACAATGCACGCATTTCTGCCTGTGCACCGCGTGTCAAACGGCGCAGATCCTCGAGTGCATTCCGTGCCTCAGCCTGATCCCGGTCCCATAAGCGCGGTAATACTTCGGCGATCAAGCCGGCCGAAAAAAGGGATTGGTTGATCGCGTCATGGAGGTTTCGAGCAAGGCTCTGTCGTTCTTCCAAAACAGCCAGTTCCTGTGCTTGCCCATATAATTCAGTATTGATCATGGTGATCGCAGCCTGGTTGGCTACGCTGAGAGCCAGGTCAGCATGATGCGCAGTATAATAATTCTTCCTGGCATCAGCAACACCTATTCCTCCGATGATTCTTCCTTTCACCGCCAATGGTACCCACATCCAGGACTGCATCCCTTCAAGCAGTATAGCCCCGTTATTCACCATAAGCGAATGCAAAAATTGCGCCTGCGGGTTGTCGCTCCACAGGTTGGCGATCCGGATCGGTTTATGCTCATTGAAAAGTGTAGCTAAAATTTCCGGGCTTATTAACTGGAATGTGGATGGGGTTGGATTGTTCCAGTAAAGGAGTCCCGCGCATGGCCAGGGTGACAATCGCAGAGTCTTGCAAGGCGAATAATCCGCCATGGTTATATTCAATGATCTCATGCAATTGGTCAAGGATCAAGCCGGGCTGCAGTTCCAATGTGGACGCCAGGGTATGAGAGATTTTAAGCAATGTAGTCTGCTCTAAAGTCCTCGTTTCAACATGTTCGCGAAGTAATTGTTCTTCCTGAATCCTGAAAGTGATGTCGTGGATAATACTTACCAGGCATGGTCGATCCTGATATATTAATGCTGTACCGTGCCACTCAGCGTACAATATGGAACCATTTCTGCTTATATGCTTTGCCTGAATATCAAATAATCCGCCAGACTGAAAAGCTTGAAAGTTCTTATTGAATATTTTCTGGTAATCCGGATGGATGATCAATAAGATGGGTTGTCCAATAAATTCATTTTGTAGATAGCCATGCATTTTACTGGCTGCTGAGTTTGCCTTAACAATATTACCTGTTTCCAGATCACAAATGATTAGTCCATCAATAATGGAATCGAAAATGTTTTGATATGTATTATCGTTTTCAAAACTCAGTGAATCCAACGAGGTATGTCCCATTCTATTCCCTGCTGCTTATTTCCATCTCTTGAAGGCGTTGGATCTCAGCCAGCACATCTTCCGGCTTTGTCTCCATCTCAAGATCAGCCAGGTCGCTGTTTTCATGATCAACAATATCCAGCTTGTCTTGAATGGCATCCAACATTTGAAGTACCCGGGTCAGTTCGTGCTCTGTCAGCAATCCAATATGTAGGTCCAGATCAGCCCTGCGTTCAGACTCTTTAGCCAGGCGATTCTGGCTGATGAGCACAAATGTTGACAGGAAAATGGCTTCCAGGGAAACGATCATGGTCAGGAGTCCATAGGGGAATGGATCAAAAGGTTTTAAACCAAACCATCCGGTATTAAGCAGGATCCAGACAACAAACCAGACGATATGGACATACGCAAAGATCATCCTGCCGGAAAATGAAGTGATACCATCGGCAATTCGATCTTGAAGGTTGCGTTCATGTTCGGCTTTTGTGCGCAGGTGAATGATCGTCCGAATATTCTTCTCGATCACCTTACTCAATGCGGGGTTATCTTTCCCTTCTCCATTACTATCTTTCCGTTTTTGTGGGTTCTTTTCCATTTGATTAGTAACTTTCACTTTCCTATCTAGATAGCATCATTGCTAATATTATTCTACATCAATAGAATTAGTTTAATCATCAGGAATTTATGAATTAAGCACATTCATGCGGTTATCAAAAAAACTTCTACTAGATCTCATGAAACAACAATACCGCATAATATTATTCCAACCCCACTTACTTTTAATTATCCAAAATCTAGTACCCTTATGAAGGTCTACAGAATTTAAAATAATTCTCATTGTAGATGATCTTAGGCAGCACTCATTGAATAGCTGCCAATATGGCATCATGGCTGACTCAAAACCTCCGGCGACCAGATCATTTGAGAATAGTCCAGCATATCCTGCGAAATTAACTGTATTCCGGTTCCGTCAGGACGAATTACATATAATCCACTGCCGCCATCTTCATTACTGAACCTGAAAGTTAGCCAATCCCCATCGGGTGACCAGGCCAATTGTAAGCCCCCCGACAACCCGCCTGGCAGATTGAATCCGGTAAGTCGACTCCCATCGGCATTGATAATGTTGATCTTTGGTGCGAATCCCGGGTCAAAACCAAACCAGGCCAGCCGGCTCGCGTCCGGTGACCAGACCGGCATCTCACCCGGGCTGACAGCCGGTTGCAGAAGTATTGGGCTGCTGCCGTCCGGGTTGGTGATAGCCCAGCCCAGCGTTCCATCCGGTAATCGTTCACTGAGACTTACAATCTTTTTACCGTCCGGGCAAATACTGTAAGGTGGGAAATTGACAAATAGCACATCGCTATCAGAGATACGGGTTCGATCTTTTCCATTTGGTTGAATTCGATACAATCCGGGATTGCCTGAGTCGTCGTTGCCATAGAAGTAGATTTGTCCATCGGGGGACCAGGTGGGATGATATTCTGCGCTGGGATCACTCCATGGATCTGCATCCAGGGTGATATTCGTGGTACTGCCTGAAATGTTGACAACCATCAGGCTGGTAACCTCATCTCCTCCAGCTCCGTTGTGGTATGAAGCCATGGCAATTCCGCTGCTGAGTTGTGCAGTCAGTTCACTACCGGCTTGAGTGACAGTTACCACAAGCTCCTGGTTGTTTTTTGCCCACCCGGATGGTGAGAGCAGGATTGCGGCATTTCCTTCAAAACTGGAGTTAATATGAGGAATATTAACATCGATCCAGCGGTTTTCAACCAAATCTATGAAACCCAGGTTGCTAAGACCAAGGCGCAGTTCGGCAAAAGGCCAATTAAAGGTAGTTGAATCATAAGGGGTGTAAACCACAGCCATATACCGTCCATTTGGCGATAATGAAAAACCATGCACCATTCCGCCATTGGAAGGTTGTGCATAAAGAGGGAGTCCCTCCGGGACTATATAATCAAAATACTGGTTATTCATCTCCCGGGTTAGGTAGAATTCACCAGATTCTCTGAGTGCAACCATTTTCTGCCCATCAGCCGACCAGGCAATTTGTGTAATTGGGCTGGTCATCCCAAAAGAAGGGTAAGGGCGCAATAATTTGGATCCATCCGCCCGGATTTCATAGATTTCCTGTATTGTTCCTGCATCAGAGCCAATAAAGCCAAGCGTGTAAGGCGTTAATTCCGGATGAATTGATGATGTGGATTCTGATGGTATAGCTGCTTCCGATGTGGGCTCAGGAGTGGGTATTTTGATATCAGTGGAAGTATTCCAGCGCAGGTCCGTGCCCCTGATCGGTAAAATAATATTAGGTGAAGAAGAAAACGGGTATGTCACCATTATTTTTCCGTCGCCAGTTTTAACCACCGCAGTACTGCCATCCGGCCACCACAAAACATCAGTCGGTGAAGTTATGGGATGTGGATTCGGGTCAAATGTAAACTTTCCTGGTGCTCCTATATCCATTTGAGCTGCAACAAGTGAGATAGTTTCTGCTTCCGGGTCTGCAAAGCTCCCTGCAAAAACCATCAACCTGCCATCCCAGGTCTCATACGGAGCAAATCCACCGCTCAACTCAGTTTCAGATCCTCCCATTAATATTTCTGGCTCATGGGTAAAGATGTTGGTTCGCGTTATGGAAGGAGGATCTCCATAATAATTCATTGCATATTC
Organism: uncultured Chloroflexia bacterium; assembly: GCA_963757065.1. GTDB lineage: Bacteria > Chloroflexota > Anaerolineae > Anaerolineales > Anaerolineaceae > PNON01. The sequence continues at coordinate 22,754 of CAVWQC010000007.1, read as the reverse complement.
AGCAGAATAAATGTTTTCACCGTTCCTGCTCCAGGATGGATAAGAATATCCGGTGAGACCAAATTCATCTCCTGTGGGTACATCAAATACTGTTAATCCGAAGTACTCCCATCCTGCCACACTCGCAATGAATTTGTTGCTGTAAAGTGACCAATCCAGGATGCGTACATAATGCCTGTTTTGTACACCGTAAGCATTCAGATCTGTAGCCAGGGACTTGATTTCACCAGTTGAAATATTGATCACTTTTACGCCATTTAAGGTATAGCCGATCAAAGTTCCATCCGGCGACCAGGAAGGGCAGCCGCCAATAGGCAATAATATACGTCTGCTTCCTCCATTCGGGTCTGCCAGGATGATTGCATCCTCGCTCAGGTAGCTATCTCACCAGTAGCAGGAGAAATATCCATACAATCCACCGGTCCTTCAATGACCGGAGTGATCGTCCGGCCGTCCTTCTCGAGACGCAAAACTGCCTTCGTGTCGGACACATAATACACGGGTGCAGGCAAATTGAGATCTGCCATTGGAGCAGCAATTGTAATCAAGGCAGAAAATGGAAATATCCCTCCATCGGGAGATACCAATTCCCAATCATATTTATGGGTGCCAGGGGCATCAGGCAGGGTTACATCTGCTTTAATATTTAAAATATTTGTCCCTCTTCCCTGATTTTGTTCAAAATCGAAGGAGTAATGTGGAGCTAGATCCGGATTCGTTCCTACTTCCCGTAAGCTATTTTCATCGATGCTGGAACAATCACCAGAGTAGGATTTTGTCCATTCAAGGCGCATCTGCCCGCCCGCAACAGAAGTGCTGCCGGCAAAACCGTTTACCCGGCCTTCCATCTTACAGGTTTTTGGTGATCCATCAATAGACAGAGGTTCACCAACGGAAAATTCTGCAACTTCACCAGAATCAAGCCGCACCTTCCATAGTTGGATCTGCCCGCTTTCGGAGCCGATTGCCAGCAAAGAACTGTCCGGGCTGAAGGCTAGAGCACGAATTATCCCAACCCCAGGAAACTTTCCTAACCAGCGGTTATTTTTAATATCCCAAATGTATGTCTTACCACTTTGAGTACCCAGGGCAAGCAATTCACCGAGTTTATCTACTGCCAGGCTGGTCCCTGGTTCACCCAGCTTTAATGATTTTGTTTGAATGCCATCACCCATGTTCCAAAAACGTGCTGTTCCATCTTCCGATGAGGATATTAGAGTATTTCCCGAAAATGCCAAGCCTGTCACGCTATTGGTATGTCCTGTGAGGGATCTTTCCAGAATGCCGTCAGTACGCCACAATCGGATGAAACCTTTCCGTGTGCCGGCAGCAATCAGATTCCCTACCGGTGCATAAGTTATGACAGTTTCAGGATTACTGTCTTCCATCCTTATAGAGGTTGGGACTGCCCCATTAAGATCACTCCACAATCGAAGCGTATTTTCGTATCCTCCAGTTGCCAGCGACATTCCATCGGGAGATATTGCCAGTCCCATCATTTCCACGAGAGCACCTTTTCCTTGGGTGGATATTTGGGTTTCTTGCAGGTTGATTTCAACTCGTGCTTGGCTGCTGTCCCGTGTGAGCAGATTCAAAGCGCCATTGCTGGTGTTGGCCGCTAATTGGTTTCCATCCGGGAAGAAAGCCAAACCAGTGACACCGCTATACCAGCGGCTAATTCCGGGATAGCGGTAAGTAATACCAGGGGTTTGCAGTGATTCTTCATGGGTCAGATTCAATCCGTTAGCTGTATCGAAGAAAGACAGCGAGAAATATTGCTGTCCCGATACAAGTGTTTTTCCGTCTGGAGAGAAAGTTAATGCGGTCACCCCGGATGTGATCTCGTCAGTTGTTGTTTTAGTTTCAAGCGTCTCCAGGTCAACCTGGGAGAACGAGGAAAGGTTGAAATAAACGAAGTGCAGACCGTCAGGTGAAGTGTATACCTCAGGTATTGGGTAAGTAATCTCAAATTCAGGTGTGATCTCTTTCCCTCGCATTGTGGCATTATATACGTCCAAAACTATGAAAGAATATATATAGCTCGTTGAATTCTGTCCCGGTCCTGGGGTGATTGTAACTTGATTCCTTTTGTAGGTAATCACCTGTCCCGCATTGGTAAGATAGATTGGCATATCCGTATAATCAAGTTGTGGAGGATATCCTTCATAGTTATAAAATTGTTTTCCTTCGATCGTATAAAAAAGGACCACACCATAATCCCAGCGGATCATTGCTCCCAGTTTTCCATCGGGCGAGAAAATTAATTTGTCATATGGATAGTTAAAGTAGTTATTTGTTTGACTTTTAATATCTGATAACGGGGCAACGATAAATTGTCCAGGAGAGGTCCAATACATTAATGCTGTTCCTCCCGCCAGTATTGCCGTGCAATCCTTTTCCCAGGCGATCAGACCGTCTTCCAAATGGATCAAATAAGTTTCATTGGATGCTGCATATTGCCTGTTTATACTCAATAAGACATACTTGCTATTTGCAGAAAAACTAAACTGATAAGTGTCCGGTTTTATCGTCCCTTCTTTAATAAGGCTTTCCCCGGTTTCCAATTTCCACACTTTGGTGATGTTCCTGGCAGAAAAAGCCAGGAATTTTCCGTCAGGTGAACTGGATAGGATACTGATCTCACTTTCCTCATACTGAATTTGCACCCCGGCATCTAGTGCAGGCCGGTTCGAATTACTCAAGACTCCATTTGATTGATCAAAACCCAGGAATAGGATGGTCCCATCACTCGTATAAACAGCCAGTTCATTTTTCACGCCTAAAAGTGCCAGGCTCATCGATTTTTCAGGCATATCCCAAAAATCGACCTGCTCCAGGTCAGACGCATTCAATACACCAATTCCGGTATCGTATGCAACCAGAATGAACTTACCATCCGGTGTATAAATGGTGTTATTAATTCTCCCTTTTCCAACCTTAGCAAGCAGTTGTACCTGATGGGAAGCATCTTCAGTCGGAACAGGCGATGGTACAGGTGTAGTTGCAGCTTCAGTTGGTGTTGAAGCCGTGGGTGAACTACAGCTCGCCAACGTAAAAATCAGTCCAGCCAGTGCGATGAAAGAAGAAATCCGCATATTGTAGCTCCGTGATTAAGTATCAGTTAATCATACTCGAAATCGTTTTTTGATAACTTACAATCTTCCGACAATTCCGGGAGGTTTGGATTTGTCGTTCAAAATTAATAGTACTATTTCAAACTGCGATTAGGCGGATATTTAATAAAAATACACCTGGCTGGTTATTGCCAGGTGTTAGTAAGTTCCTTTTGATATTTTTAATATCCACCCATTGATTATTTGGACAAACGATTATGAATTTTAAAAGAGTTTATTATCAAAACTCTGCAAGGCTTTCATATAGTTGCCGCGTTCAAAAGCCGCTGGATCATCCACGTTCTTATGGCTCATGCTGCCCAGCATTTGCTTAACAGACGCATATTCGTGCGCTTCCATCCAGGTGGAAAATTCAGCGAGCAGGGAGGCTGCCCGGGCAGGACCTTTCATGATCAACTCACTGGCCAGCATGGTTACATTTGCACCGGCCATGATCGCTTTGACCATATCTTCTGCGGTGTGCACCCCGCTGGTCAGGGCAATATCCGCCTTCACCTTGCCATACAGAATGGCTGTCCAACGCAGCGGCAGGCGTAATTCTTCAGATGTGGAAAGCATCAGGTTGGGGTTGATCTTTAGATTCTCAATATCCAGGTCAGGTTGAATAAACCGGTTGAAGCATACCAAAGCATTCGCACCGGCTTTGACGATCTCACTGGCAAACTGCGGGAGAGCCGTATAGAATGGGCTCAGTTTTACCGCCAGCGGAATCTTGATCCCGGCTCGAATATCCGCAACCAACTGGATATAAGCCTTTTCGAGTTCCACCGCTGTCAGCTTCAGGCTGGTCGGTACATAATAGAAATTTAATTCCAATGCATCAGCGCCGGCTTCCTGCATCTTTTTGGAATAGTCCACCCAGCCGCCGGACGAAATTCCATTTAAGCTGGCAATGACGGGGATGTTCAAAGCTTTTTTCAGTTTGGATATATGCTCCAGATATCCTTCCGGTCCGATATTATAGTGGTCCATATCCGGATAGAAAGACATGGCTTCCTGAAAGGAATCTGTGCCAAAAGACAGGAAATGATCCAATACACGGCTGTCGTGCGTGATCTGTTCTTCGAAAAGCGAATACATCACCACCGCCGAAACACCAGCCTCTTCCAGTTTCTTAGCTGTTTCCACCTTTTTAGAAAGGGGGGATGCGGATGCCACCAGTGGGTTTTTCAAATCCAACCCCATGTATTTTGTAGTCAGATCAATCATATTTTCTCCTCACCCGATGAACGAAACTTACATGTTTACTTTATTATTATCTCAAAAAAAAGCGCCGAGTCGAAGGGTGAGCTTATACATTCTCGATACAGCTGACAGGCATTCCTGCAAACTATAACTCCCTTCAACTCAGCGAACCGGAAAATATCCGGGTGTCATTTCACATGCAGATTACTTTTCTTCGGCTTCAACAGCCTCCAATGGTTTATACTGGATGGCCGCCATCTGCTTATAGAGTTCCAGCCGTTTCTGAGAATCGCTCTTCGCTTCTTTCATCAGTAGTTCCGCCCGGCTTTCGTCACTCTGCAGCAGCATCCGGTAACGCGTCTCGTTATAGGCATAATCTTCAAAGGAAATGGTCGGATCCTTCGAATCGAGTGATAAAGGATTCTTGCCTTCATCGATCAATGCCGGATTATAACGATAGAGCGGCCAGAAACCGCAGTTGACAGCTGCCTTCTGCTGATCCAAACCCTTACGCATATCAATACCATGCGCGATGCAGTGGCTGTAGGCAATGATCAGGGATGGACCATCATAAGCTTCCGCTTCCAGGAAGGCTTTCAGGGTATGCTGGTCATTAGCTCCCATCGCGACGCGGGCGACATAAACATAACCGTAAGCCATGGCGATCATTCCCAGATCTTTCTTTGGCAGACCCTTTCCTTTGGCAGCGAACTTGGCAACTGCAGCTCGTGGTGTGGATTTTGAAGCCTGACCGCCGGTATTGGAATACACTTCGGTATCCAGTACCAGGACGTTGACATTGCGTCCACTGGCGAGGACATGATCCAGACCGCCGTAGCCGATATCATAAGCCCAACCATCACCGCCGATGATCCAAACGCTCTTCTTGATAAAACCATCCGCCAGGGAGAGCAGGTTGCGGGCGCGCGGGTCATCGATCTTCTTCAATTTGAGCTTTAGGTCCTCCACAAGTTTTCTCTGCTGGGCTACCCCGGCATCTGTAGATTGATCGGTGCTGAGCAGGGTTGTAACAAATTCTTCGCCCAGTTGAGCTTTGAATCCCTGCAGCAGTTCGGTGGCTAATTCAAGGTGTTTATCCAGGGTAAGGCGCATACCCAGGCCGAATTCCGCGTTATCTTCGAACAGGGAATTGGACCAGCTTGGTCCGCGGCCTTCCTTATTATGCGCCCAGGGTGTGGTGGGAAGGTTTCCGCCGTAAATGGAAGAGCATCCAGTAGCATTGGCTACCAGAGTCCGGTCACCGAATAATTGAGACACCAGTTTTACGTATGGTGTTTCACCGCAGCCGGCGCAGGCGCCGGAGAACTCGAATAGCGGCTGCAGCAGCTGACTGTTTTTAATGGTGGTCGGGATGAATTTTGTTCGGTCAGTTTCCGGTAGTCCCAGGAAGAATTCCCAGTTGACACTTTCCTGATGGCGCAGCGGGGGCTGGTCAGCCATATTGATCGCTTTCCGGCTGACATTGGATTTATCCTTGACCGGGCAGGCTTCGACGCAAAGTGCACAGCCGGTGCAATCCTCGGGAGCAACCTGAATCGTGAATTTCAATCCGGGTAATTCTTTGAACTTCGCATCCAAAGATTTGAAGGATTCCGGGGCACCATCCAGCAAAGCCGGTTCATACACCTTCTGCCGGATTACAGCATGCGGGCAAACAAATGCGCATTTGCCGCACTGGATGCACAGGTCAGGTTCCCATACCGGGATCTCGAGGGCGATATTGCGTTTTTCCCATTGTGATGTTCCAGTCGGGAATGTTCCATCGATGGGCATGGCAGAGACTGGCAAATTATCCCCATCGAAAACGATCATTTTACCGAGGACATCCTTTACAAAAGCCGGAGCTTTCTCATTAACTGCCGATCGGCGGGTGAATTTGCTATCTACAGTTGCAGGAACTTTGACTTCTTTGAGGTTGACCAGAGTATGGTCAACAGCTTCAAAGTTCTGCTTGACAACCGCATCGCCGCGTTTACCGTACGTCTTCTTGATGGATTTCTTGATCTGCTCGATGGCTTCATCTCGCGGGAGGACGCCGCTGATGGCGAAGAAACAGGTCTGCATGATGGTATTGACCCGGTTACCCATACCGGTGGCTTCTGCGATCTTGTATCCATCGATCACGTAGAATTTCAGTTTCTTTTCAACGATATCTTTTTGAACTTCCTGCGGTAATTGCGCCCACACTTCATCAGGACCGAATGTGGAATTAAGCAGGAATGTTCCACCCGGGACGGCGAACTTGAGCATATCGAACCGTTCCAGGAAGGAGAATTGATGGCAGGCAACGAACTGGGCATGGCTGATCAGGTATGGAGCCCGGATCGGCTTGGGTCCAAAGCGCAGGTGCGAGACTGTTACTGTGCCGGATTTCTTGGAGTCATAGTAGAAGTATCCTTGCGCGTAATTGTCGGTCTCTTCGCCAATGATCTTGATGGAGTTCTTGTTCGCACCAACTGTGCCATCCGCACCAAGTCCAAAGAACAGGCAGCGTTTGGTTTTCTCATCTTCGATGGAGAAATTCTTATCGAAATCAAGGGAGGAATGGGTCACATCGTCATTGATGCCTACAGTAAAGTGATTCTTTGGTTCGGCATTCTTGAGCTCGTCAAAGACTGCTTTGACCATGGCCGGTGTAAATTCCTTGGAGGATAAACCATAACGGCCGCCAATAACCCGTGGCATGGATTTGAAAGTGGCAATTCCGCTATCCAGGGCTTCATTGATGGCAGAGACAACATCCAGGAAAAGCGGATCGCCGTTGGCGCCGGGTTCCTTGGTGCGGTCAAGAACTGCTATAGCCCGGGTGGTGGCTGGCAGCGCGGCTGCGAAATGGGAAACTGAGAAAGGCCGGTAGAGGTGAACGGTGAGGACACCTACTTTTTCGCCTTTATCAATCAGGTATTTGGCAGTCTCTTCTGCAGTTTCAGCACCTGAGCACATCACCACGATAACCCGATCCGCGTCTTTCGCGCCGAAGTAATCGAACAGGTGGTACTGGCGGCCGGTCAGCTTGGCAAACTCGTCCATTGTTGCCTGAACTTTTTCGGGACAGTCGAGGTAGAAGGGATTGACCGTCTCACGTCCCTGGAAATATACATCCGGGTTTTGGGCAGTGCCGCGCAGCACCGGGCGATCGGGAGTAAGCCCGCGTTTACGGTGTTCGAACACCAGCTTATCGTCGATCATCGCACGGATCACTTCGTCATCCAACAGCTCGATCTTGTTCACTTCGGCAGATGTTCGGAAACCGTCAAAGAAATGCATGAATGGAACACGTGTGCGCAGGGTTGCGGAATGTGCGATCAAAGCCATATCCGGCGCTTCCTGAACACTGCCCGAGGTCAGCATGGCAAATCCTGTTCCGCGGCAGGCCATCACATCCGAGTGGTCGCCGAAGATCGAAAGTGCCTGCATCGCCAGGGAACGGGCAGATACATGGAAGACCGTTGAGGTCAGTTCACCGGCGATCTTGAACATATTCGGGATCATCAGCAGCAACCCCTGGGAAGCGGTAAACGTTGTGCTCAGCGCTCCGGATTGTAAAGCGCCATGAACTGCACCGGCTGCTCCACCTTCGGACTGCATTTCCATCACAGTAGGGACTGTTCCCCACAGGTTTGGTTTATTGGCAGCCGACCAGGCATCTGAAAACTCTCCCATGCTGGATGATGGTGTGATCGGATAAATCGCAATCACCTCACTGGCTTTATAGGCTACGTTCGCAACTGCTTCGTTTGCATCGATCGTGATCATTTCTTTTTTCATTTTTTACTCCAAGAACGGGGATAAATCCACACCTTATTGAAAGGGGCGGGGATGGTCAAGTTTGTTTAGACAACTTTCAACTCATAAGCTTACCCCCAATTATAGAACTGTTTTAGTAATTTTAGTCACTTTTCCAGATGCGTAAGGTCATGTTGAAAAAACAGCATGAAAAACACTTATTCGTCTTAGGTAAATTTTCAACCACAAAACAAGAAAGCCTTCTGAAAATTCAGAAGGCTTTCCATATTATTGCTATTATTATTGCATCTCAGGGGAGGTCTCGTTAGGCTTTTTGGCTCGATATACGATCCGGCCGCGGGTGAGATCGTAAGGTGACATTTCCACCCGTACATGGTCTCCCAGCAGGATCCGGATGTAGTACTTGCGCATCCTTCCTGAGAGGTAAGCTAATACCTCATGACCGTTTTCAAGCTTTACCCTGAACTGTGTTCCCGGCAATGCTTCAACGATCCTGCCGTCAACCTGTATCTTATCTTCTTCTTTTGCCATACTACCCTCCGAATCCTTTTGTTAAAATATCAAAGGATTCCATGCGAATTACACTACCTCAAACTCTTTGGTGAAAGAACGTCTCTTGAGGCGGCGAATTGCTTTTTTCTTTTCTACACGTCGAAGTTCACTTTTGGAAATAAACCAGCGTTTACGACGAACTGTGCTTAATACACCGCTCTTGACAACTTTTTTCCGGAAACGGCGTAGAAGATTGTCTTGAGATTCATTAGGTCGGATTACTACAGAAGCCATTTGTTCTCACCTCCCTTCACGGGGGATAAAATAACCTCGGCTGACGCTGTCATCAAACCGAGGTTCCATTTGCCATCGCAATATTGTACCCGGAAGAAAATGTCGCGCCCTCCAATTTTTAATACTCAACCCCGGATTAGCGGGATTTATCATATTAACAGATAGATTATACCGTATTTGGATAATATTTACTATATATATTTGGATAAATCATGGCTCATTGTTGATACTCCTTAAATAAAAGATCCCAAAATACCAACCACTCTTGTTATCTTCCTTTACTGGCAGATTACATCCTCCGGCAATCCACATGATATCTACACATTCTGCTCTATATTCCTCCACAATCAATATGTACCATTACTAAAGTGTCCAATAAATTTTGCTATGAAAGGGATTTCTTATGTCTTTAAATATTTTTCAAAAGAATAGAAAAGCATCCAGGATAGGATTGATCCTCCTCGCTCTGATCATAATCGCCGGAGGCGGCTATTACGTTTACAGGCAATTTTTCTATAAGGCACCTGTTCAGGCAGCAGCTGAGACCCTGCAAACAACCATCGCCCGCCAGGGCGACCTGGAGTTAACTGCCAGCGGAACCGGCTCTTATGTTGCGGCCGCCACCGCCAGTATCGGCTTTGATACCAGCGGCCAGATCGTGGAGATGAATGCAGCCATCGGTGACAAGGTTGAAAAAGGGCAGGTTCTTGCCCGGCTGGATAGTACATCAGCTCAAATTGCCTATGACCAGGCCCAACGCACCCTCCTCAATCTGACATCGCCTTCCGCCATTGCCACAGCAGAGAATGCTGTCGCAACAGCAGAGACTGCTCTAGTTTCTGCCAGACAAACATTGACGTATATCATCAGCCCTACAGTTTTTAGTCACGAGCAAAAACTGGCAGATGCAGAACAGGCATTGATCGATGCCCAAAAAGAATCGCAAACTAATCCTTCAGCAGAGAATACTGCCAAGGTGACTGCCGCCCAAACTGCAGTTGATAAAGCCCAGAAAAATTTAAAAGGCGCCTGGTATTACTATAAAAATACTTATGTACCCGATATCTTCACCGTTGAACAAAGGACACCGGGTTCAAGAAAAACCACAAAATATGTCGCTGCTCCTACTGATGCAGGTATAGCCTCTGCTCGCGCAGAATATACTCTTGCCCAGGCTACCCTGGTGGAGGCTAAGGATTATCTGGCAGCTTTAAAAGGTGAAGAATTACCTGCCAACGCTACAGGAACTTCCCTCAATGCTTTTGAGCAGGCTAAACTGGATGTTCAAACCGCGCAGACTACACTTGATTCGCTCGAACTTGTCGCACCAATATCTGGCATGATCACATCTATTAGTGCCGGGCTGGGAGATACAGTCGCATCCGGAACGATCATTACCATATCAGATGTGAGTAAAGTAACTCTCGACTTCTACCTGGACGAAACGGATTTCGATAAAGTAGCTGTAGGCTATCCTGTCTCTGTTGTATTTGACTCGCTGCCAGATGCCACATTCACCGGTAAAGTCATCTCCGTCGATCCTTCATTGAGTGACCAGAACGGCAGCAAATTGATCATGGGTACCGCAGTCCTCGATTCCATCTCCCCGGCCACACAGGAAACATTACTGCTCGGGATGAATGCCTCTGTTGATGTGATCGGCGGGACAGCAAAGAACGCCACCCTCATATCAGTGGATGCATTGCATGAGATCGATACAGATCAATATGGTGTCTATGTTTTGAAAAATGGAAAACTGGAGTTTACCCTGGTTGAAGTGGGTTTGAAAGACTCTTTCAATGCGGTAATTAAATCCGGGTTACAGACTGGTGATGTAGTTTCCACAGGATTATTGGAGACAAACTGATGTCAAACCAAACCATTATTGAGACGGTCGGTATCTCCAAACAATATGGAATGGGTGATGCGACAGTTTCAGCACTAAACAGCATAGACATTACCATCAAAGCCGGCGAATTTGTAGGGATCATGGGTCCATCCGGTTCAGGTAAAAGTACTTTGATGCATATCCTGGGCTGCCTATCACGGCCAACATCCGGCACATATATCCTGGATGGGATTGATGTGAGCAAACTTGATAAATCGGAACTGGCGATCATCCGTAATCAAAAGATCGGGTTTATATTCCAGGCTTATAACCTCCTGCCCCGCACAACCGCCCTGAGGAATGTCATGCTCACCTTGCTGTACAATCGCGAGACTCGTTACAGCATATCTGAAAGCGAAGAAATGGCGAAGAAGATGCTGGATGTAGTCGGTTTATCAGACCGCATGAATCACCAACCGCAAGAACTTTCCGGCGGCCAGCAGCAGAGGGTGGCAATTGCCCGTGCCCTCATAAACAATCCAGCCCTGATCATCGCCGATGAGCCGACAGGTAATTTGGATACTCACTCCGGGGCTGAAGTGCTTGCGATCCTCGAAAAGCTTCACGAAAATGGTTCGACCATTGTCATGGTCACCCATGACTCCAGGATTGCAGCTCACACCCAACATATCATCCATCTTGAGGACGGCGACATCAAAAGAATTGAACACAACGGTCACAAGCCGGTTGTGGAAGAATTGGCGGCAGTATGAGAATCAGCGAATTACTTAGAATTGCATGGGAAGCATTATTTAAAAATAAAGTCCGCTCATTCCTGACCATGTTGGGAATAGTGATTGGCGTAGCGGCAGTGATCGTCATGATCTCCATCAGTGCAGGAACCGAAGCATCGATCCGTGACAGTATCACCAGCCTGGGTTCGAACCTGCTTTACGTCCGTGAGAATTTTTCCCAGGGTGGTTTTAGAATAATGGGACGGAACAGTAACGGATTGGTATACGACGATGCCTGGGCAATAGCCGACCAGATCACCGGTGTGGCCGGAGTTGTTGTTGAGATGGATACCTCTCAAACTGTGAAAGCCGGTTCTGTTACCCTGGATTCCATCACTATTCAAGGCACCTCCCCTGATTTTCCATCGGTTCGGGATATAACAGTCACCTCAGGACACTTTTTTACAATGAAAGACCTTGAGCGAAAAAATAAAGTTGCAGTATTAGGTTACGATCTGGCCCAGCAACTCTTCGGGGATACAGATCCGGTAGGTGAGGTGATCACTGTTGGAACCACTAAACTAAGGGTTATTGGTGTTATGGCTGAAAAAGGAACCGTGGGAAATGTAGATTTTGATGCACAAATGTATATTCCCATCACGGTTGTCTTCCAGAAGTTCACTCCTTCCATGTTCGCCAGGATCGCTGGGGATAGCGTCCGCCAGGTAGTTGTTGAGGTAGATGATGGTGTATCACTTGAAACCGTACAACAGAAAATACTGCTGTTACTTGCAAAACGCCACGATGCGTTATTAAGTGACGATAAGTATTCCATCTCATCACAGGAGGACATCATCGCAACCCAGGAATCGACCACCTCAGCGTTCAGGTCACTACTCTCCTGGGTGGCAGGTGTTTCTTTATTGGTCGGTGGTATCGGCATCATGAACATCATGATGGTCAGCGTCACAGAGAGAACCCGTGAGATCGGGTTAAGACAAGCCATTGGAGCTACACCCAATGACATTCGCCTGCAATTCCTTAGCGAAGCCTTACTGCTCAGTCTGGTTGGCGGGTTGATCGGTGTAGTAACCGGAATAGCAGGAGCCTGGATCTACGGTACTGTCAGCAGCATGCGCACAGTGATCGTTGCCAGTTCCATCGTCTTGGCTTTTGCATCCTCGGCTGCGGTTGGAGTATTCTTCGGTTTCTTCCCGGCAAATAAAGCTGCCAACCTCGACCCGATCGACGCATTACGTTATGAATAGCATTCAATAATTGGAGGTATATTAATGAAGAAGAAATTGGTTTTGATACTAAGTTTAATTGCAATCCTGGCTGTATCCGCCTGCACTGCAGCCGGTACAACAAATGGAAATGCCACCCAAACTACCACAGCTGGTACTGATCAACTACCAACTCTATCCAAACTGGTGGTAGGAACATACAAATTGATCGATAGCTCCACGCCGGTCACGCAAGTCCAGGCCAGGGAATTGGTCGTCCTATGGAAAGCGTATAAAGAATTGAATACCAGGGACTCCAAGGCACAACAGGAGGTTACAGACCTGTTAACCCAGATCAACTCATCATTAACCACTGATCAAATTGCAGCCATCGATGCGATGAATCTCAGTACCAGGGATGTGATGTCATTGGTTCAGGAATTGGGAGTATCTGCATCCACAACCAGCACCTCCAGAACTGGTTCCTCATCCAGTTCCAATAGTAGCGCTGGAGGAGGACCGGGAGGGTTTCCCGGTGGTGGAATGCCTCCGGACATCGCAGTAGGTGGTGGACCGGGTATGGAGGGTGGATTTGCTCCAGGTGGAAGTACAGCTGCCACTCCTTCAGCCAGTACCATTGCTACAATGCAGGCAAGACGAGCCGATTCTGGTGCTCAAACAGCGACAATGGCATTACTTCTGATCGATCCGCTCATTACCAAACTGGAAACCATTGCCAACCAGGGATAAGACTATAATGCATCAATAAGGGATAGTTTAATTCATCATTCCAGCGGAAGGTTTGACCAGATCTTCCGCTGGAAAACACAGTTAATAGTTATTATTGGTGTATAAGAAAGATTGATAAATGAAAAAAGTATTAGTGATCGATGATGAAGAACATCTGACCTCGTTGGTAAAAGCTTATCTCGTCAAAGATGGTTATCAGGTGACCATCGCAAATAATGGACGTGAAGGCTTGGATGCTGCCCGACGGGTTCATCCTGACTTGATCATCCTGGATATTATGATGCCGGAAATGGATGGATACGAATTTATTCGCTTATTGCGTGTTGATAGTGATACACCTGTGATCTTTTTAACCGCAAAAGTGGATGAACAGGAACGTGTTCTCGGTCTGGAACTTGGCGCTGATGATTACATCGTCAAACCATTTTACCCGCGTGAATTGATATCACGGGTCAGGGCAGTACTCCGCAGGCAGTCAAAAAGGTCCGACGAAGAGCAAATCTATCGACTGGGAGGAATAATGATGGATTGTACCGCTCATTCTGTGACCGTAGAGGGTGATTTTATTGACCTCACACCATCGGAATTTGACCTGCTTAAAACCCTTATCTCATCTCCCGGCCGGGTATTTTCCCGCTTGGATCTTCTGGATGCGGTCCAGGGCAGCCGGTTTGACGGTTACGAACGGACCATCGATCTGCACATTAAGAATCTCCGCTCCAAACTGAAACAGAAGAACGGTGAAGAGAAATATATTGAAACTGTGTATGGTGTTGGTTACCGATTCGCTAGAGGATAAATCAATTGAAATCAATCACACTAAAACTAATTCTCGCATTTTTGTGTATCAGCCTTATTACGGTGTTGGTCGTCGTTGTCACAACCCAACGAAGTACGGATCGCGAATTTAACCAGTATCTATTAACAAATGACCAACAAACGATCACAAACTTGTTCACAAATTACTATACAGAAAATCTTTCCTGGAATGGTCTTTCAGAGGCTGCTCCGGCAATGATGACCAAATTAAAAATCCCATTGGACGAAAAGAATCATTTACCATTTACCCTGACTGATGCAGGTTATAAAGTAATCCTGGCCGGTGGAATGTATCAACCGGGAGATGTCCTATTGACCTTGGATCAGGGTAGGAGTCAACCCATCATTTACGACGGTAATAATGTGGGTTATCTGGATATACGCTCACCGATGCCAGTTCCAGCTCCGGCGAGGGACTTATTTATTCAAAGGATGCAGATCAACCTCATCATTATTGGGTTGGCTGCGGTTTTACTTTCCCTTGTACTAGGATTTACCTTTTCTCGTATCATTTCGAGACCGATCAGGGAATTGACTGCAGCAGCAAAAGAGGTCTCAAAAGGAAACCTGAATCAGAATGTTCGAATCCATTCACGGGATGAGATAGGTGAACTGGCCAGGGTTTTCAATGAGATGACTGAAAAATTGGATACTCTTTTAAAATCGCGCAAACAAATGACCGCAGATATAGCGCATGAATTACGCACGCCTATCAGCGTCATCCTTGGCCACGCCGAGGGCATCCATGATGGAGTCATTCCAGCCTCCACGGAAACATTGGAGATCATCCGCGAAGAATCAATAAGATTGGAGCACCTCGTCAACGACCTGCGCATGCTGGCTCTTTCAGATGCCGGTGAGCTGGAGCTAAAACCAAATTCCCATGCACCCGCCAAACTGATCGATCGAACGTTCGAACATTTCACTTACCAGGCACAAGCCCGCGGAATTACCCTTAATCGCGATGTTGCCGCTGACCTGCCGGAGATCCTGGTGGATAAGGATCGCATGTCACAGGTTCTTTGCAATCTGATGGAAAACGCGATCCGAAATACACCCGCCGGGGGTGAGATCATCCTAGGGGCGAGGGTTGCAGAGAAAAATGAAGTTGAACTTACTGTTAGTGATACCGGGTACGGTATTGCAAAAGATGACCTCGAAAAGGTGTTTGACCGCCTGTACCGGACTGATCAGTCCCGTGAAAGGGATAAAGGTGGGACTGGCCTGGGGTTGGCCCTCGCAAAAATGATCGTGGAACAGCATGGCGGAAAGATCCGCGCTGAAAGTGAGCCGGGTAAAGGAACCAGGATGGTGATCAGCCTGCCGGTCGTAATTCGGAATGGGGATTAATTACGATTAATTATTTCGTTCCCTGAGCCTGTCGAAGGGTGTTCCCTGAGCTGTAGGTTGGATAGAGCGTAGCGAAATCCAACAGTTCATCGGGTTTCAGCGAAAGCACCTAAACCCGATCTACCATCTGGCGTTATTCATGGGTGGATTATTGGCTGAATAATGCGGAATCTGATTTGCCAAAATCCAGTATTCAGGTGGAAAATGAATACTGGAGACCTTGCGGTCAAAGACGCACGCGTGGTGGGGACACCGGCGCGAACATATAATTATTTCGTTCCCTGAGCTTGTCGAAGGGTCGAAATAATTATTATTCCTTATTTTCTGGGAATTTTACAAGATCTTTCAATTTTCCATTGATTAATGCTTGTTTCTTCTTCCTCGACCAACCGTGAAGTTGTCTCTCTCTACGGTAAGCATCTTCGATTCGATCGTATTCTTCAGCATATAGCAATCTAATCGGCAAAGGATATTTCGTATAAACCGATCCGCACCCAATTTGATGCTGCTCCAGTCTGGTTGAAAGATCCCATGTCGAACCTGTGTAGTAACTATTATCAGCACAAAGGAGAATATACATAAAGGGCATATTAGCTATTATATCCATACTATTGGGTTTCGCCTTACCCTTCGACAAGCTCAGGGATCGGCTCAACCCAACATACAGCTTACCCTAACCATTGCCAGGTTTACCATTTCCCGATAAATTTAAGGCGTTCCCTGAGCCTGTCGAAGGGCGCCGCTGAGTTATTGAGATGTAGGTTGGATAGAGCGCAGCGAAATCCAACAGTTCTGATGCGTAATTATTGTCGGGTTTCGGAGAAAGGTCCTCAGCCCGACATACCAGGCTTATTACGGGACATATTATCGTTGAAATGATCTTCATCTGTTTCTGCCTCCATCTCATTCCCAAATATCACTATAATCCATTATTACAAACTAGTTGACATTACAAACCTAATATTGTATACTGTGCCCATAAGACGATAAAGGAGTTTGCTTATGGCATCGCAACCTGATATTAACCAATTGATCCAAAAAACCCGTCGTTATGAGTTTTCGGATGGCCTTCGGGATATCCAATTTGCGATCCTGCTTGGTTTCGGCGGTGTGGGAGCATGGCTCGCATTTGAACCTTTTTGGCTTACGATCATAATGAAAGCCGCTAATACTTATGGTCGTTGGGCAGCGTGGATTGGTATGCTGCCGACCATTCTGGTTATTCTGGCTGTATGGGGGATGCTCTGGCTGATGAAATACATCAGACAACGCTGGCTCTGGAGGGAAAGCGGTATTGTTAAAGCCTCGCAGTGGATCGTTCCACGCAAGGTGAATTTGATTTCATTTATCATAATTCTCGCTGGTCTGGCAATAGGTGTCTGTTTATGGTTCCTGCACTGGGTTGACCAGACTTTTATACTGAGAATGCTCTGGACAGCCACGGGGTGGAGTTTTGGATACACACTGGTCAGTGTTGGCAGGAATATTGGACTGCCACGTTACGTTTGGCTCGGATGGGTTGGCGGATTATTATCCACCAGCGTATTGATATTACCCCTTACATTTGGGCAATCTGCTTTGGTGTTTGGATCGATCTGGTTCGTTATGCTTATGACAAGCGGAATTATGACCCTTCGGTCTGCATTCCAGGCTGCGAAGAGCGGTGACTAATGGCAGATGAAATCAGGGACCTCGCCAACCTTGACAGGTTAATTCACGAACCATCCCGTCTTGCCATTATGGCGGTGCTTTCGGCCTGCGCTAGCGCGGATTTCACCTACCTTCTCAATGCAACCGGATTGAGTAAAGGAAATTTATCCGCTCACCTGAGCAAACTGGAGGAGGGAGGCTATGTTGTTATATCCAAATCATTCAAAGGGAAGTATCCAAATACAAATTGCTCGCTTAGTGTGGAAGGAAAGCGTGCATTCATTACCTATCGAAAACAATATCTGGCATTCGCTCAACATCTTGGGAGCTAACTTACCGCGTATACTTACCATGTAGGTTGGATTTAGCTGCGCGCAATCCAACGTTTTCGTCGGGTTTTGGCTTTTATTGTCGGGTTTCGGAGATAACACCTCTACCCGACCTACCGTGCTTTTGTAGGTTGAATAGAGTGCAGCGAAATCCAACAACTTCATCGGGTTTTGGGAATAACAAATCAACCCGATATACGGGTTTGGATGGATAGATATATATTATTTGAAAGGGGAATGCATTAAATAAGAAAAGTCTCTTGGCAATGACTTACTCTCCCAGGAGGTCGCCCTCCAAGTACCATCAGCGCTGACGAGCTTAACGACCGGGTTCGAGATGTTACCGGGTGTACCCTCGTCGCTCAAATCACCAAGAGACTTTATCTACATGTTAAGATTACCAATATATTATAGCAAATGATTTTGTAGGATGTTCTAGAAGAAGTACCGAGTTCCCCGCACCACGCAAGAAGCACTCGATCATTAGTACGGTTTAGCTTAATTCATTACTGAACTTACACCTACCGCCTATCAAGCAAGTAGTCTACTTGCGATCTTACTCCCTTACGGGATTATAGGGATCTCATCTTGAGGCGAGTTTCCCACTTAGATGCTTTCAGCGGTTATCTCTGCCAGACGTGGCTACTCAGCAATGCCGTTGGCACGACAACTGACACACTAGAGGTCTGTCCGCCCCGGTCCTCTCGTACTAGGGGTAGATCCTCGCAAATCCCTTGCGCCCACAGTGGATAGAGACCGACCTGTCTCACGACGGTCTGAACCCAGCTCGCGTACCGCTTTAACGGGCGAACAGCCCGACCCTTGGGACCTTGTCCAGCCCCAGGATGCGATGAGCCGACATCGAGGTGCCGAGCGAAGTCGTCGATGTGAACTCTTGGACTTCACCAGCCTGTTATCCCCGGGGTAGCTTTTATCCGGTAAGCCACGGCCCTTCCACTCAGTACCGTGGGATCACTAAGCCCTACTTTCGTATCTGCTCGACGCGTTGGTCTTGCAGTC
Source organism: uncultured Chloroflexia bacterium (assembly GCA_963757065.1). Classification (GTDB taxonomy): domain Bacteria; phylum Chloroflexota; class Anaerolineae; order Anaerolineales; family Anaerolineaceae; genus PNON01. The sequence continues at coordinate 4,175 of CAVWQC010000007.1, read as the reverse complement.
AAGCTCCCTTGTGCCTTTACACTCTATGCCTGGTTTCCATTCAGGCTGAGGGAACCTTTGGGCGCCTCCGTTACCTTTTAGGAGGCGACCGCCCCAGTCAAACTGCCCACCTGGCACGGTTCCCCACCCGGATTACGGTGTGGGGTTAGGGTCAAAATATAGTCAGGGTGGTATTTCAACGGTGTCTCCACCGACGCTAGCGCGCCAGCTTCACAGACTCCCACCTATTCTACACAGACAATATCCTAACTCAATGCCAAGTTGCAGTAAAGCTCCACGGGGTCTTTTTGTCCTACTGCGGGTAGGCCGCATCTTCACAGCCATTTCAATTTCGCCGGGTCCCTCGTTGAGACACTGTTCTAGTTGTTACACCATTCGTGCGGGTCGGAACTTACCCGACAAGGAATTTCGCTACCTTAGGACCGTTATAGTTACGGCCGCCGTTCACCGGGGCTTCAGTTCAAAGCTTCGCTTACGCTAACCTCTCCCTTTAACCTTCCGGCACTGGGCAGGTGTCAGCCCCTATACATAGTCTTACGACTTAGCAGAGACCTGTGGTTTTGTTAACCAGTCACTAGAACCATTTCACTGCGACCTCCCGACGCTCATTATACATTCACGTCAGGGGGCACCCCTTATCCCGAAGTTACGGGGCTAAATTGCCTAATTCCTTAACGAGGGTTCTCCCGTTCGCCTTGGTATACTCTACCCATCTACCAGAGTCGGATTGCGGTACGAGCACTCAAGAATCAACGCTTAGAAGCTTTTCTCGGCAGCAAGGCTTAACTCACTTCCACCTTTAAGGCACGTCACTAGATCTCAGCTTGGACTGTGGATTTTCCTGCAGTCCTCAGCGCCTGGCATCTAATGCACCTCCACAACCAATCGGAGGCTGGTCTACCTCGCTGCGTCCCTTCATCGCTCATCTTAAGTGGTATCGGAATGTTGACCGATTGTCCATCGCCTACGCTTTTCAGCCTCGGCTTAGGTCTCGACTAACCCGACGCGGAATGACCTGGCGTCGGAAACCTTAGATATACGGCGAACACGGTTCTCACGTGTTTTACGCTACTCATGCCTGCATTCTCACTTCTGTCCGCTCCAGCCGTCCTTACGGTCGACCTTCACTGCAAACAGAACGCTCCCCTACTGCTCCATCTTTCGATGAAACCCAAAGCTTCGGTACCAAGCTTAGCCCCGTTAAGTTTTCCGCGCAGGATCACTTGACCAGTGAGCTATTACGCACTCTTTAAAGGGTGGCTGCTTCTGAGCCAACCTCCTGGTTGTTACAGTAACCCCACATCGTTTCCCACTTAGCTTGGATTTTGGGACCTTAGCTGTTGATCTGGGCTGTTTCCCTTTCGACCACGAAACTCATCTCCCGTAGTCCGACTATCATGCTCTGGAGTACCGGCATTCGGAGTTTGATTGGGTTCAGTAAGCACTAAGCCCCTTAGCCCATTCAGTGCTCTACCTCCGGTACTAAACGCATGACGCTAGCCCTAAAGCTATTTCGGGGAGAACCAGCTATCTCCTAGTTCGTTTGGCATATCACCTCTAACCACAGCTCATCCCCTAATTTTGCAACATTAGTAGGTTCAGGCCTCCACGAGCGTTTAGACTCGCTTCACCTTGGCCATGGTTAGCTCACCAGGTTTCGGGTTTAATCATTGCGACTATACGCCCTATTCAGACTCGCTTTCGCTACGGCTACGGGTGTTACTCCCTTAACCTTGCCACAAAGATTAACTCGCAGGCTCATTCTCCAAGAGGCACGCCGTCAGGCATAGCGCCGCGCACCCAGCTTTCACTGGAGCACCGACACGCCATTAGCCCTTCGACTGCTTGTAAGCTTACGGTTTCAGGATCTATTTCACTCCCCTAACAGGGGTACTTTTCACCTTTCCCTCACGGTACTTGTTCACTATCGGTCGTCAAGTGTATTTAGCCTTGGAGAGTGGACTCCCCAGATTCCTGCCGGATTAGCGTGCCCGGCAGTACTCAGGTATCCGACGGGAGTCGATTCGTTTTCGATTACGGGACTGTAACCCTCTTTGGTTGGCTATCCCACACCATTCTTCTAACGACTCGTTTTGTAACTCCCATATGTCAGACCCTACAACCCCTCTCAGGCAAGCCTGAAAGGTTTGGGCTTCTCCCATTTCGCTCGCCACTACTTTGGGAATGATCTCTTTTCCTCCTGGTACTTAGATGTTTCAGTTCCCAGGGTGCCCCTCAACCAGTCTATATATTCAACTGGTGATGCTATCGGTTCGCGATAGCGGGTTTCCCCATTCGGAAATCCTCGGATATAACGCCTATTCACGGCTCCCCGAGGCTTATCGCAGTGTTCCGCGTCCTTCATCGGCACTTGACGCCAAGGCATCCACCATAAGCTCTTAGTAGCTTCTCCACGTGATGCGGAGAATTCGATACTACTTCAATTATTATTTAATCAACAAAATCTTATGTTTGATTTTGGCCTACAAAATCATTTTTGCTATTCAATTGGTAATGTTCAGCTGGCCCATGTTTCTCAGCCAGATCGCCGGTTGTCCGGCGGCGGGTACCTCTCACACCTTGTGAGGAGCTCCAGTCGCTCTACAACCTATTCTGTTTTTAGACAACTCGACCCGGCATTCCGCCGGGCCGCTCTGCCTGCGTTTATGCCATCTATTATTTATCGAGTGGTTACTACAGTAATCAATTCCAGTATTTTCTCCAACAAATGTGCAGCTTGTGGAGATGAGGGGATTCGAACCCCTGACCTCCGCCGTGCAAGGGCGGCGCTCTCCCAACTAAGCTACATCCCCGTCGTGAGCAACCCACGGGTTAGTGGGCCTTTCAGGGCTCGAACCTGAGACCTTGCCCTTATCAGAGGCACGCTCTAACCAACTGAGCTAAAGGCCCATTGTTCAGCTTCCCTGAACAACTGAGGAGTGATAGAAAATACTTGCTTACTTCGCATCGCAACCTCGTACACCGTACGAGGATTTTTTGGTTACTCAATGAAGTAGAGCGCCTGTCCGTAGACATTTGCTCAAGTCTCCATAGAAAGGAGGTGATCCAGGCGCACCTTCCGGTACACCTACCTTGTTACGACTTCGTCCCAGTTACCAACCCCACCCTCGACGGCTCCCTCTCTTGCGAGTTAGGATACCGGCTTCAGGTGTTGCCAGCTTCCATGACGTGACGGGCGGTGTGTACAAGGCCCGGGAACGTATTCACCGCAGTATAGCTGACCTGCGGTTACTAGCAACTCCGACTTCACGCAGGCGAGTTGCAGCCTACGATCTGAACTGAGACCGGCTTTGAGGATTGGCTCCGCCTCGCGGCTTAGCTACCCATTGTACCGGCCATTGTAGCGTGTGTGTAGCCCAGGATATAAAGGCCATGCTGACTTGACGTCATCCCCACCTTCCTCCGGCTTGACACCGGCAGTCCCGTGTGACACGTATAACACACAGTGAGGGTTGCGCTCGTTAGCGGACTTAACCGAACATCTCACGACACGAGCTGACGACAGCCATGCAACACCTGTTCAAGCTCCCCGAAGGGTCGTTCCTCTTTCGATTCACTACTACTTGTATGTCAAACCCTGGTAAGGTTCTTCGTGTAACATCGAATTAAACCACACGCTCCGCTGCTTGTGCGGGCCCCCGTCAATTCCTTTGAGTTTTAACCTTGCGGCCGTAGTCCCCAGGTGGTGAACTTATCGCGTTAGCTTCGGCACCGATGGATGAAACCCACCGACGCCAAGTTCACATCGTTTACAGCTAGGACTACCGGGGTCTCTAATCCCGTTTGCTACCCTAGCTTTCGCGTCTGAGCGTCAGGATCGGTCTAGGAGGCCGCTTTCGCCACTGGTGTTCCTCCGTATATCTACGCATTTCACCACTACACACGGAATTCCACCTCCCTCTACCGCCCTCAAGTCTGGTAGTTTTGAACGACCTCTCCCAGTTAGCCAGGAGCTTTCACATCCAACTTACCAAACCGCCTGCACGCGCTTTACACCCAGTAAATCCGGATAACGCTCGCCTCCTACGTTTTACCGCGGCTGCTGGCACGTAGTTAGCCGAGACTTATTCTGAGGGTACTGTCCTTTCTCATCCCCTCAAAAAGCACTTTACGACCCGAAGGCCTTCATCGTGCACGCGGCGTTGCTAGTTCGC
>CAVWQC010000006.1:0-57495 GCA_963757065.1 uncultured Chloroflexia bacterium | reverse complement strand
CTAAGAGATTACCGGGTGTGTCTGTGACGCACCCGGTATGTTATTGGATGGAGACCTACGGTCAAAAACACGCGCACGATGAGATGATGTCCCCTACAAAGGCCGGGTCTTCGGAATAATGCTAAAGAGATGATACAATTTAAGGAAACCTCGGCTTTGCGGAAAAAGGGGTGTGCAACGGGCAAGAGGGGTGTACAAGCCCGAAAGCCCCAGAAACATAGAAATCCCGAAAGAGCAATTAAATCCATAGCGGTTTCAGCGTAAATTCTGCACCAAGGAGGTCAATTGAAATGGGATTAGTGTATTGCCCGGAATGCGGAACAAAAGCATCAGATAAAGCCTCGGTTTGCCCGTTTTGCGGCTTTAGAAGTAGCACTAAAAATCTGCCGATGATTGCAAGCAAAAAACCTTTAAAGAATATTCAATGGGAAAGTTCATCACTTGCGTCTGAATTTGACCAAGTATTTCCTATCAGTACGATACAAAACAATAATTTGAATATTATTTTCGGTAGAGCCGAAAACCTATGCAGAGTTGCGCCTGCATTCTTTCAAGCTGTTATGTCAATGATTCCAAAGACTTTGAAGGTAGCAGAAGTAAATCCCGCAATTCAAAGATTGATTGATGAAGGGGTCTATAAATTTCTTACGGATAAGAATGGTGAAATACTGCCAACAATATTCGGGGAGAAAAATATCGTTGCACAGGTGCGCTTAAAAGACATACAGCTAACACCAGATTTGGGTCCATTCAATTGTTGATTTACAAACACAGATTGCACTGGCTCAGGTAATAAACGAAATACATGATGTTCAAAGGGGTATTGCAAATCTTCATAGCGAACTTCAAGATGATAGACTCGCATTGGCCGAGAGCGCATGGCAGCAGTTACAGCAAGCTGCACAGATAAGCGATTCCAGAGTGAGAGAAGAAAAACTTCTCAGTATTTTGAGTAGTGCAACGGATGCCAAATGCATTCTTTTTCGAGCGTTTGAGAGTGAAAAGCGTTTCTTCGATGAGAGGAAGGATAAAGATTGGTTCTCAAAATTAATTGATAAAGAGGCACAGAATCATGGAGATGAGCATAGTGCCGAAATTTTTAATAGCCTATTGGCTATTACCAAAACCGTGCAAGTTGAAACAACCGTGTATTGCTTGCTCGGTGAGCAAAATGCTGCGAGATTAAGTATGAAACAATTCAGTGATTTTATTAGCGCAAATTCGCTTGATGATAGGGACACCTTATTAACATTGAATTCGTTTAGTAACTCAGACCAAAAGAGCTTAATTGACAATTTTACGGAAATTCAACAGAAGATTTCAGCACTCCCTTTGAACATTGAAGGGACGCAACCACTAATTGATGCCTTGCCAGCCAAGAAGGAGAAGAAGGATGAGTAAATACTGCAAAAAGTGCGGGAAAGAGATACCGCAAAACAGTAAGAAAGATTCATGCGAAAACTGCCAAAACAAGAAGAATGGGAAAATCAGAAAAATTCCTGAGGTGGAGCATTGGGAGTAGTGGTAGCAGTTGGTTCTCTTGTTCTTTTGGTGATCACCAAGGGAAAATTTGGTGGTCCCAAGGCATAAATTGTGGATGAATGACTGGATGTAGGGAATTCTGACAAACACAGCCCGCCTTCAGGCGGGTCTCTGTTCGCGCCGGTCTCCCGACCGCGCGCAGGGGTTGACCGTGAGGTCTCCGTTTATAGGTAATAGACTTTTCATTATGACAGAGATTCCTCTCTGCGTTCGGAATGACAGACGTAATAACGGAATGACAGACTAACGGGCAGACATATCTTGCAACCTATTTTCAGGAGATTAGCTAAGATTCTCCTTTTTCAGAATGGCATTTATATCCCGCAATACCGGCCAGGCTCCATTGGTGGTGTTAGAGAGCACAGTGACCAATAATCCTCTTGCACGGTCCACGGCCGATTTGAAAGATACCCCCGCATCGCAGCCGGAATAGTATTCCATGTGGTTTCGGGTGTCATCATATATCCAGATGCCATGGCCGTAATAGGTATGCTCATCCTCATCACCAGCCTTTATGAACGGCCTCGTAAAGAGTTCCACCAGGTCTGCGGGGAGAATTTCGTGCTTCCAGAAGGAATTCCAGCAGTTGGCGACATCCTGTGCAGTTGTGTACGCGCCGCCATCAGATGCCCCGATGATGGGGAGGTTGTAGACGTTTGTTCGCCAGCCAGCTTCCTCTTCCACATAACCGAGGGCAGTGTTCTCGGGCAGCCTGTCCATCGAGAAGAAGCCGGAGTGTTCCATACCGGTTGGTTTGAAGATCTGCTGTTCAACAAAGTCCTGATACTTCATTCCGGTAAGTTCCTCGATCACCACACCCAGGAGAATGTAACCGCCATTGCTGTAGGAAAACCGCTCTCCCGGTGAAAATTTCATGTCTTCGTCCGGGAATGCAGGCAGGTAATCTCTCGGACCTCTCAGGGAGTACCAGGGAATGCTGAGGAAGAAATTGTCGAAATCCTCAATCTTTTCTTCATCATAATAATCCGGAATTCCGGACGTGTGGGTAAGTAGATGCTGAATTGTTATCTCCTGCGAATAGCGGGGAAAGGGGTATGAAATGCAGTCCTTCAGCCTGGTCGAAAGATCCAGCTTTTTGGCAGTGATGAGTTTGCCGATGGCCAGGGCGGTAAAGAACTTTGTGCCGGATGCAATCCCGAATCGTGTATTCTTGTTATTATTTATTTTGTTGCTTCTGTCTGCAAAGCCGGCAGCCCGCTCGTACAAGATGGAATTCCGGTGTTGAATGGATATGACCCCTGAAAATGCATGCTTATCGATGGACTGATCGATTAAATTGGTTAGAGAAGTGTCTAGCATTGTTGTCATCCATTCGAGATAAGATATCGACAATTATACGAAACTATCTGATCTATAGCAGACAATTATATTTGGAAAGTTGCTCCACCAAAAGCACTAAAGCTTGCGGACGGATCGCGATCCGCCTCTACTGGGTATCCGTAACAATGAAAAACCGCAGCATAATGGAGATAATCACGATCGATTTTTTATTGTTGCCTGGACATGAAGAAATGTATAATATGTTGTCAGACGACCATTCTGTGAGCAAACCATGAAAGGTCAAATTCATTTTAGCTTCATGGAGGATAGCATTGAATAATCAGCTAAATACAAAACGAATCCTGATCTTTATCGCATTTGTAATTGTGGTTTCATGGGCTGTGGTCCTGGTGGTAAAGCAATCCGGCATGATGGAAACCAATCCCACCGGCGGAATGATGCTGGCCAACTACATCATCATCACCCTGCCAGCCCTGGCAAATCTCTTCACCCGCCTGGTTACAAAAGAGGGCTGGGGAAACCTCTGGCTGCGACCCAATTTCAAGCGCGGCTGGCGCTTCTACCTGGCGGCCTGGCTGCTGCCGCTGCTGGCGACCATTGTGGGCGGCGGATTATTTTTCATAATCTTTCCGCAATCCTTCGATCCAAACCTCAGCCTGGTGCGGACAACTTTTGCAGCAGTCCCAGCGTTGGCAGCACAGCCCTGGTTGGCCTTCCTGATATTATTCGTCCAGACAATGTTGCTGGCGATGATCATCAATGCGATCGCCTCCATGGGTGAGGAGTTTGGCTGGCGGGCTTACCTGCTGCAAAAATTGATGGTACTGTTCGCCGGAACAAATGGAAGTGCTGTTGGTGCGTCAGCTCATTCAAATACCGGTGCACGCAGGGCAGCTATCCTGGTCGGTCTGATATGGGGCCTGTGGCATTTTCCCCTGTTCTTCCTCAGTTCCTCTCTGACCTTCCCCTTTGTGTTGATATACCTGGTATACACGGTATCGGCGAGTGTCCTGCTCAGCTGGGTGACATTACGCAGCGGCAGCGTGTGGCCGGCATCCATTGGGCACGGCATGCTGAATGGAACCTCCGCGTTTCCAACATTTATGGCGAATGCCTCAGGCAACCCGCTGTTAGGCCCGGGTCCGACCGGTTTAGTTGGAATGCTGGGCTACGTGATCCTGGCGCTGGTTCTGCTCTTCACACCCCAAAGCGTTTGCGGGGAGAAAAGAAGTGCATCCAGAAGAACAAATAAAATAGTGATCATTGCCCTCCTGGATTCACCAGAATAGTCCAAAAATTAGATGAAGAAAGTCCCTCCAAATTCATGATTTTGGAGGGACTTTTAAGTATGCATGCGGATATATCATGCCCGAAGGGTACCCAGGTCCGCCCCAACGGAGGTTCATTCTGTAACTGTTTGGAGAATTTTTGCAATCCTTACCCTTGAATTGGATTGCTTTGCAAATTCTTCCCTCTTTATATAATTGTAACCTTGGATAAATCGAAGACCCACATACTTTTTAGCGTTGCATAGGTCAGCTTATCCATAAAGGCGCCTTCAAAGTGGACGGTTTTCATATCCAGGTAAGATTTGTTTGTCAGGGAAAAAGGTGGAGTGATTGACACGTTCTTGAGCGTCGCTCCCCTAAACGAAACATCGTTCATAGTAGATTTGTCAAACTTGACACCAATGAAGGTCTGCCCGTCAAAACACATCCCGCGCAGGTCGCATAAATTGAAATCAACTCCGCTAAAGGTGCAGTTTTCAAAGATCGTTTTTCTCAGATCCATCATGATCATTTTGACGTCGATCAGCTTTACATCGCTGAATTTGGCCCCAACCTGATCTGATGTGTTGAATTCTGTGCGAACAAGCGTGGTTTTGTTGAAGCTCGCATCATTAATGTCAGTGATGTGAAATTTGCAGTCTGTCAGATTTGCGCCGTCAAAATTGGCTCCACGGGCATTGCTGACATCGAACAAACTGCCCGTCAGATCCGCACCAGAAAAGTCGGAGCCAAGCAGATTGCTCGCTTTGAACTTTCCATTGTGTGCAACGACACCTGCAAAATCGCTCTTTGGCATGTCACTGGCATTGAAGTTTATTTGCAACTGCCGCTCCAGCGACCGTGAGAGGTTTGCAACATCCTGCACCGTTTGTGCAATGTCACCGATGCTGTCTACGGTCATCTGAAAAGCAGTTTCATCATCCTTGCCTTCGGCTTTGAGTTCATTGTAGCGCTCCTGTAAATCGGAGAGCAGATCAGCCTTCAATTCTGCGACGCTTTTTACTCCATCGTAAGGTGCAAAAACGCCGTTCAAATATTGGTTTAGTTTCTCGTTCATCACATCAATCTCCTAATAATAAGGTGTCGAGTACGCGTTTTGCATACTCCCAATTACTTTTGTTTTTGGCGTAAGTGGACTTACCCTTTTCGGTAATCTTAAAATACTTACGCCGTCCACCCTGCGTTTCATCACCCCAGTACCACTCGATATCACCGTCAGTCTCAAGCCGCCGGACGCTGGAGTACATCGTGGCCTCCTTTAACTCATATTCGCCGCCCGAGAGCTCGGCAATCTGCTTGACAATCTCGTAACCATAGCGGTCAGCTTCGGATAAGAGCCGCAAAATCATTGTATCGGTATGGCCACGCAGCAGGTCGGATGTAATTTGGTTCTCGCTCATATCATCACCTCTTAATAAGTATTATATGACATATTACTATGTCTGTCAAGGTACTATTATAATTATAATACTTTGGTTTGCAACTGAGGCAGGAAATGACCGCCAGGTCTACATATTTATGATAGGTTTTTTTATTATGACTGAGCCACTCGGATTGACAGAATTCTTTGTCCCCCAGGCTTCGCCTCATGTACCCGAAATAAAGTGAAGGGATCCCCTTCCAATGAACAAATTTGGAGGAGAATGCGTAGATTGCGAGCGGATACATCGTTGATAAAAAATAAATAGATCCCATTTTCGGATGAAAAGGGATCCATCTTTTCCAGGTAACTTTTAGGGTCTGTCAAACCATTTGTGGCTGCCGTACGGGAAGTAAACCCAACTGAGACATCAAAGCGAAACGGTCCGGCGAACCCCAATGTTCTATTATTTTTCCATTTTGAAATCTAACGGTATCAAATACCGTGATCTCAAAAGACTTACCATTAGGCGGACCCATGAATCCTCCATTGTTTGTTCCCCGGGCAGTCATCCGTATCCACAACTTGTCATTATCCACAACAGTGTCTTCAATTGTTAAGTTGAAATCTGGGAATGCTGTGTGCAAGAAGTGGATATCAGCTTGAATGCCATCAATTGTCGGATGAAGGCCGAACTGATGCTCGGTAATAACCGGTGGGAAATATTTTGACAATTGGTCATATTTACCATTATTCCACACGTCATTGATTAACTTGCCGAATGCTACCTTATCTGATTCTGTTAACATTTTTAATCCTTTCATACCATTAAGTGATTTTTTCTTTTTCAACCAATTGAAATGTTGATCAAGTTTGATGTATAATTCATTACAGTGTTACTGTATTGATTTATATAGATATAATATAGTCAAGAAAATTGGATGTCAACCACTAAAGGCATAACATTATACAAAACAAACGGAAATATACATCTGCAAAACGACAAAGCCAGGCTTCAGCAACCCGGAAGAAGATCACCGATGCTGCGCTCAGGCAATTCATAAAAAATGGTTATTCAGGTGCAACTATTGATGCAATTGCACAGGATGCTGGCGTTGCCCAGGAAACCATATATGCCAGTTTTGGTAATAAGAAATCCATACTCGCTGAACTTGTAAGAGTTGCAGTGGGTGGTGATGATCAACACATTCCAATCCTGCAACGCCCCAACCCTCAGAATGTGCTGCACACACTGGATGCCTTTCGACAACTTGAGTTATTCGCACAAGATATGTCGAATATTTTGGAAAGGGTCCATCCAATCATCAATATCATGCGAATGGCAGCAAAAACAGAACCTGAAATTGCCGAATTGTTGAGAATTTCCCTGGTAGAACGGTTACGAAATTTAACGATAGTTGTTAATAACCTCTCAACCCACCACCCGCTAAAGCATAAGATGGGAGTTGACCAGGCTTCCGAAATATTATGGGCAATATCAAGCCCCGAGTTGTTCAGCTTGATGACAGTTGACCTGGGTTGGCCGAAAGAAAAATATACATTGTGGCTAAGTAATACCTTATCAATGCTATTACTGGAATAGAACTAAATAAACTGACGGAAAATTATGTGAATTAAGACTGTCCCGATTTGATATGATATTCAAGAACAAATAGACCAGTGTGATGGAAATGAGAAAACTGTTCACGCATAAAGTGACACAGTAACTTAAAGTCTCATGGCCAATTTCCAGCTGTGGTCAGGACAATGGGAAGAACAGGTGATAAATATTTACTTTAAGCAAGGTTTGTAAAAATCATTATCGTAAGATAAGGTGATGGTTTGATCGGGTGGAATAACGTAATAATTCTGGCTTGCACCATCCAGCCATTTGCCATCCAATAGGCCTTTGATCAGGACCATGTCCCCGAGCATTTTTTCAAATCGCCAGCCGTATTTTTGAGCATCAGTTCGCGCTTGCTCCTCATGTCCCTCTGAACCAGATAGACCCATATCGATCCATACTGCCCGCTCATACGATTGCTGCCATGAGTCTGTCAAGCTGAGTAAGTAGTCAGCGTTTTCCTTGCCATACTTTGTTACACACTCGCTGTAGGTCAGGTCAAAGATCTTTTTTTCCGGTGAGCCGATCGGCGCCAACAAATTCATCGTGCCCATCCGCTCGATATAATCATCAGTAAACCAATATGTCCCCGGAACTTGATCCACCTGCTCTTTATATAGTCTGGCGTCACCCAAAAACAAAGTAATACAATCGTGGACCTTCGGGATGACTACCGGGATGGAAGGAGCATTAAGCAGCTTTAACCAGTTTCCGCATAAGCCATAACCTAAAAGGATGGCGTCATATTTCCCCAGTTCTGCTTCAGTTATCTTTGCCTGGAGCGCTTCGTTGAGTCCTTCAGGGTGTTCGTGCAGCCTGATCGGCATTAGATGAATATCCACGATGTGTGGCGAGGCTGCAGCAGCCAGATATAGCGGTCGTGCCAGTACTTCACAGGCTATGCAAAAAAATCGCATCGATGAGATCTCCTCATGAGGGTGACGAAAATAATATTTCAGGAAATTATAGCAGGAATGACATATAAAAAAGGCGGACCTCGATCCACCTATAAGGAGGATAAAAGGACAATAATCTACATACCCGTCAGATTCCAACTGCGGACTATTAGGATGATATGCGCAAATGCATATCATCCTTTCCTTGGTCCCTTGTTTGCTCATTCTCCGGGATGCGATTCTAATTTCCTTATCTTTAATCCAATCCGGATCACCGCATAACAAAGGAATATTACAAAAATAAACAATATCAATTGAGTGACATCAAAAAATAATGAATATTTTCCCAATTCTTCGTGATTCGCGAGCCTGCCTGGATTTAATTATCACCAGGTAAATTGGAAGAAACGGAAGCAGCACTGCCAATAAACGACGGTATTTTTGAGCCTTTGCACGGCTGGAATTATAGATCTCAGGCGTATTTGAATTTTCAGGCTTTATGCGATAATAATGCCAGTTGGCCATCGAAGCTACCAGTTCCCAACCAGAATCACGGAAAATCGAAACATATTCCGGGTAGTCCTTATTCGTGGTGAGTTTATAATCGAGGCGGTAGGTCACTACCTCAGGGGTTCCGCGCTGAAAGGTATAAACAAAAGGAGCAACAGATAGAAGGTGCCAACCCGATGCAGCCATTTCTTCCAACCACTTTTCTTCTTTTTCATCCTGCCAGGCAAAAATCACCTTGAATACGGTTTTAGTCTCGTTTACTGTTTTCCTGTTCCACTTCCACCTCACAAACCTAATAATATACGGCCATGATGGGCCAATTCTTCGAAACGGTTGACCTCGTGCTCTGCCACGCGAACACCAACTTCTGTCATATTGTAAAGTTTTCGGCGTTCATGCCCAATGTCTTCGACTGATTCGATCAGCCCCATAGCCTGCAAATTAGACAAAGCACCATACAGCGTCCCCGGGCCTAACTGGACCCGGTTCTTGCTGATCTCGCTGACCTTTTGCATCACACCATACCCATGCAGGGGTTCTTTGAGAGCCACCAAAATGTAAAAAGTTGCCTCTGTAAGTGGTGTTATTTTCTTTATGGCTTCTTCAATTTTCGCTTCATCAACCATTTCAGCCCAAACCCTTTACCAATAAGTAATATATCGTTATTCGCTATATCGCTTTTCGTTATATCGCATAACGATATATTAGCAACAATTTTTCCATTTGTCAATAGCAAATTTTGAAACTACATCCCAAAGCCAAATGGGTTATTCTAGAAGATCAACAAAAGAGTAGAGACAAACAAATATAAAATGTATAATTTAAAAAATGACAAGATTCTCATAATGGAGCAGACATGAAATGCAAATTCATCACAATAATTTATTGCTGCATTTTTGGTTTATGTATGATGTCATTGACAGCCTGCTCACCAACGAAAACACCGCCACTGACCGCGACAACGACAGGAATCGCCAACTCTCCAATTTTGCCAACTTTTACTGCCACGCCGGATGCCTCGAAAATCGTTGAGACGCCCGGACCGACCGACCTGCCCATCAAGCCAGTTGACGTTTTCCCATTTTGTACAGCTATAGGAAAAGATAAAACAACCCGTGTTCCAGCCGCTTCACCGGTGAATATTGTATGGGGATGGAGCGCAAAGACCGAAGAACAGGTCAACGATTTCCTCAAGAATAGCACCACCACAATCACCCTGGATGGGAATGTAATCGCAGGGTATCAGACAGGGGGAATATTTAAAAACGAGACCAGGAATGAGTATGAAGTCTTGTGGACCTCACCCATAGGAATTATGGAAGCCGGGCAGCATACCATCACGTATGATGTGAAGTTTATTAAACAAGTTGACGATGGAACCAGTTTGTACGGACCAGGCACGGTAAAAGAATCCCCACATGACGAGTGCTTTATCCTGGTCGAGTGAGACTCGATAACCTAATAAATGGCTGTACCTGAATTGATCAGGAAGTCCTTAAAATATGTTGTGAAGACCTGACTTTCGTTCACTGTCCCGTTCCCCAGATAGATCGTTGCCGGGTCGTCAGGGACAGTCACTGCTGCCAGTTCCATCCATCCGGCACCTTCATCATACTGGAATGATAGGTTAGTTCCGGACCTGACAATCCTGTATTTTCCCACTACAGTAGTCGTATTCTTTTCACCGCTCAGCTTTCCATCTGTGCTCCAGGTGAAGAAAGCATCAGCATTGCTGCCGGCAGTCCGGCGCAGCCGGGTGATGTGGTAACTCTGTCCATCTATGTTCAATCCGAAGTATGCTCCATCCAGATGATCGGTTACCGCTTGGGTCCAGCTATCATCTATCTGAAAATCCACCTGGATATCAAAATCTCCCCGCAGCTGCCATTTGGATTGGATCTTCGCGCTCGTTGATGGTGCCTCACTGGAAGTGGTCAGGATCAGCCTTCCATTCTCGTTGACTGTTCCACCAAAACCAACCGAGCGCCATTTGGTCTCATCCAATATTGTTCCGCTAAAGTTGTCGTTGGGTGGCTCTGCCGGAGCACGTTCATAATTACAATTGGCAGACTTCCTGAAGGTGGCGGGAAGCGTGGGATTGGAAAGATTCTTGGAATCATAAAATGAAAGCACCGCGGCGACCGGCTTATGATCGGAAATACCCGCATCCAATATGCAATCCGGTTTGGATGTATCTGTAGAAATGCAAATGTTTTTCGCGCTCACGTCTTGATCGGTGAGGACGAATATATCGTCAATGGTTTCGCTCTTCACCAGCAGCCATCCGCCCTGGTTGAGGTAATCCGCCTCTGCACTATGCGGGAAGGTGTTGATATCTCCCATTAATACACTCGGGTTCGCCTGGTAAGCCGACATGAGGATGCGCAGTTTATCAAATTCACAGGCACGCAGCGCCGCATCCGTGGGATCCAGATGGACGATGACCACATTCATCTTATTACCGTCGGGGGTCTGCAGCACCGCCCGCAATGCTCCATTATTGCCCACATATTCGGAAAGATTTTCAGTTTCGAGAATCGGGTATTTGGTGAACAGCCCGATATTGAAACCGCGCCAGGTGGGTGCCAAGTAGTAGTTCATTTTGACCGCTGTGGCGAACTGTTCGATGATGGCCGGGTTACCGGCAGTCCATCCATTCAATTCCTCCAGACCGAGGATGTCCGGGTCAGCCTGTTTGACCAGGGTGATCAGGTCATCGAGCCGGTTCATATTTGTATCGCGTTCCGTATGGCCCGGCTCCATGCCTGCCCCCAGCCAGACGTTATATGCCATCAACCGTACCGTTAATCGTGGAATACCCGGGGGAGTGGTAGGTTTAGCGTAGGCCGCGGTGGAAACCGGTGCAGAGGTGGAAGTTGCATCAGGAGGTAAAGTGGATGCTGGAACGGGTACTGTTGGAGGTATTTCAGCAGGAGAGCAGCCGGTGATGATCAATAGAGTAAATGCAAAACCTGAAATTATCTTCGTTATGCAAGAACAGCTGCAACGCATTTTATCCTTCTATCTCCTCATGAGCTGGTTTAGCGTTGAGGAAAGTATTATTTGGAATATGAATACTATACACCCAATTCAATCATTGGGAAATTTGGAAGACGACTTAAATTTGTTGGTGAATTCGCCACCCGGCCTTACCCCCGCTGATAACGAAATAGGATGGCGGATGTCGCTCGACAACCTTGCAGCGCTTTTCGAAAAAGGCTAGCAAAAGGGCGGTCACTCCGATCCGCCCCTACAGAAGATTTGTTTGCCATTGTGCATTAAGAACTCTCCCTACACTCGAAATTACAAAGGAAAGCCGTTCGAAATGAATTAAGTCGGGGATGGAGTAGGTGAAGGAACCGTAGTATCGGTGGGAGCAGGAGTATCGGTTGCTGTTGGAGCGGTCGTATTTGTAGGAACTTCAGTGTTGGTTGAGGTAGGAGATGGAGTAACCGATTGAGTAAGCGTAGGTGTGAAGGATGGAGTATTGGTTCTGGTGAATGTTGGAGTTGCAGTCCTGGTGAGAGTCCTGGTTAGTGTTCGGGTGGGGGTGTTCGTCGGCTCATCGACGGCGACAATATCAACAGAAGGCATCTCGCCGAAAAGACGCGCGTAAGGGTCCATCAACTGCCAGTAACCGGTGTAATCCCCTTCCGATGAAGGTGCGGTAAGTTCCACGGTGACATGAATATATTCACCGGGTGCCACAATTTCATCCAGAGAGACATTTGCTCCACCCATGCGTTTGCCATAGACAAACACAAGGCTGAAGCTGGTGGACCAGGCACAGGTTCCGCTATTATAGAATTCCCAGGTTTTGTCAAAATCATCACCCGTAAAGACTTCTGTTCCGTCCGGAAGAGTTCTCATCGGTTACCAGTGAACTATAATGACAGGTTGCATAGTAATCGTAGGTACTGGTTCTAGTAGCAGTTTTATAAATGGTAGCGCTTGGCTGGATCGTTATTGTAATCAAAGTGGGAGAGGGGGTGCCGCCTGTTGGTGTAGAGGTTGGGTGCTCCACTGCATAAGTTTGAGCCACCGACGTATAGATTTGGTACACTTCTGCCTGGGAAATGGTTGGTCCAAATAAACTGCAGGCAGGAATAAATATCAATATTCCAATCAATATGGCTGCAAGAAGCAGTTTTGGTTTCAAGGTTTCCACTCGAGTACTCAATTTAAAGTCTCAGCTTTCAATATATATCATACGATATAACGGACATTTTTGTTCCCGAATTCAGGTCTTTCGACCTTAAGCAACAGTCAAATAAAGTCAATTGTAAGGATATTTTCCCGGTTTTTATAAGTGTAATTAAAGTTGTAATTGGAATGCAAGCAATCAAATGAGCTCCCAAAGGTTCCCATTATTATTGCGGCTTGTTATGTAAAATCACAAAGCCGCCCAAAAAGCCTCATGTTAGATGTTTATTTGTCTCATCCATTATTTTGAGTACAATAAATTTGTGCAGCAATATTAACAATCAACACATTCCGGGAGTTGCGACGAACTAAATACGAAAGGGAGATCAATATGCCAGCCACTCTGAATTTGGGTTCCATCCAAAGTTACTTATCCGAATTGAACCTGAATAATAATAAGGTTTGGTTTGATGAACACCGACCAGAATATAATGCTGCCCGGGAGATATTTGAAAGGTTCATTAATGGACTGATCGAAGAATTCAAGGTTCCCGATAAATTGCAGGATCTGACTGCCAGAGAGTGTATGACCCGGATCTATCGGGATATTCGTTTCTCTAAAAACAAAGCCCCTTACAAAACGAATATGGCGGCAATGATCGCACCAGGAGGTTGGAAGGCACCCATGTTGGGATACTACATCTCTATAGAGCCAAAAAACCAGTCGATAGCTGCAGGTGGCTTATATAACCCCACACCGGAGCAGTTGAACCGGTTCAGACAGGTTATCGAACGGGATGCGTCCGCTTTCAAAAAGCTTTTGCATGACAAAGAATTCATTGAGAACTTCCATGCAGTCGTAGGTGACCGACTCAAGACCGCTCCAAAAGGATATGAACGAACCCATCCGGAAATTGAAATACTCCAGCTTAAGCAAATATTTGTCGTGCATCATTTCATGGATGATGAAGTTTTAGAGGACAACTTCAGCGGAAAAGTGATCAAAGTGTGCCAGGCGATGAAGCCATTCCTGGCATACCTGAATGATATAGTGCAATAGGATTTATAACCAGAAACCCAATAACCAAAGAAATCCTGTCAGCCCGAATAAACCAACCGCGCCGAGAGTTAATAGAGTGGAACCCGGATTGCGGATGGCGTATTTGCCAGGCAACCCGGTAGATCTGCCATACTGCCAGAGGCAAGGCTAAATAAACCAATCGACCGGTCATCCCTTCCGGGGTGGAAGGTGAGTATCCCCCCATGATAAGAAAAGCTAGCACGACCAGACCGTGATGCAGCCAGGCTGCCCGGTTGTTTCCCAAACGAATTGTGAGCGTGCGTTTATTATTCGCTGTATCAGCCTGGATATCAGGAAATTCAAAAGAGATCAGCATCGCCATGGAGATAAGCGTAAGCGGGAAACTGATTTGGTAGAGCAGCGGAGTGATCACCATCGAGCGGCTTTGCAACACCATCCCGGTGAAAGGAACAAAAAAGCATAAGATCAATGATGCAGCCAGTTCACCCAAACCCCGGCTGACCAGCCTGATCGGGGGAGCAGAGTAAAACCAGGCAGCCAACATTTCAAGTACACCCAACAATGCCAGCAATAGATTTTGGAAAGCGATAACTACAAGAAGTATTATGCTTACAGCACCACAAATCATGGCGGCTTTAAGTGCCACTTTGGGATCGATTGCATTAGTGGTTAACACCCCGCTGCCACCGGTGAACCAGGTCCGGATCCCGTCAGGCGATCCATCGACATAACGGTCGAAGTATTCATTGGATAAATGCACCATCAATTGGATGGAAGAGACGAGCAGCAATCCGATCATAAATTGGACGGGATTGAATTGGCTACCCGATGAAATTGCTATACAGACTCCAAGAAGGTAGAGTAATAATCCTCCCAATACGAAGAATGGCCGGGCTAATATGATGAAAGATTTCAGCCTGTTGACTTGCATGGATTCATTGTAGCAATACAACCAAGGTATTGAGCATACATATATAGACTTGCGTGACTTCCACACGGGGAACACATTCGACCTGGTTTAATTCCATTGCGTCAATCACCCCACAGAAAAGAATTAAATCTTTTTGTACAGGTAGTTGTATTATTCATGGACAAACCTCATACTAAAATTAAGAACGTTAACAGTTCTGCTGGATAATTGCTGAACCTCAATCAAGGTTCAGGGGAGAAATTCGATGAGCCTTTACAAATATCTGATCATTGGCGGGGGGATGACTGCCGATGCTGCAGTTGGCGGCATCCGGGAGTTGGACCAACAGGGCAGTATCGCCATCATCAGCGAAGAAGATGTACCGCCCTATAACCGTCCTCCGCTTTCAAAAGGTCTTTGGAAAGGGAAACCCCTGGAAAAGATCTGGAGAAAAGCAGCTGCTGCCAATGCGGAAATAATCCTGGGAACTAAAGCAGTCTCAATAGACCCGGAAGCTAAAAGTGTGGTCGACAACCAGGGCAGCGAATATACCTATGAGAAGTTGCTTCTCGCAACGGGTGGCACGCCACGTCGCCTGCCGTTTGGAGATGACGGAATCATCTACTTTCGCACACTGAATGATTTTCAACGATTGCACCAATGCAGTGGGCAGGGGAATCATTTTGCAGTGATCGGTGGAGGATTCATCGGCTCGGAGATCGCAGCTGCGTTGGCAATGAATGGCAATAAGGTGACCATGCTTTTCCCTGAGGAAGGTATCGGAAGCAGGGTATATCCGCCCGAGATTTCACAGTATCTAAATGATTATTACCGGTCAAAAGGTGTTGAAGTGCTCGCGGGGGTAAATGTTACGGATATAAGAGATCTAGCCGGGATATACTCGGTGATCACTGATAAAGGACCTGGCGTCCAGGCAGCCTGTGTCGTGGCCGGAATCGGTATAATTCCCAACACTGAACTGGCTTCCAAGGCAGGGATCGCTGTAAAGAATGGGATCATCGTGGATTCAAATCTGAAAACGAACCTGCCTGATATCTATTCTGCGGGTGATGTGGCAGAATTCCTATTACCGGGTGAGGAAAAACCTCACCGCCTGGAGCACGAAGATAACGCCAATTCCATGGGTTTGCAGGCCGGGCGTAATATGGCGGGTGCAATGGAATATTATGAGCACCAATCCTTCTTCTATTCAGACCTATTCGATCTGGGATATGAAGCGATCGGTGAACTCGATCCACGAATGGAGACTTTTATTGACTGGCAGGATCCTTTCAAAAAAGGTGTGATCTATTATCTGGACGATGGCAGAGTCCGCGGAGTGTTATTGTGGAATGTCTGGAAGGCATTGGAAAAAGCTGGCGCATTGCTCAAAGAAGCTGGACCATTTACCAAGAAGACGTTGAAGAACCGAATTGTTTAATTTTACGGAGGTACTTTTATGAAAAACCTGGCAGTTATGCATTGCGTTAAAGTAAATAAATTGACACCTGTCGTTACGACGGATGAGATCAAACAGTACCTGGATCAGCTTCCCGGCTGGTCAATGGAGCAAATCAGCGGGGAATTACGCCTGGTCAAGAAATTCTCTTTCAAGGATTTTAAGCAGGCGATCGAGTTCGCGGATAAGATCGCACTCATGGCTGATGAGGAAAACCATCACCCGGCTATCCTCGTTGAATGGGGCAGTGTGACAGTCAACTGGTGGACGCATGTGATCCACGAATTGTCGATCAATGATGCCATCATGGCGGCCAAAACTGACAAATTGCTGGAAAAATAAAGCTACCCAGTATATTTTAATAAAGACATCGTCAACAAGATAACTGCCGATCCGTGAATTTTGGCTATTGGACTTACCCGGGTAAATCCTTAACCAGGGTTTTTTATTAATTAATCCAGATTGATCAGGATAATATTCAGTATAATAATCAGGGAGAAACACCATATGGAACTCGTTGATGGAATATTAGACCAGACCAAAGTCAAAATTCATTACTGGACCGGCGGCAAATCCGACGCACCGTTGGTGGTTTTCAGTCACGGAGCCACTGTGGATCACCATGAATGGGATGCGACATTACCCATTGTCGGGAAGGATTTCAGGATCATGGCATGGGATCTTCGCGGCCATGGACTGTCCCGGCCAGCACCTTTTTCATTGCAGGAAGCTGTAAATGACCTGATGGGGATTCTGGATGCACTTAAGGTTGAACAGGCCATCTTTGTTGGGCACTCCCTGGGCGGCAATTTGCATCAGGAATTGGTTTTCCATCATCCTGAGCGTGTAAAGGCGTTGGTGTTTTTGGATTGCACCTGGAATTTTCAAAAACTCTCCGCCCTGGAATCTATCAGCCTTAGCGTGGCAGAACCGATCTTCAAGTTGTACCCCTATAAAACACTGATCAACCAATCGCTGGCTGTAACTGCTACATCAAAAGAATCCCAGGAATTGCTGCGGCCTGCCATGGAGAGCCTCAAGAAGGATGAGATGATCCAGATATTGATGGAAGCCACTGCCAGCCTGCACAATGAACCAGGTTATAAGATCAATAAGCCCATACTGATGATGGTAGGAGACAAAGATGCTACAGGAAATATCCGAAAAATCATGCCGATCTGGGCAAAACAGGAGACGGATTGCAAATTTGTAGTCATTCCAAATGCCAAACATGCAGCTAATTTGGATAACCCCGAATTCTTTCATCAAACCTTGATGGAGTTTTTAAGCAAATTCGTGACGTAAGTATGCGCACAAAATTTTGTGCCCATACAAAGAATCGTGCACAAAACAGCAATCGTGTTCAAATAATATCCAACTATAATTAAACAATATATTCATAAAAGTCAATATTATTCGAGGGTAAAGGAGAGATACCATGCTTATCACTGATGCACAGAGAGAAATGCGGACAGCATACATGGGAGGTTTTATTGGCCAGTTGGTAGCTGGAATCATCTGGGCACTATCCGCAGCAGTCAGTCTCTGGATCAGCCCCAGAATTGGCATGATCATTCTCTTTTTTGTCAGTATGCTTTTGTTCCCATTAACGCAATTCATTTTGCGGCGGATGGGTCAACAAACCAAACTGGGTGTTGGAAATACACTTGGTCAATTAGCAGCACAAATTGCATTTACAGTACCCATCGGATTCATTCTCGTAGGGGTGGCAACACTATATGAGCCTAATTGGTTTTATCCGGCCAGTTTAATCGTAGTTGGAGCACATTATTGGCCTTTTGTTTTCTTATATGGAATGAAGCATTTTGCCATATTGGGAAATTTGATGATCATCGGCGGAACACTCATCGCCTTGTACGTTCCGACCATATTCAGCCTGGGTGGCTGGTATGGGGCAATCATTTTGATCGCATTTGCTTTTGTAGGCAGACAGGCAATTATGAGGGACGTAAAACCAGAATAACCAGGACGGATAAAACAGATCTCAGGTCTAATATCCTAGTTTCCAGGAAGTCTAATCAACGATGAAAACGGGGAACATACCATTAAAGTTGTTAAGCCATTTCTAGCATTAATACTTGCCTTGATCGCAGGATTAGTGGTTTATCTTGCCATCTACATCATTGATTCATTTAGTATTCCACCTGTGTCAATTCTTCGTCCAGAGAACTTTCTTAATATATCCACGTTACTTGTTTTTAATACCGTTGTGTTTAGCTATTTTCTGTCTATCCCCAATCATTAAGGGGAATTAGCTGGTGTTTCAAAAAAGAACAATCGACCATACCGTCAAAACAGTCAGGGTCAGAAACAAACAAGACTGAAAAAAGTATTTCTTCAATTATCATATCCATTTTCTTATCTGGAACCAGTATTATATTGGGAACTTATCCAATCTTTCTAATTGTGCTCTTGTCCATCGATGATATTACTGACTACATTTCACAAATTGATTTTATTATCATGGCTGTTTATGTAATCGTCCTACCTTTATCGGGGTTAATCCTTTCCACAGTTTCAATCATTTGGAAAAAATGGTGGCTATCACGAATAACACTTCTATATTGTTGTGTCGAATTTATCAATGCAGTATTTTTCGTAATGTTAATCTTGTTCCCTCCAATCGAAACGCTTATTGGTTAAAGACATTAATTTTCTTTACCAATTATCAAAAATTGAATTCTTTAAGTAAGTCACTATGTATAATAATTAATACATTTAAGATAACTATTTACGAAAAACACCCCATTTAGGAATATTAGAGATTTCAACTAATTTGTCAGATACATCAAGTAAGGTTGACTTTCATTAGCGAGAAAAATCCTGAGGTAAAACAGCATCACACTTCCTCAATCATTTCACAAAGTTGCAGAATTTATATTGTGAGAAACAGGCTTATGAGAAATCGATTAATCTCCATTATTTTGATCACTGTTGTATTACTCATTGGATGCAGTCCATCAAATGAAATTATAGAACCGAATACTAATACGATTCCGAGTGGAATGACCCCCGAAGAAGTTGATGCTCTGAAAAGCATCATTCTACTGGATGATTACCCGTTATATTCCATGCACTTTAAGGGAAATTATGAAACCGAGAACGTAGACGCAAGCGAGTCTGGATTCCTTAGAACAAGGATTTCGGGTTTTGACAATGAAAAATGTTCAAAACCATCCTGCCTGGGGCTGCTCATTATTCGCTGCTTTGGGTGACCCCGAAAATATGCTATTTGGCCGCAATTTTGATTGGCAATACAGCCCTGCTCTTCTATTATTCTACTGATCCCCCGATGGATATTCTTCCGTTTCAATGGTAGACATCACTTATCTGGGGTTTTCTGGCAAGGAAAACCTGCTTGAGCTTTCGCTTGAAGAGAGAGCTGACTTAATCGAGGCAGTCGAAATTCCATTTGATGGAATGAATGAATACGGAGTTGCGGTGGGAATGGCGGCTCTTGAATCGGATGGACAGCGGATCGATCCAAATAAACCATCAATAGATTCATTAATGGTTATCCGGGAAATCCTGGACCATTCACGCACAGTTGACGAAGCAATAGCAATCATTGAAAAATACAACGTCATTTGGGGAAATGGTCCGCCTTTGCATTATTTGGTTGCTGATCGAAGTGGTAATTCGGTTCTTGTGGAGTTCTACCAGGGAGAAATTCAGATAATTAGAAGTTCACAACCCTGGCACATAATGACTAACTTCAATCTCTCGCCAGCGGCGGGTCAACCAAAGGGTAAATGCCGGCGGTATGACCGGATATCACAGATATTAGAAAGCTCTCTTGGTCAGATATCAAACCGGGAAGCCATCAGCTTATTAAAAGATGTTTCTCAACCGAACACTCAGTGGTCAGTGCTTTATGGCATTACCAATAATGAAATCCGGATTTCAATGGGCAAGGACTACAATAAAGATCCAATGATCTTCCAGTTGAAATAATCGGGAAAAACATTACCTATCGTGTCAAGCTGCGATACTTTACCCGGTGCGGAGTATCTGCGGCGATACCCAGGCGCTTTTTCCGGTCTGCTTCGTAATCTGACCAATTGCCGGGCTGCCACCAGACTGTGCTATCTCCTTCAAATGCCAGTATATGCGTGACGATCCTATCGAGGAACCAACGGTCATGTGATACCACGACCGCGCACCCGGCGAAGTTTTCAAGGGCTTCTTCCAACGCCCGGAGTGTATTGACATCCAGATCGTTGGTTGGTTCATCCAACAAGATCACATTCCCCAGGCTGCGCAGCATTTTTGCCAGGTGAACGCGATTGCGTTCTCCACCGGATAAATTGCCAACCTTCTTTTGCTGGTCAGCACCCTGGAAATTAAAAGCGCTCACATAGGCGCGTGAATTGCGTTTATGACCACCCAGATCCAGAATATCATTTCCATCACTGATCTCTTCCCAAACATTCTTTTCTGGGTCGAGCGATGCCCGGCTCTGATCCAGGTAAGTGATCTTCACAGATTTACCGATATCGATCGTTCCTTTGTCCGGTTGTTCCTGTCCGGTGATCAAACGCAGCATGGTGGTTTTACCGGCACCATTTGGACCGATGACACCGACGATACTGCCTGCCGGGATGCTCAGGTCCATGTTTTCGAGCAGCAATCTATCACCATAGGCTTTGGTCACTCCCCTAAATTCAATGACCTTTTCCCCCAGGCGTGGACCCGGTGGAATATAGATCTCCAGGTCTTCGCGTCGTTTTTCGGATTCCTGGGAAAGCAGGTCTTCATAAGCTGTGTAACGAGCCTTACCTTTGGATTGCCGCGCTTTGGGTGACATGCGGATCCAATCCAGCTCCCGTTCCAGGGTCTTCAATCGCTTGCTCTCACCTTTTTCTTCCTGCCGGATACGCTCTTCTTTTTGCTCCAGCCAGGATGTGTAATTGCCTTTCCATGGGATTCCGAAACCTTTATCCAACTCGAGAATCCAACCGGCGACATTATCCAAAAAGTAGCGATCATGTGTTACGGCGATGACCGTGCCTTTATATTGCTGCAGATGACGCTCCAACCAGGCAACTGATTCAGCGTCCAGGTGGTTGGTCGGTTCGTCCAGCAAAAGGATATCCGGTTCGGTAAGCAGCAGGCGGGTAAGTGCCACACGTCGACGCTCACCACCAGAGAGGGTTTTAACGGAGGTGTCTCCCGGCGGGCAGCGCAAGGCATCCATGGCCAGGTCAAGCCGGTTATTCAAAGTCCAGGCTTCACGCTTATCCAACTCATCCTGAAGTTTGCTCTGTTCAGCAAGGAGTGCATCGAAATCAGCATCCGGGTCGGCAAACTTTTCGTTGACCGCATCAAATCGTTTAAGCATATCCACAATCGGTTGAACGGCTTCCTCCACCACCTGTTGGACAGTTTTCGTGTCATCAAGATGCGGTTCCTGGTCCAGCATTCCCACCGAGTATCCAGGAGAGAAAACCACTTCACCGTTATAGCCATCATCTTTTCCGGCAATAATATTCAGCAGTGTGCTTTTTCCCGAGCCGTTCAATCCGAGCACACCAATCTTTGCCCCATAATAGAATCCGATGGATATATCACGCAGCACCTGTTTATTGTTCGGCTGGAAAACACGACCAACTTTGACTGTAGAAAAAATTACCTGTTTGTCATTCATATCAAGTCCTGTTGAATAGGGATCAGTGAATAGTGATCAGTTATTTGTAAACTGTGAGAAACAAATCATTACAATTAAATTTGCTTACATAAATCATATCTTTAATGAAACCACATCATAGCGGAGATTACAAGGATATTGCTATAATAACTACACAAATAAGCAAACAAACAAAATAAGGTGGTGCTAAAGTGAATTTTACGGTAATCCAAAAAAAGAATGTAAAAATTGTGACCTGCATTCCAGATGGAACCAGGATCTCTTCTGAAGCAGATGCTCTTGATGCAGTCGGAGCTTGCGGAGAATATGAGACTCATAGACTACTCATTCCTGGGGAATGCCTGTCTGAGTCGTTTTTTGACCTGAAAAGTGGCCTAGCGGGTGCTGTATTACTGAAATTCAGCAATTATAGAATCAAGGCAGGATTATTAGTTCAGGCTGAAATGATCGGCGTTGGCAAATTTTACGAATTTGTGCTGGAGACCAACCGCGGGAATGAATTTAGGGTCTTTCAGGACCGCGATAAAGCGCTGGATTGGCTTGTTGGAAAATAAAATCAGGTTTTCCGGACGCCGGGGAGTAATCCTTTGTATCATGGCAGTAATCGCCATCATTCATATACTAAGGATCGGTAATTATTTGTCCGGAGTGTTATATCACTTATATTATAGTTATTTTTCTGACCTAATCCTCCCATTTGGAGGATATTTTCTGGTATGCGCAGCCGAATTAAAGCTCCCCATCCTCAGACATTGGAAACCTAAACTAGTGATTTCATTTTTTGCACCCGCTTTGGCTGAGACCTTCCAATTTTTTGATATACCTGTTTTGGGATCTACTTTCGATCCGCTTGATTACTTAATGTATGCATTTGGAGCAATCCTCGCTGCCATCATTGATAACCAGGTATTTCCCCGAATATTTAAATTTTGGGTTTATGTAAAAATGGAAAGTTGATGAATTGAATTACGTCCTTTGAATCTGAAACTAGGAGGAGGCACGATATGCTTGAAAAAACGAATTTACTTGGGGCAATCGTGGCTGACGTATTTTATCTATCAGCCATACTGGTATTTCTATTCAGGCTGTTGGGTAAACCGAGATACGGGTTTTGGATTGGATATTTTGAATTTCTCCTGGCTATCCCATTAATATACTTATTGGTAGTAGGTCAGCAATACAATCGTCCCGTAATCTATTACGTCCAGATCGGGTGCATGCTGGCATGGTTAGTTCTGGAAGCGCTTCTTGATTACATTCTAAAAGTTGACTTTCGCAATATCAGGTGGGCAGTGACCAGTTATGTTGTTTTGTTCTTCGCAGGGGCCGGTGGAATGCTGGGGGTGGCAAGACTGGCCGGGCGGGAATGGAGCATTTCAGCTATCATCCTGTTCCTAATAATGGCTGTTTTGACATTTGTGCAACGGAAAGTTACTGGGATGTGAAAACATCCAGATCCTGCAAGTTTCCCAGGCAAAAAGTCTAATCATTCATTAATAAATATTTTACAATTTCTTCACAATTCATTCCTATACTAGTCATTGGTAAGAAACTTAAGAACAAATAATTAATGATATTCTGTTCGCTATAACGACAGGAGGATCTTAATCGAAATGTGAGTTGGAGGTAAATATGGGTTGGAAAAGAGTTCTATATACTTTATTCGTTATAGGTGTTGCTGGTATCTCAGCACTGACCGGTGCTGCAGCAGGCGGATTTGCAGTCTATAGAGTTGTAAAGTTGGATCAGGCAAAACTGGCTCCCGCAAGTCTTGCACTTCCAGTAGGATCACCAATTAATGCAGACCAAAATAAGGTCGTTGTAAAAACAACCAATATTGAAACGACCATTACAGATGCAGTCCAGAAAATTGCTCCAGCCGTCGTGACTGTCGTTGGAACGGTTCCCGGACAGATGACGATCTTCGGAAATCAAGGTGATGCAACGGTCAGCGGCAGTGGATTTTTCATTTCGAGCGATGGGTATATTCTGACGAATAATCATGTTGTTGAAGGAACCAATTCCGTAACGGTCATTCGATCAGACGGAAGTAAACTGTCTGCAAAAATTGTGGGTACTGATCCTTATGCGGATGTAGCAGTTCTTAAAACTGAAGGACAATCTGTAACTGCAGTAGTTTTGGGAAATTCTGATATTCTAAAATCCGGGGAGACGCTCATCGCCATCGGATCTCCTCTGGGAGATTTCAAGAATACTGTCACTGTAGGGGTGGTCAGCGCCACCGGCCGATCGATCGATACCGGTAATGGTTACCAGATGGAGAATTTGATCCAAACTGATGCAGCCATTAACCAGGGAAATTCGGGTGGTCCCCTGGTGAATCTCGCCGGGGAGGTAATTGGTATGAACACCCTGGTGGTGAGGAACAGCAGCAGCGGATCGGTAGCAGAAGGATTGGGATTCGCGATCCCGATCAATACTGCCCGCGCCACTGCTGATCAGATCATCCAGAAAGGTTACTTCTCAAGGCCATACCTGGGAATCAAATGGCAAGCAATCAACCCGGATATTGCAGCCATGTATAACCTGCCTGTTCAATGGGGTGTTTATATCACTGATGTGTTATCCGGAACCCCGGCAGATCAAGCTGGATTAAAGCAGGGAGATATTATCACTGGAATTGGTTCTGTGACGCTGGATGAAACACACTCCTACATCAATACATTATTCCAGCAAAATCCAGGAGCCAATGTAACCATCACCATTATGCGGAATTCAAAGAGTATACAGGTAGATGTTGTACTTGGGGAGACCAGGAAAACAAATTAGGCAAATATATATAATTCTATTATCAAGCAGCATTTCGAAATATGGAATGCTGCTTGTTTTTTCCCTTAATGATCAATTATTAAATACAAAAGATTTCCTACACTATAATATGCATAGCTGACATTTTCGATTCCTGGTCCATTGATCCAATTTTAGAATTCCGAATTATTCATTTTATGCACAAACAAAAAATTTCGACATTATCGATTGCAAAAGCGGTAGGCTGCCACCCAAATACAGTTCGGCTTTTTGAAGCACAGGGATATATACCTACAGCCCCCCGCAGCAACTCAGGATATAGACAATTTACCGAGTTTCATGTTGAACAGATGCGGTTAGCTCTCACAGCTTTACGATGGCCTTATCCCGGTGGGAAAGCCCCTGTGGATCGATTAGTCCACCTTGCGGCTGATAAGGAGTTCCAGGCTGCTTTACAACTTGGCTATGCCTACAAGGAACGTATCCAACAGGAAATAGACTATGCGCAAGACGCTGTCCGGGTGCTGGAGCAATGGGCAAGTGGACAACCATCGAAACCGATGTCTCACCCTCTAAGGATTAGTGAGGCTGCCAGCTTGCTTGGTATTACCACAGATGCTCTGCGTAACTGGGAACGCAATGGGCTTGTCGCCATTCCACGCGATAGTTCAAATTCATACCGCCTGTTCAATGAACCTGAACTCAGTCGATTGCGGGTGATCAGGGTTTTGAGCAAGGCTGGATACAGTATGATGGCCATGCTCAGGACCATCCACCAACTTGACCTTGGGATCAAGAGCGATTTGGAAATCCTGATCGGCGAACAACCCATTGGTGAGGATGTGATCACAGCAGCAGATCGATGGCTGGCTACACTGAAAGACCAGAAAGTCAGGGCGGAAAAAATAATTATCCAGATCAATCAGATGATTGAAAAATATGCAACACCATAAGCGTTAACCCTCCAATTGCACACCAATGTTTTAAAATGAGAATAAACGGGAATCACATGATTCCCGTTGTTCAAACGTGGAAGAATATTTGTTATTAACTAATTATTGGAGGAATACATGGCGGGACAACTCATTAATGTTCTAGGATTAAGTAAGACTTACAAAGTGATGCAGCGAGGAGAAGGATTGTCTGCATCGCTGAAGAGCTTATTCCATCGAACTTATGTACCTATTCCGGCAGTGCAGGATATCAGCTTTTCCATCAATGCCGGTGAGATGGTCGGATTTATTGGACCTAATGGAGCGGGTAAAACAACCACCTTAAAAATGCTTGCCGGACTGCTCTATCCGACGTCTGGTAAAGCAACGGTCAGTGGATTCATTCCCTGGGAGCGCAATAATGCGTTTCTGCGGACGATCAGCATGGTGTTGGGCAACAAAAGCCAGATGCTGTGGGATATTCCACCCCTCGACACATTTCGTGTATTGGGTGAGATCTATCAGGTTCCCCGGAAGGAATTTGACCAGACCATGGATGAGTTGGTAAACCTGCTGGAAATGAAAGAGATCCTTTTCAAGCCTGTTCGAAATTTGTCACTCGGTGAACGGATGAAATGTGAACTGGTAGCCGGGCTGCTTCACCGGCCAAAAGTCATGTTCCTGGATGAGCCTACACTCGGCCTGGATATTTCGATGCAAAACAGGCTGAGAGAGTTCCTGAAAGCCTACAATTCGCTTACCGGAGCTACTATTATCCTGACGAGCCATTATATGGCCGATGTGACTGCCCTGTGTCCGAGGGTGATCCTAATTCACCAGGGCAAGCTGTTGTATGACGGAGAGTTGAGTACGCTTTCCAAACAACTAGCACCGTTCAAGATCATCCGTTTTACCGTGAATGATGGTCAGACTGAGATTGATCTGCCTCCGGGAGTGGATGTGCTTCCCCCGGAAGATGAACGCATTACCTGGCGTACTAACCGCAAAGACGCTCCGGCTGTCACATCTCATCTTTTACAGAACCTGTCTTTAGCTGACCTGACGGTGGAAGATCCGCCTATTGAAGCTGTTATTGACCAGATCTATTCGGAGGGTGGCTTATGAATTACCGGGGCGGTATTGCATTAATTCGGCGTACATGGGCATCCTGGCTGCAGGAACGGGGATTTTTTTGGGTGCTGGCTTTCGGGTGGATGATTCCACCGCTGATCTACCTGTTCGTCTGGTCCACGGCAGCAGGTGAAAAAACGATTGCTGGAATGGACCGAAGCGAATTCATAGCCTATTACCTGTTGATCATCATCATCAACCAACTTACCTATTCAACCACTAATTGGACTGTCGGAGATGTCATCCGGTATGGAAGTTTGAATACCTGGTTGCTGCGTCCGCTTCCACCAATTTTTGAAGCCCTGGCTTCTGAACTAGCTGGGAAGGTAGTTTTTATGGTTTTTGTCCTGCCAGTTTCCGGAATCCTTGCAATCTTCCTCAAGCCATCTCTTCACCCAACGGTCGAAGGAGTTTTATTGTTTGTGCTGTCAACAATACTCGCCTGGATGCTGCGTTTCTTATGGGGATACTGGCTGGCCCTTCTGGCATTCTGGACCTCCAGGGCTGATTCACTGCTCGTAATTCAGGATTCTCTCGTTTTCCTCTTATCCGGTATTGTCGCTCCGTTTGCCCTACTGCCTGAAGGCGTTGCCACGGTTACACGATGGCTGCCATTCAGATACATGGTCGGATTTCCAGTGGAAGTATTAACCGGGCAAATAGGAGCTCAGGAAACATTGTTCGGTCTGGTCATACAAGGGGTCTGGCTCAGCATTTCCATTTTACTTACCCGATTAATTTGGTCCCAGGGATTGAAAAATTATTCAGCGGTGGGAGGTTAGGATGCGCTATATTAGATTGATCTTACAGTTCCTGTCAGCATCATCCCAGCAGGAAATGGCATACTCGTTCAATTTTTTTATTCATCTGGTTTATTCCCTGCTTAATCTCGGAGTAGGTATTGCCGGGTTGGGAATTTTATATAATCAGGTTGAATCCATCCAGGGGTGGGATTATGAATCAACGCTGGGATTACTCGGAATATATCTGGTTGTCAGTGCAATTCGCAGCCTTTTTATTGGTCCCAGCCTGGAAGCTTTATCAGGTATGGATGGTGAGATCCTGTCGGGTAAGTTCGACTTTACATTATTGCGCCCCATCAATCTGCAATTTCTGGCCAGTTTCCGGTACTGGCAGCCATTTGCCCTTTTTGACCTGCTGCTTGGAATAGGCGTCATCGTCTACTCCATAGCGCTTCCCGGAAGTAGCGTTACCTTTACCCACTTGATCACCTTCGGATTGGCGCTGTCTGCTGGATTGATCGTCATGTATTCCATAATACTGGCATTTTCTGCGCTGGTATTCTGGAGTCCTGGTTTTATGTTCACCTGGGTATTCGACGGATTGTTCCAATTAGCCCGCTACCCGATCGGGTTATATCCGGGATGGACTCGCTTTTTATTAACCTGGATCATTCCTGTTGGTGTCATCACCACCTTACCCGCCCAGGCATTGACTGGTAAAGCAGTGATGCCTGATCTACTCGCAGCAATTGGACTCGCGTTCGGTTTATATCTGGGTGCAAGTTTATTGTTCAAATTCAACGTAAAAAGATATTCGAGTGCAAGCAGTTAGTAAACGGTCCCTTCCGGAAACTGTATTGATGATTTTGCGTATATATCTTTGAAACGAATTAAAATTAGGTATATATAATTTATTATTTTCTGGAGGGTGTAATGAGAACAAAAAGCATTAGTTACTTCTGGGGAGCCATACTCATTCTTGCAGGGGCGTTTTTCCTGGCACGGAATTTAGGATATTTTTCAAGTATCCCTGATGGGATTTGGAAATTCATCTTTGCGGGTGCAAGCCTGCTCTTCTTTACCACCTGGCTGGTAAATGGAGTTCAAAACTGGGGTTGGCTTTTTCCCGCGTGCATCACGGCCGGATTATCCGTTACGATATTGATGGATGAGATCGGAAACTTTGGATCAGTCTCAGGTACTCCCATCTTGTTCAGTATTGCAGTGCCATTTTTTGTCGCCTACCTATTTGACCGGAAAAAGAATCTTTGGGCATTAATTCCGGCATGGGTGATGTCTGTTATCTCCCTGATAACTTTGCTCGCTGACCGGGTAAATGGAAATTGGATCGGAACCCTTGTTCTCTATTCCATCGGGCTGCCTTTTTTGGTGGTTTATTTTATGGATCGCAAGAATTGGTGGGCGCTCATTCCAGCAGGTGCCATGGCTGTGATCGGAACTTTTCCACTGCTAAGTTCCATACTTAATGAAGATACAATGGGGGTCGCAGTAATGTTATTATTTGGTGTACCATTTTTAGTAGTCTTTTTCTGGTCAAAAAACAACTGGTGGGCTTTGATACCCGCGGGCGTGTTTATCAGTATCGCAATTGTAGTTTTCCTGACAACCATGAAGATCGTTGTTGGTGATGAACAAAATGGTCCTATGAGCGCTGTGATTATGGGAGGGATAGGGCTTACCTTCGGAATATTATGGCTTATGCGGAATGTGAGACCAACTGCCTGGGCAAAGTACCCCGCCCTGGGATTGTTTGCTGCAGCAATTCTGGCATTTTTCACTGGTGAACGCTTCAAACTATTCTGGCCGATCGTTCTGATCATCGTCGGTGTGGTTATGTTATCCAGTTACTTTTTACGAAAACCCAAAAAACAACCGGATGAAATTCAAACGCCAGTGGAAGAAAACAAACAAGAATCAATTCAATAAGCAATATCTGGATATACAATATAGTCAGGATGTGTAAATTGCACACCCTGACTATATATATTAATAATCAATGTATCCGGATATCTGGTGAAAAAATGTCTCATAAAAGAATAATTCTTCTTATAGTCCTATTATCGCTGATCAGCGTGGCCTGCATTCTTTCAGATGGGATGGATGGAAGAATTAACCATGCCATTTATTTAGGTTTTGATCTGGAAAGTGACACACCTCAAGATTCAGGGGGAGATCACGCAGCTTCTGGGCATGTATTTATCCACCAGTATGAGATCCCGGAAGACGGCTGGGTGAGCGGGGTGTTTTATCTCAATGACTCAGAATGGTTCCGGGCAGAGATCCAGGAATCGGTCACACTATTGATCCTGCGGCCTACAGAAAATGGCTGGCTAATCGTTCATACAGTTGAACTACCCCCGGATGATCAGCCATTGACCAGAATAGGAACTTCTACAATCTATTTTGACAATCTACTTCAGGTGAAAAAAGGGGATATCTACGGACATTTTCAGGGCGACAATCCGACCGGGCCTTTCCCGCTGAGCATTGATAAAGCTGCCAAAGATGGCCTGAGCGTTGGAAAAGCCGGTTTTGCTCAGGCAGATATCAAGGCAGGTAATTTCTTGCCCAATGAAGGTTTTACCGGGGAGAGGGATTACTATTTCAACCTCATCTTTCAAAAGTAAAAAGGATTACTTGCCATATACTCCCCAGAATAATCCGGGCTGCTTATTAACGAACTCTTCGGAGAAATAGTATACATCCTCCTGACTGCCCATTAAATGATATTTAAAGAATGCCACCAGGAAATGCTCGATCTTTGCCTTTGGTGTAGTATCGAATATCATCATGTGGGTTTGATCAATGAATGAGATCAGCCCCTTGTCCTTGCTGCCAATATGCTCATAAATAGGCGCTGACTCGATTGAATAAGGGCAATATTCATCCGCTGTTGCACCAATAATTAGAATGGGGATGTTCACAACATTTAATCCTCTTTCACCGAACAACAAAGCTCCTTCTGGAGCCATTGGCATTGCAGCCTTAATTCGCGGATCAGTCATCGGCTGCCACAAACCATCCTTTGAAATTGTTAGCCGCTTACCTGCATCTCCGACGATCGTCAAGAAGTCGGTGCTACCTGGGCACATATAATCTTTCCACCCCGGCCAAATTGTTGGAGACTCAGGGATAATTTCATTCACGTTTGAGCATTGCTGCTGGTAGTATGATGGATCAAAACGTGCCCCACTCATCGCCAGGGCATTATACCCATCAAAGGAATAGCCAAATACGCCTACATTGTCTGTTTCCATCAACCCTTTTAACTCCGTAGGAGGGTTACTGGCAACATTATCGAGGGCAGCCAGGATCTCTTGAGGATAGTCGATCAGCTTGCTGCCCAGAGTATCATAGGAATTCTGCCCTTCCACACTGACAACAACAAATCCATGGGAAACCAGGTGTGTCGCAAATTCGTTAGCAATCGTTGTCGAGCATAACAAAACCGGATATGGTGCTGATGACATATCAGGTTTAATATCCCAAGCAATGGTTCCAGTAAAATCAGCAGGCTTTATTGCCGGATAAAATATTCGCAGGCTCAGTTTGGAATTTTCCATCCACGGATGAGGATATTTCACTGAAAGTTTTCCAGGAAAATAATTACCGGATTTTGATAAGGGGAAATCTACTTCCACTTTTGAAATACTCTGGGTTGGGATGATCGTTGCAGTCTCAGTTGGTGAAGGTTTCTCTGTGGGTGGAATGGGTATGACTTGCGTTGGGCTTGATGGTGTGGGTTCTAAGGTTACTGGAGAAGATTCCGTAGGAGGTGGAGTTGAGCATGAAACCAATAATGAACTGAATAAAAGAGCAATAAAAACGAATTGAATACTACTACCTTTGGTCGAGAACATACATCCTCCAAATCGTTCAACAGAGGTTGGTTTTGGGAACGATGCAGGTGATGGAAGATTAATGATTTACGGTGATCCAGGAAAAATGTGTTTTCTTCATTCCAAAAAGCGAGCTGTCGCCATTGTCTCATCAAAATAATGCAGTCCTTCTTCAAAGTGCGAAGGATATGCCCAATAAGAAAAAATATAAATGCTCTGGTTGTGAACCACCCAGATATCCCGCAACCTCCACCAGGGCTCACCAGATGGACGTTGAAGTGTGAACTGAACAGCATCTTTTCCGGCCAGGGTTGTATCCTCGCGGTCGAATTCCTTGTCAGGGTAGTTGTCACGGACGACCTTATAAGCATCCTGATAAACCTGCTCCATATCCATGTCCGGAGAATAAGGTCGCTGCATGACAGCTATACGATAACTGTATCCGCTTTTGGAGCCAGGTTTTCCGTCACCAGTATTTAGAATTTCATCGGTTTCATATTCCGGATTATGCTGAATAAAGTCCTCGAGATCCGGCCAAATCTCATTAAACCGGTAGAAATTTTCGGGGTATGTGAGAACAAGATCCGCATTGGACCATTCGTGGTTCGAGCTTTCAGTTACGGGTGCATATGTTGGTGTAGGTGATACATAACCACGAGGGTTTATCTTATCACCTGAGAAGTGACAAGTATCGGCGACTATAATTAAAAGACCAACGATAAGATAGATACGTAGTGAAAAAACCATTATCCCTCCCGGATTAACTATTTCATTTATTATAACCAGCTAAAAATTAAAATAATATATCCCGATGTACGGGATATTTTCTCAAAACAATGATATGAATTATTCTGCCAAGCGTAATGAAATGCGGCCGCGTTCAATCTCGACTTTTATGATCTCAACATCGATCACATTAGCCACCTGTAAAAAAGTACCTTGCGGCATCTGCGAGCGGTGGAGCAAACCATCCTGTTTGACACCAATATCCACGAAAGCCCCAAAATCGACTACATTCCGCACAGTGCCTTTCAGCTTCATGCCTTCTGCCAGGTCTTCCATTTTGAGGACATCGCTGCGAAGGATCGGTGGAGGGGCATCCTGGCGGGGATCACGGCCCGGGCGAACCAATTGCTCAAGGATATCTGTCAATGTAAGCAGTCCGCAGCCCAGTTCTGCTGCCAATGCTTCAGGTGTGATTTCGGAGCGCAATTTTTCCACAGCCTCGCGCCGTTCGGCAAGAGTGGCATCCGGTTTTAGTTTCAATCGTTTCATTACCGCATTTGCAATCGGGTAACTTTCCGGGTGAATGGCTGATGCATCCAATGCATTCTTTCCACCGATGATCCGCAAGAAACCTGCACTCTGTTCGAATGCTTTCGGACCCAAACCGGCGACCTTCTTTAAATCAGTCCGCTCTTTATAGATGCCATTTTCATCCCGATTACTGACGATCTTCTCAGCCAGCTTTGGACCAATTCCCGCCACATGAGCCAGTAAGAGCAGTGGATGCGGTATTCACATCCACTCCAACACGGTTAACCACATCTTCGACCACACCATCCAGAGTGGTTTTCAATAAACCCTGGTCGACATCATGCTGATACAGGCCAACACCAATCGACCTGGGATCGATCTTCACCAGTTCTGCCATCGGATCCTGCACACGGCGGGCGATCGATGCTGCCCCACGCAGTGAAACATCCAGATCCGGCATTTCCTGCCTGGCTAACGGACTGGCAGAATAAACACTAGCTCCGGCTTCGTTGGTAATAATGTATTTGACAGCAGCTTGATCTTTAATGACCTGGGCTGCCAATTGCTCAGTTTCGCGGGAAGCAGTGCCATTGCCGATGGAGATCAGGGATACATGATACTTCAGGATCAACCCGCGAATTATTTCCAGTGTTTCATTCCACTTCTTTTGCGGTTCATGCGGATAAAGGGTGCCGGTGTACAGCAGTTTACCTGTTGCATCCACTATTGCAGCTTTACATCCGGTGCGAAATCCGGGATCCAAACCTAAAACCACCTGCCCGGAAAGGGGAGGCTGGTTGAGCAGCCCGCGCATATTATCGGCAAATACCCGGATGGCATGTAATTGTGCCTGGATGGATAACTCCCGCCGGACGTCACGTTCGATGGCAGGCAGCAGCAATCGCTCGGCACAATCTGTGATTGCCAATTCCAATTGCTGGCAAAAAGGAGAATGCGGATCAGGTCGAAAAGTGGATTGGATAGCACCCAAGCCAGTCGCGTTCAGGCACGACCACGCTCACACGAAGGACTTTCTCAGTCTCACCCCGATCGATCGCCAGCACCTGGTGTGGCCGCATTTTATCCACCCGGTTCTCATATTCATAATACAATTCGTACACACGTTTCTCATCCGCGGCATCTGTAACTTTTTCAACCTTTAGCGATGCAAACTGTAATGCCTTTTCACGGGTCAACCTGCGAACATCCGCATGGTCACTGATCGTCTCGGCAACAATATCCCGCGCACCAGCCAATGCATCATCAATGGTTGTGACCTGTTCGTTTACGAATCCCTGCGCTGTTTTTTCCGCATTACCGGGTGTGCGTAGATTGTTTCAGAATGAATTCCGCCAAACCCTGAAGACCCTTTTCGCGGGCGATGCTGGCACGGGTACGCCGTTTGGGTTTGTACGGCGCATAAAGGTCTTCGACCGCGGTGATCGTCAAGGCCTGGTTTATTTTTTCTTCCAATTCAGGTGTTAATTTTTCCTGCTCGGATATCGAAGCCAAAACAGCAGCTCTACGTTCGTCCAGTGCACGCAGACGCTCCACTTCTGCCTGGATATCGCGGATCTGAACTTCATCCAGGGTGCCGGTCATTTCTTTGCGATAACGAGCAATGAAAGGAACTGTATTCCCTCCATCCAACAGCTCAATGGCTGCAGTCACCTGGCTGGATTTTAACTTTAATGATTTTGCAATGGGTAGAGAATAATCGGTCAAGTGATAATCCTTTGGGATAATGTTGTATCCGATATTCTATCACGCCTGGAATAGTCCACCGGGATTATTAATATGAAAAGGTACAACACAAAACCAGCTACACGACTGGTAAGAAAATAACAGTCACAACTATCTGCCTGAGGTGGTAATTGAGTCGGGTAGAATCTTATATATTACCCGAATTTGCCCTGGTACCCGCCACTGATAAGGTTTTCCTGTATATTTCATCGATAACTTATCAATGTGGGCTTCAGCTCCATCTTCTGTGATCTCAACCACCTTGCCGCGGAAAAGTACATAACGGTATGGATTATCAGGATCCTGCACCTCAACCGCCACACGGCTATCCCGCCGCATATTCAGGTCTTTTACCCGTCCGCGAGCACTATTGATCATCAGATACGTCCCGTCGTAATCCACCCATAATGGAGAAACCTGAGGGCCTCCATCAGACATTAATGTAGCCAGGTGACCATAAGCTGGTTTTACTAAAAGATCCTTAAAATCAATGGGGACAACTTTTGACATCTTTACCTCCTCAATCCAATTTATTTTTTGGATACAAATTAATTATAGGCATAATTTATCAACCATGGCTATCTTGTAGACCGCTATATAATTAATATAGAACCATATAAAGGAAAATTGATGAAAGAAATCGATATTGCCACCTGGCCGCGAAAGAAGCATTTTGAAGTATTTCAATTCATTTGATTATCCGCATTTTAATTTATGCGCAAATGTAGATATATCCAACCTATACTCACTGGCTAAAGCTAAAAGTAAGTCTCTGCACACCACCCTGGTCTATATTTTCAGCCGAACAGCAAATGATTATCCGGAATTTCGATGGCGTATCCGAAAAGACAAAGTGGTTGAACATGATATCGTACATCCATCAGCTTCCATTCTATCTTCAGAGGATTTGTTTTCTTTTTGCACCATGAGGTTTTACCAGACTTTTGCTGAGTTCTATCCAAATGCTGAAGCAACAATTGAGCATACAAAACAACATCCGACGCTGGAGGATGAACCAGGAAAGGATGACTTACTCTTTTTGACCAGCATCCCCTGGGTGTCATTTACGGGAATCATGCACCCAATCCATATGCACCCGGTCGATTCTGTTCCCAGGTTTGCATGGGGGAAGTTTTTTACGGAAAATGACCGGATCCTACTCCCTCTATCAGTCCAGGTGCATCATGCGTTGATGGATGGGTTCCATGTAGGGCGTTTTTACATAAAATTGCAGCAATACCTGGATGCTCCGGAATCCTGGTTTGTATAACTTGAAAATGTATCAGACTTCACTCATATCCTGGTTGATCTCTGGATCAGTGCAACTACTACTTTCATAAATCCGTATACATATTAAATCCATTTGATTCGAGGACTGCTATGTCACAACCCGGGACTATATTAAAGAATTTCTTTACTGTTTTTCTCAAAGGTCAAACCTATCTCAATATGCTTTATCTTTTATTGTCATTTCCGCTGGGAATTATTTATTTCGTCATCCTCATTACCGGATTTTCGGTCGGGATTCCATTAATTATCATCTGGGTCGGTTTGCTTATTCTGCTCGGGCTGTTTGCTCTTTGGATCGGATTTATTGTATTTGAAAGAAAACTGGCGATCTGGCTGCTAAAAGTGGATATTCTCCCCATCAGTATTCCGGATGGAACAGGGAAAACATTATGGCAGAAGTTCAAAACCAGAGCAGGGAATCCGGTGACCTGGAAAGGCCTGGTATTCTTAATGGCCAAGTTCCCGATCGGTGTTCTATGCTTTACCATTCTGGTGTCCTTACTGGCAATTTCATTAAGCTTATTTACCGTTCCGATCTACTATCGTTTATTTCAACCCGTCATCGATCTGACCTGGAGCACGATGCCCATTCAACTGAATGTGATAGATACACTACCAGAAGCTTTGATATGCAGCCTGATCGGCTTTTTCCTGCTGCTGATCTCATTCCATATTTTCAATGGGATGGCGATACTATCAGGGAAATTTGCCAGAGTGATGCTCGGGAACTACTCCTCAACAAAAATAGAACAGCCTGTTCCAGTCACACAAGTTGAAACAGACATTCCAGCCACTCCAATCCAGTAATATTCTCTGTAATTAGAATAAAGCTCTGTATCTCGAAATCCGGGACCAGAGCTTTTTCTATTATAATTAATGAACAAATACAAGTTCAAGGATAAAAATATGACCAAACGATTGATCGTTGTTGCCGGTAATATTGGGACTGGAAAAACATCGCTCACAGAACGAATAGGTGCCCGTTTGGG
The DNA here is from genome assembly GCA_963757065.1 of uncultured Chloroflexia bacterium. Lineage (GTDB taxonomy): Bacteria > Chloroflexota > Anaerolineae > Anaerolineales > Anaerolineaceae > PNON01. Next base: position 21,036 of record CAVWQC010000006.1, on the reverse strand, counting down.
CTGGAAAACAGCATTTGAATCTGTTTCTGATAACCCGTACCTGCCGGATTTCTACCGGGACATGAAAACATGGTCATTTCATTTACAGGTATTTTTCCTTGGACACAGGGCTGACCAATACCTTGATCTGGCTCGTGAACCAATTTCCGCCATTCTGGATCGAAGCATCTACGAAGATGCCTACATTTTTGCCCGTGCACTGCATCATATGGGGAATCTGACCGAGCGGGATTATAAGGCTTACCGTAAATTATACGAACTGGTCGTCAAGAACCTGCCAGCTCCCGATCTGCTAATTTACTTACGTGCGCCAATTGAGATATTGATGAAGCGCATCCAGGAACGGGCTCGCAATATTGAAACCGGGATTTCAGCTGAATATCTGACTTTGCTGGATTCATATTACGACGATTGGCTGCAAAACTTTGACCTATGCCCTGTCCTGACCATCCAAACCGACGACCTGGACTTTGTCAATAAACCACACACACTGGATATTATTGTGGAACGTATCAATAATAAACTTTCAGGCAAGGAAGAAGTGGTTTTTAAATAAATTAATTTCTATTTTAATCATACTGTTCCACCAGCAATTTCATTGTAAGAATGATTCTTTTTTCTGTCTATATGCAACTATGGTAAAGAACTTGCGTATATAGAGATAGAAAAACAGGTAACCAGAAATGACGACGCAGACAAACACAGACACAACTGCATCAGGAATCACCCCATTGGAGCCGGCTGAATTCACTCGGATCGTCGAGGAGAATCAAAAACCGGTATTCAATCTATGTTATCGAATGCTTGGTGACCCAAACGATGCCGAAGATGCTGCGCAGGAAACCTTCTGGAAAGCCTATAAATATTACAACCGGTATGATCCAACCCGGTCATTGCTGACCTGGTTATTATCTATCGCTGCCCACCATTGTATCGATCAAATTCGGAAAAGGCGGATGAAGACCATCAGCATCGATCTGTTCGCTGATGAGCTTTTACCAGATTCCGGGCTGACTCCCGAGAAGAAGTCAATAGAATCGAATGAAAAAAACCTTCTGCGTGGAATGTTACGAATTCTCACACCGGACGATAGAGCAGCGATCGTGATGCGTTACTGGTACGATTTTACTGATGAGGAAATAGGAAATACTCTCCACTTAAGCATAAGCGCCGTGAAAAGCCGATTATTTCGCGCTCGAAAACAAATCGCTCTGGCCTGGAAAAAATCTCAGGAAGAAAGCTTTGGAGAACCGAGGAGGCAACATGAACCATTATCCATATGAAGAATGGTTGTTAGAAGAAAAACTTACCGATGACCAGGGAAAACAATTGAAAGATCACCTGACTCATTGTGTTGAATGCCGGGAACTACGCACGGCTTTATACGAAACCGACCAGCTATTATCCAATCTTCCACTGGCTGAGCCAGCTGAAGGATTTACCGATAGGTGGGTGAACTATGCAAACTTGAAACAGGAAGCCAGGCAAAAAAGCTGGGTATGGCTGCTATTAAGCGGATTCGTTCTAAGTGCTGGTGTCAGCTTACTGGTACTACAATTACCCGTGATCCTTTCCGGCGTCTCGGGTTCTCAAATGTTTGCCAGCTTTTTCCTCTACTTCATCAGAACACTTGAAAATATCTTTGATTTCGTCCGGTCATTCAGGTTCATATTCGAAGTATCCACCATCCGAATTCCGTCCTATATCTGGATCGGGATAGGAGCGAATGTGGTTTTTTGGATCTCTGTCTGGTCTTTTTCTCTTTGGAGAGTGGTTCGCCCAAAAGGTAGCCTGCAATGAAAAAAATAGTCTACTCTTTACTAGTTTTTCTACTCATTGCTGCATTTCTCCCGTCAACAGTATCTGCGAAGACACTCAACGATGATAAAGTGGTTATTGGAGGAACGTTCAAGCTTTCCGATGGAGATACACTGAATGGAGATTTGATCATCCTCGGTGGAACTGCAACATTGGCACAAGATTCAACTGTCACAGGTGATATTGTCCTTATAGGTGGGACATTGACTGCCGGAGGAACTGTAAATGGCAATGTGATCGTTGTCGGTGGCTCTGCACACCTGAAAAGTTCTGCGTATGTATTTGGTGATTTGATCACCGCATCATCCAGTTTTGAACAGGAAAATGGTGCAACCATCGCCGGATCTGTACAGCAAAATTTCACCACACCCTTCCGTGTGCCTTTTTCCAACGAAGATCAGACTTCACCGGAATCAAAACCGGGATTTACAGCACCAGATCTGAATCCACTACTGAAAACATCGAGAATTGGTTTCCGCAGTTTTGGGGTTGCCATTCTTGCGATGCTGCTGGCAATGATCTTCCCTAATGGACTTAAGAGGGTGATCCACCCCGTCCTGACAGCACCTCTTGTTTCCGGAGGTTTTGGTTTGCTGACCGTTTTTCTTGCCCCGGTTGTCCTGGTTATGATCGCAATCACTATAATTGGCATCCCTGTCTCACTCCTTGGGATTCTAATCCTCGCATTTGCCAGTTTCCTGGGTTGGGCTGCAATTGGAACAGAAATTGGGAACCGTATTGCCCGTGGCTTCAAATCACAATGGCATATAGCTGTAAGTGCTGGAGTGGGTACTTTACTGCTGACCCTGGTTACTCAAATAATTGGACTTATCTACTGTATTGGTTGGATCACACCATTCCTTTTCAGTATCCTCGGATTGGGAGCGGTTATCTTAACCAGATTGGGTACCCGCGAATATGTAAAAAATATAACTTAAAAAAACAAGAAATAATTCTTTAGGAGATAAAAAATGAAAAAATACTCACTTCTTATGATCGTATCTGTAATTGTTCTATTGACAATGGCATGTAGTTTCACAGTCAATTTGCCGACCATTGAAACGGGACCAGACCAAACCTTTGACATCAAGGAAGCTTCTCCCTCCGGAAATGAGCCTTTCGATGTGAACCTTAAGATCGGTGCTGCGAAGATCAATTTTACCGGTGGAGCTAAAGGTCTCGTGGATGGAACCATTGTTTATAATGTTGTCGACTGGAAACCCACCATTACCAGAACAGACTCCAGCCTGGAGATCAATCAGGGCAAGGTTTCGGATGTTGGTGGCTTCAATTTAAAAGACATAAAGAACAATTGGACACTCAAGTTTACTGACAAAACACCATTAAACTTAGACATTAACGCCGGCGCATACCAGGGAAAAATGGACTTTTCAGGTGTACCTTTGGCATCCCTTGCGATCACTGATGGAGCCAGTGATAATACTGTTACCTTCAATTCACCTAATCCAACTGTCATGTCAGAACTATCTTATACAACCGGCGCATCCACCGTTACATTGAAAGGCCTAGGCAACGCTAATTTTGAAGAAATGACCTTCACCGGTGGAGCAGGAACTTATATCCTTGATTTCACCGGTACACTAAAGCAGGATGCTTCTGTGAAAGTCGAAGCCGGGGTAAGTACGACAAAAATAATTGTGCCTGCAGGGATGAAGGTAGTCGTCGATGTTGAAGGCGGGATCAAGACCGTAAACACCCAGGGAACCTGGACTGCCAATGGTACAAGTTATGAAACTGAAGGTACCGGACCGACCCTGACTATGAATATTAATACGAATCTGGGGACACTATCTCTCATTCAGGAGAAGTAAATTCCAACAAATATTCTAAAAGTCCGGAGCATTTTTCCGGACTTTTTTGTTATTCGTTTTCTTTTCTTAAGAAAAGCGCTGCAACAGCTCCAGCGAGGCATATCGCTGCAGTTGAATAAAATACCGGAATAAATCCAAATTTATCTGCAATGTAACCAGTAGCATATGTTCCCAGGGACCCGCTGGAAAACATAAAACCTAAAACCAACCCGGTGACCATCCCTGTGCCGCCCCGGATCAACTTTTGAGCTAAAACAAGAATGACGCAAAATGCAGAACCAACCAGAAACCCGGAAAGCGGCACCAGGATATAATAAAATAGACTATAGCCAATGATCGGAATGATCAATAATGGAATTGTTCCGAAGAATAATGATAATACTATGGTGATCTCTTTGCCATATTTGTCAGCCTGAACTCCCCCAAAAACATTACCTATCGCATATCCGCCCATAAAGAGCGCTGATAAGATTCCATATGTGGATGGAGACTGACCAAGGTCACTTAAATACTTCGGCAAGAAGGTGACCATATTTTGTTGAACCCAGGAAAGAAAAGCTGCTGCTAAAATTAAAGCAACTACTCCCCGGCTTATCCATTTTGTTTTCGAGATTTCTGTATTTGAGGCAACCTTAGCGTACATGTTGAACGGACCAACTTTACGCAGATGCCACCACGACCACCCTGTTACCGGCAGGGTAAGGAAGATCAGTGGGAAAAGTCCAGGCAAGCCAAATCTTTGCAGGAGTGGTCCGCCCAATAGCGGTCCAAAAAAGCCCCCAGCCTGACCAAACAGGAAAAATAACGATGTTGCAGTCGTTTCGCGGCCATCCAGAAGCTCTCTTCCGAGCATGCTCGCCTGGGCAGCTCCAGCCGGATGAAAAGCACCTGAGCCCAAACTCGCCAGGATCAGATATATCAGGGCTGTGGAATTTGGTGTCAGTAACGCCATCAAAAACCAGAAACCCATCCAAAAGACACCACCACTGACCAGCCAGCGTGGTCCAATCCGGTCTGAAAAGAAGCCAAAAAACGGCTGGGCTAAAGCTGCTGAAACTACGTAGATCGTACTAAACAACCCGATCGTTGTATTCGTAAGATGGTAAGGGCCGCTCCAATAAGTTAATAGAACAGCCCGCTGTCCGTTAAGAATATCAATAATTAAATGCCCCATGGCGATTGAAGAAAAAAGGCGATCAATTAATAATGCCATGTAAGATCCACTTCGATTGATTATCTGTAAATTTTGGATTCTAGAATGATCCTGCCAACTTCGGCAGTAACATAAGGAATCCAGGGGCGACCATTCTTTACCCGCTCCCGAATATCGTTGGAGGAAATTTCGATAATGGGTGTTTTCAGGAAAATAGTTTTCTGACGCAATTCTGGCAGCTTTTGATCAAGCAGCTTCCAATCCGGTTCCTCATTCACCCGCAGCATAACGACGATACGGGCACATTCCCTAATAAAACCATTCGGATCATGCCACATCGGCAGATCGTTGAGTGAATCTCCACCCAGCAGGTAATATATTTGAGCATCAGGACGAGAAAGTTTGAATTCACGCACTGTATCCACAGCAAAGTGAGGGCCGGGTCGTTTGAATTCAATTTCAGAGAATGTGAATTCCGGAAAATCCTTGATCTCAGCTTTAACCATGGCTTTGCGTAAACCAGCATCTGTGATCACCTGCCCCTTCTTATGGGGAGGATCGGGCGTCAGAACCCAATACAGGGAATCCAAATCCATTTGGGAAAACGCTTCTGAAGCGAGAATCAGGTGACCGATATGAGGAGGATTAAATGTCCCTCCGAATAATCCTATACGCATAAACGATCACTCCTGCCAGTCAAACTCAAAGGTTGAAATGCAGACGGTATCACCGTTTTCCACACCTGCTTTGCGGAGTGCGTCATCCACACCCAGGAAATCCATCAAACGCTGGAAGCGCCGAATGGATTCTTCCATTTCCCAATAGGTCATCTCAGCAGCGCGTTCGATCGCTTTACCTTTCACCCGCCACTTTCCGTCGTAATCTTTGGAAATTGTAAAGTCGCGTGTATCTTCTCCGGGTTTGTAAACAGGTATCTCAGCGGATGCCGGCCTCTCGGGTTCAGGGGTCTCCCGCAGTAATTGGGCGGTTTTCCACATGAGATCAGTCAAGTTCGTCCGAGCAAGTGCAGAGACAGTAATCAAGTGCAATCCGCGTTTCTTAAACTTACTCTGCAAACCTTTAAGTTTTTGTTCCACTTCGGGATTATCAATCTTATTCAGGACCACAAGCTGGGGTTTTTCACCCAGTAAAGGATCGAATAATGCCAGTTCACTGTTGATCTGTGCAAAATCAGACAATGGATCTTCAGATTCGCCATTAATTAGGTGAATGAGAACCCTGCAACGCTGGATATGCCTGAGAAAGCTGTCTCCCAGTCCAACGCCCATATGGGCGCCTTCCACCAGACCCGGAATATCAGCCAGTACAAGGCTGGTATTGTCATCCAGATTCACCACCCCGAGGTTGGGTTCGAGTGTGGTGAACGGATAATCAGCAATTTTTGGCCGGGCGTTGGTAACAGCAGCAAGGAGGCTGGATTTACCGGCATTGGGCAGTCCCACGATCCCGACATCTGCAATGAGCCTTAATTCCAGGCGCAGATTTTTCTCTTCACCCGGTTCACCTTTTTCAGCGGTGCGGGGAGCCTGGTTGCGGGAATTCTTGAAATGAGGATTACCTTTTCCTCCACGTCCGCCTTTGCACAAAACAAATTTTTGGCCTGGTTCCACCAGGTCCGCAAGAATTGCACCGGAATCGGCATCATATATGATCGTACCGGCAGGGACTTCTATCTTTAAATCATCTGCACCGCGCCCGGTCTGATTGTTAATGCCACCCTTTTTGCCATCTTCCGCAATGAAATGTGTTTTATGTTGGAATAATTGGAGAGTATTCATATGGCTGTTCACAGTGAAAAAGATGTTGCCACCTTTCCCACCATCACCACCATCCGGTCCGCCGTGGGTAATGAACTTCTGTTGGAGGAAATGGACCATTCCATCTCCGCCTTTTCCTGATTTTACGTATAATTTGGCTTCATCTATAAACATAGAATTTATTATACCCGAGGGAATGGCATTGTAGGACAATTGGAGAGGAATGGTAGGTGGAATCGTTTGTCCATATAATTTACACACCCCGTAAGTTCTACGGGGTGTGTGTTTTTTCTATTTCTTGGGCTCGATCGTTGAGACCTTTGTTATTGGAGTCCCAGCTTTGTTCTTGTTTTCTTTCTTTTTCTTTTTTTCCTTATTCTTTGGACTTTTATCTCCCATCGGTTCCTCCTCTTACCGCTGGTTCCTATTTAGAACCTGGTTGGCGCGGCGATTTTGATCACACAACGTTACTTCCCTATGTCTTTGGGAAGATCAACCCATTAACCATAGCATAAAATCTTTTTCAATACAAGCACAAAAAGGCTTAATCTTTGGGCAAATTTAGATTATATAAATTACCAGTGAATTGCTTTGAGGGCTGCCCTGGGAGGTAATCTTTATCTACTTATAGATATAGCCAGACTTTATCCAAAACGACCAGTAATGTATCCTTCAGTACGATCGTCGTGCGGGTTGGTGAAGATCTGGTTGGTCTCACCATATTCAACCAAAATCCCGGATCGATCAGTATCCATGGTTAAGAATGCAGTGTTATCAGAGACCCTGGCAGCCTGCTGCATATTATGGGTCACTACTATGATCGTGTAATCTTCAGCCAGTTCCCTCATAAGCTCTTCAATTTTAAGGGTGGCGATTGGATCGAGAGCTGACGCTGGTTCATCCATGAGGATAATTTTAGGCTGGATGGCGATTGCACGAGCAATGCACAATCGCTGCTGCTGTCCACCTGAAAGAGATAATCCACTTTGATTAAGTTTATCTTTGACTTCATCCCACAAAGCAGCCCTTCTAAGGCAATGCTCCACCCATTCATCCATGCTTGGGCTTCCCACTTCGCTGGTAAACCCATTGATCCGCGGGCCCCAGGCTACATTCTCATAAATGCTTTTTGGAAAGGGATTAGGTTTCTGGAATACCATACCGATACTTCTGCGGATCTCCACAGGATCAACATCCGGAGAATAAATATTTTTCCCCATGAAGTGAATTTCACCATCGAGATGCGATGATGGGACCAGTTCATTCATCCGATTAAATGACCGTAGCAAAGTGGATTTTCCACAACCTGAAGGACCAATAATGGCGGTAATTTTATTTTGACGTATTCGCATTGTGATGTCTTTGACTGCCCGAAATTTCCCATAGTAAATGTTGACCTTTTGGGATTCGATTGCAAACCTGGAATTATTTGTGATTGGCATGGTTCACTTCCTGTAACGGTTACGCAAATAGATGGCTACCCCATTGAGAGATAAAAGGATGGCAAGCAGCACCAGAATAGCTGCAGCAGCCAAATTTCGAAATTCTACCTGCGGGCGTGCAGTCCACTGATATATTTGGATGGGTAAACTTGTAAACTTGGAAAAAATATTATTCGGGTCAAAAGTAATGTAAGTGGCTGCACCGATCACAACTAGCGGGGCAGTCTCACCAATCGCCCTGGAGATTGCGAGAATGGAGCCGGTGAGGATGCCGGGAATTGCACCCGGTAGAACATGCGACCAGACAGTCTGCCATTTGGTTGCTCCAACCCCATAACTAGCCTGGCGGATGGAATCGGAGACAGACCGGATCGCCTCCTGGGCATTAATGATGATCAAAGGTAACACCAGGACAGCCAGTGTTAATCCGGCTGAAAGAATTGTCCGTCCATTAGCAGATTGCGGATCTGAAAAGCCAAGCAAAGCACCGCTGGTAATGGGTTCCATAGCCCGGACAAATATTGCCAGCCCCAGCATTCCATAAATAATGGATGGCACCCCGGCAAGATTGTTGATATTCGTCTGGATGATCCGATTAATTCTGTTATCATCAGCATATTCTTCCAGATAAATTGCGGCACCGACCCCCAAAGGAAACGCTACAATTAACGTAAGGAAGACAGTCCATAACGTGCCCAGGACGGCTGTTCGTACACCCGCTTTTAATGGATCAGACGATTGTGGGCTGGATAGAAACCCTGGATTGATCCAAGAAATGAATTTAAGCTCAGCATTTGGATAATTTTCTGCTGCTTCTGTGAATACAATATCCTTTTTGAAAATCAGAATCGAATAAAGGCCAGGTGGTTTGAATTTCTGGTTTTACAACTTCAGCCCAAACAAGGTCATAAGTATCTCAGTTTTTGTCATATTCCAATAAAGGGCTTTCCCGTTCAAGCTGGCGTAACCTACCAGCTGATACATTTTTCGCCAGAATTTCCCTTAATTCAGGTACGGATAATTGTTCCAGGGAAACCCCATTTACCGACAAAGTATCAGGGTTAATTTTTGTTTCAACGGCAATATAACCAAATGACTGGTTGATAATGTTATAAAGAAGTAATGATAGGAATACGATCCCAATCACAGTTGAACTACGAAAAACCACCCGCCAGATACTTTCAACCAGATGACGACCTTTTATGTTGGCTTTAAAAAGAGGGGAGAGTGATTGGACGTCATCATTCTTGTATCTCCCTGAATCTTCGTACAATCTTTTGGCTGATGATATTCAATACCAGGGTAATAAAAAAAAGAAGTAATCCAATAGCGAAAAGACTGTTGTAATCAATTGAATCGTAGCTTAAGTCTCCACCGGAAATTCGCACGATATGTCCGGTCATTGTTTCTGCGCCTTTGAAAGGATTGAATGTAAAATTCGGACCGGCACCGGAAGCCAAAGCGACGATCATCGTTTCTCCGATTGCCCGTGAAATACCCACAATGAAGGCAGCTGCTATTCCTGATAATGCAGCAGGAACAACCACTTTTAATGCGGTTTCCAGTTTGGTTGCTCCCAGCCCATAAGCAGCTTCCCGCAGGGAACGAGGTACTGCCGTCAAGGCATCTTCAGCCATTGAGGAAATCAATGGCAGGATAAGGATACCCATCACCAACCCGGCGGATGCCGTGTTATAGATATTCACGACGTCTTCCCCAAAAATATTACGAAGCAGGGGCGTCATAAAACTCAATGCAAAATATCCGTACACCACAGTTGGAATTCCAGCCAGGACTTCCAAAACAGGTTTAATGACCCTTCGGAGCCGAGAAGATGCATATTCACTTAAGTAAATCGCTATCGATAATCCCAGGGGCAACGCAATCAACATTGCAAAGAGGGTCGTCATAAGAGTGGCATTCACCAGGGGGAGAATTCCAAACTCACCTCCCTGAGGCTGCCATTTCAATACCGGTAAAAAACTTCCAAATATTTACACCCGGAGTTAGAAAAAATAGCAAAGCTTCCTTTCCAATTTCGTAGACGATACCTATTGTCGTAAAAATTGAAAATATTCCACAGAAATACAAAAATACCTGGATCACACCTTCTCCAAGCCTTCTCTTTTTTAGAAGGCTGATCTCACCGTATTTGTTTTGCTTACAGCACTAAGTGGTAAATCCATGTGACACCAAAATTTTATAAGAAAAACTATTTCTGACTGCAGATGTTGGTGGAAATGTGGGTTCGATCATCTGCAGTCAGCTGGAATTTATTGTTTTGTCCTTGTCTTACTTGAGTGCATCCAGGAGTGACTGTTTGGCTTCATCCAGGGCTGCCTGGCTGGCCGGGAAGTAGCCAACATTTTGGATCTCATCATTTACATAAGTGAGGAAGAAGTTGATGTAACCTGCCACCTGTGGTTTGCTCTTCAATATCTGTGCATCGGAGTACAGGAATAACGGGCGGGACAAGTTTGTATGTGTTGTCTTCAGCGGTCTCAAAGGAAGGTGCTACACCATCAACTGAGATGGCATTAAGCTTGTCTTTGTTTTCAGCATAGTAGGCGAAGCCGAAGTATCCGATCGCGTACTTGGATCCTTCAACGCCCTGTACCAGGACATTGTCATCCTCTGAGAACTGGATATTGGCGCTGTTCAATATGTCTGCTTCTGCAGCTTTCAGGTCAACTTTTCCATCAGCGTCCTTGAAATTAGGGCCTAAGGCTACTTCCACGAAGTAATCAAACGTGCCAGAGTCAGTCCCAGGTGAAAATCTCAGAATGTCCTCATTCGGCCATTCCGGGCGAACATCTGACCACTTGGTCACTTTTGAGGAATAGATCATTCCCAATTCTGCCATGGTAACATCTTTGACAAAATCATTCTGTCCGCTTAGCACGACTGCAAGTGCATCTGTTCCAATTCGAAACTGGATGGGTGTTCGGCTGATTGCAGCACAACTTTCTACTTCAGTATCCTTGATCTTGCGGGAAGCATTGGCAATATCAGTCTCACCGGTTTTGCAGAAACGCTCGAATCCAGCTCCGGAACCAATGGAGTCAATGGTGACTTCCCCGGCAAATCCTTCATTCTTGAAACGTTCGGCCATTACTTCGGCTAATGGGAACACTGTAGAACTGCCTGCTGATACGATTTTGCCAGTCAAGGCAGCAGGGTCCACTTCGGGAAGCATGATGCCACCAGTTTCAGGAATTGGATTTGATACTTCCACTACAACAGGAGCATCTGTGGGTGAAACCATTGGTGCTGCGGCCGTTGTGGGCTGTTCGACTACCATTTCTGTTGGCGTTTGTGGGGCATTGGTTGGTGCGCATGCCGATAGGAGCAGGGATGCGGATACCAGAACTGCGGTAACAAATTGTACTTTTCTAAACATATATCCTCCAATAATCGTAATAATTTTTTATACAATCAGAGGATAACATGTGAAGTTTAACAGATAGAATCCTTAATGTAAAAGTTTAGTCAATGTCATGTTAACAAATGGTTAACAAAAAGGCTTTCGAGACTAACATCTCGAAAGCCTTTTTATCCGGAGAATTAATTATGCAATTGGAATAGTAAAGAAAAATGTAGACCCCTGACCAATAATACTTTCAGCCCAAATTTTACCATTGTGCGCTTCCACCAGGTGCCGGGCAATCGCCAAACCTAACCCGGTGCCGCTGCTTGAACGTGACCGGTCAACTTTATAAAATCTTTCAAATATCCTTGGAAGATCAGCAGATGAAATACCCCTGCCAGTATCATTCACCGAGAATTGTACATTCCTTTCACTGAGGGAGGCACTGACGACAACTTTACCGCCACCCGTGGTGAATTTAATGGCATTATGGATCAAATTAACAACCACCTGCTGCAAACGAGAACTGTCTGCCATGATTTCGGGTAGGTCTTCCGCACAATTCATAGTTAAAGTAATACCGCCTCGTTCAGCCTGCATGTGTAAACGCTCGAAAGCGGGCTGAATTACATCAATTGGCCTGGTTGGTTTTAATTCCAGCGGTACTCTGCCTGATTCGATCCGTGACAATTCAAGTAATTCAGATACCAACAGATTAAGCGAGTCCACCTCGGTTTCAATCCGCTCAAGGAAACGATGAGCAGCCGGTGGATCATCAATTGCCCCATTTTGGAGTGTCTCAGTCAAGGCCTTTATCCCTGCAAGTGGAGTTCTTAATTCATGGGATACATTACTTATAAAATCGCGCCTGATTGCATCGGTTTGAACCTGCCTGGTTATATCCTGGAAAAGCAAAAGTATATGGTCAGGCAACACTGAACCCAATAATGTCGCAACAGCCTGCACCTGGATTTTATTATTTGAAATATCGAATTTAGCTGTTTGACTTTCACCGGTATCCAAGCACTTTTGCCATAACTCAACTGATTGATGATCCTGTGTTACTTCGATCAATGGAAGACCTACAGCAGATCCATTACTGCAAGAGTACATATTTTCTGCAGCCGGGTTGATTAGTTGGACCATGCCTTTGCCGTCAACGATAATGACACCATCATTCATTTTTTTCAAAACAGCAGCCAGTTTTGCTCGCTCTGTGTCAATTTCGCTGATCTGATTCTGGATTTCCAGATTCATGGTATTGAATGCCCGGGAAAGCTGGCCGATCTCATCGGTTTTTGACGGATGGATTCCATCTTTGTTATTACCAGGTGATAATTGTTGAATATCCCTGGTAAGATTTCGAAGAGGTTGGGATATTCGGATCGATATAAGACTGGCGATGATGATCGCTAACAAAGTAACAAAAAGTGTCGTTGAAACAAGCACCCCCTGAAGTTGGCGGACTTTCCCTTCAACCTGGTTTAGGGGGATTGAGATGCGGATGATCCCGACTACTTTTTCGTTGTCAGTAACAGCAACGGCGGTATACATCATTTGATAACCAACTGTGTGGCTGAACCGGTTGCTGGTACCACTGCCTGCCTTCAGAGCAGCAGCTACCTCGGGTCGACTCAAGTGATTATCCATGGTCACCCGATCTTCGTGTGACTCTCCCAACACTGTACCATCCACCGCAATGATCGTTACCCGCGCATCAACCACGTTCGCCCAATGTTTGGCGATTGCATCCAGACCATCCTTTTGGTCACCGCTTAAGAGATCCGGTTTTATGACGTCACCGACCATGCGGGCTTCAGAGGTTAGCCTGGCTTCCAAATTGCTTAAATATATCTGGCGGACAAAATTGGAAATCAAAATTCCAAGAATGGTCATCGCTATAAGGATCAATATTACAAAAGGCCAGGCAATTCTCCAACGAATGGTATGGAACATTAATCACCCCTCAAATCTATACCCTGAACTTCGCAGGGTGGTAATTCTTACCGGTTTTGATGGATCCAACTCTATTTTTTCACGCAGCCAACGAATGTGAACATCCACCGTCCGGGTATTACCGGAATAATCCCAACCCCAAACATGTTCGAGTAAATAATCACGGGTTAAAGCCCGACCCTGGTTGTGAGTAAAAAAGAGTAAAAGCTCATATTCTTTTGGTTTGAGAGCAAGCGGTTTGCCATCCAACAGCACCTCATGTCGGGATTCATCAACCATCAAGTTGCCAAAAACATGGCAATCTTCTTCCGGTTGTTTATGTTGTTCTGTGTTTACATCTTCCCTGATGATGCGTACCCGCCGCAAATGCGCCTTTACCCGGGCTAACAACTCACGCATGCTGAATGGCTTGGTAATGTAATCGTCTGCGCCAATTTCCAACCCGATCACGCGATCGATCTCATCCTCACGTGCGGTCAGCATCAGGATGGGCACAGACATTTCCTGGCGTAGTATTCGGCAGACTTCGAAACCATCCAGGCCAGGAAGCATGATATCCAGCAGGATCAGATCAGGTTTTATCCGGCGGGCAGTTTCAACACCCGAAACCCCATCACCCACTGCTTCCACTGCATAATCCTCACGGGCAAGATTGTAGGTTAAAGCTTCACGCAGTGAAATCTCATCTTCCACAACCAGAATTGTTGTCATAAATGGATTATAGCATGCAGCAATTTCATGGTGGTGTTTATATGTAACAAAATATTGCAAAGTATCTGATTAAATAAAAACTGCGCCAAATATTCTGGCGCAGTCATGTTTTATTTACTTCTTTTACTTCTTTCCAAATTTCTTCTTCAAAATGTCTTCCAGGGTCGGTTTGCCGATCTCCTGCAGTTCGTAGCGTACACGCTGCATCGGTTTCTTCACCTTGAGGACACGGGTGATATCAATCGGGGTGGCAGAGATGACCAGATCGACATCAGCATTGTCAATGGTTTTTTCAAGATCCCTGGTCATTTCATCACCATAACCCATCGCTGGTAGTATCGGACCGGTATTCGGATATTTCTTGTATGTAGCCACGATGGATCCCACTGCGTAAGGACGAGGATCCACGATCTCAGCGGCACCAAAACGGCGGGCAGCCACCCAACCGGCTCCATAGGCCATCTCGCCATGGGTCAGGGTTGGACCGTCTTCGATGACCAGCACCCGTTTGCCACGGATGGCTTCCGGGTCATCGACAAAGAGTGGAGATGCGGCTTCGATCACAACGGCATTGGGATTCAGTTCATGCAAAGATTCGCGAACTTTCATCACAGCTTCGGTATTGGCAGTATCCACTTTGTTGATCACGAACACATCGGCAGCACGGACATTGGTCTCACCAGGATGGTAAGATCTTTCGTGCCCGGGGCGGTGAGGATCGGCAACAACGATCTGCAGATCAGAGACATAGAACGGGAAGTCGTTATTTCCACCATCCCAAAGGATGATATCCACTTCCTGCTCCGCCTGGCGCAGAATGGCTTCATAATCGACCCCGGCATAGACGATAATGCCATTGTCAATGTGAGGTTCGTATTCCTCGCGTTCTTCAATAGTGCATTCGTGTTTATCGAGGTCGGCATAAGAGGCAAAGCGCTGGACTTTCTGCTTGACCAGGTCGCCATAAGGCATGGGGTGACGAATGGCGGCTACTTTGTATCCCAGGTCGCGCAGGATCAAGGATACCCGCCGGGTGGTCTGGGACTTGCCTGAACCGGTTCTAACAGCACAAACGGAAACGACCGGCTTGGTGCTCTTGATCTGGGTATCGCGGGTGCCCATCAGGCGGAAATCTGCACCGGCAGCCAGCACAGTGGATGCTTTATGCATCACAAATTCATGCGGGACATCGCTATAGGCAAATACAACCTGATCGACTTTCATATCCTTGATCAGTTTGATAAGGTCGCTTTCCGGGTAAATATTGATCCCTTTGGGATACAACTTACCCGCTAACTCTGGGGGATAGCGGCGACCATCGATATTGGGGATCTGAGTGGCTGTGAATGCTACAACTTCATAATCTTTGTTATCGCGAAAAAAGACGTTGAAATTGTGGAAATCGCGCCCTGCGGCTCCCATGATAAGGGTACGGATTGGTGACATGGCTTTCTCCTTGGTAATGGTTTAACCGTCCCGGAGGAGAATATTCAACCCGGGTCGGCGGCATTGAGTTTCACATCGCTTCTGGGGCTGTGATGCCCAATAAAGCCAAACTGTTGGAGATGGCTTGCTTTGCAGCAGCCACCAGGCGCAACCGGCTGCTGCGGACAGGTTCTTCCGCTTGCAGTACGGGACATTGATTATAAAAGTCATTGAACGCTTGCGCAAGCTTAAATGCATAACTGGATATTACCAATGGTTTTAATTCTTCAGCAGCTTTCATTACTTCATTCGGAAAACGGGAAATCAGATCGATCAGGTTGATCTCAGATGTTTCAAGTTGTGTTTGAATCGGAGCAGATTCAGGTACGATGCTCTTATTCTTGCGGAGGATGCTATTAGCCCGGACATGGGCGTATTGAACATACGGCGCAGCCTGCCCGTCAAAATTGAGCGCAGATTCCCAATCAAATGTGACCACCTTGGTATTATCGCGGTCGAGCATGGAATATTTGATCGCACCCAGGGCCACTGCATTGCCAATCTGATTCATTTCACTCTCAGGTAAAGCCGGGTTCTTCTTGCGAACAACTTCAACGGCGCGGTCGACTGCCTCACGCAGCAGGTCTTCCAGTAATACTACCGTCCCATCACGGGAAGACATGGTAAGGTTGCCCGGCAGGTTTACGATTTCATAAGCCAGGTGGTAACAGCGATCAGCCCAGGGGTAACCGGCAATTTCGAGGGTCTTGAATACCTGCTGGAAGTATAACGACTGGCGAACATCCACCACATAGATCGATTTCGTCAGATCGTATTCAGAGAATTTTTGAACAGCCAAAGGAAGGTCCGTCGTTGCATACAAGGACGTTCCATCTGAACGCAAGACAACCAGCACCCGGTATTTTTCTTTCTTTTCCCCGGCCAGTTTATCCAGGTCCACAAAAACTGCTTCATCCGGTCGGCCATCCACCGCAATACCGCGTTCTATCAGACCAGCGATCATCTTTTTACCATCGTCTTCTTCTTCGCTTGGGAAGTAGAAACGGTCAAAACGTGCACCAAGGCGGGCAAACATCAGATCAAAACCATCCAATGACCACTGGCGGGTTGTCTTCCACAGGGAGATCACTTCCGGATCGCGTTTGTCCCAGCGGGCAAACAGTGCTTTAATCTCTGCTTCTGCTTCAGGATCTGTATGCGCATGTGAATCTGCTTCCTCATACAGGTCGCCCATCCAACGAATGGAATTCTCTGGTGGTCTTTCACCATTATGCCGTTTGAGGTAATTCCACATCCACTTGACCACATGGGCACCAATATCGCCCATGTAATTTGCCCGGACCACATCGTAACCGGCAAAAGCCAATATATCGCAAATGCAAGCACCAAGGATCACAGCCCTAAGATGCCCGACATGGAAGGCTTTATGCGTATTGAGGTTGGCATACTCCACCATGATCTTGTCGGAGTTGGCTTTACCGCGGCCAAAATCGCTGCTATGAAGTAAAACTTCATCCACTACCCGGCGCGCGAATTCCGCGGGTTTGAAATACAGGTTCAGGTATCCACGTACAGCTTCCACACGGTCAAAACCGGAATCTGTTGGTATTCTGTCCGCTACAGACTGCGCCATTTCCTGTGCACGCAGAGGCACGTTGGATCTAATATTCTTTTGTTTGAATTCCTGGGATGCTGCCTGGAAAAACGATGTAGTGATTCCCCATTGACCTGCAAATGGTGCCGGAGTCCACTGCATTTGTATTCCTGACAGCTCAATTTCATTAAAATATGCGGTGGTTATGGATTCAACTTGTTTTTGCTCTGCCTGGAACATAATGATCTGACCACCTGTTTATTTAAGTCCGTTTTGTATTATATCATGCTGAGTTTTGTACAACAAAAAGCGGAAGCTAAACGCTCCCGCTTATCAAGGGTAATACAATTATTACTTAGCCAGAGCGGCGAGGTGCTTCATCAGGCGGCTCTTGCGGCGGGCAGCGTTATTCTTATGGATAACACCTTTCGCTACGGCTTTGTCCAGAGCGCTAATGGCGGCAGCGGTGGTGGTCTGTGCGTCTTCAGTTGTACCGGCTGCGACGGCTTTACGGGCAGCGGTGATGAATGTGCGGGCAGTTCCACGGTAAATACGGTTTGCTACACGTTTCTTCTCGTTCTGTTTGTTGCGCTTGATTGCAGATTTAATATTAGCCAATTTCGTCCTCCAAATATCCGATCACAATAACGAGCGGTAATAATACTCCAGGAAGGGAATTTTGTAAAGGAATTGGGGGGAAAAGTAGATTAGTTAGTTAGTTGATAAGTTGATTAGTCGATCAGTTGATTAGTTAATTGAGTCAATTAATTGAAGTGGTATTCTGCAGATGCGAGACTCTGGTGTCATTATTTCATAGTTGTTATAGGACAGTTGATTCTATATTCTTACTCCTTCTCCCTAATCACTTATTAGTAATTACTAATTACTAATTAATTATCACTCTTTACTCTCATTCCAATTGACGTACTTGAACCATAATAGTATGATGAATTCACCAGGCTGGTCGGATGAGCGCGGTCTCCTTCGGGAGGTCGAGGAAAGTCCGCACTCCACAGGGCAGGATGCCGGATAACATCCGGAATGGCGAGCCGTAAGGCGAAGCTGTTGGTAGGGCCACAGAAACAAACTACCCTCACCCTTCTCCCTCTTCCAAGGGAGAGGGTTGGGGTGAGGGATATGGTGAAAAGGTGGTGTAAGAGACCACCGGCGCTTGCAGCAATGCAGGCGGCCAGGCAACCCCCATCCGGAGCAAGGTCAAGCAGGGACAAGAGGCTGCCCGCCTCATTTGAGTCCCGGGTAGACTGCATGAGCGATGCAGTAATGTATCGCCTAGAGAGATGCTCATCCATGGAAGCGTGGTCCCTTCGGGGATACCTGCTTTTTGGACAGAACGCGGCTTACAGACCGGCCTGGTTTTACAAAAATCATACTTGGACAGAACCCCCAGAAGGGGACGATGCGCGGCTTACAGACCGGCCTGGTTTTACAAAAATCATACTTGGACAGAACCCCCAGAAGGGGACGATGCGCGGCTTACAGACCGGCCTGGTAATAAAGATAGTGACAGCCCGCTGAATACAGCGGGCTGTCTCAATAAGGAGGAATACGAATACCCTGAGAACCAAACAGGATTATTCTGACTTTATCATGCTCTCCAGGATATCAGTGGTCAATGATTTTGGCCGCTCAAGCGGCTTGCCCATCGCACGCGACCAGACCACATGGGTGGAGATTCCCAGAATGCGGCTCAATCCAAATAAGACAGTATAGAAATCTGTTTCCGTGACGCCAAAATGATATTGTAGAGTCCCGTTAATGGCATCCACATTCGGCCAGGGATTTTTGACCTTGGCTTTTTCGGAGAGGATTCCCGGTAATAACTTGTAAACCATATCGACTAACTTGAACAGCGGGTCATCCGGCAAGTATTTGCACGCAAAATCACGTTGGGCTGTAAAACGCGGATCGGTCACCCTCAGCACAGCATGACCATAACCCGGTATTACCCGGCCGCTCGCAAGGAAATCTTCCAAATATTTGCGTAGTTGCCCTTCATCTGGAAGACCATTAAAGTGTCCCTTCACATCCAAAAGCCAGCGCAAACATTCCTGGTTCGCAAGACCGTGCAGAGGACCAGCCAATCCATTCATGCCTGCTGAGCAGGAGAGATAAATATCTGACAACGTGGATCCCACCAGGTGGCTGGCATGCGTACTGACGTTAGCGCCTTCATGGTCGGAATGTAAAACCACAAATAAACGCATCAGATCCATATATTCCGGGTCGTTCTTGCCGATCATATACGCAAAATTCGCGCTCCAATCCAACTTGGGATCGGGTTGGACAAAGATGCCATTGCGGTATTTGAGGTTATATATATTTGCTATGATGGTGGGCAGCTTGGCGGTCAAATTCAGGCTGTCTTCCAGGTAGTAACCCCAGTAATCTTCCTTATCGATGCCATAATAAAAACGCCGGGCAAACACCGATTCACTTTGCAGGGCCAGAATAGCTTGCGAGAAAAGAGTCATCGGATGGGTATAAGCCGGCATCGGTTGCAATGATTTGAATACATGCTCCGGCACATTGCTGCGTACCTTCCATTCGATCTCGACCTGCTGTGCCTCCTGCCGGGTGGGCATCTCACCGGTCATGAGCAGGTAATATAGACCACCCGCCAATGGGAATTCGCCGTGATCAGACTTCGGGAGTTGTTCGATCGCTTCTGGAATAGTGAAGCCGCGCAGGCGCAATCCTTCCTGCGGATCAACATAGGAAACATCGGTCACATGGATCGGCACCCCGCGAATGCCTCCGTATATTTGTTCCACGGTAACATCTGCAATTGAAAATTTGCCGTGTTCTTTGACTAGTCTCTGCATCCTGGCGCGTTCTTCGGTCAACTTTGAAGCAATGCGATGTTCAATGTTCATAATTACTTCCTGTACTGCACATAAGATGGATTACTGGAATATCCCAATAGACGTGAAATTTCAGAGGCAGCCGGAACAACTTCCCGTCCGTATTTTTCGATCACATCCCTAGAAAAGCGCTGCGAAGGCCCGGAAATAGTGAGGGCACCCATTACAACCCGAGCCGGTCCATAAATCGGAGCAGCCACGCCGGATGCATCCTGGATCCATTCACCATGGCTGTAGGCAAATCCACGTTTCCTGATCTTCTCAAGTTCTTCCCGCAAGACCTGAGGGTCAGATATCGTATGCCGGGTGAATGGTTGCATTTGTACTGATGTGATGATATTTTCCTGCTTCTCGTCAGGTAAAAAAGCCAGGATCACCTTCCCGGCAGAACCAGCATACAACGGCAAACGCAGCCCGAGCCTGGCAACGATACGGACACTTTGTGGAGATTCAAGGCGTTCCACACAAACACGGTCAGTTCCATCCAAAATATATAGACTGATGGTCTCCTGCGTCAAACGCAGCAGCTCGGTCATGATCGGCATGGCAATCGCACGGATATCCAATGAGGCCAGATATACTCCGCTCCAATTTAATAATCGTATACCAAGGCTGTATGTTTTCGATTCGGTATTCTGCTGCAGGATACCGCGTTCTTTCATTGCCAGCAGCAGCCTGCCGGTTGTGCTGGTGGAAAGGCCGGATAGCCTGGCGATCTCTCTTACTCCCAGTTCAACATGTTCCTGAGAAAAGCAATCGAGTATCTCGCATAAATGCGCCAGAACACCTGTATCAGCTTTTTGTTTTATCGTTATTGATTGTCCCATTATAGTAGACAGCGTCCCATATTCTATTGTATAATAGTTTACATACGTATTGAAAATTTGTCAATCAGTTCTTTTGAAGATTTTATCTCTTCTTTAATGGAGTCAAGAATGAACAATGTATTTGCCCAAAATGAGGATCAAATCATTTCATTTTCCAATGGCAAGATACAAGTACCTGATCAACCTGTCATCCCCTTCATAGAAGGTGATGGGGTTGGACCTGAATTGTG
>CAVWQC010000005.1:0-313525 GCA_963757065.1 uncultured Chloroflexia bacterium | reverse complement strand
GTTTATTCCGATAATTTATGCCATCCGCTATCCCCGTTATCTTATTCCGCTAACAATTCTGGGTATGGTGTTATCGTTTATCAATCTATCAGGATCAGAATATTTTTACTTTCTGGAATTACTAAGGCCACTAATAATCTGGCAGGCAGTAAATCGATATGGAGGATCCTTGGGCAAGCTAAACGCATACTTGCACACTATTCAATATACTTCCTTCTTATTCACTTCAGTCAGTATTTGGCGTGCTTATAATCAAGCACAAATCACTGGGAGTTATAAGTTAATCCTTCTTGATAACTTGCAACAAAATTTCTGGCTAACTTTACAAAACCTGGTTGGGAAGGTTTTCACCGACATTTACCACACAATGGTCTATTGCTGGATCTATATTTTTCACCCGGTTGAAATCTCCCTACAAAGCACTGCATTCCATGTAATTTATATCGCTATCGTCTTGCTCGGAATATTACTTGTTGTTCTTACTTCATGGAAGAATCAGTCTTCCTTGGATCAAAATAACTTAAAAATTTCCCTTCAATTTATCATTGTCGGTCTCATTTCTGCTATATTAGCTGGAATTCCATTCTGGTTAACTGGTATTAAGATATTAAAAGATTATTCAACCACACGCTTCTGCCTGCCTTTTATGATGGGTTCGGGAATGCTAATTGCTGGTCTGCTCGGTCTTTTACCTTCCAAATTTCGAATAAATCAGATTGCTATAGCAATAATTATTGGTTTTTCCATCGGTCTTCAATTCCTAATTGGCAACTCCTTCCGACAGGATTGGGTATTGCAAAAGTCATTTTTCTACCAACTCAAAGAGCGCATGCCAGAAGTGACGCCAAACACCTTTTTTGTCATCAGCGAAAATCCAACAAAAAATGGCGAAGAGAATTCGCTGTCGGCTGGAATCAATTGGGCGTACGCACAACCCGATTCTCCTGCGAAAGTGAATTTCTATCTATACTTCATCCCCGAACGAATTCAATTTGATGTTGGAGCATTTGTTCCAGGAAGGATTTTTACTAAGCCACATCTTATCGGCGAGTTCTTTGGTACCACTGACCAGATCATCAGTATAAAACTCGACCAGCGCGGTTGTATCCGAAGTATTAGATCCAGAGACTGACTATCTTTCAAGAAAAGGAGGGGAAATCTTTAAAGAAATGCTCTACCTTTCTAACCCCTCTGACCTCATCAACACCAAACCCGCTGCAGATTTTTCAAATCTCAACAAGGTGTTTTATTCACCACCCAAATCTAACTGGTGTTTGGATTATCAAATTGCAGAAAATAATGGGGCGTCTGGAAAATGGAGCCTTGTAAGAAAACAGGCTGATAAAATTAATATTGAAGATTTTAATCCGGATCCGCTGAAAATAATGATATTTATCGATTCTTTGCCTACTTTGATGAATGGAAAAATGCATATAATCTTGCTGAAAAAATAAATGCTGTTCCTTCCGATGAACCCGTTTTCTGTGCCCGGCTTACCAGGTTAGGTCAGATTTTACCTTCCTCATCAGAGAAAGAAAAATATCTGGCGTTAATGATGGTTCATTTCAATTGTGAGTATCGATAGGTGATCGTGGTTCTTGTATCTACCCGTTTATCGAAAGGCTAATAGTAAAGAAGATGCTATTAATCTCTAAATTATTTTTGACATTGGGTGAGAATGTTATATCAGTGGATAAACAAGATTAGTTCGTGTTCTTATACGTAAGGGAATACAGATGGCAGAAATTATTTTTCAAGACGATTATAAAAAATATATGGCAGAAAGAATTCATCATTGGAACCAATATTCCATATATCCTACCTCTCAAAACCTTTGTAAACGACGATACCACTCTCGATTAAAAGTAATATATTCGAATGCAATTCCGCAAGGAAGCGATGTTTTAGAAATTGGGTGTGGGCGAGGCGATTTATTGAATGCACTTCACCCATCTTATAGTATGGGGATAGACTTTTCTGAGGAAATGATAAAGGAAGCAAAGAAAAATCATCCGGATTTGCGATTTCTATGCCGGGATGCCCACCAACTCGGTGATATTAAGCATAAATTTGATTACATAATTCTGTCTGATCTTGTTAACGATTTATGGGATGTTCAAAGAGTTTTTGAGGAACTTCACAGGTTATCGAAGCCATCCACAAGGATTATCCTTAATCACTATAGTCGAATTTGGCAAATTCCCATAAAAATTGCAGAAGCTTTACATCTTGCTGTACCCACTATGGAGCAGAATTGGTTAACTTTGTCAGACATGCAAGATATCCTTAAGTTAAGCGGATTCGAAATGATTAATTCATGGAGGGAAATACTTTTCCCTATTACCATACCAATCATTGCTGATTTCTTTGATAAATTTTTGGTAAAAGTATGGCCATTTTCCTGGTTTGCTATGACCAATTTTATTATTGCTCGACCTGAACCAAATCGTAAAATATCAAAACCTGCTGTTTCTATAATAATTCCTGCTCGAAACGAAACCGGCAATATCTCTTCAATTATTAATCGCATTCCAGAAATGGGTGAGCTGACTGAATTGGTTTTTGTTGAAGGTAATTCCTCGGATAATACTTTTGAAACTATAAAGAGTGAAATACTGTTACATCCAAAAATCAATGCCCAGCTAATTAAGCAGCCTGGCAAAGGAAAAGGTGATGCAGTTCGTGCAGGTTTTGATTTGGCTAAAGGTGAAATTTTAATGATTTTGGATGCTGATCTAACTGTTCCTCCAGAGGATTTACCGAGGTTTTACAATGCATTGATTACTGGTAAGGGAGAATTTATTAATGGGGTCCGCCTGGTTTACCCGATGGAAAAAGAAGCGATGCGGTTTTTTAACTTTTTAGGGAATAAGTTTTTCAGCATTGCATTTAGTTGGCTGCTCGGGCAGCCAGTCAAGGATACATTATGTGGGACAAAAGTATTATGGAAAAGGGATTACGAAAGGATTAAAGCAGGTCGTACTTACTTTGGTGACTTCGACCCATTTGGGGACTTTGATTTGCTTTTTGGTGCCGCTCGTTTGAATCTACGGATCTTAGATTTGCCCATCCGGTACCATGAACGGATTTACGGTACCACCAATATTTCCCGCTGGTCTCATGGGTGGTTGTTATTAAAAATGGTGGTGTTTGCCGCTGGCAGAATAAAATTCATTTAGAAGGTGATTCATTGATAAGTGAACGGAATCAACACGAAATTGAACATGGTAGAATGCTTGCCAGGAAAGGTGCCGAAAGTATCTGGGGATGGGAATCCCCGGCTGGAAAGGTAAGGGCACAAAGAAGGGCTCGCCTTATCCTCTCCAGGATACCATCTGGAAACAAACAATCATATCTTGAGATTGGATGTGGGACTGGTGATTTTACCCGTTTATTTTCCCAATCTGGAGCATCAATCACTGCTGTGGATATATCAGAGGATTTGACGTCAATCGCCCGGAAAAACCTTTCAAACTATCCAAATGTAGATGTGATCACTTCTAGTTTTGAGGATTTGTCTAAGGACATCAAGTATGATGCTGTCATCGGATCTTCTGTGTTGCATCACCTGGATATTCAGCCAGCATTAACTCAAATATTTAACTTACTCGTTCCCGGGGGTACACTCAGCTTTGCTGAACCAAATATGCTCAACCCGCAGATCATGGTGCAGAAAAATATTCCCTGGATCAAAAAGAAAATGGGGGACTCACCAGATGAAACTGCTTTCTTTAGATGGCAGATTTCGAGTTACCTGCAAACAGCAGGATTTTTTGATATCCAAGTCACTCCATTCGACTGGCTCCACCCATTGATTCCACTCTCATTGATTACCACTATCAGCAGTATTGGTAGCATCTTTGAGAAAATTCCTGTCGTTAAAGAATTCGCAGGTTCATTATTGATTTCAGCCCGAAAAGGTTGTGATTAATGACTGGTAAACAAAACTCCATTTCCTCTCTGAAACTGATGCCTGCCATTTTTTACCGGGGTGTAAATTCTGATGACCCTATCCGTTTCTATTATTATCCAATAATTGGCCAGATGTACCGTCATCGAGTTGAATTATGTTTAAATGAATGTATTGGAGGGGAGAAAGTCCTTGAAATCGGATTTGGAACCGGTCTTGCTTTTCTAAATCTGGCTGAGAAGTATAAAGAGATCCATGGCATTGACCTTACTGCTGACATTATTAAGGTAGCCATTGCATTTCAGGAAATCGGAGTAACGACTTATCTTAAAAACGGCAATATCCTTGATCTTCCTTATCCGGACAACACCTTTGACACTGTTCTCTTGATCTCAATTTTGGAACATTTACAACCCGGAGACCAGGAACAAGCTTTTTCTGAAATCTCAAGGGTACTTAAGCCACATGGTCAGGTAGTCTATGGTGTTCCGGTGGAGCGTCCGTTTATGGTCACTATGTTCAAATTGTTAGGTTATGACATTCGCAAGGCACATTTTTCAACCGAAAAAAACGTGTCGGATGCTGCCTTCAAAATAATGAAAAAAGAGAGAATTGTACAAATGCGATCAACACCTCCGTTGTTTGGAGTTGTGTATGAAATCGGTCATTTCAAAAGAAATTAGTCTTGAATACAATCGGCGATCTGGTACAACCGTCTTCCGCGGTCATCAATTTGGATTTTCTTCAAGAGTACTACACACCCGCTTTTATATTCTGCCTTCGTGGCAGGTGAAAGTTTTTCCCAATCCTGAAGGTCAAAGTATGCATAGTCAAACCCGGCTTCCCGCAGTTTCGACGGTGATGGATCTTGTTTCAAAGTAAGCCATTCAAGCGAATCATTAAACCAATTCGGGCTGGATTTCGTCGCTCGACCAAAGATTGTTACCGATCTTTCTGGTAATGCATCATACACAAGTGAACTTTCGGGTAATTTGTTCCAGCTTTCATTGAACATTTGCAAATCCATGGCATCTGTAAGTTCCCCGTTCGTTGGTTGTGAAATACCCGCAAGACTTATGGCAAATATAACAACACCACTCAATATACTTGTGCCATATACAGCAATTATCCCCGTTTTAAGAAGGGTGTTACCTTTGTTGGCGATGGACCATAAATATGGTACAGCAATCAAAGTACAAGTAAAGAGGAAGGATTCCAATAAACGCGTTGTACCACTTACTCCTCCACTGCCTTGGTATAAGAGGAAAATTGTAAGAAGACTTACCAGGGCACTAGCACCCAATACGACATGCGTTATTTTTTCAATTCTAAATCCGGTGACCATAAACAAAATGATAAATGGGGCTATAACAATGATCGGACCTATTTCTACTAATCCTATAAGTAATTGATAAATATTATTAATATATAGGATCCCCAGGTGGCCGGATACAAGTGCTGGTGGAAATATAAATTTAACGGTTGTATCAAAATATGAATTTGATGCAGTCTGCACATTCAAAATTGATAAGAATTTTTCCGTTATCATACCTCCTTGGAAGAGAGCAACCACCGCACCCGCGAAAGCAGGTAAAGCAAGTGACAATACTTCAATTCTCCAAAGAGAGCTTTTCTTATAGAACAAGCTCAATCCACTAAGAACCAAACCTATTCCAAATAGAATAAACCAAACCTCATCTGCAAGTGCCAAGGCTGCAACAAGGATTCCAATCACGATTAAGGAATACATGCTTCTCCTGGACTGAAATACCATAAGAATTAACATAATAATCATCACTGCCGAAGCACCAATCCCTCCAAGTTTTAGCATTAATGTGGTATTAATCCCGCTGGCAAAGGCAAAGGGAAATGGAACCGGACCGGCTTCGATCATCCATGGTTTGTAAATTGCTTCAAATAAATTAATACCTGTGTCAGCCCCCGAACCGATCAGATGAATTTGAGTATTTAGAATATTTTGTATAGTTGTGGGTATAAGGAGAAGCAGCCACCTTATTCCTGAATTGAAGAGTAGGAATATCATTCCAAGCATTTCAGCAACACGACTCCGTGTCAAACTTCAAGATAAATTTTCCGCCCAGAAAAACAGTCGCAACCATAAAAAAAGCGCGTGTTACATCCAGAGCGGCAGCCGGGAAAATTCCGCCAATTCGCACAATCTGAGCAGCTACAAGTAATAAAAAGTAGTGATATCCAAATCTTAGTTCGGGATTTAGGGGGAAATGCGGAGCGATATCACCCGCCGCCAAACGAGAGACCGTCGGTAGATTTTGAAAATCATCAAAAATAGGTAGTCCACGACCGATCAATGAAAATAATATCAGGGCAGCCATAAACCAGAAAGATGATGTTGTTAAGAATACTATCTTGACTTGGAGTTTTCGAAAATTATTTAACTTGTATTCCAATAAGATTCCAGCTAACAATACCAATCCGGGTGCCAGCCAAAATCCTACTAATGGATTGATGAATTGTCCGAGTATATTTGCCAGCCAGTTTTCTAGAACTAACCCAACGGCTGCTCCCAGGAAAAATGTTTCGTTTTCAGTCGTTAAAAACAAATTTGCGGTCATTAACAATCCACCCATTATCCACAAAATTGTCCAAATGAAAATTAAGATCACACCCTGAAGTTCCATTACTTCCTTTTGCTTACTTTAGATATAGACTTCATTTGTAAAGCAATGAACGTAGTAAATGATACCGCAGACTACTTGAGCACAAAAGACCGACCAGAGGATGATCCTTGCCAATTTATTATATTTGCCTAATGGTTTCTGGCTTATGAAAAAAACAACCGACTGAAAAAATAGGATAAAGAGAGTGATATGTGTACTCCAAAGGAAGTTTCCAGAGTAAATTGAAATACCTTCTTCGGCAAGGAAATATCCATAGAATGATCCAATACCAAAAATGATCCAGGCTATCACCATAGCCCTATCATGAATGACTCTCTTTAAATAGAATAAGGAAACACTCAAAGGGAAAATGATCGAAAGAAGATATTTAATTACAATTTTGTGGCTCATCCAGCTAATTACTTTAAATGGGGCAAGTATGACACTGGCATCTCTGGATCCCATAAACGCTAATTTATACTGCCAGAGAAGCACAATAATTGCCGGAATAAATAAAACCAAAAAGTATAAACCACCAGTTAATAGATTGACCCCGAATTTTCCGCCATAGTACGACCAATCCTATTGCCGGTAATATACAAATAATATAACTGGGTTTTGCCAGAGTAGAAAGAATTACCACGAGAATACCCAGGAATATCCCCATACCTGTATTTATTTTGGAAAATGAGTATTTTAAGATTAAATAGCCACAGAACAACTGCAAACGGTCGGAGGAGGATAAATGTGGGATTATGATATAAAGCAAAACCGATATATCCAAAATAAAACTTTTGGTCAATTCCCACCAATAAAAATAAAGGACCAGCAATGATAATCCCAAAAGAAATCTATCATTCTTTTCCAATCCTCACGTAAATCCGTTACATTTTTAACCTGGGAGTATATGACATTTCCAAGCAATGCATAACTTAGTAGGATGACAATTATTTGTCCATATTCGAGTGAAAGCCCAAAGACCTGATTAAAAAAAATCGTCCCAATGGCATTCAGAGGATGAGGTAACGCTGTTCCCCCGAAGTAAAGACTACCGGTAAGCAGTAAGCCTTTAGCCATAATAATATGCGCCGGATAATCACTTTTGGTGAACATGACCACTTGCTGATATGTAATTGGAAATAAGATGCCAACCAACAGGAGGTTGTATATTATTAATCTGTAATTTCGTTGAAAAAACCTGCGAACTTCAGTTGACATTCTCAGTCGTCCTGGCGGAAAGGTTGAGATGAAATAACCACAATATTCACGACAGAATCCTGGCTTTCATTCCCCGATTTAAATTCCTGCCTGATACGATTCTTTGCTTGATTAAAGTGTTCCAGATCCCGCTCTAAAATATTGATCTGGGTATCTTTAAAATATCGATTGAAGATATTCCTGTAATCCCAAATTCGGTATCGGTTCAAATTGCTCGTGGGATTCAGCCAATTCTTCCATATTGTTGTGCTGTAACACAACATTTCGAATGGGTACTTGAAAAAGTGATCCCGTCAGATCGATATATGCTACGAAATGACCGGATGGTTTCAACAACCGGCTTAAGGCTGCAGTAATTCCATCAACATCATCAAGATGTTCATAAACAGAGGAACTTAATACCAAATCAAAGGGTCCCAAACGAATAGAATCCGGTACTGTACGGATATCTCCATGATAGACTGTGATCCATTCTGGTTTTGGTACCACTAAATTCGCTTTGCTCTCCAGGTATTGTGAATACTCCGGGAGGAGAGAATCATCGATATGAGCATTTACGGGGGGGAAGAGATCGCACACAGTCACGTGGGCACAGCCCGAACGCAGTAATTCAACAGCAACAGCCAGGCTTCCCCCGTATCCAAAGATCAGAACATTCTTACCTGTAAAGGACAGGGAATGCTCTATTTAATAAAGCTTGATACCTCTCAACAGCTTTTCGTGGTTCCCGTGTCTCCAATCCCGGTTTGATAATCAACCTTTTACGTAGAAGAGTTTTAACGACTTTTTCCGGTAAGTTACGCCGGAGGAAACGAAGCAAGAGGTATTCAATATTCATATACTTCTGCCAATTAAGCTTTAAAAGCTGTGGCCGCTTTGACCACTCGCTGAAGATCTTCAGGGGAAATTCCACTGTAGAAAGGTAGACGAACCAGACGGTCGCTCATCATCTCTGTAACCGGGCAATCGCCTTCCTTACCTCCAAAGTTCATGCCCATGGGAGATAAATGCAAAGGAAGATAGTGAAAAACACTCATGATTCCTTGATCCTTCATATGCTTGATAAATGCGGTCCTACTCTGAAGATCCGGAAGTAGTAAATAATACATATGGTATGGTTGTTCAACATAAGCAGGAACCAGTGGACGGCGTATATTATTTTCTTCTGTCCAGGCGTTCAGGTGGACATCATAGTATTCCCAAATCCTTTTTCGTCGGCTTTGAATTTCTTCACGCCCTTCAAGTTGTGCAAGCAAAAATGCAGCTAACAATTCTGATGGTAAATAACTGGAACCCATATCCACCCAGGTATATTTATCCACCTGACCACGAAAAAACCTGCTCCGGTTGGTTCCTTTTTCCCTGATGATCTCGGCGCGGTCGATCAATTCCGGATCATTGATGAGTAAAGCACCGCCTTCTCCACTGGTAAAATTCTTGGTTTCATGGAAACTTTGGGTTGCCATGGATCCAAAAGTCCCTGTATATTTTCCTTTATACCTGGCAAACAGACCATGCGCATTATCTTCTACAATTTTCAAGTGGTGTTTATCAGCAATTGATCTGGATTGCATCCATTTCACAGCCAACTCCAGCATAATGCACTGGAACCAGGGCTTTGGTTTTATCTGTGATCAGCGCTTCGATCTTTGTCTCGTCCATATTTAACGTATCTGGTCGAATATCCACAAAAACTGGTTTTGCACCCCTAAGAACAAATGCATTCACCGTGGAAACAAACGTGAATGAAGGAATGATCACTTCATCACCTTGCTGGATGTTCAATAATATTGCTGACATCTCCAGGGCATGTGTGCAAGAAGTAGTGATCAATACTTTTTTTACACCCAACGCTTCTTCCAATAGAGAATGACAGGCCTTTGTAAATGCTCCATCACCCGAAAGCTGGGCATGTTTCCAATGCAGTTTGAATATACTGCTTTTCTTTCCCTGTATAAAACGGCCGATTAAACGGTATTTTATCCATTAATCCTCGAATTTAACCGATCATCCGATTTTCTTGAAAACGAATAATTTCTGTGTGCCAAAATCACCAGCCGCCGGAAGCATGGAAAACCATTTATTCCAATCCATATCAGGATTATTAGGATTCACTTTTCCATCCAATGCCTGACTAAGCAAGACTTTAATTATTCGTGTCCCGACAAAGTAGCTGGAAGAAAAATTATCAAGTTTAACTAGCTCCATTTCAGGTTTCATGGTTTCAATAACCATATCCTGATCAAGATAGTGGTTAAATGGTGGCATTGGTATATCATCCAATCCCCATTCATTTCGGAAATGGTTAAGGCTTTGCCATCCTTGCAGAGTTGCTTCTGATAACAACAACAGACCGCCCGGTTTAACCATCCGAAGGAGTTCCCGAAGCCCTTTTTTCTGGGTTTCCCAATTAAACAGGTTGATTACCACTCGAATGACAACCACTTTATCAAAAGAATTTTCCAGTTCCACCAGGTTAGTGATATCACCGACATCAAAGCTGGCTTTTCCTTTCAACTTCCCTTTAAGATCAACCAGATTATTATTGGCTTGCAGAATCATCTCCGGGATATAATCCAAACCTTTGATTTCCACATTTTTATGTGCAGCAAATTCAAGCGTCGAAAATCCGTTTGCACAACCAACGTCTAAAACCTTATCGCCATCCTCCAACCAGTCAAGAATTGTCCGTATCTCCAGCTCAATTGCATATTGATCTGACCATGATGCTGCATAAGATTTTCCATGTAATTGAGCCTGTTTGGTCCAGAACTCTCTAATTTCATCATAAGAATAACCAGTCATAATACTTGCCCTCATTCACTTTCAAAAAATATTCTATTTGCCTCGAACCAGGATTCTGGTGTTCCAGCGTCCATCCATTTACCTTCAAATATTTGATATTCCATTTGGTGTAATTTTATATATTCATTATTGAGGGAGGTTACTTCCAATTCACCTCTTTCTGAATACTTGAGGTTTTGAATGATATCAAACACTTTTTCGTCATAACAATACAAGCCGACCACAGCAAAATCTGATGGCGGTTCTTTTGGTTTTTCTTCAATGTACATCACCTGCTTTTCATCCAGGGCGGCAACCCCATACCTTGTTGGGTCGCTCACTTTTTTTAATACCACCCTGGCACCTTCTTTTTGTTTGGCAAAATTCTCAACAATTTGTTTAATACTGCTGCCAAATATATTATCAGCAAGGATGACCACAACTTTATCACCGCGGGCAAAACTACTGGCCAGGGATAAGCCGTGTGCGATTCCTAGCGGTTTCTCCTGGACTCTGTAGCTGAAGGTGCAATCGAAATCTTCTCCACTCCCCAAGCATCGCACCAGATCTCCCATGTGTTCTGTGCTGGTGACTACCATTATTTCGCTAATACCAGAATCCACCAATTGTTTCACCGCATGAAAGATCATGGGAACCCGACCAACTGGCAGTAAATGTTTGTTGGTGGCTTTAGTCAGCGGAAAAAGCCGTGTTCCCTGTCCACCTGCTAAAATTACACCTTTCATTTCTTCTCCTCAAACCGCCAAGAATAATTTTTGTGGATCCAGTTCAAATACTCACCACTCTTAACATTTGATACCCATTCCTGATGATCCAAATACCATTTCACCGTTTTCTTCAATCCGTCTTCAAAGTTTACTTCCATATTCCAGCCAATCTCCCTTTTAACCTTGGTGGAATCTATGGCATATCGGCGGTCATGTCCCGGTCTATCTGGAACAAAAAAGATCAGGTCCGAATATTGTTTTAATCCCCGTCCGGATAATTTATCATTCGTCCAAACAGGCTTCAATTCATCCAAAATGGAACAGATCAATCTTACAACATCTATATTCTTTCTTTCATCGCTTGCACCAATATTATAAATTTCCCCCGGACGGTTTTTATCCATGATCATTTCCAATGCGGCACAATGGTCTTCCACATAGATCCAATCACGAACATTTGCACCATCACCATAGATCGGTAATGATTTCCCATCCAAAGCATTATTGATGATCAGTGGTATCAATTTTTCCGGAAACTGGAATGGCCCATAATTATTGGAACAGTTAGTCGTTACAGTTGGAAATCCATACGTATGAAAAAACGCTCTGACAAAATGATCGCTGGCAGCTTTTGAAGCTGCATAAGGTGAATTCGGCAATGTCCTTGAGGTTTCAGTAAACTTGCCCGTCTCTCCCAGTGATCCATAAACCTCATCAGTTGAGATATGTATGAATTTAAATGCGGGCTTTTTTTCACTTTCCATTTCCAACCAATAGGAACGCGCCTCTTCCAGTAAGCTATAAGTTCCCATGACATTTGTCTGTAAAAAAGCAGCCCCATCCACGATCGATCGGTCTACATGTGATTCTGCCGCCAGATTAAAAATTGCCCTGGGTTTATATTGCCTGTAGGAGATACCTGACCAATTCTCTATTACCAATATCTCCCTGGACAAAAACGTGATTAGGATTTGAAGACAGGTCATCAAGCGATTGCAAGTTGCCGGCGTAAGTTAACTTATCAAGATTGACCACGCCCAGAGAGTTGTTCGATAATAGCCGGTGAACAAGATTTACCCCGATAAATCCTGCTCCTCCAGTTACTAATACGTAATTCTCTACCATTGCCTCTCCTCCCGCAAAAATATTTAAAACATCATCCAATTAATTGAATTGTCTATAAAGTGTTATTAATTTCCTGGTTTATCACATAGGGGGGACGATCAGTTGAACGGTTAAAAATACTTGCTATATATTCACCAATAATTCCAAGAGTGAATAGTTGAGCTCCGCTGAAAATTGTAATGATCGATGCCAGGAAAGGGAAACCGGGTAAGCTTCCCTGCAGAATATACCGGATGATGACATATAAAAAGACTGCCACACCAAAGAGGGTGACAGCAAAACCCAACATGCTGGCGAAACGTAAGGGTATGGTGCTATAGCCGGTTAATACGAGGAAAGCAGCAGAGGCCAATTTGCTGAATGTGTAATTCGATTTTCCATACATCCTTGGTTGTTCATCTACATGAGTAACTGCAAATTTCGTAGTTGCCCATGAAAGAAGCACATCGATGATGACATTTGGACTCTGGTAATTTGCAAATGCTTTTCGCAGGTCTGTCCGGAAGACACGAAATGGACCAATATTGATCACATTTGGAATTCCCATTACATAAGCCATGATCCTTTTTGTGAACCTGGATGAAAAATTCCGCCAGAATTCATGCGGCAATTTGTTGGGTGATCCGTAAACCACATCGTATCCCTCGTTGAATTTAGCCAGGAGCTTATGGATCTCCTCGGGGGGTTGTTGCAGATCGTCATCAAGGGTTATGGTGACTTCATAATTGGCAGCCCGTATGCCACAAAGCAGGGCATTATGCTGTCCAGAATTCCGCATCAGGTTGATTGCGTGAATCCATGAATACTTACTTGTTAATCCCAGTATCACATTCCAGCTATTATCACGGCTGCCATCATTGACCAGGATCACTTCAAATTGGTTTGCAATTTCAGGCAGAACCTGTTCCAATCGGGCAGCTAAGAAAGGGAGCGACTCCTCTGAATTATAGACAGGAATAACAATTGAGCAATTCGGTTTATTAATTTGATTGATATTTTTTATTATTGATTGCATCTTAGCTCAACTTTAATCTCGTCAATCATATTTTTTTCGGAATCCCCGATACCTGATTCGCTTTCTATTCTACCCCAAATCTGACATAATCCTTTGTGCAATGAAGGTTTCTTCTCATTGACCATCCTGGATAGATCGATGGCTTCACTTACTTCTCCGGAAAAACCCAAACCTTCGATAAATGGGTAGTATTCAGACACATCACTAGCGGATAGAGATTCATTTACAGTCTGATCCCAAAGTGTTTTAACCTGTTTCCAATCACCTGTTTGTCTGGCAAGATCTGCTTTTTCGAAGTAATAGCACCACGGTTTTGTTTCGGGTTGAGGAAAATATGCCGGGATTGGTTGAGCTGCATTCACAGGATTTGGTATTATCCTGTCCAAATTGGAAAGTGCGATCGCCTGTGGTAAGTGGATCTTTCAACCTGGGGAGTGTATCCTGGTTGGTAAATTTTTGATCCAGTATCCTCAAACATCCATTCTCTGGTTGATATATAACGATCATATTTGAGGTATTTCCATGAAACTCAAGAGAACGGAATTTATGCACAACTTCAATATTTGGATCCAATTGTTTTAAGGAGCTATTTCCCCTTACAGTCAAATAGAATAATGCGTATGGAATGTTCCCTGATTTGTAATCCGGACTGTAGGACCAATTGATTGGTGCGGTAAGTGAATTATCACTGTAATAACGAAATGGCAGTTCATACGCAACCAGCATGGTTTCAGGTTTCATCCCTGGAATCCTCCAGGTCAACTGTTGTAAGAACCCGGCCAATTGTCTCCATTCAACCCTGAAAGTATTCGCCGTTTGGAAGTGCCAACCTGCTGAGAGTGCAACTAAAATGCAAATAATTCCAATCCTGATTTGTTTTTTGGGGATCAAATAGATCGATCCGGTCAACAAGATCGCTGAACCAAACATCATTGCCAGCATAAACCGGTCGTATGGGAAAATGAGATTGAACGGAAGTCCTGCTATCCAAACTGGTAGACTGCCGCCTAAAAGCATGATAATCCCCAGAACAATGGATTGAATTTGCCAATTCTGCCAGAACCTTGCTGTCCATTGGTGATCCGATTTGGAATTCAGATATTTCCATCCGATCCATGCAACGAATATCAAGGTTGATAGGATAATCGCAAAAAATAATAAATTTATCGATTGCTGCCATTTCTGAACCGGGGGAAATGAGAATACCTGAATCCAGGCCTGGATCCCACCCTTATATGCATTTGAGACCATGCTTGATATCAGGTCCCAGAACACTCCAAATACTCCCCCATTTGATGTACCACCAACATTCACATCATACAGCGAAGACTTTACTATCAGTACCCGCCAGACCACAAATGCCATTACCCCGGCAAAATATGGCAACCAGTGCAATGCAGCCTTTTTTAATCTTTGCCTTATTGTATCTGGTACTGTGCTGACCAAGATCCAGATAATGACTGGACGTGCTAATTCCAACCCAAAAAAATATTCTGACCCCAGGAGTGATAATGCGCCAAACAAAATTGATAATGCAAGATAAATGAAATATTTCTGCGATGTCCGCAAAGATTTGGCCATGAATCCTAGCGAGAGCAGGAAAAAACACAACAGAATGAATGTCCGGCTATAAATTGTAGAAATCCATTGCTGACCAAACCCCGGATATACCAGGAAGAGGAGAGAAGCTACAAAGGCAACTTCTTTTTTCTCCGGCCAGATCAAGCGAACAATCCAACCTACACAAAGAGCACTCAACCAGCGCAGAATGATGGCAAAGATCTGCCAGCTTAGAATGTTTTCGCCAAAAATCGGAGCGGTAATATTGTACAAAACTGAAAGCAGAGGGCGTTCGTCGTAAAAGACCTTCTGATATTGTGTCGTTCCCAGGATATGCCCGAACCAGGTGTAAGGAAAATCGTCCCAGTATAGACCGAGGCTCCTGATCATTAGCCCATAAGTTAACCCGGCGATTATCAGTAAGAAGATGGGTGAAACCAGTTCAAATCGCAGGTATTTTTTCAAATGATTCCTATTTATCTGGATGGAACAAGTATATTTGAGAAAATTAATAAAATCAAGGAATGCCCTACTTTAGAGGCAATGTGAGCCTCCAGGATATTTTGTTGTATTTTGCAAGAAAATTAATAATGGATACAAATATTGAGACCTTAGTGGCGATAGTTATTCCTCTCACCATTTCCATCCTATGATCGGTATCAGGACTAATATCTCACCCATGTAAAGATTTGTTGATAAATTTTGTAGAAACAGAGTGAACCTGAGTTGGATAAATAGAATTTTTCTTACTTATCCTTTATCGCACTCAGGCTGAATGCACTTGCCAGAGGTCTCAAAGGGGTATAGTAGAGAAAATCATCAAGCCATTTTGCCAGGTAAAGCGGCCAGTTTGGACCATTTTTCAAAATAAACAAAGCGGGAATAAGCGTAAAATCCGTCCAGGTTATCGATACATTTTTAAACCCGACATCACGAACAGTTGTAGATGTTTGAATTGGATCCATTTCATGCTCATCAGGGCTGTGAAAATTATCATATTTTTTACCCATGAGAGCCCGGCCAACTTTCCGGAGAAGAGCTTTTTCATTTGGATCAGAGGAGTAGAGCAGCCCTCCAGTTTGGAGGCAGTGATGTAGTTGTTTGATTAGTTCAGATAGATCAGCTTTTGGTATGTGATGAAAAAAAGCCAATGCCAGTATTGTGTCAAACTTTTCCTTCCATTGCATATCATTCACCGAAGCACACTCGAATCGAACATTCTTTATACCCGCCGCCTCAGCAGATTTCTCGGCAATTTTGATCGCCTCCGGTGAAAGGTCGATACCGATAATTTCATCAGCTAATGGTGCAAGCATAATTTCAAATTGGCCGTCACCACAACCCAGGCTTAAAACTCGTCCAAACTTTTTATTATTTGACTTTGCGATTTTAGTAATTATTCTGATCTCACGTTCAAGCCGTAAACGCCATCCGACCGGATTGTAATGTTCTTCTTCATAGTAATTGTCGAAAAATAATACTTCGTTCTCGTCGATATTTTTATGATCGTCATGCATATTGGCTTTCTCCACATATTTATTGTTTGGAGTGAATCCAGAATTACTGGAATTAAGCTATGGTTTGGGAATAAGAAGTTCAATACCAAGCGGTTTGATCGTTACAATTGGCTCATAATATTTCAAAACTTGCCTGGAAACCCACTTCACATAAGCATTATTTTCTTCACTGAATGCTTCATCTTGTTGTTGGTATTGGGTCTTTAGGACATCACTGATTATTATGCTAAATCGCTTCTCAATTAGGTCCTTATAAAATTCATTAAAATATTGCTCGTTATTCCCCATCGCCTGGTCCATCATGTATTTTTTCTCATAATCAGGTACCAGGGGAACATTCTTGATATACCCGAAAGTGAGCAGCTGCCGCTGATCGATAAATAATACCTCCCCATTTGATTTTGCATTTTCCACTTCCTGCTTGATCGTGGAGAGACTCCTGTTCTCAACGTCTGGTTTCAATCTCTTCACCGGGCTGCCACTGCGATAGGCGATCCATCCGGGAAAAACCATTACAAAAACCATGAAGGGTATGATCCACTGGTGAATTCCAGGCAGGGTGAAATCAGGTTTTAGTCGAATTTGAGAAATAGCGATGACTGCCAGGAATAACAATGTCAAAATGAACATATCAAGATTGTGAAGATTAGACCCTCCCCCTATCTTAGTACTTGCGACAAGGCCCAATACCATAAATCCACCCAGGGAAACAATGGCAGCCGCTATCGCCAGTTTATTTACCTTCCATAACCTGGCATGGATAAGCCAAAAAAGGAAAACGATCAACGGCAAAGCCATGATGATGAAACCAAGCAGAATGCCTTCTCCATATGTCGAGTTTGGCCACAGACGGTTGAGCAACAGGGGTTGGGTTGTGGCAAAGCTTTGGTTGGGGTTGATGACGCCTCCCCATGTTCCAAGCACACCAGGCAGGATTCCTGCCAGTCCCAAAAGAATAGGGGGGCCTAATTTATTCTTCCAGGATCCGGTTCTATTTGGATAATCAAATAGCAGGTCAAAAAGTACCAGCCACACTCCAGGTAGTACAGCCCAGGTGAAGCGGCTTATGCCTGCATAATAACTGATCACTGCTCCAGCTGCCACCTTCACCCATAATTTATCTGACCAGATGAATATACTCAACAATATCATGGGCACCAGTAAATGCGGGTAGACTGGTCCCTGCATAATAAATAAAGCGCCCCAAAATATCACACCCCATCGGAGCAGTGGTCGTTGGATCTTCCTTGTCATCAGCACTGTAAGCAATAATGGGGATATTCCCCAGAGCAGTGCATCCCATAAACGGTGAACCCAGATGGGAAGCCCGGGTATCAGGAATAATGACCCCCACAAAGCATACCTGCCGGGAGTATTGTACGGTACCCTTAGGTCACCGGTGTAATTATAGAGATCCTTTCCAAATGTAAGCGAATAATCATAGAACCGGTTGCCTTCAGACCATCCAAGCGAAAATGGAGAGGTACTCACACCTGCAAGGTTAATTATTATTGTATAAGCAAAAGCAGAGATTCCCAGGCTCAACAATAATCCCTGGGCAGTCTGCCAAATATTATCCCTCTTGAAAAAAAGCAGTGCTGTAACTCCACTGACCATCAGGTAGATCAATAATCGCAAGTATGATCCTGTAAAATATCCCCCCCATTCTGTATAAAGTAAGAAAATTCCCGGAAGAGTATTCAGGATTACAACCAGTACTATCTTAACTGGAACAGGCAATCTTCCCGGAAAACTGAAGTAATGTTTTCCGAAGGTAGTAAAGAGCTGTGAAAAAACGAGCACATTTAATAGCCCTATTCCAGCTGATAATAGATAAAAGATCATCTTCCATTTTGCTGAATTGGCAGGAAAACTCTGCATATCTACAATGGCACTGTACGAAATCCATATCGTAATCAATTGAAAGATGATCTTTAGTGCAAATCGTTGAATGAAGGATTTTGCGGGGTTTACCACTATTCACCTTCTTCAAGAACAGAATTCTCTTTCCCGGTTTTATTTGCCAGGGTAAGTAAACCTTTACCGCCTATGATCAACCACACTCCGCCCAACATGCTGACAGCTAACGTTACAATTCGAATTAAAAATGCAGCAGCTACTGCCTGGTCAGTACTGGAGCCAAGTTGAACTAACAGGTACGTAATACTACCTTCTTGTACTCCCAGTCCATTGATCGCGACGGGTATTAATGCAACAAAATAAGACAGGACGGATACAGACATCGCCTGCCAGTAACTGATATTGATTCCTAAGGCGTCTAATATCAACCAGAATGCCGCAAAATTGAATCCAACGGAAATAATGGAAAGGACCAGGGAATAGAAAATACATATCGGTGATGTAAACCAATCCTTTGCTGATTCCCAGATACTTTTAACTTTTGATCGAATTTTGTTTACCCAGTGCATGATGCCCACACTGCTGATTGACAGCGATGTGATGGATGAAGTCTGAAATATGCTTAATTGAGAACCAATGGTCAATAGTGCAACTGGTAGAAGAGCAGCCATACCAGCCAGGTTATACAATCGGTCTGCCACTACTGATGCTGCTGCCAGGCCTTTATTTTTTTCGCTCTCTCTGGCTACCCCAACCATTTTTACAACATCTCCTCCAATAGTGGTTGGTAAGAAATTGGACACAAAAATACTGATCATAGATATAGCCTAATAATTTTAGGTATGGTATGAATATTTGTTTTATGCGGAGTAAATAACGCCACCTTATAGTAAAGATCAGATGAGAACAAAAGAATAAACCTGCTGATGCGAAAATTGTCCACCAGGAAATCTGCTTTATCAATGGTATGACTGTTTTCCAATCTACAGTCGAAACCAACCAGTATATTAATATTATGGGAATCACAAAACGAAGTATATTGAATGCAATTTGCAGGCGGTTCGTTCGTTTATTCATTTTCCTGTCTGGAATGAGTAATACATAGGTATTGGCTGACCCATGTCTTATCCATACTCATATAATTATTCCTTGCTGTCGAATAATCTGCCCATAGACGGATCAAAGGTCGCAACCAGCTTTTACTACCCCAAAATATTGGGTAGATTTTTTCAATATCAAATCCTAATCGGTCTAAATCTGTAAGAATTGTCATTAAGCGGAACTTGTTTACCCATTGGGGATGTCCTTTTACGGGAGCATTTTGCTGGTATCCGCTTGAATTAATAAAACTGACCAGGCAAACACCACCTGGCTTAAGCCATTTCGTTTTTACTTCCTCAATGATTTTTTCCCAATGAACAAGGTATTCCAATAATCCTGAAATAACGACACAATCATATGGGATGCCTATAACTTCTTCACCGGCATCCATGTTGTCAAAATCAAAATAGTCCACAGGAGGGTTGATATTGCCAACCCCTTTATTTCCGGCAATATCCAGCCCCCGGTAAGAGATTCGCTTATCCAGCAGACGATATAATAAAGCCTCCCCTGCACCAAGATCCAGGACTGAATGAATATTCGGATTTCGATTTATCTCTTCAGCGATCAACAATATTCGGGCATGTTTCCATGTAAATTTTTTGGTTTCTGCCTGCCAATAATTTCGTTTATCTTGCATGGTTTAATTCTTCTTCAGGATTAACACGAAAGGAGTTTCCCAATGAGCCCGCTTACCAAACCAAATTACCAGATCCACCAGGCGAAGCTTATGTAATATCTTCACCCATTTTTTTAGGGTTCCAAGTTGGGCATAATCTTCAATTCCAATTGTGCGAAGCCGTTGTTCCCATATTTTCTCACCATAATCCAGCACTTCCACCCGGTCGCCAAGACCTTCGACCATTTTTGAGAGCTTTTTATAATCGATTAACTGCAGATGATTTACAAAGGTCGGGTTGCGGCCTAATAACCGTAAATATAACCTTGCCAGTGGTTTGGAAATATGGGGAATCCATAAAATCGCATAATGTCCTTCCCACCATGAGCCATAATTAGGAAATGTAAAATAGGTGTCCCCCGGGTTTAATACCCGGACTGCTTCCTGTAATACTTTGGATGGGTCATTTACATGTTCAAACACAGTAAACGAAACGACCAGATCCATCGAGTTTGAAGCAAACGGTGTGTTTTCACCTATTGATCTGAGAACATGGTCGTGGGGTGTACCAACTTCTTTTTGCACATCCCGGCATACTGTAACGGATATTGGATTGGGTTCCATTCCATATGCATTAAGTTTTCCCCATTTGGCAGCATAAGCCACAAAAGGGCCAAATCCGCTGCCCATTTCCAGTATGGTTCCTCCTGCTTTTGGCAGGAAAGCTTCCAGCCTTTTGAACAATTCTCGTGATCTATTCAGGTCCAAATAATCCCGTGCTAATTTAGCCGGGTCTGTCCGAACAACCCCTCGAAGTGCGTCTGACCGGTGAGCTGTTACTCTGGATATGATCTTATCAGACAGAGGCTTTATGCGCTCATTGTCAGTATTCTTTGTTTCATTTTCTAAAGATGCCATTAATATCACTTTCGTGAATCAGTATATTTGATCGGTATATTATAATCTGCTCCCGATGTTATCCATTAATGTCGAGATTATCTCCATGTTCTCCCTGACTGAGCTTTGGGTATACCGGATCACTTCCAATCGCTCTTGGTCCAGGTTTGCCATTAATTCACGGAACCTTGTATATGCTGTATCAGAGTCTATCAGAAAATCTTTCAAGTCCACCACATTCTTCCCCAAACCCATATACTCCAGGATATCCCTGCCTTTTAGCGTATAGCTGATATTGATCGATGGTACACCCATGCGTAAAGCAATCAAAGAAGAATGCAGACGCATTCCGATCATAACGTCTAATCTCGACATAAGAGCATAATATTGCGGCATGGATAGCGGTTTTTCGGTTAGGATCACTCCACCGTCTTCTTTGAAATGCTTTTTCAATTGGTCAAGCCATGGCAGGTCATCTTCCCAGGGAACCACATCTGGTTGATAAGCAGAGATAAGCAGGATCCTGGCATTGTAATCCTTGCGAATTTTCCCGATGAGTTCAGCCATCGAATGGATAAGCTGGTCCATCTTTTCCTGCGATTGATTCACATAGGCTGCCTGGTTCATCTGATAAGGCAGAATTCGGGAATTCAGATGAAACCACTGCCTGATGTTTATCCCGACCACAGGACCGCCTGACTTGTCCCCGATATAATCATCCACCAAATGTTTTTCGTCCACGGAGATTTCTGAAACTTCCTGTTCAAAACCAGGCAGGAAGATCGCATCATGCGCAAGGATTTTTCTTGTACCGGGAGAAATATTCCCGATCAAACTATAAGTGCCAGGGTCCCGCGCAATGAACAGGCTAACCTGAGAAAGTGCTCTGGCTGCCAGCCAACGTCCTGGTCTTGTTTTCAAAGGTCCTGCTCCCTGGAAGAGGCAATATATCTTCATACCCGCTAATCTGTAAAGGCTGAATATTACCCATAAGTAGAAAAGCTTTGCCAAACTCGAATCATCTTGAAGATCCAGCCCGACTGCCCAAAGGATCACATTTGAATTTTTGAAATACTTCCAATAACCCGGAGGGAGCACTAAATTCCGGGCTTTTCCATAGGGCAACGATGTAAATCCAAAGTTGGGAACATCTGCGGGATATTCTCTGAAAACAACGACGTTTTCCTGACCAAGGTCTTTCAGTGCAGCAAGAACACCCCACCTGCTGCCCAAATCTCCACGATTACCAAATATTACTCGCGGGATAATAAATTTCACCTTTTACACTCCAAGAGTATTTTTTCATACTCTTCCACGATCCGTTCCATATCAAATTTCTTGGAAATTTCTCTGCTTGCTAATCGAAAATTGTAGAGTTGTTGGTGATGTTCCAATAGGA
Organism: uncultured Chloroflexia bacterium; assembly: GCA_963757065.1. Taxonomy (GTDB): domain Bacteria; phylum Chloroflexota; class Anaerolineae; order Anaerolineales; family Anaerolineaceae; genus PNON01. The sequence continues at coordinate 291,153 of CAVWQC010000005.1, read as the reverse complement.
TTCGGAGCGATTGTGAAAACATATCTCGTTCTGACGGGAGGTGTAAAAAACCATTCTTCCCTTCTTCCACAAGGTCAATAAATCCGCCTACTTTTCCGGCGACAAAAGCCAACCCCATGGACAATGCCTGAACCCCAACCACGGGTAATCCTTCAGATAACGATGGCATAAAAAGAATATCGCCTTTTTTATACCATTCGTGTACCTTGTCTGGAGTAAGCCATCCTGTAAAGGTGATCCGGTCGTTTATTCCCAGGCGAACTGCTTCTGATTCCATTTCGGGTTTCAATGATCCATCCCCAATGATCACAGCCTGCCATTCAAGATCTTTAATAATGGACAATGATCTGATCACTTGAATTGGATTCTTCTGTGGAACGATCCTCCCCGCAAAGATGATAACAGGCGGCTCATGCACAGATATTAATCCAGGGTCGAATTCGCTTGTAGAAACGCCATTGGGAATTACCTGGATAGGTACCGGGTAACGCTGCAAAGCCAGGTTTTTCGTAAATATACTGACTGCGGCAACTCTTTTAGCTCGATTCCAAATGGGTGGAATGAATGGAGCTACCCAACGGAACCATTTATCAGTTTTTTCTGGAACGCCCCCGGGGACATCCCCTAAATGCGCGGTCAATATGTAGGGAACCCTGGTGAAAATGGATAACCACCATCCCGCGACCCCTGCAGGGACTGCGAAATGTACATGAATAATATCCGGTTTCCAATTGCGTATCTCTTCTATTCCATGCCAAAATCCGGCAAGGATAAAAAATAACATCGCTGAAAATGTCGCTTTATATGCAAATTTCCGACCTGAATGCAATCGAATTACCTGGACACCCGAGCGAATTTCGTTAGGCGGCAGCCCTTTCAAGTGAGCTGTGATCACTTGCACTTCATGGCCGCGTTTTACCAACCCCTCGCATATATCCTCAGCGACCTGTCCGCCACCTCCTCCCACCGGAGGATATTCATGAATCAGGACAAGTATGCGCATTAGCTTCTGTGCTTGGGTTCCGGAATGGGTTGATCGGAGATAACCTTCCGCACATTATAGATGGATTTACCCTGGGATTCATGATAAGTTCTTGTCAGTAATTCTGCGATCAATCCCATCAGTACAGATTGGAATCCCATTAAGCCGGTTATAGCACTGATCAAGAATAAAGGTGATTGTGTAACTGAGACTAAGAACCATACCCTGCGGATGAATAAGAAGATTAAGACAAGGGCTGCCACTCCCATCATCGCAATCCCTGCTCCACCAAATAGATAAATTGGTTTGCTGGAATAACTGATGAGAAATTTAACAGTAAATAGGTCCAGCAAGACTTTGATCGTTCGCTCCAACCCGTACTTCGTTTTTCCAAACTTACGCGGGTGATGCTGAACAGGTACTTCAATGATCCTGGCACCAAACCGGTTGGCATAAACTGGAATAAAACGATGCATTTCCCCATAAAGCCTGAACCCAGTGATCACTTCCCGGCGGTAAGCTTTCAGAGTGCAGCCATAATCATGCAAATGCACTCCGGTTACCCAGGAGATCAATCCATTCGCAATTTTTGATGGTAAGGTTCGGTTAATAAATGTATCCTTGCGTTCTCTGCGCCAGCCGGAGACAACGTCGTATCCTTCATCGATCTTTTCCAGCATCATGGGAATATCAGCAGGATCATTTTGCATATCTGCATCCAGCATTACGATAATACTTCCCTGGGCATGGTCGATCCCGGCCGCCATTGCTGCGGTTTGACCGAAATTTCGCCGCAATTCCACCACTCTAACCCGGGTCGGATCAGCCCCTGCAATTTCTTCAAGAGCCTTGAGGCTGTCATCTTTACTGCCATCGTCGACAAAGACTACTTCCCAATCCTTACTATAGGTCTTCATTGCCTGGTGGATGGCTTCATTAAGCAGCGGTAAATTCTTCGCCTCGTTATAAACTGGAATAACTATTGACAATTCCATCTATCACCTTTGTTAGAACTCAGTTTGGTTAATTTATAGCCAAAATCGAAGCCAACTCTTCCTACTCACTAGATTATAACCTGCAAAGAAGATAATTAATTGAGGATAATATTGAAATGAATTTCGTTTCTCACATTGAAAGAAACTATTTTATACAATCTGGTGCTGTTTCCGGGACTGAGAGTTAAATCGTACGGAAGCTCGTAGGTGGACAAATAACTATGGTTTTCAAGGATGGGATATTTCCCATTAAAGAATTGATTGAATATGATCCGGAAGGTGTTCACGGGGGTTAACGCTTTGTCAATATTAGCTTTGGAACCAGGAAAATAAACAGCATTTAATATTTCCAGCCGGTTATCGTCCTTTATTCCATGATCACCCTGGATGACGATAATAACTGGCCTGGTTGAATTCTTGATGATTTGCTCTGTAATTTCAGGGATGCGATTATTCATGAATTGTATCTGGTTGATATATCCTTCTTTAAAATATTGCTCATTGACCGGGTAATCTTGTGGACCACGATAAAAATTTGGATCATCCACCAGGCTGCCATCCGGTTTAAATATAAAGGGGATATGTGGAACATTGATATGGGCATAAACAAATTTCGGTCCAGCAATGGACGGCAGCTTCTCCAGCCACTGTAAAATAAACATGGTTCGTTTTACGTGCGGTTCGTGATGGGTTAATTTTAATGTACTGACAGCTCCGGATAGGAATTTTTTATTGGTATCCGCTAAAAGTCTGAGGCCTGTACTCCGAATTAACATCTTTTCAAATGGTTGTAGTTCTGCCGTTGATAATGGGTTTTTATTCGGTGTCAAATACATGTCGGCATCTGTCCATTGATTCCAATCATAACCCGTCTCGAACGCCACGATCTTGTATCCAATACTTTTCAGCTGCCTTCTGAGATAATTGTTTTGAATTAGCGCTGTTGCAGATGTGAGGTCGCTGTTCCCGGACTGCAATTTGGGGTCTATCTCCGACAAATAATTCAAATTCAATGTGGACGCCATGGCGACTTCTGTAAACCCATAATTGCTTCTGCTGCAATTCGCTACAACAAAACCCTGCTTTTGGAGTTCTGTCGTAAAAGGGGAGTTATCGAAATTAAAATCCCTCTGCAATGCATCTGCCCGGGTATATGAATCGAGAATAATGTAGTAAATATCAGGAGTATCCTTGGCATCACCACTGTAGCTGATGTCGGTATTTTCCTTACCCTGGAGATTATTTTTAACTTTATTACAGGTTGTACGAATAACTGACGATAGGGATGATCGTTAAAATTAATATAGCTGCCGAAATAATATTTAAAGTGGTGGTTATCGTTTGGTATTGATGGATCTTTCGGATGATGGCTATTATGCCGATTACAAAAATAATTAAAAAGATCGCTCCAAGATATTTATGGTGGCTAATTTCAAATAATAAACCCTTGGAATTAAGTAATAGCTCATGAACTTGCCCGTAAGAGAAAAACAGAATCAAAATGAAAGAGGAAATTATCGCAGCTTTTTGAAAGGGTTTTATTACTAACGCCAGAATACCTGTAAGAATAATAGCCGCACTGATAACAATTAAGAGAGATCTCCAGACAACCCATACTCCCACCTGATCAATATTATAGGACAACAGAGCCAAAACCGGGTAAACTGCCAGAAGAAACGGATGAAAAGGGAAGTTTTTAATATTTTTCATAATCAAGAGAGTATGCAATTATCGAGTATTCGTAAATCAGTAATATTATTTCTCTTTACCAATAACCTCCGGCTTATCAAGAGCAACATTACTTGTTTACCTTATATACTTGTAAATTTGTCTTATCAATACATGGCACTAAATTTGAGGTTGTCAGCAGTAGAGTATTCTCCTTCTGACCGGAATTCGATCTTTTATCATTTATTTCTTTTCCAAGTCCTCGTGCAAGAATTATATAATCAGCTTCTTTCATCCATTTCTCTGAAAGACTGTCATTCCAATATCCATATCTTTCTAATTCCAGGTCATTACCCCCTAGCCGATAATAAAAGTCTTTATTGATAAGGGAAGGGAAAATCCTGACATCTGATAAATAAAGCAATGAGATGGGTGTTTTATATAGATAATATATGAGTGATTTTTTGGGGATTACACTTGACAATTCTCTTGCAACCTTCTCCTGTGCAGTTAAAATGTCACCTGTATTACACATAATGATTGTGGAATCGCCACCAAAATTTTTTGTGGGTGTAGCAATAATTCCTACAAGAAGGATGGTGAGAAATATTGTCCTTGTATAGCTAAAATTAGGATATTTCTTTTTAACTCCCTTCCACATAATGCAGGCAAAAAACAGCAAGGTGATACCAGCCGCAAAACCAGATAAGCATCCAATCAGGTAACGTTGTTTTTTGTAAATCATATCGAATTTAGAGGTTAGGATGCTTGTAATTTCTATTGTCGGTGATATTCGCTGGTAAAGTCGCAGTTTTCCGGCTGAATCACATTGCCCCAGGGGAAAGTCCGAGCCAATTTTCTTAAAAAGTCCCGCTATTCAATGTCTCTGTCTGCCACTTTTTCACCCATTCCTGCTCAACAAGGATGAAATCTGCCTGGGCAAACCATTTCCCGGCCGAATGATTATTATAACGACCCATTCTCAATAACTCGGTCTCATCACCTTCCTGATAAAAGCCATGGACATGATTCAGCTGCGGTGGATAAATATTTATTCCGGGGAGGTAGAGGAAAATGGCATCCGAACGGCCTTCCCAAAATACAGTAGATCCGGGGGGTATCGCCTGGCTGATCGACTTCCCGGTTTCCTCATAACTCTTGAGGACATCTCCTCCGCAATTAAAGAAATTATTCCCTGATCCAAATAAAACTGTCGGGCTTAGTAGAAACCCGATAACAACAAAAATAACCATGGCATTGGCTGATTTTTGCATAATCCCGGAAAACTTGATTCGTTTTCTTAGAAAGACCAGTATTACTAAAATCAGAAGCAATCCTATACAGCAATATCGAGGATATATGCCATTCTAACTGCCGGATAGTATCGGATTTTGAACACTTCCTGAATTGACGAAATGAGACCAGGTAGAAATCTTTGACTGAACTGTGTTAATCCCTCTGAATTTCCCGAAAATAATGGCTGAATAATATCTTCCAGGCTGCTAAACAGGATACCGATCGTCGTTGCAATAATAACCAGCCAGTTCAGGATATTTCGCCATTTCGGGTATCCCACTGAACTGATGGAATGGTGAGTGCAAAAAGTATGATACCCACAAAGTCAAAGAAGGATATATAAAGCAGAATGCAGGAAACGCAATAATCCATCCCGAATGTTGCGTAGAGATGGAAAGCAAAAAGAACCAGATACAAAACCGCAAGGAAAATAGCAGTTTGCCTTTTCCAATTACTTTGCCATTCCTGTTTCTTTGGAAATAATAATATGGAAGCAACCACGCCAATTACACTGACAAAATGCTGCCTGATCACCAGCCAAATATATGTTGCCCGCTCTACCAGGAAACCGGCTTTATCGGGTATCAAGGTTTGACCCTGGATTCCATCCGTGATCAGCCGCCATGGATCAAGGAATGGACTAATAACGGGCAGGAATCCAATTAGCCCAGATTTGTAATATTCCCGGCCAGAAAGCTGCATGACCAATGATCAGCACTATCATCCCGCTCAAGAACGAAGCTGTACCCGATCTCCATCCAAATCTCCACCAGATATAGAGATGAGGATGGGAAAAACCGGAACCATGTTTTCCCGGGTTAAAATCATCAATCCGGAAATCGCCCCGGCAATGATCAACTGCCATATCCGTTTCTCTTTTCCGAGGCAAAAGAATAGCATCCAGACAAACATACAGGCAATGATCGCCTGAGAGATGGCAATCGTGTAGAGTTTTACAGCAGCAGGATTAAGCGCATACGCCCAGATCGCCCCGGCTGCCCACCATTTACCGGATAGACCTTTCACGGTCAGCCATAATCCGATCAGCATGAGAATGGACAGGAATATGGAAAAATACCTGCCTGTCCGTAATCCTGCCCCAAACCATTCCTGTATTTGACCCGGAATTAGAAAAGCCAATGGCATATGGTTTGTCCATACACCAAAATCCTGGAAGGGAGTGAATTGCCCGGTGGCAAATAAAAGCCCTTTAAAAAGATACAATCCTTCATCCAGGAACGATAGTTTGTTGTGAGCATCCCGGAAGGCGGCAATGATATAAACAAGCACCCCTGCCAGCGCTGTTATTTCAGCGCTAAATGACAAACCGGTTATCTTCTCTTTTATTCTCCGGGCGAAGTGAAAAAAATCGGTAATGGTCTGGTTCATGATCGGTTATTTTATTTCTTCCGGGATACTTTTTTGGCGATTGGCTAGAACCTTATCTTTGATCATCCCGCCAACGATCACCAGCAAAGATAACCCAATGATTACTCCAACCATTGTAAAGAAGGGCATTTTTCCAAATATTCGATAATATCTGGCGGCATACCACTGCATGAAGAATAATAGGAAGATACCTTCCACCAGGATCGTTCGTTTCAACCAGACGAACTTGTTTATTCTGGCATGCTCCCAGGCCCAGGCTGCAAATATTACCAAAAATACTAATATGATAGTCCGGTAGCGGGGATTATCCCACATATCACCACCCGCCCTGGTGGAACATATGATGATCCAGGACCAGATGACTACAGTCAGCCATAGCATTTTATTCCGGACAGCCCTATCCTGCTCAAAAAACGCGGAAACCGACCCGTAAACGATCAACGGCAGCAGCAAATACCATCCAAGTGCCAGGTAGGTTGTAATCAATCGCCATATCCAGACAGAAGTATCCATGATCGTTGCCGGAAGGACAGGTTGAAGAATTCCGTAAGCGATGATAAACGGCAGCTGAGACCATTCAGGGATGATATTTAAATATGAATTCCAGGCGGCCGGAAGCTTCCTGGGTTAGATTAGCGTCCCAGGCGGCGGAATTTCTGAACCAATTGAGAATAATTTCGATGGGAGAATCTTTTGAAAAATGTTCCTGCCGTGCCAATCCATAAGCCATCAGCAAAGTTGCAATTATGATGATCACCAAAACAACCGGGAAAATCCACCAGGTAATGTTTTTCTTGCTACGGTCAAGCCAGATCCAAACGGCTAGAATGATCAGGCTGAGTAATGCAACACCCGGGGATAACAAAAGCATACCGGCTAATCCGGTTAGCATCCATGCCCAGGTTGTTTTTAAACCCGATCGCTGCCATTCTATTGCTGCCCAAAAAACGATCGTGACAAATGTGATCAGGAAAGGTTCCCGCATTTGAGATGCACCTAATAGTACAGCCTGGGGGTATAAAACATACCACCACCCGGCAAACTTATGCCAGGAACCCGGTACCAGTTTTCAAACGGGATAATATCATCCAGAGAAATGGCACTCCCATGGCTGCCGCAAGAGCAGATAGGATCAACATCAGGTGCGGGCGATAATCTCCTCCGGAAAGAACACGATAAACAAAGACGCTCAATCCCAGGTATCCGCCATACTGATCGGTTGCATATTTCTTGGAAAAAACGGAGAGGATCGGTTTATCTAGATCGGGCAATATCCATTGCCTGCCATTCCCGCCGGAATGAATCATAAAACACATAACCTGCCTTTTGTTGTTCGGTGTCATAACCGACGACTGGCAGAGCTTTCATCAAAGTGATCCCCAATCCCAGCCGCAGGAAAAAGGCAACTGCCATCATCCATCCCAGTAATCTGGCAGATCCGGCTTTTCTAAAAAGGAGGAATAAGACGAAAAAACTCAAGCCAAGTAATAGGCTGGTAATAAACCACCCATACAGCCTATTATTCTGGTCCATTAATACTGTGATCAATCCTCCCAGGGCGATGCTGGTACCGATAAATAGAAGGATCTTCAAGTTAACTATTTTTTTCATTGCAGTTTATTGCTCACTCAGGAATTCCAGGATCATTTTTTGTCTGTTAATGATGGAGTAATTTTGAATTTTATCCTTTGCATGACTGGCAATTGAATTCCTCCTCAAAGGATCTGCAATCAGGTCTCCAACCGCTTGTATCCATGCTGATGCATCTTCGGGTGGGCAAAATAAAACGGACTCTTCGTCAAGGATTTCATGAAGGACCGGTAAATCACTGCTGATGATCGCTCTACCGGCTGCCATATATTCAAACATTTTCATGGGACTGCAAATATCCACCGAGTTGCCGCCGCTGCTGCCGGCAATGGATTTTTCATACGGCATCAGAAGGATCTCACACGCTGCCTGGTATTGTCCAATTTGCGAATTATCCACAAACCCGGTGAGAACGACATTCAGTAATTTCTCCTGATCCAACCTGCGTCGAACCTGTTCCAGTTCATTCTCCCGGCCGCCGATCCACAGGAATTGTACTTCAGGATAGGCTTCCGCCAGGTTAAATAGGATTTCGATCCCTCTCCCGGAATAGAAATGGCCGGTGTACCCGATGGTTAGTTTTTGTTCCAAGTTCAAAGAATTACGGGCAGAATAGCAATCCGGAATGATTTCATACCGTTTCAGATCCACCCCATTTGGAGCGATCACAACTTCATATTTCAGGTATTTGTGCTGAAATCTGCAATCTCCAAAGCTTCTTTTAATGCCCTGGAAACGACTATCAGCTCTTTTTTGTGATCAGAATTCAGGAATTTCTTCAACCAGTAGAGTCCGAACTTACCACTCGCCCGATCATGCATTTCCAAAACTGCCGGTTTCTTCAAAAAAGTCAACCCGCCCCAGGCAGCTTGTGGCAGCCAGGTGTAGATCAATTCCGCCTTCCAGGCGGATGCTGCGCTAAGCGAAGACACAGCAAAATCATACCTTTTCAGAGCTTTTTAATGAACGTTGCCAGGTTACTTCGAATTTATTCTTCAGGCCATAAAGCTGTATCATCTTCTCAAATGGAACAACACCAGTTCCAGGCACCCATAAATGAACCTGGTGACCAAGCTCTGTCATTGCTTCACAAACCTTCATCACCTGAATGCTGTTTGCAGTATTTGAAGGAACAAGAGATGTGGAGATACAGGCAATTCTCACAATGAACCTGCCTCAGCCTTCCTGATTTCTGATAGCCCTTTTCCGGCTAATAGAATGACTGTCACACCCAGATAGACTGATAACAATACCGCTTCCCATTGATACCCAAGGATTGGGACTACAGTCACTGTCAAAAGAACTTTGACAACCATCGCCCAGAATGCAACTTTCAATGGATAATCCGGTTTTCCGAAAGCCAATAGTAATGACCTGTTCCAGTATAAACTATTTGCCAGGCCAAATCCTACCAGCAAAATGATCAACAATAGAAGAGACGGCAGGAATTCTTCCTTGTATATGGCATGGAGCTGTCCCTTCCAGGGGATCCAGGGTGTGAAGAAGAGTTGCCTGCCAAAAAGGATGAGGAAGGTTCCCACAGCGATTGTCCAACCACCGGCGATCAACGTTACCCGCCGCAGCAAAGATTTCAATTGGCTCCAGGCCTTGTTCGTGATGGAACGGATGATCTCCGGGTAGGTTGTGCTGATGAATGGATTGATCGGCATGATCAACAAATTGATGACTGCCAGCGCGGTCTTGTAATACCCTGCCACCTGGGTATTAAACAACCACCCGACCCAGAGCAATTCGCTGTCCCGCACTACCATGTTGATCGTCCCGCTCAGATTGGTGCTGACTGCAAATTTTGCCAGTTCTTTGAATGGCGGCAGCAACTTGAATGAAGCTTTCCACCAGTTTTTCCCGAGCATCTGGTTCAGCCGCACCAGAGCCATCCAGATTGGACCAATTCCGGCGACCAGTTTACCCGCCAGGTAGGCTACTAAAACAACCAGGATCCCGGAATGTGTAACATATGCATAGAAGATGATCCCGCGGTCACCAGACTCTGGATCAGGTTGATCAAGGACTGGCTGCGATAATGATTGCCTACTTGTAATACCCCGGTTGCAGTCTCAGTGGTCAGCATCCCCAGTATGGAGACACCATATAAAAAGAATAACGGAGTTGTTGTTGGATCATGGGCAATATACTTTGCACCGAATGGGGCGGCGATTAAAAGCACAACATATGCCAGAACGGAAGTTGCTGCTTCCATCAATCCGGCTGCTTTTACCAGCGCCCCGGCTTTATCCAGTTCATTCCTGGTCATGAATTCGCCCAGGTATCTGACTACAAGATCTCCCATCCGAAAGGAGAGCAGGCGGTTGATATTGGACCCGAAACTTATCACGATTCCAAGCGCGCCAAATTGGTCAACACCCAGCAGGTTGGCGGTAAGGATACTGAGTACCGCACTGATCACATTACTGGTGAATAATAAACCTGAATTCTTGACGATCCGCCCTAATAATCGATCCTTTGACCAGGAATGATAAAGGCGGGACAAAAAACTCATTCAGTTAACACCTGGCTGGCCCAGGTCCGTTCTTTACGATACCAGTCAACCAACCTGGAAACGCCTTCATCCAGCGATACCTGTGGTTTCCATTCAAGCAGATCAATTGCTTTACTGGAATCTGCCCAGTTCGCCCGGGCATCTGCCTTATGGATGGGCTGGTATTCCAACCTGGCCTTATTGCCTGTTTTTTGCTCAAACAAATGGACAAGGTCATTCATGGAGATCTGTTCATGCCCGCCAAGATTGATGATCTCATATCCAACCGATTTCAGACCCTGGATCGTACCCCGGGCAATATCATCCACATAAGTAAATCCGCGGGTTTGGTTTCCATTTCCATTAATTTTTACTGTCTTTCCCTCAGTGATCCATTGGGCAAAACGGAACATGGCCATATCCGGACGAGCCGCCGGTCCATAAACAGTAAAGTAGCGGAATATGGTCACATCCAATCCATGTAAATAATGGTAAGTGTAGCTCAGGACCTCTGAGGCCTTCTTGGATGCAGCATAAGGCTGAAGCGGCAGGTCTGTATTGGCGTCCTCCCGATATGGCATCGGGTTATGATCGCCGTACACACTGGATGAGGATGCCTGCACAAATTTCGGGATGCCGTACTGCTTGCAGCATTCCAGCATATTCAATGCGCCGTCAACATTCGTCTGATAATAGATCCATGGGTCGCTGACGCTGGATCGTACTCCCGCCCGGGCAGCCAAATTGATGACCGCGGCACAATCCCCGGCATGCTCCTTGAGCATTGGAATGATCTTCTTGTCCGAAATATCTTCCCGTACAAACTGGAATCCCGGGAGTTTTTGTAATCTCTCCAGCCGCCATTCTTTTAACCGGACGTCGTAAGCATTATTCAAATTGTCTATGCCGACAACTGTATGCCCGGCTTCCAGCAGCATTTCTACCACCCTCGCGGCGATGAAACCAGCCGCACCGGTCACAATGTATCTGGACATTAGAGCCTCACTACCTTTTTATTTCCCTTGCCGATCTTTCCCAGTGCATTCCGGGTGTCCACGATCAGGGCGGCATTATCCAGGATCATTTTATAGTCATATTGCGAATGATTGGTGACGATGACCACACAATCCATCTCTTTTACTGCCTTTTTAAGGTCAGCTACGGATTTCTTCTCCCATGAGTCATGTTTTAAAACGGGAATGAACGGGTCATGATACTCGACCACCGCGCCTTTGGCCATTAATAATCCGATCACATCCAGAGCTGGGCTTTCACGCAGGTCATCGATATCCGGTTTATAGGATGCCCCAGAACCAGGATCCGGCTGCCTTTCAGACGGTTTTGCCAGATCGTTCAGCGCGTCCTGTACCCGGGTGACGACGAAACGCGGCATGTTTGTATTGATCTCGGATGCCAGTTCAATAAAGCGCGCATTGTAATTGAGCGATTTCATCTTCCAGGACAAATATAGCGGATCGATGGGGATGCAGTGTCCACCCAATCCCGGTCCCGGTGTGAATTTCATGAAGCCGAATGGTTTGGTGCCGGCGGCTTCGATCACTTCCCACACATCCACACCCAGCCGGTTGCAGATGATGGCCAGCTCATTCACCAGCCCGATATTGATCATCCTGAAGGTATTTTCCAGCAGCTTGGTCATTTCCGCGACCTCAGCCGAGCTGACTTGAATGACCGTTTTGAGTGCCTGTTGGTACCAGGTGGCTGCCACTTCACTGCAATCAGCAGTGATCCCGCCCACCACTTTGGGAGTGTTGTACGTGGTCCAATCTGTTCTACCGGGGTCGACCCGTTCCGGTGAAAATGCCAGGAAGAAATCTTCGCCGGCTTTCAGCTCGCAGCATTCGCTCAACCGCGGCAGGATCAACTCCCTGGTCGTCCCGGGATATGTGGTTGATTCCAGCGTCACGACCATGCCTTTATGAACATTCTTCGCCAGGTCATCAGTGGCATTCACAATAAAAGAAAGGTCAGGGTCGCCGGTTTTCTTTAATGGCGTCGGCACGCAAATACTGACTGCCTGGACGTCTCCGCAAAGCGGAAAAATCAGTGGTCGCGGTCAACAATCCAGCGTCCACCAATCGCTTCACATCCGCAGTTGGCACATCCTGGATATAGGATATTCCCTTGTTTAGTTGGTCAACTTTTCGTTGGTCTGTGTCAATCCCGATCACTTTGTAACCGGCATTTCCGAAAACCACGACCAATGGCAGGCCTACATAACCGAGTCCAACCACTGCGACAACAGCAGTTCTATCTATTAATTTCTTTAATAACTGTTCTTTGATATTGTCTGTCATACGCTCTCTATTTTATCTAGAAGAAAGTCATTTGCTTTGGGTCTTCGGTCTTTACTTCTTTTTCTTTGACCAATTCCGGGTAGGATTTGATCTCCGTGGAAGTTGGCACCGGTTTTTCTACAGTTGGATTGTTATGCAGTTTTAATAACCGGGGTAAGTTGCTGAAATCCTGCTCGATCGCCGGCTTGAGACCGGGTTGATGCAGAGCCGCAGCCGGGTGGAACATGGCCACCACCAGGCGTCCATCCACTTTGGATGCTTTTCCGTGGATTGCGGAAATTTTCGCACCCGGCAGGAATTTTGCCATGGAAAATCTGCCGAGGGTGACGATCACTTCAGGGTGGATCGCTTCGATCTGCCGGTCAAGGTATTTCCCGCAGGCCAGGATCTCGTCCGGCAACGGGTCCCTGTTGCCCGGTGGACGGCATTTGACAACATTGCAGATGAACACATCTTTCCTGGCTAATCCTGCCTTGGCAAGGAGATCTTCAAGCAGTTTCCCGGCAGCCCCGACAAACGGGCGGCCCTGCTCATTTTCATTGACTCCGGGGCCTTCCCCGATGAACATGATCTTCGCATCTGCAGGTCCCTCACCGGGAACAGAATTCTTTCGGGAATGGTGCAAAGTACAATTCTTACAGATGCGCACTTCGCTTGCAATGGTATTCAGGGTGTCTTGAGCTTCCACAATTTACCTCTGCTCGAATTCTACCTTAATTTACAGTTTTGATGATTCCATCCTCTGCCTGATGATCTAAACGAACCATTCAACCCGTTGTTCGCGCCGGTGTTTGCGAAGCATCCCCGGAGCACAGCGGAGAGGGACCCCACCGCGCGTCGGAACATACCGAGTATCCCGATGGTTTGCCCGGGAAATACTTCCTGACCTGGCGTTCCTATCATTCTTCTTCGCCCATTTCTACCTTCAGTGGATCCAGCAGCATGATGATCGCATCTTCCTGGTTATCAACATAATATTTTTTACGCAGGTCAAAATCTATAAAGCCAAGTTTCAGGTATAAATTGTGGGCGGGTAGGTTCCCGGCACGTACTTCAAGAAATACTTTTTCCGCTCCCCTCTTTGCCGCTTCGCTCAAAGCCGCCGAGATCAATAATTGGGCAATTCCCTTGCGGCGGTATCTTTCAGCCACAGCAATTGTGCCTATATGCGCTTCGTCTTCGATCGCCCAGACGACGATGAAACCGGCCAACTTCCCGTTATTCTCTGCGGATGTATCAACTGCCACCAGGTGTATGCTGGTCTCGTTCTTGGTGATTTCAAAGATATAAGAGCGTTCTGTCCACGGCAGCGAAAAACTGGCTTGATCTAATAAAAAAACTGCTGGAACATGTTCTTCCAGCATGCCGGTGATGATGATTCCCCGCTCTTGGTTTGGGCTCATTCAGGTATGGGATCTTTATAATGCAGGTAGGATGGTGACAGGGTGACTACATCATCCACATCCATGGAAAGCCACCTTTTCCAGGCCAGCTGCGCCAGATAGGCCGGCCTCCGGATGCTCATGGCCGGTTCTGCCAGGCGGATGTTCTTCCATCTGCGCGCCAGGGTCTTGCGTTCTTCTGAGTTGAGCTCCCCGCAGATCAACGTGGGTTTCTTAATGGATTGCTCCAGTTCACCGGGGGTCATGACCACCGGTTCCCCATGTTTTTGCCAGTTGTTGTTCTTTACCCTGTACCAGCCCACCGCCAGGCGTCCCCTGCCTGCCTGGAGAACAGCAGCCAATGCAATATCCTGGACAGGGACAGCGGCAACCGTAATATCCAACGATGGTATCCCGATGACCGGCAGGTTCAATGCGAGCGATAATCCCTTGACGAAGGCCATGCCAATGCGCAGGCTGGTAAACGAACCCGGTCCTGTGGCCACCGCCAGGACCCTCAGGTCTTTTCCGGTGATCCCCGAACGGGTGAACAGGGATTCAACCGCCGGTGCCAGTTCAACGCTGTGATGGTTATGCGTCTGCCAGATGGTTTCGCCGATGATCTGCTCATCATCATATAATGCCAATCCCATCCACTGCGTGGAGGTATCAACCGCTAATAACACTAAACACCTCCATAAATTTGTTTTTGAAGTTTGTGGATCAAGGTCATGTACCTTTTCCCCACAGCCTTGAAGAGCATGCCGCGCTGCTCATCCGCCAGCCAGCGCATGGATACCCATAATCTCTCGCGCGGTAAAACCGAACTCGATCCGCTCCGGCCATTCGATGACCACCGGTCCATTGTCGATCATCGGGTCAAGGTCCAGGTCTTCCGCTTCAAGCGCTGACTGCATCCGATAGGCATCCAGGTGGGATAATGTTGATTTATCCGGTCTGCGGTAGACATTCACCAATATAAAAGTGGGGCTCGAGACTGAATCCAAAGAGCCCCAACCCTTGGCGATCCCCTGTACCAGGGTGGTTTTCCCCGCACCCAGATCGCCTGAAAGGCAGACAATATCCGTTTTATCCAGCAGCCTGCCCAGTCTGATCCCCATTCGGCGGGTTTGTTCAGGGCTTCTGCTGAAATAATCCAATGAATTCGCGTCTAATATTGGCATCTGGATTTATTATAAGGTTTTCAACCCGGCCGGGCAAGCAGCGGGTGATTTACCTGGTTACCCCGACTTGTTCTGCTATGATCCCTGCGATCTTTACTGCCGCATCCGGTTTGGCGATCGCCAGGCAGGCTTCGACTGCTTTCTGACGTTTTGGCGGATCGAGGATCCACTCCTGGATGGCTGCCACTACCCGCTCCGGGTGCGGTGCCCAGACCCCTGCTTTGTGATTCACCACGTAGAATACATTGCCGTCTTCCTGCCCGGGCAGCCGGGAATAGATGATGATCGGCAAGCCGGCGATCAACGCTTCGCTGATGGTTCCGGGTCCCGCCTTGGTCACCAGGATATCCGCTGCTGCCATGAAATTAGGCATATCCCGGGTAAACCCGTAGATATGAGTGGGTATATTCCATTGGTAGGTCTCAAGGGTTGTTTTCAGCTTGGCATTCCGCCCGCAGACGATCGCCATGGAGGCCTTGCAAGCCCGAATCATTGATGGCATGTGCGATCTTTTCCAGCGGACCCATGCCTTCCCCGCCGCCCACCAGCAGGATCACCGGCAAGTCTTCAGACCAATTCAGTTCATTTTTAACTTTTTTCTTATCAGTCGGCGGATGACAGAATCGCTCTGCCACCGGCAAGCCAACTACATGGATCTTTTCCGGGTCAACTCCATAGCAGATTCCCCGTTCTTTCGCCTCAGCCGTGGGAACCACGACCAGGTCCGCCCGGTTGTCATACCAGAAGGCGTGCGTTGAAACCATGTCTGTAACGACCGTCATGAAATTTTGGTGATCGTTCTTTATGGCACGCAGCACCGGGCTGTTGGCAAATGGATGCACCGAAACGATGAGGTCGCATTTATTTTCCCTGACCAGTTTCTTGGATGCGCGCCGGATATACGGCCATACCAGTGTTGTAAATGTTCTGGCTTGCCGGGCGCCATCGCTCAATTTGTATCCCAGTCCCCACATTTCCGGCATTCGGGACAAAGGCGGGTATATGGCTGCTGCACGGTTGAGCGGTGTAGGCGCGTAATCCCGAAATATATCCACCAGTTCAGCGGTCATCTTTCCGGGAAATTCGCTGCTCATCGCTTCGAGGATCGCCTCGGCTGCGCTGCGGTGTCCTCCGCCGGTATCTGAGAACAGAAACACAATATGGGGAATTTTATTCTGGGGAATTTGCATGGTTCGTTCCGGGAATGATCTTCTTGATCCGTTTTGCCAGTTCACGTCGTTCCAGTAATACCTTATGGCCGCAAGTCTGGCAGACCAAACCAATGTCCGCCCCCATCCGGACAACTTTCCAGGTAGTACTTCCGCAGGGATGCGGTTTACGCAGTACGACCATATCGTCCAGTTGAATATCCGGGAGCATAAAATGATTATATCATCCACATGTTATAATCATTTGCGGGTAATCTTCTATGTTTAACTTATCCCCATCCATCATTATTTCACGAATTGTCATCCTGCTGATCGCCCTGCCTGTTCATGAGCTGGCACACGCCTGGACTGCTCATTATTTCGGCGATTCCACACCCGAGCGCAATGGCCGGCTTTCTTTTAATCCGCTGGCTCACCTGGATCCACTGGGCGCTTTGATGCTTTTGTTTGCAGGTTTCGGTTGGGCAAAACCTGTCCCGATAAACCCGTATGCCCTTGAGAAAAGAGCATCATACGCAAATCTGCTCGTCTCACTCGCTGGGGTGGTAGCCAATTTCATACTCGCGATCCTCGCAGCCATTCCTTTCCGGTTTGGATTGATCCAGTACTACTCCGTCCCCGGCTCCTTCCTACCCAGTCCATCTGAGCTTCTCCTGCAATTCATCATCATAAACCTGGCTTTGATGCTCTTTAACCTCATACCGCTGGCGCCATTGGATGGTGAGAAAGTCCTCAGTTATTTGCTCCCGCCAAAGTTATCCCGCTATATGGATATCATTCGTCCGTATGGACCTCTGGTCCTGTTAGCCTTATTGGTCGCCGGCCGAACCATTGGGCTGGATGTCATCGGCTGGATCATGGGTCCGCCGCTCAATGCCATATTTGGTCTTCTCGTAGGAAGTTGATCATGGGAACTCAGATCACCATCATTGGAATGAATGTTACCGGCGCTTCCATCGGCCTGGCTTTAGGTGCATATCCGGAAGAGATTGTCCGTGTGGGTGTTGACAGGAATAAGGATTTCCTGAAGAAAGCCGAGAAATCAGGCGCAGTCGATAAGACTTCCATGAATGTACCTTCTGCGATCAAAGGATCTGACATGATCATCCTGGCAGAACCTCAGGATCAATTGCTGGAAACTCTGGATATCATTTGCGGCGATCTAAATCCTTCTGTGCATTTATTCGATGTATCCGGAATCAAACAAGCCATCAACCTGCATCTGGGTAAAGTTGCACCTGATTATCACAACCACATTAATTGCTCGCTTGTCGTAAACCCTGACCATATGCTGTCGATGGCCGCCTCACTGGATGATGCCCGGGCTGATCTATTCAAATCCGGATTAATGGTGGTCGGCATTCCCGAAGGAACGTCAAAGGAAACGGTTGAACTGGCCGGTACATTTGCCCGGCTGCTTGAAATGCGGGTAATGTTCTCTGAACCTGTTGAAATGGACGGATTCCAGTCTGCAGTTAATTATTTACCCCAAATGCTCACAACCACTCTCATCAATGTTGCCGGTGGTCAAGCCGGTTGGCGGGATGCCCAAAAACTGGTCAACGCTGCATTCATGATCCCGGCCGGCACGGTACAAATGTTACCTGAAGGAACATCTGCAAGTTCCGAGTGGCTGGCTGACAAAGATAACCTCATCCGTTATATAGACCTCGTTACACAGGAACTGCTGGAACTTCGTTCAGAACTGAAATCGGATGAAGCTCAACTGATATCTGAACGGGTGAATGTTGCGAAAGAGACTTATTCCAATCTGCTCAAACAGAGAATGAGGGGAGATCTGGCAGACAATGGACAGGAGAAGATCCATTTTCCTTCATCAGGCGAAGCCTTGCGCGACCTCTTCACTTTCGGAAAAAAGAAATAAGGATTATATGGGAACCGGGGGTAAGTCAGCTTATTTTTGTTATATCGTCCAGTGCCTGGATAAGACATACTACACCGGTTGGACTACCGATCCTCAACGCAGAACCAAACAGCATAATAAGGGTACTGGTGCCAAATATACCCGCACCCACCGGCCTGTGACCCTGGTTTATTTTGAAGAGCTTCCGGGCAGGAGTGAGGCGATGAAGCGGGAGTACGCCATCAAAGCCATGTCCCGGAAACGAAAAGAAGCCCTGATCCAATCTCACCCTATATCAACAGGAATGGAAGATGCCTAATAGCCAATACAAGTATCTGTCTGTTGCACCTGGCCGGGTGAATTTGCTGGGTGAACATGTCGATTACAATGGCGGGTCCGTTCTCCCTGTGGCGATCAACCTGAATGCCCGTCTTGAATTTTCTCCCCGTAAAGACAAACAAGTTCATATTGAAGCGCCTGACCTGCATGGAAAGATTGTTTTTAATCTTGAAACACTGGACCAGAAAGTCGATCTCGCTGGTAATCCCCTGCCGCGCTGGGCTCAATACCCGGCCGGAGTGGCCTGGAGTTTGATGCAGGCAGGCTTGACATTAAATGGCATGGATGGAAGGTTTACCTCCACTGTTCCGATTGGCTCCGGCCTAAGTTCGTCAGCAGCCATGGAAGTCGCTTTCGCCTCAGCCTGGAATTTGATTGCCGGGGGAAACCTGGATAACACCCAAATCGCCCTGCTTTCGCAAAAAGCAGAAAACCAGTATGTGGGGGTGAATTGTGGAATAATGGACCAGTTCGCCTCTGCCAATGGGATTGCAGATCATGCAATTGTCCTCAATACCCGAACATTGGATTTTCATCCGGTTCCGCTGCCTGCGAATACTGATATTGTGATCGCCGATTCCGGGGTGAGAAGGTCCCTCTTGAATTCTGAATACAATGTTCGCCGGGCAGGCTGCGAAAAGGCCCTATCGATCCTGGCAACCCGAATTCCCGGCATACAATATTTACGGGATGTGAGCAGTCAGCAGTTGAACCAATATTATTCATTATTACCTGACCCGGTAAATGGTTATGCCCGCCATATTATTGAAGAATGTGAACGCGTCGACCAGGGTGTGGCAATGCTGGAAAAGAAAGATGCTGCGGGCTTCGGTGACCTCATGTTCAAATGCCACGCCAGCCTCAGGGACCTGTACAAGGTGAGTGCTCCGGAACTGGATATCCTGGTTGAGATCGCGTCAAAGCAGCCCGGCTGCCTGGGAGCGCGGTTGACCGGAGCAGGTTTTGGCGGCTGTACTGTCAACCTGGTCGAAACTGATGCAGCGTCATCCTTTATTGAGGAAATAAAAACCGGTTACCTGAAGGCAACCGGTAAAGTGGCAAAAGTTTATCGCTGCACTGCCAGTGCAGGTGTTACAGTAACCCCGCTCAATTAATCAGTAAAAACGGGTAAATGCCCCAGCGAGATGATCTCGCGCCATTTAGCCCTTTCACCTTCCGTGAAGATCGCTGCTTCAGCGACAATTTGCGCGCTGGCTTTCTGGATCAATATCCTCATACCCTGTAAAGTGGAACCGGTGCTGATGACATCATCGACGATGACCACTTTTTTTCCATCCAGTAGATCAAGATCCTTTTCGTCCAGGTACAGCGTTTGGCTCTGCCCGGTTGTGATCGATAATGTCTCTGCTTGAAGGGCTTTTCCCATGTAAGGTTTATATGATTTGCGCAGGATCACGTAGGGTTTTTTCGTTTCAACCGCTAATGCATACGCCAGCGGAATACTCTTCGCTTCTGCGGTAACCAAGACATCATAAGTGATATGTTCCAGCTTTTTGGCCAGTTCCCTGGCACAGTTTTGTACAAGTTCGGTATCGCCAAGAATATTAAGGATTGCGATCTTCAAGCCGGGTTTAATTTCGAATAAGGGTAGTTCCAGTTTAGTTCCGGCTACTTCAACAGCGTATGTCTTTCTCTCGCCCATGGGAATTTCCTCCATAAAATGAGTTTACACCATAAGTTTAGCACAATTATCGGATTTCACCTTATGGTGCAGAACCAGCATTTTGTGAGTTTCATCTGTTCCATTTCGGTTTTTGTAGGGGGGAGCTTGCTCCACCGCCCCAAAACGTTGGAATAATAAACAATCGGGTGGATATTTGGATGCTATCTTTATGGGATTAAAACAAAATTCTGGATTTTGCACCAGAATGATGAGAGCCGGGGACGCCGACCCCGGCTCTCAATTTAAGGAGGAGAAGAAGAAGAGAAGTCGCCCTTTGATATATAATAACAGCAGAAACTATGTTCTACTTGACGATTACCCTACGCTTACTCTACGATATTCGTATAGAAAAATAAAAGGAAGCCAAAATGTCGTTTATTGCTCCATCCGCACAGTTGTATCACCCGGTATTTGGTGTGATCAGCCTGTTTACCAGTTCCGACGGATTGTTTAAAGTATCATTCAACCATCCCGGTAATGTCCCGGGTAAAGAGCTAAAAGAACCTTCCCTGTTGAGTTCGGCCAATCGGGAAGCTTTAGATATTTCTCAGAAGTTATTGAGCTATCTGACCGGCATCAAAGGAGAATTTTGATATCCCGATAGATTGGTCCATTTTTTCGGATTTTTATAAGTCAGTCCTTAAACAAACCAATGAAATACCGTTTGGGAAAATTCTAACCTATGGCCACCTTGCCGAACTCCTGGGTGACGCCAATAAATCAAGGGCAGTCGGTGCCGCCCTCGGGCAGAATCCGATCCCGATCATCATCCCCTGCCACCGGGTGGTCGGCTCGGATGGCAGCCTGCATGGGTATTCTGCACCGGGCGGATTAGCCACGAAAGCCTGGCTGCTGACCCTCGAAGGACATAAATTCAAATCAGACTCGCCTTTTCTATTACAAAAGGATGAAAATGGAAACTTCTAACGAATTTCGAAGCGGATTTGTAACGATCGTCGGCCGTCCCAATGTCGGAAAATCAACCCTGCTGAACAATATTCTCAAGCAAAAGATCGCCTCCATCTCCCCCCGCCCGCAGACCACCCGCCGCAAACAATTGGGGATTTTCACTGACGAGAAGGTGCAGATCGTTTTTGTGGATACCCCGGGTATCCACACTCCTGTTCATAAGCTGGGTGAATATATGAACCAGGTCGCCGAAGATACCCTCCGCGATGCAGACCTGATCTTATGGCTGGTCGATGCCACTGTACCTCCACAGGAGGAAGACAGCCTGGTTGCCCAATTTGCCTTGCGGGTGGAAACAACGGAAAAGGTGATCCTTGTTCTGAATAAAACTGACCTGGTGGACCCTGCCACTCTGCAAAAAAGAAAACTGGAATATGAAACCCTGATGGACTGCAGTTCCATCCATATGATCTCTGCCCTGTCCGGAAAAGGAGTCAAAGATCTGATAGCCGAACTGACCAATCGGTTGCCGGTCGGCTTCCCGTTCTATGACCCGGAGCAGGTCACCGACCTGTACGAAAAAGAGATCGCTGCTGATTTTATTCGCGAAGCGGCCATGATCCAGCTCAAGGATGAGCTGCCGCACGCTGTTGCCGTCCGGGTGGACGAGTACCACGACATCGGCGAGACCAATGCCGAAATCTCCGCCACCATCTTCGTTGAACGGGAATCACAAAAACCCATCGTCATCGGTAAAGGCGGAGCCATGATCAAGGTCATCGGTGAGACGTCCCGAAAAGAGATCGAAAAGCTCATCGAGCGTAAAGTGTTTTTGGAGTTACGGGTAAAAGTGTTGAAGAATTGGCGGAATGACCCCTCCGCACTCAGGCAATTTGGCTACCAGCATCAGGATGACAAGTAATTGGCTGATATTGCTGCTTTGAGCGTGATCGTATTCATTGCCATCCTGGATTGGCTGGCAGTGGCATTTGGCTGGCACCGGGCGAAATTTGTCACCAAGCCATTGGTGATGATCGTATTGATCGCCTGGCTAAGCGTCAATGGTGGCTGGCAGTATCCGGCGTTGTTCTTCCTGGCGGGAGCGGTTTTCTCGCTGTTGGGGGATGTCTGGTTGATGCTTCCGGGGAATTATTTCCTGGCCGGGTTGGTTTCGTTCCTGCTGGCTCATCTGATGTACATCGTCGGGTTTTCCGTGGAAACTCCCGTTTTCACCCCGCTGTTAATCCTTTTAACCATCCTGACGATCGGCATCGCCAGTCTTCGTGACCCGCAAGATCCGCCAGGGCGTTTTCCGGAAGACCGGTGCCAGGCGCATCCGCTGGTCGGTCACGTTGTATAGCATCGTGATCACGATCATGTTCCTTTCAGCCCTGGCGACCATCGGTAAACCGGGCTGGGAACCTGCAAATTATCTGTCTGTTGCATTTGGGCGGATTGTTATTTTATCTATCCGACACCCTGCTTGCCTATGACCGTTTTGTCACCCCCATCCGGTACGGGCGCTTGTTCGTGCGCATCACCTATCATGTCGGGCAGATATTACTGCTGACCGGGGCAGTCAACCATTTTGTTCATTAACTGAATTTCGATTTTAGCGGTCTGAATCCCTCTCCCAACGCTTCATGTGCCTGGCCGATCACCATGAAAGCTGATGGATCCTTTTCATGCACCAGCGCTTTGAGTTGGCTGACTTCAGATCTGGTCACCACACAGTACAACACGTCCCGTTCTGTTCCCGTATAAGCCCCTTTACCGGAAAGGAAGGTTACTCCTCTTTCCATGACGGTCATGATCTCCTGCGCTACCTCTTGCGGGCAGTCGGTCACGATCATCGCCGTGCGGAAGATATCCGTACCTTCCACGGTAACCTCCGCCGCCAGCCCGCTGACATAGATCATCACCAATCCATACAGGGCATGCTCCCAGTCGAATACAAAACCAGCCAGCAGAACGATCACCGCATCGGTAATTAAATACGCCTGTGAAATTGAGATGCCAAAACGGTGGTTGAGGATCCTGCCCAAAATGTCGCTGCCGCCGCTCGTCCCCTGCCCGCGGTACACCAATCCCAGGCCAACGCCAAGCATCAAACCACCGTAAAGTGAATTCAATACCAGGTCCTTGGTCATCCCCGCGGGTGGAATAAAGAAGGCAAACACATCCGTCATGACCGAAAACGCAACAATGGCAAATGCAGTCCTGAAAGCGAAGCGTCTGCCGCCCAGGTATCGCCAGCCCAGGACGAACAGCGGCGCATTCCCTACCAGTACCATTACGCCGATCGGCCAGTGCGTCACATGGTTGATCAATTGGGCTGCTCCGCTGACTCCGCCGCTGACCAGTAATCCCGGTATCAGGAACAGCCGCATCGCCAGGGCTTGCACCAGTGATCCGGCCAGGATGAGTGCATAATCCCGCACAAGTTTCCACTGGTTTTTTCGGTTAACACTTGCCGATACTGAGTTTTTTACAATTTCAGATCCCATTTGGTCGTTCATGATCACCTGCTGGTCATTTCTTACTTTGATTTTTTCGAAAAAAAAGCGCCTCATTTGAGGCGCATGATATTGATATCCCTGGTTACTTCGTGGAGGGCGCAGCCTCTTTTTTTTCTGGTTTTGGAGCGGGCGTGGATGATTCTGATTTTGTGGATGTTTCGCTCTTCGTTGAAGAATCAGTGCTGCTGCTTTTATCTGATGTGCTTTTCTCGCCTTCAGCTTTATCCGCTTTGGCAGATGCGGCATACGACATACCGCTCGAAGACCGATGATCGGTGGAATAGAAACCGGAACCTTTGAACACGATCCCCACCGGTTGGAAAACTTTTCTAAGGGTCTTCTTCCCGCATTCCGGGCATTTCACCATTGGCGGGTCTACAAATTTTTGGCTTTCATCGAACTGCACTCCGCAGTTCTCACAACGATATGTATATACTGGCATTTCTAAACTTCGATCCTGACACTGAATGATGTTGTTTGGTAAGTGGATAATTATAGTCGCCTTGAACTTGAATCGCAAGGACAACAGGCTATCCCCGTAAAATGTTGCTGATATAGTCGTGAAACCATTATCTTTTTGGGGTAAAGTAGATATCAACTTGAAAGTCAAGAGTGAACTACCTGATGATGTTTTATTAATTCCTTGGCTTGTTGAATGATTATTGAACCCAGGTCAAGAAATTTGCCAGTTCGAAAAGCCTCATCAATTATCTGCAAACCTCTACTTTTTTCACCTAATTCAAACAAACAAAGACCTATTCCCAGTTTAGGTTCTCCATTAATTGGGTCATGTTTTGATAACTTTTCATATTCCTGCAAAGATTCCCTGAATTGCCCGGCTAAATATAAACAAGATGCATAATGCTCTAGCCAGTCATCATTGCTAGGATAGCGAAGTACGAGATCATGAAAGACTTCGCAAGCGTGATGATATTCTTGGTTCATTTTTAGAATCTCAGCGTAAGTAGCACAAGCACTAGCTATAGGCTGATACTTATTGTAATGCTTTGAAATTCTAGAAATACCTTCTTCCTTTTTCCCTAACTGCATTTCGAAAATGGATAATAACCCATTTATATAAATACCTTTATTCTGTCCTCGTTCAACAAACTCCTTGGCAAGTTTATACCCATTCTCCCAATCCTCTGTCTTCAAAAAATATTCAAGCAAAGCTTCTTTATCATCCTTTTTCAAAAATTTCCCTAGTACTTTCTTTTCGTAAATCTTTTTTAGAGCAATATCTTTTTTCCCGGCCCATATTAAGCAGATGTAATAATCAATTATCTCTTGGCTAAAATTCCTATAAGAAGAATAAGTTCCATATTTAGAATCAGAACTATTGGATCTTTTTGAGGCAGTGATGAATTTTTCGTAATACTCAATCGCTTTTACTGAATCATACAAATAATAATGATATTCGTTTGCCAGCATAATATATATTTGATAAAGGTCCGGGTACCCTGAAATAACGTCTTCTAAAAACGGTAGTATTAATTCATTTTGACAATTGTCCCTATATAAATCAATAAGACCTTCAATAGCCTCAACGTGATAAGGATATTCCGTTAAAACTTTCTCAAAGTAGGACTTTGCTTTATCGTATTCTCTGCCATCGGTTAAACAATTTCCAATATGTACTTTGATTTTCGCTAAGATAAACTCGTGCGTATGGGAATCCGCAAAATCTAATGCTTTTATTAAAAATGGGAGGGCTTTTTCTGAGTATCCATTAAAGTAATAATGAATTCCAAGAATGTAATTTATTTGGTAATCATCAGGCTGAATTTTATGGGCTTCCAAAAATGACTCAACACTTTTTTTATAATTCCAAACATGGTAATAACTATAACCAAGGGTAACAAGATCATCAAATTCTTTATTTGGAAGGTTTTCCAAGTAAGAAATTAACTCCGAATGTTTTGATAGCTTGAATAGACTTTTTTGACTAAGGTTTTTATAAAATACGAGTTGGATATACCCATTGATCAACCCTCTGTTCTCGTCGGTCTAAACTACCTCACTCAAACCCTCACCCTTCTGGTACCTTCTCCCCAGGGACATCGTGCCGTCAGGTAGAAGGCTGGGATGAGGGCTTGGCGATCCATTGGTTAATTATATGCCTATAAAATCGAGAGACTTCAACTCAACACTCATTAGCGGAACGTTCCTCACGCCCCGGTTGTCCATTGATGTAACTCCGATTACAATAATATTCATTAAGTATGGTTTTCTTCCTCTCCCAGCAAGAATAATTGACACCGGGAGCATGGCATCCATCTTCGAGGTTTTATAAATGGCAATTGACATTCAGCGTGTGAAACTCCTCTGTTTTGATGTCGATGGCACCATCAGCGATACAGATGATGTCATGGTCAACAAACTCTACCGCTGGATATCCTTCATCACCAGTGTTTATCCATCCCTGGATACGTATAACATCGCCCGGCGGGTCATCCTCGGGTTGGAAACACCTGCCAACCTGGTTTTCAGCATTCCCGATCGCCTGGGAATTGACGATGAGATCGCCTGGATCATCAACCGCTTCAATAAATTGGGAATAGGGAAAAGAAAACCACCCTTCTGGTTGATCAAAGACATCATCCCCACCCTCGATCAGCTCGCAGTCCATTATCCAATGTCCATAATTTCCGCCCGGGATCAGTTTGGAACAGAAGCTTTCCTGGATTATTTCAACCTGTCCCCACGATTTCAAACCATCATCTCCGCTCAGACCTGTGCGCATACCAAACCCTACCCCGATCCGATCCTGCATGCTGCCGCCATGGCCGGGGTAAAACCCGAAGAATGTTTGATGATCGGGGATACCACTGTCGACATCTTATCCGCCCGGAAAGCCGGCGCTCAAAGCATCGGTGTTCTCTGCGGGTTTGGCGACGAAACCGAACTGAGAAAAGCCGGTGCGGACCTGATCTTGAAGCATACTTCCCAGGTGGCAGATTACCTGTTGCGCCCGGTGATCCAATAAATACGCTATAATTTTAATATCATGACAAATAAATTGAATTCCATATGTGTATATTGCGGTTCTTCAGACGATATTCACCCTGTCTATTATCAGGCTGCCAATCAACTGGGAAAGCTGCTGGCTGAATCGAAGATCACCCTGGTCTATGGTGCCGGGAAGACCGGATTGATGGGGGTATTGGCCGACAGTGTGTTGAACAATGGGGGCACCGTTACCGGTGTTGTTTCTGAGAATTTGAACCAACCGCAGCTCATCCATGCCAAATTGACCTCTCTTGAGGTTACTGCAGATATCCAGAGCCGGCAGCGCCGCATGCTGGATATCGCCGATGCGATGATCGCCTTGCCGGGTGGCTTTGGCACTTTCTACGAACTGCTCGAAGCCCTCACCTGGGCACAGATCGGTATTCACCAAAAACCGATCGGGATATTGAATATTAATGGGTATTTCGATCCTTTTTCCGTGATGATCGAGCATGCCATGCTGGAAGGTTTTCTTTATCCTGAGCACCTTGAACTGATCATAAAAGCAGAATCTCCGGAAGATATTCTGCCAGCCTTGCGTCACTATTCCCCTCCGGCCGCCCTGGCTCGCTGGGTGGATCGAAAATAGAGTCTTTCCCAAAATTATTCAAAAAATCTGCTGAAGAATTCTTTCAGCAGATTTTTTATATTTCCTGATTTCAAGTAAATTGTCGAATTTATATCGCCGCTTTCCTGAATTCACGGTTTGCCAGGATCCAGAGGACAAATAACAAGCCTCCGCCAATGAGGAAAGGATAGGATGGGCCAAGCAGCTGGAAGATCCCTCCGCCAATGACCGGGGCAAGCGCGTTCGCCCCTGAAAGCATGGCAGCTGACACCCCCAGGATTCCGCCGATTTCACTGATACTTACGCTCCGTGTAAGCAGGCTGTTAATGGCCGGCTGTAGTACTCCCCCGCCGATCGCCGCCGGGATCATGGCTGCCATTAACCAGATGATACCTAATAATCCCTTGTTGGTTTCTGCCGGGAGATCTATTTTTAGATTTTGGGTGGGAGGAGTCTCTCCCGGTAATGTTCGCGTTCCACTTAATTGAGCTTCAACAGCACTCCTGGAATACCAGGGTACAGGCTGTTTGGGAGTTAAACCTGAAATAAGTAAACCGGCTGCCAGCAATATTAACCCCATACGGATCAGCCATTTATCGCCAAATTTCTTGCTCCACTTTCCAATAAAATATCCCTGGACAAGCACAATGATGATACCCACGAATACAAACAAAATTGAGTTTCCCCGGGCGTCCAAACCAAGGCGGTTGAGGGTGAAGAGTGATAAAAGCTGTTCGAATCCTCCAAAAGCCAGTTGGAAAGAGAACATTAGGATAAGTAAAAATCCGGTGATGGGTTTACGCAAGCCAGCGATCATGGTTTTGAATGAGATTTCTGCGTTGTGATTTTTTCCTCTCTGCCCAACCGGGAGAGTCTCTTTCAGGACGAAAATGGTGGTTATTATTGATACTAACGAGAAACCGGCTGCTACCCAGGCCGGGACGTGGAAATTATTCCCGCTGGCAGCCAGTGACAAAAAGGCTATCACCGGTCCCATAATAAACCCGAGGCCAAACGCTGCTCCCAATAAACCTAAACCCTGCGTACGCGTCTTTTCATTCGTGCTGTCACTGATCACTGCCTGGGCTGTGGAGATATTTGCTCCGGAAATTCCGTCGATCATCCGGCTGAGGAATAAAAGCCAAATGGAATGTGCGCTTGCAAGCAGGATAAACCCCGCCAGTGTTCCCAACTGGCTGATCAATAATATCGGTTTCCTTCCAAAACGGTCAGACAACCTGCCTAAAATGGGTGAACCCACGAATTGCAGCATCGGGTAGGTTGCACCCAGCAGCCCGATGATGGCTGGTGATGCTCCAAAACTGGCAGCATATAATGGCATTAAAGGAATGATGATGGTTAATCCCAACAGATCGATCAACACGATCAGGAATACCGGGAGTACCTTTTTAAAATCCAGTTTATCGCTTGGCTCTTTGTTTTCAATAACATTTGCTTCAGACATGCATTACTCCTGTGGATTGGATAATCTTCCAATGATTTGATTGACCCACTGAATTTCCCGTTCAATGGTTTGTTCTCTGTGTTCGATGACCCATTTTGGTCCTCCGGAATGGGCTGGGATGGACCGGACTTCTGCAAGGTCATTTTCCAGCAGTTGTTTGCGTTCATCCAAAAGGGTGATCGATTCCTCATTGGGAAGATCTTGAATGAAACCAAAAACGATATCTCCCCTGGAATCCATTTTCAATGGTGTTCGTAAACTTTCCCGTAAAATTGACTGGTAGGCACCTTCACCGGCTTCCGTGATCTGATATACCTTGCGTTCCGGTCGTTTTCCGTCTTTGACCGTTGTGGAGGTCACCCAGCCTTTTCCCTTCATCTTTTCAAGTATGAAATAGGATGTTGGTCGTTTAAGGTCTGCACAAACGGACATCACTTTATGGATCCTATCCATCAACTGATAGCCGTGCATGGCTTGATTTCGCAGCAGTCCTAGAATTAATAATTCATTTTCCATACTATGCTCCAATATAGTCAGTACTGACTATATTAATCGACTTATCCACTCTTTGCAAATAGTTTGTACAAACTTTATAAATTTAATTCTCCTATGTGATTTATTGTTCGAATCCTTTCCGGTGGATTTCCATTCGAAATTTCACTTGACTGTCCATTTTTTAATAATTAATGCTATTATTAACCGCATGGGAACGAATCGTGATCGTATCTTAATCGTTGAGAATGATGCCGATATTTGCGATCTGATCGGCAGGCAAGCCCTTCAGTCGATGGGCTATCAGGTGCAAACAGCGGGGGATGCTCAAACAGCCATCGCCAAAGCTATTCAATTTGTCCCTGACATTATGATCGTTGACCTCAATCTGCCCAGCTTGAGTGGAAAAGACCTGATGGTTGCCCTCTCATCCCAGGGAATTGCCACCCCGATCATCGCTTTGACCAAAAAAGGCGGCGAGGAAAACCTCGTCCAATCATTCCGATTGGGAGCTACTGATTTTCTACTTTGGCCTGTGCGTGAAGCTGAAGTGGTTGCAGTTGTCGAACGTGTGCTGAAGCAGGTTCACGAACGCCGTGAACGGGAAAGATTGGATAAACAGCTCCAACAGACCAACCTTGAACTCCAAAACCGCGTTCGTGAGTTAACCACCATATTTTCAATTGGTAAAGCAGTCACCTCGGTCACTGACCAGGGGATACTTTTTGACAAGATCGTTGATGGAGCCTTAAAAGTTTCTTCCGGCGACCTGGGGTGGTTCCTGGTGAGGGATGAAGGGGAAAAACCCTTTGTCCTGGCTGCACATCAAAATCTTCCTGTTTCTCTTCACTATAAGTTGAATCAACCATGGGATGATGGCATTTCTTCATTGGTTGCGATGAGCGGTGAGACCCTTGCCATTCATGGCGAACCCCTAAAAAGATTCAAGGTAATATGATCTGGGTCAATCAGCATTAATTGCACCGGTAAAAGTGCAAAAAAGGGTCATTGCCCTCCTGGTAATAGTCCGAAAAGCACCACGTCCATTCAATGGCAGTGAACAAAAACTGGTCGAGGCAGTCGCTGATTACGCATCCATCTCCCTCGTGAACGCAAGGTTATTCCGTGCACTGGAGGAACGCGCCAAATATATGCAGCGCGCCGCTGAAAACGCCCAGGCTGGTGAAAAATCTAAAAATGAATTCATTAAAAATGCCGGCAAAGAATTGACCTCTCCACTCGAAGAAGCGAATAACTCTCTAGAGATGCTGGCTGCAGAACTAAGTGCAAAATTATCAAAAGAACAGCTCGGCAAGTTGGATTCTGCCCGTGAAAATCTAAAACAGGTGATTGATCAGGTGGAGAAGGTACTTAAAGATTCCTACAAATCCCTTGCCGGCTCAAATGAAAGCGATCAATATTGTTCCTATCGGCAATGAGGCTATTGAGCGTTTCAAACGTGCTGCCGAGGAGGACGAGATCATTCTCACATCAGACTTTTCTTTGGACGAAATCTTTCGCCTATGCTGATCCAGGCCAGGTGACCGAGATCTTTGATAAATTATTAACGAACGCACTTCGTCGCTGCCCGCATGGCGGACAGGTTTCATTAAAGGTCGAAAAAATGATCGATGGACAGGTTCACGGGTTCATTAAAAATTCCACTTCGGAGATAGACACGAACCAGCTCTCTCCTCTTGGTGAGGATGACAAACACCAAAAACGATCTGCTTCTGAAAAATCGGATAGGAATACACAGGCATTAACCCAGGTAAAAGAACTTATCTCAGCCCATGGCGGCAAGGTATGGGTGGAGTCAAGTCAGGGACAGGGTTCGATTTTCCACTTTACTCTCCTCCCTCCTGCCTAATAAACATGGTTAATAAATATTTTGGGGAACTGAAGCATGCCAGAAAACAGTAAAGAATCAGTCTTTGTGATCATATCTGATAACCAGGCGAACTATCTATTGGAACGTGTTTTACGATCTGCAGGTTATGCCGTAACTTCAGCCAGGGATAAGCTCAGCTCCGAAAAGATGATTGAAACCAGCCAGCCATCCATTGTCATCCTCGGTGAAAAGTTGACTGATGGAAATGGTTTGGACCTTGCCCGTAACCTCATCCGGCGGTTCCCGGCTCTACCTGTTTTACTCTTCGTAAATTCCGATTCCCCTGACCTCTTGAAAGAAGCTCTCCGGTCCGGTGTGACCGATTACCTTTGCCTTCCACTTCATACAGATGATATCTTGCAGGCAGTGCAGCGCAGCATTCGGCAGGCAAAATTCCGTAAAGATTGGGTCATCCTGGAATCCAAACGGGCAACAGCATCCTTGCAGCACCGTATGGATGAAATTGAAACCCTGGCTCAACTTGGCCGTTCGATCACTGCTTCGTTAAATTTGGATTATGTCCTGGCATCTGTGGTGGATGCCGCTGTGGATCTCACCGGTGCAGAAGAAGGCAGCCTGCTGCTTTTGGATGATATTTCCGGTGAATTATATATGCGCGCTTCCCGCAACTTTCAGGAAGAATTTGTTCGCACATTCCGTTTACCCATTCACGACACTCTCGCAGGAAGTGTAATTCGCACCGGCCAGGCAGTCCTCCTGGACGAACAAACCCCTCAAAAAATTAAAACCTCCTATCTGGTGCATAGCCTGATCTACGTTCCTCTTCAAAGTCGGGGGCAGATCGTGGGTGTGCTTGGGGTGGATAACCGCCATAACCGGACTGCATTTACTGACCACCACGTCAAATTGGTTTCAACTGTGGCTGATTACGCAGTAATAGCCATTGAAAATGCTCATTTATACACAACTGCCACCTCGGACCGCAACAAACTGGAAACCATTCTGACAAATATTCAAGATGGTGTTATGGTTTTAGATCCGGATCAACGCTTCATGCTTGTGAACCAGACCGCCCGGGCAGCATTTAATCTCGGCGATGGTAGTTATATCGGAAAGCAATTTACAGACGTTATTCAGAAAACAGAATTACTGGAGCTATTAAAATCACCTGGCAGCGAACATTACCCCAATCAATGTGAAATCGAACTGGAAGATGGCAGGTTTTTTTCCGCTCAGTTCACTCCCATCACGGATGTAGGCATTGCCATCACCTTTCATGATATTACCTATCATAAAAAACTCGATCGCCTTAAAAGCGATTTTGTGAGCACGATCTCGCATGATTTGCGCTCACCACTTACTGCGATTTTGGGATATATCGAATTGCTGGACCGCGCAGGACCGATCAATGAACTGCAGCGAGATTTTATTAATCGTGTTCAAACCAGCGTCCACAGCATTACTTCACTGGTCAACGATTTGCTCAACCTCGGTAGGATCGAAAGTGGATTTGATACCAGGAAAGAGACGATCTCTCTATCAGATATTCTGAATTCATCGCTAACATCAGTGGAAGAAAGGTTGAAAAAAGGGAGTCTCACCTTATCCAAGAACTATAAATTGGATTTACCCCCCTTGTATGGAAATCCAATTCAAATTCGTCAAATGGTCGATAATTTATTGGATAACGCAATAACATACACCCCTGAAGGTGGAAAGATAAAAGTCGAAGCGCAAGTGGATGGAAAACAGCTTATCCTGCTCGTTTCAGACACCGGCAACGGTATTCCTGCTTTGGATATGCCTTATATTTTCGATAAATTCTACCGGGCCAGCAATACCTCATCCGATTTCCCCGGCTCCGGGTTGGGACTTTCGATTGTAAAATCCATCATCGAAACACATCAGGGTAGGATTTGGGTCGATTCAACCATCGATAAAGGCACAAATGTAACCGTGGTCCTGCCGATAGCAGAAGGTGCGGCTGCGTAAATAATTACAACGATAAAACAAACCAGCCAGAAAATATCCTGGCTGGTTTGTTTTTATCATTAATACTGATGTTGTTTATAAATTACGGCTGGTTTTGACCATTACCTCCCCCACGGTTAGGTTGGTCTGTTGGCCATAAAGGTGTGACTTCCTGTCCATTTCCATCTTCATACCCTGGTATTGACGTTCCTTCAGGTGATCCATCCATATTTTGATATCCGGGTTGCCCAGTTTGATTCTGGTCAGTTTGTGAATTTCCGGCATCAGCAGGTTGTTGAGTCTGAATACGTTGCTGTTCCTGCTCTTTTATTTGCTCCTGCAGTTGGATTTCTAACTGCATCTGTTCCTGTAATTTTTGCTGTAATTGTTCTTGCGTCATCTGGGAACTGCCGGTTGCTGAATCAAGTAACCTGATGCGGTCCTGAAGCATTGTGCGGATCTGTAAAATGTTTGGATCATCTACTCCGGTCTGCATTTGCAGGAAGAGCTGCTCTTGTAATTGTATTTGGTCACGGATCTGCTTCATAAGCAACAAGCTTTCTTCCTTGTCCAAACGAGTTGACTGTTGAAGAATTGTATTAATTTGTTCTTGTATTCGATTAATCAATCCGGTGGATGGAACTTTGTTTTCACCAATAATCGCTTGTAATTCCATAGTCCGTCTGGTGAGGTATTCCAATTCCAGCTGAATAGCTTCAGGTGTGCCATTGGTCAATTCAAGTCGCACATCTTCACTAAATAGTTTAAGTGGATACAAAAAGTCATCAGAATTACTCGATTGAGCAGCGGCTAGAGTAACTCCTGAGCCGCCCAAGGCCAACACAATTGCTAGAAATGCACTTACTAAAGTTGTAAACATTGGGGATGTCTCCTTTCGAAATATCCTGGTTGTCCAGGATTTTTTTTGGTTCCATCCCTTATGACGTAACATTTCGGAATTAGATACGCTTGGTTGAATTTTATGAACTTCTCCCAGAAAATTTGCCCGGCCTTTTACAGCATTTTCGGCTTCGCGGTGAGGTACATTCCTTAACTTATCAAGTGCATTTTCAATTCTTGGATCAAGCGGGTCCATCATGATCACACTCCCATCTTTAATTCCGAATTTATTAATAACGTATTCAACTTTTCCAAACCCCGGTGTTGAAGTGCTTTTATGGCACCAACTGATTTATTTAAGGCAGCGGCGATTTCACAATAATCCCATCCCTGTAAAAACCTAAGGACGATCACTTGCCTTTGATCTGGATTTAGCTGCATGAGAGACTCTCTAATGATCTGACTTGATATTTTAAATTCCAGTGCATCATTTGGCTCCCCGGTTGGGTCTGTTATTACCTGTTCATCGATATCTAATTGAGTAACAGGTTTACTTCGATAATAATCCGTAATCCAATTGTGGGCGATTCGATAAAGGTAAGCCTGAAGGTGCTCATAAGGTCCTGATTTCCGTTGCAAGGCACTTAAAAATCTTGAAAAGGTATCAGCTACACAATCTTCAGAATTTTGCACATCACCTATCAACCGGATTGCATAGGAAAAAAGACCGGGGCTGTAACGGTCATAAATTTGGGCCAGGGTAACATGATCGTACCGTCTGGCACCTTCCAGCAATTGTTGCTCCTCGGTTTTATTCATTTCTCAACCATTATGACGTAATTCTTGAACTTTAGATACGAAGATATTTTAAAACAGGCAGAGGATTCATCCTCTACCTGTTTTATTTGTAATAGAATTAGTTAGCTTTTTCCAATTCACCTTGTAAGGCAGTTTTTACGGGAGAAAATTCCATTCCCAATCCTGTTACATAATCTTTAATAATGATCTCTCCACCCGGAAATGGTGTCCCAATAATCGATTCGATTACAACCATATCCAAACCCCAATCAATCAGTTCCTGGAAAGTTGTCTTTCCGGTTATCGTATTTTCTGGAGCGATATGAGTTTCTGTTATTTCCCCGGTTACCTGAGGAGTAACGCTGATTATTGTTACAGTGGTTGGCGTTGCAGTAGTTTGTGGGGATAGCTCCGTTGGTAACGGGGTTGTCAAAGCTGGTTTTTCTCCATTCATCCTCGATACAAGCCATTCACGCAATAAGGTCACCTCAAAAGTCTCTGATTCCAGGTCTTTGATGGCAGTATCACCGCTCGTCGTATCGGGCAACGAAAATTCCCGCAATATCTCTGAAAGTGGAACTGCATATGTATCGGAGATTTGATTCAAAGTCATCCATCCTTTGATGGTTTCAACATCATCTGCAGAAGGGTTTACAAGCTCGCCGCTGGTCGTCACTTTCCCGGAAGTTGACCAATATCCGGCAGCCTGTGAGATTACGATCACAGACATAAAAACGATTACCACTACGACACCAAATAGGATTGGTTTAACTCGCATTTTCGCCTCCTTTGGATTTCCTGCCTGAATAACCAATATGAATCTCGAGTGCTCCTTTGCGTGGACATACACCAACACATTCCAGGCAGGAAATACAATCCACACTTTGAATGGTTTTGGCCTTATGGACCTCTATTCCCATCGGGCAGGCTTTTGTACAAACCTGACATAAAGTACAAGCACTTTCTTCCCGCTTCAAATAAACCGGGCTCAATTTCCCGGCCAAACCGCTGATGGCACCCAAAGGACATGCATACCTGCACCAGGGGCGTTCAACAAATAGTGACAATACGATGGTCAGAATAAGAACGATCAATCCCGGAGTAAAGCTGAATTCAGCGATATTGATCAATGCGGACCATGGATCATAATCACGAAAGACCATATAACCAAAATATGCAGAACCTCCGATAGCCCAAATCAATACGATATATTTACCAAACTTTAAGACTCTGTCCATGGTTGATAACCAGGGTGCATTCCGTTTGAACGTCTGCAAACCTTTTTTTAGTTTCGGAAGTCGTTTTTGGATAGCCTTGCTTATCCCGCTTACCAGGTCCTGCAATGACCCTAGTGGACAGATCCAGCCACAAAACGCTGATCGCAGTAATATTGCTGTTACGATGACTGCTATGAATAGTACAACATTAGATAAATGAGTGTGAGAAACAAAAGCACCACCTGAAGTCAGATACTTATATAGTGTTTCAAGTCCCCCGAAAGGGCAATATGCTTCTGCGGATGCAGTTATTACTGGGCCATCTTCACCGATCACAATATGCCTTACTACAGTGATGATGATGAATGCGGCAAAACCAAGCTGCACCAGACGCCGAAGCGTCTGGTGATTAAGGTTATACTTCTTTATTAGCTTCTTTATGGATTCAATTATCGAAATATTGGGGGATAGAGAATTCATCATTATCCTCAGTTAATTAGCACAAGCTTCAAATTGGGTCAGGTGCATATTCAGCGATGCACTCTGAAGATTCGAATATACACGTAACAAATCTGTATGTGTCGTAACTTTCATTATTTGGGTATATAGATCCGCATCAGCTATCTCTGCTGACACCCCGATTTGGCATGCTTCAGTGACAGTTGCAATCCCCAGGGAGTTAGTTAATCCCGGGTTCACCGGAGCTATGATCCCATATCGATCTGCTAAACGTAACAGAGCATTCACATGTTGCTGTTCTGATTGAACAATCTGTACAAATGGAAAAACAGCACCGAACTGGTCAATAACTGCATTATAAGTATTTAATGCACCATATTCTTCCAGTACGGCCTGTTTCAACCCATTGATTTCCGCTGTGGTAAGTGGTGTTGTGGATAAATTTCCTCCAACGCCGGATCCGCCATAACCACCCTGTCCCCCTGGTCCACCTCTGCCATCTAAACCAGCAGCCGAAACAGGGATTGCAGTGAAAACCATTGTGAGGATGGCAGCGGCAATGATTCCACCAGACACAAACTTCATAACAATATTTTTCTTCATCTAAATATCTCCTATAGTTTTTTGAACTAAGGAGATATTAACTGAAACTATTGAGTTTCATGTGTTTAGATTGTGAGGAAATTATGAAGAAATTATTATGAGGGTGTGAATATTACCGATCTGCGGTTTTCTTGACCATCGAATGATTTAAAAATTCAAAAATAGCTGCAATGAATTCATCAACCTTATCATACGCAAAAACCTTAATACGGGGGTGAGTATTCCCGGAAAGCATCTTGGAAACCCGTTTTCCAGCCTGATAACCGCAAATCACCGGTTTGTCCTTCTCTAAAGCGTATGCGATCTCATATCCGACGCCGTGTGAAGGAGTGCTGATCTCAGCCACAACTGCATCACACTCGTCCAGCCAGGCAATATCACGTTCATACACTTCTTTAGCTGGGGTTGCTGCTTCGTAATCCAGAATGTGTGGATCAGCCAAAATTGCAGTCGGAACAACATGTCCGGCAGCTTCCAGTGCTGAGACGATATCCTGGTAATTTTTCTGGTCATTACGTCCGCCTGTGATGGAGCACGAGAAGTATATGTTCATACAGCCTAGTTACCAAAGTAGATTCCCGTGTCATCCATTCGTTCAATGCATACCAGAGAGTGGATGGGGACATTCAGATATTCCAGGGCTTTACGGCCGCCTTCGAATGATTTCTCGATCAAGGCTCCGATTCCGACGATCTGCGCACCGGCAGCTTGAGCCAGCCTGACCAGGGCTAGAATGGTACTGCCTGATGCCAGGAAATCGTCAATGATTAGTACCCGTTCGCCATGTGCCAGGTATTCAGGTGATACGATCAAGTCGGTCATGACGCCTTTTGTATGGGATGGTGCCACAGTGAGATAGACAGTATCGGGCATGGTGATTGGCTTTGTCTTTCGAGCATACACGACTGGCACATTGAGATGCCGGGCAGTCATCAACGCTGGTGCAATACCCGAAATTTCAGCAGTCAATACCCGGCTGGCATTTACATCTGCAAAAATCCGGGCGAATTCCTTGCCACAATCTTCCATTAAAGCGGGGTCCACCTGATGGTTGATAAAACTATCTACCTTTAATATTCCTCTTCCCAGGTAACAGCCTTCCTGGGAAATTTTTTCCTTTAGGGCAAGCATATCGACCTCCAAATTTAATAGTAAGTTGTTTAGACGATTTTACATCACTACCCGTTCAAATAACAAGTTGGTTTGTGTTAGAATCGATATTAAATACAATGCATCCGCTCATTCTAGCTTCCAATTCACCTCGCCGCAAAGAACTACTAAGCCTCACCGGGCTGCCATACGTCATCTTACCCGTGCAGTTGGACGAAACACCAATACCGGATGAGGAACCAAAGGCATGTGTTTTGCGTCTGGCTAAGATAAAGGCAAAAGCTGCTCAACAACTTGCAGACAGCCTGGGATTCCCCACGGATCAGTTGATACTGGCAGCTGATACGATTGTAGTCAATTTGAATAGTATCTATGGAAAACCCGTAGACGATCAGGATGCTCGCAGGATGTTGATGGAACTCCGTGGACATACACATGTGGTTATGACTGCCATATCCATTACCGGAGTGCGAGAAACAAAACAATCCACTGTTCTTTGCGAAACCGAAGTTCCGATGCGCAATTATTCTGAGTTTGAAGTGGATGAGTATATTAAAACCGGGGATCCATTGGATAAGGCTGGTGCATATGCCATCCAGCATGATGGTTTTCACCCGGTAGAGAGTATGGCGGGTTGTTATGCAAGTGTAATGGGATTACCATTATGTCATCTGGTGAAGGAATTGGAATCCTTTCATGTTAATTTATATGAAGATATTCCTGTCGCTTGCCAGGCGAAGTTAAATTATCAATGCCCGGTATTTTCGACGATCCTTACCAGGTATGATGATATCTAGGAGATTAATATGAAATTTTGGCGAATAGCGGTATTGTTGGTAATCATTACCACAGGCTGCAGCGCTGCCACTGGTTCCACCCCTACACAGCCTGTTTTTTCGACCAGTCAACCCCTGCCCACACCAGTTATATATACCACCCGTGTTCCGGACCCGGAATCTGCCGCGAAGGCATTTTTGGATTCATGGAAAGCTGAAGATTACCCCAAGATGTACAGCCTGTTAACAGCGATAAGCAAAGATGCAATCAGTCTGGAAGACTTCAATAAAAAATATACAGACACTGCGATCAATATGTCTCTCCAAACAATTGATTATTCGGTGATCTCCACCTTGACCAATCCAACCAATTCTCAGGTGGCTTTTCGGATCACTTACCACACGGTTTTGCTTGGGGACTTGGATCGGGATATAACCATATCACTCGACCAGGATAAAGGATATTGGCTGGTTCAATGGGAAGATGGATTGATCCTTCCTGAGCTTAAAGGTGGTAATCGTCTATCGCTCGATTATAAGATCCCTGCGCGTGGAAATATTTATGACCGCAACGAAAAAGCAATTGCCGCCCTCACAGATGCAGTAGCTCTGGGTGTGGTGCCTGCTGCGATCCTGCCAGACGATAAAGATTCTGTCACCAGTATCCTCAATCGTCTCACCGGTATCCCAGCTCCCTGGATCAGTTCAATAGTTCAGGGGCAGGAAAATTATTATGTCAATGTCGGGGAAACAACCGCAGATAAATACAATGAATTCGCAGGTGCTTTGGCTCAATTTGGCGGCGTGGATGTTACTCCATACAATACACGATTTTATTACGATGGTGGAGTAGCTCCCCAGACTATTGGTTATGTGCAACAGGTTCCAGCAGAAGAATTAGATGCCTATCGAAGATTGGGCTATCTCGGTGATGAAAAAGTGGGTGTGTCTGGCCTTGAAAGATGGGGGGAGGAATACCTGGCTGGCCAACATGGTGGTAATTTATATGTAATTGACCCCCAGGGACAGATCGTGACCCGACTGGCATCTGCTGAGCCCTCCGCTTCACAATCCATTTACACGACATTGGATAAAGACCTCCAAATTGGTGCACAGAATGCCCTGGCAGGTTTTGCCGGTGCGGCTGTCGTACTGGAAAGGGATACCGGCCGGGTGTTGGCCATTGTATCTTCTCCGGGTTATGATTCAAACCTATTCGACCCGTATAATGCCAATTTCCAATTCTTGGGTAGTATGCTTTCTGATCCCAACCAACCGCTGTTAAACCGGGCTACCCAGGGTCAATACCCCCTTGGCTCTGTGTTTAAGATCATCACCATGGCTGCAGCGCTTGAAAGTAAACAGTTCACTAAAGACTCAAACTACAACTGCACCCACGAATTCACCGAATTGGCTGGTATCACTTTATACGATTGGACGTATGACCACAAGATCGAAGCGAGTGGAAAGCTTGACCTTCAAGGGGCTCTCATGCGTTCGTGCAATCCGTGGTTCTGGCATATTGGTTTAAATTTGTACCAGATCGGCTTGACTACCGCTGTGGCAGATATGGCACGAGGTTTTGGACTCGGTACAGAAACTGGTATTGGTCAGATCGCTGAAGATACCGGAAATGTACCCGATGCCGCCTCCGAAGGTGACGCAGTACAACTGGCAATCGGCCAAGGGGAGCTACTGGTTACCCCACTTGCAAGTAGCCCACTTCGTGGCAGCTGTCGGCAACGGTGGTACCTTATATAGGCCGCAGATCATCGAAAAGATAACACCTCCCAATGGTGATCCGACCCTGGTCTTTCAACCTGAAGTTCAAGGCAAGCTGCCAATTTCTGCATGAAAACTTGAAATCCATCCAGGAAGCCATGTATATGGTTGTTGAAAACAACCGCGGCACAGCATATCGCACATTTGTAGGTATGGGG
Organism: uncultured Chloroflexia bacterium; assembly: GCA_963757065.1. Classification (GTDB taxonomy): domain Bacteria; phylum Chloroflexota; class Anaerolineae; order Anaerolineales; family Anaerolineaceae; genus PNON01. The sequence goes on along the minus strand of CAVWQC010000005.1, from coordinate 250,265 downwards.
ATTCCCATTTATGGAAAGACAGGGACTGCACAGGCTAATCCGGGTGAAGACCCGCATGCCTGGTTCGCAGGCTATACCGATGCGCGCAATCCCGGAAAACCGGATATTGCTGTCGTCGTCCTCGTTCAAAACCAGGGTGAAGGGTCAGAATGGGCTGCACCAATTTTCCGCCGGATCGTCGAGCTCTACTTTACCGGCCAGATCAGCCGCCGCTTCCCATGGGAATCAAATTATTACATCACCGCAACCCCCACTTCACCTTTGGATCCCACCATTGAGGTAACGAAGACACCGAAGAAAAAGAAATAACAATCCGATGGATATAACAAATGGTGTAGTGATCCGCTCTCAATCTGGTTTTTATCATGTCCATACATCAGTTGGGCGGATCGTCTGCCAGTTGCGGGGTAAGTTAAAACGCAACCGTTTTGATGGCGATGTTATCGCTGTTGGCGACAAAGTGGATATCTCCATTCACGCAGAAGGTGTGGGGATGGTTGAGGCTATTCATCCTCGCACCAGCATGCTTGCCCGCCTTGCACCCACTCCGAAAGGAGTGTACAGGCAGATTCTTCTAGCCAACGTAGAGCAGATCGTGCTTATTTTTGCCTGCACCAACCCTGAACCGCATCTGCGGATGTTGGACCGCTACCTGGTGATCGCCGAAAAACAGGAGCTTCCTGTGGTCATAGTCTTCAACAAGCTGGACCTGGTAACCCCCGAAGAGGCCGAGGCAAAGTTCGGATTCTATAAAAAAATTGGTTATCCTGTATTATTTACTTCCAAAATTATGGAAGCAAGTGTTGAAGATCTGAAGCATCGATTGACGGGAAAACTGAATGCTTTTACCGGACCCTCAGGTGTGGGAAAGTCAACCCTGCTCAACTTGATCCAACCCGGATTGGGTTTGGCTGCCCGCGAAGTGAGCGACTCCACCAATAAAGGTCGTCATACTACAGTGGTGCGTGAAATGTTCAGTCTGCCTGATGAAGGCTTTGTTGTAGATACACCGGGAATCAAAGCTCTTGCGTTATGGGACACGGAACCGGAAGAATTGGATGGCTACTTCCCCGAGATTGCCCCGCTTGTTCAATTTTGCAATTTCAATGATTGCACCCACCGAATGGAACCCGGCTGCGCAGTGAGGAAAGCTGTGTCAGAAGGCGGTATAAATCCAGCCCGTTATGATTTGTATTTACGTTTGCGCTACGGAGAATGAAACAGATGGGCTTGCAGCAATTTACTTCCAAAAATTAATAGACCTTCAGAAGGAATACTTCCTTCTGAAGGTATTTGAATATGTTTGCCATCAGGTAAGTTTTTTGCCTTAATCTGATTTGCTGCTGCGTTTTCGGTCTCCCACGAACAAGGACAGGACAAAACTGACAATGCTGATGATTAATGCACCAACCAGTGCTGTCCAAAAACCATCCACCTTGAATTGTAATCCGACCCAGGAAGCTACTGAACTTGTAGCCAGTAACATCAGGGCATTTGCGATGAAAGTGAATAATCCCAGCGTGACGACATACAAACCACAGGTCAGGAATGAGAAGATCGGTTTAATAACAGCATTTACAATACCGAAAATGAGTGCAACCAATAAAACGGTGACCCATTTATTCCCGCCAATGGTAATCCCCGGCAACAGCCAGGCAGTTACTGCGATTGCAGCTACATTTACGATTAATCTGGTCCAGAATGATTTCATTTTTTCCTCCATATAATAATACGTTGAATTTCTCGAAAAGTTACACGGAAGTATAATGAGTACTATAAATTGAGCCGAAATAATCTTTCCTGATATCCCCGATGTGGGTATAGTATTAGAATATGGGAAGGGTTATAAATTGAAACAGGTGTTCCAGGAGGAAATATGGCAAAATGGCCAAATAATCCAGTGATCTATGAGATAAACACATGGGTCTGGTTGCATGAGCTAAGTAAAAAATATCAATCCGACATCACTCTCGGTAACGTACCCACGCAGGAATGGGAAATGATCAAGAAAATGGGAGTCGATGTTGTCTGGTTCATGGGGGTTTGGGAACGCAGCCCTGAGAGTAAACGGATTTCGTCGGCCAATGAAATGCTGCAACAGGATTTCCTCAATGCCTTGCCGGATTTTGAAGAAGATGACAATCTGGGCTCCGCTTATAGCATAAAGCGCTACGTGGTGGATGAACGGCTGGGAGGAAAAAAGGGTCTGGCTGCAGCCAGGCGCGCACTTCTTGCCCGCCGGATTCTAATCATGTTGGATTTCGTTCCCAATCATGTTGCCCGCGACCATCCCTGGGTAATTCAACACCCTGAATACTTTATTCACGGCACGGTTCAGGATCTCTTAACTTCATCGGGTTCATATTTCGAGTCACGCGGTGAAGTGATCGCCTGCGGAAAAGACCCAAACTTCCCGGCCTGGCAGGATGTTGCCCAACTGAATGCATTCCATCCCGGTTACCGAAATGCAGCATTAAAGACACTAGAGGATATCGCCCACCAGTGTGATGCGGTTCGCTGCGATATGGCCATGCTTATGCTCGATTCTATCTTTAGCCAGAATTGGGGTAAAAAAGCATCTGCACCACTTTCACAAGGTTTTTGGGATCAGATAATATCCTCAGTTCATTTGACCCATCCTGATTTCCATTTTATAGCTGAGGCATACTGGGGAACTCAACTGGAGCTGGCGCAGGCTGGAATAAATTATTGTTACGATAAAGATCTGTATGATCTGCTGGTTTTTGCAAAAGCTCCTACCATAGAGCGGCATCTCGAAGCTGAAGTAGAAAAACAGCAGCAAATGTTAAGGTTTATAGAAAACCATGACGAACAGCGGGCTGCCAATATGTTTAATACACCTAAAGCGATTGCTGCCGCAATTATTCTTTCAACTATTCCGGGAGCAAAACTTTTTCATCTCGGCCAATTTGAAGGTCGAAAAGTAAAACTGCCTGTTTTTCTCCGCCGATGGATGGATGAACCGGAAGTCGTTGAATGGAAAAATATATACAGTCTTTTAGTCAGGCTGGCATCTTCTCCACTTCAAAAACTTGGTGAGTGGAAGCGATGTCCACACTCCGGTTGGGAAGACAATCAAAGCCATGAGCAGCTTTTAAGCTGGAGCTGGCACCGCCCCAATGAGACCCTGTTGGCTATCATCAACTACTCAGACCAACCCGCTCAGGGTAATGTGGTCCTTCCATGGAAAGATCTGGATGGTACCAGTTGGCGTCTTGTCGACCTGATAAAAGGGGATGCTTTCATCCGCCCAACTTCAGAATTAATCTCCACCGGACTATTTGTTGATCTACGTGGGTGGGGTTTCCACCTCTTATGGTTCGCCAGAAAAATGGATGAGCAAACTGGTTCTTCATCCAAACCAGAATAGTTTTCTAACCGCGGTTAGTTTTATTCAAACAAAATTTCCCCACTTTCCCGGGATTGAATTACGATTCTGCTGGAAATGATATACTATTCCTATCATGACAAACGCAATCATCGTCCTGGATTTCGGATCTCAATATACGCAACTGATTGCTCGCAGGGTTCGGGAGTTATCGGTTTATAGTGAACTGCTTCCATGGGATGCAGAACCGGGAAAGGTTCTGTCGCTTCAGCCCGCCGGGTTTATTTTGTCTGGTGGTCCGTCATCAGTATATGAGATCAACTCCCCTCAACTCCCGCAATATGTGATCGATTCTGGCCTGCCAGTACTGGGAATCTGCTACGGGATGCAGGCATTAACTCACGCCCTGGGCGGCAAAGTCGCATCAAGTACAAAACGTGAATATGGTAACGCCGCCATTCAAGTTGAAACCTGCAATCCTCTCCTTCCAAAAGGATCTCGTCAGGTTTGGATGTCACACGGGGATCGAATTGAAGAGTTGCCTCGTGGTTTCTCAGCGATCGCATCTTCGACCAATAGTCCGATCGCTGCCATGGGAGATTTCAATCGCGGGTACTACGGTGTTCAGTTTCACCCGGAAGTAAGGCATACACCGAATGGGCTCGAAATTCTTCGCAGGTTTGTGCTGGATATTTGTCAGGCAAACGCCGACTGGACTCCAGAATCCATCATCCAAACTAGTATTGAGATTATTCGCAACCAGGTTGGCAGTCAGAAAGTCCTCTCTGCTGTGAGTGGCGGGGTGGATTCTAGTGTTGCTACTGCGCTGGTGCACAAAGCGATTGGTGACCAGCTTTCTGCGGTATTCATCAATCATGGAATGCTGCGATTGAACGAGCAGGAACAGGTTGAAAAAGCCTTTCTAAAAAACCTTCAAATGGATCTTGTAACCCTGAACTCGCAGAAATTATTCTTATCTGCATTATCCGGGGTCACAGATCCTGAGCAGAAACGCCGCATCATTGGCGAGACTTTCATCCGTCAATTTGAAGAACATGCCCGCAAGTTGGGCTCCCCACCGTTCCTTGTTCAGGGAACGATCTACCCCGATGTGGTTGAATCCAGTGCTCCTGATAGAAATAAAGCCGACCGTATTAAAACCCACCATAATGTGGGCGGTCTTCCTAAAGAGATTAATTTCAAACTGATTGAACCATTACGCTATCTATTTAAAGATGAAGTCCGTAAAGTGGGTGAAGCCCTGGGGCTGCCCCATGAACTGGTCTGGCGGCAGCCATTCCCTGGCCCTGGTCTGGCAGTTCGCTGCCTTGGTGAATTGACAGAGGAGCGCCTGGATACTTTGCGGCATGCAGATTCAATTTTCACTTCTGAACTCCAATCTGCTGGTCTGCTTAATCTGTCTGGAGGGGACGACCTGTCAGCCGCCCAGGCGTTTGCTGTTTTGCTGCCTGTCCGTTCGGTGGGAGTGATGGGAGACCAGCGTACTTACCAGGAGACGATCGTTCTGCGGGCAGTCTCAACGGATGATTTTATGACTGCCGGTTGGACTAAATTGCCTTATGATCTGTTAGCCAGGGTATCCAACCGGATCGTAAACGAGGTAAAGGGTATTAATCGGGTGGTTTATGATGTAACCAGTAAACCGCCTGCAACCATCGAATGGGAATAATAAAGCGAGGGAACTATGGATTACGGTGAAGTTTTAAGTAAAGCCTGGAAAATCATTTGGAAGCATAAAGTCCTTTGGATATTCGGAATTCTAGCCAGTTTTGGGCAAGGCAGCGGGGGTGGTAGCGGCGGCAGTGGCGGAAATTCTGGCGTCTCAGGTGGGGCAAATTCATCCGGTTTTGGGAATTTGCCTCCGGAGTGGATGCGCTTCATCGAAGATGCCCAGCATTTCATTGAAAATATTCAGTGGTGGGGCTGGGTCCTATTTGCCCTGGTTATCATCCTGTTAATAATATTTTTTGCTGTGCTTGGGACCATTGGTAAAACTGGTTTGATTCTCGGAACTCAACGGGCAGACAAAAGTGACGAAAAAATTCCCTTTGGTTCATTGCTCCGCGACAGCATGCATTACTTTTGGAAAGTTTTCTGGTTCAACTTTCTTGCTGGTTTGGTCGTCGTTATCGTCCTCCTGGCATTTATGCTGCCTTTGATTCTCCTGGGTGTGGCCACCGAAGGTGTTGGCATGCTTTGCTTGATACCATTTATTTGCATCCTGGTTCCGGTTTTCTGGTTAATTTCGATCCTTCTTGAACAGTCCATCATAGCCATAGTTGTTGAGGGAACGGGAATATTCGCCGGATTAAAAAGAGGCTGGCAGGTGGTCAAAAAGAATCCCTGGCAGTTGATCTTGATGAGCCTGATCCTCGGTATCGGTGGCGGGATCATCAATTTCATATTAGCAATTCCCATCTTCCTGGCTATGCTGCCTCTCATCATTCCACTGATCTCCGGCTCTATGGATGCTTTAAAAACCACCGGGATCATCTCTCTGTCGCTATGTTGTATTTATTTACCTGTTTTGTATTTGTTGAGCGGCATATTAACAGGCTACATCCAATCTACCTGGACTCTGACATTCATGCGCTTGACTGCAAAAACGACGGAAGAACCTTTGGCATTTGTTGAAGTATTACCTGAGGTACCGCCATCGGTATAAATGAAAAAAATTGTAATAACCATCTTGGTGTTCATATTGAGTGTGCCAGGGGCGGTATTTGCCGCGGAAGGACCAACCGTTTTTGTAACTGCCCCTGACACAACTAATTTTCCTTATAATACTACCAGCCTGGATCTGCATGCAGCTGACGGCAGCTTCATTAACGGCCTGACCAGTGATAGTATATCCATCCTGGAAGATGCGAAAACTGTACCAATTGTTGATTTACAGGAAAAACGGATAGGACTGCAGGTAACTGTAGCCATCAATGCTGCCCCGACATTTGCCAACCGCAACACGCTTGGGATCACCCGCTTCCAATATCTTGTGGAATACCTGAATCTATGGGCTGAACAGCAGCGTGAGATCACGATCGATGATCTTAGTCTCATCACGAACTCTGGTTTGCACCAGATCCATCTGAAGGACGTGACGTCCTGGCAGACCGCATTTCTTTCTTACGAACCCGTATTAAAGGATTCAGTCCCTTCACCGGACCTCTTGGGACAAGCCGTGGATATTGCCCTGGGATACAATTCGGATTCTCCCGTCGGTAAAACGATCTTATATATCACCCCCCTACCCGAAAGCGAATTGGGTGCTGTATTAAAAGATGTTGTAGATCGGGCAAACCAGGCTAAAACAAAAATATTCGTCTGGATGATCACATCCAAGACTCAATTTACCGATCCCAGGGCTGAAGAACTTCGCCAGCTTGCCATCCAAACTGGTGGACAGTTCACCGCATTTTCAGGTACTGAAGAAATGCCATCGATCAGTTCATTGATTGAACCTCTGAGATCAATTTACCAGATCACCTATAAATCCAGCCTCACCCAATCCGGGCAGCACAATCTGGTGGGACAGGTTCGATTGAGTGATGAGACAATTACCTCCCTGCCTGTATTATTTAACATCAACGTACAAGCGCCGAACCCTATTTTTGTAAACTTGCCAGGCCAGATCATTCGTTCCACAACGGTTACCGACAAGGATCAGATGGATTTCCTGGTGCCGACAGAGCTGTCAGTTGAAATCCTGGTCGAATATCCGGATGGATATAAAAGAGCGCTTTCTTCATCCAGTTTATTGGTGGATGGACAGGTCGCCGCTGTTTCCAGTCAGCCATCATTTGATCGGTTTACCTGGGACCTGACCGGATTTACTGTAAATGGGAAACACAACCTCCAGGTGCAGGTCACCGACGAACTAGGGCTCACCAACCGCAGTGTGGAAGTTCCAGTCGAAATTGTGATCGTATTACCCGCAATAAATCGTTGGGCAGATTTTTTGAATGGCGGTGGAATTTACATCCTGCTGGGGTTGATCTTTGCTGCGGGTGTCCTTAGCACAGTATTATTCCTGAACTGGCGCAACCGGTCCCAAGCAAAAGACACACCTCAAACTTCTGGCTCCCGAAAAGATCCGGTATCCCAACCGGTTAAGATCCGTCAGGACAAGGCGAAAAAGGATCATAAGCCATCAAGGTCACAGCCATTCCCAAATTATAAAACTGCCTCACTTATCCAGGTCAAAAGGGACACGGAATCAACTCCGGGTTATGATATACCCATAGGTGAAAGAAAATTTACCATCGGGTCAGACAGGCAAATTGCAGATGTGGTATTAAATGCTGAAGGTGTCGCACCCCGTCACACGATGATCTGGACTGATCACCATGGAAGCTATTACACGGCCAGCGCTGTACCAGGTGTAATTACATTTGTGAATGACAACCCGGTTCCAGACGAAGGTGTATTACTAACCCAGGGAGACCTGATAAAAATTGGGGCTGTTACATATCGATTCCAGGAATACCCTATTCATAATTTCCGATAATTCCTGATTACGTTTTATAATTATAGTAATGCAAACTCACGAACCCAAACACTTGCTGCATGCCACCGGAACTCATCCTGGTATGACCGGTAAGATCAATGAAGACCGGTTTTCTGTAACCTCCTACCAGATGAGTTCTTCAAATACAACTCCGGTTACATTTGCAGTGGTCTGTGATGGTATCGGTGGGCACCGATCAGGTGAAATTGCTGCTGAACTGGCTGTAAGTATCATAACAAAAACGGTAGGCAATAGCTTTGGAGACAGGCCATTAAAAACAATGCTGCTTGCTGCTCAACTGGCAAACGAAGCCATTTATGCCAAAGCACAAACATCAGAAGATTTTCGTGGAATGGGTGCCACCTGTGCCATGGTTTTAGTGGTTGGTACTCAACTATTTACCACTTCCATTGGTGATACCCGTATTTACCTCATTCGTAAGCACATGATCAAACAACTGACCATCGATCATACCTGGATCCAGGAAGCTCTCGAAAAGGGGACGATCACGCATGATCAGGCTGTCGGTCATCCAAATGCGCATGTGATCCGTCGCTACCTGGGTGCCCCGGTTGTACCTGAGGCAGACCAGCGTTTGCAGTTGCGGCAAGGAGAAGATGATAAGCGTGCCCTGGCGAACCAGGGCATCAACCTGCATCCGGATGATATTATCCTGCTTTGTACTGACGGGTTGACAGATTACCTGAAAGATAAAGAGATCGTGCATATCCTCAACAAACACACTGACTCCCTGGATAAAGCCATAAATGAGATGATCCTTCTGGCATGTGACCGGGGCGGGCATGACAATATTACCGTTGTAACCTTGAAAGTACCGGATGGAAAACCCGTTGGCTTGGTAAACAAGTTGATCCATATGATCACCCATTTGAGCTAAACCTGACCGTGTGATGTTTTCCTTGACCATACCCTTCAACTGGAGTAGAATCGAAACGCTAAAAAGCCTTGCCCCCGTAGCTCAATGGATAGAGCGCCTGCTTGCGGAGCAGTAGGTTGGGCGTTCGAGTCGCCCCGAGGGCACACAAAAATGGAGCGGTTTCCCGCTCCATTTCAATTAGTTGGGACAAATAATGAACAATACACCTATACAAATTCTATTAACCAATGATGACGGAATCCAATCTCCAGGATTGTGGGCCGCAGCCGAAGCCCTCTCCTGCCTTGGTTATGTCTCGGTAGTTGCACCTCTTGATCAATATTCAGGGGCTGGAAGAAGCCATCCAGCCACTTCTGATGGGGTGATCATTCCGCAAACCCTCAATGTTCATGGCAAAGAATGGACAGTCTATGGGGTCAATGGCACACCTGCCCAAACGATTGCCCACGGAATTATGGAAGTATGCCCCAGCCGTCCGGATCTGGTCGTCTCAGGAATTAATTATGGTGAAAATGTAGGTTCAGGAACAACTGTTTCAGGCACAGTCGGAGCAGCCCTGGAAGCTGCCGCCTTCGGAATCCCCGGGCTGGCATTATCCCTGCAAACACCGGAAAGTTATAACCTTACTTATTCCCGCGACATCGACTTCTCTGGGGCAAAGTATTTCACTACAATCTTTGCCAAGGTCCTCCTGGAAAAGAAGATGCCCGCTGATGTGGATGTTTTAAAAGTGGAGATACCTGATAATGCAGATAGCAGTACCCCCTGGTGCATCACCCGGGTTGCCCATAACCCTTACTACCATCTACAGTTAAAGAAACGGGAACATTGGGATGAACCGAACCCGCTCAAGTATGTGATCAGTTACGAAGGGGAAGAAATTGATCCCGATTCGGATATTTTTGCCTTACGGATAGCACGGATGGTATCGGTGACCCCCCTGAGCATCGACCTCACCTCCCGGGTGGAAAAATCGTTGCTGGATTCCCTCATCCGGTCCCAGGTGAATCTCGATCTAAAAGCCTGCGACCCGGAATAATTCAACTAATATTCCACTTCAAATCGGAATGCATTCAAAAATCAATCATCGTTTTTAATAAAAATAAGGGTAAGCCTTATGAAAGTCGATCAATATACCCGCTTCAATTCCCTTCTTACACCCGCAGAAAAACAGGTAGTGGATGGATTGGATTCCCCCAATAAAATTTCCCTGTTTCTGGATACAGTCCAGTATCCTTCCACCGGGAATAATCGCAGCGTGATCAACGTGTTGCGCGAGCGTCAGGGTCACTGTCTGGATGGCGGATTGTTCGCTGCCGCCATGCTGAACCGTTTGGGTTTCCCCGCCCAGATCATCGACCTGCTTCCTCAACCCGGTACGGATGATGACCACATCCTGGCATTGTTCAAACAGCACAACCGCTGGGGCTGTGTTGCTAAATCCAATTTTATCGGTTTGCGTTACCGCGAGCCGATCTATAAATCGCTGCGGGAACTGGTCATGTCCTATTTTGAAGTGTATTTCAATATGGATCGTTTGAAGACCTTGCGGGGCTACACTCGACCGGTGCACCTGAAGGTCTTTGATCACTTGAGTTGGCTGGTGGATGATCACGCCGTTGATGTCATTGAAAAGCATCTATACACTCTCAAAGCCATTCCTCTTTTATCCCCGGAAATGGTACAAAGCCTTTCACTTTTAGATCAGCGCTCCTTTACTGCACATCATGTCAGGAGTGAATATGGATGGGTTGTATAAAGGATGATCAGTTAAATGACTTGGCTTTCGATCTGAAAATAAAAGACCGCACCAGTGACATCTGGTGCGGTCTTTTTATTGGTGTACAACTGGAAGAGAAGGATTAGAAAATTTTGTTCAAGCCGGGGATACGGCGGAGCACATCAGCCAGCAAATAGGTCAGGGGAACTGTGGTGGCCGTTGCAATCACGAATTTGAGCATTCCGGGCAGGGTGATGAAACTGATGGCATAAGTGATCGGTACAAGGATGAGTGGGTGGATGAAATAAGCTCCAAAGTTCGCTTTTCCAACCACTGCAGCCAATTTTGATATTGTAGCAGTTCGGTTTCGCAGCCAGAGTGTCAATGTTACACTGAATGAGATGCAGGTGAAGCTTAACCAGGTGCTGGTTAAGAATGCCCATATATTTCGGCCGCCCAGGAATAAACTAATCTTGCCGTCTGCAGCTCCGCCGCCAAACAGCAGGATCGGCAGGGCAATGAGAAGACCAAGGGACATCCAATTCCAGAAGCGTTGTACTTTCGCATCGAATTGTTCCATCCAATTGCTGCGGAAGGCAAGTATGCCGGCGATGAAGAAAAGGATGTAAGAGGGAAAAAATGCCAGCCTCATGGAGAATATCCCAAAGATATCTACTGCTTTGTCCACACTGACGAATTGTGCAACCAGGAATAAGGCGATGGATAAGAAAGCAGCTGCGGTGATGAGAGTCAAATTACCGGGTGCAGCAAGCTTCTTCATCCAGGTATTGTTCACCAGCAATCGCTTTCCGGCTTCACGGCAGACGAAGTAACCAACGCTGAAAACCAACAGGGCAAACAGGAACCAGGTCGGACCTTCATCCGGGTGCCGGAAATAGTATGAAAAAAAGTTCCAGAAGCCGAGGTGATAACTTTCGTTGGTTGCAGCATCAATATAGTTGGGGATACTGCCAAGGAACCAGGTATAAGCAACTAGAGGAATGCCCAGGCGCAGGAAGCGATCCTTCCAGAATCCACCCCATCCTTTGCGGTCCACTGAACCGGGAGTAAAGTACCCGGCAAAGAAGAAGAGCAGCGCCATAAAGAAAGCCTGGCTGTAAAACACCAGGAAGGAGAGTACGATACCGGATAACTCATCCTGCCTGGGATCTTCATACGTCCAGTCCCCGATGGAGCCATAAGTAACTGCAGCGTGCACTGCTATCACCAGGATGATGAGGACAAAACGGAGTATGTCGATATATGCTGTCCGTGATAAAACAGCTGTTTTGGCGATAGTACTGCTATCTAATTTCGCCAGACTGCCTGTTTGGTAAGATTTGCTTGTGATCATTTTATTTTTCCTTTCAAAAAATGAATTGTTAATTTCCGGATAACCGGATTAATTCCGCCGGGCGACGAGTAACTCTGCAGTCCGCTTGATCGGGTACAGGATGTTCTCAGCTTCGAATAGCTTGTTTGTCGGAACGAGGATGCTAAGTCCGGGTTCGTTTTGAGAATTGGCTACCTTTGAGGGTATTCCTGCATTTTCAAGTCCTGAGCGTATGTACATGGCCTGGAGCATTCCACTGACTTTATAAACTGTTTGGTAATCACACATTTTTTCCTTGCCTTTCTTTCTGTTAGTTTCCATCTGTCGGTATCAATATACGGTTGTCCTGCTCTATTTCCATCGACCGGGAGAATGAGATATGAATATAAAAAGACCGATCTTTTCGATCGGTCGGGAGATGTAGAAGATAAGACTTAAGACCTAGACCTAATCTGTATTGCTGTATCCCTGCTTGACCGCATAGATCGCCAGTTGAGTCCGGTCTGCCAGGTTAAGCTTGGACAGCAAAGCACTGACGTGCGTTTTCACGGTCTTCTCACTGATGACCAACCTTGATGCGATCTGTTTATTGTTCATTCCGGCTGCAATCAATCTCAAGACTTCCATTTCCCTGACTGTAATGGTCACCTTTCGTTCATGAGTGCGTGAGACAGGCTGCGGCATGACCTGGTCCATGAGTTTACGGGCAACCGATGGGTGCAGTCGGGCTTCTCCATTGTACGCAGCTCGGACTGCTTCACATAGATCCCCCGGGGTAACATCTTTGAGCAGAAAACTGGTGGCTCCAGCCTGGATTGCCGGTATGACTTTGGAATCTTCAGCAAACGAGGTCAGGACGATGATCCGCGCCTTGGAGCCATTTTCCTTCAACTTGCGGGTGGCAGAAATACCGTCCATATCCGGCATCACCAGGTCCATAAGGATGACATCCGGTTCCAGAGCAGCAGCCCTCTCTACTGCGATCATACCGTTGGGGGCTTCGCCGACGATCTCAAAATCGTCCACCAGTTCAAGGTATGTACGCAGTCCCTGCCGCACAATGGCATGATCATCCACCAGCATTACTTTGATCCTTTTCGTTTCAGCCATGAAATTCCTCCTCTGGCAGTGGAACCTGGACATCCACCATCGTACCTGCCCCGGGTGCAGATGTAATTTTGATCTTCCCGCCCAGTGACTTGACTCGTCTCTTGCATACCTTCAAGACCCAAATGTTCCGGGTTACCTGTATAGTCGGCAGGGTCAAATCCGGTACCGTGATCTTGAATGCATAATTGCAACGGGTTGCCGCTCAGATCAAGGGTCAGCCAGGCTTCCTTTACCTCAGCATGTTTGATGATATTGTTCAATGCCTCTTGTGCGATCCTGAAGAGGCCGCTTTTTAATGCCTCAGTCAGCGAATGATCTCCGAGTATCTCCAGGTGGACAGTCAATCCGTCCATGGTATTTCGTTCTTCGACGTGCTTACGCAGCATCCCGGCCAGGTCAAGCTCATCAATTTCGACAGGTTTATTCTGCTGAATGAGTGTCCGCATCTCCGCAAGTGCATTCCTGCTGAGAGTTTGGAGTCGGTCCAGCTCCTGTGGAACCCGGGAAGGATCGCGATCTAAAAGCAGCCTGGCAGCTTGGGCCGTGAGCGTGAGACTGAAGATGGTCTGCGAGACCGAGTCGTGTAATTCACGTGCCAGGCGGCTGCGTTCTTCCACAATCGCCAACTGCTCCACCTGCATGGAGTATTCTTCCAGCTTGGCGTTGGCAGCCTGTAATTCTTGCAGCAGCATCTGGGTCTGGTTCCGGGCTTCATCTGCTCGGCGGGTAACGGAACTGAAGATGGCGACCAGTACAAAGATCGATACGTAACCCAGACTGTACCCGACCCCTTCCCAGCTGTGTTCATATACTACGAAATAGGATGTCAAAAGGCCGGCTGTGATAAAACCCAGGACACCGACCCAGATCATTCCCTGATTTTCTGGAAGATACCACATCGCTTGCATACAAATAGGCACCAGTAAAAGCGCAAAGAAATCCAGCGGGACATCATCCAGAAAGATGGCAGTCATCATGATCAATGTAAGACCCATTTGCAGGGTGGCATAAAGGTGAAAATACTGGCTGCCCAGCCAACGTGTGACCAATCCCCGGGTTGCAAAGAGCAGTAAATAAGCCGCCAGCAAGGCGATCATCGCTCCGGCCTTGGATGTACCGACATAGAATGGCAGCATTCGCCCTGCGACTGCTCCGATAAGCAGCAGGGCTACCAGGTTGACGACGGTAAGACGGTTGGAGAGCAGACGGTTGAGCATTTTACCCCTGACGATTATGTAAATAATATAGCATATTTAATGAATTTGAATAGCAGGAATTGATTCTCATTACGAATAATTCGAATGCAATTTTCGTTTTTCTGGACATTGTTGATTCCTGCAGAGGTTATTCACCACTACAGTTGGGGAGTAAATAATACTTGCGGGTGGTGGATATTTATTCGATATATGTGATAATTTTCAATAGATGATTCTTTGAATTTCTAATTGCATGAATTTAGAGGAAATTGCCATGAATGATCAACCTATCTTCTATAAACGTGTTGACTCGCACCTTATTGCCTTCATCAAAACCAGGGTGGACAACCGGGAACAGATCACTACCCATTTTAGAATCGTTACGCTCAGCCTGTGGAGAATTCATTTGTGGCGATGCGATGGTCATCTTCCATGGCGGAGCTGTTAAGGATGGTTTCCTCCTCGAGGCAGCTTACCCCGTTTCCCGTCCGGTTGAAACAGATTCTATCAATACTCGAATACTGGAGTCGGTCCCGGTGTTGAGCACTTTGCATCAAGGTCCACATCAAACTATTCGTGAGACTGTTCTGAGAGTGTATGATTACCTCGATCAGCACGCCTGGACAACCTCGCTATTCCGCCGCGAGATATACCATTTGATCGATCCCATCTCACCTGAACGGAATATTACTGAGGTGCAGATCGTCCTTCACGAATGGGATCGCTTGTTGGGGGAAGGGGCTGAACATTTCCTGGGTGTTGACGCTCGAGGAACCTTGATGCAGGGAATCGAATCCATCACTCCGAATTCTTCCTTTACGGAATATACCACCTGGATCACAGGTGCCATGCAGTCGTCTGGATGCCTTAACCGACGATCAGGAGAAGAAATGCCGGATATTGGCGAATTGCGCGCATGTCTTTCCACAGGAACGCATTGACCATCTGCGCGAAGTCTATTTAAACGGGGAATTGGATGATATCCTGCGGGAAATGTACACTGATGATTTCTGGTATGAAAAACCGGTTCGCCGGGATAATGTGCTCTATATGCGTAAAAATCCGTTTGATCCGGATGGTTACGATAAAGCATCTTCACCTGCAGAAAGACGCAGGGCTTACTGCCACTGCTCATTTGTACATCCATTCCTGGATGAAATACCTTCCAGTCTTTCGCCGACCTTTTGTTATTGCGGGGCCGGTTGGTACACACGCCTTTGGGAAGGGATCCTGGGTGAGCCGGTGAAAATTGAACACGTGGAGACATTACTGCGTGGCAATGACCAGTGCACCCTGACCATCACTCTGCCTCTGGAACTCAGCGGGGAGTGTTCTCCTGGGTAATAAATAAGTCCTGTCATTTCGACGACCGCAGGTCGGAGAAATCTTAATAATAATTGCAGGACCAACTGTCATCGCGAGCCTCGAGCCTGCCGATGGACGTTGCAATCCCGGACTAACCACCAAATATCTGTCCCTCCTTAATAATCCTGTCTTCGCGAGCCCTGAGCCTGTCGAAGGGCGTGGCGATCCCATGTTTACCACCTAAAATCTATCCCTCCAAATGTCTTTAGCCATTTGGGGGATTATAGGGGGGCTTCTTCCTGCAACCTTGCCTAATGGATTGCGTACATTAGATAAAGCATTGCTTTTTATATAAGGAGAAACTATGGATACTGAACAAACTTATCACGAACACGAACACCATCATGACCGGACCAAAATCATCCATCGCGGTGGATCCGGAGCTGTCTATGGGCTGGGTTTTATTGGTGCAGCGGTGTATTTCATCAGCCAGGCTACCACCTTCTGGTTGGGCGTTCTGGGTTTTCTCAAAGCCATTGTGTGGCCGGCCTTCCTGGTCTATGAGGCTTTGAAATACCTGAAGTTATAACCATCCATTTATTTGCCTTACTCCTCCAGCTTGTTGGGGCGGGCATGTGTAGTACCCTTCGGGCATGATATGTCCGCCCTTATCTCGATCTATCAGTCAATAACTCCCGGTGTTAATACATCAGCACGGTGAAATTCATTCCAATTGCTTACTTGTTTGAATTGTTTAATTAATGTATGATAAATAATCTTTCTTAACACATTAAGTGGGTGTGAAAAAGGCCGGGAGGGATTATGGGGTGGAAATTTCGCTTATCCGAGGTATTCCGTTTTACTATTTCCAGTTTGATCTGCGGATTAATGATAGCTGGCTTATATTCACCGGTGAATGCTGATCATAACTCCAAACCATTGATGCTGCCAAGCTCCTGGACAGTATTGCCAGATGGCGGACTGGATTATACGGTCCATACGATTTTCCCCGTCGGAACCGATGTCTATGTTGGCGGAGCTTTCACCACATCAGCAGGGGGAGCAGTAGTAAATCTGAATGCAATTGCCCGGCTCGATACAGTGACTAATACCTGGCATCCTCTCTCCAATGGCGGTTTGACTGAACCGGCAAACCCCTTCCCCCAGGTGCGCAGCATTGCGCAGGTGGGTGACGACTTGTATATTTCCGGCTATTTTACCCAGACCGTAGCTCCAGTCATCGCCCTTGATCATATGGCTCGTTACAACCTGACCACTGGCACCTGGTTCCCCCTGGCTGCTGGAGCCGGGATTGGTAACTACTGCTCAAAATATGCTGGTGGTTGGGACTGATATCTACATGGTTGGTTCTTTTTCAGAATGCTATCATCAGGTATGATACAACCGGAGGAGGTTCCTGGCACTCCCTTGCCAATAACGGGCTGATTGGTGGAAGACTGGCAGCTTCTGACATTGTCCGATATGGCACAGATCTATATGTAAGTGGTGTCTTTGATAATACCGGCGATCTCTCTGTAACAAACCTGGGTGGAATGGCGCGCTACGATTTGACTACATCCACCTGGAGCGGTTTGCCAAATGATGGCTTAAATGGTCACGTGGAAACACTCGAAATTATCGGCGACGATGTTTATGTGGGTGGACCATTTAACGGCACCCATGATGGAGCTATCTCAACGTTGGTACATGTTGCCCGCTATAACATCACCGATGATGCATGGTACCCACTGGGAAACAATGGAATTAACAATGGTGGCGTCATACATGAATTAGCGTCTGTTGGAAATATGCTTTATGTTGGTGGCGGGGTATTTGTATCCACCAATGATGGTGCGGTGACCAACCTAAACAACATCGCTCAATATGACACACTGACAAGCACCTGGAGCGCATTTCCCAATCATGGTGTGGAGGATTTCGGCAACCTGGGTGTTCTCACAATCGTTCAGAGTGGACCTTATCTCTATGTTGGCGGACGGTTTCAGAGCACAGATGATCTCGTCATTGATCCCATGGAAAACATTGCCCGACTGGGTGAAGATAGTGGTCCAACTGTCGTCAGTATGACACCCACCGGAACAACCACCAGCAGCATCACAGAAGTGACCGTTTTATTCGACGAGGATGTCAAGGATCTACCCGGCAATGCGACTGCTGATGATGTCACTAATCCAGCCAGCTATATGCTCGTCCGCAGAGGACCCAACGCTGTATTCGATACGCTAGGTTGTATTGCTGGACTGGCAGGGGATGACCTTGCAGTGACTATCGGTCCAGTCTCCTATGATCCAACGACCTTAACCGCTACTCTGACAGTGAATGGTGGGACAGCCCTGGTTGAAGATGATTACCGCCTGTATGTCTGCGCAACTGGCCTTTCTCAAATTATGGATTATTTCGACTTTCCTCTCAATGGCGGGGAAGTGGATTATGTCGGGGATTTCACTATTGCCGGTGCACCCACACACCTGCCAGGTACCGGGTTTGCTCCTGGTCATGTAACCCGGCTGCCTGCCCAACCGGATGAATTAAAATACACCTCCTATTCTGACCTGGTAATTGGAAATCCCCAGCCTTGGGGTGAAACTTCCCGTAGTGGGCGTACCCCGAAATGGTGATAGCTGGGATGTCTCGTGGTTAAACGACCAGGCAGGATGGCTGGAGGGCAGCGTTTTCCCCACCTGGGATGGTAACAGTGTCCTGACTGCCCATGTCTGGGATTCCAATAACCTTCCCGGACCTTTTTACCAGCTGAAAACACTTCAATATGGTGATCGGATCCGCATCCAGGCCTGGGGGCAGGTGTACACCTATGAAGTTCGCCAGAACCGGTTGGTTGGAAAGCGGAGTATGTACGCAACCATGAAACATGAAGATAATGCCTGGTTGACACTTTTAACCTGCGAGCAATACGATGATACAGTTGGCAATTATGACTTTATCCGCATGGTAAAGGCAGTATTGATCGAGGTGAATTAACCATCATCGGTCTGGTTTCTTTCCAAAACAACCATTTCTCGTAAATATTATTAATGCATAAATAATTGTAATGGTGAGCTGATATGTCCACCCTTATGATGAAATTCAGGTTTTACTGGTCCAGAGCTTCTGCCTGCGGCCACGGGATCTCACGGGGTTTTGTGTACCCATGTTTTTCTACACCATACACCCGCCCGAATGACGGTTCACTGCAGCCGGGTTCATCCACTATTGTTGTTTCGGTGTAATATGCTCCTACCGGCACAAAGGTGAGCTTTCCATCCCGGCATACCCAGGCTTCCACCAGGTAGGGTTCCTGCTCGGAATCATCACCCGGGCTCATCCCCAGCTCTTCCCAGGTGATGAATACATCCTCACCAGTGCGTATGGCTTTGACCCACGTCAACGCACCGTAATAGGGCGATTGCGGAAGCTTGATCGCCAATGGATCGATCGGCTGTACCAGGTTAATGTCTCCATTCACATCCATCCACTCCAGGTTCATCCAGCATGGATTGCTGCCGCCGATGGCTTGTACTTCGATGTAGCCTGTATCCGCCATGTACCCGATGATGTCCAGGCGGTTACCCATTAACAACCCATATTTATACAGGTAAGTTTTCGACGGGCCATAAAAACAGCTCACATGCTTCTGGTTGACCGTACCACGCAACACCACATAGGTTGGCTCTGGCATGACGGTCAAAGTGTTAGTGACCGTGGGTGTGGGTGGACTCGTGCTCGTTCGTGTGGGGCTGGAAGTATTCGTCTTGGTTGGAGCCAGGGAGAGTGTTGCTGTGCCGGTCGGGACGGGCAGCGCTGTAGCGGTGACTGGCTCAGTTGCCTTTCGTAAAACGGCGGATGTAGTTTCTGCAGGCGGCGCCGGGGTGCAAGAACAAAGAAAAAGTAACGCAAGCACCAAATTTTTCACCTGAAAGAATCGGTTCATAAATTCAATTTTTCATATCCAGTGAGATAATCAAATGATGGATGTATGTTCATGGTGGTGGCACATACGCAACTTTAGCTCTATTCATTTTTTGTTATTGAAAAGCTAATTTCGTAATTCACCCCAATTTCATTTGTTACTCTCATTTCTCCTTCAATTTGCCTGACCAAACTTGAAACGAGCTTCAAACCTAATGAGGATTCTTTCTCCGGGTTTAATTTTTTTGGTAGCCCAACTCCATCATCCTTCACAATCAAAATATAGTTACCTTTTTGGAGTTCGTTAATGGATATTTGTACTGTACCATATTTATCACCAGGGAATGCATATTTTAGTGAGTTAGAAACGAGTTCGTTTACGATCAAACCGCATGGTATGGCTGTTTCCAGGTCAAAGTAAATATTTCTGGCATCAACTAGGACCTCAACTTTTCCGGGAGCCATCCGGTAAGAAGTAATCAGGGCATTGGTTAAACTTGATATGTATGACGAAATATTGATACGGGCAAGATCTTCTGATTGATATAACTTTTCGTGAATTAATGCCATCGCCCTGACTCTGCTTTGGCTTTCACGTAATCCTTCGACCAGTCCTGGATCAGTTGATTGACCCATCTGTAAATTGAGCAGGCTTGATATGATCTGTAGATTGTTCTTTACCCGATGGTGCACTTCCTTAAGCAGGACTTCCTTTTCAGTAAGTGCTTCCTGGATCTTTTTTTCAGCTTTTGTGCGGATAATGATCTCTTTTTGAGCCTGATCGTATAACTTTGCATTGTTAATGGAAGTCGAAACCTGGTTGGAAAAAACCATTAAACCCGGGATATCTTCTTCCTGTAGATCCGGCCCCCAAACTGACATGATGCCAATAACATTATCATTAACAATAATTGGCAAATAACAGATACGAAAGTCTTCGGGCATTCCCATTGCTTTAAATGAATGAGCCATAATCTTTTTGGGAACGTATGGAAACATCTTTGACACACTGGCAACGGGATTTGCGTCCCAGTAAGGTTCTTTATTTTTTATTGCTGTATCCGTTGGCCATAATGAACGGGGAACTCGAATTTGACCCGGCCATTTAATATTATTAGACCTTGCGTAGTCAAAAATAACCTTTGAGATTGATAAATATTCTATGGTCAGGTTTTCTTTCTTCTCATCAAGAGTACCCACCATGCACTCAATGTTTACACTTTTTAATTCAGCACCTAGGGTTTTATAAATTTCGTTTAAATCTGAATTAGTCTCCAACCGTGAGGCTACTCTTGATAGAGCGATTAATATTGCATTAGATCGTGCCAGTCTATTCGCACGATTTTGTTCATTCTCGTAATCTTTCATCCTTGCGAGGATTTCACCAACCTGGTAAGCAAAGACCGTTAATGCTGTTGTATCTTTCTCTGTTATACCCTCGCCCCACACAGGAAGAATTCCTGCGACTTTTCCTTTAAGAATTAATGGCAGGATGCATAAATTTTGACCATCAGTTATTCCCATCTTTTTCATTATTTTAGAAAAAACTAAATCGGGAATCTGAGGAAACATTTTCTGGAATATTCCTAAAGTATCACCGTACCATACTGGAACTCCTTCACTCATCACTGTAGTCCCCGGCCAGTATTTCTTGTGGAGTTCGTATCCAGTGAAATTTATTTTAGTGAGCTTTGTGATTAATTCAAGCACACCAGGGGTAAATGAAGAATACTTAAAAATTATTGTTTCCGCCTTTTCATCCAATATTCCAAGAATGCAATGAAGCTGAAGCTCTTCAAGCTCCTGTCCCAGAGTACGTAAAGATTCAGTGTACTCACCTGATGATCCCATTAATGTCGCAACATTCACTAATGCGGTGATCAGCTTATTTGACCTTGCCAGTTCCTTCGAATGATTTATTTCGTTCTGGTAAAGCTGGTGCCTCTCAATTGCCAAAGCCATCTGATTTGCAAAGATTCTCAGTGTCGGAAAATCCTTGTCTTCAAGTAAGGTTCCCCAAACACCAAGAAAGCCTATCGGTTTTGTGGCGGCTTTAAGTTGCAGCATGAAGATAGGCAGGTTTAAATCGATACCTAACAGGCGGATTGATTCCCTAACAACTGGGTCCAGATTCTCATCCGATAAAAGCATCGTCGATGAATAGGTTTGTTCAGCAATGCTGCCATTCATAAAGTCATACACCTGTGGGAAAAGCTTTTCTGGAATATGATAGCCTGTAACCTTGGAGCCGAGTAAACCCTCGATCCGTTCAACGGCAGAATCGTCTGAAGTTAAATAATTAACTACCAGGTCATTTGAAACCGGTTCGAATGTGGAAATGAAAAACGACAATCCAATATTGCTCAAGACATTATCCAATACCCCAAACATATCTTCAAGTTTGTTGGTCGATTGGAAATATAAGTTAACTTCGGCCAAACCGCTTAATAAAGTATTCTTATGTGTTATTTCCCGGTTGCGGTCTATGATAGTTGTTTCCAGTTGATCTATCTCAGTAATATTGGTCAAGACTATCATTTTAGTGACGGGTTCACCCCGCCAATCTTCCGTGGTGTTTACTTTTATATCAAACACAAAATCCTTAAGGGTGATTAATTCCATCCCGTCATTTTGTGATGAAGTTTTTGTTAAATACTCACTTAAGATTGGAAGAATGTTGGCGAGAGGCATATTTTTCGTTGATTTAATGGGTAGCTCGAATAGCTTCCCTGCAGCAGAATTTACATATTGGATGCGATCCATGGAATCAAGTATTAGTACTGCGGAGTGCATTGAATCAACAACATTCTCTTTTAATCGGATGTGCTCTTCACCAATCCTCAAGATATAAATCACATAAGTAATGATCCCACAAACAGGAATAAGTGAAAGATTAAATATCGATAGTGGGGCAATGGGATTTATCCCGGATATCTCCACCCAAATGGCGATAAAAGGAACGAGAGGGAGTAATAATAGTAGATAGAAGTGCGGTTTATAGGAAGAACGTAATTTTTTACGTTGGTTGAATAGGATTACTGATCCAACAATACCCTGGATCGTAGCTATGCTTGTTGAGAACCACACCACCCATCCAAGATCTTGATTAAGGACATTAAATGGACCAATTTCTACCAACCCTTTTGTTATTACAAACCAGTGACGGATGGTTGGGGCATTAAGCACTAAATTTGGAAATAGGGAAACAACAAATAATAGAACCAGCAAACGCCAGCAAATGAATACTCGATTGCCGGTCAACAATAGAATAAATATTAACCAGGCTGGATACATAAAATTGATACCCAGCACCTGGATCTTTTGCCAGAATAAAACAGGGGTGAGATCGCTTATTACGAGTTGGAATAGATAACCAATTAATGCACAGGACATGGTGATTAATAGGATAGCCCCGGATATATTAATCACCGAACGCGATAAAATAATTAATCTAATCGCATATAGTATTGCGACCGTAGAGACAAATCCAATGAGCGCCGGAACCATGGTAAAAGTATTCAAAGATCAGAACTCCTTGGGTTATGCTTCCTGACTCGTGAACTTTCTCAGAATTCCCCAAATTTCTTCTGAAGAAACGCCTTTTCCCAGTAGGAATCCCTGCACTTCATCACAATCCATATCCGATAAGATCGAGAGCTGCGAATCGGTTTCAACTCCCTCTCCAATCACTTTCAATTTAAGTTGATGAGCCATGCTGATCATTGCAGATACAATTGCCTGGTCCTCTTGCCTGAGATCATTAATAAATGACCTGTCGATCTTTAAAGTGTTTGCTGGAAACCGCTTCAAATGATCTAATGATGAATAACCACAGCCAAAATCGTCGATGGCAATCGTCACGCCGATTTTTTGCAAAATATCCAACTGCTTGTAAGTGATTTCGATATTATCCATTGCTGTTGATTTAGTTATTTCCAATTCCAAGAGCTCAGGAGGTAAATTACTCTCTTCTAATGCTTGGGTCACTTTTTGGACAATAGTTTCATCACGTAACTGAATTCGCGATAAATTGACTGCAATTTTTATGGGTTTCGAGCTATAGTGATTCCACTCTTGTGCTTGTAGGCAGGCGGTCTTAAGAACCCATTCCCCGATCGGAATGATCTGTTTTGTCTCTTCAGCAATATTGATAAAATCAATTGGATATAAGAGGCCTCTGGTTGGATGCTGCCATCGAATTAACGCCTCAAAACCCATCAACTTTTTTTCTTTCGCTTCAAAGATGGGTTGGTAATGCAGGAAGAACTCGTTGTCCAGAAGGGCTTTCCGGATTTCGAAATCAATGTTGATTCGATGGAGGGATGTCTCCCTCATGCCCACATCAAATACTTCAAAGCGCGCTCTACCTTTATTTTTCGCTGAATACATGGCAATATCCACATCCCTGAGGATATCTTCAGTTGTTTGATAACTGGAATTTACACTAATAATTCCAATACTTGCGCTGATCAGTAAGTTTTTATGATCTATCGAAATCGGGGAGGATAGTTCAGTCTGGATCCGGTTAGCGATATGATTTGGATCAGCTGATGAATCCATATTGTCAACCAGGATCGCAAACTCGTCTCCACCAAATCGTGAAACTGTGTCACCTGGACGCAGGCATGTTTCAAGAATTCTTGCGATCCTAATTAATAAATCGTCACCACATCCATGGCCGTAATTATCATTTACGAATTTAAAGTTATCCAGATCCAAGAACAAAACCGCTGCCAATTTTTTCGGTTGTCTTCTAAATTGGTCCAAGCAGTTAAGTAACCGATCTTCGAACAAAGCCCGGTTGGGTAACCCGGTGAGTTCATCGTGGAGAGCTTTATGAATTAATTCCTGCTCCATCCGCTTCCGGTTGGTAATATCAGATTGGGAACCGGCAATGCGGTAAGGTTTTTGTTTATTGGTGGTAACTACCAATCCCCTGCACAGCATCCACCTGTAACCACCATCGTGGTGCAATATGCGGTATTCACATTCAAGGGTGTCTGTACTCCCTGAAAGGTGAGAATTCAGAGCTTTGATGAACCCATCCCGGTCGTCAGAATGAATTCGGTCCAGCCATTCGTCTGGATTATTCTTTACAGCCTGTTCCTCAAGTCCTAACATACTGATCCATCTGGGTGAGTAATAGACCTCATCGGTAATGAGGTCCCAATCCCAAATTCCATCATTGGCGGCACGAGTTGCCAGTGCGTACCGTTCTTCACTTTCCTTTAACTTTTTTTCTATTTGATATTTGTATAGTGCCATTTCTATTGAAGACCTCAATTCCCGATCTTCAAATGGTTTTATTAAATAGCCATAGGCTTCAGTTAATTTCGCTCTGCTGAGTGTATTTTCATCTGCGAAAGCCGTCAGATAGATGATGGGAATATCATGGTGTTCCCGGATTTTTGCAGCAGCATCGATCCCATCCATTTTCCCGCGCAGCCTGACATCCATTAATATTAGGTCCAGGGCAATTTCAGACGCAAACATAATTGCTTCTTCCCCGCTGCTTGCATGGGCAACAACGATATAACCCAATGCCTCCAGGCGTTGCCTGACATCCAGGGCAACAATAACTTCATCTTCTACCAGCATGATCTGATATTTATGTAAAATACCTGTTAGTCCAGGTTTATTACCGTAAAGTGATCTTAATTCTCTTGTAACTCCAAAGACCATATTTTATCTCCAAACATTTGTTTTTAAGGGCATTCTACCATGAGTAAAAAATACTTTTCAAAATTTAATTATCGTCAATTAAGTTCCATCCTGAAGCATTGAAAACATGGTTGATCCCAACTTGAGAATGGACCAGTAAATGTTTACAACACAAGACCATTGAATTCACAAAAAGTGAATTGCCGGTTTTCAATTCATCAAATATATTCAATGGTATTTTCTGTAATCAATATAATTACAAATTCTGCGTGGAACTGCAATAAAAGCCGGGTAAATAATTGTAGTTTGGTCATTAAGGAAAGTTTTGCGGGTTGCAGAATTGGACATACCTATCTGAATCCAATTCATTCGCAAGTAATTTTCATGAATTCAAGAGCGATAGAAATCTGTCATCCACCCTGATCCTCAACTTAATACCTAACACTGGAAATCATCCTCGTTTTGTGACCAGGGTATCATGACTGGCTTGGAATAACCGTGCTTTTCTACTGTCCGGATCTTCGTTCGTGCCGGTGTTTGCGTAGCATCCCCGTAGAGCGGCAGAGATAGACCTCGCAGATCCCCGAAATGGAATGGAGGAGACACCGCACGTTGGAGTGAAGCGGAGATCCCGGTGTTTTGTCCGGGGAGGCTCTTGACCGAAAGGTCAACCGATTCTTAGTTCCATCCTTCTAGTATGTTGAATTTAGCAAAGCGAAATCCAACCCCGTTTTGTCGGGTTTCGGGAGCAACCCCTCAACCCGACCTACGTTTTCTCTTTTCTTTTCTATCATTCCAACGCTACGAAGGATATGGCTTTTACTAATTGACCAATCACTAATCACGATCTTCATTTTCTATTCTCATCTGTACTGCCCTTACCACCGTCCGCCAGCGATATGTCCCGGTTTTCGCATCGTATCCGGTACAGGTGATCATGGTCACCCACGGCAGTTCTTCATGCTTTTCCAGCATCCTGGTGTCTTTGGGGTTCGTCCAGCGGTCTACACTCCGTATCTCATAGATGTATTCCTGCCCGAATGCGTGGATGATAACCCGATCACCCCATTTCAATGTTCCCAGTTTCGCAAACGGACCGGGGTCACCGTTGCTGTTGGTGACATGCCCTGTCAGGACAGAGTTACCTGCCCAGGTGGGATAAGCGGTTCCATTCAGATACCCGATCTGGTTTCCGAGCCAGCTCACATCCCATCCATCCAGTTTGGGTATACCAACAATGGGTTGCTCAATCCCCAACGCCGGGATTTCCAGCCACATATCTTTTTTGGCATAGGCTTTGCCTTCCGGCTGTGCAGGTAGAATGGTAACCCGATCAGGAGCGAAACCTGTGGCAGGCAGGCTGGCTCTGGCAGCGATCACCCTGAAGTTGTAGGTGTAATCAGAGATACCATTATTGATCGCATTTCCAGCCAGATCCACAATGGAGGTGGTTCCACAGACAAACAGTTCATAGTTTCCCAAAGGTAAGGCGGTACCGCCATTGATGGCCAAGGTTGCGGTGAATGTGGCATTATCATAATCGACATGATTGATAGAGATGTAGACATCATCTGACGGTGGCTGCGGATTCACATTGCAGGTGCTTCGTTCACTGGCGCTATTGGCGCCTTTTTCAAGCAGGAAATAGTTATTCGGATTGGTTACATCATCTGTTTCAATGTCACTTAATGGATTATCGTATACAGTCTCATTGAATTTCACGGTGATGATGTTTGGCCCAGGAGAGAGGGTCGCTTTTAAGTTCGTCCCGGAAATGGTTGGAACTCCGGGGTCATACGTCACACTGTTGTCTGTACTGGTGCTCGCATCATTATTAATGGTTGCCGGGTCTTGAACCCTGTTTGCCGCGATAAGAGCTGTAACAGTACCTGTTCCGGTCATTCCGCTGACAGCAATATTGAAAGTTGTTCCATTGTTGGGTGCTATTTCGGTGATGACTGCCGTCATCGAACCTGGTGCAGTCCCACCCAGAGTAACATCGGCTGGTGTGAAGCTGGCAGTATTGATCGGCCTGCTGAACACTATCGTAAAGTTAACCGGTAAAGAATTCGTCGGATCATTTTGCCCGGTTGCCTGGCTGACGGTCACATTCAGGGGACCGGAGATATAAGTTACCGTATTATCCACAGAGGAGGATGCCGTGTTTGGATTTCCGGCTGCATCCTGGGCTGCCCCGGCTGGAATTAATGAGATCACAGCCCCATCCGCGGTCATACCGCTGACAGCGACATTGTATGTGGTGCCGCTACCGGTCACAACCGCACTGAGCGTCCCGGGAGCAGTGCTGGCATTCAGATCAACATCAGAACCGGTGAAACCGGTGACTGTATCGCTAAATGTCGCGGTGAAGTTGATGGAGGTGGCATTGGTCGGGTCACCCTGCCCAACTGCCTGTTCAATTGTAACTGTAGGGCTGACCGAATTGTATGTGATACTGTAGGTGGCTGAATTTGAATTATTGTAATTCAGGGGAGTAACACAATCGCCATCAAATACACTGCCGGACAGGAGAAAAACGCTCACAAGCCCTTGCCCACCGGGAGTCATATTGAAGGTGTAGACAGTGGAACCGTTGCTGCCTGATGTCAGGGTGCTGGTCGTGCCGTTGGTTACATTGAGATCGACACCGGTGGATGAATCAAAGCCGCAGACAGGTTCGCTAAAGGTGATCGTGACCGGAATGGGCGATGTATGGGTCGGGTCTGTTGCAGAGGAAGAAATCACTGCTGTTGGTGCAGTTGTATCCACAAGAACAGTAACCGGGGATCCGAACAGAGCAGAAACATGACCATCAGCATCCTTCACCCACGAGTAGAGTGTATACGATCCGTCCGCGGAGACTGAATAAGAAACCGGAGCAGTTCCCGTCCATCCGGCATCGCCTGAATTAGGCGCGGTGGAAGATTGGGTGATCATATACCCGGTAACCCCCACATCATCGAATGCGGTAAAAGAAGTGATGGGTATGTCCAGGCTTGTGGAAGGAGAAGTGGCAGAAAAGTTGATCACCATCGGATCGGGGGATATATCGTCGTTGACGATCGTTCCCACTCCCTGGCCATCCAAAACGGCTGCATTGGTCACATTGGTAATGTTCACATAAAAATTCTCGTCGCCTTCGTTAAAAAGGTCGCCATTGACAGTGACAATAAATGGTGTGGTCGTATTCCCGGCAGTGATGGTTGCTCCGGTCGTGGCCAGGCCTACATAATCACTATTCGCGATCGTTGCTGTGCCATTGGCAGTTCCGATATCAAAGGTAACCCCGCCTGACGGTGCCGGTGCCGGTAGAGAGACAGTAAAGGTAAAGGTAGTTGTGCCGGAATTGCCTTCATTGACAGATACATCATTGATGGATAATTGCATTGGGGTATTTGTCAGGGCAAAATTCACCGGGATGCCGGCACCTGTAGTGCTGGCTGCCACATTGTACGGACCGCCGGTTGAACCGTTGGCAGTCGCAGTGACACTGGCTGTTCCGCCTGAGATCGTTGCCGGGTTGCCGCTGAGAGCCGCGCTCGGGCCGCTTCCGGGTGGGGTAAAGCTGACTGTGCCACCATTCACCGGCTCTCCTGCATTGATGGCAGTGACCGTCAAAGCCAATGGATTGGGAAAAGCGCTGTTGACCACGGCGCTCTGGGGAGTGCCGCTGAGGTTGCCCAGGGTAAATCCATTCGATTTAAATGCCCCGATATCACAGGCCGAACCAACCGGGCGGGATAACCCGCGCTGATCGGTGAGCGCGCATCCGGAGTTGGCTGCTGCGTCGATCGCTTTGGAACCAGGCAACAGAGCCATGGTTTGGGTGCTGCCGCCATAGTTTCCAAGGGGAGATAAGAGAGGAGCTCCAGACAGGCTGGGACTGCAGGAGTTATCCTCGATCAGGGTATGGTCGCTGGCATTGAGTGAAGCGATATTTGTACAATCCGGTCCGGCATGGTTGGCAATGATCGTATTGATCAATGTCGCTGTTCCAGCGCCATTATAGATGCCGGCTCCGCTGGGAGAGCTGTTTCCGCTGATGGTATTATGACCCATGGTCAGCGTACCGTAATTGGCAACACCGCCACCCTGGATGCCTGCTGAATTGGCGGTAATGGTATTATTCACCAGAGTCAATGGCCGGTCAGAGCTGATGCCGCCACCTATCCCTATCCCGCTGGCTATATTTCCGCTGATCAACGAATTCTGGATTGTCACCGGAGATGGCAATCCGGTAGTGATCAAAGCCAACGCCCCGCCTTCACCGGAACTATTATTAATAAATATGGAATTGTTGACTTGCAGCGATCCACCATAGGAGGGCCGATAATGGATCGCCCCGCCCCTGCGGTTGGACGGGCTGGAATTATTCTGGAAAGTACTGTTAGTGATGGTGATAACTGGTTGATAGCCGAATAAATTCAATGCTCCGCCGGTAGAGTCAAAGGTCGAACTAAGGGTCTGGTTGTTTGAGAAGGTGACATGGTCGATCGTGATCGAGCCGGTATGACCGGTTATCCCATCCACATTCATCCCGCCGCCATAACCATACACATTGGTGTTGTCAGAAACAATAGAATTAATGAAAACGAAACTACCATTTCCAACCCCGCAATAATCGAGCCCACCGCCGGTTTGACTGAAATCGGCTGAACCGGACGCCTGCGTATTACGTCCATATCGAATGGTGACACCATCAATGGTGGCATTCACCGGGTTGATACAGTACGGGTTGACCGCCAGGACTTTGTCAATTCCTGCTCCGGCTGAAAAACCTGCCTGAATGATGGTGGATCCTGATCCAGCACCTGTAATGGTCAAATTAGCATTGATATCCAGGTCTCCGGTGGAGTTGTCATCTTCGTTCAACCCGCCGGCATTGGGAATGGTCAATGTGTATATACCGGTTGGGAGGGAGATCGTATCCGCGCCGCTGCCAGCAGAGCACCCGCCAAAAGCTGCATCGGTATTCGCCGCTGTGATCGCTTCGCGCAGCGAACAGGTTACACCTGTGCCATATTCGTCAGCAGTTGTGTTCACCGTGATCGAGGCAGCTTGTACCAGACCGGGAGGGGAGGCGAAGAATCCGGCGATGGAGATGACCAATGCCAGGCTGATCCGTGCGGCAATTTGTTTGAAGGTGGCTGGGATGGAAAGTCGATGCTTCATATTTGTCTCTCTATTTGAATTGAATACCCGGATTTGTACTAAATATGCATGGTTTGGCCGACCTGTGCGTCTATGTGTTCCCAGTTTGTTATGTATCCCTCAATAAGCCCCGCCAGCTATATCCACCCTGCAGGAAAACATTGATCAATTACCACCCCGAAGTGAAATGGCCGGAATGTTTTCGATGGATGATCGCAATAATTGCAGGTTAATTTTACACACAACCTGAAGAATCAACAACAAATTTCAACCAGTATTTTAGTCCCTCCTTTTTTTTTATTGTGGCATTGCTAAGAATCTGGCTTTTACTGAGCGACCAATCACTAATCACAATTCTCTTTTTTCTATTCTCTCTTTTTGCCCCGCCTGCATCCCGACTTCGTCGGATCGCATCGGGGCTGCATTCCTCACTTCGTTCGTCATTTGTAATTTAATGTTCTGTATTGCGAAAATTTAGAATTAATTCTTAGATTATATGTTCTATAATCAATTATAAGCACAAAAACGTGGTTGTCTAGCTGTCATTAATGACAGGTTGATATGGAAACAAATGAGTAACAATTGGATCAAAACGCGCTCGGTTAGACTCACTCCGTTACACTTCGGGGATGCTAACACCAGCGCCAACTAAGGTCATAAAATAATCATTCTATTTTGAAAGCTGAATAATGATTGGATAATCCTTTATCAGAAGATCTTCTATGATCAAATCACCGTTTTCATCTTTGGTAATGAGGTTTTGTTCATATCCCAAATGGGTATCTATTCCTTTAGCCTGCCAGCCTGAATATCCCGTTATTTTGATCGTCATGGGATTTCCGGGATCTTCATCGACCGCTATGTTATCGTTCCATATAGCCAGATACTTATCCCCATTCGGAAGTGAAAAAGCATAACTCACTGTTTGCCCGATCTCACTCAAGATTTCTACCGGTAAATTAACCGGGTTGGTACCAGCCATGGTTGTGCTCAAATTCCGGATGGCAGTGTATGAGTCTACCCTGAGTGTTGAATTGCCGGTAACTTGCTGCTTTAAGTCCCAATCCCAGGTGGATCAAGATACCCCGTAAGTGGTACTTGGCAGCCACGATATTGCTGTCCAGTGGATCACCTGGATAACACCAGTAACAATCAGGGCTTCGCCAGAGTAATTCATCGCCCCAAAATTCTCCCTTGAAACCATGGGAGGCTGCCGCATCCTTGATACTCTGAATTAAGGCTGGATAACCATAGTAGTATTCTGCATTATTTTTAGGCGAAACCCCAAACATCGCATGCCACGAGACGACATCCACCAGGGGCATCAATTCTGACTCAAGAAGTTTAAAGAGGTAATCACGATCTTCCGGCTGCTGTAAAACAATTCCACCAATGACAATTTTTGCTTCAGGATCCTCTTGATGAATTACTGGGATGGTTTGTTTAACCAGGTTGATATAATCAGCCGCCTGGATCCACTGTAAAGGTGTTTTATTATTTGGCTCATTCCACATTTCATAGTGCTCGATCCGGCCTTTGAAATGATTGACAATAAAACGCACATATTCCAAATACCGGTCGATTTCACCCTGTGTTTGGAATCTCGAGACTTGAGGCTGCCAACCATCTGGATGATTCGCTTTATCCCAGAATGAAAGAATGTAAGTGATGGATACGCCATTATTGAGATATGTATTGATACAGCTTTCCTGGTTTGGAGTGATGGAGAATTCGGGTGTGCTCCAGTCCACCGTTACCTTTTTCCCACCAAGATTCGACTCCGGTTCCAGTTCGCTGACCGCGACTTTTACTCTTTTTGCTCCTATATTTAAAAATTCATCCATCAAATAACCACTAGTACAATCGGTTGACCATCCCAGGGTTACTCCAATTCCATTATCTGCGAGATCACCTGAGATTAATGGCTTGATGGGAAGTATAGGCA
Organism: uncultured Chloroflexia bacterium; assembly: GCA_963757065.1. Classification (GTDB taxonomy): domain Bacteria; phylum Chloroflexota; class Anaerolineae; order Anaerolineales; family Anaerolineaceae; genus PNON01. The sequence goes on along the minus strand of CAVWQC010000005.1, from coordinate 218,145 downwards.
GACCATTTCCGGTTTGCGTAACCAGGGTTCTATTAATACCGGTTGTCGACAGCGAGAATTTACTACTGTTGCCATGAATATCTGTGGCCGTTGCGAATAAAACTGGAGAGTCAAAAGCCTTACCTTTACTGAATGCAAAGTTACCCGTGTTATCCGTTTTAACTTGCCCCTCATAATATGGATTTTGCCTATCTCGATCTGAGAAAAATTCGACGATACAGTCCGAACACGCCCATCCGGTGACAGTACCAGCACCTGCGTCAATGTCGAAAATGTTTGGATCGGCTAAAACCTCATTTCCTCCATCCCACAAATTAATACTCAATCCTTTGTTATCGAAAATGCTATTTTGCGAAATTGTATTACTTAAAGTAGACGGATTTCCCACCTCTATTCCATTACCACCATTGAAGGCGATCAGGTTTTCTGGGCCAATTACATTATGGTTTGCCCCGTCGTGTATTGCAATACCGCTGCCAAAATTACCTAAAACAGCTGTTCCGGTAATATCAGTACCGATCAGGTTTCTGCTAATTGTATTATTCCGGGTTGTTTCTGAGCAACACAGGTCCATCCCGTGACCGTCGTTGCCGCTGATGAGGTTATTAAGTACCTGGTTATCACTGGCCCTATTCATATGAAGTCCATCCATGCCATTTCCATAATCTAGTGTGCCACTCACATCGGTACCGATGAAATTTCCAGTGATGATGTTGAAAGAGCTCTCTCCACCTAGCACAATTCCCCTCTCTTTGTTTCCACTGAGAAGGTTACCCTGCCCCAATTGTCCGCCCCCGATGTTCCGATCTCCACCGATACTGTTTTTTTGAGCAGCGTTCTGCAAAGAAATTCCATTACCTGGAAAATCAATAATCTGCAATCCCATGATGGTATTCCCATTGGAGGTGATGGTTAGGCCATCTCCCCCGCCAGTCATGGTCGAACCATCCAGGATCACGCTGGCGCTGCTGGCATCAATGGTAATGCTTCCCTGGGAAAGCTCCGGCAGGGGAGATAGTGGACTAATAATAACTGGCGCGTTGGGTGGAAAAATTGTGGCATCAAAGATGATCGCATCTCCTGGCAGCGCATCCTGCATTGCCTGGCGTAGTGTACCTGGTCCCGTATCATCCGCGCTGGTGACGGTCAGCGTTTTTCCGTGGGGAGTTGGTGTTGGATTGTTGGGAACGATTGGGATAGTCTGGGTTTTTGTCGTTGAAGTATAGGTTTGATCAACAGGTGCAAAAGTCGCAGTAGGATTAACCGGACTACATCCGTTGGCAAGAATTACAAAAAAGATCAAAAATATTGCTAATATTATGTAGTTTTTCATACCAGTGTTCCCCTCCATCTGGCATTTTGGAAATATGCCAAGTTTATTAACATTCATTATATAGACGAAACCAAGCATGTCCAGTCGGAGGGGCTAAACGGCAGTTCATCATTGTCGTTGTGGTTATATGGGTACTTGTCGGAGACCTCACGGTCAAAGACACGCGCGAGGTGAGGGTCCATGCAAATACACTACGGGGATGCAAACATCGTCATAAACAAAAAGATTAATATTCAAAAATACCATTCATAAAGGACATTTCAGAAATTGTTGCTCTAAAGTTATATTAATTATTTTAGTGGAAGGTATATAATTAATTAGAATGGGGTAAATTCATTATTGAAATTTCTAAATATATAATTAATTAAAAGTTGGTCAACTATGGCTGAGAATATTATTCCTGATTCAAAATATGAAGATATAGATGATGGAGGGATGAAATCGGTATTATCTGAATTTCATACTAGATTTTTTAATTCACCTAATATGAGGTTTAGTTATATAAATGAAAAGTATTTTCCGGATTTGGAAAAAGGAATACTTGAATACTTTGATAGAAAATTCTTACACGCCGATGAAGAAGAATTCTCAAAACACGACTCCGTAGTAAATTACCTTACTCCAATTTCTAATGCATATGAACAATTGGGATTATTACATGATGCTCAAGAATTTTGGGGAAAGATCCTAATTATTTTTAATACTTGGAGGGAAACTAGAGGGAGACCTCTCCATAGGGGGTCAATTTTTTTCTTTTGGGCAAAAATAGCCATTATTAATGGCGAGCTAGATAAAGGATTTTTTCTAATTCATAAGTCCTTTAAAGAAGACCAATGTACACACAAACTGGTGAAACCTGGAACACCTGCAGAGAAAACGGTACGCTTGGACGATAATAAATCAAATTACCTAAACCCTTTTGTCATGCATTTATGGAATCGTCTAGATACTTTTATTAATAAATATAATAGTGTCAACTTACGGAATATATCTAAAGAACAGATATTTAACAAGTTTACATCTGCTCCACCATCTGATGATATTCTTTTTTCTTTCACACATGCTTTAACCAAGATTGACCAACAACTAATGTTAGGCATAGACATTATTAGTTCTGATTTTGCGGGTTTATATGAATTAAATCTTCTTTTTGATTTAGTATTAGTTATTGATAAAACAATATACACAAAAATACCGCCTCTCCATGGAGTGAATGAATGGAAATTCTTTCACTTAGCAAATAGGTTACTAATTACAAGCAAAATTGAAAATGTTGAAGGTGATTGCGAAAAAAATCTTGTAAATGCAAAAGAGAGTCAGGAAAAAATAGATTTTGAGAAAACCATTATTGATCTTCTCGATAACAAGTTCATATTTGATGCTCCAAAAAATATTACTTCCTTATATAGGGACGTCTGCCTTAGTTATTGTATTAGAAACCACAGCGCTCATAACATAACACTAACAACGACAATTGCAAATCGTTTTCCAGAAATATCTCAGAGCGTATTTAATGTTCTATTCTTATGTATTGAAACAATTTAGTGCCAGCATCAATTAGAGAGTTACACGCCCAAAATCTGATATAACTTATATATTCACAACCACTCCCAAGCGAAAAGAACCGGGATCCACCAGTATTGTTATTGCTCTTTATCCTTAACTTTCTCCCTTTGTAAGCTGCACCATTTTCTAATTTAGCCGTCAGCCATCCTCATACCCAGCGGAAGGTCAGTACTGAGATGATGACCCCCAGCAGGAGCATGCCCTCGCAGCTGATCCACTCCTCGTAGGTTGGATTGAGTGAAGCGAAATCCAACTCCTAAGTGTCCGGTTTCGGAAATCCCTCCACAGGCTCGGGAACCGGCTCAACCCGGCCTAATTTTAATGAAAAGTTATTGATCAGGCAGACTTACATAAATAACGGTACCAACGAGAATAGCGCTAGCGCCAGAGTTGCAATGATCAATAATATATCCCATACATTGATCTTGTCCAGCACCGAGATATGTTCCTTGGGGTTTTGCGGGTTGTACCTCAGTTCGATGGAATTCCCCATATTGTAAACTGCATCTTCAGCGCTTTTCCTGGAATACATGCCGCTTATACGGGTTTCTTTTTGGAATTCCATTCCCATCACTGAATATTTGTAGGTAAACTCAGGGAAATAGGATGTCCCGCCTTTGGTGGACCTGCTTTCGGCAACTTTTTTTGCCACCACCTCTGCGGCGATCACCGGCCATGTGCTGCTGGCAGATCTTCTGCGCATTAATTCGACAAATTTCCATATCTTATAAATGCTGAAAGCCAGGAAACCAATACCCAGGATGAGGGGTAAAAACGACACATTCATTTCAACCTCCTTGGTTGAACAGCCCTGTTTCTGCGTGAGAGAATGGAAAAGATAGAATTAATTATATAAAAAGTTCGTCCTGAAGGGCAATTAAAAACAGGAAAATTAAGAATCGTAATTAATAATTCTTTGTATACCCAGCACACTCTGTGGTGAAAACCGCTAATATCCCGGCGGGTAGCCCGTGATGCTGCGGATCTCCTCATACAGCGGCTTCAATGTGCTGTACATGCGCCGGTACACCTTGTGGAACAGCTCATCGTAGATCTTGCTCGCTTCCGGGTTGGGTTCAAATACCTTGCCGATGCGGGTCATGCCCTTTACGGCGCTGTCAAAATCGGGGTACAGCTTCAGCCCCACTGCTGCATCGATGGCTGCCCCCAGACCGGAGGCTTCATACACATGCGGGCGGGCAGTCGGCAGCCCGAAGATATCCGCGGTCAACTGCATGGCGGTCTCGCTCTGGCTTCCGCCACCTGCCACGCGCACCTCGGTGATCTTCACCCCGCTGCGTTTTTCGGTGCGCTCCGCGCCTTCACGCAGCGCGTATGCCACCCCTTCGAGGATGGCCTTATAGACATGAGCCTTGCCATGCACGTCCCCAAAGCCGATGATGGCGCCCTTGGCTTCCGGTCCCGGGTACTTCAACCCCGGTGACCAGAACGGCTGCAGCATCAATCCCAGTGAGCCGGGCGGGATCCCCTTTACCATCTCTTCCAGGAGGATCTCAGCTTCCACGCCGCGCTCGTCTGCTGCCAGCTGCTCCAGCGCTCCAAATTCCTGCTTGAACCAGCTCACCATCCAGTAGCCGCGGTACACCTGGATCTCCATGCTGTAGGCATCCGGCACTGCCGACGGATAAGGCGGAATCAGCGGGATGACTTCCACGTATTTGCGGTGGGTGGTATTGATGGTGGCTGTAGTGCCGTAGCTGAGGCAGGCAATATTCGGGTCGATGCAGCCCGCACCGATCACTTCGGTGGCTTTGTCCGCCGCAGCAGCGATCAACGGCAGACCGGCTGGAATCCCGGTGTCGCGGCTGGCTTCGGGCGTGATCTCACCCAGAATCGATCCTGGCGGCAGCAGATCAGGCAGGATGGATTTATCCATCGGGACAGCCTGCCATTTCCAATCCAGCTTGCTGCTCCACTTTTTCGCTTTATAGTCGAACGGGATATACCCTACCTGGCAGCCGGTGGAATCCACCATGCGGCCGGTCAACTTATGGGTCAGGTACCCCGAAAGGAGCACATATTTATGCGTTTTCTTCCAGATCTCCGGTTCGTGGGTGCGGACGTAGTTGCACTCGGCTTCCGCCTGGAGGTAGGAGACTGTCTCGGTCATCCCGGATAAAGCAAACAACACTCCCCAGAGGCCGCTGACAGGTTTCAATCCGAATGTCCGGCGGTTGTCCATCCAGGTGATCGCCCGGCGCAGGGGTTGCCCATCCTCGCCCAGGTTGATGACCGTGGAGCGCTGCGTGGTCAGGGCAACACCCACCACTCTGCCCTTATCCACGCCGAATTTTTGCCACAATTGCTGGCAAGCCTGGCAGACCGCATCCCAGAATATCTGCGGGTCCTGCTCCGACATGCCCGGCTCGGTGGAAATATATGCCGGTAGATGGAATACGCACTTTTTCCACCAGGTTGCCCTGCAGGTCAAACAACAAAGCACGCACACTTTGTGTGCCATTATCAATAGCCAGGATCAGGGGGGATTCGTTCATGTTTGTTCCCTTTCTTAAAAGGATGGATTCATTATACAACACAGCCCGCGGCATCCGGTAGCAGAAAACTGTCACGAATATAATCCAGAAAAATCAAGACATACAACAAACATTATACATATTATAGATTAAGTTTATACAAACTTGTAATATATATTCAACAAACGGTAAACAAAGGTTTACCAAAAAACAATCATTACTAAAGGAGATTAGAAATGAAACGCTTTACCCTTTTATCGGTAGTCCTGACAGCATCCATGATCCTGGCCGCATGTGCACCAGCCACCCCGGCCCCCACCGCAGAACCATTACCGGAACCCACTGCTGTTCCGACTGAAGTACCCGCACCTGTTGAAATGCCGAAAACCATTGTCGATATAGCAGTGGCTGATGGCCGTTTTACCACCCTGGTAGCCGCAGTTCAAGCCGCTGGATTAGTTGAAACATTATCCGGTGAAGGTCCCTTCACGGTCTTCGCCCCCACCGACGATGCTTTCGCCAAGTTACCCGCTGGCACAGTTGAAGGCCTCCTGGCAGATATTCCCGCCCTGACCGACATCCTTCTTTACCATGTTGTTTCCGGTAAAGTAATGGCTGCCGATGTGGTCACGCTAGAATCTGCAGACACAGTTCTCGGCAAACCGGTCTCTATAAAGGTGGACATGGACAAAGTTTATGTCAATGACGCCCAGGTAATCATTACCGACATCGAAGCCTCAAATGGCGTTATTCATGTCATCGATGCAGTTCTCCTTCCTCCATCTGAAGAAGCCATGATGGAAAAGGATATTGTCGATACAGCAGTCGCTGACGGCCGTTTCACCACCCTGGCTGCAGCCCTGACCGCCGCGGAATTGATCGATACCCTCAAGGGTGAAGGTCCCTTCACAGTATTCGCCCCGACTGATGATGCCTTTGCCAAACTTCCCGCTGGTACAGTGGAAGCACTTTTGAAAGACATCCCGGCGTTGAAGGATATCCTGCTGTATCATGTGGTATCCGGTGAAGTACTCGCTGAAACCGTAGTTACCCTCACATCAGCAGATACAGTCCTCGGGAAACCCGTCACTATCAAGGTAATGGACGGTAAGGTGTACTTGAACGACACAGTGGAAGTTATCATTACAGATGTTAAAGCTTCCAATGGCGTGATCCACGTGATCGATGCAGTGCTTCTTCCCCCTCAATAATATCGATCCTCCCTAGAAAAGACCGCCGGTGCCAAGAACCCGGCGGTCTTTATTCATTCAGGCAGAGAGTAGCACTCTTTCCATAAAGCCCGGTAACGGGCTTCTTCGAACTGCCAGGTTGGGTCTTGCCAGCGTAATTCCGACTGGACAACTGCCCTGATGCGTTCCATCTGTCCGGCACCGCCTTCGGGAAGCGTTAATCCGAACCGGGTGCGGCGCAGCAAAAGGTCATCAAGGTGCACCACACCTTCTTGCCTGGCCCCCCAACGTAGTTCTGCCCACAATGCCGGCAGACCTTCCACGCTGGCTAATTCTTCATCCGGGCATGCGCCTGCCAGATCAATCGCAATTTGACCATAACGACCCAGCAACCTGTGCCAGGTTGGATCATCCATGCCTATTACTTTGGTGACCGGGGATTGGTCAAGCAAAGGCTGGTTTTTATTGAAGATGGGTGCGCCGCTCAAAACAGTACGGCAGCCTTCCAGGGTTTCAAAGGCCATCAGGCGATATGTAGTCAGTTTCCCGCCGGTGATTGTCAACAATCCACGATCATTCCACAGGGTATGCGCCCGCGATTCTTTGGACGGGTTGTTTTCCCCGCTGGTCACGATCGGGCGTAGCCCGGAAATGGAAGAAAGCACATCCTCCCTGCCAAGCTGACTGTCCGGGAAGAGGTAATTGACCGCCTCCAGGATATATCCGACTTCGTCGGTTGTGATGGCTGGTTCCGGATGCTGCACTTCAAGTTCATGCGGGTGATCCAGGTCAGTCGTACCAATGACTGTGACTCCCTCCCACGGGAAGACGAACATGGCGCGTTTATCACGCGGGTGCAGTAAGGTGATGGCCTGCGCCAGTGGTAATTTTGCCCATGGGAAGATGAGGTGGCTGCCGCGCTGCTTACGAATGCGCGGCGGCTGGTCGACCTGTCTGCGTAATTCATCCGACCAGGGGCCGGTGGCATTGATGACCACCCGGGCAAATACTTCAGCCGTCCGACCATTTCCGGAAGGAGCGTTATCCCGCAGCAAAGCGCCTGCCACCTGTCCGTTTTGCTGGAAGAGCAGCGTCTCTGCACCGGTATAGTTCAACGCGGTACCGCCGGCTGCAATACCTTCCTGGATGACCCTCAAGACCAGGCGGGCATCATCCACCTCTGCATCATAATAATAGAAACCGGCATTTAACCTGTCATTGGTCAACTGCGGGCAGATTCTATGGATCTGCTTCGGGGAGAGGTCCCCGTGCGCCCACTTGGGTGCCAGCAGGTCATAGATGGTCACTCCCAATCGAAACACCTGCCGTGTCGCCCGGCTGAATCCCAGGCTGGGCAGCAGGAAATATAATGGCGTGACAAGATATTTCGCCTGGCGCAGCAGCCTCTCGCGTTCCCGGACTGATTCACGGGTAACACTGAATTGGCGGTTCTTCAGGTAGCGGAACCCGCCATGCACCAGCTTGGAACTGCGGCTGGATGTGCCAAAGGCATAATCATGCGCTTCCACCAACAGTACTTTCAGCCCTGCCCTGGCTGCCGCATTGAAGATGCCTGCACCGGTGATCCCACCGCCGATGACCATGATATCCCATGGCTGCTGCAAAGTGTTCCAGATTTCTTCACGCTGTTCAGGTCTATACATCATAATCACCGCCAGATGTTATTTAGTAGGAGGATTAACCAATTTTCCGGGGTTCATAATTCCATCCGGGTCCAGGCTGCTGCAAATGGTCTGGATCAGTTCCATTCCCTGCTTCCCCTTTTCTGCAGAGAGATAGGGAGCGTGGTCAATGCCCACACCATGCTGGTGGCTGATCGTCCCGCCATGTTTGACGATCACCTGACTGGCTCCGGTTTTGATATTTGTCCAGCTTTGCAATGTTTCATCCGGGTCAGGCGATCTGCGCCAGAGGTAGGTAACGTAACAACTGGCGCCTTCTTCATAGAGATGCGACAGGTGGGCGAAGACCAGGATCTTCTCCTCTTCCTGCTGCATGCTGCCAGCAATTGTGGCTTTTATTTCGCGCATGCATTCCAGAACGGTGCTCCAACTCAAGCAAGTTTCAAGAGTGTCAAGTGCATAACCTGCTTCCCAGAGTGTGTTGCGCAGGTAAGGTGTTAAAAATCTGGACTTTTGCCAGGTGTGACCGATGAAGAAATTCACCGGAAAGCCCTTGTGCTTGCGGCTGATCGACTGCACCTGCCTGTATGCCAGGTGACACGATTCTAGGTCTGCCGGTCACTCCGTAGATCAACAGGCAGCGTTCAGCCCCGATTCCGATCAGGTTCAATCCTTTATTTGCCAGATCTACCAACTTTTCCTTGCCGGATAATTGCAGGGTTGTGTTTGTTTCGTCACTGTCCGCCAACCGCAACATGGAAACATCCACCCTGGTTTTGCACGATCTCCCTGGCAGCATCAGCTCCGCTTTGCCAATCCGGGAAAAAGACTGAGTAGAAATGCTCCTCTTCCGGCAGGCGGTGTACCCGCACAGTGGCGGAGGTGATCACACCTAGTCGTCCTTCGCTACCGAGAACGATCTGCTTCAGGTCTGGACCGGCAGCGCTGGCAGGTATGGCTGGTAGATCAAATGGCCCGTGGGGTGTCTGCATCTCGCATCCGAGCAGCATTTCATCGATGCGCCCATACCGATACGATTGCTGCCCCACTGACCGTGTGGCCACCCAGCCGCCCAATGTGGAATATTCAAAACTCTGCGGAAAATGCCCCAGCGTATATCCCTGCCTGTTTAATTCTGTTTCAATTTGCGGTCCGGATGCACCTGCTCCAATCTTCGCAGTCCGGCTGACCTTGTCAATATCCGACATTCGGTTCATCCGACCCATATCCAATGTCAGTACCGGCTGACCGCCAACCGGGTTGATATGTCCGAGCACGCTGCTCCCCCCGCCATACGGAATTACGGTAAAGTGATGGCGCCTTGCCATTTGAAGCAGGTCCGCCACCTGTTCCCGGTCTTCCGGATAAGCCACCCCATCAGTAAATACCGGGATTCTCCCATGCCGTAATACTACCCAGTCGGGCAGGCTCTGTCCGCGGCTATGAATCAACCTTTCCTCGGCCGATTCATTGATCAAAACATGGTGCGGCAGGCGGCTTACAGGTACTTTTTGGATTACATCATCCATCCCTGCATCTGTTATGATTTGTCCATCCCCCACGATTCCGGATAAATAGCTTGCAGCGCTATCCGCTAACGGATACGTTTTTTCGGTGTTTCCCCACCCATTCCAGCGTTTCAATGACACCCTCCTTAGATTTTCTTACCCTCCCGGTTGTTGATGCATTCCTGCATCACTCTGCGGGTAACCGCTTCAGCGGCATCCGGTTCCCCTGCCCGGGCAGCCTTAAAGATCATTCGAAAATACACCCTGGCCTGTTTGCGCGCTTCAGCATCCTGATAGATGCTGGTCATGGCTTTGGTGTACAACATTTCCAGATTATTGAAAGTCAGTGCAAATATTGAATTCTTACTCAACCGGCTCAACAGCTTCTGAAGCTGGAAGTCAGTATTTGCCAGGATAACCGGATCTTCGATTCCCTCTCCAATGGTTTGGGTGAATCTTTCAACTTCCGCTGGCGAATATTCTACAGCGAGCCGGGTGTAAGCAGGAGCCAGCAACAGCCGTAGATGCAGGACCTGGTCGATCAGTTCTGCTGGAATTTCATCCATTTTTTCAGCCAAAGTCGAGAGGACTGTCAGGTTCCCACCTTCCAGATAATTCTGCACTTTTGTGGGTCTTCCATGATGGATATCCAACCAGCCGTCCCTGGCGATCCGTTGCAAAACTTCGCGTAAAGTAGGCCGGGTAACTTGCAGGTCAAGCGCCAGTTCTCTCTCGGGTGGAAGGTTACTGCCAACTGGATACTTTCCCGACTGGATCCCTGCCAATATTTGTTGCTCTGCTGAAATGGACGGCTTTAATGTCATGATTGCTACCCTGCCACGTATAGTATGGACTTAATTGCATTTAGGAGTGTTATTAATTATTAATTTATACTGCCAGATGCCTGTGGACCAAATTTTAGCCATGGATCTTGATCATGTTATTTCAAGAGATTGGATCATCAGACTCTGTTCCTGTCCAACTGCCAGGTAACCGACTTCAAAATCTCCATTCGGCTTGACAGTAGCATAATTATTGTCGATCCACGCGACAAAAGCCAATGGAACACTTACCTTTACCCTCGCTGCCAGTACCTCCTCACCATCAATACGAAAGTGGATCGATTCAGGCAGCCAGTGGATCTCAAACTCATGCCATTCGGTAAAATCCCATTCCTCGAGAGATTTTTCTTTCGCAGGCATTCTGACACCAGTCAACAGCCTGCCAAGCAACGGGATCTTCATAAATGTATTGGCGGCAGCCATCGCTCTTTCCCCGCCTTTTCCTCCATATACAGCAGAGGCCTTCCACCCATTAGCAATCCCGTTGGTTAATGAAATTGTGGATTGCGGTGAAGCATAGTAGTACCAGATCCAGTTGGGATTAACTTCCATGTGGGTGCCCCAGAGCGGCGCCATATTATTCCAGAATCCGAACCCGGCTGTACCCAACAACTCTCCTGCCGGGTGTGAGACTCGCGCCTTGAGACGAAAGATCTTTGGCGGGAGCCATAAATAATCACTGCGCGGTCGATTAATATAATCATCTATCTGGGCTACTGAAAGTTTACTTGATGGAGCATCACGCAGGGATAATCGCAATCCAAAAGATTCTTCGACCCAGGCTGATCCTGCAGCCAAACGGTTCCAGTGAGCGTTTCGAGACTCGCCTGAAAACTCATCCTGTACATGCACCATCCTTACCTCCTGCCCCGGATCACTTCTGCATTCTACGTTTATTATAGACAAAAAAAGGGTTCCCGCATAATCAAGGAACCCTGAGGAGGCATTATTGCGGTAGACGTTCCAACTGCTTTAGCGACCTTTCCTTGTACCATGTCCAGGTAATGACTGTGATACCTAACGTAAGCAGTACTATGACCACGATCATTGTATCGCTCAATGCCTGCACCTGGATCAGTGGAGAAGCTTCATTTGATGAAGTGACCGGAACCGGAAAACTGCGGGAACTGATCCTGGCTGACCAGATGGCTCCTAAGGTAGCTATGCCGGTGATCTGTCCGAGAGTGCGGGTCAGGGAGAGCAATCCCGAAGCCACTCCCAAACGGTCGCGCGGTGCTGCGCTCATGATGGCGCTGTTATTCGGGGATTGGAATATTCCCATGCCTATTCCAACAGGCAGGAAGCGGAGCACATAACCCCACGCAGATGTTTCGAGAGTAAGTGTAGCAACCCCAATATAACCGACCAAAAGCATCACCATCCCGGCCAATGTCAAAGCCCTGGGACCCCATTTATCAGAAAGCACACCGGAAATGGGCGAGAAAATCCCCATGGCCACGGGTACAACAGCCATCAGGATCCCCACCATGCGTGGAGGATATTGCAGCAGATTCTCAAGGTAGAAGGGCATCAGGATCACAGTCCCTGCAGAAGCAATAAAGGTGATCGCCCCGGTGATCAGGTTGGTGCTGAATAAGGTATTCCGGAATAAAGCCAGGTCAACCATCGGCTGCGGACTGTTCGACTCCACCCGGATGAATACCACCAGAAAGAGAATAAAACCAGCCGCCAGGAGGAGGACAGGCAGGGTCAGGAAACCGTCCACTTCGCCGACAGTCAATGCGAGCAGCAGGCATATCAGGCTGACAAATAGACTGACAGCGCCGGGAAAATCGAACTTCTGCTGAATACCCGGAATGACATCCGGAACAAATTTGATCACCATGACAATACCGGCAATTCCGACCGGAAGGTTTACAAAAAAGATCCAATGCCATGAGAATGAACCGAGGATCAAACCTCCCATCGTAGGACCGGCGATGATGCCGATGGAAACAATTAACCCGGTAATCCCAAGTGCCTTACCCCGCTCACTCGGAGGAAAATTCTCTGTCACGATTGCCATCCCCAGGGCCATCATCATGGCCGCTCCGATCGCCTGAATCACACGAAAGGTGATCAACATAATAACATTCGTGGAAATTCCACAGGCCAACGAACCCAGGGTGAAGATGATAAAACCCCCAATATAGATGCGTTTTTTGCCGACCATATCTGCCCAGCGTCCAATACTTAACATCAGAGTCGTGATCGTTAACAGGTAACCAAGCACCACCCATTGGATGGTAGTGAAATCAGTATTCAGTTCTTTTACCAGGGTGGGAAGGGCGATATTGACGATGCTGCCATCGATGGTTGCCAGGAAAATCCCCATGGATACAGCCGCCATCACGAACCACTTGAGGTGGTAATCCACCGATCTTGATTGTTCCATAATTATTTCCCTACTCCATGAAGTTCGATCCCGCGTTGTATAATTACATCAATCCAGGGAGGCTGTTAAGTGTCTAGTATAAACCAGAATGAACAACTTAAAAACCATCGATTAGACAAACATCTTTCATTAGCTGGCATCGATGCGATGGTTTGTATGCTTCCCGAAAATGTAGTGTACCTGACCGGGACATACCCGGTCCATGGGGTGTCTATTGCAGTATATATTCCGGATGTGGGCAGCTTTTTATTGCAGCCGGAGTGCGAACAATATTGGGTGGAAGCAAACACTACCCGGGTAACACTCTTCGATTGGGGGCACTTGCAGGATAACCCACTTGAAAAAACCTATGCCGATTTTCTTTCCGGGATTTATCATCAATATGATCTTGCAGGGAAACGGATCGGAGTGGAAAAACATTATAAGACCTGTGCTCCAGCTTACCGATCCGCAGAAATGAACCTGCCGGATGAAACCTGGTTGGAAATTGTTCAGGCGAGTATGCCAGGATGTTCATTAATGAATTGTATTCCCACGATAGAATCAGCCCGGGCAATAAAATCACCCCATGATATTGACAAATTAAAACTAGTCAACCAAATCGCTCAAATCGGATTGGATGAGCTGAACGACAAGATCCACCCTGGAATGTCAGAGGTCGAAGCTGCGTCCCTTGTCGAAAATTCCATCCGGGTAAATGGCAGCGGTTTTCAGGGAGCCCGGCTTGTACGCGCATTTGCCGAAGTAACCAGCGGGCCGGAAGGCAGCCTGCGCCAATCCATGCTCATCCCGGCCGGACAGAGAAAATTTGACCCGGGTGACCTGGTCATTATTGAAATGGCAGTCGTTGCAGATGGCTACTGGAGCGATCTTACCCGCGTGTTTTGTGCGGGAAAACCAAGTGAAGATCAAAAACGTGTTTACAATACAGTGCTTTCAGCACAAAAAGAGGCTGCGGCACAATTGATTGCCGGAAATAAATTCTGCTCCCCAGACGCAGCTGCCCGGAAGGTCATCATGGAAGCAGGCCTGGGTGAATACTTCATCCACGGTACCGGGCATGGCGTCGGCTGGCGCTACCATGAAAGTGTTCCCCAACTTGGACCTGAATCGGTAGGGATTCTCGAAACAGGCATGGTCACCAGTGTCGAACCGGGCGTGTACATCCCCGAATTAGGCGGTATCCGCATTGAAGATAATCTGGCGGTAGGAGATAAAGCACCAGTTTGGTTATCCAATCCCACTGAAGAGTGGTAGATAACCACTGATAATTAATGGATAATTAGCAGCACAGGCCGGAGGAACCAAATGGAAGACTATTACAGCCTCAAGTGGATGGGGCATTCGTTGAGCATGATCGACCAGCGCCGACTGCCGCACGAAGAAGTCTATCTGGAATATACCGACCCAAGAGAGGTGGCAGAAGCCATTCGTACCATGGTGATACGCGGCGCACCTGCCATCGGATCTGCAGCAGGGTTTGGCATGGCTTTGGCTGCATTACAGGCTCAATCAGGAAGCAGTGAAAGCATTCTTCGTGATCTGGAAAAGGCTGGAAACATCCTCAAAGCTGCCCGGCCAACAGCAGTCAACCTGGCCTGGGCTGTTGACCGGGTCTTATTGGCCGCCCAAAAGGCAAAAGATATCCGGGAAGCGGTAATTGCCGAAGCGATAGCTATCTTTGAAGAAGATGTGCAAGCCAATATCCAGATCGGCCTCAATGGGTCTGGAACTTGTCCCTCAGAATGCCAGGTTCATCCATCACTGTAATACCGGTGCGCTGGCCACATCCGGATATGGAACAGCGCTGGGAGTGATCCGCACCGCACACGAACATGGGCGAAATGTGTTCGTTTATGTGGATGAAACCCGCCCGCGGCTGCAGGGTTCCCGTCTGACCGCCTGGGAATTAACAAAGCTGGGTATTCCCTTTAAAGTGATCGTAGATGGTGCTTCCGGACATGTGATGCGCACCCGGGGTGTGGATCTTTGCGTGGTGGGCTGCGACCGGGTGGCGGCTAATGGGGATACAGCCAACAAGGTTGGCACATTCAATCTCGCCCTCGCAGCCAAAGCGCATCATGTCCCATTTTACGTGGTGGGTCCAACCAGCTCAATAGACAAGAACTCACAAGATGGTAATGCCATTCCGGTGGAAGAACGTGATGCAGATGAAATATTGACCATCGAAGGACAGTCTATCGCTGCATCTGACACTCCGGTTTTCAATCCGGCTTTTGATGTCACCCCGCATGAGTTCATCACGTCGATTATCACTGAGAAGGGGATTTGTAATCCTCCCTATGGGTTGAGTCTGCATAAAATCTAATTTCCAATAAAAAGGTTATCCCTCAATAGCCCCTTTGATCTTTCGGGCAAGTTTCCCGAAATGATCCGAATAGCGCATCTCCTCCGCTCTTGGGCGGGGGAGGTCTATCTTAATGTCCAGGTTGACGGTTCCTGGCCGCGAAGATAGCACCAACACCCGGTCTGCCAGGAAAACTGCCTCGCTGATGGAGTGGGTCACCATTACCACTGTCTTTTGCCGCACTTGCCATATTCGCAGAAGTTCGGTGCCCATACGTTCCCGTGTCAGGGCATCCAATGCACCGAACGGTTCATCCAACAGCAGCAGATCCGGATCATGGATCAATGCCCGCGCGAGAGCTACGCGCTGCGCCATCCCGCCGGAAAGATCTTTGGGCCAATTGCTCTCGAAACCCTGCAGTCCCACCAGTTCGATCAGGTCTGCTGCTTTTCTTTGAATCTCATCCCGGGGTGCGTCTGCCAATTCCAAAGGCAGGATGATGTTTTGCAGCACACTGCGCCAGGGCATAAGGTTGGCGTTTTGAAATACAAAACCCGTCTCCGGTAATTTCCCTTCATGCTCATGAAAAGTAATTTCGCCCGAAGTTGGCTGGAGTAAACCAGCTAAAATCCTCAGGAGGGTCGTCTTTCCACAGCCTGACGGTCCCAATACACATAAGAACTCCCGGGGTTTCACTTCAAAGCTGACGTTGCGTAACGCTTCCAAGCCACCATTCCCGTTTGGAAAGGTTACGGAAAGGTTGCCAAGAGTCAGTGCGGCGGGCTTAAGAGAATTGTTCATTTATTGATAAACTGACTGGTATAAGCAGATTGCAGATCCAGGGGTGCAGTGATCAATCCCATATTCAGCAGCACCTTTTGCATATTTTCCCAGCCGGCAGCCAGAGGAACCCCCGGTTGGTCTGTTTCCCATAGGCTGATGGATGTCGCCAGCACCTCTTTTTGCACAACTTGATCTGCCTGTGACAGGTTCGGGACGTACTTTTTAGTGATCTCATATGCTTCATCCGGATGCGCTGCTGCATATTCGATCCCCTTTAATGTGGCATTCGTCATCCTGCGAACCAGGTCAGGATCGCTCTTGATCGTGGTTTCATTGGTGACCATTCCGTTGGAAACCAATTGGAGATAATCTGCCACCTTCATCACATTGATCTCATAGCCTTTGGATCTGAGCACAACTGGCTCGTTGGCGACATAGATCACAACCGCATCTTCCTGACCAGCGGCAAGTGCTTCCACCTGGTTGAATCCGATAACATCAATAGTGACATCCTTTTCCGATAATCCGCCTGCGTTTAGCAATGCAATCAAACCGATGTAACTTGCTCCGGAAAGCACTGGCACACCAATTCGTTTGCCTTTCAGGTCTTCCGGTTTGCTGATCCCGGATGACTTTAAGGTTGCTATCCCGACGGGATACTGCTCGTACCACGCGAGGGTATATACGACCGGCAGTTGCTGTGCACGAGCCAGCAAAACCTGTTCGCCTGATACAATGGCGAATTGTAGTTCATTCGCTCCAACCAATGCCATGGCATCAGTCTCAAAACTGTAATCGATTTTAACGTCCAAACCAGCATCAGTGTAATATCCCTTATACAATGCAACATAAAGGGGAGCGAATTGGACATTGGGTATATATCCCACTGGCAGCGATATCTTTTTCAACTCAGGTGTGGGCTCTTTTGTCGGGGTGGAAACGCAGGATGCTAACAGTAATCCAAGAATGAAAATTAATAAACCTCGTTTAATCATGCAATCTCCCTATCAATTGAAAATAAAAACAGAAATAATTAAAGTTCATCTTTCACCTTGTTCCATTTCAACATTCGTTTTTCCACCAGAACCACTGCGTAATATAGACCCAGCGCTAGAGCGATAAGGGTAAAAATGGCTGCAAAAACCAGGGCCGTGTCATATTGGCCGCGGCCGACATTGATCAAGAATCCAAGCCCGCGGTCTGAACCGACAAATTCACCCACTACAGCTCCGATGACCGATAATGTTGCTCCCACTCTCAACCCGCCGAGAAACACCGGCAGAGCAGCCGGGACTTCCAGTAATCGCAGAGTCTGCTTCCGGCTAGCGTGCAGGCTGCGCATCAGATCTCTCAGTGTGTCCGGTACTGCGCGAACCCCTACAATCGTATTGATCAGTATGGGAAAGAAGACGATCAAAGAGCAGATCAAAATTTTTGAGAATAATCCCGGTCCAAACCAGATGATCAACAGCGGTGCAATTGCCACAAGCGGAATCGCTTGGCTGGCGACAAGATATGGGGAAAGGAATCTTTCAGAGGCAGGAGATTTGGCAAGGAGGTACCCGAGAACAGTCGCACAGCCAGCCCCCAAGACCAGACCCATGACTACTTCAAATAGCGTGATCATAAAATGGCGGATAAGGCTTCCGTCAGATATAGCTCTTATGAATCTTAACGCTACCAGTCCGGGGCCAGGCAGGATAAAGGCAGGAAACTTCCATATCAAGATGGCCGCTTCCCATACTAACAATGCAATGATCATGGAAAGGATGAAGAATACTGTGCGGTGTTTACTCAGTTTAATGAACAAAACAAAAACCCCGATACATGATTCCTCGGGGCGAATTTGCAGACAGGCGGATTACATCCATATCAGCAGCCTTCTTCTTTCCGGACTATACCGTCGGCCCCGGAATTTCACCGGATCATGTCCTAACCTGGACTCGTGGGCTTCTCTTTAGAGTTACCACCGATCGGGAATTGGATCTTTTGATCCGCACCCTGCCCCGAAGGTATTTATATTATACATGATTTTTGATTATTACTTGGAATATATTTACGAGAGATAGAATTTACCTTTTCATTTCTTCATATGGGGGCGGAAATTGTAATAATACCCAATTATTTCATCTATTGAATAGTATCAATTTACTATTAACTTACACTAAGGAAACTCCATCCAGCGGCATGGTATAATATTGTACAATTCAGAAATTCAGATAAATTTACTCCTATTCGGATAAACAACCATCATGTCATCACTAGACTTAACATTTTTACATGCCCCATCTGTATATGACTTCAGGCGGGAATCCATTCTTTACGGACCGGTAAGCGATCTTGTTCCTTCCACACCGGTATTCGAGATGTATCCGATCGGGTTCACTACCATGGCAGAATACCTCGAACGCAACGGGCTGCGCTGCAGAATCGTCAACCTGGCTGTCCGGATGTTGGAAGATGTACATTATGATGTTGAGAAAACTATTACGAAATTAGATTCAGCAGCTTTCGGTATAGATCTGCATTGGATGCCGCATGCTCATGGGTCAATTGAAGTGGCAAAGATCGTCAAGCGTATCCACCCCGACCGCCCGGTAATTTTTGGCGGATTCTCGGCGACCTACTATCACAAAGAATTGATCATGTATCCTGCGGTTGATTTTGTTATGCGCGGGGATTCAACCGAAAAACCGATGCTGTTATGGATGCGCTACATCCGGTCAGGTGGAAAAATCCATCCTTCTCCACAATCTGTGGAAGCGCTGGAGTTGGAGAAAATCCCCAACCTGGTCTGGAAAGATTCTGAGAATAATGCGCATGTAAACCCGATTACCTACAGCCCTGAAAACCTGGATGGAATTTTGATGGATTATTCAGGTGTACTCAAGTCTGTGGTCAGATACCGGGACCTTGCCAGCTATATACCGTTCCGTGCCTGGATGCGATATCCCATCACAGCAGCTTTGACCGTCCGTGGCTGCCGCTACAACTGCCTCACCTGCGGCGGCGGATGCAGTGCATTCAAGAATCTGCACAATCGCGAACACCCGGCTTACCGTAAACCCGAGGATCTGGCTAATGATATCCGGCGGATCGGCTCATTTAGCAGCGGCCCGGTGATGGTATTGGGTGATATCCGCCAGGCGGGTGATGACTATGCCAACCGGTTCCTGGAAGCAATAGACGGGTATAAAAAACCGATCTTCTTTGAGCTTTTCGATGCAGCACCAAAAGACTTTTATAAAAGAGTTGCCAAGGCGATCCCCAATTTTGTTATCGAAATATCCATGGAATCGCATGACGAGAAGGTCCGGCGAGCGTTTGGCAGACCTTACTCCAACCTTGAGATTGAACAAAGCATCAATGATGCCCTGGATGCCGGCTGCCAGCGGCTCGATCTCTTTTTCATGGTCGGACTGAAGGAACAAACTTACGAAAATGTCATGGAAACGGTGGATTACTCCAAGAAAATGCTTGAAACTTATTCTTCCGGCGGAGAACACCGGGTCATTCCATTTATTTCTCCACTTGCTCCATTTCTAGATCCGGGAAGCCGGGCTTTTGAAGAACCGGAAAAACACGGGTATACGTTATTCGCCCGTACACTTGAAGAACACCGGCAGCGATTACTTGAGCCCAGTTGGAAATATGTATTAAATTATGAAACCAAATGGATGAATCGTGACCAAATCGTGGATGCCACTTATGAAGCTGGTCGCAGGTTGAATCAGATCAAAGGTGAAAATGGGGTGATCAGCAGGGAAAAAGCTGAGGCGACAGAGATTAGAATTAACCGCGCTGTCGAATTGATGGCTGAAATAGATCAGGTAATGCTCATTCCAGAAGCTGAAACCCGTAAACAAAAACTTAACGAGTTGAAACATCATGTAGATAATTCCAACGAAAGCACCGTGGTGGATAAACGTGAACTTGAAGCTCCAATAAAAGGGATGAAGATCAACTTTTTACGGGCTGCAGGTGTTGTTATGCAGGAGTGGTGGAAAGACGCAATGCGGTCTTCACCAGGAAAATAAACAGAAAATATCCCAAAAAGAGGTGGCTTGAACCACCTCTTTTTATAACCGCCAGTATTCTCCGCCCCCGCCCTGCCTGTCCATCAGGTGATACTCCACCATACTCCTTCGTAAGGTAGCTGTATCATCGTTAAATCGGGAAAGGATCTCGTTTACTTCCTTTTCTTTATAGCGTTTCCCGGTTTCAAACGCTTCCACCACATGCCTGAGGACCACCTGGAATTTTTTATCCTGCGCCGGAAAGGCTTTTATTCTTCCTTCAGAAGTTAGAAATGCATCCAGGACCTTTTTATCATACCCATCCATATCCACAGAGTTGGATAATTGAGGCAGGTCTTCTGTTTTTAGCAATTTCTCAGCCATTGATTTCAAGACATCCGTTTTTAGCGAATAGTAATAAAAATGGCCTTCTGCCCGTGCAGAAACCAATCCGACATAAGACAGCATTTGTAAATGGTGGGATACCGTTGATATGCTTACGCCCAATAAACCGGATAACTGTTCCACGCTGCATTCGTTTTGTGCCAGTAATCCGATGATCTTCAACCGATTGGCATCGGATAAGGCTTTAAAAAAATTTAATAGCTCTTCAAATACTTCTTCTTGAGACATACTTACCTCTTTCATAACATTTCGATAGATATGATAATGATTCTATCAAATAATATGATTTTGTCAATAGCCTTATAAACATTGGAACTTTTATTGCATTAACTCGTCTGATAATGTAACAATTAATATAAATGGAGGAAGAAATGAGAAACAAGAAATATCTAATCATTACCGCAGGGATCATAATGGTCCTGCTATTTAGTGCATTTTCAAAAGCAGGAGGAGGACCAGTCACTGATATCCCGCGCACCATTTCTGTAACCGGGACAGGTAAAGTCACCCTCGTACCAGACATTGCCACAATCAATGTCGGAGTGCATACAGAAAATGAAGATGTCTCTGCTGCGCTTGCAGAGAATAACGCGAAAGCTATGAGTGTACGGGATGCCCTGGTTAAATTTGGCGTGAAGGCTGAAGACATCCAAACCACCAGCTTTACTATTTACCCGAACCAGCAATATGGTCCCATGGGTGAAATGCTGGGGGTGAAATACGCAGTGGATAACTCTGTCTTCATCACAGTGCGTGACCTAACCAAAATGGGTGAAGTTCTAAGCACCATTGTCAATCAGGGCGCTAATAATATCTATGGCATCAATTTTGATGTCTCTGATCGCGAAAAAGCTTTGAAGGAAGCACGCCTGGCGGCTATAGCAGATGCCAAGTTACAGGCAGACGAACTGGCTGCTGCAGCCGGAGTCAAGGTCGGGCAGGTCATGTCCATTAGCATCTCTACCACCAACCAGCCAATACCGATGTACGCAGATTATGGCAAAGGTGGCGGGGGAGCAATGGCAGCAGCTCCCGCACCGATCTCCGGTGGACAACTGATCATATCGGTTGATGCATATCTCTCTTACGAAATTAATTAATTACTACTCAAATACAAGAAGGTAAAAATGAAAAAAACAATTCTTATCATCATCACTGTTGTTCTGGCAGCCGGATTACTTACTGCCTGTGGAGCTTTTGGCTCTACATCAACCGGCAGCAACAATCAGCCTGCTCAGCGTACTTTGAACGTCACCGGGAATGGTAAAGTCAACCTGACCCCTGATATTGTATACATCAATATTGGTGTCCACACTGAAGGCGCTAACGTCGCTGAAGCTTTAGCCAGCAATACAGCTCAGGCACAAAAAGTCACCGATGCCCTCAAGCAGTACAATGTTGAAGCCAAAGATATTCAAACTACCGCTTTCAATGTGTACCCCCAACAGCAATATGGACCTCAAGGCGAAATGCTGGATATCAAATACATGGTCGACAATTCGGTTTACGTGACTGTTCGTGATCTGACCAACCTTGGTGCAATTCTCGATACAGTTGTCAAATCCGGGGCTAATAATATCAATGGTATACAATTCGATGTAGCCAATCGGGATGCAGCGATATCCGAAGCCAGGAAAGCAGCCGTCGCGGATGCACGTGCTCAGGCCGAAGAGCTCGTAGCTGCGGCTGGAGCAAAATTGGGTGAAGTTCAATATATCAATGTGTCTTCCTACACCCAGCCCATTGGTCCAACATCCCTAAAGGGTGATGGCGGTATGGCAGCCAACAGTAATGTACCCGTCTCTGCCGGACAGATCCAAATCAATGTGGATGTCAATGTAACCTATCTCCTGAAGTAATGAGGTTATTTCCACCGCATCACCGGGTGGAATATAAGAACCGTTATTGAGGCAAATATTCCAAATCCTCCGGTAAATTAATCCGGAGGATTTATCATTAACTTTGATCCGCTGAAACTTAATGCCCTGTGGTATATTTTCATTACTATGTAGATAAGGAGAAGTCTTAAGTCATGACCACAACAACGATTCATTTTGTCAGGCACGGAACCGTGCATAATCCGGAAAATATTTTTTATGGAAGAATCCCACGTTTTGGATTAAGCAGTTTAGGAATTCAACAGGCAAGTAACCTGCACGCTTTTTTTTCCGGAAAACCTGTCTCCAGAATATTTTCAAGCCCGCAATTAAGAGCCAGACAGACAGCCGGAATTATTGCTAAATCTTTCGACAAGATCGATATTTCAATCAATTCCAAGATATCAGAAATCCGCTCACCTTATGATGGCCGTCCAATTCCCGAAATGATCGAACGGAATTGGGATATTTATACCGGCAATCAGCCACCTTATGAGCTGCCAATGGATGTTTTTAATCGCACCTATAGCTTTATTAAGGGTATCTTGCGCTCATATAGAGGGAAACAAGTCATAGCAGTAACCCATGCAGATTTGATTCTATTCGTTACCCTCTGGGGATATGGACATGAAATTAGCTACAATAACAAATTCATGGTTGAACATAATATGATGGATATACAATTCCCTTCTCCCGCATCGGCGACAACATGCACATGGGAGGATGATGATGTGAAGCCAAATATTGAATATCTAGACTCGTAACAATGGGAATAATGGCGTTCCGAAAAGTCCTATTAGCCGTCCTTGCGCACCCTGATGATGAAACCTTTGGGATTGGTGGGACATTGGCGCTCTATGCAAAAAGGGGAGTGGATGTATACCTTATTTGTGCCACAAGGGGAGAAGCTGGAATAGTTGAAAAACAATATTTGGAGGGATTTGGATCCATCGCCGAATTACGTGAAGCAGAATTACGGTGTGCGGCAAAAAAGCTTGGTATTCATGAAGTGATCTTCCTGGGATATCGTGATTCTGGAATGCCCGGATCTCCCGATAACCAAAATCCAATGGCTTTGATCAATGCAGAAATATCCGAGCTTGCCCAGAAGATCAATAGCCATATTCAAAACATTAAGCCTCACGTAGTGATAACATTTGATCAGATTGGCGGGTATATGCATCCGGACCATATTTGTGTTCATCAAGCGACCCGCAAGGCTTTTTATGATGCGGTAAATCCTGGAATCAACTTACAAGGACAACTCCATTACCAGCCTCAGAAATTATATTATTACACCATCTCCAAGAAGGTCATGCGTTGGTTGGTGAGAGTTATGCCAATCATCGGAAAAGATCCCAGTAGATACGGGCAGAATGGAGATATTGATCTGCGTTCAATCTCAAAGGCAGATTTTCCCGGTACATGCAAAGATCAATTATGCAGAAGTAGCTGATATTCGTGCCGAAGCATCTTATTGTTATTCCAGTCAGGGTGGAAAGCAGGTCAATAAAGGCGCTTCTGGATTACTGAGGGGATGGTCGCAAAACAGCGAGATATTTGTGCGTGATTACCCAACTCCGGTCAAAGGTCATATCGAGACCGATCTTTTCGAGGGGGTAATAGGTGTGGATTAAAAGGAATTTGTTAATTTAGTCCAGATTTCTTGAGTAATAGCCCCTCGTAAAGGCTTTTCATTTTCGCCGCAATGATCTGCCATGAATAAGAAAGTGCATATTGTGCTGCCTGTTGACCCATCTTTAATTGCAGCTCTTGATCAAAAAGAAGTTGTGATATTCGCCTGGCCAGTGCCCTATCGTTTCGATCAGATACAGTAAATCCCGTGATACCATCTTGAACCAGGTATGACAATCCACCGATATTTGACGCAACAACCGGTGTTCCACAAGCCATGGATTCCAATGCCACCATCCCAAACGATTCATAATAGGATGGCATGACCAGCATTTCAGCCGCAGAATAATAATACGGTAGAGTATTTTGATCACGCTTCCCAAGGAAGATTACCGTCTCGTCCAATCCCAGGTCATGGCAAAGTGATTTTAACCGGAACAATTCCGAATCAGGATCTGCCAGCTGTTCATTAGAATCGCCCCCGATAATCACTAATTGATAAGGGCATTCTTCGAGATTACATTCTTCGCGCATGATTGAAATGGCATGCAGTAATGTTTCCACTCCCTTGAGCGGTTCGATTCTACCGACAAATAAGATCATCCTGGAATCCGGGGGAATACCTATGAAGGCTTTTGCTTCATCTTTGGGGATTGGATAAAAATGGCTGCAATCCACGCCGGGGGGGATGACCGTAATTTTTTGTTGATCAACCTGATAATGAGTGGTCAGCTGTTTCACTTCTGCCGGGGTGGCAGCAATAATCTTATCTGCCACGTCCATCACTTTCTGTTCACCTTTCAACCGATAAGGTCCTTCAATTTCACCTGAATGACGGGCTATCTTATTTTTCATATACCCGAGTGTGTGAAACATTTGAATAATGGGAATATGCCACTCTTCCTGGAGCAATCCGGCAGCAATTCCTGACATCCAGTAATGGCTGTGGATCAGATCGTAATGTATTCCCTTTCGTTTGGCAAAATCCCTGATGCCATTGTAATAATCTGGAATGAATTTTACCAATTCATTCTTTGATAAAGGGACTTCAGGTCCAGCATTAATATGGACAACCCGATTGGAGTACCCAAGGTCGTGAAGTACATGCGCTACATGCTCATCCTGAGAACGGGTAAAAACATCCACATGGACGTTGATCTGTCCCAGGAATTGGGTCAGTTCCCGGACGTAAACATTCATTCCACCGGTATCTTTTCCACCTAAAATAGCCAGTGGACATGTATGGTATGACAGCATCGCAATATTCAAAGGAGTCTTCCTGACAATAGACATCATTAGTATAAATCATTTGATTATTATCGGCTCGAGAATATTTATATGGGGACCGATAACTCGAGTTGGGAAAATAGTTTATTTCTATAAGTGCAGATTGATAGTAGATAGACACCGACTCAAGCTAAAAAAAAGAATCAACAATTTTGAATTATTTAGCGGGCAGGACAATTAGGGGTAAATAGTTTCTACTTATCGTAAAGCATGAACATATGCAAAGGATTTAATTTACCAGGATGTGATCCAGGAGGGAGAAATTGGCAGCAACCACGTGAGGTCATATTTATCCATTGATACTGAATTCCAATAGTAGGACAAATTATCTCTTGTGAGGACAACCACCCAGGTCTGCGGTAAATATGAGGTACTTGCCTCTTTCCCTGTCAGTAGAATTGTCGGTGTGGGAGTAGGTTGAGGTACAGTCGACAATTTAACACTGGATACCCCGCAAGATTCAAGCAAAGCAGATCGCATGTGAACAGGAAAGTGGTTGTACCCAAAGTAGGCAGGCAGGCTGCATAGTTGATCATTTTCCGGCAAACTTGTGTCCCACTGTGCGAGGATCATGTCCACCGAGCGATCAGCATTTAGATCAGAAGGTGTGGAAAGCTGACTGATGATAATATCAATCCCGAGTTTATTCAGTGAAAGGGTTAACTTTTCCTGAACATCTTCAGGTAACTGGAAATTGGGGTCAACTGCCAGGGTCAATGGACTGATCGCTTTGCCCAGCGGGTCTTTCATTGAACCGGGGATGATGCTGCCATTTCGTAGATAACTCCATGTGAATAGATTTTTATCCAGCATCATACGCATATAAAGCAGCCGGGTTTTGTGGGAACCGGAACAACCGGGCAGATCCAATGTTGGACCTGGAGGTGCTTCGTAAGCCTGGAGTGAGATGGATCCGGTGAAAGAGCTGCCTTCCCACAAATCCGGGGAGGAAAATATGCATGCTATAGCCTGACCCAGGATGGGATTTACCAATTTATCCGATATAGGATTAAGGATTATTGCTGAAACACGTGCCACTCCCTCTGGATTTTTTTCTGCTGAAATTTCAGTGTTTGTATAAGAATAAATTGTGTCAAGGTTTCCCTGCTGGAAATTGCTAACTAAATCATCACTTGACATCGCCTGGAATGAAATGTTATTTGGACTGGACACCTGGTCGGTAAGTGCATTTATTTCCACCAGGTTTTGTGTGCTAACCTTGATGTGGTAAGGGATGGCAAGAGGTTCTGCTGCCAGATCCAGGTCAGATAATGACTGCATGATTTCTTCCATCAATCCAAACAGCTTATCTTCCAATTCCTGCTGCTGCTGGATCGAAGCAACTATCTTTGATCGGATTCCATCCAATTGAATAGCCTGGCCGTCCAAGATACCCTGTAATGCTGAAATTTCTTCCAGCAATATGGTGATCTTATTATTGGTATCAACTAGATCTTCACCATCTTGAACACCATTCAAATTATGAGGTGTCTTTCTACCACTTAAAAATACCTTAAGGTCACCCGCCTTGGATTGTTTATTGTTTATTTGAATTCGGGTGTCCTTCAACTGTTGTAACAGGATATTCATTTCCTGCTCTTGTTGGATCCTCATGGCCGCTAACTGATCCAAATCCGATGCTATTGTTTTTAATATTTTCAAAATCATTGATTTTCAAATATTTGAATGGTGTACTTTTCCCAAAATTCCTTCTTCAGAATGGGGAAAGTGAGGAGAGATTGCGTTAAGCCACGCGCGCCGGTGTCGCTTTTGACCTTGAGTTTTATCTGACCGGTGGATTCCACCTCAATGGATGAGGCAAGAAGGATTTCCCGATTTGAGCCGAAATGCAGTGCAGCAATATCCCGCAACAAATTAAATGAGTAAAGAATATCATCCGGGGTGATGAAAGATCCATCACTCCATTTCATATCAGGTTTGATTTCAATCGTTTGCTCCAGATACTCATTCGTTTTTATCCAATCACCCACAGGAGAACTGGCAATCACTGGAATGAGGATATCGTTGTCAGGGTTCGGTTTGTATAAACCCGGATGAACTACGGTCTGGAACAGGCTATCTGAATAAGACGGGTGATCATTCAGCAAATAGATCCAAGACGTTGGGCTGGATGGAACTGCCTTCGATTCCGATATTCAACCATGTGGCTGGTATAGGGGTTGTCGTTGGTTTAGGGGTGGGTGAAGGCAGATTTGTCGCCGTAGGTAATGGTACTTTAGTCGCTGTAGGCAATGGTACAGGAGTTTGCACAGTACAACTTGAAAGAATAATTGTACAAAACAAGAGGAGATTTCTCTGAAAAGTATTATTTGCCATTAACTACCTTGAGGTTTATCAGATTATTGCAATGATAGAAAATTGTAACATGATAAGTTAATCTTCAGAATCAAAATGAGTGTTCTACCCCTTGGTCATCAGCACAATATTTTAATAAGCGCAGTCACTGCACGTGGAAGGAACAATAATACCATCCAGATATGGGATAACCATATTCA
This sequence comes from uncultured Chloroflexia bacterium, assembly GCA_963757065.1. Classification (GTDB taxonomy): domain Bacteria; phylum Chloroflexota; class Anaerolineae; order Anaerolineales; family Anaerolineaceae; genus PNON01. The sequence goes on along the minus strand of CAVWQC010000005.1, from coordinate 190,346 downwards.
ATATTTCTAAAAAGGAAATCGAGGATATCTGACTGGATATCCTCGATTACCTGCCACTCATAACATCTCTAATATGTTTGATTTCCTTAGATTATCTGCATGACCATTTCTTTAAATACCCGGGTATGATAGTCCACATCTGCTTCTGTTGTAGCTGGACACATCAGAGACATATTGTGAAAAGGCGTCATCAGGATACCTCGATTGAGTGCAGCCAGGTGCATGTAGCGGTCAAGATCAAAATCAACCGCTGCTTCAGCATCGCCGCCATTACGGGGCGTCTGCGGGCAAAACCAATATTCAGCGCGGGCACCCAACCTGTTCACCACCCACGGAAGTTGATATTCATCGATCACTTTCTGCACGCCATCCGCCCAGCGCACCGCCAGAGGAATCATGATCTTGAAAGCGTCCTCTGTTAATACATTGCTCAGAGTGGCTTTAATGGCTGCCAGCGAGAGAGCGTTTCCAGCCAGGGTGCCACCGATTCCGCCGATATCCGCCTCATCAATTGTGGTTGTCTCACCAATCCGGTCTGCTATCTCCTGAGTAAAACCATACACACCCGCTGGGATTCCACTCCCAATGGGTTTACCGATGGTCAGCACATCCGGCTGCAGGTTATAGGCTTTGGTGTATCCACCCGGACCAGTACAGATGGTATGCGTCTCATCGATCACAAGCAGGGTGCCAAATTTACGGGTCAATTCACGCAAGGCGTCGTGGTAACCCGGGTCAGGGTGGATGATACCGATATTGGTCATAGCTGGTTCAGCCAGCACACAGGCAATATCGCCTGGTGCAAGAGCTGATTCCAACGCAGCCAGGTTATTCCATTCGATGACACGGGTGGTGGTGGCCGGGTTTACCTGAGGACCAACCGAGCCGGGGCGTGGTCCGGGAACGCCATTATTAATCGTGCAAAACGACTCATCCACTGAACCGTGATAACAGTAATTGTAAACAAGTACATACGGCCGCCGGGTGATATGTCGTGCAATTCTCAAAATGAAGCGGTTGGCATCCGTGGCTGTGAGGGTGGTCTGCCAGTACTTTAATCCGAACCGTCGCTGCATTTCTTCACCGACCCAAATGGAATCTTCCGTCGGCAGCATGAAAGTTATCCCGTGGTCTAGTTGTTCTTTAATCGCTGTCATGGAAGCTACCGGGCTGTGACCGGTCATTGCACCAGTATCGCCCAGGCAGAAATCCACATAATCGTGCCCATCCACGCAGGTAAAATGCGCTCCGTGAGCTTCTTTCACAAACAAGGGGAATCCACCCGCCCAACGCACCATCCAGTTCATTGGCACTCCCGCCAACAGGCTGTTTTGTGCGCGGATATACATTTCATACGAACGAGGGTGCCGATTTTTAAAACTCTCCAATTCCGACTCTAAAAAGTGGCTTAGTTTTGTACGGTCGATCGCTGTCATTCGCCTCTCCGTGGGTATTAGGATAATTTCATCATTAATTATGTCATATCTGATAAGGTATGCAAATAATTCAAGGTGTAAATTTAACAATAATCAATATGTACTTGTGAAATGATTTGCGATTATAGTAAAATGCTTGTGATCTCTTAGTATGGAAATTTATTTAATTTCGCTTTAATGGTCTTCTGACGAAAAAATGTTAAATTGCTGAAACAAATTTCGACTTAGGAAAATTGTCTCCATGGCCGAGAATATTCTTGAATTAAACCATATCACTAAAAGTTTTTCACGGGTCACCGTATTAAATGATGTCACCCTGAAGATCAAGCCAGGTGAAGTTCATGCATTAGTGGGTGAAAATGGCGCCGGAAAATCCACCCTGATGAAGATCATCATGGGGATATACTCCCAGGATAGTGGGGAAATCCTGGTCGATGGTAAAAATGTCCATATCAAAAATCCGAAAGAAGCCATCTCTTACGGGATATCCATGATCCACCAGGAATTAAACCCCATAAAAGACATGGAAGTGGCTGAGAATGTTTTTGTGGGAAGAGAGATCCGCAAGTGGAAATTAGGCGGGTTTGAGCCTTGTAGATTTGAAAGAACAACGCCGCGTTACTGAAGAATTATTTAACAATCTCGGAATTTCCATTAATCCAAAATCCTTGATGCGCAACCTGAGTGTGGCTCAAATTCAGCTGGTAGAGATCGTAAAATCGATTTCTCTATCATCCAAAGTGGTCATCATGGATGAACCCACATCGGCAATCACAGAAAAGGAAGTAAAGACCCTATTTGAGCAAATTGACCGGTTACGGAAACAGAATGTAGCCATCATCTATATCTCCCATAAAATGGATGAGATTTTTAAGATCGCAGATCGCATCAGTGTCCTTCGGGATGGAAATTACATAGGTACTTTCCCGGCAAACGAGATCGACAACGACAAATTGATCAAAATGATGGTCGGACGGGAGATAAAAGAATTTATTCCCAAGACCGTTGCTCCAATTGGTGAAGTGGTACTTGAAGTAAATAACCTGTGCCGGGGAAAACATTTTCAGAATGTCAGTTTTAAATTGCACAAAGGTGAAATATTAGGAATCGCCGGGTTAGTCGGCGCTGGCCGCAGTGAACTGGCTGAATGTATTTTTGGGATCACACGTCCAAGTTCCGGTGAAGTTATTATCAGGAACAAGCAAACGAATATCCGTCACCCGAAAGACGCCATCCGAAACAGGGTTGCGTTGATCACAGAAGACCGCAAGTTCACCGGATTAAATTTAAAATCGACAGTAAAAACCAACATCACGATCGTAGGTTTGGATGAGCTTTCCAAACTTGGAGTTATCAATGAGAGCAAAGAACGCCATGTAGCTGACAAGTTTATCGATCAACTTAAGATCAAAACAAATTCCAGGAATACCATGATCTCCTCTCTAAGCGGTGGAAACCAGCAGAAGGTGGTCCTGTCAAAATGGCTTCAGACCACACCAGATATTATCATCATGGATGAACCAACCCGGGGCATTGATGTTGGCGCAAAACGGGATATATATCTCCTGATGGGTGAGCTTGTTAAAGCGGGTAAAGCTCTTATCATGATCTCTTCTGAAATACCTGAGATCATGGGGTTATCCGATCGAATTCTAGTTTTAGCCGCTGGAAGGTTGACTGGTGAGATCAACCGTCCCGATTTTACCCAGGAGTCAATTATGAGATTCGCATCAGATTTTAGCAGCGGGAACAGAATATGAACAAAACACTCCGGAAATCCTTCGAGTTTTCATCACTTCGGGAAGTCGGCATTTTTATCGCATTTTTTGTAATTCTGGCTATTCTGATGATCCTTTCACCAAACGCTTTTGCAAAACCGGCGAACCTGGTGAACATTCTCAAACAAGCCTCCATAAATGGCATTCTGGCTACCGGGATGATGTTTGTGATCATCTCCGGGGGTATTGATCTCTCGGTCGGGTCTATCGTAGCGTTAACCGGAGTGATCGCAGCGACCTTTGCTCATCCAGGAGAGTATCCTCTCATTGTTCCCATTGTTCTTTCGGTAGTAATAGGGGCAGCAGTCGGATTACTGAACGGGGTCAGTGTAGCCTATGGAAACATCCCGCCTTTCATTGTCACTTTGGGAACCATGACTATTGTCAGGGGAGTAGCATTGATCGCTGCAAAAGGGCAGCCCGTTTTCGATGTGACAAAATTGTTTGAAGGTATTGCTGGTGGATTTGTATTTAATACCATTCCGCACCTTGTCGTGTATTTTGTTGTAATTACCCTGGTATGCGCCTTTATCATCACCCGAACTGTGTTTGGCCGCAGAGTTTACGCAGTCGGTGGGAATGAAACAGCCGCCAGGGTCTCCGGTATCAACGTAGATTGGATCAAAATCGCTGTTTATACTCTTTCCGGTTTTCTCGCAGGTATTGCGGGATTGCTATTGGCCTCCCGCCTGGTATCTGGCAATCCGACAGCCGGCCAGGCTTATGAACTGGATGCAATTGCAGCGGTCATTATCGGAGGAGTAAGCATGTCTGGCGGCGCTGGTAAATGGTACGGAACGGTGATCGGAGCTTTGTTAATTGCAGTGATAGGAAATGGCCTGGATATCTTAAATGTTTCTTCGCATTTTCAATTAATTATTAAAGGATCAATTATCATCATCGCAGTATTATTGGATATGAAAGGAAAAGGTAAACAATAAGTTTGGTATAATCCACGTCGCAACTAGTGGTTTACAAAAATATTAGGATAATCATTATTAATAGGAGAAGAAAATGAAAACTGGAAAATTGATCACAAGAATGTTGATAGGCCTGTTGGTCATCATCATGATCGCCGGTTGTACTGCACAACCAACCGCTGCACCAGCTGAACCTGCTGCGAAAGTGCAGAAATATGGTTTATTTATGAGCCATATGACCAATGCATTCACAATTGAGATGTCTGATGCAGTAAAAGCCAAAGCTGCCGAATTAGGCGTTGAACTGACCGTCTATGATGGTGGTCAGGATGCTGCCAAACAGGTGAGCCAGGTTGAAACCGCAGTAACACAAGGGATCACAGGAATCGTCATTGAACCCGTATCAGTTGACGGTATTGTTCCCGCTATCGAAGCTGCTACCAAAGCTGGCATCCCGGTTGTCGTTGTCAACCAGAAGATCAGCAAACCAGAAGCTGCCAGCGCCTTTGTTGGTGTCAGCAATGTTGATGGTGGTGTGATGGAAATGAAGACTGCAGCAGAAGCTATCGGTGGTAAGGGTAATGTTGCCTTCCTGTTAGGCCCCATGGGTTCTGATGCTCAATTGGGCAGGACTGAAGGATATTACAATGTCCTCAAAGACTACCCCGATATCAAAGTCGTTTTCGAACAGACAGCCAACTGGAAAACCGATGAAGCCCTCAAACTCGTAGAGAACTGGCTTCAGACCGGAACAGAGATCAATGCAATCGTTGCCAATAATGATGGTATGGCATTAGGTGCATTGAAGGCTGTTGAAGATGCTAAACTGCTTGATAAAATCAAAATCTATGGTCTCGATGCGACTCCTGATGCTTTAGCTGCTGTAAAAGACGGCCGAATGGCTGCCACAGTATCTCAAAGCACTACAGCTCAAGGCGCGACCGCTATGGAAACTGTTGTAAAACTCGTCAAAGGCGAAAAGGTTGATCCGGAAATTCTGGTTTCCTTTACTTTGATCACAATTGATAATGTTGGTGAGTATCTTAAGTAATAACTGTAATTTGTAATGTAAACCATTTGCGACGGAGAAGGGCTGTACTTTTTTGAGTACAGCCCTTCTTTTCGTCATTCTAAGAAGATATTGACCTTCTTGTAATTTATAATTTTTTTGCTTGTCAATAATTATTCGTCCAGTTGGTGACGTGAATTTTAAATTTTACAATCATCACTGAAACCCGCTGGTGGAATACCAAGTGCCTGGATTAACCGTGCCCAATAATTCACCTGGGCTGCGGTACTCGCAAGGATAACAATCTCCCTTTCAGTGAACTGATGTTTCAATTCTGGAATGAAATCTTAGAGGAAATCTTAACGGAGTCTGAGATATTAAGTTTCGTGTAATCTATGGCCAATTTTTCCCGCAGTGTGAAACTGGTGACCAGAGTGTATTTCGGTCCTTCCTTGCAAGTGCAAGCATTTCCTCCGAGAGAATGCCTGTTTCCTCGGTCATGGCACTATTCATATCGATGCAAAATGCGCATGATGCGCTGTATGATGCCTGAATTCTGACCAGTTTCAATATCCTTTCATCAAGTTTTCCGTCCTTATGGGCTACCATCGCTTCCAAGCACTCCGGAACCAATTGCCGCTTTCGGATACCAGGCTAAGTAATTTGGCAGGCAGCATCTCATGCCCGGTAACCCGCTCCGAAAACCAGATGCCAATTCGCAGCCAAAATGGAATATTTTTAGGTGTTGATATAAATGCAGCCATTTGATTTCCTTATAGTTGTAATAATAGATGCGTAAATGAGGTGATTAGTTACCTCATATCCACGCAATACGATTTCTCTTTCATAAATATTGGACTTCACAATTTTTGTATATAATTACTCCATACATTACTTAGGAGAATAACCATGAGGCCAGATTGGGATTCATATTTTATGAAGATCACTTACGCTGTGTCTGAACGCAGCACATGCGACAGGGCTTTTGTCGGCTGTGCACTTGTTCTTGAAAAACGTATCTTAACAACCGGTTTTAACGGTTCACCAGCCGGACAAGCCCATTGCGATGAGATCGGACATTTAATGGTGGACGGGCACTGCGTTCGGACGATCCATGCAGAAACGAATGCCATTATCCAGGCAGCATTGCATGGAGTCTCCACCCGCGGCAGCACTTGTTATGTGACACACTTTCCATGTATCAATTGCACAAAAGCATTGATCAATGCCGGCATTACCCGCCTGGTGTACAGTTCAGATTATCGGATGGATCCAGTGGCTATCGATTTCTTGAAGACAGCCCATATCGATGTCGAGCAAAAGGTATTGGATATCCCTTTACCGGGAGCTGATTGATCTCACCAGGGATCCTGCATAATTCTAGTAGATGGTCGCTTTAGTTGCCCCAACCGCTGATCCAAACCGGGGAAAGGGTCTGTAACCAGGAAATATCATATTTTGTTTCCAGACCGGGTACCCATTCCATTGCGGGATAACTACCATACATGAGGGTTAACCAAGGTTGAGCCAGGCCTTCGGATTTCGCTATCTTTCCGGATACCATCACTGGTGGAGTTGGAGAAGGTGCCGGGCTGATATCTTTTTCTGCGGCATCTGCCTGACATCTAGAATTAATATCATTTAGTAGATATTCCGGAAAACCTGAATTAATTAAGTGTGGAATAATCCCGCAAATACTCGCTTCACTTTGCTCAGTGGATATCCATTGATCAATAATAATATCAGCTGTGGACGATTCGGAAATTATCATTTCAGCATCGTTGTCGGGATCTGTCTGAATAGAAACTTCTATACCCAGGTTTATGATCGATCGCTTGAATTTTTCCTGCACTGCAGCAGGTAAATTTACTGAAGGAGATAAATTGATCTGTAACGATGGGATGAGCTTACCCCTTGGATCAGAAATAGTCCCGGGCAGAATCATTCCAGCCTGGTCTACCTGCCATGTATATCCAGATCCCTTCAGCAGTTCCAGCATGGAAATTAGCCGGGTTGGTAAATCCCCATTGCATTCGACTGCATCTTTTTCTGTTAATGGGGGTATGAATGGAGTTATCAGAATCAAATCTCCTGGTTTAGGTTCGTCAGCCCATAATTCCGGGGATGTATAAATACAGTTAATAGCGGTGCGGAGAGCAGGAAAAAGTAGCTGATCGGACTTCGGATTATAGAACATGCCTGTCACGGTTGAGAAGGAGGTATATGGGGAGTTTCCAGACGCCGCTCCCCGGTGATTGACGGTTAGAATGGCATCCAGTTCTCCCCTGGAAAAAAGATCCGATAAAATAACTTTTTCACCCGGGATGAATGAGATCAAATCCGGCATCCCTTCTTGATGCGATAGAGTTGTTAACACAACACTGTTTCCATCAGTCGTTATATTCTCGTCTACTCGATAGGGAATCAACAAAGGTTCGGTTGACCTATTTTCTGTCTTTATCGTTGAGAGGCTGACTACAAGGTCATCGTATTGTTGAATCATATTCGTCTGGGCGGTGCGAAGTTCATTTACTTGAGCCTGGATCTTTTCTAATTGAGATATCAGGTCAACATAGATATCATTTATCATAACAACCAGGTGGGTCAATCCAGGTATTTGCACTGTGTATGACGAGGCTATTTCAGAATCTTTAACCCCGTTTTTATTCACCCAACCTTTATTGTCCACGTAGTCTTGCATATATTTTAAAGATACTTTTGTTCCATCCAATATAACTACTGCATCAGAGATCTGTTGGAGGAGGATATTTTGCTGCTTTTCAAGCACTGATCGTCTGGATTGATTCAACGTTAATTCGTCAGAAATAATGCCAAGGGTATTGAATTCTTTACTGTCTATTAACTGACTGACTATTCCCTCCCAATATTCACGATTGAGGATCGGAAAGGTAAGACCTGATTTCAACCCGATCAGCGTGGATGGATCTTTAGTGAGCACTAGTTTCACACTTCCAGGCTGTGTTGCGCTGATGGATAATGCTTCAACAATCGTGTGATTGATTCCTGTCTGGTATCTTGTAAGGGTTTTTATTGTATTAATAGAAAAAACAACATCCTCTGAAGAAATTGGTGTGCCGTTATTCCATTTCATATCAGAATTAAGCACCACTTCCATCTCCCAGGTGTTGCCGTTTTGCAGCCATTCCTGTAAGTCACCGGCAGCCACAGCCTTAATCAAATTTCCGGTATTTGGATCGATCTCGAACAAACCGGGATGAGTGAATCCAGTTACGATGCTTTCACCAAAGGATGGCTGGTTGCTTAGAATGAACTCCAGTATGTTTCCCGTTAGTTTCGGGCTTTCAATACCGATATTCAGCCGGGTGGGAGGTAATGGGGTTAATGTTGGAGGAATGGTGGATGTTGGAACCGGAGGTGGGACTGTTAAGGTAGGAGTTGCGGCCAAGCCTGAACACGAAGCCAGGACTATACTCAATACCAATGCAATGAATAATTGTATTGGTTTTTTTCGTGGTATATAGTCTACCCAGCTCTGGATTTTCACTTTACCATCCATAATCTTTAATACCTTAAAGGAATTATTTCCTGTTTATTTTAGTAATACCTGAGACCATTGCAGCAAGTAGAGCGCAGCCATACCGGCGGCAATGGTCAGGAAAATATTGCGCGTCTTCCATCCCACCAACGCTGCAATGATACCTGCCAGTAAGCGGAAATTATAGAAACTGATATCCAAATTCCCCGAGTGGATGAAAAGTTCAGGAAAGATGATGGCACTCAATACAGCCGGTGGTACAAACCGTAATGCCCGCAGCACTAACGGAGGAAGCTGCCAGCGGTCCAACAATGCAATAAACGATAACCGTGTCAGATAGGTCAGGAGCCCGGCGATGACCAGTGTCAACCAGATTTGTGCCATAATCCCTCACTGACCAATCCGGAAATGATCCCCCCAAAAGCGGCTGCGATAAGGCCTAATTTATAAGGAAGTGGATAAGCAACCAGGGCAATAATTCCTGCAACAATGGCAGCCACAACAGCCGGGCGATCTTTCAAAGCCGGAACTACCAATGCTATAAATGTTAACGCCAGAGCGAAATCCAGCGACCAGGCTGCGGGGACCTGGGCTCCCAGGAATATACCCGCAGCAGTAGCAATTTGCCAGCCTGTCCAGAGTGTGATTCCAGCCCCAAGAAAATACCAGTGCTTGCGTTCAACAGGAGTATCCTCGTTGTAGTGGGCGATAGCGATAACATACGCCTCATCAGTAAGGAAGTAAGCAAGTAACGCTTTCCATGGACGGGAAAGATGTCTCGTAAAAGGCGCAATGGATGCGCTGTAAAGCATATGCCGCAAATTTACAATGAATATCGTTCCCACCAGAATGATCAAGGGAATACCCTGACTTAATAATTGGGTGGATATGAATTGAGCAGAACCCGCAAAAATAATGCTTGACATAGCCTGAGCAGCAGCGACAGGTAATAATGCCTGCAAAGCTAATACTCCGTAGATCATGCCAAACGGAAAGACTCCCAGCAGCAAGGGTAGTTCGTTGATCACACCAGAAAAGAATTCGGCGCGATTTGGGTGGTTGGAGGGGAGCGATGAATTTTTCACGTGAATATAATTTTATCATTTCGTTTGAGAATGGGTGAATTTTGATATTATAGATATTGACATATATAGGATATTGCATATAATGGCATTATCCTATATAGAGGAATGAAATATGTCACTGGAATATGCAATCTTAGGGTTTCTGAACTACAAACCACTCACCGGATATGACCTTAAAAAGGTGTTTGATTCCTCGGTGCGGCATTTCTGGTATGCTGACCAGAGTCAGATCTACCGTACCCTGGCGCATCTCACTGAGCGAAACTTGGTGGAAATGGAGGTCGTCGAGCAATCTGAACGACCAGACCGTAAGGTTTATCACATCACAGGGCTCGGCCGAAAAGAGCTTCGCGATTGGTTGACCGGGCCATTCCCAATTCAACAGCCGCACAGCGGCCCATTGGTGCAGATCTTTTTTTCTGGGCAGCTTTCCAATGCTGAACTGCTTGGACGATTTGAAGCAGCTGCCCAGATCTTCCGCACCATGCTGGCTGGATATGGTCAGGTGCCAGAGCAAATTTCCGATTACAAAGGTATCGTAAAATCATCCCGGGAGGAATATATTGGATTATTGACCCTTGACCTTGGGAAGAGGACCATGCAGGCTCAACTGGATTGGGCAGAGGCTGCAATTGACCAGATAAAAAGTGGTCAACTTTCTAAAGAATAATACTGGTAGATCGGAGAAAAATGAATACATCCATGAAAATACGCCAAAGAGTTCGTCGGGGGGTCATCATATTCATGTTTTTACTGTTTCCCCATCATTATGAATTATTTGTCTCCTTATGTCATCATCGATGGGGCTTCGCAGGGTATTGCCAATGGCAGCTTATTCGTATTTGCGGGACTGTTCGTATCTTCTTTGTTTGTCGGCCGATTATGGTGCAGTTGGGCTTGCCCGGCTGGCGGTTTGGGAGAGATCGCCTTTCTTGTGAATAACAAACCAGTCCAGGGACGGAAGATCGATTGGATCAAATGGCTCATCTGGGTGCCCTGGATCAGTTTGATCGTCTGGTTGGTCATCTCATCTGGCGGGTATCATTCAACCAACTTTTTCCTGGATACGGTCAATGGCATATCCGTGGCAGGAGATGCTGACAGACCAGCCTTTCATTGCCTATATCATTTATTATGCTGTCATCGGTCTTTTCCTCATCCTCTCGCTGACCGTTGGAAGAAGGGCAGGCTGTCACACCATTTGCTGGATGGCGCCTTTCATGATCATTGGTCGAAAGATCCGTAACTTGTTGAAATACCCCGCCCTCCAACTTAAAAGCAGATGCCTCCAAATGTACAGACTGTTTGACTTGCACCCGTAACTGCCCAATGAGCCTGGATGTGAACGCCTCGTGAAAAGCGGAAATATGGAACACAGTGAATGTATTTTGTGCGGTAATTGCGTGGATTCCTGTTCCAGCAGCGTTATCCGCTATAGTCTCTAATTCATATTTTGTATAATTAACCGGGAAGTTAACAACTAATCGATAAACTCATTTATTAGGAGAATCCAGTGGAAAATTCAGTGGAGATCATTAACGTCAACAGTGAAAACGTGGATAAGACCGGATTTTTCTGTTTTATGAGCAAGAAGAAATCTCCCGGTTATGCTTTGAAATTAGCCTGGCTAAAAGAGCGCTTTACTGAGGGATTGCGGTTGAAAATGCTCAAGCTTCCGGAACGTGGTTTTATCGAATACATTCCCGGACAGTATGCCTGGCGGGCAGTAAACGCGTCCGGTTACATGTTCATTCACTGTCTGTGGGTGGTCGGTAAAAGCAAAGGGAACGGTTTTTCACGCAGGTTACTAGAACTATGCGAAGTGGATGCGCGGGACTCAGGCATGAATGGTGTGGCAGTAATTGCCAGTGAAGGTAACTGGCTTATCGGCAAGAAGTTGTTCCTTGAATCTGGTTACACAGCGGTGGATTCAGCCCCGCCTACATTCACATTGTTGGTCAAGAAATTCAAAGATGCACCTGATCCGTCATTTAGCGGCAACTGGGAACAAAACCAGAAAGCAGCCGGCGACGGAATGACCATCTTTCGCACGGATCAATGTCCATATATCGAGGATTTGACCGGAATTTTTAAGGCTGAAGCGGAAAAACAGGGAATTCCCCACAATGTGGTTCAATTAAACTACAGCAGATGAAGTGCGAACAAAATCACCTTCAGCCTATGGAGTCTTTAATTCCACATTTAAGTGGCAATCTATTCAGCTACTGCTATCTGACAGAAAGTCAGGCTGAAAGCAGGTTCAAAGAGTTGTCAGGGGGATAACAGTACCCATTCAATGGAATGAATTCAACATTGTTAAGTGAAGTAAACCGTGGTTAATCCGGATCTTTTACTATTTCTGGTATGTTTACACCTGGAATATTTGGTTTGATTAAGGGGGACAACTTCCTGGTTTTCAGGATGATCAGATGTAGACTAACCCCCATGGCGATGCAGATCAGCAATACTTTCGCCCATCCGTTTTCGATAAAGAAATAGGCACTTGACCCGATCGTCATCCACAAGATGATCATTGTCAATAGTTTTTGGCGCTGCGGGATTCCACGCCCTTCCCGATAATCACGGATCATACCTCCCAACCAACGGTTATTCATCAACCAGGTATAAAAGCGTTGCGACCCGCGGGCATAACACGATGCTCCAATAAGCAGGAATATCGTGGAAGGCATGAGCGGCACAAAGATACCAATGACGCCGAGGACCACAAAGATCGTACCAAAGACGATATACAATTTATTCTTAATTTCTCTCATCAGGGAAATAGTGTATCACAACAAAACCATGCCTATTGAATATCGTCCAAGTATTTATAACCTTTCCCCCGTTTAGAATTCAGAATCATATTAATCGCACTGCCTGGTTTACCGCGGGCATTTACAGGCAATACCTTCACCTGCATTCTGTGCCCAACAGTTATTGGCCGATAAGCAGGCGGATCTTTCTACAACCCCTGCCTTCAGCATATTGGGAAAATTTGGTTCACGGATCAACGGCCGGCAAATCGAAATAAAGTCAGCATCACCTGAGGATAGGATCGATTCCATCACGTCTCGTGATCTCATCCCTCCAACCAGGGAAAGAGGTAACCGTGTATTTTGTCTGGCCAGTTTTGCCAGGGGTCTGAAGTAAGCTTCTTCAGCTTCGGTACGGACTCCCTTATGGATCGAGCCCACTCCCGGCTTACCGATTCCGCTGCTGATCTCAATGGCATCCATTCCCATTGCTTCCAGGGAAGCAGCAATTGCTGCACCTTCGGCAGCGGACAATCCATTTTCGGGGAAATCTTCCATCCCCAGCTTGACTAACACCGGAAAATCAGCTCCCACATTCTGCCGTACGCTTGCATATACTTCCCTTAGGAAATTCAACCTCCGGTCGAAATCACCACCCCAATGGTCTGTGCGCTTATTTGTAATTGGCGAAAGAAATTCGCTGATCAAATATCCATGCGCCGAGTGTATCTGTACTCCATCGAAACCGGCTGCTTTTACTCGTCGCGCAGCCTGTCCGAAATTTTGGATCGTTTCTTCAATCTCATTGATAGTCATTTCCCGTGCTGGGCGTTCCATTCCAGCCAACTGTACCGCGGAAGGCGCCATTGGATCCTGCCAGGCACTGCTATTCATCCCGCCATGATTGATCTGGGCGGCGATCAGACCGCCTTCCTGGTGGACAGCTTCAGTTAAGAGGGTTAATCCTGGAATTAGATCATCAGAATAGGCTCCCGTCATCTCCGGGTGGGCTTTCCCGTTTGGGTGGACGTAGAAATGCCCGGTGATGATCAACCCGACCCCGCCTGCTGCCAGGTTCCGATATAACTCGATCAGCGAAGGTAGAGGAGTCCCATTCTCAGAAGCCATTCGTTCTGCTGTCGCTGAACGAATCAATCGATTAGGAATAGAAAGGGAGCCAATTTTGTATGGAGTGAATAATAGTGTCATGATGTGTCCTGGTGAAAAGATGCGTATGGCTTAAAGCTAATGAACGGAAATGAGTGACCTGGCCCAATCTTGAGCTCGATCCAGTTCTCCAATAAATAACGGACCTTCCCTATCTTCAACAAAAAAGCCTTCCGGGTGACTAACCAGCTTACCACCTTTTCCCTTGAGGCCATTGGCAATAGGCTGCGCAGCATAACCAAAGATATTCACCATGAAGGTGAGAAAGGCTGAGTTCACATCCGTGATCCTGATCCGGGTGTCGAAAGCGGCAACCTGGACATTATGCAATTCTGTCGCCGGTAAGTGTCTGATAAATTCTTTGATCGCTTTTGTTGGTCTGAATCCTCTGGTTGGTGAGCCGACGATCAATAAACTTACGCCTTGAATATCACCGGGAGTGACTTTGTTCACCGAAAGTGCCTGCGATTCAAGTGCTTCGCCAATCGCATTGGCAATTTTTTCTGTATTTCCAAAAACCGAATCATATATTATTAGGCTTTTCATAGTTATCCTTCCGCAATTGTCTTGAATTATATTCGGCTTTTCCTGATTTTGTGACATGGAATTATGACTAAAGTTTGTTGGTCAAGTTCCAGTTGGATAGACAAATATTGCATCTTGCATCATCCCCCTATGGGGGATATAATCATCAAAATTATATACTTAATTTCGCATTATTTCAACAAGTATTTTGGAAATTATCATTTATTTGTGATCATTCCATTTGAATGATTAAATCAACTCTGAGGAGAACAGCCATGGTAAATGAATTTATAAAATCGATCTGGTTGATCCTTCCGATCACTGTCATCACGATGATCCTGGAAGTGATAGCAGTGAAACACATGCAGAGCACCCAAAATTCTTCTGCTGCAGGAACGATGTCGAGTTTTCTCATCGGTGGATTGATTTTCGGATTCATTGCAATATTTGCATATCACAAGATTCAGATCCGGTGGCCTGAGAATACCGCTCAAATGTACCTCTGGATCGCACTGGGAATAGCCATTTTGATGTCGGTCTTTGCAGTCGCTTTTCGAACCATGGTTAAAGCAGATTGGGTTGCGGTAGCCATGTGGGTGGTCATGAACTTCTTATGGGCAGTAGGGTATGGCGTCTACCTGCCGCGGATCCTCAACGCAGTTAAGTGATACCAGATAATGGCTGACACTGCCGATAGAATATCAATATAAAATTACGTCAATTTCGTCTTTTTTGCGACCTCTTCATTAATAGAGGTCTTTTTATGTGCAATTAATTAGGACAATTGCGGTAACTGCCTTATAATCCGAATAGCTTACCACAATACATCTCATAGGAGTCGTCCATGGAAGCCCGTCGCAGCTTATCAAGACTGTTAGTTGTTGGTATTGTTATTTTGCTTCTCCAAGTAGCCTGTACAACGTCATCCAAAACACCTGTAGCATCGAATCCGACTGATACTGTTCCCAAGGAAGAGGTTTCCACCTCCACCCCAACTGTGACTCCCAGCCTGGTGCCGACTGCCACCAATACTGCAACGCCATTGCCGACTGCCACACCTTTACCTCAGGCGAATGTCATTGGTGAGATCAAACTGCATACAGGGCCAGGCTCGGCTTATGTTGTAATGGGTACTGCTGCTGAAGGTGATTCTGTCACAGTCATGTCATTGAATACAGACAGCACCTGGCTCGAAATCCAAACTGGATCAATCACTGGTTGGGTGGCTGCAGAACAAGTGACTGCTTCCAACCCTGCTGCCCTTGCGGGTCTTCCAATATTGACTGATTTTCCTGAGCCGCCCCTGGCAATACCTGGTTGGAAAGGTGACCCGATCCTCAAAGTATGTTTGGATGCGCAGCCAAAATACAGCGGCAACTATGCCGGGAGTCATAAGGGAGAAATTCCTGATACCGGTCCAATTTATATGGCTGCAGCCAGTATGCTGGTGGAAGCAGGATTGGAACCATCCTCCGCGCCTGATTGTGATGCAACTTTGCTGATCGTGACGGATGTGAACCAGACGGGGAAAAAATATGTGCAAAACGGAACGAGGAACACATTCTTCTGTTACGATGGCGTGAACGTGAACAGTGCATTAACCCTTGAGCAAGGTTCCAATAAACTGGTAAAAAAAACCAATAAGAACCGCGGTAGCCGGAATACTTTATCTTATTGTGCAGACAGTTCCGATTATCTCGAGGAGGCAGGGTGGTCTGTGGCTGATGGTATGTACAAGATTTGGGGTGCCCCAATCTTGCCTGCAGCGTTGCGATCCATGGATGGACCCAGTAATAATTTTGCCATCCTCACAATTGGAACCCTGGGTAAAAAAGGACTGCCTTATGTTCCGGACCTGCTCGATTTTTGGAAAACCAACTCTTCTTTCGCTGAACCGATCGAAAAAAGTTTAAAAAAGGTTTCCGGTCAAAATCTAGGTACAGATGTATATGCCTGGGTGGATTGGTGGGTCACTCAGGATCCAACTTACGGAACCACGGCACAATCCAATAACAGCCAGCCCATACCCTCCAGCAATGATCCATCAAATTCCGTACCTGAGGCTACTGCGATAGCACCTCAACAACCGGTAAGCAAAGCAACACCTGTTACCTCCCTTGATGGCGTAATTAATGGAACCATGGTGGGAGAGGCCAACGGTCAAGGCGTGGAGGTAAGATTGGTCGGGTATCAATCATATAATGGTTTCGAGGTGGTTGGCGAGATAGAAAATCAGATGGGTAATGCCATCGACCTGGCTAAAGTCGATATTGAGATCTTCGACTCTACTGGCAATGTCCTAAAAAGTGATACTATCTACACCACACAATATAAAATTGATCCGGGAACGTCAGGTGGATTTAATTGGTCCTATCCTGAAATATCGAATGCAGTTAGTCTGAAAGCCACTGGCGTCCACTATTTTGAGGCACAAGTATATGTCACCAATTTTACGGTCACCTCTGATAATTTGGTCAGGGAAAACGGAGCTTTGATCATCTCCGGGCAGGCAAAGAATACTGGATCAAATTCTACCCAAAACGCGATTGTGCTAGTCTACTATTATGATGTCAATGGCAGATTAATATATATGAATTATGAATACTTTTCAGGTACCACCATTCCAGTTGGCGGGCTCATCGACTATAAGATCATCACTGATGAGCGCATTCCGATCGATCATTACGTAGTTGTTGCAGAGTGTACTGAATAACTCTCACTTTCCATCAGCAAAACCTCCGAATGTGGTAACCCTTCGGAGGTTTTGTATTTATATGCTTTTCGGTATTATTCTATTCCCATTATAATTATGACATGTTACATACAAACAAAATATATTTTAAAGACGAATCTGGGCGGGTGATCTTGCTGCGGGGTGTAAACCTGGGGGGAAGCTCAAAAGTACCCCTGACTCCTGATGGTGCAACCTGGAATTTGGACAAGTTCTATGATCACCGGGAAGTCTCTTTTGTGGGTCGACCATTTCCTCTGATCGAAGCAGATGAACATTTCGGCCGGTTAAAGCAATGGGGCTTCAACTTTCTGCGTTTTCTGGTTACCTGGGAAGCAATCGAACACGCCGGTCCCGGAATCTATGATGAGGAGTACCTGGATTATCTCCACGCGATCGTGAGTAAAGCCGCAGAATTTGGCATCGATATGTTCATAGACCCGCACCAGGATGTTTGGAGCAGATTTACTGGAGGCGATGGCGCTCCGGGATGGACGCTGGAAGCTGCCGGTTTTGATATTTCCAAACTGCATAGTACCGGGGCAGCTTTCACCCACCAGGAATGTGGTGATCCATACCCCAGGATGTTGTGGCCAACCAATAACAATAAACTGGCTGCTGCCACTATGTTCACATTATTTTTTGCCGGGAATGATTTTGCACCAGAGTTTAAGGTGGAAGGAATCCCGATCCAGGAATTTCTTCAAAGTCATTATATAAATGCAATAAAAAAGGTCGCCCTCAAATTGAGCGATCTGCCAAACGTTGTCGGTTACGACACGCTGAACGAACCATCACCGGGGTATGTTGGATTGCCGGATATTTCCAAACGGTTGGAAGCGGTAAAACTTTTAAAAGGTATTACACCCACTGCATTTCAGGCAATGGCTGCCGGAGCAGGCTTCCCGCAAAAAGTGGATGTATTTGACCTGGGGCTTACCGGGTTTGTCAGGACCGGGAAAAAGATACTTAATCCCGGAAGCGACAGTGCCTGGCTAAATGGTGCAAAGGATGTTTGGCAGCAGCATAATGTCTGGGGGTTGGATAAAAGTGGAACACCTGTCATACTTCAACCGCATTATTTTTCCAGCGTGAATGGGCATCCAGTGGATTTCTACCGGGATTATTTCAAACCGTTCCTAAATCAGTTTATTCAAGAGATCCGGTCAGTGGCACCCGAGTCGATCTTTTTTGTGGAAGGGGTACCCGGAGAAAATGGATTAGCCTGGGGAAATGAGGAATCCAGCAACATAGTTCATGCGGCGCACTGGTATGACGACATCACTTTAGTTACCAAACGCTTTGTGAATTGGTTTACGATGGATACCCGGACCGAGAAAGTAGTCCTGGGGAAGCGGGCTGTGCAGTATTGTTTTAGTGACCAGATCGCAGATACCATCAGGCATTCAACCAGTAAAATGGGGGGTGTTCCAACATTGATCGGCGAAACAGGCATCCCATTTGATATGTATCATAAACGGGCTTATCGAACGGGAGATTTTAATAAGCAGGAGGGTGCCATGGATGCTACCATGACCGCCCTTGAGGATAACCTGGCCAACTTCACCCTGTGGAATTACACCGCTGATAATAGAAATGACCATGGCGACCAGTGGAATGACGAAGATCTTTCCATTTTCTCGCCAGACCAATGCAAGTATGATGGTTCACCATACGATGGTGGACGGGCAATGAAGGCAGTTGTTCGACCTTATCCACGGAAAACTGCCGGTATTCCCGTTCACTTAACTTTTAATATGGATACATCCACTCTGGAATTTGTATTCGAACACGTTGATAACCTGACGAAACCAACGGAGATCTTCATTCCAGTTCTGCACTACCCGCATGGATGCCTGGTGGAGGTGTCTGACGGTACCTGGGAACTGGATCAGAAGGAACAGATCCTGCGCTTTCAACATACACCTGACCAGCGGAAACATACCATCCGAATTTCCCCGGCATAAAATATTGAAATAGTAATGACATGCTGGTTTCTTATGTTAGCATTCCTGCTATTATTAATAAGGAAATGGACCGGTTTATTGTCTGGAGTGTTTCGAGGTACGCCTTAGGATGGTTATAACATCGTTTTGGGTGGAAATTTCCGCCACATAGTCCACACTTTCGATTTGCCATCACTGGTGTAAATCTCCTGGCGGACTGTGAAACCTTTCCTGGAATAAAATCCCACATTTGACTCGGTCTCTGTCTCCAGGTAAGCCGGGATCCCTTCCCTTTCACACAGTTCAAGAATTGGCTGCATTAATGCGCTTCCAAGCCCTTTGCCCTGCATTTCAGGCGCCACAGCCAACAGGCTGAGGTAGTAATGTGGCTCTTTGGGGCGTGCTTTTTCAACATCAAAAAACAGGCGGAGTTTTGCCAGAATCCGGCGGGAGAGCTTTATAGAGCCGATCATGGACCAGACCTGGCGTATGCGGTTGCCAATCGTAACGCTGGCTCCCGGCGGTTTCCATACAGCCACACCCTGCCGGTCGGAGTCGGTATAGATCAGGTCATATCGCTTCGAAATTCGCCATTCAGCCAGGAACATCTGCCGTTCGGCTTGCAGTGCATTACTTTGGTCTTCCACCAGCCAATCTGTGAGTGGATCATGTTCAAATGCCCGGGCAGATACTTCCGCCAGTTGATCCACATCTTCGGCTGTAGCTTTTCGAATGGTAAATTGTTCCATACTTACCCCAATAATTATGCCGTCTTGAAACTCCGTCCATCCTGCTTGCAGATGCGCTTCATAACCTCACGGGCAGTCATCACCCCACTGGGAAGACCGCCGCCTGCCTGTACCCACTGCCCCACCATGTAGAAATTATCCAATCCGGGTAATGTTTTGGAGATGGGTTTCATCATCGCCTGCGGTGTTGGCAGCCAGCCTTCGAAGTTGCCCTGGTAATTCCCGGTATATCGTTCAAAGGTCAACGGCGTGGCAACGTCCGCCATTTCAACATCGGCTTCCAACCCCGGGAAGCGGGTGGATAAGCCACGGATGATGTTCATTGCCACCTCCTTCTTCTCGGCATCATACTTCTCGTGATCAGCGGAAAGCTCCTTCCAGTAGGTATAGCTGGTAGGGAGCATGACTGTCATGGCGGTTTTTCCGGCAGGTGCCATGGAAGGATCAAAGTTATAGATCATCACTTCCAGCTTATCGACTACCTCACCACCTGCAACGAATGATTCCTTCAATGGAAAGCTCAGGCCGGAAGTCAGTCCGTAATTTTCAGGTATTTCCCTTTTGACACCCAATCCGACGAAGAGTAGTGAAGGAAATGGCCTGCCATTGTCATATAGATCAGTTATTTTTTCATCTACATATTTTCCATCCAGCATATTGAAAATGGTTGCCCGTCCATCTGCCGCAGAGATGACCATATCCGCACGTTCTTCAGACCCATCCTCCAACCGGATACCAACTGCTTTACCATTTTCCACAAGTATCTTTTCCACCCTGGCGTTGTAATTGATCTCTCCGCCCAAACTAAGGTATCGTTTTTCGACTGCTTCAGCCATAGGGAGAGATCCGCCTATCGGATAGCCGGCAGCTTTGCGGTGCAGCATCGCCAGTGTCATTAACAGGCCTACCATTGAGATATCCGGGAACCACAATGTGGAGAATGTCTCACGCAGGAAAGGGTTTTGAAAGCGGCTGGCAAACTCTTTCATCGTCAGCTTCCCCCACTTCATTAATACCGGCATCACTGAAGCCATGGGGATGATCGACTTCATCGTATCTGCCAGGTTGTTATTAATGCTTGGATTCCATTTTGTAAACGATCGGATGGCATTGCACATTTCCCGGACCACCTTCTGATCTTCCGGGGAAATCTCTACTAAATGTTTTTCCAGCTTATCCACGTTGGTGTATATATTTAACACCTCACCATTGCGGCCTTCGACCCGGTTGAAGATCTCCGGGTTAAAAATCTCCCGCCCCTGGATCAAGCCAATCTCTTCCCAGTAGTGGTAGTAATCGTAATCCTTGCTCGAACCGGTCAGCCAGTGGATACAGCCGTCAATAGTGTATCCTTTTCGCTTCCAGGCAGTCATCAATCCTCCCGGTTGAGTATGCATTTCGTGAATCCGGCTGGTGTAACCGTTTAATTGGGCATAGACACCCATCGATAAACCGGCGATCCCTGCCCCAATGATGACTATTTTTCTTTGCTCAGAAGCGTCCATTTAAGATCCTTTCAACGATTCATACTAAATCTATACATGAATTATATACTCATACAATTCCCCTACTTACATATTTATGCGACTGTAATATCCGGAATTCTACATATTTTGTTTCACATGGAATTTATCTGGCCTTATTAAATTATTTAGTCAGCCCAAATAATCTCTACATAAACTATTTTTATACTGTAGATAGTCCAATAACTATTATAAAAAAGAAAGGAAGGGTATATGGTCGATCAAATTCAAGGTATGGGCTCAATGATGGGTGCAGGAATGTCGTTCAAGTCAGAACCGTTGACTGCTGATCAGAAGAGTCAGATTAAATCGATCTTATCACAGTATGATCCTGATAAGGTCACCAAGGAAGATGCCAAATCCATTTTCCAGGCTTTCAAGGAGGCTGGCATTAGGCCTTCTCCCGGGATGAAGGAAGCCATTGAAGAAGCCGGGTTCGACGCTGAAGATCTGCGAGCGAAGGGGAAGCCCGAAGGGCCACCACCACCTCCACCCCGGGGAGCGGGTAACAACAAAAGCTCCGGGGTCAATTTATCAGCCCTGAAGTCATTGCAGGACATTTTAAGTGAGTATGACCTCACCAATATGACTGAAGAGGACGAGAGTGGTTTATTGAGCACTCTTCAACAGCAGGGTTTCATGAATCCCGGCATCATGATCGATTTAAAATCATAAGGGCTATTTACTACCATGGGCCGTGGCGGGAAATACCTGCCGCGGTCCACCTCTTTCCATTCATTCACCCCCGATATAACCATCCCGCTGGTATTGATTAAATAAGGCTCCCCAATCTGTTGTCTTTCTCCAGTTGGCGGCAATTCTTCTGTATTTCAACGGCCAGAACATATAATCCTGCTCGATCTCACCAATAATAGTGGGGATCACTGCAAACGGTGTACGGAAGATGGCTTTCTGCAGGAAGCGCGTTGGCCCATACCAGGACAGCCATGCCAGAAAACTGTGCGAGTTATGTCCGACGTGGAAACCCCAGCTTTCCTGGGCGACATCAATGTCACCAATGATATCGATCTCGTGTGGATCACCGCAGCCTAATTTTTGTTCATGAGCCAGGCGGATATATTTAATTCCGAGCGGGTCAAAACCCATCATCCGGGCAGCCACTGCATCGATCGCCACCTGGTCAGATGAAGCCAGAATGATATTCTTACTGATCGGGCGGATCATCCGCGGGCCAGCCCCATCACCCGCTGTCGTACCGTCCATCACTGCAAAAATACCAGGGTGGATCTCCTTCTGGATTGCCAGCAAGTCCACCAATGTTTCATGGATCCAGGTATGAGTGTAGTGGCGGTATTTACTAAGCAGTCCACCAAAAGCATTCTTCATGGCCCCTGTGGTAGTGGTGTACATGTGGGTTTTGATCGTAGGTAAGTGGACAATATTCTTTCCAGGAAAGAAATCCGGGATCTGAATGCCTTCCGGGTAGATATGGTCCAGAGCCAGCATTTTGGCTTTGGGTTTATAGTCCACCCATTGCATATCTTCTTTGCGGAAATTGTAACGCACAGGCAGATTGTAATGTCGAAAGATCGGGACATAACCGTTTAGATCTTCCCCCTTGAATGCATTGGTCACCACGGTCTGATTCTGAACGCAAACCAGGTCATTGAAACCTGCCTTGCGTAAAGCCAGGATGGATCCTTCCAACTGCCAGGGAGTTGTGTTCGCTCCGGGCATTGGAAAGTGCCAGGTGATATTATCTTTAAGGATTGTCGTTAGCCGATTATCCATAACCCTGGAAGCTCCTGATAATTCAAAGAGCCTCTGGTAATCTGCCAGTATGGTTTGTGGGGTTGTTCTTAAAATTGCAACTGTTGATTTCATAACTGGTTTCCCTGATGATGAATTTTACGGTTTCAATTATTCTACTTCATAACAACTCACCGAAAGTAGTAAGTCTCAATTAATAACAATAACAGTTAGTAAATAAATATTCGCATTACATCGAGCGCTGAATTGATCCGGGTCGAAAGGTAGTTGATATCTTTCTTTCCTGCATTTTTCTCAAATTGTGGCGAATATTCAAGGGTGTCTCCACCTCCAGCCAGCAAAATCCCTTTATACCCCTTGATACGATGAAGAATGGAACTGTTCAAGAGGTTTCTAACTTCCAATTCGTCATTCCCGGCAACGACAAAATGCTCGTTGAAATCCGGTTCTTCCGGAAAATCAACTATGGTCATTTGGAAACCGACTGACCAGCTGAGAACCTTATTAGCCAATTGCGCCAGCATGCCCGGCATGGATAGCCTGGAAGAGATCACAAAACGCGGGAATAGCCTATCAGTGACCACTAGGGCCAGTGCCAGGCTTTGAATAACATTCGATGAATCTCCACTGGTATCCCAAAGGTCATACAGGTATAGATCGCCCTCCGGGATGTGCTTTACAAATACATCCCTTAACTCCTTATCATTACTGCCATGTTTCGGGTTGATATGAGCCAGGCGGGATTTTAATGTTACATAGTCTGTTTTGAGAACCGGTTGGAAACCAAGCATCGCAGCCATGTCAGCCCGTTCTTTTTTTTGTTGTTTCGTGCTTCTGGCCATCCAAACGATCATCCACCCAAAAAAGAGGATGAAACCCAGGACGACCAGGATACCGATCAGTGTATTTGTATTCAATGCGCCCATGAACACCTCCCTGTTTTTGTAATCAATATGCTAACTAAACGAATTCTTTTAGTTCGGATGGCATCTGCTTGTCTTCAATAAATGCTGCGATCGTCTTTGAAAATAACCCGGGTGCAGTCAATGCCCAATTATGTTCCTGAGCCAAAGTAGCTTTACTTCCCAGATCCACAACTACTCCATGGGCATGCGGAAGAATACTCAACAGGTCTCGGGCTGATTCTTTCATTTGCTTATACTCTTTGCTGCCTGTCACCACCAGCACGGGATTTTGAAACTGCTCCAATCCTGAAGGCAGCCGGAAATGCAAATTAGCCAGCATCATATGGGTAAAGCCATCTTCAGTTGTGGATTGAAAACTGCGTTTGAAATCATCAAAATAATCATCCGGGATTCCTGCTGCATATTGCATGTTGAGCTTGATCCACCAGTTATTGTTTTTAAATGGTTCCACGAACCAGCGGTGTGAAGCTCTGATCAAACCGGGTGTGTAAAACTGCATCCCCGGCAAAGGGTGAAGGATTGCGCTGCTGATCACTGCGCGGTCGATCACCTCCGGGTGACGGCTGAGCATGGCAACAGCCACCTGGGCACCTTCGGATAACCCAACGATATGCGCCTTTCTCTCATGTGCCTGGTTGCTGATTAATTCAGCCACAAGATCTGCTGCCTTTTCCATTGAAAATGCCCCGGTGTTCACACTCTGCCCCTGCTCGGGAAGGTCCGGAACCAGGCAGTGGTAACGGGTGGAAAGGGCTTCAACCTGCTTTCTCCACATCCAGCCTGCAGCTCCACCGCCATGCAGAAAGACTATCGTCTGGGTGTCTTCTGCCCCGGTTGATTCAAAATGCAAAGGCACTGATTCCTTCATCTGGTGCGGTCTCCTAATTCTTACCATTAAGTTTATCATGCGATCTCAATATGAATAGTATTTCGGGGAAAGATTTCCCATCGACTCCTTTGTGGGTAGAGGTTGGGCAAAAACCTTCACAGAATCTATACATTTTTTACGCTGGTTACATGAAACTCATCGATCAATTATTAAATTACATTGAGGGTATAAGAATGAAAAATAAAACGAACTTACTGTTAGATATAGGTGTTTTTGCGGCGTTTCTGATAGCCCTGGAACCTGGCTTAACTGGAATAGCTATTCATGAGTGGCTGAGCATCCACCGCAACCTAGAGGATCCATCGATCATCAAATTCTATTTCAGCAATGCCCCGGCATTACTCCCTTGATTGAGTTTGTCCGCCTCAGCGGGATGCGCTGGCCGATCGAAACTATTTTTGAAGAAGCCAAAGGCGAAGTAGGTTTCGATCATTACGAAATGCGTTCCTGGATCGGCTGGCATCACCATATGCTGTGGGTGGCTCTGGCTTATCATTTCTTGATCCGATTGCACATCCGTTTTCACCATCTTGCGCCCGCTTTGACCCTTTATAAGGTTCGACTTCTGTTAGCCAGTGTCCTGCCCAAACCGTTTTTTGATCCAACGGCTGCTTTGCAACGAGTATGGTACTACCAGAAACGGAACCATAAAGCCTATTTATCTCAACGCAAGTCTAAACTGGCTCGGCTTGCTACCCTTTCAACTAACCTTGCGCTGTAATACTAATCCACAAATTATTTATTGACAATCACACAGATTTACGCTATTATGTGAACATATTCACAAAATGTATTTATATTCAATTCAAAGTGGGCTATGTATCGTGCAACTTGCGAATTACCTACACCCTACGACGGAGGTTTTTATGAATATCACCTTCACCACGAATTCAACTGCCCCACTTTCCATCCCAGTCCAGCTTCTTTTCTGGGGGTTTGTTGCCGTTTATGTTCTTCATATTCTCGAAGAATCGGTTTTAGGTGAGATCTTCGTAGACAAGGTACGTAAAAACTTTTATCCCTCCTATAGTTGGCCAAAGTTCTTTTGGTTCAACACCTTCCTGCTAAGTCTTAACGTGTTGGCGATCATTGCATACGATATCGAAGGCGGAAGATGGGTTATCTTTCCTCTCGCCTTAGCCATTGAGCGAACACTGAATGGAGTGTGGCATTTCGGCGAGACGGTAATTACACGTAAATTCTCATCGGGGCTTCTAGCCAGCATACTGACGTGGATTCTGGCTTATATGATCATTCGCTATTCCCTTCTAAAGGGCGAAATCCTTCCATCAGAATTCTCAATTGCATTTGTGATTGGCACCCTAATCACGGCGGTTATGTTTGGTGTTTTATTTATCACCAAAGCAAAAACCATCAAGCATGTATCCCATGAATAGCAGAACTGCTCTTAATAATGCGGCTCAACACCGGCTCTCTAATTGCGGTTGAACAGCAGAGGTCCCAAGGAGCGTTTCAAAATATGAAAGCATTCGACGAACGAGAAAAAACGATTATTCGAGAAAGATTACTCACGAGGGGAAAAGAAACCTTTGCAAGGTATGGCCTCCAAAAAACGACGATTAGGACACTGGCCAAAGCAGCCGGCATCTCTACTGGGAGTTTCTACCTATTTTTCCCTTCCAAGGAAGATCTTTTCTTTGAAATACTTTCAGAGCAGATCCGGATTTCAAGGGAGTTGTATCAAACAGAACGGAACCGTAATTTGACAGGCGAACCGGAAAGCGAAATTATCGCCTTCTTGCATCACGCGATCCAGGAGATTACACAGGATCCAATCATACGCCTATTAATGGAGGAAGATAGCCAGGAGGTCTTCAGGCGAAAGTTTCGCGATAAATTGAATGGTCAAGCCGAGACGATCATATTCACCGGATTACAAAGCATTATTCAAGATTGGGTCGATCGAGGCATCGTTACCCGCGGAAGCACCGAAACGGTTACCCATTTAGTTCAGATTTTATTCTCTGCTGCCTTAGATCGCGGTAACGGTATGCCTGAACTCCACGCCAAATCGCTGGCCCTTTTAGTGGAATGTGTGGCCGCTGGGCTTGTCCAAAAAAAGTTATCATAGCTCATGTCGCCGGCCATCCTTTGGATCTTTAATTACCTTATCATTCGCTATTCAACCTTAGGCGGAAAAATCAGCCACTATCGCCAATTGACTCACCAGGAAAGGCAGAAAACAAAATGATAGCAAAGATCATTCTCATTGTTATAGCTGCAATTGTAGGATACTTATTATTCATGATCCTCATTGGAGTGCGTATTTTACGCAAATTTATTCATTTTCCAGCTCCACATTTTGTATCTTATTTCTTAGACAGCAAATTGAGAAAAAAAATACAGTCAGCAGATCTATTATTAGAAAGAAGTGGAATAAAAGCAGGAATGAAAGTACTAGAACTTGGATGTGGAAGTGGTGCATATACAATTGATATCGCAAGGGCGGTAGGTCAAAATGGAACTGTATTCTCACTCGATATACAACAAGAAATGCTTGATAAACTAGAAAGCAAATTGTCGAAAAATGAGAACAAGGATATTAATAATGTTAAGCTGATTCTTGGAAATGCATATGAACTACCATTTCACGACCAGTTTATTGACGCTATTTTACTTATTACAGTACTGCAAGAAATCCCTGATAAACATAAAGCTCTCATTGAGGCAAAACGGGTATTAAAAAATGATGGAAGAATAGCAATTACAGAATTGCTTGTTGATCCAGATTATCCATTAGAAAAGTATACAATAAAACAAGTAGAACATGCAGGATTTCTAATGGAGAAAAGTGAAGGAAATCTTATGAATTATACAATTCGCTTCAGAAAGGCTAATTAACGTGAATTCGGGATAAAGGATTTACCGGGCTTTATTTGTGTCAACTATGGCTAAATCGCCTCCTCCACCGACAGGAGGATTGGTGACATTAATGGTCATCGTTATCCAGAAAGGAGTAGAAAAATTATTGGGTAAGAGAAGGCGTAACTTAAGAAGAACTGCATAATAAAATGACAATCAGGTTTCTGGAAGTATGCTTGTCCTGGTAAGGACTCGAAATATCGAGTCCTTACTTTTTTTAAGGATACCTCATTCAATTAGACCGAGTTCTGCTGTAATCAATACAACCTAATTATGTAAATTTGGTTTCTATTGTGCACATCGCTCAAATTCAAAAAAATGTCCCTTCCTCTAATAACATGAGAGATGAATTTTATGAGTTTGTAGAGAGTTTTAATAATCTTCATATAGAATTGAGAAAATTATTATGATATATTGGATAAAAATAATATAAAATACATTAGTTGGCCCACTTTGGGAGGTTACTAGAAGGATGAATAATCTTATTGAGAATACACAGATGGTGGTTACAGTTTTAAGGAGGTCTTCCGAGAATATATGGATCTCACTAATAAACTTGCATTCTTTCAACAATAAATGGAGTTAATAAAATGAAAACCATTAAAAGTTACCCGCTTGTGATGTTTTTTATTCTAGCATTTTTGTTCCCATGGTTGATTTGGGGAACGTCTATTGCCCAATCCAACCACATAATCCAATTTCATATCCCGCAATCATTGGCATTTTGGATTGGTCTAAATTTGGCTACTTATACTACAGCCGCGGTTACTGGCGGATGGCCAGCTATCAAAGATATTTTCAGCAGAATTATCCGCTGGCGAGTTAAGCCGACCTGGTATATATCCGCTTTATTCTTTACGATGATATTAAGCCTGGTTTCAATAGCAATTCATCGAATTTTGGGAGGTACTCATCAAGTAGGTGTTTTATTAACCTTGAACAATCTGTTACCTTCATTTCTTTTTCAAATATTTTTCTTCATATTCACAGAAGAGACTGCCTGGCGAGGGTTTGCATTACCTCGCTTACAGAATAGATATAACAGTGTGACAGCCGGATTAATTCTCGGGATACTCTGGGGTCTTTGGCATATTCCCCTCTTCTTTATTCCCGGTTCGTTTCAATCAACAATACCATTTATTGGGTTCTTCTTATCAGCAGTTGCCACATCTATCTTGATGACCTGGTTGTTCAATCATAGCAAAGGGAGCGTGCTTGTGGCAGCCATCTTTCATGCTGCAACCGACACTACAATTGCATACATGAATGTTATGACTGGTGATTTGCGTCTTTTCTGGATTTTTATTTCTGTACAATGGGTTGCTGCAGCGTTGATTGTTGTAACTCAAAGAAGCACTAGTACTTACAAAGCAAATGAAATTCAGGGAACCACAGCTTTACCGCAGAATTAATAAGTCAAATACTTCAATATCATTTGTGGCAGGGATTATTTAATGACCTCAGATAATGTTGAAAATAAAACCTCATTTCATACCGACCAAGATCATCTCTCCTTGGAACGCCTTATCTTTTTCAGTGATGCTGTATTTGCTATAGCAATTACGTTGTTAGCTCTAGAGATTCGTCTTCCAGCAAGCGAAGGAAATTTAACAAATTCCGGATTGACCCATGCACTACTTAATCTTTGGCCAAAGTATTTGGGATATTTGGTCAGCTTTCTCGTTATAGGTGTGTTCTGGAATGGACATCATCGAAAATTCCTCTTGATCAAACGGGTGGATAACACCCTAATATCTTTGAATTTTCTTCTGTTAATGGCAATTGCATTCATTCCGTTTCCTACTTCTGTACTCAGTGAGTATGGAAATCGAACTGCCACCATATTTTACGCACTTGTAATGGTCCTGATTGGTCTTCTATCGTTTATTCTTTGGCAATACGCCTCTTATCATGACCGGTTGGTCAATCAGGGGCTGAATATGCACCAACTACGCAAAGAAACCCTATCACCGTTGATCATGTCCGGAATATTCTTGTTGTCGATCGGGATCGCATTTATTAATGACGACCTGGCAAAATTCCTCTGGATTCTAACTTCGTCAATAATGTTTATTAATAAATAGGATCGGATATCGAAAGATTCAATAAGAAATGGGTAGGATTCGGTCCAACCGAATGAATTAGGAGGTAGTTATGGAAATCAATCAATCTGCACCACTGAAGGCAAAAAAGGAAATTATCATTGCTGTTCCAATTGAAAAGGTTTGGTCTATATTAACGACAATTGAAGACTGGCCTAGATGGCAGCCGGATGTCACTTCTTCAAGAATTGAAGGGGAATTAACAGACGGTACTATTTTTAAATGGAAAGCTAAGACACTAAATATTACATCGGTTATTCAGGAATTAGAAAAACCATCTCGAATTGGTTGGACTGGTGATTCTATCGGTATGAAAGCTATTCATCACTGGACTATGGAGCCGCAAGGTGGTTTCACCCATGTAATAACTGAAGAATCATTGAGCGGCTGGTTTCCTACCCTGCTGAAAGTATTTGATCCCAACTTTCTTGATAAATCGTTGATGGGATCTTTACAAGTTCTTAAATCGGAATCGGAAAAAAATAATGGTGGACATAATGAACTCTCATCCAATTAATTTAGCTTTGCGCTTTTTACTTGAGATTGCGGCATTGGTAATTTTAGGAATTTGGGGATGGCATAGAGGTGATGGGTGGCTGCGATATCTCCTCGCTTTTGGGATTCCAATTCTCGTCGCAATTCTGTGGGCAACATTCAGGGTTCCCAATGACCCTGGTTCAGCTCCGGTTGCAATTCCAGGTGTTTTGCGTTTGTTTTTTGAGCTTGCTTTATTTGCTTCTGTAGTATGGGCGTTGGTTGATTTACGGTGGCTAACCTTTGCATGGATTTTGGGATTAATACTTGTCTTGCACTATGCCATTTCATATGACCGGATACTATGGATGGTCAAGCAGTCCCTATAACAGTTATATTTTGAATGCCATTTCTGACGTTTTAATTTTCTGGCAGGGAGGGTGAGATTTGAATTTAATCCCCTTCCGGGGACGCGCGGCTGTATCATTTGGCGTGTATTGAAAAGGACACGACGATTTCGTGACGGTTTGATTTTCTGGCGGGGAGGGTGGGATTTGAACCCACGGCTGAGTTTAACCCCAGCACTCACTTAGCAGGCGAGCCCAATCGGCCACTCTGGCACCTCCCCAGTTTTATAGAGGTTTATTATGATGGCGGAGGGGGAGGGATTCGAACCCACGGTGAGTTGCCCCACACTTGTTTTCAAGACAAGCGCCTTAAGCCGCTCGGCCACCCCTCCATTTATCATAACCTCTTAAGCCCTTCGATTTTACCACAACCGATTGAATCCATATAGATTTTCCACCCGGCGTGACCGGGGGATGAAATTCCGGTGGCAATTGACAGCCTGACATCCTTACGGTATCCTTATGCGCGAGTGCCGGATGGGTCCGGCGCGGCGGAACGCTTCGAACCCCGTCAGGTCCGAGAGGAAGCAGCGGTAAGGAGCTAATTCCGGGTGTCGCCGGGAAACCTGTCCGCACTCACTTTTAACCATGGAACATAAAACTCCTCCAGTTTGCAGCTACGAAGATTCCGACTACCAGACCAGTTTCTGGGATGAGAGCGACCGCGCCTATGAAGACGCCGTCGAAGCTGTAGCTTTAAAACGCCTGCTGCCAAAATCCGGAGACCTGATGCTGGAACTGGGCGCCGGCGCCGGTCGAAACACTCCCCGCTATGCCGGTTACAAACGTGTGGTTCTGGTGGATTATTCCCGTACTCAGTTGGAACAAGCCCAGGCACGCCTGGGGACCAGCGAAAAGTTCATCTACGTGGCAGCAGATATATACCACCTGCCGTTTATTGATCATCTTTTCGACGGTGCAACCATGATCCGCACACTGCATCACATGGCAGACGCACCACTGGCTCTTGGGCAGGTGAATAGAGTCATGCAGCCGGGTGGAAAATTTATCCTGGAATATGCGAACAAACAGAATTTAAAAGCGATCTTACGCTATTGGCTAAAGAAGCAGTCCTGGAATCCGTTTGCTCTGGAACCGGTCGAATTTGCTGCCCTCAACTTTGATTTTCACCCGAAGGCGATCCGCAATTGGTTAACTGAAGCCGGCTTCAAAATAGACAGGCAGCTGACTGTATCGCATTTGCGCTCACCATTCTTCAAACGTATGCTGCCTCTGGCCGTTTTGGTTCATCTGGATTCGGAATTTCAATACACCGGCGCCCTATGGCAGTTGACTCCCAGCGTGTTTGTCCGGTCGCACGTTGATGGTATTCCTGAAAGTATGCCCTCAGCCGGTTTCTTTCAATGCCCATCCTGCGGGAATAATGATCTGCAGAAACAGGAATCCGGACTAGTCTGCATGGGCTGCGGGAGCCAATGGCCAATCGTCAACGGGATCCATGATTTTCGGATCCAAACACATTCCTGATCAATATCAATTCAACGGGTATTATTTGTCGAGCGCCAGGTCTTCGAGAAAATCGATGGTCTCTTTTTGATTTCGCAAACAGGCTTTGACCACATCACTCAGTGAGATGATAGCCACAAGTTTATTCGATTTTACCACGGGCAGGTGGCGAATATTTTTCCTGGTCATGAGTTCCATGGCTTCATCATAGGTTCGCTCTGAATCAACTGAAAAAATATTCGTGTTCATGATCTCGCTGACTCTGGTGTTTCTGGAATCTCTGGCAAATAGATCTACTTTACGGGCGTAATCCCGCTCAGATATTACCCCCAGCATGGAAGTACCGCTCATCACCACCAGAAAACCAATATCGTGCTCAGCCATAATTTCCAAAGCAGAATACACGGTAGCTTCAGGGGAAATAGTAAATGGCTTACGCCTTCCTTTGAGTAGATTCGAGATTCTCTTTTCCATTTTTCCTCTTATCCACAATACCGCCACAATATGGGCAGTACTGCAAATACATGCAGCAGGAAGTCATTCATTCATGGTTCGATCGTACTTAACAAAGTATCAGGTTTTATTATAACTTCCCATAAAGGAAGTGTGAATCTTTGTACACCCGGGCAGTGTACCTCTCTGATGATTATTGTCGAACAGCTATTTTGTTTCTGTAACTTTTTGAATGATGCGCGGATTTTCGGCATTCAACCCTTTGTGGTTGGTTAGATGATAACAAAATAATTGGGCCGGTATGATGCTGATGATGGGTGATAACCATTCCGGAATGCCTGTCGGCAGCGGGATCGGGGTTTGTGCCATTTCCAGGGCTCGAGCGGAATCGGAAATGATCGTTAGTTCCACATTTTGTTCCTTGCGGATCTTCTGCAGGGTATCAAATAACGTATTAAATACAGCACCAGACGGCAGTACAGCCAGAACCGGGAAACCAGTTTCCATCATTGCAACTGGTCCGTGCAAGAAATCTGCAGAGGAGTATGGTTCAGCGACCACGTAAGACATTTCT
This sequence comes from uncultured Chloroflexia bacterium, assembly GCA_963757065.1. Taxonomy (GTDB): domain Bacteria; phylum Chloroflexota; class Anaerolineae; order Anaerolineales; family Anaerolineaceae; genus PNON01. Next base: position 157,301 of record CAVWQC010000005.1, on the reverse strand, counting down.
TTCATCTTCAAGGACCATTCAAAGGCCGTGCAGTAGTTGAATCCACGGCCTAACACCACACAACGCTGCATGTAACGATACCGTAAAGATAAGTTGCTTAATGTCATTGTCCTGGCGAAGAACCTGATCCGCCCATGCGCTTACCAGTTCAAGCTCATCCCACTGTTTTGAATTATTGGATAATGCGGCAGATAACATGGCAATCGCCATCAACTCATTGGTGTATGTTTTGGTCGCCGCAGTGGATTTTTCAACCCCGGCAGAGATGTCGATCACGATGTCAGATATATTGGCCATATCTGAATCGGGTTCATTGGTTATGGAAACTGTCAGGCAGCCCTGCTTTTTTGCCTCAGCTACAACGCTGACAATATCTGGTGACTTTCCTGATTGTGATATCGAAACTACCAATGCATCACGCAGCTTTGGCGGTTGATTGTATATGGAGAACAGAGACGGTGTAGCCAAAGCTAATGGTAAATGATTATTGGCTCCCAGGAGGTAATTTGCATATCTCCCGGCATTGTCAGATGTACCGCGCGCTGCCAGAAATACATAGCTCGGATCCCGTTTCAATATTTCTTTGGCTGCCGTTTGGATGAATTCTTTTTGCCTGGTAAAGATATTTTTTATACTGGCAGGTTGATCAAATATTTCCGAATGTAATGACATGAAGAACTCCCTCTATGCTGAGATGATTTTGAAACGCATTGCCGACCAGGTTGCATCCACAGAAAACATGGCAACCGCATCAAGGCCGTAGTCTTTTAATCGTTTCCAAAGGATATCACGATTCAAATCTGTTTTCACTTTGGATGTTCCTTTGGGGTACGTGATCCAGAGGATGCCTTTTGGTTTCAGGGATTTTTTCCAAATTTCAACATTTGGGAGCACTTCATCCATCGTTTTCACAAAAACCTGGATGACATCTGCTGGCTGGGTATTCAATTCAACATAATTTGTGGATTCAGGTAATTCACCGATCCGCTCCAGATAACCATCCGGCGGATTGAGGATAATCAGCTTGTAGCCAGGTTTTACTACTAACTTCTGGAGAAGGGACATTTCAGGCATGGCAGATTCCTACACTACAGGATATGAATATTTTATCCTGATATGGGATTCCATGTTCAAAGCATGTAAGATCAGTTTGAGGTTTAAAGTAGTTCCGGCAAATCTACAACCACCATGTTTCGTCCATTTTCTTTGGCTTTATACATGGCCATATCAGCAGAAGTGATTAAAGATTGTAGATCAACATGTTCGTCACATAAAGTCGACAAACCGAAACTGGCCGTTACATTATCGATTATGCAATCCTTGGTAGGGATCCTGAGCCTGGTGATAGCCTGCCTTAATCTCTCAGCAACCAACATCCCATTTTGCTTGTTTGTCTCAGGAAGCAGTACAGCAAATTCCTCACCCCCGAGGCGGCCGGGAATATCTATTTTTCGGAGCGTGGTCCCAATGATATTAGCAACTTCCACCAACACTTGATCACCAACCGCATGTCCGTACGTATCATTAAAACTCTTGAAGTGGTCAAGATCGATCATTAATAGCGACAGCGGGCTTCCATACCTTCTGGCTCTTTCGATCTCTTTCCCTCCCAGGTCAGAGAAATGGCGGCGGGAATACAATCCCGTTAAGGTATCGACAACTGCCATCTGTTCCAGTTTTTCAAACATACGGGAATTTTCAATTGCCACCGCTGCCTGATCTGCAAATGCCATGAGACGCTTTCCATGGGTACTGGTGTAATCGTGCGGCAGGGAGCTCTCCACATTGATATAACCCATGATCTTCCCTTTAACGAATATGGGTACACCAAGGTAAGACCTGGTTCCTTCCATTCCCGGCAAACTTACCCAATTTGAATCGCTAAGAGTATCGGGGATAACGATGGGGCTGCCAGACATGGCCATTTTTAATAGAAATGGGGTTTCAGACACAGATAACTGTCCATTTTGAATCAGGCATTGCAATTGTTTTGCGCCGTATCCATGGGCACGGACAATCTTCACCTCACCGCTATCGTTTACCAGCATAATGTTAGCGACATTATGAGGGATCACTTTTTCAAGATTGGTCAGTATCCGATCCAATACCTCGTCAAAATCGAGTGTACTATTCAGGGCAGAAGCACTATCAATCATGGCTTCGTTAAATTGCCGCTGTTCCTTCTCGGCTTCTTCAATAAGCTTCCTGGATGTAATATCGTTGAATGATACCAAAATCGCTTCTTCGTTGGCATATGGAATGATGCTTGCTGATGTCAAAACCCATATCCTCTTCGTGAGATTAGAAAAGACCTGGGTTTCATAATCAGTCACAATCCGCTTTTTTAGAATTATTGAGGATAAACGGGTGTACTCGGTCGGATCACAAAACAGATTGGCTATCGTGTATTCATGACCATTTGATGTATTGCTCTTGAATAGTGTTGCAGCCAATTTATTCTGATAGATTACCGACCCGGTTTGTAAATCACAGATCATCAAGGGAAAAGAAGCATTATCAAGTAATTGTCTGTATTTTTCTTCACTTTCCCGCAATGAGTTTTCGATGTTTATTCTTTCAGATATATCCGTGACATATAAGGTATACCCCTCGGCTTCCTTTTTTTGATTAGTTGGAATTTTCCTGAGTTCAAAGGTTTTCTTCCCGCCATTATGTTCCAAACTGTTCAGGCTTACGGGTGCCGAAATCGTTTTTATTAAAGCCATGATCTCAGGGAAATGTTGTTCTATGGAATGACCAATTTCGGGCTTTTGCTCCAAATTGAACATGTTCACGATGGTCTGGTTAAAATCCAGGATACGGTGCCGGGAATCAGCAATGATCACTCCGTCAGTCATGTTATCTATGATCGTATCCCGCAAGTAGGGAATGATATCCAAAATCCTATATTGAAATAATCCCCAGGTGAGAAATATCCCGGTAATGGCGAATCCGATCGGTGTTGGGTCTATTCCCGGAATTGGGCTATTGCCGGTGATATAAAGTATATTTCCCAAAATAGGGAAAACGGAAGAAGCCAAAATGAGGATGGATTGTTTTCGATAAAACGTTTTAGGATTAAAGGTGGACCGGAGGAATAAAAAAATCCCGGCAACAAGGAAGGAATAAATTATGGGTATGATCACCCAGAAGATGGGACCATGTTCATAAACCATGATATATGTGCCGGGAATGATACTGAATCCAGACCAGAGTAGATGATGGAGATCATTTGTAAATGCCAGAAGGATTGCTGCCAAAGGAAAACCGATAAGGAAAGGGAGCATCCATTTTTTGATCGAATACTGGTGGTATTGAAATGCGAACCACAAGAATAGAACTGGTGAACTCATAATTCCAAAGTAAGCGAGCTTTCCCCAAAAAACCTTATCTGGAATCGTATAGGCATTCATTTCCAAAGCGCCGGTTATGGACCACTCAGCTATGGCAGCCATGAATAATGCCAGGGGAACAGCGCCAGGCGAAGATCGACGTTTTATAGCAACAAAAAAAATAATAACCGCTACTAAGGCAGAAAGTAAGGCTATATGACCGTATACTTGTGTTGAATCCATTATGTCTCTGATGGTCAGGATGAAAAGATAACCCAGTATACTGGGTTATATATAAGGAACTGATAAGGATGGTGTAAAAAAGCTATAAAAGAATGTGTGTTTTGGGAGATGAAATAAATGTCCCGCCCACGTTAATATATTGTAATTTCATCCTGCATTCGATAGGTCCTTTGTAGTTCCTCCGGTGACAATATTCTCGACCTGATAATACACAACCGATGGCAGTTTTTTATGGAGATACCCCAGAATAACTTCTATTGCTTTTCTGGCAGAAGATTCAGGAATGGCAGCTTTTTGAGCTATCAATTTTACTAGTTCGTCCATTGTGATTTCCTTTTTATCTAATTACTTGGATAGATCCGATGTGCAATTGGGGCAGCGGGTGGCCTTGATGGCAGATACTGGTGTAACAATATGGGCAGTCTTTTTTGTCAGGCGCAGCGACTGGCTCTGGTTTTTTCATTTTGTTGGCTGCTTTGACAACCAGAAAAATCACAAAACCAACGATGAGGAAATTGATGATCGTATTGAGGAATAATCCGTAATTAATCGTGGCTGCACCGGCAGCCTTGGCATCTGCCAATGACTGATAACTCATACCTGACAGGTCTATGAACATATCAGAAAAATTCACTTTTCCGAGGAGTAATCCTACTGGTGGCATGATAATATCATTCACCAGTGAGGTGACGATCCCTCCGAATGCTCCACCAATGATCACTGCAATTGCAAGATCAAGAACGTTTCCACGTAAAATGAACGCTTTAAATTCTTTGAACATAATTTTCCCATCCTTTTTATACTCTTTAGTAATATAGTATCCCATTGGAATTAACAATGCAATAGGATTGATACAATACAAAATAAGCGAATAAATATCCTGATGCGGGCAGGCAGGAATACTCTACAGCGTCCCCTTTTAGGTTGGCTTGCATAATCATTCGCAATCCATTAAAATATAAAACATATGTTCGGTATGCTGTTCGGGGAGAAACATGCCAGTAAATTATCAACAAATTCAACGCCAAATCATCGATTATGCCGCAAAGGCGCATAAATGGCAGCTTGACCTGGAAGCAATCACCATGCAGGGCATGGACCTGCTAAAATTATCTGCAGAATCCCAGGATGAGCTGATCGAAAAAATATTGATTGCCGCCAAAGCAAATCCCGGCCTCCGCAGTGCTCTTCCAGCAACAGAAAAAATAAATGCTGTTTTCCCATTACCAACCGAGCGAATTCCTGTGACCATGCTGGCCGCAGATGGATCTCAAATCATCCCCAGCCGCCACCGCCAGGTCGAGTTTGGCGTGATCAATATCAGCACTGTTTCCATGCGAGTTGGCAGCGGCCTAGCGCCAAACATCACGGTGGACAGTGAAATGTTGGATTTGGATCTACTGCATTCCGAAGCTGAAATGGCGAGCGAAGGTTATATCGCGCTAATACGCGATGTTGCAGAAAGGTCTGTCCTGGTACGTGAAGCAGCTCTTCAGCAGGCTCCTGTCATCACATTGACGGATGGCGGGTTGGAACTCTTTCGTGAGCCCAAGATCACCGAAACGTATACAAAAAAACTTACGGAATATATGCAAGTGCTGAGGGACCTGATGAGCACAGGTGCGATAACCGCGGCCTATGTGGATAAACCCGGCAGCAGTTTGGTCATGCAGATGCTGGACCTGGCAGCCGCACCCGCGGACGCGACTCGTGGCACCGACCGTTTTCAGGGCTTTCCAGACAGGCTGCTCTTCTCTGAGATCCTGACCCACCCTGGAGACCGATCTGCAATATTCAGGATCAAGTCGATCTCCGCTGACAATTTTACCGGTGAACTTGCCCTGCATTTTTTCTATTTGAATATTAGCAAAGATCATCACCCGGATATTGTTCGCGTGGAGATTCCTGCCTGGGTGGCTGACGACAAAGCAAAGATGCAGGCTGCTTCATGCCAGCCTGGTGGAGCAAGCCTGGCTGCTGGCTAATCCATACCCGTATGTGCTGCACCGCGCCCATGAAGAAGCCGTTGTTATCCTTTGAGGATAGCAGCCGGTTGGAAGATATGATCATCGGGCAATTATTGAAAATTGGAGTGAAGGTTGGCAGAAAATCCAACAAACAAACCCACAAGGATAGTGGTGGAAGACGGAGGATGTAAGCATGAAAGCGATTGAGATCGGAAAACTACTGCGGGCAGGCACCACCGGTTTTGTGTTTGGCTGCCGGGTGAACCAGTTGGAAGCCCCTTCTTTTGCTGCCCTGGTTTCTGCTGACATCGGAAATGGTGTTCAAGTATTTGGTTTGATCACAGATATTCACATCGACGATGACGGTCTGGTCCGGCAACTGGTCACGACCGAGAACAATTCACCCGAAGTGATCGCTGACAACCGGGTGAATCGCAATATCCCGGTGGAGATCAGCGTCCTTGCAGTGGGTTATATGCAAAATGGTCAAGTTTCACACTTATTACCTCCCCGCCCTCCGCTCTCGCTGGATACGGTTTACCTTTGTGGTGACACTGAGATCGCCGCCTTTACCAGCCCGGAAAGGTTCGGCTACCTGAGGCATATCCTGACCAACAAGGACTTGCCCACCGCGGAATTGATCGCCTGCCACCTGAAGCAAGCTCAGGCGGCTCATGCAGGTATGGGTAACCCCGGTTGGATCCAGGCAGCTTCACAGGAATTGATCACACTTGCTGCGGGATGATTATCCATTATTGATGAATGTCCTCGGCGCCATCGCTGATATCGACATCCGGTTATAGGGAGGGAAATATGGATGAAAAAATGAACAATACTAACGAGTCCATCGGTTATATCGTTGGCGGTGGCCTCAAAGCCAACCTGAACGCACGCCTGACCGTCCCGCCCGAGACAGTTCAGGAAGGCGCATTTGTGATCATCGACAGCGATCAATGGCGATATTACGGGCTGGTGACAGACATCTTGCTGGGGGCGACCGATCCGAGATTCGCGGATGAGCAATCCGAGAAACGCTTTCCGCCGCATCTTTCCAGTCTGCTGCACGGGCAGACGCTCTACACCAACCTGGAAATAATGCCCTCCCTGATGCTGGATCGTGGTCCTGAACCTGGTTCACCCGGTTACGACCGTTGGAATGAAGAACATCCCGAGGAAACCCGCGGCGTGGTTCCAGTGAAAACTGTCCCATCCCATCACTCCCAAGTTCATATGGCACAGGAAGGTGACATTGCTGAGATATTCGGCAAAGAGGGCGAAAAAGGATTCTTCCGCATCGGGTCCACCCGGGAGCAGGGGCACCCGGTATGTGTCAATCTCGATAAACTGGTACAGCGCTCCTCCGGTATCTTTGGCGCGACCGGCACCGGCAAAAGCTTTTTGACCCGCATCATCCTGGCTGGATTGATCAAAGCATGATCAATCTTCGGTGTTGATCTTCGACATGCACAGTGAATATGGCCCGGATGACACTTCATCGGATACCGGGCAGATCGTTCCGGGTCTGAAATCCAAATTCTCATCCAAAGTCCGCATGGTCGGGCTGGGTAAAGGCACCATGGTGCGCGGGCAGCAGCCGGATTACAACCTCGAGATCGCCGAGTCAGACATCCAACCGGGCGACATCGAAATGCTGAGCCGGGAATTGAACCTGAAAGAAACCACATCCACCACGCTGGAAGCGCTGGTTGGGACTTTTCGCAACCGCTGGTATAGCGAATTCCGCCAGATGAAAGTCGGGGCGATGGAAGTGGACGAAGATGGCAAAAAGTTCCCGGCAGATGACAGTGTGGCTGCCTGGGCGAATGCTGAAGGCGTCAATGTGATGGCTGCAGAAGGATTGCGAAGCAAGATGGGGCGACTCTTCAATCGTCCTTATATTGTCGAGCAGCCTGCGCAGGATACACTGGGTGAGATCATCAAACATCTCGAAGCCGGTCAGCATGTGGTGTTGACCTTTGGCGAGAATGAAAAAGACCTCGATTACCTGCTGGTGACCAACCTGCTGACCCGCAAGATCCGCGAAGCCTGGGAAGAGAAGACCAACAGCTTCCGCTCCAGCGGCAAGGATGAGCCGCGTCCGCTGGTCATCGCCGTGGAAGAAGCCCACCGCCTGCTCAATCGTGAAATGGCAGCCCAGACCTCCTTCAGCCAGATCGCACGCGAAATGCGCAAATACTATGTTACTTTGCTGATCATCGACCAGCGCCCATCGCAGATCTACGATGAGGTCATGTCACAGCTCGGCACGCGCATCTCCGGTTGGCTGGGGGATGAAGCCGATATCGGTGCTGTACTCTCCGGCCTGGCCGGGCGGGATGCCCTGCGTGGAATGCTGGCTCGTTTGCAGCCCAAAGAAGAGGTACTGCTCCTTGGCTGGGGTGTTCCCATGCCCATTCCTGTCCGCTCCCGCCGTTACGACGATACCTTCTGGAAGGAACTGCTGGGCAAGGGAGTGAAGGATCGCTCCACGGGTGATCTTTTGAAGGATATTGGGTTTTAGTTCACCGCAAAGATCGCGAAGAACGCAAAGAAACTCTTTTCGGATTTGTCATTTCGACGAGCGTTTAACTGTAGTTAAAATGCAGATTCCCGAAAATGTGCGAGGAGAAATCTGGTTATTCTTAAAAAACAAGATTTCTCCTCCTTTTAGTCGTCGAAATGACAGATAAATAATTATTATTCGTGTTTATCTTAACCCGTCACAGCCATGACCTTCTGTTTTATGCTACAATTCGCATATTCTACCCGTGAGGTGATCCATGTCTGAAACTCCCATCCTGGTGGCCGTCGCCTGGCCATATGCAAACGCTGAGATCCATGTCGGCAACCTGACCGGTTCTTACCTGCCGGCGGATATTTTCGCACGCTATCAACGCCTGCGTGGACGGAAAGTGCTCATGGTCTCCGGCTCCGATTCGCACGGTACACCCATCACCATCCGGGCGGATGCGGAAGGCACCACTCCTTACGAAGCCTACCAGCGTTTTCATAACAGTTTCATCGAGGTGTTCCAGAAATTGGGATTGACCTACGACCTCTTCACGAGCACCCATACCGATAATCATTTCGATATTTCCCAGAAGATCTTCCTGGCGCTGAAGACGAATGGTTTCCTCTATACCGATAAAACCAAGCAATGGTACGCACCAAGTCAGCAGCGCTTCCTCCCCGACCGTTATGTGGAAGGTACCTGCTACATCTGCGGCGATACCAATGCCCGCTCGGACCAATGCGACAAGTGCGGCAGCCTGCTGGAAGCCGATAAACTGATCAATCCGCGTTCCAAGGTGGATGGTTCCACCCCTGAATTGCGCGAGACCGAGCATTACTACCTGGACCTTGGCAAGCTCCAACCGGATGTGGTGAATTTCCTTAAAACCAAACAGGATTACTGGCGTCCGAATGTGTTGCGCCAATCGCTGGGACAAATGGAAGCTGATGCCCTACGCGGACGCGCCATCACCCGCGATCTGGACTGGGGTATTCCGGTTCCGCTGGAAGGTTGGACTGGGAAATGCCTGTACGTCTGGTTTGAAGCGGTGATCGGCTACCTTTCCGCATCCATTGAATGGGCACAGCTTGGCGGGGATGCAAAAAGCTGGCACGACTGGTGGTATAACCCGGAAGCCAAAGCATATTACTTTATCGGAAAAGATAACATCCCCTTCCATGCGGTCATCTGGCCGGCACAATTGACGGGAGCAGGGGAGGAATTCTCCAGGTTGATGGGGGATACTCCGCACAAACTCAACCTGCCGTATGACGTCCCCGCAAATGAATTCATGAACCTGGAATCCCAGAAGATCTCCGGCAGCCATAACTGGGCAGTCTGGGCGTTGGATTTTCTCTCCCGTTACGACCCTGATCCGCTGCGTTATTATCTCACCGTCAACATGCCTGAATCCAAGGACACCGATTGGGATTGGGATGACTTCTTTCACCGCAACAACGACGAATTAGTCGCCACATGGGGTAACCTGGTCAACCGGGTATTGGCTTTTACTTACAAACACTGGGAAGGTGTCTTACCTGATCCGGGAGAGTTACGCCCGGGCGATAAAGAACTTTTGGCATCCGTGGAAAAAGGATTTGATACTGTTGCTGAATATTTTGAATCTGTTCATTTACGCGCTGCCCTGGCTGAGGCAATGCGACTGGCTTCAGAAGTCAATAAATACCTGGATACTTCCGCCCCCTGGTTCGAGATCAAAACAGATAAAGCTGCTGCAGCCAAATCGGTGTATACAGCCATTCTTGCTGTCGATTCGATCAAGACCATGCTGGCACCCTTCCTCCCATTCACCTGTGAGCAACTGCATGGTTTCCTGGGATATGATGCCCCACTGTTTGGGACGCAATTTGTGAAGCATATTACTGACAGCCTGGGTGAGCACAATGCCCTTCAATATAATCCAGCTGGAGCCAGCGGTGAATGGAAAGCGGGTAATTTGAAGCCCGGCAGAGTTTTACGCCAGCCCGGTCCTCTCTTCAAAAAGCTGGATGCAGAGATCATCGAACAGGAACGGGCGCGCCTGGGGAAGAACTAAGAATTATTTGTCATCACCAGGATCGTTGCGACGAAGCTAGGTTGTCATCGCGAGGAGCGCAGCGACCAATGTGTCATCGCGAGGAGCGCAGCGTCGTGGCGATTCATAAATCGAGAGCGCAGGGTCGCAACCCTTCGGCAATGCGCTACACTGCGGGGGATGACAAAGGGTAACAATCTGCCTAGTTCAATACTGGGCTGCTTCACCCTTCGACTTACTGGGGATTCGCAGCCACTGAGCTCAGTTTTGTTTTATCGATTTTACATATTCCTGGAATAATATAACCAATTCCTCCGGTCTTTCCAGTGGGAGCAAATGGCCTCCATCCAGAGATTCAAACTTAGCACCGGGGATCAATTCCGCCAAATGACGTGAATAAGCCGGGGGAATAAACCTGTCCTGTTTACCAGTACAAACCAGGGTCGGAACGTGGATATTGTCGCATTCAGCTTCCAGGTTGGTATGTAAACAGGCGTACAGATCTCCGTATAAAATGCCCTGGCGGGTTTTCAATAATGCCTGCCGGGTCTGATCCACCCATTTCTGTCCGTCCTGAGGAGAACGCAGCTTTTCACACAACCAATCAACTGCTCTCTTCATCATTTCCGGGTTGGATAAGCTGTGAACGATCTCTTCCGGGATATTACATACCGCTCCACTTGAAACCACAATCAATCCAATTACCCGTTCAGGTGCCAGTAAAGCAGTTTGGATGGCGATTGCTCCACCCATGGAATGCCCGGCCAGAATAACTCGCGGTAACTTGAGTGCATGGATTAGGTCATAGATATCACAGGCATAATCATTGATGGATTGCCTGCCTGCGCCTTCCGATTTTCCGTGTCCCGGTAGATCTGGGGCGATAACCTTGATTCCGGGCATGCGTCTCAGCAGGGTATGCCACCCCAGGCTGCTGCCCCCAGCTCCGTGGATCAATATCATTGGAATGGATTTACCCGTTCCTGAGACACTAACGGAATAGTAAATTCCATTCTCAACGGGCAATTTTGCCCCCCATCAGCCGCCGCTTTGCTGCTGAAATCAACATCCCCACTTCCTCAGTCCGAATCACATACAAAGTTGCCGCATAAACTGCACCCCCCGCCACGATCGCAACAATACATTGCACGGTGTTATTGGATCCGGATAATATCCTTAGCATACCAATGATCGATGCAGTCATCAATAGGACTCCAACCAATCCCTGCCAGACCGACTTAATAATCCGCGTTCCTTCGATACCTGAAAGTTTTTTTCGGATGATGATCATCAGACCAACCATTTCCAAAGCTGTGGCGGTGGAATTTGCCAGCGCTAAGCCGCCGTGCGGCATCCAACCGATGGATGAAAAGAGCCAGATAAAAAGAAAGCTCAATCCAATATTGAGACCCATCGCTGCAGCACCTACGATTACCGGAGTACGGGTGTCGTGTAGTGCATAAAACGCCCGCGCAAGTATTTCCACCACAGAATGTCCCACCAAACCTGCTGCGTACCACAATAATGCCCAGGCGACCAACTCCGTGGAATGGGCATTGAAAACACCGCGCTGGTAAAGCAATGCAACTATCTGCGTGCGTAATAACATCAATCCAACTGCGGCTGGCATGGAAAGCAGCAATACTCCCCGAATGGATGCAGCGAGTGAAGCGCGCATTTCATTCAACTTGCCAAGTGCTGCCTGCGCCGAGAAAGTGGGCATTGCTGCGATCGCAATGGATTGTGCAATGGCAGCCTGCGGCATTAACATAAGCTGGAAAGCGTACACTATCCCATTCAGGCTTCCTACAGGCAGGTATGAAGCCAGCAAGGTATTCACCCAGAAATTCAACTGGACGATGGCCGCGCCAAACAATCGTGGCAGCATCAATCGCCCCACCTGGCGAACAAGTAGATTTTCCAGGCCAAAAGCCGCAGTATACACACCATCAAGCTTGAGCAATGATGGAATTTGTAATAACAGATGTAAAGCCGCGCCAATAACAGCTCCCCAGGCCAGGCCAAAAATCCCCATTGATGGACTGAGCACCAGGACACCAAATATCATACCCAATGCGTACATTGCCGGGGTCAGGGCTGGAATGAGGAACTTCTGATGTGAATTCAATATTCCCATCACCAGGCCACTGATCCCAAAAATCACCACTGATGGCAGGAGGATCCGCAGCAGCCGGATGGTAAGCAGTTGTTTTTCCGGTTCAAAACCGGGCGCCAGCAGTCGTTGAACAATGACCGGTGCGAATATGGCTGCCAGAAATGCGACTAATATGAGGATGCACAACAGTAAATTTGCTATCGCACTGGCCAGTTTCCAGGCACCGGTTTTGTCTTCTTTTGCCAGCAAACCCGTAAAAGTTGGTACAAATGCCGATGCCAATGCGCCACCAGCGGTCAGATTGAAAAGCACCTCCGCTACCCGGTTCGCTGCATTAAAGGCTTCCACATCGCTCCCGGTGCCAAATGCATGGGCAATGACGATCTGCCGCACCAATCCGATCAGATTACTGATGATAAAAGCCAGCATCACCGTGCTGGCTGCGCGTGCGATCTGGCGGTTGGCTGTGGGTTTTTCCATGAAAGTCATTATAATCTCGATTTGATGGATAATTATTGCGATACCATTAAAAAGAATGAGCAGCGAAGATTTCGCTGCTCATTCTTTACAGTTATCTCTCTTTATTGGATTTCTGCATAGTAACTCTCAAATTCCACCACTGACCCTTTGAGGTCAAAATCATAAACTCCAAGTCCAGTTTCGCCTTCAGTGAGCTCCCGATCCACGACGCTGCCAGCTAATTTCCCGTTGATATAGAAAGATAAATCTGACCCGATACATTGAGCTTCCAGTTGATTGGTTTCGTTTTGCATCTTTATATATTTTGAGGCAGCTCTTTTTAGAGTATAGTAGTAACCGTTATCTCCGGCATTGGGATCCCACTTCCAAATCTGGTAATAACCGCCGGACTCAATACTGAACTCATACCATCCTTTGTCTGACTTTCGGCAGATTAAACTGACGTTCATCCTATTTGGTCCGTCCACTTTGGTTTCGGTTGTTCCAACGATCACATCAGCCCCGACGAGATTTTGATTAAAAGCGTATACGCCTGTGCGGTCTGTATCCACTGAGATCACCATGCGTCCCGGTTTTTGTTCCACAGAACCCTCAGCTTTTTTGTTATACAGATCGAACAAGTATGTATACCAGCCTTCCTCGGCGATATCCCCGTCAAATTCGGTGTTGATACTTGTTGAACTTCCGGATGTTCCCGAATTACCAGTATTACCAGAATTATTATTGTTTCCGCTCAAACCTGCATACCCGGTGGAAACCAGTTTGTCACCATTCAATGAACCTTCCAGAAGCTCATCTGTACCGGGACGGTAAACCATTACTTTTAGTGGTTCACCTTCCTGATGGCCACGCAGGATATCGCAATAGTCCTTCATTGTTCCATCAGTGGCAATCAGGATGGTTTCGACTTCGTGGATGATATCCCCGGGTAAAATACCGGCTTTATCCGCAACGCCGCCGGTTGTGGTGGATTCAACCCAAATACCCGGGTACTCACCATTTGGTCCGAAGACAATAGCAGTTCCAGCCAGACCGACTGAAGCAATATTCTGCCCATCCTCAAGCTGTCTCACGAGCGGTATCGCCAGCGGAGCAGGAATGGCAAATTGTTGATCCACAGAAGACCTGGTTCTGTAGTTGATACCAACCACCTTGCCATCTTCCGTAACCAATGGACCACCGGAATTGCCACCGTTGATCTTGGCATCGTGCCCATATATATAATCCAGCGAAGCCCAGGCTGTCTGACCATCTGCATCCACCTTGGAGAGGATGCCTTTGGTGAGATTGTATTCGGGTTCAACCAGGGGGAAGCCAGCCGCATAAACGTCCAATCCGGATTTTTCAGTGCTATCGTACCACTCTAAATATGGAAAATCGTTTCCCTGAACCTTCACCACAGCCAGATCTGCACATTCAGATGTCCCTAAAACCGTGACACTCCGCGGTTTGGTTTCTCCATTGACATAGGCTTTGAGTAACGCAGCCCCAGCAACAACATGATTGGCAGTCACTCCAATACCGGAAGAGTCAATGAAAAATCCCGATCCCCCCCATTCCGCATTGAGCTGTTGTCCATCAGTCACATCATAATATGTGCCTGTTCCTATGATCTGAAAAACTGCGCCTTTGACATCGTCAATATTATTTACCGCACCACCAGTAGAGTTGGAAGGTTCTTCCGGTGCTGACGGTTCTTCCTGGGTGGCGTCACTGGATTGCGGTTTTTCCGGTGCAACCGTTTCTGTTTTTCCCCCGGTATTCCAACAGGCGGTGCTGATAAGAACAACTAATAATACAAGAAAAATAAATGGTTTCACGGTTCGATAGATCATAGCTTTCTCCTCCTAAATGATGCACTGACCTCAAAATAACTTGAATTAATTATAGCCATAATTTAATAATCTCAACGATTTATCGGGTTTGATTAAATATAAAATAGAGATTGATAAGCACGTGAAATAAATTTCATCGGATCCATCGCTTAAAATAACTAAGCCGGTTCATGTTGAACCGGCTCCTTTTTAGTATTTCTAGTATTATTCTCCCGGTTCTGCATACAGGTATTCAAACTCTACCTTTGCGCCTTTCATGTCAAATGTAACCACACAAATACCCACTTGACCTTCAGTCAAATCACGATCAATAGCTTCACCTACTTTATTTTCATTTACCCAAAAAGTAAGATTGGTTCCCACGCAGGATGCCTGGAGAATGTTGGGGTCTGATTCAACATTAATATATTTGGATGCTCCATCTTTTAAGAGCTTCCAATTATTATCGTATTGTTTCCAAATCTGCCAGTAACCCCCGCTGGTAATACTAAATTGATACCAGCCAAGATCTGAATAGCGGCAGATCAATCCTACATTCATCCGGTTCGGACCGCTTACTTTGGTCTCTGTAGTTTCTACATAAACATCCGGAAGCCAATAATTATTCTTTAATAGGATGGTTTCAGTGTTTTGAGTATTTATCTCCATGTAGACACGGCCTGGTTTTTGAGCAATTTGATAGTTGCTAACGTCACCAAGTACTTGTGTCGACCATCCACCGGCTCCAATATCGCCATCAAAATTATCTTCAAGAATTGTTGCCTGAGAACTATTTGAGCCGTTCGAACCATTATCATTGGAGGCAGCGTTCAATCCGGCAAACCCTGTGCTTACCAGCTTATCGCCGTTCAGCGTACCTTCAAGAATTTCATCAGTGGTTGAACGGTATATCATCACCTTTAAGGGGTCGCCTTCCTTGTGGCCGCGCAGGATATCACAATAATCCTTCATTGTGCCATCGGTGGCGATCAAGATGGTTTCGACTTCATGAATGATATCTCCCGGTAAAATACCGGCTTTATCAGCGACACCTCCAGTGGTAGTAGATTCCACCCAAATACCCGGGTATTCTCCGTTGGGACCAAAAACAATGGCGGATCCGGCAAGGCCAACGGAAGCAACATTCTTCTCATTTTGAAGCTGCTTCACAATTGGAGTAGCCAGGTCGCCTGGAATGGCAAATTGTTGATCCACTGATGCGCGGGACATATAGTTGATTCCCACTACCTTACCATCTTCGGTCACCAATGGGCCACCAGAATTGCCACCGTTGATCTTGGCGTCATGACCATAAATGTAATCCAGTGAAGCCCAGGTAGTCTGCCCATCTGCATTCACTTTGGAAACAATCCCTTTGGTGAGGTTGTACTCGGGTTCAACGAGCGGGAAACCGACCGCATAAACATCCAATCCGGATTTTACGGTTCCGTCGTACCATTCAAGGAACGGGAAGTCACTCCCCTGGACTTGAACCACTGCCAGGTCTGCACATTCAGATGTGCCTAATACGGTGATGTTTCGGGCTTTGGTTTCACCATTGACATACGCCTTAAGCAGGGCTGCTCCGGCAACAACATGGTTATTGGTAACACCGATGCCGGATGAATCAATAAAAAAGCCTGTTCCGCCCCACTCGGCATTGAGGTGTTGACCGTCTGTTACATCAAAATATGTGCCTGTACCGATGATCTGAAAAACAGCTCCTTTGACATCGTCAATATTATTCACCGCCCCGCCAGTTGAGTTGGAAGGTTCTTCCGATGCTGACGGTTCTTCCGCGGTTGGGTCACTGGTTTGCGGTTTTTCTGGTACAGCTGTTTCTTTTTTCCCCCCGGTATTCCAACAGGCAGTGCTGATCAGGATAACTAATATTCCAAGGAAGATGAATGGTTTCACGGCACGATATAACATTGTTTTTTCCCTCCATTGTGGACTCTGTCCCCAAAATAAAATTTACTTAATTATATTCATGTTTCTAATATGCAAGTAAAACCGGGGGAGTAAATATGCAATACCAAACCTATAATGAAATACCTTTGCAAAATCTGAGGGCATTTAGAAATTATTAAAATAAAAGGAGCCGGTTCAGTTTGAACCGGCTCCTTTATTAGTACATCAAATATTACTCTCCCGGCTCTGCATACAGGTATTCAAACTCCACCTTGGCACCTTTCAGGTCGAAAGTAGAAACGCTGACGCCCACCTGTCCCTCGGTCAAGTCCCTATCTGTTGTTTCACCTACTTTGTTTTCATTTACCCAGAAGGTAAGATTGGTCCCAACGCAGGAGGCTTGTAAGATGTTGGGATCAGATTGAACCTTAATGAACTTGGATGTACCCTCTTTTAATCTTGTATAAGTTTCATTGTAATACTTCCAGATCTGCCAGTAACCGCCGCTGGTGATGCTGAATTCATACCAACCCTGGTCAGTCGCCCGGCAGATCACACTGACATTCATCCGGTTGGGGCCGCCTACTTTTGTTTCTGTTGTCTCGACATAAACATCTGCAGCCCAATAATTATCGTTGAACAGAAAAGTTGTTGTATTCGGAGTATTCACTTCCATATAAACCCGGCCTGGCTTTTGGGTGATCTGGTAATTGCTGTCATCTCCAAATACAAATGTTGTCCATCCACCCTGTGTAATATCGGCATCAAAATTATCTTCCAATATTGTTGATTGTGAACCGCTGGTCCCGGTCGAACCGCTATTATTTGAAGCTCCGCTAAGTCCGGCGACACCGGTTGATACCAGCTTGTCACCATTCAACGTACCTTCAAGTATTTCATCGGTGGTTGAACGGTAGATCATGACCTTTAATGGATCGTTATCTTTATGACCACGCAGTATATCGCAATAATCTTTCATCGATCCATCGGTGGCGATGATGATGGTTTCCACTTCGTGAATGATGTCTCCTGGTAGAATCCCGGCTTTATCCGCAATGCCGCCAGTGGTAGTGGATTCAACCCAAATTCCCGGGTATTCTCCATTGGGGCCAAATACGACAGCTTGACCGGCCAGTCCTACAGATGCAACATTCTTCTCATCCCGCAGCTGCTCCACAATTGGTTCTGCGAGTTCACCGGGAATGGAAAACTGCTGGTCCACAGAAGCCCGCGACATGTAATTTACACCGACGACTTTGCCATCTTCGGTCACAAGAGGGCCGCCGGAGTTACCGCCATTGATCTTCGCATCATGGCCATATATGTAATCCAAAGATGCCCAATATGTCTGCCCGCCTGCGTCCACCTTGGAAACGATGCCTTTGGTAAGGTTGTACTCGGGTTCAACAAGCGGGAAACCGGCTGCATATACATCCAAACCGGTTTTGACTGTGCCATCGTACCAGGATAAATACGGGAAGTCGCTCCCCTGGACCTGAACCACTGCCAGATCAGCACACTCAGATGTGCCTAACACGGTGATATTCCTGGCTTTTGTTTCGCCATTGACATAAGCCTTCAGCAGGGCTGCTCCGGCGACAACATGATTGTTGGTAACGCCGATACCGGATGAATCAATGAAAAATCCGGTTCCGCCCCATTCAGCATTCAACTGCTCTCCATCTTCCACAGTATTTAATGTGCCAGTACTGACGATCTGGAAAACAGCGCCTTTTACATCATCAATATTGTTTACAGCTCCACCGGATGAACTGGAAGGCTTGTCTGTAGCAGGTATTTCCTGCGTCGGTGCTTCGCTGGATTGCGTTTTTTCCGGTACGCTTGTTTCGGTCTTATCAGCTGTGTTTATACACGCTGTACCTACCAAAGCCACCAATAATGCCAGAAAAATAAAAGGTTTCATCACGCGATATAACATTGTTTTCTCCTCTCCATTAATAAAAAAATTAAAATGTCACTCATTAATTATAATGACTATAACACCGGAATCAATCAGTATAAATTTCGTGTATCACCTTTGTACAAAAAAGACCGGAACATACATTTCATATGTTCCGGTCTTTTGTTAGTTCAAGGCTGATTAGTAGCGCAGGATTGCAGCGATCTTCCCGGCTTCCTCCAAAGCATGATTCTCATGAACGATCTCGACATCTCCACCAGATTGTAATACTGAGCGGACTGCGAAATCAACCACGTCCAAGATTCTAGTCAGCCTGGATCCGCACACCGGGCAAACATCCTGAACTTTCTCGGTTACCAGACCGCACTCAGGGCAATGAGCACCAGTGGAAAAAAAACCTTCCTTTACCAACAAAGTTTGCACCCTGTGGGCAGTCACGACTTTTAATATCTCTTCCAATCCAATCGCCCCATTGCCCGATTTTGCTGATAATGCGATGGCTGAATCGACCAAACCCGCTTCCCGGTTTTTTTCGGCTTCCAATCCGATTTCATACGCTTTTGCCTGTACCTCATTCGAGTTGGCAGTCATTGCTGCCGGGAAAGTACCGACCACCAGGCTTTGCCATGATTTTGGGAGATAAGACCTGAAGCTGGCAATATTCTCTTCAGTGCCGCCTATTAATACTCTGCGGATGTGATTGATTTCAAAGAATTTTGCCGCAAATCTGGCAGCTTCTTTCATATTCCGCCCGATAACCTCTTCATCATAACCCGTCTGTCCGACAGTTCCCCCCCGCATTCCTGCCACAGAGGATGCTCCCCCGCTTTTTGTGTGCTTTATTTCCTCGCCCAAAAATCCTTGTTGTTCTTCAAGTTCACCCAGGGTGAAATGGAAAAACCTGGCACCCTGTTTATCCACCAGGGCTACACCGTAGCCGCCAAATGCATCCCAAAGATCAGCTAGCGGCTTAAAATGGGGATGATCACTTACCCTTACCCGACTTCTTATGGGAACCGCCAGGGGATATGCCCTAAAATATTCCTGGTCTGCACACGAAAAAACGGCAACTCCACGGCCGGACCAATCATATTCATGATTAAAGTACTGTTCAATTCTGGCATTATCTTTCGGAGCATCCACTTCTTTTAGCAAATTCCGTAATCGGAGACGGTAGGCATCGGCATTCCCCGCTGATGGTTCGGTATTCAGGTACAGACTCAATACTGGTTTGCCGGTAGAGTAGTTTAAAATCTCCCGCAAATCTTTCTCGGTCAACATATTACCTCCTGAGTTGTAACGATAATGTAAGTAGTTTAAGGGCGAGTACCTAAAGTAAGCGTGAAATCCTTCTCCTGCCCATCCCGCAGTACAGTCAATTTCACTGTATCGTTCGGAGATTTTTGATTGATGAGATATTTGAGTAAATCACCGAAAGTGAGTATTGGCCGATCATCTATGGCAATGATCAAATCACCTCCTTTAAATAATCCGGGTATATCAGTTTTTGTAGAACCGGAAATTAATCCAGCCTTATCGGCGGGTCCTCCTGAAACGATTTCAACCAGGTAAGCTCCTATGGCACGATCCAAACCCAATGCCTCTTGAGCTTTAAGGCTGATTTCCGGTAGGCTGGAAAGACCAAGATATGGGTAATCATACTTCCCGGTTGCGATCAATTCAGGGACAACGCGTTTGACAATATTTATGGCAATCGCAAAACCAATTCCGATATTTCCCGGCTCTGTTCCAAATGAAGCGTCACTGGAAGTCCGGATTGCCCGGTTTATCGCAATTACTTCACCATTAAGATTCAGCAGCGGCCCTCCGGAGTTGCCGGGGTTAATCGCTGCATCAGTTTGAATCAAGTCGCCGGCAGTATAGTATGTGCCATCAGGTGAGGTATGTTCAGATTCAAGGGTACGGCCGAGGGCAGAGATAATCCCCATTGTCATCGTGCTATTCAACCCAAATGGATTCCCGATGGCAACGACTGTCTGTCCTACTTTCATCTGATCAGAATCACCTAATGTTATCGGATGCAGTTCCTCTTTTGGTGCATCGACTTTTATCACCGCTATATCTGAATCTGTGTCTGTTCCAACGACCTTCCCGGTAGTCTTAAAACCCGATGGGAAGTCCACTTCCAGATCGGTTGCTCCATCAACAACGTGGAAATTGGTGATAATGTGACCCTGGTCATCATATACGAAACCTGTGCCAAGTCCATCACCTGCATCAGTAAATACCTGAATCGCCACCACTCCCGGACTTACTCTGTCATATAAACTGACCAGGAGTTCTTGAGAATTGGCCACAACGACTTGATCTGGAAGGTCCTGACCAGATGAGGGAACACGGGTAACCTGAACTGTAGGTTCAACGGTGGGGGCCAGCACATGGGTAGGGGAAATTACTGGGGCTGCACACGCAAGAATTGTCATCGCAATTACAAATACCGGTAAAAGTATATTTAACTTCTTCATACTATCCTTTCAAAACTTCATAGGCAGATGGATTACAATTTTCTGCCGGCTAATTTTTTATATGTCTCCCGTTCACTATCGTTCAGTGTTCGGGGTATCAATACTTTTACTCTCGCAAATAGATCACCTGATTTTGATGGATCCTTCAGGTGCGGCATTCCCCTACCTGCCAGGCGGAAGGCCTGCCCCGGTTGCGTTCCCGCTGGAATAGTGAGAGTAACGTTTCCTCCAGGAGTAACCACAGCTGTCTGCCCGCCGAGTATGGCTGTGTAAAGGTCAATGGTAACGTCAGTATAGAGATCATTTTCTTTGCGCTCAAACCGGTTATCTGGAATTACCTCGATCACAAGGAAAAGATCAGAAGGCAACGCGGATGAAGCGGTTCCTCCAGGTACACGGATACGTGTTCCGGTTTTTGCGCCGCGGGGAATCTTTACTTCCAATCGCTTATTTCCAATCTGGACTGTCCGCGTCGTTCCACTAAAAGATTCTAAGAAGCTGATGGAGACCGGCTGCTGAACAGCTTGTGGAGCAGTTGCCCGGGAAGGTCCACGGCGAACCTGGTTAAGATCCCCGCCCATTTCTCCAAATATAGTCCGAAAGAAATCAGAGAATCCACCGCCAAAGGCACTCCCCAGGTCGTCCATATCCACCCGGCGGGCACCACCTTGTTGCTGCCTGCCCCCGGCATACCACTGTTCCCAATTGAATCCATTGGGGTTTCCACCATTCTGCTGGTAGTTGAAGTACGAATCCCCAAGCTGGTCGTATCGGGACCTTTTTTTAGAATCACTTAAGACCTGGTAGGCTTCATTAATATCCTTGAACTTTTCTTCCGATTGTTTATTGCCCGGATTTTGGTCAGGATGATACTTCATCGCCAGCTTTCGATAAGCCTTCTTTATCTCCTGCTCTGATGCACTGCGTTCGACGCCGAGAGTTTTATAGTAATCTTTATAATCCATAGGTATTTTAATTATGAACCTCCAGGCCGGAATGTCAAGTAGACTCTATACACATCTAATACACTTCTAATAGATTCTTTAGATAGAATTAATGTGTTTGGAAAAACCAATGGTAATTGAATGATATTTCGCATTCTAATGTGTTTATAATGAATCATCCCTTATGTTGATTCCTGCTGAATTTTCTTGATCAATTAAGCATTCTGTCGGTGAAGCGGAGGAAATATGAAAAATAATCTGGCCAAGTTAATATTTACGTTTTCGATCCTTATAATCACTTTAGCTTGCGCATTGTCGCCATCAATTTTACCAGCCAGCAAGCCGGTAGCAGTTCCTACAATTGAAATTATGCCAACATCAATTCCGGGTTGGGAAAAATTTGAAGCCAACGGGGTGGAATTATGGCTCCCGGAAAGTTATGATGGCGGAAATCTCAAAGAAGACCTGCAGACTGTAGTGGAAAAAATTAAATCACTGGGTCCTGAGTATGAAAATATGGCCAATGTCATTGAACAAAATCCAGATATGTTTGCCATCTGGGCGTTCGATTCGAATATCGGTGCATCAGGTTCCTTAACAAGTACAGCGATCACCTTTGAGAAAGTTATGTCTGTGGTAACTATTGATACTTACCTTGATGCAGCTTCATCCCAGCTTCCTGCAAGTTTTGTGGTGACCGATCGCCAAATCGTAAAATTAAACGGATATGACGCTGGCAGATTGATGATCGAATTCTCAATCACGGGTACTAATGGCAAAGAACTGATGTATGCCATTAAAAATGGCAATACGTTTTGGGTGATCACATATGGTACCGGCGCCGATGAGTTTGATCAACGACTACCGGAATTCGAAAAGAGTGCCCTTACTTTTAAAGTGAATGATTGAACAATTTGTGGATACTATAGAAAAAACAAGTCATACTATTGTTAGTTGTTTTTTGAAGGCGATTTTGGGTGAATTTTCTAAACCCTGCATCTCAGTTTTCACAGGAGTGTTATTTTAAGGAGAATCTGAACACGATGAACGAAAGGGGTATCCATGTCTGAATCTCAATCTAAGACTATATTAACTGAGTTGCTTGCGTCTGCCGGAATAACGATCAATGGTTCAAATCCGTGGGATATTACCATTCACGATGCGCGGTTTTATTCCCGGGTGTTGAATCAACCTCATTTGGGCCTGGGGGAAGGATACATGGATGGTTGGTGGGATTGCCCCGCGATCGACCAATTTCTTACCCGGGCGTTTATCGCCAGGTTGGATAAAAAAGTACTGGGGAACTGGCGCATTAAATGGCATATTTTCCGTTCGCAATTTATAAATCTCCAAAGCCTTGCCCGCGCATATCAAGTGGGTGAACAGCATTATGACCTGGGAAACGACTTATACCGGACAATGTTGGATAAGAGACTGAATTACACCTGTGCCTACTGGAAAAATGCTCAAAATCTTGATGAGGCACAGGAAGCCAAGCTGGATCTCGTTTGCCGTAAACTGGGGCTTGTTCGTGGAATGACCGTGCTGGAACTGGGTTGTGGTTGGGGAAGTTTTGCTAAATATGCTGCCGAAAAATTCGGGGTGTCTGTCCTTGGCGTTACTGTTTCCAAAGAACAGGTGGCTTTGGGATCAGAATTATGCAAGGGACTGCCTGTAGAAATCCGTTTACAGGATTATCGCGAAGTGGAAGGGAAATTCGACCGGGTGATATCCATCGGCGTCATGGAGCATGTGGGTTATAAGAATTACCGAACCTATATGCAGGTAGCAGACCGGTGTCTAAAAGAAGATGGCCTGGGTTTTGTTCATACCATTGGCGGTAACGTCAGTTCCACCCTGGCAGATCAATTCACCCATAAATATATCTTCCCGAACGGAATGCTGCCGTCGATCAAACAATTGGGGGAAGCCATGGAAGGTATTTTTGTTATGGAAGATTGGCACAACATCGGTCCAAATTATGATCCGACACTCATGGCCTGGCAGGCAAATTTCGAAGCAGGCTGGCCAGATCTGAAAAAGAATTATTCCGAGCGCTTTCACCGGATGTGGAATTTTTACCTGTTAAGCAGCGCTGCAGCGTTCCGTTCCCGCAGCCAGCAGCTCTGGCAGATCGTTTTCACACGAACAGGAACACCACAGCCTGATTGCAGAATGGTGTGAACATGATTCGAAAAGAGGTCATTATCGTCGGTGGTGGTCCGGGCGGTTCAGCCTGTGCCAGAAAACTGCGACAGGCCGGAGTGGATTGCCTCTTATTGGATAAGCAGGTTTTTCCACGGATGAAGCCTTGCGCCGGATGGATCACTCCGCATGTTCTTTCTGACCTTGATCTGGATCCTGCCCGATACCCGCTCAGTATATCCACCTTTAACTTCTTCCAAATATCCCTTCGGGGGTTGAAATTCAAAATACCCACCCATCAATTCGCCATTCGACGTGTTGAATTTGACGATTGGCTATTAAGAAGATCGGGTGTTACCGTGGTACAACACCAGGTAAAAGAGATCGTCCGTGAAGAAGACGGCTACGTAATTGATGGAGAATATGCTTGCAAATACATTGTTGGTGCTGGAGGAACGTATTGCCCGGTGAGAAAAATTCTATTTAGCGATCAGCCTGGTCACAGCCCGGAGAATCAGGTGGTCGCCATGGAAGAAGAATTCCTCTATGCGGACGCTGACGACCGCTGCCATCTTTGGTTTCTTGAAAACGGGTTGCCCGGCTATTCATGGTATGTCCCTAAAGCCGGTGGTTACGTGAATGTGGGAGTAGGTGGAAAAGCATCAGTATTGAAACAGAATAAAGATATCATTCGTAGGCATTGGGATTTGATCACAAAACAAATAGACCAGATGGGTTTGGTTCGGGGACATGATTATCAACCACTGGCGCACACATATTACTTACGCAATTCATTGAAGGAACTTCGATCCGGGAATGCGTTTTTGGTGGGTGATTCTGCCGGGTTGGCTACACCAGATATGGGTGAAGGTATCGGGGCTTCGATCCGCAGCGGGATCGAAGCAGCAGAATCGATCATGATTGGAAAAGAATATAAATTGAGCGGGGTTCCGAGATTCTCTTTTTGGTCAATTCTCACGGCCAGAGGATGAAATTAATAATACTAAACAGGTATTAATAATTCCCCATATACATATTTTGCCAGAGCATACCCCAATGTAACAGTTCGATCGTTCACCTGCAGGGTGACGGTCTGGTTAAAGGGCAAGTTCTCAACAATCTTTACATTATTTCCGGGTTCTATATGGTTGTCTTCCAGAAAAGTAAGAACATCCCTGGTATCTTCAGCTAACTCATGCACTCTCCGAATTGTGCATTGTGCCCCTTCTGACAGGTCTGTCAAGGCAATCCAATCTTGCACCAAAGCTTCATTTCCTGGCAGGGGATTACCATGAGGGCAAAGTTCAGGCTGGTTTAAGTCATCGATCAGGGTGGCTTCCACTTCTTTGGAAATTGCGTGTTCCATAAAATGCGCTTCTTTATGTACCTTGGACCAGGAAAGCATGCGGCTCAGCATCCATTCGGCAAGCATATGCCGCCGCATAATAGTTTTCGCCTGTTCCAGTCCATCAGCGGTCAGGTGGGTTCCGGTCTCTGTGCTCATTTCCAATAGACCATCCCTGACCATGCGTTTCAATGTATTAGTCACAGTTGGGGCAGATACCCCTAATAGTTCTGCCAGGTGAACACCGTGGATGGGCTCTTTGTCACGCTCCAAAACGTATATCACGCCCAGGTAATCTTCAATCGTCGAACTGAGTTTGTTTTCCATTGTTTTCCCGGTAAAAATTCATCCTGATTATTCGCTTAAATATGTTATACTATTTTTATTATTAGTATATGCTAATTTTATTGTTAGCGTCGCTTTAGTTATTATACTCCGTGGGATTTCTCTGTCAAGGAAAGGCACTGCTATGACCATTTTGCAGCAAACCACACAACTCGCAGAACTCGCAGCCGGTGAGCGGGCATCCATCATTCATTTGGGGTATGGGACTGGAATTGCCAGCCGCCTCACTTCGCTTGGATTTACTCCCGGGGTGGAGATCATTATGACCCAGAATTATGGCCACGGTCCGCTGGTTGTCACTGTCCGGGGGACGCGGGTAGCCTTAGGCCGGCAGGAAGCACGCGCCATACAAGTGCAGAGGAACCTGGGATGAGCGATTGCCACTCCAGCATGGATTCCCAAATTAGTATCAAAACACGGTCGGATACAGCCACCATTGCATTGGCTGGCCAGCCTAATATGGGAAAATCCACCCTGTTTAACTTATTGACCGGTTTAAATCAACATGTTGGCAACTGGCCGGGGAAAACCGTTGAGAAGCGCGAAGGGCTTTTTGAACGCGGCCATCAAGAATACCATTTGATCGACCTGCCCGGAACCTATAGTCTCACCGCCAACTCACCAGAAGAGGTCATTGCCCGGGAATATATCATCAAAGAACAGCCGGATATTGTTGTCGCTGTTGTAAGTGCAGCAAACCTGGAACGCAGTTTATATCTGGTTTCTGAGCTGATCGCATTACCCACAAAATTGGTCGTTGCACTTAAATATGATGGATGTTGCAAAACAAGAAGGCATCGAAATTGATACGGATATCCTCGAAGCTGCCCTGGGTGTCCCGGTCGTTCCACTGATCGCCACCCATGCCCAAGGTGTGCATCGACTATTGGATGTTGTGAATAGAACCTTGAATGAAACCTCGCAGGATAACCGGCGAATACCGGTAATTCGGGCGGATCATAAGGAAGTACAAAACCAAATCCGCCAGTTGATCGAAGGGTTTCTACCCAAAGCCTATCCGCTGGATTGGAGTGCGCTCAAGCTGCTGGAAGGAGATGCTGAAATGGTAAAACTCATTCAGCAGACCGTTCCACCGGAACGCTGGGATTTGGTGACCGAAATCCAAAAGCAGCACGAAGACGCCTTCCTGGCAATAGCATCCGGCCGGTATGAATGGATCGAGCGCATGATGCGCGCTGCCGTACAGCGGCCTCGTGCCGGGCAGATCGGAATGACCGATCGTCTCGACCGCTGGGCTACACACCCGGTGGCCGGATTAGGTATTCTTGGAATCATTCTCGGACTGGTCTTCTGGTTAACTTTCACGATCGGTTCTCCCATCCAGAACTGGCTGGGAGCGGAGCTGGTAAAACCGCTTGGCAGCATCATTGGCACATGGCTCACCTCCGCGCCATTTTGGGTTCGCGGCCTGGTCGTGGACGGGATCATCGGCGGCGTAGGTTCAGTATTGACATTCATCCCGATCATCATGATCTTCTTTGCAGCCTTTGGTCTGCTTGAAGATATCGGATACATGGCCAGGGCAGCTTATGTGATGGATAACTTCATGCATTGGATGGGTTTACACGGCAAATCGTTTCTGCCTTTATTCCTGGGTTTTGGCTGTAATGTGCCGGCAGTCATGGGCACGCGGGTCATAGAATCGCGGAAAGCCAGGTTGTTGACCATCATCCTGGCTCCATTAGTCCCATGCACAGCCAGGATGGCCGTCCTCGCATTTCTTACACCGGCTTTCTTCGGAAACCGGGCTGTGCTTGTCTCGTGGGGGCTTGATCATTTTCTCCCTCTTTCTCTTGATCATTGCCGGTATCATATTAAACAGGCTGCTGTTCAAAGGTGAACGCTCTGCTTTTGTCATGGAACTTCCTCTGTACCACATACCGAACTGGCGCACGACCGGATTGATGGTCTGGCAGAGATCGCTTTCGTTCGTTAAAAAAGCTGGCACAATAATTTTAGGCATTTCGGTTGCTGTTTGGGTATTATCAGTGCTCCCTAACGGGAATATTGAAACCAGCTTCCTGGCAATGGTCGGAAAATTCCTGGAACCTGTTGGACGTTGGATGGGTATGGATTGGAGATTGACAGTCGCATTGCTCACCAGCTTCATGGCCAAAGAAAATTCTATCGCAACGTTGGGCGTGTTATTCGGCAGTGCTCAAGGAATAGGATTAGCTCAGACGTTATCCACCACCTATTCAGCAGCGACCGGGTTGGCATTCCTCACAGTTTCACTGCTTTTTATCCCGTGTGCTGCCACAGTTGCAGTCATTCGCCAGGAAACTGGTTCGTGGAAATGGACCGGTTTAAATATTGGCATGATGTTG
The DNA here is from genome assembly GCA_963757065.1 of uncultured Chloroflexia bacterium. Taxonomy (GTDB): domain Bacteria; phylum Chloroflexota; class Anaerolineae; order Anaerolineales; family Anaerolineaceae; genus PNON01. The sequence continues at coordinate 129,357 of CAVWQC010000005.1, read as the reverse complement.
TCATTATCCATAGCGGTTGCGTCAGGTGTTTATGCAATTGCAAGGTCAATGGGGTTATAAAATGTTGGAACAAATGCTGGAACTCATTCAAAAAAGCGGTACTATATCTCCCGCTGAACTTAGCCATAAGATGAACATTGACCCGCGGATGGCTCAAGTTTTGCTTGAAGATCTTCAGCGGCGCGGCTTAATTCATAATCTTGTGATTGAATCCAATTGTGGTAGTGAAGGCTGCGATGGATGTCAACTTTCAAGCGGATGCAATCACAACCAACCGAGAATTTGGGAAATCTCTACTTCATAATTAATGTATCCTCATCCACAAAGGGAGAGTTATACCTCCCATTATCATACCAATTCCATGGATGAAAACTCACAAGTAACAGATAGTACAATAGCGAAAAGGACGGCTGCTCAGACCGTCCTTTTGCATGAGGAGAATAACCAGGATAATGTTAGCGGGACCGCGCCGAACGAATCTGGCGGGTGATCATGATCAATGCGATGAAAAGCACACCCAAACCAACCATCGATGGGATACCCATACCATCAGCAAATCCGGTCGTTGGTAATGCTGTCGCAGCTACGGTTGGGTCACCTTCTTCTGTTGCTTCAGGCTTTCCTCCCGCCGCCTGGGTTAACAATGCTGAGACGGTGGCTGTCATGGCCATATCTTCCGTCAATCCACCGCCAGCTCCCAGTTCAGGTGTGGCTGTGGCAGGTTCTTCAGTCGGAAGCGGCGTAAAAGTCGGTTCAGGAGTAGGTGTATTGGTAGGCAATGGCAAAGGTGTATTGGTAGGCGCCATCGCAGTCAACGCTGATGAGGTTGCAGCCATGACTGTGGCTGTGTTGGCCGCATTAGCGATGGCAGCTTTCTCAGCGAGCTGAGAATTTCTACCTGGTAAAACCAGGAATGCATAAGCAGCCATGGCCACCAAGGCCAGCAAAATTACCGCCCCAAGTATTCCGGCTATAACCAAAAACGTCCGGTTATTTTGTTTCTCGGGGGGTGGTGTTTCTTCAAACTGTGAATAATCAAAATCAGACATGGTGACCTCTCAATTTTTATCAAGCAAGTTGTTCCAAATTTGCCAACGGAACGATCGCGTTCTCTCCATTTTCCAGGTGGATCATTGCGGCTGGTACTCTGAGTCCATTATTCAATGTCGCCTGTTCTGTACGAATTGCAATAATCTTGCCAAGTGATCCATCAATCAGGTTTGTACTGATGCGAACTTTTTGACCGGGAGCCAGCATTTCCGGGGGTTTGGGGATATCCACTTCACCGGTAGCAGGAAGAGGGATGATCACTTCCGGCCTGGAATCTGAATATCTCTCCCATCCATTCGCATTGACAGCGATCTCTCTACCAGTGTTGGTGGAGAGGATCTTAAAAGCCATCGAATTCATCGGGATGCGTCCGAATCCATCCAACACGACAATGGGAAACTTACACTGAGCAGCCAGTGGAACAAGGTTAGCGGAGATACTCGCCAGGATAAGTCCACGTACATATAAATGCTGTAATGCCTTCAAGGTTTCCGACTTTGTGATATGACCACCGAGCAATATCGCTCCGCGCATTTCTGTATCCAATATTTCAGGTATTAATTCATCTTTTGGTGATTGAGCAAGAACATTCAAAGTACCCTGATCTATATGCCCGTTTCCCCAAACTCCCTGAACTAATGCTCCGGTAGTTTCAAGGATTGCGCCACGTTCCGCAATAAGGCCTTTAATCACACCTTCCATACCTGCCCGGAGTTGGAAGGGTTGGGTCTCCAGTTCGAACAGAAGCTGACCATCGTTGAAGTGTACAATTCTTCCATTTTGGGGGGCGCGAACCAACCTGGGTATGATGCCAACTGGTCCAGCGAGAATATCTCCCTCTGCCACCACCTGATTAACACTTACTTTTAGAATTCTTTCGGTCTGCTTTGGATTTATTCCGAGAATACTCGAAATATCCAGGAGCATATGCTGGTTGACCAACTTTGTCTCAGCGATGACATCCGTCGCCATTACCTTTTGGCCGGTATGCACCAACACTCGCCCCGGGATTGGAAGAATGCGCTCTCTACGAATTTTGGTTAATGGTAAGAAATGGGTCACAGGTACAAACATAGTCCTCTTATCCTAAGAGGACTATGATGCAAGAAATATACCGTGTAAAATCAGACTCTAAGGGAAAGCAACCAGCGGTTCAGCGTTTCCTGGCGTTCCAATGTGTCGGTGGGTGTAACAATCGGCCTTCCGCGTGCATCAAAAACAAGACCCATTATCCCTGCGGAAATGCGGAAGCTTCCCCCTTTACCGGGACTACCCAAACCAAGATCTGCATTGTTGACTGGTTCGATGTACATTTTTGCGGTCTGGCCCTGAGGAAGAGGTAGTAAGGTAAGATTTCCCTGCTGGATTTCCAGGTCGATCTCTTCATTTGTATCCAGGACAAGATGAGCATATAGGATTGTCGTACCTGGTTTTCTATTGCTTACCGGCGAGATCACCGTGCATAAATTTTGCATAACCCCGCTTTCCAGCACTTCCACCGGAAGAGCTGGAACAAGTTGTCCACAGGCACCCAATACCGGTAAAACGTTGTTATTATCCAGCACCAATGTAGTCACACCGATCGGCTGCAAACCATCCAGTATGATCATCAAGCTGTGTGCCAGGGATGGAGACCCATTCAGTGTGGTTCCAGACATAATGACCGGTTCAAATCCTGAGTTCAAGCCTTCCTTGTAAAGCAAGTTCAAATTTGGATAGTTCTTCCCGGTTGAAATAATTGCCTGCTTAATGCGGTAACGGGCAAGTGCGTATTCAACAGCAAGATCTTCATTTGAAGTAGGGATAGTTGCAGGAAATACTGCCTTATTCATCAGGTATTCCTGAATATATTCATCTGAAAGTGAATAATTGATCCACATCTGCAGATCTTGCGGTTTAATTTTGAACATCGACTCAATAAAACTATCTTTTTCTGTCCCGCAATGGGCTATCTGCATCGTCAATCCACCAGATTTTCCGATGGCAACTGTCGTATTCGATGTACCAATATCAATCCCCAGCACGCCATTCTGGCTGTTATAGACACTGCCAAGAAATCGTATCATCCTGCCAAATGAAGAAGCTGTTAGCATTAAGCGGTTGCTAACCATCTGATTCAATTCATAAGCGCCGCTTATCTGACGATACTTTACCCGGGTTACGATCTCTGCCAGAGAGAGTTGTGCGGGATCCATTCTTTCGGTTTCAGGGTTAGGCCGGATATTGGAAGTGTATACTACCGGTGCATACGCCTCAATGGATGCTTTGACGTTATCCTTTAACGCTCCATTTCCGGCGAACAGTATTTCCGGCCGCTTCTCCTGTGGCAGAATGGAACAGGTGATCCCAATTGTTTCCAACATTTTTTGAATGGATCGAGTTGCGCCGTTCTCTGATCCGCCCGCAAGTATGATCACATCCGGCATGATCTTGAGAATCGAATCGATCTGATTGTCCAGCTTTCGCAGATCTGTAATAAACAGGCGATCACTCACCCGGGTATATGAAGTTTTCGCCAGATGTTCTGCACTCTCTAATGAAACCTCGGCTAATAAACCAGCACAGATCGTTTTTATTTCTGGACCTACCGAAATAGTAGCGATCATGCCGTCCACTCCGGCTCCTGTTGGTAATGATGGGATCACGAAACGCCCGTCTGGACCGATGATCACACGCTCGGTGATCGCTTCCAGATTCTTGATCGCGAGCAATATCCCCTCGCCAATGTCTTTTGTTGGCGCTTCAGCTGTGGTACGGGTTATTCCCTGAGCAATAAAGTGAAATTTATCATCAGTGATTTCAAATAGGTATGCCCGTGTATGGACAGTGCCTACATCAATTGCCAGGACAGATTCGATTTCCGTTGAAGAAAAGCTCATAGCATGATCACTTTATCATTCCAAAGAGAGTCCAAATTGAGTGCATTCGTTCAACCAGAGCAGTGATGGCAGTGATATAAACTCCTGCATAAATTGATCCGAGGGTTACAAAAAGGAAGACCTGACCCACTTTGGAAATCGACTCTATCCAACCTGCTCTACGGATCGGTTTTCCATTTTCAAACTTAGCACCAAAGTAAAAATACATCAAAGTCGTTACAGTGCCTAATAAAATAACAATCCCCTCCAACAGGAAATTTTCTCCGGGTTTATTGCTAAATAAATTAATGGTAGCCAGACTTTGCGGGAGGATTGTTCCCAGCACCGCTCCACTCAAGGCAAAAGCTGCTCCTGCTGCCACAAGCAATGCCAGAGGGATGCTTCCCAAAGAGGATAAATTGCGGGAAGGTTTGAAAAAGAGGAGCACCGATAAGACCAATGGAATGAGTGTAAAAGATCGGTCGATTATTGTACCAGTCAAGAAGGGATAGATCAGCCTGGGAATGATAACCTGATATAAAAGAATTACGGCTGCATATCCAGCTGTAACACCAATAAACAGGCTGGCGGCAAATCTGAACAGGGGATTATCTCCGATCAAATAACTAAAGATCAGCAAAGAGAGAACAAAACCAATTATCGCCCAAATTAAATCCATGGTATTCATGGCAGCTTCTCTCTTTTTATGCGGGCGCGTAAGATTGAAAAACCGATAAAATTCACAAAACCACCTGCGATGATCATGACCATCGATAGTAGGAGAGCAGTATAGTAACCATTCCAGATCTGTGCAGCAGCACCGGGTTGTTGAATGATCTGCTCAAACGAGGCGGCTCCATACACCCCTGAGATCAGCCCATCGATCTGATTGGATCGAACATAGGGTCTTACCAGGGCAATGACCTGACTGCTTACAACCATCCAAATGGCAGGTTTTGTTAAGCTGGGTCCAACCTGTTCCACCCATGTCCTGGCTGTATCAGGGTTATCTGTAAGGATCATGATCGCGTCAAAATCATTCAGAGTCTTGATCCCCGACAGGCTGGTCATTTCGATGGTCTTTTCCAGATTCAATCCAACCGGCAGACTACCCTTAAAATCTCGTAATAGGTTTTGCATCCCGGATTGACCACCCGGTAAATATCCAAGAACCTGGTACTTTTCCCTGGTGACATATTTCTCTGCAGCGGATGGGTTCGTCAAGCCAACTGACTTGAGTAAATTGTCTGCCAGGAAAAGATTAGTGGGGGCGGTAGAAAGTGTGAAAAGGTTTGCCTGCTTGACCATCATCAAGCTGATGGGAGCATTCGCCGCCACTTCGATCTCGCCTGAATATGCCGGGTCGTAATCCAGCACCAGAAGTATGTTGGTGCTCTGTGGAAGAGACGAAACAGATCTAAAGAAAGCCATTGTCTCTTCTGGAAGATTTTTAGGAAGTAAATCCGGTGGATTTCCACCCACCTGGATTAAAACTACCACCAACAATAAGATCACAGCGATTATCCACCGCACGACATTGGAGGTTTTACTTCGTTTATAAATCGGTACTTTTTTTTCTTCAGTCTCTATCTTTAATATATTTTCAAAGAGTGAGATATTTGTAAGACTGGTTTCCCGATTTTCTTTTACCGATGGTTGAGAATAATTGAATTCAACTTCTGATCCAGGGAGAATCCCGCGGATTCCAGCTAATGGGCCGCTGTCTTCAAATCTTCTATCAGCCTCTTTTTGTGCTTGAACATCTCCCTGGGTGGATTCGACTGGACGCATGGCTTTTACCCAGGAAGGGATTGCTCCCGGTTCGATGCCGCTTCCACCCGCCTCATCATCCAATCCAGTTACTAATGCGGATTCGGGGGTATTTTCGCCTTCGCCCACACCAATAAAGGACGATAACCAATCAGGCAGACCTTTTGTGGTAATTTTTTCGCTGGGTTGGTCACTATCGTCGAACATGGCTGACGCAGACGGAAGGGTTCCGTTATCAGTTAATTCCATCCCTTCCGGAATGTCAGACTCCTCTACCAATGGTTCTTCCTGACCTAATGTATCTTCAGTTTCTATCGTCACCAATGGAAGATTTGAATCTGGTGTATTTTCAAGTTCATTATTGTCCGGAGCGGATATATCTGAGTCCAATTCCGGCAGCCTTGAATCAAGCGAAATACCTTCATTCAAAATTTCAGCAGAAGCTCCCTGGGATTCATCAGCCTCCAGAGGAAGAGAAAGCTCTTCTGTCTGCTTCCGTAATTTTGTTAACCAATCAATCCCCGGGTCAGTTGGAACAGATTCATCCTGGGGAGGGTTTTCAATATTAATCTTGGAGCGAATACTGGCTAACCAGGAGGGAGTAGTTATCCCTTCCTCTTCTTCATTTTCACCTTCAGGTGACTCTTCGGGTTTCGGTGGTATGGAATCAGGTTCCAGACTGTTGCCACGTAGTTTTTCCAACCAGGAATCCAGGTCTGACCTTTCCGGGTCACTCTTTTCAGGTTCTTCGGGCACAGGCTGATCAAGACCATCTTTTTGCTTTTGATCTCGTATTGCCGCCAACCAATCCGGAATTGTTGGCTGAGTTTCGCCTTGTACGATAGGTTCAGCAGACAAGGGTGAATTATCCACCGGATCACGAGGAAGGAAGGTAACCAGAGGAGAATCGCAATACTGGCAGATAAGGGCATCTTCCGGATTTGCTTTTCTGCATTTCGGACAGGTTAATTCAGCCATCTTATTCACTCACCTGCTGTTCTGTCCGGATCAATGTTCTTATACCTACAGTCAAACTTCCCAAACCCACACCGATTAGGATCCCCCTTGCTCCTCCAATTGGGAGGGTATTCAAGAAAGATAATAGCGGTTGAGTAAATTTTTGGTCCTGAAATGGCACAAAACCAGAACCTGCCCAGAGAAATATAAGCGCGGATGCTATGAACAGTATGGATGGAATGCTGATACCAGGACGGATTGCCCGTATGAGTGCTACCGCCAATGTGACACTTAATAAAGCCAGTAAACTCGCTTCAACCGGTACGACCACGGCACTCACCATGGAATTAAAAAATGGATGGTCTGGTTTCAGCAATACACCAATAATGAACACAGCTGCAAATGCAATGATCAAAATGAGACTATTACCCCAATCACGTCGTTCGGCGCGGACTTTTCCCGCATGAACAGAGATCAGGTTGATAATCCCTAACACTCCCGCTACTCCGGCTAATGTAATGATCCAACTCAATAACCATCCCCGGATTGTATCCAATACTGGATTCTGAATAAAGTAACCTGCTAACAGGATCAGTCCCACGATGGTGATTAATACTGAAATTGGCTTGATCTTCAAATTACACCTGCCATCTTCAGGATTGATCCAACCAGAATACCCAGAACAAGTATCAACCGTAAAATATCCTGGGTTTTCAAACTGGCGTTTTGAATTTGAGTTCCCTGAGTATAAGCACCAGCCGCGAAAAATTCTTCACCTAACAACGGAGAACGGCTGGTTGCATAAAGAACGGCCTGAGCCAGCAGGTTGTCTGTCCCTGCAATTGTGTGAGCCTGCATGCGTTCGGAAGTATCCGCCAAAAGTCCTATTTCTGGTCCAAAACTGCCCATGGCTACTGTAAGAGTCCGGTTTTCGTCACGTTGTGCGAGCATTGCCCCAACAACATAAGAATAAGCGGATACACCTGCCACCTGTCCCGAAAGTGGATGGAAGCGCTGCTGCAAATGGACGGCGCGGTATGATTTTCGTAATGCATCAATAGCAAGGAGATTGACAACACCATCACCACTGGTGGAAAGCGGCGGGATGTCACCATTCAAACATAATCGCGAAAGATACGAGAGCATTTCCACGGCTGCCAGAGTGGATCCAGCCTGGGGTGATAAAATGCTGCCTCTGCCCATGGTAATGTGTGCACCCTTACCGCTCTCAACGATCAGAGTTGATGGCTTTCTGAAGCTGTTCAAAGGACGGAATCACGCGCAGATTTCCACTCACTTTTTTCCGGTCCACAAATCCGATAACCAGTAGAAGAAGAAGGGTGATGATGATGAAGAGAAATCCGCTATTTTCCAGACTCATTTGCCTATTCTTTCGAATGCAGCATTGCCATAAAATGATCCAATTCTCCCGAATCGTCCATCAACGATCCGGCTGCTCTGATCTGAGAGTCAGGTAATACAAACTTGAGCAGAGGCGTTCCGGTATAGATCAGTTGGGATGAGAAGTAGGATAGCGGTTTAAATGCCTGGAGAATGAATAAAACGATCTCCGTCAATCCATTCTTCCTCAAACTATTGACCCACTCCTGGTGAATGGCACTAGAATTCTCATCCATTTTTTTGCCAGCCCAATCAACAAAAACACTATTATGATTGTATATGAACGCGAATCAAAGGTCAAGCTAAGGCAGGCGTGTTTCCAGTTTATAAACCAGAGTTTTGTAAACCTATGCAATTATTACATTGCTATGCTGAGTTATAGCTTCTCTTCCAACTCCTGGGGAGCCTGCTCGGGAATGGTAAAGATGATCTTCGTCCCCACATCTTCTTCGCTTTCCGCCCTGATACTCTCACCATGCGCCTCAATAATCCCGCGTGAGATGGCAAGGCCCAAACCTGTGCCACCGGTTGTACGATTACGCGACTTATCTCCGCGGAAGAATCGTTCAAATATATAAGGCAAATCTTCCGCTTTGATCCCATCGCCATTATCGCTTACCGTCACAGTTACCTTACCATTATCTCTCACAGCGGAAATATTAACGGTACCTCCCGGCGGTGTGTAGCGGATGGCATTACTGGTCAGGTTGTTGAGTACTCTACCGATCAACTGTGCGTCGATGTAAACCAGGTCGATTCCCGGTTGAATACTCCCATCCAGATTGACACCCTGCTGATACGCCAGTTCAGTAAAACTTTCCAATGTATCAGATATCAGATCCGCTAAAGGAATGAGCTGCCAATCAACCCGCATTCCGCCAGCGTCTATTTGTGAGAGGTCAAAGAGATCATCAATGAGTCGCGAAAGGTAACGCACTTCTTTCTGTGCCATATCCAAATACCGTTGAACAGTTTCGGGATCTTCCACGATGCGGTCCGCCAGCGCTTCCAGTATGGCCCGGATGGAGGTAAGCGGTGTACGCAAGTCATGCCCCACCCAGACGATCAGGTCACTGCGCATCTTGCGTAATTCTTTTTGATGGATATCCATATCTTCAAGCTGACGGGTCATTTCATTAAATGTATTACCCAATATGGCGATCTCATCGTTCCCTGCGACCGGAACCCGTTCAGCGAGGTTTCCCTGGGCAATTTCCCTGGCTGCCTGGCTGATCGAGTTGATCCGGCCGGAAATCGTTTCCGCAAGGATATAACCAAACGAAAGGAAGATGCCGCTTCCAAATAAGAGCAGAATTCCTATTAAAAGAACATCATTTATACTGACAAACACCCATTTGGCAATGACAGTGATAACAAGGACTACGACCAGCATGGAAATACTGTATCCGGCGATGATCGTCCAACGCAGTTGTCGGGCCCGGAATATCCATCCCAAACGATATGCAATGTAAACCAGGATCATGGAAAGTATTGCTGCCAGGCTCATGATCACTGCGATAAAAACATAATTTCCTGTCGGAATTTTTAGGCTGTAATAAAGAATCGCGAGTGAAACTTCCAGGGCCAGAAGGATGCCAATAATAAACCGGATAAAACCCAGCGTTGTCTTATCGGGTGGTTTGAGACCAAAAAGTGTTTTAGGATTTAAATTTATACCCGACCCCCCAGATGGTTTGAATATGCATCGGGTTGGATGGATCCTGCTCGATTTTTTCCCGCAAACGGCGCATATGGACTGTCACTGTACCGGGGTCGATATATTCTGAGATCCCCCAAACACGTTCAAGCAATTGAGCCCGGGTGAAGACCTGTTTCGGGTGCCTGGCTAAAAGGAGCAGCAGATCGAATTCTTTACCGGTCAAATCGACCTCGACCTCTTTTACCAGCACCATTCGTTTCCCGGCATCTATTTTCAGATCTGAGAAGATCAAAGGTAATAACTGATTGGCTGGTGTTTCATTTCGTCCCCTCCGTAACACTGCCCTCACCCGGCTGACCAACTCCTGCGGGCTGAACGGTTTGGTAATGTAATCATCGGCTCCCATTTCCAGCCCGGCAATACGATCCCGCTCTTCACGTCTGGCAGTTAGATACGATGATGGGTACATTGCTGCGCGCCCTGACCCAATTCAAAATCTCCCATCCGTCTGTCGATGGCAGCATCAGGTCAAGTATGATCAACTGGGGAAATTCGCTGTCCAGGATCTCAAGAGCATCACGCCCATCCTTCACGTTGACCACGTCATATCCCACCCGGCGCAGGTACAAACAGACTACCTCGCCCACGCTGGGTTCGTCTTCTACAACCAGGATCTGGTTAGGTTCCATCAGTTTTTCCCGTCCTTGTTAAATTTTATAACATATTTCGTGAAAAGCTACTATGGATTTATGGGGAGAGAATTATAGAAAAGAGAATGTGAAAAAGTGATTAGTGAGGAGTGATAGTGAGTAGAGGAAACCCATACCGTTAAGTTGCGATCTTTCTCATTTGCGATGATCTTGAGTTCATTACCTCATTTTGGACTGTCAAGTATTTCCTCTCCTCTACGGGCAAGGAAAGGCCAAAGAATAAACAAAAAGCGCTCAATTGAGCGCTTTGGTTATGTACTACCAGTAAGTATTATGCGGGAACGCAGGCATCCACCGGGCAAACAGATGCGCAGGTGGCGCAGGCGGTGCATTTATCCTGATCGATCACGTACTTGCTGTCGCCTTCGGAAATTGAGGATTCGGGGCATTCCGGTTCGCAAGCTCCGCAGGAGATGCAGTCATCAGTAATGATATATGTAGCCATTGTTTATCCTTTCAGCTAATTAGCTAATCAAACTTAGTATAGGTTATCATGCCTGAATTTTTGAGTCAAGTTCATTTGTCAATATATCAGGATGAAGATTGTCACATTAGTCTTTATCGGTATACAGCTCGATGATCTTCAATACCACTTCCACAGATTTCTCCAGGGATTGGACCGGCAGGTATTCATACTTTCCGTGGCCATTATGCCCGCCCGTAAAAATATTGGGGGTGGGTAATCCCATATAAGACAACCTGGAGCCATCAGTTCCGCCGCGGATGGGGATGATGATGGGTTTTATCCCCAGCAATTCCATCGCTTTTTTCGCTGAATCCACGACATGCATGAACGGCAGGATCGCTTCCTTCATGTTCTGGTATTGTTCGGTTATCTCCAATTTGACGCGGTCGCTGCCAATGCGTTGATTCAGGTAATTGACGGCTTCTCGCAGCACCTGCTCTTTTTGCTCGAACTTGACCCGGTCGTGGTCGCGGATGATGTACCCGATGGTGGTTTCTTCCACGGTGCCTTCGAAAGTCATCAAGTGGAAGAAGCCTTCATATTTATCGGTGTATTCCGATCTCTGGTCCACCGGCAGCATGGCATGCAGATCCATCGCCAATTGGATGGAGTTGACCATCTTATTCTTGGCTTTGCCGGGGTGGATGTTGCGTCCCTGGATGTGGATCTTCGCAGCCGAGGCGTTGAAACATTCGTATTCCAGTTCTCCAAGCTCGCCGCCATCGATGGTATAGGCAAAGTCGGCGCCAAATTTCTTCACATCGAAGAAATCCACGCCATGCCCGGTTTCTTCATCGGGAGTGAAACCAACGCACAGTTTGCCATGCTTGATCTCCGGATGGGTGACCAGGTGCTCCAGCATGGACATGATGACTGCCACGCCGGCTTTGTCATCTGCACCCAGCAGGGTCTTGCCATCGGTGGTGAGCAGGGGTTGGTGAAGGTACTGCAGCAGGTCGGGAAAATCGACCGGGGAAAGGATGGTCTGCGTGGCTGCATCCAGCACAATGGGTTTCCCATCGTAATCGGGGATGAGGCGCGGAGACACGTTCTCGCCGGATGCATCCGGGCTGGTATCCATGTGCGCCAGCCAGCCGATGGCGGGAATGGCTTTACTGGTGTTGGCGGGCAGGGTGGCCATGACATAGCAATTCTCATCCACAGCGGCATCTTTCAGACCCAGCCCTAACAGTTCCTGCACCAGCATTTTGGCCAGGTTGAACTGCTTGGCAGTGGACGGATGGGACTCGGAATCGTGGTCAGATTGGGTATCGACCTTGATGTAGCGGATAAAGCGATCACTTGTTTTTTCCATTGGTTTCCTCGGGAGAGAAGTATTTTATCGAATATTATTTCTAGTACTATTCTAAACCAAAATTGGATTGGTGGAAATTCATGACCTGAATCAATTCCGGTTGAGATGTAGGTCGGACCTCGGTCCGACTGTCGGAGCCAGCTCCGACCTACTAAACTAAATTTGTTTTGGTGGGATTCACGGCCGCGAATCAATTCCGGTGGTGAAGAGCCAGGACAGGTCATGGCTGTTGAATTCCATTGCTTCGCCCTGGCGCATAAGATCCATGGCATACAGCTTGAGCGAGGCGAAGAGCTCGTCATAACCGAATAACTGGACCGATAATGCCGCCTTGAACAGCCGCACAGGCCAGTGATGCCAGCTTTGCCCGGGAGCCGGTTGGGAGATATAATCTTTCTGCAGTAGGTCCCAACCCCAGGAAGCTGAGACCAGTTCCACACCGCGCTGGTATTTCCGGACGAATTGCGCATCCTGTTTTAGAATGGATACTTCGCCTTCGTATACCGTCCATTCCAGCCCGTAGGCACTAGGTTTGTGGATGGGGAAGACCCACCAATCATAATGGCTGGAGTGGAATAACTCCCACTCCCCGCCTGCCGCCCATTTCTCAAATTTTGCGATCTGGTCGGAATGGGTGGTTTTCAGCCGTTCAAGCCCGGCAAATGCAGGATCGATGTTGAAACGCATAGTTAATTCTCCAATTTCATCTCTCCCCTTCGACCCACATCTGGCTTCCATCCGTTGTGAGGGTGATCCAGCCATGCTGCAGTGTGCTGAGGGTTGATACAGTATTCCCGGCGTCCAGCCCATCCACCACCAGCAGCTGCGGCGGGAAACGCTCAAATTGCACTTCGTCCCCATCCGCCAGGTACACCACCCCGGCGGGCGGCAGCGCTGTCGCATCCACTTCGCCGAAACCGAGCAGCATCGAGAAGTCCTGCCAGGCGATCTTCAACAGCTTCCGGTCCAGGTCCGCGCGTTCAACGGTCAGCACCGCGCCATCGCCCAGATCCAGCCGGTCACCAACTGATACACTTTGAATGGTCTTGCCCAGTGTGCCGATGGTATAGTCCAGGTTGGTCGCCGCTTTGGAGGAGTGCAGCGTTCCCACCTGCAGAATATTACCCGCTTCAAGCTGAGGCAGGGCACCCGGCAGTGCCAGCAGGTCCGTGGATGAACCCGGCGCCAGGATCAGGACATCCAACTGCCGGAAATGGATGGGTAAGCGTTTATCAATAGCCGAAACCAGCGCGTTCTTATCCTCGCCGCCGTTGATCAGTAGAACCTGCCTGTCGGGGTCTGGATGAACACCGTCCCGGCGTTCTTGCCGCCCAGCAGGGTGATGTGCAGTTTGCCGTCGGGTGCATCCAAACCGATGTGCCATAACAACACGGTGACCAGGATCGCTCCGCTGAAAACCACAGCCGGTTGGATGATGGTTTTGACCTTCAGCTTCCAATCGGGTTTATAGACAATGACCGCCAGCAGCGCGAAGTACACAAAGATGAAAGCCAGCGGGATGCTGGCAGCGCGGTACACCGGCAGGTTCAGCCCGGCAGCCCACTCCACGATGCGGATGGTGTAAGTCGTAAATGGCACTGCCAGCAGCCCGATGATTCTTCCCAGCGGCAGCCAGATGAGTCCCGCAGCCATGGCTGCGGCGGAAAAACCCATCAACAGCGGCTGAGCCGGCAGGACCAATGGGTTGGCGACCAGCAGGGCAAACGGCACCTGGTGGAAGTGATACAGCAATACGGGCAGGGTGGTGATCTGCGCGGCGATCGTGAACAGGAAGTACTCACCCGTCCAATCTGCCACTCGCTGCAAATGTTCCTCGGGGATGTAACGCGCGGCGAAATTCTTGAACGCCTCCTGGAACGGGCTGGCAAACCAGACCAATCCCAGCGTGGCAAAGAAGGAAAGTTGGAAGCCCACATCCCACAGCAGCATGGGGTTGAACAGCAGCATCACGAAAGCGGTCAATGCCAGGGTATTCAACCCGGCCTGCTTGCGCCCGATCTGCTGCGCCATGATAGCCAGCCCACCCATGATGCTTGCCCGCACCACCGAGGCTCCGCCACCCACCAGCATGGCATACAGCGCAATGGCAATGAGCGCGGTGATGGCGCCTTTCCAATGCCCGAACGTGCGCAGGCAGATAGCCGAGATCAACGCGGCCAGGATGGCAATGTTGAACCCCGAGATGGCGATGATATGGGAGGTGCCGCTGTTGCGGAAGGCATTATACAGGTCATCGGAAATGTTGTTGCGCGGACCCAGAATGATGCCGGTGATCAGGCCGCTTTCGGGTGCTGGGAAGATCCTGGCTGTGATCCCGATGAGGTGCGCCCTGAAACGGTACAGCCATAATCCCGGCAAAAAACCGCTGGCCGGGGTGCGCGTTTCAATGCGCGGGTAAGAGAGGATGGTGAAGATCTGTTTGGTAGCCAGGTACTCCCGGTACGAGAAATCCTCATCCTCGAATGGTGTTTCAGGGCGGGCATACAGTGTGAGGCGGTCGCCATATTCCAGGGGAGTATTGGGCGGCATCATGGACATCACCTTTTCCCCACCCGGGTAGGTCGTACCATCCACGCTGAAACTGATGATCTTGAGCACTGCCAGCGTACTGCGGGTGCGGTAATCCGGCGGTTCGATCACGTCCGCGGTGATGGAAAGAGTTTTATTGGAGTCGTTGTAGAAAAACAGGTCCCCGGGCTGGTTGTGGGGCTGCACGGCAAGATACAACACTCCGCCCAGCAGGATGAAGACGGGCAGCAGGCAGACTGGCAGCTTCGTCGCCGGGATGATCCATCCAAGCTTTGCGATGGCCGGGTACCTTTTCCCGATCAATATCCCGACTCCAATGAAAATGGCAGTGACCAACCCCGCCAGCCACCAGCCGATACTTCCGCCCAGTTCCGAGGCTGCAGCGATGCCGGCGATGAAGGAAAGGGCGATCCACAGGAAGGGCATAACGGTTCCGGTTACTTCTCCAGGATTTTTCGGATATCGGGTATGAACATGGGAGTGGCAGCTTTGTAGCGGGCGTATTCCTCGCCGAATTCCTGCAGCATCTTGCGCTCTTCAAATATGGCGCCGATCAGCAGGTAAGCAGTGGTTGAGGCAATGAACGCGAGGCGGTTGACCGTCATCCACGGCAGCAGCCAGATGATGACCAGGCTGAGGGTGTAGAGCGGGTGGCGCATGTAACGGTAGAATCCGTCGGTTTTCAAGCGACCCGGTCCTTCGTTCATTCCCATGAGCTGGTTCAACCCCAGGAACGATCCTGTGCCGGTTCCACTCAAAACAACCAGCGCCGCCAGACCGGCTAATCCCTGCACCATTAATGTAATAAGGATGAAAGGATAAGGAATTTGATACAACGGCTGGTCCGGCAGGATCATCACCAGCAGCCCGACCGGGATGAGGGTGACAAACCCGATCATGTTAAAGATCAACCGGTAATAACGGGCGTAGAATGCGGGATTCTGCTTTTTGATGTTGTTTTTGACCCGGTTTGAAGCCAGCAGGGAATGCAATACCCCGTAATCCGCCATGGCGAAGATGATCCACAAAAATGAAAGGTCCATGCAGATAATTATAAGATGAATACGGAGAATTGAAAGTGTGGTTATTGATCTGCTTCGCAGATCAATAACCACACCAAAAAAAAGCACCCCCTTCCCAATGAGGGAAGGGGGTTGCTGGATGGGTAATTATTTTTTCATCCGGGCAGCATACTCGGTCACGGCTGCAAGCATGAACTCTGCCAGGCGTGGATCGATCTTATCAAAGTTGGCTTTGAAACGCGGATCATCTATATACAGATGTGCCAGCCCCACCAACTGTTCCGGTCTGGGTGTCCAGAAGTAATCCATATGTTTGCGCCAGTGATCCACCCCCGCCTGGGCTTCTTTGGATGCCGGTCCAAGCGGGATGGCTGCAAGGATCTCACGATAGGCAGCATCGCCTTCCTCGCCGATGCGCTGTTTTTCCTCTTTGGTATAGCTTTTCCACTTCCGGTTCGAGGCTTTCACCACCTCGGGGTCGTACAGCTGCATGGCTTCTTTCTCATATTCAGCCTGTTGTTCTTCGCTGAAGGGTTCGAATAATTGTTTTTCGCTCATTTCCTTTTTTCCTTTCATATACAGGATCGTATCTTCGACGGTGGTGATCAACCGTTCCATTTGCACGATCCGTTTGTAAAGCTGTTCCTTGTGGCTTTCGAGTGCGGTCAACACGTCAAAGCTCCGGCGTCCCATGATCTTTTTGATGTCTTCCAGCGGCATGTCCAGCTCGCGGTACAGCAAGATCTGCTGCAAACTTAGCAGCGCCTCATCCCCGTAGAAGCGATAGCCGTTATCGCCAACCCGGGACGGCTTGAGGAGGCCGATCTCGTCGTAGTAGTGCAGAGTGCGTGGAGTAATGCCTGCCATTTTGGAAAGCTGCTTTACAGTAAACATGCCCCCAGTATAAACTATAACGTTACGTTAATGTCAAGGGGCTGTAAACATGATTTTCATCCCAACCTCTAGATTTGCTACTATAATTTGATTGGAAGGTGCATCCATCCAAAATGATCGATCGAAGAACCGTGGTGATCATAATTCTGGTAATCGTTGCCGCACTGGCAGCAGGTGGATACTGGCTGCTTACCCCAAAGATCGTATCCATCCTTCCGGAACAAGACACCACAGATATATTTCAAAACTCGCCCATCCAGGTCACTTTTTCCACTGCCATTAAACCTGAAGGAGTCGAAAAACTCCTGGTGATGGACCCCAATACCACCGGGGTTTACCAGGTGATCGGGAATACCCTGGTTTTCACACCTTCCGTTCCCTGGGATCAGGACCAGATCGTAAAGGTGACCGTCCGTCCCGGGATAAAATCCACCCTGGGAATGCCGCTCATCACCGGACGAACCTGGCAATTCACCACCAGGCATCCCTGGCTATTATTCCAACTCGACGACAACACCCACAGCGATGTGTACTCGATCGACCCCAAGGGGTTGGTGGTCACAAAACTGGATACTGATGCCGGGTCAATCCTCGATTACACCATCACCCCGGATCATCAACTTTATTATTCAGCAGTTCTTCCACCCGATGGCAGTATCATCCGCAAGCTTAATCTGCTCGATCAATCCGTGGAGGATATCAGTACCTGTCCGAATGCAGTTTGTACGCAGCTGCGCATATCACCAGACTTGAACACCCTGATCTATCACAAAGCTGATCGTTCTGGCACTTCCGGGAATGCTCCTGCTTTATGGATGCAGAAATTATCTGGCGGAAAACCGGAAGGAGAACCTGTTCTGGCAGGCATAAAAGACCATATCACCCGCGATCCTTCCTGGTCCTCCAGCGGCTGGCTGGCATTCTATGACGAGACATCGGTGGCTTTCCAGTTCTATTATCCTCCTGGCGAGGTCAGCGGGTCAGCCTGGCAAATGACACTGGTGAACCCGGAAGCTGGTCGGCTGATGGCACAACCTATGCTGCTCCGGAAATCAATTATTCTACCGGGCAGGAGAATACACCACTTTACTTCAGCCAGATCATCTTATATAACCCGCAAAATAGCACTACCAGCGAGCTTACCCGGGATAACCGCATGGAGGACCTGCTTCCGACCTTTTCGCCGGTCGGAAATCAGTTGGTATTAGCGCGACGCTTTCTCAACGCAGAGAATTGGACCCCTGGCAGGCAAATTTGGGCTATGAATGGCGATGGTACCAATCCACGGCCACTGACCAAATCACCGGTGGATAACCACCTCGGGTTTGCCTGGAGTCCGAATGGCGATCTGCTGGCGTATCTGCGATTCAACACAGCTTCACTGACCGGCGGCCGTGAACTCTGGCTGATGGATATGGCCAAAGGAACCAGTGAGAAAATCCTGATGGAAGCTTACAACCTGCAATGGCTGCCATAATAATCCAGTAAACCAATTCGCAAGGCAGACCTGCTGACCATTGGTATAATTACCTCATGGCCTTGACGATTGATGAAGTCTCCCATATTGCAGATCTTGCCCGCCTGTCCCTCACAGCAGAAGAACTGGCGCTTTACCGGGAACAGTTATCCGCAATTCTGGATTACGCATCGCGTTTACAACAGGTAGATACCAGCGATATTGACGCCGCCTCAAGCGTTTTACCCACAGAAAGCCTGCTGCGCGAGGATATCCCGAATCCAGGGCTTGAGATAGACAAAGTTCTCCAGAATGCCGCCAAAACTGAAAAGCGGCAATTTAAAGTACCCCCGGTGTTTGATCAATGACAACTGATCTGCTGGAACTTGGAATCGCTCATGCTGCTGCGCTGTTGAGGTCGGGGGAGATCAGCAGCCGCGACCTGACAAAAGCCTGCCTCGAAAGCATCCAAAATCAGGATGCTGACCTGCATGCTTTCCTCACCCTCACGCCTGAAGAAGCCCTGTTCAGAGCCAACCGGGCTGATTACTTTTTTCAGCAGGCAAAGCACGGTCATGAACAATCGCTCCATCCAATGCTGGGTATTCCCTTGGCGATCAAAGATGTTCTGGCTCTTTCTGGGGTACGCTGCACCTGTGGATCCCGCATTCTCGAAAATTATGTCCCGCCATTCACCGCCACTTCCGTGGACAAGCTGTTGGATGCGGGAGTGATCATTTTAGGCAAAACCAATACTGACGAATTTGCAATGGGTTCCTCCACTGAGAATTCCGCTTATGGCTCTACCCATAATCCATGGAATCTTCTCCACACGCCGGGCGGGTCCAGTGGCGGCAGCGCCGCGGCGATTTCAGCCAGGATGGCATTCGGCGCATTGGGTACTGATACCGGCGGCAGCGTACGCCAGCCGGCTTCCTATTGCGGTGTTACCGGATTAAAAACCACTTATGGACGGGTCTCACGCTATGGGTTGATCGCGTACGGTTCATCACTGGATTCGGTGGGATGCCTGGCCAGAAGTGCAGAAGACGCCGCCATGATATTCGCAACCATGGCCGGGTTTGATCCGCTTGATGCAACTTCACAGAATGTCCCGGTACCTTCGATCAGCCTTGAAAATGGCACTGATTTGAAAGGATTAAAGATCGGTGTCCCGGAGGAGTATTTTATCAAAGGTATTCAGCCGGAAGTGGAGAAGGCTGTTCACCAGGCTATCGCACAGTTTGAATTGTTAGGGGCAGAGGTTCTGCCCGTTTCACTACCACATACAGAATATGCCCTGCCGGTTTATTACATCATTGCCCCGGCAGAAGCCAGCGCCAACCTGGCTCGCTACGACAGCGTACGCTTCGGTCATCACCACTCCATGCCGGGATACATCGAGCAGTTCAAAGTTACCCGGGGTGAAGGTTTTGGTCCTGAAGTGAAGCGGCGCATCATGCTGGGTACGTATGCCCTCTCTGCCGGATATTACGATGCCTTTTATGGGCAGGCGCAGAAAGTACGCACCCTGATCAAACGCGATTTCGACCAGGTCTTTGAAAAGGTGGATGTGATTGCTGCACCCGTAGCACCAACCACCGCGTTCAAGCTCGGTGAACACAGCGGAGATCCACTGGCGATGTACCTGGAAGATGTTTTCACGCTGCCCGCCAACCTGGCTGGCGTCCCTGGAATATCCTTCCCGGTCGGATTTGATGATCAACACCTGCCGATCGGGATGCAATTGATGGGCAGGCATTTTCAGGAAGATGTTTTACTGAAAATGGCGCATGCATACCAACAGACGACCAACTGGCATCAGATGGTGCCGGAATAAACTAATTTTGTTAGAATGAGGATAGAAAAGGATTGAACTATGACTTTTACTCTGCCAAAAACAAGTGAAGAACTGATCGGGTGGGAATGGTCCAATATTGAACCGGGATACCAGGAACTTGAAAAAACCACGGTTACGGCCGGAAATGTTGAATCCTGGTTGTCCGGATGGTCGCGCGTTTCAGAGTGCGTGGATGAACTCTATAACCGCCTCTACATCGCTGCCTCCATTAACACTATCGATGAAATATGCAGAGAAAAGGTTTGCCAACTTTTTTGATACCATTTTTCCCAATGCGCAAGCCCATGAACAGAAGCTAAAGCTGAAACTGCTGGAGAGTAAGCTGGAACCAGCCGGATTTGAGATCCAATTGCGGAACTACCGCTCTGAGGTGGAAAATTTCCGCGAGGAGAATCTGACATTATTGGGAGAAGAACAAAAGCTGGGAACCGAATACGACAAGGTCACAGGAGCCCAAACCGTGGATTGGGATGGAACAGAAACCACCCTCTCCCAGCTCAGCCCATACTTACAATCCCCCGACAGAGATACTCGCGAACGAGCCTGGGTAGCCCAAATGCAGCGCTTCTACGCAGACCGGGATGCCATCAATGCCATCTGGGTGAAAAATCTGGCGCTGCGTCAGCAGATCGCAAAAAACGCGGATAAAAAAGACTACCGTGCCTTTAAATGGGCTGAGTTGTACCGTTTTGACTACTCCCCGCAGGATTGTCTCAATTTCCATTCCGCCATTGAAGCTGTCGTCGTCCCAGCTGTGCGCAGATTACTGGAGCGGCATGGTAAACAGATGGGAATAGAGTCCGTCCGCCCATGGGATATCGACATAAAGAATTATGTTGATCCCTTCGGTCGCCCGGCATTGAAGCCGTACAAGACGGTTGAAGAACAGGTCGAAAAGACACAGACCATCTTCAACCAGGTGGATCCTGCTTTGGGTGCTTACTTCAACCAATTGATCAAAGACAAACTGGTGGATATACCCAACCGCAAGAATAAACGCGGCGGCGCGTATTGTGCCAATTTAAATCTTGTCAGAAAACCTTTTGTGTTCAGCAATTCCGTGGGAACCCATAATGATGTCCAAACCCTGATCCATGAGAGCGGTCATTCCTTCCACACTTATGAAACGGCGCATTTACCGTACATGCCGCAATTGAACGTCACCATGGAAATTGCTGAAGTTGCGTCCATGACCATGGAATTGTTGACCTCACCATACCTCGAAAAGAGCAAAGGCGGTTTCTATTCTGCCAAAGAAGCTGCCCGCGCCATCAGTGAGCACCTGATCACCTCGTTATTGTTCTGGCCATACATGGCAGTTGTGGATGCGTTCCAACATTGGGTTTATCTTAACCCTCAGCAGGCTATGAATCCGGATAATTGTGATACAGAGTGGGGCAATCTATGGGACCGGTTCATGCAGGGTTATGATTGGTCCGGTTTTGAAGATTATAAAAAGACCGGCTGGCATCGAAAGTCCCACATTCACCAGGTGCCATTTTATTATGTGGAATACGGCCTTGCCCAGTTGGGGGCAGTCCAGGTCTGGGGTAACGCACTCAAGGACCAGGCCAAAGCCGTTGCCGATTACAGATATGCGCTTTCTTTAGGCGCCACCCGACCCTTGCCGGAGCTATTCAAGGCAGCCGGCGCCAAACTGGCCTTTGATGTCGATACCTTGAAGAAGGCTGTAGATCTGATGGAGAATCAGATCATGAAGATGGAAGCCCTCGCTGCCGAATAGGTAATCATTTGAAATTACTCTGGGATATTTTCGTTCTATTTACCCGGGTTGCCCTTTTTTCGTGGGGAGGTGGACCGGCATCACTTGCTTTGATGCAGCGTGAGGTGACCGCTGTTAGCTGGGTCTCCACTGCGGAATTTGCAGATGCGGTCGCTTTTGGAAATGCCCTTCCCGGACCGATCGCTCCACAAGTTTCAGCATATATTGGCTATAAACTGGCTGGTACCAGCGGCGCAGTAGCTGCAGTTATTGGTACAGTCGTGCCAACCACGGTACTGATGCTGGTGTTGGTTGTCTTTTTCTTCGGGATCAAGGACAGCCCCAGGATCAAGGCGATGCTGACAGCAGTTCGACCTGTCGTTATCGGTTTGTTAATGTGGACGGCTTATGATATGGCACTTTCAGTATTTAATGCTCGAAAAGCTCCTCTCATACCGGCTTTAATTCAGGGTTGGGACAAAGCGTTGATCGCACTTACCGCATTTGGCCTGCTCACATTCACAACTGTCAATCCGGTCTTCATCATTCTAGGCGCTGCAATTTTGGGCTTGTTTATCTATCGATAGTAAAAGGAGCAAGAATGGCAGAAACGCTGAAGATCATCATTCCGATGGCAGGGTTGGGAACCAGGTTAAGACCGCACACCTGGAGTAAACCCAAACCACTGGTGCAGGTTGCTGGAAAAACTGTTCTTGCCCATCTCATGGAGAGCTTTAACACTCTGCCAGATCCATCGAATATCGAACTGGTTTTTATCATTGGTTATCTTGGCGACCAGGTTCGGGAATACATGGAAGAGTATTATCCCCACGTCAAAGCCCATTTTGTGGTTCAACCTAAGCTGCAAGGCCAATCTCAAGCGCTCCACCTGGCAAAAAAATTTCTGCATGGACCAATCATGGTCGTTTTTGCAGATACTCTGGCTGATACTGATTTCTCAATGGTCGGAAAGGAAGATCTTGATGGGTACGCCTGGGTTAAGTCCGTCCCGGATCCACGCCGGTTCGGGGTGGCAGAAGTAAACGATAAGGGTTTTATTACCAAGTTAATAGAGAAACCCACAGAGATGGACAACAACCGGGTCGTGATCGGTCTGTATTATTATCGCCAGGGAGAGATGCTGCTCAAGGCGATAGAAACCCAACTGAAAACCGGCAAGACATTCAAGGGAGAATACTTCCTGACAGATGCAACCACCATCATGCTAAACGATGGCGCCAGGATGAAGACCATTGAGGTAGACACCTGGCTGGATGCGGGTACTTCTGAAGCCATTCTGGAAACGAATGCCCATCTCTTGAACAGGTTATCGAAAACAGAATCCATGCCGGCATTTGGAAATGATGTGGAGGTCATTCCTCCAGTCAGTATTCACCCGAGTGCAAAACTAACCCGCTGTAAGGTAGGCCCACACGTTTCAATCGCAAAAAACTGCATCATTGAAGACAGCACCTTGGATAGTTCAATCATTGATGAAAACTGCGAGGTCAGAAATTCCAAATTATCAAAATCGCTAATCGGTCGGAAGGTGATCATTGATGGATTAACCGGTGCGGTCGACCTGGGAGACAATTCAGTGGTGAAATGCAAGAAACCTTAGTGGAGTGCCGGTCCGAGTTTACCTATGCACAACAACCGATTCGATTTTTGTGGCAGGAAAATTGGCAGGAAGTGGAGAGCATTCTGGATCAATGGAAATCGCCGCAATCCAGTTGTTTTCGGGTCATGACTACCGCTAAGGATAATTTATGAGTTATATTATCTTGAAGACCGGGATATCTGGCAGGTACAATCAATCTAAAAGTTAAGGAGTCGGGATGCGAGAAACGTATATAAATCAACGTGTGGCTGGGTTAAAACCTTCTGGAATACGCAAATTCTTCGACATAGCAGCGACCATGCAGGACGTCATTTCTTTGGGAATTGGCGAACCGGACTTTTTAACTCCGCCAGCGATCAGCGAAGCCGGTATCCAATCGATAAAAAGAGGCGACACCCATTACACTTCCAACGCCGGTTTGATCGAACTCCGCCGCGCGCTTTCCCGTCACCTTGAAAAGAAATACCAGGTTTCCTACGATCCAAATACGGAACTGATCCTGACTGTAGGTGTATCCGAAGCTCTTTATCTGGCTTTTTCCGCCGTCCTTGAGGTGGGGGATGAGGTGATCATTCCTACTCCCTGCTTTGTCAGCTATCAAGCTGAAGTGATCCTGGCGGGCGGTGTTCCAGTGGAGGTGGCAAGTAAACTGGAAAATGATTTCAACCCCGACCCTGCCGCCATTGAGGCTGCCATTACACCCCGCACCAAGGTACTTTTGATCGGCTACCCTAATAATCCTACCGGGGGAGTAGCTACCCGGGAGACGTTGATAAAAATTGCTGAGATCGCAGAAAAACATGATCTACTGGTTATTTCAGACGAGATCTATGACCGCCTGGTGTACGGTTTTACACACGTATGCTTTGCCGGGTTGCCAGGTATGCATAAAAGAACACTTTTATTGGGTGGATTCTCCAAAGATTACGCCATGACCGGTTGGCGTATAGGTTATGCTGCCGGACCTGCTGATCTGATCAAAGGACTGACCCGCATCCACCAGTACACAGTGATGTCGGCTCCAACCATGAGCCAGGTTGCTGCTCTTGAAGCGCTGGAACACGGGGAAAGTGCCGTTCTGGAAATGGTCGAGGAATACGACCGCCGCCGAAAACTGATCGTCAAAGGACTTAATAACCTTGGATTGAAGACTTTCGAACCGCATGGTGCTTTCTATGCCTTCCCGCAAATCAGTGTCACCGGTATGGATGAGGACTCGTTCGCAGAAAGACTTCTCCAGGAGGAGAAAGTGGCTGTTGTACCGGGTTCTGCTTTCGGCCTGGGTGGTGAAGGGTTTGTGCGCTGCTCTTATGCCACATCATATGAAAAGATCGAAGAAGCCCTGCGGCGTATAGAACGCTTTATGCGTCGAATGGGCTAGTTTGCGCTTGCCATGAAATATATTCCCGTCATCGGCCTGGAAGTCCACGCGGAACTCAGCACTGCAACAAAAATGTTCTGCGGCTGCCAGGTGGTGGATGTTACCCAATCCCTGCCAAATAGCTCCGTCTGCCCGGTGTGTATGGGTCTGCCCGGTGCACTGCCAGTGGTCAACAAAAAAGCTGTAGAGCTTGGCTTGCGCGCTGCTTTAGCCTTGGAATGCACCCCCTTACCTTACAGTATATTTGCCCGAAAAAATTATTTCTACCCGGATCTCCCCAAGGGTTACCAGATCTCACAATATGAGACTCCACTGGCGGAAAATGGCCGGTTGAAGATCAAGACCTCACAGGGGGAGAAAATCATCCGCATCCGGCGTACCCATCTGGAGGAGGATACTGGTAAGCTCACCCATGTAACCAGTGATGGTGAAGCCTATACCCTTGTGGATCTGAATCGGGCAGGATTACCTCTACTGGAGATCGTTACCGAACCGGATATGCACAGCGTGGAGGAAGTAAAAGCCTATGCAGTAACCCTGCAGCAGATACTGCGCTACATCCAGGCCAGTTCCTGCGACATGGAAAATGGCGCGATTCGCTTTGAGGCAAATGTATCGGTGATGCCTGAAGGCAGTGAGACTTTGGGTACACGGACTGAGATAAAGAACCTCAACAGTTTCCGCTCGCTGGAAAGAGCCATAGAATATGAGATCTCACGCCAAATCCGGGTGCTGGATGATGGGAGTCGTGTGATCCAGGAAACGGTCGGTTGGAACGAAGCCGATGGAGTAACGTTTTCCCAGCGAAATAAAGAAGAGGCACATGATTATAGATACTTTCCGGAACCAGACCTTCCCCCACTGGTAGTCAACAATGAATGGGTGGAAAGCATACGAAAAGATCTACCGGAGCTGCCTGATCAAAAAAGTGTTCGGTTCTCCAGAGAATACAACCTTACTGATTATGATATATCAATTCTGATCAGCGATTCACGTATTGCCGACTATTTTGAATCATTAATTCATACCGGAATACTCACCGAAAGCTGCTGCCAATTGGATCAACGGTCAGCTCTTTAATGAGATGAATGCATTGACTTTGGATTGGGATCATGTTCCGGTAAGCTTTGAAAATCTGGCAGATCTCATTCAACGTGTGGAGCGGGGGGAATTAAACTTGCAGACTGCAAAATCCGTTCTGAGTGAGATGATACGCAAAGGAATAAGTGCTGCCCGGATCATAGCGGATAAGGGATTAGTCCAAATCCATGATGTACAGGTTATTAGAAACACGATCCAGGCTGTAATAAAAGAAAATTCCAAAGAAGTGGCATCATACCTGGCGGGTAAAGAAACGTTGCAGCAATGGTTCTTTGGGCAGGTAATGCGAAAAACCGGCGGTCAGGCATCTCCGGAAGCTGTAAAAGCAGAGCTGGAATATCAACTATTAATCCTTAAAAATGCTCAATCATCTGATTAATAAAATGAATCAGGAGTGGTATCATATCATTTATAGTACTTAATCATATTGACTCAAGAAATAAATAAAAATACAATGATAGTATCTCTTCAAAAGGTGGCATAAGTGATCATCTTCGAGCCCATTCAGAAGGAAAACCAGCAGAATTAAAGCGGACAGCCGTAATGTCCGCTTATTTTTTTTAATTCAGAAATATCAAATCTATTTAGAACAGGAGAAACCGATGGCTGTATCTACCAATGCTTTTGAAATGGCACAAAGACAGTTTGACCATGTTGCCGGACTATTAAAGCTGGATTCACAGGTATGCGAAGCTCTCCGTTGGCCTGCCCGGGAATTTCATTTCCGCATCCCGGTTCGCATGGATGATGGAACCCTGCGCTTTTTTAGTGGATACCGCGTTCAGCACAACGATGCACGCGGCCCGAATAAAGGTGGAATCCGGTTCCACCCGTCTGAAACAATCGACACTGTTCGCGCCCTCGCCATGTGGATGACCTGGAAATGCGCCGTTGCAGATATTCCTTTGGGTGGTGGTAAAGGTGGAATTATCGTTGATCCCGCGACCCTATCTGTCGGCGAGAAAGAAAGACTTGTCCGTGGATGGATCAATGTCATGTGGAGAAATATCGGTCCCCGCCAGGACGTACCTGCTCCTGACGTTGGAACAACGCCTCAGATGATGGGCTGGATGATGGATGAATACTCCAAATTGGTTGGCGAGTTCACCCCTGGTGTTATCACTGGTAAACCCCTTGGCGGCGGTGGTTCACTTGGCCGTACTGAAGCGACCGGTTATGGTGTGATCTACACCATCCGTGAAGCCATGAAATACCTGAAAATGGATTCTTCCAAGTGTGTGGCTGCCATTCAAGGCTTTGGTAATGTTGCCCAGTATGCCGCGATTGGGTTCATTGAACAGTTAAAAGGTAAAGTTGCCTGCGTTTCTTACTGGGATCGTGAAGATAAGGTATCCTATACTGTCACCCATAAAGACGGTGTAGATCCAAGATTCCTGATGACCATCACAGACCAATACGGCTCCATTGATAAGAAGAAAGCCCGGGCTGCAGGCTATGTCATCGAAGACGGCAACGCCTGGATCACCAAAGAAGCTGATGTGCTCATTCCCGCAGCCCTTGAAGGCCAGATCAATGCCGAATCCGTTTTGAAGATCAGTAAACGTGTCAAGCATCGTGGCTGAAGGCGCCAATGGACCTACTACTCCAGAAGCTGATGAGGTTTTCAAGGCTAACAACGTCTTTGTTATTCCGGACTTTTTAGCTAACTCTGGTGGTGTTACCTGCTCATATTTCGAAAGTGTTCAGAATGATATGAATTACTACTGGACGCACGAAGAAGTGATCAGCAAGCTGGACACAAAAATGACCCTGGCTTTCCAGGGTGTGCTGGATATGTCTTTATCTCAGAAAGTTTTTATGCGTGATGCTGCTTATATGGTGGCAATCGCCCGGGTAGTGAAAGCCATGGAACTTCGCGGCTGGATCTAAATCTACAATACTGGAACGCTTATCTCCTTCAGTAAAAGACCCCCGTATTAGCGGGGGTCTTTTCGTTCTGTCACCATTTACCAATCTTTGGAGTATTCCTGCAGGTACATCAACAGGTTCTCGCGCCAATATGCCTCACTGTGATTACCATCCAACATTTGCCATGAATGTTCAATATCATTCCTGGTGAGCAACTCCTCGAATATACCGGCATAATTAAATTCCGGGTCTCTGGTCCCCACATCCAGGATGACCCGAATTGGAAACTTATTTTTTGAAAAATCAGGCAGGATCGTATCCATATTACGCCTGTCTGCTCGAAAAAAGGCAGGGCTATGAATTCCAACGATCGAGAAGAGCTGCGGGTATAGTAAAGCAGTATGGAATGCCCAGGCTGAACCCCGTGATACACCTCCGATAGCCCTGAAATTTCGGTCTTCTTTCACTGAGTATTCACTGTCGATCCAACGGATCAGGCTTTCGCCAATTGCCAGGTCATAATTCCCTGTGTCCGGGTCTTCCCAACCCGGATCATATGGCATCACGACTATAAACGGAGGTAATTTACTATTAGAGATCTGCTTGTTCATTACATCTGCCAAACCCAAACGGACCCATTGATCATCCTGATAACTTTTACCATGCAACAGGTAAAGGACAGGGTATTTGCTTGAATCTGAATAGCATGGGGGCAGGTAAGTTGTGAAATAAAGCCTGCCTGGCAGTTCCTTGGTAGTAATATATGATCGGGTAACCTGTCCACGGCTTTCGGGGCAGGTAAACGGAGGAATGCTCGTTGGTTGCACCGATGTCTCTGTGGCAGATATACCAGGTGTGGCTTGAACTGTTGCAGTACTGGGTATTTGAGATTCAATCACCTGGGTATTCACCGGAACCGTATTTGTAGGTGAAGGATTCGTTCCAATACATGCGCTCAAAACAATGACGGAAAAGGAAAGAATAAATATGCAACGGCTTATCAATTTTATGGATGTTTTGATAGTGTCTTGACGGTTCTGCATACTTCGCATTATACTCTCTCTCGCCGGGGTGTAGCGCAGTTGGCAGCGCACCGCGTTTGGGACGCGGGGGCCGGCGGTTCAAGTCCGCCCACCCCGACTGTTTTTTTTTGAATACGAACACTCCCCATCCAACAGTGATACTAACATTCAATGCCGGCGGGTAATTATACCCAATTACAAGGAAAATTCCTGCGTGTTAACGTTTTCTAATTTATAATATTCATATGGCTCAAATTAAATTTGATTACCTCGTAGAAGCAGTGCATTATTCTCCGGACGGAGAATTGGAAAAGATCCGATTATATGAACGAAGGGGTCCTTCCTTCTCGGACCGGATCATCATTAACCGGGATCAATTAATTCAGTATCTCGTGGCCGGTAAAAAAGTGGCTGCCGGTAACAGAATATCGTTCATGGCCAGCACATTTAACCAGACCGGTGAAATTCGAATCTCGGGAACTAAAGAAGCTCCAGTTCTTGTTATGGGTGGAGAGATCACCTCAAAAGATTCATTATCAGGTATTCCGGTTTATTAATCAAGCCCGAATCTTTTTATAATCATAATGGCTACATCTTCAATGTACTTATCCATTATTTTTCCTGCCCATAATGAAGAAGAACGTATCGCAGCAACACTCGAAAAGACAATTTCGTTTTTAAAAACTCAGCCGTACAAATCAGAAATCCTGGTGATAGAAAATGGCAGCCAGGATAATACTTATCAAGCTTGCCAGTTCATTCCTACCAGGCAATCCAGATCTGCGTGTCATACATGAAAAAAAACGAGGCAAAGGACTGGCTGTCCAAAGGGGGATGCTGGAAGCAACAGGTGAGTATCGTTTTATTTGCGACGTAGATCTTTCCATGCCTATCGAAGAAGTCAATCGCTTCATCCCTCCCCAATTAACAACTGATATATCCATTGCCTCACGCGAGGCACCTGGAGCGAAACGGTATAACGAGCCGGGATACCGGCATTTCATCGGCAGGGTTTTTAATTTGATAGTCAGAATCCTTGCCCTGCCGACGGTTGCAGGATACCCAATGCGGTTTCAAATGTTTTTCTGCCCGGGCAGCCCGAGAATTATTCCCCCTGCAGACAATCACCGGATGGACTTTCGATGTTGAGATCTTATTTATCGCCCGGAAATTCGGATATTCCATTATAGAACTGGGCATCCCCTGGTATCATGATCCGCATAGTAAGGTAAAAGTCTTCCGCGACTCGTTTCAGATGTTGGTGGACCTGCTCACCATCCGGTTTAACAATATACGCGGAAAATATGCCAAAAAAGTTTGACATTAGCCTGCTGCCCCCATGCCCCAATATTTCTTTTGAATTGGACTTATGGGATGTGGGGATCAATCTTATTGCCGGCATTGACGAAGCAGGTCGGGGTGCCTGGGCTGGACCTGTTTATGCGGCTGCTGTGATTTTCCCGAAAGATCAAAATCTACCATTATCTTTGACCGGAATCGATGACTCAAAAAAGCTGACTCCTCATAAGCGCGATGAATGTGCAATTCGGATCAAACAGGCTGCCCTTGCGTGGAATGTCGGTTCGGCTTCTTCAGATGAGATAGATCAATTGGGAATAGTACCAGCCACAAAACTGGCGATGAAACGCGCAGTTGCTGGATTATCCATTTACCCTCAGCATTTACTGATCGATTTTCTCGCCTTACCAGAGATTATTGATTCCCCAAACCTCAATAGTAAAAGGTGATGCCAGGTCGTTATCCATTGCCTCTGCATCGATACTGGCAAAAACCAGCAGGGATGCCGAGATGGTTTCCCTCGTAAAAGATTATCCCTGGTTATGGGTTTGAGCAGCACAAAGGTTACGGAACTGCTCAACATCAAAAGATGATCACGCATCTTGGTCCGTCACCAATCCACCGGATGACATTCGCGCCTTTGAAAAAATACCTTCAACCTTCGTTCTGATAAAGCCTGGAAATTATTTTACAACATATAAAATGAAAAACAACTCAACCCCTTTTCTGCAAGGTTGAGCTGTTATATTCGAATGGACTTGTTATATCTTTAAGGATTGTTTTCGGGTGGGAGAAAATAAGGCTTTTGTTACTTCTGCTGAAATAGAAGGGACAAATAGGAGGGGTACGATCACTTCCCATTGAGCTAACCCTATTGGCAGAGTGTCAAATACGTTGTTTAATAATGGTACATAAACAACCGCAAGGATCATAACCAATGAGGAAGCAACAGCGATATTCATCCATTTATTCGTAAAGACTCCAATTTTGAGCAAGGGGAAGTATTCTGACCGGGCCGTATATGCTCGCAGTAATTCTGAGCAGCTCAATGTCACAAAAGCCATTGTCTGTGCAAATTCAACCTGGTCGGGATAGGTGTTCAATCCCGAGGAAATAAGCACCCAGTGTCACGGAAGTAATTGCTAATGTCTGGATCACCACACCGATCTGCATATATTTATTGATAATATTTTCCTTGGGCGGCCGGGGGGGCTGTTTCATAATATCCGGGTCGCCTTTTTCTGTTCCCAGGGCAAGTGCAGGAGCACCATCTGTCACCAGGTTCAACCATAACAGTTGAATTGCAGTAAGCGGAGATGGCCAACCGAATAACGTTGCCAGGAAAATGATCATGATCTCAGCCATATTGCATGAGATCAGATAATAAACAAATTTTCGGATATTGCTGTAGATGACGCGCCCTTGTTCCACAGCAGATACAATGCTGACATAGTTATCATCCGTCAGTACCATATCTGCTGTTTCCTTGGCCACATCCGTGCCGGTGATACCCATGGCAATGCCGATATCTGCCAGCTTTATGGCTGGCGCATCGTTGACACCATCTCCAGTCATGGCCACCACATCACCGTTCGCCCGCAGTGCTTCAACGATCTTCATCTTATGCTCCGGTGAAACCCGGGCATATACATCGGTTACCCTGGCTACTTCCTGCATAGATTCTGCGTCAAGGTCCTGAATATCGACCCCGGTTTTGACCGCTCTTCCCGGTAGTAATAGTCCGATACTTTCCGCAATCGCCCGGGCGGTATTGGGATAATCACCGGTGATCATCACGGTGCGGATGCCAGCCGTTCGCGCTTTATCCAATGCAGGTTTCACTTCCACCCTGGGTGGATCGATCATCCCGATCAGACCGGCAAAGATCAGATCTTTCTCCAATACATGGGAGGATATTTCTTCCGGCACTGTTGGTACTAATCGAAAAGCCAACCCCAGCACACGTAAGGCTTTTTCTGTCATTGCGTCATTGGCCGCGAGCACTTGTGAGCGCAATAAGTCATCCAATACCCGGGCACCTTGATCATCCATTTGCTGGATGTGGGTGCAAAGCTTCAATACCTCATCGGGAGCGCCTTTTACTGGCAACCGCATACCATTGTTTTTTCCCGTTCCCATAAATTGGTGACAGATCTTCATCCTTTGGATCTTTAATACTATGGATGGTAATCATTCTTTTCCGGGTGGAATCGAATGGTATTTCATTTTCTCTTGGATACGCTGCGAGAAGATGGTTTGTATGTGCACCAGCTTTTACTGCAGCAACCAATAATGCACCTTCGGTTGGGTCTCCAACCATGCGGAAGCCATTTATCGTATCAGATTTCTCAAGTAATGCATCGTTATTTAGAACGCTCACCCACAAGGCTGTTTCAGTACCCGGGTAATCTTCCAGGTTAATCGACTTTCCATCGATAAAGAATTCACCCTCGGGTGAATACCCGCTGCCTGAAATATCTATAAATTGCCCGTCGACCCATAGCCGGGTGACTGTCATTTCATTCTGGGTAAGAGTTCCTGTTTTATCAGAACAAATCACGGTTGCTGAGCCAAGAGTCTCCACTGATGCCAGTTTACGGATAAGGGCATGCTTTTTGACCATTTCCCGCATACCCAGGGCAAGGCTGATGGTCACAATGGCTGGTAACCCTTCAGGTACAGCAGCAATCGCCAGGCTGACCGCGATCATGAATGTATCCACGATTGATTGCACATATTCGTGATTGCTGAATATCAATAAAATGTTCTGATTTGGGCCATGAGCAACGATGATCCTGGCTACACCGACTGCGAACACCATCCCGCAGATAATGAGGGCCGCTATCCCCAATAATTTCCCCAGGTCTTCCAACCGCCGCTGCAGTGGGGTTTCTTCCATGCCCACTGATTGGAGCATGGTAGCGATCAGACCTAACTGGGTATGCATCCCCGTGCTGACAACAACTCCCTTCCCGCGGCCATAAGAGACCAGGGTGCCCATGAACACTGTGTTTTTCCGGTCTCCGAGTGGAATATCCTGTGCCAGGGAGGCTGCAGCATTCTTTTGAACCGCTAAAGATTCCCCGGTGAGGGCTGCTTCTTCGACCTTCAGGTTAACTGCTTCAACCAGGCGAATATCTGCAGGTATATAGTTGCCAGCTTCCAGGAAGACTACATCCCCCGGTACCAGTTGTGGTGCGGGAACAGATACACGTTTGCCATCCCGCAACACCTGTGCTTCGGGCGCTGCCAGCTTTTTAAGGGCCGCGAGAGCCTGCTCAGCCCGGCTCTCCTGTACAACTCCTAAAACTGCGTTCAACACCACGATGGCCATAATAGCTGAAGCTTCAATATAATCACCCAAAACAGCTGAAATGATCGAAGCAACAATTAATAAGATGACTACAAAACCTTTTAATTGGTCGAACAACTTGGCAAAGAAACCCGGTCGAGGTGCTTCTGCCAGTTGGTTAAATCCATATTCAGCCTGGCGTCGGGTTACTTCTTCGGTGCTTAATCCGCTTGGAAGAGGAGTTTGAAGTTTGTCGATGACCTCGTCCTGAGACAAGGCGTGCCAGCTGATTTGCAGATCATTGTTTGCGGGGTTTTTTTCAGTGTCTGTCATGTGACGATTTCTCTCCTCGATCTAATAGTTGAACCCATGCGGGGGGAGTACGATACGGCAGAAGCTAATACAATCTGATAAGTTTATCAGAAAATTTCTACATTACATACTAATAATTAGTCCCGGGTAGCATTTCGGTTTACCTGAATAATTATTCCATTTATTATGGATTGGAATTGCAATAAAATGGTATATTATATTAACCATACTTGAATAAAGTTAAATTTTCCATGGAGGTTGATATGAAAGGTTCAGAAGAAATTATTCAAATCTTGAACGAACAGCTTGCAGATGAGCTGACAGCTGTTAATCAGTATATGGTGCATGCCGGAATGTGTGCAAATTGGGGCTATGAAAAACTTCACAATACCATCGAAAAACGGGCGATAGAAGAAATGAAACATGCAGAATCCCTGATCGATCGGATCTTATTTCTCAATGGCACTCCCACGGTAAGCAAGTTGAACAAGCTTTCCATAGGTGCAAAAGTGGACCTGCAAATCAAGAACGATCTGCAATCAGAACTGGGGGCTGCGGCTACATATAATGCAGGAATCAAAAAGGCTGTTGAAGTTGGCGATAACGGAACCCGTGAATTATTTGAATCCATCCTCAAGGACGAGGAAAGGCATATCGACTGGTTGGAAGCGCAGCTTGACCAGATCGACCATATGAGTCTTCCCAACTACCTGGTGGAGCAATTGGGGTAATTGTTGTTCCATCTGGAAATATTTATACCGCTATGAGCGTTCGATATCGTTCAAGTGAACAATAATAATCTGACAACGAAACCGCTGCCAATAGAACCATCTGGCAGCGGTTTTTTATTCATGAGAGGTATTCCAGGGCAAGCGTAGAACAAACTCTGCTCCACCTTCCGGATGATTTCTAACGGTTAGTTCTCCATAATGCGCCCGGGCGAGCTGCCTGGAAATTGCCAGACCCAACCCGGTGCCGCCCTCTCCCCGGCTGCGAGAACGGTCCGCCCGGTAAAATCGCTCAAAGATATTATCCATTTCTTCCACCGGAATTCCGTCACCCTGATCCTTAATCGATAGTATGATGTCTTTCTCCTGATTTTCTATCTTGCCCATCACTATTGATCCTGTTGGTGAGTATCTTAAGGCATTATTGATCAGGTTTTTTATGATCTGTTCGACCCTGAAGGGATCAATTTGGATCAGGCGTGTTTCACCGGGTAGTTTTAGCTCCAATTTAATGTTTTTTTGTTCAGCCTGAGCCTGGAATTGAGAAAATGTCTTCCCAAGTAATCCGTTAACATCCGTCTCCACTTTTTCCAATTTAAGTTCACCTGCATCAGCCAGGGCAAGCGTACGGAGGTCATCCACAAGATGGGTTAATGACTGGTTTTGATCATACACCTGTTGGATCTGTTCCAGATTCAGGGGATATACGCCATCCTGAATGGCTTCCAGTATCGCTCTCTGTATAGCGAGTGGAGTCCGTAATTCGTGAGCAATATCCGACGTCATTGCCTTGCGGGTCTCCTGGGCGTTTTCGAGGGATTCGGCCATCATGTTGAATGCTTTACCCAGGTCGGCGAGTTCATCTTTTCCTTCCACTGGTACCCGCTGACTAAGATCCCCGCCTGCGATCTGGTTGGCTGCCAGCGTCAGTCTTTTTACCGGTCGTAAGATCAGATACCCCAGGAGCATTGCCAGTAAAAGGGATACTCCCCCGGCGAGAAGGGCTGCATTCTTGGCAGCCGAATTGAGTTTAAGAAGGAGAGCACGTTCTTCCCCTGGTTGAAATTGAACACCATTTGCGAAAAATAAATACCCAATCAGGTTGCCCCGGGTGTCTTTCAGTTGAATTGATGCAATTTTTTCCTGGGCAGCCAGTTGGGTTCCGTTTCTCTGGTTGTCAGTATCTATAAGAATAACTCCGGATTCATGTGCCAATATCAGGTGTTGCTGTGACAGATCTCTAGCCCCTCCCTGACCTGCCTGGCCCATCATTCCGGGCATATGGTTGTTTGCTGAAAGTCTTTCATCAAACAATGGAGCCACACCCTCCCAGGAATTGTTCAATTGATGAAATTGCTCCAGGTTATTCACCAGCACATTCAACCCGGCCATTCCCCCGCGGAACATGTAGGTATTGATCTCCCTGGCGGTTGAAAATTGAGCGAACCCCACGACTGCCAGTATGGACACCACTGCGACCAGGATCAATGAGATGGCAAATCGAATTCGCATTCCAGCTAATTCCTTCGGAATTTGTAACCCACACCAAAGACGGTCTCGATACACTTTGGATTATGAGTATCTTTTTCGATTTTTGATCGCAGGTTCTTGATATGAGTATCTATAGTTCGCTCATAACCTTCATAGGCCGTTCCCTGGGACATTTCGAGGAGCTGTAATCGGGTAAAAACACGGCCGGGTTGGGAAGCCATGCTGGCGAGGAGGCTGAACTCTGTCGGGGTCAAATCCAGAACCACATGATCTTTTTCCGCCCGATGACCATCCAGGTCGATCACCAAGCTGCCTATTTCCAATATTTTGCCATCTGTATCCATGGATTTGCCTGTCCGGCGCAGCACAGCTTTTACCCTGGCTACAACCTCGCGCGGGGAAAATGGTTTCGAGATATAATCGTCCGCACCAAGTTCCAATCCGATCAAACGGTCCATTTCATCCACCCTGGCAGTCAACATGATAATGGGGATATCAGATTTTTTTCGGATCTGGCGGGTAACGTCCAGACCATCCATTCCGGGCAGGTTTAGGTCAATGATCAACAAGTCCGGTTTGCTCTGCTCCCAGAGTGTCAAACCCTGGTCACCCCTGACAGATAGCAAAACGGTATACCCCGCCTTCTCCAGATAGAGTTTAAGGACCTTTACCAACTCAACTTCGTCTTCGATTATTAATACTGTGGTCATTCTGACATTATAGCATGGTGACCCTGCTCGTTTCATTTCTTCATGAAATCCTCACAAGAGGTACACACCGACTTCACAATTGGCAGATAAGATAAGAGATATAACCAAACTTAATCAAGGAGTAAATATGAATAAAGTAGTAATTGCGGTTTTAGCAGTCGTGGCAGTACTTGCCATTGCATTTGGAGTGTTTAGTTTTGTAAGGGCAGAACGTTACCAGAATCTGAGTTTTGCAGGTGCCCAGATCCAACAAGGATTTGGACCGGGTATGATGGGCAACAGGCTGGGGAATGATTACGGACCTGGTTTGATGAACAGGCAGGACAATGATTTCGGCCCGGGCATGATGGGCGGCAGAAATGGCCGCTACGCAGGGCAGGGTGTTGGGGTACTGTATGAATATCAGATCGCGGCACTGGCTGAAAAGCTGGGAATGACTGCGGAAGACCTGACTGCGCAGTTAAAAGACGGGAAGACTGTCCTGGACCTGGCTGCAGATAAAGGAATGACTGTTAAAGAATTCATCACCATGAAAGATGAAGTGAAAGTGCTTGCCATCGATAAGGCATTTGCCGCAGGAGTTATATCTCAAAACCAGGCAGACGCAATGAAGGCGAACGATTTCGGTGGAATGATGGGCGGATTCGGTCCCGGTTGGCGTAAGTAAAAAAATCAACTAAAACAGCAAAGAACCTTCCCTTGGGAGGTTTTTTGTTTTAAAGGTATAACTAATAAGTCAACAAGCATTCATAAGTGAGGAAATCATGACAAAAATTGAAGAATACAGAGACAAACTCAAAACATTGGATGATTGGATCCCGTTTCTCAAGGCGAATTCAAATTTACCCGGGCCAAGAGGTAATCTTGAGCTGGCTTTTGCAGCAGCACACACTTCAACCATTCACCAGATGGAATTAATGCTTGCTGAAGATTCCCCGGATGTGGTTGAAAATTCACCCGAAGTATTCGTTGTGTTTTGCGGGGTTGTTGCACTCGGTGTCCACTATAAACCGGGGAATAACCAGCAAATCTCCACTTTAAAGTATTATGCCAATGACTCCCGATGGCGAATCCGTGAAAGTGTTGCGATGGCTCTTCAGGAAATAGGAAAAAGGGATATGCAGCTTTTGCTTTCTGAGTTAAAAGGTTGGATGGATGGACCCTATTTGCAGCTAAGGGCTGTCGCGGCCGGTCTTTGTGAACCGGTATTATTGCATGAACATTCCTTCGCTGGCCAAGTACTGGAAATACTCGATCAGATTACCACCCGGATCCAGGAAGGTCCGCTGAACGATAAAGATGGGTATATCGCCCTTCAGAAGGGATTGAGTTATTGTTGGAGCGTGGCTGCATGTGCTTATCCGGAAAAAGGTAAAAGACTGATGGAAAAGTGGATGTCATCCACTCAACCCGGGATCCGAAAGATCATGGTCGAAAATTTGAAGAAGAATCGGTTAATGAAAATGGATGCAGGTTGGGTTGAAGGCTGCCTCAAGACAATGAGCAAGTAAGTGAAATCTAATATTTCAACCGGCTGATCTTATCCAATTTATCCAGGCGATGGACAGCCTGTATCTGGCGGACAGTCCCGGTCAGGCCGCGCATCACCAGGCTGTCAGTTTTAGCGCCATGAGGAATATAATCCACTCCCCGTAAAAGATCGCCATTCGTGATCCCGGTAATTGCGAAGAATACATCATCAGACGAGACCAGATCGTCAATAGTCAATACCTTATTAAACTCTGCACCCATTTCCAGACTATGCTTTTCTTCGGCAGCATTTCGGGCATAAAGCTTTCCCTGGATATTTCCGCCCATGCATTTCAAGGCGCATGCAGCAATCACAGCTTCGGGAGTACCGCCGATCCCCAGTAACACATCGATCCCGGAATTTCCCCAACAGGTCATTAAAGCCCCTGCGATATCTCCATCCGGTAATAATCGAATTCGCGCGCCGCACCGGCGGACTTCTTTGATCAACTCTTCATGCCGCGGCCGGTCTAAAATGACCACAGTTACATCTTCTATATCCTGATCAATCGCCCGGGCAATCTTCTTAAGGTTGTCCTTTACAGGCGCTTCAATGTCGATCACATCCTTTGCTGCAGGACCCACAGCAATTTTATTCATATACATAAATGGACCGGGATTGTACATGGTACCACGGGGCGCTAAAGCAACTGAGGCTATGGAGTTAAGCGCACCATTGGCAAGCGGACGGGTACCATCGATTGGATCAACCGCAATATCAACCAGGGGAGGATCACCATTTCCCAGGCGTTCACCATTGTATAACATGGGTGCGTTGTCTTTCTCACCTTCACCGATAACGATCACCCCGTCCATTTGGACAGTATTCAAGACCAGCCGCATCGCGTCAACAGCAGCTTTATCAGCTGCCTCCTTGTTACCACGGCCCATAAATCTGGCCGCCGATAAAGCTGCGGCCTCAGTCACACGAACCAATTCCAAAGCCAAGTTCCTGGTAGGAGTAGTGTCCATGTTATTTTTCCTTGTAAGATTCAGATCCAAAGAAAACTGATAAGATAATAACCGATCACCCCGGCCCAAAGCCAGGAGTCTATCCTGTCAAATATTCCACCATGTCCGGGAAGAAAATTACTTGAATCTTTCACCCCAACCTGCCGTTTGAAAACACTCTCGCCCAAATCACCCAGGGGGGAGAGTATGCTAATGGTCAACCCGATGATGATGCCTTGCATCCATGTAAGTGTTGGCATCCGTAAGCTCCACAACAAGGTTAATCCAATGGTGCAAATCGTTCCGATTAAAATTCCGCCAAAATATCCTTCCCATGTCTTTCGTGGGCTTAGGCGGGGAAAAAATTTTGTTTTGCCGAAACGTCGGCCAATGAAGTAAGCACCTGCATCAGCAAACCAGGCAGCAGGAAACGCGATCATGAACCACCACAACCCGTTTGGAAGCTCGCGGACAGAGATCAGGTAAGATCCCAGCCATCCGATATAAAATATTCCGCCAAGAGTAACTGCAAAATCAGTACCCGCCTTATCCCTGCCTTTTTCGTAATCGAACAAATGAACAGCCATGGCAATAAGAATGACCAGGCTGAAGATCAGATCTGCATATTTGAATTCAAAAAAAGCACGTGAAATGGCAATTATGAATGTTCCACCAATAACCAGCCAATCGGCTGGCTGATAACCGCCCTTTCGTACGAGTTGAACATATTCCCAGGCTGAGACTGCCAGTATTAAAGCAACAAACAAATTGAAGGTGATTCCACCCAGGGCGACCAAACCGATGCCGATGGGTATGAGAAAGACGGATACTAACAGGCGTTGTTTAAGCATGTAATGTTTTTTCTATTTTCCATTTTCGTTATCTTTATCATCCAGGCATCCGAAACGACGGCTGCGCTGGCAATAAGCATCGATTGCTTTTTGCAATTCAGCTTTATCGAAGTCCGGCCAATAAGCGGGTGTAACATAATACTCAGAATAAGCAGCCTGCCAGATCAGGAAGTTGGAAAGGCGCATTTCCCCGGATGTTCGAATGATCAAATCCGGGTCCGGAATACCGGCTGTGAATAAGTGTTGAGAAATTAGAGATTCGCTGATATCTTCAACCTTTGTTCCCTCTTTGATCAATTTTTCAACTGCAAAAACTATCTCATCACGACCACCATAATTAAATGCCACAACCACTGTTAATGTTGTGTTGTCCTTGGTAAGTTCAATTGCGCTTTCCACTTTCTTACGCAAGGCTTCCGGCAATTTCTCCAATCGCCCGATATGCCGAAGTTGGACCCCTTCCTTGTGCAGTTCATTCAATTCTTTTTCAATGACACTTTCAAGGATCCTTAATAACCCCTCAACTTCTTCCTTCGGTCTGCCCCAATTTTCAGTTGAAAAGGCATAGATGGATAAGTACCGGATACCTAATTCCACGCACGCCCGAATGGTTCGGCGCAAGATTTTCAGTCCCAGCCTGATGCCCGGCCAGCCGGGGAAGGCCGCGCTGTTTTGCCCAGCGGCCGTTACCATCCATAATGATAGCCACGTGCGCTGGTATGGAAGGTCTTTTTATGGAGTCATTCTTTTTGTCCATATAATCCTTCGATCAAACTTCCATGATCTCTTTTTCTTTCCTTGCTCCTAAAATATCGATCATTTCAATATACCGGTCGGTGAGGTTTTGAAGTTGTTCCTCGCCGTTTTTAAGCTCATCTTCTGAGATCAGTTTTTCTTTTTCATATTCACGCAGGTCTTTGATCATATCCCGGCGGATGTTGCGGATCGACACCCGGCTTTCTTCAAGATGTCCATGAACCACCTTGACCAGGTCGTGGCGTCTTTCTTCAGTGAGAGGCGGAAGGTTTAATCGAATCACCTTTCCATCATTGTTAGGTGTCAATCCCAGCTCGGATGCCAGAATGGCTCGCTCGATATTTTTTATTGAGGAAGCATCGAAGGGTTTGATAAGCAATTGGCGCGGTTCAGGGATGCTGATGCTGGCAAGCTGCATTAATGGGGTTGCCATACCATAATATTCAATGGGAAGCTTTTCAATAATTGCGGGGGAGGCACGACCGGTTCGTATGGTTGCCAGGAGATCTTCCAGGGCTACGATCGCACCCTTCATGTGTCCTTCTGCTTCTTTAACAGATTCCTTGATCATAGTTCCTCCTCATGAATCAGCACTTTATACTATTCAAGTATTATATAGTATTTTTATTGTTGGCGGTTCCCAATAATCTATCCCCAATCTTGAACAGTTTCAGTTATTAATTTAACCGCATTTTCAACACCGGTTTCCGATTGGATCAGCTTACCTATTTCTTGAGCTTTGACAGACATGGCCTGGTTATTGATTACGAACCTAATAGCTCTAGCCAGGTTTTGATCTGTAAGCTTTCCGCGGGAAATGGGTTTTGGACCTAATCCTTTTTTAGCCACCAGGTTTCCCCAGATATACTGGTCAATGATGTGCGGTATCACGATCTGCGGAATTCCAGCCCGAAAAGAGGCTGCTGTGGTTCCAAATCCGCCATGATGCACAATGGCAGCACATTGCGGCAGCAGCCATCCGTGTGGAATTGAACCAACCCCCAAGATTTTCTCAGGAACGCTTATCTTCTTCATTGCAGTTTCCCAACCCTGGATGATCATCCGGCATCCTGCCAGGCTGGCTGCATCGATCATCAAATGAACCATTTGGTCTGCATCATGAGTGCTTAAGCTCATGGCCCCCAGGCTTACAAGCACAGGTTTTTCACCTGAATTCAGGAATTTGACCAATCCTTCCTGAGGCAGCCAGTTTTCTGGTTCCGCTGAAAACCAGTAACCTGTCATTTTATTATGCGGTTCCCAGCGTGGATCCGGTGGTGTGATGTGAGGGGAGGATGCGATTAAATTCAGTTCCGGCGAGGATACCCCGTGTTCTCCCAGTGGAGGCATGCCATACTTCTTCCGGAGTTGATTCAACGGCCGCGTCATGAACAGGCCCATCACACTCCCCATCATTCCACCGACTGTCTTTTCTACCAGGGTTTGCTTCGCGCGGGGTATCGGGATGATCTGCGCAAACAGGTTGCCGCTGATGATCCGCTTACCCAGCAACTCAGCTTCAATGCTGCCAGTGGATGTATGGGTGATGATGACCAGGTCTGCATCCGCCACAAGCTGCATTAAATCATCATGCGATTTTTCAAGCAGATCGAAGGAGTATTTCATGACCTTGATGAAATTTCCATCGAGAGCATGTTTATTTTCACGCAGCTTTGCTGTGTCCACACCAAGATCGATATCCGGACCGAACGGGGCAAACTTCAACCCATGGAATTCCACCAGGCTGCGAAAGGTCGGATGAGTAGCAAAAGTGACATCGTATCCTGCTTTCTGCAGTCCGGATCCAAGGGCAATGTAGGGTTGAATATCACCCCGGGAGCCAATTGTGGGAATGAGTATTTTCATAATATCTGACTCAGAATATTGTTTGAATCGAAATATGGAATATGAATTAGCAATAATTTTTTCTTTGGCTGATCGATCTGGTTATAAAATGTAAACAGACTCATAACCCGGGAATTTATTATTTAGCTAATCCGTTACCAGCGTTCCTGCAGGTTTTCCCATTAATGCATTCGTTAGTGCTGCTTCATCCCAGAGGTTCAAAACCAGTATCGGCAGCTTGTTTTCCATGCAGAGGGACAGAGCAGTGCTGTCCATCACTTCCAGTCGGAGATTGAGTGCATCAATATAGGTCAATGTATCAAATTTTTTGGCACTCGCATTCACTTTGGGGTCGCTATCATAGACCCCGTCCACCTTGGTGGCTTTGATCAAAACATCGGCGTCAATTTCCATCGCCCGTAACGCTGCTGCAGTGTCGGTTGAAAAGTACGGGTTACCTGTTCCGCCCCCAAAGATCACCACCCTCCCTTTTTCAAGGTGGCGGATCGCCCGGCGGCGAATATATGGTTCGGCAACCGATCTCATTTCGATGGCGCTCTGGACACGAGTCATCACGCCCTGACCTTCCAGTGCATCCATGAGTGCAAGAGCATTCATGACGGTAGCCAGCATACCCATATAATCGGCAGTCGCCCGATCCATCCCGGAGTCGAGGCCAACTTTTCCGCGCCAGAGATTACCGGCTCCGATCACAATAGCCACATCCACACCCAGTTCGCGGATATTCTTTACCCGTAAGGCAATATCCTGGGCCCGGGTCGGGTCAATTCCAGAACCGTTTATTCCGGATAATGCTTCCCCGGATAGTTTCAAGAGAATTCGGTGGTATTTTAAGGTTTCCATAGCAATCCTCCGTGTTTATTTTAACAAAAAACCAACCTTTCGGTTGGCTTTTTAAGTCATCAATCTTGTGTACTTTCGCCCAGTTCCCAGCGGTTGAATCGCCGGATGACAATATTTTCGCGCATGCTTACGATCGCATCGTTCAACAATGACTGAATGGTTACATTGTCATCGCGGATGTATGCCTGTCGCAGCAGGACAGATTCGTTCTTGAATTTCTCGAGAGAGCCTTCCACGATCTTGGGAATGATCGTTTCGGGTTTTCCATCTTCGCGCGCCTTGGTGGTAGCAATACCGCGCTCGCGTTCCATATCCGCTTCGGGGATGTCTTCTTCCTTGATATAGCGTGGAGCTGCAGCTGCAACCTGAAGTGCAATCTCATGCGCAAATTTGCGGAAGTTTTCGGTGCGTCCAACAAAATCTGTTTCGCAGTTGACTTCCACCATCACACCGACACGGCCATCGCCATGGGAGTAAAGTTCTACAACACCGGCAGAAGCGGTGCGGTCAGCGCGCTTTGCAGCGGTAGCCAGACCTTTTTCACGGAGAAAAT
Source organism: uncultured Chloroflexia bacterium (assembly GCA_963757065.1). Taxonomy (GTDB): domain Bacteria; phylum Chloroflexota; class Anaerolineae; order Anaerolineales; family Anaerolineaceae; genus PNON01. The sequence continues at coordinate 85,488 of CAVWQC010000005.1, read as the reverse complement.
CCACTGCTTTGTTATAGTCGCCGTCAGCGCTTTCCAATGCTTTTTTACAGTCGGAGATTCCGGCTGCAGTGGCTTCGCGCAGTTGTTTGATCATTTCGGTAGTAATTGTTGCCATTTGTTTATCCCTATGTTTCGGTTATCGTTTGATTAATTCTCTTCGGTCTCTTCGGCTTTGACAGTTTTTGCTGATTTTCTAACTTTTTTTACAACAGGAACTTCAGCAACAACTACCGGTTCTTCGACTGCTATTTCTTCTTCCGGTTTTGGTTGAACAAGTTTGGCAAGTGTGGCATCGCCGAACAGGTCTTTATCTTCCAGTTCCGGGGTTAAGTCGACCACAGGATGACGAACGGCTGCAGCAGCGGTCTCTTCGCGGGTGGAAGCATCTTCCACCATGTCAGCATCTTCCTTGCGGCTGGCTTTACCTTCAATGACTGCGTCAGCGATCTTGGCAACCATCAATTTAATGGCACGAATGGCATCATCATTGGATGGAATGACATAATCAACCCCTTGCGGGTTGCAGTTTGTATCCACCATGGCGATGACAGGTGTGCCGGTGAGATTGGCTTCATGAATGGCGGTTTCTTCACGGGAGATGTCGACGACAAATACCAGGTCAGGAACACGTTTCATCTGACGAACGCCGCTCAATCGGATCAACAAACGGGTTACTTCGCGGCTGATCAATAAGCAGTTCTTTTTTGGTCAAACGGTTGGTATCACCGGCGTCGCGTAATTTTTCAAGGTTGTCCAGTTCGTTAATACGGGCAAACATGGTGGACCAGTTGGTGAGCATTCCGCCCAGCCATCTTTCGGTGACATACGGCATTCCGCAGCGTTCGGCTTCTTCTTTGATCGTTTCCTGCGCCTGGCGTTTGGTGCCGATGAACAGGATAAACCCGCCGTTGGCAACGGTATCTCTTACCAGGTTGTATGCAGAGTTCAAAGCCTTGACGGTTTGCTGCAGATCGATAATATGGATTCCGTTGCGCTCGGTGAAAATATACGGGCGCATGTGTGGATCCCATTTATTGGTGCGATGCCCAAAATGGACGCCGCTTTCTAATAGTGCTTTCATTGAAATCACTGTGGACATAATACTCCTTTGCGTTAGGCCTCCGGTCCTTCATTCCTGGCTGTCGCTCCCAATAGGGAGCACGCGCAGTCAGCTCGGGTACCGTGTGAGATAAGTTACACTTGTGTTTGCACACAAGCCGGAGGCAAGTATATCATAAATTCTGGAAGAAAGGGAAAAGTGATTAGTTAAAAGTGATTAGTCAAAAAGTCATTGGTCAAAGTTGATCAGTAACTGATCACTAATTGACTTATCAACTAATCACTTGTATAGTCCTGCTCCTCTTGCCGACAATAAGGTTGGCAGAATACTCTCATGGCTGCGCGTTATTTATTAATTTGCTAAGCTGCGGCAGTCAATCCAACACAGTAATTACCCCGCTTGACCCATCAACCCGCACCCATTGACCATCCCTCAATCGGGTGGTGGCCATGTTGACACCAACTACCGCAGGAATGCCATATTCGCGGGCGACGACTGAACCATGCGTCATCATCCCGCCAACTTCCATTACCAATCCGCCAGCCGTCAGGAACAACGGTGTCCAGCCAGGATCTGTAGCCGGACAAACCAAAATTTCGCCCGGATTAATCTGGATCCCATGCGGATCAAGGACAATATGGACGATTCCTTCAACTAATCCTGGTGAAACAGGACTCCCCCTCAATGTATTCTCTTCCTCCACTCCAATTGAAGTAGGAGCATTATAGAAAGCCGTTCCATCGCTTAACAAAATGCGTGGGATATGTTTTCGAAGCAATTCACGCTGGTAGGTTGTCCGCCGTTCGGTTATTAATGCTTTCCAATCGCGGGTTTCTCCGCTTGCCAGTGCTTTCAACTCAGATATATGCAAAAAGAACACGTCCTCGACGTTTGTAAGCAGACCTGTCGCCACCATATTTTGACAGGCATTCAATAAAGCTGTACGTGCCAGACCGAAAAGCCGAACGACAAAGAATTTAGGTGTCTCGCGCAAACCGCCTAACTCTCGCACGCGTTTTATCATTATTTTTGCAATACGAGATTTAACCTTGCCACCGCGGGTTTGCATGAACCCCTGAATAAGTTGATCTTGAGCCAGGTGAGCCTTCTCCGTTCCACGCATGAAAACAGCTTCCGGTGAGTTTTTTGGGTCGATTTGCAGGTAGTTCTTGAGCATCTGGAAGATGTGTAATGGGTCATCCCGCCAACGCGAACGACCCAAATCAATCTCACCGACACCGCGCATACCGTAATTTGCCATGAAACGGGTAATGGCGGCCTGGATGGAAGGGGGGAATTCTCCACGCTGGAAGGTGGATACCAGATCCAGATTGTCTGTCTCATTGAAGTATTTTTCCATGCTGCCGTCCGCCCGGATGACTTGGGCAGTCCGCCAAAGATCCAGGTCCATTTCAGTTGTGACGTTATGCGGTAATCCGCGCGTGAGTTCCAACACCAAATCGGTGCCACCAGGCAGATTAGCTGCTAAACGGATGAGCAACTGAAGCGGCATTTGTCCGGAAATTACCCCGGACAATAAATATGGCATTATTTCTCTCGGTAATTGCGTTGCCGTGGAAGCGATTCCATCTATCAGGTCAGACAGGTTCGTTATGACTTTAAACTTGGATTGAACACAATCCAATTCCTGATCAATCTTTCGCTCCAATCGGGCTCGTCCACGTTCTGGTGAGAACAAGTTAAAAAGAATACTATACAAAAGGGGAAGTAATCCGCTTACCAATCGGAGTTTAGCACGCAGGTTAGTGCGGTCAGGGTTTGGCAGTTTTATTTCTTTTAATAAATTTATCAGGATGGCACTGCTGATCGGGTCTATTGAGGATAGGAAGACAGCCAATAGTTCTCGACCTTTAGAGGATTTCAGAAGTCCAGTGATATTTACAAACAGACGCTCACCAGCATTCAAGAGGACACGCTGATCTTCTGCTTTTACTTTGGTACCGAACATTAGTGCAAATCCGGTGACAACTCCGGATAGCATATCCTGACCCAAAGGGGTGTACGGATCCAACATGCCCTGCCAGACACCGAAGGAGAGCAACACCTCGAGGGGACTCCCGGATACTTTCGCAGGCAGTGGGTACAACGACGTGATTGGACGAGATTGTACAACATAGATCTGTCCATTAGCGAAAGCCCATTCCATATCCTGTGGACTTCCAAAGTAGGTTGCAGCGTGTTGAGCAAGTCGTGTCAAAGCCACGATATGCTCATCGGGTAAGGCCTGGTGTTGGGATGCGTTCTGCTCGACGGTAATCGTCCCACCTCCAACTTGTCCCTGGATGGCAAGTGCTTTTGCACCCAGAGTCTTGCTCACAATGCGTCCACAGTCAGTATCAACTACATAATGATCAGGTTCAACCTGGCCAGAAACGAGTGCTTCTCCCAGTCCAAATATTGCGTCTATAACAGTCTCGGACCGTTTTCCGGTCAACGGATTGGCTGTAAATAATACGCCAGAAGCTTCACTCTGTACCATTTGCTGAACGACGACTGCCAAAGCAATGTCTTCATGGGAGATTACGTTGCGAGCTCGATAACCTATAGCCCGTGCAGTCCAAAGACTGGACCAGCATCGGATGATTGCCTCTAATAATAATTTCTCACCAATAATATTCAGATAAGTGTCCTGCTGGCCGGCAAAAGACAGGTCAGGTAGATCTTCGGCTGTGGCAGAGGAACGCACTGCGACTGCCAGCGGCTGGTCATTCAGAGATCGATAAGCTTTGCAGATTTCATCAGCCAGGTTAATGGGAATCTGTCCGGAGCGGAAACAGGCGCGAATCTGATTAGATCCGGCCTCCAACGAATCGGGGTTGTCCATTTGAATGGACTCCAAAATCCGTTTCAGGTCCGCTTCCAGTTTGTTGGCTGCAACAAAAGCCCGATAACCATCGGTAGTTACCACAAATCCACCGGGAACTGGTAATCCAGCCCGCAGCAACGCACCCAGGTTGGCTCCCTTTCCTCCTGCAACAGGCAGGTCTTTTCGATCCAGTTCAGCAATTGTTTTGACAAACGACATTTATTCCTCCATTTTTGCAAACGATTATTTAGACACAGCCATAACACTGGATCGGCGAAATTGCAGCCAAATGATGCAAATTCCCGAAACAATTGCCACCGAACCGCTGATCATAAATGCGGCCTGGGTTCCTACTTCCCTGGCAAGAATCCCTATCAGTCCCGCCGCCAGGAAGGTGATGCTGCCTGATATGGTTTGCCCCATGCCTAGAACCCGTCCACGCATCTGTTCTGGCGCATTCTGTAAAATGGTCTGAGCATTAGCCTGGACAGTGATCAAACCCAACCCAAGTGTAAAGGTGCAAAACATGCAGAGCAAAAGAGTCTGCATCCAGGGTAAAATGGTAACACCTAAACCAGAGACAATAGCGCCGGCTGAAGCCAGTTGTTTATATGAGAAACGTCGTTTCAATAAATTCTGAGCAATCGCCCCAATCAGCATTCCCACACCCATGAATGACATCAGCGCTCCTAAACCAGCAGCACCCATTCCCAATTGTTGATCAAGAATGATGATTCCAAGTACAGACAGGCTGGCAATCTGCATCATGGTGACTCCAATCAATATTAACGCGTCATGAATATCGATATTGTCGCGTACTAATCGCAGACCGTCCCGCCATTCACCTGATAAAGCACTATGGGCGGATATATGCTTTGACCGGGGAAGAGCCAGACAGGTCACAACGACCGCTGGAACCAGGAAAGTGAATGCATCCACATTGAATGCCATTTCCAAACCATAAAGGTCAATTATCCAGCCGCCAAGAGCCGGACCAATAACAATTGATACTACAATTCCTATGGCAAAAATAGAGTTTGCTGCCAAAAGCATTCCATTCGGGACCAGGTCAGGAATCGTGGCTGAGCGAGCCGGGGTAAAGAACTGGCTGATAATGGACATACCCAGGTAAATGGCAAAAATGATCGGTAGAATTTTTGTCATGGGAATCAGCAATACCAATAGTCCCTGAAGCAAATTAGCAATGACCATTGTCCATTTATGTGACCAGCGATCAATAAACACACCAGCGATGGTTCCCAGCACAAGAGCTGGCAAGGCCTTGATCATGGACAACAAACTAACACTGGTGGCTGATTGAGTTTGTTGGTAGATCAGGTCGATCATAGCTACTAATAAGATGCGATCACCAATTAACGAAATGGTTTCACTCACCCATAGCGCCGTGAATTTCGGATAACCCAAGACACTTGGAAGTTTGCTATGGCGGTCAGGTGATGTCGATAGTACCCGGTTTGTCATCTACTCTCCACTATAGACCGACCGTTCGGTCGAAATAATAATTAAAAAAAGATACTCACCGAACATCTATACCATTAAAAAAGACATCCAGCAGGATCGCAGCTGCCTGTTGAGGTGATTGGGCACGCTCATTGATGAGATAAGCCATGGCAAATGTGCCCTGGATCATGGTCATCAGGACACGAGCTGCTTCCGTTGGATTTACCTGGCGGAAAATACCCTGGTCTTTGCCACGCTGGATGGCATCAGTGAGCAAAGTTATATATTCTTGAAAGAAATTGTAAAAACCGGTTTGCATCTGATCCCGTACACCAGGGACTTCACGCCGGACGATTTGCATGATATCTGCTGCCACGAATAGAAATTCGACACTATCTTGCGTGGCAACCTGAATGCGGAGACGCGGATCATCTACGGAGCGAACGTGCTGTAATGTCTCATCCATGCGGGTGATATTGTTGCGGACCAGCGCCATGACAATCGATTGTTTATCGGGAAAATGGTGATAAATTGTTGCTTTACCAATTCCGGCAGTTTCAGCCACCTGCCGCATGGATGTTGCTGTGTATCCATGCTGCATGAACAGATTACGGGCAGTGGAAAGGATTTTATCGTATGTCTCGGTAGCCATGAAACTCCATTGCCGACCGACCGGTCGGACTAATCCAAGTATATAACCGGGCAAGTAGATTGTCAATAGCAATCACAATCAAGGGTAGAAATTTCCTCTATTATTGACCTTATCCCCATCAAGTCCTGCTCCTTATTGCCGACAATGTATTTAGAAGAAAAATCTCATGGATGAGGAGAAGGACGCATGGATGCGACCATTCACCAGAATATGCAGGATCTAATCGCTGTGCGGCGGTTATTATTGCATGCCAGCGAACTGGAAGCACGAAAAAAAGATCCCCGCGTTAAAATAAAATCCCTCAAAGATGCTTATGAAGAAGACCTGGTCAGCTTAAGTGGCGAAAGCCTATGGGGTGATGCGCCTAAAACTTCCCTCGGCAAAGTGGAAAATGAGAACATCCAGCTGAAAGACCTTATCCAGCAGTTGGGCTTGATCCAAAACAGACAAAAGGATACTGGTGAGCAGGGAACCCGGGTAACCATCCAGGAGAAGGTGTCCATTGTTGAAGAGTTGGAGGTCAATTATGACGCACTGACTCCAGTCGAAGGGTTGGTGGTCAGAAATTCACAACTGGCGGAAACAGACCGTTACCGATTTGAGTTCAACGATGGAACAACCTTGAAAATTGTGGACAAGTGGTCTGGTAAAAGCACCACCATTTGGGGCGACCCGCATATCAATTCGTCGGACATCGAAGGAAACAATGACGGCGACTTTAAAGACCTGACAGCCAGCGACAGCCATACCACATTTATGCTTCAGGATGGCACCCGTCTGACGATAACCGCCAGGGATGCCGGGATCATCGAGGTGGTGGATATTTTTAAGGGAAGCCAGCATGTTACAGGTACCGGGGCAGGTTCGAAATCCTGGTCAGAGAAAAATGCGTTGTTTAACCTGGTTGTGGGAACAGGTGCAGGAGCGTCTTCACTGGCGGTAGGAGACGTCGTATATGCCGGGGGGGATGGCAATGACTGGTTCGATGCCAGCCATAATCTGGTCTGGGGTAAAACGACCGGACCAGTGATCACCAGCCGACCCGCTGCCCGGCTGCAGGTGAATTACATGTATTCAGAAGTGCGGGAAATTGCGGTAAGCGTCAATCAGAAGGTGTAGCTACGCTGTTTTCAGTGTGACTGTTTGAGCAACTCAGACTTAAAGAAAAGATCTCTCCTTCCTCCGGTCGTCGAGATGACAGATCCCTTACTTTGGCTCGCTCTGATTACGTTCAGGTTGACAGAATTGTAGCGACACGGTAATAGTCTGAGCAAGCTCAGACTACGTAGTTTCCTTGATTCACTTATCACTATTCATTAATTCCAAATAACTAATCACTTTTCCCCAGCTGATATTCTTCGCCAGGCTGCAGCACTGTCACTTTAGCATCCGTCTCATTCTCCACCCGGGTCTTCCAGGCGTTTACATCCTGCTTCAACAGCGGGAATGTATTGTAGTGGATGGGAATGACCATCTTTGGTTGGAGCAGTTTCACCGCGCGAAGCGCATCATCCGGACCCATGGTGTAATTATCCCCGATCGGCAGTGCAGCCAGGTCAACACCCTCTTCACCGATCAGGCGCATATCTCCAAATAGACCCGTATCCCCGGCAAAATACAACTTTTCACCTGAAAGTGTCGTTAGCAGGAATCCACCCGGATTTCCGCCATCGCTGCCATCCCTGAGTGCTGAACCATGCAGGGCAAAGGTCATCTTTAAGTAGCCGAAGGGGTAATTAAAGCCTCCACCCAGATGCTGGGCATGGGTTTTTAATCCCTGTTTATCCATCCAATCGCAAATCTCGGCGTTGCTGATCACCATCGCCCCGCAGCGTTTTGCGATCTCGACCGTGTCACCGACATGATCACCGTGCCCGTGGGTCACTAAAATATAATCAGGTGTCACTTCGGAGGGTTTGACCGATGATTTGGGGTTGCCCTTCAGAAACGGGTCGATCAGCAGGTTTTTCTCACCGGTTTCCACCCAGAAAGCGGCGTGCCCCAAGAATTTTACTTTGGTTTGCATCTCATTCTCGCTGAAAATGGGCTTATTTCTTGTGCCCGTTCTTTTTCGGGCAAAGATGGCCGGCGGGATCCATGGGTTCGCCACACTGCGGGCAGATCATTCGTCCGCTGTTGATAACCGTTTTCGCATAATCAGCAAATACAGCAAGTTGAGTACGGCTTACCCATAGGCGAACAACACGCAGGTCATCCTGTCCCTCCTGCGTGGTCAAGATCTCTTTCAGCAGGATGATCGCCATGTCTTCGTCTTCAGCGTATGCCAAACCCACTTCGCCAACCCGGTATAGCGGGTCAACCGGTGGATCCACCGTCATGGACCCGGGATTGTATTTCACCTCAGGCTCTGTAAGATCAGTATATTTTTCTTTGATCTCCCCCAGAAAATCATCGATCCCCTGCACCAGTGATTGCAATTGGATCTTTTCCAATAGTAGAGATACCTTCTGGCCATGGCCGCGCGACTGGATAAAAAAAGTTCGTTCACCGGGTTTACCAATAGCCACACAGGAAACCCAATCCACCGGTTTGATCTCAATATCTTGTTCTTGCATGTATGTTCCTTTCAGCGCGCCAGCATGCGAGCAATATCATAATACTCGCTGCTCATTTCCCGATTTTTGCCGACAATTTCACTAAACGGAACAGGTATGATATCCCGGCCGCTCAACCCTGTCATCACACCGGTCCTGCCTTCCAACAGGTATTCCACAGCCCGGACACCAAAGCGGGTCGCTAGCCAGCGGTCATACGCGGATGGTTTTCCGCCGCGTTGAATATGACCCAGTATGGAAACACGGGTGGTAAAACCAACATCAGCGGCTTCGATCATTTCTGCCAGGTCGGTGATCTTGGTTTTGAATCCTTCAGCGACAATGATGATGGCATGGGTCTTCCCGCGCAGGTAGGCGTCGGCGATCGACTTGACCACCTCTTCAGCCGGTATACCGACCTCAGGGATGAGGACCATTTCGGCTCCGCAGACCAACCCGGTCATCACTGCCAGGTAGCCGCAGTGCCGCCCCATGGTCTCCACCAGGAAAGCCCGGTTATGCGAAGAAGCCGTATCGCGCAGCTTATCCACTGCGTCCATGATCGTATTGATCGCGGTATCCACCCCAATGCACATGTCAGTGCCAACAATGTCGTTATCAATACTGCCGGGAATCCCCACCACCTGGATGCCCTGTTCGACCAACTTGTTGGCGCCGGTGAGCGATCCATCCCCGCCGATCACCACCAGCCCGTCAATACCCTCATTGTTCAGCATGCGGATGGCTTCCCGCTGCCCGGAAGGCTGCAAGAACTCCATACTGCGCCTGGTCTGCAATATCGTGCCGCCGCGCTGCAAAATACCGCCGACGTCCCGCAGCCCCATCTCCTGGAAGTTGCCGTGCATCAATCCGTCGTAAGCCCCTTTGATCCCGTAGACTTTCAGACCTTTGGCGATGGCTGTTCGCACCACTGCCCGAACACAGGGATTCATGCCCGGTGAATCGCCACCGGAAGTCATCACCCCTATTTTTGTTACCTGTTTTTCACTCATTCTTTTTCCTGATCTTAATGAACTATTATCGGATCGATCCGGTAATTTGATTTTCCTACCAGTTTCTCCAGACGATTCAGCAGTGACGGAGTGATACCGGTGGTATGGTTTGGAAATTCTATCAGACAACGCCGGCCATCTTCAATGATATGGAAAGAGAAATGATCCTTCCCCGGGCTGGACTGCATCAAACCCTGGATGGATTTCATCCGGCGAACGTCCTTTTCCTGGTCATGTGTGGAACGCAGGATCACAGAGATCATGCGCGTGCCGGTATCATTCGTACTTGGATTCAGAATCGGCTCAGTGGAGATCTGGAATTCCGGCAGCACCAACCCGGCGGAATGGTCGAGCTCTAAAAGTTCTGTGTTTTCCTGCTGAATTTCCTCGGGGGTGGACCCAACCACAGCACCTGCTTCCCCGGAATCAGCCACCTCGAATGTTTTTGAATACTCATCCAAAATGGGTGGGTTTTCCTGTTCGGCATCGGGTTCCCAATTATCATCAAAGAAAAACACCGCCGGGTCCATTTCGATTTCAGTATTTACAGCAACTGCACCCATCGCAATATTTTCATCGTTTGTCCGGTTGGTAACAATGGGTTCAATAATGGATTCTGTCTTTACCGGGGCAATTTCGATGGCAGTGGGCTGGAGGGAGATTTTGAACATCGTCCAACTGTACCAGCTCAAATTTATCAGCCAGCAGTTTGGGGGTGGCGCTGGCATTATCGACTTTTCCTTCGACCACCAGGACAGACTCGACCTTGATCATCTTCACGTATTTTTCCCAGACCCGCGGGAACAGTACCAGTTCGATCTCACCCTGGACGTCTTCGATGGTGACAAAGCCCATGGGTTTGCCGTCTTTGGTGAAATGCGGGCGGAGCTTGACCACAATGCCGCCGATGGCCACCTTTTCCCCGGAATTCAGGTCGCCCAACTGCCCGATGAGGTGGGTCGTCTTTTGAGTCAGCACCGGTATGTAGGGTGTCAGCGGGTGTGCTGAGACATACAGACCGATCAACTCTTTTTCCCAGCCCAACAATTCTTTACGGTCAGGTTCTTTCACGGTGGGCAGGTGGATCACCTCGGATACACCGGTATCGCCGCCAAAAAAGCTCAACTGCCCGCTGTCTTTCGCGCGGAAATGCGCCGCAGATACGTTAATGATGCGGTCCAGGGACTGAAGCAAAGCCATACGGGGACCAAAACCATCCAGCGCACCAACCTTGACCAGGCTTTCCAGCGGCCGTTTGCTGACAGTGCGCAGATCCAACCTCATGGCCAGGTCGGTCAGGTCTTTGTAGATGCCATTCTCGCGACCGGCGATGATCGCTTCCACCGGGTTGACACCGACGTTCTTGACTGCACCCAATCCAAAGCGGATGGCAGAAGTCTTATCTTTGCGGTCTTCGATCGTGAAATCCCAGCCGCTGGAGTTGATATCCGGCGGGAGTACATCAATACCCATGGAACGGCAGTCAGTGGCATAGAAAGCCACTTTTTCGGTTTCGTTCTTGACCGCAGAAAGCAGGGCGGTCATATACTCCACCGTGTAATGCGTTTTCAAGTACCCGGTCTGCACCGCGATGACGCCATAATCGGCGGCATGCGACTTGTTGAAGCCATACCGGGCAAAGTTTTCCCATTCCTCGAAGATCGCTTTGGCAGTCTCTTCGGCAATATCGTTCTTCACACAGCCATCCACAAACATCTTGCGGTGTTTGGCAATGGCTTCCGCTTTCTTTTTGGAGATGGCGCTGCGCAGGTTATCCGCTTCAGAGGGGGTGTAGCCAGCCATCTGGATGGCGGCAGACATCACCTGCTCCTGGTAGACCGCAATCCCGTAGGTCTCCTTCATAATGGATTCCAGCGCGGGATGCTTGTATTCCACGCTTTCTTCGCCGTGCATGCGGCGGATGTACTGGGGGATGAATTCCATCGGACCCGGGCGGAACAATGCCACCATGGCGATGACGTTGGCCAGGGTTTTGGGTTTCATCTGGACGATCCAGCGGGTCATGCCGTTGCCTTCCAGTTGGAACATGCCGGCGGTATGGCCCTTGCCGATGAACTCATAAGTGGCTGGGTCATCGGTGGGAATATTGCTCAGATCGAATGAAATATTGTGGCGTTCCTTGATCAGTTTGCAGGCACGCTGCATGACAGTAAGGGTGGCCAGGCCCAGGAAGTCCACTTTCAGCAGGCCGAGCTTATCGACGTGTGACATCTCATACTGCATCACCGATTTGATGGGTGATTCTTCCGACCCGTTGGTCGGGCGGTGCAGCGGAGCATATTCCACGATCGGTTTGTCCGAGATGATCACCCCGGCGGCATGCGTACCCGCGTTGCGGACCGTGCCTTCCATCTTGGAGGCGGTATCCACCAGCTCCTTGATGTAATCCACATCTTTATAGAGCTGCAGTAGTTCCGGTGAATCGTTCATCGCTTCCATCAAGTTGACGGACTTATTCGGGATGATATTGATCATCTTGGCGACCCGATCCACCTCGGAGAGGGGGATCTCCATGACACGGCCAACGTCGCGCAGGGCAGCTCGCGCTCCCATGGTGCCAAAGGTGATGATCTGGGCTACCTTATCGGAGCCGTACTTATTGGCGCAGTATTCCATGATCCTGGCGCGCTTGTCATCCTGGAAATCCAGGTCGATATCCGGCATTTCGTTGCGGCCGGGGTTGAGGAAGCGCTCAAAGATCAACCCGTGGTCGATGGGTTCCACCAGGGTGATATCGAGTGTGTAAGCCACCATCGATCCGGCGGCAGAACCACGGGCGTTGTACCAGACGCCTTCCTGGCGGGCAAAGCGGCACAGGTCTGCAACGATGAGGAAGTAGGTGTCGAAGCCCATCTTGTGGATGATGCCCAACTCGTATTCCAACCGGTCGCGGACCTTCGGGTCTTTGACGCGGACACCGTAGCGGCGGATGAATCCTTCCTCGCACAGGTGGCGCAGATAGGTCTCGGAGGTGAATCCATCAGGAACTTCAAAGAGAGGCAGATGGTAGGATTTGCGTTCCAGGTCGATCGAACAGCGGTCGGCAATCAGCTGGGTGTTGGAGATTGCCTCGGGGACTTCGGAGAAGATGCGGGCCATTTCCTCCGGGGTGCGCAGGTAATAGGAGTTGTCGCCCATGCGCATACGATTGGGATCGCGCAGGGTGGTACCGGTCTGAACGGCCAGCAGCACATCCTGTAATTTTGAATCTTCCTGGTTGATGTAATGCACGTCGTTGGTAGCCACGTAACGCGCCTGGTAGCGTTCTCCGAGGCCGAGCAGGGCTTTGTTGATGCCCGGCAATTCGGCGATATTGTGCTCCTGCAGCTCGAGGAAGTAATTTTCCTTGCCGAAGACATCGTAGTACCAGTCCAGTTTCTTACGGACGATATCCATATCCCCGGCCATAATGGCGCGTGGAATTTCGGCGGCCATGCAGCCCGAGGTGGCGATGAGACCCTCGGCGTGTTTTGCCAGGTAATCCCGGTCGATGCGCGGGAAGTAATAGAAGCCCTCCACCTGGGCGGCGCTGGCGATCTGTAAGAGGTTGTGATAACCAACCTCGTTCTGGGCTAGCAGCAGCATGTGGTTGGAATGCTTGTCCAGCTTGGAGTCGCGATCCGTCATGCCGCGCGCGGAGAGGTAGGCTTCGAGCCCGATGATGGGTTTGATACCGGCAGCCCGGGCGGCGTTGTAGAACTCGATCGAGCCGAACATGGTGCCGTGGTCGGTCAGGGCGATGGAATCCATCCCCATGGACTTGGTAGCCGCGACGAGCTTCTTGATATCGCTGAAGCCGTCCAGCAGGGAGTAGGTGGAATGGACGTGCAGGTGGACAAAGGACATGGGTGATATTTAACCAATAAATTGCAGGGTGTAGTTGATTCATTATAGCATCTCGCAAAAGAGTTATGCATGGATGTGGAGGGGGAAAACCTTAAAATATTCATCACTTCGGCAGCAGGGGCGAGGCGGCGCCTCACCCCTGCGCATGCATTAAACCAACTGGCAACCACCGGTGCGAACAAGGGCCCCCACCCAACCCTCCCCCAATTTCGAGAAATTGGGGGAGGTAGGAGGGGGAGGACGAAGGCAAATAGTATAATAAGAACATTCATCCTGCTCCAAACCAGCCGTAAAAGAAGGAACCCATGATCCAATACAGTTTTCAAAATGATTATTCAGAAGGCGCACACCCCCGCATACTGGAGGCCCTTACAAAGACCAACTTTGACCAGCAGCCCGGGTACGGAGAGGACCGTTATTGCCTTGAGGCCGCTCAGCTGATCCGCCAGGTGTCCGCCAGCCCCGATGCAGACGTCCATTTTGTGTCCGGCGGAACGCAGGCTAACCTCATTTTGTTATCCTCCTGCCTCAGGTCTTACGAATCGGTCATCGCGGTCGATTCCGGGCATATCCTGGTGCATGAAACCGGCTCCATCGAAGCGACCGGGCACAAGATCCACGGCGTCAAGGGACAGAACGGCAAGGTCACCGTAGCGGAGATCGAGGATGTGGTCAGAGTGCACGGCAGCGATGAACACATGGTCCACCCGCGGATAGTCTACATCTCCCATTCCACCGAGATCGGCACCATTTATTCCGCCAAAGAATTGAGGGATATCTCGGCCACCTGCAAGGCGTTGAACCTTTACCTTTACCTCGATGGCGCCAGGCTGGGCTCGGCGTTGACCTCCACCTCCGCCGACCTGGACATGAAAGAATTATCCTCCCTCGTGGATGCGTTTTACATCGGCGGCACCAAAAATGGCGCGCTGCTGGGTGAAGCGCTGGTGATCAACCATCCACGGCTTAAACCTGATTTCCGCTATTTCATTAAACAACGGGGAGGGTTGTTGTCCAAAGGACGCGTGCTGGGCATCCAGTTCCTGGAGCTGTTCAAAGATGACCTGTTCTTTGACCTGGCGCGCAATGCCAACTAGCATGGCGTCAAAGCTGGCTGCCGGGATCTCGGCGCTGGGATACGGTTTCCAAAGCGATTCCCCCACCAACCAGATCTTCCCCGTCTTCCCCAATGCGGTGATCAAGAAGCTGAACGAAGCCTATCTTTTTTACGTCTGGAACAAGGTCGACAGCGAGCATTCTGCCGTGCGCCTGGTGACATCCTGGGCCACGCCGGAAAAGGCGATCGACGGATTCCTGGCGGCGCTGAAAACAGTGTAAAGTTTCGCAAAAAACACAACATAACCAACATCGGAGACCTTCGGTCAAATTCGGCGCGGTCGGGAGACCGGCGCAAACAGAGGGAGCAAACAACACGATGGCAATACCTGTTCGCAAAGATATCCAACCCGGGCTGCGGGTGATGATCGTTGAAAAGCAGAACCAGTCCACCGGCCAATTGACCGAGGGGGTGGTGATGCGGCTGTTAACCAGCAGCCCCACCCATCCGCACGGCATCAAGGTGATGCTGGTGGGCGGCAAGGTCGGCCGGGTGCAGTCGATCGTAAAGTAAGGGCGGATGGGGCTATCCGCCCCAACGACGGTAATATACCAATGAAAATCCCTAAAGGTTTTGGAAACCTTTAGGGATTATTTCCATCCGATGGAAAAACAGATCCGGTGACCCGGCCCAACAACGGGTCGACCCGTACGGCATGAAATAAATTATTAATCCATATTCCTTAATTGAAGGTGATTTTCCAATCAGGTGCTATTTTGCAGATTGATATTTCCTTTTGAGAAGTTTGACGGCATCAATGGCCACCAGGACGATTACGCCTGCACCAAGGCTGATCGCGAGTTCCAGCAGCGAGAGGGCTGAGGTTTTGAATATTCCCTGCAGGAAGGGCACATAGATGACAGCCATTTGCAGGACGAAGGTCAGCAATACAGCCCCCAGCAGGGATTTATTGGTAAAAATACCTGCTTCCCAGAGGGTTTGGCTTTCGGAGCGGGTTGCCAGTGCGTTGCCCATTTGAGACATTGTTAAAGTTGTAAAGATCATCGTCTGCCAGGCAAACAGGTGGTTATAGTTGAATGCCCATAGACCCACCAGGAGGGATACAACACCCATCAAGGCGCCGATCCAAAGGACATCCACCCCCAACCCGCGGCCAAAGATCTGCTCTTTCGGGTTACGCGGAGGCCTGCGCATGGTATCCGGTTCTGCCGGTTCCTGGGTAAGCGCCAGACCGGGAAGGCCGTCAGTCACCAGGTTCACCCAGAGGATCTGCAATGGCAGCAGCGGGAGCCCCAACCCCACAAACGGTCCGACCAGCATCACAACAATTTCCCCGAAGTTGGAGGTCATTGTATATTTGATGAATTTGCGGATGTTCTCGTAAATGCGGCGGCCTTCTTCGACTGCCGAAACGATCGTGGCAAAGTTATCATCCAGCAATACCATGTCGGCGGCTTCCTTTGAGACATCTGTTCCGGTGATGCCCATGGCAACACCGATATCAGCTTTTTTGAGGGCAGGGGCATCATTCACCCCGTCACCGGTCATGGCAATAATTCCGCCAAGTTCCTGCAATGCCTGAACAATATTCAATTTATGTTCCGGTGAAACACGCGCAAAGACAGAAACGGTTTTCACGCGCTCTTTCAGCGCGGCCATATCCAATTTTGCCAGTTCCGCACCAGTGATCACTTCATCGTTCTCGGCAATACCCAGTTCCTTCGCGATGAATAACGCGGTCAACGGGTGGTCGCCAGTGATCATGATGGGTCTGACTCCGGCTTTCCTGGCGACAGCCACCGCATCTTTTACTTCCGGCCGGGCTGGGTCGATCATGGCGAACATGCCAACAAATACGAGATCCTGTTCGAGAGGAGCGCACGCTTCCCGGCTTTCCTGTTCAGAGCAATACTTGAAAGCCACTCCCAGAACGCGCATACCTTTCAATGCCAGGTCATCATTGGCGTCCTGGATGCGGTTCTTCCAGGCTGAATCCAGTTTGACGATCTTATTTTCAGTCCATACGCGGTCTGAGATTTCCAGCAGACCATCAACAGCCCCTTTTGTGATGGCAATGAATTTTGCGTTTTCATGAAATTCAGGGGAAGTGATCATGCCTTTCAATGCAGGAGGAAGCTGGTCGATTGCTTCTATCTGATGCACTGTGGTCATCCGTTTGCGGTCTGAATCAAATGGCAGTTCGGAAACGCGCGGGAGAGCTTTTTCCAGGTTTTCCTTCCACAATCCTGCCCGTACAGCAGCCACAACCAGTGCGCCTTCCGTCGGGTCGCCAACAGAAGAAAAGCCCTGATCTGTTTGTTCAAGCACGGCGTCATTGCAAAGAGCACCGCCTGCCAGCATGATGGCGACCGCGTTATTCTGGTCAATGACCGGGGCAGTGGATTCTGATGTACTCACGCTGGGGCTGAAATCCCGCAGATTTTCCTGAAGATCGAATCTGTTGCCTGCGACATCCACCAAAGTTACCGTCATGCGGTTTTCGGTGAGCGTACCGGTTTTATCGGAGCAGATCGTCGTGACCGACCCCAGTGTTTCCACAGCGGGTAATTTACGGATCAGCGAATTGCGTTTCAGCATCCGTTGAGCACCCAGGGCCAAAGCAATCGTTACCACGGCTGGCAGGCCTTCAGGTACTGCTGCCACTGCCATACTGATACCGGTCAGGAACATGGTGCGGAGGTCTTCCCCTCGCAGCAGCCCCAATCCAAAAACAATAGCAACGATCACCAGAGCTGCAACCGCCAGCATTTTTCCCAATTGGTCCAACCTTTTTTGCAGCGGGGTGGATTCATTTCCCACCGATTGGATCAACTCGGCGATCTTTCCCAGCTCAGTATTCATGCCTGTCTCAGTTACTACGACAGTTCCGCGGCCAAAGGTTGCCAGGGTTCCCATGAACAGACGATTATGCTGGTCGCCCAGGGAAGGATTTTCTTTTTGGATTATTTCCAACCGCTTTTCCACCGGTTCGGATTCACCTGTCAGAACAGCCTCCTGAACACGGAGATTGGCATTTTCCACCAGGCTGCCATCTGCCGGCACCGAGTTTCCAGCTTCAAGGAAGATGATGTCACCGGGGACCAACTCCTGGGCACGTATCTCGGTGACCTTGCCGTCCCGCCGAACCCTTACTTTTGGCACCGCCATCTTTTTGAGGGCTGCCATTGCCTTTTCTGCACGGTATTCCTGGCTGAAACCCAATATGGTGTTCAGAATAACGATCACCAGGATGGCGATGGCATCTTTATACTCATTTAAGAAGAAGGTGATGACCGCAGAAATAATCAGCATGATGACCATGGTGCCGGTCAATTGCTCCCATAGAATTTTCCAGGGACTCTTCGTACCGCGATCCACCAGCTCATTGAGGCCGATATTGTTCCCGTGATTTAACAACTTCCTCAGAGGAAAGACCTTTTTGAAGATCGCCCCCGACCTCCTGAAGAACTTCCTGCACATTTTTTGAGTACCAGTTTTTCATTTTCCACCGTTCCTGAACTGAAAGTAATTCAATTGTAAGGCTATTTTAATCAAAAAAACCAACACATTACACTGTATTGGTCTCGCAAATGCTTATCGCATACAGGTTACCGGGGAAAATTACTCCGTCTTGACGATAACCAATTCCCATACGGGAAAGCTACTCCCCAAATCTGTAATGAGTATATATTTTGCGATATCTGTTGTCAAGGCTTTGTTGATGCTTGTAGGAATCGGGTAAAAATCCCTAAAGGTTTTGAAAACCTTTAGGGATTAATTTGTTAGGGGTTATTCTTCACCGGTTTACTGGTTACCAGTCCTATAGGTTTCAACCAGCACAGTGTTCACTACCGTATCGACGAATCCATCCGATTCGGTCACCCAGGGATTATGGCCTGAACGCTCGAACCAGATCATTTTTTTGATAGGTGCACTCAGCTGAGTATAATAATCTTCCGTTAATACTGGAGGTGCGTTGACGTCATGCCGCCCGATGAGGAAATAAACAGGTACATCCAGCTGCGCTGCCTGTTTGCGGAAATCCACATCCCAAAGCTGAGGGTAGACTACATTCATGGTTTCAAGCGCACCGAGAAACCAATTCAATTTGTCATATAGACCATATTCTGAACCGGCAAGATCCTGAAAAGTATTGAATCCATCGTCATCAATGGCGGGATCCGCATTCATATAATTAAAAGTCTCCATCAGGAAAGCAGCTTCCTGCATTGCCACGTTACTGCCATAATACGGCGGTGGTCCCTGTTTTTTAAGTTGTTCAACTTTTTTGGTATCGCCGCGTTCTTCGATCACACGCAAGGCAAATTCGTAGCACAGCTTATCCGTTTCCAAAAAAGACACCATCTGTCCGGTACCGATAAAAGCATGAAATAGTTCGGGGTCGCGTTGAACCATCCATATTCCAAGAGCACTCCCCCAGGACTCGCCCAGCACGTATACTTTCTCTTCATCAAAGCGTTTCTGCAAAACCTTGACCAATTCGATCCCATCAGAGATATAGCGTTCCGGGGTTAACGTTTTGCGGTCCACTGCATCGAAAGATTTACCAGCCCCGGGTTGTTCCCAGTTGACCACTACGAAGTGGTCTTCCAGTTTAGCCAGTGTGCGGCGGGCAGTTACCAATTGGCTGCCGCCCGGCCCGCCGGAGAGGAAAAGCAATACGGGTTTGTTCGTATCTTTACCCCGGATGGAGATCCATTGCCCGCTGCCGTTCAGTTCCACTTTTTCAAGGGTTGCAATGCTGCCAGGAAGAATATTCCCCTGCGCATCGGTAATGCGTGGAGTCGCTGCGAACAATTGCGACGTAACAACTGCGACCAGACTCACCAGAAATATTCCAATGAGACTAACCAACACTCCGCGCCAAACAGGAGTTATGCGGAATTGCAGAATAAGCAGAACAATTGCTGCAACAGCAAGCGAAATCCAAATCCACGCTGGAACTAAAGTTGAAATCGGAAGAAGTAAAACCGGCAGGCACAGTAGGATGGCAACTATCAATGCCAGTGCACGCCCGATTGTGAAGAAAATTTTTCCCGCGATGTTTCTCATCTTATCTGATTGTGAAGGGAGCTTATCAATGCTATTCGACCTGGATGAATTCATTTCACTCATTATTTTTCCTTAAAATCTGATGGTGGTTGCCTCTTGCTGTCTGTTAATATCAAAGGGAAGAACGAATTATCGACATGCACATACAACTATTTCAAATCAGCCAGGTTGTTTGTTCCGGCCAAAACGTCTTCCCGCAAGATCTTCTGCATTTTCTCGGGTTCTTCAAATATAGGGCTGTGAGCTGACTGCTCAAATGTATAAAATCCTTTCACCGGCGCCTGCAGAACCTCAAAATAATCTTTTGCGAGGGTGTAGGAGCAGGTGTAATCGTAGATGCCCTCAAAGAAATAGACTGGGATATCCAGTTTTGGCACTACTTTGGACAGATCGGTGCCGAACATCGTATCCCCCAGTACTGCGATACCGGCACGGGATTTGCCACGCCACATATTGACCTTTTCCATCAGGGTGTAGTCATGGCTCATCCACGATGGTAAAAAGATGCCGGTGATCACGGAATCCATGTCGCGGGTCGTGCCGACGCCCAGGCTATGCATGGCTGTGTCCCGGACTGCCCGGTAGGCATCCGGTACGCCGCCCGCCAGGGTGACCGGGGCTGCTTCAAGTGCCTGTGCCATTTTTGTGTTGCCATTCTCTTTGAACTGCTTGAGCATATAGTCGTACGCCAGCTTTTCAGACAAGAGCTGGTTCGACATTTGAGCCACGCCGATATAGGCATGGTACAGCTCCGGCGCCCTTGCAGCCGCCTGGATGCCGACGAAGGTGCCACCCGAATGCCCCATCAGGTAGATCTTGTCCTGGTGGAAGCGATCGCGCAGGTAATTGGTCACCTCCAGCGTGTCTGAGATCATCTGCTCCAGGTTCATTGTTTCGGGCGGGATATTATCGCTGAAGGAGATGCCTGATCCACGCTGTTCCCACCAGACGACGGTAAAAATATCTTCAAGACCGGTGGGGTATTTCTGTGTCAGGAAGTAATCGGGCATGCCGCCATGCAGGTAGAGCAGCACAGGCTTCGTTATATCCTTGCCCTTGATGAACATCCCCTGTTCGACTCCGTTGATATTCACAAAGACTTTCTCAGAAATGCTGCCCGCCAGCGGTTTTCCGTTTTCGTCCAGGAAAGGCTGCGGTTTTCCGGGGCTGTTTGTCAGCAGTACGCCCACAAGAATCAATAGGAAAGCCAGTAAAACAGCAGGAATGATCCACAACATACGCACCACCCTTTGGAAGATTGATCTATTTGGCATCAGTTTGATCTTATTATCTGTCATTGTTTCACCTTATCCCCTGATCGGCAAATGTCTAACCGGTATTGGGATATTATAGACATAATCCCTAAAGGTTTATAACCCTTTAGGGATTGATCTTTTAATAACCGCGCTGCAGAATGTAATCGGCAGAATCCACGTTATATTTCATTTCTTCGAGTGTAAAGTATGCCCAGGGTGTGCCCTGATCGAGCCAGGTAGCCGATCCTTCGCTGTTGATCTTTGTTCCGGGGAACATAGAATCGCCCACATTGCGGGTGATCCACAATATTTTGGGTTTCCCTTCACCGGCTTCGCGGTAGCGCATGGCTTCCATCGAATCGACCAGGCCGGTCTGCGAGGTTGAAGCGGACCACAAAGTTTTCGGTCTCTTCGCCATAAGGGACGAATAACAGCGCGGTGGTGTCATCCACCGCCTGCCAGCGGACGCGCGGGTCGGTGACCCAGATGGACGGGAACCAGCCGGCTTCTGCCCATAAAGCAAGATTCGCTCCCTGATTGGTGTTGGCATCATCCACATACGTTCCCATTGGGCTTTCGAAGAAGCTTTTGCCGTCGATGATCCCCTCGTTGACCTTGAGAATCGGGATGCCAAATATGGTTGATTCAAAATAGTGGCGATAATCCTTCCCGGTGTTATGGACGAATACATAACGGGCAGGCAGCCAGATGCCGAACGGCTTGATCCGCCCGCGGCCGGTGATCACCACAGTATCGATGACCGGAACCTGGTCGCCGTACACGGTCCGATAGAACTTTTCCACCGGCGCAGGCAGCCCGGTTGGCAGGGGAATAGTCGAAACGCTGCCTTCTTTCAGCGTGGGAAATGCAAATGGTTTGGGCTTGACCTGCAGTCCCAGCCAGACTGCGGCAACAATCACAACAATAATGAGGAGAATGAGATAACCGGTTTTCATGGGCGACCTTTTTTGAATAAATTCAACCAGATAATTATATATGGATGAGAAAAATATGAATATCACAAGAAATACGTGAAAAAATCATATTTCGTTGCAAAGACGTTGAATGTTAAAGAGAACAACCGTCAACTGTAAACGATCGTGATATAGAGTGCAGCTACTGAGTAGATTGACGGGGAATAAGATTTCTCCCTGCTATGCGGATCGAAATGACATTCCTGTTAGCAAGAGTACCGGTTATATCCCGATCAATATGCTATAGCAAAGAACATCGGGCTGAAATAGGGGATCAACCAAATAAGCCAGACAAATATGCTGAACTTGTGGAAATTGCGGATGGCATTTTCGTCCTTCTTGAGCAGGACCACCAGCGCCCACACGGCATGGATGAGCATGAGCAGTATTGCGATGAGCCCGGATATGCCATGGATATCAAAAGCCATACCGCCTACATACTCAAACATCATGCCGGTCCCGACTGTGTCGCAGATGAGGCCGAGAACAAAGAAGGCAAAATTCCACCATTTGAGTCGGCCGGTGAGGCGTTCGCCCCATACACCGATGGAATAAAAGACCAATGCTGAGGTGATGATGGTGCTGGCTAACGGGTTCATGAAGTCTCCAGAGGAAAAGAATTGTACAATTATAGTGCAAATCGATTGAGGGGCGGGGAGGCTTTTACCCCTCTGTTTTTCGAATCACTCTGGATAAACATTGATCTGCGTCGCTGCAAATTCACGGAGAAAACAACATGTTTTCGTTCGCTGCCAGGTATAAAGAAGAGAACCGGATTGCCCGCGACCGCCTGCTGGAAGGAAGCCAGTTGATCAATACATCCATGGGGGTGATAGAAGCTGCAGTCACCGGTCAAGGGAGTGCTGTATTGATATCCCACGGCAGCGGCGGCGGTTACGACATGGGACTCTGGCTGGCAGGTTTAATCGGGGGGCAATTCCACTATATATCCCCATCGCGTTTCGGGTATTTGCGATCGCCAGTACCACCCAATCCATCACCAGAAACGCAAGCCGATACCTATGCGGCGCTACTCGACACTCTGACTGTTGATTCCGCCATCATCATCGGGCTCTCCGGTGGGGGAGCCTCTGCTCTGCAATTTGCACTGCGCCATTCGAACCGCTGCCGCGGGCTCATCATGATATCGGCGGTCAGCCACTCTTTTCCTTCGTTATCGCCATTCTTACGTGCAATATATCCCCTCATGCTGCAGTCAGATTTTCTCCCCTGGTTGCTATATTCCATTGCGCCGAACACAGTTTTTCAAGGAAATGGAGTAAGTAGAGCCTTACTCACTAAGATCAAACCCGATCGCGAAAAAATGCGCCTGCTTGATGCGCTCTATCACACCACTTACCCGTCCACCCTGCGGCGGGACGGTTTGATCAATGATATGCAACAATTATCAAATTTTCAGGAGTATCCAATAGAGCAGTATCACAGCTCCAACCCTGGTTGTTCATGCCGTGAATGATCCGATCATGCCCTTCAGCATGGGGGTGTTTACAGCAAACACGATCCCAAATGCGCAATTCCTAAAAATGGATGATGGAGGCCACTTTACCTGCGTCACCCATCGGGAAGAAACAATACCAGTAATTCGAGAGTTCATATATCGTAATTGTGTCTAGAATAAAGTTGGCAGAGATAACGCATCGTGTATCACGGGTGACTCTCAAAAGGATAAACCTGTTATCATACTCTTATGTCAATCGATACTTCACATCAACAAAATCGTTCAAAACGCCCGGAAAAATTTGATTACTCCCTGTCCGGGGCGTATTACATTACCATCGCCACGCTGGAAAGAAAACCCGTTTTTGGACAGATCCAGGAAGAAAGGGTCTTGCTGAACAAGATCGGAAATATCGCCTCCAAAGAATGGGAAAGGCTGGCTAAACGTTTCTTCCATATAAAATTAGGGACGTTCATTGTCATGCCAAACCACATCCACGGAATTATTTTCATCATGGGCAAGGAATCAGGGCAAACTGCTGTCCAAAAAAGCAGGGATTTCCCATCCCATTTACCCAAAAGTGATATTGGAACACCAGAAGCTGGATCCATCGAAACGGTCATTCGTTTTTACAAATCGTCGGTATCTCTTCACTGCCGGCCATTACTGGGTAAAGGCAATAAAACCATCTGGCAGGGTGGATATTCCGAACACATCATTCAAGATGCAGCGGAAATGGAAACCATTCGGGAATCCATTGAAGCCAACCCTTCCAATTGGGAGAAGGATCTTCAGACCGGAAATCCGGATTATTATTAGTTGTTTTATGCTTTATGCGAATTTACTAGGTCCGCTGTCTACGGGTGTTCATGAAACTGTCGGTGGCTGCATTTATCCCGGTATCTGGTAATATTTCCCACCGCTATGCGGCTGAATGATAAGTTGCAAGCGGGAACAGATAGCTATTCGCCCGCTAAGTGTTCAGGTTATACCTCCGTCGTCCAACTCCCCCACATTGATATAATTAATCCAGGAGAAAGCCCATGTTCGAGAACCCATTCACGCGCAGGACTGATGAGGAAGAAAAACGAAAAGAAGGCCGACTGCCGCCCGGGCAGGCGTTGACCCATAAATTCCCGGTGCTGCATTACGGACCTGTTCCCCCTTTCAATCCTCTGACCTGGTCTTTCAAGGTGTGGGGTGAGGTGGAGCAGCCAGGTGAATGGAAGTGGGACGAATTCAACAAGCTACCGCGTACCCGCCTGGATATGGATATTCACTGCGTGACACGCTGGAGTAAATTTGACACAGTATGGGAAGGGGTCTCAGTACGTGCCATGGTGGATGCCGGACTCATAAAAATTAAGCCGTCAGCACATTATGTGATGCAGCATGCTGAATACGGTTTCACGGTCAACCTGCCGCTGGAAGTGGTGCTGGCTGAAAACTTCTTAATGGCCACCCATTTCAACGGCGAAGTAATCTCACCCGATCACGGATATCCACTGCGCGGCATCGTCGGGGCGATCAAGAATCGTTCCGACCTGGTGGTGCCATATTTCTGGAAGGGTGCAAAATGGTTGAGGGGATTGGAGTTCATGCCGCAGGATAAACCGGGCTTTTGGGAACAAGCCGGATATCACAACAATGCGGATGCATGGAAAGAAGAGCGCTTCTGGTAATGATCGTTTTAGTGGCGGCGTTTCGACAGCCAGAAATAAATTCCCAACCCGGCACCACCCAGCAGCAGAACCAAACCGGCGATCCCAATGATGGGATTTCTGCCGCCTTCGCCACTGGTTGCAGGTTGAGCTAATGAGCTGAGTTGTGCGCCAAAGTTCATGGTCGTCGTATCTCCGGCCACAAGCTTGATGGGTGTATTGGTGACGGTTGTCGGATTATAACCATCCGGAACAGCCACACTCAAGTTGTAATCACCTTTTGGAACATCCGGGAAACATACCGGGTCGGTACCTGAAGTCGTCATTGCCGTCTGGTTGAACGTTCCAATATTATTTACCAGGCTGAGAGCACCATTGGCAAGAGACAGTTCTTCCGGCTGGCGGACAGAATCACCATTTATGTCATCGTATAGTAAAACGCAAATTTCGCCAAAACCTTCGACCTGCGGGGTGGTAAGTCCGGGTGTGGGTGTCGCTTCTTCTGAAGCAGGCAAAGGTGGTGTGGGAGTAACCACACCAAGAAGGACTTGCTGACCTTCAAGCAGCTGGTCTTCCGGTTTGGTGTTGTTGAGCAGGTATAATTGTGTTTCTGCGACACCGGTCTTGACTGAGATGATCCACCAGGAGTCTCCCGGTTGGGCAATGTAAATGATCCGGCCATCCGGTTGAGCAGTTGGTGTTGGTAAAACAGCTTGAGGCTGACCCCTTTCAGCAGATGCTGGAAAAGCTTGAACAGCCACCAGGACCGTTGTAGCCAGGATCACCAAAAAAGGAACCAGTTTTATTATCCGTTTTGTCATTCTATTGTTCTCAACCTATTTGGATTATAACATTATTCGATTTTCTAATGACCAAACCATTGATTCGGTAAGATTTAATGGACAAAAGTATAATGGTAGCCATGCATAATAATTCCATGCGGAAAAGATCCGGATCGATCACAGCACTCCTCAGCCTGTGCCTGATCGTTCTGTCCGCCTGTCAACCGGCAGCCTCCGCCTTTGAAACGGAAACTCCCACTCCACTGACCGAGACGCCAACATCAACGGCGACACGGATCTGGTTTCCGAGCACAGCCACCCCGACAGTCTATTTCACCCCTCAACAAACCCCGACACCAAATGAAGGTCCTGATTTTGGCGAATTGGTCATCCAGGATGACTTTTCTGATCGTACATCCTGGATAACAGGTGTGTCTGCTGATGGGAATGTTGCATACGGTGATAATACCCTAAACCTGGCAGTTTCAGCTCCCGGAAGCACATTGACCAGCTTCCGAAAGGATACCTATTTTTCGGATCTCTACCTGGAGACAACGATATCAGCAAACCTGTGTTCCCCGCGGATACATACGGGTTGATCTTCTGGTCATTGAATGACCGTACATATTACCGGATTTCCTTTAATTGCAGCGGTGAGTACGCCATGGAAAAAGTGAAAGAGAGCCGATCATCAATCACTGCTGGACTGGACTCCATCAGGACAGATTCCACGAGGCGGATTATCTCCGTTTCGGGTGGGATTATGGGTCGGCGGCGGATATGTTCGACTATACCTGAATGATGTTTTCCAGGATGGCGTGTATCTGGCACCTGCAACCGGAGGGATCGGTGCATTTGCCCATTCTGCTGAGGGGCTGGCAGTAAGTATCAGTTACTCCGACATGACCATCTATTCAGTTTCTCCGGGTGATTACCCGCTCACCCCGACGCCCACAAAAAAGCCCACGCAAAGGCCGTATCCCACGCTGGCGACCCCCTGATATGTAAAATTAATGCCCAAAATCATTTGCGCTGTCTGTGAAAATCCGTAAAATTAAGTTAGGTCAGGACACAAATAGTATTAATTCTGTAGATATTTATCCTGACAAAACCATTACCCAATTTGGAGGATACCATGTTTCATACGATCATTGTTGTCGGAAATTTAGGCAAGGATCCAGAGATGCGCTACACGCCATCCGGCCAGGCCGTAACCACCTTTTCAATTGCATCCAACCGCCAATATACCAATAATAACGGTCAAAGCGTGAAGGAAACCATCTGGTTTCGAATCAACGCCTGGGGCAAGCAAGGCGAGTTTGTAAACCAATATTTCAAAAAAGGTTACAAAGTCCTCGTGGAAGGCCGGCTGCAGCCAGACCCCAATACCGGCAATCCGCGCACGTATACCCGGCAGGACGGCACCACCGCAGCCAGTTATGAAATTGTAGCCAACACCGTGCGGAACTTAACCCCCAGGTCAGATGACGACTCTGGCGGCGCAGGTGGAGCATCTGCTGAAAATGATGGGCTACCGGTCGGTGACGAGAATATTCCTTTCTAAAGCCAGTCAAATAAACCGGCGGAGGTTGTATGCCTGAAAACACCCAGCCTCCGTCGTTCAATTTTATCGATGCATCAGATCTGAAACCTGAATATGCCAATCTGGTGCGGATTGCTCATTCCCCGCTGGAATTTACGATTGAATTCGCCCGCTTACTGCCCGGTGAAGTGAATCCGATCATTATCTCCAGGATGGTGATGTCTCCCCTGGCCGTCAAGATGCTGAAGGCGGCGCTCGGAGAAAACCTCTCGAGGTTTGAAAATGCCTTTGGAGAGATCAATCCACCCGGGGCGAACACGCTCGCCAGCCAGCTTTTCCGGCCCAACCCGGAGCCGGAGCCACCCAAAGAATAATTGGAAACCAAATGGATGAATTAGATCAGATCGTTGAAAATATACGGACAGTATTTGACGCCCGCAATAAAGCCCGCGATGAAGCCCTGGCAGTGTGCAGGTTATTAACCCGGCATTGCGCCAATGCCATTCGGGCTGTCCATCGTGAAGAAACCCTGGTGGTCAATGAGCATTTACAGGAAGCCGGTAATTTAGCCAAACAGCTCCAAACCTCGCTGAAAAATTTCCCGGATCTATACTTTTCGGGGTACACACAGGATGCTCTGAAAGAGTTTGTCGAAGCGACCATTACCCGGGCGCTGGTGCTGAACGAGCATCTTCCCAGCCCCGAACAGATCGGCGTGGAGGGTTCAACATATCTTAATGGCCTGGCAGAAGTCACCGGAGAGCTAAGGCGCAGATGCATGGACATTCTCCGGCAGGGATATTCTGCCGAAGCGGAACGCCTTCTTGGCTGCATGGATGACATTTATTCCGTGCTGGTGACCATCGACTATCCGGATGCGATCACCAGCGGTCTGCGCCGCCAAACCGACCTGGTGCGCGGAATCGTGGAAAGAACGCGCGGGGACCTGACCATCAGCCAGAGGGAGCAGCACCTGGAACTCGCGCTGGAAGACATGGCGCGAAAACTGAAAGAGGCAAACCCG
The DNA here is from genome assembly GCA_963757065.1 of uncultured Chloroflexia bacterium. Taxonomy (GTDB): domain Bacteria; phylum Chloroflexota; class Anaerolineae; order Anaerolineales; family Anaerolineaceae; genus PNON01. The sequence continues at coordinate 57,203 of CAVWQC010000005.1, read as the reverse complement.
AATAATGCGGATCATACGAGCGTCTGAGATCGGTTCGTATCTCTACTGCCAGCGCTCCTGGTGGTACCGCATCTCCGGGGTGGAACCGGAAAACAAACGGGAACTGCAAGTTGGAACGGAGATCCATTACCAGCACGGAAGGACTGTGCTGGTTTCTGCTTTTCTACGCCTGGCCGGTTTCATCTTGTTATTAGCTGCCATCGGTGTATTGATCTATTTTCTGGTGACCGGGTTATGATCTGGCTCATCCTCTTCCTCGTTCTCGCTGCCGTATTGCTATTGTATTTCTCGATGAGAATGCGCAAACAAAGCGGCATCCCCGGGGGAACGATCATCTACTCCGACGTGAAAATGTGGGGAAAACCTCTGGAGAAACCCCTGTTTGATGGCAGCATCGGTCTGGTGGGCAAACCTGATTATCTCATTCAGCAAAACGGATTGGTGATCCCGGTGGAAGTGAAAAGCTGCCGACCGCCGGATGCTCCTTATGATTCCCACATCTTCCAGTTGGCGGCTTACTGCCTCCTTGTGGAGAAGGTCTACCAGAAACCGCCAACGCACGGCCTCATCCATTATCCCGGCCGGACATTTTCGATCGATTTCACTCCCGCTCTGCGGGAACAGACACTGGCCCTGGTCAGTGAAATGCACAAGAAAGAGCGAAACAAGGATGTTCCGCGCAGCCATGAAGAACCAGCCCGCTGTAAAAGCTGCGGGTATAAGAGCCAGTGCGATCAACGTTTATAAACCAATCCACAATTCCCTTGAACCAGACTATAATAATTGAATGATGGCTCAACCGATGCCTGTTCCACAAAATGTGATTATCCTGGCTCATCCGGGTATGCCGGATGCGGTGCAGGATCTGGAACAGGTTAAAACCGCTCTGCTCGAACATGGTTTGAAAACCTCATCGAGTCAGCTAAATGATCACCAGATCCATAAAAGGATTGCCGCCGGGGAATTTGACCTGGCCATCGTCCTGGGTGGCGATGGTGCGATATTGCGCGCCGGGCATCTGTGTGCCGGGTCTGATACACCCATCCTCGGTATTAACTACGGCCGGTTTGGTTTTCTCATCGAACTACAGCGCCAAAACTGGATGGAATACATCCCGCGGATGATGCGGGGTGATTACCATTATGAATCCAGGATGATGTTGTGTTCCGAGCTCTGGCGTGGGAAAGAAAAGATCAATGAATGGGAAGTCTTAAATGAGGTGGTGGTCTGCCGAGGACAATTAGTCAAACCCCTGCACATCACCGCATATGTCAATGGCGAGTTCTTAACCACCTACGTAGCCGATGGATTGATCGCTGCCACACCTACCGGTTCCACTGCCTATGCGCTCGCGGCAGGCGGACCGATATTACCGCCTGAACTGCGAAATATCCTGCTGGTTCCGGTCGCACCGCACCTGTCTGTCAACCGGGCGATCATTTTAGCCGAAGGAACCCGGGTCAGTATGACTGCGCACAGCGACCACCAGGCAGTCTTGAGCGTGGATGGGCAGAATCCGGTCCTGGTGACTGATAATGACCGGGTGGATGTTTACGCAGGTGATCATTCTCTTCGATTCATCCGCTTCCTGGGTGGGGGGTATTTTTACAGGAGTTTGATGAGCCACATGGAACAAAACCCCGCCACCGGATTAACCAGATGAGCGAATATACCCCGCCAGTTCTTTACTGCGCCAATCATCCGCAGCGTGAAACCAGTTTACGCTGCAACCGCTGCGAAAAGCCCATTTGCCCGGACTGTGCAGTCCTAACGCCCACAGGTTACCGCTGTAAAGAATGTGTTCGCGGAATGCAAAAGATCTATAACACCGCCACATCGATCGATTATGTACTGGCATTCGTCACCGCGGTGGTGCTCAGTTACATCGGCAGCCTGATCACGGGTTTCCTGGGATTTTTCATCCTGTTGCTTGCTCCACTTGTCGGAATCGTGATCGCTGAAGCCGTACGCTATGTGATCCGCAAGCGGCGATCGCCCGGTTTATACCTGACGGCTGCCATCGCTACTGCTTTAGGCAGCCTGCCCGGTTTAGTCCTGCCGGTCCTGACTTTGATCATAGGCTTTTCCTCACCTGATCCGGTATCCTTCCTGGGAGGAGCCGGACTTAGCCTCATTTTCAAGGTGATCTACACCATCCTGGTGACATCCAGCATGTATTACCGACTGACCGGTTCACGTTTGAAATTATAAAGATGAAACATCATGCTTAGCGAATTACGGATAGAGAATTTTGCGATCATCGACAGCCTTCAGCTGGAGTTCAAAGCCGGGTTGATCATCCTGACCGGTGAAACCGGCGCGGGAAAATCGATCATCCTGGATGCACTCGTAGCCCTGCTGGGCGGGCAATTCGATGCCACGTCCATCCGCGCGGGAGCATCCAAAGCCAGGGTCGAAGCAGTCTTTCAATTGCATGATTGCCCGGTCGAATTAACCACCATCCTGGCCCGTGAAGACCTGCTGGATAACGAGAATTTTGTCACCATCGAGAGGGAAGTTCGCGTGGAAGGGCGCAGCAGCGCCAGGATCAACGGGCACGGCGTGAACCTGAACGTCCTGCGCGAGGTGGGTGATTTTCTGGTGGATATCCACGGGCAATCCGAACACCTATCACTGATGAATAACCGCCAGCATATCGGTCTGCTGGACAGGTATGCCAAAGACGAAGATGACCTGAAGAGCTACCAGAAGCTGTATCACCAGTTCCTGGATAACCGCCGCGAACTGAAGGAACTGCGTGTCATCGAGCAGGAAGCCTCCAGCCGGATCGAACTGCTCAGCTTCCAGGAACAGGAGATCGCCGCAGCGCAGGTTGAAATTGGCGAAGACGTGCTATTGGAACAGGAACGCACCCGGCTTTCAAACGCTGAAAACCTGGCCTTGTCTGCCCAACAGTCGCTCACCCTGCTGGATGAACCGACACCCGATATGCCGTCCATCACGGATCTGCTCGGACAGCTTGCCCATCAATTGCAGCAGTTGGAACGCTTTGACCCGTCCCATAAGGATTTTGCAGACGCAGGCGGGAATCTGCTCGAACAGGCCGAAGACCTCAGTCGTGAGATCAGGAATTATGCGGAACAGATCGAATTTAATCCCCGCCGGCTGGTTGAGATCGAAGAACGCATCGGGTTGCTCAACAACCTCAAACGCAAATACGGCGGCTCCATGGAGAGTATTTTGGAATTCCGCGAATCAACGAAAGCCAAGCTTGAGAAGATCAATTATTCCGGGGAGCGCATCGCTGAACTGGAAAATATTGAGAAGAAACTGCTGGAAGACCTTTCCAGTTTTGCGCAGGTCTTATCCGGCGTCCGTAAAGCAGCGGCTGAAAAGCTTTCGCAGTCGATCGAATCCGAACTGGATGAACTCAAAATGGAAGGCGCCCGATTCCAGGTTGCCTTTGACACACTTCCGGCATCAGAAGATAAGTCTTCCGGACAAGCCGGGTTGGATCTCAACGGGATGGACAAGGTGGAATTCCTGATCGCACCCAATCCGGGTGAAGGGCTCAAGCCGCTGGTAAAGATCGCATCCGGGGGTGAGACTTCCCGCCTGATGCTGGCTTTAAAGAACGTGCTGGCACATGAAGACCGGATCCCGTCTTTGATCTTTGACGAGATCGACCAGGGGATTGGCGGCCGGGTGGGCAGCATCGTGGGGCAAAAGCTCTGGCAGCTTGCCCGCGCCCACCAGGTATTCTGTGTGACACATCTTCCCCAGTTGGCGGCTTATGGCGGCCAGCATTTCCACGTCGCAAAAGAAGTGACGGATGGCCGCACCATGACGCGGGTCAATTTACTGGATGGAGATCAGCGTGTATCAGAATTAGCCCAGATGCTTGGAAACTCCACCGAGAATACCATACGCTCCGCAGAAGAACTGCTGCAGCAGGCCGCTACATTGGCGGCGAATTAATCTGACCGCAGGCGGGCAACCGTCACGCCGTCACCGCCTTCATTCTCCATACCGCTTTCAAAATTCTTCACATGCTGGTTTTGCTTCAACGCTTCGCGGATCACCTGGCGCAACCGGCCGGTGCCTTTGCCGTGGATGATGCGGACAAAAGGCAGCCCGGTCAGGTATGCCTGTTCGATGTAGCGATCCAGCATATCGAGACCATCCTCCGCCCTCTGGCCGCGAATATCCAATTCCATGCCCGGGCTTTGCCGCGCTGGTTCTTTGGCTTTCGCGCTGGTGTCAGCTTCCACTTTGCGGCTTTTTCGTTTTGGCAGTTCGACTTCCGGTTGTTCATCGGGCCGCCGAATTTCGGATAACCTGGCACGGATGCGCAAATTCCCCACCAGCACTTCAGCCTCGCTCTCGGTCAGGGAAGTAATTGTGCCGTTCATATTCAGGGATTCCAAAAATACCTTGCTGCCGGGGTGGAAGCGTTCTTCGCTCTTCTGGCGCAAACCCGGCAGATCTTTTGGCAGCATGGATTCGTCTTCCATCTGGTCCACCTGGTCTTGAACCGCCTTGACCACATCCAACGGCTGGCGGGCTCTCAGCAGCTCTTTCTTCAGGTCATCCACTTCGCGCTGGAAGAGAGCCATCTCTCTTTCGGTTTCCTTGCGGGTTGCAGCAAGGATCTCCTGCCGTTCCGTTTCGATGCTCTTCAGGCGCTGTGATAACTGGCGCTCCATTTCTTCTGCCTTCACCCGCAGCGATTCGGCATGCGCGCGTTCTTCGCGCGCCACACCGCGCTGATGATAGATCTCGTCCAGCAGATCTTCCGCGCGCAGTTCATCCGGGTGGATGGTCGCCCGGGCGGCTTCGATGATCTTTGCAGGCAGCCCGAGCCGTTCTGCAATGGACAGCGCATTGGACCTGCCCGGTAATCCCAGCGACAGGTGGTAGGTGGGGCGCAGGGTTTGCAGGTTGAATTCCAGGCTGGCATTGACCACCGCGGGCGTGTTATGGGCAAAAGTCTTCAATTCCGGGTAGTGGGTGGCCACCATGCTGGTGATGTTGCCTTCCAGCAGATCTTTCAAAATGGCCATCGCCAGGGCAGCGCCTTCCTGCGGATCAGTTCCGGCGCCCAGTTCATCCAACAGCACCAGGCTGTGGGAGTTGGCCTTTTTCAAGATGTGGATGATATTGGTAATATGCCCGGAAAAAGTGGACAGGGATTGTTCGATGGACTGTTCGTCACCGATATCGGCAAAGATCTCTTTGAATACGCTGATCTCGGAACCTGAAATGGCCGGGATGTGCAAGCCGGATTGGCTCATGAGGGCGAACAAGCCTACGGTCTTCAGCGTTACCGTCTTACCTCCGGTGTTGGGGCCGGTGATGACCAGGATGAAAGTATCTTCATCCAAAACCAGGTCGATCGGGACGACTGATGCCGGGTTCAAGAGCGGGTGCCGGGCGTTATATAAGCGGATGCAGCTGCCGGGATGGGCATTCGCAGGTTTGTTCGGGATCGGGAAAAGGATCGGTTCCACGGCAGATAGCGCATCTGCATATTTGGCCCGGGCAAACACCAGGTCGAGTTCTGCCAGCATGATAAGCAGGGTGTGGATGTCGGCAGCCTGTGCTCCCACCTGGGAGGAAAGACCAGCCAGGATGCGGCGTTCTTCATCCCGCTCTGCAAGCTGCAGTTCCTTGTATTTGTTATTCAGCTCCACCACCGCCAGCGGCTCCACGAACAGGGTCGCCCCGGACGAGGATTGGTCATGCACGATCGATTTGATCTGGCCTTTGAATTCCGAACGCAGGGGCAACACATACCGGCCATCGCGCTGGGTGATCAACCCTTCCTGCAGCATGGGGGAACTGTGCGGATCGTTGATGTAGCGCTCGAGCCGGGAGAGCAGCCTTTCGTGAGACAGCTTCATGTCGCGCCGGATGACTGCCAGTTGGTCCGAGGCATTATCCAGGATGTCGCCGCGCTCAGAAATGCAGCGGGAGATCGCATCCACAATGCCGAATGGTTCGGGTGGATTGAAAATTATGGTCGCCAGTGCCGGGTAATCGTTTTCGATATGATCCAGCGTGCGCATCAAAATTCTGGCGCAGATGAGGGTGTTCTTCACGTCGAGCAGTTCATTGGCAGCCAGGACTCCGCCGCGGCCAGCCAGGTCGACAAAATGGCGAATATCCGCCGCACCGCCGATGCTGATATCAGGATGAGTATTCAGCAGTTTGCGCGCTTCGCTGGTTTGTTTCTGCCACAATTGTGCGGTTGAAATATCGGTGGTCGGTTTCACCTGCAAAGCCAGCTCATTAGATAAACTGAACGATGTAAATCCGGCCAGTTTTTCAAGGATCCTGGGAAATTCAAGAACAGATAATGTTTTTTCGTCCATAATGTTTAGTTGTGTGAATAATTAAATTGAATAATGGTTCTCACAGAACCCGCATCCGCCCCGGCAAGATGAGTTTACCACAACTGCAGGTGGTTATAATAGTATTGGAGCTATGAATCAGATGTCCACTTTGATCGAAATAATAGATGAATTGACCTCACCAGGCGAGCTGGTCGAGAAAATGGACGGGCAGACACTGCGCTGCCTGGCCTGTTCTCACCGTTGTGTGATCCACGAAGGCAGAAGGGGAATCTGCCGGGTGCGCTTCAACCGGGACGGGCAGCTGCAGGTGCCGCGCGGATACGTGGCCGGTCTTAATGTGGACCCGATCGAAAAGAAACCATTCAACCACTTCCTGCCCGGCAGCGGCGCACTAACCTTTGGCATGCTGGGCTGCAACTTCCACTGCGAGTTCTGCCAGAACTGGCTATCCTCGCAGGTTCTGCGCGATGCTTCCATCAGTTCATCCACCGGCATGGCGCAGAAGATATCCGCCAAACAGATCGTGGATATCGCCCTGAACCACCAGGCCGGGGTGGTGGCATCCTCCTATAATGAGCCGGTGATCACCGCGGAATGGGCACATGAAGTCTTTTCACTGGCCAAAACCAAAGGCCTCAAAACCGTGATGATCTCCAACGGGTATGCCACCCGGGAGTGCCTGGAATACCTGCGCCCGGTCATGGACGGCTACAAGATCGACCTGAAATCCATGCAGGATAAGAACTACCGCGGCATGGGCGGTCAGCTCAAGAATGTGCTTGACAGCATCCAAACCGCACACGACATGGGTTTGTGGGTCGAGGCGGTCACGCTGGTCATCCCCGGTTTCAACGACAGCCCGGCCGAACTATGGGATGCGGCGCGCGCCATTATGTCCGTTTCGCCCGAGATCCCCTGGCATGTGACCGGTTTTCACCCGGATTATGATATGCAGGATACGCCACCGACCAGGCCGTCCGAACTGCAACAAGCGGCCGACATCGGCCAGGAAGCCGGGTTGAAGTTTGTGTATGCCGGCAACCTGCCCGGCAGGGTGGGATCACTGGAAGATACCCACTGCCCCGGCTGCAATACGGTTTTGATCAAGCGAAGGGGATATGTTATCGGGGAAAACAAGATCCTGCCGGACGGCACCTGCCCCAATTGCCGCCAGGTCATACCGGGGGTATGGAAGTAAAGATCAAGCTTTACGGTGGGCTGAAAATATCCCAATTGAACTTGATATTGCTCGTTACTATAATGAAACCAGGGTAAATGCTTTTTCAAATGCAAGTTGTTATGTTTCCTGTATAGGAGGGCAACATGGATCATAATACCCGTCAGAAAAAGGTCATTTTGAGTGTAATACTCGCCATTCTTGTTATGGCCTGCATGTGCAGCCCGACGTCACTACTGGCAACAAAAACTCCCCCTCCGGATGTTCCCACACCGGAAACCGCGGTTCCTCCAACGGAATTATCCCCAACAGATACTGAAACACCGACTGCTGAAGCGGTGCTTCCCACCACCATTGCATCCGGGGTCGAGGGTTTGCAGCCGGATGTTCCCTGGTTGATCGTATCAGCCGATGACGGACTGTGGGCGGCCAATATGGATGGGTCCAACCTGGTCAAATTGGCAGAAAAATCCTACCTGGAAATTGACCTGCAGCGGGCCATCTCATCGCCGGCGCACAAGATAGCTGTGCTGACTTCAGCACAGGATTATTATCACAAGCTCGCCCTGCAGGTGATCTCCCTGCCCGGCGGGGAAGTCATTAAAACCATCGATCTTACCACCGTGGATACCGAACCGGGAAAGGATTCTGCCCCGGGTGACTCTAACCTAGAAGCGATGCGGGCTGTCGCAGAACAATCTTCTTACTCATGGTCGCCGGATGGCACCAAGCTGGCTTTCACCGCCGCACTAGATAACCCCAATGCAGATATCTATGTCTACGACCTGGAAAGCCAGGATATTCAGAAGGTTTCTGACGATGCCGGGCAGGATTACTGGCCGTCCTGGTCGCCCGACGGCAAGTCCATCCTTTACTTTGAGGCGGAAGGCTTCGGCACAGGCGCCGGGTATGCCATGTCCGGGATCTGGCTGGCTGCTGCGGACGGTTCCAACACAAAGAAGCTGTCAACACCCACAAGCAGCGGTGAACAGCTGCTCGGATGGCGGGATAATGATACAGCTGTGCTGACCAGCTGGAGCCCAGCAAACGGGACCAACCAGCTGCGTTTATATAACATTCGCACACAAAAACAAACCGTTTTGGTAAAAGGCGCATTGATGGGTGCGGCAGTTGCCACCGGCATTGAAGCGGATTCCGGGGCGGTCATGTACGGTTCAGAGGATGGGCTTTACGTGCTTCCCCCGGCAGCCACAGCGTCGCAAAAGCTTACCGTGGAGCAGGTTTCAAGCTACGGTTATCCGGCTGCCATCCGCTGGCAGGCAGAAGGCAGGATTTTCATCGTCCACTCTGAGGGCGAAGTCGTTTCCACCTTCATGGCGGATGGATCTCAAAGGACAGACCCGCCGTTCAATTCATCCGGCGGCACCCTGGAAGTGAGCTCCTTCGGCTTGATCTGGGGGTGGACGAACAAGGGCGGCGAGAATGAAGGCGCCTGGATCAGCGGACCGGGGATGACGGATACGCAGGTATTGAGCGGACCGGCATCAAACCCAAACTGGAACATTGACAATGACCTGCTGTTTTTCGTCGGGCAGGACCTGTATAAGGCCACTTTTGACCAGTATTATTCCGACCCCGCAAAGGTAGGTTCCCTGACCGGGAATGTCATCGATACAGCCTGGATGGGTTTCAGCGAGGCATTGGATAACAAATACGGACCGTGATCCTTATCATTGATGACCGTGATGCTCTTCACAAATTTGCATCGTTAACTGAATAGCGGCACGAACATGACACATTACCACCTCACCCTTGTACCCTCTACCCTACGGGCACGATGTCCTAAAGGAGAGGATCTGCTCCTTCTCCCCTGGGAGAAGGTTGGGATGAGGGATATTTCAGACCTTGCGGTCAAAACCACGCGCGCGGTGAGGACACCAGCGCGAACACAGGGCACCCCACAACTTCTTCTACCTTTTATGTAATAGCCAGCACTCTCTCCTGCAGATCTTTATTGCGGGCAGACATCCACCTGCGGCTGATCAGCCTGGTCAGGAGCCATACAGGGATCAAGGCGCCAACTTTCTGCATGACCCAATTCAACAGGCCGGGGATGACGACAGCCTTTCCGGACAGGGCGGCATTCAAGGTCAAATTCGCGACGCGGCCTACATCCATGGTGGTGAGCTGTCCCATCCAGCCCTGGGCTTCGATCCCGCGGATGCAGTCCGGGTTGGTGGGCATTCCGGCCGGGCAGAGCACCGTCACGGTTGCGCCAATCCCCTTGATCTCCTCGCGCAGGGCGAGCGAGAAATCCAGCAAAAAGCGTTTGGAGGCAGCATACGTTGCCTTGACCGGCATCGGGTAAAAAGCTGCCAGGCTGGCCACATTGATGATGTGGAAAGTTTCTAGCGGATTGCGAAACTGCAGTGAGGCATGTGTCATCGCGATGGTGCCTTCCACGTTCAACCGGATGATCGACTGGATCTGCCGGTTGGATTGTTCATAGAACAACCCTTCGTGGTCGATCCCGGCGACGTTGATCAGGGTGGAAAATACCAGCTGTTCACTCTGGATGCGGTCATACAGGGCGCTGCGCGAAGCGGGATCAGCCAGGTCGCATGCATGGGTGACCACATTCACCCGGTAGCTGTTACGCAGCCCGGCTGCCAGCACGTCGAGCGGCCCGGTGGATAGGTCGGTCAGGAAAACATCCCAACCCCTGCTGGCACATTCCACCGCAAAAGCCTTGCCCAGCCCACCGGCTGCACCTGTGATCAAAGCCATTTTATTGCGGGTGTATTTTTGTTCATAGTCATTCATGGTGTTCGTCCTCATTCAAGCCGCACATTTTTTCTGAAAGAACCCATAGCTTTGAAGCCGTCGCTCCATCCACAGCTTTGGGGGATGGAGCCTTCGGGCGGCTGTCTTTCCAGTACACGTCTTCCGAATGCTGGATGGACGGTTCGGTCAGCAAATAGACGATCCCCTTGGCGGGGACTTCAGGAGGAGTCCCGCCCGAACGGCGCACCTTCCACACCCAGCCTGCCAGCGGTGGAGTCCCCTTGAGACCCATGTCGGTCTTCACCAACCCCGGGTCGGCGGCAAACGCATGCACATTGGATGCTTCACTCAGCCGGTGGTTCAATTCAGTAGTTAAAAGGATGTTACAGAGCTTGGTGTTGCTGTACGCCTGCAGGCCGTTATAATGGTGCCGCAATTGCGGGTCTTCCCAGTTCAGCCTGCCGCCATGATGCGAGCCGGAACTGACCGTAACTACCCGGCTTAGCGGAGTTTGCTCCAACAGGGGCAGCAGTTCATGCGTCAGCAGGAAGGGAGCGAGGTGGTTGACTGCCCACTGCATTTCGATCCCGTCGGAGGTTTGGGTAAACCAGTAGGTAAAGGTCCCGGCGTTATTCACCAGGCCGTTGAGTGAATTATTATCCCGCGAGGAAAGCAGGTCCCGGATCTGTTCGGTCAGGTGTTTCACTTCGCGCTGTTCTGCCAGGTCGGCAACAAGGTAGCTTACCTGTGCAGACGGGAATTTTTGCTGCAGGCGCTGTTCGGCTTCCCGGCAGCGTTGGGGTGAGCGCCCGACCCCGATCACCGCTGAGCCGCCCGAAAGCAGTGCTTCGGCCACAGCCAGGCCAATGCCCGAAGTGGCTCCGGTTACTACGTATGTATTTGTAGATAAATCGATCTCCATTTTTATTCCTATCTGAAATTATGAATTTAGCCAAATAGTAGCCCCGTCCGGGGTGGAGTGACATCTATATTTAGGTGGAAAAAGGGGGTGGAGAAGGGGGGGTGGAGAGGTGGAAAAGTAATAAATCACTGCGTCTGGATCAGGTGCAGATCCCTGGCGCGGTTGACAGCCTGTACCCGCGATTGGACTCCGAGCTTGCCATAGATATTGTTGATGTGCGTCTTGACGGTACTCTGGGCGACGGAAAGCCGCATGGCGATCTGCTGGTTGGTCAACCCCTCGTCGATCAACACCAGCACCTCGATCTCACGGTTGCTGAGCGGTTCAAGTAAATAGTTCGAGATCTCATCTGCTGGTGGAGCGGTGTTTACCCGGGGAGATGGTTGAGAATTGACTCGAAAAGACCCCGGTTTGCGGGTTTCACGGCGCATCCAATATACACCCAACCCGGCCAGGATGATCAGGATGGGCGCCATCACCTGGATGAAAATTCCGCCGGCGATCGTGCCAAATACTACAAAGAATGTGATCCCGGCGATGGCCATTCCCCAACCGGTCAGCATAACGGCAGTGTGCCAGTGCTTCTCCCGGCCGGCCATCACCAATCCCACCCCGATCCCGGCCACCAGCAGCAGCCAGGCATACGCCCAGGATCTCCAATCGCCGGTTAAGACATTCAGCAGAAAAATGACCCCGAAGGAAATAAGCAATGCCCCGGGTATGTAGAACAGGGAAGCCCAGTACCACCTGGGTTTCCAATATGGGACCAGGAAAAAGAATCCGCAGCCAAGCACCAGGAAAACAAGCGGCAGGGCGATATTCAACGTCCAACCCATGGCAATATTCACCACGAAGAGAATGACGCCGGTTCCGGTTAGGATATAACTGATGACCCTGGCAGGTTTGCTGAATAAGCCCATCGAACTCCATATATGGCACTAATGACAATTATATAGGGGATTTTTGAATTACAGCGGGACGAATCAATGAATTTGGTTTTACAATTTTACCTAGTAAAATTCGATTATTTGTTCCTTGACTTAACTGTTTGATATGCACCTACTTTTTTTATTACCAATCCATTTTCATCAATCATCTCACCTGAAACGTAAACGAGAATATCATAGCTGTTACTTTCAAATGGAATTATTGGGTTTGCACCAAACGCGCTCAACCTAGTAACATCCTTACCGTGACCTAATATTATGTCTGAATAAGAGTAGACAACTGATCTATCTTTTACCTCAAGCCAGCCATCTTTATGTTTTACATAAATCAATAGTCCGTAATATTTACCCATATTAATATTGTGATCACTTATATTTGTCAGGTTAAACCACAAATAATCCCCTAATTTGTAGGAGTCCATGCTATCATTTTTTGGAATTAGTATTTCACTATTGAGGTCTACTTCGGGAATCGGAAATACCGGCAATACTTCCTTATTGGGTTTTACGCAGGAAGGAAGCAAAAATGATACCAATAAAATTAAGGCCATTGAAATTTCAAATCTTTTTATTAATTTCATTATTGCTCCCAAATATTGAGGAGTATCTTATCCAAAATTACAGTTTCCCCGAGAAATATGTCAGTTCTCTATCCGGTTTGCCAAAGGATTCTCCCTTTACCTTGCTGCAGACACGATCAACGAATCGATGGCCACTTCCAAATCGCCCCCACCGCTTTTGCTGTCCTCTTCGATCTTCATCAACTGGTAATAGATCTTCTCCAGCTTGGGCATGGAAAAACTTGCGGCCTGTTTGTTTAGGTTCCTGGCCACATACGGAGCCACGCCCAGTTCTTTGATGATCAGCCCTTCGTCGCCGCGCGCATCCAGCACCTCGCGCGCCATCAGCAGCAGCCTGAACTGCCGGATGATCATCGGGAAGATCTCAAATTGAACATCCTTGGTTTCAAGCAGCTGATGAAAGAGCAGCATCGCCCGGTGCGGACTTTTTTGCCCGATCGCATCCACCAGATTCCAGATCGTGGCAGAGGAGGTGGAGGTTGACAGCGCCATCACGTCTTCAATTTCCACTGGACGCGTGCCCCCGACGTATAAAGACAGCTTCTCGATCTCCAGGGCTGCCAGGCGGGTATCGTTGCCGACATATTGGGCCAACTCGGCGGCGGCATCGGGTTTTATTCTGCAATTTTTAGTAGCCGCCTCTTTGATGATCCAATCCGGCATATCCCGCGGGTCCGGCAGCGGGAAGGGTTTAATAAGTACCTTCTCCGGATTCTGACCTGCCCACTTCATGAGGAAGTGTGATCCTTTCAAGACCTCCCAGGTTTTGCCTTTGGTTTTGCTATCCCACGCAAGGGAATCTTCCACGATGAGGACCAAAGCGGTTGAGCCGGGTAACTCATTCAGTAGACTGATGAACCTTTTCCTGATGTCACCGGCGCTGATTGTGCTTCCTTCACTGCCCCCCGATTCCGACTCTTCCGAATCGTCTCTTTTTCCCCTGCCCATCTTCGCGAGGGGGTTAGCCAGGATGACCAGGCGCTTATCCGAAAAAAACGGGGTCGACCTGACAATATTGACAAGGTCGTTCTCAGTGGAGGTCTTTCCATCCATTTTGGTGATGTTGACATCCCCCATGGCGCCATCCCCCAGCTCATGCTCAAGCGTCTGGATGTACTGCGAAATGGCAATGTCATCATCCCCGTGGCAGATGATGACATACTCTTCAGGCAAAGGCATAGGTTTATATACCGATCTTAGTAACGCGGTTTACGCATGACCAGCGTTCCGGCAATTTTGTCGTGTAATCCCTGTTTTTGCGCTGTCCAGGCCACCATGAGATAACCGATCCCCAAAATAAGGGAGGAAATATACTTTCCCAGGCATCTGCCGGTTGCAGTTCCAAAACCGACGCGGTCGCCATCCATATCTGTGACGATGATGCCCACCAGCCCTTTTCCGGGAGTTGCCTGCAGACCGGAACTTTCAAACCCTGCAAAATAGAACCAGAATACGAGGAATGATGCCAGGCTGGTAATTAATAACAGCTCCATCATCGGTCCCATCATGACATTTAATACAGCCTGCGGGTCCTGCCCGGCCATTGCCAGATCATTTACAAGGCTGGGGGAAATGGAATCGCCATACACCCGGCCGATCACATAATTCACACCGTAAGAGATCGCGCCAAGGATGATGCTGTCGATGATATACGCACCAAACCTGCGCCAGAATCCTGCATATTCCCTTACCGCTTTGGCACCTGTATCTTGAAATGATGTTTGCGGATACAACGAAAGATCTAAATTTTCCATGCTCGCCTCTTTTATCCTTTGGTACTTACCCGATAGGCTTTGGTTCCCCCGCGGGGATAAACCGTTATCCCGGTAAGTTCAAGTTGGCCAGGAACTCCACTGGTCGTTACTTTGGATTGCAGTTTATATGCCAAAGGTTGGGCAACCATGAGCGCCAGAGTGGAAAGAATGATTGCGTTCGGTAAGCGGTCCAGCTTATCACGCAGACCCTTTTTTGCACCCAGCATGGTTAACCACGCGGCGAATCCCGCAAAAGCTCCCATGGTGGCATAGTTGGTGCCGCAGTTGGGATGGATCGCCAGGTTTTGTTCCCCGGCGCGGAGGCGGGCCAAAGCCGCCACGACTGCATCGGTGAGGTCATCCAGTTCCACGTTGCCGAGGATCCAGAATCCGCCGGCATCAGACAGACCTGCCAGGCCAAGCCCCGGAAAACGGCTTGCCAGCACATGCAGTGTGGCGTGCTCCAAACCATGATTTCTCCGCACCCTGGATAATATTTTGTTATCGAGAAGTTTATTCATTTTCGCCTACCGTTCCTTTCTGACGCTTCACCGCTTTATTTTCCGGTGCAGGTACTGCCCAATCCTGTACCAGGGCATGATTCAAAGCTTCACGCAGTGACCTGGCTTCGATCACATGGATACCTTCGGGATAAGATTCGCCGCCGCGCAGCCGTTTGGGTACAACCGCCGAGCGAAAGCCCAATTTGGCCGCTTCCCGCAGCCGGATCATCATATGGCTGGCCTGGCGCAGCTCCCCGGAGAGGCCGATCTCACCGATCAAAACTGTGTCCGCTTTGACCGGGATATCCCGATGTGAAGAAGCAATGGCCGCAGCCAAGGCCAGATCGGCAGCCGGTTCGGTGATGCGCAAGCCGCTGACCACGTTGGCAAAAATATCCTGTTCGCTGAGATTAATACCCACCCTGCGCGTGAGCACAGCTGCGATCAGGAGCAGCCGGTTCAGGTCAAATCCGTTGGGGGTGCGGCGCGGGTTGCCAAAGTTGGTATGGTTGGTGAGTGCCTGGACCTCTACCAGCAGCGGACGCGTCCCCTCCATGGTTACAGCAATGGCGGAGCCGGGCGCGTTCACCATCCGCTCGATCAAAAACGCTTCAGACGGGTTGGTGATCTCGACCATGCCGCGTTCGCGCATTTCAAAGACGCCGATCTCGGAGGTCGGTCCGAAACGGTTCTTAACTGACCTAAGCAGCCGGTAGGACTGGAAACGTTCACCCTCCAGATAAAGTACGGTATCTACGATATGCTCCAGCACGCGCGGACCGGCGATCAGGCCTTCTTTCGTCACATGCCCGATGAGGAAGACGGTAATGTTGGCTGTTTTCGCCAACTCCCGCAAGCGGGAAGCTGTTTCACGCACCTGTGAGAAGGAACCGGCCGATGATTTCATCTCCGGCAGATATACTGTTTGAATGGAATCAATGATCAATATTTCCGGCTGCACCTGGCTGACATGGCTGAAGATCGTATCCAGGTTGGTTTCGGTGACCAATAAAAGATCGGTGGGCAGGTTTTCGGGGACGCTTTCGTCTTCGGTCAGCAGGCGCAACGCCCGCATGCGTATCTGGCGTTCCGATTCTTCGCCCGACGCATAGAGGATCCGGCGGGAGGCAGACATTTCCACGGCAAGCTGCAGCATTAGAGTTGATTTGCCAATTCCGGGGTCGCCGCCGATCAGAACAATCGAACCGGGGACAATTCCTCCTCCCAGGACGCGCGCAAATTCACCGATCGGAAGCACCATACGGGCTTCATCATCTCCGGAGATCTCCGACAGGCGGCGGGGGACAGACCGGCTGGAAAGGTGCCCCGCTTTTTCAACCAGCGCCGGCGCAGCTTCGACCAATTCCTCGATCATGCTGCCCCATGCGCCGCAGCGTGGGCATTTGCCCATCTGCTGGGCGGAGCTTTTTCCGCAATTCTGGCAAACGAACCGACTGTGTGTTTTTGGCATAGGATAATTATAGCCGCTCATTGAATGAGCGGCTATAAAAACTGATAGCTATATAGTAAGGGCACGAAAACGTATGGGTACTAAAACGTACTGGCACAACTCTGTATGGGCACTATATATAGTGCCCATACGGGGAAACTTGTTACACTTTTTCTTTTTCCGTTTCCGGTTCTTCCAGGTCGAGACCTTCCTTCTTAAGGATGATCTCCTCTCCTTCAGCGAGGTCAACCAGGATGGTATCGCCGTCCTCAAAGTCGCCAGAAAGCAGAGCATCTGAAAGTGGATCTTCCACGTACTGCTGGATCACTCTGCGCAGCGGCCGGGCACCCATATCCGGGTCATAACCCAGGTCGCCCAGTTTCTGTAAGGCGGCTGGAGAGGCGTGCAGGACAATCTCGTGTTCCTGAACGCGAAGAGAAACCTTATCCAATTCGAGTTTTACAATGGTCTGGATATGTTCCTTGTTCAAAGCTCGGAAGACCATGACACCATCCAGGCGATTGATGAACTCCGGCCGGAAGACGCGCTTGAGCGAATCGAGCAGTTTCTTGCGCATTTCTTCGTATTCTTCCTGCTCTTCCATCGACTGGTCACGCTGGACGGAGAACCCGAACGAGGTCTGGCGCTTGATCATATCCGCGCCGATATTGGAGGTCATGACGATGATCGCATTGCGGAAATCCACTTTACGGCCGCGGGCATCCGATAGATGTCCTTCTTCCATGATCTGCAGCAGCATGTTGTGGGCTTCAGGGTGGGCTTTCTCGATCTCGTCAAAGACGACAATCGAATAAGGACGCCTGCGCAATGCTTCGGTAAGTTGACCAGATTCTTCGTACCCGACATATCCGGGAGGAGCACCCACGAGGCGGCTGACACTGTGCCGTTCCATAAACTCAGACATATCCAGCTGAACCAGGGCTTCTTCGCTGCCGAAAAGGAAACTGGCCAAAGCCTTGGTTAGTTCGGTCTTGCCCACCCCCGTTGGACCGAGGAAGATGAAGGAGCCGATCGGGCGTGCGGGATCTTTCAACCCTGCCCGTGCCCTGCGGACTGCTTTCGCAATCGCAGCTATGGCTTCTTCCTGCCCGACGATATGCTTCTTGAGTTCTTCCTCCATTTGCAGCAGGCGTGCTGATTCTTCCTGAGCGATCTGCATGACAGGAACGCCAGTCCACATGGCGACCATTTCAGCGATATCATCTGCAGAAACGATCGGGCTGGTATCCCTGTCCCAGGTGTTTTTCAATTTATCGATCTGGACTTCCAATCCGTTTTCGGTATCGCCCAGTTCGATCACTTCGTCAGCCAGGTTATTTTCAACTGCCAGACCGCGTTGTGCACGGACAGATTTTAATTGTAATAACAGGTCTTTGAATGTCTGGGCTGTTGCGCTTTTATACATCCTGACCCGGGAGGATGACTCATCGATCAAGTCGATGGCCTTATCCGGCAGGAAGCGCTCCGTCACATACCGGGCCGAAAGCTTTGCGGCAGCATCAAGTGCATCATCCGAAATGCGCAGCCGATGGTGTTCTTCATAGGCAGGACGAATTCCTTTCAGGATCGCAATGGTTTCTTCCACAGACGGCTCATTCACGATCACCGGCTGGAAGCGTCGCTCAAGAGCCGCATCCTTTTCGATATGTTTGCGATACTCATCCAGCGTGGTCGCGCCGATTACCTGCAGTTCGCCGCGCGATAAAGCTGGTTTCAGGATATTAGCAGCGTCCACTGAGGAACCTGCCGCACCTGCGCCGACCAGCATGTGTACTTCATCAATAAACAGGATGGCCTTGGAGGCTTTCAGTTCGTCGATAACCCGTTTCAGGCGTTCCTCGAACTGGCCGCGGTACATCGTGCCTGCCACCAGGGAACCCACATCCAACTGTAAAACCCGTTTATCAAGCAACGGCGCCGGGACGTCACCGGAAACAATCCGCTGGGCAAGTCCTTCCACGATGGCGGTTTTACCGACACCGGGTTCGCCTATCAACGCCGGGTTATTCTTATTCCTGCGGGCGAGGATCTGGATCACGCGTTCAATTTCCATCTGCCGGCCAATGACTGGATCCAGCTTGCTTTGTTCAGCCAGGTAGGTCAGGTCAACTGCGAGCTGATCCACCAATGGTGTCTTGGATTTGGAGGCTTTCTCCTCTTCCTTTTTGCCGGTTGAGGTTTGATTGACTGGACCCACAACTGCGGAGGAATTTTCCTGCAGAACTCTTCGGGTTTGGCGCACGGATCTGCTCAGAGGTAACACCCAACTTTTTCAATACATCCACAGAGAGGCCGTTGTTGGCGTTGACCAACCCCAGCAGCAAATGTTCCGTACCAATATAGTGGTGACCCATCCGGCGGGCTTCTTCGATTGCCCCTTCGAGGACCTGTTGCGTATCGGGACCCAACTCGATTTGAGAGGGTTTAATGCTGGTCTTCTCGGTCAGACGTTCCACGATTTCTTTGATGCGGTCTTCTTCAAGGCCGAGGTCATGTAATACACGGCTGGCTACGCCACCATCCTCCTGGATCAATCCCAATAGAAGGTGCTCTGTACCCACCCGTTCCTGATTCATGCGTTCTGCTTCTTGATGCGCCAGGCTCAACACCCGTCTGGCTCGCGCCGTGAACCGTTCCATTCCTGCCATATTTACCTCCATGCCTGTGTTTGAGACGATAATTCACAGACGACAATTTATACCGATAATCCACTGGATGTATCCAATATGAATTCACTTTACATCCAGTCCCCGTTTGACTCTTTCAATCAGATTCTACCCTATTATTCAAGCTTTTTTTCGATTCTCTAATCAATGTATAATAAATTTCTAAAGTTAAGATGTTTCTGTACTGAAGGCTCCCGCAACGGATCGCCTGTAAAGGCAGCTTTACTGTCTCCGGACTGGCCTCTGAACACAGCGGGCTATCTCATAAAATAATCACCAACATACCAGGAAAGTCTCACATCATTTTTCAGCATCTAGTACATACCTATCCTCTAATCAACTGGGATAGCTTTGTCTGGATTAAGCACGGCGAAAATCCCTTCATGATGGGGATGAAATTCTAAACTGATAAAAAACCCTGGCTTCTTTACCAGTTAGTGAAATCTATAGAGAGCAATTCGATAAGCCAATTAAAATGATCCAACATCAGTTGGATCATTGGGGGTTCTTCATAAACAATAACTAGTTGATCAGGAACGCTAAGATCCATTTTGTTGTAGCTACCAGCGCTTCTTCATGGGTGCGCTCATAGTTGTGTGAAGCATCAACGCCAGGACCGATCAAGGCTACCGCTGCTTCTCCTCCTGCCCGCCAGTACCCTTGTCCATCAGAACTGTAATGGGGGTAGATATCCGTTTTATTTGGGATCTGATAAGCAGCAGCCAGCTTTCGCAGTCTGCTGCTTAATTCATGATGGTACGGACCGGTAGAATCCTTCACACAAATGGATGCGTGGAATTCATCCGAATTCTGCCCTTCACCCACTGCTGCCATATCAACTGTCAAGAATTCCCCTGCTTCGGGGATAATCCCACCGGTAGCTCCATGCCCGGTTTCTTCGAAGGAGCTGAATAAAAAGTAAGTGGTTTGTTCCAGTTCGACCTTCTGATCTTGAATTGCCTTGATGGAAGCCATTAAACAGGCTGCGCACGCTTTGTCGTCCAAGTGTCGGGACCGAATAAACCCATTGCTCAATTCAACCCGTGGGTCAAGGCTGATAAAATCACCCACTTCGATTCCCAGTGATTGGGTTTCCTTTACTGAAGTTGTCCTTGCATCCAGCCGGACTTCCATTGTGGATTCGTTGCGTTTTGACTCTTCCACTTCTTTACCATTCACGTGATAGGACGCTTTTTCCAGCAGGATCGAGCCTCTAATATCACCTTTTCCTGCTGTCATCACTGTGCAGCCTTCTCCCTCAATAGAATTCCAGGCATAACCGCCAATCTGGGTGATCTTCAACCGGCCGTTGGTTTTTATCTCTTTCACCATTGCCCCCAGTGTATCCAAGTGGGCGGCCACCACCCTTGGCGAATCGTTATTTCTGCCCGGCAACCGTACGATCAATGCACCTTTCCTTGTGACCTTCATTTCAGGCACACCTAATTGGTTGAGTTCTTTTTGGACAAAATGGACCACCTTTCCGGTATTGCCGGTCGGGCTGGGAGTGTTTAGAAGGTCCACCAGTATGCCAGTTAAGTATTTTATGTCTATGGTCGGTATTACTGGTTTCATGGTTTCCTCTCCTTATGTGATGATTTGTTCAAACTTGCTGATGGCATCACGCCATTCATCGGTCACACGGATGGTTGAAAGCGTATGATAGTTGTAAGCCACCATTACCGTTGTAGCCGTACCCATCACCATGCCATTATCAGCATCCTCGATCTGGTAATCAAAATCAAGGCTCTTATTGCCAATCCGGGTTACCCTTATTCCAACCCTGGATATTCTGGCCCAGTTCGATTGGTTTCAGGTAAACCAGGTGGGCATCAGCAACGATCAAACCCAGATCCCGGAACGATTTCCCGTCCCATAGGTTGAGGTGCTGAATATAGGCTAACCGGGCAGATTCGATAAATGATAGAAAACGCGCGTTGTTGACATGCCACTGGGGATCCAGGTCGCTGTATCTTATTTGAATGGGATAATAGAATTTATAATCTGCCATTTTTGCCTTACCTGTACAATGAATTTATTCGAAGTCTTATTGTAGAGGAAATTTCTCGAACTGTACATGGAGCTGCAAACAAATTGCAAGAATCGTCTTCTTGTATATTATGATAAAATATAGGATAATTGATAAGAATTATCTAATTTTTAAGCAAATCATTGAGGATTTCCATGCAAATCACTCGCCAGGCAGATTACGCGATCAGGGCAATTCTATATTTATCGGCATTAAATCCAACCGATAGGGCTGCCACCAGCCTCATCGCTGAAAAACAGGAGATACCGCCTTCTTTCTCTGGCAAAGATCATTTCCCAGCTTTCCATAGCAGGATTAATTCATACATCACGTGGAGCAAAAGGTGGTGTCACCCTGGCAAGAGACCCCGCTGCCATTTCCCTTTTGGACGTTGTTGAAGCGATCGATGGTCCGGTGTCATTGAATGAATGTACAATAGATCCACGCGCCTGTGTCCGATCCTCTGATTGTGCGATGCATTCGTTTTGGTGTGAAGCCCAGGCAGATTTGGTCGGCCGATTGGGTAAAACAAACTTCGCTCAATTTGTAAATTAAAACCTAACGCTCAGTTCTCAGGGTACTCATACCCCTGGAGGATTTTATGGCTTTTGGTACTCCTGTCAGTCGGCACTGCGTAATCACTCTTCGAACCAACGATATTGTCGTTGATATGGGGGATAGCAATTTCCTGAACATTCATACCGGTGGTTTTGTTAAATGCAAAGAGGAAGATATCTCCCACACCACACTTGATTCTGAATTGGAGATACTGCGGTTGGCAAAACTGGTCGATAGTTATGATGCCAATAAAGTGTATATAACCGCATTGCAGGATCCACCGCGTGATTCAATGGAATGAACCACTGAATATCTAGAATAAAATATCTTTCCCCTAAAACCTTTCTTTTTTGAGTCAAGCCCTTTATCATAAGTTATCTTGGTGTGGAGTCTTGTATGAAGCGCTTGCGGATTTCAAATCGCGGATTGGTAATTTCCCTCATTGTTCTGTTTTGTGTGACGATCGCCATTACTTTTCTTACCCCTCTGGAGCAGACTCTCAGAGGTAATCTTCGTTTGGTGTATCTACACGGTGCCTGGGTATGGACCGGGATAATAACTTTCTGTGTGGCGGGAATCTTTGGGCTCATCGCTTTACTGCTCCGGAATCAAAGCCTGCATGCCTGGTCACGGGCGATCGGCTGGACGGGATTGTGTTTTTGGGTCACGTACCTGCCCATGTCTCTGGCGGTCATGCAGATCAACTGGAATGGCTTGTTCTTTGACGAACCCCGCTGGAAAGTACCCTTCACCTTTGCGGTGATCGGTATCCTGCTGCAGGCCGGGCTGCTTTTTATTAACACTCCCTGGATCACATCCCTTTCCAATGTGTTTTTTGCCTCAATCTTGATGTTCAACCTGATGAGGATGGATAGTGTCTTGCATCCCGATTCCCCGGTTTTTTCTTCGGGTTCTTCTGGTATTAAATTGATATTTATCCTCCTACTCACTTCTACGATCATCATGAGTGGAGTGCTATCTTATCTTTGGATTTCAATACTTCCCATGGAAGGCATCTGTTCCTGCGGAGAAGGAGGAATAATATGCTGATCCATTCTGCTTCTCAATTATTAACATTGGCTGGTGGACCACAACGCGGTAATCGGCTGGGCACCCTGGGAATCATCCAGAATGGGGCGGTATTAGTACGCAACGGACTGATTTTCGAGGTTGGTTCTACTGAGCTAATGCTCAAGAAATACCCTGACGAATCCCGTCTGGATGCAGGTAATCAGGTTGTGATGCCCGGTTTCGTTGACCCGCACACGCATCTCATCTTCGCGGGAGACAGGGCGCGGGAATTTGAAATGCGGCTGCAGGGTAAGACCTACATGCAAATTCTGGCTGCCGGTGGGGGAATCCTCTCGACGGTCACGGCCACCCGGTCAGCCTCAACAAAAGAATTAACCGCCCAATTAAAAAAACGCGCACGCATGATATTACGATTTGGAACTACAACCTGCGAAGTCAAGACCGGTTATGGACTTACGATTGAATCTGAATTATTACAATTACAGCTCATTGCCAAATACCAGGATACCTTCAGTCCCGACTTGATGCCGACGTTCCTGGGGGCACATGCAGTTCCCCCGGAATATAAAGACGATCCGTGGGGGTACACAAACCTGATCAAAACCCGGATGCTGCCGGAAATCCAGGATCACTGGAAACTGGATTATCCCGGAAAACCATTACCCTTCGTGGATGTCTTTTGCGAACGTGGTGCATTCGACCTGGAACAAAGCCGGTGCATCCTGGAAACTGCAAAATCGCTTGGTTTTCCATTAAAGATCCATGCGGATGAGTTTGAAAACCTGGGTGGTGCCAGCCTGGCTGCACAACTGGGTGCCGTATCCGCCGACCACCTGGTGAAAACCAGCACGTCTGATATTTCTGTGCTTGCAGCCAGTTCCACGATTGCGGTCTCGCTCCCGTGCACACCATTCGGGCTGGGGGAGACTGAATATACTCCCGCCCGGACAATTATTGAAGCCGGCGGATTATTGGCACTGGCTTCGGATTTCAATCCAGGCACAGCCTGGTGCGGGAATATGCAGTTCGTCATCGCCCTGGCCTGCAGGTATATGAAATTGACTCCGGCTGAAGCCATCGCGGCAGCAACGATAAATGCTGCTGCGGCTGTCAAAACTGATTCACTTATCGGTTCAATTGATCCCGGGAAAAAAGCCCATCTCCTGATATTGAATGTCGACGATTACCGCCAGTTGGGTTACCAATTCGGCGGGAACCTTGTGCATACTGTAATTAAAGACGAATACATCATTGAAAACGAAGACGAGGATTGATGCCAACCATCGAACAGGCTAGAGAATGGTACTCCGACACCGACCCGGTGCATGATTTCGGTCATATCCAGCGGGTTTACTGGATGGCCGAGAAAATTGGATCTGCTGAAGGTGCAGACATGGAAATCATCCGGGCGGCTGCCTTACTGCATGATGCAGAAGACAGCGCTCCAGGCGGGGATGGCAGCGAACGGGCCAACCATCACAATGCATCCGCTTTATTTGCCCGGCGAATCCTGGAAGCTGAAGGCTGGAGCGAAGAACGCATCACCTTGGTACAGCACTGCATACGCGCCCACCGCTTTCGCGGCAAGGAAGAAGCCCCTTCCACAATAGAGGCAAAAGTGATCTTCGACTCAGACAAGCTGGATGTTTTAGGCGCGGTTGGGGTCGCGCGGACGATCGCTTATGCAGTCCTCGACCATAAACCGGTTTATTCCGAACCCTCACCGCAATTCATCCAAACCGGAAAGGAAATGCCCGGAGAGCTGCACAGCTCATATCACGAATATCTTTTCAAGCTATCCAAAGTCAAAGACAGGTTGTTCACTGAGACCGGGAGGAAGATCGCTGAATACAGGCATGCCTTCCTGGTGGAATATTATGAGCGGTTAGCCAATGAGATGAAGGGGCTGGATTAATTCATGCTTGAAAATGAAACAAAACCCACCCTTCAAGAAGTGGAACAGCTTGCCCGTGAAGCGGGTAAGTTGCTCATGACCCGCTATGGCAAAGCCCACGATATCAAAATGAAGGGAGAGGTGGACCTGGTCACAGAGGCTGATCACCTTTCAGAAGAACTCATTTTAGGTTATATAAAGAAACACCATCCTCAACACAGTGTTATCTCTGAGGAATCCGGATCGAATCATATCCTTTCCGACCACAAGTGGTACATCGATCCATTGGACGGTACGGTCAATTTTGCGCATGGAATCCCCATGTTTTGTGTGTCGATCGCCTATGCTTGCCAGGAGAAGATAGAACTCGGAGTGGTGTACGATCCAACAAGGGATGAGTGCTTTTCGGCTGAACTCTACAAAGGCGCCTGGTTGAATGGCCACCCAATTCAGGTATCCAAAACCAAAGACTTGATCCAATCCCTGGTTGTCACCGGGTTTCCATATAAACAGGACGAAAACCATATTACCAACCTTGAACACTACAGCTATTTTTCTTTAAAGACTCGTGGTGTGCGCCGCCTGGGATCAGCTGCCATAGATCTGGTGTACGTGGCCAGCGGAAGATTGGATGCTTATTGGGAACTTGATATCAATGCGTGGGATATCGCCGCAGGATGTTTGATTGCCAGTGAAGCCGGAGCGATTGTTACTGATGCGAAGGGACTAGCCATTGCTTTTTCCAGAAATATCATCTGTTTTGGTAGCCAATCCTTTTCTCCATTCTGATGTCCTCCAGGTCTTGCTTCAAGCCCCAGAATAGTCAATAATATAGGTAGATATTATTCTCAGTAATCTCAACGGAGGGCGCGATGTTTCTGAAATTTTTATCTGCTAACCAATCCAAAAAAATCAGTGTCCTGGTTGTGGCAATAAGTATTATTGTGGTTCAGGCCGCCTGTTTAACCCCATCTGCTCCTCCGGCTGCTCCAGCTGTTGATGAGACCAGGATGGCTCTCGGGGTTGCGGCAACGTCCAATGCCATTCAGCAAACCGAAGCTGCAAAAGTCGAAGAAGAAGAGCAGGCTGCTGCCGAAGATGATTTGCAGAATACCATGGATGCCATCAGTGTCCAACAGACTGTGATGGCGATGCAGGATGATAATCCCACGCAGGAACCAATTGTCATCGTCCAGGCTACAGCAGAACCAGCTCAACCAATAAGCACCCCCGACCCCTTGGCTGGAATGGACGAAAAGATCAGGAATGCCAAAGTGTTGATCTTCGAAGATACAAACGAATTGGGCATCGGCCAGTGGATCGAAGATACAGTCCGCCGAATGGGGATCAAGGATTATACCCAGACCAACGATTTTTCCGGAGATTTCATGGAGCAACTGGCATCACCCACCAAATGGGACCTGATCATCGTTGGAGCAGAAGCAAAAACCAAAGTGCAGGGTGAATTCTGGGAAGTAATTATGAATCATGTGAATAAAAAAGTAGCTATCGTAGCAGAAGTCTGGTATCTTGACTTACTTGGTGGCGGAAAAATAAAAAGTTTTACTAGTGAATGTGGAATTGCTTATGCCAGTAATTATGACCTGGCAGAATCGATCTACTGGTGGGATACCGAAAGCCCGGTGTTTACCACCCCTAACAATGTCAATTCTTTAGTACATTACAACCGCTACTGGGACGCTCAGTGTGGTGATAAAGTAAGAACTATAGGAGGCGGTGATGCTCAACTCCTTGCTGGGTGGAAAACAAAACCAGACAGCCGAGGGGGGTTGATTACTTCATGTATGGGTGGACGCACCATCATTCAGACCTTCTCCAACCACGATTATCATGAAGACCAGATCAAAGACCTCTGGGAGAATTACATCACCTATACCCTGACGAACCATTTCTTAGCCATGCCATAAGGAGAATGAGCATTTGAGTCTTTCTCCTTCAACTCAGGCAACTGAAAATAAATTAATTTCCCTGCCATTGGACAGTGTTATTCGCGGGGACTGCATCGCAGAAATGCAAAAACTTCCAGCGGAATCAGTCGACCTGGTTTTTGCTGACCCGCCTTATTATCTGCAATTGGAGCAGGATCTCTGGCGTCCGAACCAGACCAAGGTGGATGCGGTCAACGCTGATTGGGATCGTTTTTCAAGCTTTGCTGATTATGACCGCTTTACCCGGGAATGGCTTTCTGCCTGCCGCAGGGTACTCAAGAAGACCGGGGCAATCTGGGTGATCGGTACATACCATAATATTTTCCGGGTTGGAACTGTATTGCAGGATTTGAACTACTGGATCCTGAACGATGTCGTATGGACCAAGACTAATCCCATGCCAAATTTCCGGGGAGTTCGTTTTACCAACGCTCACGAAACTCTGATTTGGGCTCAGAAAGAACACGGGGCGGCTTACACATTCAATCACCATGCCATGAAAGCGCTCAATGAAGATTTGCAAATGCGCAGTGATTGGACCTTGTCTATTTGTTCAGGAGGCGAGCGTCTTAAAAAGGATGGCAAGAAACTCCACCCAACCCAAAAACCGGAAGCGTTGCTATATCGGGTTTTGATGGCCAGCACTGATACTGGTGATGTTGTGCTCGACCCCTTCTTTGGCACCGGCACGACCGGTGCAGTAGCCAGGCGCTTGCACCGTCGATTTATCGGCATTGAAAAGGATCCGGTATATGCCGCAGCTGCGGAAGAACGGATCAATCAGATCCAGCAGGTGGAGTTCGATCCGCCAATTTTTGTCAGCCCTGATCCGCGAAAAGAAGTGCGCATCCCTATCGGCTCACTGCTGGAAAATGGTCTGCTTGAACCCGGCCAAACCTTATATCTCGGCGAAAGAGGCTTATCCGCCAGGCTGCTAGCGGATGGATCGCTGGAGTATAATGGGGAAATTGGATCCATTCACCAGCTTGCCCAGAAGATCCAACAGGCACCAGTCAATGGTTGGGACGCGTGGTTTTATGAAGAACCTTCGTCTAAAATTCGTCTACCCATTGATGTGCTACGCCAAAAAATTAGAGCTGAATCCAAATCTGAAACGAGAGAAAACACATGACAACTAAAAACTACACCCAAACCCGTTGGAGCCTGGCGGACCTTTTCCCCTCACCTGACGGACCAGAGATCAATGCTGCATTTAAATCCATGGAAGAGCAGGTGGTTGAACTGGAGAAAGAACGCGAGTTCCTCAACACGAATATCAGCCCAGAGCACTTCATGCAGATCATCTTGAAAGAGGAAAATCTCACCAAGCTGGGATACCGGCTGTTTGGCTTTGCCGAACTTTGGTTCACCGAAGATACTCAGAACCAGGCGGCTCAAACCTTAATCGCCCGCATCGACCAATTGATGGCTGAATATACCAACCGGACCCTCTTTTTTAACCTGTGGTGGAAAAGTCTGGATGATGCTGCAGCCAACCGGTTGATGGACACCGCCGGGGATTACCGCTACTGGTTGGAAGAAATGCGCCACTTCAAACCGCACACACTCACTGAAGCAGAAGAGAAGATCATCAACATTAAGGATGTCACCGGGTTGAATGCCATTAATATGCTGTATGACTCCATCACCAACCGGTATACATTCAAAATCGAAGTGGACGGCGAAGTAAAGGAAATGACGCGCGGTGAATTAATGGTATATGCCCGCCACCACGATGCAGACCTGCGAGCGAAAGCCTACCAGGAACTTTATCGGGTGTATGGTCAGGACGGACCGATTCTCGGCCAGATGTACCAGTCCATTGTCCGAAACTGGAGCAATGAACAGGTGAATCTGCGCCATTTCAGTTCACCGATCGCCTCCCGCAACCTGGTCAATGACATTCCGGATGAAGTTGTGGATACACTGCTTTCGGTCAGCCAGGAGAATGCTGTTGTATTTCAACGATTTTTCAAGCTCAAAGCGCGCTGGTTGGGTGTGGAAAAACTACGCCGGTATGATGTTTATGCACCGGTAGAGAAATCTGACAAATTGTTTGCCTATGAAGATGCCGCTCCGTTTGTCTTCCAATCATTTAGAGATTTTGACCCGCGAATGGCTGAACTGGCTGAGCGGGTTTTCACAGAAAAACATCTGGATAGTGAAGTTCGCAAGGGAAAACGCAGCGGCGCTTTCTGTTCCACCATCAATCCTGAGCTCACCCCCTGGGTGATGCTCAACTATCAGGGTCGTTCTGATGATGTAGCCACTATGGCTCACGAACTCGGGCATGCCATCCACTCTATGTTGGCCAGCCATCACACCCAGTTTACGCAACATGCCTGCCTGCCATTGGCAGAGACTGCCTCCACTTTTGGTGAAATGATGCTGGTGGATAAGCTGCTCAGCCAGGAGAAGGATGAAAGCGTCCGCCGTGATTTGATCTTCCGCCAGGTGGATGATGCATATGCCACCATTTTAAGGCAAGCCTATTTTGCCATGTACGAACGCAAGGCTCATGCCATGGTTGTCAATAATGCTTCGGTCGATGAGTTGGCTGCTGCTTACATGGAAAACCTGAAAGAACAGTTCGGCGATTCGGTGGAGATTGGTGAAGAATTCAAATGGGAATGGGTTTCCATCCCCCACATTTATAATGTCCCATTCTATGTATATGCTTATTCTTTCGGGCAGTTATTGGTTTTGTCGCTGTACAAACAATTCAAGGCTGAAGGTGAAAGTTTCAAACCGCGTTATCTCAAGATTCTTTCCGCTGGTGGTTCTGAAGCACCGGAAAAAGTGCTCAAAGATGCAGGGATCGACTTCCGCCAACGTTCCTTCTGGCAGGGTGGTTATGATGTGATCAAAGACCTGGTCATCCAACTTGAGAAGCTTCCCATCACCAGGTAACCTGATGTGAAATGGCCGGGGATTTTATGCAAGAATTTGGAAAATCCCCGGTCTCCACAAACAGTTTTGGATCCTCGCTTGTATTGGGGTTAATATGTATCTTGCGATAGAGGGCGTGATCGGGGTGGGAAAAACCACCCTGGCGCGTACACTGCAATCCATTTTCAACACTCAACTACTCCTCGAAGTGTTCGAGGAGAATCCTTTCCTCTCTGATTTTTATTCAGATCGTGCGCGGTACGCCTTCCAGACACAGATATTCTTTTTACTCAGCCGCTACCGTCAACAGCGCGCGAATGTTCCTCAACTCCTAGCCCAGGGGGTGAATCTGATCGCGGATTACACCTTTGAAAAGGATTCGCTGTTTGCGCGAATCAATCTGGCCGGGGACGAACTGAACATGTATCAAAAAGTGCACGAAGCCCTGGCTGAGAAAATCCCGCTCCCTAATCTGGTTGTTTACCTGCGCGCGTCCACCAACGTTTTAATGCAGCGCATCGCCATGCGCGACCGACCTTATGAACGCAATATTGAACGCAAGTATATCGATGAACTCAACCGCGCTTATGACGATTTCTTCGCAGGATATAGTAAATCTGGTCCAACTTTGATCATTGAATCTGACAACCTGGATTTTGTTGCCCGCCCGGAAGACCTCAAAATCATCGAGAGCCGCATTCGACATGCGTTGGAGACTCTCCCGTTCCAACCGGAATTGCCAATGGGTGTAAAATTGACTCAGGAAGAGCTATAAAAAGGGATCTATGAGAAATACCAGGGACTTTCTTCACAAAACTGCAATGGACCATGTTGCCAAACGGATCAAATCCGACAAGGACCTGGTGGGTGCTTACTTGATCGGCTCCGTCTTATCAGAAGAACCTTTGATAGGTGGAACGACTGACATCGACCTGGTGATCATTCATGTCGGTGAACCAAAAGTGAAGCGCGAGATCATCCGCGTCAACGATGAAGTCCACCTGGATGTTGTCCATCATGGCGAATCGGTTTACCAGCAGCCGCGCGCTCTAAGGGCAGAAGCCTGGTTGGGTACGGCCATTCAGGATCATCCGGTATTGCTTTACGATGTGCGTCACTGGTTTGAATTTACCCAGGCCAGCGCCGGCTCCCAATTCTACCGCCCCGATCACGTCCTTGCCCGAGCACGAACACTGAGCGACAAAGCCCGTTCCATCTGGACCGAACTGAACGAAGGACGCCCCATCTACGTGAAGAAGGTACGCAAATTCATGGAGGCAGTGGAGTGCGCCGCCAACGCTGCTGCCAGCCTTACCGGTGCACCCCTGACCCGAAGGTGCTTCCTGCTGGAATTTCCGGATCGCTGCACTGAGGTCGGTGCGTCCGGGTTGGTGACTAGTTTAGTTAATTTACTGGACCTGCAGTCACTCACCGCAGAAGACATCACCACAATGCTGCCTGTGTGGGAAAAAGCATTCCGTTCTGCAGGAGAACAGGCTGAAACCTCTCCAGATTTGCATCCTCTGCGCCTGGGTTATTACAGCAAGGCAATCCAGGCTCACCTGGAAGATGGCGAAGTGTTGGCTGCTGCCTACCCCATGTTCTATACCTGGGCTAAGGCTGTCTCTTATCTGTACGCCACTTCATCGGAATACATCGCCTGGTACGATACTCTAAAGGGGTTGGGTTTAGGCAAGGACCAGTTCCCAGAGAAATTGCAGGCGCTGGATGCATACCTGGATCATGTGGACGAAGTGCTGGAAGACTGGGCCAATCGATCCGGGGCGTAAGGGTATATGAAAAAGAGGTTTCGAACTACATTAAGTAAATAAGGTAATTTCCCCCGCCGCTATAACCCAAAACTACATCAGCAACGTTTTTTTATAAGAGATCGCCGGTAGATTTGCTCACTTCCAATTTGAATCCTAACCCAATCCCAGTTGGCATATTACCATAAGTATGGAATGAACTTCCTGGTACTTTTCATATAATCCCGGTAGGTGTCCCCAAAGTATTGAATATCTTCCGTCTCTTCGGCGTTGGCTGTCAACACCAGAAAGATGATCACCAGGATCAGGAGAACTAATCCCCGCAAAGCTGGCGCTTTGAAAAATATTCCAAAACCAAGAAATAACAATGAGCTGTACATCGGGTGGCGGATATACCGGTAAATGCCACTTGTCACCAGTTTCGTTGTCTTTTCCAGTCCCAGCAGGGTATCATCATCTCTGTTTTGGTCTGGTTTTCCGGCACGATTCAACGTTGATAAACTCATCACGAGCAGGATGATGGAAATTATGAGGAATCCCCAGGAAATCAGCTGGTTGATCGAAAACGAATTCCGGAACCAGTACCTCCAATTCAATAAAAATAACGCCCATATTCCCATCCATGCTGCCAGCCGGTAGAGTCCGCGAGAGTGCAATGAACGGATAGTATGTCTTGAAATGATGGCAAGGACGAGAAACCCTGCAAAAAGGATGATTACATCTGCCATTTCATACCTTTGATTGTTCAAGAGATGCTTGAATTTTATACTATCTGTGGATAACCCGGTATAACCTGTGGATTAAGCAATTTTCCAAATAGTCCTACCTCTTTCTAATAATATTCGTAGTAATCCGGTATTGTAAATACCTACTTTGTTAAATATCTACCTTTTTCTATCCTCTGTATTTATTAATTATAGATAATATACGGAAAATATACGACTATTATGGATAATTTTGTGAGAAGTACGGAATTGATTAATTATTACCTTTGTATAAATTTGTGGAAGAATTACTTATAAATTAGCCATTATACACAGGTGAAAGGGTTATTGACTGCCGATTGGAATTATCCCGTATTCCTGCACAGACCTAAATATTTAAGGTGAAGGAGTTGATTCCCGGTAAATCAGATACGGTTTGAAAACTGAATTGATTCCAATTTCGTTTTCTATTTTTCATTCTCTTTTAAGAAGGAATAACACCCCCTGCAATTTTTATCCACTTATCCACAACCCCTACTATGAATACTATACTGATTAACTTCATATAAATACAATGCTATTGAAAACCATATCTGAATCTTGTACAATCGATTAAAGATATTGTCTAGTCCACTAAACAATAAGGCAGATGTTCACCAAGGGAGAAGGAAATGGACATCATTAAAGTATCTGCAACTTCACGTACTGCGGCAGTAGCCGGGGCAATTGCTGGTGTTATGAGAGATCATAAACACGCGGAAGTTCAGGCAATCGGGGCAGGAGCAGTTAATCAGGCAGTCAAAGCTGTAGTTCTTGCCAAGGGATATCTTGCAGAAGATGGAATTCCCATTTATTGCATTCCAGAATTTGTAGACGTAGAAATTGATGGAAAAGTTAGAACGGCGATAAAGATTGTTGTCGATCCGTTCCCCTCAAAAGAATAATTCTTATTTTATTAACTGATTTCCTCCGGAAAAAAATCAACTATTTCTTTACCGGTTAATTTTTCCTGAACTTTTTGCATGATCAATTCAAGGTGAGCAGGAACTTCTACATAATCCATGTTATCAGCCGGGATGGTCAATACCGGACATAAAGTAAAATCAGAAATCCAGGAATTGTAAAGAAGATTCAACTCCTCCAGATAATCTGCTGAGATATTTTTTTCGTAATCTCTCCCGCGCTGATTGATGCGCTTAATCAAAACTGGAACAGAAGCACGTAGATAGAGTACAAGATCCGGAGGAGGAAGAAATTCCAGCAGGGTCTTATAAAGGTCACAATAGGTATTAAAATCACGTGGGCTGATATATCCCTGCAAATGCAGATTTTTAGCAAATATTTCCGCATCTTCATATACACTTCGATCTTGTAATACTGGTCGTGAAAAATTGGAAATTTCGTGGTGTGATTTTAATCTCCTGGAAAGGAAAAACACCTGCGAGTGAAAAGCCCAGCCGCTCATATCTTTATAAAAGTCTGTTAAGTAGGGGTTGGCTGCTTCCGGTTCAAAGTAAGGTTCCCAATCCATTTTTGCTGAAAGCAAACTAACCAGTGATGTTTTTCCGACGCCAATGTTACCGGCTACGATGACATGTTTTTGATTCATTGATCCTTACCTTCTGCAATCTCTTTGATTCTGGGGTGACCACTATAAAAACCATGGTATTTTTCTGGAAGCAGGACCGCAATACGGCACATGATCTCGTCGGTATTTCGAAGCAGAGACGCCTCACGATCTACTCGATCTATCGTCGGCAGAAGAAAAGATTTACCAAAGTTTACATAAACCTCCGGCCGCTGAAAGTGTCTTAATTTGAACATGGTATCTTCAGAACCATAGATTCCTACCGGGATAATTGGAACACCTGCTTTGTCGGCGATTAATGTAACCCCGCTTTTCGCCTGGATCAATTTACCGTTCCGACTGCGCGTACCCTCGGGGGCGATGCCCAGAATTCCCCCACTTTTTATGTGATTCAACGAGGCGCGGATGGCTTGATAATCAGCGATATCGCGATTGATCCAAATTGAATTGGATACAGTTACAAAAAGGGCAAATAAAGGATTAAAGCGATATTTGTGAGTCACCAAGCCGGAAAGATCTTCACGATCAACAGCCATAAATATGAGGGGAGTATCCAGACGGCTAAGGTGATTGGTGGCAAGGATACAAGCTCCGGTTAGAGGTATATTCTCCAAACCAATGAAATGGATATTCATTAGTCCGTTAAATATGTTAGTGGTTAATGAGCGAAGCGCTCTACGTGAATTGATAGCCATCTTATTAATTGTAGCCCCTCAGAAAAAATACCGCAAATTTTACGGCAGCAAGTATTTGTTCACCATTTTTTGCAAAGTAGTACGGTTGCGAATAGTCGCCGCCATACCCAGTGTTTTTTCCAACTGAGCACCCGAAAAAATCGAATCACTGAATCTCGTGCGGCACAACCAGTAAACTTCCCGCTCATGAATAAGAAAATGGTTGTCAGTTGAATTATTTGCATACAACTTATTGCAGAGCCTGTTCATCAGGAGCCATAGAAAGAAAGGCAATGTAGATGTTTACTTCATCGGAATCTGGAAAGGGTTGATTTTTTATGATAGAGGACAACTCTTCAGCGGTCCTCACGAATGTAGCCACCGGGTAGCCAAGTTTGTCCTTTAAGCAAGATTCTATTGTTTGGGTAATCTTTTGAGCATCAGTATATGGAGAATCGAAGACAACATTTCCGCTGGCGATAAACGTTTCCACATCTTTAAAACCGCATCCTTCAAAAAGGGATTTTAATAGATCCATTTTTACTGTATGTCCGCCGACGTTTATAGCTCGCAAAAAGGCAAAATATCTGGTCATGGTGTGAATATCAGGACTTGTATCCCGGAAGCTCCTGGGTTTGTCCGCTTGAAATAACCTGATAATATGGCAGCCAGATCACACCAAATGCTTCAGTGAAAATATTCGATTTTGATGGAACGACCGGTATGGTTGTCGTTTCATCCGCAACCTTGTTCCATTTTTCCTGAATGGCTTCCTTTTCGGTTTCGTAAACCTTTTCGAATTCGGCGATCTGTTTCTTCAGGGATTCGATGGTATCCTCAGATTCATCCACATTCGCTTTTGCAGAGGAAGTCATGCGTCGTTTGGTCAAGTTTGTGCTCACGCTGCGCTTCCTGCCGCCAAAAAGACCCAGAACAGTTTCCAGCCCTGAGCCGACCTCTTCCATTGTCCGTTGGCTGAGTTCGGATTTATCACGCGACAGTTCCCGCTCTTCTTTGTCCAATTTGTCCCGGAGGCCAGATAGTTTTTTCTTATTCGCTTCAGCCAGTTTTGACAAGTCCTCTTTAAGGAAAGACTCTGCGGCAATTCGGCATTGATCTTTGAATTCAGCTTCACTTTTTTCCGGTGAAGCGAATACCTTCAAAGATAAATTCGCAAGGAGGCGTAATTCTCCCGTTTGAAATACCCAGTCTGAAAAATCCTTTTGAATTGAACCCATCGCTCGTACATCGGATAAAGGTTGTTCAAGGGACGCATAAACACCGCGTGGATCCAGTCGACCAGTCAAATCATTGGGTTTAAATGGGGAGGAAGCAAAGCTCTCCCAATGAATCATTCCGCGTTTATCCGGATTCAAGACCAGAACAGCTTTGCTCACCACCTGGTCCAGACTATATCGGCGATCCAGGTAGCGGATCTGCACCTGACCAATTATCGCAGGACGATAAACCAAACGAGGGTCAGTTGAACCAGAGGACAGAGCTGCTTTGGAGACAGCAGCGCTTTCGGATAAGGTCAGGTTATTTGGCATGAAGTATTCGTCAATCCCTTTTGGAACGGATGGACGCGTATTAGTGAATTCATTAGTAGAGGGTGCACCAGTATTCTGCGTGGTTTCAGGTGAGGCTGAAACTCCAGTTGCAGAGTTTCCATTCCTGGCTGCGGAAGCAATGGAAGAACCTTTGGTTGCAGGAGCCAAAACACCTACAAGTTTGTTCAGTGATGGGATCTGAATCCGGGTCAATGGACCCGCCAGGAAGTTCATGGCCCAACGGGTTTGCATAACTTGCGGCGCAGATTCATGGACATTGTGAAGCAGGAAAACCCGTTTCCCGAGGGATGAGATGAGGTTATCAAATCTATTCCGATCCATTCCTCCAGCCACACCTTCCAATCCATCCAACAGGCGCTGCTTGTCCTGGTCAGTCTGCAGTTTTCCAATGAACCAGGTCCCTGCGTTGGAGAGCGCTTTGTAATCCACGTCGATCGGGTTCTGGGTGGCCAGGAGTAACCCCACTCCAAATGCACGTGCCTGTTTCAATAAGCGTAGTATGACTGTTTTGGACGGTGGATTGCTCACCGGCGGCAGATAACCCATGATCTCATCAAAATAAACCAGGGCACGCAATCCGCTGGTGCCTGTCTGCTGCCGCATCCAGGATTCAATGGAAGAATAAAGTAAAGTGACAAAAAACATACGTTCAGTGTCGGACAGGTGAGCGACATAGAATATGCAATGCCGGGGAGTTCCGTCTGGTGCATACAGCATCTTTCCGATATCCAACCCGTCACCAGACATCCATATCTGGAAGGAAGGGGAAGCAAGGATATTATTTAGCAGCATGGCCAGTTCGGTCCGGTCTTTTTCCGGGTAGAACCGATCCATGGGAAAGACACCCAATTTTTCAAAAGGCGGGCTCTGGGTCTGCAAGATGAGTTCTGACAAATCAAGATCTTTCCCCTGACTCCAGGCGTTCTGGAAAATATTAGTTAACAGGATATGTTCCCTGGAACGGACAGGATCAATGTTCTCCAACCCAACCAAACCAAGCAAAGCTGAGACCGTGCTGATGATCTTTTCCATCAGTACTTCGCGGTTTCCCTCCCAGGATAACTCGGGAGCTTTCAGGTTGGAGAGAATGCTTACCGGTATGCCGGAATCGGATCCGGGAGTGTAAATGCAAAATTGAACTGAATCAGACAAGGCTTTGATGCGGTCCGAACCGATTCCCCAGGCGGTCAATCCGTCACTCCAGGATTTAGCTGTTTCTTGTGAGAGCGCTTCTACTGTTTTACCAGCCTTCCGAGCAGCATCTGGGTCAACCCAGGGTTGAAAATCTGTCGGTAAGAGATTGGGGAAATGGAGCACAAGGTTGGTCAGGTCGCCTTTGGGGTCTATGATGATCGCCGGGATATGTTGTAAAGCCGCTTCCTCTAATAAGCCGATACATAAACCCGTTTTGCCGGAGCCGGTCATACCGGTGACAACACCATGGGTAGTTAAATCGGCTGGATCATAATAAACAGTATCCGATGTGGATTTACCGGTGGATAGATCAAATTTACGGCCAAGGTAAAACAGCTTACTGGGGTCCATAATATCTCCTCTGCGGGAAATGTAATTAAAACCTGATTACGTATAATTATAGCAGAATCGAGTTTTCAAAAAATTGTGCTATCGAGTAAAATATGTTTGAATCATTTCTTAAATTCCACATTTTCTTGTATACTTATTTAATAATCTCGAATAATGAGGGTTAATAATGAAAGTATCCGTCTCGCAACAAAACCTGGCACATGGATTGAGCATCGTTTCACGAGCAGTAGCTTCTAGAAGCACCCTCCCGGTTCTTTCAAACGTATTATTGGCAACCGACGAGGGAAGGCTACGCCTTTCAGCGACAAACCTCGAAATGGGTATTACCTGCTGGATCGGGGCAAAGATAGAAGAGGAAGGTTCCATCACCATTCCAGCCAGGACGCTGACTGACCTGGTAAACACACTGCCAAACGAGATCCTCTGGTTAACATTAAATTCCCGCACACAAAGCATCGAGATTAAATGCACAACGACTTCCAGTG
The DNA here is from genome assembly GCA_963757065.1 of uncultured Chloroflexia bacterium. Classification (GTDB taxonomy): domain Bacteria; phylum Chloroflexota; class Anaerolineae; order Anaerolineales; family Anaerolineaceae; genus PNON01. The sequence goes on along the minus strand of CAVWQC010000005.1, from coordinate 19,433 downwards.
ATATCAAAGGCATCGATTCGCAGGAATTCCCACCAATGCCTGTTCCGGACCCGGATTCAGGTGTTGTATTAAATGTAGCTGACCTAAAAGAGATGATTCAGCAGGTTGTATTTGCTGCCTCACCGGATGAAGCCCGACCGGTGCTTATGGGTGCACAATTGTCCATAGTTGAAAATGAAATGACCATGGCGGCAGCGGACGGTTTTCGGATTTCAGTGAAGACAGCCGCATTATCCTCCCCTGTTGCAACTCCTCTTTCGGTCATCATTCCAGCCAAGGCATTAAGTGAACTGGCAAGGATAGCTGAGGGAAGTGAACAATCGGTCACCATGACCATTCCTGCTGGACGGGGACAGGTGATATTTACACTCAAAGATGTGGAACTTGCTTCGCAGATGATAGAAGGTAAATTCCCGGATTTTAATCAGATCATTCCGAGAAATTACAAAACCAGAACCATTCTGTCCACTTCGAGCATGCTCAAAGCCTGCAAACAGGTGGAAGTCTTTGCCCGGGAAGGATCAAATGTCGCCAGGGTAAACCTCAAGCCGATGGGCGATGACCAGGTCAGTATTGTGGAAATGAACGCCGCCAACGAAGAGACCGGCTCGTCTGATGTGGTCCTTGACGCAACCATCGAAGGAATTCCTCTACTCATCGCCTTCAATGTACGATTTCTACGCGAGGTATTGGAAGTGATCAAATCACCGAATGTCGCTCTGGAAACCACGGCTGCAAATACACCGGGAGTCATCCACCCCGTAGGCGATGATAGTTTTACTCACGTCATCATGCCTATGCATCTTTAAGAATGATATTTATTTATCAAGATGGCGGTTTAGTCCGCCATCTTTTTATTTACACAAAGAACCTTATTAATTACACATCCCATTTATACCAGTTTGCTATAATGAAAATATGCAACCATACAATTTTCTTCCTGCTGCATCAGATAGACTGCTGACAACGCACCTCACATTAATCCAATACCCGATACTGGGCGGACGGATTCGCTCGAGAATGCGAAAGATGATGTATTCACAGGGTATTTTACAGAGAGATTTTTTCGAGGACGAAGTGCGATTGGCAGCCACCCAATCACAGCAACGGGAAGGAATAAACGATCCACTGCAGGAAGAATCAAATGAAATTTGGGAAACACGCCTTTGTTTTATGCGCGACCAGTTAACAGATTATTATTTCAGCGTTAACCTCGATATTCACGCCCTCGAAGAGATCATTGCAAGTATATTGCAGGAACATGGTGTAGAAGCGCGGGATTCGCTTTTATCCATTAACCCTGAGTTGGCGCCTCAGGATCTCATCCTTGAACAGGCCATGATCATCGAAAGGATGCCTGAAGAGGAAAAAGTAAAGCTTATCCCCAGATTAAGTGAACTTAAAGTTGTCCTTATTCGCAATCTCATTAGCGACCAACTGAGGTATATCAATGTTGCTCGCGGATGGTTCACTGTAAACGATCTGTATGAGATACGCCGCCACAAAATTGGCAACGGACGGATAGGGGGGAAAGCAGCTGGAATGCTGCTCGCTTACCGGATATTACAGACCCTTGCGGAAAAAGAAATAAAATCAACAGTTAGCATTCCTGAAACCTTTTATTTGGGTGCAGATATTTTTTATACTTTCATGGAATTGAATTCGTTGGTCCACTGGAATGACCAGAAATATAAACCCGAAGAACAAATGCGAGCTGAGTTTCCTGAGATAGAGAAAGATTTTGTAAAAGGAGTTTTCCCGACTGAGGTAATAGACAAGCTGGAAAACATATTACTAAAGATAGGGAATAAGCCGCTCATTGTGCGATCATCCAGCTTATTGGAAGATAATTTTGGGACATCGTTTGCCGGAAAGTATGACAGTTTCTTCTGCCCCAACCAGGGGAAGGTGGACGAGAATCTATCGGAATTAACCAGAGCGATCGCACGGATCTATTCCTCAACACTAAACCCAAACGCCCTGCTCTACCGCCGGAGCAAAGGATTGCAGGATTACGACGAAAGGATGGCAATTCTTATTCAGGTCGTAAAAGGGGAAAAGTTTAAGGACTATTTCTTCCCGCAGGCAGCCGGTGTGGCATTCAGCAGAAATCTTTACAGGTGGGCTCCGCAGATCCGGCGCGAGGATGGATTTATACGCCTGGTGTGGGGTATGGGGACACGAGCGGTGGACCGGGTAGGAAATGACTATCCAAGGTTGGTTGCATTAAGTCATCCATCGCTTCGGCCGAACTCCTCTCCCGAAGCCATCCGCAGGTATTCGCAGCAATTCATTGACCTGATCGACTTGAAGAAGAATGAATTTTCCGTAGCCCCGATTGATGAAGTACTGGATGAAAGTTATGAAGCTTTACGGTATATTGCCCAAGTTGAACAGGATGGATACTTCAGCTCCATACGCTCAACGGTGATCGGAGGAAAGATATCTGACCTGGTTATCACAATGGAAGACTTTCTGAAAAGAACATCATTTGCTGCAGACATGCGGCACATACTGCATACATTGGAAACCCATTACCAGGCTCCAGTTGATGTTGAGTTTACAGCCCAGATCAAAGACCTGCTGGCTGAAAAACCGGATGTGGATATCACCATCCTTCAATGCCGACCCCAGAGCCAGCTGGAAATGGCAGCCCATGTTCAGATTCCAATTAATTTGGAAGAGGATGAAGTCATATTTTCCACCAATTTTATGGTCCCCGAAGGGTTGATTCCAGATATCCAATATGTGATTTACGTTCCCCCCGAAAAGTATTATGCCATGGAGTCTCAACAGCAACGGGTGGAACTGTGCCGGGCTATCGGAAGATTGAATACACTGCTAATAAAAGAGGAGTTCATATGCGTAGGACCCGGCAGATGGGGAACAACCAATACAGATCTCGGACTCAATGTGAACTATGGAGATATTTATAATAGCAGGGCATTGGTTGAAGTAACGGGCGAGGGATTTGGGAATGCTCCGGAACCTTCATTTGGAACGCATTTCTTTCAGGACCTGCTGGAATCACAGATCTATCCTCTGGCAATCTACCTGGATCATCCGGACATGCAATTTAATCGCAACTTCTTTGATGGTTTACCCAACCGTCTGCTGGCTTTTTTACCTGAAATGACAAAAATGGAAGATTACTTACGGGTGATCAATGTGGCAGATTATCGCCCGGAGCACCGCCTGGTTTTAGCAATGGACGACATCAAAGGGAAAGCAGTCGCTTATATTAAGTCTGTGCAATGATCCGCTTGAGAGTCCCGGTTGAAGGCATATTGCCTTCGGGTAGACATACTGTGATGATGGTTCCGCTTTCATCACTAATTCTCTCTGCCCAGATCTTCCCGCCGTGCATGGTTACTATTCCCCTGGCAATGGTCAAACCCAACCCAAGCCCTTCGTGTGTGCGGGTAAGATGCTGTTCCAATTGGTAGAAGTCCTTAAAGACATTTTCAAGCTCATCTTCAGGTATTCCAGTACCGCTGTCTGATATTGATATCAGTATCTTGTTTTTATCGCGTTTGGCATCGATGGATATTTGCCCGTTATCCGGTGTAAAGCGGATGGCATTGTCGAGGATATTGATAAACACCTGGGTAAGTGCTTTCTCATCAGCCTTAATAATGATCGGCTGCATGGGAACGTGCCACTCGACCAGATGCCTGTGGTCAATGATATCGTGTCTCTTTTCCTGTAATGCTTTTTCGAGGATCGCCTGGATCGGCTGCAATTTGAACTCGGCTTCCAATTTTCCCTGGCGGATCAAGATCAAGGCTGGTCATGGACTCAATGATGGCCTTCATCCGGTTGCCGGCTTTCACAACCCGGTCGGCTTTTTCGATCACATCCTGGTCCTCAGATTCGAGCAGCAATCCCGCATAGCCGAGGACATGCTGCAACGGAGTTCTAAGTTCATGTGACGCCAGAGCGAGAAATCGTGATTTTATATCGTCCGCCCGGCGAATTTCAGCATATGCATTTTGCAGAGCCTGCATTTGGCGGGCATTCTGAATTGCTACAGCAGCCTGCGAAGCAATGATCGCCAGAATATCGGCATCGTCATTGGAAAAAACACCGTCTATTTTATTCAAAGCCTCTAAAACACCAATGACCTGATCCCGTATCAGCATCGGAACACAGACCATGTTCCGCGGACGAAAGTGGACCTCTTCACTTACCAGATCGTAATGCCTGGGGTCATTATGAATATCCGGAACAAGGATCGGCTTCTTTTCCCTAAATACATAACCCGCGATACTCTGATCGCTGGGAACAGGAATCTCAGCCAGCAATTGGTGATTTGTGCCGGTTGCAGCAGCAAAGTTAAGCTTTTTCGATTCTGGATCGTACAATAATATTGACGCAACTTCACAGTCCAATAAATCGGTTGCCGTAAGAATGATCGATTGAAGCAATTCCTCGGGTTCTTTGGTGGAATTTAAAGTAAGACTAATCTCCACCAATTTTATTAATTGATGGAGATAACGCCGGGTATCTGTATCTAATTGCCCTGTGTTTCGAGGCGACATAGATAAAGTGTAATCTAATTATTTTGTTTTGTCTAATATCCTAATAATATTGCAAACAGAACAAACGTTCTACGAGTTATAGTCCGGCCTGGAGCGCCTGCGTCTTTCAAAATCAGATAACGGCCGCTTTGCAATGACCGTTATCGTGCTGCTGGGGGTGACAGAGGCAGAGACAACCTCCCAACCCTGCTCACCCCAGAGGTTTAATTCAGCGGTCATTTCTTCCGGTTTATAAGACTTCCATACGTTTCCAAAATTCTGCACCCTGTATTCCCAGAGTAACTGCTCTTCCATTCGATACTCCTATTTTATAGTTTTCCAATTAATTGACTGCGCTTAAATGATTTTAAACAAAACCAGATTAACACCGCATCGATCAGCCAGAATACCAGACCGACCAACATCCCAATCGGAACATTCAAGTAAATTATGCCGGTTGCCTGGCCGACTACCAAACCTAAAACCAGGACGACCAACCCCGCTCCTGACTGATATGCTTCCATGAAAGTATTGACTCTGGAGGATACCAGCACAGTCACCGAAATACCCAAAACTGCAATGGCGGGAGTGATCCAGAAGATCAAAGGCCACCAGGAATTAAGCGGAAACCAAACCTCACCCATTAAAGGATATCCAAGCGTGTTGATAACGATCGTATAGACGATAAAACTAATCCAGGATACAAGCAGTGCTGGAATTAATGCTGCCAAAACCTTCCCCAGGAATAGTTCAATATCCGAAGCCGGGGTATACAGGAGGCCTTCCAACGTTTTTCTCTCCCTTTCCCCGGCAAAAGATTCGGCCGCAACAATGGAAGAAAGCATCAACGGCATGATCAGAAACATGGGTGCAAAGAGATAACCCAGGAAAATAAAAGGAAAGATTTGGGCATCTGTTTTCCCGGCAATTAATGACAGGATCTCTGCCGGAAGTACTGACCGGATTTGCTCAATGGATACATTGGAACTGAAGGCCTGTTTTTGAAAGAACGGTATTCCAGGAAGGACCAAGATCACTACCGGTATCAAAACAAAGAAGACAAAAGGAACGATGATCGCCGGCTTCCAGGCCATTGAATTTTGCTGCACCTCCATAAGATCCTTACGGGCGATCGCCCAAACACTTCTAGTTTTCATAACAGCACCTGATTGATGATTTTGTAATGCAAAATAGACCTCTTCAAGGGTGACTTCTCGAGGAGTAACGCGTGTGATCCTTGCGTTAACCGAAGAAAGACGCAAGATGATATCGGATATCGCCGGCTTGTCTACCACCTGGATATGCAGAACGTTACCCTCCGGCCTTAACTGTTGAATACCCGGGAGACCTTTCATAGCTTCAACCATATCTTCAGCAAGCAGGTGCAGGAATTCAATTTCAACCCAGACTCCCGGAAATAATGATTTAGCCAATTCCTCCATGGTACCGAGAGCCAACAACTCTCCACGATTGATCACCGCTACCCGGTCACACAACCTTTGAGCTTCCACCAGATTGTGTGTGCATAAAAATACAGTTTGACCGTCTTCGTGACTGATCTTATCGATCAAATCGTTTACCTGTTGAGCTGATTCCGGATCCAGGCTGGAGGTAGGTTCATCCAGATAGATCAATTCCGGTCTATGCAACAAAGCTCGCGCCAGCGCCATGCGCTGTTTCATTCCCTTACTGAAACCGGCGCATTTATCATTCATGCGATCTTCAAGATCGAAGAAACCCATAATCTGCGATATACGCTGCTCAAGCTCCACTTCTGGAACACCGGTTAATCTACCAGAAAACAATAAGTTTTCATGAGCACTTAATCGTTCATACAGGGCGGGTGTTTCTGTGAGCACTCCTACCCGGGAGCGGATCATCTCCCCGGAAGTAATCGGGTTTTCCCCGAATATTCGCACTTCTCCGCTGAGTTAGCGGAAGTAACCCATTCAACACTCGAATGGTAGTCGTTTTCCCCGCCCCATTTGGACCCAGCAACCCGAATACCTCACCGGGTTTAACTGTGAACGACAGATTCATTGATCGCACGTTTTGACGCAAACTCTTTTACCAAATTATTCACTTCGATGATGTTTTTCATAATTCAACCGAATGTTTCACGTGAAACAATTACGCCATACCTTTATGAAGGCTTCGATAAAAGAGGTATGAATACAGGATCAAACCGAATGCAGTACCGAGCAGCGGGATCAGCAGGAACCAGATAGCCAACCTCGGGAAGATCAATCCCACCAGGCTGATAGCACCACAAACCTTAAATGCGATTCCTCCGATCCGGTGGGTCTGTTCCCATACTCGGTTGTCGCTCAAAGTCCACGGGGTACGGATCCCGATAAACCAGTTGGACTGGGCTTTTCCCATCAGGACTCCGGCAAAGATAAAGCAACACCGCAAAAGCAGGAATCATCCAAACCACCAGCTCAAATTTCCACCCAAGATTCCACAACAATGTGAGAACATGGACGTAGGACATGAATCCCAATACTACAATCACGAATACATTGTAGAGGGGGCGAAACTTCTGGATATTCTCCTTGCGAGGATCGATCATGGGTACACCCATGAGCAATAGAACCAGCGCTAGTTCCATACCCGGAACCAGGAAAAGGGCTGTGTTCTTATCACTGTAACCATCCACCTGCCCCGCGGCATTCCAATGGGAAGCCATTTGTTCGGGCATCTGATTTCCCAAAAACAGGCTAACTCCCAGTGTGAGAGCGAGCAGTAAAACAATAATGATCAAACTATTCTTTGTAGACATTCTTCTCCAATTCTAAATATTACGATTTCTTTGCAACATTGTTTCACGTGAAACATATCTTTATTACAACTTCATCTCTGGCGGCAGATTATTCTGCGCCAGGGAGACCATGCCACTTAATCCACCCAGGTTCATAGTGTCTACAGCACTGCTGGGGACGATGACCAGGGCGCCTTTTTGTTTCAAGCCTTCAAAGAGCATGTTCATGGCGCGCAAGTGTAAAGCGGTCGGGTTATTGATATATGCCTTCGACGCTTCAGAGAAACTGTGTGCGATTTGCATTTCGGATTCACCCAGAATGACACGGGCCTGACGTTCGCGTTCAGCCTGGGCCTGGCGGCTCATGGCATCTTCCAGATCGCGGGGGATGACCACGTCACGGATTTCAACCGATTGAACGGTGATACCCCAGGGGGTGGTGCGTTCGTCGATGATCTTTTGCAGATCAGCATCCATCTTTGCGCGTCCGACCAGGATGTCAGCCAGTGTCATTTGACCGATGATCTCGCGTAATGCCGTCTGGGATGCCCAGGATATGGCTGCCCGATAATCTTCCACTTCCAGGGCGGCTTTTTCTGCATCCCATACCAGCCAGAACAAGACTGCGTCCACATCCACCGGAACAGTGTCTTTGGTCAGAGTCTTCTCCGCGCTGAAGGGTGTCACCATTACACGGTGATCAATCCATGTTGGTGTCTGATCGATCAATGGCAGCACCCAAAACGCGCCGGGTCCTTTCAATTGGCGGAATTTTCCAAAGCGAAGCACAACCGCCTTTTCCCATTGTTGGGCCACCTTGAACGAGAACAGGAAGATGAAACCGATGAAGGTTAATCCTGCCACGAAAACTCCGATGATCCAATCAGCAACTTTGGAATCCATCAGAGCTGCTCCGATGATGCCAATTAGCATAAATACAAAGAATATAGCCAGGGCAATCCCGTTAATATGGATGTTGTCGATCTTGGGCAAATTTCCCTTTTGCCCTTTTTTATTAATCATGCTTGATAAAGTCATTTTCTCCTGCCTTTCAGTTTGTCAAATCGTCATTCATTATATTTTCGTCACCGGAGTTTTTCAGGGCATATACGACTTCGTCCAGGGAAAAACCCAGTTGTTTTGTTTCGTGTATAAAAGTTCTTGCCATCTCCTGTAATGATTGTTCTTTAATGTTGCGGCTCATTTCCGGGGTGGTTTCTTCCAGAATATAGGTTCCCCGCCCCTGCTGGGTCGAGATCAAACCGGCTTCGTCCAGGATCCGGTATGCTCGGGCAATCGTGTTGAAATTGACCCGCAGTTCGGATGCAAGTTGGCGGACGGTCGGCAGCTGGTCGTTCGGTTTGAGTTCACCCGAGGCAACCTGTTGCCTGATCTGTTCCACGATCTGGATATAGATCGGTGAGCCTGCCCTAAAGTCAATCTGGATGGCTTTCAATTCATTAATCTCCGTTTCTACAATAAACAAATTGTATCATTGTATCTTTGTATTATTGTATACCGATTTGTCGGGTTGTCAAGGGGGGTAAAGAGAAGAGTGACTGGAGATATAGAGAATAGGAGAATGGATGGAAGAAAAGTGATTAGTGAGGAGTGATTAGGAATTAGTCGATATTAAAGCTATACAAAAATCGGAAAGATTTTGGTATTGGTGGAAATTAGAGAGCGAGACCGGCGATTGTCTCTCAGGGAAAAGCGTATTCTAAGTTGGTGAATTGCGATAGATTTAACGAGAGATTTGATCGCGTATTGCCGTTGCCATTTCCCGTGCGCGCTTTTCGGCAATACCCGTATAGCTTTCCACCCTGAACAATTCATCCAATTCCATAGCTAGATATCTTGCTGTTAATGGCTGGGTCCGAGCCCACCAGGTCTATTAATGGATTTTTCTCTCCCCGCTGAACAGCTTCCCAGGCTTTCAAGCTGTGATTCCGTAAGAGGGCATGAGCTGCCTGCCTGTCCATACCCTTTTTGACCAGAGCCATCAGTACCCGCTCCACTGCTGCGAAAGGTCCAAAATTGGCCAGCGTCCTATCGATAGCCTGAGTCTTTACCTGCAACCCTTGAATGATCTTCGTAAAGGACTCTAGAATCTCATCGATGATCAGGAAGGATTCTGGTAATATACTGCGCCGGTTGGCGCTGTCATCCAGGGTGCGTTCCAGCATCGAATGGGCATAATTGTTCCAGGCTACAGCCGGCATGGCGGATAACTCGCGTGCCAGCGAGGTGATCTTCTCCAGCTGGATGGGGTTGCGCTTGAATGGCATGGCAGAAGAGCCCACCTGCTCTTCCCCGAATGGCTCCGCCACTTCCCCGATCGCTTCAGATTGCAGCAGGCGCAGGTCAAGGGCGAACTTATACAGTGTCGCCCCCAGGCTGGCTAACGAATTCAACACATTCAGGTCCTGCTTACGGGTATAGGTCTGGGTGGCTGCCGGATAAAAAGGCAGACCCAGCTTTTCGCTCATGGTGCTTTCAAAACGATCAAATCCATCTTCACCAAACAGCATGACATAAGAAGCCGCATTCCCGACTGCACCTTTGAATCCCTTGCCTTTAAGTGCAGACATTAATTCTTTAATCGCTTGCCAGTCAGCCAGCAGATCCTGCCCGGTATTTGCCAGGCGGTAGCCGAGCGTGGTCGGTTCGGCTGGCTGCAGATGCGTAAACGCCATGACCGGCAGCGCAGCATATTGTTCCATTGCACCGGCCAGGGATTCCAATAAAACAGCCAGCTTTTGGCTGACCAGTTCCAGTCCCGCTTTCATTTGAAGTACTTCGGCGTTATCTTTGATATCCATCGAGGTGGCACCCAGGTGGATGATTCCCCCGCCGACTTTGCATTGTGATGCATAGACTTTGATCTCAGCCATCAGGTCGTGATGCAGCTTCTCTTCGATCTGGAGCGCACCCGGGATATCGATCTCACTGGCGTGGTCTTTCAGATCCTGCACCTGTTCCGTTGACACTAATCCAAAATCGACCTGCGTCTCCGCCATTGCCACCCACAACCGGCGCCACAGGAGCCGCTTGTTTTCCTCGCTCCAAATACGGCGCATTTCGACCGATCCGTATCGCCAGCTGAAAGGACTCTGATAGCTGCTGTAATCTTCCATATTTAGTTCTTCTTTACTACAGCGTTACGTTCTGGACCGACAGAGATCATCCGCACCGGAACTCCGCATTGCTCTTCAATAAAGTGTATGTATTCCTTCGCAGCTGCCGGGAAATCAGCATAATCACGAACTTTTGTCAGGTCTTCCTGCCAACCGGAAAGGGTTTCATAGACCGGTACATACTGCGACATGCTTTGAGCATCAGCAGTGCGTTCCAACTGGGTCATTTGTTTACCATGGCTTTCATACGCAACACACACCGGTAAATTGCCAATACCGGAAAGGATGTCCATTTTGGTGATGAACAACTCTGTGATACCGTTGATCTCTATGGCATAACGCAGGAGCACCAGATCCAGCCATCCGACCCGGCGCGGGCGGCCGGTAGTGGTTCCGAATTCATCCCATGGATTGCTGCCAGTCCCGCGTAGTAGTGTGGCCTTTTCATCCAGCAGTTCAGTCGGGAATGGTCCTGATCCGACACGCGTCTGGAAGGATTTTGTCACACCGACCACACGATTGACCGGATAAATTCCCAACCCCAGCCCGCTGAAAACGCCGGCTGCGGTGGTGCAGGAACTGGTAACGAACGGGTAAGTGCCCTGCTCCAGGTCTAATAAAGTCCCCTGTGCCGCTTCCGAAAGGACGGTTTTGCCCTTATCCAGGGCTGTTTTCACGATAGGACCAATGCGGCGGATGTATGGCTGCATGATGGCCGCTTTTTCCATGTATTCTGCGGTGGTTTTTATCCACATCCAACCCCGGATGCTGATACAACGCCTTGAGAGTAATATTTGTTGAAGTAAAGTGGTCCATCAATCTTTGTTTGAATGAAGGCAGGTCAAGGATCTCCCCGGTGCGTAAACCGCGCCGGGCAGCTTTATCCACATAAGCCGGACCGATTCCACGCCCGGTGGTGCCGATCTGGGCTTTACCGAGGGCGGCATCCTGTGCTGCGTCCAGCAGCCGGTGTGCGGGGGTGATCAACTGGGCTGCATCGGAAATGAACAGCCGGGCGGGAGAAACCTCCACGCCAGCAGCCTTCAGCATTTCCATTTCCTCCACCAGGGTGGAGGGATTGATCACCATGCCGTTCCCCAGGACGCCGATGGTGTTCGGATGAATAAACCCTGAGGGTATGATGTGGAGTTTGAAGATCTTCTCACCGACAGTCACGGTGTGTCCGGCATTATCCCCGCCATTGTAACGGGCAGAAATATCTGCTTTTTCTGAGAGCAGGTCAACCACCCTGCCCTTCCCTTCGTCACCCCATTGGGCGCCTACAACGATCTCTAATGGCATGATGATCTTCCTATTTCTTGTATTTGTTCAGGTCAACCGATGCAATGTAAGGCAGGTTGCGGCCTTTTTCGTCGATATCCAACCCATATCCGACCACGAAATAATCCGGGATGGAGAACCCCAGGTAATCGATCTGGATATCCACCTTATGGCGGACGGGCTTATCCAGCAAGGCACAAACTTTCAGGCTTTTGGGCTGCCTGTCCAGGAGAAGGCGGGATACGGTTTTAATGGTGTAACCCGAATCAACGATGTCGTCGATCAGGATGACATCCCAGCCGCGGATGTTGGTCTTATGATCGGAATCTATGCGCACAAAACCACTGGATTCGGAACCGGAATAGGAGGAGACGGACATGAAATCCATCGTCATCGGCCGGGAAACATGCATCATAAGGTCGGTGATAAAGACCACGCTGCCGCGCAGCAATCCCAGCAGCAGGAGCTTTTCAGAATCTTTGTAATCGATGGCGATCTGCCGGCCAAGGTCCTGTACGCGCTTTTGAATATCGTCTTTGGAGATGATGACCTTATCAATAAAATCATACGGGAATTCGGGATTAGTATCCATGATAGCTTTTACCTGTACAGGGGAAAGGATGTATTCTGAGATTATTGTACCAAATCTTAAACTTGTCTGCAGCATTTAATGCATCCGATTTTCATAGAAAAACCTCTTCATCTATGAAAGGTAGGAACGATACACTAATATTTTTCCGGGTACGTTAGTATTTAAAATACCCCACAATTATTCAAATATCTCTGGTACTCCTGATCGCTGCCCATTATATGACCGGTTAACCAATCTGCCAGGAATTCAAGCATATCCAGGGTTACTTTTTCGTCAGATGAGTCGAATCTCGTCTTGAATTCACTTACCTTCTGTTCATAGAAGCGGTGTTCGAGAGCGTGTTTATCAAGTTCGCGATACTTATATTTTGTAAACAGGTCTTCTTCGGATTTAAAATGAACCACTGCGTACTGCTCCAACTCGGTGAGCAAAGTTCCTACCCGATCTTTATTATCGGGACTATCGAATAATTGATAAATTGTATTTAAGTGACCTACCAAAACTTTATGCTGATCATTTAGTAACTGGACTCCTACAGAATAAGTCTCTTTCCATTCCAACGATTTCATAATTTTGCTCCAATAGAGATAATATTTCTTTTATCGGTCAATCAAGAAATTTTATTACTGAAACAGGAAATCATTGCAACTTACTCGTCACTCTCGCGTATACATTCTTAGAAATCAATAAATCATTAATAAAAGAGGAAAAAATGTCTGAACAAATTGTTATGCCAAACCAATCCACACCTGGAAAAGTCCAGGCGATAGCCATTATCATGCTGGTTAACGGTATCTTGAATGTATTAGCAGGTTTATCCATTACCGGTGCGGCGATCGTCAGCATTGTCGGTCTATTGTGCCTGCCAGTGGCTGTGCTTCCGCTGGTGTTGGGTGTCTTTGAGATCGTATATGCATCAAAGATGCTTTCCGGTAAGTTAGTAGCCGCAAATACCATCAAGACTCTGGCCATTTTCGAAATCGCCAACATCATTTACGGCAATGTGTTATCAGTTGTTGCCGGTATTTTGAACCTGGTCTTCCTGGATGACCCGCAGGTAAAGACGTATATTCAATAATTTGGTACGATAATCCAGAAACACAACATAACGTAGGGGGCGACATGTGTGTCGACCCCTACGTGGGTTAATAATAATATCCGGGAACGTCATTCGGGTCGCGGCGTTGACCTTCCAGTTCCTGCCCCCCTCCGCTGCCGCGCTTCCACCAGATGCTTTCACGGCGACGGGGCGCCAGGCACACCTCAAACCCCTGCAGAACATCCACACCCAAAACCCCCTGCGAATGGGTTTGATCCAGCATGGATAGCAACGGTTTTGGCGGGATGCCAACCTCCAATTCCACATCAAAACCGGCAACCCAGATCGTCACATTGAAGATGGGCGTCTCAAAAGATCCCAACCCCGGGTAGTAATCAGTTGCTGTTCCGGTGGGATTTATCTTTTTCAATAACTCCTGTTTCAAATAGGATCTGCGTGAACCGGTAACAAAGAATAGCCGGATATCCTGATTGAATACAGAAACGGGAGTGATCGGCACACCGTTGAAAAGCTCAAAATAATTACAATACCCGTAAGGGTGGAACTCACCGCTTGTAAATATGACCTGCCTTTTTTCGGGCAGCAATTTGAAATCAAATTGGGTAAGGATATCTGCACCCAACATAACGTCTACAGGAGTACCTAATTGTTTCCCAAGTATGTCAGGGGTCAACCTGAGAGTGGATTTTTTTAGCGGGGATATTTTCCCGGCAATGGTTATTTCACCAGGCAACCCCATACTTTCCGCCGAGCCGGTGTTCAGCAATACTCTCATCCCATCCATATCCAGGATGGGATATCCATTGATGAGTTGAAAATTAAATGCCTGCATCGTTTCTACCGAAGATAATCCCACTTATGGCAATGAAGTTAAATATTCCACGAACTATGAATTAAAACAGCGGGATTTCAGGGGATATCCGGGTTCCGGCTGGGATTTCAACATCTTTTGGCACAACCACTATACCATCCCTGACCACCCAGTCATCCATATCCATATCGGTTCCCCGGGGAAATTTTCGAATGGTTACTCCTGCACCTAATCGGGCGTTCTTATCAATGATAGCCCCTTCGATCTGGCAGCCTGGACCAATCCCGATAGGTATCTTGTGCTTGGACCGAAGGCGAGCTTTCTCATAATAATCTGCACCCATAATGATACTATCCGCTATCTGGCTGCCATGTTCCACCCGGCTGCGAACCCCGATGCTGGAATGCCGGATGGTGGCGCAATCGATCCAGCAGCCATCAGCCAGAAGGGTTTGTTCCAGGGAACTGTTGATAATGTGTGAACAGGGAAGGAACAACGGGGCTGTATAGATCGGGTTATTGGCATCAAACATATTGAAAGGAGGCTCAGGCAAGGTCAGCGCCAGGTTGGTGTCGTAAAATGATCGGATCGTCCCAATATCCTCCCAGTACCCGTCGAAATCATAGCCATATACTTTTTTCTTGTCCAAAGCAAATGGAATGACATCACCACCAAAATCATCAAAAGTGGTGTTGCCTATCAGCTCCATTAATACATCTGTTTTGAACATATAGATCCCCATCGACCCCAGATAAGGTTTATTCTTATCGTCGCGGCTCACCATTTCCTCTAGAATTTTTGGGTCTACTGGTTTTTCGGCAAAATTTGTTATTCTACAACCCGAATCGCGCTTGAGGATTCCAAAGCGATTGGCATCATGCCTGGCAACCGGTTGGACAGCAACAGTGATATCAGCTTTATTCTGGCAGTGGAAGTCAGCCATCGCCGCATAATCCATCCGGTAAAGATGGTCGCCAGCCAGAATGAGGACAAAATCAGCGTCAGCAGACTTAATCTGCCATAATTGTTTGCGAACTGCATCAGCGGTACCCTGGTACCAGTCCGAGCTACTGGAAGTCTGCTCGGCTGCCCAGATCTGAACATAGCCTGTGTGGAAGGCATCGAAACTGTAAGTGCGGGATATATGCCTGTGCAAAGATACGGAATTAAATTGGGTTAAAACCGCGATTCGATACAAACCAGAATTGATGCAATTACTGATGGGAACATCGATCAGCCGGTATTTACCGCCCATCGGGACGGCAGGTTTGGAACGATACTTTGTGAGGGGATACAATCTGGCGCCCCTACCGCCTCCAAGAATGACAGCCAGGATATTGTTCATCGAATCCATATCTGCCTCCAATCTACCAATAGGTCTATTAATTGAACATTCAGATGTACTTTAATGGTATCACAACCGGAATAAAATTATCCATAAAATATTCACCCCCAACCATAAATAAACCAAAACCCCCGCAATACTGCAAGGGGGTCATGTTATAATCGAGGTGCCGAAGGTGGGAATTGAACCCACATACCCGAAGGTACACGATTTTGAGTCGTGCGCGTCTGCCAATTCCGCCACTCCGGCATCTATAACGAATTGTAGTATATCTAAAACCACCGCTCCGGTCAAGATGAGCGGGAATCACAGGAAAAAATTATGCGCTTAGGTATCATTGGTTTACCACAGTCCGGAAAAACCACACTCTATAATGCTCTCACCCGCGGATCCGTTCCTACCGGGGCCGGTGGAAAGTTGGAAGTGCACACCGCCGTGGTGGATGTTCCCGACCCACGGGTGGATACTCTTTCCGCGATGTTCAACCCCAAGAAGACAATTTACACCAAGGTCACGTACGCAGACATTGCCGGGTTGGATGGCAGCGCCGGGAAAAGCGGTATTTCAGGTACTTTGATGAACCACCTGACCCAGATGGATGGCTTCATCCATGTGGCGCGTTGCTTCGAATCGGATGAAGTGCCGCATGCCGCTGGAAGCATCGATCCGCAGCGTGATATCGCCGCCATGGACACCGAATTCATCCTGAATGATCTGATCGCTGTCGAACGCAAGCTGGAACGCCTGGCGGAGGAACGCAAGAAGGGCGCCGGCAGGGAAAAAGCAGTCATTGATCGTGAACACGAATTGTTCGAACGTTTCCATGCAGTGCTCAGCGAAGAGAAACCCCTGAAAGACATGGAGATCAGCCACGAGGAAGAGAAAATGCTCTCCGGGTATGGCTTCCTCTCCCGGAAACCCACCCTGATTGTGTTGAATCTTTCCGAAGGCCAAAAAGAACCAGCCATCAACTACACCCACAAACACAGCCAGGTTGTCTCACTGCAGGGGAAACTGGAAATGGATATTGCCCAGCTCCCGCCTGACGAGATGCAGATCTTTTTACAGGAATACGGCATCGAAGAGCCCAGCTTGAATCGTATGATCCGGCTGTCTTATGACCTGCTTGGATTACAGTCTTTCTTCACGGTTGGTCCGGACGAATGCCGGGGATGGACGGTGCATCGCGGGGCAACTGCACCTGAAGCTGCAGGTGAGATCCACACCGATCTGCAGAAAGGGTTCATCCGCGCCGAAGTGGTGGCTTATAACGACCTGGTCGCCCTGGGCAGCATGAATGAAGCCAAGAGCAAAGGCAAATTCCGCCTGGAGGGGAAGGAATATATCGTCCAGGATGGGGATATCCTGAATATCCGGTTCAATATTTAATTTGAATCTCTGTAAATGATAAACACCTTCCGTAGGAAGAATCACCTTCGGAAGGTGTTTTTATTTAATTGACACCGATCAAAAGGGTCGACACACCGGTCGACCCCTACCTTCTTACTCCAGTCCGGCTTTCACAGACCGGGCAACCTGAAGGGTCACCCCTTTCACCGCTGCCAACTGCTCAATGGTCGCTTCCTTGATGGCTTCGATCGAGCCGAATTGGATCAATAACGCCTTGCGCCGGTTGGGGCCAACGCCGGGGATGGAATCCAGTCGGGAAGCCAAGCCGGTCTTTGTGCGTTTCTTGCGGTGAGCGGTGATGGCAAAGCGGTGAGCTTCATCGCGGATGCGTTGAATCAGGTATAACGCCTGGCTGTGTCTGGGCAGCAGCACAGATTCAGCGATTCCAGGTCGGAATAATTCCTCCTGCTGTTTGGCCAAGCCCGACCACCGGAACACGTTCCTGCAATCCGTATGTTTCCAGCACTTTTACCGCCCGACCCAATTGCCCTTTACCGCCGTCCACGATGAGCAGGTCCGGCAGGATGGAAAAAGCCGGATCAGGTTTCTTCCCCGGGATATTCTCTTCTTCGGCCGCCTTCCACCTTCCAAAGCGCCTGGTCAACACTTCTTCCATGCTCGCAAAGTCATCCGGACCATCCACGCTCTTGATGTTGAACTGGCGGTAATTCTTTTTGTTGGGCACGCCCTGTTCGAATATCACCATGCTGCCAACCGATGCAGTCCCCTGGATATTCGAGATGTCATAACACTCGATCTTATTGATGGGAACCTGCAAACCCAGGGCATCTCGCAATTCACCCAGTGCTTCAGCCTGCTTGTGGGTATCTGCCTGCCAGCGGGCACGCAATGAATTCAATGTGTCGGTGGCATTTTCGGCAGCCATCTCCACCAGGTCATGATTCGCGCCCCTGCGCGGGACCAGCAATTCCACCTTGTGGCTGTTATTGCGGGAAGCCAGCCATTGCTTGATGATGTTGGCTTCTTCAATATCGTTGGGCAGCAGGACTTCTGACGGCAGGGTGGCGGCTTCGGAATAGAACTGCTTGAGGAACTGCGAAACAACCTCTGAATCGCTGGAATCTTCAGTGCCTTCGAGGATGAAATACTCACGGCCGATCAGTTTTCCTGCCCGAATGAAGAAGATCTGCACACAGGCTTCGTTATCGGCGCGAGCCATGGCGATCACATCCGAGTCTGTCTGGTCCGAACTGATCACCTTCTGTTTTTCCACCACCGTATTGATCGCCTGGATCTGGTCGCGCAGGGCAGCAGCTTTCTCGAACTTCAGGTCCTCTGAAGCTTTATCCATTTCTACCTGCAGGCGGGAAATGATGGGTTTGGTATGCCCTTCGAGGAAGAAGCACAGGTCTTCGATATTCTGGCGGTAAGCAGCTTTGGCGATCACCCCGATACAGGGAGCCGAGCATAGATGGATATCATAGTACAGACAGGCGCGCTCATCCATCCCGGTGATCACACGGTCACAGGTTAAGAACGGGAAAATGCGCCGCAGCAGATCCATGGTTTGATGCACAGCCCAGACGGAAGTGTAAGGACCGAAATAACGGTTGCCATCCTTTTCCATCTCGCGGGTGATGGTAACCTTCGGGAAAGTCATCCATCCAATGCACTTTGATATACGGATACTTCTTATCGTCCTTCAGACGGACGTTGTAACGCGGCCGGTGCTTCTTGATCAGGTTCATTTCCAGGATCAAAGCTTCCAACTCTGAACCGACCACGATCCACTCTATATCAGTGACATTGGGTACCAATTTGCGGGTTTTATGGTCCCATTCCGCCAGTTTATGGAAATAACTGCGCACCCGGTTGCGCAGATTGATGGCTTTCCCGACATAGATCACAGTCCCGTCGCTGCCTTTCATAATATAACAGCCGGGTTTGAGGGGCAGGTTATCCAGTATGCTTTGAATATTTGGCGCGATTTCCATTTCCATATATTTTAACACCAACTCCTTGTGAGGGTCAGTCGATAGAGAGGGGATCGATGAAAGAAATAGGGTTACGCATCAATTTTTAGGTTAGAATATATCTGAACGGAGAACTTAGTGGCGAGATTATTGGAAGAAAAAATCGGCAGCCTGCTTAAAACCAGAGGTCTGAAACTGGCGATGGCCGAATCCTGCACCGGCGGATTGATCGGACACCGCATTACCAACATTCCCGGGAGTTCTGATTATTACCTCGGGAGTGTGACTGCCTATGCCTATGAAGCAAAAGAAAAACTGCTGGGCGTTCAGCATGCCACCCTGGAGAAGTTCGGTGCGGTGAGCGAAGAAACAGTACTTGAGATGGCACGCGGAATCCGGCAAGCCCTGTCAGCCGATATTGGCGTATCGGTCAGCGGAATTGCGGGACCTGGTGGTGGATTGCCACACAAACCGGTGGGAACAGTCTGGTTTGGTATAAGCACACCAACGGGAGAATGGGCTTTTCGATTTCTATTCACAGGGGACCGGATCCTAATAAAAGAGTTATCTGCCGAAAAAGCG
>CAVWQC010000004.1:0-45843 GCA_963757065.1 uncultured Chloroflexia bacterium | reverse complement strand
GTGTTCGACGTGGAGCGTGGAGCGTGAAGCGTGATTCGCGCCCGCGATGCGTGACCCGTGCCCCCTGATCCCTGATCCCTGATCCCTGATCCCTGCGCCAGCACCCGATGCCGCGTCCACGCGGCCAGCCCAGCGCGGATCGCTGCAGGCGTGCGTCACGCGGTACCGCTTCGCCGTGCTCGCGGACGATGGGGGCATCGATCACACCTTCGGCCCGCGGCGAAGCGCGCCGTGGACCAGCGCCCAGGTAGACCTTGCGCACGCTCCGGCCTTCGAACACGGCGGCCAGCGCCTTGTTCGCCTCGCGCCGCGCCGCAAACAGCAGCACCCCCGACGTATCGGCGTCGAGGCGCTGGTGCATGCCCAGGTAGGGCAACCCCGTCTGCGCCTGGACGATGCGCAGCGCATCCCCGGGATACGGATCGCCCGGGTCCGGCACGTGCGTCGGGATGCCGGCGGGCTTGTCCACGACGATGAGGTCGGGGTCTTGGTAGAGGATGGGTATGCGCATGGTGAGTCGGTAGATTGGTAGAGTGGTAGATTGGTAGATTGGTAGAGTGGTTGACCAGCAACTTGGGAAAACTGGAACCCAATCCACCAAGTTGATCTACCATACCAGTCTACCGCGTTACGGCGTCAACCGCGTCAGGAATTAGCGGGAACAGCGTTGCCAGCCGGACATTTTCCAGGCCGAGCAATTGCATGATAAACCGTTCCGGGCCGATGGCAAAACCGCCGTGGGGCGGCATGCCGAGTTTGAAGGTCTCGAAGTAGGTTTCGAAGGGCCGCAGGTCGGTATAGCCCTTCGCCGCCACAGCATTCAGGTAATCCTGGTATAGGTGCAAACGCTGCCCGCCCGTCACCAGCTCGGCGCCGCGGAAGAGCAGGTCGAACGAGTTGGAGTAGTTCGGATCGGCCGGGTTCGGATGAGTATAGAAGGGCCGCTTTCCCATCGGGTACCCCGTGACGAACAGGAAATCGCTGCCGAACTCCTCCCGCGCCCAGCTCGCCGGGCCAACGCTCGTGCTGCGGCGCCAGGTCGGGCTCGCCGCGGCAGTCCTCGCCCCAGCGTTTCAGGATCAGCTCCTGCGCCTCGGGGAAGTAGATGGCCGGGAATTGTTCCGGCAGGCGGCCGGCGTCTTCACTGCCAGGGCCGCCAGAGCGTTTCGGGCCCATGCGCCGTCTGCAAATGCGCCAGGATGCCGTGGATGACCGCAGTCAGGATCGCCATCACGTCAAGGTGGCTCCGGATGAACCCCATTTCCACATCCAGGCTGACATACTCGTTGATGTGGCGGATGGTGTCGTGCGGCTCGGCGCGGAAAACCGGGGCGACTTCGAACACACGCTCGAACACGCCGACCATGATCTGCTTGTAGAACTGCGGGCTCTGTGCCAGGAACGCGCGCTGCCCGAAGTAGTCCACCGCAAACACGTTCGCGCCGCTCTCCGTGGCCGAGGCCACCAGCTTGGGCGTCTGGATCTCGGTGAAACCCAGGCCGCTGAGCGTCTGCCGGAACCCGGCCATCACCCCGGCGGAGAGCCGGAATCACGCACGCGTTTGGTCGGGTGCCGCAGGCCGATCACGGCGTGGTCCAGGAAAGACCGGCAGGCTCGGCCTTGACCTCAGGCTTGTTCAGCGGGAATGGCAGCGCATCGCGACCGGTGAGAGGATCTCGAAGACCGGCCCGTGGAGTTCGAACCCGCCCGGCGCCTGAGGCTCGGCCCAAGACTGACGCCTTCCATCGCCAGCACCGTCTCCGGCAGCATATCTTCCCATTAAGCATCACAATAATCTATATTAAGAGAATCATTCTTAACAAGGCTATGTTGATTGCCTGGTTAACATTCGGTATTGGATCATTCTATGGATATTTCCTGGCTGAAGGAGGCAAATCAATTTACAGTGGCAACTTTCTCTGGAGTACACACATTACACTGTTTATCCTGTTTTTTCAATCTATTATTTTTTTCCTGAGCCAGAAACCATTAGGCAAATATAATTATTTGGCAAGGATCACCCTCTGGTCGGTCTTTTGCGCTCAAATAGCCTGCGGCATCATTTACTACATTCATTGTTTTACTAATGAAGTATATATCTAGAATAAACAGTAGGAAGTAATGGAATTTCAAGGTTTGATCTTCATTTTCTTTTGGACAATATTATGGATAATGGGTGGATTATTAATTATCGCAAATTTGTTTGTTACAAATGAAAACGAAACATTATTCCTGGGAGCAGCTACTGGCCTTGTTCTGGAAAACTGGATTGCAAATTTACTCGGACAAATCATCAATCCATTATTTGGATTCTGGCTGGCACCCGGTTTGGTATTGTTAACAGGGGTTTTATTAGAATATAAGTTAAAATATTTTCGAAAACTCCAAATCAAGAAAATATTCATTACGACATCAACTTTCTGGTTCATTGCTGCCCTAGCATTATTTACTTTAATTGGTCGTGGATTACCAATTTTTGATGATTTTCAAAACCTGCCGACAGTCTCACGTTTAGCAGCGGGTGACATTGCTCCACATTTCCCCCTAAATCCGGAAATAAGGTTTGGATACCACTACTTTTTATTACTGGTAGCCGCTCAGATAATGCGAATTGGGGGATTATTCCCGGCTGCTGCCCTGGATGTAACACGTGCTTTTTTTATGGTGTCGGCAGTTTTTCTGGGCGGGAAATTTATTTTGCGTATGACCCAGAGTCGTATAGCTGAAATGCTTGGGATGATATTCCTGCTCTTCAGTTCAGGGATAAGATGGCTGCTTCTGCTTGTACCACCTGTTGTTCAAAATATACTTAATTCGCAAATTCATCTGATTGGTTCGGGAGCCGACACAGGAAATAGCTTATTTGAAGCTATTTATAAGCCATGGATGATAGAGGCCGGTCCCATTCCATTTCCATTTACCTTCGCCAGCGGGATTAATCCACCATTAATTCTGGCGATAGGAGGAATTGGCGCTTCAGCGGTGATGATTATTTTGCTAATTCTGATGACGTTTCAATCAAGGAGAAGCAGGTATTCATTAATCGTGATAGGAATCTTTGTTGCAGCTTTGGCACTTGCGGATGAAGTCTGGTTTATCCTATTTGGAGCAGGCTTAGTACTTTGTGGATTAAGCTTGTTCTGGAAAAAAGACACCATTTATAGAATGGAAGTTTTGTCACTTGCAATACCTGCTTTCGCGGGTGCGGTTGTTGCTCTCTTCCAGGGCGGAATGTTAACTGAAAAATTCTTATCGATTTTAAACGTGCAGACTGCATCAAATTCATATTTCGACACAACGGTTAAGTTTATTTTTCCGCCAGCACTTGTATCAGGCCACCTGGGGATCCTATATTTTAATAATATTTATCACTTATTTGTTGGACTAGTAGAGATAGGCCCGATATTTCTTATAGCCCCATCAATAATTGTGTTTATGATCGGTGGATTTAGAAGTAATAAAATAACGCATGTCGTATTAGGCGCTAGTGCCCTGGTAAGCCTACTTACAATTTTCCTCTTATATCAGGGCAGTGGAGGAGTGAGTGGTACAACGCGTTTATTGGAATCCTTCCTCTTTACTTGTACTTTGATTGCTGTACCATATTTATGGACCATCGCCCAAAAAAGTAACACCCTTCTAAAAACGATGATAATTGCAGTATATGGCACAAGTATATTAAGTGGTGTTGTTATTTTTGCCATAAGCCTGGCTGGTATTTCACGACCGACGAACGGGGAACTTACCGATGCCATGGATTTGCAAATATTCAATGAAACCTGGAATAAATTACCCGAAAATTCACTGGTATACGATGCATTTCCAGAAAGAGCGGTAACAATTTTTGGACGAACGACGAAATCCAGTCCGAATTGGTTTAATGATTCACCTGAATGGCTTACGCTGAAACAAGATCCATCACCATCGAAACTGCGGGGAGCCGGGTTTGACTATGCATACTTTGACCTCCAGGATTGGGAAAAATTATCACTCGCGACGAAGGCAGAATATAAAAGTGATTGTGCAATTCTCCTGAAGAAAATCCAAATTGATGACCGCGGCAGACGCTTGTACCAGATCACCGATTGCGCACAAAACTAGCTTTTCGTAAAATGACCGATTTCATACACAACTCCAAACCATGGAGGTGTAGATCGCATTTGTATAATTTTCTCTTTCTTTCACTATTTTAAGAGCAGCATCCGATACGTTTTTTTCGGTTGAAAAATGTGCCTTGCGAATGTCATAACCTAACAATTTGAACATAGTGACCATAAACGGACGCTCCACCGGAACACCATAGACTACCTGACCATGTGGCTTAAGTACCCTTGAGATTTCCGAAAAGGCCTGGTCCTGCTCACCGGGTTGTAAATGTTCCAAAATTGAGATCAAGAGAACAGTGTCAAAGGTGTTGTCCGGATAAGGAAGATCAAGGATATTGCCGTTTTTAAGATAAGTCGTTACTCCGATTTCCTGAAATGCAATGGCTACCTTAATAATGTCAGCAGTAAGGTCAATGCCATGTATCTCTTTATACTTCTCAGCCAGATTTAGAAAAGCAAGACCGGTTCCAAATCCGATTTCAAGGACTTTCTCCCCTCCAATACATTCATTTAAACATAATTCAACTCGATGACGGTACATCTGGCCAAATATTGGATAGTAATAGAAACGGATAGGATCATCAGAATTTACACCTCGATAAAAACTGGCAGGCATAAGTTTCAGAGAGGAAATGGAAGTTTGTTTGCCAGTCATTAATCACTACCTTTTCGAGCTGAAATCAATAACGAACCTGCAAATTCTTTAACGACAGGAATTTTCTCGAAGACACTTCCGATACTGCTGATAGTGGTAATCAATGAGAGCGGAATCAATGGGTGGAGCCAGTCGAATGGAGTGACTTGGATATCAAAAAATCCTGCTGTTTGCAGGTAACTCGAAATCTGCCATCTAAAGAAAGCAGTTTCATCCGGTGAATCCCCCATTTTCTTTTTGATCCAGGGAATATTCTTCTGCACCATGATCTGCGGGTTGAGCATATTTGGTTCAGCAAAGCTGAGTGTACCCCCGGGAACGAGTAAGTTAAATATTTGAGTTAATGCTGGCTGAATATCCAGGTGATGCAACACAGAAGATCCGATGACAGCATCATACTTGATGTCCTTAGGCAGGTCCTCAAAACTAGAAGTGATAACATCTACATTTGGATAGTTTGAAAGGTTCTTCCGGGCGATTGACGTCAAATCCTCTGATATATCCACAGCAGTGATTGATGCTCCAGATTGGGAAAATAAACGGGTAAAATCACCTGTCCCACATCCAATCTCAAGATATGATTGTTTGTTTCCTGATGGTATCCTGGAGAGGATAAGGCGAGCCCTTCTTTGTGCCCTTACCTTTCCAGCCGGGGATTCCCATCCCCAGATACTCTCGGCACCTTTACTGGCAAGCATTCTACCATGTTCAATTTCGTGTTGATTCCGTTCACTTATCAATGAATCACCTTCTAAATGAATTTTATTCTGCCAGCGGCAAACACCACCATTTTTAATAACAACCACCCATGAGACCAGCGGGAAATATTGGTGGTACCGTAAATCCGTTCATGGTACCGGATGGGCAAATCTAAGATCCGTAGATTCAAACGAGCGGCACCAAAAAGCAAATCAAAGTCACCAAATGGGTCGAAGTCACCAAAGTAAGCACGACCCGCTTTAATCCTTTCGTAATCCCTTTTCCATAATACTTTTGTCCCACATAATGTATCCTTGACTGGCTGCCCGAGCAGCCAACTAAATGCAATGCTGAAAAACTTATTCCCTAAAAAGTTAAAAAACCGCATCGCTTCTTTTTCCATCGGGTAAACCAGGCGGACCCCATTAATAAATTCTCCCTTGCCGGTAATCAATGCATTGTAAAACCTCGGTAAATCCTCTGGAGGAACAGTTAGATCAGCATCCAAAATCATTAAAATTTCACCTTTAGCCAAATCAAAACCTGCACGAACTGCATCACCTTTTCCTTTGCCGGGCTGCTTAATTAGCTGGGCATTGATTTTTGGATGTAACAGTATTTCACTCTTTATTGTATCAAAAGTATTATCCGAGGAATTACCTTCAACAAAAACCAATTCAGTCAGCTCACCCATTTCTGGAATGCGATTAATAATTGAAGAGATATTGCCGGCTTCGTTTCGAGCAGGAATTATTATAGAAACAGCAGGTTTTGATGTTTTATGATTTGGTTCAGGTCGAGCAATAATAAAATTGGTCATAGCAAACCAGGAAAATGGCCATACTTTTACCAAAAATTTATCAAAGAAATCAGCAATGATTGGTATGGTAATAGGGAAAAGTATTTCCCTCCACGAATTAATCATTTCGAATCCGCTTAACTTAAGAATATCTTGCATGTCTGACAAAGTTAACCAATTCTGCTCCATTGTGGGAACAGCAAGATGTAAAGCTTCTGCAATTTTTATGGGAATTTGCCAAATTCGACTATAGTGATTAAGGATGATCCTCGTGGATGGCTTCGATAACCTATTAAGTTCCTCAAAAACTCTTTGAACATCCCATAAATCGTTAACAAGATCAGACAGAATTATGTAATCAAATTTATGCTTAATATCACCGAGTTGGTGGGCATCCCGGCATAGAAATCGCAAATCCGGATGATTTTTCTTTGCTTCCTTTATCATTTCCTCAGAAAAGTCTATCCCCATACTATAAGATGGGTGAAGTGCATTCAATAAATCGCCTCGCCCACACCCAATTTCTAAAACATCGCTTCCTTGCGGAATTGCATTCGAATAAATTACTTTTAATCGAGAGTGGTATCGTCGTTTAAAAAGGTTTTGAGAGGTAGGATATACGGAAAATTGGTTCCAATGATGAATTCTTTCTGCCATATATTTTTTATAATCGTCTTGAAAAATAATATCTGCCATCTGTATTCCCTTACGTATAAGAACACGAACTAATCTTGTTTATCCACTGATATAACATTCTCACCCAATGTCAATAATAATTTAGAGATTAATAGCATCTTCTTTACTTTTAGCCTTTCGATAAACGGGTAGATACAAGAACCACGATCACCTATCGATACTCACAATTGAAATGAACCATCATTAACGCCAGATATTTTTCTTTCTCTGATGAGGAAGGTAAAATCTGACCTAACCTGGTAAGCCGGGCACAGAAAACGGGTTCATCGGAAGGAACAGCATTTATTTTTTCAGCGAGATTATATGCATTTTTCCATTCATCAAAGTAGGCAAAAGAATCGATAAATATCATTATTTTCAGCGGATCCGGATTAAAATCTTCAATATTAATTTTATCAGCCTGTTTTCGTACAAGACTCCATTTTCCAGACGCCCCATTATTTTCTGCAATTTGATAATCCAAACACCAGTTAGATTTGGGTGGTGAATAAAACACCTTGTTGAGATTTGAAAAATCTGCAGCGGGTTTGGTGTTGATGAGGTCAGAGGGGTTAGAAAGGTAGAGCATTTCTTTAAAGATTTCCCCTCCTTTTCTTGAAAGATAGTCAGTCTCTGGATCTAATACTCGGATACAACCGCGCTGGTCGAGTTTCATACTGATGATCTGGTCAGTGGTACCAAAGAACTCGCCGATAAGATGTGGCTTAGTAAAAGTCCTTCCTGGAACAAATGCTCCAACATCAAATTGAATCCGTTCGGGGATGAAATATAGATAGAAATTCACTTTCGCAGGAGAATCGGGTTGTGCGTACGCCCAATTGATTCCAGCCGACAGCGAATTCTCTTCGCCATTTTTTGTTGGATTTTCGCTGATGACAAAAAACGTGTTTGGCGTCACTTCTGGCATGCGCTCTTTGAGTTGGTAGAAAAATGACTTTTGCAATACCCAATCCTGTCGGAAGGAATTGCCAATTAGGAATTGAAGACCGATGGAAAAACCAATAATTAATGCTATAACAATCTGATTTATTCGAAATTTGGAAGGTAAAAGACCGATCAGACCAGCAATTAGCATTCCCGAACCCATCATAAAAGGCAGGTAGAAGCGTGTGGTTGAATAATCTTTTAATATCTTAATACCAGTTAACCAGAATGGAATTCCAGCTAATATAGCAGAAATGAGTCCGACAATGATAAATTGAAGGGAAATTTTTGAGTTATTTTGATCCAAGGAAGACTTATTCTTCCATGAAGCAAGAACAACAAGTAATATTCCGAGCAAGACGATAGCGATATAAATTACATGGAATGTAGTGCTTTGTAGGGAGATTTCAACCGGGTGAAAAATATAGATCCAGCAATAGACCATTGTGTGGTAAATGTCGGTGAAAACCTTCCCAACCAGGTTTTGTAAAGTTAGCCAGAAATTTTGTTGCAAGTTATCAAGAAGGATTAACTTATAACTCCCGGTGATTTGTGCTTGATTATAAGCACGCCAAATACTGACTGAAGTGAATAGAAGGAAGTATATTGAATAGTGTGCAAGTATGCGTTTAGCTTGCCCAAAGGATCCTCCATATCGATTTACTGCCTGCCAGATTATTAGTGGTCTTAGTAATTCCAGAAAGTAAAAATATTCTGATCCTGATAGATTGATAAACGATAACACCATACCCAGAATTGTTAGCGGAATAAGATAACGGGGATAGCGGATGGCATAAATTAACGGAATAAACGAAAGGATAAATACTGTAAGAAAGAAAAAAACTATTGAGAAGGTGACAGCATTTGCCTGAA
Organism: uncultured Chloroflexia bacterium; assembly: GCA_963757065.1. Classification (GTDB taxonomy): domain Bacteria; phylum Chloroflexota; class Anaerolineae; order Anaerolineales; family Anaerolineaceae; genus PNON01. Next base: position 37,091 of record CAVWQC010000004.1, on the reverse strand, counting down.
GGAAAAACCCTGGATAGACAGCAAACAACAGAGCAGCGGATTGGACGACCCGATTCTCTTTTCCCCATATTGAACATAAGAGCCACCAGAATGCCAATATGCTGAACCAGCGCAGGACAAAAATAAATAAATGCCAGTGCCAGGGAGTGGGACCGAGGATTGGATTAATTATGTTGTAAAAATACACCAAATTTGGTCTGTTACCTTCAAAAAAATGTGCCAAATCATGGACTTTAAACGACAACCATATATAAGACCAATCGTCTCCATAATAACCAAGGAAAGGAATCCAGATACCATAGGAGAAAAAGGCAATACCCAATAAGAGCCAGGGCATTCCATCTGTCATCCAATGGTAAGTCCATACTTTCGAAAAAATTGATTTCATATGGATAGATTATATTACATGGGGTGATCTTCATAAGTGGAATTATTCAACAAAGTTAATCTGGATGGTAAAAGCTTATTGTGAATACAATAGTTTCCACACACATATTTCCTGTTTTTTAGGTGTCTTGACTGACGAACCTATAAAAAGGTTATAATTCAATTGTTGAATATTGATAATAATGGATGAAACTTCTATCACTGCGCATGACCTCAGCTTGCTTGAGGGAATAGAAAAAGATCCGGATGTGAACCAGTCGATGCTGGCGAATCAGCTGGGCATAGCTGTTGGCACGGTTAACTGGCACCTCAAGCGATTGATCGAAAAAGGCGCCATCAAGGTAAAACGGGCATCCCGTAAGAAATTGCGTTATATTATCACTCCCGAGGGAATTGCATTGCGAGCGAGATTAGCTGTTGATTTTGTTCAACAGTCTTTTTCACTTTATCGTCTAATCCGCGGAAGAGCAGCGGAACTGATCCCGACAATCAAAGAAGCCGGATACCACCAGGTACGGCTTGGATGTAGTTGGCGATATGGCAGATGTGATCCGCCTTACCTGCATGGAGCATGGGATAACAGTAGGGGAGGATGAAAACACTCCTCTCATCCATATGGATGGTTTGAAGGTTTTTGTCGATTATCCAGAGCAGGCGCATAAATGAATACACCTGCCTTATTGGCGATCACCAGTCACGGAAACGCTCCATATTTAATGGCCTCCCGATTTGCCAAAGCCCTTGGAAATAACCCGGTTGTTATTCCACATTATTACGGTGATGCGCAAATATCCATTCTGCGAGATGAAATTCCGGAAATGTCTGGACGGATTTATCTTTCAACTGAATTAGGGGAACTCTTTAAACCGTTACTGCTGGATGCTGAAAAGGAATTGTCTTTCTCTGAATTTGGAGCCTTACTGGCAAGGGATGATAACCCATTCAGTGCTCGAGCAATTGAAAATAAGCTTGCTAAAGTATTGGAAGAAGGTATTCCAGCCACATCACTGGATGGTGTGGATCACAAACGGTTTCTATAGATCTGATTTCTCCGCAGCAATCAATACGACGTTACCCATTCGAGTGAATTTACCCCGGAGTTATTTCTTCTTTACCGCTAAAATGTCTGATCTATACGGATTGTCCCCGGATGGAGACCATTCGGTTGAAACCATGAAAGCTGCAGCCGACTTGCTCCCCTATGCGAAATTGTGGGCAGAGGTGGAAGATTCATTTGATATTGAATTTATTCCCAGGATCAATGCTTTTAGTTATAAGCAAAATTACAATGCACCGAAAGTGGTTCACACCCCTCCGTTTGCTTTCGCCCGTCCGGAAGTGAAGGTCCTGGAGAGAGAAAGCTATTTATTCGTTCCATCCGGAACCCGGACCGATCTGAAAAAACTCCACCAGATCGCAGATTCTATTCCTCCCGAATATGATCGCCTCGTTTTGGGAAGCAAAGGATTGAATCGAGATTTTCCTGAAAATAAATACCGTTATGTAGGCGCCAATGTTTTTGGTGACCCGAAATTAGAAGGAGTGATCTCACGGGGAGGATGGGGGACGATTTGGGAGTGCCTGGCAAATGTAAAACCGGATGCATTGGCTTGCACCACTTTTGTTGAGGATCCGGAAATGGGGCATACACAAAAGACGATGGAAAAACTCGGATTGGCTGAGATTATCAATGGATCAGCAGCCTCGTTCCTTAATGAAGAAACCCGGGAAAATATCATTTTAAAAATGAACAAAGAGAAAGAAATTGACCTCCAGCAATTCGGAGCTTATGCGAATGACGGATTTGGTTATATTGCCAGCAAGATCAATGAGATGGAAAATTAACCCGCAACTGATTGAATTGAGGAATAAATGACCGAGAATAATTTCTGGAAAAATAAAAGAGTATGCGTTACCGGTGGAGCTGGATTCTTGGGCACACATTTGATCAAGAATATCAAAGACCGCGGGGCGACAGATATCTTTGTGCCAAAAATCGAAGATTACAACCTGGTTGAAGTATCGGATGTCAAGCGGATGTTGGATGACGCCAGACCAGATCTCATCATCCATCTCGCGGCACATGTAGGCGGTATCGGGGCTAATCGCGAACACCCGGCCGAATTTTTCTATGACAACCTGATGATGGGTGTCCAATTGATCCACGAAGCCTGGAAGCGAAAAGTGGATAAGTTTGTGGCCATCGGTACTGTCTGTGCCTACCCGAAATTTACGCCAGTCCCTTTTCAAGAGGACGATATCTGGAACGGTTACCCCGAAGAGACCAATGCGCCTTATGGATTGGCTAAGAAGATGCTGTTAACGCAATCACAATCTTACCGGCAGCAGTATGGTTATAATTCTATTTTCCTGATCTCCTGTAAATTTATATGGCTCCGGGAGATAACTTTAGACCAGAATCTCACATGTTATCCCGGCATTGATCAAGAAGGCGTGGAAGCAGTCGACCAAGGCGATAAGGAAGTTGTGATCTGGGGAGATGGCTCACCCACCCGGGAGTTTATCTATGTAGAAGATGCTGCAGAAGGAATTGCCTCGGCTGCAGAAAAGTACAATGGTTCAGATCCGGTCAATATTGGATCGGGAATGAGATCAGTATCAAGAACTGGCGGAACTGATCGCAAGCCTTACCGGTTTCAAAGGTAAGCTGGTTTGGGATACCAGTAAACCCAATGGCCAACCCCGGCGCGGATTGGATGTGAAGTCGGGCGGAAAAATACTTCGGGTTCAAAGCCAGGATGTCCTTCGAGGAAGGTCTGCGCAGTACCATCGACTGGTATTTGAAGAATAAAAATTAACCGCAAAGTTCGCTAAAGCAGTAAAAATCAATGTAATGGTTTATGATGAAAAATGGCATTAAACGTATAGTACATAATTTATAAAGCTTTGCGTTCTTTGCGGCCTTTGCGGTAAAAATGGAGCAATATGACTGATGAAATAACAATGATCAAGCCGTCACGAGGGTGGGTGGCGCTGAATCTGAAAGACCTGTGGAAGTACCGTGAACTGGTGTATTTCCTGATCTGGCGGGATATCAAGGTCCGGTATAAACAGGCTGCCCTTGGTGTTGCCTGGGCGATCATTCAACCGATCCTGACGATGGTCATATTCAGCGTAATCTTCGGGAAATTTGGCAAGCTCCCCACGGATAACAGCATCCCCTACCCATTATTCACCTTCGCAGCATTGCTCCCCTGGCAGCTATTTGCGAATGCACTTCAAAGGTCGGGCACCAGCCTGGTGGGTTCTGCCCATCTGATCACGAAGATCTACTTCCCAAGGCTGATCATCCCCATATCCGCAGTGGTGGGCGGCATGGTGGATTTTGCGATTTCATTCGTTATCCTGATCGGGATGATGATCTATTACAAAGTGTATCCGACCTGGAATATATTGTGGATCATTCCATTTACGATCCTGACATTGATCACCGCCTTAGCGGTAGGGTTGTGGCTTTCAGCGATGAATGTACGCTACCGGGATGTCCAGCAAATGATCCCGTTCCTGATCCAGGCGTGGATGTTTGCCTCACCTGTCGCCTATTCTGCGAAGATGATCACTGACCGGGCATGGCAGTTGGTCTACGGGCTAAATCCATTAGCGGGGATCATCCAGGGCTTTCGCTGGTCATTGTTAGGGGGGACTCCACCGGGAGAATTGATGTGGATCTCAGCCACCGTGATGGTAATCTTATTGATCAGCGGGCTTTATTATTTCAGGCGAATGGAAAAAACCTTCGCGGATACGGTGTAATCATGAGCGAAATCGCGATCCATGTTGCCAACTTAGGAAAAAAATATCAACTCGGGGCGCTGGGTACCAACTACCGCACCCTGCGAGACAGCCTGGTGGATACATTTACCTCGACCACCCAGGCATTACTGCATGCCGGAGAGAGAACAACCCAGAGCCAGAAAACTGATGAGAACCGCTTCTGGGCTTTGAAGGATATCAATTTTGAAGTCAAACAGGGACAAGTTCTGGGTATCGTGGGCAGAAATGGAGCAGGAAAGAGCACGCTGCTAAAGATCCTCTCACGAGTCACCGAACCGACAGAAGGATACGTTGAAATCCATGGCCGGGTTGGCTCATTATTGGAAGTGGGCACAGGATTCCATCCGGAGCTGACAGGACGGGAAAATATTTTCTTGAATGGTGCAATCCTGGGTATGAAGAAGACCGAGATCGCTGCCAAGTTCGATGAGATCGTCGCTTTTTCTGAAGTCGAGAAATTTATTGATACCCCGGTGAAACGCTATTCCAGCGGTATGTACCTGCGCCTGGCTTTTGCCGTGGCTGCACATCTGGAACCGGAGATACTGGTGGTGGATGAAGTGCTGGCGGTCGGAGATGCTGAGTTCCAGCGCAAGTGTATGGGTAAGATGACCGATGTTGCCCAGCAGGGTCGGACAGTCATCTTCGTCAGCCATAACATGAGCGCCATCCTGCGGCTGACAGAGGAAACCATGGTGCTGGATAAAGGCAAGCTGGTGATGCGTGCACCCACACAGCAGGCAGTGGATTACTACTTATCCAGCGGCTTCTCAAACCAGGGAGAGCGCACCTGGTTGGCAGACGATATTCCCCTGGACGCTGCTCCTTTCAAACCTGTCGCATTGCGAATCAAAGATGCCAAAGGCAGGTTGGTGGATACTATACGCTCGACAGAACCATTCCAGGTGGAGTTTGAATACATGTTGGATCAACCTTTGACCGGTCTTCGGGTAGGGCTATATTTTATGAGTACACGTGGAGAGCATATTTTTACCAGCTTTGATACCGATGATCCGCAACGATTTGAAGAGCAATCCACCCGCAAGAGCGGCCGCTACTTTAGCCGCTGTACCGTCCCGGCAAATACATTCAACGAGGGCAGGATAGTTCTAGGTGTGAACGCCAGTTCATACCGCATCAAACGCTACTTCCAGGATGAACAGGCTTTGGTATTCAGCGTGGATGCCACTGGAGCTCCCGGTACACAATGGAGCGAAGTCCGCATGGGACCTATTCGACCGGCATTAAACTGGGAGATCGAGGTTCGTTGATGGTAAAACCTGAAGGGAATCCTTTGAAGGAACTTCTAGGTGAGCTGCCATTTTCCGCAGAGCTATTTTGGTTGTTCCGGAATAGAGAAAAACCACTCAACAGTCGTTTCTCTCTGAAGAATTTCCAGCAGCATCTGCCAGAGATTATTACCCGAGGTAAAGAGCAATATCAGGGAAAACCAAACTGGAAAGCGGGTGCTCCTATTTGCCTCCTTGCATTATTGGATCGAAGAGACCGCTTTACTGGGGTTGACCATGGCTGGAGCTGGATATCGCCCGCATCTTGCCTACCTGCCATATTTTGACTGGCAGAAACCGATAAGCAAATTCGACCTGCGGCGGAACAATCTGTATGCAAAAGAAGTGCTTGCGGGTACACAGCCTCTTTTACAGATCACCCCTCTGTTGGATTACCCGAAAAAACGAAAATTACCTGCAGAGCTTATGAAAGAGATCGAGACAGTCAGTTATTATGATGCGCAATACACACTTCAGGTGGAGACTGTCGATCTGGAATCTGATATCTACAAAATGCGTTTGCTAAGGAATTTATTTGCAGCCGAAAAATTCTATGCACTTCTGGAGGATACAAAACCGGATGCTGTCATCGTTCCAAATGGCACGATCCAGGAACTGGGAGCTGCATACCGTGTGGCAAAATTTGCGGGTGTGCCAGTCACTACCTATGAATTCAGTGATCAGAAAGACTGCATCTGGATGGCACAGAACTCAGAGATCATGAGGCAGGATACCCAATCGATATGGGAAACACGAAAAAATAAACCGCTGACAGAACAGCAGCGTACCCGGATAGAAGCATTGTATAAAGCCAAAGTTCAGGGCGATCTATTTGAAAATTTCGTCAGGCATTGGCAGTCGTCAAAACGTAAAGGCTCAGAAGAAGTGAAACAAACCCTGGGGTTGGATGATCGGCCAATAGTATTACTCGCCACGAATGTACTGGGAGACAGCCTGACTCTTGGACGCCAGGTGTTCAGCAAAACAATGGCAGAATGGATCGAACGCAGTGTGGAATACTTTGCCAAAAGGAAGGATATCCAATTGGTGATTCGCATTCATCCGGGCGAAATTCTGACCCATGGGCCATCCATGGTGGATGTTGTAAATACTGTTTTACCACATCTGCCTGAACACATCCACCTGATTGGTCCGCGTGAGAAAGTGAATACTTACGACCTGATTGAAATGGCAGATCTGGGTCTGGTTTACACCACAACAACCGGGATGGAAATGGCGATGAGTGGTGTGCCAGTGATCGTTGCCGGAGTGACACATTATAAGAATAATGGATTCACCTTTGATCCACAGACATATCCTGAATACTTCGAATTATTGGATAAAATCCTTATGCAGCCGGAGAAGCATCGTTTAAGTAAAGAGCAGGTGGATCTGGCCTGGCGGTACGCTCACACCTTTTTCTTCGAATTCTCTCTCCCCTTCCCCTGGAGGTTGTTTAAATTGTGGGAGGATGTAAAAGAACGGCCGGTATGCTTATGTCCTTGGGGAAGGATACGAGAAATACGAAAAAACCTTCCGGTATTTAACCGGGGATCCCATTGAATGGTAGAAAATATGACTGAACCTGATGTAAAACAACAAGTGAGAAAATTCTATGACCAGGTAGGCTGGCAATTGGAAGCCGATGGGCTGTATCAGAACGCGCATTATGAAGACCTGCGACCGGTTTCGGCCGAGTATATTCATCGCTGCCATGGCACGCGTCGGCAGGCATTTGAAAACCAGCGGCAAATACCTGTTGGACGCCGGATCCGGGCCGGTGCAGTATGAAGAGTACATGGAATATTTGCGGGATTACAAATACCGGGTATGTGCGGACATATCCATTGTTGCTCTAATTGAAGCAAGGAAAAAACTTGGTGAAAAAGGTCTGTATGTTGTTTCGGACATTGCCAACTTACCTTTCAAGAGGGAAGTATTTGAAGGTGTGATGTCGATGCACACCATCCACCATTTGCCGTGGGAGGATCACGTCCGGGCCTACCAGGAGCTATACCGGGTGCTGGCACCGAATTCCACCGGGGTTGTGGTAAACGGTTGGACAGACCCGGCTTTGATCGGCTGGCTGGACCGGCTGGTGAAATTGGTCAACCGGACCCGCCGCAAATTAGGCAAGAATTCTGCATCAATTAAAGAAAAATAAACATGACGACCACGAAAAGGAAAAAGGCACTTTTGTAAAAAAATACAATGCAGCCTGGTTGAAAGCGGAATTAAATGGAAAGGTACCAATAGATATCCTGGTATGGCGCAGCGCGAGTGTCCGTTTTCTGCGAACTTTTATCCATCAGAAACTGGCAGGCAAGCAACTGCTTCGATGGTTATTTGCATTGGAAGAAAAGTATCCACGCTACTTTGGCGAAAACGGTCAATATCCTTTGATCGTCATTAATAAACCATAATTCAACGAAGGAAATTGAATTTGAACCTGAGTTTACTCACCTTTCTCTTATTTGTTCTGGTTGGCTTCTTGTGCTCAGCTGGTTGATGGAGCCCTTGGAATGGCATATAACGTCAGTTCAAACACTTTCTTCTTAGTGTGGGCATTCCTCCGGTTATTGCCAGCGCGAGTGTTCATGTGGCTGAAATGTTTACTTCTCTGGTATCAGGGTTGTCTCACCTGAAATTTGGTAATGTGGATAAAATGCTAGTATTGAAACTTATGATACCAGGAATGATCGGTGGAGTTACATGGGGCATACATTCTGGCAAAAGTGGATGGAGAGACAATTAAACCATATATATCAGCTTATTTGTTGATTATGGGCATTGTGATCATCGCAAAATCTAATCAGGATACACCATCGAAACATTTCCGGACACGCTTTATGATACCCCTGGGTTTAATTGGTGGTTTCTTTGATTCCATAGGCGGTGGAGGTTGGGGGCCAATCGTAACAACCACACTACTTTCAACAGGACATCATCCCCGAAAATCAATAGGTTCTGTGAATTTTGCAGAATTTTTTGTGACAGTATCGGTATCAATCACCTTCCTGATCACGCTGGGATTATTGAAGAATTGGATAAATGTTGCGGGTCTGATGCTGGGCGGTGTGGTTGCAGCACCCATTGGCGCAATACTAACCCGTAAACTACCGACCCGATGGATCATGATCGGTGTTGGAGTTTTGATTGTAATATTAAGTATCAGGACCCTGTTATTGACGTTTTTATAGTGAAGGAGATGTTATGGATTGGAAAAATAAAGTCATCCTGGTGACAGGTGGAACCGGCTCATTTGGTAAGAAATTCATTGACATTATGGTGAAGGAATACCATCCTGCCAAGATCATCATTTATAGCCGGGATGAGTTGAAGCAACATGAGATGCGTGTAAAAGGGTTTGATCACCCTTCATTGCGGTATTTTATCGGGGATATTCGTGATCGTGATCGTCTTCTGAGAGCCATGCAGGGAGTAAATATCGTTGTACATGCTGCAGCACTAAAGCAGGTGCCGGCCTGTGAATACAATCCGATGGAAGCCATCAAGACCAATATTCTGGGCAGCAGCAATGTGATCGATGCGGCTCTGGATGCGGGTGTGGAGAAGGTGATGGCTTTGAGCACCGATAAAGCAGTGAATCCTGCAAATTTGTATGGCGCAACGAAACTGGCAGCTGAGAAACTTTTCATCCAATCGAATGCTTATGCCGGAAACAAACGAACCCGTTTTTCCTGCACGCGCTATGGAAATGTAGTCGGCAGCCGCGGTAGTGTGGTCCCGGTCTTCCTTAAACAAAAAGAGAGCGGTCGAGTGACACTAACTGACGACCGCATGACACGGTTCTGGCTATCCCTGGAGCAGGGGGTTCACTTTGTGATTGAATGCATCGAAGAGATGCACGGCGGTGAGGTATTTGTACCGAAGATCCCATCCATGAAGATGATCGACCTGGCAAAGGCAATCGCACCAAATGCACGCATCGAGGTCATTGGCATACGCCCGGGAGAAAAATTGCATGAAGTGTTGATCTCTGAGGATGAAGCCCGCACCACGATTGAGCTTGACGATAAGTATATCGTCCAGCCGGCAGAGGAAATGTGGTTTGGCCAGGAGTGGAGCGATAAAGGCAAGAAAATGGCTGAAGGTTTCAGATATGCAAGTAATACCAACCCTGAATGGTTGAATATAGCTGAAATTCAGAAAATCGTAGAACAGGTGGAGATAGAGTAACTGGATGCGTGTTCTCATTACAGGTGCAAGCGGTTTGTTGGGAGTAAACCTGGCTTTGGAAGCGGCAAAGGATCATACCGTTACCGGTCAAATCAATGAACTGTTCCTTAATGGCGCTCCATTTATGCAGCTATCCGGCGATCTACTTGAACCGGGAGCCGTTGATTCCCTGCTTGATGCTGCCCGACCGGATTGGGTGATCCACTGTGCTGCCCTGGCAGATATCGATGCCTGTGAAAATAATCCAACACTTGCTGAAAAATTGAATGCGGAGTTGCCCGGAACGATTTGCGAAATCATGCAAAAGTCGTGCAAAACTGGTTTATATATCCACTGATGCAGTCTTTGATGGTACCAAAGATGAATATTTTGAGGATGATGTTCCAAATCCACGAAGTGTATATGCACGGACAAAACTTGCGGGCGAACGGGCAGTGATGGAGAGTAACATGGACTCCATAGTCGCCAGGATCAATCTATTCGGATGGAGCATTTTTGGAAACCGCAGCCTGGCAGAGTGGTTTTTCTATAATTTACAGGCTGGAAAACCGGTAAGAGGTTTTTCTGATGTCTTCTTCTGTACACAACTGGTGAATGACCTGGCTGGTGTCCTTCTGCAAATGTTATCACAAAACCTATCAGGTCTATTCCATGTAGTAGGTGCCGATTGTGTGAGCAAATATGAATTCGCCTGCGAGATCGCACGTAGAATGGGAATTGCTGAAAATATGGTAACTCCCATTCGTGTGGAAGAATTTGGTTTGAAGGCAGCGCGGAGCAATAACCTTCGATTGAATACTGATAAACTGCAAAAAGTTTTACACAAATCCATCCCCCGGTTATCCACCGGTTTGGACCGTTTTTTCACACAATATCAACAGAGTTATCCACATCTTTTACGCAGGATGGTGGATAACTCAATAGAAGACCCGAATCCATACAGGCATGGAGGAAATGATGGAGCTTAATATTGGGAAACACCAGATAGGTGAAAACCACCCGACATATTTTATTGCAGATATTTCCGCCAACCACGATGGAGATTTGGAACGAGCAAAATTATTAATCCGCCTTGCCAAAGAAGCTGGAGCCAATGCGGCAAAATTCCAAAACTTCAGGGCAAGACAGATCGTTTCAGATTATGGGTTTAAGAGTATGACCCAGCAGGTTTCTCACCAGTCAAGTTGGAAGAAATCTGTCTTTGAAGTCTACCAGGGAGCATCCATACCGTTTGATTGGACCCCCATCCTTAAAGAAGAGTGCGATAAAGCAGGAATTGATTACTTTTCATCACCATATGATTTTGATGCGATCGACATGCTCAGCCAGTATGTTCCAGCCTACAAGATCGGTTCAGGGGATATCACCTGGGATGAAGCACTGATCCGCATGGCAAAAACCGGGAAGCCAATATTATTAGCTACAGGCGCATCGAATATTGGAGAAGTGCAGCATGCAGTGCAAGTGATTCGGGAAATCAATCCCCAAATTGTGCTGATGCAATGCAACACCAATTACACCGCCAGTATTGAGAATTTTGATCATATCCACCTTCGGGTACTTGCCAGTTATCGAGTATTGTTCCCGGATCTGATATTGGGTTTATCAGATCACACCCATGGACATACAACAGTACTGGGTGCTGTAGCACTCGGCGCGCGAGTTATCGAGAAACATTTCACAGATGATAATTCCCGGGTTGGACCGGATCATCCCTTCTCCATGACACCATCCTCATGGAAAGAAATGGTGGACCGAACGCGCGAATTGGAGCGGTCACTTGGTTCTGCCGGAGAAGGTGGTAAGTGAAAACGAACAACAGACGGTGATCGTCCAGCGACGATGTTTGCGTGCTGCCAGGGAAATCAAGGCTGGTGAAGTTCTCACCCGGGAAATGATAGACGTACTGCGCCCGGCAACTCCGGGGGCAATCCTTCCTAATGATATCCTGAGCGTTATCGGACTAAAAGCTTTGATGGATCTACCGATGGGTAAAGATTTACGGTGGGGAGAGTTGGGAAAATAATGCGCATATTATATTTCTCGCGAGATTACTGCCCGCATGACCATCGCATATTGTCTGCCATTGTGGCAGGCGGTCATGAGGTTCATTATCTTCGCCTGGAAGATGCTGGACGCAACCTTGAATCCCGTCCCATACCGGAGGGAGTTCAGGTGGTGCAATGGCGAGGTGGAACGAAAAAATTCCACTGGTATGATATTCCCGCCCTCGTATTAAGCTTGAAGGAAGTGATAATCGATGTGAGACCGGATCTGATCCATGCGGGACCGATCCAAAGCGTTGGATTGGTGAGTGTACTTAGCGGGTTTCATCCTCTTGTTTCCATGTCCTGGGGATTCGATCTGATGCAGGATGCCGGAAATAATATTTTTTCCCGCTGGGTAACCCGAAATGTTTTATCACGTTCTGATTGGCTATTCGGCGACTGCCAGGCAGTATTAAATAAAGCAGAGCAGTACGGTTATAACTTGAAACGAAGCTCATATTTTCCCTGGGGAGTGGATCTGCAACATTTTAATCCGGGAGACGGAAGCAGGCTGCGCAAGCAGTTAGGGTGGGCAGATGAAACCATTCTGTTTTGCAACCGATCATGGGAACCACAGTATGGAGTGGATATTGTTGCCCGGGCCTTCGTAAATGCATCGCATGTGAACGGGAATTTACGTCTGTTGCTGCTTGGAAGTGGTTCACAGAAGGAAAAAATCGAACAGATTCTAAAAGATGGAAATGCAATAAATAAGGTAGTGTTTGCCGGACAAGTTCCCAATTCTGAATTGCCGGATTATTACCGGGCAGCAGACCTTTATATCAGCGCTTCCCACACAGATGGTTCTTCTGTATCGCTGATGGAAGCATTGGCCTGTGGTCTGCCGGCGGCAATTTCGGATATACCATCCAATTTGGAGTGGGTTTCACCGGGAGAAGAAGGCTGGCTGTTTACTGATGGGTCAGTGGAACAACTATCGGCTCTTATGCAAAAACTGGACCAGGAAAAAGTCAACCTGGCAGTGATGCAGATCAAAGCGCGGCGCAAAGCGGAAAAATTTGCTGACTGGAATTCCAATCAACGCAAGATGCTGAAAGGATATGACATGGCGGTGAAAAAATGAAACGCAGCTTCAAGCACTGGACTTTTGAATATTTGTGGAGCCGTTTGCAGGACAAGCTGCATCGCCGCCTTCATCCGGATGAACCCTGGTTGACCCCGGCTGTAGTTCAAACATTGGATAATCACCTTACAAAACAGATGAGCGGACTGGAATTTGGCAGCGGTAGAAGCACGGCATGGTTCGCTCGCAGGCTGGGTAGATTAACCAGTGTTGAGCATGCAGTTAATTGGTTTGTCAAAGTAAATAACCTCCTGAAAAAATCAGGTATACAAAATGTGAGTATGGTTTTGCGGGACAACTCGCCAGATAATTCTTACTCTGGTGTAACCAACCAATTCAGAGATGAAAGCCTCGATTTTGTCCTGGTAGATGGAATTGACCGGGCGAAGTGTGCATTATTCAGCCTGCCAAAACTGATGCCTGGTGGAATTCTTGTCATAGATGACGTTCACCGTTATTTACCCAGTGAGAGCCGTGCTCCGCTGGCCAGAAAAATTTCTGATGGTGCTGTGGATCAGGAGTGGCAGGAATTTTTAACCAAGGTGTTGGACTGGGAATATATTTGGAGTTCCAACGGAGTTAAAGATACTGTGATCTATCAAAAACCGGTGGAAGAATGAGAGGATTACATGTTAACAAAAAATGATCTGGTCGTCGGTTTCAAAAAAACAGGCCTGACTGCCGGAGATGTTGTCCTTGTTCATAGTTCTTATAAATCACTTGGCCCGGTTGATGGAGGTCCACAGGCAGTGGTGGATGCTCTGTTGGAGGCACTCACCCCGACTGGAACATTGATCATACCGACTTTCAATTTTAACTTTAATAAGGGAGAACCCTGGGACGTACGGACAACCCCTTCTCATATGGGTGCATTAACCGAGATCGTAAGAATGAATCCAGAAAGCCGGCGGGTATTTCATCCTTTTTATTCCTTTGCGATCCTGGGACAATTAAAGGATGAACTCACCAAGGTCCGCTACAGGGACAGTTATGGGCCAGACTCAATATTCATGCAGCTGCGCAAGCTGGATGCAAAGATCATGGTCATAGGATTGAGCTATACCCATTCGATGACTTTCTTCCATCATATAGAACAAATGGAAGGTGTGGATTACCGCTTTATTAAAGCATTTACAGGCCTGGTAACAGATGAAACCGGAAAAACATACGAGGATACTTTTACCATGTTGGTGAGAGATGTCGACCGGGGAGTACAAACAGAAGTGGACCCGATGGGAGAAGTGCTCGAGAAGCGGGGAGTAGTAACCATCCATAAGATTGGAGACGCTGACGTTAAGATCATGAAAGCCAATGAAGTATACAGGGTCACAGCGGAAGAAATGAAAAAGAAACCGGGATTAATGTACAGGATCGAAAAGTAGAGGGTGATTATGAAAGATTATCCAACGATAAAATCGGTCCTTGAGGAGATCTATCCATTGCATCGAACGCTGGTATCTGATGGATTGGACGAATCCTTGCGTATCGTTGGTAAATACTTACCTGACTCTACGAATTACCAGATCGAGAACTATTCTCCGGGTAAGAAAGTTTGGACATGGAAAGTTCCGGAGAGATATATTGTTCACAAGGCAATTCTGGAAACCGAAACAGGCGAGAAGATCGTGGATTTTAAGGATAACCCCTTACACCTGCTATCTTATTCCTTACCCACCAATTTGATATTGGCCTGGGATGAATTACAGCCGCACTTATATTTCAGCGAAAAGCGACCAGCGGCGATACCATGGCAGTTCAAGTATTACGAAAAAGATTGGGGATTCTGCCTGTCCAAGGATCATTTTGATGGTCTTGACCGAACAGTAAAATACCATGCGGTGATCGATGTGGAGTTTGGTACAGATGCAGAGCAGGGATTCCGTGTAGGAGCAGGGGTTGTTCACCCGATGGGAGGTGAAGTAATTGGTGCCGGTGAGATTCTCGTGTGTACCCACGTGTGCCATCCCAATCAGGCTAATGATGATGCAGCCGGGGTGGTGACAGCCATCGAGATAGCCAGAAGATTGGCAGCCAACCCGCTCCCGGCCGGCTCGATGAGTGTGCGTTTTCTTTTCTGTCCGGAAACGATAGGCAGTATAGCTTACCTGGCACACCACGAAAGTTTGATTCCCGGTTTCAGGGCAGGAATATTTATTGAAATGACCGGCAACGATAATACGCTCATTTTGCAGCGCAGCCGGCAGGATAATGCTCTGATCGATAGGGTAGCCAGGACCGTGCTGAATCGGACTGGAAAAGAATTTCGAGAAGGGGAATTTGCCCAGGTTGTGGCAAATGACGAACGGGTCATCAATGGACCTGGAGTAAATGTACCTTGCATATCCATCAGCCGTTGGCCATACGATGAGTACCATACTTCTGACGACAATCCATCCATTATGCATGAGGATAAATTGCAGGAAGCGGCAGATATAGTCGAAAAGACCATTCGGATGTATGCATCCAATTACATTCCCAGGCGCAAATTCCGTGGACCGGTATTCCTATCGGGTTACGGTTTATGGGTGGACTGGCGAAAGAACTGGGCTTTAAATCGCGCGATCGAGAAGATCATGATGCATTTTGAAGGGACTGATTCGGTCTTTGAAATTGCAGAGATCACCAAGCTGCCATTTGAAGAAGTCTATGACTATGTGAATAAATTCCATGAGCAGGGGCTGATCGACAAACTGCCGCTGCCTGTGATAGCTGAGACCAAATAACAAGATGAGTCATAAAATTATAGCCATAGTTCAAGCCAGGATGAAATCCAGCCGTTTACCGGACAAGGTAATGCTGGATATTGCCGGAAAACCCATGCTGCAACGGGTTGTGGAAAGGACTGCCCGGGCAAAATTGGTGGACCAGGTAGTCGTGGCAACCACTTCAGGTGCGGACGAAGACCCGATAGCGCAGCTCTGTGAAAAATTGGGAATTGCCTGCTTTAGAGGCAGTTTGCAGGATGTATTGGATCGATATTATCAATGTGCCGTTCAGTACTCTCCCGATATGGTGGTCAGAATTACAGCAGATTGCCCGGTGATAGACCCGGAATTAATTGATGAAACGATTGGGGTGATGACTGGCAAGTCTGAGGGGAATGGGCTATGGAAACCGCAAGGCAACCCTGAATCATATCCCGCACCAACTGTTACTGGGGATTCCTTGGGATTATGCTGCCACCCGGTTACCTCCACCCTGGACCCGGACTTACCCGATCGGCCTGGATGTGGAGGCATTTACATTTGCTGCATTGGAAAGAGCATGGAAAGAAGCAACAGCTCAACACGAACGTGAGCATGTTCTTCCTTATCTTATACGAAGTTGAAAACAGATTCCGCTGCATCATAGGTTCATATAAAACAGACTATGGGCAATATCGTTGGACAGTGGATACAAAATCGGATTTGGAATTGATCCGACAAATATACCAGCGGTTGGGCAGGGACGACTTTAACTGGCAGGATGTCCTTGAATTGGTGCGAAGTAACCCCGAATTAGCTAATATGAACGCTGACGTTCCACATAAGACCTATCTAGATGTGGATAATAGAAAGTAACCATCGATGCCGTTGATCACCCTTTTTTCAGCCCCAAAACCTTTTACAGATCCGCATATTGCGATGATCCAGCGAAATGCCATACAATCCTGGAAAGCACTGGGGGAAGATGTGGAAGTGCTGCTATTAGGTGATGAAGAAGGATTGGAACAGGCTGCTCAGGACTTGGGGACGAGGTGGATCCCTGATCTCGAGCGGAATTCGGATGGAACTCCATTGATCAGCTCAATGTTTGAGCAAGCCATAAAAAATGGGCAAGGGGAGCTAATGGCGATTGTCAATGCAGATATTATCCTGCTGCCTGATTTTGTAGAAATGGCACGAAGCATTTCGGAGCAAGGAAGACCATTCCTACTGATGGGTCAGCGGTGGGATTTGGATATAAGAAAACCACTTTCTTTCGCAGGAGAGTGGCAATCGGGGCTGCATGAGGTGGTTCAACGGGAAGGCAAACTGCATAAATCGAAGGGCAGTGATTATTTTATTTTTTCTACGGGATGCATTTCCTCATTTTCCAAAATTTGCAATAGGAAGAGCAGGTTGGGACAACTGGACCATTTATCACGCCCGGAAAGAAGGTTGGATGGTGATCGATGCCACCGATGCGATCACAGTTATTCATCAGCAGCACGATTACAAGCACCTACCAGGTGGGAAGATCCATTACACACTGCCGGAATCTGACGAAAATTTGCGAATTGCAGGTGGTAAGAGGCATATTTTTACCCTGTTTGACGCGAACTTCAGGTTGGACAGGGAAGGTCGAATACGAAATGCTACGCTTAACCCTGTTAAAAATAAAGCGGGAGCTGGAGATATGTTCCGTTCTCCATGGAGATATTCCAGTAGTCAACAATTTCATGTTTTATTTGCTCAATCCGAGGAAATTCATCCGTCATAAATTCCCCAAACTGGCAAAAGCGCTGGGAATAAAAGGGAAAGCAGACGAGATCAGGGGTGACGATCTATGAGGTGTTTAGTGGCCATTGGTGCGGAGACAATTAACGAATTATGGAGTTTCAATGCCTAGAACAGGGATGAATCCTTCGCGAAACCGTGACACGGGTTTTTCCCCGGCAAAGGTCACTGCAGCTATATTAACCCATGTTCCACACGGTGAAGGGTATTTTGAACATCGGTTTGAAGTGTTGCGCCTGTGTATTGAAAGCTTGATCATCACAGCCGGTGAACAGATGGATGTGATGATATTTGATAATGCCAGCAGCCCGGATGTCGTAGAATATTTAAATGGATTGAAGGCTGCCGATAAGATTCAATACCTGATTCTCTCCAGTAGAAATATCGGTAAAATGGACGCGTTGCAGATGATCGTGAGGTCCGCACCAGGGGAGATCATAGCTTATTCGGATGATGATGTTTTATTTCTCCCCGGTTGGTTGGAAGCTCACCTTAAGGTTCTAACCACATTCCCGAAGGCTGGCATGGTTACAGGATTCTATATCCGATCTCAAATGGCATTCAGTGTCAAGTCAACGATGGAATTTGCCAACCGGTTTGACGTACAGTCTGAACGGGGACAATTGATCGAGCGTAAATGGGAACAACACTACCTGGACAATATGGGCCGAACCTGGGAACGCTATCATGATGAGACACGTGACCTCGAAGATGTGCGCCTGACGTATGAAGGTGTTCAAGCATTGTCTTCTGCCGGGCATCACCAGTTCATGGCCTATAAAGAGGTATTATTGAAAGCGCTGCCGGTCGGTTGGACAGGCAGGTTGATGGGAAAAATGCGTGAATTCGATGATACAGTGGATAAGCTAGGTTATTTAAGGCTTAACACTCCTATTCCAGTCACCCGCTTATTGGGAAATGTAATGAGCGAAGAAAATGCAGCCGAAGCCAAATCGTTGGGATTGGAAGTGAGTAATGAAATAAAAACTTCCCGCCCTGCAGGAGCGATCACAAAACTGAGTCGCTTACCGCTGGTCAATGGAATAGCCCGTAAGGTATATAACTGGCTCTATAAGTTCATAAACGCGTAACAGGAGCTTTCGTAATGGATAATTTATTCACCCGAATCAAGCTTGCCGGAAAGATAATGATCAGAGGTACTGCAGTTATTAAACCTGCCCAACGGGAGATTCCCGCCATTACTGCGGAAGAAGTAAAAGAAGCCCGGGCATTTTTTAAACGCGAAAAATTCTTCATCTTTGGTCATGCCAGGTCTGGTACAACCCTTCTCGCGCGCTTGATCCGTTTGCATCCTGAGGTACACTGCAACTACCAGGCGCATTTTTTTACCCGGGCTCCATTGTTAACCTCCCTCGTAAATGACCCAGAAGTGGGAAAATGGTTATCCCATCGCAGTAACCGCTGGAACAGGGGCAAGGACATGTCGCCGGTGGTAATACGTGCTGCTGCAGACTTCATCCTTGAACGGGATGCCCTTGCCGTCGGAAAGAAGATCGTAGGAGATAAAAGCCCATCCAGCCTATTTGATGGTGATGCTGTGCGGAAAATGGCAGCTGTATACCCGGATGGGAGGTTGATCAACATCATCCGGGACGGCCGGGATACATCGCTTTCGCACAGGTTTCAGGGATTTGTGGATAGACAAGAGCAAATGACCAGCGAAGATAGAAAAATACGAGCAAACTTTATTATTGATCCGCAGCCATATCTCCATGGGCAAAAGTCCCTTTTTACTGAGAAAGAAATAGTGGAAACAGCCAGCAGCTGGGTTAAAGAATGTGACCGAGACAGAAGCTGAAGGTATTAAGCTATTTGGCAGCCATTTTTACCAACTCCGCTATGAGGACCTTATGGCGCAGCCCTGGGAGGAAATGCGTAAAGTCTGGCAATTTCTGGATGCTAAAAAACCGGATAAGAAAACCCATGCTGCTTTGTTGGACGAAATGAAAACCAATCCAGATAAGGATTGGCAGCATGAAAAGAGCAGCAGCCTGGCACAGTACATCCCCAAGAGCCAGCAAGGCAGTTGGAAGAATTTATTTACCAGCAGAGATAAAGAAATTTATAAACAGATAGCTGGAGAATTGCTGATCAAATGGGGTTATGAAAAGGATCTGAATTGGTAAGAATATGAAATTTGTAATTGCTGGTTTGGGTTCAATTGGCCGCAGACACCTTCGCAACCTGGTTAGCCTGGGTGAGAAGGATGTTCTGCTTTATCGGACGCATTTAAGCACCATGCCCGATGAAGACCTGAATGGATTTAATACAGTAAATGATTTTCAAAAAGCATTGGATACCAAACCTGATGCTGTTATTGTATCCAACCCTACAGCCATGCACCTGGACATTGCCATTCCTGCTGCGAAAGCGGGAGTCCATCTGCTGCTTGAAAAACCTATTTCCCATTCGATGGAAAGGGTGGATGAACTTGCAGCACTGGAAAAATTGAGGAAACTCCAAATACTGGTTGGATTTCAATTCAGATTCCATCCGACATTAATAAAGATGAAAGAATTATTATCTGATGGCGTCATCGGTACACCGGTTTCGTGCCGGGCGCACTGGGGAGAGTATTTACCCAACTGGCATCCATGGGAAGATTTTCGCAATAGTTATGCGGCCAAACCGGAATTGGGCGGTGGCGTGGTATTAACGTTGAGCCATCCATTCGATTACCTGCGTTGGATCATGGGGGAGGTGGATTCGTTATGGGCTTTTACCTCTGACTGTAAAGACCTTTTGATTGGATCAGAGAGCACAGCTGAGATCGGTCTGCAATTTTCAAGCGGAGCTACCGGTTCAGTGCATCTTGACTATATCCAGCAGCCGGGTTCGCATACGCTGGATATCATCGGGTCGCGTGGGTCCCTACGCTGGGATAATGCAACCGGAGAATTGAAACTTTTCCAGGCAGGAAACAAAGAATGGACCAGCTTCTTTCCCCCTGAAGGCTTTGAGCGGAACGATCTTTTTATTGCCGAGATGAAAGCCTTCCTGGCTATGCTGCGCGGAGATGCTCCTTCACCATGCACGTTATCTGACGGTATTTCTGCCCTGGAGATCGCCCTTGCAGTACATCAATCGGCAAACGAAAAACAAATTATTAGTTTAAGAAGGTAATATGGCAGTTTTACGAGACTCTCCCATCTTTATTTGCGGGCATCCCAAATCGGGGACAAGCCTATTGCGCTCCATCCTGGATTCCCATCCGGAAATAATCGTTTATCCGGAAGAAACCGGATTCTTCCGCCGCTACCTGCCTAATTCAGAGGGGAAATCTCTGGAGAAGAAGCTGGAACTAGCTGACCGTTACCTGATCCACATCTTTGAGTGGAACCAGGTACATCCGCCAAAACATCAGGAAGGATTCCCGGACCGGGATTACTCAAATATTCCCTTTGATGAAGTAAGGAAGGAATTACGTAATCAGGTATCCCAACAATTTTTACATGATGGCGACATGTTAAGTGCAGCAATGGCTGCTTTTGGTGTCGTGACCGGGCATTTGACGGACATCACGAAATATTGGCTCGAAAAAACTCCGTATAACGAACGGTTTGCCAGGCAGATATATCAATGGTGGCCGGAAGCGCGCTGCATCCATGTAGTGCGGGATCCACGTGATAATTTTGTTTCGTACCGCCGTAAGCACCCGGATTGGACCGCTAGTTTCTTTGCACAGAGCTGGGAATCAAGTACACGGTTGGGGCTGCGAAACGAAAAGGAGTTCGGAAAAGAACGTTACCTGCTGGTAACTTACGAAGAATTTGTGCAAAAGCCTGAAGAAAACCTGGCTCGCTTACTTTCTTTCTTATCCATCAGCGACCACGAAGCACTGCGGCAGCCTACCCGGGAGGGGAAAGAATGGAAAGGCAATTCCATGTGGTCGGATCAATTCAACCAGATCAGTGCAGCGCCTGTCGGACGATGGAAAGATACACTCACATCCCCGGAAATTGCTGCCATTCAGGGCATCGCTCACTATGGAATGAAATCGATGGGGTATAATCAAGCGGTCGTAAACTGGAAAAATACAGATATCATTACCCGAATTCAGACATCGGTACAGGTAATTATAAAAAATCTCAAGGAGACTATTAAATGGCTATGAAAACTAATAAGGCAAACCTCATTCCTCCCTACGGCGGAAAATTGGTCAATCTTGTCGTGGAAGGCAATGAGCGGCTGGCATTGATCGAAAAAGCCAGCTATTTGCCCTCGATCAAGATCTCACCCCGCAATCTTTGCGACCTTGAACTATTGGCAACCGGCGCATTTTCACCGCTTGACCGTTTTATGGGTCATAAGGATTATGAACGCGTTCTGGAAGAAATGCGGTTGGTGGATGGCACCATGTTCCCATTACCGATCACATTGACAGTAGATAAAGACGCATATGCTTCCCTGGGCGAAGAAGTGGTTTTACGGGATAACCAGAATAACCTGATCGCGGTAATGAAGGTTGAAGAAGCATTTCCGTATGATCGGGACCGTGAAGCATTATTAGCTTATGGTTCAAACGATTCCAAACACCCGATGGTTTCAGAAATGGTGCGCTGGGGTAACTTGTGCATTTCAGGCGAACTCAAAGTAGTCAATATGCCCAAATACTACGACTTCAAGGATCTTCGCCAAACCCCGGCAGAAGTCCGAAAACAATTGGAGGTGATGGGTAATGATAATGTAGTCGCATTCCAGACTCGCAACCCCCTACACCGTATTCACGAAGAACTGACCAAACGGGCAGCAGCTGCCGTTGGCGGCAGTTTGATCATCCATCCAGTGGTTGGGTTGACCAAGCCTGGTGATGTGGATCATTACACTCGAGTCCGTATTTACAAAGCGCTGGTAGAAAAATATTATGACAAGAAAAATACAACGCTCAGCCTGCTGCCACTAGCCATGCGAATGGCTGGTCCGAAAGAGGCATTACTGCACGGCATCATCCGCCGCAACTATGGTGCCAATCACTTCATCATAGGCCGCGATCATGCCGGACCTGGCAAAGACAGCACCGGAAAACCATTTTATGGTCCTTACGATGCCCAGGAAATATTCGAAAAATATGCAGATGAGTTGAAAATGAAAGCTGTTCCTTTTCAGGAATTGCTGTACCTGCCGGATACCAAGGAATATGTGGAAGCCGACAAGGTTCCTGCTGGAGCCAAGGTGTTGAATATCTCCGGCACCCAGGTACGTGATGATTATCTTGCCAAAGGCAAGCTGCTTCCGGATTGGTTTACCCGACCGGAAACTGCTAAAATCCTGCGCCAGATGTACCCGCCCCGCCACAACATGGGCTTCTGTGTCTGGTTCACCGGTCTGAGCGGCGCTGGAAAAACTGCAACCGCTGAAGTATTGACCACGCTTTTACTGGAACACGGAAAACAGGTATCACAACTGGACGGTGATGTTGTCCGCACGCACCTTTCAAAGGGACTTGGATTCAGCAAGGAAGACCGCGACACGAACATTTTGCGGATCGGATTTGTTGCCAGTGAGATCGTTCGACATGCCGGTGTGGTCATTTGCGCAGCCATTTCTCCTTACATTGCCATCCGCAATGAAGCCCGTAAGATGGTGGGAGAGGATCAATTCATCGAGGTATATGTCAATACACCTATCGATGTATGCGCCTCCCGCGACATTAAAGGCTTGTATGCCAAAGCATTCCGCGGTGAGATCAAAGGATTTACCGGCGTGGATGATCCTTATGAAGCACCTGTAAACCCCGAGATCACACTGATGACCGTCGGTGTTACCCCTGAAGAAAACGCACGGATCATAATTAAACACCTGGAAGAAAAAGGTTTCCTGTTAACAGATGTAGTAGGTGTGGTTGACTAGCAAAATAATTATCCCGGCAGTACTACCATAAACTGCCGGGATAACTTTGATCGATTTATCAATTAAGTTAGGTGTTCGTGTATTGAGGTGAGATGTCCAAGATTCAGGATAAGTTTAATCTGACTGGAAAAACTGTAATCGTCACTGGTGGCATCGGTTTACTGGGTAAAGAATTCTGCCGAACCCTGGCTGAAGCCGGGGCATTTGTCCTGGTTGCTGATATTGATCAAAACAAGGCCAGGCAGTATGCACAAGAATTAAACTCTGCCGGATACAAAGCCGAAGGCTGCGGCGTGGATGTGACATCTGCCGAATCTGTCCAGAATATGGCTGCCAGGGCAGCGGAATTCACCGGGCACCTGGATATACTCGTGAATAGTGCTGCGATGGACCCTAAATTTGATGCAGAGCATGCCAGCCAGCAGAATGGCACCTTCGAAGATTTTCCATTGGAGATGTGGCGTTCAGCACTGGATGTCAACCTGACTGGAATGTTCTTATGCTGCCAGGCAGCTGCCAGGCAAATGGCAATTCAAGGTGAGGGCAGTATCATTAATATTTGTTCAACCTATGGGCTTGGTCGGACCTGACCAGAGGATTTACATCAAACCCGGGCAGTCGCGACGGGTCAAACCAGTTTATTATTCGGTCACCAAAGCCGGTGTATTGGGGTTAACCCGATACCTGGCAACATATTATGCCGGAACAAAAATCCGGACGAATGCACTTACACCCGGCGGCGTCTATAATGACCACGATGAAACCTTCACCCAGAATTATTCATCACGGACTGTGTTAGGCCGGATGGCACGTAAAGATGAAATGAACGGGGCATTGTTATTCCTGGCTTCAGATGCCTCATCTTATATGACAGGCTCGAACCTGGTTGTGGATGGAGGCTGGACAGCATGGTAGAAAGACCGGAAGTACTGGCCATCATCCCCGCCCGTGGCGGATCAAAAGGAATTCCACGCAAGAATATTCTCAGCTTTGCGGGGCAGCCATTGATCGCCTGGAGCATCGCTGCGGCGAAACAATCTCACCTGGTCACCCGAATCATAGTCTCAACAGATGACGAAGAGATTGCGGTCGTTGCCCGTCGTTTGGGGGCAGAAGTTCCTTTTCTGCGGCCAGCTGAATTGGCACAAGACCTGTCAGTAGATCTTCCACTATTCGAACATGCACTCTCCTGGTTGAAAGAGCACGAGGGATATCAACCGGAAATCTTAATTCAATTACGTCCGACTTCTCCTATCCGTCCGAAGAAGATGGTGGACGGAGCCGTTCAAATGCTGCTTGATCATCCGGAGGCACATTCGGTGCGTGGGGTGATCCCATCCGGCCAGAATCCGTATAAGATGTGGACTATTAGCCCGGATAATCGTTTAAAACCATTATTAACAGTTCCTGATGTTCCAGAGCCATTTAATGCTCCTCGACAGCAATTGCCCCTGACCTACTGGCAAACAGGCCATATTGATGTGATCCGAACCAGTACGGTAGTGGATTTAAAATCCCTGAGCGGTCAGGTGATTTTGCCTTATATGGTTGACCCGGCATTTACTGTGGATATTGATTCCCCGAGAGATTGGAACCGGGCTGAATGGCTGGTGTGGCATTCCAACCTGGATATGGTTTACCCCGGAAAAGCTCCCCGACCACTTCCAGAAAAAGTACGACTGGTTGTGATGGATTTTGACGGAGTACTGACCGATAACCGGGTGTGGGTGGATGAGTTTGGTAAAGAAACTGTGGCGGCTTACCGAAGCGACAGCCTTGGATTGGCGATCATGCGTCAAAAAACCGGTATCGAATCACTGGTGCTATCAATGGAAACAAATCCGGTAGTGAGTGCGCGGTGTAAAAAGATGAATGTGCCTGTACTGCAAGGGATTAACCAAAAAGATGCAGCACTAACCAAATTCCTGGCAGAACGTAATATTAATCCTGCAGAAGTTGTTTATATTGGCAATGATGTCAACGACCTGGTTTGTTTCCCGCACGTAGGCTGCGCTGTTGTTCCAATCGACGCAGAACCAGATGTGATCAAACAGGCAGATATCTCCCTGACCCGTAAAGGCGGGCATGGCGCTGTACGCGAATTATGCGATATTTTAATAGCTAAATTTTCAAAATAGGGATAAAACATCACCAATTATCAATAAAAGCGATCGATCAAATATAGTATTTTGACTCATAGTACAATTGACGAGGCATTGGCCAGCTTAATGAAATCAAGAATTAAAAGATCCAATTGAAATTGATAGGATCAAATTAATAGAATGAGAGAGTAATAATGTCCCGAACAATACAAATCGGTTCAAAAAAAGTTGGAGACGGGTTCCCGACATATATTGTCGCAGAGATTGGGATCAACCATAACGGTGATCTCAACCTGGCTAAACAAATGGTCGATGTGGGAGCACGTTACGGGGTGGATGCGATCAAGCTGCAGAAACGTACACCAGAATTATGTGTTCCACCTGAGCAGCAAACTCAAATGCGCGAAACACCCTGGGGATACATCAGCTACCTGGATTACCGCAAGAAGGTTGAGTTTGGTGAAAAGGAATACAGCGAAATTGACCGGTATTGCCGGGAATTGGATATCACCTGGTTTGCATCAGTATGGGATGTCCCAGCCGTGGAGTTCATGGAACGCTATAACCCGGTCTGTTACAAGATCCCATCCGCATCATTAACCGATCATGAATTATTAAGGCGGGTACGAAAGACAGGAAAACCGATCATCCTCTCCACCGGGATGTCAACTCTGGAGCAGATCAAAAAAGCTACAGCAGTCGTCGGATTGGATAACCTGCTGCTTACTCATACCACCAGTTCTTACCCCTGTGAACCGGAAGAATTGAACTTGAGAACGATTCAGACATTAAAAGATACTTTCGATGTACCGGTAGGATACTCCGGACACGAAGTGGGTTTGATCCCGTCAGCAGTGGCGGTTGCCATGGGTGCCTGCCTGATCGAACGGCATATCACCCTCGATCGTGCAATGTGGGGAACAGATCAGGCTGCATCTGTGGAACCGGTTGGAGTAGAGAAACTTGTAAAATACATACGCGTTACTGAGCGGTCATTAGGCGACGGAGTAAAACGTGTGTATGACAGCGAATTACCATCTCTGCGGAAACTCCGCAGGGTTCAGGATAAATAGTAAATTTTGGAGGATTTACCATGTTAATGAGCATATTAGCTTCAAGTGTTTTGGCAGGAATTGTCGGCAGTAAATTGGCTTACCTTGATCCTGGATCAGGCAGCTACCTGATCCAATTACTGATCGCGACATTGTTGGGTGGAGCATTTGTGATCAAAGCGTTCTGGCGTCAAATAACCACTTTCTTTGCAAAATTATTCAAAGGTAAAAAGGAAGAAACAGATGATGAGCAGCCAAAATAATCTGGCTTCTTCATTTCGCGACCCTAGTGGATTCATGTTCCGCAGGGATGGGATTCTTTACAGGCAGGTAAATAAGCACTATCAAGATGAATACGACAGACTGACCCAATCCGGATTGTTGGACGAATTAACGCTATTGGGCATTTTAATAAATGCAATAGAAGCGGATGTCAAACCAGCATTACCGGAATTGGCGTACAAAATACTAAAACCGGTAGAATTACCGT
Organism: uncultured Chloroflexia bacterium; assembly: GCA_963757065.1. Lineage (GTDB taxonomy): Bacteria > Chloroflexota > Anaerolineae > Anaerolineales > Anaerolineaceae > PNON01. Next base: position 10,295 of record CAVWQC010000004.1, on the reverse strand, counting down.
TGATATCCTATCCATATGAGTGGTCATTCTCGCAGTATAAAGATGCTGCTCTAGCCACATTGGAAATCCAGAAACGGGCGTATGCAAAAGGATTTGCCCTCAAAGACGCCAGCGCCTATAACATTCAATTCTACGAAGGAAAACCGGTCTTCATCGATACGCTTTCTTTTGAGACATATAAAGAGGGTGAACCCTGGATAGCCTATAAGCAGTTCTGCCAGCACTTTTTAGCTCCATTGACATTGATGTCTCAGGTGGATATTCGCCTATCGCAATTAATGCGGGTATATATTGATGGCATCCCACTGGACCTGACCAGCAAATTATTACCCGGCAGCACCAAGTTTAACCTTGGATTGAATTTACACATTCATACACATGCTTCAGCCCAACTCAAGTACGCGGATAAACCCGTGGCCAAGAAAGAAGTTAAAGGCCAGATGGGGCGTAATGCATTTTTAGGGTTAATGGATTCACTCGAATCAACCATCAAAGGATTGACGCTGAAGGGCGTCAAAACCGAATGGGCTGAGTATTATGATGCGACAAACTATTCTGACAGTTCACTGGCAGAAAAGGGTAAGCTGGTAGAAGCATACCTCTCCCGTATCAAACCATCCACGGTATGGGACCTGGGAGCAAACACCGGTTACTTCAGCCGCATCGCCAGTGATAAAGGAATTTTTACTGCTGCTTTTGACATAGACCCCATGGCAGTGGAACAGGCTTACCAGGTGATGAAAGAGAAGAAAGAAAAATATCTCCTACCACTGGTACTTGACCTGACCAATCCCAGTCCCGCGATTGGCTGGCACAATGCCGAGAGAGATTCATTCCTGCAGCGCGGCCCGGTGGATTGTGTCATGGCCCTGGCTTTGATCCACCACCTTTCGATTTCGAATAATGTTCCGCTGCCCATTCTGGCCCAATTCTTCTCATCAGCCGGCAAATACCTGATCATTGAATTTGTTCCGAAAGAAGACTCACAGGTGGAACGACTGCTGGCTACCCGGGAAGACATCTTCCCGGCATACAATATCCAGGGTTTCGAGGCTGCATTCACAACATTATTTAAAATCCTGGACGCCCAGCCGATCGGTGGATCCAAGCGGACACTCTACTTACTGGAAAGAAAGTAAAAAGGCATGCAAGAAAAGATACATAAGGGGATGATTCCGTTTCACCCCTTACTTTTCGCGCTTTATGCTCCAATAGCACTACTGGCCAGCAATATACTGCAGATCAGGCCGGTTGATTCGATCCGCTCCATAGTAGTTTTCTTCTTACTGGGGGCATTCGTATACATGTTATTCCGCGTCATCTTAAAGGATTGGACACGGGCTGCACTATTCAGTTCAGTCCTCATTTTATTGTTTATCAGTTATGGACAAGTCTATACTGCTTTAAATCCAGTAGTGATACTGGGTGATACTCTTGGCAGGCACCGTTACCTGGTCCCTGCATGGATCGTTATCAGCGCTCTGTCTTTTTGGGGAGTATCCAGATTGCGGCGGAATCTGGTGACAATAACCAATGTTATGAATATCGTTTCAATTGCATTGATCGTTCTACCTGTTTATCAACTAATCAGTAATACAATAATGACCCTTCGAAACGAAAAAACCAACGCTGCTTCTGTATCCACTATCACACTTAACGGTCAGAATACAACAACCGAGAAGCCGGATGTTTACTATATCATTCTGGATATGTACGGCCGCGATGACATTTTACAGGACCGCTTCCAATATGACAATTCAGAATTCCTAAAGTCGCTGGAAGGGTTAGGTTTTGTCGTAGCACGCTGCAGTGTCTCAAACTACAACATGACAGAACTTTCCCTGGCTTCTTCCTTCAATATGAATTACCTGGATGCGCTGGGAAGCCAGTATAATGCAGGAAATAAAGACCGCAGCGGATTACCATCATTGATCCATCACAGTGCGGTGCGAAAAATCTTTGAAAACATGGGTTACCGTTTTATCAATTTCGAGACAGGCTTCACTTTTACAGAGATCCGCGATGCGGATGAATTTCTCGTCCCACCGGATAGCGACCCGGAAACCGGGGAAACCCTTAGCAAGCTGAATGAATTTGAATCTCTTTTAATAAAGACAACTGCTTTTGTGATTGTTACGGACGCGCAGACAAAGTGGCTGCACCCGATCACAGATGCCCTTGACATGAGAAGAGAGCATATTGTACGGGAAATGTACCTTTTGGATAAGCTGCCCAAACTAGCCACAGAAAAAAGCCCCAAATTCGTTTATGCGCACATTCTCATTCCACACCCGCCATTTGTTTTCACAAAAAACGGTGTCGATCTGACCCTTCCAACCAGCTATCGTCCGGACGATGGAGGACCAGCAGCCACCAAAGATTATGCGGTCGGATATCGGCATCAATTGGATTATATTAATTCACGTTTGATCCCGATTCTGAAAGAAATTATCGACAACTCGAAGACTCCACCCGTGATCATTGTCCAGGGCGATCATGGTGTTGACCCAAAACGGTCCTTCATTCTCAATGCTTATTACCTGCCTGGTGAAAAAAACGACTTAGTCTGGCAAACCATTTCGCCTGTAAATACATTTCGAGTCATTTATAATACTTACTTTCAGGAAAAATTTACTGTACTACCGGATATTAATTACGCTTCCAAAGCTAAAAGACCTTACGATTATGAAGTGATCGAGAATAAGAGGATCTGCCAGTAATTGTCCAATGATCAATAAATCATTATCTGTTTTACGCAATAAGGTTCAAACCACTCTCTCCAGGAGAGTCAATGATGCACGCATACGTGATATGGCGCGGGAAATAGCTGGAAGATCTGTCATTAATGCAGATCAAAAACCGATCATATTTTTTAACGCGTCAACAAGGCTGGGAGGATTAAGCCTGAATGCCGGATTCTCTCTCATTAGCGCATGGGCATTGAGGCTTCAGGGAATTCCCGTCATTCATTTTGTGTGTAACAGTGGGATGAGCCGCTGCGTTTTGGGGACATATCGCGATAATATTGAAAAACAGCCTCCCTGCAAGAAGTGTATTGCCCAATCGATGACCGAATATGGAAATGCACGAGCGATCTGGTTTGACTATCATCCGGATCCAGTTCTGGAACGAGATTTGAAGCAACTATCCATTTTGGAGCTGGAGGAATTCTCATACGAATCCATCCCGTTAGGGAAATTAGTGATGCCTGCCCTGCGTTGGGAACTCCGTAAGCATCACCTGGCGGATGACCAGGCCACCCGATACCTGTATCGGGAGTTTATTCTATCTGCCTGGAATGTAGCCCGCAACTTCATGAAATTGCTTGAACAGATCACGCCGCAGGTTGTCGTTGTGTTCAATGGACAATTCTTTCCGGAAGCTGTTGTTCGATATATCGCACGTGAGCGCGGCATCCGTACAGTTGCACATGAAGTCGGTTTGCTGCCATTTACAGCTTTCTTTACAGATGGAGATGCCACAGCCTATCCGATCGATATTCCGGATGATTACATATTAAATGATCAGCAGAATCAACAATTGGATCGATACCTTGAAAAACGATTCCAGGGGAACTTTAAAATGGCTGGAATTCAATTCTGGCAGGGAATGAAACCATTAAGTCCAGAATTGATCAATAAAATGGCGGGTTATAAACAAACCATCCCGGTTTTTACCAACGTAATATTTGATACCAGCCAACCGCATTCCAATGTAGTTTTTTCAGATATGTTCTCCTGGCTGGATGCAGTCCTCAAACTTGCGAAAGAACATCCGGAAACATTGTTCGTGATCCGGGCTCATCCGGATGAATTAAGGCCGGGAACGGCAAAACAAAGCCGGGAGACTGTAAGGGATTGGGTGAAATCCAGTGGTGCAGCTCAACAAAAGAACATTCACTTTATTGATGCACTGGAATATGTCAGTTCATACGAGTTGATCCAAAAATCAAAATTTGTGATGGTCTACAATTCCAGTATCGGTCTTGAAGCAGCGATCATGGGAGCAGCGGTATTATCGGCCGGCAAGTCCAGGTACACAAGCTACCCAACAGTATTTTTTCCGCAATCCATACCGGCATACCTGGAAAAAGCAGAAGAAATGCTGAGCACCAAAGATGTTGATGTCCCACCCGAATTTATTGTCAACGCGCGGAAGTTTCTGTACTTTCAGTTGTTCAAAACAGCATTACCTTTTGATGAATTTCTAGAAGAAAGCCGCCGCCCGGGTCTAGTTTTCATGAAGAAATTTTCAGTTGATCAGCTTTCACCAGACAAGTCTGAGACATTACAGGTAGTTACCGAAGGCCTGCTTGAAAATAAGCCATTCCTGCTTGGAGATAGTTGATGTCAACCAGGGTCAAGAGTACATTGAAGCTTTTACGGTGGAAGATGCGTCGATTCCAGGTGATGCTGAAATGGGGCTCTGGCGAGTTGCAGCGTATGCCTGTTGTAATTGGCAACTCCATGCCGAAGTCGGGATCGCATCTCATTATCCAAATTCTGGAAGGCTTGCCGAAGATCGGGCCATTTGTGAACCCGGGTGTGCCGCCTTTGAACAGGGATGAAGAAAATGCCATCCAACCACCGCAGAGTATTTTGACGAAATATTCAGCGGCTGGCACCAGGTGATTTTACGTATTGTTATCTGAAGGCAGTTGAACCATTTTTATCAGAGTTAATCAAACCTGGCATCGCACCTATATTTGTTTACCGCGATCCACGTGACATGATCATTTCGCATGTATTTTATGCCACTCAAATGAACTTGGTGCATAATATGCATCGTTACTACACGGAAGTATTGAAGACAATGGAAGAGCGGATCAATGCAGCCATACAGGGAGTGGAAGACGAGAATTCGCCGCTCTCGGGAATTGCCTTAAAATACAGCCGATATATGGGTTGGTTGAGCCAACCCTCTGTATTGAGTTTGCGGTTTGAAGAATTGGTGCTGGAGAAAGATCAAGCAATAAACAAGATCCTTGATCATCTGGCTGGTCACGGGTTTTCACCTAAGGTCCCGCGAATTGAAGCTGTGAATGCGATGAAACTTTCCATTGAGCCCAAGCGTTCGGGTACATTCAGAAAAGGACAGCCGGGAAACTGGCGGGAACATTTTACAGATGCGAACAAGGAATTTTTCAAAAACCAGGCGGGAGATCTATTACAGCAGCTGGGATATGAAAAGGATCAGGACTGGTAGGATATCGACTTGATCAGCACAATTAGAAGCAATATTAAATATCAGGCGAAACTCCTGCGCAGATCATGGCGAAGGCTGGTCAGGGAATCCCAGGTAAACCGATATCCAAACCAGCATCAAGGACTCACCGATACTCTTTGCTAATTCTTTCCCTAAAAGTGGAACGCATCTTTTAACCCAGGTATTGGAAGGTTTTCCGCAAATTGGTCCGGCGGTGGATACAGGTCTGCCTGCAATTGTGATGTACGAAGGGGCAACTGGCAGGGAAAGGGAAAATAAAGAAATATTCAATGATCTGAATCATTTGTCTGGTGGAGATATCGGGTATGGACATTTGCATGCCAGACTAGAAATCGTTGAATTCCTTACTGCAAACGGGATGTGTGCATATTTTATGCTGCGTGATCCACGGGATGTGGTGATCTCTCACGTACATTACGTCACAAAGATCGAACCCAACCATGTGCACCACTGACTATTATGCGAATGTACTGCAAAATTTTGATGAGCGTTTGAAAACCAGTATTCTGGGCAGGCCGGAAGCAGTCAACCCGTTTCCGGATATTTCCGGAAGATTTGCACCATTTATGGAATGGCTGAATCAACCGGAAGTTCTCACTCTGAAATATGAAGATTTTCTGGAAAACCGCCAGTTGGCTGTCAAAAAGGTACTTACTCATGCCATAAACCGTGGATTCAAACCATTTATGGAGGAAGACCAGGCAGTAGAATTGTTGGAATCCATGATCAACCCGCAGAAGTCACCGACTTTTCGGCAGGGCAAGTCGGGAGGGTGGAAGACCCAATTTACACCTGAAAATAAAGCACTTTTCAAGGAAATTGGCGGGGAATTGCTTATAACAATGGGATATGAAACCGACCTTAACTGGTAAGTAATACAGGCAAGATATAAGGTGGAAGTGTGACTGTAATTGATACTATAAAGAAAACCCCATATTATTTTTGCCTCTTTGCTCTTTATCCGGTCTTGTCACTTTTCAGCAACAATACTGCTGAGGTGAATTATATTTTTATTGTCCGGCCAATGCTATTTTCTATTGTTTCTGCATTATTACTCTTTGGGATACTAAGTTTAATCACACATAATCCAAACAGATCGGCATTGATGACTGCGATTGGATTTTTGCTTTTTTTTAGCTATGGCCTGATTTTCCAGGGTGTTAATGGAATAAGCATATTTGCCTCGACGATCGGAAGGAGGCAAGTATTTTTGCCTTTATATCTCATAATTTCCGGCGGGCTAATATTTCTGCTTTCCAAAGTACAGGATAAGCAAAAGGATTTTAATTTTGGGATGAACCTGATTGGCATTATTCTGGTCATTATGCCGATCATAACCATAATCACACATCCAATGTCATTCAACCCCAAAAGTTCCAACACCCGTACAGTAAGTCCTATACCAGTGGAAAACGATTCATCGTCCCCAGACATTTATTATATTATTTTGGATGCGTATGCCCGGGCTGATTATTTGAAGGAATATATTCAAGTTGACACCTCAGAGTTGCTGCAAGGCTTAAAAGATCGTGGTTTCTTTATTGGGGATTGCAGCCTTAGTAATTACGCTTTTACCCGATTGTCTCTTACCAGCTCACTAAATATGGATTATTTGGAAAATTGGCCGGGAACGTATAAACCTTCAAATACCAACCACAACCTTGTGGATGGATTGATCAAAAATAGCCTTGTCCGACAAACGCTCGAGCAAGCTGGATATCAGACCGTGGCATTTGAATCAGGTTATAAATTCACATCATTTTCCGATGCTGACTATTATTTTGCACCAAATAATAACCCGCTACTTATGAAGGCATTATCAGCTTTTGAATCAATGGCATTGGAAAATTCTTTTCTGGGTGGGTTAAAGAGGTTTTCATTATTTAAACCATTGCTGGGTTGGATAAACCCATATCACGAAAAATTCCTGCGTGAAAAATACATTATTGAGCAGGTAAAAAATATTCCGGATATTCCCGGAAAAAAGTTTGTATTCGTCCATCTTGTAACATCTCACAGACCTTACATATTCAATTCTGATGGGAGTCTTTTGACAGATGACGGGTATTTCAGCAATAACGGAAATCCATTAAATGAAGAGTATTTTATTCGCGGCTACCGGTATCAAATTGAATACACAAACAGCTTTTTACTGGATGTTGTGGACAATATAATCGCTAAATCGAAGACCCCACCTATTATCATCCTGCAGGGAGATCATGGAGTTCAATCCCCTGCCAGGTTTGCCATACTCAATGCGATTTATTATCAGGGGCAGGATTTGCATCTGTACCCTTCCATATCTCCTGTTAATACATTCCGAGTCATTCTGACAAAATTGGGAATCGGAAATTACGATTTGTTGCCAGACTACAGCTATTTCTCCAATCAGAATAAATCTCCTTATAAATTAACCAAACTAAAGGGAGAAGCTTCACAATGCAGGATTCGATAATGTGTGAATCCCGACTCGAAATTTTTTAGTCGTTTTAATATGGTATGGTTAATATAAGGATGGATGGAAGATGCCAATTATCTATAAAAAATTATACCCTTTCCATGGAAATCACCGGGGAATTGCTTATAAGGATGGGATATGAAACAGACACCAACTGGTAGCAGATTTGGTAGGCTTTTTTCTAAAGATGGCTACCTGCCGGAAATAATCATTATTGCCCTGGTTATGTTCGCCAGTTTATACGTTGCGTTATCACCTGCCAACAGCCTGACCAATTGGTACAACAATGATGATGGGTTCTTTTATTTCAAGGTTGCGCAAAACATAGTATCCGGGCACGGAGTTACATTTGATGGGATCAATGCGACCAATGGTTTCCATCCACTCTGGATGTTAATCTGTATCCCTGTCTATGCGTTGATAAAGGGTGATTTGATCACCCCGTTGAGGGTAATAGTCATCCTGTTTGGAATTATGCAGGCTGTTTCAATGGTGGTAATTTATCGCATTTTTGTTAATAGACTCTCAAAACATTATATCATTTTTACTCACAATGACATTTGGGTTTTCATGGCTGGTATATAGCAATACATTCACCGGAGGCCTGGAATCTGCATTAAGCTTTATGCTGTTGGTAATCCTGATTTGGAAAGGCCTTAGTTACCGATACAACAAGAATAAATCGGTGAAGTCCCTGATCATTATTGGTATTATTGCCGCATTGACAGTATTAAGCAGGCTGGATAACCTTATTTTCGTTTCTTTCTTTGGTATGTGGCTGGTTTTTGACAGCAAAGAGGATGCCGGCTTACTTCTCCTTGATTCCGTTGCATCCATAATCATCGTTACAATATCAGCCATAGCTGCTTCGAATTATGGCATTTATCCATTAGCAAAGCCTATTTTAATAATGACGGGGTTATTAGCTGCAAGTGGAATTCTGTCCTTCTTTATTACCGGATTTTATTCTGTTTGTCCATTGAACCTGAAGCTAAACCGATTCATCAGGGGATTTATTGCCAGTGTAATTTCGATCATCATCCTGGCTGCCCTCTGTTTGGTGTTCTATCTTTTAGGATTACTTGAAAGATTTCCATTCAGCATTCTTATATATTCGGGAATAGGATGGATAATCTATGCGACAATTATCAGGGGAAGCACAGTTCAACTGGTTTTTCCAGATAGTACTCAGCAGATTGTCAGGCTACGCGGGTGGTTGGGCTCGATAAAGGATTGGGTGAAAAAACCCGTAGCTTACTTTTTGCCTGTCGTGGTCCTAACGGGTCTTTATATGATCTGGAGTCAAGTAAACTTTGGAACACCCATGCCAGTGAGCGGACAAATTAAACAATGGTGGGGAACTTTAGCAGATGCCATCTACGGGTCACCAATTGATTCTATTGATGAGATCAGGAGATATATTCTGGGAAGTGAATCGCCATTTCTTTTATTGTACTCATTCATATCCCCATTGTTTTCCTGGATGAAATTGGACGATTATGTCATCGGATTGATCGGTTGGATGATACTTGCAGGAGGCTGTTTATTATTTACCATTAAAAAACAACAAAAATCCTTACTTCAATGGACAGATTACCTGGCGATAATCCCCTTAATGACAGCTTCAATATTTCGGATGCTTTATTTCTACATTTCCGGATACGTGCACATGCGAATCTGGTATTGGACCGTTGAAACATTCTTCATATTTTTCTTAATCTCGATTGTCGTGGTTATAGGTTGGGAATTTGTCTCAAAATTAAGAATCACACGGATAGTGATGGGGTCTATAGCTGGTGTGATTATGCTGGCCACGTTATTTTTATTTATTAATAACCTGACAATAACTTATCCATGGAAAGTTAATCCAAAATTAGCGGAAGATTACCTGGTAATACCCAGGATGGTTGAGGAGCAAACCAAACCGGGCTCGGTCATTGGAACTCCAGGTGGCGGGTCACTAAGCTATTTCATAACTGATCGAGTAATTGTCAATTTGGACGGTCTGATGAACAGCAAGGAATATTTTGATGGACTGCGTAGCTCAGATACATACGAAATAATGAAGCGAAGTAATATTCAATATATATATGCTAACAAGTATGCAGTCACAGAAAGTACACCTTATGCTGCAATCTTCAACGGCAGGCTGACTCGCATAGGTAAAGTGTTTAATAAATTAATATACTTATACCAATGAAAAAATATCCCTATTTTTTGATATTTGCTGCTCTATACCCAGTTATTTCACTCTATGTATTGAATGTGAGTGAAATAAACCTGATCTATATTATCAGACCTGTACTTGCTGCACTGGTTGGAATGGCGGTGATATTTGGTCTTTTTAAGCTCATATTGCGAAATTCCCAGAAAGCAGCTATCGCTTCCACAATTGGATTCTTAATATTTTGTTCATATGGAGCGTTATTTAATGTAATAAAAGGACTAAGCATTGGGGGAGTTACCCTTGGCAACCATCGAATTCTCTTACCAGTTGTGATCACTCTTACTATAATCATCCTTTGGTTTGTCATCACCCGGATGAAGCCGCCATACACCCAAATTTATCAGGGTTTTAATATCGTGCTGGGAGCATTGATCCTTTTTTCGA
>CAVWQC010000003.1:0-196138 GCA_963757065.1 uncultured Chloroflexia bacterium | reverse complement strand
CCGGACGATGGAGTACACGTTCAGCGTGCCCTTCGCCGGACGCCTCCGCCTGGAGCTGCCGCTCACCGGCGTGGAGAACACGATCCTGTTCTGGGCCAGTCCCGTCGACGCCGACCACAGCCGGGTCTTCTGCGTGTTGCTCCGCAACGACGTGAGCGCGCCGGACGACCCGGCCCGTGCTCGCCGCCCGCGAAGTACGAGCTGAGCGTCCTCACCGAGGACGTCTGGATGCTCGAACAGCTCCCCACCACCAGCCTCGCCCTCGATCTCCCGGCCCAGGCCCACACCCGGGCCGACCGCATCACCGTGGAGATGCGTCGCCTCCTGGCCGCCCTGGTCTCCTGACCCCGTCGCACACCCCCATCCGGGCACCCCGCCCGGGATCCCCTCCCCGACCGACGAGCCGACCCCCGGCAGCCGCCATCGGCTCCGGCCCCGGCAGCCGTGGTCGAGACCGAAAGGCACCCGTCGTGAACGACCCCGTCGACCCCTGATGCGCTCCGGGCCATGGCCGCCGCACAGGGCCACGCTCCGTTCGACCTCCTCTTCAGCGGTGGCACCGTCGTCGACGTGGCCACCGGTGAGCTGCGGCCCGCCGACGTCGGCGTCGTCGGGCCGCTGATCGCCAGCGTCCACCCGACCGGCTCCCGCACCGACGCCGCCGAGGTGGTCGACGTCACCGGGCGCTTCGTCGCCCCCGGGTTCATGGACCTGCACGTGCACACCGAGAGCGCCATGCTCACCCCCGGCGGCTACGCCGAAGCGGTCTGCCCCCGGGGCACCACCACCATCTTCTGCGACCCCCACGAGCTGGCCAACGTCGCCGGCGTCGAGGGTGTCCGCTACGTCGTCGACGCCGCCCAGGGCCTGCCCATCCTGTTCATCGTCCAGGCACCGTCGTGCGTCCCACCAATCCCCGGGCTCGAGCTCTCCGGCGCCGACCTCCACGGGCCCGAGGTCGAAGCCATGTTGGCCTGGCCCGAGGTGGGCGGGCTGGCCGAGGTGATGGACATGCTCGGCGTGTTGACCCGCGACCGACGGATGGTCGACGTCGTGGCCGCCGGTCTCGCCAGCGGCAAGCTCGTGAGCGGCCACGCCGCCGGGCTCACCGGTCCCGAGCTGCAGGGCTACCTCTGCGCCGGCATCTGAGAGCGACCACGAGATCTTCACCGACGGCGACGTCATGGAGAAGCTCCGGGCGGGGATGACCGTGGAGTTCCGAGGGATGATCGAAGGCCTCATCCCCCGCCTGGTGGAGGAGCTGAGCGCCCTCCCCGAGCTGCCCGTGAACCTGGTCCTCGCCACCGACGACCTCTTCGCCCTGACCCTGCTCACCGACGGAGGGCTCGACCACCTCCTCCGCCGCCTCGTCGCCGCCGGCATGGACCCCGTGCGGGCCATCCGCCTCTGCACGCACCACGCCGCCCTCCGACTCCGGCGCACCGACCTCGGTGTGGTCGGCGCCGGCCGCCGGGCCGACCTGGTCGTCCTGTCCGACCTCGATCAGATCGTCGTCGACGACGTCTACACCGACGGACGCCACGTCGCCCACGCCGGGGAGATGATCGTGGCGGTGGTGGAGGGGCCGAGCTTCCCGCCCCTCGACACGATGCGCCTCGACGGCGTGACCCGTGACGACATGCTCCTCCACCTGCCCGGGCTCCCCGACGGCACCCACCGGCTCCGGACCGTCGTCGGCAGCCCGGTGACGGTGTGGGGCGAGGCCGACGTCGAGGTGCACGACGGCATCGCCGGCGTGCCCGAGGGCCACATCCTGCAGGTCGCCGTCCATCGCCACGGCCGGGCCCCCGCCACCCCGATCGCCGCCGTGCTCGCCGGGTGGGGTGACTGGACCGGCGCCGTGGCCACGACGTTCTCCCACGACACGCACAACCTCGTCGTCTTCGGCCGGGACGCCGACGACATGACGGTGGCCGCCAACGCGGTGATCGCCTCTGGAGGCGGGGTCGCCGTCGTCCGCGGTGGCGAGGTGGTCGCATCGATCGAGCTCTCGATCGGCGGCATCCTCTCGCCGTTGCCGGCCGCCGAGGTCGCCGCCGCCCAGGATCGGGTCGAACGCGCCGCCCTGGAGATCGGCCTGAACCCGGGCGGGCTCACCCAGCCGTTGCTCCAGTGCCTGGCGGCATCGCTCGCCTGCCTCGGTGGCCCCCACGTGACCGACATCGGCCTGGTCGACGGCACGACGGGAGAAGCTCGCGCCCACGATGGTCGTCTGAGCGGGTGGGCGCCGACGACGAGGTCGTGCTGGATCCCCACGATCCGGCCACGCAGCAGAACCCCTTCGGCGTCTATCGACGCCTCCGGGAGGAGCGCCCGGTGCTGGCGATGCCAGACGGCAGCGTCGTGGTCTCCCGCCACGCCGACATCGTGGCGCTGCTGAAGAGCACGGCGGTCAGCTCGGCCCAGGAGGCAGGCTCCGCCGGCGCCCCCGTGGCGAGCCTGGCCGAGCACAGCCAGGCGGTGATGATCGGCGTCCGATCCGCCCGTGCACACACGCCGCCGGGAGGCGGTGGCACCCTCGCTCCCGCCGAGCTACGTCCGATCGGCGAGACGATCATCGCCCACGTCGAGACGCTGCTGGATGCCCTGCCCGACCACGGCACCGTCGACCTCGTGCCAGCGCTCACCTCGCGGGTGCCGGCCCGGACCCTGCTCGACCTGCTCGGACTCGACCAGGTCGACGAGGGCCCGGTGCGCGCCTGGACCGCCGCGTTCTCCGACGGCATCTCTCCGTGGGCCGGCGAGGACGGCGAGGTCACCGCCGGAACCGTGCTCGGCGAGCTGCGGGATCACCTCAGGCCACTGCTCGACGAGCGCCTGCCGCCCGACCCCGGGACTGACCTCCTCTCGGCCCTCGCCTCGAACCCGGACCTCGATGACGACGAAGCGCTCCAACAGGCCGTGCTGCTGTGCACCGCCGGCCTCGACACCACCGCCGACCTCCTGGCCAGCGCCGTCGCCGCCGCAGCCGACGACGAAGATCTCTGGGCCCGCCTCGTCGCCGACCCGGACGCCACCTCGGCCAACGTCGTCGAGGAGGCGCTTCGCCACGAGAGCCCTGTGCCGTTCGTGATGCGTCGACTCGTCGCCCCCGTCGAGATCGCCGGCACGGCGCTGGCGGCCGGCACGCCGCTGCTGTTGGCGGTCGGCGCCGCCAACCGGGACGACGCCGTCTTCACCGATCCCGAACGGTTCGACCCCGCCCGCATCGAACGCGGCGAGCGCCGCCACCTCGTGTTCGGCAGCGGCGTGCACCGGTGCCTGGGCGCACCCCTGGCCCGACTGCAGGGCGCCGCCGTGCTGAAGGCCCTGGCCCGACGCCATCCCGACCTGCGCCTGGCGGAGCCCACCGTCGCCCGCCCCCGGCTCTTCCTGCGCGGACCCCAGGCCGTCGTCGTCGACCTCTGAGCCTCAGCGGGAGGCGACCGCCGGTTCGGCCACATCGACCTCGACTGGTTGCGGCCTGCTCACCGGCGAGGCCGACCATGTCACCGAGCAGTCGCCGCCAGGCCACGCTCAGACGGTCCGCCTTGGTGTGGACCTCGGCCCGCAGGTCGAAGGTGAAGGACCATCTCGACGTAGGCCTCGAGCACCCGGAGGTCCTCGACGAGGATGAGGTCCTCGTCCGAGACGGTCTTGGCGAGCATCTCGGGGTCGCCGTAGGAGTCGTTGCGGGCGACGAGCTTGAAGATGTGGGTCGAGCCGTTCCGCTCGGGGCTGCAGCAGAACAGGATCGCCATCGTCTTGCCCGTCACCGGCATGTACATCTTCAGGTAGACGGTGACCCTAAATAGCCCGACACGTCCGTGCCGAGGCGGGCGAGGTCGACGTTGGCAGACTGCAGGATGAGCGCCGCCTCGGCATCCTCGGTCAGCGCCAGCAGCAGGTGCTCGAGCGTGACCAGCCGGTGGGCCTGATCACGCGCGCAGCGATGTGCCCGCTCCAGGCTCTGGCCGAGATTGGGCGACATGGGAATTGATCTGAGCTGCTCCGCAAAGGATCTGCGGCATCAACTACCCCCGGATGCGGTGCGGTAGGCCCCGCGGCACGCACCGCGCCTGCCCGGCGCAACGCGCGACGCGGCATAGCTCGGCAGGCGCATCCCATTCAAGTCCCATAGCAGTCTAGCCGATGGGCGCGGCCTTGACACGCCCGGGGAGGCAAGAAGTTGTGCAGCGTCGCGTCCTGTCGCGAAATCCGCCTCATTGCCCGGCGGGTTCGGAGCAAAGTTCGCGATTGTAGGACCGAGCTACGCCGTGCATTCTAGCGTGATTCTGATCGAGAAGTCCGCTTCGCCGCCTCGCCCAAGCGAGGATGCGGACTTCTCATCGTCACACTAGCCGAGAATTGTGCGCAAATTCCGTTGAGCCGGCCGTCAGGCCGGGATAAGTGCTTGCCAGAAGCGCCGTGGGCGGAGGGGGCTCGGAGCCCGGCGCCCCCGAGGAACGAGGCAATGGCAAAGCAGCAGGTCAATCGGCGCCGGCGAAGCTCGGCGCCGTCCGCGCATGCACAGGCGCGTATCCTCGCCGAGGCCCTGCCGCACATGCAGCGCTACGACCGGCAGACCGTGGTGGTCAAGTACGGCGGCCACGCCATGGGCGATCCGGCGCTGGCGGCGGCCTTCGCCCAGGACATCGTGCTCCTGAAGCAGGCCGGCGTGAACCCCATCGTCGTGCACGGCGGCGGCCCGCAGATCGCCGGCATGCTGAAGCGCCTGGAGCTCATTGCCGGGGCACTGGCTTTCCTCGGCGACAATGGCCATCATATTTGGAGCGTTTGCAGCATTTGGTCAACGTGATTTCAAGAAACTCGTTGCCTATTCATCCATCAACCATATGGGTTTCGTGATTCTGGGGATCGCAGTTGGGGCTGCTGCCGCGGGCACAGAGAATGCCCACCTGGCTTTAAATGGTGCTGTCCTGCAAATATTCAACCACGGTCTGTCCTCGGCAGCATGTTCTTCCTGGTCGGCGTCATCTATGAACGGACACATACCCGCAACCTGGATGATTTTGGAGGTCTCTTCACACTTGTTCCCTTGTTTGGGGGACTACTCCTCTTCGTATCCATGGCTTCGCTTGGTTTACCCGGTTTGAACGGTTTTGTCTCTGAATTCCTGGTAGTGCGGGGATCGTGGCCGGTGTTCACTGTTGCAACAGCCTTGAGTATGCTCGGATTACTCTTCACGGGTGCTTATGTCCTCATCGCGTTGAGAAAAGTATTGCATGGTCCACTTAATAATCAGTGGGTGGGACATCTACCTGAGATCAACACCAGGGAAATCTTTGTCCTGGTTCCTTTGATAGTTTTTATTCTGGCAATCGGGATTTGGCCAGCCTGGATCCTTGAAATCATAAACAAGGCAGTCATGATGCTTTACTAACGGAGTGACAGATGCAGTTACCTGTGCTATCGATCATTATTTTTGCACCCATCATCGCCGGTTTGATCATTTTTCTGCTCCCCAAAGAGCGGGTAAATGAGATCAAGATTCTCGCGCTGGCATCGGCTGCGCTCTCAATGCTGCTGTCATTGGTGGTGTACTTTACCTATCAAGTCAACCTGGCAGGTTACCAATTCGTCGAGCGTCTGAACTGGCTGCCGCAATTGGGAATTTCCTACCTGGTGGGCGTGGATGGAATTTCTGCCCCGATGATATTGCTGACCGGGATCGTAGCATGCACCGGTGTGATGATCTCCTGGAGCGTGACTGAACGCCCCAAGGAGTTTTTTGGCTTTTTATTGATCCTGGTCGGAAGCGTATTTGGCGTCTTCGCATCCATGGATCTGTTCATGTTGTTTTTCTTCTTTGAGATCGCAGTGTTCCCCAAGTTCCTGATGATCACAGTCTGGGGTTGGCCGAAAACCCGTGAATACGGCGCTATGAAGTTGACGCTTTATTTGTTCATCGGCTCGGTAATAGCGTTGGTCGGTGCTCTGGCAGTGTATACGCAATCCGGTCAATATACATTTGACCTGACCATATTGGAAACCGTCAAATTTTCACCCTTATTTCAGCAGATCTGGTTCCCCTTCATATTCTTTGGGTTCGCGATTTTGGCAGGTATTTTCCCATTCCATTCCTGGGCACCTGATGGCCATGTTGCCGCACCCACCGCCATCTCCATGATGCTTGCTGGTGTTGAAATGAAGGTGGGTGCATTTGCCGCCTTACGGGTTGGGATCATGCTGCTGCCGGATGGAGCCAGGTATTGGGCGCCGCTGATCATCGTTCTGGCAGTCATTAACGTTGTCTATGGGGCAGTCATTGCCTTGATCCAATCGGATTTCAAGTATGTCATCGGTTTTT
The DNA here is from genome assembly GCA_963757065.1 of uncultured Chloroflexia bacterium. Lineage (GTDB taxonomy): Bacteria > Chloroflexota > Anaerolineae > Anaerolineales > Anaerolineaceae > PNON01. The sequence goes on along the minus strand of CAVWQC010000003.1, from coordinate 189,807 downwards.
CGTCCGTCTCCCACATGGGTTTGGTCTTGCTGGGGTTTGCCAGCTTGAATGAGAATGGATTGATAGGCGCAGGCATGCAAATGTTCTCGCACGGTGTCATGACGGCCATGTTCTTTGCTGTTGTTGGAATGGTGTACGACAGGGCGCATACCCGTGAGCTTCCCAAACTGGGCGGCTTAATTAAAGTGATGCCTTTTGCAGCCATCGGGTTCATCATCGCCGGGTTGGTTTCTATGGGCATGCCGGGATTTTCCGGTTTTGCAGCCGAGTTCCCGATCTTCATGGGTCTCTGGCAGGCATCCCCGATCGCCGCGATCGTGGCGATCGTAGGGGTGATCATCACCGCAGCATATATTTTACGGGTCGTCAGCCGGGTTTTCTTCGGGAATATCCCTGTGGAGATTGAGGATGGCTTGAGTGATGTAAAGGTCCTTGATAAAGTGTCCATTGCCATCCTCGCACTATTTATGGTCGGCATTGGTTTATTCCCATCATTATTGAGCGGCATGGTACAGTCTGGAGTGCAGCATGTACTTCAGCTTCTCGGAGGTGTATAGGTGACAGCAGGAAGCTTTGATCCATCAATTCTCCGGGTAATCATCCCGCAACTCGGCTTAATCCTGTTAGGGGCTGTTATTTTAGTTCTGGACCTACTCTGGCGGGGAGACCAAAGGCGAATCCTGGCCTGGATCGCTGGCGCCGGATTTCTCCTGATTGGTGCCGCAATGTTTATTTTTGCTGTTCCTCCCCAAAAAGGTGTCCTGGTTTTCGGGGGAATGCTGCGCTTCGATTGGCTTTCTTTTACATTTGATTTGATCTTCCTGTTTGGCGGTGTGATCACATCGCTGTTGATGAAGAATCATGAAGAAGCCGGGAAGAAAGGTGAATTTTACCTGATCATGATCATCGCCGTGCTTGGAATGACGCTGATGGCCTCATCAGCAGACTTGATCATGTTATTCCTGGCAGTGGAGACTACATCGATCCCATTGTATATACTTGCAAGTTTCCTGAGAAAGGATGCCAAGTCTGCTGAAGCGGGATTTAAATACCTGCTATATGGGGCAATGACCTCCGCTTTGATGCTGTATGGTTTCAGTTTATTATTTGGCTTTACGGGTACCACGCAGATTTACCAGATCGGAAATATGTTAACCTCCAATCAGGTGGGTTTTGTACCTGTAATGGTTGTAGTCATCCTGATCCTGATCGGGATAGGTTTTAAGATCTCCGCAGTGCCGTTCCATTTTTGGGCACCGGATGTTTATGAAGGCGCTCCCAGCCCGGTCGCTGGTTTTCTATCTACAGCTTCCAAAGCAGCGGGCTTTGCCGTACTCCTCCGGTTATTAGTGATCGCATTTCCCTTTGTTGCTTCCATCTGGGGCATCATCATTGCTGCCCTGGCAGTGGCAAGTATGACCTTTGGAAATCTGCAGGCAATGAACCAGAAGAATATCAAACGTCTTCTGGCATATTCATCCATAGCCCAGGCAGGTTATATTTTGATCGGGGTGGCGTCCATCCATCCGATCGGAATAATCGGTGTGGTGTATTATCTGATCGCTTACCTTGTCACCAACCTGACAGCCTTCGGTGTGGTGACCATCATTGGAAAAGCTATTGGATCAGACGAGATCAAAGACTACGCCGGCCTTTCAAGGCGATCTCCTGCCCTGGCTCTGGGTCTATTGGCAGCATTATTGTCACTGGGAGGAATACCGCCATTTGCCGGTTTCCTGGGGAAGATCATCCTGTTTGCTGCGGCGGTCCAGGTGAACATGGTCTGGCTGGCTATCATCGGCATATTAAATTCGATCATAGCTCTCTACTACTATCTGGTGGTTCTGAAAGTGGTTTACCTGAATCGCAGTGAAGGTGATGAAGAGCCTTTGGTCATTCCCGGATCAGCCAAAGCTGCGATCCTCATCGCTGTTGTTGGAATATTAGTGATCGGCATATTATTCTCACCCTGGTTTTATTTATCCTACGGGGCAGTTGCAAGCATGTTTTAAGGTTTTCACCGATTTGGTATAATGAGACACTAATGAACTCTGGAAAAGAGCCGATAACGAATAAGCAGAAGCTGCTTAATCTCACACTGGTGGGAATTGTCAGCCAGGTCGGGTGCGTTACCCTGGTGATCATCATCGCGGCTCTTTTATTAGGACTTTATATAGACCAGCAGTTCAATACCAAACCATGGTTTACAATTGGGTTGATCGTTGTAAGCATACCAGTAAGCCTTGTTCTGATGATCGTTATTGTGCGAACAGCGATGAAGAAAATGAAACTTGAAACAACTCTGAAAACGAAACAGGAGGAAAAAAACCTTGGAGAATAAGCGAAAATGGCGCTGGGGCGTAAACCGCTGGTTTGTCTTCCTTTTTATGGCATTAGCTATAGTAGGAGCCAGCTTCTTCCCGGCAATCAGTCCGCATATACAGGTTGCCCCGGAAAAACTAACCGAGCACCCGTTGTTCACATTACCAATTATTGGTGAATTTATACCGACAAATACTTTGGTCGCTGTGTTAATTGTGGATATTATCCTGATCGCGATGGCATTAATGGTACGGTCAGCCACAAAGAGCGGTGAAATGGTTCCGAAGGGTATTTCCGGTGCAGTTGAGGCACTGATGGAAGCCCTTTATAACCTGACAGAATCAACAGCGGGAAAGTGGACGAAGACAATTTTTCCATACTTTGCCACGATCACATTAATGGTTCTGATGTCCAACTGGTTGGAATTAATACCAGGTGTCGATAGCATTGGTAAGATCGAACCAAGTGCCCATGGTTATCTTCTGAAGGATATCACCAGTGGGATAGCAGCCATTGTAAAAGGTGGAACGGTTCCAGAAGGACAGGGATATAACATTGTTCCATATGTGAGAGTGCCATCAACAGACCTGAACTTTACAGTAGCGCTGGCAATCGTCTCTGTAGTCATGACCCAGGTTATTGGCTTAAGGGCTCAAGGTCCAGCCTATCTCTCGAAGTTCTTAAATTTCACGACCCTGTTTAAGAAACCAGCCTTCGGACTGATGGACCTGTTGATCTCCATTCTCGAGCTAATCTCTGAACTTTCCAAACTGCTCTCTTTCTCATTCAGGTTGTTCGGAAATATCTTTGCTGGTTCAGTTCTGTTATTCCTGGTCGGTTCAATTTTACCGGCGGGAGCATCGTGGATCCAATCCGGGATTTTGCTGTTTGAATTCTTTATTGGATTGATCCAGGCGATTGTATTTGGTATGTTAACCATGGTCTTTATGTCAATGGCTACTCATGGCCATGGCAGTGAAGAACATGCTGAAGCGTAATTACTAATTTGATATTATCCATCATCAATGGAGGAGGTTATAAATCATGACAGGTGACATCGTTTTTGCAGCAAAATTTATCGGAGCAGGATTAGCCATGATCGGTGCAGCAGGCGCTGGAATTGGTATCGGATTGAGTGTACAGGGTGCTTTGGAAGGTATGGCCCGCAACCCTGATACCTATGGTAATCTGTTAGTTAACATGATCCTTGGTATTGCGTTCTCTGAAGCAATCGCCATTTATTGTCTGGTCATTGCTTTCTTGATGCTCTTCGTTCTTTAATTATTCGACTGGAGGAATACCTTGGATAAGCTTGGATTAAATCTTGGTTATTTGATCATCCAGATCGCAAACTTTGCGATTCTATTTATTGTCTTACGTGCATGGGTTTATAAACCGATCATCAAAATGCTTGATAAACGCCGTCAGGCAATTGCCAAAGGGTTGGAAGATGCCCGGGTGGCATCAGCTGCCAGAGCGAATGCGGAGACGCAAGCGGCAAAGATCATTGCAGACGCACAGACACAAGCCGGTGCGATCATTCGTGATGCATCCAGCCGTACCGAAACAACCATCAAGGATCTGAAACAAAAAGCCGATGAAGAGATCGCAAAAGCAAAACAGGTCGCGATGGCAGAAGCAGTACAGGATCGTGACAAGATGCTGGGTGAATTACGCAGCCAGGTTGCTGCCCTGGCGATAGCCGCTGCACAAAAATTGGTGGGCGATTCCCTGGATGAAAAACGACAGCGTGCTTTACTGGCAGAGTTCTTCTCCGGTGTAAAAGCCGGCAAACTGACCCTACTGGATGATGTCAAACTCGAAGCCGCCGATGCAGTGGTAACCAGCGCTCTGCCCCTCACACCGGAAGAAAAAGCAATTTTACAAAAAGATGTTTTTGCTAAAACCGGTAAAGAGGTCAAAGTGGATTATCACGTGGATCCATCCATTCTGGGCGGTCTGGTGATCAAAGTGGGCGATAAATTGATCGACGGCTCAGTGCTTGGGAAATTGGACAGCCTACGCCAGAATATTGCCTGATAAAAATATCTGACTGATCAAGGGCCTTGGTGCGGATAACACTAAGGCTCTTTTGTTTAATGTGTTTAGTCAATCAGTCAATCAGTTGATTAGTCGATTAGTCGAAAAAAAGGAAACGGCTTTGACATAGACACCAACCACTAATCACTAGTTACAAGTTTCTAATCAATAATAACTAATGACAAATCACTAATCACTTTTCAACTCACTGAATAATCCCTCACACCCCCAAAAGTCAGTATAATAGCCTTAGGTGAACAAATGACCGGATTCTTAAAGCAGACATTAGCCCAGCTTCTGGAAGAAATTAATGTAATTCAGACCACTGGCAATCTTAACATTCCCATATCTGGGGTCGCCATTGATTCACGCCAGGTGGAAAAAGGAAATTGCTTTGTGGCATTGGTTGGAACTTCGACCGATGGGCACAAGTATATTCAGACAGCCATTCAGAATGGTGCAGCGGCAATTATTGGATCCCAACCAGGTTTGCAATTGGATGTGCCGTATATCCAAGTGGAAGATACCCGCCATACACTGGCTTTAATCTCGGCGGCATTTTACGGTTTCCCCGCACGTAGTATGTGTGTGATCGGTGTAACCGGTACGGATGGGAAAACAACTACATCCAACCTGATTTACCAGATCCTCTTAGCTGCCGGTTACCGGGTAGGGATCATCTCCACTGTCAATGCCATCATCAATAACGAAGAGTTGGACACCGGATTTCATGTAACCACACCCGAAGCCCCGGATGTACAGCGCTATCTTTCGCGGATGGCTGCAGCGGGATTAACCCATGTTGTGCTGGAAGCCACTTCGCATGGCCTGTCGCAAGAACGTGTCACCGGGTGTGAATTCGATATCGGCGTGGTGACTAACATTACCCACGAACACCTGGATTATCATGGTACCTATGACGCCTATCGGGCTGCCAAAGGCAGGTTGTTCACACATTTACTGGATACAGTTGAGAAACAATCCGGCAATCCCCGGTCTGCGGTCTTGAACCTCGATGACAGCTCCTATGACTATTTGAATTCGATCTCACCACCGCAAAAACTTACCTACAGTACCAAGCAGAAGGCAGATTTTTTCACGAATGAGTATTCCACCTTACCCTCTGGTACGAAATTTGAAGTTCATTCAGCTCAAGGTGATTTTCTCGTGGAATCCACCCTGGTGGGCGAATATAATATCGCGAACTGCCTGGCAGCCATCACGGCGACAGTAGGTGGCTTAAATATTCCCATCCAGGCTGCCCAATCTGGCATTGCCAACCTTCCGGGTATTCCCGGCCGGATGCAGTTGATCAACCTTGGACAGGATTTTACAGCCATCGTGGATTTTGCCCATACACCGAATGCATTGAAGCAGGCTCTTGAGACCGCCCGGACTTTGACAAAGGGAAAGGTGATAGCGGTGTTTGGTTCTGCCGGTTTGCGCGACCGTGAGAAACGGCGCATGATGGCTGAGACCTCAGCAGATCTGGCGGATATCAGCATTCTGACTGCTGAAGATCCACGTACCGAATCTCTGGCAGGCATCCTGGCGGAGATGGCCAAAGGGTGCAGAATCGCATGGGGCAGTTGAAGGGCAAGACCTTCTTCCGTGTTCCGGACCGGGGGGAGGCGATCAAGACTGCGGTACGAATGGCACAACCGGGGGACCTGGTGATCGCCTGCGGCAAGGGGCATGAGCAATCCATGTGCTTCGGGGAGACTGAATATCCCTGGGATGACCGGACGGCTATGAAATCTGCTCTAGCTGAATTACTGGGGGTAACAGGACCGATCATGCTGAAGCTGCCAACGAGAAGTAAGTAAATTCCCCTATCAATTATCTTTTTTACTCGTATTTCAGCGCTGTGACCGGCAGTAAGGTTGCAGCACGCAAAGCCGGGTACAAACCGGATAGCAGCCCGACCAGTGTGGCAAAAGCCAGGCTGAAGAGCGGCAGCCAGATGGGAGTGGAACTGGCACCGGTCGGCATGGTACCACCGGTGGAAGCCGCCTGACTGGTCAAATAACCCATCAGGAGTATGTTGAGGATCAGGCTGCCTCCCCAACCCAGCAGGGTGCCGCCCAATCCGCCAATAAATCCGATCCCGGCCGCCTCTCCCAGGAAAATGCTGAGGACATCCCGGTTGGTGGCGCCAACGGCTTTCATCAAGCCGATCTCCTTGGTGCGTTCCAAAATGGCCATCGCCATGGTATTGGCGATGCCGATGGCAGCTACCAGCAGGGCAACTGCTCCAACCCCGCCGAAGACAAATTGTAAAATGATGAAGAAGGAATTGATCCCCTGCACGAATTCCTGCGGGGTGTTAGCCTGGTAGCCTAATTCCTTGATCTGGTTGCTGATGTCCAGCACCGATTTGACATCCTTCACATTGACCATGGCCATTTGATAGCCATCTTTGGTGCGGTTAATGCGTCTACCCATACCCCATTCATTGATCGTATTCAAATCAGATAACGGCATATACAGGCTGTAATCCGATTCACTGCGGCTTTCTTTGATGATCCCGACAATCCTTACGTTGATGGTTTTCCTGATCTCCAGTCCATCATTTGTATACTTGCTTAGAACCAGACGTACTGATTGATCCAGCAGATCGGGCGGGAGGGGTGGGTCCTGCCCCGGGCGTAATTTTGGATTATAGAATTGGTTGACGACCGGAGCACCAATGATGGCTGTGCCTGGTTCCAAAAGTAGCGTTCCAGCTTGAAGTTTCAGGTCAAGTTGCGACAGGTCGTTGGTGCCGATGCCGATCACATTGGCATAAGATTCAAGCATGCCATATTTCATCATCATCCCGACCTGGGAATAATCGCGGGGAATTACTCCGGTCACGCCGGGAATTTCAGCAATATCTTTCAGCGACTGTGGTGTAATAAGCTGGATCGAGGATATACCTTTACCGCCACCACCACCTCCACCGCCCCCCCCGGCAAAGACCATTCCAGGACCACCCTCGCCATAATTGGGATAAACGCTGATCTGGGTCAGTGAACCGATTCCACCCAACTGGCTGGTGAAGTTCTTCTGCAGACCTACACCCAGTGAGACCAGGATCACCACAGCGGCAGTACCGATGGTGACGCCCACGGCGGTCAGTAATACCCGGCCTTTACGGCGGTTGAGGTTTTCCAGGATTAGCTGGAGTAGATCGAGAAAACGCATAAGAGGTTAACCGCCCTTCATCGGGGCAGGCTTGACATGCACAGGCGGCTCCTCAGGTTTGAGATTGGTCGGCGGGCACAACAGGTGTACCGCTATCCAATCCGAATAATCCCTTGATGAAACGAACCACTTTTTGCCAGGTGGTTTCTGGTTGAGGCTCAACAAATCCTCCCCCGCCCCACCGCCTCCGCCACCCATTCCATCCAACCCGGGACCAGACATGTCCACTGCCGGGGCGACATCCACAAAGAACTTGCTGGTTACTTCACGCGGGCTGTTAAAATCATCTGTATATTGAATAGTCACAACGATCTCAGCTTTACCTTCTGCATCGGGCGTAAAGTTGACATCGAGCGGGAAGTACCCCCCGGCATCAAGCGGTCCGATCAGCATGGTGTCATTCGTCAACGCCCCCGCTGCAGTTGTTACTTTCATACTGCCCAGGATCGTGCTGTTGCGGCTGAGGTTCACCACCTGTATTGGCAGCACTCCCGGCATACCCGCAGAAAACATATCGGGCGGGCGGTAGAAGTTGACATCCAAAATTGGCAGCCTGTAAACCAGCAGTGTAATGACCTGGTCATCCTGCCAGGATTTACCGGATTCATCCGTATAGACAAATGAAAACTTGACCGGATACGTACCGGGATTGGTGGACACATTGACTATTAATTTTTGTGAAGCCTGTTTATTTTCTGCTGTACCCACATTTCCAAGTGTCTGAACATTCGAGGATCCGATGGGTGCGAAATTGGTAAACTCACCCGAAGAACCAGAAACTCCTCCTGGAACAGCCGTTCCGCTATCGCCGCTGCCGGAGCTGGAACTGCCACCGCCCATGACCATGGTGATATTTTTGGCATTGGTCGAACCGACATTGGCAATATTCAATGACAATGTGAAAGATGACCCTGGTTGGAGGGGATCGAGATCCGTCAGATAATTGCTGATAACTAATTGCGGCCGTTTGCTGGAGGTAGGTGTGGCACTGGGACTGTAATAGCCTCCCGATTCAGTTGTGGCTTCAACATTCTTAATATTGAATGCAAGACTGGTATCAGAAGTGAATACAGCTCCAAGGGTGTCGGTGTAGCTGATTGTGACAGTCATGTAAGCAACTGTTTTTCCTAAGACTGCATCGGATGCTGTCAACTGCTGGCTTATGGATGACGCCTGCCCGGAATTTAGAAAGGATATCGCCTGTACACCGCCTGTACCGCGGGCAATGAAATCCCCGGATGAAAAAGAGATAACCACATTGGAAGCTTGAATGAGACCATGATTGCTCAGATTGATGGTTACATCAAAGGTTTTCCCCGGTGCGATCGATTTTCCGGGTCCTGTGTACCCATCGATCACTACCAGCGGCCGGCCGAATGGTACCGGTGTTGATGTTGGTGGAACCGGTGTATTGGTGGGTGTGAAAGTATTGGTTGGTGTGGGAGTTTCCGTATCCTGGGCGGATACAGATTTTGCTTGATTCATGAATACTCCAACGATGATCATCGAACTAAATATAACGGTTGTAACTATTTTTCTGAGTAACAGATTATTATGTCTCATACTGACTCCGGTTGTGCTGCAATTTGACTGGCGGTATAGGCTGTTTCATCGACTACGTTGCCGTCCAGCAGGTAAATTTGATGTGTTGAAAACTTTGTCATTCTCGGGTCGTGCGTTACCACCATGACGGTCTTTCCAAGGTTGTGGAGGTTGGACATTAATTGCATGATTCCCCATCCGCTGGTTGTGTCCAGATTGCCGGTGGGTTCATCAGCCAGGATCAACTGCGGGTCATTCACCAGCGCGCGCGCAATTGCCACCCGCTGCTGTTGACCGCCCGAAAGTTCAGTTGGCCGGTGGTGAGCTCTGTCTTTGAGTCCGACTTGTTCGAGCACTTCGAGTGCCTTTTGTTTTCTTTTTTTTCGTGAAATTCCTGAAAACCGCATGGGAAATGCAACATTATCCAATGCTGTCATGGATGCCACCAGATTGAATGACTGGAATATAAAACCAACTGTCTGTCTTCGATACACAGCCAGCGTATTTTCATCCATCCCTTCGAGTTCGACCCCATTGACGCCTATCCGTCCTGAAGTCGGGCGGTCAAGGCCTCCTACTAAATAAAGGAGAGTGCTTTTGCCGGAACCGGATGGCCCCATCACAACGGTGAAGCTGCCTTTCGAGATAGACAGATCGATCCCTGCCAGGGCATTCACTTTATTGCTGCCCATCACAAAAGTCTTCCGCAATTGATTGGTGGTAATGAATTTTGATTCCATTAAATTTAGAAGAAGAACGGGCGGGTAATATTCATTCCTGAAATTGAATAGGATACAAAGGCTGGAATGGCTGAAAGAAGCATGGTCAATCCGACAGATATTACTACGGTAGCGATCGCTTTTCGCCTGGTCACTCCTCCCAGGTGGGCAGTGCCGATGATCAAGTATACCAACTGCAGGAGGAAAAATATGTCGATCATCCCCAGGAGGGTGGAAAAGATCAGCGTCGCCCGCCCCTGGATAGTGATGAATCCTGAGAAACCCGGTTGACTGATAAGGCTTTGTGTCACTAAAACACCAATAGTCTGAATGATCAGGCGGATTGCAATTGGCAGCGTTGCCCAGGCAGAGATATTAAACGTTGTACCGCTGCCGCTGCGACTGCCTCCCAGAGTGAGGGAAATATGCAGTATGGAGCTCAGGATCAGCCAGGTGATCCAGATCCCGGCCAGCCCCAACAATAAAGGCAGGAAAAATGTAAAAAATATACCCGATTGATAATTGACGCTTTGATCGATCTGCCCTTGCTGGTCTGGAGTAATATATTGCATTCCCTGTGGTAATGCAGGTGTCGCCATTAATGCAGCAGCTTTACGTGCAGAGATTTCCACCAAATTCTTTACCAGTTGAAGGATGGAGAGAAGAACCAGAGGCAGCCACCAGGTTTTTCCATCTGCTGCGATTATTTTTAGGAATGTGGCTCCCGGTTTGAACCAGAGCGCTCCCAACCATTTACCAAATTCCGGTTTCGTACTATCCGGGGTTGCTTCCATAGCTACATTGTCGAGTTCTGTCATAGTGTCCCTTCCCAATTCACATAAACGCCATTATACATCAGGATAGACGCAGAATAACCTACGCATTCCACGTACTTACCTGACGCTTTCCCTTTGAAATAGTTCCCGAAATTACCAAAATTTCCCACTTGATGTTGATTTCAGAAGAATTTATACTTATTAATGAGGTGCAAATGAACAGTAATATGGATAGATTAACAAAAATTCAGCTCATAGCTTATTACAAAAAAATGCTCTCCCCGTATCAAAAACCGGATATGAGGATAAGTGTTACCCAACTTTTGGACTCTCTTCTGCCATACCTTTTTATCTGGGTATTGATGATCCTCAGTTTACAATACTCCTATTGGTTAACAGTATTATTGATAATTCCTGCAGCCGGTTTCCTCATTAGGATTTTTATTATCTTTCATGACTGCGGGCACCATTCATTCTTCAAATCCAACCGAGCCAATAGTATAGTGGGTTTTTTCCTGGGTGTTCTCACATTTACACCCAGTGATTCCTGGTGGCATGATCATGCAGTTCATCATGCCACAGTGGGTAACCTGGAGAAGCGTGGTGTCGGGGATGTAATGACGATGACAGTTGAAGAATATCGCAAGAGCAGCTGGGTTACGAAAGCAACCTATGCTTTCTTCAGGCATCCTTTGGTAATGTTCGGATTAGGACCAATTTTTGTGTTCATGCTCAGACAAAGAATTCCTCCACCAGGTTCAAGATGGAGGGAAGTCCGCAGTGTATTGTTGACCGACCTGGCACTTATTATTTTGGCGTCGGGATTAACTCTTTTATTCGGTTGGAAAGCATTCGTTTTAATACAGATTCCAGTCATGTGGCTGGCAGGATTATTTGGAATATATTTATTTTATATCCAACACCAATTTGAAAGTGTTTACTGGGCCCACGATGAACAGTGGGATTTTATAAGCGCTTCAAGGAAGGGAGCATCCTATTTCAAACTACCCGGTTTTATTAATTGGTTTACCGGAAATATTGGTTACCACCATATACACCATTTAAACCCCCGCATCCCCAATTATCATTTACAGGAATGTTACAAAGCTAATCCAGAATTGCATGATGCACCGACTATCACTTTGGTTTCGAGTTTAAAATCTTTAGGGTTGCGGCTATGGGATGAAAATTCAAAGAAAATGACTGGATTTAAGGTAATTCAAAACCCATCATAAACTGTTAGGGGTCGCTCATATTTTTCATACTTAGTTCGGTGCATATTAATATATCAAGAAGTTAAGCTTGTATCGGACCATTGCTGTCAACTTGTGGGGAATTTGACAGTTGATAACCCTTTGGAGCAGGATTTCAAAGTATAATCGGGTAATTCAGACAGAAGGATTCTTATGATCATTACAGTATTTGGCGGTTCAAGCCCAAAACCGGGCAGCGCAGCTTATTTACAAGCCTACCAACTCGGAAAGATGTTAGCACAAACCGGACATTCGGTCGCGACTGGTGGCTACATCGGCGTAATGGAAGCTGTCAGCCGCGGTGCAAACGAAGCCGGCGGACACGTGATCGGTATCACCTGTGGAGATTTGGAACATATGCGGCCAACAGGTGCAAACGAATGGGTAATGGAAGAGATCCATTATGATACTTTACATCAAAGGTTAGGTGCTCTAATTGATATATGCGACGGCGCTTTCGCGCTTCCAGGTGGGATCGGGACTCTGGCAGAGATCAGCGTGATGTGGAACCAGCTTCTCATAGGCGCGCAAAGGCCGAAGCCATTGATCCTGATCGGAGAAGGATGGAAAGCTGTAATGGGTGAGTTCATTTCCGCTCAATCGAAATATATCCCTGAACACGATATAAAATGGCTGCATTACGCGGATACAAACGAGACCGGCATGGAAATGCTATCTTCCTGGGAGTTGGTTCCCTAAATATTAATTAAATATATTCATTTTCCAAATCATGATTGAGAGATAAAGAATGGCAGAAGAGAAATTACCTTTACGCAGTGAAAATTATTCCGAATGGTACAACCAGGTCATCCAACGCGCCGAAATGGCAGATTATGCTCCAGTTCGTGGCTGCATGGTGGTCCGACCGTACGGGTGGGCGTTATGGGAGAATATCCAGCAAGCCCTGGACAAACGTTTCAAAGCCACCGGGCATCAAAACGCTGCTTTCCCATTATTCATTCCCATGAGCTTTTTGGAAAAGGAAAAGGAACATGTTGAGGGTTTCGCACCTGAACTTGCAGTTGTAACCATCGGTGGTGGTGAGAAGTTGGAAGAACCGCTGGTAGTTCGCCCCACCTCTGAAACTGTGATTGGATATATGTATTCCAAGTGGATCAAGAGCTACCGGGATCTGCCGGTACTGATCAACCAGTGGGGCAACGTCGTCCGTTGGGAACTGCGTACACGGTTATTCCTGCGTACATTGGAGTTTTACTGGCAGGAAGGTCATACGGCCCATGCCACCGAGAAAGAAGCCGAAGAAGAAACCCGCCGCATGCTGGATGTTTATACTGATTTCGCCGTCAACGAAGGTGCAGTCCCCGTCATCCCCGGAATGAAAAGTGTCACTGAAAAATTTGCCGGAGCAGCACGCAGTTACACCATAGAAGCCATGATGGGAGATACCAAAGCCCTGCAATCTGGAACTTCACATAACCTCGGCCAAAATTTTGCCAAGGCGTTCGAGATCCAATTCCTTGATCAAAATAATGAGCAGCAATTCTGCTGGACGACATCATGGGGATTAAGCACCCAATTCATTGGTGCGATCATCATGACCCATGGCGATGATCAGGGTCTGGTGCTGCCTCCCCGGCTGGCACCCATCCAGGTGGTGATCGTTCCGATCTATAAGAATGATGAAGAACGCAGTAAAGTCATGCCTGTCGTGGAGAAAGTGAAGAATATGCTTTCTGATCTGCGGATAAAGGTGGATGACCGGACTGAAGTTACCCCGGGTTTCAAATTTAACGACTGGGAAATGCGTGGTGTTCCGCTGCGACTGGAGATCGGACCGAAGGATGTAGAAAAAGGTTCTGTTGCCCTGGCACGGCGTGATATTCCCGGAAGAGATGGAAAAAGATTTGTCAGCCAGGAAGGATTGGCTGGTGTGGTTGGTGATTTACTGGTTGAAATCCAGGCAGCGATGCTGGAAAAGGCCACCAGGTTCCGGGATGCAAACATCCATGAGCCAAAAGATTACGAAGACTTGAAAACGATCGTCCAAAATGGATGGGCATTTGCACATTGGTGCGGGAAAGTGGAATGTGAAGCCAAAGTCAAGGAAGATACCAGGGCAACCACGCGCTGTATCCCACTTGACCAGGGTGAAACTAAGGGAAAGTGCATCGTTTGTGGTGAAGACGCAGAGCAAAAGGTATATTTTGCCAAATCGTACTAAACCGAAAAATGCCTGCAGTTGAGTTGGATAAACTAAAGCTTCAGAGTGCTAATCTGGCAGGAAAAATATCCCGCCCGGATCTTTTCCTGCCAATGTTTCGCGAACTGTTGAATTATTATAGCAACCGGACCTTCCGCCCTCAGACCGTCCCGGGCAGGTTAAAAGCTACTCCCAGTTACCATGTGCCGGAAAAAGTGATCTGGCAGGTCGAACGGGACCTGTTAGCCCAGGTAAAAGTCCACAACCAGGAACAGGGTCTGGAAGTTGCAATACGATTGTGGAAATCTCCCAGCATCGAAGAGAAATTATTAGCCATTACCATTCTGAGCGCTTTGAACGCAAAACCTCAAGAACCGGTCGTGGAGCAATTTAATGACTGGTACAAAAGCACGAATGATCTGCTCTTATTACGACAATTATCAGCAGTCGGATCCCGGGCTATCCGCACATATGCAAATGATGAATGGCAGAAGATCCTGGATGGTTGGATGGAATCAAGACGCACCTCGAACCTGATCAGTGCAATCTATGCAGTTGAGGACGCACTGGAAATTGAAGGGGACGCTTATCTTCCCAGGTCTTTTGAACTTATATCGAGGATAATTCAAAGTAATGATGGAGCCATTCTGCAGGAATTACTGCATTTGCTCCAGGTAATGATCAAAAAATCGAGTTCTGAATCAGTTTACTTTATTAAAAGTTTAAGTATGAAACCTGAGTCAAAAAACCTACTCGCCAATCGATTTCTGAAACGCAGTGTGTCATTATTTCCCATTGAGCTGCAAAAAGATCTGAGATATCTGACGGATACAGATACAGAGTAGATATCCTTCCCCCCTCCCAATATTTGTATCATTCCACCACCGAGATTACACAATGGTCTTCCCATCAAAAACAGCTATTTTTTATGGTATAATTTCTGCCATTGACTAGTCCTTCCTACGGCAAATGCTTTGGGACAGGAGACTTGCAAAATATTATTCAGGAGAAGCAACGTCATGCCACTTAACAAGGAAGTAAAAACACAGGTCATTACCGATTTTCACCGTCACGAAAGCGACACTGGCAGTCCGGAAGTTCAGATTGCCATTTTGAGCAAGCGTATAACACAACTTACCGAGCATTTGCGGGCTCACAAGCTGGATAACAGTTCCCGCCGCGGGTTATTGATACTGGTGGGAACCAGGCGCAGATTACTGGCTTACTTGCGGAAATCTGATTACCCCAGGTACCTCGCCATAACAGAACGCTTGAACATACGCAAGAAATAAGTGAAAATCGAGTAGATGGTGAAAGTGAAACCATCTACTCTTCATTTGCGGTTTACGGGACAGCCAATCAGGCTCAATAAAAATTGCAGGATACATTTACTAAACCCATGCGTTGGGAATTGAAACTTTGCCAGGACAATCGAAAATTGTCCTAGCTTGCTTTCAGTCCCTGACACGGTGGGAATTTTCATATAAGGAAAAAGAACCATGAAACCAGAAAGTCATCAATATTCAGCCACAGTCGGTGATCAGACGATCACGTTTGAAACCGGCAAACTGGCCGCCCAGGCCGGTGGATCCATGACCGTCCGTCAGGGAGACTCGATCGTATTTGCAGCCGCCACAATGGGCGGTTTGCGGGAAGGAATCGATTTCTTCCCATTGACTGTAGAGTACGAAGAGAGAATGTATGCCAGCGGAAAGATTCCCGGATCATTCTTTCGTCGTGAAGGAAGACCCAGCGAAGATGCCATACTTACCGGTCGACTAACTGACCGTCCATTGCGCCCGTTGTTCAACCAGGAAATGCGGAATGAGGTTCAGGTCATCCTGTTTACCCTTTCAGCAGATGAAATACATCCACTGGACATACTTAGCGATTAATGCTGCGTCCGGAGCACTGACGATCTCAGACGTGCCCTGGGCTGGTCCTGTAGCTGCTGTTCGTATTGGTAAAGTGAATGGAGCATTCGTTGTAAACCCCACCTTTGCCCAGATCGACCAGAGCGAACTTGACCTGCGTATTGCGGGCACTCGGGATGCCATTTTAATGGTCGAAGCCGGCGCCCAGGAATTATCTGAAGCCGAAATGCTTAAGGCATTGGAATTCGGCCACAAATCCCTGCTCCCTTTGATCGATTTGCAGGATAAAATGGCTGCTGAGATCGGAAAACCAAAACGCCAGATCGAGATCAAAGCCCAGGATGGAGAATTATTCCGTAAGGTGGCGGAGAAAGTCACAGCACCGTTAACCGCAGCACTGGAAGCTCCTCATAAGAAATCCGAACTCTATGATGCAGTCGATGCACTTGAAGCCAAAGTTGTTGAAGAACTCTGTGCTGAAGATGCAACTCTGACTGGTGCAGTGAAAGCTGCTTTTGAAGAGACATATAAGAATATCGTCCGTTCACGGATCTTGAATGAAAGCAAAAGACCGGATGGCCGTGGTCTGAAAGAAATTCGCCCGATCTGGTGCGAAGTAGGCACAAGCCCGCGTGCACATGGCTCAGGTTTGTTCACCCGGGGAGAAACCCAGGTAATGACCCTGCTAACCCTCGGAACTCCCAAGGAAGCGCAGGAGATTGATACCCTTTCTCCGAAAGATACAAAACGATATATTCATCATTACAATTTCCCACCTTACTCCACTGGCGAAGTCAAGCAGCTTCGTGGTCAGAGCCGGCGCGAAATTGGACATGGTGCACTGGCTGAACGGGCTTTATATCCCGTTATTCCAGCCGAAAAAGATTTCCCATATACCCTGCGTCTTGTATCCGAAGTACTGGCATCCAATGGATCAAGCTCGATGGCTTCTGTATGCGGATCGACCCTCGCATTAATGGATGCCGGTGTTCCGATCAAAGCTCCAGTAGCGGGAGTGGCGATGGGGTTGGTCAAAGAAGGCGACACCTTCCAGGTGTTGACCGACATCCAGGGATTGGAAGATCATCTGGGAGATATGGATTTCAAAGTGGCTGGCACTGAACTTGGTATAACAGCTTTACAAATGGATATCAAGATCAAGGGCATCACCACAGAGATCATGGGTACCGCACTGGCACAGGCCAAGGAAGCCCGGCATGCCATTTTGGGTGAGATCACCAGCACCCTGGCAGAGTATCGACCGGAATTAAAACCACATGCTCCAAGGATCACCATCCTCAAGGTGGCAGTGGAAAAGATCGGAGCGATCATTGGCCCAGGCGGAAAGAATATTCGCAGCCTGCAGGAAGAGACTCACACCAAGATCGACATTGCCGATGATGGAACTGTTTATATTGCCGCCATCGATGGTGAAGGGGAAGCAATGGCTCGCGAACGCATAGAAGCACTGACCGAGACTCCAACCATTGGCCGGATCTATACCGGTAAAGTCGTGCGCGTAGCCGACTTTGGCGCTTTCGTGGAAATCCTTCCGAATATGGATGGCATGGTCCACATCAGCCAGTTGGATACAGAACGGGTTGAAAAAGTGGAAGATATCGTCAACATGGGTGATGAGATCACAGTCATGGTGATCGATATTGACCCGGCAGGAAAAATCAGGCTTTCACGCCAGGCAGTCCTGGAAGGCTGGACAGCGGAAGAAGCCATGGCCAAAGACCGCAAAGGTAGTGGTGGAAGTCGTCCGGGTGGAAGCAGGCCTGGTGGTGACCGCGGTGGAAATCGCAGTGGAGGAAACCGTAGCGGTGGCGATCGTGGCGGCTTCAACCGCAGATAATTATTCCATTATTGGATATAATTCTTATTGAAATGAACCGGGAGCAGAGATGCTCCCGGTTTTATCTTTATCCGCAACATAATGAGCTAGCCAACAATAAATCAAAATGAATATTCGTATTTCAGAATGCCCATTGCTGGATTACTCCACATTGTTATCGCTCGCATAAGCTCGGTCTCTGCCTTCTGCTTTTGCCCGGTATAAAGCTTTATCGGCAAGTGCGGTCATCTCATCCATTTCAGGTTCGCCTGAAACCGAAGTGGATACTCCAATGCTGATCGTTCGGGATATCTCCCCTTTTCCGGTTTGGCTCTCCACTGCTGAAGCCAACCTGACCAGGCGTTCTGCGGCATGCATGGCATGGGCAGAATCAGTATTGGGAAGGATCACGACAAATTCCTCCCCGCCCCATCTGCCTATGTAATCAATTTCGCGGATACCTTTCCTTAAGGTATCTGAGAGGAGTCTCAGATATTCATCACCAGCAAGATGCCCATATAGATCATTAATTGATTTAAAACTATCAATATCGATCATCATCATGCTTAATGGCTGTTTGTATCTACGGGCATACATAATTTCCCGGTGGAATAATTCCTGTATCTTGCGACGGTTGTATAAACCAGTCAGATCATCGATGATTGCCATCGCTTCAATTTTGGAGTGGAATAAATTCACAGTCAGGGCAACCAGCAGTATAACGAGGGATGTAACAATAATCCCAATGATGATATTCCCGATCAGGTAATTGCGAGCCATCTGTAATGTTGATTTCTGATCAGCTTCAACGATCAAGAACCAATCCAAGTCCGGGAAATACCTGGACGAAATGATGAGATCGTATTTGGGGTCCTTATACTCAAAGATACTGGTTCCCTGCTTGCTTGATAATATCTTGTCGGTCAGGCTTCCTGCACCTGGCATATCCCGAATATTGAGCTTTTCAATAAGGTTGATATCTGTATGTACCTGGACCAACCCGGTTGAATCAACCATATAGATGAGGTGGCCATACTTTTCCTGATAGTCTTTCAAGGTTTGGCCGATCGTTTCCATTTTCAAACCAATACCGGTTACTCCCAGCATATTACCGTCAAGGTCTTCGAGGCGATGGTTGATGAATACTGTTATTGTCCCGGCAGAGGCTTCGTCCTTATCCACGTCCAGGTCAAATGGAATATCCTTTCTTACAAAATCGTAATACCAGACATCATGTGGATCTGTAGTGCTGATCTTCTTCAGGATGCCATCATAATAATAGTAATTACCGGTATTTTCTGAGACGAAGAAAGAACTGAAATAATTATATTTTTCTTTGATCCTCTTCAAATAACGGACGACTTCATCGGGATTTTTTTCACCGGACAATACCCAGTCGATTAGAAATTCATCATTGGCCATGATCGATGAATTGTTGATCGGGTTGATTAGAACCTGCTGGATCTCCGAATAGATGTTGTTACTGATCAAAGGCAGCACTTCTGTCTTTGAACTCTGAGCGACAACATTACGGGTCACGTTGTAACTGATTATGCTTGTCAGGGTGAAGGAAAATACGAGGATTATCGAAAGGATGATAATCAATCTGGTTCTGGTAAAGAAGTTTTCTTTCATACCTCACCAACCATATTTAATTTACCTGGGAAAACAATAAATCATTTCTACAATTATAACATTCTGATTATTAAGAACCCCGGCTGGCGGATAATAACCATATTCTCACAATAATCCTTTCTCACAGCGCGCCCAATCAGCAACTTTGGTAAACCCCAGTTTTTGATACAAAGGTTCAAACTGCCTATGTTCGTTGATCAGATCTGCAATTATATTCTTAACCCCAAAATCAACGCATCTGTTAACCACGTTTATGAGCATAGGTATCAAGCATTGTTCATCAGAAGTGAAGATATAATGGATCGCTGCTGTCGATGGGCGAATTTCATTTGGAGCGGCCATGCAAGCTGCAATCATGGTTTCATTTTTTCTGACACAAAGATGGGTAACAAGGCCAGCATCATGCCATTCCTGCAAATGGGATAAGCACCACTTTGGTGAGCGTTTATACCATTTGGCAGCAAGTTCAGCACATTCAGTCAAATCATTTTTGGGGTCTACTTCTTCAACTGAATCTCTAGGTAAATTGAGTTTACCCCTTTCAGTTTCATAGGAATAATAGACTTTGTAACCCCAATCGTAAAGGTAAAAACCTGAATTTTCTGCCAGTAGAATATCTTGTGGGCACATCGTTGTTACTCTGCCTGATAAAATCGACACACCTTTTTTCTTAAGTGTTTGAAATGCCTTTTCAATCAACAATTCAGCAGCCTGGTCGTGTTCTGGCAGCATCCGTGGGAAATCCAGATTAGCTTTTAGAGCTGAATCATCCTGAGACCATGAAATTTCATAAACAATATAACCGACCATTTCTCCATCAAGAAAACAGTATTGCCGGGTGTCCGGATCAAAATCTGGACTGGCATGGTTTCTAATGAGATCTTCCAGGTTGTATGCATACGGCCAGATCCAATTTCTGGCGGCATCAATGCCAATTCTAGCCTGATCGCTTTCAAATCCCTTTTGATAGCCCTTTATTTCATAATTCCGCATTTTATTGACCCGCTAAAATTAAAGGACATTATCATTATTAGACAATCTATTAAATCGATTTTACGGAAAAGTCTTCTTATATATTGTGTGATGTAGCATGAAAAATTTGACTATTGTTGAGTAAATTTCCGGGCTTCACTATGATCGGCATCACAACCTGGGAATTAATACGGGGGTCCTCTTTTTATAAGCTTCATAATCTTCCTGGCCGCCCCATTTCTTGTCGGATTTATTTTCCAGCAGTGGAACTCCGCTGACCCGGGTGAGGAGCAGTGTGACAAACACAGGTGAGATCAAAGCGATCCATTGCCAGCCTTGCAGGACGGGCAGGGTGATGATCGCAATGCCTACCCAAAGTAAAATCTCACCGAAATAGTTGGGATGCCGTGACCGTGACCATAATCCGGTTTGGATGAACTTTCCTTTGTTTTCCGGATTTGCATTGAAGCGGCTTTTTTGCGCATCTGCGGTTACTTCAATACCAAACCCGATCGCCCAGACCAGGAAGCCAACGATGGCAAAAACATCCAATGCCTTGTGTTGAGTGGAAGTGATGGCGATCAATGCTGCAGCCGCGGTGAAAGAAACCCATAATGCCTGGATGTTCCATACGTTCAGGAAGCGGAAGAAGGATGGTTTGATCTCATCGAACCGGTCATCCTTCCCTGCTTTTTTCACCCGACGGGACAGGAACACTCCCAGCCGGATAGCCCAGATAATAACAAGGCCAAATAGAAGGATTGACCTGCCGTCGAAGGCTTTACTCAGGATCAAAGCCAGGGTGATTAAAGTGATATATGTGAGACTGCCTGTCAGGTCAAAGAATTTTTCCGTCTGCCGCAGATATGCAGGGATGAAGACCAGCCACTGGATGAGGAAAGCCAACCCCACCATCAACCCGAATACAGGGATGCCAGCCACAGTACTCCCCCCCTGGCTTCCAGCCAGAGCGAAAAGAAAACCGATCAATACCAGGAAGGGAAAAACGATCAGGGAATTGCGGTCTGTTTTATTCATGAGTATTTATCCTTTCATTCAATTACTTATATTCTCTATTCATTATAAGCATCAGCTGGAATATTTTCATCAAATCATTCTACAAACATCTATATACTAACATTACCGATTTGAGTTTTGGCCAAACTCGACGTAATTTACGACCCGACATTGCATCCTATCAGCATTAAGGCTATGCAGCATAAGGCAGTGAAATGCCTGAAGAACTGCAGCGCGATCGCTATCGTCAGCAATACAAGTGGAACCCTTTTTCGATCGTTGGGTTTCGGGCGAAGACCCTCAACCCAACCTACTATACTATTTGTATGTCAATAATTCTATAGTACATCATTTCCCGGTTGGGTTTCCAGCTTTACGAAATACTTTATCCCCATTTTTATTAATAGTGACCTGAAAATGGCCGGGAATGCCAAAAGAGCAGTATCCCTGGCAATGAAAGCGGGGTTGACGAGGGAATATTCCTTTTTCTTCCAATAAACAGAACAGCTTCCTTTTGCCATGACATTGGCATGCCTCCAACGCCAAAAATCTCTCAATATCGTAGGTGACGGACTGCGCAGCTGGTGCAATCCGCCGCGAAACACCAAAGTATTGATCAAAGCCATGAACGGTTTCGGGTATCTCTATATAGATGGATGTAGCTCCAGTTTCACGAAGAGCTTGATGCAAACGACGACCCTGGGAAACGTCGATAACAAAGTCATATTCATCAAATATCTGCAATGTGGGTGGACAATGTGGACCCACATAAGCAATCGGAGATGCTTGACGATAAATATCCGGTATTTCCTTGAGGGTACCTCCAAGCAGATTAACCAGCAGCAAGGCACCTCCGGGCATGTTGCCGTAACGGTAGGAAGGAAATACCCGCATTTTGGTCATCAACCTGTCCAGCCAGGTCTTGTTATAAATTCGCGGACGCAAATCATCCGATATTTGTGAAGTGTATTCCGGTTGTTTGCGGGTCGATTGGCCGTATTCTTGAAAAAAAGCACTTAGGTCAGATATTCCAAACATCGAAACAACCGCCCGGATGGACATATCTTCGGACGGGTAAACAAGCTGAAAGGCCGGGTGATCCGGTGCATAAGCTGCCAGTAAGGCTAAATGCGCCCCTCCTGATACACCCATTAGCACGATACGATCAGGATTGATCTTATATACCAGGGCATGCGTTTTCAACCAAACGATGGCCTGTTTTACATCGCCAAGCATACGGTTTAGGTCTGCTCCCGGGGCGAGGGAGTATGCGACATCCATGATCACATGCCCCTGGCTAACCAATCGACGGAATAATGGCTGGGTCAGGAAATCCTTATCAAACGCCTGCCATAACCCTCCGTGAAGGTAAATGATCGCCTCCCCTGTGCGGGGTATACCATCCGGAGGTTCCCAAATGTCGCATAATAACGACTCGTCAGTGTTGCCGGATTTTCCGAAATTCACATTACGTTGTCCGGAGATAAAGGGAGGTGCAGGTTGGATCAACTGATAACGCTTTGACCATAAACGCGTCTTCAGTTCTGACGGAATGCGATCCTGCCAGTTACTCCCGTAAGCCTGAGTGAATTCATTATGTTCTCTGGTGACAATAATCGTGTGGCGTATTCCCAAAACTGCACCGAGCAAGCCTGCAGTTATTATCCAGTAATCTTTGGAAACAAAGCCAAGAAGTGCCCCTAACAAACCCATCAATGCCAGAAATGGAGCCCAGGCACTTGCCCATAATTTTGGCAGCCACAATGCCCCGCCAATCATCCCGGGACGGGTCTTGACTACTGTCCAAAGACCACTGAATAACGAAAAGTAACTGAGGATTCCCGATAAATATTCTATTGTCTTTACCCCTGTTGCTTTAAGCTAAATTATTTATTGTATCCTGATAATTAATTATACTGACTTCCGTGATGCTTCATGCGGCAGCATCCGCACTTGTCAAATGCAAAAGGGTAAGGTCCAGCAAATATTAGTAGATCAGCGGAATTATCCTTTTAGTGTGTTTTTGGTAATTTAAATAATCCTCTCCAAGCTGCTCAACCATAAATTTTTCCTCTACTTTTATCCGGTAGATGTACCCGATTGCGACCGGGATCATCATCAATAGAATGGATAACCAATTGGATAATGAGATCGAAAGCCCAAGAAAGATCAATAATTGCCCCAAGTAACCGGGATGCCGGATGTTTTTATACAACCCGGTTTCAATTAATTGATGGCCTTCCACTTTGGCAACGGAATAGGTAAAGTATTGCCTGAGGGTCATAATGGATAGTATTCTGATCACTAATCCCAGTACAACCAATACAGCTCCAATGGCGAAAAATATATTCCAGTAAGGCATCCGGCCAATTTTTGTTGCACCAATTGCAAATGACAGGGCATAGCCAAGTGTAATGAGGCCATATAGCAGCCATATACTCCCTTTGTCACCTGAAGAGGTAACTTTACTTTTATTTTTATTCCTTAAATTCATAAAAAGTTCAAAGAATCCGTATAAGTATGAAAAGCCAATGATGATTAAAATTTTTAGATCCATGGATGTCCTTTCCTGTTTCTGTTGTGCCTAATGATTTGTGTTATTTTAATACCTTAAGATATGAGGTAAGGTACACGCGTTGGATGCATACAATATACTCTACGACGACAAGGAAAACCGGGCAATCTTATACTAATTTAAGTCTTATACTCTTGGTCGATATCAGAAATTACCAATGTGCCAGATAAATATTCCATTGTTAAATTAATCAAATCTTCTGATCCATACTTTTGTCGTAGATAACAAAGAACTGCATCATTATCGCCACGGTCAACCGGACTATCTACAATGAAAGCCTTTCCGTGTCGTTCTAATTCGATTGGGTCCACCACAGCTTCCCCCAGGTGTTTGGTTAACTAACTGCCCTTAATTTGTTCGTAACGGGGTGACAATGGATTTAACAGAAATTTGGCTTTAGATTTGGTTGAGACGATTGCCCCGTCCAAAAATTCCTGAAATCTATAGAAGTCACTATTGCAAAAGAAATAGCAATCACACGCACGCTTACTGGATACAACAGTTGTAATACCATATAAGGTTGCTTCATATTGGAGTAATCGAGGTTCTGCTAAATGGCCTGTAGTTAGCAACCAAACTATCTTAAAGGCATTTTCCTCCAGCAAACTATTAATTTGATCCTTTGCTGTTTTAATAATTCCAGACAGGGTGTTTTTCCCGATTATTATTTCCTGGTCAGTATGTATTTTGCCGGAATCTAACACACTTTTTCTTCTTTCAATCTCTTTTATTGAAGGAAATTTAGTTTTGAGCTCCAAGATATATGAATAAGTAGCATCGCTTATCTTGAAATCAGGCGTCTTGTCATTCGTTTCGGGTATTTTTTCAACTTTATAACCTAGCTTTTCAAAGAATTGATTCACAACCGGTTCGTAATTCATATCGATTTGCATCCTAACAATTAAGTTCAAATACCACTCGGTGGATAAGGATGGTAGGTATTGCCGCCTGTGATATTCCGGTATTGTCATAATTTTTTATCCCCATATTCTTAGAAATGAGTATTTATATATATTACTTCTTCACCACCACCCAGACGGTATATTCTTTCCGGTACACCTGCGATTCTTTACAGCAGGTTTCAAACATCCCGGCGATCTGCTCACCCGATAAGATGTGGGTTCGCATCAATAACAGTTTCTCAGCTATGGCGATCAGCTTGACCGCAAAGGTATTGATATCCGGTTCCTTCACCACGATCGTCCCGCCGGGTTTTAGCACCCGGAAGAGTTCTTTCAGGGTCTGCTGCTGGTCGATGACATGGTGAAATGCATCCACCATAATAATTGCATCAAAGGACTCTGCCGGGTATGGCAGGTCTTCGCTGCCAGCCATGGCAAACTTCAATCCCGGTTTTAGCCTGGCTTCCAGACAGCATTTTGAAAGACAGGTCAACGACGGTAACACTGGCAGCGTAGGGGAGCAGGGTCTGGGCGACCCGCCCTGTCCCGCCGCCGACATCCAGCACATGCGAATTGTTGTTTAAATTCAGGTGCTCCAGCAGGTCCAGCGGCGGTTGCGGTTTTGCCATCCGGTCGTAATGGGGTGCAATGAAACCAAAGTGGTCGAATGCTGGCACGGTTAGTATTTTTCCGGGACGAAGGTTTGATCGCTGAGGGGCGGGCGGATGTAGCCGGAATCCGACTGCCGGGGCGGCAGTTTGAGCGGTTCGGGGGTGAGGTCTTTGTAGGGGATGAGGCTGAGCAGGTGGGCAATGACGTTCAGGCGGGCGCGTTTTTTATCATCCGCATTGACCACGTACCAGGGGCTCTGCTTGGTATCGGTGTATGAGAACATGGCATCCTTGGCCCGGGAGTATTCCACCCAGTGGGCGCGGGATTCCAGGTCCATCGGGCTGAGCTTCCAGCGTTTGGTGGGATCGCTCATCCGGTCCTGGAAGCGGCGTTCCTGTTCGTCATTGCTGACGCTGAACCAGTATTTGATCAGGATGATCCCTGAGCGGATGAGCATGCGTTCGAACTCCGGGCAGGCGCGCAGGAATTCCTGGTATTCCTCGTCGGTGCAGAATCCCATCACTCGTTCCACACCGGCGCGGTTGTACCAGCTGCGGTCGAAGAATACCATCTCGCCGGCAGCCGGCAGGTGCTGCACGTAGCGTTGAAAATACCACTGGGTCTTCTCTTTTTCGGTGGGTGTACCCAGGGCAACGACCCGGGCAAAGCGCGGGTTCAGGCTTTCGGTGATGCGCTTGATGGCGCCGCCCTTCCCGGCGGCATCCCGGCCTTCGAACAGGACCACAACCTTCAACCCGTTGAACTTGACCCACTCCTGCAGCTTGACCAGCTCGATCTCCAGCTTTTCCAGTTCGGCGTAATATTCCTTGCTGGACATTTCTTTGCCGGGATGTGGTTCCGGTTCTGGTTTTTGTTTTTTGGTTTTTTTCTCTGCCATACCTAACCTCCGCTGAATTACTTCAACCATTGTTTTACAATAATACCCGATTACCTCATGTAATGCAGCCAGGTGGAGGCGCGGCCGCGGTTATCCGGGCTGTCCTTCATGCCGGTAAGCCTGTGGAAAATCGTGAAGGCTTCAAAATCCTGTTCGCTTAAGCCATATTCCACACCATGTTCAGGATCGTGGTAAAAGCCGTACATGAGCAGCGACCCGCCTGGTGCGAGGAGCCGTTTGATATTCATCCGGTATGGTTCACGATCTGCCGCGGGCAATCCCTGATAGCAGCCAATATCGAGGATCAGGTGAAATGGTCCGATGATTCCCTTCAAGTTGGTGACCGAATCAACGACGAACTCAGCGTTAACTCCGGCTTTGCTCGCTTTTTTCCTGGCGTGTTGAATACTGCGCGGAATAAAATCGACACCCGTCACCTGCCAGCCGTGTTGAGCCAGGGTAATGGCATTTGTACCCGTCCCGCAACCCAGATCCAGGGCACGCCCGGGTTCATGCTCTGCAATGAATTCCAGCAATTCCGGTGGGGAAATTCCTGTGTCCCAGCGTGGTTTACCGAAGGATGAGAAGAAAAAGAATAGGTAGCGGAGCAGCCGATCCATATTGTTCATTATATATTTAAATGGCACCCGACAGTAGCACGGAAGAGGGCTGAACGCTGCCGTGCTTTACAAAAGAGCGTTCATACCTTAAAATAGACCAACACCCAATATCCGAAAGCTAGGAAGGTTCAATTAATGAAAGAATACACCACTGAATTCATTAGAAACATCGCCCTGGTTTCACACTCCAGTGCCGGAAAAACAATGCTGGCAGAAGCATTCCTGCATTTTACTGGCGCAACCACCCGTCTGGGAAAAATCGAAGACGGCACGACAGCTTCAGATTTTGAAGATGAAGAAAAACGCAGAAGGATCTCTCTTTCCACTTCTGTTCTCCCCGTAGAATATAACAATTACAAGATCAATTTCCTCGATACACCCGGTTACACCGACTTTGTTGGTGAGGTAATCTCGGCGCTACGCGTGGCGGATGGCGCTATTATCCTTGTGGATTCAGTATCAGGTTATGAAGTTGGTACCGAAGTTGGCTGGAAATATTGTGACCAGTTCAACTTACCCCGTTTCCTTGTCATCAATAAAGTTGACCGGGAAAACGCAAATTTCAAAGACGCCCTGGCTTCCGTTCAAAAGAACGTGGAGTCACGCCTGATCCCCGCTCAATTGCCCTGGGGAGAGAAACTAGCCTTTCAAGGTGTGATCGATCTGATCACGATGAAAGCCTATAAAGGTGATGGAAAAACGGTAGTTGATATCCCCGCAGAATATATGGATGCTGCCAAAGAAGCCCGCACAAACCTGACCGAAGCCGCAGCAGAAGGTGAAGACGCCCTGCTCGAGAAATATCTTGAATCCGGGGAATTATCCGACAAGGAACTGATCACCGGTTTGAAAGCCATTGTTCGCAGTGGAGCTTTTGTTCCGGTGTTTTGCGCAGCCGGCGGCCATGAAATTGGATTGCAGCCACTACTGGATGCGATCATCACATTAATGCCATCACCTGCTGAAATTATCCAACCGGCGCTTGGCAGCAAGGATGCTGATGTTGAATTAAAAGCCTCTGATTCCGGACCCCTGGCAGCTTACGCCTGGAAGACCACCGCTGATCCTTTTGTCGGCAAACAGACCTATTTCCGGGTCTATTCCGGTGTTATGTCTGCTGATTCCCGCGCCTGGAACAGTACCAAAAATATGGAAGAACGCATTGGCACCCTCCAGTTGATGCGCGGTAAAGAAGGCACCCATGTAAAAGTCATCCACAGCGGTGATATTGGATTGGTCGCAAAACTGAGCGAGACGTCCACCGGTAATGTGTTATGCGATAAAGCGCATGCCATTACCATGGACATGCCGAAATATCCGAAAGCACTCTACCAGGTGGCGATCCTGCCCAAGACCATGGCCGATTCCACCAAGATCAGCCCGACCCTTACCCGCCTGTGTGAAGAAGACCTGACTCTTTCCTGGCACCAGGAACATGCCACCTCGCAGACCATTTTGCAGGGAATGGGTGATCAGCATATCGATGTTGCCATCCGGCGTGCAGATGCCAAATTCCAGGTGGGTTTCCTGACAGAAGCGCCAAAAGTTCCATACACAGAGACCATCAATAAAAAAGCCCAGGCCATGTACCGCCATAAGAAACAATCCGGTGGATCTGGCCAGTTTGGTGAAGTTCACCTACGCATTGAACCCCTTACCGATACAGATTTTGAATTTGTGAATGATGTTTTCGGCGGTTCGGTATCATCCAGCTATATGCCCGCTATTGAAAAAGGCATCCGGACCGTATTAAAAGAAGGTGTCATCGCCGGTTACCCGGTGCAGCGTGTCAAAGTCTCCGTTTTTGACGGCAAAGAGCATCCGGTCGATTCCAAACCGATCGCCTTCGAAATTGCCGGACGGGAAGCGTTCAAACTAGCATTCAAGGATGCCAGTCCTGTATTGAATGAACCCATCATGCTGGTGAAAATTACTGTCCCTGAAGAAAACATGGGGGATATCCTCGGTGATCTCAACACCCGCCGTGCCCGGGTTCAAGGTATGAATACCGAAAAAGGCCATTCGATTGTGAACGCCCATGTTCCCCTGGTCGAAATGCTGCGTTATACCACCCAGCTTCGTTCGATGACCGGCGGCCGTGGAATTTTTGAGATGGAATTTGACCATTATGAGGTCGTTCCTGCTCACATCACATCAGAAATTGTTGCTGCCCGCCAGAAAGATCTGGCAGCCAAAAAAGAAGAATAATCTTCAAGAGGTTAATGATAAAGAGGAAAGGTTTTTTTGCCTTTCCTCTTTTTATTTTGATGATTGTGTTGGAGGGACATCCACCAGGGATTTCTCCATCCGCCAGGCTGCTTCTTTTACATCATGCCATGCACCCAGGTTATCCTGGTAGGACCATTCCCCGGGATCCGCAAAAAGAACATGATAACCATTTCTTTCGTATAAGTTCCGGGCACGCCAGTTGGTTTTTACGACGTTAAGACAGACCCTTTGAAACTTTCTGGCAAGCAGGTCATTTTCCGCCTGCAGCAAGAGGAGTGTACCAATTCCCCTGTTGCGATATTCCGGTTTGACACGAAATCCAAGCATGTATGCCCGGTAATATCCATCCGCCAGATCGATCTGGATCGAATTAAGTTGGACAAATAATTGCCCGATCATTTCATTTGCAGCTGAAACTGCCACCCACATAACGACGCGATCTTCGAAGGTTTGATTGTAAGCATCCAGATATAAACGGCGGTAATGGCTGTATTCTCCATCCCATTCCAGCAGGGGCAGGTCAGATTCAATAAGCTGCCGGATAATTATCTCTTCTATTAGAAGATTTGGCCTGGTTTTATTTGGTAGATCCATTTTCTATAACGTTTTTGGTTTTTATTATTTCGTTAATGTATTCCAATTCTTCAGCACTATTGTGAATTTTACCATCCAACCAGCCAGCCTTTAACTTTTCCAGGATGGTTTTGTACAGTGGTCCTGGAGGTAAACCAATCGAAGCGAGATATTCACCGTCGATCCGGGGTTGAATATTTCGCCATTCAGACATATATCTTTCGATGGTCGTTCTTTCAGCTTCTGCAACAGATCTGGAATAAGTACACAATATGGCCGCCGGATTTATTCCGTTCATGTATTCTGTGATTTCAGACGGAGGTCGGTTGGTAAGCTCATATAATTTCTCTGACAGCCAGCGAGCCTGCAGGATCACTTTTTCTATATTTCCAGGAATTCGCAGCCGATGTGTGGCTGACCTGATTTCTGCCTCGGGTAAATTCATCAACCAGAATGTGTAACCCAAAACCCTGCGAAGTGGATACCCCCACATCTTTTCTGAGAGTTCCCATTTCACCTGAATGGGATCGGTAAACACCTTTGCCAGGAGATCAGAATCTTCATTCCGCCAATGCAGTACCGGGTGAATGCTGCATAGTTGATCCAGTGCTTCCAGCCGCTGCAGAATCTGACCGGCTTTTTCTTCTGAAAAAACCAGGTCAAGCTCGTGGCGGATGCGTTCGCCTGTGATCGTTCTGAGCTGGCTGGCAGCCTCCAGCATCAATTCCTGTGTTCTTTCTTCTATCTTGAAATGAAAGCGCTGTTCAAACCTGACTGCCCTAATGACCCGGGTTGGATCATCGATGAAGGATAAGGAATGGAGGACACGGATGATACCTTTTTTCAGGTCATTGTAACCACCCCAATGATCCAATAATTCACCATAATGCTTACCATCCAGGCGGACTGCCATGGTGTTGATCGTAAAATCACGGCGGTGCAGGTCCAACTTGATACTTGAACGTTCTATAGTGGGTAATGCGGTAGGATGATCGTAGAATTCAGTCCGCGCGGTGATGAGATCCAGGCTTGCCGGAAAATTATCTTGGTTGAGGGGAATTTCATTCGATGGTGGGATCAAACCTGTCAGTTTGGTGGAAGTACGGTCCAAATACCATTTTGCAGTCCCAAACCGGGTGTGACAAACCAGACGGCCGCCTAACTTTTCCACCAGAGATTTGGCAAGACTGATGGCATCACCTTCAACCACCATATCAAAATCCAATCCGGGGCGGTCCAGGATCAGGTCGCGGACGAAACCACCCACGATGTAGATCGCCATCTGGTGCAGCGAAGCTTCTTCAGCAACTGCCTTCAACAATAAAAGGCGCTCGCGTGGCAGGGCAGCTTCCAATTTTGCTGCCAGGTGGTGCGATCGTTGACGGGGCTGTTGAGGTGAGAGGGTTTTTAATAGGTCGGTACGGGTGACGATACCCACAATTTCGTTTTTGTCAGGGTCAAGAACAGGTATCTGCCCCCAACCTTTTTCTGTCATAACTGCCTGCAGGTGATCGATCGAATCAGTCGGAGTTACAGTCACATCTCCAGCTTCCATCAAGCTGGATGCATTGAGATTAAGTTTATGCGCCAATGCCCGATCCACTGACCGGCGGGTGAGCAGGCCGACGACTTTATTATTGTCCACCACTGGAAAGCCTTCATATCCATACTTTTGCATCAGTTTCAATGCTTCCGCAGCAGGAATGGTGGAAGGGATCAGCCTTGGTTTTCGTGACATGATCTGTTTCACTGTTAATGGCGGGCGAATATTGGCTGCCAGTACATTCTTTAATTCCGCATTTATCCTGCGCAGTTCTTCCACGTCTTTTGTGTAACCAAAACCTGAAGGCCGGCGCACAAGTGCAGCAGCGGCGCGTTCGTGGCCGCCGCCACCAAAGTGGGCTGCAATCGGGGCGACGTTGATCATATCGGTGGTGGAACGAAGAACCAGGCGATAACCTTCCTCAGTTGAGACGATAATAACCAACCCATCCGGGTCCAATAGATCACGCATTTTATGCGCGATACTTGAGATCTCTTCCAACAGATTGGTTGCTTCAGCAGTTGAAATGATGATCCTCTGCCCATGAATGATCTCGGTTTGAGCGTTCGCAAGCAGCTGTTCATAAACAGCTTTTTGTTCATCGGAAAGAGGAGAATTCAAGTAATTGGAAGCGATTTTTAGGCTGGCTCCCTGCTCCATGAGGTAAGCCGCGCTTCTGATATCCCTGGCTGTGGTGGAGATATAACTTAATGAACCAGTATCTTCATAGATCCCAAGCAATAACAAATTTGCCTGAGTAGGGGTTAATGGTATGTTCTGATCCTGGATGATCTCGGTCAGGACGGTGGTTATTGCTCCCACCTGTTCCAATTTCATTGACCAGGATGGATCGACATTCTCTTTTTGGCGATGGTGGTCGATCACTGAAATGCGTGTCTTTCGTGTTGTTCCTTTTAATGTAACCAAAGCCTGTGTATCGACAAGTGTAACTTGAGAAATTTCTTCCGTGGGGAGATCACGGACATCAATGAACGGAAGTTCATCCGCATAAAGGGCTAAAAACGAATGCACATTGCGATTCATTTTCCTGGGTAGAACAGGAATATCCGAACCCTGGATGAGCGAAGCTGCCAGGAGCGCTGCGACCGCATCAAAATCAGCCTGTTCGTGCGTGAGGATGATATTCATAGGTCAATTGTAACCATAATCAAAAACCTTGACAAATATTCCCAAATTGTTAGGATAAGAATTAGATATTGAACGGAGTTAATCACTGGTATGATCCAAATGAAGGTAAAAATCCCATCATATTTTCAACCTTTCACTGATTGGAAAACAGAAGTTGATGTTGAGGGTGGTACTGTAGGTGCAGTAATGGAAAATATATTTAGACAGTTTCCAGATCTGCGGCCGCATTTTTACACCCACTGGGGTGTCCTTTCAGCCAATGTTTTGATCTATATCAATCAGGATGAAGTTTTTACTCGTCAGGGATTGGATACTCCTGTGAATGCTGATGACCGCATCACATTCGTTCCAACTGCTTCAGGTGGATAATCTCTCAAACGCCATCTTGTATGATTATTGAACTCAGGAAAGATACAGCCTCGAAATTACCATGATAAAATTAATCATGCCAACCTTAAAAATTCCCCAGCCTTTACAATCTTACACAGCAGGTGAATCTCTTCTGAAACTCTCGGGAGTCACTGTAAGGGAGATGATAGATGATCTAGCCCTTCAGTATCCTTCATTGAAACCGCACCTGATCAATAAAAAAGGGAATCTGAATGTTTTCGTGCATCTTTTCCTCCATGGTGAAGAAATTCCCCAGAATGGGGTCCTTGATACCAAACTCACCCCTGAGGATGTAGTCACCCTGGTTCCAAGCATTGCCGGAGGGTAGAGTGGAACTACCTCCTTTATCCCAAAGCGAACTTAATCGCTATTCACGGCACCTTTTGTTACCACAGATCAATATGCGCGGTCAACAGAAGTTGAAAGCATCTTCTGTATTGATCGTTGGGCTGGGTGGTTTGGGCTCCCCGGTTGCGTTGTATTTAGCTGCTGCCGGTGTTGGAAAAATCGGGTTGGTTGACTACGACAAGGTGGAACTATCCAACCTGCAGCGCCAGGTGATCCACGATGTGCAGCATGAAGGGGAACTGAAAGCAGTATCTGCTGCCAAACGGCTGACTGATCTAAATCCGGAGATCGAAGTTAATCCATTACCGGTATTATTCAACTCAGACAATGCCCGGAAAATCTCTGAAGGATACGACATCATCGTGGATGGGACAGATAATATTCCCACCCGATATTTGCTGAATGACCTGGCTGTATTGACCCACCGGTTGTATATCTATGGGTCGATCTTCCGATTTGAGGGGCAGGTCAGTGTTTTTGGCTCAGAAAATGGACCATGTTATCGCTGCTTATTCCCAGAACCACCTCCACCGGATGCCATTCCATCCTGTTCGACAGCCGGGGTGATGGGGGTACTGCCGGGAATAATCGGCTCAATCCAGGCTGCTGAAACGATCAAATTGATCACGGGTATCGGGCATCCTTTGATCGGCCGTCTTCTTTTGTTCGATGCGTTGGATATGAGTGTGGAGACGGTAAAAATTAGAAAACGGCCAGCCTGCCCGATCTGCGGCGAAGCTCCCACAATTCATGAATTAATCGATTATGAAGCCTGGTGCCATTCCACGATTTTTGATGAAACCGGGATCGCACACACAGAGTGGGATGTGGAGCCGGAAATCCTTGTTCAATTATTAGCAGCAAACCGCAAACCGATTCTTTTAGATGTACGCGAAGATTTTGAACGGGAAATTTCCAAACTGGCTGATACTGTTGATATTCCTTTACTAGACCTGGAGGATCACCTCGACCAGTTGCCGGCAAATCAAGATGTTGTGGTTTTCTGTCGCAATGGAATTCGATCCGTGACAGCCGGTGAAGTATTACGAAAAGCAGGGTATAAAAATGTATATAACTTACGCGGAGGCATTAATGCCTGGGCAGATCGAATTGATAAGAATCTGGTTCAGTATTAATGTAGAGAAAGGTCAGAATTAATGGTAGATCAGCCAAGAAAACCAGTCATCCTTTCCGTCCTGGCTCACCCGGATGATGAAACATTCGGGATGGGTGGAACTCTTGCTTATTATGCCAAAAAAGGTGTCGATGTTTACCTGATCTGTGCAACCCGCGGAGAAGTGGGCGGCATGGACCCGGAACTCATGAAAGGCCATTCCTCGATTGGTGAAGTCCGTGAGGAGGAGCTGCGTTGTGCGGCAGAGGTCCTGGGTTTGAAAGATGTTTACTTCCTGGATTATCGGGATTCGGGTATGCCAGGTTCAATAGATAACACTCACCCACAAGCATTGGCAGCAGCGCCTATTGACGAGGTTGCGAAGAAAGTTGCCCTTTTTATCCGAAAGTTGAAACCGCAGGTGGTTCTTACATTTGATCCGATCGGTGGTTACCACCATCCGGACCACATTGCCATCCAACTCGCAACGGTGGAGGCATTTAAACTCGCATCTGACCCTGGATTTGTCGATCCGGACGAGCTTATTGCCATACCATCCGCAAAGACTTTATTTTCATACCATTCCACGAGCGTATCTAAAGTCAGCAGTATTGTTATTGCGATTATCTGGAAAAAATCCGAGAAAGTTTGGTTCAAATAGAGACATTGACCTAGTTTCTATTGCTAATGAAAATTTCCCGGTGCATGCCAGCATCAATTACCAACCGGTTAGAGAAATTAGGGATAGAGCAGCCGCCTGCCATGTCAGCCAGGGAGGAGCAAAAGTAGGAACTGGTGTTCAAGCGTGGTTAAGAAAAACTTTCCAGGTGAATGAATTGTTCATGCAAGCCTATCCGGATCCGCGAAAGAACACCCACTTACATGATCTATTTGATGGAGTAGAGTTTCAAACCTAGAAATCAGTAATATTAATAAGCTAGTGATTGACAGCCTTCAAAAAATCAGTACACTTTGTTTAATGATGAAATGAGGAGGAAAATATGGCAGGACAAAGTTTTCAACTGGTTGTAAGATCTGGTCCCAATCCCGGAAAAGTTTATCCTATTATGAAACAGGATATCATTATTGGGCGCGATCCTAATAGTGATATTTTGATCAACGATGCTGAAGTCTCCCGGCATCATGCGACCATTAAACTCCAACCGGAAGGTTATGTATTCGAAGATCTTGGTTCGACGAATGGCACGATCATCAACGGACAGCGTCTGATGGGTCCTCATATATTACAAGCTGGGGAGATCATTAATCTTGGAGAACACATTTCCCTTGTTTTTGACCGTCAACCGGCATTTGATCCAGATGCAACGATGGTCGCACCTGTGAATACTCCTCCACCTCCCAAACCCAGGAAAACGACAGCTCCTGTTTATGCTGAACCGGTCCCTGAACCATTCATCACAAGTTCGCCCAGACAGCCTGTCCAACCCAAGAAATCGTTGCCCAGATTAACCCTCATCCTGATTTTAGTCGCAATTTTACTAATTATTTGCGTATGCATTGGTGTGGTATGGTATATTGATGCCAATTTCCTGTGGTGTGAATTGCCTTTCATACCAAACTGCCAATAAACTTACTTAAATTCATTGAAGCTATGTGGAGCCCGGCAATTTAACACATAGCTTCAATTGCGTATATTTTGGAATGGATCTCTAAAAAATGAATGAACCTTTGAACAATGAATCGCTCTCACCCCGGTGGCCGTCGGGAACCAAGCTGGTCGTTTCCCTTACCCTGGCTGCTATTCTAATCGGGTTGGTGATGCGCTTCAGGAATATCATCGGGCCATTGCTGATCACTTTTATCCTTGCATATCTTATTTACCCTGTAGCGGCCAGGCTTTCTCGCAAATTGAAACTTAAATGGCAAGTTACTGTCACCCTGCTTTACCTGATATTGATATTGATCCTGGTCGGTTTATTAACCTGGGGTGGAGTGGCATTGGCACAACAGATCCAGAGTTTGATTTCGTTTATTGAAAAGTCGCTGGTATTACTTCCTGACTTTTTAAATTCCATATCGACCAAAGTCATAGAGATCGGGACGCTTAAGATCGATCTTTCGCAATACGGGTTGAGTAATATCGGAAACCAAATCCTCAATGCAATCCAGCCACTGCTGGGTAAAATGGGTTCCCTGGTTGGATTGATCGCCGGAGGGGCAGCCGAGGTAATCGGCTGGCTGTTCTTTGTCTTGCTGGTATCCTACTTTATCCTGGTCGAATCGGGCGGTATATCGGGAAGATTTTTTAACATTAATCTACCGGGAATTACAGCGGATTTACGGCGCATGTCTGCTGAACTTGGACGAATCTGGAATGCATTCGTTCGCGGACAGTTCTTAATTATCATGCTGACATTTCTCGTATATACGATTTTGTTATCCATTCTGGGTGTTCGATATACATTGGGATTGGCATTATTGGCGGGGTTTGCACGTTTTGTCCCATATGTCGGTCCCGGAATAGCCTGGACGACATTTGGTTTGGTCAGCTATTTCCAAAGCAGCCATCCTTTCGGTATTAATCCATTGATCTATACCATCATTGTGATTGGAGTTCTCATTACTTACCGATATTCTGCTGGATAATCTTGTAGCCACCCGCATCCTGGCTAGGGCATTAAAGATCCATCCTGCTGCTGTGTTGGTAGCTGCTCTCATCCTCGCCAATCTGATCGGCTTCATAGGTATTGTTTTGGCTTCACCGGTTGTAGCCACCTTGAAATTATTCCTGCGATATACAGTGCGAAAACTTTTCGATCTGGACCCGTGGAAAGGACTGGAGGAGGAAGAGACCCCAGGGCCACAATCGCCATCTGGTATTATGGCTTTGTAGAATATGGGAGGCTTTATATAAGCGTGGAAAAATTGTCTTCCAAAAAAGGTAAGTGAATATTTGTACTTTCAAATATTAACATGGTAATCCCGATCTCTAATAATCTATAAGTTTATTCAGAATAATGAAAATTGGACCGGTGATTTGATATAAAATCCTTGATGAAGAGTGATTTCTAGTCCAATTCTTCAGAACTGTGGGATAATGAGGTTAACTAATATTAAAGGAGCTAATAATGGCTGAAAATCACGACCCGAAAACAAACACTATGGTAGAAACCGAAAACTACCTGGCATGGATGGCAGAAGAAGCAGATGGTGAAACCACCTACCACCTCGAACTAAATAACGTGACCCTGCATTTCTTTAAAGAAGAATGGGTTGAATTTCTGGATCTTACCAGGTTGTTGATCAAAGACGCAGACAAGAAGTAAATTGATAAAGTATTAGAAAAAAATAACCGGACCAGAAAACATTCTGGATCCGGTTTTTTCTTAAGGTGTCATTTCATATACTTGCGAGTATATGAGAATTATTTTGTTTCGATTCTACCAACTCCATCCAGATCAAGGTGATATGTTTTTGAAAACCATAGCGGGATAAGACTTGTTCAACTTCTCCGGCGGGATAATTTAATGCTTGAGGTTGTTTCCGGTTTAAAATGCTCATTGCATGCGGTAAAAGGATATTCAAGACGGTTTCTTTATATTCAGGCTTGCATCCAACCCATAAATTATCAGCCCAGGTTCGTGCTTCTTCCCAGATCAGAACTCCGATTAATTCTCCGTTTTTCCTGAGAGCCCAATTTCGATAAGACTCACCCAAAAGCACTTTTGCGACCTGTGACAGGAATGTCGGTTTGAAT
Organism: uncultured Chloroflexia bacterium; assembly: GCA_963757065.1. Classification (GTDB taxonomy): domain Bacteria; phylum Chloroflexota; class Anaerolineae; order Anaerolineales; family Anaerolineaceae; genus PNON01. The sequence continues at coordinate 151,802 of CAVWQC010000003.1, read as the reverse complement.
TTCAAGAAATTTACGGGAAGATTCCATTGTACTATTGGCGGGTAGATATTTTCGAGAAATTGAATTTCTTTCTGCCAATCTACAGGCCAACAGGAAGTGATATCATAACCGGGGATCACTGCAGGTTTTGGATCACCCGTATAGCTATGCCATGTCGTCCGTCGTGCCCGTTCGACAAAACCCAGATTTCTGTAGAGCTGTTCTGCAGCTATATTATCATCCCTTACCTGCAGCCAAATTGACCCACTTTTCTTATCCTGAACATAATCTATGGCTGCTTGCGTCAGTTTTTTCCCGATTCCAGCCCGACGATATTCGGGTAAGACAGCGACATTTGCCACAAGGTGAATTGGTTTATCCTGCTTTTGCATTGGGATCAAGGTCAAGTTCCCTATGATCCGATCATTTTCGACCCAAACAAATCCGGATATTGGAATTATATTCTCTTCAACCAATCCAACTGCCCATCCCAGCCTTTTGGCTTCTTCGGCAGATTTTCGAAGCTGACGCAAATATGCCCTCCCATCCTCATCCATGGTTTCAGAAAAACACAGATCGATCAAGTTTGCAATATCGTCGAGGTCTTTACGAATGTCAACCGGGCGGATATGCGAATCAGATGAATAAATGCTTAACAGATCAGAGGGAGTCATACGTAGCAACAATTATATATCAGACAGGATGATTGTATTACACGCATTATGTGCATAATGCAAATTGGTATAAAATTATCTTATATCCAACATAAATCTAATACATCTCTGATAAATTTAATAGATTGCGGATGTTATAATCCTGATACAGCAACGCATATAAAAGGACAGAAATCCTATGATGAGATTTGATAGATTTACAGAGAGAGCACAGGAAGCAGCTCAACGAGCTGCTGAATTGATCCAAAGATATGGGCACAACCAGATCGACACGGAACATATTCTTCTTGCGCTGATCGAACAGCCTCAAGGTGTGGTCACCCAAATATTGGAAATGCTGAAGGTGGATGCCCTTAACCTGACAGATAGGCTGGACCATGTCTTAAAGAATACACCCAAAGCAAACATATTCGGAAGCGGTGCAGGACAGATCTTTATTACTCCCCGGGTAAAAAGGATCATTGATGTCGCCAATGAAGAAGCCAATAAACTTAAAGACGAATATATCTCCACTGAACATATTTTTCTTGCAATTCTGGGAGAAAAGAATACGGTTGCATCCCGCATCCTTGAAGAATCGGGGTTAACACGCGACCGTGTGTATGATTCAGTCATGCAGATGCGTGGTGGCCAGCGGGTAACTGATCCGCAGGCAGAGACAAGATATAGAACGCTTGAAAAATATTCACGTGATCTCACCCAGGCATCCCGTGAAGGCAAACTTGACCCGGTGATTGGTCGTGATAATGAGATCAAACGGGTGATGCAGATACTCTCACGCAGGACCAAAAATAACCCGGTACTCATCGGTGAAGCTGGTGTGGGTAAGACAGCCATCGTGGAAGGGTTGGCGCAGAAAATAGCTGCCAATGATGTTCCCGAAATATTACAGGGAAAGCGGGTTGTCTCCCTGGACCTTGGAGCCATGATCGCGGGATCACGTTTCCGTGGTGAATTTGAAGAGCGCTTGAAAGCTGCGATCGAAGAGATCCAGAAGTCTGAAGGTGAGATCATCCTGTTCATCGATGAATTGCACACCGTGGTCGGTGCAGGAGCTGCACAAGGTGCCATGGATGCGAGTAACATGTTAAAACCAGCCCTGGCTAGAGGCGAATTGCAATGTGTGGGTGCTACCACTTTGGATGAATACCATAAGCATATTGAAAAAGATGCAGCCCTTGAACGGCGTTTCGCACCTGTATTTGTCGATGAACCGTCAGTGGAAGATACGATTAAAATGTTGATGGGTTTGCGGGACAAATACGAAGCCCACCATAAAGTACATTTTTTGGACAAAGCGCTGGAAGAAGCTGTCCGCTTATCTTTCCGGTATGTGACCGACCGTCACTTGCCTGATAAAGCGATCGATCTGATGGATGAGGCAGCTGCCAAATTGCGCGTAGCTTTATATTCTCTACCGCCGGAGCTGAAAGAGATAAAAACAGAACTCGATAAATTGAAAGTTGAAGAAGAACAGGCCGGACAGGAACGCGATTATGAAAGAGCTGCCCGTAAAAAAGCAGATCGACTTAAGTTGGAAGGTGAGTTTAAAGAAAAACGTGATGTATGGGAAGCAGAACACAAGCTGGATGAAGTCGTGGATGTAAACGATATCGCTGAAGTTATCCACCAGTGGACTGGAATTCCGGTTTCACAGATGATGGAAACAGAAGCACAAAAATTGCTTCACATGGAAGAACGGTTATCAGAGCGGATCATTGGTCAGGAAGAAGCCATTCATGCAGTTGCGGATGCCATTCGCCGGGCACGTTCCGGCATGGCAGACCCGCGTCGGCCGATCGGTTCGTTTATTTTCATTGGGCCGTCCGGGGTAGGCAAAACAGAGCTTGCCAGAGCCCTCGCTGAATTTATGTTCGATGACGAAGAATCCATGGTGCGGATCGATATGAGTGAATACCGGGAACAACACTCTGTATCCCGTCTATTCGGCGCACCTCCCGGCTATGTTGGTTATGAAGAAGGCGGCCAACTCACAGAAGCAGTAAGAAGGCGCCCTTACCGGGTCATTCTCTTTGATGAAGTCGAAAAAGCGCACCCGGAAGTCTGGAATTCGCTTTTACAGATCCTTGATGACGGCCGGTTGACTGACGGGCAGGGTAGAACCGTGGATTTCCGAAACACAGTCCTGATCATGACCAGCAACCTGGGAACTGAATTCGTTCGCAGAGGCGGCAGCCTGGGATTTTTGCAAAAGAAAGTATCAGACGAGGAACGGGATGCTGAGGAAAAGATCGAAAAGGCACTGAAAGGTACTTTTAGACCAGAGTTCCTAAACCGCATCGATGAAGTGATCATGTTCTCGCCATTGACACTGGAACAAATGGAGAAAATCGTTGCGCTGCAAATGAAAGAAATTCAAGGGCGATTGCTCGAACACGGGTTGAATGTCGAGTTGACCAAAGCCGCTACAGAATGGCTGGCTAAGACCGGATATGATTCCAACTTCGGCGCCCGGCCATTACGCCGAACGCTGCAAAAATTTGTCGAGAGTCCTCTTTCCATCCATTTGCTTGAAAAGAGACATGAATCGGGTGACAAAGTGATCGTCGATGTGGATGAAGAGAAAGGTGAACTGACCTTCCACTCGCCTGAAGAACATAAAGCGAAAACAAAGCATAAGGAAGTGAAGGAAACCCCAGCAAAGGTGGAAGATCCAATTTCTTCGTAGTTAATCCAATCAAATCTATGAAACAACGTCGGTATTCACCCGGCGTTGTTTTTTTTCTACAATTAACTACCATTTACGGTTGGTATAAATAATGCACGTTTCAGGTAGTGAAAAAGGAATACATCTATGGCTGATGATCAAGTTTTTGCAGAAGATATTTTAACGGTACTAAAGAGTAACCAATTCTTCTTCGGGTTAACCGATGAAGAATTACTTACCGTTACAGAATCGGTTGAGCTCTTTCAGATTAACCGTGGTGACCTGGTTTGCTGCCAGGGTGCAGAGAACGATGCCCTGTGGATCGTTTTTTCTGGTAAGGTGTGCCAAACCCAGATTGAACATAAAAAAGAAACGTTTATCCAAAACTTCGAGTCAGGGTCGTATTGGGGTGAGGATTGTCTGAACGGCGGGAAGTTAAAATATAACATCCTGGTATTAAAAACAAGTATGCTTATCCGGATTACTGCTCCGCAGCTCCGTACACTTGTGGATCAATTTCCACTGTTGGAATCCAACATGCAAATTTTGAATACATCCCTCAATTTGACGGATAAAATGAATTTAACCTGGCTTCAACCTGGAGAAGAAGTATTCTTTGCCGGTAGAAAACATCCCGTTTTTCTGTTTGGTGCACTATTCCTTCCGGCATTTCTCATTTTTATAACGGTCTTCCTGACTCTGATATTTATTGACTCAGTACTGACCAGTGCCGCCGGTCTCCTGATCCTCTCCATTTTGACCTGTGTATTTCTTGCCGCATGGGGAATTTGGAAAGCGATTGATTGGTCCAACGACTATTCCATTGTTACCAACTTGAGAGTCGTCTGGTTGGAAAAGGTTGCATTTCTTTATGACAGCCGACAGGAAGCCCCATTGACCACGCTTCAATCAGTCGATGTCCAGACGTCTCAGATGGGGAGAATGCTTGGTTATGGAAATATCGTCGTCCGTACGATTTCAGGACCATTGATCCTGCCGGATGTGGAATCCCCGGAGGATGTAGCAGCCCTCATCCAACAGCAATGGAATTTCTCAAAAGTCGACCGTCGGAAGGATGATATTGTCCGGATGGAAGAAACACTTCGAAATCGTCTTCAACCAAACCAGGCAGCAGATTCAACTGGTACCAATTTTACCCAGGTGGATGAAATTATGAAACCGGGATTCCTGCAGTCTTTCTGGGCTGATTTCTTTAAAGTGCGTTACGAAGGCGGTGGGGTTGTGACTTACCGTAAACATTGGTACATATTATTAAAGAAAACCTGGAAACCTGCTTTGGCTGCCATCATTGGATTATTGCTCTGGTTGGGCAGACTGATGGATGTGTATACCTTTACTCCCATGTTGGAAACCCTGGTGCTTTTGGCCTTTGTTTGGATGGGCGTTCTTGCCTGGTGGGTCTATGATTATGTGGACTGGAGAAACGATACTTATCAGATCACTCCGGAACAGATCATTGATATTGAACGAAAACCCCTGGGGAAGGAAATCAAAAAAGTCGCCCAATTGGATAATATTCTATCCATCGAATATAAACGTATTGGATTGATGGGCTTATTCCTGAACTTTGGCACTGTGACGGTTGCTGTTGGCACAAGCATGTTTACGTTTGAATTTGTCTATGATCCATCCAGGGTACAACAGGACCTTTTCGCCAGTATGGCATTGCGCCAGCAACGAAAGAAAACGGATGAGATCAACGAAGAAAGAGAACGGGTGGGGGATTGGATTGCCACCTATCACCGGCATCAGGATGAATACCGTACAACGACTGGCAGCCAACGGCTCTCCCCGGACCAGGAAGTTATCGGTTAAAATATAAACAATAACCGCAGTAAAGGATATTGTTTATGGCATTACTTGAAATTAAATTTGTACCAGATGAGGTTTTGCGAAGGAAAGCTCATAAAGTAACCAATTTCGACGCCTCTTTCCAATCCCTGGTGGATAACATGATCGAGACACTGAGGGATGCTCCTGGTGTTGGCCTGGCTGCTCCACAAATAGGTGAATCCATTCGCTTTATCGTTGTTGAATACGGGGATGATGAAGATCCAAAAGTTCCGAAACGTCTATTCACAATAGCAAATCCGGAAATTGTACAGCAATCCGAAGAGACAGAAACTGGGATTGAAGCCTGTTTATCCATTCCAGGGTTGGCAGGAGATGTTCAGCGGTATAAACGCATCACCGTGAAAGGGTTGAACAGAAGGGGAGTACCGGTGAAGTATAAACTCAGCGATTGGCTTGCCCGCATCTTTCAACATGAGATCGATCACCTGGATGGTGTCCTGTTTACCGATAGAGCCACCCGGATTTGGAAACCAACACCTGAAGAAGTCGAGTTTATCAAAGACTGATGCGGCTAACGCACTTATCTTTAACGAATTTTAGAACTTTCTCGCGCCTGGATTTGGATATTCCAGGCGGAATTGTAGTATTGGCAGGTGATAATGCGCAGGGAAAAACAAGCCTGCTTGAAGCAGTCTATTTCCTGGCAGCTTTCACATCTTTTCAGACTTCCCAGGACAACCAGGTGGTCAGTTTCTCAGCCAGGGAAGATGAAATTCCGGTTTCCCGCATCGTTGGTGAATATGAGAAAGGCGGCAAGACTTCCACACTGGAATTGCGCTTGATCCTGCAGAATTCTGCGTCATCAGGTGGAACTTCGGTCCAAAGGCTGCGCAAAGAGATCTTGTTGAATGGGGTAAAAAAACCGGCTGCCCAGGCTATCCGTGAATTTAATGCTGTGGTTTTCATACCACAGATGACACGTTTTATAGATAACGGTCCGGAAGAAAGACGCCGTTATTTGAACATGACTTTATGCCAGGTCATTCCGGGATATGTGGATGATCTGACCAAATATCAACAGGCACTTACCCGCCGCAATGCACTTTTGAAGTTAATTGCAGAGAAAGGTGGGGATGCCGCGCAATTGGATTACTGGGACAAATTGCTGGCTGGTTTTGGTGCCCGGATGATGGCATCCCGGAATTTGGCAGTCCATGAGATAGAGATGCTTGCTGCACCTATCCATGCCGGATTGACTGGCCAGGGAGAGCTATTTGGAATGGTTTACCGTCCAACTTTTTCCCCTTCTGATGGAAAAGATATTTCAACCGCAGGAAATGGAATGGAAATCAATTGGGAGGGTGTATCAGTTCCCGGAATTGGAACAGGTCTTCCTGCATCGACTTCAAAACACCCGCAGGTTGGATGTTGCGCGCGGTGTGACCAGTACCGGTCCGCATCGGGATGATCTGCTCTTTAATGTGAATAAGCAAAGCCTGGGAGATTTCGGGTCACGCGGTCAGATTCGCACTGCATTACAATCCCTCAAATTGGGGGAAATGCAATGGATGCGTGAAAAGACCGGCGAAATGCCGGTATTGCTCCTCGACGAAACCCTGGCTGAGTTGGATGAGCATCGGCGGGAAGGTTTAGTTGAAAACGGTCACAGGTTTTGAGCAGGCTCTTTTAACTACCACCGATCTGGACCTGTTCATGCCGGAATTTATCCAAAGCTGTCGTTTATGGCGAATTGCTGGTGGTTCTGTCACGGTCCAATAAATTTATATAATTTCTGGATACTGACTTCTTTCGGTAATGCAATCCCCAAATTTTATAATCCCGCTTACGTAATTAAGAACACGTTTCCATCAACAGCAAATTCGATGATACCTGCCTTCGAAATCTGGTGTAACGATTCGAAGAATATCCTTTCAATTATTTTCTTTCAGGCTAATTGAACTGTATAGGAAACTACATTGGCGGACAAACGCCTGATCCCGTCATAAATATTTAAGAATAATGAGGGAAAGGCACAGATCAAGGCGTTATAAATTCGATTTCTTACCATGCTCTGATCATTCGGGGGAAAAAGAATTGGGGGATGTTTCGGTTATTTTTCCAATTAATTGTAATCTTATTGCTGATTGGGATGATTTTTTCTTGACATAATCCAGTTGGAAAAGTAAACTAACTGTATAATTGTACCCATACAAACAACTAAATAAAAAGGATAACCATGAAAAAGACATTTTCAATTACATTGACCCTTCTTTTTGTGCTAGTTCTGGCTGCCTGTCAGGTCGCTCCTGCAGTGGTTGCTCCTGTGGAAGCGCCAACAATTGCAGCTCCAGCTGAAAATGCAGAAGTTGTTCTCACACTGGTCGGGGATTCCACGGCTGCGTTTACAATGGATGACCTAAAAAAGATGCCTGCCGTGGAAGGTCAGGCTGGATTAAAAAGCAGCACCGGAAAGATCTTTCCGCCCCAGCCTTATAAAGGCGTTCTGCTTTCAGACCTGGTGAAATTGGCGGGTGGTGATAACTCCTCCATGGGTGTCCAGATCGAAGCAAAAGACGGCTATTCGATGACTTTATCATACGATCAAATTAACAAGGGTGATTTCATTACGTACAACCCCGGGACAGGGGAAGAGACAAAGAGTGGTGGAGAACTAAAGACCATTCTAGCGTATGAAGTCAATGGAACACCATTGGATGTCGAACAGGACGGCGCCTTGCGCCTCATGGTGGTCAGTGCAGAACCCAACCAGGTGGTGGATGGCCACTGGTCAGTGAAATTTGTTACAAAACTAACCGTTAAACCATTAGCTGAAGAATGGTCACTTTTACTGGAAGGTGCCATTAAAGATGAAATTGACCGTGGATCGTTTGAATCTTGCTCAGCCAGTACCTGTCATCAATCCAGCTTTACAGACGATAAAGGGCAGGAATGGGTGGGAGCACCTTTATACTTACTTGCTGGCCGAGTGGATGATGAGAACAAACACGAAGGCGATGCGTTTTCAACCACATTAGCTGAGAAAGGTTACACTATCGAGATCATTGCCAAAGATGGCTATTCCGTTTCACTGGATAGCATCCGTGTCATGGATAACCCGAATTACATCGTAGCTTTTACCATGAATGGTAATGTACTTGATGAAAAAGGTTTCCCCCTGCAGTTGGTGGGTCCGGATCTCCAGAAAAATGAAAAAATTGGCGGAATAGCCAAGATCGTCTTGCACATGGACGAAGGTACAGCAGCTGTTGTAGCCACAGCGGAACCCACAGTTAAATCTAAGCCGGCAGATGCCATTGCTGGTGCTGCTCTTTCCTTTGTCGGTTTGGTGGACCAACCCCTGGGTTGGAGTCGTGACGACCTGGAAGCCATGGACGTGGTGAAAATGAATGTTGAACACCCAAAGAAAGGCCAGATGGAAGTGGAAGGTGTTCGATTGAATGCCTTGCTCGAATTGGTCAAGGTAAAACCGGAAGCCAAGACCCTGGTGGTTACTTCATCTGATGGTTATGTCACTGAAATAGTGCTGGCAGACGTGGCAGCGTGTGCAGACTGCATGGTTGCTTTTGAGGATGATGGTACGCTAAAATTTGCCATGCCTGGAATGCAAAGCAATTTCTGGGCAAAAGCTGTAGTCAAGATAGAAGCAAAGTAATTGCTGTTTTGCCTGGCAGAGGATAATCCTCTGCCAGGCTTTTTGTTTGTTGGAGTAAAACCAGAAATGAATAAACCAAAGAATATTTTCAGTATACTCATGTTATTCATTCTTATGGGGAACATCCTGGTCAGCTGCAAGCCGAAAGAAAAAATTCCTCTGGTGGTTTTCGCAGCCGGAAGCCTGATCGGTCCTTTTGCGGCATTGGAAAAATCATTTGAGGCGAAATACCCGAATATTGACGTCGTTTCTGAATACCACGGCAGCATTCAAGTTATCCGGCACACTACAGATCTGCATCAGTCAACCGATGTAATTGCCACTGCTGACCATGCGCTTATCCCAATGTTGATGTACACGGTGAATGATCCGGATACCGGAATACCATATGCAAATTGGTATTTACGGTTTGCAACCAATAACCTGGGATTGGCTTATACAGCCACCAGCAAGTATTCGGGGGAGATAACTCCTGATAATTGGATGGAAATTATCAGCAGACCAGATGTAAAGATCGGAATTGCAGACCCGCGCTTTGATGCCTCCGGCTATCGGGCATTAATGGCAATAAAACTTGCCGAGAAACTATACAATAAGGGATACTTATTTGGTGATATGTTTGCAGGCCAGTTTCGAATTCCACTTAAAGTGGATGAAGGTGGTGGCAAAGCCATCATCCGGGTACCGGAAGTGTTGGAGATGAAGGATGGAGGGCATGTCGTCATCCGTGGAGCAAGTGTTCAGCTATTGGCTCTCCTTGAATCCGGTGACCTGGATTATGCGTTTGAGTATGAATCGGTGATCAAACAGCATAAATTAAATCTATTATCTTTACCGGCAGAATTGAACCTTGGGAATGCCGATCTGAACCAGGAATATGGTGATGTAAGTGTAAAACTGGATTTCCAGCGCTTTGCGACAGTAAAGCCTGAGTTTGTTGGAGAACAGATCGGTTATGGAATAACCATTCCCAGTGATGCCAGGCACCCAAAAGAAGCTGAATTATTCATCGCTTATCTTTTAGGACCGGATGGGAGGCAATTAATGGAGGATTACTATCATCCACTTTTTGAAAAAATCGATGCAAATGGGTATGAAAACTTACCTGAAAGTCTCAAGCAAGTTTCCGTTCCTGCACAATAAATCGTAAATCCCTTCGATTAGTATTCAGCATACTGGGCAGCTTATTATTACTTTTCATATTAATTCCGATTGTAAATATACTGATTTCTTCCAGCCCGCAGGCGTTGAAGGAGACATTTACTGACCGGGAGTTTATCCGTTCGATCACTTTGACATTTACTGCCTCAGGAATCGCGACAGTCATCACTCTATTCACTGGACTGCCGCTTGCCTATCTACTGGCAAGGCACCGGTTTCCGGGCAAGAGCATCGTGGAAAGCATCATCGATCTGCCGATTGTCATCCCACACACCGCTGCAGGAATTGCATTATTGATGGTATACGGCAGCCGGGGTTTGTTTGGAAAAACGTTTGCTTTGTTCGGTATTAATTTTATCGACAGCCTGGCAGGAATAGTAGTTGCTATGGCATTTGTCAGCCTGCCGTACCTGGTTAATCTCAGCCGATCTGCCTTCGCATCCATAGATGTTGAGCTTGAACAGGCTGCTTATGTGGATGGCGCAACATCAATTCAAAATTTTCAGCATGTCATTTTACCGCTAGCGTGGCGAGGAATTTTCAGCGGTATCCTGATGATGTGGGCACGCGGGATATCCGAATTTGGGGCTGTTGTGATATTGGCTTATAACCCGAAGATCATCCCTGTCTTGATCTTTGAACGGTTCCAGGGATTTGGGTTGGAGGCAGCTCAACCGGTCGCGGTATTATTGATCCTGATCGTGTTGGTCACTTTTGTATTATTAAGACTTTTACTGGTAGATCGTTTTGATCGTTAGAACAGCCATCACCTGACTAGAAAAACCGCTGAAAAAGATAGTCATCAGGATAGGATTGGTTTCTTCACTGGTAATCCTGCCTTGCGTGGATAGATGAGCGGTGTGGCAGCTATTTTCTTAATGATAACAAGATAGCGTTCATCACTTACCCCGGGCAGCTCTACCGGAATGATCTTTTCCAGTTCTCCACCAAGTATTTTGATTGCTTTCGCTGCCGATTGAGTCTCGATATGAGCGTTATTCCCTTTTTGCGCGATCATCCGTCCCCCAACCCGGACCAATGGTAATAAGTATTCTGTCAATACTGGCATATTGGCGACAGAGCGTGCTATGGCAATATCAAATCTTTCTCTGTACCTGGATTGAGAAGCCAATTCTTCTGCCCGATCAGCGAGCACTTCAACCCCGGAGAGGGCAAGCGAATCCACAACGAGCTGGCAGAATTTTGCTTTTTTTCCTACGGATTCCACCAGCACCAGCCGTACCTGTGGGAAGACGATCTTAAGCGGTATTCCGGGGAATCCAGCACCGGTTCCGATGTCGATCAGAGAGGCGGGAATAACACCATTGAACCCTTTCACCGCACTCAGGGAATCAAGAAAGTGCTTGGTATGAATTCCCTGAACATCTCTTATGGCGGTGAGGTTGATCTTTTGATTCCACTCCAGTAATAGTTTTTCAAATATTGAAAATTGTTCGACTTGTTCAGAAGTGAGGACAATATTAAATAGACGTTCCGCCTGTTGTGTGTAACTTTCCATAGGGAAATTATACCTTTTTCCTGTTGCTCACCCACAAAATAGCGTAGAATTACGGTATGAAGTATAGAAAGATAAAAGTAGTTTTCCTGGTCCTGTTGACAATTTCCATGCTTATTGGAACCAGCCCGGTCCTTGCAGAAGATATTCCGGAGGAAGCCTTTATCGATGGTTTCATAGGGTATGCACAACAGCATACACTTACATGTGAGGCCAGGTCTGCTGCTGATCTGGCAGGTTTTTGGGGGATAACCATCACAGAAGATCAAATGTTTGATAAATTTCCAAAATCGGAAAACCCGGAGGAGGGTTTCGTCGGTAATCCGGATGATTATTGGGGTAACATTCCACCTTATTCGTATGGTGTTCATGCCACGCCGGTCGCCAAGGCCTTGCGAAAATTGGGACTATCCGCAAAGAAAGGTAGAAATTTGGAATGGGATACCCTGCGCAGCGAGATCGCCGCTGGTCATCCGGTAATCGTCTGGATCGTCGGCCAGATGTGGGCAGGCGAACCTGTGCTTTATACTTCTGCTGATGGATCGCAGACACTTACAGCAAGATTTGAACATACCATGGTGTTGACAGGTTATACTGCCAGTCAGGTGCAGGTTCTCGATTCTTATTCAGGTTACAGCCTCACTTATTCCCTTGCTTCATTTCTTCAATCGTGGAAAGTACTTGGGAATCAGGCAGTAATTGTCCAGGGATATAATTGTGAGGATTGTAGTTCAGCCACAACTAATTCCACACAAATTCCTGATGAAACTTTGAATAAACCTGAATCTGATTCGGCCTCAATTCCCGCAACTCCAATTCCCGAACCTACCCAGGTAAATAAAGTGCCGGAGAATTATACAGTCCAACGGGGAGAGTATCTCATCCTGCTTGCAAACAGGTTCGGATTGGATTGGCGAAGGCTAGCCGAGTTGAATAACCTCACAAGTCCCTGGGTCATCCATCCAGGTCAAGTCATTAAACTTCGATAAAATTTTCCCCCAAAAGATTCCGATTGTTGTATCCCTTTTCTGTTACATCCAAATGTGATTAGCCAATCAGACCAGGTAATCATCACTGGAAAAAGCTTCGATAATGCGCACGATGTGTTTGGCTCCCTTGAGGTAAAGATCCAGCCGGACATTTTCATTAGGCGCATGCGCTTGCATGGCCGGGTATCCAACTCCGGCTGAAACAATTGGAAAATCCAGAAACTCTTTGAATATAGAGTTTGGTCCTGAACCTCCGACGCTAGGGACGATTTGCATCGGCTTACCATAAACCTCGAGCGCTGTTTCCACTACCAGGTCAACAAATGGATGCTCCGGGTCAGTGACTGCCGGCCTTTCGCTTCCTAATAATTCGATCTTGATGTCTTCAAAACCGTTTCGATCCAGATGTGCTCTGAGAAGTTCAAAGATCTCTTCAGGTACCTGGTCTGGTACGAGGCGAAAATCCACTTTAGCAGAAGCCCGCGCAGGTTGTACTGTTTTTGCTCCCTCACCCTGATATCCGGAACTCAGTCCGCAGATTGTGCAAGTAGGTTCGTGTGCTTCGGCTAAACGTAACTCTGCACCACCTTTTATATTTTTTAGAAATGATTTGATGCCGTATTGATTTATCAACTGCTCTGCTTCGTCCGGAAGAGCTTCGAGCAGGATGCGGGTCTTCGCTGATACTGGCTTCACTTTATTATAAAAGCCGGCAATGCGAATATTCTCATCCGGACCTTTCAAGCTATCCAGTGCCCAGACCAGGCGCCAGGCAGCATTTGGCATGATCGATCCTCCCAGGCCGGAATGAACATCCTGGTTGGCGGTCTCCACAGATAGTTCCACATAACAAATACCGCGCAGCCCCAAATACTGCATGGGTCGATCCTTATCATCCACACCGCCAAACTCCCAAATACAGGCGTCTGCCTTAAATTTCTGCGGATCTGTCCTGACGACTCTATGTAATGCTTCACTGGTGGTTTCTTCCTCTCCTTCCAGCACCCATTTAATATTGCACGGCAGCACACCATCTTTTGCCAGGATCGCATCAATGGCGAAAAGGCGGTTGACGAAGTGGCCTTTATCGTCATTGACTCCCCGACCGAATAATTTGCCATCCCTTACTTCCGGTTCGAAGGGAGGGGACTGCCAGAGATCCAGTGGTTCCACTGGTTGAACGTCGTAGTGATTGTAGATAAGCAACGTTTTCTCGGATCGCCCCTTGAGTTGTGCAAATACTACCGGGGCAGAGTCGTTATGGTTGATGAGTTCCACCTGTGAAGCCGCGTTTTTCAAGCATGGATTTGACCAGCAGGGCGCATTCTGTCAAACCCCAGTTCTGGGCACTGACACTCGGCTGAGCAGCCAGAGTGGTCAGTTCCTGGATACTTGCGTTCATATTGTTTTCAAGATATTGGTCGTATTGTTCCATGATTTGCTCCGATGATTATTATCGTTTAAACAAATGTTCCAACCAGTAAAAAATTGTAGATCCCGCATAAGCAAAAAGCAGCATCTTTAAGATCTTACCGATGGCACACCAGACTAGAAATTTCCTTAATGGCATTTTCAAAGCGCCAGACACAATACCCGCCATGTCAAATGCCGGGTTGGGAGTGAAAGCCAGAAATAAAACAGTCCACCCGCCGTATTTTTTCATCCACTCGACCAATTTGACATATCTTGGGCGGCCTTCGATGACGATCTGGCCAGAGTACCCGGCCATATAACCGGTGATTTCTCCAATGGCTGCTCCCAAACCAGCAGCCACTGCCACCCAGAATGGGTTGAATACTGCCGCCATGGTTGTGGTAAGAATCACTCCGGGGACGGGAACAATAATGGTTGAATTGGCAATGACGGATAGAAAAAAAATACCAGGGTACCCAAATGCCCCGAAATATTGGATTTTGTCGCGAAAAATAACGACAACAACCGTAATAAGGATTACAGGAAGGAGCAGCAGAAGACGCTTTATGACTTCCCTTCGTGCTGGTTTCATAAAGGTTTAATTCTGGCTTCCAGTCAACAGGGATTCTATACGAGCAATGACCATATCCATGGCGACCAAATTAAAACCGCCTTCGGGTATGATCACATCTGCATACCGTTTGGAGGGTTCGACAAATTCAAGGTGCATTGGTCGCACGGTGGTGAGATACTGGTTGATCACACTTTCAGTGGATCGACCGCGTTCGGTGATATCCCTTGTTAGTCGTCGGATAAAGCGTAGATCATTGTCAGTGTCGACGAATATCTTCACATCGAACAGTTCGCGCAGGTCTTTTTCCCCAAAAATAAGGATACCCTCCACCAGGATGACACCCCGGGGAGCAATGATCCGATGATCACCTGTGCGGACGTGATGCTTAAAGTCATACACCGGTTGTTCGATCGATTCCCACCTTTTTAGCTGCTTGATGTGCTCGGTGAGCAATGCAGATTCCAACGCATTGGGATGGTCGAAGTTGAATCCCTGCCGTTCTTCCAGAGGGATATGGCTCAGGTCTTTGTAATATGCATCATGCGGAAGGTAGGCTATCCGTTCGCGGCCGACCCTATCAAGGATGGCTGATGCAACAGTGGTCTTGCCAGAACCGGTACCGCCGGCAATTCCAATTACAAGAGGATCGGGTTTCTTTTTCATTTTTCTATTATATCCGAGGCGCAGGTTTTATGCCCACCTGTAATTAATGACAGCTTGTAGAAAATTCAAGGGATGGATAATATAGAACAAAAGAGCTATTAAAGTATGAGAATTGAAAATCGATGAAATGAGAACATGGATCATATCGCGAAGTTAATTACGATTCTCTAACTTTCAATTCTCTACTTTCATTACTTTGTACTCAAGGAGAATCATGGTTTTTGAAATTCCGGAAGATGTCAATATCTATGACCTGATCGCAGTCGCTGTGATTGAACAGGCAGCCCAGGATTCCCGGAGTAGCAATCCGCAACTGGCGAAAGAGGCACGCCAGTGGTTGGAAAGTGAAGGCCGTACCTGGTGGGAGATCATGGGTCTGGAAGAAGAAATGTTTTATAAGTTGGTGCTGGAAATGGCGGAGAATTGAAAATAATCAGAAAGGTTTGAAATTATATCTTTCACGCCGCGATTGGACAGAATCAATTCATTTGTGACGATCTTCAAATTTCACTTTCGTCTGTCTCCACATCATCTCCCACCCGATATTCACCCAGCAGATTTTCTCTCCCGGCAATGAACATCACCTCTTCCATGGTATGCACTCCCAGCTTGGCCTTGATGTTGGCGAAGTGGAAATGAACCGTGCGCGAGGTCATATTTAATCGATTGGAGACCATCTTTGGGCTTAACCCCTGTGCAACCAGTCGCAATACGGCAATTTCACGGGGAGAGAGTGTTTCGCTGAAATAGGGCATGAATTGATTATAGCACGTATGTTCTAATTATAAGTACAAAAAATACATATGAAATGGATACACCTTCTTAGCTGAGAATAAGATACTTCAGGATGTAACAAATATAGTTAATACTATTTACAAATTTATTCTTTATTCTGTGCTGAAGATTAGCGGAAGAGATAGAATTCGACTTAGCGGGATTCTTCCATAAGGGTCGTGTCGACCCCATCCTGCTGCAGTCGCTCGAGCATTATGTCTTTCATTTTTTCAATGGATAGTTGCTGATCTCCCTCGCAGGCAGATGTTTTATCTTCCACTTCTCCACTATGCCATTGCATATCCTCGGAAGAAAACTCCACATACTGGTTGCAGATGATCATCCGCAAGTCGCCAAACTTTAGTAAAGTCTGATTTGGAAGATTATTCTTTTTTGGATCCTTCCAGAGAACGCTATATATTGGACGTTCAGGTGAAGGATTTCCATTTAACAAAGATACACCTTCCATCCATTGGGGTATGGGTTCACCCAAATAATCCAGGATGGTCGGGGCAATGTCCATATTTTGAGTATTGCTGGTGATCTGGCCGGCATAACTGGCCATTTGGGAACCAAAAGAGCAGAGGGGTATGCTGATATGCAGCCCTTGCCCGGGGATGGTCGGAATAAATGATAACAACTGTATTATTCAGCTTTCCAGATTCTTCCAAAGCGGTAAATAAGTCATGGATATATGTATCAAAATCTACGATGGCGTCATCATAAAAATCAATATCGAAGTCTTTTTTCTGCTTACGGCCCTGGGAAAAGGTAGTGGATGATGTTTTGTACATCGGCCCATGGGTTCCAAGCAAATGTACGTGGATAAAGTATGGCTCTACCCCATTTTGAACGGAACTCATCAATTCAGGGACGCGCGAAGTGGCATCCTTGCGGCCTGGCTGCATGGTTACTTCTTCAAAGGGGTTTGTCATGATCCGGATGAACAAAATGTGCTGCAGCCGGTCCGTTATTCGCTTACTTAATAATTCAACGTTGTATTCGCTGTTCACCGGCAGTATCTTTCCCAGGCGAATGACCAATGGGTTTGTGTTCACATCAACTCCATTGATCCGGTCAAATCCATTTCGAACATTCGCCAGGGTAACATTGGAATATAGATCGAATGTGATATCGACATTTGTGTAGCCAATATCCTTTAGTAATCCCGGCAAATGCTCATTCGAATCATCACCGATCAAAGCATCAGGCATATTGACAACACCTGTACGGGTTGGCAGCTTGCTGGTAAATATGGAAATAAGCGAGCCTAAACTGGAGCCGGTCTGAGGGAAATTTGCTTCAGCGATGAGTGCCTGATTGGCTATGCTATTAATGAAGGGTGTGGTATTTCGGCTATACCCATATATGGACATTTCGTCGGCCGTCACTCCATCACTTCCTATCAGAATAATATTGGGAGTACGCACTGGAGGCACCATTGATTGCCCAGCCAACCGTGATGTTTTAGTCACTATCCCGGCTAATAGTGGATATGGTTCCCACGGTAAATAAAGTTATTGCCATGACCGTGAAAAATTTCCATTTTCGCGAAAGAGGTTTCTGGTCCACCGGGAGCTGAATTTTGCAGAATGTCTTATTGATGAACAGGAGAAATGCCAGCCCGTAAGAAGCACGGAAAATGGAATGCGAATCAACAATCCCAATACCTAAAATGTTGTAGGTGAAATTATCAAACACCAGTACAGCAGTAATGGCAACAACGATCGCAGGAATTACCCGGTATATGGATGAAGTAATTAACTGAACAATGGGGTAATTCAATAACTTTGATAATAACCAGACAACAACGATAACAAAAAAAATGATGACTGCAGGAATCCATGTGGATTGCAGAAGAATGGTCAGTTTTTCAACCACCGGCAGGGAGTCCATAAAGGATTCTTTGGTCACCAGGAAAATCCATTCAGAAAAAACCAGCAGGAATATGGCGAGATATGCAGCAACGAGCGCAGGCAGGAGTGTTTTTTGGGCGGTTGAGTAAACGGTATCTTTCCATGGTGACGAAATGATTATCTTTCGCTGCCTCACACACCTTACCAGCCAATCAACAAGGTTATCTGGATAAAGGAAATCAAGCAGGTTATAGATGATAGCCCACCCTAATAAGGCAGAGACGCTGATGAGTAAAAAGGTTGAAAATTGATGAGCAGCTGCTATTGATTTGTCACCGAAATAGTTGGAAATCAGCGTATCTTTATATAACCAGATAGCTGCTCCGCTCAAAACCAGGGAAACAAAGATCAGGAGTGTGCGTTTTATGTTGGCGTTTTTCAGCAAATTCATAATGATAAATGCTTATTATTCCAGGATGGATTGCCTGAATTGTAACACTGAAAACGGTGCATTTATGGACTTTCAGTACCCATGAAACCTCATAAATATCCATATATCCTGCCACCAATATTCAGCTTAATTCTTGTCTATTCCAATAATGAACCTTTTATATTTTCGATGTGACATACTCATGTGAATTTGAAGTATGGGCTAAAATTAAATCAACCAGGCCTGTTCAGATGCACGGGTGTGGGAATGACACAAGCATTGAGAATGACTTTGATCCAAACCAAAACTGATTCCGACCAGGTCCTACTTCAGCGGATCACCGATGGGGATGAAGATGCTCTTCGGGCGTTATATGCTGCCCATGGAGTATCCATGTATGCCTTTGCACTAAGGCTTACAAACGATCCGGCATCCGCCGAAGAGGCGGTACAGGAAAGCCTGGTCGCAGTCTGGCAGGGAGCCGGGGATTACCGCGGGAACAGCCGCTTCATCACCTGGCTCCTGGGTATCGTACACCATAAAGCTCTCAATCTCCTGCGGAAACGCGAAGATATCAGCCTGGATGAACAGCATATACCTTTACCGTCAAGCAACCAGGCACCGGGGTATGTTGTGGAAGCACATGACCGCAACCGTCTGGTGCGGGAGGGGTTGGAGCAACTCCCCATGGAGCAGCGTTCGGTTTTAGAGTTGGTCTTCTTCCACCACCTGAGTATGGAGGAAGCAGCACGGGTGTTGGAGTGTCCGGCTGGAACAGTGAAAAGCCGCCTTTTTGCTGCTAAGAATTCATTGAAAGGAGTCCTTACTCGACAGGGATTTCGATTGGAAGACCTTATATGATCACACATGAAGAAATGAACACTCTTTTACCCGAATACGCAGCCGGGAGCCTTAACGTAGAACTTCGCATCACCATTGAATCCCACCTGGAAACCTGCGATGAATGCAAAGCTGATTTGGCTATCTGGCAAATGGTCTCCACAGAGACCCGGCAAGCAGAGTATTCCATCTCTGCACCACAGGTAGCACTGGACAAAGCGCTGATCCAGATTCGCAATTTCAAGCAAAAAACAAGCCCGTTACACCAGGGTTGGGTATTGTTGAGGTCCCAAATCCCACTGGTGAGGCGCGAGATCTGGCCTGCTTCGGCGGCGATCATGATCATCGGTTACATTGCTGCAATCCTGATCGGGAAAGAAGTGATCATTCAAGTGCTGGCTCCACTCGTGGCGGCTGCCAGTATCGCCATGGTCTTTGGTCCATCCAATGACCCGGCTTGTGAGTTAATGGGTTCTCTACCAACATCGCCGCGCCAGATTCTTTTAGCCAGATTATCAATTGTTTTTGGCTATAACTTTCTCCTGTCCCTGGTGGCTAGCGTCTGTCTACTCCCGATCTTTCCAAATATTATCCTGCCAGAGCTGATCATCAGTTGGTTGGCACCTATGACTTTTATCTCATCATTTGCACTCTTCCTCTCCATTTACTTTGGAGCAGAGAATGCCATCATAGCAGCTTACTTTGTGTGGATATTAAAATATGCCTTCCAGGGTGCTTTTTCTGTCCAATTGATCCAACCAAAAACCGGACTGGCAAATCTTTTTTCAGGGTACTCGATGCTCTGGCAGCAGCCTGCAGTACTGTTCATAGCTGCCGGAATATTCCTGATCGGTGCCATTTGGGCCGCAGGTAAGGTGGAATACCAAAGCCTGAATCTGGCATAAAAACAAGACCATTATAAATTGGAGTAATTAAATGTTTGAATTTTGGAGTGTCTTTCGCTATGAATTTATGATGTCCATCCGCAGGAAAGGTCTGTGGCTGGCCTATGGATTGCTTTTCCTATTCTACTTTGTGTCCATCATCCTGGAACGGGGAAGTGTAGAAACCATCACCATGCCTGTAAAGGAACTATGGGCGAGTTCCGCTCAGCTGGCCTTCATGTTCAACCTCTTTCTGCCTGTGGTCGGTGGGATCTCGGCTGCAGACCGCCTGGTTCGAGATCGGCACCTCAAGGTGGATGAGCTTTTATCAAGCACGATATTAACGCAAAAGGATTATATTGCCGGTAAATACTTTGGTGTGTTGGCTTCTCTTCTTCTACCGGTTTTCATCTTTCAGGTGGCACTGCGTATTTACACCCTCTTTTTAGGTGTACCTGTCATTCTGCTTGGAATGACTGTGGTGTGTTTCATCGTGATCACCATCCCTGCTTTTGCATTTATCACAGCCTTTTCGCTGGCTTGCCCGTTGGTAATGCCAGTGCGGGTGTATCAGGTATTGTTCACGGGTTATTGGTTTTGGGGTAATTTCCTCAGTCCGAATGTTTTTCCAACCCTGAGCGGGACCCTGCTGCAACCGGGTGGAAAAGTGGTTATGGAAGGATTGTTTGGTATAACTTTTGGCGGAAAATCTGCTTACGGTTCCGTGGATGTCTTGATCAACCTCGGATTATTGGCGATCTGCATCATTGCATCTTTAGTAGCTGCCGATCAATTTCTTATTCGTAAGTCCCGATTGGCATAATTTTTATGAATGGAAATGATCAATGAAAAATATTTTAGGAGTTTTTATTTATGAATTCAGAATGGGTATCCGGCGCAAAGGAGTATGGTTGGCATATGGTGTGATCTTCCTGTTCTACCTGTTTGCGATCATTTCCACCGGTCAATTCTTGGAAACGCCGGGAATGTCATCAGCGAGTATGTGGGCGTTGACAGCAGTGCTTGCCTTTATCTATAACCTCTTTCTGCCTGTAGTTGGAGGAATCACCGTCGCGGATCGTCTCATCCGGGATCGAAGCCTGCACGTTTATGAACTTCTGTTCAGCACAGGGTTAAAAGTGAGCGGTTATATCATCGGAAAATATCTTGGAGCATTGGCTGCCATCAGCTTACCAGCGCTATTAGGAATTCTGGCCATCCGGATCTATTCGCTGTTCATGGGAGCCCCGTTGGAGACCATTGGAATGAGTATTGTCACTTTCCTCGTGATCAATCTGCCAGCTTATGCCTTCATCACCGCATTCTCCCTGACCTGTCCGCTGGTGATTCCCACCCGCGTTTACCAGGTATTGTTTACCGGTTACTGGTTTTGGGGAAATTTCCTGTATCCAGGAATGTTCCCCACCCTCAGCGGGACCCTGCTGCAAGCATCGGGCAGGATTCCAGCAGAAGGCTGGTTCGGTTCAGTGATCGAGATGGTAACTTCTCAGGGATTCACATCCACAGAGGCATGGATCAACCTGGGTTTGATCGCAGCATGCATTACCCTGGCACTTTTGACCGCAGGTAAGTATTTGTCAATCGAAAGGCGTTTGGCATGAGGAATGATATGAAACAAATGAGTTCAACACCAATACAATTCGCCTTACGCACATACCAGGCCAGCATGTTCTGGCTTCCGGCTGCCATCTGGGCATTGTTCGTCATCATGGTGGGCATTTTTGGAAAGAACATGGAAGCCGTCAAGGTGTCGGCTGCTTATATCGGTGTGGTCTTACCGCTCATCGGCGGGATATTAGGAGCTTATGCCATCCTGGATGACCCCGTGCTGGAATTACAATTTGCTTCTCCGCGGAGTGCCTTGCGGATGATCATGGAGAGGTTAATCGTGATCCTTTTGGTGCTCACTGTCTGTGCGGTCACATACCAGGTATTTGTCCACTGGATCGGGCTTGATATGAGCGGATATGGCAATCTCTGGCAGCAGCAAGCCGCCTGGATCGTCCCATCAGTGGCGATGACCTTATTGGGTTTTGTTGGCGCTTTTGCCACAGCGCAGTCATCCACAGCAGCCATGGTGGTAGGGATGATCTGGATCGTTCAGGTGATCGCCCGCGAGTGGTTCTTGAATACTCCGGCAGCCAGTTATTTCTTCCTTTTCACCGGGGCGTTATATCCGCAGGTAAAGACTGTCATCAGCAGCCAGATCGCATTATCTGGTTTGAGCCTGGTATTCCTGGTCACAGGCTGGATTTTATTTCAAAAACAAGAAAGATATATTTAAGAGAGGGTAGAATGAATACGATCACCATAGAAGGTCTGAAGAAAGACTATAAAAGCGGAAAAAAAGTCGTCCATGCCTTGACCGGGGTGGATCTTGAATTCGGAGAAGGCATGTTTGGCTTGCTCGGTCCAAATGGGGCGGGTAAAACCACCCTCATGCGCATCCTGGCGGGAATCGTTCGACCGACCAGCGGTAAAGTCTCTGTATATGGGTTGGGATTAAGCAGCGAAAAAGAGCGCATCGCCATCAAAGCCATGCTGGGCTATCTGCCGCAGGAATTGGGTGTCTATCCGGATCTTTCTGCCCGGCAGTTTGTAGATTACCTGGCAATATTAAAAGGAATGGACGATACATCCAGTCGGAGTAAACGGGTGGAAGAAGTATTGAACATGGTCGGGTTGACTGAGGCTGAAGACCGCAAGCTGAAGGGTTTTTCAGGCGGAATGAAACGCCGTGTGGGTATTGCCCAGGCACTGGTGAATGATCCAAAGCTGCTGATCGTGGATGAACCCACGGCCGGGTTGGATCCGGAGGAACGAATTCGGTTCCGAAATCTGCTGGTGAGCCTTGCTGCAAATCGGGTTGTAATCCTTTCCACACATATTGTTGAGGATATCGGGCAGACAAGCCGTAATATGGCCGTCCTGGCGGCCGGCCGCGTGATCTATACCGGTAGCCCTTCTGAGCTTACCCAGGCTGCTCAAGGGAAAGTTTGGACTGTTACCATGGACGGTCCACGCAAACCGGACAACGGATTGACGGTAGTCTCGATGCTGCATATGGCCGAAGGCGTACAATACCGACTGGTTGGTGAGGATGTCAGTTCATATCCGGGAGCGCAACCCGCTTCTCCAGGACTGGAAGATGCTTATGTCTGGCTGATGAAGCAATCAGGCCATGCCATCGATAGTAATGGTTTGAGCGACAAGGCATGATCATTTTGATACACAACATTCCGGGCATTTGTCCTCTCCACGGAAGGACGTAAATTTCGTAGGATGGATTTTACTGTATAAGGACAGAAAAGCGTCGAACACAAACATCATTGTGTTCGACGCATATTATTTAAGCTTTTAAAATTACTTACCGGCGGGGATTTCCGTTTCCAATCTGAACCACTATTTAATGACGATTCGGGTATATGGATAACACATATAGATGGCAGTGGCATCCGTTTTCCCGGGACCGATCACAGCCCAAAGCATCACCTGCCGACCGCTTTTTCCTGAAGCTTTGGCATCAAATGTCACCACAAAGGTTTCATCGGGTTTCAGCCGGGGGAGTGCAACTTTTGTTTGGGTCGTCATGTGCGGTCCGGTCTGGTATTTGAGGATCGTTCCTTCCTTCCACTGCTCTGATCCATTATTAATTAGTGTCCACCTGATATCAAAATCGTCCCCCGAACTGTATTTTGTATCATCGGAAGGACTCTGATCGATAATGTCGCACGAATATTCGGTATTGGTGTTGATGACTTCAGTACTGGTTGGGGTGGCGGTCGGGGGGAGCATAGTTGGGATGACTATCGTCGCAGTCGGTGCGACTGTATTGGTTTGAGTTGGCAGCGGCGTATTTGTAGGCGGAACGGCTGTAGGTTGTTCGGTGGCTGTTGCGGTAGCAGTTGGCGTAGATGTTGGGAGCGGCGGGGGCTGGAAGAGTGTGCAGGCCGGAAGCAGGGTGATCAATGCAATTACAAAGATTAGAATTATTTTATTTGTGTGTTTCATTTGAATCTCCTTCAATTAATCATCCAATACCTGTTCTGTGGTGATGACCGCGATGATGGATGAATATTTTGGAGTATAACACACTCCATTTTCACCTCAATCATTGGTCAAGAACATTATAGATTTTGAGAGAAACATAATAATCACCTTTCCAATGCTTATTTGGTAGCGATACCCATCAATTTTTGCTATTTCCATGTTTATTTATTGGGGAACACCAAATTACCCGTCTTGAAATATGGACAAAACAATGTATATTATTACTAAGCCTTGTACTGATAGTTTTTCGAGCGGTGGGAAATTTCGATAAAAAACAGGAGGCCGTATGCAAATTCCAGCAAATAAGAGCAGGATATTTCAGAATTTAGCTATTATTTTAATATTAACTTTCCTGGCTGCTTGTACTCCGGCAGAAAACACTCCACAAGTATGGGTTGATTCTCCAAAAGATGGCACACATTTCGACAAAGTAGTCCCTCTAACGATCATTGCACATGCATCTAATTCCGGGGGAATTGGATATGTTACATTGGGCGTGAATGGAATCCCTTATACACAAAAGACTCCTGCAGAATCAGGTGCCAAATTCTCTTCTTTTGATTTTGAATGGACACCCCCGGGAGACGGGCCATTCACCCTGGAGGTGACCGTTTATGATATTAATGGTGTTTCAGGGGGGAGAGCATTCAGTAGAATTCAGGTAGGGAAAATGACAGTTGATGACCCAACGTTGGTTGTCCCGGAGAATGATGTAACTCAAGTGGATATTACACCTTCACCTTCCCCGGATGTTCCAACAGCTACGATCACACCTACCGAAACCGTAACCCCGCCGCCTCCGTTATCCATACAATTTTATACCGATAAGCTCTCGGTCTCTCCCGGAGAATGTGTTCAATTATCTTGGACAGTTGAACAAGCTGATGAAGTTCTTCTGGATAATGCCCGGGTTACAAACAAAGGTGTTTCTCAGGCTTGTCCTGATGTTACCCATGACTACGTAATGACTGCGAAAAGAGGGCAGGAGACAGCCTATGAGTACATCACAATTACTGTGTATGCACCAGTGGATACAACTCCTCCGCCGGTTCCGGAACCACAAGTACCTGCGGATGGATTGAGCATTGGCTGCAAAGCTTCTCAAACCCTGGCATGGCTGCCAGTTTCAGATCCCAGTGGTATCAAAGGATATGATGTTAAATTATTTAAAAATATAAATGGCAATTGGCAAAGTGTACAAAATTGGAACGGTATAACTACCAAACAGGTTTCAGTAAATGTAATCTGCGGACTGGAATACCGTTGGTCGGTTAGGGCAGTCGATAATGCCGGAAATATAAGCTCCTGGTCCAACTGGATGACTTTTGTGATTGAGTTAAGTTAAGGGGGAAGACATGAATAAAACCCAGAAATTGTTGATTGCAGTGATTGCCGTACTTCTGTTGTGCATCCTGGTTTTTGGCTGCATAGTACTTGGTTCCAGGTTTATCAAATCCTATCAAAAATCTGCATCTCCGCTGGTGTATTTCCACAGTCCAACGACAAATAGTAGACTCCAGGCAGGGGAACTGGAAATTGTGCATATAGTCGCAACAGATCCGGAAAAAATTTCCAGGGTTGAGTTGTGGGTTAACGATATCCTTATTGCGAAAGAATTAAGTCCAGTAGAGAATGGCATTTCGCCATTTCCATTAGTAACCGATTGGACACCACCTACATTAGGTCAATACAAGCTGGTTGCCAGAGCATTTAATCGTGAAGGCAGGCAAGCCTACAGTACGATCCGGTTGAATGTGGCTGGTGCAAGTGAGCCTTCCGGTCCTGATCGTGATGATGATGGTTTTCCGGATGAAATGGATGAATGTCCCGAAACGTGGGGTGTAGGTCCCTATTGGCTGTCCGGTGGATATACCTGATATCGATGGAGACGGGGTGGAAGATACCTTGGACGAGTGTCCGGAAGTTCCGGGAGATTTTATTGCAGAAGGATGTCCGGATGGGGACCTTGATGGAGTGCCGGATGAACAGGATATTTGCCCTGATGCAATTGGTGCTCCAGAATCCCCGGCCGGAGTTGGCTGCCCGGAGGTCGCTGCGGATGATCGGGATGGTGATGGTGTACTTGATCCTGAGGATGCCTGTCCCGACGACCCGGGACCTGTAATGAATGATGGCTGCCCGGTGTCCGATGAGGTTCCTGTGGGCAGTGGCGGTGATGACAGTCCGGTGACAGAGGACTCGGATGGCGATGGCCTGGTGGACGAGTCTGATGAGTGTCCTCTCGTTGAAGGTCCATTGGAAAATCATGGCTGCCCGGCTGAAGCTGGTGGGGGAGAGGGTGCTGAAGGTATCGCGCCAGGTGACGAAGGCGATAGTGATGGTGATGGGATTCCTGATGGAGAAGAAGGCAGTGAAGGATTTTTGGAATTATTGGATATGTTTTTGGGTGACCTCCGCATCATAGACTTTGTCGAATTTCAGGCACTGGATTTTGTTGTGAATGAAGCCTACGAGGAGGTTTATTGCTATGCCTCGCTCACCCAAAATCCTCCGGATCATTACGGTCCATTCAATTTTGCGGGTGAACGTTCCTGGGATATCACGGAATACATGGGAAGTATTACGGTTGGAGTACCACGCGGGGAGAGTCTGCCAGTTTTGGCTGAATGTTATGGATACAGTGGTCCCTTAGGTAACCGGGAATTTCACTTTATTGGCCGCTATATTGCTTCACACCCTGAATCAGATTGGGATGGGCATATCATTACAGCCACTGTTACACCTGAAGATGTACCTGTAGGCTCTGCAATAGGTGATGTGGAAGGATTTACGGCAACCTACCGGATTTGTGCCGGCTCTTGCGATGAGGCTGTGCTGCCGGCTCCATATCTGACCACAATGATGGTAGGCACCGAACAAAACCTGATGTGGACTTGGGAGGGGGACTATAGCGAAATCAGCTCTTTCAAGATTTATATAAATGGCGGCCACCTTTTTTCGGTCCATGCCAATACTAACCTGACGTCCGTTACTGCTTACGAACCGGTCTGCGGTGTACTCAATGTTTTTGAAGTATCAGCTGCAGTCGGAGACCGTGAGTCACCTCGCAGCAATGCGGTGGTTTTGGAAGGACCACCATGTGACCGTAAAGTTCGGATCACATTTGAACGGATCCATCTGGAGGGATTACATGATGAAGACAGGGATAGCCAGATAGGTCCTGTTTTAGGGAGTTTCTGGGCTCAGGGAAGTGAATCTGTAGTACTGAGATACGACGGCGATGAATATCCATATGGAATAACCATCAACTCAAATGGGAATACCAACATCAGAAACCTGTTCAATACGATCCTGACCCAGCTGGATCAACCTTGCATGGGCTTTACCTGCCGGGATTATTCATCCCCTGAAGTAACATTTATAGAACTGGAGGTTGCACCGGAAACGGACTTGACAGTTGGAGCGGTCATATACGATCGAGATTGGTATGATACCGATACTATTTTCCGGGTTCGGGAGACTATTCCCTTTGAAGATATCCAACCTGGACGAAGAGTGCTTCGCAGTGGAAACAATGAAGTTGTGTATTCAATCGATATGCTTGTCTCTGCTGAAACGGGTGACGTACCAGACTTGAGGATTACAGAAATCGCGAAGGAAGGGAGCAGCGGTCAGATCCGTGCCTGGGTGACGAATACCGGCGGGACAATAGTGAACCAGAATATTCGATTGGATTATTATGACCGGGAAAGCGGAGGCCTGGTGGAACGCCTGGATATGGAAAACATCACCTTGGCTACTGGTGAAGGAAAATGGTTCCAGTCTGCCCGGTCAGACATACCGATCTATGGTATTACTGCTGTGATCGACCCGGATAACCGTATAGCAGAATCGAATGATGACAACAACACGTATATTGCTCCTGTATTGGTGATCGTAAGCCTGGATCAAATCCAGGCAGCCTACTGTGAATTTTTTATCAGCCGATATTCAGAACATAGCTACGAATTCTCCACCGGTTACGGGTTGGATGCAGACCACATTACGTGGGTGGCTTACCACTTGCGCTATCCCGCAGATGGATATATGCGGTATGACCGTTACCAAACTGAGGAAGAAAACTATGCTCATCCTTCAATTCAGGATCCGCGATTTAATATTGAGGTTCCTGTACCCAATAATAACAACCTGTATATCAGCATGACAGGCTGGGAAAACGATCCCACCAGTGATGATTTTGAAGGTATATTGTTTGTTACCATACCGCCGGAAGATTATATGAATGCCGATGCTTTACAGGGACACGGGTTCTCAGAAGGATATTCATCCACTCACTGCCGCGATGGTGCACCACTGACCGGGACAGATTTTGTAGGATTCACTGCCTGGTGGCAAATTTCCCGCCTGGAGTAAAGGTAAGGATTTGCACTTTCAATAATAAAGCATCCCATACAAATAGCAACAGGATGCTTTATTCATTTAAAGTATGAGAGGAAATTCACGGGAATATATTAAAAAGATGCTGAAGGAAATTGAACCTATGACCATATATTTACGGAAAACCATTGATGATAGGGAATAATCTGGATTACTTCCATGCTTAACGTTTGTTTCTTCTAAAAGGTCAATAACGAATTTATCAGTATTAATTATTATTCTTACGGACAATATTGCATAATCCCTGATAATCACTCTGTGCATAACAATCTGGGGCTAGCCAGTTAGCCTGGGGCTGCTGGTTTAAAGCTGCTCGTGACTCATAAACCACCCCTTTTGCCAGTGCACCGGGACCATCCAAATTCTTGAAAATGACACAGTTGGTTGTCGCTGTCTTGTTGTAAGGCAGGTTGATCCATTTCTTTGTGCCGTCTTTCTTTAATCCGTTTGGACGTCTGAAGAGTACATAAACGGTTGATCCGGCAAGGTTATCTGCACAAATGGTTAAGTTAGCTTTGCCATTTTTATCTTTGAGGGTGCTGGTGGGGTTACCTAAAAACTGGGTGGGAAGGTTGGCAGGTATAACGGTAGGGACCAAGGTGGGAGTAATGGTTGGGATTACGCTGCCAACCTTGAAATGGACACCTTTTTCATAATTCCATTTGGCCAATTTGGAGAAGTTCTTGTTTGCTCTTTCAGCATTCCATGCGGAATACTTCCCGGCTCCGGTGACCATTACCACATGGTCGATCCATGAGATTTCCAGGTTGTCAGGAATTGGCGCATTTTTATTTAAAAATATGATATCGCCTAACTCGAGCTGGTTTTTTGATCTGATCTCCCAGTAATCCGGGTGAGATTGCAGCCAATTAGCCAACTGCACATTCCCCGTATATGTAGGCACAGCGATGCCGCCTGCCTGCATTGCCTTTGTGACGTATGTTGTGCAATATCGTCCATGGGTAAAATCCCCCCAGAACCGTCCATCATTATGATTGTTTTTTACTGCCCATTTGACAGCGGTTTTCCTGTCATAAGATCCCGAAGTAGTTAATACAGAGCCGGCTTGTACCGGGGTCATGGGCGTGAAAATTCCTTGACTGACCAATATACTGATCAGTAAAACAGAAAGGGTTAGTCTGGAGGATATATTCCTCAATAACATGAGAACTCGCTTTCGAAACAAAATATCACCATTAAAAGAAAACCATTCATGGTGTTTCTGATCATTCCATGCAATACTTATTGCAATATTGATGCCTTAGATATGATGCACTTTGATTTGGGAAGTTTTCTGTGGATTAAATAAAAAGAGCCACCGAAGGGAGTCGAACCCATGACCTGGCGTTTACGAAACGTCTGCTCTGCCAACTGAGCTACGGTGGCGACCGCAGAATTATACCATTTCCAACCATGCTGTGAAGCTGAAGCCAAAATCCAAAACTATCAAAGCTGACCGGGTTTCTTCCAATTCAGTACAAATTCCACCTGAGATCTCGTTTCCGGGCTGGGCATAAACATCCTGCCAAAATCCTTGCGCAAGAAATTGATCTGCTCCAGCGCCTGCCTGCCGGTCATTCCCTGTTCCACAAAGTAGCAGCCCACCACGGTGCCGGTGCGTCCGATCCCACCATAACAATGCAGATAAATGTTGCTGCCCTGGTCCAGCAACAGCTTGATCCGGTCCTGGATGCCACGCATGACTTCGTGTGTCGGCAATCCGAAATCCCTGATCGGAAGGTTAAAGTAGCGAATATCCGTACGATCTTTCATCTGCTCGAGGATGGGGAGATATGTATGTCCCAAGCATCTCAGCGGGATAGGTTAGGTCGATAAAGGCATTGATCCCGCCGAAACAAATGTTTCGATGGTTTGGTGCGGGGAGGAAGCCTGGATCACCAATGGTTGTGGTCCTGCCAGGAATCTGCCTGGGACGACCCAGTAAGTCACAGGTAAAGGGGGAGGTATGTCGGTCATTTGCGTATCTTTCCTCTCTGCAGTAATGTCTTGCCAAATTTCTCGCGGATCTCGTCCACTGCCTGGTGCAGGCGTATTTCCCGTTCCAATTGCGGTTCAAAGAGGGACATCTGCTGCCAGTTTTCATCCAGGTCGCTCACCCCCACCCCCAGCAGGCGGATGTGCTGGCCTGTTTTCCAGAAACCATGAAACAGGTGTAAAGCTTTTTCCAGGATAACACTTTCAATATTGGTGGCAACATCCAGGTGTTCCTGGCGGGTGAAGGTGGAGAAATCCGACAGCCGCACTTTGATTCTCACAGTACCGCCGCTGATCCCTTTTTCCCTTAGGCGGCGGGCAACTTTTTCCGACAACCAGCGAATGGTGCGTTCGATCTCAACGATATCATTGGTGTCAGTATCGTAAGTGGTTTCCTGGCTGACAGATTTGAGGCCATGTGAAGTGGATACAGGGGAATTATCGATGCCCACAGCGGCGCGAGCCAGATATTCACCGGTTTTTCCCAGCCAGCGCTGCAAATCCGGGGCTGATGCGGCAGCTACGTCCCCCAGGGTAATCATCCCCATGGCATTCAGGGAAGCCGCCATTTTCGGCCCGACTCCCCACATCGCCTGGACAGGCAGCGGGGCGAGAAAAGCGGCTTCTGTACCCGGCGGCACGACTTTGATGGCACGCGGGGCAACACTGCCTTTATTTTCGGCCTTGCCTGCATCTGTGGCGATCTTGGCGACCAGTTTGTTGGCAGCCACCCCGATGGAGCAGGGCAGATTCACTTCCTGCCTGACTCTTTCCTGGATCTGTTTCGCGATCAATTCCGCTGATTGCGGCAGGTCGCTGATATCCACAAATGCCTCGTCGATAGAGACCTCCTCCACCAGAGGGCTGGTCTCGTGGAAAATGGCCATCACCCGATCGGAATACTCGCCGTATTCGGAGTGATGACCGGAGACGAGGATCAATTCAGGGCAGAGCGCTTTCGCTCGTCCCGTAGGCATGGCAGACCGCACGCCAAACTGGCGGGCGGCATATGAACAGGAAGACACCACTCCGCGCTGACCGGGTTGGCCGCCCACAGCGAAGGCTTTGCCTACCAGGTCGGGGTTCTTTAGTTCCTCCACGGAACAGAAGAATGCATCCAGATCAATATGCAATATTTTTCGGTCATAATATAGATAATTTATTCTATAATAGAATACGCGCGGATACAACCTGGAAAATAGTAGCAAATTACATAGGCTTGATATTCTTATGAAATTGAACTATGCTCAATATATGAAAAACCAACTTTTCCCCATCCTCGTCATATTATCCTTCGTAGTGGGAGCTTGCACAACACCCACAGCAACGTCTACAATTGTGCCAACGGCTGCTCCAACCATCCAGAATACTGCCACTGCTCAACCACTCCCGACAGTCGTAGCTTCAACTGTTCCAACTGAATCCATCAGTAATGAACCAATCCCTTTCCACATCTACCAGTTTAAAATGACCACAGAAACCACAGGCTGGGCTTTGGGCGGCCGGGCAGGAGAGTCTTCCAAAGTGCTGCGGACAGGCGACGCCACAAGGACATGGGTGGATATGAAAGTCCCCTTCGATGGCGGTGCTGACCCCGCTTCAGTTGTGCTAGCGGGCTTCTTCCTGGATGATAAAACTGCATGGGTTTCTCCGTATATGAATCCGCATTACCTCCTATTGCTGAACAATATGTCTGGAAAACAACAGATAGTGGAACCACCTGGAGTAAATCCCTGCTTGCCACCGATGGGATGATGGAAGCGTTTTCCATTTCGCATATCTACTTTGTGGATGAGCTCAATGGATGGCTGATGGCTCATGTCGGGGCAGGTATGAATCATGACTACATTGTCATCTACCATACTACCGATGGCGGGTTAACCTGGGAAAAAGTAGTCGACCCGACGAATAACAATAATGTAGTTGGCGGGGACAGGGGAATTCAGAGTTGTTCAAAAAATGGTCTGATTTTCGCTGATGCTCAAAACGGCTGGCTGACCGGGTCATGCAATGGCGTTGCTGCAGGAGTCCTTTTATTCCAAACACACGATGGCTGGTAAAACCTGGAGCAATGTTAATCTGCCCGATCCGGATAACCAGCCTGGAATATATCAGAACTTCGATGCAGTCTGCGCGTCCCAGTTTCCAAATGTTTCTGCTGAGAGTGGTACAGCTTGAAGTGGCCTGCAAATTCATGAATGCACCATTGGATCAACCGGTTGTACTTTTATATCAGAGCACCGATAGTGGAAATAACTGGGAAAAGAAAGAAATTCCCGCAGGCAACTTAACATATCTACCCGAAAGTGGATTGCTGGTTCAAGGCGCTGTAACGTCGATCTTAAGGGATACACAAAAGAAATGGACAGAGCTATCGGATGTACCGGAGGGAATTTCCACCCAGTTCATCAGCAAGGATACCGGTTGGATTTTATCCACCACAGGTGAAATATATATGACCACTGATGGAGGTTTAATTTGGGGAATTATCTCTCCGCAATTGGATGAATAGTTGTTGCATGAATTGATTCCATTAGATGCATAGTAAAATCAAAAAAACAGGGAGATCTTGAATGATATCCCTGGTTTTTATTACTTTTATTTATCGATCCAAATTAAGGATTGGTTTGGGTTGCGAAAGGGCAATCCGGGTTTGTCATCCAGTTCTGTCCGGCATTACCACGACCGGTGCCTAATCCGTTCCCGGTTCCACGGCCAGCCCGGTTTCCATTCATCCGATTACCACGAGTGAGCATCCAATCAGCCTGTTCCTGGGTGAGATCACCGTTCACTACTGCGGCTGCGATTGCCTTATCATGGGCATCTTTCAACATGGTTTGAAATTCAGCAACTGTAAACCCTTTAGAAAGAGCGATATCTGAAAGTGTCTCACCGGCAGTAAGCCTGGTTTCAATTTCTTCCACTGGGACGCCAACCGATACTGAGAAGGCTGCGATGATTTCATCGTGCAGAAGTCCATCACCGGGCATCCCGGATCCACCCATTCCACTACGTGGACCTCGTCCCTGTGGATTTCCCTGGTCACTTACACCAGTGATCGCTGGTGATTGAGGAAAATTAGAATCTGCTGATACGGTCGACGTTGTTCCAATAGCAGCTACAACTAAGACCAAAGCGGTAATGCTTACAAGTATAATATTTTTCATTTTAGAAAATCTCCTTTAAGTTATTTGTCAGAGGAATTTCTCTGACTGGTATGATGATATCTGCCAGATTTGTAGAAACTATGAAGTTTGTGTGAGTTACTTGTGATTGTTTTTTGGAAAGGGAAACTTATTTAGTAGCTTAAGTAAAGAAGTTAATCATGTTGACTGACCAAAAAACCTACCGCAAGTCTCCGAGCAGGATAAAGGTAAATCGGCTGGTTTATCGTTTTGGCTTCAACAGAATTTTGCTCAATTTCGCAGAAGAGAACAAATGTTCGATTAATTAGTGTAAAATAGTATGCAAATATGATAAAGACTTTCCAGTACCGCATTTATCCCACTAAAACACAGCAGCGGATTATGGAATCCACCATTGAAACCTGCCGCCGATTCTATAACGATTGCCTGGCCGAGCGAAAAACAGCCTATGAAGTACGCAGCGAAACGATTGGCAAGTTTCAGCAGCTCCGAAAAGTCAAAGAATTGAAGGCGAACAGCCCTTTCGCCAAAAACATACATTCCCACGTTTTACAGGTAACTGTTGCGGACTTGGATAAAGCGTTTCAGGCATTTTTTCGTAGAGTGAAGTCAGGTGAGAAGCCGGGTTATCCACGCTTCAAGAGCGTGAATCGCTTTGATTCATTTGGTTTCAAGGAATATGGAAATGGATTCAAAGTTGATGGTAGGCGATTGAAACTGTCTGGAATTGGTCGGGTAGCTGTTCGCTGGCATCGACCTATTGAAGGTGAAATCAAAATACTCCGAATATCCCGGAAAGCCGGAAGATGGTATGCATCTTTTTCGTGTGTAGTGGAGAAAAAACTTCTTCCGTCCTCTGGTCGCACCGTTGGGGTCGATGTTGGTATCAGTTCATTGATTGCCACGAGTGTGGGAGAACTGATCGAAAATCCAAAGTGGTATCGTGAAAGTCAGACGAAACTTCGTGTTCTTCAACGCCGCGTTGCGCGACGGGAAAATGGTGGAAGCAATCGCAGGAAAGGGGTTTTGGTTCTCCAAGTTCACCACGAATATATTTCTAATCAGCGCAAGGATTTTTTGAACAAGCTGGCGAACAAGTTGGTAACGAACAACGACCTGATAGCCATTGAAGAATTACAAATCCAAAACATGGTCAAAAATCAATTCTTCTCCAAGAGCATTTTGGATGGTGGATGGGGATACTTTGGACAAAGGCTTTCCGATAAAGCGGCAGAAGCTGGTCGGGAAGTCGTGCGGGTAAACCCTGCCTACACATCCAAAACCTGTTCTGGTTGCGGTAAGATTATTGAAGATTTGGATTTATCTGTTCGGTGGGTTGAATGTGATTGCGGGTTATCGATGGATCGAGATGTTAACGCCGCTATCAACATTTTGAATAGAGCTTTGCAAACCCGGGATGGGCAGTCCCGTTGGGAGTCAACGTGGGCGGTTGCGCCGAGCGTGTCCCAAGAAGCCGTCGCCTTTTGAGGCTTGCGGAGTGTCACACTGATGCTATAATGAAAATAGGATTCTTCATATTGATTCCTGTTTTCTACCAATGCTACTGTTCAAGCATGGTTGATCAGAATGATATTTCCGTGTTTTTTCTTAAAGAGTGATTTGGAGGCAGGTATGGCTGGAAAAAAGGATAAGGACGACAAGAAAGATAAAAAAGATAAAAAGAAAAAGAAAGACAAAAAAGATAAAAAATAGAAATTCCAATGAATAACGAACGACATCCCATGAGGATGTCGTTTATTATCCAGTTCTTAAAAAGTTTACTGATCTACACGTCAACAGCCCAATCACCAGAACGCAAGACAGGTTCAGATCTGCCGTCTGGCAGAATTCCATCAATGTTTACCTTGTTCGAACCCACCATGAAATCGACATGGATCACGCTGACATTCCCGCCAGCGGATTTAAACTCATCATCGCTCAGGCTGCCGCCGCCTTTGAGCGTCGTTTGATAGGCATTACCCAAAGCCAGGTGACAGGCTGCGTTCTCATCGAGCAGGGTGTTATAGAAAAGCAGACCGGATTGGGAGATCGGTGAGCTGTATGGGACAATTGCTACCTCACCTAACCGGTTTGAACCATCATCTGTAGCGATCATCTTCTGCAGGACCGATTCTCCTACTTTTGCTGATGCATTCACAACGCGGCCGCCTTCAAAGCGCAGCGAGAAATCATCGATCAGGGTTCCGCCAAAATTAAGTGGCAGTGAAGAATGGATCACACCTTCTGCTCTGTCTTTGTGCGGCAGGGTAAATACCTCTTCGGTGGGGATGTTAGCGATAAAGGAAATACCGGTGCTCGTCTTTTCACTGGCAGCAACCCACAAAACACCATCCGGAAATCCGACTGTAAAATCGGTCCCGGGGCCGGTATAGTGGAAATAGGAAAACCTTTTTTCATTCAAATACTTTGATCTGGCTTCCAGGTGTTTCACGTGGGCTTTCCAGGCTGCTATCGGATCAGACTGATCGAGCCGGCAAAGTTTGAAGATGGTCTCCCACATTTTTGATTCACGCTCGCCTGGTGTAAGGTTTGGGAAAACTTTTGCCGACCAGCCGGGGGTTGGAACTGAGAGGACCAGCCAGTTGACGTTATTATTGCTGGTGACCTTTAAGAATGGATCCAGTTTTTTCCAGATGGATGTTGTATAAAGCGAAACAAGATCAGGATCCTGTCCTTTAAGTAAATCTGGATTGATCCCGGATATGCTAATAACCGCATCACCGCGCTTGACATGTTCGTAAGGACCGTCAGTTTTCCATGCTGAAACTTCTTCAAAGGAATCCCGCGGGGCATATTGAAAGCGGAGTAATTCTGTCTGTTCATCTCCCCACATGACATCCACCAGTCGTGCTCCCGCCTGGTACGCACTTTTTGTTAGCGCGAGAATGAGCGGTGCAGCACTGATTGGAGCTCCATAGACCAGTGGACCACGTATGAGCAGTCGCTGCCCTTTTTGTAAATTGAGGCCGACATGAATGGCCAGATCTGCATATGCTTTCATTTTTTGTTCAAAATCCAAAGTATTCATTAAATCTCCTTCGTGATAAGAAATTATTGGGAAACAATATCCAGGATGGTCAAGTGATCGATATTTTATTACCTGTTCGATCGGTTTGATACCCGGGCAGTTTGGA
The DNA here is from genome assembly GCA_963757065.1 of uncultured Chloroflexia bacterium. Lineage (GTDB taxonomy): Bacteria > Chloroflexota > Anaerolineae > Anaerolineales > Anaerolineaceae > PNON01. The sequence goes on along the minus strand of CAVWQC010000003.1, from coordinate 115,128 downwards.
TATTTCTATCTTTGCTTCTGAGCTAACGAGCCAATCCAGCAGGGGGATAACAGCAGGATGTGAGGTGATTGCATCCAGGAAGACCAGATCGTATTGTTCCTGTGTCAATGGTATAAAATCCAACCCATACTGCACTGCTGCAGCTTCAAGTCCCAAACCCGAATCTGCTTTTTTTTCTGCAATATCGAGTGCAACATCAGAATGAGTACTAACCTCGCGGTCGTACCCATCTATATTCTTTGATGAAATGCCTTTCATCCTGATATGAGCATCAAACCACACCCTGATCCCGGATCCATCCTGCCGATTAATAAATCGAATTCCCGGTCTGGCGATATCTTCCAAAGATAAAATCTTTGACGGATTTCCCGGTGCCACTATCAATCCCATTGTCCGTGTGGCCAGAGTGATCACTTCCAGTTTTTTTCCGGGTAATAACTTTTGAATAAATGGAATATTGTAGCTGTCAGTGGCTTCATCCCAAAGATGGCATCCTGCAAATTCAGCCTGGTTATTTTCCAGGGCAATTAACCCATGCAGGGAGCCCGTAAAATTTAGCTGAAGCTTGAAACCCGGGGCTATCTGGTTGTAATGAGACGCAATCCATGCCACCATAATATCGTGACTACCGTTAAACCGGATGGTGGTTTTATCTGGTGGAGTTGATACTTCATTAATTACACTTAACCGATCCAGTGCTTCCCTCACAGCATCTTCCACCTCGTCCGGTTCGTAACCTGCACCCAGCACCTCGAGTAAAAAAGACTCGGAACGGTGTAGCAATTGTGCCCTACGGTATGGCATGTATTGGTTAGGTGATTTACCATAGATGACGATCGTCCCCTGGCCGGCATGGCTGCTCACCAATCCTTGCTCCGAAAGTAGCTGGTAGGTTTTTTGAACAGTCCCTACAGTGCAAGTCCATTGGTCTGCAACAGCCCGCACAGATGGTAGCTTTTCTCCCGGTTTGATCTCACCCGAAAGGATTTGTTTTCTAAATACTTCAGCGAGCTTGTTATAGAGATAATCGCTAGAGGCCATAATTTATTTTAGCATAATATCAATTTTTGATTTTATGCTGATGGAAGACTTGGATAGTTAAGGTTTCAAATTAATTCTGGAGGTGGAATTTCGCTCAACCAGTTTCCCCGGGAGGGTAATTTGCTTGGTCATAGACGGAGAGTTCTTTCAAGGTGGAAATTAATAAGCGGGTCGCTTCGTAGAGAAGATCATCAGCAGGTTGGTGAAAAGTGGTGATTCTAGGCCAGACCTGGCTGGCCATGGGTAGATCTTCAAATCCTGCGATTGATAATTGGTCGGGCACATGGATATCCATTTCTCTCGCTGCGAAAAGGGCACCCAGTGCTGCTTCATCATGTCCAGCAAATATTGCAGTAGGAGGTAATTCTTGGTTCATTAATATTCTTAAAGCAGTGGAGCCTCCATCGAAAGTATATTCGGTGTCCAGTAAATATTCCTTATTCAATTTGATTTTGTTTTCATCCAAAGCGGCTTTAAAGCCGTCAAATCGATACTGGCTTGAGCGAAGATTTCGTGGGCCTGTAAAAAATGCAATTTTTGTGTGCCCCAGTGATATTAAATATTTAGTCACCTGATAAGCACCATTAACGTCATCGCCGCTTACATACATCAGATCCTGGTTGTTGATCAAAGGATTAACCTGGACTACCGGAATTTTGTATGTTGAAAGAAAATCAATCAAAAAACCATCCGAATCGCAGGGCGGGGTGGAAATGAATCCATCAAAACGTCGTTGGTTTACAAGTTCAACAACTCTTTGCTGTGATTTTGAACGATTTGGATAGTAATTCTGGATCAATATTTCATAATTCTCTTCATACCCCAAATCCAGGAGCCTTGAGAGGAATGTGGGTGAAGAGTTATAAAATCCCGGATACATGATGATACACAGAGAATACGATTTTTGATTGACCAATCTCCTGGCAGAGAGGTTGGGTACATATCCTGTATTTCGAACTGCATCAAGAACTCGTTGGCGAGTGGAAACCGAAACATTTGGCTCATTGTTCACGACACGTGAGACAGTTTTTATTGAACAACCTGCTAGTTTGGCTACTACCCTTATGGTTGCGGACATAGTTTATAAGAATGATTATATCCAAGAAGAAGATAAAATCCAAAATCGAAATACTAATTTTAAAAAAAGCCACAAATCCGGGAAGATACTGTTGACAACGTTGTCACATATTCTATAATTGTTGTATCGTCAACAACATTTAGTTAATAATTTTCTCGAGGAAGGATATCGGATGAACAACAACGCGCATCACCAAATAAGCGGGAAAGACTTATTATTGGCAACCTTGCGACATGAGAATTTGGATGCCGTACCTTGGGTTCCATTCGCAGGAGTCCATGCCGGGAAATTGATGTCATATTCAGCTCAAGAGGTCCTGACAGATGAAAATAAATTACTTCAATCCTTATTGAAAGTGAACGATGTTTATGATCCGGATGGTCAGCCGATCATATTCGACCTTCAGGTAGAAGCCGAAATTCTCGGGTGCGAACTGGTCTGGACGAAAAGCGGTCCACCCATGGTGGCTTCACATCCATTTGAAACCAGGAAAGAGATTCCTGCAAGGTTGCCGGAAAAAAAAGATGGCAGGCTGCCTATGATTTTGGATGTGATGAGGAAAATGAAAAAAGAACGGGGCGATAGAACGGCTCTTTATGGACTGATCACTGGTCCTCTTACCCTGGCATCCCATCTACGCGGGACTGAGATTTTTATGGATACCTTCGATAATCCTGATTATTTAAAGGCATTGCTCGATTTTTGTAAGGATGCAGCTGTCAGGATGGCAAATTTCTATTTCGAAGCAGGGATGGATGTTATAGCAGTAGTCGACCCGGTTGTATCGCAAGTTTCACCACGGCACTTCAAACAATACCTATCAGCACCTTTCTCCTATCTATTTAAATCGATCAGAGAATTGGGTGGACTCTCCTCATTTTTTGTTTGTGGGGATGCCACAAAAAACCTGGAGTTGATGTGTCAAACAACACCCGATTCGATTTCCGTTGATGAGAATATCAACCTGGTAGCAGCCAAGCAGATCACTGACTGGTACAATGTGGCAATAGGCGGGAATATTCCTTTGACCACCCAACTGCTATTAGGCAATCAACGCGATAATATGAAATTCGTTGTTGACCTGTTAAAAAATCTGCGCGATCCCAGTAATTTTTTGAAACCAAATAACTTTATCCTTTCCCCTGGCTGTGATATGCCATATGATACGCCGATCGAAAATGTGATCGGAATTGTCCAGGCTGTAAGAAATCCGGGCCAAATTCGTGAAATGCTGGTGGATTACCATAGCAAATCTTTTGATGAGATCGATGTATCCATTCCAGATTATTCCAATCTGAAAACTCCCCTTGTCGAAGTATTTACCCTCGATTCTGATACCTGTGCAGCTTGTGGTTATATGCTTGGGGCAGCTCAACGCGCTGTTGGGGAATTGAATGGACAGGTGGATCTGATCGAATACAAATTTACAAAGCCGGAAAATGTCGCACGGGTGATGAAAATGGGTATCAAAAACCTTCCCAGCCTGTATATAAACGGGAAATTGATGTATTCATCGATCATTCCAGGAAATCATGAGCTTCTAACTGAGATCAAAAAACACATATGAAAATCCATCTGGTGGGTGGATTTTTAGGGTCAGGCAAAACTACAGCGATCATACAGGCATGCCGGATCCTCATGGCTGCTGGGAAAAAAGTGGGTGTGATCACGAACGATCAGGGTAAATACCTGGTTGATACTGCTTTTATGAAATTCAATGATATTCCTACCGTTGAAGTGACCGGAGGATGTTTCTGCTGCAATTACCAGGATTTAAACTCCCAGATAAAAATTCTCAATGATCAAATTAAACCTGATATTATCTTTGCGGAATCTGTCGGGTCATGTGCTGACCTGGTTGCTACAGTAATTAATCCATTACTAAAATTTGCTGAAAATGATGTCCATCCCCTCAGCTTATCGGTATTCGCAGACAGCCGTTTACTTCTGCGCAGGTTGAAAGGCGAACCGTTGCCTTTCAGTGATGATGTCACCTATATTTTTGATCAACAGTTGGAAGAAGCAGGCATATTGCTTGTCAATAAGATCGATCTGCTTAAACCTGAAGAGCTCATACAGCTCAAGTCTTTGGTAAACACCCATTGGCCGACCCTTGATAAATTGTTTTCATCAGCTTTATTCCAGGAAGATATTTTCTCCTGGACCAAGTTATTGGATAAAGAAACACACAACCAAATTGGAACCAGCTTGAATCTTGATTATCATCGTTATGCCTCTGGAGAAGAACAGTTGGCCTGGTTGGACCAATCCATCCGGATAATGACACCAAATGATAATTTTCGTATGGATTTCATAATGTTTGTTCAATCTCTGCTGGACGAATTAGGAGAAAGAAGAGCAGGAATTGGCCACATTAAATTTATTATTCACCAGGGTTCGGGCAGCACGAAAATCAGCATTACCACATTGGCGGGTACAGAATGGATGAGCCAGGTTCCATCTTTTGTTGAGGGTGAATGTTCTTTGCTGATCAATGCCAGAGTTGAGATGCCAGCCAGATTGCTGGCGGATCTCATTGCTGAAAAGTTAAATTATAGCAACCTTCATTTTACAGTTGATGCCCTTTCAAGTTTTCATCCAGGTGAGCCTAAACCTACTTTTCATTTGAGTAACTAAGGATTTATTTTCGTAATATTTGAAGTTCTATATCATGTTCTGCAAATAGCAAAACCACTCTCATCTAATTTTAATATTCGTCCAAAAATGTATTGTAATCCCCTGCGTGAAGTGCTAAAATCTTCAAATACTAATCATTTTATTGTGTTTATTGGTACACACTAACACTATCCCCCACCACTACCTAATTAAATAGTTGTTCTGGTTGTTTCCATCAATCCTTTTTTGGAGGGCTCATGGCAATTCAGACACAAGATACTCTAGATGTTCAGACGATGCACAGAGTTTCTCGACGCGATTTCCTGGCATTTTGCAGTTTAATGGCCGGGGCTCTTGCGTTACCGAAAGGTTCGGAAGAATTAATCAAAAAAGCATTAACCAGTCCTAAACGCACCCCTGTAATTTGGCTTGAATTACAGGACTGTGCAGGATGCAGTGAGGCTTTTTTACGTTCTTCCAGCCCGACAGCTGCCGAAGTAGTACTAGATATTCTTTCAGTTGATTATCACGAAACGATCATGGCGGCATCCGGCAAACGCGCAGAAGAAGCCAAGCAGGCAACAATTGCAGCTGGAGGTTACTTATTGGTAGTCGAAGGCTCAATCTCGCAGGGTGATGGCGGTGTTTATTGCTGTGTCAGCGGCAAATCATCGATTCAATTGCTGGAAGAAGCAGCCAAAAATGCCATAGCTGTGGTAGCTGTAGGAAATTGTGCCACCTTCGGTGGTATTCCACGCGCAGCTCCCAACCCGACTACGGCAGTCAGTGTGATGGACCTTGTAAAAGATAAGCCTGTTCTAAACATCCCTGGTTGTCCCATTAATCCTGTAAACCTGACCGCAACAGTAGTCCATTTCCTCACCTTTGGCAGTCTACCGGAAATGGATAACCTGCATCGGCCGCTTTTTGCGTTTGGCCATCTCATTCATGATAATTGTGAAAGGCGCGGACATTTTGATGCCGGAGAATTCGTCAGGGAATGGGGTGATGCAGGACATAGGGCTGGTTGGTGTATGTATAAAATGGGTTGTAAAGGACCCATGTCCTACCATAACTGTCCGACAGTCCGCTATAACGATGGTACAAACTGGCCGATTGGAGCAGGTCATCCCTGTATTGGCTGTTCAGAACCCGGATTCTGGGATATTCCAACTTATGAACCAATTGAATTAGTCAACTTCTCTCCTCCGTCATTGTTCCCGTCGATAGTACCCCCGCAGAATGAGATATCACCTATCGGAGCAGCCATTGCCGGAGGTACACTAGGAATCGTTGCTGGTGCGGCAGGTGCATTCGCATACAAAATGATGACTGACCAGGCTGTAAAAGCTCAAAAGTTGGATGATGAAAAAAATGGACCGGAAAAACCTCCGGAATCACACGTGGAATGATGGAGGATTAAAATGGCCATCAATCGGAGAGATTTTCTCAAAATTACCGGTATGGGTTTGGGAGGTTTGGCTATTGCAGAGCCTGCCAAATCGACCTTACTACAAGTTAATAAATCAACTTCAGCGGATGCAAGCGCGTCCATGCTATATGATGCGACGATCTGCATAGGCTGCAAAGCATGCCAGGTGGCATGTAAAAGGCGATCCAATCTTCCTCCAGTAACAGATGCAGAAAAAATTCATGAAGCTCCAACGGATCTAAGCGCAGATGTATGGACTTTGATAAAGTTGTACCAGGGAGATGAAGGTACATCCTTTGTGAAAGCCCAGTGTATGCATTGCATCGAACCGGCGTGTGTATCAGTTTGCCCGGTGGCAGCACTTGAAAAGACAGATACTGGTCCGGTCGTTTATCATGCAGAAAGATGCATCGGCTGCCGATACTGCATGGCAGCTTGCCCATTTTTCATACCGAAAGCACAATGGTATTCCAATTCACCGAAAATACAGAAATGTGATTTCTGCGCGGATAGGTTGGCTAAAGGAGAAAATCCAGCATGCGGTGATGCATGTCCAACAGGAGCATTGATCTATGGAAAACGTGGTGAGATGCTGGCAACTGCCCGGAGTCGTGTCCTGGATCAAAACCGGTACATTAATCATATATATGGTGAAACAGAGGCAGGTGGTACAGATATGCTTTACATAGCGGGTGTATCTATGGGTTCCCTTGGGTTTCCTGATCTGGGCTCCCGTTCACTGCCTTCGTATGATTGGCCATATATGTTGGCAGTGCCCTGGATCGTAGCTGTGGTCGGAGGTTTATTGACTGCCACATATTTTTACACCCACCGGAAAGAAGACGGTAAGGAGGTGCAGGATGACCACACGAATGGGTGAGATCCGGTTGCGGAATTACCGGGTTGGCCCGGGAATGATCTTCATCTGGATCGTAGGAGCACTTGGACTCAGTGTGGCGGCTTATCGTTGGATTTATGGCTTAGGCGCGACCACTAACCTAAGCGATATGCGTGGTTGGGGCATTTGGATCAGTTTTGATATGATGGCTGGAATCGGTTTGGCTGCTGGTGCTTTTACCCTGGCAGCGGTTGTTTATATATTCAACTTAAAACAATTCTATCCAATTGTCCGGCCGACGATCCTGACTGGTTTCATCAGCTACATCCTGGCTGCATTAACTCTTCTGGCTGATCTCGGTTTTCCACTCCGGATATGGCACCTGATCATTTATAACAATATCCACTCACCACTATTTGAAATTGGCTGGTGTGTGATGTTGTATACAACAGTTCTCGCTTTGGAATTCAGTCCATTGCTTTTTGAAAGTTTGCATTGGAAGGTACCCTTGAAGATTATCCATGGGATTACGATTCCATTGATCATCGCTGGAGTCACACTTTCGACATTGCACCAATCTACCCTCGGCACGATGATGACGATCATGCCATACCGCATTCATCCGCTTTGGTACACACCTCTACTGCCGGTTTACTTTTTCCTTTCAGCTATTGCTGCTGGATTGGCTATGGTGGTATTTGAATCTTATCATTCTGCCCGGACATATGGATATCGGTTTGAATTAAAACTTGTTTCCAGCTTAACCAAAGCAGTTCCATATATTTTGGGTCTCTATGTTATTTTAAAAATCGGAGAACTGATTATCAGCGGCAAATACATATATCTTTTGAAAGGTGACCTTGCTGCTATTCTATACATCGTCGAGATTTTCGGGGGAGTGGTTATCCCGATGCTGATGTTTGCCGATCCCAAGACAAGGAACACAGCCAATGGAATAATCTGGGCAGCCTGGTACACGATGGGTGGATTGATCATCAATCGCATCAACACTGCCCTGGTATTTATGAATGGTGCTCTATATATCCCGGCCTGGTCTGAGATTGCGGTTTCTATTGGATTAACCTGCCTGGGAATTATCATCTTTGATGCAGCAGTCCGCTTTCTACCTTTGTTTCCGGAACCAAAACCGGAAGCAGTGAAACAGCTCTAGTTATTATCTTCCGAAGGAGAATAATTATGACAAAGATAGCAATAGATCCGATCACCCGCATTGAAGGACACCTGAGGCTTGAGGTGGAGGTGGAAGGTGGTTTTGTTACAAAAGCGTGGAGCAGCAGCACAATGTTTCGCGGAATTGAGCTTATACTCAAAGGAAGGGACCCACGGGAGGCTTGGACCTTCGCTCAACGAATATGCGGTGTCTGAACGACGGTACATGCACTCAGCTCCGTGCGAGCTGTCGAAGATGCCCTCGGGATACAGATCCCCAAAAACGCCCGCCTTATTCGAAATATCATTGAAGCCATCCAATATGTTCAAGACCATGTGGTTCATTTCTATCATTTACATGCGTTGGATTGGGTGGATATCACTTCAGCATTGAAAGCTGATCCCAAGGCAACGTCGGAACTTGCACAATCCATCTCCGATTGGGATAAATCCAGCGAAGATTATTTCCGCACTGTTCAAAAACGCATCCAATCGTTTGTCGATAGCGGACAGCTTGGTTTGTTCGGAAATGCTTACTGGGGACATCCCGCATATAAGCTGCCACCGGAAGCAAACTTGATGGCTGTTGCTCATTATCTGGAAGCGCTGGAATGGCAGCGGGAAGTGATCAAGGCACATGCCATCCTCGGTGCAAAGAATCCACACCTGCAAACATATCTTGTGGGTGGAATGTCCATACCGGTGGATCCAAACAGCCAGGCAGCGATCAATGCGGATAAGATCGCTCAACTTCTAGGTCTATTTGCGAAAGCAAAGGATTTTGTTGATAAAGTCTATTTACCTGATGTACTGGCTGTGGCGCCATTCTATCTGGAATGGGCGGGGTTAGGCGAAGGCCTTGGCAACTTCCTTTCCTATGGCGACTTTCCTCTGGTGGATGGAGCTGATCCCAATGATCCAACTCAATCCTTCTTCCCGCGGGGAATCATTCTCGGGCGGGATCTCACAAAAATTCTCCCACTCGATCCGGAAAAGATCACTGAATTTGTAACCCATTCCTGGTATACATACCCGGATGAAAAATCTGGAATGCATCCCTCCGAGGGACAAACAAATCCAAAATATACCGGACCAACACCACCTTATGAATTCCTTGATACTGAAGCCAAATATTCCTGGTTAAAATCACCCCGTTATGATCAAAAATCAATGGAGGTTGGACCTCTGGCAAGGATGCTGATCGCTTATGTATCCGGTCATGAAAGGGTCAAATATTATGTCGATGCTGTTCTTACGAAATTGAATGTTCCTGCCACTGTGTTATTCTCAACTCTCGGGCGGGTTGCTGCCCGATGTATCGAAACTGTGGTACTGGCGGAGCAGCTTGCGCCGTGGACCATGGAACTGGCCGCCAATATAGGATCAGGTGATTTGAAGATCCACGAGAACACACACTGGGATCCATCCACCTGGCCAAATGAAGCTATGGGTTGGGGGTCGACAGAGGCTCCCCGCGGTGGATTGGGCCATTGGATCCATATCAAGGATGGAAAGATCGCCAACTACCAGGCAATCGTGCCATCGACCTGGAACGGTTCTCCACGCGATGCACAGGGAATTCCCGGTGCATACGAAGCTGCACTCATTGGCACACCTGTGGCAGATCCGGAACAGCCGGTCGAGATATTGCGAACGATCCATTCCTTTGATCCTTGTATGGCATGTGCAGTCCATGTACTGGATCCGGATGGGAAAGAGATCACCAGTGTCGTGGTAATGGATTAATATATATCAAAAAATGAAACGCACTCTCATCCTTGGTGTAGGAAACCTGATACTTTCAGACGACGGCGTGGGCATCCACGCCGTCAGATTATTGCAGGAAAAAGTGAAGTTATCTGATACGATCATGGTAGTCGATGGGGGAACCTGTGGTCTTGATCTATTACAATACCTGGAAGGAATCGATCGATTGATCGTGGTGGATGCAGCCAAACCGGATCATTCACCGGGTAAGCTTACGAGGATCACAGGAGAAAAAGTACCTGCCTACTTATCCATAAAAACCTCACCCCACGAGATCGGTTTACCGGAATTGTTATTTGCTGCAAAACTATCAGATATCTACCCGGAGGAGGTAGTCATCTATTGTGTCGAAGCATTTAGCCTCGATACGGGAGTTGAACTTTCACCAATTGTTGAGAAGCAGCTTGATAATTTGATCCAACAGGTTCTGGCTGAAATAAGCTTGTAGAATATTCTTACCTTCACAGATGGTCTGAGCATTAAGTTATATTGCAGCAGTAAAGACCGAATAATTTTCCGGAGGAATTTTCCCATATTTGAACCAGGTGGAAATAGTATAAAGAAGTATTATATGCTACCCACCGTTGATTCGATCAGGACGGAAGAAGCTGGAATCCCCCTTGGAAAGGTATCTTTTCCTGATTTATATTCATGAACTCTGATAATAATTACTATCGATCTGAGAATGATAATGGTTTTTCATAATCATGTATAATTATTTTTATTCTTAAGAAATATGGTTATGAATTATAACTTTGCACCCATCACCCCGGTTCCATATTTTTCTCTCTTTGCATTCATTTCGTTCGGAAACAAATCAATAGGTTTACCACAAATTGCAATCAGGATTAAGCGATCTACTCGAAGATAATAATTTCAGATAGATATCGAGACTGTTTAGAATTATTCATTTAGGAGGCCTAATTGGTAGACACACCAGGAATTTCTTCAACTGAGAAAATTACCATCCGTATCAATGGTGAATGGAGGGAATTCGAGGTCGGACGTGATCTCGAACCATTAACCACCCTTTCAGCGTTTCTACGGGAACGCCTTGGGTACACCGGCTTGAAGGTCAGCTGTGACCAGGGTGCATGTGGTGCCTGTACCATCATCATGGATGGGAAGGCTGTTCTCTCGTGCATGCTTTTCGCAGTGGAAGCCAATGGCCGGGAAATCCTCACCATCGAAGGATTGCCGAAAGATGATCCGGTGATCGTTGCTTTCTCTGAGCAATGTGAACCCGGACACGGTACTGCACTCCAATGTGGATATTGCACTCCCGGATTTGTTATGACCACCCGGGCACTTCTCAACGAAAACCCCAAACCGACCATGGATGAGGTGCGGGAAGCGCTTTCAGGAAACCTCTGCCGCTGCGGTTGTTATGATGGGATCGCCACGGCAGTGATGCATGCTGCCGAAAAGATCGCCTCGAGGAGCGGCCAGGTATGAACACAACTTACAAACCCCGTGTTAAACGCCGATTCGTCGGCGGCTACCAACCCCGCATAGATGGGCTTGAAAAAGCACAAGGCAAAGCACCATATGCTGACGATATAATCTCTGAACGCAATTATCCTGGACTGCTCTATGCCCGGGTTCTATGTAGTCCATATCCCAGAGCCAGGATAGTCCGTATGGATGTTAGTAAGGCGGAGGCACTACCAGGTGTCAAAGCCGTCTTGACTTACAAAGATCCTGAAGTAAAGCGAATGAAACCCACCAGTGCCGGTTGGACCGATGCAGTGGATACAGTCAGCTACGAAGGAATGATGTGGAGAAAATTCCGTGACCGCATTGTGCTGGGGGATTATGCCACCTGGGCAGGTGATGAGGTGGGGGTTGCAATCGCTGCGGTAAGCGAACAGATCGCAGAACAGGCATTAAAACTCGTGGATGTCGAATGGGAGGTCCTTCCCTTTGTATTGGACCCGCTCAAAGCGCTGCAAGCGGATGCACCTGTTATCCACCCGGAGATCACTTCAACAAATGTATTACCTCCTGATCCAGTCGGCGGCCCTGATATTTTCCTTACCAAAGGAGATATTGAACGAGGTTTTTCAGAAGCGGATGTTGTCCTCGAGATGGATACCAGCCATCATAACCCGACACAGGGATCACTGGACCCCTGGTGCTGTATGGCAGAGTGGGAAGGTGACCGGTTGAAAATTGTTTCCAATTCATACGCCGCAGACCAAACAAGGATGCACGTCAGCCAGATGCTGGAAATGCCCATTCACAAAGTGCGGGTCATCAGTAAATATGTCGGCGGGCAATTTGGCCGTGGTGATACAGGCGATCAACCATTTTTCCTTTTCACCGCTCTACTGGCAAAGAAAGCCGGTCAACCGGTCAAATTCAAACACTCCAGGCGGGACAGCTTCCACGATACCCGGCAGCCTGCTCTCTATCATTGCAAGGTTGGCGCAAAGAACGACGGAACGATCACCACGCTGCATTTCAAGTCCATCGGTGATATTGGTGCCCATGCAGACCATTCTGTATTTGCCTTGAAGTTTGCACCGGCTGAGATCTCTGAGGCTGCTCTGGCACCGATACACAACATCAAGATGGAATCGTATGCTGTCTACACTGACCGAATCCCCGGCTGCATGATGCGTGGGGTGGGAAATTCCCAGTTCAATTTCATCTTCGGACGAATGATCGATGCGTTGGCTGAACGATTGGAAATGGACCCCATCACCTTGGCGATCCAGAACTTCGGGCATGAATGGGGCAGCTGCCCGGATCCAAGCCTGAAGGCAGTCCTCGAAACAGGAGCACAGCGAATTGGCTGGTCAGAAAAACGGCATAAACCAGGTGAGGGACCATTGATCGATGGTGATAAGCGCCGTGGAGTTGGTTTTTCGCTCCATCCCGGTTGGCATGCTGAGTGGCAGGAAGAGCGGCGCGGGCAGGTTCAGGCAAAGATCACACTTTACCCGGATGGCACAGTTACTTTGGATGCGCCAACAGTCGAGACTGGTACCGGATCAAACACCTGTAATGTACTTGGCTGTGCTGAAGCGCTGAGCTTTCTGGGGGTGAAACCTGAAGATATCGGTTGGGTCTCAACTGTGGACACTGATAGCGGTATGCGTGATTGTGTGCAGACCGACAGCGCAGTCTCGTTTTTACAATCTGAAGTACTTGTCGTGGCTGCCCAGGAGTTAAAGGAAAAGATACTTAACCTGGCAGCACCAGTCCTGGACGTACCGGTTGACCAACTGGAAATCACAAATGGTCAAATCAGTGGTTCTGGGAAAAGTATTGGCTACAAAGAACTATTATGGAAGGGTGATCTCGTACCCTTATCGGTAATGGTGAGCCGCCGTCCTGACAAACAGAGAACCGGCGTGCCATATATTGCCAGTTTTGCAGAGGTGGAAGTGGACACCGGCACCGGTCGGACCCAGGTCCTCAAGTTGATCATTGTCAACGATTGTGGAACGGTCATGTATGCATCTGGTGCTGAAGCGCAGCAGATCGGCGGCCAGGTCATGGCGGTTGGAGAGGCGCTGACCGAAGAGATTATCTATGATCCCGTACATGGGGTGCCATTGAACTTCAACCTCATCGATTATAAGATGCCGACCATCCTGGATATGCCCCAGATCGAGCCGGTATCTGCTGGAAGTATGGCGAGGCGCAGGTGAATATGGTGCATGCGGAATAGGTGAGGGAACCTTAACCTGTACTCCACGGGCGATAGCAAATGCGGTATACAATGCCATCGGTACACGGGTTGATGAAATCCCGATCACACCGGAAAAAGTTCTCCGGGCTTTAGGGAAGATATAAGGAGATATCATGACACAACAACCTATAAAATATATCTCCGCAGATAATCTACAGATGGCTGAGTCCTTGCTAAAGGAACATAAAGGACGATCAGCAGTGGTAGCCGGCGGCACAGATCAAATGGGATTGCTCAAAGATGCCGTTCATTCCGATCCGCCACAGGTACTCATCGGTCTTAAACCTGTGAAAGATTTTAGCTATGTGAAAACTGAAGCAGACGGAGTGAGGATCGGTGCCCTTACCACGCTCAATGATATTGCCAAAGATCCTACGATTCAGAAAACCTATCCCCTGCTAGCTCAGGCTGCTGCCAGTGTGGCTTCCCCCCAGATCCGGAATGTAGCTACCATTGCCGGCAATCTTTGCCAGGAACCGCGCTGCTGGTATTACCGTAATCCTGATAATAACTTCGACTGCCTGCGAAAAGGTGGTAAATGGTGCGATGCTTTATTCGCTGAGAATCGCTACCATTCCATCTTCGGCGGTATGTGCGTAAGTGCTGCCCCATGCAACACTGGCTGCCCCATCCACAATGACATACCCGCCTATATGGCAAAAATCCGTGAAGGCAAGATCGACGAAGCAGTGGAAATTTTATTGCGCACCAATCCGCTGGCTGCGATCACAGGACGGATCTGCTCGCACTATTGCGAAGAAGCCTGCAACCGGTTCGACTATGATGAACCAGTTTCGATCCGAAACGTGGAGCGTTATCTGGGTGATTATGCATTGGAGCATTGTGCTGCATTCTACCCGGCACCCAAAGTCGAATCGGGGAAGAAAGTAGCAATTGTGGGATCCGGGCCAGCCGGATTGACCACAGCTTATTTCCTCAGGAAACAAGGCCATGCTGTGACAGTATTTGAACAAATGCCGGTTGCGGGTGGCATGCTCAAATACAGTATCCCTGAGTATCGCCTACCGAAGGCAATTGTTCAGGCACAGGTGGATGCCCTCAAGGGAATGGGAATCCAATTTGAACTGGGCAAAGGTATTGGAATGAATGGCCTCACGTTGGAGGACCTTAAAAAGAAATACCAGGGAGTGTTTCTCGCGACCGGCCTTTGGAACGGGAAGAAATTACGGCTGGAAAAAAGTGAACTGCTGGACTCCGGCCTGGAATTCCTGATCGATGTTCAGACGGGAAAATCCAAACCACTGGGTAAGCGGATTTTAGTGATCGGTGGTGGAAGTGTCGCAGTTGATGTGGCTTTGACCGCACATCGGCTGGGTGCAAAACAGGTGACGATGGCCTGCCTGGAAACCCTGGAGACCATGCCTGCCATTCCTGAAGATATTGTTCAGGCACAGCAGGAAGGAATCACCATACTTCCATCGTGGGGTCCGCAGCAGGTTCTTGACCGTGAAGGAAAACTGGCCGGGATGGAATTCGTCCGCTGCACTTCCGTTTTCGATAAGGAAGGACGTTTTGCACCTGCTTTTGACGTGGATCAAAAAACCACTGTTGAGGTGGACCAGGTGCTGGTGGCTATTGGCCAATCTGCTGATATTTCTTATGTTGGTTCATCGCTCAAGACTGAGCGGGGAATGGTCTTCACCGAAAAGGGATCGACAGCAACCAGCATGGATGGAATATTTGCTGGTGGTGATGTAACCGGCAGGTCAGCGACGGTGGTGCACGGCATGGCATCCGGGAAAGAAGCCGCGATTGCCATCGATGCTTACTTAGCTGGTCACAGAAGTGGCTTAAGGTCCAAACACCGACAGGACTGGTTCCACTGGTCGATCAATAAAGCAGCTCTCGCCACCAGTGAAAGAGTAATCACTCCTGAAGTAGAAATAGCCAAACGGAATCTGCTAACGGAAGACTTTAAAAGCTTGACAAAGGAAGCTGTAGATACTGAAGCATTGCGCTGCGCAAACTGCGGCTGCGTGGCGGTCAATTGTTCTGATGTTGCAACCGCCTTGATCGCATTGGATGCACAGGTGTTAACAACACAGCGGACCCTGGCTGCCGAACAGCTTTTTGCAGCCGGCGAAAACAGCACAACAGTACTGGCAGACGATGAGTTGATCAAGGAGATTTGGATTCCTACTCCTTCACCAGAAAGCCGGCAGAGTTACCTTAAATTCCGGATTCGTAACTCCATCGACTTCCCGATTGTCAGTGTTGCGTTTAAATCGACGATGCGGGATGGCCGTTTCCATGACTCCCGGGTGGTGTTAGGGGCTGTCAGCCCAATACCGGTGAGAGCACGGCTTGTCGAAAACCTATTGGAGGGCAAGGCGCCCGGAGAGATCCTGGCGAATGAAGCTGCCAATCTGGCAGTCAGCAATGCCCAACCACTTGCAAGGAATAAGGCTCAGGTTGAGGTGTTAAAAGCCCTGATCAATAAAACCATTCGTAAAAGCTAAAAAATCACATAGTTTAGCAGCGACGTTAAACCAAAACCGGGGAAGTGAATTATTTTCACTTCCCCGGTTACTATAATAAAGCTTCTACTAACTCATAGTGTTGAGCTGTTGTTTCAACTTTGCAGCGGTATCCTGGAAAGCAGCCAGTTTCTGCTTTTCTTTTTCGACCACCTGGGCAGGAGCCCGTTCAGCAAACGAGCTGCCTAATAAGGTTTGTAATCGTTCGATTTGCCCCAATGCTTCCTTAAGCTCAGATTCCAGACGCTGCCGCTCTTCCTCTTTATTGATCACTTCTTCCAGGGTAAGGAAGATCTCAACACCGGAAACCACCATACCAGGTTGATTTTCAGTTTTATCTGATTGGGTCACGATGGATATTTTTTCCTTATCCAGGTGTGCCAGGGCAGCGATGGTTCCTGCCTGTTGCGAAAGAATCGAAGTCTTCTCCCCGGCAGTGATCAGAGCCTCAAGCTTTGTTCCAGGCTTGACGTTCTTCTCAGTGCGGAAGTTGCGGATCGCCCTGACAATATCCATAACAAGGTTGAAATTCTGTAATAAACCTTCTTCATCACCTGTTTCAGGAGTGGATTCAGGCCATTCAGAGATCATCAATGCATCCCTCCAACCGGATTTAGGCGCAAAGTTGGCTGGATGGTTTTTGCAGGTCGCTTTCAGATTTCCCCAGAGTTCTTCAGTGATGAATGGCACAAAGGGATGCAGCAGTCGGAGAGAGGTATCCAGGATTGTCATTAGTGTCTGAGCTGTGTAATATGCCCGGTCCCCACCTTCCGCCATCTGTAGTTTGGCGATCTCCAGATACCAGTCGGCAAACTCACTCCAGAAGAATTCGTAGATCTGCCGGCCGGCTTCTCCATATTGATGTACATCAAACAGTCTGTTTACATCGCGCACCAATTGCTGGTGCCGGGTCTGGATCCATTGATCAGCCAGAGTCCATTGCGCTGGGGCGTTTGCCTTCTCAGGTGCATTGGGTAAGGTGCTGATCACAAAACGTCCCACATTCCAGATCTTATTGATGAAGTTACGGTTGGCTTCCACTTTTTTAGCACTGAGGCTCATATCGTTTCCGGGGGCAGAACCAACCAGCAAAGTAAATCGCAGCGCATCTGTACCCATCTCATCCATTATTCCCAGCGGGTCGATGACGTTGCCCTTGGTCTTACTCATCTTAACGCCATGTTCATCCCGGATAATCCCATGCAGGTACACTGTGTGGAAGGGAGGTTTGCCGGTAAACTCAATTCCATCCATGATCATGCGGGCGACCCAGAAGAACAGGATGTCATAGCCTGTTTCAAGGATGGAGGTTGGGTAGAAATATTTGTAATCGGGTGTCTCTTCCGGCCAACCCAGGGTTGAAAAAGGCCATAAGCCAGAGGAGAACCATGTATCCAAAACATCGGGATCCTGCTCCAGTTTGGAACCATGGCATTTGGTGCATTCTGTCGGGTCAACCCGGCTGACAACCATTTCACCGCAATCCTGGCAATACCACACCGGGATCCTGTGACCCCACCAGAGCTGCCGGCTGATGCACCAATCCTGAATGTTCTCCAGCCAGTTGTAGTAGACCTTGGTAAATCTTTCGGGAACTATGGTGATGCTTCCATTTCGCACCGCTTCAATACCGGCATCTGCCATGGGTTTGATCTTTACGAACCACTGAGTGGAGATCATCGGTTCAACGATTTCCCCACCACGCTGGGTTCTTGGCACGTTCAAGGTGTAAGGCTGTTCCTTGATCACCAGGCCGGCAAGGGTCATATCTGCCCAGATCTTCTTTCGGCAGGCGAATCGGTCCATCCCTTCATACGGTCCGCCAGTACTGGTCACATGGGCACTTTCATCCAGCATCGACAGGACCGGCAGGTTAAACCTTTGACCGATGGCATAATCATTCGGATCATGCCCGGGGGTGATCTTTAAGGCTCCTGTACCGAATTCACGGTCCACATATTCATCAGCGATCACAGGAACCTCACGGCCTAAAATGGGGACGATCACCTTGCGGCCAATGAACTGCATATAGCGTGGATCGTGCGGGTGGACTGCCACAGCGGTATCCGCCAAAATTGTTTCCGGGCGGGTGGTTGCCACCGGAATATAATCCCCGCTGTCATCAGCAAGCATATATTTGAAGAAATACAGGATACCCGGTTCTTCTGAATACTCCACTTCCAGGTCTGAAACGGCTGTCTTTAATCCGGGCGACCAGTTGATCATGCGCGGACCGCGATAGATCAATCCCTTATCATACAGGCGCACAAATGCCTCACGGACTGCTTTGGACAAGCCTTCATCCAGTGTGAAGCGCGTGCGGTCCCAATCACAAGATGCACCCATGCGTTTGATCTGATTGTAAATAATTCCGCCGTATTTTTCTTTCCATGCCCAGGTGCGTTTCACGAATTCTTCGCGGCCAATTTCCTCGCGGGTCTTCTCTTCAGTCCGCAGGATATCTTTTTCCACCTGAAGTTGGGTGGCGATTCCAGCATGATCGCTGCCGGGAATCCAGAGAGTTGGTTCTCCCATCATGCGATGATAGCGGATCATCAGGTCTTCCATGGAAACGAAAAGGGGGTGACCCAGGTGCAGTTCACCGGTAACATTGGGCGGGGGAATGGAGATGACGAATGGTTTTTTCGTCGGGTCATGGTTGGGTTTATTCGGATCGTTGGTTGGTTTAAAGTAACCCTGTTTCTCCCACCAATCGTACAACCGCTGTTCGGTGGATTTGAAATCGTAAGCCTTTGCCATTTCAATGTCTGCCATATATCCTCCAATAAATAAAAAAACCTTCAGTCCGTGAGGACGAAAGGTTGATTCTTCCGCGGTACCACCTCGATTCGCCCGAAAGGGCGCTCTCAGGTGCGCAATAACGGGCGCAGCCGTGCCGGTCTACTTTTTACATTTCTTCGGCAATACAACCAGGTGACTTTCAGAACAGTATCGCAGTGGGAGCTTTCAGCCAGGGCTGCCCTTCTCTATCAGCTTTTTTGTTCTTACTCCTCCTGGAGGAATAAAATCATTATAGCATAATTTGCATAGTAGCAGCAGTAGGTTGGGTAGAAGGCACCAGCCTGAAACCCAACACCCTTCTACTTCCTCTCCGCCAGAGCCTCTTCGATATCATTCACCCGATGGTATTTGATGTGACCGGCGAGGTCGTTAGGCCATTCGAGACGGCGGTCTTTGCCGGTGAACCAGTCATCGGGGGCGGCGCGCAGTGCGGTTAGCACATTCTCGTGTACCTGACGGTGCCAGGCGAGGATTTCCTGGGGGGAGCGGTCGTGCCAACGCAGGTAGATGAGGCGGTTGCCATCTGTCCAGTTGAGACCACGCTCTTCGGGTGGGCGCCACCCGCGACGGATGGAGCGGATCACATCGGCTTTCCAATGGGTGATATGAGCCAGGGCATCCTTCACCGTCCAGGGGTCTTTTGTCTCTGGGCGGGGGAGGGGGCGCTTCCAGTCAGCCTCGCTGAGGTTGGTGACGAGCTGGTCCAGGAGGTTGAACTCCTGGATGGTACGCAGGATAACTTCTTCACGGGTGTGACGCATGGGGTTGGTTGCCTCCTGAACATTTTATTAGTTGCAGGTTGGGTAGAGGGCATCAGCCCGAAACCCAACATTCAGCATTTGCGATAGTATTAGTGGGTCGACACAAAGGTCGATCTCTACCAGGTGTTTCATTATTAGCTGGGATGATTTTTGTTGTAGGTCAGGCAGAAGGCGCCAGCCTGAAACCCAACATTCTTGATATTGTCGGATTTCGCTTCGCTCAATACGACCTACTTCTGGTTACTCTTCAAACACCTTCTAAAACCACCATATTTGTTCTGGTGGAAAGACGGCGCATCTCTTTCGGATGGGCATATTCCGGTGAATTAAACCAGGAATTTGCCTGCTCCAGGGATGGAAATTCGAGGATCACCAGGCGATTTGGATTCCATTCCCCTTCCAGAACTTCAGTTTTCCCACCGCGTGCCAGGTACTTTCCACCATAAGCTGCAACAGTGGCTGGAGCCAATAGCTTATACTCATCATATTTTTTCTGATCTTGAACAAGGATGTCCACAATTACATACGCTGACATGAAGATACCTCCATATACTACATTGACGGATAAGTGTATAAAAAGATATGATTATCTCTCCATCGAGACAACCTGGTCTTCCCATCTGTGCCAACCGGAGAATTTTTCATCCACTACTTTTTTACCCTCACCTGGACATTCCAGTCTGGCCAGTTCAAGATCCGCATCCACCATGATACGAACCAGCTCATGGAACTTTACTTTGGGCTCCCAATCCAGCCTTTGCTTTGAGCGGGAAGGGTCAGCCATCAGAAAATCCACTTCAGTTGGTCGATAATATCGGGGATCGATCTCTACATATTTGTGCCAATCCATATCTGCATAACCAAACGATTCGTCCAGAAATTCCCGAATACTATGGGATTCTCCTGTACCGATGACATAATCGTCTCCTTTTTCCTGTTGTAATATCTTCCATTGCACTTCGATAAATTCAGGTGTATATCCCCAATCACGCTTGGAATCCAGATTGCCGAGGTATAGCTTTTGCTGTTTTCCAGCTTTTATGGCTGCCAGAGCATGTGTGATCTTGCGGGTCACAAATGTTTCCCCGCGGCGGGGAGATTCATGGTTAAATAAAATCCCATTGGATGCGAAAAGGTTATAACCTTCGCGATAATTACGGGTGACCCAGTAGGCATACACTTTTGCAGCAGCATATGGACTGCGTGGTTCAAAAGGAGTATCTTCTGTTTGGGGAGGTTTTGCTCCGCCGAACATTTCACTTGAAGAGGCCTGGTAAAAGCGGGTTTTGATCTTGCTTTTTCGTATGGCTTCAAGGATGCGGATCGTCCCCAACCCGGTGACATCCCCCGTATACTCAGGCATGTCAAAGGAGACACGCACATGAGATTGTGCTGCCAGGTGATAGACTTCCTCCGGCTGGATGTTATAGATCACATCCACCAGGGAATCCGGTGATGTGACATCGCCGTAATGCAGATGAAGGTGAACCTTCTTTCCATTATTGTGAGGATCGCTGTAGATATGATCAATTCTGCGGGTATTGAAAGAACTTGCCCGCCTGATCAATCCATGCACCTCGTATCCTTTATCCAGCAGGAATTCAGCCAGGTAAGAACCATCTTGTCCAGTGATTCCTGTAATGAGTGCCTTTTTCATAAATAATCTCCTATCCCACGTTATTACACAACTATGAGAATATATTTGAATCAGAATATTTTATTTTTCAATAAACAATCTGCCTGAATTATAAACCACCTTTACGATTGGGAAACGGAATGGGTTTCAGGATCGATTCAGGCAAGACCTTACCAATCATCTGGGATGGATTGCCTGGTACGTTTGACTTCTCCCCTGCGTTTTTTTTCATCCACCCTGTCTATGCTCGAAGAGATGGTCGGCTTGGTTTTTATCCGTTTTTTTGGTTTTTCTAATGCCTTTTGGATGAGGGTAATTAATCGATTGATCGCATCCTGCCGGTTTTGTTCCTGTGTTCGATAGCGTTTGGCCTCAATGATCAATATACCGTTTCCGGTAATTTTGTTTTTGGCCAGTTTTACCAAGCGTTGTTTGACTTCAGGTCCCAGTGAACTGGAATTCAAAACATCATACCTGAGCTGGACTGAGGACGCTACTTTATTAACGTTCTGTCCACCCGGGCCTGAGGCGCGGATGAATTCAAACTGGATATCTCTTTCATCTACTTGGATCGACCCTGTTACTGTGATCATGTAATGATTATATCAATACGAATGATCGTTTCGCCAATGATTACAGTTATGGGAGCAGTGCAGACAGACCTTTCGTTTTGATTTTCTTTGAATGGGGTGGGTAGGAGGATATAATCAGTTAACCCTTTTGGTGTCTACATCAACTTTAGTCGTAATATAAAATATGGCTGAATAATCAGTTATATTTAATGTATACTTGATAGAATCATCAATAAGAAATGAGAAAAGAGGATTTTTGAAAAGAAGAAGTTCTTTTTCTGCGTTAAGATGGATATCAGTTTTCTTCATTTTCAGCGCAGTAATACTCACCACCACCCAATTGATCAGCTTTAGCCGAATCCGATCCAACTTTCCACCCGGTTTGACTATTGCGGGTGTTTCTGTTGGTGGATTGGGCAGGCAGATCGCGGCTCAACGTTTATTAGTCGCTTTTTCATACCCGGTGGAACTTCGTTACAATGAAGCTGTCATCCAGATAAAACCAAATATCGCAGGTTTCGAGCTTGATCTCGAAGGAATGCTCACGGCGGGAGATCTTCAACGCACAAATCAACCATTCTGGATCGGATTTTGGGATTATTTATGGGGCCAACCTTTACCCACAACGGAAATACCCTTGAAGGCGGATTTTGTTGAGGACAGACTGCGGACGTATCTTCAATCTGAGATCGCAACGCGTTATGATCAACCGCCTACACCTCCACAACCCATTCCAGGGAGCACGGGATTTCTGCCGGGAAAACCCGGAAGTGTACTTAATATCGACCGGGCAGTTCAACTCATCGAGGGAGCTTTACGTTCACCTACAAATAGAGTGGTCAATCTTTCATTCGACAACACTGCTGCTCCACGCCCTTCATTAAAGAACCTGGAGATCTTATTACAGCAGATCATTGCGGTTAATAAATTTGACGGAATAGTAGATATCTATCTGGATGATCTGCAATCCAATGAAACCATCCACTTTGGTTACCAGAACGGCAGCACACTGCCAGTAGATACTGACATCGCCTTCTCTGCTGAAAGCACAATTAAAATTCCGATCATGGTAGCGATCATGAAACGTGTGGATGAACCTGCACCTCAAAATATCCTGGATCAGATCGGATTGATGATCGAACAATCGGGGAATGACCCGGCTGATACCCTTATGGAAGCGGTAATGTCAGAAGGTGTCGCTCCTCTTGAAGTCACCCAGGATATGCAGATGTTGGGATTGCAAAATACCTTCCTGGGTGCTTATATGGCCAAACCCATTTTCCTGCAGCGGATCCAGACCCCAGCCAACCAGCGGACAGATATCAACACCGATCCTGATCCATTCAGCCAGACGACTCCTTCAGATATTGGGACTCTGTTAGGTGATATTTATATGTGTGCAGAAAGTGGGGGTGGAGCATTAGTTGCGGCATTCCCGGGAGAGATCAGCCAGGCTGAATGCCAGCAAATGATCGAATATTTAGCAAATAACAAAACGGTTGCCATATTATTGCAAGCCGGACTGCCGGAGGGAATGAAGGTAGCCCATAAGCATGCCTATGCAACAGAATCAGATGGATTGATACATACCATGGGAGATTCGGGGATAATCTATACACCTGGTGGCAATTACATAGTCTCCATCTTTTTACACGATCCGGTTCAGGTCGTCTGGGATCCATCCAATAAGATGGTGGCAGAACTCTCACAGGCAATTTACAATTATTTTAATGTGAAATAATTGAAAGCAAATAGTAGACATTGAGCCTTTCGAAGCCCCTTTTTAAATTTCTGTCATTCTTCTGGCCAATGGCACGGTGGATGAATCCGGTCCTGCGTCGAAAACCGTTTGACCGGATATTTGCCCCAGCTTTTTCCAGTAAGTATAATCATGCGGTTATTCTACCCATTCAGCAGGATATCCCTATACCAGCAAATTCCATCCTCCCGCGGCAATTATTGGAGACCCTGGTGGAGGAATCATCCACCCGTGTGGTGATGAATTCGTGTCTTTGCCGGACAGTAGAAGAATGTGACGATTATCCATTGGATCTGGGTTGTCTGTTCCTGGGCGAGGGAGCTGAACAGATCCACTCCAGTATGGCTCATAGTGTTTCGAGAGAAGAAGCACTTGCTCATATCAATAGGGGAATAGCTTTGTCTTTATCTCCCACGATCATCCATTCCTGGTTCGATGCAGCCATTCTGGGCATTGACTATAAAAAAATGCTCGGGAATATGTTTTTGCTGCCCGTGTTGCTGCACACTGCAAAGATCGGTAACATTAGGCCCGGATACGTTTCAGGACAGTGTGAAACCCATTCCGGGAATAAAAGTGGAGGTCACCTCAGATTGTATAGGTTGCGGCACATGTGTGGAAACCTGTGCATTTCAAGCAATAGAAATGCATTCTCCGGCAGCGATCATTACCACCCGTTGTAAAGCCTGCGGCAGATGTGTCGAAATTTGTCCCCAGCAGGCAATCCGGATGGAGATTGAGACTAATTCTTTGGACATTCAACACTTATTGACGAGCATTCAGAGTCGAGCGCAGATCAACTGAACTCTTCTTCAATATATATGCGCATAGCTGTATTTTAATTGTGACCTAAGATATAGCCCAGGCTGGTTTATGAACAAGTGGAATACAGGCTTAATATCGGGTATAATCACGAATATTGCCCTCGTAGCTCAATGGATAGAGTACCTGACTTCGAATCAGTTGGTTGCGCGTTCGACCCGCGCCGGGGGCACCAAACAAATGCTTACAAATATTATGGTTTATAAATAATTCCATCTGATTGGCAATCCGAGCTAAAAATCACAACCAAATTCCTGAAGAAACATATTCCAATAATCACCAGCTTTTCCTCAACCCCCATACCTTTACAATCTAAAGACATAATAAATAAGCCCCGGAATGTTTTTATCCGGGGCTTATCTATTCATTTATGGTGTTAATTGCAACCAGTTGAACTTAGTGTTCATTCGCCGGTGAACTGGGTGGTGGAATGGATTTCACCCACTGGCCTTCTCCGCCGGCTTCTTCCAGACGGGTTCTCAACTCTACAACCACTCCTTCCAATTTGTGGCCCATATCAAAATAAGACCACTTGGAACCAACATGAACACCTGTACCGCTGGCTATATTCTCAATCCCATCATTGATCAGCGCTTCTACACCTTTATCAAACCCGGGAATTGTCAAACGGAAGTGGTGCAAACCAGGACCATGATCACGCAGGAAATCGCTGTAGATATTTTGACCTTCCAGGGGCTGAACGATCTCAAGTTGAATCTTACCCACAGTGACAAAAGCTAACAGCAGGCGAAAGTTAGCCGGTTGGCCATGATATGTTGCTTGCGGGTCAACTCCCTCGAGCGGCCATTCGAAAATGCGAAAAGGTCCAATGCCAAAGAGCCGGGAAAGTTCCTGGGTGAATGCTTGCAGATCATTTACGACAATCCCGATCTGATCCAGGTCAGCACCGTCAATTAAGGGTGATGCATCTGCCATGTGTTCCTCTTGTCGTGCCTCTTATAGCCGCGCGCGGATTTCATCGGTGGCGTAATTGACCGGTATTCCTTTTTCTTTCTTCTCGATGAATGCGTAGACAACTTTACGCACTGCTGCGGCGATATCGTCGAGGTCTTGTTTTTCCAGCAATGGGTGAACGCTGGCAAGCCAGAAAACTTCGTCACAGGCACTTTCGGCATTTGGACATAACCCCTTGTAATAGCTCACCTCACCCTCATACCACGGGCATTCAAATGGGCATTTAGTGCCGCCGTATCCTTCCTTATTTACAAACAATGGCTCAAGGTGCTGTGGGATCATCCAACGTGTGGTGCTGAGGTAGTTCAGTGAATAGGTACCTTCGGCAGCCAAAGCGATACCAAAATTGAGCATGTCAGTCCCCAAAATTTCCGGCAGCAGGCGGATCAGGAAGTAAAAATAAACCCGCTCGCCGTACGGCTGTTGATATGGCAGGACGATACCGGGAACACCCTCCAGCAGGGAACGGAGATACTCAGCATTTTCGGTGCGTTTATGGATCATATCCCAGGCGCGTTTCACCTGCTGAATGCCGATGGCAGCCTGCATGTTCGTGATGCGATAGTTAGTGCAGGGCAATCCCCAGTGGTATTTGGAAGCCGGTCCAAGAGATTTCTTACGCGCAAAATCCTGGAAACCCCACATTTTTTCATACAGATCGGTATTATTGGTGATCACGAAACCACCCTCGCCGGTATTTATGATCTTACCCGTGATAGTGCTAAATGCACCCACATCACCGATCGTCCCCACCAACTTACCTTTGTATTTAGCACCAGTGGATTGACAGGCATCTTCTAATACATATAAATTGTGTTTGCGGGCCAGTTCCATGATCGGATCCATATCAACAAGTGTACCGGAGATGGTCACCGGAATGATGGCTTTGGTACGGGGGGTGATGCACCGGGCGACAGACTCTGGATCCAGCGTCAAAGTAACCGGATCGATATCAGCGAAGATGGGGATGGCATTTTGTTCCAACACAGCAGTGTCAGTGGCAACGAAGGTATACGGTGGGACGATCACTTCATCCCCGGGTCCGATCCCAAAAGCTGCCAGGGCGATATGCAAAGCAGTAGTACCGCTTGAGACAGCAATGGCATGCTTGACCCCAAACCACTCGGCGAGGACACGTTCATATTCTATAGCGGCATCGGCACGGCGCAGCTTTTTATTTTTTGCCACTTCTATTAGGGCGTCAAGTTCTTCTTTCTCGAATACGTCCGTTTCAATAATGGGTGCTCGAGTACGTACCGGCTTTCCACCATCAATTGCAAGTTTTTCCATGATATTTTCTCCTAAATTTCAATAATTAGAAACAATAGATGTATGACATCTAATGTCATATTTTTGGATAGCATTAGTATAGCAACTAGAAATAGTCATGTCAAGACCCGTAAATTTGTATATTTATGAGTAATACGTATTATATTTCAGTTGGATATTGACAAAAATAAAAAATTTGGTTAATATGATTGAAATAAGATGTCATACCTTTGATAGGATAAGTCATGGACCTTTCGGCAATACTTGAACCGAATACTCAATGGGACAAAGACTCACACGAAGGTATGCTATTAACTCAACGTGTGGTTGAATACCTGCGTAAGAAGATCATGGAAGGCGACCTGGCTCCAGAATCCCAATTACCCAACGAGCCTGACCTATCCGCTACTTTAAATATCAGCCGTTCCACTGTACGTTCAGCGCTGGCCATCCTGGAACAGGGGGGGTACATCCAGCGCCGGTGGGGAGTGGGTACATTTGTAACAAAGAAACCACCTACTTACAATAATTTAAGCCTAAACTCCGGTGTCACCCAATTGATCCGCTCTTCCGGGGCGGAACCTGGCAGCTCAGAGTTATTGATGACCACCCGACCGGCAAGTGAGCGGGTGTCGGCCCAACTGGCAATCGAATTGGGAACTCCAACACTGGTAATCGAACGTGTAAGGCTGGCCAATGATCTGCGGGCGGTCTTTACTGTAGACGTCTTACCACTCAGCGTGTTCCATACCCCGGGCGGCGATATTCCCCTGGAAGATCTTGAAAAACATATCAAAGAGCAGGAATCCGTCTATGGTTTCTTACGGCAGCGTCTGTCATTGGAGATACATCACGGTATTGCCTGGATTCGTCCCCTATCTGCTGAACAATACATCGCTGATAAGCTTCAAATTTGCCTTGGCAGCAATATACTGCACATTGAACAGGTGGATTTTGATTTTAATGAAGAACCGGTGGCATTGTCAGACGAATATTACGTATCGGATGCCTTCAGGTTTTATATTTATCGATCGAATCAAGGAGTTTAACTATGAGTATTGAAGATACAGACAGAAAAGGTGGCGAGTTGGCAGGCAAGGTGGCTTTGATCACCGGCGCGGCTTCAGGTATAGGTTTGGCGATCACCCGCAGATTCGTAAAAGAGGGAGCCCTGGTAGCAATGGTGGACTTTAACGAGGAGAAATTGACTCAATCCAGGAATGAATTATTACAAATGGATAGCAGTGCGCAGATCCTCCCCGTACGTTGCGATATTACAAATGAAGCAAATGTCGTCTCGGCCGTGAAAACCATTGCTGATCACTTTGGCAGATTGAACATCGCCGTGAACAATGCAGGTGTCTCAGTCAGCGTACCTTCCGACGAGTGCACATTGGAGCAGTGGAACTGGGTGATGAATGTCAACTGTACAGGTAGTTTCCTGGTCTCACGCGAATCAATTAAAGTTTTTAAACGTCAAGCAGAAGGTGGAGCACTTGTATTTATCAATAGTGATGATGCTCTTAAGCCAAGCAGGCACTTTCTAGCTTATAACTCTTCCAAGGCAGCGGTGTTGCAGATGGCCCGCACCATCGCCAATGAATTTGGTCCGTATCACATCCGCGCCAATAGCGTTCTGCCGGGAGCGGTATTTGGCGGCAGCAACATGTGGTCTCCGGAGCTACGAGCTGCCCGGGCGAAGATCCATGGTTTTAATCCTGATCTATTGGAAGAGGAATACAAGAAGAACAACGCTTTAGGCGTGATCATTGACCCCACCGAAATCGCGGAAGTTGTCGTCTTCCTGGCCAGCGACCGTTCAGCTAAAATGACCGGCGCCGCACTGGTCATTGATGGCGGCGGTTTGGGTGGATATGTACGATAAGCGCAATTACCGATTCTTCCGGGCAGCCGGAAAAAACATGAAAGGATTGTAACCATTATGCTCGAAAAACTACGTCAGGAAGTCTTTGAATCTCTGTTGGAACTGCCCAAGAATCGTCTGGTGACGATGCACAGTGGAACGGTCAGTGGTCGCGATCCCGAAACCGGCTATATTGTGATCAAACCTACAGGTTTTCGTTACGATAGATTGACTCCATCCGATCTATTGGTGATGGACAGCAGTGGGAAGATCCTGGAAGGCACCTTACGTCCCTCCAGCGATACCGAAACCCACCTTTATATGTACCAGCATCGACCGGATATCTTCGGTATTGTCCACACCCACTCTCCCTACGCAGGCATTTTTGCCGCATTGGGCAAGCCGATCCCGGCAATTATGACCTCGGCAGCATTACTCGGTGGTGAGATTCCGATTGGTGGTTATGCTGCAGTAGGCGGCGAAGACATCGGTTCTGAGATCATTCGCAAAATTGGTAAGTGCTCAGCGATCATCATGCAGAATCATGGAGTCTACACTTTCGCTTCTACCGTCTGGCAGGCTACAATCGATGCGGTGGAAGTGGAAGACCTTGCAAAAATTGCGCATTTTGCCAGCATGCATGGTACTCCGATCGCACTGACCCAGCAGCAAATAGAGGAATTTCAAAACATATACCGCACTCTCTACGGGCAAAAGGAAGAATAAGTCATACTGATAAATCTTGTTGCCATTATTGATAAGACAATACAAAGCTGAAAAGGATATGGGATATCAAGTCACTCCCAGAGGTTTATAGAAGATGTACTCACTGCACAAAATCCCTGTAGGTATATACGAGAAAGCCTTCCCGGCTGAGTTTTCCTGGGAGCAGATTCTGTCTTCTGCGAAACAGGCCGGCTATGATTTTGTAGAAATGTCAATCGATGAAAGTCAAGAACGTTTGGATCGGCTGCAGTGGTCGCATTCTGAACGGGCTGCGCTTCGACAAGCGATCTTCAATACCGGGATGCCTGTTTGGGGAATGGGAGTAAGTGCTCATCGTAAGTTCCCGCTCGGCAGCGCCTCTGCTGAACTACGCAGGCAGGGTTTGGATATCCTCTATCGGTCCATTGAATTGGCTGCCGATTTGGGTGTGAAAGTCATCCAGATCATGGGTTATGACGCTTTTTATGAGCCGAGCAACGCCGGTACACAGGCAAGATACCTGGAAGGTCTACAAACCGGGGTTAATTGGGCAAGCGCTGCTGGAGTACTTTTAGCCTTGGAGAATGGCGATAGCGAGCTGGTCGACTCAGTGGAAAAAGCCATGCGCTTTGTCAAAATAATCAATTCACCCTGGTTTCAGGTGTACCCCGATATTGGTAACATGACCGCAGCCGGATACAGTCCACTCGAGCAACTTCCATTAACTAAAGGTCACCTGGTTGGAGTACATGTCAAGGATACCCGTAAAGGTGAACTGCGGGGAGTGCCGCTTGGGCAAGGGATTGTCCAATTTCGAGAGACTTTCCAATGGTTGGCTTGTAACGGTTTTAATGGTCCGATGGTGATGGAGATGTGGGCGCATCTCGATCCTGCTGGCGATCCTGTTGGATCAGCCACCCGAGCACGCGCAACCCTTGACCAATGGATTTCAGAAGCATGGAAAGATAGCAATGCAGTTAAGGATTAGGCAATAAGGTAGGTATGGAACAAAGCTTTTGTCCGTTGGAATCACCCTGATACCGGCTCTAATGCCGGGTAGAAAGCAGTCATGGATAATTCGAATATGTAATTGTTGAAAGGAGAAACAGCACAGTCAAAAATTAATAACCGTTTTACCCTAAAGGCTATAGAACGATCAAACCTGATTCTATTTTGGAGGTCTTCAAATGTCTAAAAAGTTGACTGTTTTATGTGCATCTGCACATCCAGATGATATTGAACTGCAATGCGCTGGTACACTCATCCGTTACGTCAAAGAAGGTCACAAAGTTTTTATGGCGGTTGCCTGTACGGGCAACGTGGGTTCGAAAATTCACACCGGTCCTGAGATCGAAGCCATTCGGGCTGGTGAAGCTAAGAAAGCCGCTGATATCATCGGTGCTGAGCTTATCATGATGGGCTACAAGGATGCAGATATCTGGCTTGATCATCCGCATTGGATCAATTATGTGGACCTTATTCGACGCACCAACCCGGATGTGATCATAACCCACGATCGCGATGATTATGTTCACGACCACACCAATGTCGGCGAACTGGTGTATAGAGCAGCTATCTGGGCCAGTGTTGCCAATATCCCTGAATGTAAACTACCTCCCATTGATCACATCCCGACCGTATTTTATTTTGAGACCATCGGCACAACCCGGGTTGCACCACCAGATCATTATGTGGATATCACTCAGGAATTCGATCAGAAAATGTTGGCTTTCAAACAGCATGAGAGTCAGCATGGTGATTTCCTGGAAAAACAATTTGGAGTAAAAGACTGGTTCGAAGCTATGGAGATTGTCAACAAAATGCGTGGTTTCCAGTGCGGCTGCAAATACGCCGAAGCATTCCGGGTAGTGCAAACCTGGCCTAACCACAAACCTTACCGTTTGCTGCCGCCGGTTCAGCTTGGGTCTCGATAATTTTCAGTGATTAAGGAGTCTGATGATTATGAATAAAAAACTCACAATTTTAGCAGCCACTGCACATCCTGACGATGTCGAAGTCTTTTGTGCTGGTACACTCATACGCTATGTCAAAGAAGGACATAAGGTTTTCATGGCCATTGCCTGTACCGGCAATGTGGGTTCCAAGATCCACACTGGACCAGAGATCGAGGCTATTCGGGCAGTGGAGGCGCAAAGAGGTGCGGATGTGATCGGTGCAGAGCTGATCCATTGGGACTACAAGGATGCCGAGATCTGGCAGGACGACATTCACCTGGAAGAGGTACGTGGATTTGATTCGGCGCACCAATCCGGATGTGATCATCACCCTCGATCGAGACGATTATGTTCACGACCATTCCAACGTTGGTGAACTTGCATACCGTGCAGCTATATGGGCTAGTGTCGCTAATATTCCTGGCACCGAGTATCCACCGATAGATCATATCCCAACAGTATTCCGATGTGAAACAACAGGAACACACCGGGTGGCTCCCCCTGACTACTATGTGGACATCACAGAGGAATTCGAGCAAAAAATGGAGGCTTTCCGACAGCATGAAAGCCAGCATGGTGATTTCCTTGAGAAGCAATTTGGATTCAAGAACTGGTTTGAGTATGTGGAAGTCACAAACAAACTACGAGGTTTTCAGTGTGGATGCAAATACGCTGAAGCTTTCCGTATAGTGCAGACCTGGCCGAATCAGAAGGCTTACCGTCTCTTACCGCCGGTACAGTATAGCCAGTATTAGGAACTGGCTACCTTGAAAATACGATTCCTGGACACGATCTATATAATTGTATTTGGAACTAATTTTTAGGAGGCATGGGTGAGCTTGGGTGAGAACATACTCGAACTAAGGCAAATTTGCAAGGTGTTCCCTGGAGTCGTAGCCCTCAAGAATGTTAATATGTCTGTGAGGAAGGGCGAAGTCCATGCATTGTTGGGTGAGAATGGTGCTGGTAAATCCACCTTGATTAAGATTTTGAGTGGATATCACCAACCTGACAAAGGTGGCGAAATGCTGATCGCTGGCGTACCGGTCACGTTTAGAAACCCCAAGGATGCGATAGATGCCTCCATTCACACAATCTATCAGGAATTGACACTTTGCCCCCATATGACAGTGGCGGAGAACATCGTTCTGGACAAACAAAACCAATTTAAAGGTTTCTTGCTGAGAAGGAAGGAATGCCAGGCTATCGCTGCCCGAGCGCTGGAAGAATTAGGCCAAAGCGAGATAGATCCGAACTGGCTGGTTAGAGACCTATCTATAGCCCAACAACAAGTTGTGGAGATCGCAAAAGCTGTCACTTCGAAAGCAAAAATCGTTCTCATGGATGAACCAACATCATCCATTTCTCAAAATGACGCAGACAAGCTCATGGACATCATCCGCGGTCTGAGAGCTAATGGTGTTACTGTCATCTATATATCCCACAGGCTGCACGAAATCGGCGGCATCGCCGACCGAATTACAGTTCTGAGGGATGGAGAACTGGTGGGTACGGTAAACAACGCAGACGTCACCGAAAAAGACTTGATAACAATGATGGTCGGACGCGAACTAACGAATGTGTATCCAAAGAGAGAGGTTCCGATCGGTGATGTGGTTTTAAAAGTGGAGAACCTGGCCAGCGGCGAATTGTTCAAGGGGATTTCCTTTGAAGTACGAAAAGGTGAGATCTTAGGTATTGGTGGTCTGGTTGGTTCAAGGCGAACCGAAACCCTTGAAGCACTTTTTGGTATGCGCCCGATGACTGAAGGAAAGATATTTCTGAACGGAGAAGAATACCACCCAAAGAATCCGCGCCAGGCAATCAAGCATAGAATTGCATACGTTACCGAAGATAGAAAGAAATCCGGTCTGGTGCTATGCCTTCCGGTATACGAGAATATTAATTTGATCCACGCACAGGAGCCGTCGTTCGCGGGATACCTGAATTGGTCAAAACTGAAAGCTGTTGCCAACCGTCACCGGAAAACTCTGAATATAAGAGTAAGTCGGATCGAACAACCAGTCAGTTCTCTCTCAGGCGGTAACCAGCAAAAGGTTGTGCTTGCCAAATGGTTGGACTTCTCTCCTGCGGTGATCATCTTTGATGAGCCTACCCGTGGCATTGATATTGGTGCAAAAACGGAGATCTATTCGATCATGGGAGAGCTTGCCGCACGAGGAACAGCGATCGTGATGATCTCGTCCGAACTACCCGAGTTAATCAGTGTGGCAGATAGGATTTTGGTCATGCAAGAAGGACGGATGAAAGGGATCGTAACTAAGAAGGATATGACCCAAGAGCATGTGATGAGCCTTGCCACTCAGAAGGCTTAGTTGACCATCCATTATCAATTGAAGGGAATAGAAAATGATGCAAGCACAATCCAAGACTGACCAGACATCCAAACCGACCATCAGAAAATTTATTATTCAATACCGAACCTTCTTGATCTTAGTTGTGCTGATGACGGTATTTTCCTTGGTAAAGCCGGTATTCATCAATCCTTCGAACCTGCTCGCCATAATGAAGAACATGAGCTACGTACTCATAGCCGGATTGGGCATGACGTTCATCATTACACTGGGTGGGTTGGACCTCTCAGTGGGCTCGACTGCTGCAGTAGTAGGCGTCGGATTCGCAATGCTGGTAAGGGGCGGATTTATGGCACCAGTTCCAGCAGGTCTCATCGTCATGCTTGCTGCCATGCTCCTTGGTTTCCTCAATGGGTTTGTCTCTGTCAAAGGAAAGATCGAACCCTTCCTTGTCACTTTGGCTACTTTAAACATCTTTCGGGGGATTGCCCTCACACTCACTACAGGTAGACCTGTTCCAATCGTGATACCGTATTTTGCAGATCTTCTAGGCAACGGTCGCTTATTCGGTATTATTCCCTCACCTGTAATCATATCGCTGGTTGTTTTATTGGTTTCCTGGTTTCTCTTTACCCAAACCAAGTTTGGTTTCTATGTGCGCAGCATTGGTGGTAACCCGGAAGCGGCGAGGGTAGCTGGAATCGATATAGGTATGGTAAAGATCGCAGCATACACTCTAAGTGGGTTGTACGCGTTTATTTGTGGTCTGATATTGGCCGCGCTCTTCAATGGCGGATTACCGGATATGGGAAGAGATCTGGCTCTTGACAGTATTTCAGGTGTAATCCTTGGCGGGACAGCAATATCCGGAGGAGTCGGATCGATATGGGGAACATTGGGCGGCTGTTTAATTATGGCTTCCCTCAATAATGGTATGTCACTATTGGGAGCCCAATACCATGTTCAGATATTGGTCAAAGGACTGGTCATCATTCTCGCGGTACTGATGGATAATGCTCTAAAGTCCAGGCAAAGATAACAGTGTTCTTCGAAAAAAATGGATAAATCCATGGAGAAGAGCCAACGAAAGGAGGTGAACACAAAAACCTAATATGATTTTGTAATAATTAACCTCGACCTTCGAAACTTAAAATATGAAACACTAAGGAGAAAAGAAAATGAAAAAAATGACACAGATTGCATCGTTCTTGCTGATCCTGACATTCATTCTCACAGCTTGTGCACCAGCAGCCGTTGCAACAGAAGCCCCTGCAGCTCCTGCAGCTCCTGTAGCACCTGCTGCGCCAGCAGCTCCAGCTGAACCGACCGCAGTACCCGCTACTGAGGTTCCAGCAGTTCCCGTGAATCCCAACCTGGCTGATATGACGTACATCGGAGACCCCGATACTGTATTTGACCTGAATGGTTACTACAAGTCAGTTGGTGTCGAAGCAAACACTACAGTTAAGGAACCAGGCTTGGCGCAAGTGGTCGATGATATGACCACCGCGATGCCAAAAGCTGCAGAGAAATACACAATCGGTTTCTCCGTTTACTACACAGTTGATGAAGTTGGCTCCATGATCTTGGAGACAATGAAAGCAGCTGCAGAGGAAGCCGGAGTTGAGTTATTGGTCAATGACGCAAACTATGATCAAAATGCTCAGAACCAGGCTATTGAACAATGGATACTGCAAGACGTAGACGGCGTCATTTTAGCTCCATGCGATTTCACCGGTGTGAAGACCGCCCTGGATGCTCTTGAGAAAGCTAATATTCCCGTCGTTACACTAAACCCACCCCTTGCGGGAACAACATATTCTGTCATTATGGCAGACTGCGTCGAGCAAGGCAAGATCGCTGGTGAGCTCCTTGAAACTGCCTTGTTGGCAGCAGGTACAGAAATGAAAGGCTCCATCGTTTACCAAACACTGCCATTCGTGCACCCCAACGCTGCCACCCGTGCACTGGGATTTAAGAATGTCTTCACAAAATATCCGGACATCAAAATCATCGAGCTAACCGGTATTTCACCCGAAGACCATTACACTGCTTTTGACGGAGCGATCAAGGCAAATCCCGATATGATCGGCGCATGGGGTCTGTACTCCTCAGCCACAATTGGTATGATGAACGCTGCAAAAGCGAACAACAGTACCGTTCTCCTGTCTTCTGTGGATCAGGATAAACCCATCCTGGCGGGCATCTATAATGACACCGTAGTCGGAACTGCCGCCTACTCCTCCATAGCACCTGCAAAATGGTGTATGAGCAATATGGTTAACCTGCTCAACGGTGTACCCATCCCGGGTGTAATCTTCATCCAAAACATGGGCATCACAAAGGATAACGTTGAAACTGCTTTCGAGCATTACTATCCTGGCAAGACCCTTGCTGACTTTTTAGCCGGAAAGGTACAGTAATACTGGATTTTGGTTAGTTTTAGAAGTAGTAGGGGCGGACTGCAGATGTCTGCTGTCCGCCCCTTATGATGGCTGCCAGGGAAATCCAGTCTACATTTTTCCAATCTGGACTTGGTTAGCCTATAGCGAAATCGAAAAAAGTCTCTTCTTCCTCCATCCGACAGACCCTTTCGCAATCTGATCAGGATTTGACGGTGGTGGATTCAAGGGTTAATCGGAATCGGTATTGTGCTAAAGGAGATGATAATGCTTAATCGACATTCAAATTTGCAGACTCGGCAGCTTGGCAATACCGATATGCACATCACTACCGTGGGGTTTGGAGCATGGGCACTCGGTGGTGGCGACTGGGTATATGCCTGGGGACCACAAGACGATCATGAATCCATTGCGGCTATTCATCATGCATTGGACTTGGGCATCAATTGGATTGATACTGCCGCTGGTTATGGTCTTGGACATTCGGAAGAGGTGGTTGGGCAGGCATTGTCAGGTATGCATGAACGCCCCTATATATTTACAAAATGTTCGTTGCCGTGGAATGAGCGCGGCGAGATCAATTCCTGTCTCAAACGCGATTCCATCCGGCGGGAGTGTGAGGAAAGTCTGCGTCGCCTCAAACTTGATGCAATTGATCTTTACCAGATCCACTGGCCGCGACCGGAAGAGGAACTTGAGGAAGGCTGGGCAACGCTCGCGGAATTACAGCGTGAAGGGAAGGTGCGTTGGATCGGAGTATCAAATTATAGTGTCGCACAGATGCAGCAGGCAGAAGCAATCGCTCCTATCAGTTCATTACAACCCCCTTACTCACTTATCCGTCCCGAGGTGGAGAATGAGATACTTCCTTATTGCCAGGAACACAACATCGGCGTGATCGTCTACTCACCCATGTACTCCGGCTTGCTGTCCGGAAAAATGACGGCTGAGCGGATCAAGAATATGCCTGCTGATGACTGGCGTCAGCGAGATTCTGAATTTCAGATGCCGCGCCTCGAACAGAATTTAAAGTTGGTTTCCACTCTCGCAGAAATCGGCAAACAGCATGGTGTGGAACCGGGGGTGGTTGCGATTGCATGGACGCTCCGACATCCTGGTGTAACTGGAGCGATTGTTGGTGCGCGGCGGCCTAGTCAGGTTGATGGTATATTTCCATCTACAACTCTCCGTCTTTCCCCTCAGGAGATTGAACAGCTCAATGGCATGATTTCCTTTAATTCTTAACGCGGTTATCATTCTCCCCAAGTAGGATAAATAGTAAAGGAACCTCAATGAAAACCATAAAACCAACACCGGGAGGATCAAGTAAGGGGATGGCAGGGCGAAAAGCTGGGCCGATACTACCGCACACTTCATCGGATCGGGTGAATGTTAATCAAGCTGATTTCAGGTATGTGGGAGATCCAAATATTGTTTTTGACCTGAATGGTTATTACGCTAAAGTTGATGTAGGTGCAAACGTGATGATCAAAGAGGCTGGCGCAGTAAAAGTCCCCGACAAAATGACGACCGCGATGCCCAGGGCAGACAGGAAGTACAGAATTGGCTTCTCCATCTTTTATACGTTGGACGAAGTGGATGCTCTGATCCTTGAAAGCATGAAAACTGCGGCAAACGAGGCTGGTGTTGATCTGATGGTCAACGACGCGAACTACCAACAGGATGCTCAAGATCGGGCTGTTGAGCAGTGGATACTGGAAGGTGTGGATGGAGTCATCCTTGCTCCGTGCGACTTCACCGGTGTCAAGACTACACTTGATGCACTTGAAACAGCTAATATACCGGTGGTTACTCTAAATGCGCCTCTTGCGGGAAATATAAATGCTGCCGTAATTTCGGATACTGTGGAGCAAGGAACGATAGCTGGTGAACTGCTCGAGAAAGCCCTGCTGACAAGCGGCAAACCAATGAAAGGCGAGATCGTATACCAGACTCTACCCTTCATGCACCCCAACGCTGCCACCCGCGCCAGGGGTTTCAAGGATGTCTTTGCCAAATACCCGGATATAACATTGAGTGAGTTGACCGGGATATCGGCCGAAGACCATTTCAAGGTATTTGACGTAGCCATCAAGACAAATCCCGACATAATTGGCGCCTGGGGTCTATACTCCTCGGCGACTATAGGTATGATGAACGCACAGAAAGCTAACGGAAGCAAAATTCCCTTGTCTTCTGTAGACAACGACAAACCCATCCTTGCGGGCATCGATAAAGGCGAAGTAATTGGCACAGCAGCCTATTCCGCTGCCGCACCTGCAAGATGGTGTATGAGCGAGATGGTCAACCTGCTCAATGGCGCACCTATCCCGGGTATTGTCTTCTATGAAAATATGAAAGTCACAAGGGAGAATGTAGCAGAGGCATTCGCACACTACTATCCTGGCATGACTTTGAATAATTATGAGGCTGGCAAGTAACTATAGCCTGAAAATTTGGTTAGAATATGTAGAGTACAGAATGGAGGGCATACATGGATTGCTTGCTAGGCATTGATGTCGGCTCAACGAGCATGAAAGCCTTGGTATATGATCTGGATGGCAATGTCATTTCACGGGGCAGTCGCCCGACGGAAAGTATAGCAAACGACCCGGATCACCCCAACTGGCAGGTCTATCAGCCCGATCATATCTGGGATGGAATTGCATCTGCAATTCACGATGCTGTGAGTCAGATTGGACCGCAGAATCGAATTGTAGCGGCGGCGGTCACCGGTCTTGGAGCCGACGCGGTTCCCCTGGATGAACATGGTGAGCCGGTTTATCCATTTATTAATTGGATTTGTACACGAACAACGCCGCAGTTTGAACGCTGGGTGGAAAATGTTGGTCTGGAAAGAACTTTCCAGGTCTCCGGTTGGCAGCCTTTCATTTGGAGTACTGTCCTGCGCTTTCAGTGGTTAAAGGAGAACGAACCCGAGATCGCACGGCGGGTTCATAAATGGCTGATTGTTGAAGATTTCGTCAACTTTAAGCTGACCGGGAAATATTCCACGGATTACACAGATGCATCACCAACCCTTTTATTCGATCAGCGCTCCTTAACCTGGTCGGAGGAAATGTTAAAAATTGCAGGTCTCGAAAAAGACCTCCTACCGAATCCCCAACCCAGCGGATCATTCCTCGGTGAGGTTACCCCCGAGGCGGCAGAGAAGACCGGCCTTCCGTGCGGTACGCCTATCTTCCAGGGCGGTCATGACTACCTCGTAGGCGCACTTGCAGCTGGGGCGATCACTCCCGGGATGTTCCTGGATGTCACCGGCACATGGGAAATGGTGATTACGCCTACAATTGATCCCCATTGGACGTCTGAAATACGGCAATTAGGCCTTACCATCGAGGCGCATTCTGCTCCTGGAATGTATTGCATCTGGGCAGGTGGAACTGCCGCAAGTATGCTGGAATGGTATAAAGACCAGTTGGGATGGGAAGCACGGAGACTTGCACAGGCAGGCCAGGGAAATGTGTGGTCGAGTTTGATGGATGAAGCGAAGAGCTCCCCGCCTGGGGCAAACGGCCTGTTTTTCCTGCCTCATTTCAACGGCACTGCCTGTCCGAACCTTGATCCGCGCTCGTTAGGTGCGTTCCTGGGTTTAAATGACACCACAAAAAGGGAAGATATGGTCAGAGCTGTGATCGAAGGTCTTGACTATGGTTTCCTTGATATGCTTAATGCTCTTGAAAAGGGATCTGGACAAAAAGCGAAAGAAATAACAGCCATTGGGGGCGGCACACGCAATGAGTTCTGGATGCAGAACAAGGCGGATGTATCCGGTCGCCCGGTGGTTACTCTGGAGATCGAAGAAGCCACAGCACTTGGGGCAGCTATGCTGGCAGGTGTGGGGATAGGTGTATATAAGAATTTAACAGAAGCAGCGCAGCGCGTGAAAAAACCGGGAAAAGTTTTTGATCCGAATAAAAAATTGACCCCCATATACTCCGAATTGTTCGAGATCTATAGAGAAATATATCCGGCTTTAAAACAGGTAAATAACCGGATCTATAATCGCTTCAGGGTTTGATCACATCACTAAATTCTCTTTATCCGAGCAGGATCTCCGGATGTTCAACAGCTTTCACCAGGTCAGCCAGGAATTTCGCCGCCACGACGCCATCGATCACGCGGTGGTCGGCGGATAATGTAAAGGAGATTACCGGGCGAACCGCAATAGTGTCCCGGTCGTCGATCACGATGGGTTTTCGCACCGCCGCGCCAACTGCCAGAATGGCATTTTCGGGCGGGTTGATGATCGCCCTGAACTGGTTGATACCGTACATGCCGAGGTTGGTGATCGTGAAAGTTCCCCTTTGAACCTCACCCAATTCCAACTTACCCTGTCTTGCGCGTAGGCTCAGATCATTGATCTTTAAAGCCGTTTCAATGAACGAGAGCCGGTTGGCATCGTGAACGACTGGAACGATCAATCCATTTTCCAAGGCAGTGGCAACACCGATATTGATCTCTTTCCACAAATAGATCTTCTCATCGATCAGGGAGGAGTTAATATAAGGGTTACGTTCCAGCGCCCAGGCAACGAGTTTAACAATGATGGCGGTAAGCGATACTTTGCCTCCGTCCTTCTGTGCAGCCATTTCGTTTAAGTGGGTTTTGGTATCTTCCAGGCGGGACACATCTGCTTCCATCGTTTCAGCAATATGCGGTGCATCCTGGAAACTTGCCTGCATTCTCTGGGCAATTTTTGCGCGGATACCAACTAATGGGATGATCTCCGCTTGCCGGTCGGTGGTCGATAAAGTAACAGGTTTAGCGGTCCCTTTAATATCGGCAGCCTGGATCCGGCCAAATGGTCCACTTCCGTGGACAGAATCAAGTGAAATCCCGGTTTCCTCCGAGATCCTCCTGGCTGCAGGAGTGGCAGCGATCTTACCCGCAACATTTTCTGTTGCAACTGTTGGAGCCTTCAAAGAAGCTGCGTAGGCTTCGACATCTTCTTTTGAAATCTTCTGGTTCACTGAGGGAACATCATGAATATTTATTCCCATCTCTTGTGCAACCCGAAGCGCCAGAGGACTTGCCTTTACCGCAGTGGATAGTTGTTTTGTTTCGGGGGCTTTTTCAGATTCCCTGATTTGTACGGGTTTGGGTGAAGTCTCGCCAGGAAGTGCAGGCAGGGTTTCTCCCGGTTTGAGTATCTGGGCGATCACTGTTGCCACCGGAACCACTTCCCCGGCTTGAAACCTGATCCCGGCCAGTATTCCGCTGGCAGGTGAGGACACCTCGATAGCTACCTTTTCTGTTTCCACAGTCAGAAGGGTTTCATCCTGCTTGACTGCTTCACCTTCCTTCTTCTCCCAGGAAATGATGGTGGCTTTTTCCTGGTCCATATCCACCTTAGGCATGATCACTGGAGTTGGCATTTTAATACTCACCTTTCAGGATGGCACGGATCTCGCGCTCGATATCCTCTTCCTGGGGAACGGCTGCGCGCTCCAAGACCCGGTTATATGGGATGGGGACGTTCTTCCCGGTCAGGCGCCGCATGGGTGCATCCAGGTAATCAAAAGCCCGGCTGGAGGAAACCACCGCCATAATCTCACCCGCCCAACCAGCCGTTTCGCAGGCTTCGTGGACAACGAGCAGTTTTCCTGTTTTCTTGACTGAATCGGTGATTGTCTTTGTATCCAGTGGGACCATCGTACGTGGATCTACTATTTCAACTTCGATTCCTTCCTGGGCTAAGCGGTTTGCAACCGCGATTGATTTATGGATCATAATGCCGTTCGATACAATGGTAAGGTCAGTGCCTTGACGTTTGATATCCGCCACACCAAACGGAATGGTGTACTCCCCATCCGGGACCTCTCCCTTGGTTTTATACAGCATTTTATGTTCAATAAAACAAACCGGGTTGGGGTCGCGGATGGCTGTAAGCAGGAGACCCTTTGCATCATAAGGAGTTGATGGAGTAACCACTTTCAAACCGGGCATATGCATGAGCAATGTTTCCAAGGACTGTGAATGCTGGGCTGCTGCACCTGCGCCTGATCCGCTTGGCATGCGCACCACCATCGGAACTGTGGCTTTGCCGCCGAACATGTAATGCATTTTTGCAGCTTGATTCCCAATTTGGTCAAGTGTTAGAAGAGTGAAATCCATGAACATGATCTCGGCTACCGGACGCATACCCAGTAACGCTGCACCAACCGCGGCACCGATGATGGAGGGTTCAGAGATGGGGGTCTCAATGATCCGTTTTTCGCCGAATTCATCCAGCATGCCATGGGTAACCCCGAATGCGCCGCCATACCTGCCGATATCCTCTCCAATGATGAATACACGTTCATCGCGCTTCATTTCTTCCCATAGGGCGGTTCTGATCGCTTCAAGATAGGTGATCTCAGGCATAGACATACTCCATAACGGTGGAAGGATCTGGGTCGGGGGATGCATCCGCGAATTCAACAGCAGCCTCAATGATACTTAAAGCCTCTTTCTCAATATCTTCTGCATCCTTTTGTGAAATCATCCCGCTTTCCAATAAATTGCTGCCAAAACGCAGGATCGGATCTTTTGTTGTTTTCCAGTATTCAATTTCTTCTTTCGTGCGATAAAGATTCCGGTCGCTTTTTGAATGACCAAAATAGCGGTAGGTTTGGGTCTCAATGAATACCGGACCGTTACCCGAGCGGATACTTTCAGCAGCATCCATGGGCGGTTTCATAAACGGTCAGCAAGTCATTGCCATCGATGTAATACCAGGGGATACCATAGCCTTCCGCCCGCTGTGCGATCGGTAATTTGGCTGAAACTCTTTCAATATCCATTGACATGCCATATTTGTTATTTTCGCAAATATAAAGAACTGGTAATTTCCATAAGGCAGCCATGTTTAGAGTTTCGTGAAAAACACCTTCATTCGAAGCG
The DNA here is from genome assembly GCA_963757065.1 of uncultured Chloroflexia bacterium. Lineage (GTDB taxonomy): Bacteria > Chloroflexota > Anaerolineae > Anaerolineales > Anaerolineaceae > PNON01. The sequence continues at coordinate 72,245 of CAVWQC010000003.1, read as the reverse complement.
CCATCGCCAAAAATTGAGATGACAGATCAGATCCAGTTTTTGCATCTGAATGGCCAATCCGACACCCAGCGAATGCGGGATACCCCCGCCGACGATTCCGTTTGCACCGAGATTGTGGGATGAAAAATCAGCGATATGCATGGAACCACCACGCCCTTTGCAGTAACCCGCTTCCTTACCGAGAAATTCGGCCATCATCAGGTTGATATCCGCTTTTTTGGAGATGAAATGACCATGACCGCGGTGGTGGTTGATCAGATAATCATCCACGCGGGTCGCACGGCTGATCCCAACCGCCACTGCTTCCTGACCCGCGGAAAGATGCATGGTGCCATGTACTTTTCCGAGCGCGTAAAGTTTATCTGCCATTAGTTCAAATTGCCTGATCAGGTGCATGGTCTTGTACATGTCAAGCAGCTTTTCAGATGACAATTTCAACCTGCCAGCTTTTTCGATGAACGGTTCTTCGCTTTTTACTTTTCCCATTGTTACCTCTATAAGAGTGAGTGATAGTATTCGATTAATGCGTTAACAATCTGGCGGTGATGCTGTCAGTTACCAGATAATTCACCAACTTGGAGTTAAGCGCCCCGATAATGGCATTGACTTTTGCGGCTCCACCGGCAATCCCAAGGCGCAGCTGTACACGTTTCAAATCCTCAATATGTATCGTAATCATGCGGTTGAGGAAATCATCATTATATGGGCTGCCATCGATATGAAAATAATTACTGGCAATATCACCTACAACCCCATTTTTCCGGATGACTTCGATCTCTTCCTCGGAAAGTAAACCTGATAAATATAAGCTGGAATACTCAATTTCAGTGGTACCTATCCCAAGGAGGGCAATTTGTATTTCCTTACCCATGTCAATTGTCTCTTTAATGCCTCTCGTCTCACGCATCGATTGGGCAATTTCAGCGGTCTGGCATAAATATGGGGCATTAATGTAGTATCCTTCACCACCCAATTTTTCTGCCAGGCGTTTCACAATTGCATGACCATCATATTCAACATTTCGAGCACCCTGGGCTCCTACGAGTTGAACAACCTTGATGGATGGTTCTGCCATTACTTGAACCGCATCAACAGCAGCACTCACGGCAGTTCCCCATGCCACTCCAATTGAAAGATCTGCTCGCAAGTATTTCTTCAATACTTCAGCTGCCGCACGTCCAAGGTTGACCAGCATTTTTTCTGGTTTCATATCTTCCATTGAAACCACAAATACGGATTCAATCCCGAACTTGGCTTTAATGGCTTCTTCGAGTTCATGGTCCGAATGAATCGGTCGAACCACTTTGATCTCCACTATGCCCAGGCTCCTGGCCTCTGTAAGCATTCTGGATATCATCGACCTGGTAACGCCAACCTCTAAGGCGATGTCAGATTGGTCTTTTCCCTCGATATAGTACATCTCGGCAACATCAGCCAATATATTGGAGCGTTTTTGGGAAGCTTTTTCTGTGGCCATTAACTGATTATTCCTATATTCACTTATGTGATTAACAATTCACATAGTTGAGTATAACAATTCTGGTTAGCTATGTCAATAATAAAATGGGACTAAATTCATATACAATCCCCTTGCTTGACAAAAAGACATCGTCCTTGTAGAATGAGGAATTGGACAAACCAATTATCCATTTGTAATTATATAAGGACCGATTATGAAAGCTAAATTCTTTCCTATTGGTTTTGATAAGCACAATTTCGTCGCACTGATGAAATCTAAAGAACTCGATGGTGTTTTACTCACATCGCCTGAGAGTATTTCTTATGTCACAGGCTATCCATGTTTGCCTTCCAGCGGGAATCCCATTTTATTTGCTATTCGTAATCACTATCCTTCCTATACGTATATAAATAATGGAGGCGAAATATTCCTGGTTGCCTGGGAATATTCATTATTGGATATAGAGTTGGGAGTAGATCACCTCATTAAGCATGTCAATACTGATCAGGCAGTAGATGGTTTGAGAAAATTATTACAGAATTCAGCTAGGTGTCGGAAAAAACCTCGGAATTGAATCAACTTGTCCATATCAGATATCAACATATATTCAAAACTGGGTCACCCCTGGAAAACTTTCCATAGTTGATGATATCTTCGATACTCTTCGACTAATAAAGAAACCTGAAGAATTATCCTGCCTGACCAAAAGCTGCCAGATAGCAGAGAAGACCCTTGAAGGGCTTTTTCCAATAATTACGCCTGGCTTACACCGGAGTGAATTGATTACAGCAGCAAAAGCAGGAATGATCCACAATGGTGCAAGCGGAATAGGACATTGCACAATTTCGTTCGGAGCGTCAAATCCCGAAGTGGAAATAAATGAAGTACTTGAAAAAGATCGCCTCGTGATCATTGACCTGGGTGCGATGTATTATGGATATGCTTCTGATATTCGCAGGATGCTATATACCGGCCTGGTTCCAGAAAAAATGAGGCAGCTCCATACGATCATGTGTGAAATCGTAGCAACAATCGGGAATGCTCTTATTCCGGGTGCTGTTGTGAAAGACCTTGTGTACCCTGGCTGAAACCCTGTATATCCGTAACGGTCTCGATCCAAATTTCACTCATCTGGGCCATACCATTGGATTACAGACGGAAGAAGTATGGTGTGATCGTAAGAATTTGATGAAATTGGAACCGGGTATGGTAGTAAATGTTGAGCTATATTCGATGATGCTGAGTGGTGAAAACATTGGTGACGAAGAAACCTATATCGTTACAGCAGGTGAACCAGAACGCATGAATCGATTACCCAAAGAAATACGGCAAGTAATTAGTTGAACATAGAATAGGTGACTACTTGGATAAGAAACTGCGTATAGGAATAATCGGGTTGGGAATTATTTCAGCTGCACATGAATTAGGACTGGAAAACGTCCAAGATAAGGCTGAAATAGTTGCGATCTGCGATATTAATAAAGAGCGGGCAATTGATCGGGCAGCAAAATATAATGCCAGGGTCTACACTCGATATGAAGATATCCTGGCAGATAAAAATGTGGATGTGGTGGATATAATTCTCCCGCATGATCTGCATTACCCGGTATGTAAAGCAGCTTTGCTGGTTGGGAAGCATGTCCTCATGGAAAAACCCATGACGATAGACCCAAGCCACAGTCGTGAACTGATAGAAATATCTCAGCAAAAAGGCGTCAAGTTTATGGTTGCGGAAAACACCCGTTTTGTTCGAGCATATCTTGAAGTTCAATCCATGCTAGCTGATGGAAAACTTGGTGATATTTACCTAATCAAAACCTTCATTGCCGGAACAGAAATTTATAGAATGGTTGACCCCAATAATTGGAAAGGTAAAAAAATTGGTTCCGGTGGGGGAGTGATCATGGATGCAGCTCCGCACTCTTTTTATCTTCTTCGGTGGTTGTTCGGTAACATAGCAGAGCTACGGGCTTATGCAAATCAAATAGTCCCTGGAAGTGAAGTTGAAGATAATGCCGTTATCGTTGGTAGACTTAAGAATGGCGCTCAGTTTACTCTTGAATTTAGTTTTACGGTACAGGCACCATGGACAGAGCGTTTGGAAGTATATGGCAGTAAGGGTTCTGTGATCATAGACCAAATCTTGAACCCGCCATCGGTTTACTTTAAAAACGCCGAAGATTATGATCCAGAGGAACTACCCGGAGTTAAGTACAATCCCATACAATGGAAAACAGATTCAATCGCCATGGGTGTGAGTCAATTTATTGAATCGATAATAATGGATACAGAACCGCCTGTAAAACTCATGGACACATATTATGCAATTGAGGCTTGCAATAGTGCATATAAATCTTTAAAGTCTAATAAGATGGAACCAGTTATCACCCAATAATCAAACAGGAGAATTTTATGGATCCCTTAATAATTATCGCAACACCAAACATCTGTTGGTTAAATCCCCACAACGTCGACTACCCAAAAACACCCGAGGCGATCGCTGACGAAGCCAAACTTTGCCGCGAGGCTGGAGCGTCAGTATTGCACACCCATGCAGAATCACTCTGGAAAGAAACCATATCTGCAGTGCAAGCGAAAACTGATATCGTCATTCAACTGGGCATGTCCAGCCTTCCAATCCCGGATAGAGATGAGGTATTCCAGCACCACGGTGAAATGATCTCGATCATCTTGAACCATCATGATGAAGCTTTTGCAGAAACTGACTGCAATGTATTACACACCAAACAGGAGTATGAGGAGTATGCACATCTCTGCCGCAAATATGGGGTAGCCCCGGAATTTGAGGTATGGCACACAGGATCAATATGGAACTTGAATTACTTAATAAATAAAGGATTGCTGGATAAACCATATATCACCACCTTATTCTTTGGCTGGCCGGGTGGGACTTGGTCTCCACCCACCATCGAAGAATACCAGTACCGCCGTAAATATATGCCCGAAGGTTGCGCAATAAATGTCAGTATTATGGGAAAAGAACAATTGGATATCGCAACAGCAGCCATATTAATGGGGGATAATGTTCGTGTCGGGACAGAAGATTATCCTTATAACCATAAAGGTGAAATTGCTACCTGTCATGAATTGGTAGCGGAGCTGGCTGATATATCTCGTGCATTGGGTAGGCCGATCGCGACACCGGACCAGGCAAGAAAGTTACTTGATATCCCGAGAAGGAGAAAATGAACGCGAAAAAGGTCGCCATAGTTACAGGTACTGCGACAGGTATCGGCAAAGCTTGCGCCAGGATCTTTGCCGATAAAGGTTACTGCGTCGGAATGCTTGATAATAATGAACTGGAAGGGCGAAAAACCGAAAAAGAGATCCTTGATGCGGGAGGTGAAGGATTATTTCTTTCCTGTGATGTGTCAGATGAAGAAACAGTCAAGAAATCGGTTGACCAGATCGTCATGAAGTATGGAGGAGTGGACGTCCTTATCAACAATGCCGGTATCGTTCTGGTTCGACCATTTGATGAAATTGAATGGACTGATTTTATGCGTGTAGTGAATGTGAATTTGGGCGGCACATTTTTATTATGCAAGTATGTTCTACCGATAATGAAAGCTAATAAATCAGGTTCCATTGTAAATATGGCATCCGTATCCGGGCATGTTGGCCAGACAGAACATGTTGTGTATGGAGCAACAAAAGGTGCAATTTTGTCCCTCACCCGGGCACTGGCCTGGGAGGTGGCAAAATGGAATATTCGAGTGAACTCGATAAGCCCCGGTTCAGTGGATACACCGATGCTGCGCAGTGATATTTCCCTGGAAGCCACGCGTACAAAACGATCATTCGATGACGTAAAGAAGGTCAGGGAAGCTGAACAGGCGTTCAATCGCTGGGCTGATCCGATGGAAATAGCAGAAGCAGTGTATTTCCTGGCGAGCGACGCAGCATCTTTTATCACGGGAACAGATCTGTTAGTAGACTGCGGTTGGGTGGCAAAATAGTTCATTAAGTTTTGTTATCAGCAATTCATCGTGGTGAAAACGATTACCGGATTGCAACACGATAAATTGATTATTGATATCAGGGTTCTCATTAAAATGACAAAAACGATTGTTGTGGTATCACAACAATCGTTTTTCTAATGTAGTTTATGATATTTAGTCGATCACAGGATGCAAATCATCCAATATCCCAGTCCTGATCCTTCCTTATTCCTTTGCTTTATTCAGCTCATTCAGCTTCTTCTCTACGTGATCCAAATGTTCTTTCATGGCATTTTTTGCTTCTTCTGAATTATGGCTGACTATTGCCTGGATGATCTTGGAATGATCCAGAACAGTCTGCTGGCGTACGTCGGGATACTCATTCGTACGTTTGCGGCTCATGATGCTGAGTTTTGTTACCGAGCGCATGAATAAACTTAGTATTGGATTGCGGGTAATCTGCAATATTTTATGATGAAGCTCAAGGTCGCTATCCATGAATGTTTTCGAATCATTGACCGACTCAACGGATTTCAAATGAATTGAATTTAATTCCATTTCGTCTTCCGGTCTGCACATGTCGGCAGCAATACCGGCGATGCCTACTTCTATGATCCTCCGAGCTTCAAATAATTCCTGAAACGTGGAATCATCCAAAGAAAAAACAACATCCAAGTGTTCTATCAGTCGTTCTGGTTCCAGGGATGCGACATACGTTCCGGATCCTTGGCGGTTTTCAATGATGTTCATAATTGAAAGTGCTCTTAAAGCCTCACGCAATGATGGCCGGCTAACACCCATTGTTTCTGCCAGTTCCCTTTCAGGTGGAAGCAGATCGCCAGGTTTAAGCTGTTGTTCCTTTATCATGCTGATTATTCTCTCTGCTATTTGTTCAGAGAGGTTGCTTCTTTGAAAAGTACCAAATTCAACTGTGGATTTACTTTTCATCGCTAATCTCCAGTGTTTATTAATGCGGTAAGACCAATTAACCTGTATATATCATATGGATTTATGTTTGTCAAACAGTTCCCTAATTCCATAATCTGGCAAGGAATTTTACCTTTTCCATTGTTTGAAAATTCTCACCACCCTCGTGATGGTTATAAGGCCAGATCCGGATCTCTTTCTCTCCACCATAGTGGTTAAATGCAGCAAAAACGGTTGAAGGTGGGCAGGTCTCATCCATTAATCCAACTGAGAACAAAGCAGGGATATTAGCGTGGGCAGCAAAGTTTACTCCGTCAAAGTAATCGAGTGTTTGGAATGCGATTTCCACTTTATCGCGCTGGCGCAGCAGGTAGCGGCTGATCTCATTATATGGACTGCTATCCACAATCTCAGTGGCACGACGGTATGAACATAGGAATGGTACGTCGATTAATGCAGCTTCCAGGTTCGGCACAAGACCTGAAACTGCAAGGGCAATGCCACCACCCTGGCTGATGCCCGCCACAGCTATCCGATCACTGTCAACTGCTGGATGAGTACGAGCAGCTTCGACAGCTCTAATTGCATCAGTAAACACTCGACGATAATAATAGGTCTCGGGCTTTAAAATACCCCGGGTCATGAATCCGGGAACTTGAGGATTCCCGCCTTCTAGTTCAATATCCGGGGTGTCGCCATTCATATACTCGCTGCCCTGGCCGCGTGTATCCATGACAAAATGGGCGTACCCAACCGATGCCCACAATAACCAGTTACAGGGAAATCCGCGCCCGCCTCCATAGCCGCAATACTCAACCACACAGGGCAGTTTTTCCTTCCTTTGCTGTGGTAGTATCAACCAACCTTTGATTGGCTGACCAGCATAGCCGTTAAAGGTGACGTCGTAGACATCCAATCGTTTAATTCCAGTTTCGACATACTCAAATTGTGCCTGGAGTGGGAAGCTGCGCGATACTTTCAGCGTTTGATCCCAAAAGTCCGTAAAATCCCGTGGTTCTGAACGCTCAGGTTTGTATTTCTTCAATTGTTCAAGAGGCAGGTCAAAATACATGTCATCACCTTTTCTTATACTTATCTCAGTTAAGATAAAGAAGCGAAAACTACCATTAATAAATCAACTTTATTATTGATTCACCTAATTCAGACTCGTTCCAGGGAGAACTAAATAAAACCAATTACACTATTCTACAGCCAGACAATTTCTTACACCAATCCTGGAAATCACGAGCTGTATCATTCATGAGCTCACTCCAAGAAAATCACTCTTTACAAATCGGAAATTGACAAACACATGGTGATATGATAAAGTGCTATAATTGGTAAGACCAATTATAGAAGACTACCATCAAATATGCAATGATCAAATAAGATTTATTGATACAAATTGGATCAGAGAATTAGGATCATATCCAAAATAAAGAGGAAAAAATGACCGATACAGAAAGATTTATGGTTACCGGGGGTGCTGGATGTATCGGTGCCTGGGTTGTCAGAAACCTGATTAAAGCTGGTGTACCAACCCTGCTGTTTGACAAAAGTCTGCATATGAAACGATTGGAATTGATCTTATCTCCTGAAGAGTTGACCCGTATTATGGTATACCAGGGCGACATCTCGCATTTTGATGATGTCGAAAAAGCTGTCGGAGAGAACCAAATTACGCATATTATCCACCTGGCAGCTTTGCAGCTGCCCTTTTGTAAGGCAGATCCGGTCGCTGGTGCTCAGGTGAATGTGGTGGGGACTGTTAATATTCTTGAGGTCTGTAAGCGGATGGGGATAAGAAATTTATCCTATGCGAGCAGTACGGCTGTCTATGGAATCAGTGAGGATTATCCCGATGGCAAGCTTGAGCATGCAGCGAAATTAATGCCAAGATCGCATTATGGTTTTTATAAACAGGCAAATGAAGGAAATGCCAGGGTTTACTGGATGGATGATAACTTACCCAGCATAGGATTGCGTCCTTATGTTGTATATGGTGCCGGGCGGGACCAGGGGATGACATCCACACCAACTAAAGCAATTTTGGCAGCAATAGCAGGAAGACCGTACCACATCTCCTATGGGGGGCGATATTGTTTTCAGTATGCGGATGATGTCGCAAAAGTTTTCATCCAGGCTGCCCGCAAAGTGAAAACCGGTGCAGAAGTCTATAATATCGGTGGAAAATCTGTATCCACTGCGGAAGTAATTTCAGCGATCGAGAATGAGCTTCCAACTATCCGGGGAAAAATCACCTTTTCTGATATTCCACTACCTTTTCCTCCAGAAGTGGATAATACTGAATTGGAGAAGATATTAGGCAGTTATCCGGACACTCCTTTGTCCGTTGGAGTGCGTGAAACCATCAGTATTTTTGAACAGGCGATCATTGACGGTAGAATTTCGAAGAGCGATATGGATTCGCAGTTGAAAGTATAAGGGAATTTCAATGCTCGAAAATGGATATGTTGTCACATTTGGCGAAATTATGCTTCGATTGAATCCTCCGGGATATCAACGATTCAAGCAAGCCCAACAGTTTGAAGCGCATTTTGGTGGAGGGGAAGCGAATGTGGCTGCTTCTCTTGCCCAATTTGGTATCCCCGTGAAGTATGTTACCAGACTGCCAAAAAATGACCTGGGTGAAGTTTGTGGATCAAATTTAACAGGCTTGGGAATTGATATTCAGCATATTGCCTGGGGTGGTGATAGGATCGGGATTTACTTCCTGGAGAATGGCGTTGCTCAACGACCCAGTAAAGTGATCTATGACCGGGCTGGCTCCAGCTTTTCCACCATCCAACCCGGTCAAGTGAACTGGCAGGATGTTTTTGATGGGGCTTCCTGGTTCCACTGGACAGGGATCACTCCTGCTGTCTCACAGAGTGCTGCGGAAACCTGCCAGGAAGCAGTGGAAGCCGCAAAAAAATGCGGTATCACTGTTTCCTGTGATCTAAATTACCGGGCGAAATTGTGGAAGTGGACGCAGTCCCCCGGTGATGTCATGTACAATTTAGTCAAGAATTGTGACCTCGTGATCGGGAACGAAGAGGATACAGAAAAGGTTTTTGGAATTAAAGCCCCGGAAACAAATGTTTCTCTTGGAAATGTCGATGGTGAAAAATACAAATTCGTCTGCCTGGCTCTCAAAGAAAAATTCCCAAACTTAGGCGGAATTGCCATTACGTTACGGGGATCGATTTCCGCGTCCAATAATACCTGGTCAGCAGTCCTGTGGCAGGCAGAAAATTTCTACAGCGGACCGGTGTATCAAATTACTCCCATTGTGGATAGGGTAGGTGGGGGTGATTCATTCGCTGCCGGTTTGATCTATTCCCTGATGAAAGATAAGCAGGATCCACAAAAAGCTTTGAATTTTGCAGTGGCTGCTTCCTGCTTGAAACATTCAATTCCCGGGGATATAAACCTGGTAAGTATTCATGAAGTGGAACAATTGGCAAATGGAGATACATCTGGTCGTATTCGTAGATGATTTTTCCATAATGATGTTGACGCAATCATTTGTCCCTAGTTGCTAATTGATCAGTGAATTCTATAAACGGTTTAGTGATTAATAACAAAAAGTCCGGTGGAAAAATTCGACTCCACCGGACTTTTTCAAATGCAATTGACGAACCTACATCCAGTTCCTCAAGTTTATGAGTAATTTCTCGTCTTCTATTCCACCGTTAAGAAGAACTTCCATTAACCCGGGATATTGTATTGCTGGTCTCGCGACCGATTCGGGCAGCTCGGCGATTATTTCTGCCATCGATCGATGGCTAACCTTGGAAATTGTCTTTAATACCTCACGCGACGCCGATTGAGGTTCCCGTCGATGATCAGGATATCCTTTACCAAATTCGACTCCAAAAAATTGATCGAATATGAATCGTAAATTGACATTGCTAGCCCATCCATACCCTTGATTTAAGGCTAACGAAATACAGTTCCCAGCATTAATTTGGGCAAATAACCAGGCATCCAAAGGTGAATGAAGTAATCCGCAAAATACCCCGGGGTATTGCATGGCAGCATTCATATAACCGATCCCTGTACCACAACCACCCACAACAAGGTCAGCCTTATGGGTATTTAACAAAAGAGCTGAAATTAATCCGGTATGAATGTATTGAAGCTCCGGTTTTTCACCACTCTTTTTCATGCCAATATTGATCAATTCATGCCCGCGACCATCCAGGGCAGCTACAATATCTGCGTTCTTATCAGCGGCACTGGTTTCATTTACGATTGCTATTCTCATATTGAATCTCCTAGCTCACCTTTTTCTTGATCACCTGAATCGCCGATTCCACAATATCATCCACGCTTAATCCCATATAATCCATCAACACTTCAGCGCTTTTCGAAGTGACCCCGAAGCGATCCCTGACCCCAACTCGTTTGATCGGGACAGGGCAGTTCTCTGACAAAATTTCAGAAACAGCTCCGCCTAAACCACCAATAATTGAATGTTCTTCTGCTGTTACGATAGCTCCAGTCGAGCTTGCAGCATAACAAATAGCCTCGACATCAATTGGTTTTAGGGTATGGATCTCCAATACTCCAGATGAAATTCCCATGGTTTGCAATTTGTCTGCAGCCAGGATACATCTTCCAACCATGGTTCCAGTAGCAATTATGGTCACATCTGATCCTTCACGAATTTTGATGGCTTTGCCGATCTCTGGTTTGATATCTTCTGGATGAATAGGGAGTGAGCTATCTCTGCTCATGCGGAAATATAACGGACCCTTATGGTTGGCAATGATCGGAAGCCAATTCTTGATCTGGTTGTTGTCAGAAGGGACGATCACAGTCATGTTGGGCAGTGCTCGCATAACTGCCAGATCAACAATGCAATTATGTGTAGGTCCATCTTTAAAATCTGATAAACCGGCATAATGACCAACAAGTTTCACATTTGTCTCAGCGTAGGCGACGCAAGTTCTCACCTGTTCTATTGCTCTCAGGGAAAGGAACGCTGCGAAGGCATTCACGAAAGGGGTAAAACCTCCCAATGACATACCCACACCAAAATCCACCAGACAAGGTTCAGCTATCCCGATATTAAAAAACCTGTCCGGAAACTTGCTGGCAAAAAAATGTGTCAATGTGGATGAGGAAGTATCGGCATCCAGCACCACTATGTCGAGGTTTTTTTCTCCGTAATCTGCCAGTGCCCTACCATATGCTTCTCGTTGCGGAATCTCAGCCATATTGATCAACCTTCCTTCATAAGTTCTGTTAATGCTTGCTCGTACTGGTCAGGTTTGGGAACAGCACCGTGCCATTTGGAATCATTTTCCATGTAAGAAACACCCTTCCCCTTGGTTGTATGCGCAATGATTATGGTTGGCTGGCTATGAATTTCACCTGTCAGATCTAAAGCGTCAATGACCTGCCGGATATTATGACCGTTGATCTCAATTACATGCCAGTTAAATGCCTTCCATCTGTCTGCCAGCGGTTCAAGGGGCATAATCTCATGGACGGCACCATCCAATTGGACATCGTTATAATCCAAAATCACAGTCAGGTTATTGAGGTGGAATTTTGATGCAGTAGTAGCAGCTTCCCAGACTATCCCTGCCTGCATCTCGCCATCGCCCATAAGAACGTAAGTCCTGTAATCCTGTTTTTTCCTTTTGGCAGCCATTGCGTTTCCAGCGCCTACTGCAATTCCATGTCCCAGCGGACCAGCACTCATTTCAATGCCAGGTGTTTTTACCCTGTCCGGATGCCCTTGCAGGTGGCAATCTAATTCCCCCCATTGATCAAGATCTTCCATCGGGAAAAAGCCGCGCCTTGCCATGGCTGCATATAAGACAGCTGATGCATGGCCTTTACTGAGAAAAAACCGATCACGCCCTTCCCATTTAGGGTTGCCTGGATCTATCTTGAGCTTGTGAAAAAACAGTACCGAGATGATTTCCGCTGCTGAAAGGGATCCACCCGGATGGCCTGACCCCCGCTTGTAGATCATCTTAATACTGTCGATTCGTAATAATCTGGCAATTTCATCAAGTTCTATTATTTTTTCTTCCCGTATATAATTCATAACCAATTCACTCCATTACTTCACAGGTTTCTGATTTAGGATGACTTCCTGGTTTATTTTGGCGGATTGATGCGCACCAATTGAAAATTCAAGGACATTTCTTGCTGTTTTACCATTTAGTTTGGGATCTCCACCTTTGGTCAGTACATCGATCAAATGCCGGGTGCAATCGATGAAACTGTCAGACCAATCATACCGGTCGACTGGTATTTCTGTAGTGTTTCCGTCCTTGAACAAAACCAATGGCGGATAAGCTAGCGTTTTTGCTGTACAACGGTTAATGATTAGAATTCCTTTGTCTCCAATGATCTCAACACGATCATCGTCACTGTAATACTGGGTATCCATGACCATATTGGGGGTGCTTGCAAAATCCAATGTGCCGTATTTTCGTTTTCCCTGAAATTGAAACATGATCACAGCGGGTGCATCCAGGTATATTCCTGGTCGAATCATGGATTTATCGATCCATGCATTCACTCTTTTTATTGGACCCATCAGGTCATAGGCCAGGGAAAATAAGTGGTAGCCATGGTCAAAAACGAGTGGTCCACCCCCGCTTTTTTCTTCTGTAAAACGCCATATCCACGCGGAGAGAGGCACTTTCCACTCTGTTTTGCTTTTCCCGGTACTAACATGCATTCGTATTATTTGAGGTTCACCTATTACCCCCGCCAATAACATTTCCCGCGCTTTTACATTCGGCGGATAAAACACAAAGTTTTCATAAATTCTCAGGACCAAACCTTTTTTCTCAGCCGTCGCAATCATTTCATCTGCTTCAACTAAATTCATGGCCATCGGTTTTTGTATTGAGACATGTTTTCCAGCATTAAGTGCTTTAATGGACATTTCACTATGCAAATAATGGGGTACAAGTAACTCAACAAGGTCAATCTCAGGATCTGCCAGGACTTCACTGAAGTCTTTATATACCCTGGAAACATTCCAAAGTCTGGCTTTTTCCTTTGCTGCTTTTTCATTGCTGTCACATACGGCAACCAGCCTGGCGTCTTGACGGTCTTGATATCCGAGCTGATGTAGATCAGAGATCCGTCCGCAACCCACGAATGCAACGTTTATCGGTTTCATATTTTTAATCTATTATCCATTATTAATATTATGAACCTTTTTCCTGCAGTTGGGCTCTAAGTTTGTTATGGGCAGCCCGATTAAGTGGATACCATATTAACAATGGCAAGGCAGCCAGCATAAAAAGGGCTGGTATAGGGCCAAAGAAGAGGCGTATCCCAAACAGGGTGGATGCATTCTGCTCAACATTTGGAACATAATGATATGCAGACAGTAACCAGCCGGTACCCGCTATGGCGATGGCTTCAGATATTTTAGTAGCGAGGCCCCAAACCCCAAAATACATCCCGCTGCGATATTCTCCAGTTTGCAGCCGGTCGTAATCCACTACGTCCGGGATCATTGACCAGGGGAAAACCCAATTAGCGGAGAAACCAATACCGGCAGTAACAGCAATAATATAAATTAATCCTGTCGGTTGATGTGGAAGAAGGAAACATGCCCCAACGGATAGTGCCCCGATGGCCATTCCCAATCCATACGCTGGACCTTTATCCAGTTTTTCAGAAAGCTTTTTCCATGGGAACAGGGAGATGGCTACGACAACCAGGAGAAGCCCCATAAATATGGGAACTTCTTTTTCCATGTTCAATTGATATGTTAAGAAATATGCCATTAATGTCTTGATCAATGCAAAGGATAGATTCATGATCAGGTACGCTGTGATCAGCCTGACAAATGGTTTATTCTTGAAAGTTAAACGGATTGCAGCCAGGGGTGAGATGGAAGAGTTGCTCTGGATGATATTTGTTTTTTCCCGGTAGCCGGATGCGGAAATGAGAAGGGCGGCAGCAGCAATCACACCATATAAAATACCTATGAAACCATATCCGGTATATTTTATTGCAAATAGCCCTACGATTGCCGGGGTAAGGGCTGCACCTACCAAATATGCTGGTACTGCAAGGATCATCCGGAAGGAGGTCAGGCTGGATCTTTCATCATAATTTTCAGTTAATTCTGTTGAAAGGGAGTAATATGGAACATTCGTAAAAGTCCATAACGAATCAAAAAGAATGAAAGTCAGTGCGATCCATAGAAAAACGCCTAATTGGTCTAATCCTTTTGGAACGAACCAGAGCAGCATGATGCTAATTCCGAGTGGAATTGCACCAAAGATCATGAATACCCTACGTTTGCCAAATCGTTTTGAGGACGTTCGATCTGATATCCATCCAAATAATGGATCATTAACCGCATCCCAAATTTTCCCGATCAACAATGCGCTTCCAACCAAAGCAGGTGCCAACAGAGCCCCATCAGTATAAAATATCAGCAGGAAAAATTGAATTGCTGAATTGACAATGGCATTACCTACATCTCCAATACCATAAAAGAGTTTCGTTTTTACTGAAAGTTTGTCCTGGGGGATGTGATTATTCATGGGTTTCCGATCTACTGGACTAAAGGCCAATATCGTGTCGTAACGCCTGGGTTTTCTCAGACCAATTTCCGCTATTCCATCGTCCAAATGCACCCAGAGAGCCAAGTACATCTGGGCCGTAATAAACTGGCAGGTGAATAACACTTAATCCCGCATACGAGTAAGCTTTATCCAACGCCGAAGTTAACGAACCAGGATCATAACCTCCGAATATTGCTTGGACTCCTTTAACTGATCTGGCAAGAGAAACATAATCCACTTCGACAGAATCGTTCGTTGCGAAATCTACCCCATACTGATCCATCTGTAAGCTTGAAATTGCCGACATACGCCGATTATCCATTACAAGAATGCAGCCTTTGGCATGGTGCTCAATGGCATCAATCAAAACTTGCGGGTTCATCATAAAAGATCCATCCCCGGTGATGGCCAGCGGGTAGAAATCAGAATCAGACAATCCGGAAGCTAAAACTGCAGATCCTGCAAAGCCCATGTAGCTGGCACCTCCATCCGTGATGCCTTGCTTGATATCATCGTCTTCCACGATTTGAAAACCATTCGCTTGAACGTCACCGGCATCAAATATCGTGATCGCCTTATGGGCTCTGGCCCAATCAGTGGCAATTTTCAACGCTGCAGGTTGAGTAAAGACTTCTTTTTTCCAGACTGGGTCGGGTAATGTGACCTTTGTAAACCGGGCAGCTTTATAAGCTTCCCACTCTGTTTTCTTTTCCTGGCATCTCACATACCATTCTGATTTGGTTCCAGGTAATTTCATTCCTGATTTCTTTATTGTTTCTATTAATATTCTTAAAGTTGGTGAGGCATCACCTACAAGTGCTGTTGTTTTATTGTAATGAGTTGCCGCATCGAAGTCGGTATTAATATTTATGACATGTTTCGCATTAAGAAAACCAGTTCTGGAGCAATCAGATTGGCAGACAAACCTTGATCCAATTGCAATGAGCAGATCTGCATTTTCCATTGCATAATTTCCGGATATTGACCCTTTGGATCCGGCAACCGACATATTCCTTGGGTGATGGTATGGGATGACGCCACTGACAACCGGGGCAACTATCGCCATGCCATCGACCAAATCCAGCAATTCCGAAATTTCCGGACCAGCATTCCTTGCTCCACCGCCAAGGCGGACCACGATCTTTTTCGCTTTTTGTATCTCCTGAAGAGCTTCTTGATACATCCCAAAATCAGCCGCTGCCCCCAATCGTGGAGGAGCACCTTCCGGTAGTTCATCGAGGTTGAATTGTTTCATTTCAACCGGTTGGATATTCATTGGCAGCAATAGATAGAATGGGCCAGCCTGATGAGGGTGATCTACCGCATTTAATCCCCGGCGTAAAGCTGTACTAATCGCCAGAGGAGTATGTAGACTATAGGCTTGATTCATTGTTCCAAATAAAGCTGCGAATTGACCCTGTTTTGGGTGCGGGATTTGTTGAAAATTTGGACCTTCATCTTCTGTGGTTTCATCGCCCAGCAGATACCATACTCCCAGACCATTTGCCAGAGGAACGAGCGAGCCGGCTAAAGCTTGGAGTGGGCCTGGGCCGATCGAGGCGATGACTGCTGCCTTCTCGCCAGTTATCCATCTCAACGCTGTCACAGCATGTGATGCCTCGATTTCGTTCCTGACATTAAAAACCTCTACCAGGCCAGCCTGTTGATATATACGAAGGACTTCCCCTATCTCCGTGGATCCATGGCCAAAGACCGCAACAAACTTCTTAACACCCTGTTTCATCAACCCAAGTATGATCGCTTCAGATACCGTGAGATCTATCCTTGTGGGTAGAATTCCGTTATCGATGGCATTTTGTAAACCTCCAGCCGAAGCAATATTCATTGCCCGCTGAAGTCTCATCTGAGCCAAATCTCTGATAGTGTTTTCTTTATCCGCATCGGTCATAATTTTCCACCTGGCAATAAATTTCAGTGATAATCCATAATAGCAATAATTTCAGATAATTGTTAATATACAACAGTATAGTATATATAACAACAATATTCAATAGGAAACATAAATAATCGCGATATAGTAGAAAAATACAGATTGGTAGTTGCAATTAAAACATAATAGTTGTATATTGATGTTTGAGCACTAATAATTACCATTGAATGGGCTAATAGTATTAGCTGTTGACAATCCATATAAATGGTGAAATAATATAATTGGTCATACCATTAGGCCAAATTCATTGCCAAGATATTCTTCTGACTGTCAATAGCCTTTGTAATGTTTTTTTGATGTCTGTGCCGGGGAGGTGGTGATAACCAGAACAATCTTTAATGCTGAATAACGATCTAGTATCATTCAATTTCAGAAATTCTTAGGAGGATTCGAGATGAAAAAGTATTATTGGACTTTGCTGGGCGGATTAATTATTTTGGCTATGCTCCTTGCCGCCTGCCAACCTGCACCAACGGCTGCCCCTGCAGCTCCAGCTGAACCCGCAGCTCCAGCTGCACCTGCTGCTCCTGCTGCACCCGCTGCTCCCGCTGCACCTGCTGCTCCCGCTGCAGTAGAAAAGACGAAAGCCAATATTGTCCATTATTACTCCGGCGATATGGGCAAAAAAGATATGACCACGATCATTGATGGATTCAATGCACAAAGCGAAAAATGCGAACTGGTTGATAATACTACCGGTCATGAAGACTTCAAAACTCAGATCCTGGTCATGCTTGCTGGTGAAAACCCACCTGACGTCTTCTCATACTGGGCTGGCGCTCGTGTTCAATTTGTTGTAGACAGCAATGCATTAATGGAACTCTCTGATTTCTGGGCTGCTGAAAAATTTGCAGATTCTGTCGTACCGGGAATTCAAGGATCCACACAATACAATGGTGGTGTATATTCCATTCCTCAGAACTTCCATTATGTAGGTTTCTTCTTTAACCCGAAGGTTATGGAAGCTGCCGGCGTAACGAAGACACCCGAGACATGGGATGAATTTATTACCGCTTGTGACAAAATTAAAGCTACCGGTGTATATCCGATCGCTTTGGGATCTAAAGACCGCTGGCCAGCCCAGTTCTTCACCGATTTTCTGGTTAGCTATACTGCCGGTCATGAATACAGAGCCAAACTACAAGCTGGTGAGGCTGCATTTGATGATCCTGAGGTAATGAAAGCAATGGAACTCTGGAAGGAACTGATTGACAAGGGTTACTTCTATCCAGATGCCAATGCATATACATATACTGATGCTGCCGACCAGGTTGCAAAAGGCGAAGCAGCTATGACCCTGATGGGCACATGGGTCACTGGATACTGGGATGGTAATGGTCTGACCGCCGGTGTGGATTATGATGTATTCCCATTCCCCGTGATTGATCCTGCTATTCCTCCGGCTACCTTTGCTTCCACTGATTCATGGGTAATCCCAGCGGATGCAAAGAATCCTGATTGCGCAAAAGAATTCATCGCCTGGGCACTTCAACCTGAAATGCAGCTTTTATGGGCAAAGGGACAGGGTGCGCTACCCGCTTCTTCATCAACCGATACCTCAACATTCAACCCTGTTATGAAGAAAGCGTTGGATTATATCGCTGGTGGAACCATGTGGCTCCCAGCTTATGATCTTTCCACAACCCCGCCAAATGCTGAAATTGGTTTGGACCTTGGCGCATTGATGATGAACGATCCATCACAATATGCTACATACCTTGCGGATGCTCAGGTAAAATCTGCTGAAGTATTCAAGAAATAATATTTTCCAACGGGATAATGGGCAGCCTGATCATGGGCTGCCCATATATCTCATCTCCAATTCAAAATATTATTGTTTTAAGCTGAAAATATATTCTATAATAATGGTAATGGAAGAATATTTTCCTGATCCCTCACAATAGGAGTTGCCCGTGGTTTGGAACCGCCGCAAGTGGATTATTTTGTTTTCAATTGTGCCCCTGGCAATTTACACAATAATTGTAATTATTCCCCTTTTTAGCTCATTTTATTATAGTTTCACCGATTGGAATGGCTTTCGAAATGCCTACCATTGGACAGGTTTGGAAAATTATACAAAAATATTTAAAGATGAATTATTTATTAATGCAATAACGAATACGGTAATTTGGATGGCAGCTGCAGTCGTCTTACCTGTTGGTGGAGGATTAACACTGGCTCTACTACTCCACGAAGGTGTTTGGGGAGCTAATTTTTATAAATCCCTCTTTTATTTACCGATCTGTCTTTCGTTAGCAGTTATAGGTCAGGTATGGATCTGGATCTATCAACCTGATTGGGGATTGATCAATACAGTATTGCGATTGGTTCATTTGGATCAACTCACAGTTGCATGGTTGGCAAACACCAAAACTGCTTTGGGATCAGTTATCATCGCCTGGTCATGGCAGCAAATAGGGCTGGCAATGGTAATATTCCTGGCTGGATTAACATCCATTCCTTCTGAATTAACTGAGGCAGCCGAAATGGATGGTGCAAACTACTTACAATCCTTGCGGCATGTTGTCGTACCCTTATTGAGCCCTGCTACAGTTGTGGTTGTAGCGCTTTCCATTATCAATTCTTTAAAAAGTTTTGATGTAGTTTATATGATGACAAAGGGAGGACCATTTCATACAACCGATACACTGGCGATGTTCATGTATAACGAATCATTCCAGAAATATTATATGGGGTATGGCAGTGCGATAGCAGTTGTGCTTTTTCTCATAGCCATGGTTATCATTGTGTTTTACTTCCGCCAGGTAAGGAAATTGGAGCACCTATATGACTAATAAGGTGGTTGTTGAAAGCCAGCGTACTGCAAAGAGTTGGAGCAGAACCGGTGGCGCAAAATATCGAAAGATATTTTTATATGTGATCATCACAATAATTGCTTTTATTTATATCCTTCCTGGCTTAGGTGTCATCCTTACCTCATTTAAATTGGATGCTGAGATCGCGAAAAATGGATTGTGGTCGATTCCAAAGTTGCTTCACCTTGATAACTATAAAGAAGTTTGGGTTGTTGCAAATATTCAAACCTATATGCGCAATTCTTTTCTTGTGACAATTCCGGCAACGTTCATATCCATTATGCTTGGCGTTCTAATGGGTTATGTTTTTAGTAAACTTCCTTTTAAAGGAAGCGAATTACTCTTTATCTTTGTTCTTGCAGGTTTATTTTTTCCGCCGCAAATTGTCCTCATCCCTCTCTTTAAGTTTTACAACAAAGTCAAACTATACGACACACTATGGCCAATGATCATTACACATGCTGCATTTGGTTTACCAATTTGCACATTGATCATGCGGAATTTCTTTTCTTCGATTCCCATGGCTATTCGTGAAGCTGCCATCATTGACGGAGCAAGTGAACTGGATGTGCTGTTAAAGATTATGCTGCCAGTCAGCCTGCCAGCGTTAGCGGTATTAGCTACGCTGCAATTTACCTGGATCTGGAATGATTTTCTATTCCCGATCATATTTACCCAGTCGGATAATATGCGCACCATTATGGTAGGTTTGATATCCATGAAGGGGCAGTACAGGGTGGCTTATGGTGCCCAGGGTGCGATGGCAGTAGTAGCAAGCATTCCTACTTTAATCATTTTCGTTTTCTTCCAGCGCTATT
Source organism: uncultured Chloroflexia bacterium (assembly GCA_963757065.1). Classification (GTDB taxonomy): domain Bacteria; phylum Chloroflexota; class Anaerolineae; order Anaerolineales; family Anaerolineaceae; genus PNON01. The sequence continues at coordinate 51,748 of CAVWQC010000003.1, read as the reverse complement.
TCATTAAAGGAATGACGATGGGGGCAGTTAAAGGGTAAGCATAGGAGATTTACGATGTCGATGACCCAAAAAGAACGCGTGATTGCCCAGATCAATCATGAAGAAACAGACCGTGTTCCCTACCATTTAATGTTTGATCCGGGATCAAATATTGAGGAACGACTTGATAAGTTCTACGGGAATAACTCATGGCGGGACAGGGTGGATAACGCTATCTACCAATTGCCACTTCCCAGCACCGGAATCAATTTGGACCTGGGTCTGGAAAAATACACTGATGCTTATGGGAGTGAATGGCGATTGGATTTGCGTCCATTTGCCCTTGAGAAACCCGCATTAACTCAACCAAGCTTGGAAGGCTATACATTTCCAAAAGTTAGCGATCTTTTTGATGAAGGTTTTGAAGCCAATGCACTGCGATTAATAGAGGAACAAAAAAACAGCTTTGTGGTAGCCGCTTATGGATTTGGATTATTTGAACGAAGCTGGGTGTTGCGAGGATTTGAAAATGTGTTAATGGATGTCGTAGCCAATTTGGATTTCTATGAAGAATTATTGGATAAATTGCTGGCCCATCAACTGGAAATCCTGGAGAGGTTATTATTACTACCCGTGGATGGCATCTGGTTCTTTGATGATTGGGGTTTCCAGCAAGGTGTATTAATTGGAGCAGATCGATGGCGCAAACTCTTTAAACCCCGTTATGAAAAATTATACCGCCGCACCCATGAATTGGGAAAATATGTTCTTTCCCATTGTTGTGGTGCCATCGAAAAAATTCTCCCTGACGTGATCGAAATTGGATTGGATGTATACCAGAGCGTTCAACCTGAAGCCAGGAATAATAATCCCTATGACCTCAAACAAAAATATGGAGATAAGATCACTTTTTGGGGTGGTTTAGGATCTCAGAACATGATCCCGTTTGGATCACCTGCAGAGATCAAAGAGGAAGTAAGGCATTTATGCCGGGATATGAGCAAGGGCGGTGGGTATATCCTTGGACCTGCAAAAGAAATTCAACCTGAAACACCTGATGTAAATGTTGCAGCAGTTGTTGAAGCTTTTCTTGAGCAATCAGGATAATTTATATATATTAGAATTAAGAAAATAAATAGTGAAATTGGAAGAAATAAATTAATTGTTTCGAAGTTGTAAGAATCTGATGATTTGTCGTAATAGTATAAGAAAATTGAGGCAGAAATGAGTGAAGTTCAAAGTTTGGCGCGGGGATTACAAATAATCGAAAAACTAGCCCAATCAAAAGAAAGCCTAAGTATTACCGAATTGGCTGACGAATATGGGGTGGATAAAGGCAGCATCTCGAGAATGATGCAGACCTTAGCTAATTATGGTTTCGCCGAAAGGGAGCAGGATGGCCGCAAATATATACTTGGTCCATCAGTAGTTCGTTTGAGCCGGATGCTATTAATGAGAACCCCGCTTCGAGACACAGCCAAGATTTACCTTAAACAATTGGTGGAACTGACTGGAGAATGTTCTCATTTGGCAATCGTTGCACAGGGGCAGGCTCTCTATATCGATCAGGAAGAATCTCCATCCGCATTAAGGGTAACGACAGGGATAGGAACATTAGCACCCTTACATTGCACAGCTTTAGGGAAAATATTTCTGGGGTTTGCTGGTGTGCCAATTAACTCCGAATTAACCCCATTTACCTTGAGAACGATCACAGATATGGCAATCTTGGAACGGCATTTGGAAATTGTTAGAAGCCAGGGTTATGCGGTTGATGATGAAGAATATAACCCGGGAGTCAGATGTATTGCTGTACCAATTTTTGATTACAGAGGTAAGTGTGTTGCAGCCGTAGGAGTATCCGGGCCAACCAGCAGGCTCTCCTTGGAACAAATGCAAAAGGTGGCAACTATTGTTGTGGATATTGGAAAATCTTTGACTGCAAAATTAAGTTTTCGGTGATAGGTAGTAAAGGTCATCCCCAATTTCAATAGAACCAATTATTCAAATAACAAGGTGGAGTATATAAATGGATAAACTACGAGTTGGATTCATAGGTACTGGACGTATATCTGATTTGCATGCAATCGAGTATTTACAAAACGAAAAATCCGAGCTGGTGGCAGTTTGTGATGTGAACATTGAAAACGCACGTCAACGGGCAGAAGCCTGGGGTGTGCCTTCCAATATGGTTTTTACAAATTACCATGATCTGTTGGCAGAGAAGGGAATTGACCTTGTCGAAATTTTACTTCCCCACCATCTGCACTATCAGGCTACACTGGATGCCGCAGCAGCCGGAAAACATATTTCGCTCCAAAAACCAATGGCTATCACCGTCGAGCAAGCGGATGAAATGATCTCTGCAACCAAGAAGGCCGGGGTGATCTTTAAAGTTTTTGAAAACTTTATTTTTTATCCGCCAGTATTAAAAGCGAAGCAATTAATTATGGATGGAGAAATTGGTACACCTCTTTCGATCAGAATCAAAAGTAATGCCGCTACGTCTCCGCATGCATGGCAGGTGCCATTTTCAGCACAGGAATGGCGGTTTGATCCGAAAACATGCGGCGGTGGTCCGCTTGTATTCGATGATGGTCATCATAAGTTCTCCCTCGGATGGTTTTTCATGGGAATGGCCGAAGAAGTCCATGCCTGGATAGGAGCAACACCCATTAATGAAGGGGTGAATATTGGAGTCCTTGATTCCCCGGCGATCGTCTCATGGAAATTTCCTGGAAATCGGGTTGGATCTTTGGAGGTCGTGTTTTCACCAGAGATGGTTCTGGACACCAAGCATTACGCTCAAGACGACCGGATAGAAATCACCGGAACCAAAGGTGTGATTTGGGTCACGCGGGGACACGGTAAGATGATGGATGTCCCGCCGGTGGTCATGTATAAAGATATGCAGGTAAAGACCTTCTCGGATATGGAAGTTGGTTGGGAATCAAGCTTCGTAAATTCAACCAGGCACTTCATCGATGCTTACTTCAAAGGTGAACCGCCATTATTCACAGGGGAGCAAGGTCGGGATATTTTGAAATTTACATTGGCAGCCCAGGAATCTGCCCGTTCAGGACAATCTGTAAAAATTTAGGATAATAGGTTCCGAAAATGGGTTTTCATGTAGCATTAATTGGTTGTGGGATGGTTGGCAGGGTGCATCTGGATGCATTATTTAATCATCCATTGGTATCTAGGGTATCACTTTGCGAAGGGGATCCGGAACAAGCGCGAACACTATCGACGGAGTATTCATTTCAACAAATTGAATCAGATTTTCGATTATTGCTTGGTAATCAGGATGTGGACATTGTGGATATCTGCTTACCGCATGATCTCCATTACCCGATAGCCTTGCAGGCTTTCCTGGCGGGAAAACATGTCATCCTTGAAAAACCCATCAGCCTTACCCTGGATGAGGCTGATGAAATGATGGCTGCATCAACAAAAGCGGGGAAACGATTATTTGTCGCCCTGAATGAAAGATTTTTACCCGTTTACCAAAAAGTAAAAGAGATCATTAATAGTGGAACTTTGGGTAAGGTTGTAATGGCAAATCTTATTGTTGCTGGAAGCGAATTGCCAAGAATGAATGTTCCGGAAAATTGGAAAGGGACATTCGCTAGAGCCGGAGGCGGCGCCCTTGCTGATAGTGGAACTCATGTAGTTGATCTTGCTATTGATTGGTTTGGAATGCCGGAAGCGGTCCAATGTACCATGGGTAGATTTGTGGTGGATGCTGTTAATAAAGCTGATGATACAGCCAGCCTGATCATGCAATATCCCGATAAGATCGTAAATATTCATGTTACGTATGCTTCAAGTGGTCAGAAGTGGAGTGAAACCCGATCCATCTGGGGTGAAAAAGGCAGTATCCATACCGTTATCGAATCTGCTGACCCGATCACTTATTTTGTGGATCAACAACAAGTACCTATTAACGTTGAACATTCCCCGGATACCTGGTGGGCTGATTCTGTCAGAAGCGGGATCATCTCATGCAGTAGACTGCCTGGGAAGTGATAGCTCCTTTACAGTTAACCCCGAAGATGCTAGAAATACCCTTAAAGTAATTAAATATGCATATACCGCCTCCGCATTAAAAAGGCTGGTGAAAATGAATGAGCCTGATCTTTCACCACTAATAAAAAGCGAGATCGGAACATGATTCGAAAACTTGGATTCCTGGCTGGATTAAATTTTAGTCGATTTGAGTCCAGAGGAAGTAACTCAGATCCTGGCTCAAGAGGGATATCAGGGAATTTCCTGGCCTTTGGCGTGGTTTGATCCGCGGAAAAAATCAGATCAAGACCGTAGGAACCTGATTACTGCGGGCGAAAAGGAAGGGTTGCAGGTCACCGAATGGGTGGCTCAGATCGATTATGTGACCCTGAACAAAAACACCTGGTCTGACCGGATCAAACATACAGTTGAAATTATCCGGGCAATTGGCAGGTCAGGTTCTAAAGCTCCAATTAATCTATTTACCGGTCCTGCCCCATGGGATCCGATCGCGCCAAGACTAACAAAAGATATATCGGAAGGCTCGGCCTGGGATCTGGTAATTAAGTGCATTTGACCAGTTAATCACCATTGCAGAAAAGGAAAATGTGGTTCTGGCGGTTGAGCCGGTCTTTGGCCATCTGGTGCATGATTATTACACCTTGATGGAGTTATTCCGAAGATTTGATTCGCCGAATCTGAGGGTAAATTTTGATCCTTCTCATGGGATCCTTTATCAAAATGACACCGGTTGGGTCATAAAACAGTTGGGTGACAAGATCGTCCATTGCCACCTTAAGGATGCTGTAGGCAGACCGGGCGGACTTCCCGGAGAGACTTTTCAATTCCCATTATTGGGTGAAGGAGAAGTTCCCTGGAATGAATTCAAAATTTCAATCTGGATGAAATCGGTTACTCAGGTTTTCTTACCGTAGAATTTGAATCCTTTAATTATTACCGGCAAGTTCTAAAGAGCGATCCGAGATTAGCTGCAAGACAGGCGATGCACGATGTAAAAATGTTAGGATTACTGAATGAATTAATGCATACTGATATTTATAATTTGCATAGAGACTACTAAATTTATATAATACACAATGCATTCAAATCTTCTTAAAATCAATCCTTCACTGCTATATTTTATATATTTACAAGGTAGAGATTCCCCATGCCTGAAACTGTTCGTACATTAGATCGAGCGCTCGACATTCTCCTGTGTTTCTCACGCGAGAAACCTTTATTGTCCCTTACTGAAATCTCTAGTGGAATAGGCATTAATAAGAGTACCGTCTACAGGTTGCTCGTTACCCTCGTTTCCAAGGGATTTCTGCTTATAGACTCTGACACTGGAACATATAAATTGGGGTTTCGAATTCTGGATTTAGCGTTACGGGCTTATAAGGATTTTGATCAGCATTGGGTATTACCATATCTTCAGCGGTTATCTGAAGAATGTGGTGAGACAACAAACATGGCGGTTCTTGATGGTGATAGAATTTTTCACCTGCAGGTTGTTGAGAGCAAACAACATTTAACCCTCGCTCCTGAACCGGGGCCAAGCCTTCCTGCATTCAATACAGCCTCCGGTAAAATAATCCTTGCTTATCTTCCAGATGATCAGGTTCTAAGTGTATTAAATTCAAATTTATCCAAGTATTCAGAAAAAACAACCATGTCCTTAGAAAACCTGATGATGGATATACGTGAATCGCGTCGTAGGGGATTCGCAATATCCGAAGGTGAATTCAATGAAGAGATTAACGCGGTTGCAGCACCGATTCTTTCGGAAGATGGTTATCCGATCGCAGCAATTGCCATTATTGCTCCCGCGTATAGGCTCCCTCGTGATCGCATGGTTGCGTTGGGGGATTCGATTAGGAAATTAGGCAATTTAATCACTAGTGAAGTTGGATCAGCAGCACTTTCCGGGATGATTACTCGTAACATATCCAAAAACAAATAATCAAGTTTTAATTTTACTTATAGTCAGTTAGTTATTTAATTGGAATCAAAAGTAGTACTTTTATCAAACCTGGTCTTCCTCATAAATGATCGCACCTGAAGGGCAATTCCGCTCACATGTACCACATTCAACACATATTTCTGTATTTATATGTGCCTGAGTATCACCTTCGGTGATTGCCTCATTATCACATCCACTTATACATGCACCACATAAAATACATTCACTTGTAACGACATATCCCATATTAAATTTTCCTTATTAATAAGTAGACCAATAAAATCTATCCCATATACATATGCTTCGGATCAATTACTTCACGGATCAATCGTAACTGCTCCTGGGTTGGCGGTTCAGTGAAAGGAATGTTTTCCGGTAAAGCTGGTACAAAACCCATTGTATTTAATACATCTTCCTTTGTGTTACCAGGATGAATTGATAACAGCATCATCTGTTTAGTCTCAGGATGGAACCCGAAGATCGCTTTATCCGTGATCACACGCTTTGGACCTCCCCGTAAACCAGCTTGTTCGCGGCTGTTGCCACCGCTCAAGTAACCGGGGCTGGTATTAAACGATATACTCTTCTTGAGTTTTCGTGCTTCATGCCGCATGATGATCACAGTACTCTTTGCACAAGAAGCTATATCATTGGCACCACCGCTTCCCACCATATGTCTGAATGTGCCGTGTGAATCACCCAACAGGGTTGTATTGAGATTTCCGTACTGGTCTGTTTCGAGTCCGCCCAAAAAACCAACATCAACCAACCCTTTATGTAGAACTGTTCCCAAAATATCCACAAAACTGCTTAATACACTTGCCCGATACCAAACTCGAGGATCAGCCAAACCTACACCGCAATCAACGGGTTCAGGGTCAATCACTCCCAATTCAAAAAGCATAGTCATGTTAGGTGCGTGTGTTTGTTTAGCCAGGAAAGATGCAACCACGGGTAATCCCAATCCTACTGCTACGACCTGGTGATCCTGTAGCTCCCGAGCGCCCGAAACAGCCATTAATTCTGAAGGTGAATAATCAAGAATCATTGCTTTTCTTTCTCCTTAATATCCCAGGATCGGGTCAGCTCGAAAGCTGTTCAAATGTTGAATACCCCCGACTTTATTCAGATATTCCCACTCGTCTTTGGTATTAATAATATATTCCTTTACAAACGCAGAAAAGGCTTCGTGGGAGACAGATGCGTCGACATACTTTTCTATCATTCCCGAATCATAATCGTACTCAGAATAAACAGAGGTCGGATGAGCCGAAAATGGCTGCTCAACAACATGGGAAACCTGTAACCCGGGTATAACCGTCCGCTCAGGCTCCCGACGGATAAAATCAGCAGGGACTATGTGTTCGGTGATCACAATAGTCCGCTTGCTGGCTTTTACCTGTTCGACGTTATCCCATCGTGGCCCCATGATCCAGGCATTACCATTTTCATCTGCAATTTGCACTTGAACGATCGCCACATCGGGTAATAATGGCTTAAGTGAGAGCCACCGTTCACCCGAGAAAGGATCATTTACATACGCCACATCAGAACTGGAACGTTCATTAATTCTGTTCAAGAGGTCTGAACCCTGTAATGACCTTATCGGAATAAAGGGCAGACCCAGGGACCCAGCCAAATAGCGGAAAGCGACTGACAAGCTGCTGTATTCCTCTGCAGCCAAAGAGCCATCCTCGATACCCCGGTTAACGCAGGCCAACCTGCCAAATCGGTCAAGTGAGCCTCCACCATAGATTAATCGTTTAGCAGCTCCAGCCCCAACCAGAAGGTCAGCATCCATAGCGCCAACACACTGAGAAATTGTAAGGTCTTTTATTCCCTGGCGGATTACCTCGCGGGCAAATGCCATCGCACAGCGGGTGATTGCAAAACCTGATAATGCTATATGAGAGCCATTTGGGATTGTCTTTACAGCTTCAGCAAGAGAGGTGACTTTAGACATATCACCTCCTAGTTTACAGCTAGGCGTTTTTCAAAAACGATCAACAGAAGTTGGCAAGCACCTTCATCAACTTTTATCTCAGCCAATTCTACTTGCCGATCCAACTTTTCTTCAATGGCCATGATGATAATATTGGCTGGAATACAGGTAAATGGCTCAATGCCATGAGCGACCATTTGATCTTCAACCTGGCGATGAACGCAACCTTTCACGCTTACACGCAGCAGGCGGTCCTCTCTATTGTATGTAACTGTGCTGACAATACCCTTCTCCTTTAATAATGATCCAATCGTGAGAAGAATATTATCGATTTCTGCTGATTTGATTAGTGGTAATACATTATTTTTGTAAAATTCCTTTCCCACGTTCATCATTCTGAAACGGGCACCTTTTCCTCTTTCGTCCCAGAAAGCTTTTTCCAGTTCAAACATTACTCCGTTGCTGTAATCCAGGGGAATATTATTCTTGTTCATGCTTCCTCCTTGTAATATGAATTACCCCATTTTTCAGAGAAAACCAGATCTTTGATGGCAATGCGAGGTCGAGGCCGATGAGGCCTTGTGGGATGTCCGATGGATAAAATACTTACTGCTTTATAATCTTCCGGAATACCTAAGAGTGATTTAATTCTCTCTTCATCTCGGATATCAATACACGGAGCAATCACCCAGCATGCTCCCAAGCCAAGAGCAGTTACCATGAGAAGAATATTCTCAATGGCAGCTGACGTATCGAAAGGCAGATCCCAAACATCTTTTTTACCTATAATGATTAGATCAACCGGAGCATCTGCCAGAAAAGCAGACACCTGCCCGGAGGTGAATTTTTCAAAAGCTGCCTTCTTTTTTGGCTTCATCTTCCAGGCTTGAAAATCGTTCCTGCATCTTTTTTGGTTACGTATTCCGCAGTGAAACGCCGTCCGCTTCCTCCACCAGCGATGGCGCCCAGTTTTTTGCGGGTCAAATCATCTTTTACAACAATAAATCGCCAGGGTTGTGCGTTTTCGCCTGAAGGAGCCTGCCTCGCGGCTTCAAGTATGAGATCCAGATCATGATCCGATACCGGATCGGGTGAATATTCACGAATGCTGCGGCGATCCTGAATGACTTTCATGGTGGCATCAGCTAAACTGAACATTTCAGACATTTCTCCTCCCGGGAGTACAATATATAAAATAAAAAGTTTCATACTATAAGACAAAGTTTCATGAAGTAATACATTATAGAATAACAAATTTCCTACAACTTGTCAATATGTTGATTTCCTTTTTACTGTATACTTGTATTGGATTTTGATACAATCTTGAAAACCTGTCAAAAGAGGAATAAATTGAGCGAATCAATTCGAGCAGTTGAACGTGCCCTGGATGTTCTTTTATGTTTTTCGTCAAAGACACCAGAATTGACTATGACGCAGATATCCGAACGAGTGGGGATGCACAAAAGTACTGTACATCGACTGTTAGCAACCCTTGAGGCAAAACGGTTTGTCCAGCGTGACCTGGCAAGTGGACTTTACAAACCTGGAAATCGACTGCTGCAAATGGCGTTCCTTACACTGGAAAAGAACGACCTCCGTGAAATTGCTGCCCCTTACATGAAACAACTGAATGAGACTTATCGTGAGACCATTACTCTATCGATACTGGATGATTCGGATATGGTCTACGTCGCAGTAGATGCGAGTCCCCAGACAGTCACGCTTGCTGCCAAACCGGGTCAACGGCTTCCGGCGTTTTGTACTGCTTCTGGCAAAGTTGTCATTGCCTATTCACCAGAAACCATTGTAAATGAAATTTTTGATCAAGGTTTCCCGGAATACACCACATACACGATCCGTTCTACAGAAACAATGCTTCATATCATCTCCCTTGTTCGTGAACGTGGTTTTGCCTATTCTGAACAGGAATACGAAGAAGGCATCAATGCTGTGGCAGCGCCAATACTGGATAAAAACAAACGTCCAATCGCCGCGATTGCGGTTGCAGGTCCTGCCTACCGGTTACCTGTGGATACGAATGTTGGAAATTGGCCCATAAGTGGCGAATGTTGCCAGGGAGTTTGCCAGGGAATTAGAGTTCAGGTCAAAAACAAAATAGGAAATCATTATCGCCAATTAGAGAACAAAAACCAGGAAGAAACTGGCTTAAGTTTGTTCCTTTTTAACTACCAAGTAATATTCCAGGTTTATTGATCCTGGCTTACGACATCAATCTTTCCAAGAACTTCTCTGGATTGAGTCCGAACCTTATCATGCAGGCTGGCCCCGTGAGAATCCATGGTCACAACTACAGGCAGGTTCTCAACCCCAATCACCCACATCGCCTCAGGAACGCCAAACTCAAGTTTGTAAACCCCAAGCACTTCCTTAACAGTTTCAGCAATCAAGAAGGCAGCGCCACCAATAGCATGAAAATAGGCAGCCGGTAATTCATGGCAAGCCTGGAGTGTTTTTCCAGCCATCCCGCCTTTTCCGATTACACCCTTAAGGTTGAATAATTTCATTACATCCGCCTGGTAAGGTTCTTCACGAATGCTTGTTGTGGGTCCGGCCGCCACAAATTTATAATTCTTTGTGTCCAGTCCCGCCACTACCGGTCCGCAGTGGTAAATCAGGCTTCCGTCCAGGATCGGTTTAATGGCAGCAAATATCTCCTTATCTTCTGCTGAGGGCTCGGCTTTTGGATGGATGAAATTATCTGCATCCATTTATGAGCCGCATCCCTCCCGGTGATGATCACACCGGATAGAGATACAGAATCGCCTACTTTGAGCAAACGAATATCAGCGTCGGAAATGGGTGTCTTAAGTTCAATCTGCATACTTACTTCCCTCTTATTTGAATGATACGTTCTCGCCCTCAATGGTCATCTTTCGGCGGCGAAATGCCCAACACATATAAGACACACTCACAAAGAATGACGCCGGCAGCCTGTAGGTTGAGGTGATCTTGGTACCCAATATTGTCGTTTTTCCGCCGAAGCCCATCGGACCGATACCCAAATCATTAGCTTCACGCGTAATTTGGTCTTCCAGCCCTTTGAGGCTTTCATCAGGATTCTCATCATCGAGATCGCGCAGCAAGACCTCTTTTGAGGCGGCGTAGGATGTTCCACGATCGCCGCCAATTGCCACGCCTAAAAATCCGGGAGCACAACCCTCCCCCTGGGCTTTATGCACGGCATCGAGGATCACCTTTCTGACGCCTTCCAGATCCCGCCCGGCGTTTAACCGGTCATCTGGAAGTGAATACTGGGCTCCCACGTTCTCGCATCCGCCGCCTTTTAGGATCAAATCAATGGTCAGGGTCTCCTCTTCCACCTGGGTAAAATGAATGGAAGGAAAGTATTCATCCCCGACGTTATTTCCTGTGTTTTTTCCGCTCAGCGAATGAACAGCGTTAGGGCGCAAGTAAGTCTTTTGAGTGGCAAGTGCAACGGCAGTTCTGATTTGCTGCGTTAATTCGCTGATATTCATTCCCTTTGGAAAATGAACAAAGAAAATTGGCGTCCCGGTATCCTGGCAAATTGGTTTGGAAACCTTTCGGGTCATTTCAACATTGGCGAGAATGGTCTTCATTGCTCCCCGGGCGGGGAGATCCGGTTTCCTCTTCCGATAATCCTTCCCGCAATCTCTTCTCTACTGGAAGCGGCAGGTCAGTTGAGGTGAGGCGAATTAATTCCAGAATATCCTGTGTTAAATCACTTTTCATAAACCCTCTGCTTGTTATTTCAATAATCGTTTTTCAAGCTGCAATACATATTTATCCAGGTCCAGTCCGATGCGGGCGACTCCGCTCTTCATGGCAGCTTCTGCCACTGCCGGCGCTTCCCAAAGGCAGACGCGTTTATCCAACGGTTTCGGAACCACGTAATCCCGCCCAAATTCAAGGTGGTCAATATTGTAGGCCTTGAGCACATCCGCCGGAACGGGTTCTTTTGCCAATCTTGAAAGCGCCATACTGGCAGCGATCTTCATCTCATCGTTGATGGCGCGTGCCCGAACATCAAGCGCACCGCGGAAAATATAGGGGAATCCGAGCAGGTTATTGATCTGGTTCGGGTAATCGGACCTTCCAGTCCCAACGATTGCATCCGGCCGGAATTGTTTCACAATTTCAAACTTGATCTCAGGATCCGGGTTGGCCATGGCAAAGACAATCGGTGATGCTCGCATGCGGGAAAGCATTTCACCGGTCACGATATTGGCAACGGATAAGACCGATCAGCATATCCGCCCCTTCCAAGGTCTCTGCCAGCGTTGCAGCATGCTCACCCTGGGCAAATATTTCCTTTTCCGGGAACATTTCCTCTTTTCGCCCCTTGATAAACCAGTCCTTTAATATCACAAAACCAGATATGGTTCTCTTGGCACACCGATCTTTACAAATTGATTGGCAGATGCAATTGCTGCTGCTCCTGCACCTGAAAAAACGATCTTGATCTCATCGATCTTTTTTCCTGTGATTTCCAGCGCATTCAATAATGCAGCTCCAAGAATGATCGCTGTGCCGTGTTGATCATCATGAAAAACAGGGATATCCAGCATCGACTGAAGTTTTTGTTCAATATAAAAACATTCCGGAGATTTAAAATCTTCAAGGTTAATCCCGCCAAAAGTCTGGGCGATCGCTGTAATAACCGTGATCACAGTTTCAGAGTCATGTGAATCCAGTTCAATGTCGATACTATCCAGGTCGGCAAATTTCTTGAATAAGACAGCTTTGCCTTCCATTACCGGTTTACTGGCTAGGGCTCCTCGATCACCAAGCCCAAGGATGGCCGTCCCGTTTGAAATGACCGCCACCAGATTGCCCTTATCAGTGTATTCATAAGCAAGGTCCGGGTTATTTGCAATCTCAATCACCGGGTAAGCAACACCTGGCGTATACGCCAAGCCTAGATCGGTTTGAGTTTCGAGTGGTTTGGTGGGAACAATGGCTAATTTTCCGGGAATCCCATCCAGGTGGTGGTAGTTCAGCGAAGTATCTTTTGTAATAACAGACATTTTATTCTCCATCCATCAAAGTATTATTCAATAAGTATGTTATTCAATTCTTAGTACACTTTTTCGGGATTATAAATAATAGTGGCCTTCCCGTGAGTTCATGATAATCCTTCCCCGACAAATGTGGTTGTTGGATACCCTCTTAGGGGCGAATCAATGATATCTTGCGCACAATCTGCAAAGTCAAATAATATAGCACCATTTAATGGCGTAGGCATATGCCCTGGATAAATGGCATCAAATTGATCTTTTATTTTGATCAGGTTTTTTACACCTGCAAGATAAGTGGTTATAGTGCCTGAATGTTTCAAATACATCCATACAGGAGTTGCCACAATCGAATCACCTGTAAACAAGTCTCTTCCTTCTTTGTCAAGCAGGCAAATTGAGCCAGGAGTATGACCAGGGAATTCAATTACCTGAAATAGGCGGTCACCCAGATCGATTTTTGTTCCTGGTTCGAGCGGAAGCATTTTAAATGCCGATTTCTTTATAAATCCACCCATGACCATTTGGAAATCTGGATGATCCTCCGGGTAGAAACGTTTTATATCTTCCATTCTTCGTTTATCTGTGCAGGTTTCTTCCCATGCCGGGAGGTCAAGATTGTTCATCCATACTTTAGGGAACCCGGGGTTTCCTCCTGTGTGGTCGAGGTGGCCATGAGTATTTACCACGATAACTGGCAGATTTGTTAAACTCCTCACCAGTCCTGATAGATTACCGACACCAAACCCGGTATCTACAAGCAATGCCTTTTTACTACCAATGACTAAATGCATCAGATCATTGGCCAGGCCTTGAATTGACCAAATGTTTTTTTTGACAAAATTGATTTTGAAATATTCAAACATACAAGTTTTTCGATTAGATTATGTGATCTTTAATGAACTTTAATACCCGTTCAATGTTATCTTTTGTTTCAAAAGCTGGATCAGCATGTTCCGCATTCTCGATTATCTCAAGGATGATTTTTTGTTCACCGAATTTCTGCTTAAGTTTCTGCGCAAATTCTATGGATTGCTGCACTGGTACTACGGGATCTTTACGTCCATGCTGCAACAACATTGGCGGTGCTTTGCTCCCAATATAGATCTCGGGATTGGCTTTCTGGACTTTTTCCGGGATCCTGGTGATCGTATCTCCTAATAACAAGGATTCTGGCGAATTAGGCTCGTTGTGTCTGAAACCTACCGGTGGTAACAAACCACTGGCTGATAATTGTTCATCCATCTTTAGAAAATTTGTCGGACCATACCAAACAACAGCTCCTTGAATATCGCATGATTGTTCGGGATATCCAAGATTTAAATCTTCCAATTCTTTAACCCCGGATGAAACAGCAAGCATCGAAGAAAGATACCCACCAGCAGATCCTCCCCAGGCGACAATCTTTTCAGAATTTAAACCATAGACTTTTCCATTTCCTTTTATCCACCGGATGGCTGCTTTCGAATCCTGGACAAGAGCTGGAAACTTTGCTTCACCACTCATACGGTAATTGATCGAAACGATCGCAAACCCGTGATTTAATCCCTCCAGCATTGGAATGATCTGCAAATCACCTTTATCACAGCCCATGAATGCCCCACCATGGATGGCTACAATAACAGGATATGGCTGCTTTCCTACTTCAGGTAAGTAAAGGTCCAACTTTTGTGCATTTGAAATGGTTGCATAACTAATATTCAAATACTTGTTTTTTATATATGCGGTATCTGCAGGAGGAGGGGTATCCATAATAGCATAGTGTATTTTTGGAGGGTTTGGGTTGTCTGTAAGGGTCATTATTCCTCGCATATTTTTATTTAATTATATCAGGTATTTCAACAAATGATACTATGTTTCACGTAACGAAACAATAAGATAAAATAGACGGGCATCATTTAGAGTCTTAATATCTCCTGTAATGTACTGGTCATTGCGATAGATATTTATCTTTCAAATTATAGCTAAATTCTTACTGTCAGTGGGTTAGGTAAATTGGGAACCATTTTCAGTTTTCACTCCGTTTCTCAACTTATTATTTTATGCTAGACTAAACATATATTCATTGGTAAAGGATAATTCGATGAGAGACCAAAACAACTACAACGTAAGAGCAGTGGAGCGGGCAATACAAATATTAAATTCCTTTGATGATGACCACCCAGAAAGAGGTATTTCAGAGATATCTGAAGTTGTCGGGTTACATAAAGCCACCACACATCGAATACTCACAACTTTATTAAATAATGGTTTTATTGAACGATCAGCAGATGGTCTGAAATATAAACTTGGAATCCGATTGGTAGACCTTGGCTTCAATGTAACTCGCCGGATGGATGTCCGTCGGGAAGCTCTTCCTTATATTTCACAGCTTGCCAAGCAGTTGGACGAAGCAGTTGACCTAAGCCTTCTTGATCAAATGCAAGTCTTGTATATTGAAATGATCCAAAGTCATCATGCTCTAACAATCGCGGCCACTGTTGGACGCCGATTACCCGCATATTGCACAGCCAGTGGCAAAATATTCCTCGCACATTTGCCAACCGAACAAGTAGACGAATATCTTTCCAAACCATTGATTGCCACAACCAGGAATACAATCACCGATCCGAAAGTATTCATCCAACAGCTGACGACGATCCAGGAACAGGGATATTCCATTGATGATGAGGAAATGGAACTTGGAGTTCGGGCTATTGCTGCTCCAATTTATAACCAAAAGGGCAGGGTTATGGCAGCTGTTAGTATTCCAGGACCTGTTAGCCGCCTGGATAAGAAAAGAATTCCTGAGATGGCGGCGGAATTAATACTGACCACAAAGGCGATTTCTCGTAGATTTGGTTTTATGAAATAATATCCAAGGATTTTTCAATAATTTTCAATATTAATAGACCAACCGCGGACAATTTTTTTATTCCGCGGTTGGTCATAAGGAGGGAGAAATCAGGTAATCTATTAAAACATGAACTTGGTACGTTTTTGTATCTACAAAGCATTCATCAAAATGGGAAGTTGTATCCAGTCAAATTTAATTCTTTTCGGAGATAATTGATTTCCTTTTGTAAATTTGGGATTACTTGAATGCCACGCTTTTTAGTAAGTAATGCCATTTCATACTCTTTTTCACCAGCGGTATAAATTCTTTCCTGATCAGGGGCTTTGGTTGAGTTTCGTAATTCCCTCAAGATTTTTCCGGTCGTATTCTTGAAGTCATCCAATGGAGTAAAAAACTCAATATTTATAGCAAGGAAAAAGTGACCGATTTTAAATGGTTGTGGTTTCCCGTCGGTACCAATACCTGTTAATCCATACAGGAAAGAGCCGGATTGTAATGAAGCCGAAAGGATTTCAACCATCGTTCCAAGACCGTATCCTTTGTGACCGGCGAGGATCTCTCCAGCACCTCCCAACGGTAGGAAAGAAGCTGTTCTATTTCCAAGGGCAGACAAAGCATCAGAAGAATCGATCATTGGTTTGCTTTTCTGGTCAATCACCCAACCATCAGGTACGGGTTTTTCAGCACGAGCAAGAACTTCAATTTTCCCACGCTGCGTTATAGGGGTAGCAGCATCATAGAGAAATGGGAATGCCTCATCAGTTGGCGCTCCGAATGCGATCGGGTTTGTTCCGAGCATAGGCTGTACTCCGAAAGTTGGTGATACTGAAGGCCTGGCATTGGTAAATGAAAAGCCGAGCATGCCTTCTTTCACAGCCATCGATGGATAATAACCGGCAATACCATAATGAGTTGAATTCCTGACTGCAACGCATCCCAACCCATAAAGACGTGCTTTTTCTATCGCCATTTGCATCGATCGGGTGCCGATAACCATTCCCATGCCATGGTGTCCATCAATAACTGCAGTTGTGGGTGTATCTTTTACTACTTCGAAATTTGTCACCACTTTATGCTGACCTGCTTTTATACGCTCATAATAGTACTTGAGCCGACCAATTCCGTGCGATTCTATTCCGCGGATATCCAATTCAATGATCACGGTAGCGCAAGTCTCCGCATCATTTTCAGGAACACCGACTTTTAATAAAACATCCTTGATAAAACTCTTCAGGGTATCAACCGGTACATAAAAAGTATCTTCTGCCATATTGTCTCCAGTCCAGCTAAATCTTCGAAAAAGAATTTATAATAGTTTCATCTATTGAAATATAGTTTCATATAATAGAATAACAAATCAATACCTTTTCGTCAAGATGGAAATATTAGTGCCGAAAAACCGTGATAGTTTCATTGTGTGAAAGTGATTGACATCTAGTGAAACCTTCGTTATACTGTTTTTATAAAACACAGTTTTACATTATGAGACTGATTAAGCATTAAATCTATACATCGGAGATAAGTTATGAAGAATTTACCATTTGTCAAAGCATCGGATGTCGCAGGAGAGTTCAGGGAACCCCCACGGGTTAGTAAACTTTTGCTTGCCCCAAAATTTGGAGGAGTAAATAATCTATCCATGGGAATGAACATCACCGAAGTTGGCAGTATGATCCCTGACCATGTTCATGATAAATCAGAAGAGGTTTTGTTCCTGATCAGCGGACATGCCAAAATCGTGATTGAAGGGGAAGGGGAATGGGAAATAGGACCTGAAACCGCCTTCTACTCACCAATTGGTGTAAAACACCGAGTTGAGAACATTGGTGATGAACCACTGAGAATAGTCTGGGTCTACAGTCCACCTTTACCGGCTCACTGTAGTTAATAGAAGTCTATTTATTATTTCAAGGAGAATAAAATGATATTTCAAGAGACACGTGATTATTTAAAGAAGATTGGTTTACCTCAAGGTGACTTGTTCGATATGCCAACCTCCAACCAGCGTTTTCCAGATGGTGCTGCATATCGTATTGAAGTACCCACCGTAAATACTGCTGATGCCGTTGCTTCCTTGCTTGATACAGCGACCAAGAACAACATTGTCATCAACCGGGTTACCGAAACCTATGGAATGTTCAGGCACACAGCTGCGGAGATCAAAGAATACTGCAAATTATGTGGACAATATGGTGCTGAACTACTCCTTTCGGTTGGCCCAAGGGCAACCTATGATACTGGAGCCACAGTACTATCTGAACAGGGTGTTCGGATCAGTTATCGCCTGCGTGGACAGGAACAAATGATTCGAGCCGTGGAAGATATCAAACGTGGTTATGATTATGGCTGCCGTGGATTCCTCATCTATGACGAAGGTATGTTGTGGTTGATCAACCAAATGCGCCAGGATGGTGCTCTTCCTAAAGACATTATTTTCAAGACCTCTGCCCATATGGGTCAGTGCAATCCTTGCTCATTTAAACTGCTCGAAAGTTTAGGCGCGAACAGCATCAATCCGGTTCGCGACTTACAGCTCCCCATGATCGCGGCTTTGCGTGCTGCTATAAAGACCCCACTAGATATCCACACTGACAATCCACCGGGATCTGGTGGTTTTATTCGTGTTTACGAAGCTCCAGAAATTGTAAGAGTGGCTGCCCCGGTACATTGCAAAACCGGTAACTCTGTTGTGGCTGGTCATGGTCAACTAACTTCTGCAAGTGATGCCAAGAAAATGGCAGATCAGGCATCGATTGTTGTTGAGATGGTCTCCAAGTACTATCCAGAAGCAAAACAATCTGCAAAAGGTTCATCAGATTTGCATCTTCCTGTATATTAATTTGATCAGGTGTCTAAAAGCAATAATTGATCAAGGAGGACATTATGGGTAATTGGCAGTTTCCACCGGATAGTGGACACATGGAACGACCAGATGGTTTGTATTTGCAAACCATGAATATGACTGAGATCAATGCCCGCCTGAAAACAAACGACCTCATCATCATCCCGGTGGGGAGCACTGAATGCCATGGTGCGGCACAACCGCTGGGGGAAGACACCTTCCTTGTTTCCAGAATGGCAGAGCAGGTCGCTATGAAAACAGGCTGCACAATTGCAGAACCAGTCTGGTATGGATCTCACCCGTATAATCACCTCGGCATGCCCGGAACGATAGTTGTTCCTGAGGATGCTTTCCTGGCAAATTTACGCGCGATCATCGCCGGTCTCTGGAATATGGGCTTTCGTAAACAGATCTTTCTCAATGGACATGGTCAGGAAGAAGTTATTCCTTTGGCACTGCATCAATTCGCAAAGAAATATCAAGTACCAAGCTTATTGATCTCGCTGCACTGGCCGACAGTCATCCATGATTATCTGAAAGACAAAGCCCACGGCGGTCCTTTTAATACCCCATTCCAACATGCCTGTGAAGTGGAAGGGTCCTATTCGCTGGCGCTCTTTCCGGAATTTATGCATATGGAGTTGGCAGTTGATACAAAACCTGAAGGTTTTCTCCCACCGGGACATGTCGATAAAGGCGGCGAAGTATACCATGCACCGATCAAAGGTCATGAACACGTCGGATTGGGCGGGATTGAAGTTCTTGTCTACCCGGAGGGTGTGATCGGTCGACCAACACTGGCGGATGCAGAGAAAGCCAAACCAGGACTGGATGTTTTGTTAGATTACATGGTTCGATTGATTGGTGACATCATGACCAGGTTCCCGGCTGGTCAGCTTCCTCCAACGGATAAAACGACCATGCGTGATCCAGCGGAGATTGAAGCTCTTCTAAAGGGACCGCTGAATGGTGGAAAGCATATTTACACAATTGCTTATCCTCCTTAAACCGATCAACAATTACTGGTTACTGACTCTTCAATGAACCCAACCGTCGCCGAGGTATTACCTGTCATCAGCTTAGTGGTGGTTGGGTTCTTATTGAAGAAGATAGGAGTAATTAAACCTGAAGATGGTTCTTTATTGAGTAGATTGATCCTTACGGTCACTTTGCCGGCAGTAATCTTTATTTCAGTCTCCCAGGCAAATGTTGACCCACTTAGCTTAGGATTTTTAGCTTTATGTAGTTTATTGATTGCAATAAGTTTACGAATTCTATCAGGCACAATTGCAAAGTGGTTAAAGGTTGATCCATCGATTGCGGGAGTGATCATATTGGGTAGTATGGTGATGAACCTGGGTACTTTCCTATTTCCAATCATCCAGACTGCATATGGTCCGGAAGGTGCAAGCCGGCTGGCAGCATTTGATATTGGGAACTCCTTCATGGCAAGTGGTTATGGTTTTTACCTGGCTTCCTGTTATGGCAATAAAACTCCATGTGGATACAAGAACAGTATTAAAAAGGTGGCCACCCTCCCAATTTTATGGGCTTTAATCATTGGATTAATCATTAACCTCACCAGTATCGATCTCCCCACTTTCTTGATCAAAATGCTAACTCCTGTCAGTAAGGCGAACACACCCCTTGCAATGATCGCACTTGGAGTTTTCGTCAATTTTAAATTCCCCAAGTGGAAACTAATAATCCTGACTGTATTCTTACGGATGGGTGTTGGATTTCTTTTAGGACAAGTGATTGTTCTCATTTTTAACCTCCAGGGTTTAGACAGGATTATTGTTTCCCTGGGTTCTGCGGTTCCCATAGGAATGGTTCCCATGGTGTATGCAGCTTCTGAAGGATTGGATACAGAATTTGCGGCTGCCTGTATTTCTCTTTCGATCATTGTCGGAGTGATTGCCACTCCGTTTCTACTGACGATTTAATATTTTTTGCATTTTAGGAGCAATTGATGAACATTTTACGTGTTGATATGAATTCTCAAAAAATACAAATTGCATCAGTACCTGAAAAATACCAACAACTTTCAGGAAGAGCTTTTATCGTTAGATTATTGCTGGAAGAAGTGCCACCAACTTGCGATGCTTTAGGACCACACAATAAATTGATCTTCACCCCCGGACTTCTTGGAGGTGCCGGGGTAACCGCTGCGGGCAGGCTTTCTGTAGGTGCCAAAAGTCCATTAACACATGGTGTAAAAGAAGCCAATGCGGGTGGATCTGCCGGGGATATCTTTGGAAAATTAGGTATTCGAGCAGTTGTCGTCGAAAATCAGCCGCAGGACAATTCTCTTCATTTGTTACATATCAAAATAAATGGCGCTGTTCTTGAAACAGCTGATGATTTAAGGGGTTTAGGAACTTATGCCACGTCAAAGAAGATTCAGGAGAAATTTGGACTGGATGCAACCGTAATTTCTATCGGGCAGGCGGGAGAATTCCTGATGATCGGAGCAGGAATTGCCTGTACAGGGGAGAAGGATCAGCGGAGTAACCATGCCGCCAGGGGTGGTTTAGGTGCGGTCATGGGTAGCAAAGGACTAAAAGCGATAGTAATTGATAAACCTACAGGAAAATCCATTCCTCTAGCAAATACAGATATGTTCAGGACCGCATCAAAAGCATTTGCCCAGAAACTTATAAACGATCCGAAATTAGGAACGCAAGGTTCTCAGCATCTATATGGAACTGCTTCCATCGTCGGTGCAGTGAATGAGATGGGATCACTGCCAACACGTAACTTTAGTAGTGGAAATTTCGATAAATCAAGTGACCTGCGTGGTGAGCATATGCGCGAGTTTATCCTGGCTCGGGAAGGAAAGATCGGAACTCGCTGCATGGCTGGTTGTGTGATTGCCTGTCGTAATAACTATGTCGACGAGAACGGCAAGGAGATCGTTGGAACAATGCAATATGAAACAATTGCCCTTGTAGGATCGAATCTTGGAATTGGCAATCTGGATGATGTTGCATTGTTGAATTATATGTGCAATGACTTTGGAGTTGATACTATTGAAACCGGTGCTGCAATGGGTGTGGCAATGGAAGCAGGTTTGGTTGAGTATGGGGATACGCAAGGATTTATCAATCTTCTAAACCAGGTGGGTGAAGGAACGGTAATAGGGCGCGTTATTGGAAATGGAGCGGCCGTAACTGGAAAAGTTTTCGGAATCCGCCGCGTACCTGTTGCATTGGGTCAGGCTATGCCTGGTTATGATCCTCGCAGCTTAAAGGGGAATGGTGTGACTTATGCCACTTCTCCGCAGGGGGCAGACCACACTGCCGGGAACGCTTTTGGTGCCAGGAAAGAAGTAAACCCTCTGGGAATAGAAGGTCAAAAGGAGCTTTCTCTTAAGCTTCAGATCATTGCAGCCATGCTGGATAGTACAGGACTTTGCCTGTTTGCCAGGCCGCCGATCATAGCAGATCCGCAATTAATGGTCGATATGATCAATGGGATATATGGTTGGGATTGGACAAAAGAGGACCTGGATAAATTCAACCGGAATGTGTTGCGAAATGAGCTTGAGTTTAACCGGTTGGCGGGAATAACATCAGCTGATTATAGAATTCCTGAGTATATGCGGGAAGAACCCCTGGCTCCTCACAATGCTGTTTTCGATGTACCAGATCAATACCTGGATTCGGTATTCGAAAAACTTTAGGAGATCCATTGTTGATCGATATTGAATTATTTGGACAACTGGCGATCGATAAACCCAGACAAATTGTGATGGAGTTTTTACCGCCAGTTACCGTAAGAGAAATTGCTCAAAAGATAGGGACAGATATCGAAAAGGTAGGGCTTATTACGATCGATGGCTGCCAGGTCGATTTTGATACCGTCATACAAACCGATTGCCGCCTTTGTTTCTTTCCTTATATGTCTGGTGGATAAAAAGAAAAAATACGGATCGTAAATTAAATCAGTATTGGAGGCCATAAACAGAATAACACAGTAAAAATCATAAACAACCGATATAAATCGATATTTATCTACAAAACGCCGTTTCACTGTATGATACACAAGTTTGCGCAGATCGATGTAGATCGTTGAGGTCCTGAATTTCAGAAGTTTTCACCTTTGTGTTATTTGTGGCTATACCTATTTGCAAGTTGGAGGAATATGCGCATATTAACCGTTGAAAAGCTGAGCAAACACTTTGGGGGATTAATGGCCCTGAATAACCTCGATTTCCATATCGATGAAGGGGAGATCGTTGGGGTCATTGGACCGAATGGGTCCGGAAAAACTACCTTTTTAAATCTGCTTACTGGATTCTTAAACCCAATTCCGGGAGTATCACCTTTAGGGGAGAAGAAATTGTCAGATTACCCCGCTACAAGGTATGCCACAAAGGTATTGCCAGAACTTTCCAATTGTGCAAACCATTCATGGACTTCACCGCTTTACAGAATGTGATGGTTGGCAGAGCTTACGGGCATGAACCGAGCTAGCAATCTCCGCATTGCTGAAAAAGAATCCATGGAGATCCTTGAACAGGTCGGTCTTGGAAATAAAGCGCAAATCCTGGTAAAAGACCTGACGGTCATGGAACGAAAAAGGCTGGAACTTGCCAGGGCTTTGGCAACCAAACCATCACCTGCTCCTGCTTGATGAATTGATGGCTGGATTGAATCTTGTGGAAGCAGATGAAGCCTGCAATTTGATCTCGCAGATTACGAGATTCCAAAGTAACCATCATCATGGTGGAACACATCGTCAAAGCAGTCACCTGTATCTCTGATCGGATCATGGTGCTCAATATGGGTGAAAAGATCGCAGAAGGCTCGCCTGATGAGATCGTTCATAATCCCAAGGTCATTGAAGTCTATTTAGGAACAGCCCATGCTTAACCTTAGAAAACATCAATGCTTTTTACAAGGAAATCCAGGCAATCTGGAATGTCTCCTTGAATGTTCAAAAAGGAGAAATTGTCGCGCTTGTTGGTCCCAATGGCGCAGGGAAAACAACCCTTTTACGGATCATCAGCGGTTTACTGAAACCTGCTTCAGGGAAAATCGAATTTTTGGGTCATCCACTCGAGAAAGAACCACCCCATAAGATCGTGGAATTTGGGAATTTCTCAGGTTCCTGAAAGTGGAAAGATATTTACCGAAATGAGCGTTCTTGAGAATCTGGAATTAGGTGCATTCGTATCAAGAGCACGGAAAGAAAAAGATCAAAGCCTGGAACGAGTGTACGAGATCTTTCCGCGATTGGCTGAGAGAAAAAGCCAGCAGGCAGGAACGTTGAGCGGTGGGGAACGACAGATGCTGGCCATAGGTCGGGCTTTGATGTCACAGACCCCAGTTATTGATGTTCGATGAACCATCATTTGGGCTGGCTCCCATTCTTGTTGAGCACATGTTTGAAACGATCAAGAAAATCAATCAACAAGGATGTGACCATCTTGCTGGTCGAACAAAATGTCCAGGCATCTCTGGAACTATCCCATCGTGCTTATCTACTTGAAAATGGGCAAATAGTTGGAGAAGGCAAAGGTAAGGACCTCCTCTCCTTTGAATCAGTTCGCAGTTCATATCTTGGATAATAGTCGAAGAAAGGAAGCTGAGGTCCTCATATGTTCCAAGCACTCGGTCAAAACCTAGTTTTCGGGATCCTGGTGGGAGCCTTGTATGGATTGGTTGCCCTGGGTCTTTCCCTCATTTTTGGAGTGACAAAATTCTTAAATGTTGCACATGGCGAATTGGTCATGTTTGGAGGTTATGCAAGTTTCTGGGCGTTTTCCTTGCTCGGTGTTGATCCGTTCTTATCCATTCCGATCACCATGGCTCTGATGTTCCTGATGGGAGCAGTTCTTTATAAACTGGTTTTTTCAAGAACAGTGAAATTACCGGAAGAATCCAAGATCAAGAATACCCTCCTCGTCGCATTTGGTTTATCGGTGATCCTGCAAAACCTGGCTCTCCGGTTTTTGGACAGCTGATGAACGCGGTATAACAACTTCGTATTTCAGTACTGCGTTCACAGGCTTGGGCATTCGATTCCCGGTCATTAAAGTTGCCAGCCTGGTCATCGCGATCGTCTTCCTGATTGCCCTTCAATTGTTCTTAAAGAAAACCTATACCGGTAAAGCAATTCGGGCAACAGCGCAAAACTGGGAGGCGGCTTCTTTAATGGGGATCAACATTCATAAGGTGTATATACTCTCGTTTGCACTCGGAGCCGCACTAGCGGGTGCTGCAGGAACTTTAGTATCCATCAATTATTCAATCCAGCCTTCCATGGGTTTGGGATGGACGATGAAGGCCTTGATTGTGATGGTACTGGGAGGCTTGGGAAACATTCCCGGGACAATTATTGGGGGATTAATCCTGGGTGTGACCGAATCTGCCACCTCCTTTTTTATCAGCAGTAATTATCGTGAGGTGGCGGGACTCGTCTTGTTTATTTTGGTATTGATCTTACGTTCCCAAGGATTATTTGGACACAAAGAGGGTTAATCGATGAAAAAAAATGGCTACATAACACTCGCTTTGGTCATTATTACCCTGATCGGTCTGATTGCGTTGCCGTTGGTGATCAAGAATGACAGCACCATCAACTTGGTGATTCTTGTCCTTTTATATATTGTCATCGCTTCAAGTTGGAATATCCTTGGGGGCTATACGGGTCAAACTAACCTTGGGCATGCAGCTTTCTTTGGTATAGGTTCGCTAACAGCCCGCTTGTTGTGGATCAATGGATTATCCTTTCCCCCTCAGTTTTCTAGCCGGAGGGATAACAGCGGTGCTGCTGGCTCTCATCATTGGGCTACCAGCGTTTAAACTGCGAGGAGTTTATTTCGCGATTGGCACCCTTGCTTTGGCTCAAATGCTGAATCTGACGGTGGGTAATATATTGCCTGAGATGTCTTATAACCCGGCTATATCAGATTACCAACTGCTTCCCCGTTATTATCTATTTCTCGCATTAGCTATAGTCACTATTGGTACTGCATATTTTCTTGTCAAATCCAGGTTAGGCCTGGGGATGATGGCTGTCAGGGAAGGAGAGGATGCGGCAGAGTCACTGGGAATAAATTCATTACAACACAAGATCATAGCTTTATCAGTTAGTGCCTTATTTGCCGGGTTTGCTGGTGGAGCTTTTGCTTTCTATCACGTTAGTTATTATTACTATATGCCTTTCGGCGCTGAATGGACATTCGATCCCATGATGATGGCCTATATTGGCGGTACAGGTACCATTATCGGACCCATCATTGGCGCGGTTTTCTTTATAGGTCTTAAACAACTATTGGTCTGGAATGTGGGTGAGTATCACCTGATTATCTTCGGAATATTATTCATCCTGATTGTTCTATTCCTTCCAGGCGGGCTTGTGGAAGTTTGGCAAAAAGCAAAACGATATTTCTCAGGTTGGTTTGGGACAAAAAAAATGAGAATTCCCAAAATCGATCCGAACATTAAGTAGGAGTCCTTGTATAGGAAAGGAGATGTCTATTGATACGATAAAAAAATAAATATTCTAATAGTAATTGCTACTTCAGATATTCACTTTAAAGGAGAATAAGCAATGAAAACAAGAGTTATGATCACAACGATAATGCTTTTGATGAGCCTGATTCTAGGCAGTTGCGCTCCTGCGTCGACCCCAACGCCGGTGGTAGTAGAAGTTCCTAAAGCAACGGAAGCACCACAAGTACCTGCAGCACCACAAGCTACAGCTGTAACCTATCCTGATGCACCAGAGTTTATCGAGATTGGAGCATCCATTCCATTGACCGGAAAATTTGGTTCGCTTGGCAGCCAGGTCAAGGTGGGTTATGACTATGCTATTGCTGATATCAATGCAGCAGGTGGGGTGTTAGTAGCTGAATATGGCAAGAAGATCCCCCTGCGATTGACTGCCTATGATGATGAATCAGATCCCACGAAGGCAGTAAGCAACTTGGAGAAAGTCTTCTCCGAGCAAAAAGTTGTTTCTTACCTAGGTGGAGCAGCCAGTGGAATGCATGCAGCCACCACTGCCATCTCGGAAAAGAATAAAGTGCCATATTTGGGTGTGTCCTTTGCCTGGTGGAATATACACCAGAAGGGTTACAAATATCTATTTTCTCCATTCCCCAAATCTCCTGACCAAGCTCGGGATGTATTCGCTGCACTAAACCAATTAATTCCCGCTGACCAGAAGCCTACCAAAATTGCCGTGTTCCAGGAAAAGACAGATTGGGGCAATGAGGAGGGTGGTCTCTTTAAATCAATGGCAAAACCCGCTGGATTTGAAATTGCGTATTATGCTGAATATGCTCCTGGTACAACCGACTACTCAACCCTGATTCTGGATGCCCAGGCTGCAGGGGCAGAAATCCTTCTTGGTATGCCCACTACACCTGATGGTATTGCGATCGTTAAACAGGTAGCTGAACTTGGTTGGAAACCCAAGTTTATTAATTTTAACCGCGCACCTGATGCGTCCACCTGGGGAGAAGCGACCGGCACAGCTGGCAATGGTATTTCTTTGTTTGCTGGCTGGCATTATGGTGAGAATTTCCCGGGTGTGGAAGAGCTTAACGCCAAACATCAGGCTGATTTTGGCCGACCTTCAGATATCCTGGTCGGGCCGGCTTATGCCTGTGTTCAAATTTTGGCTGATGCCATCGAGAGGGCTGGCACATTGGATCGGGAAGCAATCCGTGATGCGATTGCTGATACTGATATGATGACCGTTTTAGGTAACGTCTCTTTCAATGGTGATGGCACCGGTAATGTCTTGAATCCTCTGGTTCAATGGCAAGCGGCAAGATGGAACTCGTCTGGCCGCTGGATCAGAAGACTGCAGATTTCATCTATCCAATCCCATAAGAATCACGTTAGTAGATTCATGGGTTATTAATAAGTTTTGGGCATGTGACGAGAGTTAATTCTCGTCACATGCCTGTTTATCTCCCGAATATCTTGCGAATGATTTGATCTGGCATTATCTTGGATTATGTCGCTAATCTGTCTGTGAGTAGAATGCCTATTATTTTCTGGTCAATTGACAAAGGATGAATCATGTTGTATACTATTTGAAATGGAACATAGTTTCATAGAGTGAAACAAGAATTATTGAAATCTTACTAATTTTATGATCCATTTGAATAATTTCTACTTTATTAAGTTTCAATAATTCTCCTCCGACAAATCTGCCCAGTTTGAACTTAATCAGATAATTTAGAAAGGTACTATGGATATCAAAAACAAGTCCTTTGGCCAGATATTTTTATCGAACATTCACCAGGTCCGAAATAGTTGATTTGGATCAAATGAGTTTCATACGAAATCGGAGCGACCAGTATTCTTATTAGTTTCAACAGCTGATTGTTTTCAATATTGTCAGGGACCAATCATGAAATCAATACACAAAACTATATGATTCATTTGTCGCTGCATATCAATGTGATATCCCGTACGCAGCAAATAAACAAGAAAGGCAGGTGATTAATTATCAGATAAAATGCTCACCAGAATATCTCTTAATCAAAATATTCAATAAATCGAATTAAGGAGAAAATGATGAACAAGAAGTTGATGATAGTAATGACATTACTTGTAATTGCTGCCATTGATGCTCACTAGCTGTGCTCCGGCTGCGCCAGCAGCACCTGCTGCTCCAGCTGCTCCAGCGGAACCTGCTGCTCCGGCCGCACCGGAAGCTGCCCCGGCTGAAGATACCATTGTTTCCATGGTGCCTGCAAAACCCGGATCGCCTTTTGATATCAAAGGCAAAACGGTCTGCTACATCATCCCTTCACTTGCGAATCCTTTCTTGAACGGTGTTGCCACCTCAGTTACAGAACAATTCAAGGCTGATGGTGTGAAATATCCGTTTACGGCGCTGACGAAGGTGGTTTGAACCAACAATTCGACCAGATCGAGAACTGTATTTCCATGAAAGTTGATTTCATGTATGTTATGGCAGCCGGAGAGATTGACCAATTGTTTCCCGCTATTGAAGAAGCCAAAGCCGCTGGCATCATGGTGATGGGTGTTCCGCCTGCTAAACTGGCACCATTTGATGCCATCATGCACACCAGCCAATACGAAGACGGTCAAAAAGTTGCCAAGATGGCTTGCGATTTCATTGAAGCCATTTACCCGGATGCTGCCGATGGCAGTGTTGAAACTGCCATCATTGGTGGCGCGAGTTCCTCTGTTGGCATGTACGAGCGCGATCGAGGGTTATTCCACGATCACCGACATCTGCCCCAAAGTCAAGCTTGTTGCACAGCATGGATATTTCCGGTGATAGCATTCCTGTCGGTCAGGCTGCCGCTGAGAACGCTTTAACCGTCAATCCAAACGTCAAAGTGTTCATTGGCCAATCCACTGCCCATGCTCAGGGTATTGCCAATGCCATCAAAGCGCTGCCAGGTGTTGACGTGTCAAAATACGGCGTCTTTGCAGGCGATATGGATCCTTCCATGATCCCAACTGTCACCAGCTGCGCAGATCCCTACAAGGGTTTTGTCGCCATCGGTGGAACCGCTCTTGATGTGGCAACCTACGAACAGATCAAGAAGATGCTGCAGGGTGTGGAACATCCCAACATCATCAATGATGTTTTGGAACCGATCACTTGCGATTTCAGCACGCTAAAATAGAACAAAAAGCTTTTTGTTGATAAACTTAATGAAGGGGGGGGACCCCTTCATTAAAAATAGAGGTGAAAAAGAATGGATGCCAAGGTTGTATTATCCCTGGAAAACATCACCAAGAAGTATCCCGGTGTTCTGGCTCTGAACAATGTCTCGATCAGTTTTCAAGAAGGTGAGGTACACGCCTTGTTGGGCGAGAATGGCGCCGGCAAATCGACATTGATCAAAGCGGTGGCTGGAGCCATCGATATCGATTCAGGAATTATAAAAATTAATGGACATGAATATTCCAAGATGACTCCTTCGCTTTCCAGGAGCCTTGGTGTTGAAGTGATTTATCAGGAATTTAATCTGGTTCCCACCTTGTCAGTTGCTGAGAATATTTATTTGTGTGAAAGAAGTGAAAATTCAGCATTATTTAGTGCCAAAGTAATTGAGAAAAAAGCCAGTCAAGGTTCTGGACCAGTTTGGGGTGAAAATTGATCCACGTATCATGGTGCAGGATCTATCCATTGCTGAACAACAGATCGTTGAAATTGCCAAAGCAGTCTCGAAGAATGTGAAAATATTGATCATGGATGAACCCTCTGCTCCTTTAAGTGTTTCAGAAGTAGAGTTGATGTTCAAGATCATCAACCAGTTAAAACAAAAAGGTGTGACGATCATTTATATTTCACATCGTTTGGAAGAAGTCTTCCGCATCTCTGATCGCGTGAGTGTCATGCGTGACGGGTGCTATGTCACCACCAAAAACACGAAAGAGACCAACCGGCAGGAATTGATCACGCTGATGGTTGGACGTGAATTAAAGGAAAGTTATCCTCAACGGAAAAAATCACCTGGTGAAGTTGCTTTGGAAGTAAAAAACCTCACCGGGAATGGTGATCGAAATATCTCATTTTCAGTACGCAAGGGTGAAATATTAGGAATTTCCGGATTGGTGGGCGCCGGTCGAACAGAATTGGCTCAACTTCTCTTTGGTGCCGCTCCAATGGAAAGTGGCGAGATCTTGATCAACGGAAATCCTGTCAAGATCCATTCTCCATTGGATGCAATCCAGCACAAAATTGGATTGTTGACAGAAGACCGCAAGGGTCAGGGGCTGTTCCTTGAGATGGCTGTCAAGTGGAACATCAGTTTCCCGATCATTCGACGCATCTCAAATTATGGTGTGGTTAATACGAAAAAAGAAGATGAGATCGCGCAGAAATACAAAGAACGTATCAATATTAAAACTCCCAGCTTATTACAGCAGGTGATCAATCTGAGCGGCGGTAATCAACAAAAAGTGGTGCTCGCCAAATCTTTGGCAGCCGAGTCTGACATTTTGATCTTTGATGAACCCACCCGTGGGATTGATGTTGGCGCCAAACAGGAAATTTATCATCTGATGACTGAATTGGCTGAGAATGGAATTGCGATTTTGATGATCTCTTCTGATATGGAAGAATTATTGGGCATGTCGGACCGGATCATTGTCTTATGCGAAGGTGAATTGGCTGGAGAAGTCCAAAAAGAGAATTTCAATCAGCATTATATTCTCGACCTCGCATCGGGGATCCATTAACTTTTGGAGGAATAAGTAATGAGCAATCAATCAGTATTTTTCAACAATTTTGGCGGTCGGATAGGATCGATCATGAAAAAGAATGTGCCTTTTCTGATCCTGGTCTTTTTGTTGATCCTATTCTCGTTCATTGCACCGAATTTCATGACATTTGGTAATCTTCGTACCTTGATTCGCCAGATATCATTTGCAGGGATTAGCGCCGTCGGCTTGATGTTCGTGATGATCAGCGGCGGTATTGATCTCTCCATTGGCTCCCAGATCGTGTTTAGTAATGTCCTTTTGGCGATCATGATGGTCGATTGGAAGCTGCCACCTGCAGTCGCAATTCCCCTGATTCTGCTTGTCGGAACCGGGTTGGGTGCGATCAATGGGTTCCTCTGCATTAAACTAAAGATCCATCCGCTCATTATTACTTTGGGTACCTCCGCAATATTTAAGGGCATGGGGTACATTATCAATCAATCCAGGAATATCATGGGTTTCCCGGATTCCTTCCGCTGGTTTGGACAGGGATATGTTTGGGGAATCCCCGTGCCGGTCATCGTTATGATCATTGTGGCATTGATCGGGTCTTTCATCCTGACCAAGACATACTTTGGCCGACAGGTATTTGCGTTGGGCGGCAATGAAGAAGCCGCCCGCCTTGCAGGTGTAAATATCAATAGAATGAAAGTACTCTTGTTCATGATCTGCGGTTTTATCTCATCGATCACCACTGTTCTGCTGCTGTCAAGAGTTTTTGCCGGCCAGACCATTACCGGTCAGGGTCTTGAATTTGACTGCCTCACCGCTGCACTTTTGGGTGGCGTCAGCTTCAAAGGTGGTGAAGGCACCATTTTTGGTTTGATGGTGGGTATGATCATCATCGGTGTGCTGAACAATGCCATGCAATTGGCCACCTTCCCTGATTTTTCCCAAACTGTGGTTAAAGGCGCAGTTCTATTAATTGCAGTCGCCTTTGATGTCTATCAGAAAAACCGCAAAGCCAAAGAAACCGTCGCAAAAGTGGCAGCATAAAAATCATACATAGCAACGTTTACCATATTTCAAGGGCTATCTCTAAACTTCTGAGATAGCCTTGAATTTTAATTTATGGAGCCTGTGTTTGTCGCGTGCCAAGAAAGATTGACAACAGAACAATATCCAGTATAATGTAGTTAATGAAACACTGTTTCACCATGTGAAACAACATTTATTATCAACCCAATGGGATGAATCAATCCCTTGGAGATTTAATATAGAGAAGAGAGATCATGAAAAAGTTACTAATGCTTATGTCTGTGCTTTTGATGTTAATTACATCTGCCTGCACAACCCAAACCAAAACCTCTGCGGCTCAAAATACAGAAACACCTGAACTTGTTAAGCCAACTGAAACGGCAACCATTTCAGTCGCTCCTCCTGGCCGAGGAAATCCCGGAGGCGGAAATTCAACCTCTATTGTTGCTGTTCCTTCATTCTCTGATGTAGCCTATGCAAATATTTCTTCAGCTGAGAAACTTGACCTGTACATTCCAACGGGAGAAGGTCCTTTCCCGGTTGTTATCCTTGTCCATGGTGGTGCTTTCCTGATGGGAGATAAAGCCGCTGGTGATGCAACAACAGGGATCGATCAATTGTTGAGTCAGGGATTCGCAGTTGCGAGTGTTAATTACCGTCTTAGCGGCGAAGCAAAAGCACCAGCTCAAATTCAGGACATTAAAGCTGCTGTACGTTTCCTACGCGCGAATGCCAAGGATTACAAGCTGAACCCGGAGAAATTTGGTGCCTGGGGAGGTTCTGCAGGAGGTAGCCTTGTTTCCCTCTTAGGAACATCATGCGGTGTGACAGAATTAGAAGGTGCAGAATTAGGAAATGCTGAACAATCCAGTTGCGTTCAGGCTGTTGTAGATTGGTTCGGACCAATCGATTTTCTTCAGATGGATGCCCAATTTACAGGAACTTCATGCCCGGTCAACCATGATGCGGCCGACTCACCTGAATCCCAACTCGTTGGTGGTCCAATTCAAGAGAATGTAGATGCTGTAAAGCTAGTCAACGCGATGACCTATATAACCAGTGATGACCCAGCCTATTTTATCCAACACGGTACAGCCGATTGCAATGTTCCACCTCAACAAAGTCAACTATTTTATGATGCCTTAAGCTCCACAATCGGGGTTGATAAAGTAACCTTGACCTTGCTTGATGGCGCAGGACACGGTGGTAGTCAATTCACTACCGAAGAGAATTTAAACCTGGTAATTGATTTTTTCAATATGAATCTAAAATAGATTTAAAAATGATTGACAAAAGGCAAAACAAACTGTATACTAATATTATAAAACCTTGTTTCATCCTACGAAACTGTGATTGACACCAGGCATAACTATGGATATACTTTGTAATCTGGGGCATAGTATCACATCGACCCCAGAATAAAAATAAGACAAAAAGGAGAGAGAAACATGAAAAAGCTATTGACTGACTTGCCTTGATAGCAATAATAATGGGTCGTAACGGCTGTACCACACCTCCTCCTGCGACTGAATCTGCCGAACCAACCACGCCGCGCCAGCAGCTCCCAGCGGCACCCGCAGCACCGCAGCACCTGCTGCACCCCAAGCCAAGGAAATCATCGCTGTTTGTTTACCTGCCCTGGATAATCCCTTGATGCTTGCAATCCAGGACACTTTCAAGAATGGTTTTGGAGCCGATTACGATGTCCAGGTAGCCAGTGCTGATGGAAATGCTGTACACCAGGCAACCCAGGTGGAAAACTTCACTGCCATGAAAGTTAAAATGATGACCGTTATGGCGGTTGAAGCTACCAGCCTTGTGCCAAAATTAATTGCGGCTCGTGAGGCTGGAATAATAGTCATGGTCATTGGCGGTGACCCCGGTAATCCGGATGCCTATGACAGCGTCATGATGATGAATCAATACCTGTCTGGTTATTATGAAGCCTATATGGCAAAGCAGTGGGTTGACACAACTTACCCGGATGCTGCAGATGGATCTGTCGAAACAGTCATCTTTGAATCCACCCTTAACACCGAAGCTGTCAACCGGTCAAATGGCATGAAAATGATCGCTGAACCATATATGAAGAATGTCAATGGCGAACTCATTGATGCCTACTGGTGCTGTCGTTACAGACGCCAACAAAGTTGCCAATCCTGCCTATCTCGTCTAAGGTGAAAGTCGTCCAAAATGTCCAGGCCGAAATGTTCCAGGCTGGTCAGACTGCAATGCAGAATGTACTGTCGACCAATCCCGAAGTGAAACTAGTCCTTGCTTATGCAGGTGATGGCGGTATGGGTGCCTCACAGTCAATCGTGGATGAATTTGCGAAAGGTCCAGATCTCAGTGTCATCAAAGACCTGAATAAAGTTGCCGTTTTCGGTGTTGGTATGATTGGCGCAGAAGGACCTGCTGTTTTGGATTCTGGCTACCAATAAGACTGTCTTCCGCGGAACAATTCGTTTTGGTGGTGATCTTGTTGGTCAGAACGAACGAAATTGTTGGTAAAATATTAAAAGGTGAGATCATGAAAGTAATTTATGATCCCCTAGATATTGTCACATGATCGATGGAAAATTGATGGCTCAACCCATTCTGGACACTGAAGTATTCCAGGTTCCGACCACAACGCCAGAAGAAGTGAAACTCGGACCTCCACCCGGATAATCAATGCGACTTGCGTTCAATATTTCTATTAGGCTTAAAAACGTAAAACAATATCTAAATGAGGTCTTGTAAAATATAAAGAATTGAGTGGATGGGCTGGGTCGAAAACCAATAGGAATTCCCCAGCTCATCCTTATAACTCCATAATGGTACATATAAATGAGTAATGTTATCTTGTCCCTTAGAAATATATCGAAAACTTACCCGGGTGTTGTTGCTCTGGATGATTATTCAATGGATTTTGAAATGGGGGAAGTTCATGCTTTGTTGGGTGAAAATGGAGCGGGAAAATCAACCTTGATAAAAATTATCTCGGGAGCCATTGAACCCGATTGTGGTGAAATTCTTATTGCAAACAAAGTTTACTCAAAAATGACACCACGCCTGGCTCGAGATCTTGGAGTGGAAGTGATCTACCAGGAATTTAGTTTGGTTGAATCGCTGTCGGTTGCGCAGAATGTTTTTCTAGGAGCTGAGCAAGGATTGTTAACCGATATAAAGAAAATCAGGGAAAAATCCGCAGAGTTATTCTCAGAGATGGGAGTGGATATTGATACTGCTGCAATTGTCAGGACATTAAGCCCGGCAAAAAAACAACTCGTGGAAATCGCAAAAGCTATTTCCCGTAATGCAAAAATACTGATCATGGACGAACCAAGTGCACCACTTTCTGCATCTGAAGTGGAGACGATGTTCAAGATCATTGCTAAGTTAAAAAATGCCGGTGTAACTGTTATATATATTTCTCACCGCATAGAAGAGCTTTTTAGAATTTCAGATAGAGTAACTGTAATGAGGGATGGGAAGTATATTGATACCCTTATCACAAAATTAACAAATCGAAAAGAATTGATCAACCTTGAAGTCGGACGGGAATTAAAGGAATACTACCCCAAAAGAACCGGGAATCTCTCTGATGTTGCACTTGAGGTTTTACACCTGACAGGAAATGGCGATATTGATATTTCATTCAATGTTAGAAAAGGAGAAATCCTTGGAGTTGCCGGCCTTGTGGGTTCTGGCCGAACGGAAATGGCAAATGTGATCTATGGTTCTGCGAAGAAGGAATCCGGAGAAATACTTGTTGAAGGAAAGAAAGTAAACATCAATTCTCCCGACCAGGCTATCAAATATGGGATTGGATTAATTCCAGAAGACCGTAAAAATCATGGTTGTATATTGAATGCAAATATCCGGTTTAACATCTCATTATCTGTATTTCATAAGTTTTCCAAATGGATGGGCTTAGATCTTAATAAGATAAATAACATATCGAAATATTATGCTGAAAAGCTGAACATTCGCACTCCTTCGCTTCAACAATATGTTCGGAACCTGTCAGGTGGAAATCAACAAAAGGTGGTGCTTGCAAAGACTCTTGCAGCAGATACCAATATATTGATTTTTGATGAACCTACGCGGGGGATTGATGTTGGAGCTAAACAGGAAATCTATAATTTGATGATAGACCTTGTTAATCAAGGAAAAGCAATCATAATGATATCCTCCGAAATGGAAGAATTATTAGGTATGTCTGATCGTTTAATAGTTCTTTCTGAAGGTAAGTTCATGGGTGATGTTCCAAAAGAGAAGTTCGATCAGAGATATATTATTGAGTTAGCATCAGGATACCATTAATGAATTAAGAGGATTTTATGCCAAAGTTTAACTTGAATGGGCTACAAAAATATACAATAATTCTTATTTTGCTAATATTAATGATAGTTTTTTCTTTTACAAGTCCCTATTTTTTTACATTAAGAAACCTTGTTAATATTGTCACACAGAATACCTACTTTATTATAGGTGCTGTTGGATTATCTTTTGTAATGATTGGTGGTGGAATAGACCTTTCTGTTGGATTTCAGATGTCTCTTGTTGGGGTGGTAACAGCAATGTGCATGACCGTATACCATTTACCGGTCTGGATGTCGATAACCATTGGATTACTCCTTGGGACTTTGCTCGGCTTGATTAATGGGCTTATTGTTACAAACATTAAAGTCTTTCCCCTAATTGTCACACTAGCCACCAGTATGGTGTTTCAAGGCGCTTCATACCTGATTTCAAAAGCCCAAACTTTTCGGAATTATCCGGATGATTTTCTTTGGATAACAAAAGGTAAAGTTCTGGGAATGCCTTTCGACGTACTATTAACGATAATTATCGTTCTTGGTGCCAGCTTTATATACTATAAGACAAGTTACGGCTGGAACGTTCTTGCCCTCGGAGGTAATGAAGAAGCATCAAGGTTGGCCGGAATTAAAACAAAAAATATCAGGAATTCGGTTTATGCACTTTGTGGATTCTTTTTTGCAGTCGCAACCATGGTGATGATCTCCAAATCCAATACAACTGCATCCAATTTTGGACCAGGAACTGAATTTACTTGTCTGACAGCAGCAATTGTAGGAGGTATCAGTTTCATGGGTGGTGAAGGAAACATGCTTGGCCTGGTAACCGGTGTTTTTATTCTTGCGGTTCTGGGTAATGGAATGCAGCTTGCTGGATGGGGTACTTATGCACAATATATTGTTCGAGGACTAATATTACTTGGAGCTGTTGCTTTTGATGAATACAACCGAATGTCACGCAGCAGTAAGAAGATAGCAGGGACTTCCTTGGAGAAAAACAATGCCTAATCCCACTAGAATGCCAATGGATCGTTTTGGAAAAAATGGACCTTTCGATAAACCAATGTTTCATATCCCTGATCTGGACGTAAGTTATGTAAAGCGAAAATTCCTGGATGTCTCATATGCATCAATTTCACCATCCCAGAAACTGGATATTTTTCTTCCGGAAACCGGGGAAGGTCCTTTCCCCGTCCTGGTACAAATTCATGGGGGTGGATTTGAATTCGGAGATAAACGGGATATTCACCTGCAACCATTCCTTGAAGGAATTGCGAAAGGATATGCTGTAGTGAGCATCAACTACAGATTAAGTGGGGAAGCCATATTCCCTGCAGCTGTAGAAGATGTCAAAGCAGCAGTTCGTTGGATAAGGGCTAACTCGGTTGCTTATCATTTTGATAGTAATCGTATTGCTGCCTGTGGCGGATCGGCAGGTGGAAACCTGGCTGCAATGATCGGTGTCACTGGAAAAACCAGGGATTTCGATAATCCTCTGCTCGGAAATATAGAATTCTCATCAGAAGTCCAGGCGGCAGTAGATTGGTTTGGACCAATGGATTTTTTAAGCATGGATGATCAACTTATTGCTAATGGGTTCGGACACGGAGATCACAATGAACAGAATTCCCCAGAAACACGTTATTTGGGAACACCAATTAAAGAAATCCCCGAAAAAGTAAAATTAGCAAATCCAGCAACCTACATCCACCCTGGAATACCACCATTTTTCATTCAACACGGAAGTCGTGATCCTCTGGTTCCTGTCCAACAATCAATCAATTTCCATAAGAGGCTGGAAAGTGTAGTAAATGAAGATAACTTGCAAATTGAGATTATCCAGGGTGCAGAACATGGTGATCCAATATTTGAGACGGTCGAAAATATGAATAAAGTGTTCTCCTTTCTGGATAAACACTTGAAATGAACTAATTACAAGTCATGTTGTAGTATTTATAGGCTTATCTATATAAATTGCATTCAATACTTATTTATTGGATTCTCTAAGAATTGAATCACTGATTACATGGATTGCGTGAAGCAAACCCCGTATATTTGATGATATAAAGTAAACCATTTTTTCTGGCTGTATTCCTTATATTAATATTTTTCCCACTCAATTAGGTCTCGCTTGATCTTGAGGAAACATTAGTATCTTGCCGTATAAAACGGAGTTCATACGGCTTATTGGTCAACCGATAGTGCACGATGAATCCAAAGTATTACTTACTTCATAAACAATAGAGCCACGCCAGCCATGGAAATCAGAGTGCCTGCTATTGCCTGCCATCCAAATCGTTCCTTAAAGACGAAGTAGCTGATCGGTAGAATTAGAACAGGGGGTAGAGCAATTATAGTAGATACCACACCAATCTTGGCGTGTTGAATTGCCAGGAGTGATAAAGATACACCGATCACCGGACCAAAAACTGAACCTATGGTGATCCAACTGGTTGCATTTTTATTTTTAACCGCAGTAATTAGCGTGGGTATGGCTTTCTTTTGGATGATTGCGAGAACCCATAAAGCTAAAACAGCCGCGATCATTCGGATTAAGGTTCCAGATATGGGAGAAAAATTTCCGCCCATTCCCTGCCGCGAAAGGAGTAAACCGACTGCCTGACCAATTGCAGCTAATACACCAAATAACACACCTAACTTTTTATCCTTTGGGTCCTCATTATCATCGGTACCATTTCTACGGGCAATCACCACCCAACCAATTCCCGCCAAGGTGAGCAGCATACCTGTGAATTGCATCAGACTGAGTAACTCCCCCATGAACCACCAGGCGAAAAGCGCACTAAATACTGGTGCCAGGCTTAAGAACAGCAATCCCATTCTTGCACCAAGTAATTGATAGGTTTTAAATAAAAAGGCATCCCCAACTGCCAGGCCAATAAAACCCGAAAGAAGCAGCCAAAACCAACGTTCCGGTGTAGCAGAGAGTGGGATGGGTTGCTTATAAAAGATCCAGTTTACGATAACAAGCAGAAGGAAGGCGATCAATACCCGGATGCGATTGACAGATTGAGACCCGATCTGTTTCCCACTGATCGAAAAGGCAATAGCAGATATTGACCAGCAAATTGCTGTAGCGAAGGCAGCGGTTTCTCCGATGAGGTTCATAGTGTCCTTGAACAATATTGGAATTCGTAATTGACTTAATTGTCAAATTCAATCAGAACGATTTTGAAGTATATCAAATAATTACAGTTATGACTGGAATAAAAAAGTATGATATATATAAATATAAGTTTGAGTAAATTACATCCATTTAGCAATTTTTCGGTGGAGTTTATATGATCCCGAATCAATGGTATATCATTCTTGAATCCCGTTTTCTAAAACAAAAACCTATTGGTATTACCCGTCTCGGGGAGAAAATGGTCCTCTGGCGGGATGGGAAGGGTAAACCGTCTGTCATCAGCGATAAATGTCCGCATCGGGGAGCTTCTCTCACCCAGGGGAAGGTAATTGGTGATTGTCTTCAATGTCCTTTTCATGGATTTGAATTTGAATCATCAGGTAAATGCACTTTGATTCCTGCCAATGGCAGCAAAACTATTCCACCAAAAGCAATGAAAACACGGTCGTTTCCGGTGAGGGAAGCCTACAGCTATATCTGGATCTGGTGGGGAGACGAACAAAACGAATATCCAGAATTACCGTGGTTTATGGATCTTCCAGATTCTGAGTATTCATACTCAAGCTTTTATGCTCACTGGCCGGTCCATTATTCTCGCGGGATAGAAAACCAGTTGGATGTGATCC
This sequence comes from uncultured Chloroflexia bacterium, assembly GCA_963757065.1. Taxonomy (GTDB): domain Bacteria; phylum Chloroflexota; class Anaerolineae; order Anaerolineales; family Anaerolineaceae; genus PNON01. The sequence goes on along the minus strand of CAVWQC010000003.1, from coordinate 11,889 downwards.
ATTTACCATTTGTACATACCAGTACAATAGGCCGGGGAAATCGCAGGGTAGTGGATGGTCCTATTACACGCTTACAAGATCAGGTGATGGATATCTGGGTCTATAATCGCCTGGAAGACGGCATCCCAGCCCGAAGGGCTGAGGAATTACCTGGTCCTGAGCGACCTCCATTTTTAAAGTTTATTTTTCCAAATAACTGGATGAATAATATCAGTACAGATTTTCGAATTACTGTTAGTTTTATCCCTATAGATGATGGTAATACACTTTTCTGTTTACGGAATTATGTCAAAAAAAGTGTGATTCCAGGTCTGGCAAAGTTAATAGCCTGGTTGGCTATTCCATCATCCCGGGTCATACTCAATCAGGATGAACGTGTGGTGATCAAGCAGCTACCAATAAAGGGCGAGCTAAAGATTGGTGAAATATTAATCCCACAGGATGGTCCAATTATCCTGTATAGGCGGCATCGGCAGGAACTAATAGATAGAAGCAAAACCACTTAATATCATAAGGGTTAATTCATTTCCGATCAAATCAGATCTTATTCGTAAGGCTGACGAATGATAGTCTTCAATTTCTCCGGAGCCGATTTTCTGGGATCACCAAGATATATCTCGTGGTGTTTGCCGCTAAGTTTGTAACCTTTATCTGCAATGGCTTGATGCAGCAGGTCTATGTTGGATTTTTCATCTGCATAAGGACCTATATGCATGATTTGCACACACTTACCTTCGTCGAAAACTTCAAATCGAATTCGAGCCAAGGCTGGATTGGGCTTCTTGCGACCGGCTTCATCTATGGCTGCAGTAATATCATTCTGGGTGATAAAATCCGGCTGAGCGATCATCATTGTCCATTTCCACTGGTCCTTGGTTTCTGTTGAGAAGAGATTCATGTCATCCATCCACCAAAGACCTTCCAGAGCCAGCAGGTTGTAATCGATCGCCCTGGTTTTCTTGATCTTGAATTTCAAAGTATAGGCAATGCTATATAATGCTGAAACTGCATCCACGTAATCGGGTGATGTATTCGGATTTCCCTGGCCATCGATCATCAGGTATTTCATTGGAGGAATAAGTAGGAATTCCACCTTGCCTGCCTTTGGTTGCAGGATATTTTTATATTTCAAGCGATAGTCAATTTTCTCCATCAGATTCACTCCTGAAATTTGTTTGGTCACTATTAATCAATCTACCTATATAATATGGATAATGACGAATTTGTCTATTGGAAATCACAAGGGAAAAACATATAATAGAATCATCTCAACCGGTAGGAGGAATTTATGGCAATAGTAAAGAATTTACTTGGCACTAAAGGGAAAACAGTCTGGTCTGTTGCTCCCACCACAAAGACGATCGATGCCTTAAAATTAATGTCCGAAAAAGATATAGGAGCATTATTGGTGATGGATGGTGTAAAACTCGTGGGTATCATTTCAGAACGTGATTTTGCCAGGAGACTGGCTAAATCTGGCAAATGTGATGTAAATCAACCGGTTCAGGAAGTTATGATAACCAATGTCTATTATGCAAATCTGGAAAATACTACTGAAGAATGCATGAAACTGATGACCGATAAACACATTCGACATTTACCCATCATTGATAAAGGAAAAGTGGTGGGTATGATCACAATTGGCGATATAGTCAAAGAGATCATTGACAACCAGAAATCCACCATAAAAAGCCTGGAGAATTATATTACCGGGCAATCGTTTGTGTTATAAAAGAAGGTGGAGCAAAGAGGCGTCTCAATTATGAGACGCCTCTTTTTTTAATTCAACTTTAGGCAGATTCAAGTTGTTTATCTTGGATAAGCGGGGAAATATGGTCTCCAGATTGTTCTTCCAGGTTGAAGATAATCTTGATCATTCCCATCAATGTCGAAATGACGAGGCACAGAATTCCACCCAGCACAAACCAGGTTTGAATTCCAAAGCGGTCAGCCAGTGGACCTGCGATGATAAGAGCCAACGGAGTCAACCCGGATGTGATGCTTGAGGTCATCGTCATTACTCTTCCCTGGACACCAGGGTCTACCTTGGATTGGATTAGAGCAAAGAAAGGTCCATTGGCGATCGGATTCATCAGACCTAAAACGAACACGCCTGCAATTCCCACCCAAAACAGGTTTCCGGGTGCGAAGCCAATAATCAAGGCTCCAATACCCATCCCGGCGATACCGGCCATACTTGTGAGTATCTTCCTTCTAAAACCACCCCAGGCTCCCAGTCCGAGACCTCCGATTACGATGCCAATTCCAATCGCAGACTCCATCCAACCGTAATGGATGGCTGTGCCATGAAAGTGTTTTGTAACCAGCAACGGGAGCAGTGTGAAGGCCGGGCTGATGAGGAAATTGATCATTACGGCGAAAAGAAGAACATAAAATAGTCCTTTCCAGCGGTAAACGTATAAAAATCCTCCTTTGATATCTGCCAGAATTGAGGCAACGATCGGTTTTCCTACGGAGGTTAGCACCTGGACCGGCTGAGGGATATGGACGATCAGTAATGGTAGAATTGCCAGGGCAGCCGTAACGATATCAATACTTAATACCCAATGCAATTGCATCGCCCCGATCAGGAGGGCACCGCTGGGTGGGGCGATGATGTTCATGGCACCATTTAACGCCTGGTTGATGCCAGCCACGCGAGATAGATGCTCCTCCGGGACAAGCAAAGATGTGGATGCCTGCATGGCAGGATAATGGAAAGCCTGCCCAAGGGAGCGGAGGAACATGGCAGCGTAGATGTGCCATGGTGCTAACTGACCATATGCGGTAATAAAGACAAGGATGAGCGTAGTGAAGGCTACCAGTGCGTCTGCCAGGATCATGACGGTTTTGCGATTCACCCGGTCAACAATGGCGCCTGCAAATGGACCTAAAAAAACCATAGGGAGGTAAGCAACCAGGCTGGCAGTTGCCAGGATGGTTGCAGAGCCGGTTTTCTGGGTTAACCACCAGACCAAAGCAAATTGAACAAGCATTGAACCAAATAATGAAAATGACTGCCCAATCCAGATGATGATGAAGGTTCTTAACCAGTTTTTAGAAATTGTTGGGGAAACACCCATGATGACCTCAATGAATAAAATGATATACGATATTAATTACGAAAAACCAGGAGAAAGGTTGCCAATCATGCGTTATAATCTGGAACATTGCTGGCCGATGTGAGGTCAGCACCCTTGAAATTCACTCCTTCAAGATATGCACCTTCAAGATTTGCACCTCTGAGATTTACTCCTGATAGGACAGCATCCTCCAGGTCAGCTTCCTTGAGGTTTGCTCCACTCAGGTTGGCACCAGACAGGTTTGCATCAGTGAGGTTGGCAGACGTAAGGTCAGCACTCGATAAATTTGCTCCAGGCAAATTTGCATCCGTAAGAATTCCACTCATGATGTTTGTTCCGCTGAGATTTGCACCACTGAGGTTCGCGTCTGTAAGATTTACCGCCATGAGATTTGCCTCAACAAGATTCGCACCGGAAAGATTTGAGTCGGTAAGGTTCACACAGGTGAGATTTGCACCTGTGAGGATGGCTGCATCCAAATTTGTACCTGAGAAATTTGCCCCCATAAGATTCGCACCGGAAAGGTTGGCATCCTTAAGATTTGCATCAGAAAAATTAGCTCCCATCAGATTGGCACCTTTGAGATTAACACCTTCAAGATTGGCATCAGAAAAATTTGCCCCCGTCAATTTAGCATAAGAGATATCTGCAAAGCGTAAGTTTGCATCCGAAAAGATTGAACCGGCTAACTTTGCATAAGAGAGGTTTACTCCCTCGAGATTGGCATCACTCAGATCTGCATCAGTGAGAATTATGCGCGTGAGCGTTGTGCCTTTTAGGTTTGAGCCTGAGAGATTTGAATCGCGGAGGTTTGCCTCTGTAAGATCAACACCCCGCAAGTCTTCCTCGGATAGGTTTGCTCGCTCTCCATCCACTTCTTTCTTTAGAAATTTAGAGTGTTTCTCGAATATTTCTTTTAAGCGATTGGTATCAAATAGTTTCATGCTCATATCTCCCGGAGTGAGGATTGCTCAACCCCTAATCTATAGTGAGGAAAGTGCCTGTTGTTTATTTGCAATAAGTTTTTTTATTTCACCGTTGTTAACCAATTATTTCAAAATATTAGTCGATTGTTGAGGTTATTCTTCTATATAAATTTCAACATGCTCCCCGTCTTCATTTGCATTTACGTCGATGATCAACCCGGACCGGTTATTCCGAATCGCATCCTGCAGCAAATTCATATCCATTCCATCCATTTCCGGGGAGAATTTCGCTCCCATTTTTAATCCGGCACTGACCAGGCTGATCGGTAAACGGATATTAGCTCGCATTTTTCCGGTGAAGTTATCGGTGACTTTTACCCTGAACCATCGACCGGGTCCACTCGCTTTGGGTTGGGAAAAATTATCGGAAGGCGATTTTTTTACCGGATCTACGGCATCAAGAAGGATGATGGCTTCCTCCGCAGTGATCTTACCATCCTGTACCATCTTCATTATTTTTAACCGTTCTTCGTTGGTTGGCATTTTACACCTCGTTCTTAACCTTCACCTGATAACAGTCTTCGGGCATCTTCTAATGTGATCCTGCCCTCGCTCATATCATCCAGGATCTTTGCCCGTTCTTCTGTTGATAACCGAACTGTCTGGTCTTCCTTGCCGGGCTCAAATCCAAGGGCCTTGATCAATTCGATCAGACGGTTGCGCAGGGTGGGATAGGAGATCTTTAATTCATCTTCCATCCGATTCAAACGTCCCTCGCAGCGGATAAAGGTCAAAGCGAAATTGACCTGCTCTGGAGAAAGCTGAGCGAAGGGGCTGGCAATCAATGCGAAATTCCCTTCAATGCTGGTGCCGCAGTGATCACAATTCAATCGGGTAGCAGCAAGGGGCTGGTCGCAAACCGGGCAATTTGTCAAAGTATTTTTCATACGGCTCCGAGATAATTAAACACAGAATCAAATTATTGATATTATTATATAATAATATCAATAATAGTCAATAGATATATTAATAATATTTATGAAAATATAAATATTATTGAAGTTCTAATTCTCCCCACAGGAACCATTCCCCTTTTCGGTGATCCACATCCTTTGGAGCTCGGTCATAATAGATCTGTAAATAACGATCAACATCCACTTTGACAATGTAATAATCCCTGCCCACTCCCCAGGATCCGCGATTGCTGGCAACAGCAGCATGCTGGGGCTGCATATTCCTCGCCATGCGACCTTTGCGGGTGTAATCATGCCATTCCTTAACGAGCTCAACCACCCGGTAATCAGTATCCCTCCAGGTGAAGGCATTCGGGCAGCCCTGTTTCTTATCCATTGATGGAGGAATATCAAAGGCCGGGATGATCGGTTCGTCGAAAAAATGTAAGGGTTTCAGGTCCATAGATCCGGCTGATAAGCTGGCATTTTTCCATGAATGAGGATGAAAGGTGCACACCTATTCATGGATATACCAATTCTACCCAGATCTTGAATTTTGGAAATACCTTGTTTGGTGCGTTCTTCCAGTATCTTTTTCGCATTAATCTTGCCAATCCCTGGCACGCGGATCAACTGCTCGAAATCTGCTTTCGAAATATCCACCGGACTGCCAGCCAGGTTGTCTTTCGCCCAGATCAGTTTGGGATCACTCTCGGTCCGTAGATTTCCATCCACACTGAAAGGCAGCTCTTCAAAGTCAAAATCATAATCCCTTAACAGAAATGATGCCTGGTACATGCGGGCATGGCGCAGATGGGGCAGGGCTGGTAGCGAATCGAATGGTGTTCGGGGTGTGGGTGAGAAAGCAGAGTAGTACACCCGTGCCAGTTTGAGTTTTTTATACAGTGTCTGGGTGGTCTGCAGGATCTCGCTGTCGCTCTCACCAACGGCACCCATCACCAGTTGGGTGGTGAGGGAAGTCCTCTTCCGGGATGGTTCCAGATTCCCCTGTTCCTCGACTGTGATCCGGTGGATCGCTTCCAACCCACAGACCAACTCATCGTTGAATTTCTTTTGCGGTGCCAACTTAGTAAGGACTGTTTCATTGGGTCCCTCGATGTTGATGGATACCCTGTCTGCCAGTTGGAGTGCCTCAGCGATCTGCGCATCCTGCACCCCGGGCAGCAGCTTTAGATGGATGTAGCCGCGAAATCCGTACTTCTTCCTTAATATATTCACACAATCCAGCAGCCTGTCCTGCGAGCGGATCGCACTTCCAGCAATACCTGAACTCAAAAACAACCCTTTGACCAGACCTTTCCGAAACACTTTCATGAATAGACCAGCCATCTCATCCGTTGAGAAGCCCACCCGCTGAAAATCACGATCCTTTCGGAAGGCGCAGTAATTGCAATTGTTCTCACAGTAGGTGGTCAGCATGGTCTTCAGCAGGGGAATTGTCTTTCCGCCGCCCATCTGAGCATGGAAGATCTCCATATCCTCCAGCTTATGTTTTGGAATTGCCAGCGGTGGTATCACCGGCTTTGGAAGTTTGTTATGCAAGTCCGGGTGATGTACCGACACGGGGATGTCGTGATCCTCGCTTACTTCCTGATCGCAAGCCTGGCAGGCCAGTTGAAGCTTGGCAATTTCATCCATCAACCGCTCTCCTGAAAACCAAATGCGGGCAGCAAATGCTGGCTCACCCGGCGGAAAGATGCCAGTGGCAGCTCCTGCGAACGTTCCCTTGCGAACAGCCAGTCCTCCAACCCGGTCTCACTGAATCCCAACGGCTGCAGCAGGGTGAAAGCTGCCCGCATGAAGAGGATCTTGTAGCGCTCCACGTCCAATCGCTGCGGATCCAGATGGTCAGGCAGATCCCAGGCATGCACACCCGGATCGCCGAGGGTAAAGAGAAAGCGAATGCGCTGGCCAGGTCGCAGTGATTTGCCGATGGCTTCCAATTGGGTTAACGCAGCAGCAGTCGGGGTGTTGGGTGCTTTGTACTCCTCCAGCGTGCGGCTCAATTTGAGCGTCACCAGGTATTCTTCCAGTGGCAGTGTGCGCCGCTGAATGAGCGATAGGCGTTTCAGCAGCAGCGTACGGATCTGCGGCAGCAACCCGGGTAGTTCCTCTGCGCTGCCAGCCTTGGCCATCAGCTTCAGCATTTCCATCTGCATACCCGAAATGCACGCGGGAGTATCTCCACGCCGGGCTTCGATGCCGCGGATCTTGATGGTGCCGTCCTGGAAGACGCCAAAATAACGGTTGGGCACAGGAATGCGTACATCGCGGCGGGAGGGTAAAAAAGCCACCCAGCGGAAGATGCCGTCCAGCGCAATGGGCAGTCCGGTTTTCAGTGCCACTTCATCCAGGATGGGTTGAAAATCCTGCACGGTCTTCAATCCCGGCTTGCGCACCCACAACCCGTCCACATACATGTGCAGCACTTCAAACCCCTGTTCTTCTGCTACATCCTTGGCAGATAACAGCATTTCACGCCCGTAGGCGGTCACCGCCTGGTGCGCTTCGATGCGGCCAAAGCGCGCGTTCTTGTAGCCCAAATAACCAAAACAGGTCACCAGCAGCCATTTATGGGCTGAGGCACACATTTTATAGCGTTTCTTGCGAGGATCCCACTCCGGCAGTGTGAGCATCTGCTCCTTGAAGGCGATGCGTTTTTGCAGCAGCGGTTGGAGCGTGAGCGGCACCAGCCCTGGCGTGCTGCGGTCTATGGTCATACCCAGTTCGGGGATCAGTTCCGCCTGGGGTGAGCGGCTGCCCACGGTTTCGGGCGAGATGTTGAAATGCACCATCACACTGGGGTACATGGAGATAAAATCGATCTCGCCGACATGGCTGTGCAGTCCGATGGTTGGCTGGTACACCAACCCGCCCTGGTCGCCGTAGAACAGGCTGAGCGCGCTGCGCGGGTCTTCAGCCTGCTGTTTGTGCCAGGGGATGAGCACTCCCATGTGCAGAGCGGTGGTCATTTGCATGGCCGAAATGCCGGAGCCGGGCGAAACCCGCGCGGACATCTGCAGCGGCAGACCGGTAACGCGTCCCAATTCGAACACGCCGTCCAGTCCGTAATCACCCCACAGCATGGCGTTGCAGCGGTCGATGTGCAGCCGTCCGAAAAGGTGTACTTGCTGTCCGCGGTGGATGACCTGTCCGTAGGAGAAATACACCTTCTCTCCACGCCGGGCTATCCCGCGACCGAGTTCGCGGTTGAGCGCCACCGGCACCTTCCACTTTTTCGACAGCTTGAGCAGGTGATCGATCAGCCAGGTGTCGCCCCAATTGGTTAGCAAAATATCGGGATCGTAAGATTGCAGGATGGCGGAAATGTTAATAATGAAGGGACGCTCCGGCTGCAGGGGGATGCGCCCGGTATGCTTTTCATAGCGGATGAGCAGTTCGGTGGGTTCACTATGCGCGGGGTTCACATCCGGTTCCAGCGACAGGACGCGCAGAGGCGGAGGGGGCGGATCCAGTTCCCAGGGTGTGTCCAAAGCCTGGATGGATTGGATGACAAGATTCTCGTCCGTGCTGACGCGGCAGTACGATAGCGGGAAGACCCCGGTTTGCGCCTGGTAGCGCAGCGAAAGCTGCACATCCGCATCGTAGAAAGTGATATCTGGAAAATCATGGCTAAGGCGTTGAAAAAGCAGCGGCTGCAGGGCGGTTTGCTCCACCTCGATGGCCATGACCGGGATGTTGGCATTGACAAAAAGGTCGCGGCGTTGGGTGTCATACAGACGCAATTTGATGGGCTGCTGCAGTAATTGGCGGCGCAGTTCCAATAAGCGGGCAGGCGGCGCAGTGGCATAAAAGGTGACCGGGAAAGGCTGCGTAAAACGGTGGCGGGCGCCATCCTCAGACAGGAACCAGATCACCACACCCTGGCGGGCTGTATCGAAGACATCCATCACCCAGCCCAGGTAATTCAAACCCGCCTGATCTTCCATCAGTCCTGTTCCTCTGCGGGCGGGGGCAGTGCTCCGGCGGACTGCATCTCTTCGATCAACTGGCGCAGGCGCATGGTCTCTTTGTGTTCTTCCAACAGCATGGCCAGCAAAAAGGTCTCGAAGGGCAGGGCATGCGCGGCATAGGCGGCTGCCGCCAGGTGTTTCTGGGCAGCGGCGAACAGATCGTCAACCACCAACTGGTCGCTGCGCCGCAGGGCACGCCTGAAACGGGAGAAGGCATCCTGTTCCCCCAGGAAAACCTGTGTAATGGAAGGTAGTGTGCGTCCCATAATTACCTCTAAAATAACCTTGGCATGGCAGCGGGAATGGGTGTTTCCGCCTGCCAGACATTATCTACAAAATCCAGCATCTCATTCAGAAGGGATTGCTGATCCGGCCGGGTGGGCTGCGCAGGCCGCAGGCTGATGAGCAGCGGTGAACGCGTGGAGATGACTTTAAAGTAACGCCGGCATAGTGCCAGCAGGCGCTGGCGTTCGATCACGTTCACGTTCTCATCATAGAAAGTGGCCAGCAGATCGAATACCAGGGTGACTGGTGAGTGTGCCTGTTCAGGCAGGTGCCTGACCTCCAGCGCCGCGTCTGCCAGCAGCGCTTCCATCTGGTAGCAGGTGAACGCACGTGCCAGACTGATGCGCGTCAGCGCAGAATCGATGTCGGCTGTGAAGCGGCGGATGGAACGTGCCACGATATAGGCGTTGAAATGGTTGCCGCCATCCAGCACCCGCACAGGACCGCGCAGGGAGAATCGTGCAGCGGTTTCCAACATCGCGGTCCGCCCGGCGTGCGGGGCCAGGATTGCCAGGATCTGTCCGCTGGCAAGGTCAAGGACGTCGTTGGGTGAGTCGGTTGCAATTTCTTTCATATTTGTATTATATAGAATATATGTTCTATTGTCAATAAGAATGTGGAACAATGAATCCCGTATAGGCCGGAAAAGGCATTTGCCCATGGCCGGTGTTTTGGTATAATATGGCAGTATCTACAGGACGAAGTGGGGTGCAGGGTGATGGTGCTCGGAATCCAACCGGCTCATAACCTACCGAACACCTCTCTCTCACGTGTCATAATGACGTAGTCCAGAACGTATCAGAAAGTTTGGAGGCTCTGGCTAAAGAATATGACATCTTATGATCGCTCTCATACTGATAAAGAAAAATCAAATGTAGCATTGACATCTGTGGTGGCAGCAGTCGGTCTGACGGGCTTCAAGCTCATCGTTGGCTTGCTGACGAATTCGCTGGGTATTTTGGCGGAAGCAGCCCATTCAGGCCTGGACCTGGTGGCGGCACTGGTGACCTTCCTGGCGGTCCGGCTTTCGGGTAAACCGGCGGACAAGGAGCATAATTATGGTCACGGGAAGATCGAGAATCTTTCCGCACTGTTTGAAACACTTCTGCTGCTTCTTACCTGTGTCTGGATCATTTACGAAGCCATTCAACGCTTGTTTGGCTCCAAGCAGGGTGTTGTGGTCGAAGCATCCATATGGTCTTTCGTTGTTATGGCAACTTCTATCATCATTGATTACAACCGGTCGAAAATGCTGGATAAGGCTGCCAAGAAGCATAAAAGCCAGGCACTGGAAGCTGATGCATTGCATTTCAGCACGGATATCTGGAGTTCAGCTGTGGTTATATTCGGTCTGATCGGCGTTGTGATCAGTGATAATGTTCCATCCCTGAAAATACTCCATGAAGCTGATGCTGTTGCGGCTCTGGGTGTGGCTGTTATTGTGATCTACATCAGTCTGCAGCTTGGTAAACGGACTGTGATGGCATTACTCGATACGGCACCCAAGGGATTGGAAGATGAAATTAAAAAAGCCGTGGAGGGTATTCCAGGCGTTACCAATTGTCACCAGATCCGCATACGCCAATCAGGACCGGATACTTTCATTGAAGCACACGTATTGTTGGATGGCGACCTTTCCCTCAATGAAGCCCATGCACTGACCGAGCAAATAGAAAAAGTCGTTCAAAAACTCTCCCCATCGGCTGATGTGACCGTCCACCCTGAACCCATACAGAAAATACCGGATCCGATCGAAAGTGAGGTGGCCGCATGATGGTAACCAATCCAACCATTCATCTCATCGCGCAGTGTGCGGAAATACCATCCTTCACGACCTATGAAGAGCGGATAATACCGTTTATTGAACAGTTTGCTTCCGGTATTCCAGGTGCCGAATCGACCCGGGTGGCGGAAAATAACATAGTTATTAAAGTGCCGGGAAATCCCGCCAAACCAACCATCGCCATCACCGCCCACCTGGATAAGATCAATCATTTTGGAATGGATTGGTCTGATAAACTTCCTGTTTCAGTTACTGCGGAGAAGATCATCGGGCAGATGGATGACTCGGTCGGGGTGGGTCTATGCCTTTCCATATTGCAGCAATCCACAAGAGGTGATTTTCCACCCATGCTGTTCCTGTTCTCAGAAATGGAAGAAGGCAATGGGCTGAAGTATCATCCTGAGTGGCTTCGCGGCGGAGGGGAGGGTGTACATTCCGGATTGGGTGCAGAGCGGATCAGTGAATACCTTTTGCAAAATAACCTACTGCCGGATCAAATCATCACCATAGACACAACCCCGCTTTTCAAAGGCGAACCGGGTCTGGCGATCTACACCGATCACTGGGAGAAGAACGGTCTGACACCGACACCTGACCTCATCTCAGCCACCGAAAAGGTGTATCAGCGCTTCATGGAAATCGATCCGGGGCTGCTGAAATATAACAACACCAATGATTACCTGGCTTATGGTTTGAAATTGAACCAGGATCCCGCGCATCCGATCACCAGTATCGCGTTGGAACCGGCTATCTTCCCCTATCACCAACCGAATGAAGAGGTCTTTCTGGGGGATATTGTCAGGTTGGAAAAGTGTTTGGTAGAGTATTTGGAAAATTTAGAGAATAGAGAATAGAGAACAGAGA
>CAVWQC010000002.1:0-463635 GCA_963757065.1 uncultured Chloroflexia bacterium | reverse complement strand
AATTGCCGGAAGACCTCCTGCAGGCGGGCGCGTGCTTCCACCGGGGAAGCCAGGCGCAGGTTGTATGAGATCAGCCGGCCGATGGCTTCAGAGACCGCGGCGGTATCGGAGCCGGCCTTGGCGGTGTTGACAAAGACCTCGAAGGGCTGTCCGCCGCCGTTCTCGTTGATGGTCACGAAAGCCTTACCCAGCGGCGTCTCGATGGAGTAGGTGGAGCCGCGCAGTGAACGCGGGCGGGCTTTCTTGCTCTCCATCCACAGAGTCGGGCTGGACGGCCAGTTCGGTGACCGGTTTCTTGGCATCGGCGGTGGAGGCGGTCTCCAGCACGACCTTGTCGCGTGAGCCGGTCACGTACACGGTGATGCCCTTGCAGCCCAGCTTCCAGGCCAGGGTGTAGGCTTTGGCAACATCCTCTGGTGTGGAGCCGGCCGGGAAGTTGATGGTCTTCGAGAGGCTGTTATCCACGAAGCGCTGCAGGGCAGCCTGCATGTAAACATGCTCCTCTGCGGTGATATCAGCAGAGACGACAAAAGTATCGCGCACGTCTTCGGGAAGTTCGGTGATATTCTGGCAGGTGCCTTCCTGCATTACCTGTTCAATGATCGCCTTGCGCATCTCCGGGGAGAGCTTGCATTCTTCCAATACTTTTTCGAATGTAGGACTGGCATAAGTGAGGGTGAGATCCTTGCCGTTGTCGTTGACATGGCGCACGTAGGCCAGGGCAAAGACAGGTTCGCAGCCGTAACCTTCGCAGCCGGCGACTGTGGCGATCGTCCCGGTGGGGGCGATGGTGGTCTGGGCGGCGTTGCGGATGCCGTACTTTAGGATGCCGTCCGTGATGCCGGGCCAATCGATGACCGGGCGGTCCCAGTCGTGGACGTAATTCATCAACGGAGTGGGCGGCAGCCAGGTGAAGCTTTCGGCATCATAGATGCTGCCTTTGATGGCCGGGAAAGCGACCGCGTTTGTGCGCCAGCTCGATGCTGGTGCGCATGGCATGGTAGCGTACGAATTCCATGACCTGAGATGCGAACTCCAGACTGTCATCGCTGCCGTAGCGGATGCCGGTGTGGTACATGAGATCGCCCAGCCCCATGATACCGAGGCCGATGCGGCGGGCATTATGTGCGGCTTTTGACAGTTGGGGAACTGCCGGGACGTAAGCATTGGCTTCCACGATATCATCCAGGAAGGTTGTGGCGGTCACCGTGCTTTGCCGCAGCGTTTCCCAATCCACGCTGCCGTTTGGACCGCAGTGTTCCGCCAGGTTGATGGATCCCAGGCAGCAGTTCTCGTAGGGTCCCAGCCACTGCTCGCCGCACGGATTGGTGGCTTCCAGCGGGTACAGGTGCGGCACAGGGTTGGAGCGGTTGGCAGCATCCAGGAAAAGCATGCCCGGTTCACCGTTGTGGTGTGCCTGGCGCACGATCTTCTCGAACAGTTCTGCCGCGCGAATGGTTTTCATTGTTTTAACAGGAATGCCGGACTTTCGGGCTTCCTCGATGGAACCGTTATATTTTTTATAATCTGGTGATGTCACCTCCGGGAAGACCAGGTCCCATTCGGTATCTTCTTCGACAGCTTTCATGAAATCATCGGTGATCCCGACTGATATATTGAAATTGGTGATCTGGTTCTCGTTGGTCTTGCAGGTGACGAAATCTTCCACATCCGGGTGGTCGACGCGCAGGACAGCCATATTGGCGCCGCGGCGGGTGCCGCCCTGGGCGATCTCGCCGAAGGCGTGGTCATACACACGTAGGAATCCGACGGGTCCGGTTGCCTGGCCGGCTGAGCTTTTCACCAGTGAGCCTTTGGGGCGCAGCCGTGAGAAGGAGAATCCGTTACCCGCCACCGGTCTGCTGGATGAGCGCAGCATCGCGCAGGGTTTGGAAGATCCCGGCTGAATCTTTACCCATGTCATCGCTGATGGGTAAGACAAAACAGGCAGCCAACTGCCCCAGGGGTGTTCCGGCACCGGTAAAGGTGGGGGAATTGGGAAAGAACTTCTTGCTGGTCAGCAGTTCAAAATATTCGATGGCGCGGGTTTCAATATCTTCCTTCCATTCCGCTTCCACCTTGGCAACATGGTAGGCAATCCGCCAGAACATTTCCTCCACGGTTTCAGCAGGCTCGCCATCTGGTCCACGGCGGACGTAACGGCGGATGAGCACCTGCCGGGCGTTATCGGATAACATAACCGGTGGAATTCGATCTGGTAAAGGAGGGGTGGGGAGTAGTCCGCTTTGTTTATTCACAATAATGTTTTCGTTTGTCATCTTATCTCGCCTTCCAATAATAGGTCAATCTCATCGCGTATAGCCCGCAAGTCTCTGAGTTTCAAGTACACCGACGCATAGCGGATGTATGCGATCAGATCGAGCTGTTTCAACCGATAAATCACTTGATCACCAATTACCCGGGATGGGACTTCCGGTTTCCCCATGTTTTCAAGGTCTGATTCAACTTCACCGACCAGGCGTTCGATATCTTCGGCAGAGACCGGTCTTTTCGTACAGGCAATGCGGATACCGCGCTTTAACTTCTCACGGTCAAATTCCTCACGGCTGCCGTCCTGTTTAACGATGAGGGGCGTGGAAAGGATCGCCCTTTCAGTTGTGCTGAATCTCTGGTGACAACTCTCACATTCCCGTCTTCGCCTGACGCCACCGCGTGTATCATGTGCGGTATCGATCACTTTCGAATCATCAAAATTACAATAAGGACAACGCATCGACTCTCCGTATCAATATAGTAATTTCACCCCCATATATGGGGGTCGATGAGTAACTCCCCCCTTATTTGGCAATGTAAAAAAATTTTAGCATAACAAAAAAAGGATTGCAAGTTAACTGAGCAACGATTGCCTTAAATTAACACAGACCAATTTAATTCTTTAAGGTAAGCGGATGGAAAGAGTTGGGATAGTTTTTCATTAAAAAAACAACCTTAATAGCAAGGCTGTTTACAGGGACGAACGAGTATAGGGTAATGATCCATTACCCTATACCTTGGGAAGCCCGGGTGCAGGACACCGGACCACTTGATGAATTATTAATTCTTACTTGCGCTGCAGGCGATTGCGAATGAAAGTTGGTACTTCCAATTCATCCGTATTGATCACCCGGCTGGCATACTCCATCGCTGGTTGAAGTTGGCGTTCAACTTCGGCCTTTTCTGCAGTTCTGGCTGGCTGGTTAAAAACAATGGTTGGTTTTTCTTCAGCCTTTGGTTTTTCAATCTGGCGCAGGCCGGAACGCTCAAAACCGGTGGCGATCACGGTGATGCGAAGATCATCCTTCATATCCGGATCAACCACAGCACCGAAGATCAGGTTGACGTCCGGGTGGGCTGTTTCGCGGATGATGGCTGCAGCCTGGTTGACTTCATACAGGGTCAGGTTTGAACCACCGGTGACATTGAAGAGGATACCGCGGGCACCGTTGATGGTTATATCCAACAGTTCACTGGCAATGGCCTGTTCAGCAGCCAGGCGGGCTCGGTCTTCACCGGAAGCGATACCTACTGCCATGAGTGCAGCGCCGCCTTCAGACATGATCGTGCGAACATCTGCAAAGTCCAGGTTGATCAGGCCGGGGACAGTGATAAGCTCGGAAATACCCTGTATACCCTGGCGCAGAACATCATCTGCTTTGCGGAAAGCGTCATTCAGGCTGGCGCGTTTATCCACGATGGAGAGCAGGCGGTCATTGGGGATGACGATGAGAGTATCGACGTGGTCCTTCAGTTTATTTGCGCCAGCTTCAGCATTCTGGTTGCGGCGGCTGCCTTCAAAGGTGAATGGCCGGGTAACCACACCGATCGTGAGAGCGCCAACTTCCTGGGCGATCTGGGCAATAATGGGTGCAGCACCTGTTCCGGATCCGCCACCGAGACCTGCAGTGATGAATACCATATCGCTGCCCTTGAGGACCTCATATAATTCTTCAGCAGATTCTTCTGCTGCTTTCTGTCCAGTCTCCGGGTTGCCGCCAGATCCTAATCCGCGGGTGGTCTTGTCGCCAATGCGAACCCGGGTGGGGGCTTTGGAAAGCTGGAGAGCTTGTGCGTCAGTGTTGATACAGATGAATTCGATACCTTGCAGACCTTCATCGATCATGCGGTTGACTGCATTACAACCACCGCCACCGACACCTACAACCTTTATTCTTGCAAACGATTCTTGTGATGATTGAGCTGATGTATCCATTTTATTCTCCTCTTTTACCGACTTTATAATGTTCCATTAGGCAAAATTTGATGAGCCTCGATTATGGGATTAACCTCTTAATCCAATCGAGCAGTCTATCCCAGGAAAACCATCCACTGCTTCCGAGCGAGTTGCGGTGTTTGGCTGGGAGAGATGATTCACTCATGAGTAATGCCCAATAGAGTAAACCTACACTGGTTGAATATGCGGGAGTCAAGAGTTGATCGGTCAACCCCAACAGGTTTTCGGGGTGAGCTACTCGCACGGGGACTCCCATGACCTGGCTTGCGAGTGAGCGAATACCCGGCAGATTGCTGGTTCCACCGGTAAGGACCATACCGGCGGGCAATAAGCCATCGTATCCTGAACGTTTAATTTCCTGAAGGAGGAGTGAAAAGAGTTCTTCCACCCTGGCTTCAATGATCTCTGCCAAATCTCTGCGTGTAACTGAAACTGGCTGGTCCTCGCCAAAAGCGCGGATGGTAAAATGCTCATCCTCGCTAATTTCCGACATGACTGCATAACCGTGTTCCAATTTAATATCTTCAGCCTGCGAAATAGGTACCCGCAGCCCATGGGCTATATCTGTGGTCACATTGTTGCCGCCCAGAGGGAGCACCATGGTGTGCCAGACATCGCCATCGATATAAACGGCAATGCTGGTTGTTCCTGCGCCGATGTCACAGACCACTGCACCCATCTGGCGCTCGGTCTCAGAAAGCACCACTTCGCCTGAGGCGAGTGGATTCAAAACGAACTGAGCGGTTTGAACACCGGCTGAATTGACTGCCTGGCGAATATTTTCAACTGTTGCGGCAGCTGCTGTGATGATGTGGGCTTCCACTTCCAGACGGAAACCGTGCATTCCGATCGGCATGTGGATTCCATCCTGCCCGTCCACAGTAAAGCTGCGCTGGATGACATGGATGATCTCGCGGTTATGCGGAATAGCGACTGCCTGTGCTGCTTCGAGAGCTCTGGCGACATCTGCATGGTCGATCACCCTGCCCGCGATTCCCACAACTCCACGGCTGTTAACGGAAGAGACATGTGATCCGGCCAGGCTGACGATAGCAGATGTTATCTCCAAACCGGAGGAACGTTCCGCTTTTTCGATGGAGCGTGCAATCGACTGGGTGGCTGCGGCAATATCGATCACTGTTCCGCGTTTAATTCCCTGGGCAGGTTCGATACCTACACCCAGAATTCGGAGCGTTTTTTCTCCTTCCACCCTGGCAACAAGAGTGCAGATTTTTGAAGTGCCTACATCGATTCCAACAACAATCGGTTCATCCATGGCTATTGCTCCGTCCGATAATATGGCGCATATAAATTCTCCATCGAGATCAACTTCGGATGGATATCCTTACTCAATAAATTTTGAACAACAACCTGGTATGAGGCTAATTTTTGTGGCATTTCGTCTGGCTGCATACCGAAGAATACTTTCCAACCCTGTGTATCAAACCATCCGATACCATACATGGGGCTGTAAACAAGTGAAACACCCTGAGGTGCCTGCTTAGCCATTGACTGGATCGCCGGGATCAATTCAGGTTCGATAAATATCTGCGCTGGAATTTCAGCCGGTTCCTGTACTTCTGTTGTTTTCTGGGTCGGTAAAACCATACTCGCGAGCGATTTTTTACCTTCCTGTTGGAGCACATTCAGGTTATATCCGCCGGAAGGTGGGTTCCCGGCAGCGGTGATGGAGATCAATCCTTCAGCTTCACCTTTGGGGTTAAAAGCGACACCATCGGCAGAGATCCAGCGAGTGACATCATCCTGACTCCAGACCAAAACCGGCACCCGTTCTTTCACATGGATGGAAATGGATGAAGGCCATCCGATTACCACACTGACGTCCGAGATGACAGGGTAGGTATTCTTGATAACCTTTTCGATCGGTCCGGGAACAACTCCCAATATCTTCTGTCCTTTGATCGGAATAATGCTTTCGATCTCTTCCTGTGTCACCCGTTCAGCACCAGATAAATGGATCTGGTTCACCTGGAAGAAAGGTGATGTCCAGAAGAAATAGATGCAAAATGCTGATAGGCCAAATAAGGCAGCGGAAACCAATCGCCAACCGGGTTTAAAGACCGGGAATGCCGGTAATTTGATCTCAACCCCGTTCTTGAAGGCATAAAAGAATTTCCTTCTCGTCCGTTTTTGTGCCTTTTGCCTGATCGGAACTGTATCTTCTCCATTGCGGGAATAGATAGGTGCATACTGCGAAGGTTTCTTCGCAGCACCAGTAGCGATGATGACCCGCTGTTTCATTTCTTTAACGCGGCGGGTCCGAACATGGTCGGCGCGGGTATTGGGTTTTCGGCTGCCGATCATGATTGTTTGCTCCTGAATTGATGGACGGTGTGCTCACGATCCGATTTTCGTTCCAAAGCCAACTCAATTAGTCGGTCGATCAATTGAGGATATGGCAGACCGGATGCTTCCCATAAGTTTGGGATACATCGAGATCTTCGTGAAACCTGGAATGGTATTGATCTCATTTAAGTAGATATCGCCTGAATTTTTATCCAAAAGGAAATCAGCCCTGGCCATACCTGCACAATCTGCAGCAATGTATGCACGTTTGGCGAATCCCTGAATCTGGGTGATCTGATCTTGAGAAAGCACTGCAGGAATGAATCAATTCTGAATTCGGCAGGATATACTTCGCTTCGTATGAGTAGAAATCCGCATTTGGTCGGATCTCGCCCGGAATGGATACCTGGGGTTGGTCATTACCCAAAACACTGATTTCGATCTCCCTGGCGTCAATGCCTTTTTCGATCAAGATTCGGCGGTCGAATTGAGCAGCGTCGATCAACCCTTCCATCAAGTCGGACCGATTTGCACATTTACTGACCCCAACTGATGAACCCATGTTGGATGGTTTCACAAATAGCGGGTAGCCCGCAACTTTTTCGGCCTGGTTGACCACGGCAGGCAAGTCATTTTCGATCTGAGAACGCAATACCAAAATGGAAGGTACAACAGGAATGTTGTTGGCGCGCATCAGATCTTTAAAGAGCGCTTTGTCCATGGCTACAGATGATCCCAGAACACCTGCGCCAACATAAGCTACGTCAGCCATTTCCAACATACCCTGCAATGTTCCGTCCTCGCCGTATGTACCATGCAATACCGGGAAGATGACATCCAAATCGGCCAATTTAAATACAATTTCATCACCTGAAACGGAATGGAGTTGATACAAACCTGGGCGGGTTGGATCACCAAAAAGAGCTGCACCCGGGAGTTTGGACGTCTTCTTCTCAGACAGTAGATCCAGCAGGGTTTCACCAACAACCCAGCGTCCTTCCTGAGTGATCCCGATGGGGAATATTTCATATTTCTCCCTATCGATCACACTGAGTACCGAACGGGCAGACATAAGAGAAACTTCATGCTCTCCTGATCTGCCGCCAAAAATTACGCCGAGTTTTAATTTCTTACCCATTAATTCACTCCGAATCAAAATTGCCTAAGAATTCAATTTCTGTTTCCAACAAAATTCCAAATTTCTTCTTCACTTCACCCTGAACATGTTTGATCAGGTGGAATATATCCATCGCAGAGGCTTTGCTGCCGTTGAGGATAAAATTGGCATGCTTTGCGCTGATCTCTGCACCACCGATACGTTTTCCTTTTAATCCTGCCTCTTCGATCAGTCTTCCGGCAAAATCACCCTGTGGATTCTTGAAGATGGATCCCAAACTCGCGCCAGAAGGCTGCGATTCTTTTCGTTTGGACGTAAATTCTGCCATTTTGTTTTTTATGACTGCCGGATCTTGTTTCTCCATACGGAAAGTTGCACTCAAGACGATGGCAGCTTTCTTATTCCGTTTTAAAACACTGGTGCGGTAGGCATATTGAAATTGTTCACAAGACCAGGTTTCTTTAACTCCACCTGAGAGCAGAATGTCTGCAGTAACCAGGTTGGATTGGATATCAGCTCCATTGGCTCCAGCATTCCCATAGACTGCGCCGCCAACGGTTCCTGGAATTCCACAGGCCCACTCGAACCCACTCAAGCTGTGTTCGGCAATCTTGCGGGAAAGGGTAACCATATTCACACCGGAATCTGCCTTAACCAGGGGAGAGGTCATGGTGAGATCAAAGCCAATTTCGTGGGTATGATTCACAATGATCAAGCCATCATAACCCGAGTCACTGACCAGGATATTTGAACCTTCACCCAACAACTTGTACGGAATACCGGTTTTTTGTGCGAGTTCCACAAGTTGAACAAGGTCCGAAATCGAATCTATGGCAACCAAACAAGAAGCAGACCCACCAACGCGGGCAGTGGTGTACCGGGCTAGTGGAATGTTTTCCATTAGTCGGTCGCCCAGTGTTTCGCGTAGGATTTTCATCTGCTCAATCATTCAGTATTCCTTGATCCTTATGATGCCTTTAGAAAACGGATCAATTTCATTACGACCTGTTTTTTTTCTTTATCGTTCAAGTCACCTTCAAAGTACTTCACCTGCGGTTTTGGAGAGGTGAGTTTGACCTCTGTGTTCATGGTGGTTAATGGGTTATTAGAAACTTGATACCGCTGTGTATTGGTTTGAATATCTTTTGAGGCCATTTAATTCTTCCTTTCAGGCAGTGAATCTGCCAACGCTTTATTTACCAGATTTGCGTCTCCGGCTGAAAGAACGATCACCACATCACCCGGGCGAAGTTCCTTCTGGAGAGTATTTATTACAGTTGCAAGTTCTGGGATAAAGTGGGTATTTTCCTGATTTATTTGCCTGACGAGTTGATTTGATGAATACTCCTCTTTTTTTTCACGGGATGCATAGATCTCTGTAACAATGACTTCATCTGCATCAGAAAAGGCATTGATGAAGTCTTTTTCAAGCAGACGGGTACGGGAATAGGTATGCGGCTGCCAGATCGCCCATATCCGATTGTGTTGATAGCGGGAACGGGCTGCTGCGAGGGTGGTTTTTATTTCGGTCGGATGATGCGCGTAGTCATCAATAAGGGTAATTCCATTTACGGTGGCAACAATTTCAAATCGACGGCCGGTACCGGTGAATTTCCCTACAGCTGCAGCAGCTTGTTCAATATTTAAGTGCAACAAGCTGGCAACGCTCAATGCGGCAAGCGTATTGATTACATTATGTTTACCTGGAAGCGAAATGGAGACTTTATTTACTAAAACCTGAACTCCGTAGGGAGATATCTGAATAAAATCAAAAGAATAATATCCATTTTCTGAAAGGACCAGGTTTACAGCCTGATAGTCGCAATTTTCACAAAAACCGTAGCTAACCGAATTTAATCCGTGGCTGATAACTTTATTTTGCAGGTTTATTAGGTTTGCATGATCACCGCAGATGAGGATCTTCCCGCCGGGTTTTGTTGAAGCAGCAAACTCATCAAATGCCTGATAATAATCAGCCAGGGTCGGGAAACAATCGGGGTGGTCATGTTCCATAAATGTGATCACGCTGATATCTGGCTTCAATCCCAGGAACATTCTGTCGTATTCATCAGCTTCCATTACAAAGTATTGACCATCACCAGCCTGAGCATTAGTATTCAGCTGGTTAACGGTGCCGCCTACAATAAATGAGGGATCCAATCCCAATTCAGACAACATCCAGGCAATCATGCCTGTTGTGGTTGTTTTTCCATGCGTCCCGGCTACAGCGATTCCGATCTTGGATTCCATAAATTGACCGAGAAATTGAGACCGTTTTAGGACTGGAATATTCTGCTCATCGTCCGGCAAGTACTTCAGGGTTATTATCGGATATGGCTGATGAGCGGACGATGACATCAGCGCCGGTAACATTTTCAGCTTTATGTCCGATTGTGACTTTTATTCCCTCTTGAATCAGGGCTTCCGCAAGCGGGCTCATCATCTGGTCAGAACCGCTGACAGAATAACCGCTCTGCTGCAACAGTCGTGCTATCGCAGAGAGTCCGGTACCACCAATTCCAATAAGGTGAATGTGTTTTTTCATAAGAAGATAATGATGACAAAGCCAAACGCCAAAGCAGTGACAAAATAAACCAAAGGAGTTCCCAGCCAGGCTGGCGCAAGGAAGGGGATCATCTTTAAGGGCTGCATCACCCATTTCTGTCCCTTTTATCGGTGCAGCAATGTAGCTGATCGGGTAATTCGCCTGGTGTAAAAAGTACCAGATGGAACCAAAGATCAAGAAACCGTTGACCACTCCTAAAAACAAGCCTAATAAAGTATCCTGCAGATGTTCTCTAACAAACTTAGGTGATTCAGAAAGTCGGGGCAGGTTGGGGGATTGGTATCCAAAAAAGACCAAACCAACGATGATTATGAACCGCAGCCAAAATGCAGATGAGTTCCCGCTATGAGCTACTGTTTCAGTGATGATCGGGGCAAATTTTTCAATGATCGTGATCAAGAAGAGGCTGAGGATCACTGCAAAAGTGACCAGGATCTCTTTTGCCCAACCACGAGTTGCACCGATAATGGCAAATAGAAGAACAAATAACCAGAACATGAAGGTCAGGCTGATCATGACTGTATCCTTCCGGTCTTCTGTGTTGAAAGACCTACAAGCATTTCAGCGATTCGGTCAGCTGCACCTGGAACGGCCAGGGACTTCATAGAGTCTCGCATTTGTGTTAATTTTTGTGGATCTGCCAGCATTGATTTGACCAAAGTTACAAGATCATCTCCTAAACGGCTATCTTCCAGGATTACGGCCGCACCATGGTTTGAAAGATAGTCTGCATTCCCTTTCTGATATCTCCATGCATATGGATACGGAACCAGGATGGCAGGCAAACCAAAGAGTGGATATTCTCCAAGGGTAGATGCACCCGCACGGGAAATTGCCAGATCTGCGGCTGCGAAAGCAGCACCAATATCATGCAAGTAAGGATAAAGATGGTAATTTGCCTTCTGATCGCCAGAAAGCTGTTCCCGACTTTTCTCAGCCACAGTAAAATCCAACTGTCCTGATATGTGGATGATCTGAGCAAAGCTGAGTAATTCGCTCAGGTGCTTTTCTACTGCCTGGTTTAGAGATCGAGCACCTTTACTTCCACCCAGGATCAGCAATACCGGTTTTTTCTCCGAAAGGTGGAAAAGCTCCACTGCTTTTTCTTTTGTCCAGGCAGCAAGGTCTGCTCTGGTGGGATATCCGGTAACACTTGTATTCCGGTTCCGTGAAAAATAGATTTTTGATTCAGAGGTTGTTAAAGCGATCTGGTCAGAGAATCTGGCGAGGGTCTTTAGTGCCAACCCTGGTTCAATATCAGGGATGTAAACCAAAGATTGGTAAGGAATACCTGCCAACGCCATAGGAACAGCCACATATCCGCCGGTGAACAGCAGCACATCCGGCTTGAAAGATTTAAGGATTCTATGGGAAGCGAAATATCCTCTGGTTAATCGCAAAATATTCCCGGGTAGGGACTTTAATCCGATACCATGGATACCGGCAGCAGGAATTGCTTCAAACGCAATATTTTCCCGTTTGACCATGTCCGCCTCTATTCCGCCTTCTGCTCCAACCCAGAGCACCTGATCAACCCTGTCGTTCAGAGCCTGAAGAACGGCTAGTGCGGGATACACGCCGCCGCCCGTTCCACCTGCGCAAATCAACAACCGCACTGAAAACACTCCCATCCTTGGCTTCGTTAGCCAAATTTGTGCGAGAGATATTCATCAGAATACCTACCGCCATTAAAGTTGTTACAAGGTTCGAGCCACCAGCGCTGAAAAATGGCAGCGCGTTACCTGCAAATGGAAACAACCCGATAATGACTGCCATGTTCAACATCGCTTCCAAAACGATCCAAAATGTAATTCCTGAAGCCAATAGTGATCCTAATTGGTCGGATGCGTTTCTGGCGATACTTAATCCTCTCCAGAGAAGTAGCCCGAAGAGAAGAACGACTCCTGCAGCTCCCAGTAATCCCATTTCCTCAACGATGACTGCAAAAATACTGTCAGTGTATGGGAATGGAAGACCAGTAAATTTGACATTGGATTGACCAATCCCTACGCCAAACCAGCCGCCATTGATGACGGCTTCCATTGCGCGCATCACGTGGTAGGATGATTTAGTCATATCCTGCAAACCGGTCAAATAGTCTTGCAAGCGTGATGCACCTGTTTCGTAGACTTTCAACCCCAGCCAACCGATGAGGGCAACTGAGGCAAGGGCAAGAATGATCTGACGCCATTCAGCACCGGCCAGGAAGAACAGCAATCCGCCGATTAAAATTACAGTCGCGGCAGCACTTAGGTCAGGTTGCAACAGGATGAGTCCACCTACGATCCCAAGAATGGCGATCACCGGAAAGAACCCGAAACCAAATGTCTTGATCTTTGCCCGTTTTGAATACAGCCAGAAGGAGAGATAGATCACCATGATCAGCTTTGCCAACTCAGAAGGCTGTATCGAACCATTAAATAAACCTCGGGCAGGTCCTGAATCTCCCCGGCCAAATACCAGTACCAACACCAGCATACCGATGGTTCCAGCCATGACCAAAACGATAAATTTCTGGTACTTGTGGTAATCGATCATTGAAATTCCAGTAGCCAGCGCCAATCCTAAAACTACCCAGCGAACCTGCTTAATAAAGATCGCGGTTGCAGGCATATCATGGACAACTGCAAAATCCCAACTGGCGGAGTACAACATCACCAACCCGTAGGCTAATAACGCCAGGACAATGAGCAACAGTGGTACATCCACATGCAACTTAATATTGGACGTTCCAGTAACGGCACCTTTAGGTGTGGTTGATTTTACGAAAGCAGCTGTACCCATTGAATGAAAGCCTCTCCACGTTGTTCAAAATCGATAAATTCATCAAAACTGGTTCCACCGGGCGATAACAGGACCACAAATCCCGGTTTGGCATAACTATTAGCCTTAATTAATGCATCCTGCATGGTTGAGCACTTGTCGATCGTATTGATGGAAGATTGACTGTGAGCTACCGTGACAGCATCATAAATTTTATTGGCAGCTTCACCGAAGAGTACAAGATGAGTTACACGCTTATGCGCAAGTTCTGCGAAATCTTCCCAGGGTAAATCTTTGTCGCGTCCACCGGCTAATAAAATTATTGGCTCGGTGAACGACCGTAAAGCTGCCATTGTCCGTTCAGGGGCTGTCGCGATTGAGTCGTTGTACCATCTTGCCCCGTTGTGTTCTCGAACAAACTGCAGCCGGTGTGGAACACCGCTGAAATCTGCCAGTCCTTTTTGAATTGCTTCTGAACTGAACCCTGCTGCACAAGAAATGGCGCAAGCTGCCAGGACATTCAACAGGTTGTGCTGGCCACGAAGTTGAATATCAGCTACATCAAGCAGGGGGGTAATTAAACCTGCAGCAGAATAGCATACCTGATGGGCTTGAACAAAGGTCGATGGTGCTTTAACATCGCCTTGTTCTATGCCGAATGTAATGACATTCCCTCTGCAGAGACCTGCCAGATTTCTTGACCCCTCATCATCTCTGCTTAAGATGGCATAGTCACCCTGCTTCTGGAAAGTCAAGATCCGTGATTTTGCCTCTGTGTATGCTTGCATTGATCCATGCCGGTCGAGATGATTGGGAGTGATATTAAGAACTACGGCAATATTCGGAGAAATGGTCATTTGTTCCAGTTGAAAACTGGAAATTTCCATGACCACGATGTCATCTTTTGTCATTTGATCCACATTTGAGATCAATGGGTTCCCGATATTTCCACCAATCCACACTTTGTTTGGCGCGTTAATTCCTTCTTTTGCAATCCTGCCTACCAGAGTAGTGGTGGTTGTTTTCCCTGCAGAACCGGTGATGCCGATCACCTTACAGGGAACTTCTTCCATAAATATTTGGGTATCATTCGAGATACCGATACCGCGTAAGTTGGCTTCAACAGCAATCGGATTTGTGAGTGGAACTCCGCCTGAAAGACAAACAAGATCGATCCCATCCAATAGGCTCACAGGATGGCCTCCGGTAACCCATTGAATATCCAGGTCTTGTAAAGCTGCTTTTGCACTGCTCAGTTTTTCTTCAATCTGGTAATCATTAAGGATAACGAATGCACCTCTGGAACATAGAAAACGTGTAAGAGCCTGACCCTGACGGGCGGCTCCCATGATCAATACTCGTTTTCCATTCCAATCACTCATATTTACACCAAAGTAACTGCAATACCGATCATTGCCGACATTAATGCAACCAGCCAAAATCTTTGAACCACCTGGGTCTCGCTCCAACCCAGTAACTCAAAATGAAGATGCAAAGGAGCCATCTTGAATAACCTTTTTCCGTGCGTGATTTTAAAATAAGCAATTTGTAATACATCACTTACTGCTTCACTGACTGGAATGATGGCAATTAATGGAAGTGCCAGCCATTGGCCGGTCATTAAAGCAATATATGCCAGGGTAGCCCCGATTGCCAGCGATCCTGTATCACCCATGAACAACTGAGCGGGGTGAACGTTAAACCAGAGAAATCCAAAGATTGCCCCAACCAGGGTGAAACAGAAACGGGCCAGGAAGACTTGCCCTGCCATGAGGGCTATAACTCCATAAGCTGCAAAACAGGTTGCTGAGATCAACCCGGCCAAGCCATCCATGCCATCCGTAAAATTAACTGCATTTGCCATGGCAACGATGATGAACATGGCAATGGGTACATACCAGATTCCCAGGTCTAGCGGGTGTTTGGCTCCCGGCCAATGTAAATGAGGTACATTTAATAAATATTGAAGAGAAAGAGCAGCCCCGAGAGCCAGTATGGTTTGGAGAAGGAATTTTGTTCTGATACGCATCCCTGACCCGCGCCTTGGTCCACGAATTCCTTCCCAATCATCGATTGCACCAAGAAGTCCAAAAGCAATCATGACCACTGAAGGAAGGATGATCGATTGCCCATACACATTCAAGCCGATCAATGAAGCAGCATTCAACAGGAAAGTAACAAAAATGACCGGGAGGATGATCATGACACCACCCATTGTGGGAGTGCCCATCTTTGTGATGTGTGCATCTGGCTCTTCGACTCTGATCAATTTACCGATCTTCAATTGACGGAGCAGCCTCAGCAATGGACCGCCCCAGATGACTGCCAGGATAAATGTGAATGCACTGAGAGTGAGAGCAAGGGAAGTTTCTTTCATCTTTCCTTCTCCAGTGCAAAAACTATCTGATCCATGTGCATACTATGAGATCCTTTTATCAGAACCACATCACCTGTCGTCAGGGTGGACTTTAAATATCCAATCGAGTCCATGGCTGTATCGAAGGAATGAACACAACATGACCCCAAATTTGATTTCAATGCTGAGCCAGCAATAATTTTTCCGCGGTTACCGATAGTGATCAAATCGGAGACGACTTCAGCTGCCCGGGCTCCGACGAGATAATGGCCTTCTTCTTCATACTGTCCTAACTCGAGCATGTCTCCCAGAACGGCAATTTTTCGTCCATCCAATTCTTCTAGAAGATTTAATGCTGCCAATGTAGATTCCGGAGAAGCGTTATAGGTATCATCAAGCAATAACGCACCTTGTTCTGTATAAACTGCTACGAGCCTGAGTTGTGAATGGCTGTTCCGCAATCCGATAATGATCTCACCCCAGGTTAATCCCTCTGCCAGGCCTACTGCTGCTGCCCTTAAGGCGGTATGAACAGAATGCTGGCCAATGAGAGGTACCCGTAATTGAAATACCTCTTCCTGGTAATGCAGGTTGAAACGAATCCCATCCAATCCTTCACCAACCACATCGTCTGCCCAAATATCGGCAGCCGGATCAAGTCCATAATTAATCACCCTTGCCTGGGTGAGTTTTGCCATGGGTCTGACCCGGGATCATCATAATTTAATATGGCAATTCCTTCGGGAGAGGGAGGTAACGCTTTTATCAACTCTGCTTTTCCACGGGCAATTTCATCCTGGGATCCAGCTCGTTCA
Source organism: uncultured Chloroflexia bacterium (assembly GCA_963757065.1). Taxonomy (GTDB): domain Bacteria; phylum Chloroflexota; class Anaerolineae; order Anaerolineales; family Anaerolineaceae; genus PNON01. The sequence continues at coordinate 447,480 of CAVWQC010000002.1, read as the reverse complement.
GCGTGGACAGTACCAATATTGGTGATGACACCTACCTGTGGTTTGGCGATATCACACAGGAGGGCTATTTCTCCGGGAACATAAAAACCCATTTCAAGAACAGCCCTTTCATAGCCTTCACCCAGACGTAATATTGTCAGGGGCAAACCAATTTCATTATTCAAGTTGCCTGGATTTCTTAATGTCCGGTATTTTTGATTCAGGACTTCGCTGATCAATTCTTTCGTGGTTGATTTACCAACACTTCCGGTGATACCAACGACCCTGAGGTCAAGCTTTGAGCGCCAGAACTTGGCAATCCTTTGAAGAGCGAGGACGGAATTTTCAACCAGGATGCAAAAAGGAATGCTTGGAATGTCAGCTTGAGCTAACTTCTCAACTTTATCAAGTTTGAGTGTGGGAAATAAATTTGACAGATCCTTTTCTACCAGAGCAATACAAGCTCCTTTATGAAAAGCATCACCGACATAATTATGTCCGTCAACTCTTTCCCCGGAAATGGCGACAAATAGGGACCCTGAAATGCACTGACGTGAGTCAATGGAAGCTTCTGTGATGACCAGGTTGACACCTTCCGGTCTATATCCAAGTAACGCTTCTAAAACATCTGCAAGGTTTAGCACCATTTCTCCTTATTGTTGCAGTCCCAACCGGATATCATCCGGAGGAATATTCATTAATACGACCAGTTCCTGGACAGCTTCCGCAAATACTGGCGCCGCAACGATTGATCCCCAAATGGATGTTTTTGGTTTTTCCAACCAGACATAGACCAGGAATTTTGGATCATCGGCTGGTCCCCAGCCAACGAAAGATGCATTGGTGACACCCATGGAATATCCATATGGGGTTGGAATTTCTGCAGTGCCTGTTTTCCCGGCCAACCGATAACCGTACACCAGGGCATCTGAAGATTCCTCTTCCAACGAGGTTGCAAGCATTTCGGTTAAAGTTCTGGCTGTTTCAGGTTTAATAGGATTTGCAATTACCTGGGGGGTGGTATTGTATTGACGTCCATTGCTCACCATTGCCTTCAGGATATGTGGAGCCATGATCTTGCCATCATTTGCTGCAGCACTGATGGCTGAAGCCAGTTGGATGGGTGTAACAGCCAAACCTTGACCAAACGAATGGGTGGCAAGGTCGACATCGTACCATAAGCCATCATCCGGGGTACGCAGGGGGAAGACAGCTTCATTTGCCAGGTCGATCCCGGTGATATGACCGATGCCAAACCGTTGCAAATAATCGTAAAATATCTTAGGTCCCATTTGTTTGGCAATCCAGGATAAACAGACATTCAATGAATGCTGCATACAACCGATCATATTTTGTTCACCCCAGGCGTTTCCATCCCAGTTTCGAACGATGGCTCCACCGATTTCAAATTCACCGGTATCCAGGAAAGGAGTCTCTGGTGTGACAGTGCCAGAATCGAGTGCACTGGCCATGGTGAGCACTTTGAATACCGAGCCCGGTTCATAAGTAGTCGATACAGCCCGGTTGAAAAATGCAGCGTTTTCAAATATTTCGCTTATTTCCCAGTATTTATTGGGTTCCAACCTGGGCGAATTGGCCATGGCAATCACTTCACCGTTTTTGGGGTCTAAAACGATCAAGGTTCCGGAGACTGCACCGGAACTTTTAACATGTTTATCTATCACCTTTTCCATACTCGCCTGGATTTCCCGATCAATAGTCAGGATCAGGTCGCTGCCGGGTGGAATTTGAGGTATATCCCCAACAAGGTTCGGATCAAGTGGTACCCTCACGTCAATCGGGGTACCTGCCAGCAATTCGTTATATTTTTCCTCAACGCCATAATAGCCGTGACCGACCCGAATCTCATGCCGGTCAGCAGTTTTACTATCTTCACTTGTTTCGAGTGTATAAAAGCCAAGGATATTTGATCCCAGCGAACCTTCAGGATAACTTCGCTGAAGATGAGGGGTGAGGATCACACCATCAAGGCTGGGTGGGGTCTTATTCAAGTACTTTGGATCATCTGCCATTCTTGCGTATGAATCCATTAACTGTCGGATCTCATCTGCTTTTGCAGATGTAACAAAATCGGATAGGATCAAATAGGACGAATTTGATGAGGCGGCAGTGCTCACTTTTTCCAGTGTGGTTATGTAATCCAACCCGAGAATGGTCTCAAACGCCCGCGCTATCGATTCGGGATCATTAACATCTACTAAATTGACACCTATTTCATAAAGTAACTGATTTCCTACCAGCAAACTCCCCTGGCGGTCATAGATCTTTCCGCGTTCGGGGAAAATAGTGCGGGGAACATATGCCCAGGTCTTCCCGTAATCAGAGACTTCTTTTGCCTGAACACTGGTTTGAATATGCACCATTTGGGCAACGACTAACAACCCAGCCAGGGTAAGAAGAATTCCTACAAATAAAAAGCGCGGGTAATGCGGTAATTTCATTTCATACCTTTAATTTTCATAAACAGGTTGAACAAAGCGGTCGTACATCCAATCCCAGAGAGATTGGGTAAATTCCGGGCTGATCACATCCTCTGGTAATGTCCGGATCGAGTCTGGAGCAAGGATGGCAGATGGTTTTCCGTTATAACCGGGGATGACCATGTAGGTATAACGGTCTGCACTTAATTCTTTGAAACCCAGTTTCTTCGCCCGACTGGCCATTTCAGTGGAAGAGGTGATCCTGGCCAGATCAGTCTCGAGTTGTGCGATCGATTGTATGGTCTTTGACTTCTCGTACTGATATTGTTGAATACTACGTCCTGCAATACTGGCTTTGGAGGATACTGATAAATAGATCCAGGCGATCAGGGAAATAGTCACCAATGCAAGCGTAATCACGCCGAGCCATTGCATTTGGCCGCGCCAAGGAACCAGTTTGTAAGCCTGCGTTATTCCTTTTTTCATGTTCGTAACTGATTCACCTTGCATAAGTCATGCCACCATCAGTTTTTCTGCGACCCGCAGCTTGGAACTGCGCGCCCGCGGGTTCGTTTTTACCTCGTTTTCACCCGGTTGAATGAAGTTTGGCTTTATCAACCGGAGGATTGCTTTATGCCCACATTGGCAAACAGGAAATTCTGGTGGACATATGCAATCTTTGCTTTCCTGTTGGAAGTAATGCTTGACGATCCTATCTTCCAACGAATGAAATGTGATCACTGCCAACCTACCACCAGGAGTTAGGAGTTCCATTGCAATCGGCAGGACCGAGGTAATGCTTTCAAGCTCATTGTTTACAGCGATCCTGAGCGCCTGGAAGGTGCGGGTGGCGGGGTGTATCCCTTTTTGGCTTCTTCCCGCTGCTTTTTCGATCAGCTCAGCAAGTTGTCGGGTGGTGGATAGAGGTCTGGCTGCCAGGATGCTATGTACAATTCTTCTGGCATTCTGCTCTTCCCCATAATCCCACAGGATCTGCAACAACTCTTGTTCATCGAAATTGTTAACGATGTCTGCAGCAGTCATTCCTGTTGTCGGATCAAAGCGCATATCCAGTGGAGCATCATTTCGGAATGAAAAACCTTTTTCGGGATTATCCAGTTGAATTGAAGAAACCCCCAGGTCGAGTAGAATTCCATTCGCTGACTGCCATCCCAGGGAGTTCGCCTTTTTTTTCATTTCAAGGTATGAACCATGAAAAAGGTGTACCCGCTCGCCAAATTCTGCGAGTCTCGATCCGGCAAAATCAAGGGCGATGGGATCCAGATCCAAACCAAGGAGTTCACCATCAGGAGCACTCATCTCAAGAAGTCCATATGAGTGACCGCCAGCGCCGAGTGTGCCGTCGATATATTTGCTGCCTGAAGCAGGTTTTAAAGCCTTTAAGACTTCATGGTAAAGTACGGGAAGGTGCGGGTGAGGTTCGCCAGACACCTTTGGTTCCATTGTCACCTGGCCGAAAGATTCAATGCAGCGAATCGTTGAGCGTTAGAATCGCTATCTTGCATTTGTGTATTCTGCTGTTGCCAGTGAATATCAGCCCAGATTTCGAAATAATCACCCACTCCGACGACAATTGCGCTGCCATCCAAATTGACTGCTTCCCGTAGATATTGCGGAATCAGGATTCTTCCAGCCCTGTCTATTCCTACCTGAACCGCATTTGAAAAAATCAACCGCTTTAATAAACGTGCATTCGGGTCTGTGATACTCAGATCATTGACCTGGGTATAGATCTGCTCAAAAGAAGGGGCAGTCCAGACCATCAAATTCTTATCAAATCCCTGGGTAACATACGCTCCCACAAGTAAAGCTTCACGATATTTGACCGGGATGGTCAATCGTCCTTTTTCATCGAAGCTGTGAGTATATTGTCCAAGAAACATATGTTCTACTTATCCTATTATGACGGAACGCCGGATTGCTCCGACGTCCCACTTTGACCCACATATATCCACTTACTCCCACATTATATCCACTTCTTATACATAATTCAAGTACTTTCTACCACCAGTTTAGTAATGTAGAAGGAATTGTTGACTCTATTTAAAGGAAGGGACAAATATTGCTTGGAGATCTTTTCCTGCCCGTTGAATATTGATCAATAGGCTGACCAGCCAAAAGAGAATTCAGTCAATTCCGGGTTTCCATTTATAATTGCAAAGAAATCAACATTCAACGGAGGATGCATGAAACCACAACTTTTTGCCCTTTTAACAGCTATTGCCTGGGGTGTAGGCGGTTATTTTGAAAAGAAAGGTTTACATTTAGGTAACCTTTCTCCTCAGATGGGTATTACCATCCGCACTTTCACGGCACTTATCATATTGGGGATTGTCAGCTTTCCGCAATGGAAAACTGTTCCTCAGGCTGGGTCAAAAGCCTTGCTGTACATGGTGATCGGAGGAGGAGTTGTAGCTGGTGCAGTGGGAATGCTCTGTTTCTATACCGCTCTCAAGGGCGCTCCCCTGACAAAAGTCATGCCAATTGCCTTTACTTCTCCCCTCTTTGGCGCGTTAATGGGCATTATATTTGCCGGTGAACCTCTCACATTAAAATCCGTGATCGGTATATTGCTCACAGTGGGTGGGATTATTGTATTGTCGATTTAAAGAGATAAGGGCAATAACTTAGATTTGGGAATGGGTGATGATTTTTATTCTTCCCTGATTCCAGGTAAAGGAAAACGACTACGCAGTAGAGCAAGAATTGGTTGGACGATCCTATTGAGGATGGGTTCAACCAATTTTGTAACCCGCCAGAATGCAACAGATGCGAGTCCATGGGCGAATATTGCAAACAAAGGCGGTTTCTGCATCGTGTAATACGTCCAACATTCTCTTGTGGTTCCCCAGTATTCCAGAAATATTCCCAAAGCAGAACCTGCGATAAAGATGGTCAGTGCATAACGATGATCACCCGCGAATCTGATTACCAGCACCACACCAATGATGGCAAAAATGGTAAATGCCATGCCAAGGGTGGGATATACGAAAATTAGCATGTAGACCAGAAAACCGGGAAATATCAGCCAGTATGACCATTTTATCCACTGTTCCGGTATTTTTCCTGTTATTGTTCCAAAGATCCGTTCCAACCGTTCAATAGCCAGTGTAGCAATTGGCCATGCAGGAATGATCCAAAGTGGTGGTTTTTCGCCGGTGTAATATGACCATAATCCAGTATGTGTTCCCCAGGATTCAATAAGGAACCCCCCGGCGAAACTTACAGCAATTAATACTGCATCTTTGCGGATATCTGCCCCGACAGTGATCAGAACGGACATCACCAGGAAGATCCCGATCAACAACCAATCAACCTGCAGCCAGAATGGGTATGCCGGGCTGAAGAATTGGATGTATTCCTCCACCAGAGGCCACCAGACAATGATCACAAGAGTGATGATCGTCAGGATAAGGCTAAGAATAAAACTGCTGGAATGTGACCAGCGAAAGTTGTTACCTTCGGGGGATTTTGGAGATGATGATTTCACTGTGGATAAAAAGAATTAGCGCTGGTATCCAGCATTGGTGTCGATTTTTGCGGAGTCAACATTCGCACCATACAGGATTGCATCTGTCAGGTTGGCACCGGTAAGGTTGGCATTATGAAGATTGGCGGATTTCAGATTAGCTTCTTTTAAGTTGGCAGATGTCAAGTTGGCGTTATCAAGGTTGGCTTCTTCCATTCGGGCACTGCGCAAATAAGCTCCCGAAAGATTGGTGTTGGATAAATTTGCCCGTGTAAGATCTGCAAAGGCAAAATTTAAATTTCTCAGGTCCAACCCTTCCAGATTCACCCCGGAGAGACGGGGATGATCGCTGATGGCCAGTATTTTTATCAATTCTTCACGTGTCAGATCTGGCATGGCAATTACTCCGTTTGTAGTTCTTGTTTATTCGTGGATGGTCCCATCGGGCATTACTGTGCCAAATAGAGATTTGGCTCTAAGAATTTTGTGATCGGGGGCGTTTGTTCCGGTAAGGTTTGCATTTGAGAGATTGGCATTGGTCAGGTCTGCAGCTCCAAGATTCGCATCCAAAAGATTGGAGTCGGATAAATTGACATCGGTCAAATCAGCTTCAGCCAGATTCGCTTCATGCAAGTCAGCTCTGCGCAGATCCGTCCCTCTCAGGTATGCTTTCCGCAAATCTGCACCTACCAGGCTGGCATCCTGGAGGTTTGCTCCCCCCAGGTTCGCTCCTACCAGGTCTGCTCCCTGAAGTTGAGCCTTTTGTAGATTGGCTCCGGTAAGCACAGCGCCATGCAGAATCGCCCCGCGAAGATCAGCTTCACTTAGATCCACCTTGCCCAACCATAGGGGTTTGTTGCCGTTAAGGAGTTGAAAGATCTCAAATCGTGTGAATTCAGCCATAATACACTCCTGCAATGAGGATATTATTCATTATATTACATTTATACCGTGTGTTTGCAGTAAAGCCGATGTAAATATATTTATTCACCTGCCAACTGAACGATCTCATCCAGGGTGGGAATGCTTTGCCTGCCTCCAAGCCGGGTTGAGGCTAAGGCTCCGGCGGCTGATGCATACCTTACAGACTTTTCCAGGGGGAAACCCTTGAGCACTCCATATAGGAAAACACCATGAAAGATATCACCACATCCGGTTGTGTCTACCACCGTTGGCAAAATAAAGGCCGGTTGATGAAACTCAACCCCGCCAGCCTCTTTGAACCATGATCCATCTGTTCCACAGGTAATCCCTGCAACTTCGACGCCTTCCATTAAGAAAGCATCCAGCATGGCAGAAATGGAATCTTTTCCGGTATAGTTTTGCGCATAGCCAAATGCCGCGATGCAGTAATTTACTTTCGGGAGAATTTTTCGATCAGCTTCTTTGTACAGTCCTGCGCCTCCATCAAAGGAGACCTTTCCACCGGATGACCGAATTTTTCCTGCCGCGAATGACACGGTTTCAGGATATGTACCCGTGATGTGCAGTATTTTTGCTCTGGAGATAAGGTCAATTTCTTTTTGTTCCAGGTGATGGTCAGATGAATCACCGCGATAATTGATGATGGCTCGTTTACCGGTTGTTTTATGCACCAGGATCGTGGAAACTGTGGATCTGCCAGCAGGTGTGATATGCATGAATTCAGTGTTGACATGATCGGCTTCCAGATACTCCCTGATCTTTTGACCTTGCCAGTCATCTCCGATCGTATCCAGTAAGGCAGTGGAAGCGCCAAGATGTGATAAAGCACAAAGGGCATTCGGCACAGGTCCACCGCCCTGCATACTGGCTTCTTCCACCCGGATGAGATCATCACCGGTCGGGAAATGATCAACAACATAAACTATATCCAGGGGGGCACGCCCTATTCCGACCACATCAACACTTCTCATAATTCAGTCCTTGATTTCCTGGGATTCTACAGGTAATCTATCCGGGGACGGTACTGCAACGCTTCTGCCAGGTAGACCAGTAAGCGATATTGCAATGCTTCTGCCAGGTAAACCAGTAAAATATTTTCAGATCCTGCCAGGTCTGCAATTGTTCGTGCTAATTTCAGGATGCGGTGGTAGGAACGGGCTGTTAATTGAAGCTGGTTTGTAGCAGTTTTCATCAAGCCTCGTCCCGCTTCATCGAGCCCACAATGTTTTCTTACTTCAGCAGTGGTCATATCTGCATTGCACATGGTGGCATGCCTTCCACGTTTCTCTTCTTTCATGAACCTGTCACGCTGGATCTGGCGGGCAGCTTCAACCCGTGTTTGGATCGTGCCGCTGGATTCTCCCAAGCGGTCATCATTTAATTTATCGAACTCCACCCGCGGAACCTGGATGTGAATGTCGATCCGGTCAAGCAGTGGACCGGAAACACGCTTCTGGTATTTGGATACAGTGCTATTTGAGCAGGTACACGCTCGAACCGGATCCCCGTAATATCCACAAGGGCAAGGATTCATGGCAGCAATCAATTGGCAATTGGCAGGAAAGGTGAGCGATCCCTGTGCCCGGCTGATGGTAACCAGTTTATCTTCAATGGGTTGGCGTAAGACTTCCAGTACCCGGGAACCGAATTCAGGCAGTTCATCCAGGAATAACACACCCCGATGCGCAAGAGAGACCTCGCCCGGATGCGGCCAATTTCCTCCGCCGACCAAACCGGCATGAGAGATGGTATGGTGTGGTGAACGGAAAGGGCGGTTGCGGATAAGGGGAACATCCGGTGGCAGCTGATCAGCGATCGAGTAGATCTGGGTCACATCCAGCGCTTCTTCGATGGTCATCTTGGGCAGGATGGCAGGCATGGCACGTGCCAACAATGTTTTGCCTACACCGGGAGGGCCGATCATGAGTACGTTATGACCGCCTGCCGCAGCCACCTCAAGGGCACGTTTAACATGCTCCTGCCCCTTGACCTCACGAAAATCAGTCTGCACCTGAACAGGCAGGTCTTCAGGGTTGATCAACGGAAATGGCTTGATTGGTTTGATACCTTTAAGATGAAGGAAGAGCTCCTTCAGATTATTGACCGGGATGACTTCCACCTCCGGCAGAAGGGCAGCTTCAGGTGCATCGACAAAAGGAACGATCACTCTGTGGTAACCTTCACGGCGGGAGACTGCGATCATGGGTAGTACACCGCGGACATGCCGGACTGATCCATCCAGTGAGAGTTCTCCCAATACTACCGTGCCGTCCAGGCAGTTGACATCCAGCTCTTCAGCTGCAATCAAAACACCAAGTGCAATGGGCAGATCGTAAGCCGGACCTTCTTTACGAACAGATGCAGGAGCAAGATTAACCGTAATACGCTTGCGAGGGTAAAACAAACCGGCATTTTTTATCGCAGATAGCACCCGTTCGCGGCTCTCCTGAACAGAAGCATCCGGCAGGCCAACAATGACCACACTTGGCAGGCCATTACCCCCGCCAGTGTCCACCTCAACTTCGACGATGACGCCTTCCAAACCAATAACCGCGCATGAAAAAACTCTAGCAAGCATGGTGTTAGTGTAGATGGAGAGTTGCGAAATGTCAAATAAGAAATGCGGATGAGTTGAAAACCGAAATAGTTAATTTCAAAAGTCGAATGGAGGGTTGAAGGTGCACAACCTACGGAAGTCGACTATTTAACAGCTTCTAAGTTAGTAACAATTTTACTTTTCCAGTAAAGTTGATACCTCGCCAAAACCTTTTTCATGAGCCAGATCCAGTGGTGTTCGCCCATCTGTCAGGTGGACATCTTTCTTTGCACCAAAACATAAAAGCAGTTGCACCATTTCCAACTGGCCATTCCCGGCAGCTTCGTGCAGGGGAGTATAACCATCCTTTTGATAACAATTGACCTCTGCTCCAGATTCGAGCAGTAATTCACTGATGCGCATATGTTGTGCAGCGACTGAAGAGTGTAGAGGTCGGACTGCCATCGGATTTTTGGAAGGGGTATTCACCTCTGCGCCTTCCTTGATGAGATATTCGACAACTTCACTCTGGCCAAAGAATGCTGCCAAACCAAGCGCCTGGAAACCATCCGAAGAAAATTGATCGATCAATTCAGGTTGTTTGGTTAAGATATTCTTGACTTCCAACAAATTCCCCAGTGCACAATGTTCATGGAATGTGACCGGGGCACCTTTACGAATCAACATCCGGGCGATCTCCGGTTCATTATTGTAAATCGCAGTAGAAACAACCCCAAGGCCATTCTTGTCAACCGAATTTATAATTTCCGGGTCTTTTATTAATAATGATTCTAGTTGATGGATATCACCTTTTTGAATAGCATCCAATAGGTCAACCATAAGGTCACTTTGGCTCCGTGTGCATTAATCCAAATTTATTACCTTCGGTATCTTCACAATAACAGAATAATCCAACTCCGGGTATGGTGTCGATTTCACTGAGCTTTTTACCACCTGCCTTAATAACCGCTGCCAATGAATCCTGAACTGAATCAACCTCGATGGTATTGTATGTGCCCATTCCCCGTTTCTCACCTCGCATGATGGCACCATCGATCCCGGGAGTTTTTTCATCACCTGTCATGACCAGCCAGTACTCGATCGGACCACCCCATTTTTCAATCGTCCATCCAAGTGCATCCCGGTAAAATTTTACTGCCCGTTCTGGATCTTCTGCGTTTATTTCAAAATGAGTGACTCTTCCCACTCTCTCCTCCTAGTCTCCGCTTATAGAAATAGTATAAGGAGATATGGCCTCAAAAACAATAAAGACCTCCATCCTTGTCAAAGGATGAAGGTCTTAACGAAAAAGGGCTAATTATTTCTGCGAGAAAGCGTTTATTACCATGTTGTCTTCAAAGAAATCACTGCTTTTTCCGGTTGAAGCAAACTGGTAAACTGCTGCCGTATAGATTCCATTCAGGCTGCTATTTATCAGTCCAAGAATGGCTAAGATGATGAAAAAGATCACTACTGCAGATGCGATCAGGACGATCGATTGGGAGTTGATTGCCAGGATAATGATCGGGATTGCAGCGATAATAACCAGCAAATTGGCAATTCCAAATACGAAACCTAAGCCGAAATTACCTATGATCTGTTCGCCCCAGGTCTTTCGAAGTAAGCTGACACTCTGTTTTATGGCTGCAATAGGACCGATTCCTTCTACTGCGAGAACCGGTACAACAAGGTAGGTTGCCAGGGTCCAGGCCATGCCAAGGATTGAGGTAACGATGCGTACCAGACCTTTTTGCCTTTGAAGAGCTTTTAGGATCATGCCTACGGTTGCCGAGATCAATGCATATCCAATGATCGCACCGAACCGGCTGTTGGCAATTCTAAAGCCATCCTTTACTGTCGGGTCACCACCATTTAAACGGATCATGGCTGCTCCGACCAACGCTGTGTTGGCATAAAATACTACCGTATACTGTACAATGTAGAACAGGAAAAGAACAACATATCCAAGTATTCCGAACTTATCCGAAAACAATGTATCAAAAAAATTAGATAGGAACATGGGTACAGCGAATGTCAGGCTGATAATGATCACTCCAATGGCAGAGATAATTGGAAAAATGATTAATTCCCTGTCTGCAGCCAGAACTGATGCTGCTGCCTTAAACAACTTCCAGCTGTTTGAAAATTTTTCGAACATGTGAGTCTCCTTTTTCACCCATTAGTATATACGAAGATGAGGTATAAAAGTTACTTTTAAAATATAAGTATGGTATGGGACAATAGGATTTCTCGGGCAGCCAATTTACCAAAATGAATGTTGGGCGAATAAAAATCAATATTGACCAAACATATTATGAGTATTAGTCAGTCTGATTACACCCTTTATAAATCAATGACCTCCATCTCTTCCCGGTATATAATAAAATCAGTTATCCACTTGGTTCTTTAACTCAAGTAAAGGCAAATTTATCCGAATTTAAAACTATTAACCGGTCTCAATGGAATACTCCTTAAAATGTAATTAAGAAAAGCATATACAACAAAAGTAATGAAAATTATAGCTGATCAGAAAGATACTTCACCAGAACACAAAAAAGTTGTCCGTATGCGTTTTCCAATACGGATGAAGATAACAATTCCGTATTTAATTCTCTCTCTTATACTTGCGGTGGTATCTGCTTATGTGATTACTCAATTTATAACGGAAAATGTAGAAGAACGTTTCAACAAACAATTATTCGAGGCGGGGAAAATTTCATCTGAATTGATTGTTGGTTATGAGACACAGCTATTGGAAATTCAGCGATTGTTGGCAAACGTCGAAGGTGTACCTTCCGCTATTGTTTCGAAATATCCCGATAAATTGAAATCTCTCACAATTGGCATCATCGCTAATGCCCGACTTGATGCAGTGGAATTCTTGGACCTTCAGGGCAACCATCTTCTATCCGTCCATCATCGGCAGGATGGGAATCCTGAAGAATATGATATTTCAACAGGTGGACAATCGTTGTTTTCCAACCTGGAAATTGTCCAAAACATTCTACAACGAAAGAGCGACCTCCGGGGCGATAAATTTGCCGATTTCGTAGAAACAGAAGATGGATTAATTTTATATATATCAAAACCTGTATATGGCATTCAAAACGATCTGGTTGGTGTAATTTTGGTCGGCAAGTCTCTGGTATCGATGGCGGAAGATTTGCATACCAAGACATTCGCGCAGATCAGTTTTTACGATCAATCAGGTAAGGTGATCTATAGCACTCTTCCGTTTTCCCATGATTTGACTCCTGAAATTGCTTTACAGACCATATCCCTTAAAGATGTCAGCAGCACAAAACGCGACCTTTCGAATCAGCGCGATTTTAATGTTGTGAATATTCCATTTGCCGAGATCCTCGGTTCCTGGGAGGTACGAGGTGAAAATCAAATTGGTGTTTTAGGAGTGGCATTAAGTAAAAGTGCTTTAGTGGTAACTTCTACTGATTCACGCTGGCGTATTTTCTTGCTGGTTGCATCTGCACTCCTGATAATCATCCTTTTAGGAATCAACCTGGCAAATACGATCACCCGTCCTTTGCTTCGGTTGGTTCAAGCCTCAAAAAAAGTAGCCGAAGGTGACGTGAACATAATGGTTCTCCCACAATCCGATGATGAGGTCGCAGACTTGACAGTATCTTTCAACAAAATGGTCGCAAGCCTTAATCATTCACAGAACAAACTTATTCAATCGTATGACGAAACTCTGGAAGGATGGGCGAATGCATTGGAGTTACGGGATGAAGAAACGGTGGGTCATTCTAAACGAGTCACATCGCTTACAGTGAAATTAGCTCAAGCGATGGGTATTAATGATGAAGCACTTGTGAATATTCGCCGGGGGGCATTGCTTCATGATATCGGTAAAATGGGTACACCTGATGCCATTTTACATAAGATTGGCCCTTTGGATGAAAAGGAGTGGGAAATTATTAAGAATCATGCAAAGGATGGCTATGATTTATTGAAAAAAATTGACTTTTTGGGACCTGCACTCGAAATCCCGTTATATCATCATGAGAAATGGGATGGGACAGGTTATCCCGATGGTTTGGTAGGAGAGGAAATCCCTATCTCTGCCAGAATATTTGCGATTGTTGACGTTTTCGATGCGATGTCAAATGATCGTGTTTACCGGAGTGCTATCCCAATCGAGGAAACCATCGAATATCTTGATGAACAAAGCGGAAGTCACTTTGATCCTGAAGTGGTAAAAGCTTTCATCCATGTATTAAGTTCGGATTGATAGGGTAATAATGCCATTGAAAGATAGCATTGCAAAGATTAATAGCAACCAAAAAGGTGAAGAAACTTCGCCCCTGTATATTTATATTCCTATCTTTCTTCTTATTCTTACATCCTTATTATTTTTCTCGCAGCTAATAAACTTGGACATTTTTATCCCTAAAGCCAATAAATTTGACACTCTTCCTATTTCTATTCGTGCAGGGTCTGTTGCAGATTATAGCAAGGATATTCATAGCATTGTTATCCCTCCAATTAATCAAGCCATCCTCAACCAGATCATAACTGAATTTCCAGCAACGGGCAGCGCACAAGATCGAATGGGTACTTTACAGGCACTACTCTTGACACCAGTGCCAACGATGACACCAGACCGCAGTTTGCCTGCGACAAACACTCCAATTTCATTATCGACGGGAACCGTGAATCCTCTTCCTTCACCAACGGCCACCTATCCAGTGACGACTTCCACATCTCAGCCAATAATTACGAATACATCAGTGATACCAACACGGGTGACTACTCCCCTTCCACCAAATCCGACTGATAAACCGATACCGACCGATAAACCCAAACCAACAAGAAACCCACATCAGCCCTAATCGTTACGCAGCTTCGCATTTTTTGATGATGACCACTTTATATCCAACTGTGCAATCTCTCAAATTTACACATTGGTTACGGATAATATTATTTTTACTGTTGTTTGAAATATTTCTGTAAGAAAAGTAAGACGGCACTTGATGGTGAAAATATCCAATTTGAGCTACTCCTTTGCGCCAAAGTGATGAGTGGGTTAAAATGGAACGTATGAAATTCATTCTGGTCAAAGAAGAAAAAATATGACAACTTCAAATGCTTCTCAGGAAAGTAATTCCAGTTGGTTGGATCGCAGACTTCCACCATTTTTGACGAATATTAACATCGAAAAGGTGATCTTTGCCATCATCATCATTCTGGCAATCGTCAGCCGGTTCTACATCCTCGATGCGCGGGTCATGAGTCACGACGAGGTGAATCATGTGCGGCCATCCTGGGAACTTTATACCGGCCAAGGGTACCGGCATGATCCAGTTACGCATGGTCCCATGCAATTTCACCTGGTGGCTTTAAGCTACCTATTGCTGGGTGATAATGATTTTACATCACGCCTGCCGGCAGCTTTATTTTCAATTGCCACTGTCATGATGATGTGGAAATACAGACGCTATTTTGGGCGGGTTGGAGCCTTGATGTCCGGGCTCTTCATGTTGATCTCTCCCTATTTGCTGTTTTATGGACGCTATACTCGCAATGAGGCGTTTGTTGCTCTCTGGGGAGTGATCACGATCTATGCTGTTTTACGTTACCTGGAAGAGGGCAAGGATAAATTTCTTTTGTTACTTGCGGGAATATTTTCCCTGCAATTTGCCACCAAAGAGACAGCTTTCATTTATTCTGCCCAGATCTTACTTTTCCTGCTCCTCCTTTTCTTAAAACGTCAATATGATAAAGATTGGATGGATAAAGGTAAAAAGGATTTTTACTTACTGGCTTTGATCATCAGTGCCGTATTAATTCTTTTGACTGCAGTTATATCCATAATTGGCGAGACGCTTCAAACCCCGGTTGATCCAGCTGTAACCATCCCAATTCCCAGACCATTTCTATTCTCTACTCTGCCAATAATCCTTTTGTGCCTAGCCGGCGCTGTTTTCCTGATTGCAGTTTTTTTCTTAATCCGTGGATTAAGATTTAGTGATATTCGTAATGAAAAAAGTTTTGATCTGCTGATCCTGATCGGGACTTTTGTTTTACCTCAATTAACCGCACTTCCAATTAAACTATTCGGTTTGGACCCTCTGGACTATAGTACACCGGCATTGATCAGAACTGGAATTTTCCTGGCTGTATTCATTGGAATATCAGCAGCGATCGGCATCTGGTGGAGATCATCCACCTGGTTGAAATCAGCTGTCATTTTTTATGGGATCTATATCTTCCTTTATACAACTATTTTCACGAATGGGCAGGGATTCTTTACCGGCATAATTGGCTCCCTGGGTTACTGGCTTGCCCAGCAGTCAGTTGAACGGGGAAGTCAGCCCATGTATTATTATGCGTTGATCCAGATCCCCATGTATGAATTCTTACCAGCCGTAGGTAGTTTGTTGGGTATTTTTTATGCCATCCGCTTATGGGTAAAAAAACCGGCAGGAAAATCCGAAATTATAACGGATTCTCAAGAAGTGGACCCACAGGCAGAAAAGAAGACTTTGACCCCATTATTCGTCCTCACCTTTCTTATCTTCTGGGTGGTTTCCGCTTTATTGGCGTATTCTTATGCAGGAGAACGCATGCCGTGGTTAACTGTGCATATTGCCATGCCGATGATCCTGTTAGCTGGTTATGCATTTGGCATGTGGGTGGAAAAGATCAACTTGTCTCAGTTGTTATCCAAACGGGGCTGGCTGGTAATTACCTTACTGATCCTGCTGGTTGTTGCATCAGCCAGGCTATTAACCGCCTTTATGAGCCCTATACCTCCTTTTTCCGGGAATGGTCTTGATCAACTCTCCGCAACTACCGCCTTTATATTCGCTGCACTATTCTTCATTGGTGCAGTTGGTGGGTTAGTCTATATCATTTCCCGATGGAAAGAATTCCAATATGGAAAGCTATTTGGGGCGATCGTCCTGGTCGGGTTGATAGGATTGACCGCCAGAGCCGCATATCGGGCGAATTATATTAACTATGACACCGCCAAGGAATACCTGGTTTATGCGCACGCTGCCCGGGGACCAAAAGATATTCTTGCCCAGGTGGAAGAAATCTCTGAACGCATTGCGGGCGGAAAGAATTTAAAGGTAGCCTATGATAACCACTCCTTGTATCCGTACTGGTGGTATTTCAGGGATTTCCCGAACCTGGATTACTTCGGTGAGCAGCCTTCAAAGACTCTCCGGGATGCTCCGATTGTCCTGGTTGGCAACCCGAATTATGACAAGGTCGATCCGATCCTGAACAAGGGATTTTATAAATTTGAATATCTTCGCCTCTGGTGGCCAAATCAGGATTATTACGACCTGACTTGGCCGCGCATTGGGAATGCAATCACAGACCCCAAGATTCGAGCTGGTATTTTTGATATCTGGTTAAACCGGGATTACGCCCTGTATGCAGAGGCAACGGGCAGTTCGACAATGACCCTTGAAACCTGGGAGCCGGCCGAACGTATCCGGTTATATATCAATAAGAATATAGCATCCCAGATCTGGGATTTGGGTTTGGCTCCAGTCGCTGCTGTAGAAGAAGTGGATCCTTATGAAAAGGTCAAAGTAGAATTGGTGCCCGACCTCGTCGTTGGTGGTCCGGGAAAGGATCCCGGTTTATTTGATGCGCCGAGGGGACTGGCTACCGCACCCGATGGTAGCCTGCTTGTTGCTGATTCCAGGAATAACCGTATCCAACACCTGAGAGCTGATGGCAGTGTCATTGGCATGTGGGGTAGTTTTGCAGACTCCAGTAAGGGCGAAGCTGCCGGAGGAACATTTAATGAACCCTGGGGCGTAGCTGTCGGACCGGATGGATCGGTTTATGTGACCGACACATGGAATCATCGTGTCCAAAAGTTTGACACTAACGGGAATTTCATCACCATGTGGGGTTTCTTTGGACAAGCTGAAGAACCGGATGCCTTCTGGGGTCCACGTGGAATTTATGTTGACGGGAATAACCATGTTTTTGTTGCAGATACCGGAAATAAACGCATCGTTGTGTTTGATGCGAATGGTGCTTTTATTACACAATTCGGAACATATGGTTTAGAGTCCGGCCAGTTCGATGAACCAGTTGGTGTTTGGGGCGATACTAGCGGAAATATTTATGTTGCTGATACATGGAACCAGCGCATCCAGGTGTTCACTCCGGATGTAACTGGAACTAATTATGGTGTTAGCCTGAGCTGGGATGTCAACGCCTGGAATGGACAGTCGCTAGATAATAAGCCATTCCTGACCGTTGATAATATTGGGCATGTCTTCGTGGTTGATCCCGAAGGATACAGGATCCTGGAATTTGGATCTGATGGAACCATTATCCGAACATGGGGAGATTACAGCCTGGATACGGATGGTTTTGCAATGGCATCCGGGGTCGCTGTCGATCCGCAGGGTAATATCTGGGTGAGTGATGGAGCAAATATGCGCCTGCTTCACTTTATTGTGAAATAATAAATTAGGAAATATGCAACGAAACAGGGCAGCTGATTAGCCGCCCTGTTTTATTACCCGAATACCCTATCGGATTTGGAAGTAATAAGATTCATCCTGGCTGGTAAGTAAAATGCAACTATAAAGGAAAGAAAACCCGCATCGTTCGTTTGGAGTGTTATTGATCAGGGTCATTATCTATTAAATAAATAATTGAATATTTATATAAGGGAGAAAAATGATTCCAGGAAAAAATGGAATTTATATCAGGAAATTATTGTCCCCCCGTTTAGGGGATATCATCGAAATACCCAAATATGCTAAAGGTGATCAGGATAATCCGGACGATAAATGCTTAAACTGTGACTGGATCGCCCTGGAATTTATGAATGGATTGGTTAAGGCAAATGCACTCGATGCAGGAACCATGAAAAAAACGGGCAATCCGGAATGGTTCAACATCAATAAACTCCTTAAGTTTTCAAAATCCCCCGGAGTAAAGGTATTCCTGGTTATCAATCTTGTCGGTTCTGACCCCGCAAAGGAAGCCAAAATATTCTTGTCGCGTGTCGCCAAGCTTTCCGATCGAAGTTCTTTAGGTGGTGTCATCGTTCATATTAATGGTAACTATAAAAAAAGATCGGTGAAGAGTACGATTCAATATTTGGAAGCAATAAAGTCCTGTGGTTTGGACATTGGTTTCTGGGGAGACGAATCTGTACCTGCAAACCTCTTAAAAGAATTTATTAAGCGTGCAAGTTTTGTGATGGGAAACGTGACCTGGAAGTTGAAAGAAAGACCCAATACCGGGTTGGTTAACTCATACTTATTTTGGGATAAATTGGATGTAAAGAATTACATTCCAGTCGTTACACTCTACTCAAGTGGGACTTATAAATTCAAAGCCAATGCTGTCGACGAATACTTTGCCTCGCTGTTAGGCACAGATATTACCGCCAATATGTGGTATTGTTGGGACCCCGAGAAAAAGTATGGCGGCGGATTGGAAAGTAATATGGCTGTCAGATATACATTATTCCGAAGCGTTTGGACCAGGGAAATAGCTAAAACTGCGAAAGGTGTAGAAATCATAACACCAGATGAATTAACAGTTCAGGAGAAGATGGACATTCTCTGGCAGGATTATTTGGACCGGAATATGACATGATTTTCCCGAAATTCATAATTTATTCGAAAAGAAAAGACCATACTCAAAAAAAGTACAGTCTGTAAAAAGTTGACTTATAATTTGTGGGCGGAACAGGACTCGAACCTGCGACCACATCTGTGTAAGAGATGTGCTCTAACCAACTGAGCTACCCGCCCGGGAAACAGTATTATACCGCATTATCTGAAAAAATTAACAGTATGAAACCAAAATTACAGGGTGACTCTGAATGAAGATCGTAAGATTCTTAAATAAGGATCGCAAAATCCAATACGGCTGGATCCAGAATGATCTGGTTGGTAATATTGAGGGTTCACCTTTCTCAGATTACCGTAGATTGGAACCTGAAATTCTTCTCGAACGGGTGAAACTGATTGCGCCGGTAATCCCAGGAAAAATTATTTGTGTTGGCAGAAATTATCCGGAACATGCCAAAGAAGTTGGAGCAGAGTTACCTAAAGTTCCCATCCTTTTCCTTAAACCAGCTTCAACTATAATCGGACCAGGAGAACCGATCCAGCTTCCACCCCAATCATCCCAGGTTGAACATGAAGGTGAACTGGCAGTGGTCATCGGAAAGAAGGGGCGCTGGATACCGACAGAATACGCCAGGGATCACATCCTTGGATACTCTATAGCCAATGATGTTACAGCCAGGGACCTGCAGCGACGGGACGGGCAATGGACCCGCGGGAAGGGATTTGATACCTTTTGTCCGATTGGACCCTGGATCGAGACAGAATTTAATCCGTTTGATGCAATTATTTCCACACATGTGAATGGACAAATGCGTCAGATGGGGTCCACCAGGGATATGATCTTTTCCATTTATCAATTGATAACTTATATTTCGTCAATAATGACCCTTGATCCGGGTGACACCATCCTGACCGGTACACCGGCTGGTGTTGGTCCTCTGATGAACGGGGACGTTGTAAAAGTGAGTATTGAGGGGATCGGTGAATTACTGAATCCGGTTGAAAACGCTAAGGATAACCCGGTATATTCACACAGTTAAGATTATTCAACTTTTGTTGCAATAATGAATTTTCGTCCCCACTGATTATCGTTGTTAAATAGGATGCAAGTTTGTAGTATCAACCTTCCAGGATGGTTATAGATCTCGTAGAATAGATCTTCCTGGCTGATCTTCTTTCCCCCGTTATCAATTGCTGCAAAATCTGTAAGTGCATTATCCGGATCCAATGCCTGGTATTGCCGGATCTCAGTTATCTTATATTTATCCGTTGAGCCGTCACCATAAATAATTATGATTGTCTGATCGAGTTCAAGATCATTGAAAAACGCTCCTGCCAGGTAAGAATGTGCCAGCAACCCAATCGACCCAAAATCCGCTGCAAGTTGAAAATGAGTGACTTTATCGGGCTGATCGCTTACAAATCCTGATTTTCCGGCTGGTTGTTCTTCAACCATCAAACCGGTGAGGTTTGGCAGCCAT
Source organism: uncultured Chloroflexia bacterium (assembly GCA_963757065.1). Lineage (GTDB taxonomy): Bacteria > Chloroflexota > Anaerolineae > Anaerolineales > Anaerolineaceae > PNON01. The sequence continues at coordinate 427,045 of CAVWQC010000002.1, read as the reverse complement.
ATACCGGTAACCTGTTCTGAATTCCCGTTCATTACCTGGCTAATGAAGGCTAATTTTGAGGCATTCGGTGACGTGAAATATGGATTCTTTTCTCCGGTAGGCCCCGTATTCGGTATCAGGGCAAATCTTCCAGGTGAGAAAGATAATATCAATATGATTATTATTAGGAAAACGTTGAGTTTTGGCTTGTGGTACAACTTACCAGATGTTTTTATCATCATTAAGTTGAAGTATATGGTGTTTTTGCTGACCTGTAAATGTTATCCATGCAATTAATTTCACCTGGAAGCCCATCAGACCAAATTTTGCCAATCTTGTAATGCATTTTTTTAGGCTTGACTCGGTCGGCCTGACAATGAGATGCTGGATTTTTTTCAATGGTATAATATCTGAAAATATTCCGTATAAGTTTGAGGAGACAATGTATGTCTGGTCATTCACATTGGGCAACAATTCGGCGTAAAAAAGGCGCTGCTGATGCAAAAAAGGGTGCTATCTTCACCCGTTTGGCTCGTGAAGTGGTTATGGCCGCCCGTGAAGGCGGCGGTGATGCAGGAATGAACGTTCGGTTACAAATGGCAATCGAAAGAGCAAGAGCCCAGAATATGCCCAAAGATAGCATTGATCGCGCTATAAAAAAGGGCACAGGTGAAGGCAAAGACGGCGTTGTCATGGAGCAGTTATACTATGAAGGTTATGCCGGCCATGGTGTTGCAGTAATGCTCGAATGCCTGACAGATAACCGTAACCGGACTGTAGCTGAAGTCAGGCATATTTTAACCAGGGGCGGCGGAAGCATGGCGGAAGCCGGTTCCGTAGGTTGGCAATTTAAGAAAGCAGCTTGTTTCTCCTTCTCTCTCGAAGGACTTGATGGCGATAAGGTCTTTGAATTGGCTGTAGATGGCGGGGCAGATGATGTCAACATCGAAGAAGGTTCCGCAGAGATCATCGCACCGGTTGAACAGTATAAGATCCTATCGGAAAAACTGCATGCAGTAAAGATCTTCCCCGATGAAGCTGGTTTACGGATGCTTCCCACTCAGGAAGTTGAACTGGAACCGGATAAAGCTGTTCAGGTGATGAAGACCATTGAAGCACTTGAAGAGCTTGACGATGTAGTGAATGTGTTTTCAAACCTGAAAATGACTGATGAGGTCATGGCCGCATTAGAAGATGATTGATCGCCATGCGAATTCTGGGAATTGATCCTGGAACCGCAACTACCGGTTATGGCCTGGTGGATGAAGATTCTCAGGGGCAGCTGATCTCGGTAGCTTATGGGACAATAAATACACCGGCGAATATGGCCGTCGAAAAACGGCTATTATGTATATTTGAAGAACTCAAAAAACTCATACTTCTCTATGAACCGCAATCTGCGGCCGTGGAGAAGTTATTTTTTTATCAGAACGTAACTACGGCCATGACTGTCAGTCAGGCTCGCGGGGTTGTTGTTTTGTCGATCGCCCAGGCTGGGTTACCATTTGGAGAATACACACCTCTGGAAGTAAAGCAGGCAGTGACCGGTTATGGCAAGGCAGATAAACAACAGGTTCAACAAATGGTCAAAACTCTCTTGAATCTGGAATCCATTCCAAAACCGGATGATGCCGCCGATGCATTGGCAGTGGCCATTTGCCATCATAACTCCAGCCGGTATAACCGATTGGAGTCTGAAAACTGATGATCGAGATCTCAAGTACTGCCAATCCCCGTATCAAAGAGATACATAAGCTTCTGAACCGGAAAGAAAGGGCAGAATCAGGATTGGCTTACATCGAAGGCTTGCGGATTGTCATTCAGGCAATCCAGGATGGCTGGGATATTCAAACCCTGGTCTATTGTCCCTCTCTGCTTGTCAGTCCGGTCGGAAGACAGGCACTGGATGATTTTTTGATTTCCGGTCAGAATAAGTGTATTGAAGTCAGCGAATCAGTTTTCCGCTATCTATCCGGCAAGGATGGCCCTCAGGGATTGGCAGCTGTCATCAAGCAAAAATGGTCAACCCTTGCAGAGATCGATCTGAAGACATCGAAAACGATTATTGCACTGGATGAGATCGCCGACCCGGGCAACCTGGGCACCATCATTCGCACCGCGGATGCATGTGGTGTGACCTCGATCATCCTGCTGGATAATTGCACAGATCCATATGATCCATCATCGATCAGGGCTAGTATGGGAGCACTTTTCAATATGGCTTTGATCAAATGCAGCCTTGATGAGTTTGTTCTCTGGAAAAATTCCACAGGTATTCAGGTATATGGTGCGGCTGGTGGAAAGGATAACGATTACCACTTTACGCAATATGTACATCCTTTGGTTCTATTAATGGGCAGTGAAAGACATGGCTTATCTGACCGTCACCTGGAAATATGTGATCAGGTGGTTTCCATCCCGATGGTTGGTAAAAGTGACTCGTTGAACCTGGCAATGGCTGCAGGAATCATTTTATATGAGATACTTAATCATCAGCGCGAATCCTTAAAGAAAATGGACGATACAAAATGATCTCAACTTTACGTGGTGAGGTTCTTGAAATCAACAACGATAACCTGATAATCAACCTGAGCGGTCTTGGGTTGCGTGTTTATGTCCCCGCATCTGTCTGTCAAATAGCAAAAACGGGAGAACTGATCTTTTTACATACTCACCTGATCGTTCGGGAAGATGCATTGACGCTTTACGGTTTTGATCTCCGTGAAGAGCGGGATTTTTTCCTCGTCCTCCTGGGTGTGGATGGAATTGGTCCACGGACAGCCCTGGCAGTTCTTTCAACATTAACTCTGGAAACTATCAGGCAGGCTGTTAGCAATGGGCAGGCAGATGTATTTAGCAGGGTTTCAGGAATTGGAAAGAAAACTGCGCAAAAAATGCTTCTACACCTGGAAGATAAAGTGGGATCCATCAATCGGGTAAATCAGTTATCATCTTATAATGAATTGGAAACAGAACTAATTGCAGCATTAACGGGTCTTGGCTACAGCATTGTGGAGAGCCAGGCGGCAATCCAGGCAATACCAAAAGATACAGAACCGGATATCGAAGCAAAATTACGGGCGGCTTTGAGTTATTTTACAAGGTGACCTATTAGCTAGACAATAAATTTGCTTTCAGGTATCATATTTATCGATAAGTTGCCGATAATAGTATAGATTTGGGTATTTTATGAAGAAGATTCTAATAGGGTTGGAGGATCAATGACCGATCTGATAAATCAAGTCACCGCGGAATTACAACAGAAAATCGAAGCATTTCAACCGCTCATGGAGATCAAGGAAGTAGGCACAGTCCTTGAATGCGGCGATGGAATTGCGAAAGTTGCGGGACTGACGCGTGTAAAATCACAGGAACTGGTGGAATTTTCAAACGGTGTTCAGGGTATAGCATTTAACCTTGAAAAAGACAGCGTGGGTGTAATTATTTTAGGTGATTATCAGTTGATCAAAGAGGGAATGCTTGCCAGTGCAACAGGTAGAATTGCATCAGTCCCTGTGGGCGACGCCCTTATTGGACGAGTTGTGAACGCTTTAGGTGTACCTATTGATGGCAAAGGTCCCATCATTACCACCGAATTCCGCCCCATCGAACGTATTGCAGCAGGTGTGATCGAACGGCAGGATGTCGATTCTCCTGTCCAGACTGGTATTAAGGCCATCGATTCAATGATCCCTATTGGCCGGGGGCAGCGCGAATTAATTATTGGTGACCGCCAAACAGGGAAAACAGCATTGGCGATCGATACGATCATCAACCAGAACGGAAAAAACCTGGTCTGTATCTATGTGGCCATCGGTCAGAAAAAATCCGCAGTGGCCAGGACGATCGCAATTCTGGAAAAGCATGGAGCAATGGACCATACCATAGTCGTGATGGCTGCTGCTGACGAACCGGCCGCCATGCAGTATATTGCTCCTTATGCAGGCTGCTCCATTGGCGAGGAATTCATGGAATCCGGTCGTGATGCCCTTGTGGTTTATGATGACCTTTCCAAGCATGCCTGGGCTTACCGCCAGGTTTCCCTTTTGCTTCGCCGCCCGCCGGGACGTGAAGCGTATCCTGGTGATGTTTTCTACCTGCACTCCCGCCTGCTTGAACGGGCAGCCAGATTGGCTATTCAATACGCGATTGTTCCGGCAGCCTTCAGTGGAAGCCAGGCAAATCCTGAAGATGCTTACCAGAAAAACATCTTCAGTGGCCCACTTTCGAAATCGTTGGCTGAGGAAGAACTGAAGAAGATTCCCGAATCATCAAAATATAAAATTGTACCTGTGGCTGGCACTGGTGGATCCCTGACAGCATTACCCATCATTGAGACGTTGTTGGGGGATGTTTCTGCATATATTCCAACCAACGTCATTTCTATTACAGATGGTCAGATATATCTTGAATCGAACTTGTTCAACTCGGGTATTCGCCCCGGTATTAATGTGGGTATATCTGTTTCCCGCGTAGGTGGATCAGCCCAGACCAAAGCCATTAAACAGGTGGCAGCCCGATTAAGAATGGAAATGGCTTCTTATCGTGAGCTGGCTGCATTTGCACAGTTTGGATCTGACCTGGATAAAGTGACCCAGTCACAATTGAACCGGGGGCAGCGGCTGCAGGAAATCTTGAAACAACGGCAGTATGAACCCATGTCGCTTGCGAACCAGGTCATTTCACTGTTTGCTGCCACCAATGGATTCGCAGATGCAATTCCGGTGGAGAAAATCCGCGATTGGGAAACTGCCATGCTTCGGACTATGGATTCATCTTACCCGGAAATTACTAAAGACATTTCTGACAAAAAGCAGATCACACCCGAAACAATCGACAAATTGCAGAAAGCATTGCAAACCTTTAATTCATCCTGGGCTTCTTAGTAATCAGGGATTAATATATGGCATCTGCAAGGGAAATGCGGCTCCGCATCCGGAGCATCAAGAATATCGTTCAGGTCACACGGGCCTTACAGGCGGTTTCCGCCAGCAAGGTCAGAAAAGCCGTGCAAGCCGTTTCGGCAACCCGGGCATATGCTCAACAGGCCTGGAAAATCCTGGTCCATCTATCAGAACAACCCGGACATAACGCTTTACACCCGCTATTGAATCCTCGTGGGACTGTAAAAAACATTCTAGTCATTTTGATCACGAGTGATCGTGGATTAGCTGGAGCATATAATACAAATATTTTGCGGAATACCCTGGTGCATTTTAAGGGATTCTCACAAAATATCAGCTATATCACAGCAGGTAAAAAAGGTCGTGATTTACTTCTTCGCCGAAGTAAAAGGGTAATCGCAGAATTCAGCAACTTACCGGCTTCACCATCATTTTCAGACATTTCGCCCATCGGTCGGATGGCCGTGGATGGATTTTTGGATGGTTCATACGATGAAGTTTACCTGGCATACACCGACTTTGTTACCATGATCCATCAGGATCCGGTCATCAAAAAACTCCTGCCTTTTGAAATTCAAAGCGAAAGCCATGAGGCAGAAAACATCGGCTCTCATAAGATCCAATCGGCATTTACATATGAACCGGATCAGGGAGAGCTGTTGAATCAGATCATTCCCCGGTTCACTGCATTGCAGGTATATCAGGCGGTATTGGAAGCCCAGGCCAGTGAACACGCTGCACGGATGATTTCCATGCAGAATGCCACAGATAATGCCATGGAGCTAAGCGGTGTGCTTCAACTTGAATACAACAAAGTCCGCCAGCAAAGCATTACCAACGACATGCTGGATATTGCAGGTGGAGCAGAAGCTCTTTCGAAATCATTAAATTAGGGTCAGAATATTTTCGTGACTATGAGTGGAGGTTTTTTCATGGAAAAAGCAACAGGAAAAGTAGTACAAATTTTGGGTGGTGTCGTGGATGTCGCCTTTGCTGAAAATGATATTCCGGTTTTGTATGAAGCGATCGAGATTCCGCGGGAAGGAAAAGGTCCTGTTACTTTGGAGGTTGAAAAAGACCTCGGAAAAAATACAGTACGCTGTGTAGCCATGGATACCACGGATGGTCTGGAGCGCGGTATGCCAGCCAGAAGGACCGGGGCACCCATTATGGTCCCGGTTGGATTGACCACACTGGGTAGAATATTTAATGTCCTGGGTAAACCGGTGGATAACAAGGGTTCTGTTGAACCGGAACAGTACTATCCCATCCACAGAGCTGCCCCTGCTTTTGAAGACCAGGTCACCAAGGTTGAGGTTTTTGAAACCGGACTAAAGGTAATCGACCTGATTGCTCCATTTACCAAAGGTGGGAAGACCGGTATCTTTGGTGGAGCTGGAGTAGGGAAAACAGTCATCATCATGGAATTGATCCGATCGATCGCGACGGTTCACCAGGGAAATTCAGTTTTTGCCGGTGTAGGTGAACGAACCCGTGAAGGTACCCAGCTATACCGGGAAATGGTCGAATCGGGTGTAATGAAAGATACAGTCATGGTCTTTGGACAGATGAATGAACCTCCGGGAGTTCGTCTGCGCGTAGCCTTAACTGCGCTTGCCATGGCTGAATATTTCCGTGACCAGGGAAAAGATGTTTTGTTATTTATTGATAATATTTTCCGGTTCACGATGTCTGGTTCCGAGGTTTCAGCCCTGCTCGGACGTATGCCTTCTGCAGTAGGTTACCAGCCCACTCTTGCCACTGAGATGGGTGAATTGCAGGAACGGATCACATCCACCAGACGGGGCTCGATCACATCCATGCAGGCAGTCTATGTTCCCGCTGACGATTATTCAGATCCTGCTCCTGTGGCTACTTTTACCCACCTGGATGCAACCATCGCCCTTGAGCGATCCATTGTTGAAAAGGGTATTTATCCGGCTGTTGACCCGCTGGCTTCCACCTCCCGCATTCTGGACCCGCTTATTGTGGGTGATGAGCATTACAATACTGCCCGGGAAGTGCAAAGGATCTTGCAACGTTACAAAGATCTTCAGGATATTATCGCGATCTTAGGCCTGGACGAATTGAGCGAAGATGATAAATTGATCGTTTCACGTGCCAGAAAGATCGAGCGTTTCTTCTCCCAGCCAATGGCAGTAGCAGAATCATTTACCGGTATTCCGGGAGCTTATGTCCGCATCGAAGAGACAGTTCGTGGCTTCAGAGAGATCCTGGATGGCAAACACGATGAGCTCCCCGAACAGGCTTTCTTAATGGTGGGAACCATTGAAGATGCAGTGGCAAAAGCCAAGACAATGATGTAAGAGAGGGCTGATAATGCCTATCCATGTAGAAATAACCTCGCAAGATCGATCTGTTTATTCAGGTGAAGCGGATATTGTTGTGGTCCCCGGCACTCTGGGAGAAATGGGAATTTTGCCGCACCATTCCCCGCTTCTTTCCACGTTGAAATTTGGATTGATCAAAGTACGTTATAAAGGCGAAGAAAAAGTATTTACTGTAGCTGGCGGAATCGTCGAAGTCCAGCCTGACCAGGTCACTATCCTTGCAGATTCAGCTGAAAATATCGAAGAAATCGACATTGAAAGAGCTGAATCTGCCAAACAAAGGGCAGAGGAGATGCTTCAGAAAGTCATCCCTCAAGATACCGATACGTACCTTACCCTGCAATCTGCATTGAGAAGATCCAACCTCCGTCTTGAAACAGTACGGAAATATCGAAAAGATAAACGATAAATCAATATACCAAACCTGAAATTTGTCCTTAATTTATCCCCTTTCATTAACCTATCTTTTACGGTTAAATAATTATTTAACCCTTGTCTAACCATGTTGCTTAGCTTTCCATGGTTTCCATTATTGTTCTTGGTAGAATTATTGATAGAAAAAGGAGGCATCATGATTGATGACCTATTGACTTCAACAAAAATTGCGATTATTGGGGCTGGTAATGTAGGCGCCACTTATGCGTATGCGCTTCTGCAAAGCGGTCTGGCTGGTGAGATCGTTCTTATCGATGCGAACAAGTCGAAAGCTGAAGGGGAAGCCATGGATCTGAATCATGCAGTCCCATTTGTACAGCCTACCAGAATTTGGGCTGGCACGTATGAAGATTGCAAGGGAGCAGCCATCACAGTGGTCACAGCCGGAGCAGGACAAAAACCCGGTGAATCCCGCCTGGACCTGGTCCATAAGAATATATGCCATATTTAAGCAGATCATTCCGCAGGTTGTAAAGAATAATCCCGGATGGTTTGTTACTTATTGCCACCAATCCGGTGGATATCCTGAGTTATGCATCCTGGAAAATTTCAGGGTTACCGCATGCCAAAGTCATCGGTTCCGGGACAATACTGGACACTGCCCGCTTCAGGTACCTGCTCAGCCAGCATGCCGGTGTCGATCCTCGCAGTGTCCATGCGTATATCATAGGAGAACATGGGGATAGTGAAGTACCAGTATGGTCTCTGGCCAATATTGCCGGAATGCGTCTGAAAGAATATTGCCTGGCGAACTGTATCGGATATTCCCAGGATGTGTGGGATGAGATTTTTAAACAGACCCGGGATGCTGCATATCAGATCATTGAGCGCAAAGGAGCCACATATTATGCGGTAGCCAATGGCCTGTTAAGGATCACTGAAGCGATTTTACGCGACCAGGACACTGTCCTTTCATTATCGACATTTATCGAAGACTATGATGGAATAAAGGATGTTTACCTGAGCCTTCCGAGCATCGTTGGAAGAAATGGAATTAAGAAGATCCTGAACTTAACTTTGTCAGATGAAGAAATAGGTGGGTTAACAAATTCCGCCAAAATACTTAAAGATCTCATCAAACAGGTTGATATCTAGTTAAGTAGCGGTAAGAATTCACCCGGTAAAAACCCAAATCAACCCATTCCATGTATAATACTTGAGAAAGGTAATTAATCCATGCCATTTTTTTCGCGTGATATCGGAATTGACCTGGGGACTATGTATACACAGGTAGCAGAAGGTAACCAAATTCTGCTCAATGAACCAACCATTGTAGCCATCCTGGTCGAAGAAATGAAGATGGTCGAATGGGGAAAAGCGGCCAATGATATGTACGGTCGGGTTCCCGAATCAATTGAAGTGACGCGCCCCCTTCGGAATGGGGTGATCGCTGATTTCGAAATAACTGAAAATTTGCTACGGGATGTTTTACGACGTGTTTCCGGACCGATGGGTATGTTCAAACCCAGGGTCATGATCACAATTCCCTATGGTGTAACGAGCGTAGAAATGCGGGCAGTCCATGAAGCTTGCCTCGGGGCAGGCAGCCGCGAAGTTTTTATGATCTGGCAGCCCCTTGCTGCAGCTATTGGAATAGACCTTCCCATTTCCACTCCGTCAGGTAATATGATCATCTCCCTGGGTGGAGGTACAACTCAGTCTGCGATCCTCGCAATGAACGGGATTGTATGCGCTGAAACTTTACGCGGTGGGGGTTTAGCCCTCGACGAAGCGATTATTAACTATCTTAAAAAGAAATATGGTCTCCTGGTCGGGCAGCCAACTGCTGAACAATTAAAGATAAAAATTGGCAGTGCCATCCCGATCTCACAAATGGGTTCCATAGAAATTCAAGGGCAGGATCAGGTTAGTGGCTTACCCAAGCCGCTGGAAGTGAAGAATGAGGATATCGTCGAGGCCTTGGATGATCCATTGCGGGATATTGTCGCCAGCATTAAAAGAGTGCTTGAAAAAACTCCTCCTGAACTGTTATCGGATATTATTGATCGGGGAGCTGCACTTTGTGGTGGAGGTGCAATGCTGCGTGGAATGGATAAATACTTAACCAAATCACTTGGAATTCCAGCTTACCTGGTTGATAATCCGACTGCCTGCACAGTTGAAGGGGCAGTCAAAGGGATCAATCTTTATCCCCAGTTGAGACGCAATCTGCCAATGGGATAAGATCAAGAACAAAAATGAAAAACACCGAGCAAAACCGACCGGTATTTTATACGACCAAAACTCCCTGGTCTTCCTGGTTGGTGCTGGTTTTTTGTATCATCGGAATTTTGTTATCCGTTGTGTTGAGCTATTTTTCATATTCCTGGGAAATGGCCAGCCACGGGACGGCTAGGTCGCTAAATAGCATTATTCCTTTCCTATGCCTTATATCCATATTTGCGTTGATAATCCTGGTGATCCTGATTCGTTTGATCATTTCCAAACCAATGGAGCTCTCTTTTGCGGCTGACTCACTTCAGATAACCCACACAGGTAAGCAGTGGCAAATTGTTTATGCTGAAATTCAAAATATCTATAGGCGGGATGAGGTCAATCTATTCTTTCTTTTCCCTTTATGGAAAAAAGAATTGGAAATCCACACTCCGAAAGGTATTGCGAAAATCCACGGAAATATCCGCCATTTTGACCAGATGGTAAGGGAACTTGAGTCAAGGGTCTACCCTGGCATATATTTAAATGATCAGGAAATTTTAGCCAGAGGACAGGTAGTCAAATTTGGAGAGATCCTCCTAAACCAACAAGGATTAAAAATCGGAGAAAACATTATCCTCTGGAGTCAGGCCGCAGGAATGGTTGTAGAAAGGGGCACGATTTTGATCAAATACTGGCGGGATGGGAAAATTCAAGTCCAAAAAATATCAGCAGGTTCAACTCCCAACATCCCCATCTTACTCAAATTAGCTGAAGAGCATATACAATCAGCTGGCAGATTGTAAAATCTGTCGCAATATAAAACAATCAAAAGAAAAAACACCGCGGTAGCGGTGTTTTTGTGCCCCTGCGGCAACTCGAACGCCGGTTTTCACCTTCGGAGGGTGACGCCTTATCCACTAGGCTACAAGGGCAAATTACTTTCAAATTCCCGTTTATTTTACCATGAGATGAGGACCGAAAAAAAGCATGACCGGTTTCTCAGTTTATATATATAATATGGCAATACATTGGAAAGGGGACACCATGCGTAGATTAATAAAAGTCATTATACTGCTTGGCTTACTATTGATACTAATGGTTGCAGCGGGAAGCTTTGTATTGTCGAATAATGGCTTAGCTTCTCCCGGAAATCCACTGTATCCGGTTCAATATCGGGCGGAGCAATTCAGGTTAAGTCTGACTCCTGGCCGAACCCAAAAGTTGCTTTACGCAGATCACCTGTTGGGATTAAGATTAAGTGACCTGAAAAATCCATCTGGTGACATCCTGGAAAAAACTATTGCGGTCAGCCGGGCTATTGACCAATTGGCATATAATAATCCCATTATTAAGACAAATGATCCACGCATCAATTCACTTCTTGAATTTTACCGGTTATCCGACCCTGCCATTCAAACCTGCTGTATAACCAGCCAGGATGAGTCAGTCCTTGCACTCAGACGGAAATGGAAAACATTTGGCTTGATGATAGAAAACTCCACGAAAAGACCAATAAACTGGAAAATAATTGCCGGGAATAGGTTGCCTGGGGAGGAGCTAAACACAAAGGGATTTTACTATGCAACACCGTCTGCACTATTAACAGATACTCATCCGACCTTTCCACTAGTCGGTTGGCATGCTGTGATTCCTTGCACTGGTTGCCATATAGACTCTACATCTGTTAAAGGGACTCTATGTACCGACTGCCACTCAGAATCAGTTCCTAAAACCCATTCCGCTCTTGAGTGTAGTCTCTGCCATTCTTCCTTCGGTTGGGAAGGCAGGAAGATCGATCATAAAGATTTTTATGCTACTGCATGCACTGATTGCCATGCTGAAGATAAACCTGTGCCTCATTCTGCATTAAAATGTGACGCCTGCCATTCGATCAAAGCCTGGCTGCCCGTTTCCTTTGACCATGACCAAAACGAATCTGCTGACTGTATCAGTTGTCATGCTGTCAGGCCAGGGCATTTTGACCAGGTTTGTTCGACGTGTCATACGACAAATGCCTGGTCACCCCAGAAAGTCGATCATGCAAGCCTGACAGATTGTGTAAGCTGTCACGAAAGTAAGCGACCGGTTAACCATTTTCCAGGGCTTTGTTCGACCTGCCATTCCACTACTGCCTGGTCTCCGCAAAGTGTAAATCACGATGGACTGACCGAGTGCATTACCTGCCATCAAAATGATCAACCAGTTAATCATTACAACGTTCAATGCTCCAGCTGTCATGCAACCACTGGTTGGGTTCCAGCAAATTTCAACCATGATATTTTGACCGACTGCCAATCCTGTCACACCAGGCCATCAAATCATCTCGACGGACAATGTTCCAGCTGCCATACTTTTCCATCCTGGAATCGCGGCCATCCGGCATTTTAATATAAACCATGAAAGTGCAAATGGAGTCTGCACTGCATGCCATACAACCGGAAAAGCGGGATATCACAGATTGCAATACCTGCCACGATCAAGAATGAAAACGGTGGCGACGACGATTAATTCTTGTATCGACATTTAGGCTTAGAAATATTCATCAACCTGGTTCTTGATAAATCACTCCTTTATGAGGTGTAATTTACGATTTATATTTGTTGATAATCCTTTGACGTTATCATGATAAACTTGCGCACATGCGAGTAAAAGCAGATCTCACCTTACTTTTGGCTGCCCTGGTCTGGGGATTGGGGTTTATTGCCCAGCGCAATGCTGCTCTAGAGGTAGGTGCCTTATTATTCAATGCTGCCCGATGGACTCTGGGTGGATTGGTAATGCTGCCATTTATTCGATTCAATCTGCATCTTAATCGTAAGACCATACCCTGGATGGCTGCCGGTGGATTTATTTTGTTTGCAGCCAGCGGACTTCAGCAAGCTGGTTTGGAATTTACCACCGCAGGTAACGCCGGTTTTATCACCGGAACTTATGTGGTCATCATCCCCATTTTGCTCACAATATTCTGGAAGGAAAGATCGAACTGGTCCATCTGGCTGGCTGCTTTTATGACCACCATTGGAATTTATATGTTAGGCAGCGGTGGCGTTTTGCGTTTTAATTGGGGTGATGGAATTGTTCTGATTGGTGCGGTACTGTGGGCTTTACATGTGATCGTTACCGGTATGGGGGTGAAACATGTTCCGGTATCTGGCTTTTGTCACCGGTCAATTCCTGGTCTGTGGAATTCTGAATATGATCTTCGGATTGACTCTTCCAACGGGATTCGTTACCTGCCCTCCTTCCAGCCTGGCCGTCGATCCTCTACCTTGCACTAATCTCCACTGGAGTTGGCTTCACCCTCCAGGCGTATGGACAGCGACATGCTCCACCCGCTGATGCTGCCATCATCCTGAGTCTCGAGGCGGTTTTCGCTGCTTTATTTGGCTGGCTGATCCTCTCAGAGAAGTTGACACTAATTCAGGTTGTTGGCTGCTTCCTGATCATGGGGGCCATCCTTATTTCACAATTATTAAGTTCAAGACCTGTGAAGATTGAAGTGCCTGGATTAATTGTTACAATTCTTCGTAAGAGGTCGGAATAGCACGTGATCAAGAAAAGTTCAAACTGATCCGTTCGATCAGGCTTTTATATGGATCGATACCCAGATGGGTCAAGACTTCATCCGCCCTGCCGGTTGCAGATTCGCGGGCTGATAAGCGCATGGTGATGGCACCTTTACCCTCAGCTGTAGTACTTATTCCCAAACTTTCAACGAGGTCGCGAATATTCCGTGTTTTTCCCCGGCGCTCCACAAGGATTTCGGTGGATTGAATAAATTGGTCGATCTTCATCTGAAGTTCATTGAATATCCTCATTAGGTGAAAGCGTAACCTGGTAATCTGCTGTTTGGAGCGCTACCTGCACTTTCGGGGCATCAAGCGGGATTCCTTCAACATGTAAACACCTCCAGTCCAGGTGGCAGGGCTGCCTGAATTTTCATCGACAAATCAAGAGAGGTAGTTCTTCTTTGATCCAGCCATCCAGTACTTCCCCGGAACTGATATATCCCAAAGGTAGAGCAGATGCCAGTTGAAGTTTTGGCTGCTGGTGAAATCCCTGGCTGTATTCAAGTTGTATTCCTGCCCTGCGAAAAACCCGGAACCAGGTTTGCTGCAAGTCAAGGTGACCGGTAAAGCGCATGGCCTGGGTCTTCTTGAAATGTTATTCGAATTCTCATACGGTGAGCTCCTCACGGGCTTTCTTTTTCGTTTTCGGAGGTGGACATTTCCAATCGGGAAGGAATTCTGCTGTCGAACTCAGGCATGATTCCGCACGCAAAACACTCATCCCGGCAATCTTCCCGGAATTTTCCTTCTTTCGAAGATTTGTAATTCCTTAAGCAGATAGGCATCCCTTACGCCTGTATTGATATGGCTCCATGGCAGAACTTCGTCGATATTTCGTTCACGGTGAGAATAAAACGTCGGGATCAAGACCATGTTGTGAAAACGCGTTCAGCCATTTCTCATAATGATTCTGATCCTGCCAGGCATCAAATTTGGCGCCAGATTCCCAGGCATTGTAAATTACATCCGATAATCGGCGGTCTCCGCGGGCCAACCAGGCTTCCATTTGAGTGATCTTTCGGGTCTGTCCAGCTGACTTTTATGTTTGGATTTCGCAATTCCGAACGTAGTAAATTCTGTTTTTCACGGACCGAATCCGGATCATCGCAGGCAGTCCACTGGAAGGGGGTATGCGCTTTTGGGACAAATGTCCCGACTCCGGCATGTACCCTGGCTCGACCTCCAACCACACTTGCGGCCGATCTGGTAGACCTGCTTGCACAGGTCAATGATAGCCTGTACATCTTCCATGGTTTCGGATGGATGGCCGATCATAAAATAGAGTTTGATCGTTGTCCAACCCCGGCTATAAATTGCCCTGGCTGTCTCCAGCAGATTCTCAGTGGATACCGGTTTGTTGATGATCTGGCGCATCCGGTCTGTGGCTGCTTCCGGGGCAAGCGTGAATCCGCCCAGCCGCGTTCCTTTGAGTTTGTCCATGATATCCACCGAAAATGATTCGATCCGTAAGGAAGGTAAAGAGACCACCAGGTGGTTTCCGGTGTATTTTTCGCTCAAGGCATCAACCAGCTCCTGGATATGGGTATAGTCGGAAGAAGATAATGATAAAAGAGCTACTTCTTCATGCCCGGTGGCTTCCAGGGCATCATCGATGGCAGTCATGATCTCCTCCACCGGACGTTCGCGTACGGGTCGGGTGATCATCCCGGCATGGCAGAAACGGCAGCCGCGGGTGCAGCCGCGCATGATCTCAATTGCCACCCGGTCATGAACGATCTCGATGTATGGCACGATGAACCTGTGTGACCGGAGGTGGCAATTTTGCCATGATCCGCTTGGTGATCGGGAAGGCAACATCTCCATTGACCGGTTTGATCTCCTGTACTCGTGCCATCAGGTAAATAGCTGACAGAATACAATGATGGTACATACACTCCCGGTATCAGTGCCAGTTGGAATAACAATGCACTTTCGATCCAGGCCTGATATCTTCCACTTCTGGTGGACATCGACGATCTCTCCCATCACTTCTTCGCCTTCGCCAATCACAAATGCATCAATAAATGCATGCATTGGTTCAGGGTTGAAGGCTGCATGTCCACCGGCGATGACCAGTGGATGTTCTATTGTCCGCTCATTGGAATGAACTGGAATTCCAGCCAGGTCCAGCATGTTCAGGACATTGGTATAAAGTGTCTCATAAGGCAAGCGAAAAACCGATAATATCGAATTCGATCAGGGGGTGTTTGGTCTCCAGCGAAAATAATGGAATTTCATTTTTTCGCATCAGGTCTTCCATATCGACCCAGGGGGTGTAACATCTCTCAGCGAGTACATCCTGACGCTTATTGAGGAGATCATACAGGATTGCCAACCCAAGATTGGGTAATCCGAGATCGTAAATATCCGGAAAGACCAGGGCGACCCTGCTCTGGACAGTATTCCAATCTTTGACAATGGAATTTAACTCACCGCCGGTGTAACGACCCGGCTTCTGAACAAGAGGCAGGATCGAGTTGATCTTCTCTTCGAGAAAGTTATTTTGTTGTTTCAACTGCATTTTCAACCTATAAGAGACCTTTATATGAACCGCCATCCACTGGAAGCATAACACCGGTAAGATAGGAGGCGGCAGGAGAAAGTATAAATACAGCAACATTAGCGAATTCTTCCGGGGTTGCCAGGCGTTTGAATGAGGTGGCATCGGCCTGCTTTTGCATTTCAACTTCCTGTGAAGTGTTGTTTTTTACTGAGCGATCTTTGAGCAGGCTGAGTGCCCGATCTGTTTTTGTCCATCCCGGCAGGATCGAATTAAACCGGATGCCTTCACTGCCTAATTCCTGGGATAATGTCTTTGTCAAACCGAGTAATCCTGCCCGAAGTGTGTTTGAAAAGATCAGGTCTGGAATGGGTTGTTTCGCAGAGATGGAGGTGATCGTAAGAACACTGGGAGATTTCGAAAGACGTAAATATGGCAAAGCCGCACGAATGAGCCGGATATGGCTTAAGAAACACAGGTTGATCGCTTCCATCCAGTCTTCATCGGACTTGGTTTCGAATTTTCCGGTTTTTGGGCCGCCGGAATTTGTAACCAGCAAGTCGATTCCACCCATTAATTGGGCTGATTCCTGGATGAGACGGTTACAGAAATCTGCAGAAGATACATCACCAGCAACTGCATGTACCTGAACAGGTGCTTGAGATTTTATCTCTTCCTTCGATTTGTTTAGCGACTGCTCGTCCCGGCTATTAATGACCAATTCCACACCTTCGCTCGCAAGGCCAGAAGCCACAGCATACCCCAAACCGCGGCTTGCTCCAGTGACAACAGCTTTTTTATTTTTTAATCCAAGGTCCATTTTTCCTCAAATGATTTCCAGTTTTTCATCATAAATTGTTAATTCCGGATAGTATTTCTCCATCCACTTTTCTATTTTTGCAAATTCTGATTGAATAAAAGCAGAATTATTATTCACCAGACCTAAGGTTATCTGTGCGTCTTCATGGCTATCCTGATATCCGGTCTCTGCAATTGAGATATTGAATTGCTTCGAAAGACGGTGTTCCAAAGGTCGCAGAATGCTTCTTTTGTCTTTCAAAGAATTGCACCCAAACAGTTTAAATTGGAGAGTGAGCAACCCGAAGTGCATATTGTCCTGAGATATGCTTTGATTATAACTTAGGTAGCCTTAAGGTGGATTAATTCACTTGATAGTATAGATCAAATAATAATAATTATGCTTGCAAATAATATATACGGCGGTTACAATCCTTGACAGATGAAATCTCAGAGAAATTCCATGACAATAGAAGAACAATACCAAAATACCCTGGATTATTTGTTCAGTTTTGTAGATTACAGCCTGACGAAACAACTGGTTTATTCCCCTGAAAAATTCAACCTGGATCGCATGACCAGGTTATTGGATTTAATGGGAAATCCACAAAAAGCATATCCAATTGTTCATGTAACCGGAACGAAAGGGAAGGGATCGGTTGCTTCCCTTTGTTCAAGCGTATTGAAAGAATCAGGGTATAAAGTTGGTTTGTATACATCTCCACATCTGATTGACTACAATGAGAGAATTCAAGTAAATCTGGTGCCCATTCCCCACGCAGACATGGTCAAACTTGTGGATAGGCTTATGCCGATGATCGATCAGGTGAAAGAGATCACGACATTTGAAATATCGACTGCGTTGGCTTTTCAGTATTTCAAAGATCAGAGTGTGGATTACGCTGTGATTGAAGTGGGATTGGGAGGAAGGCTTGATGCAACCAACGTCGTTGATCCCATCTTATCGGTGATCACAACCATTTCCTATGATCACCAGGCAATACTTGGAAATTCCATAGCAGAAATTGCTGCAGAAAAAGCCGGGATAATCAAAGCGGGAAAACCCGTGGTATTAGCATCCCAGACAAACGAAGCACTTCAAGTTTTACTTCAAAAAGCTAATGAAACTGGATCTGCGGTTACATTGGTTGGTAGAGATAAGTTGTATGTAGCTTTAGAGCATGACCTTGATTCTCAATCCCTGTTTATCTGGTCAATAGAAGACCAGGTGAAAATGGACAAATATATTGAAGGTGATCCTGAAAATAACTGGAAACCGAAGCAATTCACAATTCCATTGCTGGGTGCCCATCAGCTGGAAAACGCAACCACTGCTTATTCTGCTCTAAAAATATTGCAGGAACAGGATCCGAAGATCACCGATGAAGCAATCATTTTAGGGTTCAAGAATGTGTCCTGGTCTTGTCGTTTTGAGGTGATCAGTAAAAAACCCTTGATCATTCTGGATTCAGCCCACAACCGTGATTCTGCAATAAAATTAAGGTTGACGCTGGATGATTATCTTCCAGGAAATGATGTCATCCTGATCTTTGGAGCTTCTGAAGATAAAGATGTCCGCGGTATGCTGGTAGATCTTATGCCCAGAGTGCATCAGGTGATAGCCACCCAATCGATCCATCCCCGGGCATTGGAGGCTGGAGTAATTGTGGATTTTGTCCACATGATGGGAAAAAAGGCGAAAGCAATATTACCGTTGGAGGATGCCTTCACGGAAGCTGTCAAGCTGGCCAATGGTGAAAGAGCAATCCTGGTGGCCGGGAGTATCTTTATTGCTGCCGCAGTAAAAGAATTATGGATAAATCAACAGGGAAACCTGCAAACGAACAGGAATAGGTAAAATGCGAAGTGATGATTGGCAAAACCCAAATGATGATGAGATAGATTACAGTTCAGCTATTCATCAAAGAACAGAAGAATTATATAGGATCCAAAATGCTGAACCGGATGATCAGGGTACGATCTTACTACCTGTCTTGCCGTTAAGAGACCTGGTTGTATTTCCGCATATGGTCTCTCCGATCTTTGTAGTACAGGGTGGAACGCTGCATGCGATCCAATCAGCCCATTCGAATGTCCAAACAATGATTGGATTGGTTCAAAATGATCCGGATGTGGAACTGCCCACAGCGAAGGATTTTCTTTCAATTGGTGTGGAATTAGCTGTTGGCCGCTTATTAACCATGCCGGATGGCAATAGTTCTGCCCTCGTCCAGGGACGCCGCCGGATCAAGGTCTTGGAGTATATTCAGGAAGAACCTTTCATTATTGTCCGCGCAAAGATCATCGAAGAATCTGTTGAAGTGGATAAGAAAATGGATGCACTGATGCGGACAACGCGTGACCTTTTTGAAAGGTGTGTCCAACTAGATCGAACTCTACCGGATGAAGCCCATCTGTTTGCCATTAACATCAACGAACCAGGTTGGCTGGCAGATATGATCGCTACAACCCTGTCCATTGACCTGAAAGCACGCAGAGACCTGCTCCTGAATACCAATCCTCAAGATCGGTTAAAAAAGATCAACCGGCTTCTGGCTCAGGAATTGGATGTATTGCTGTTGGAAGATGAGATCCAGAACAAAGTCCAGAGTGAAGTGGATCGCAGCCAGCGCGAATTCTATCTTCGTGAGCAGATGAAAGCCATCCAGAATGAATTGGGTGAAGGTGATGTCTGGACCCGGGAAATCGCAGAACTGCGGTTGAAGGTGGAATCCAGCGGGCTTTCAAAGGAATTACAATCCCAGGCTAACAAAGAGATCGAACGATTGATGCAGATGCCACCTCTGGCACCTGAAGTTGGCATCATCCGCACATACCTGGATTGGATCCTGGATCTTCCCTGGGTGCAGCAGACTGAAGATAACCTGAATGTAAAACATGCTGCAAAGGTATTGGAGCAGTATCATTATGGATTGGCAAAAGCCAAAGACCGTATTTTGGAATATATAGCCGTTCGAAGTCTGCATCCGAAAAAAATGAAGCAGCCCATTTTGTGCTTTGTCGGCCCTCCGGGTACTGGCAAAACCTCACTGGGGAAATCCATTGCTGAGGCGTTGGGACGGAAGTTTGTCCGGTTATCACTCGGCGGAGTAAGGGACGAGGCTGAAATTCGCGGTCACAGGCGGACATATATCGGTGCCATGCCGGGGCGGATCTTACAGACCATGCGCCGCGCTGGCATCCATCAACCCGCTCTTTATGCTGGATGAAATTGACAAGCTGGGAGCAGATTTCCGGGGAGACCCTGCTTCTGCATCTGCTTGAAGTCCTGGATCCTGAACAAAATTATTCTTTTTCAGATCATTACCTTGAACTGCCCTATGACCTCTCCAAGGTGATGTTTGTAACGACAGCAAACTCAATCATGAGTATTCCAGCGGCATTACTGGACCGAATGGAATTGATCGAGTTTCCTGGTTACATCGAAGAGGATAAACTCGAGATTTCCCATAGATTCTTATTGCAGCGCCAATTGGAAGAAAGCGGGTTGGAAACAGGGGAAGTTGCCCTGTTGGATTCAGCCCTTAGCAAGATCATCCGCGAATATACCTATGAAGCAGGTGTCCGTAATCTTGAAAGAGAGATCGGCAGGGTTTTTCGTAAAACAGCCCGTCTGAAATCTGAAGGCAAGCAGTATCCGCGTAGAATTGTTCCTTCAATGGTGGAAAAATTCCTCGGTCCACCGCAATTCTTTGCGACTGAAGCAGAGAAAAAAGATGAGATTGGTGTGGCCACCGCCATGGCGTGGACAGAATCTGGTGGAGAGATCATGCCGGTTGAAGTATTGATCTTCGACGGAAAGGGCAGCCTGCAAATTACCGGACAGATCGGTGATGTGATGCAGGAATCCGGTCAGGCAGCACTTTCATACCTGAAGTCAAAGGCGAAACAGCTGAACATTAATCCGAAGGTTTTTGAACGTTCAGATATCCATATCCACATTCCCGAAGGTGCCATTCCAAAAGATGGTCCTTCTGCCGGGATTACTCTGGCAACAGCCATGATATCGGCTTTCACGAAAAGGGAAGTCTATAAAGAAGTGGGTATGACCGGTGAAATTACATTGCGCGGGCGGGTGCTTCCAATCGGTGGAGTACGCGAGAAGATATTAGCCGCTCACCGTGCCAACTTGAAAACAGTCATATTGCCAGAGAGAAATCTGAAAGACCTGGTGGATATTCCACGCAAAGTAAAAACTGACCTGAAAATAATTCCGGTTTCCCACATGGATGAAGTATTAAAAGTGGCTCTTTACCCGCCTAAGCCAATTGAAAAGAAGACTCGGGCAAAACGAAAACCGGCAAAACCGGTTGAAGTAAAAACGATAATAGAAAAGTAAAAAAACTCCCCTTCGGGGGAGTTATTCTGCTTTCATACGCTGTTTGTGTTCTGCCTGTAATGCTTTGATCCCGTTTCTCACTTGAGACAGCGTCCGGTCGATCTCCACCTCTAATCGTGTAAGAGTCTCAACAACATATTCATCTGATTCATGTCTGGCAGCATCAGCTTCCTGCCGTGCCTGGGCGATGATCTGCTCTCCCTGGTGCCTGGCAGCTTCGGAGATGGCATCCTTTGCAGTCAACTGGTCGCTTTTGTCACGAGCCAGTGCTATTGTCCGGTTGGCTTCTTCCTGTGCCTGTGCAAGGATCCGGTCTTTTTGGGTGAGAACCTGTTGCGCTTTCTTCACTTCTTCCGGGATCGAGACCCGCATCTGGTCAATAATGTCCAAGAATCGGTCTTCGTCAATGGCTACACTGTGAGTTAGAGGAATGCCCCTGCTCTCATTAAAGAGTTCTTCCAATCGATCTATTAAATGTTGAATGTCCATATGTTTCTCCCGGTTCAAAATGTAAGTTGCAATTATCAGACCACAATAATCTGAATGAGCCTTTATTAATCACGCAGAGAGGTCATGGGAACGACAGTCTGATTACTTCCAAGTTCTTGAAATTTGGCTTTTAATGCCTGCATGACATAGTCCGGAACCATGCTTGAAACATCACCACCTAACGAAGCAATTTCCCGCACAGTAGTCGAGGATAGAAAAGTGTGCTGCTCTGAAGTGATCAGTGCCATGACCTCAACGGTTGGTGCCAGGCGGTGATTTGCCAGTGCCATCCTGAATTCATGCTCAAAATCGGAAAATACACGCAAACCGCGGACAATGACCTGAGCATCGATCTTATGACAAAAATCCACAGTTAATCCGCTGTATCCGGTAACCCGGATTTTCTTATCATCAGCAAAACTTTGCCGAACATAATTTAACCGTTCTTCTGGTGAGAAAAGCAGGTTTTTTAATGGTAGATCGTACACGGCAACCACAACCTCATCGAATAACTTGGATGCCCGGCGGGCAATATCTATATGACCAAAATGTATTGGATCAAAAGTTCCAGGAAAAACTGCTCTTACCATCAGCTAATATCTCCTTTTCCGGCTCCCCAGAAATGATTTAATGTTGTTACCAGGTATTGATTCTCGGGTTGGGCTAAATTTGGATCTTCTTCAAATAAAGTCTGCGCCGCCTTACGTGCAATTTCGATCATGCGAATATCTGTTAAAGATGCCATCCGCAGATCGGCAAACCCTGATTGACGGGAGCCAAGAAAATCACCTGGTCCACGTTGATCCAGGTCTTTTTCAGCCAGTAGGAACCCATCATTGGTTTCCACCATCGCCTGCAGGCGCTCATTGTCACTGTCGCTTTCAGATTCCGGGATAAGGATGCAGTATGATTTCGCTGATCCACGACCAACACGTCCACGGAATTGATGAAGTTGGGATAAGCCAAATTTATTGGCTCCTTCAATGAGGATCATAGACGCATTGGGAATATCTATACCTACTTCAACAACAGAAGTCGACACCAGGACGTCTATGTCATGGTCCCGGAATGATTTCATGACCTGGTCTTTTTCATCCGGCTTCATTCGCCCATGCATTAATCCGAGTTTGTATTTCGAAAAGACTTCTTTCTTTAATCGATCATGTTCTTCCACTGCGGCTTTGGCTTCATCATTATCGCCCTGTTCCACCAGAGGATAGATAATGAATACCTGGTAACCCAGGTCAAGCTGGGTGCGAATGCGGTCATACACACTCTCCCGTTCACGGGGATAGAACACAAATGTATCAATATTTTGTCTGCCAACCGGGAACTCATCCATGACTGAAAGGTCAAGATCGCCATAAATTGTCAACGCTAGAGAGCGCGGAATCGGTGTGGCAGTCATGACCAACAGGTGCGGGTTGGTTCCTTTGGAGCGAAGTTGGGCACGTTGGTCCACCCCGAAGCGATGCTGTTCATCAACAACAACGAATTGCAGATCCTTAAAAATGACAGGGTCCTCGATCAACGCATGTGTTCCAACTACAAGTTTAATGGATCCATCAGCTAATCTCTCCAGGATAACTTTTCGCTCACTGGTGGTTGTGTCACCTACCAGAAGGCATATTTGTTCAGGTTTCAAAAGGGCACTTTCATCCATGGGATCTGCCAGGAGTTTACCAAGGGTTCGATAATGCTGTTCTGCCAGAATCCCGGTGGGTGCCATGAAGGCAGCCTGCGACCCTTCGGAAGTAACTATGGCCGCTATCAACGCCGCAACGATCGTTTTCCCTGACCCGACATCACCCTGTAGTAAGCGGTTCATCGGGGATCCACTCCCAAGGTCAGACCTTAGATCAGCCAGGACTTTATTTTGGGCATTGGTGAGTTGATAAGGCAGTTTTGTGATCTGTTGGTTGACCCATTCATCATCCTTTTTGAATGGGGTGCCGGTCATATTCTGCCAGGCTTGTTTTTGCCGTAGAACACCCAATTGCATTAAAAAGATTTCGTCAAACGCCAGCCTTTGGCGGGAGGCGTGCAGCTTTTCCTGGTTGGCCGGGAAATGGACTTCCTGCAATGCTGAAGAAAGGTCAGGCAGGTTATTCGCTTGCTTGATCGACTGTGGAACAAAATCTTCCACTTTTCCAGACCAGTAAGAAACTGTCTGGTACATGATCCGGCGCAACCAGCGCTGGGTAACCGAGGCAGTTAATGGATAGACGGGAACGATACGATTCGTATTCAGCTGTTCCTGGTCGAGGGGTTCCCATTCAGGGTTATTCATGATCAAACGGCCAAGGTATTGGTCCACTTTACCCGAGACCACAATTTGCATTCCCTCATGAAAACGGTTCGCGATCCATGGTTGGTTGAACCAGGTTAACCGCAGGTCGCCGCTGCCATCCGTAATAACAGCTTCGGTCAGGGTAAATCGTCCGCCGCGGATTGGCCGGGCTGCAACGCTCTTTATTGAACCGATGACCGTTACATCATCACGGTAAAATATCCGGCTGATCGGCTTTAGTTGGCTGTAATCATCATATCTGCGTGGAAAATAGAACAGCAGGTCTTCCAGAGAATTCAAGCCAAGGCGGGCAAGGGTTTCAGCGTACTTGGGACCGATGCCCTGAATGACTGTCAGTGGGGCAGATAGACCCAATCGAACCTGTGGCTGCTGGGAGGTATGACCGGATGCTTGTACCGGTCGGTTTTTATTATTGGAATATTGGTTTGGCCTGCCAGAAGATTTTTCGGGAGAAGATGGAGATGCTTCTTTTCGGCGAGGGGTAAATGTCAACGAATTGATTTCCTGCTCAGACATTCCAGTGCTGCTGCCGATAAAAGCCCATACTTCTTTGAGGGAGATTTCACGCTTTTCGGGAGCGGCGGAATATTCGCCGATCCTGCTCCTGACCAATTGAATGGCTTCTTCCGGAATATTATTCGCCCTGGCTTCAGCTTCCCAGTTGGGGAGGATCTTTTCCAGTCCGCCGACGATTGCCCGGTTATCATATCCCCGATCGGCTTCTAATTTGAAGAATTTTAATAATTTCTCGATGGATGGTTGCATAGGATTATTTTAACCCCAATCCCGAATTTTTACCGGGAATACGGTGTATGGATATTAAAATTTTGTCTTAAATAAAATTTCGGAAAAATCTCAGGAGTGGCCTTCAATGGCAAAGATACCAACCGCTGCTGGCCCAAAGAGCGCCGCCAGGGCGAGATTAATGGTGAGCTCAATAAATGGTGTACCCGGAAAAGATGAACTCACATGTTCCCTTAAACTGTGGGTTTCATGTATGAGTGGAGGCTGGCTTTGCACGAGGGCGACTTGGTCCAGGTCATTGAACTCGTCAACAAACTCCTGGTAGTTCTCCAGTAACAACCGGAAGTTCTTTACCTTCTCAACGGAGACCATTTTCCCTTCTTCAAAGGCAAAAACAGGTAAAATGTTGAGCATTTCGCCCAGCATGGCCTGAGGTTTGGAAAGAAAGCTGGAACGCTCTAAATATGATAGATTGGATATACAAAACTGCGAGTAGATCTTTGGAATTTTTCCCCGGATTTTTCGTTCAATTTCTATGAATTTGGTTCCTTTGACAACATTATCAGCAGCCAGTTGCACTAACGCTCCCAGACCCACCGATGTTGTTTGTGAATCGATCACAGAAAGGGATATTTTTCCAGGTTTGATCTTTGAGGCCTGTTCCATATTGTGGTATGCCTCTGTAAGTTGAGAAGACATAAAAATGGCGATGATCTCTTTGTATGTCTTGCTATGGAATTCGATCGCATCCAGGCAATCCTGAATAGTAGGTGCAATTAACTCAGCCCTATTATTATCGTCGAGCTTGGAAGGGAGGCTGGATACTTTAAAGAGGGGATCATTTTCCACAAAATCATTCCCGACCTTTACACGAAACGGAACCTGGAAAACCAGGTTCCTGCCGGGAAAAGTATGTTTTGAGAATTGGACAGAACTATCGGTGATGATGCAGGTTGAAGTCATATTATTCAACAGACATGATATAGAAGTAATGCTGCTGGCCGCCGTCGTGGAATTCAATTCCCTGATCGGGGTAGCGTTCCTGGATCTTTGCAACCAGTTTTTCGACCATCGAAACGGTGATATCGGCGCCATAAAAAAGCGTGATCTGTTCATGCTCTTCAGTTTTTGCTGATTCCAGGAATTTGAATACACTATCTTCCAGTGTAGGACAGGAACAGATTATTTTCCCGTTGTGAAGCGCAATGATCTCATCTTTTCTAACTTCGACCCCATCATTGGTCACATTACGTGTGGCAGTGGTGATCTCACCCGTCTCAATACTGGTCAGGGCTTCGTTCATATCCGCCACAATTTCATCAAAATCTCCATCCGGGATGAGGTGCAGCAATGCAGATAAGCCCTGGGGAATATTCTTGCTGAGGATCACAGCCACCTTTTTTACTGAATTTGCCGCTGCCTGCTGCGAAGCCAGGATGATGTTCTTATTATTCGGCAGGATGATCACTTTATCCGTTGGCAGGTCTTCGAAGGCTTTTAGTATCTCTTCTGTGCTGGGATTCATCGTCTGACCGCCTTCAACGATGGCAGCGACGCCCAGGCTGGCGAATATTTTAGATAACCCTGGACCCGGGCTGATGGCTATTACAGCAATTTGACCGGGTTCTATTTTTGCAAGGTTCAATGGTTTGGCAGCCTGTTTTCCCTGTTCTTCCATCTGGGCGATCAAGTTTTCAATAGCCACCTTATGTACCGTTCCCAGTGACATGGTGTAGTCAATCGGTTCAAAGCGTTTTTCTGTCGGAACATGGATATGCATCCGGTAGAAACCTTCCCCTTCACCTACCTGGATCGAGGTTCCAATTTTGCCTAATTCCGCATAAAAACTATCCAGGTCGAGTGCATCTGTAGGAGAGAAATCTACAACCACTTCATAATCCTGACCCTCTTCAACTGATTCCATGATGCTGTCAAGATTCATGGCAGAGAGAGGTGTTACACTGGCTACCGGGGTTTCAAGTGAAAGATTATCAAGCTGGCGTTGAATTCCTTCCAGCAGGATGAACAATCCTTTCCCACCTGAATCTACAACTCCTGCTTCCTTCAGTTTATCCAACAGTTCTGGTGTGCGGATGACTGATTCATCTGCAGCTTTCACTATCTCATCCAGAAGTACACGCGAATCATTGGAATATTGCAGGACTTCCCGCGCACGTTTGGCGATATCTGTTGCCACGGTCAAAATGGTACCTTCGACCGGACGAACCACACCTTTATAAGCTGTATTGCGGGCTTCTTCCAGAGCAGTTACTATTTTTGCAGCATCGGCTGTATCAAAATTGTCCAGGGCACGCGCAAATCCACGCCAGAGCTGGGAAAGGATGACACCCGAATTTCCACGGGCTCCCATTAAGGCTCCCTGTGCCAGCGTATGCGCCATCTTACCAATATTCCGCTCTTCTGAACCGTTGATCTCGTTCAAAGCGGATTGCATGGTAAGCACCATATTGGTGCCTGTGTCCCCATCCGGGATGGGGTACACATTTAATGAGTTGATATGCTCTTGATTGGTCTTTAACCATGCCAGGGCTGAAGTAATAAAGTATTTAAAGTTTTGCCCATCCAGCAATGCGGTTTGTTTGGAATCTAAAGAATCGTGAATACCCATAATATCCTAAATTTTCTCTTAATCCGTATCGCTAATACGCAAACCGCGTACATGGACGTTGACACGGTTTACTGTCAGACCAAAGGTCTTTTCAACCTGGTATTGAACTTGATGAGAAATGGTCGTGGCAACCGATTTAATTCGGATTCCATATTCAAGAACCACAAAAACATCAATATCAACTCCAGCCCCATCATATTTAACTTCCACTCCATGGGCAGGGTCCTTGAGTATAACATTCGCCCACCCATCCACAAAGTTCTTGGGAGCTAATCCCACAACTCCATAGGAAGATAGAGCAGACTGGCAGGCGACAGTTGCGATAGCCCGATGCGACACCAGAACTTTACCGATTGGATTTTTTTCATCCGTCATATTATCCGATCCTTTACATCTAAGTTATTAACAAAAATTATTGTCAACAGTTACGGTTTGTGATAAAATACTTTCCTGTGCTAAAGGGATTGCCCCTTTCTTAAGCGTGAATATAAAGTTTGAAAGGAAACTTCAGAATGGCTATTTGTGAAAAATGCGGCAAGAAAACAACATTCGGACATAATCGCAGTTTCTCCATGCGTGCGACTAATCGTTCTTATCAACCGAACCTGCAAAAGATCATGATTGTTGAACAAGGACATAAAGTTCATAAGGTGATGTGCGCTCGCTGTATCCGGACTATGGTTAAAAGTTCTTAATCGATTGTTTAGTTTTTGAGCGGCTTACGCCGCTCTTTTTATTTAATCTTCCAGGCAATTTCGTAATGTTTTCACGCCTGCTGCTATACCGCCGGGGTGGACGAAGATGGCGGTTGCCGCTACAAAGGTGTTTGCTCCGGCAGCCTTGGCCAACCGGATGGTCTTTTCATTGATTCCGCCGTCCACCTGTAAATATGCTTTTGAACGTGCATCCGACAACATTCCATGCACCCTGGCGATCTTATCAACCATTTCAGGATAAAACACCTGCCCTGAAAAGCCGGGATTGACCGTCATGACTAAGATGAGATCAGCCAACTGAAGAATATAAGGCAGCGTATTTTCTGATGTCGCAGGGTTAAGTGCCACACCCGCCAGGCATCCCAATTCCCTAATAACACCCAATGTTCGGTGTAAATGTGGACAGGTTTCCACCTGGACAGTAATATGGTTTGCGCCTGCATCTGCGAAGGATTTCAAGTGCAATTCGGGCTTCTCGATCATCAAATGCACATCCAGAGGCAGTTTGGTGATGCGCTTACAGGCTTCCACAATGAATGGCCCCATGGTGATGTTGGGAACGAATCTGCCATCCATCACATCCACGTGGATCCAGTCTACGCCAGCGTCTTCAGCCTGATGGATCTGGTCCGCCAGGTTGGAAAAATCTGCTGAAAGAATGGAAGCTGAAATGATCGATCTCATAAGATATTGAACAGCACCGCGATCCATAATGGGATCAAGCCGCCCACGGCGACAACAGTTAATAATCCCAATCCTATTGTAACCCAATCAATGCCATTTAGCTCATCGATCAACTCAGGTGTATTGACCCTGTATGTCGCTCTTGGAGCGGTATCCGCTGGAACGGTCTCGATAAATTCCGGCAGCGGGGTCAGGTTCTTGTTGCCTTCCGTCGGACGGAAATAAGATTGCAGAACACGCCCGAGCTGATCGGCGGTGCGGTAACGCCTGACAGGCTCCTTGGAAAGCACTTTCATGATGATGGCGTCCAATTCCGGCGGGATTTCTGAGTTCAACATGCCCGGGTTCACCGGGATCGTCCGCAGATGCATGGCCGCATAACCCTCGGCAGATTCAGCGAAGAATGGCAGCTGCCCGGTGAGGACTTCGTACATCACCACGCCCAGGGAATACACATCAGAAGCGGGTTGAGGCGCCGCGCCGGATGCCTGTTCGGGGGAGAAGTATTGCGGCGATCCCCAGATCTCTTCGTTGCGTTCATCGGGAGAAATGGACGCCAGAGCACGGGCAATGCCGAAATCGGTGACCTTTAACCGTTTATCGGGGGTCACCAGCATGTTTTGCGGTTTGATATCGCAGTGCACCAGGCCGGCACGATGCGCATAGCCAATACCACTGCAAGCCTGGATGATAAGCGGGATGGCTTCATCCAACGGCAGGCGGCCTTTCTTGATGATCATGGTCTTCAGGTCCACCCCGGGGATGTGCTCCATCACGATGAAGAGGCGTCCCTGGTCCAGTCCGAAGTCGTGGACGGTTACAATATTGGGGTGCGACAAGTTGGCCGCTGCCTTGGCTTCCTGGTGGAAGCGATCCCGAAAGACCGGGTCAGCCGAAAGGGTTTCCTTCAAGACCTTCACAGCCACCGGGCGGTCAAGCATGAGATCGATGGCGGAATAGACATGCGCCATGCCTCCATGCCCGATGGATTCCATCAGTTTGTAGCGATTATTGAGAAGTGGAAGTGCGTCCATGACCTAAAAATTATATCATAGCGGAAGTAGTGTGCATCCCTTCATCTGATCTTTCGTGAAATTTATTACTTCTATTCGTCTTGATTCAGATGTGGATTTATTATGTGTGAAAACACGTAACACCTAGAGATTGTTTGTTGTAAAATAGTTATAAAAATAGACAAAAATAATATTTGTTTTGTCCGATTCATAAATAAGATTTGGTGGGGATGGTATGAAAAAACAAAGATTATTAATTATTATTCTTCTAATCTTATTTGTATTATCAAGCTGTGCAAAAAATGTGACCGAACAATCAACGCCCATGCCCATTTTGACGCATGAAAATTCTTCGACGCCTAGCCCGATTCCCCCGACAGCGACCCTTACAGCCACCCCGACCTTAATCCCCACTGCAATACCATTGCCTAGCCCAACCCCGCGCCCGGAAGTAGATTGGACATTCATTGCTTCACTTAACTCTCAATGTGATGAGGCATTTAAGAAACGGGTATCCGGCGGTTTGCCGCCTTTATCGGTGGTAAGCTTGAAAGAATATGATGGTGAATGGCTCGCGAGCGATTACAAAGTTCCCTTCGCGGAAACAACATTCATAGAAGATATTCGGTCACTCATCTGCATTCTTCCGCAAGAGTTGGAAAGAGGAACATACACAGATGGAGCCAAGGCCTATCAAACCCGATGGAAAGTACGTATCGTGGATTACCTAACCGGGCAGGTGTATGCTGAAAACGGTTTCGTCGGAGATAATCCGCCTGATGTAAAACTGGTTGGGGGGAATGCTTACGGATCAGACCCTGCCCCTCAAGATATCAGTACATGGCTGTTTAAGATATTTAATTTACCTGTTTATCCGTTTGGAACCAGCATAACCAGTCTGGCATTTTCTCCGGATGGGCAGTATCTGGCTGTCGGTGCCGGCTGCCATGATACCAGATTGATCAACTTGAAAACCAGTCAATTTGTTAAAGTCAGTACAACCACTGACCCGGGATGTTATATGAATTACCGGATCGATTTCTCCCCATCCGGTGCAGTGCTTTCATATGTGGACGATAGCTACCTGACCTACAAGATCTTCAGCGGAAAGTTCACAGCCCCTGACATTAATTCCACCGGGCTGCAAAGCGAATTGTATACCGATTTCTCATCAGATGGCCAGTACATCGTTATTGGGGGAGCGGTCAATAAAGGCAAGGATGCTGAAGGAAATTGGAATGGTACAAAGCCTCAAGGCACCCTTTACATTTATGATGCCGCTACAGCCCGGGAAAAATTGATGATCTCCCGGGAAGTAGATTTGGATGAGTTCCGTTACAGATCAGTATTGGATAATCTAACTTTCTCGCCGGATGGTAAATTTCTGGCATCGCTGGGTATGGGAGAACTGATGATCCACTCCCCAAGGGATGGCTCAGTGCTGTTTTCGACCAATACCGGACACATAACCGAAGATAACAACCTAGAAGGTTTGGGGCTTGGTCCATCGACGATCGATAGGAGCGCGACAGGTCTGGCAATCTCTCCTGACAGCCAACTTGT
Organism: uncultured Chloroflexia bacterium; assembly: GCA_963757065.1. Taxonomy (GTDB): domain Bacteria; phylum Chloroflexota; class Anaerolineae; order Anaerolineales; family Anaerolineaceae; genus PNON01. The sequence continues at coordinate 395,843 of CAVWQC010000002.1, read as the reverse complement.
CGCTGTTGGCACAGCAGAAGGCGGGATCATTGTGCTGGATTCTTCGGATTGGAGTGAAGTAGCCAAATTAAACGGCCACAAAGGCTTGGTCCGGTCAGCAGCGTTTTCTCCGGATGGTAGGTATCTGGCATCCGGCGGAGAAGACCGCTTGATCATTCTCTGGAACATATCTGATTGGTCGGTGGCTGCGAGATACACAGGCCATATCGGCGAGATCACGGCGCTAGCTTTTGCGGTTGACGGACAAACCCTTGCCAGTGGCAGCGGTGACCGAACTGTCTATCTGTGGGATTTACCGGAATGATCCATTGAATTTACTTCATAGCTTCTGCAGCGCCTTGTAGTTCAGGGATTTTCAAAGCAGCTTGAATTACCGCAGGTCCATACACTTTTACAAAGGAATCGATCACTATTTTTGGCCAGGTTGAATCATATGGCGGTTCAGTGAATTGATTGCAGTTATATGTCTCTTCTTTAATAGTGAAACTATTGCTGAACGGGATAACAAAACCATCCCCTCCCATCGGTGGGGCCATAACTATAAAATCACCGGTGGCTTCAACTTTCTTGTATGCGATACAGACATCTCCATTTGGCCTATATTCAATCTTCATGCCGATATCTGTACTGGCAGAGAAGACGTATAGGGATTCGCAGGTCTCGGCTATTGGTACAATCTGCATGCCCATCTCCGTCAGCAATGCTTTAGCAGCCTCCTTCATCCTGGCGGGAACATCCACATCGGTGACCCCGGGGATGGGGTTTTCTGACACATCCACGAATATACTATCCACACAGACATGCGAGTAGGCTTTATCCGTCCACCCCTTATACACCAGCTGAACTGCCACCGGTTCTGGAGTGTTTGTTGGTTCCGGGGTTGGCGTCAACGTGGGGATTGGTGTGGATGTCGGTTTTGGTATCTGGGTAGGTGCCTGGGTTTGTGTCGGTGGCAAAGTTGGGATGACTGTCTCTACGGGTGCCGGGCTGTTGCATGATGCGAGTATCAAAGATATCAGGACCAGGTAGAAAACCTTTTTCATATTACCTCCAAAACCAAGAACTTATAGATTTTTGAGAATAAATTCGCCTTTATTGAGCATTGTACAATATTTTGGTCTTGGAAAGAGAAAGAATTCCCAGCAATTTTCGTGAGCCCATAACAGCAAACGTAAGTGGTATGGTGCATTTGCATTTGAATGCACCAAATCTTAAATCCGCAAATACAAAGATGCGTTACCAACGCACCCCACGGATTACGAAATCACAAGGAAGGAGTTTTATAGTCCCGTTCGTTTCTCCTGCTCTTCGGGGTATCTATCTCCCAGCACCTTGATCTTCGAAGCGGCACTATTGATCTCGTTCAGGTCATCCGGCGTCAATTCGATGGCTGCTGCCCCGATATTTTCATCCAACCGCGACAGGCTGGTCGTTCCCGGGATGGGAACGATCCACGGCTTCTGCGCCAGCAGCCAGGCCAGTGCGATCTGGGCGGTCGTTGCATCCTTTCGTTCTGCAACCTTACTCAGCAGATCTACCAGGGTTTGATTTGCTTTGCGAGCCTCTGGCGTAAAACGAGGCAGGGTATTGCGGAAATCAGATTTATCGAAAGTAGTATTTTCGCTGATCTTTCCGGTAAGGAAACCCCTGCCAAGCGGGCTGAATGGAACAAACCCGATCCCAAGCTCTTCAAGTACTGACAGCAGTTCTTCCTCGGGGCGCCGCCACCACAATGAGTATTCACTCTGGACAGCAGTGACCGGTTGGACTGCGTGTGCGCGGCGGATCGTTTTCACCCCGGCTTCAGACAGTCCAAAGTGCTTTACCTTGCCCTGTTGGATGAGATCCTTCACCGCACCGGCTACCTCCTCGATCGGCACATCCGGGTCAACACGGTGCTGATAGAACAGGTCAATGGCATCGACACGAAGCCGTTTCAGTGAGTTCTTCGGCGACCTGTTTGATGTGCTCCGGCCGGCTATTCACACCGCCCTCCTGCCGGCCTCCACTGGGATCGATCTTGAACCCGAACTTGGTGGCAATGACCACACATCCGTGGAAGGGGGAAAGCGCCTCACCGACCAATTCTTCATTTACGAACGGCCCGTACACTTCGGCTGTATCAAAGAAATTGACGCCGCGCTCAACGGCTGTTCGGATCAACGAGATCATCTCCTGTTTGTCATGAGCCGGACCATAGTTTCCGCTCATCCCCATGCACCCTAATCCGAGAGCCGATACTCTCAGACTGCTGTTTCCCAGATTACGTTTCTGCATTTTCTTTACTCCATACTAAATTGATTTGTTCGTTATTCTATTAATTATTCAAAACCCGGTTGCAGGCATAAGTTTATGTGAACGATGAATATTTCATTTCATTCATTATTGTTGATTTGCCAGACATGCACAACAGGCTTTGCTCCATCTGCATAAAGTTCCAGGATGTAAAGCAACCCGTTTTGACGATCGAAAGCCACATCGCCGATCCGGAAGCGGCGCTGATCACCCCAACCCAGCATTTGGCGGTCCCACTCCGGCGGTGAGTTGAACAGGAATTCATCCAGGTCCAAAACAGCATAAGGCTGCGGCTGCCACGATTCCAGCTTTCCGGCGGCCACATCGGCCAGTTGTGCCGGGTCATAGAAGATGATCTGCGCATCAAACCGGCTTGACCACCAGCCGCGGTTGGTGGCACAGCCTCCTGTGGCTTCATCGCAGCACCCCGAAAAATCCGTCTGCGGGCAGGAACTGCCATCAGCCATACGGCAGGTGACATAATCCGTAACGCCGGTATCCACGCAGGGTATGGTCGGATTTTCAGCATCCAGATAACCGTACCAGAATTTCTCACCGGTTCCTTTTGTACCGGCAAAGATCACAGCCTGCTTCCCCGAACCATCCTCGAGGAAAGCCCCGCCTTCCCACTCGTCCGGATGCTGGTAACCGGTCATGCAGTGTGTTAGGTCTGCAGTAGTCAATGAACTATCGTATTTCAAGAGGGTCTTATATTCAAGATGAGATCCAGCGGCTGGCACTCCATCCACCTGTAAAGGTTGATAGGCAAACAAATCCGGACCCATCCCGGCCAACCCGCCGTCACGCATCCTTCCGGTGGCCAATGGATATGAGCCAGTAAACTTTTCCGCCCATGTTTGGGGAAGCGCAAACGTGTAACCATTGGTATTTGTGGAAGGCTGATCCCCAATGTACCATTCCCCCTGGAATGATCCCGGATCGAGGTTGGCACCCACCAGGGCATGCGTGGGTTGATCGTCGAACTGCATATGCTGGCCAAATGCAAGGAATAATGTTGGACCAAGTTTCGGATCATTTGCATATTGCATTCCCATGCGGGGGATCTCTTCCATACCCGAGAAATGACTTCCAATTACATTCATAAAATCCTGCAGGAAATCAGGCACAGGCAGGTCGTCCAGGCTGCTGGTGATGACCGGGGCCGGAATGCTGATCTCAGCGATCTGGTTGCCATCCGGTACCTCGCCATATGCGATCCGGTCATGTCCGCTGATGAACAACGAACCCGGGAATCCATCATTTTTCCCCGAAGGATCTCCGTCCGGGTTAAAAGTCATTGCATTCCCGCCATAGGCAAAAGTCGTTGGGCGGTCTTCTCCACCGGGCAGGCGAATGGCGCCTGCATACTTCAGATCGGATGGCTGGATGAGACCTGGAGTGTTCAAGGCTGGTACTGATGTGGTTGCTTCTTTCGTTGATGGAGGATTTTCCGCTTCTGTTGGAGAAGTGATTTCATTAGTTGGGTCGAATGAGGTTGGGAGTGCAGGGGTTGCTGAGGATGAAAACATACTGCAAGAGAGTAATAAAAGAACTACGAAAAGATAGAAGGCAATAATTCTTTTGTCCACACACCCTCCTAGAATTACTGAATAAATATAAAGAACTGATGTGATCAATGGTTCTGTTTCATAATAATTATATAATCAATATTTAACGTTTTAGAATATGAATTTCCAGATGATTTAATTTCCTATGACCACTTAGTGAAATCCAACAATATTTGGTGGATTCCTAATCTACGATCCTCGAAGCTATGATTAGGATTGATAGAGGGAATTAGAGTAAATTTTATTTATTATCAGCTCCACCTACTTCTTACAGCCTACATGTATTTGATTATCCCCGTCCAAACAATTACAATGAGTATGGATAAGCAATAGGGGTATTTCTTCAGGAGGAGATTATGAAGCAGGATAAATTCTTAATCGGGATCATCATCGGAATAATTGCCCTTGTTGCCATAGCATTGGTGGTATTTTTCACCCGGCAGAATATTACTCAGGAATACCAGGCGGAAGACCAACCCACAGGGGTGGTCTTCAACTATATCCTCGCCTTGCATAAAGGTGACTACGAAAAGGCGTATGGATATCTTTCGGACGCAGATGGAAAACCGACCATGGCCAAATTCAGGCAGGGCATTCTGATCAATAAACCTCAAATGGAAATGAATCCGGTGGACGTAACCGGCGAAACGATCGACGGCAATTCGGCAACCGTTATGGTGGCGACTACATATTCAGGAGGCGGTGTATTTAACGAAGGCTCACGAAATACAGAAAATGCCAGCCTGGAAAAAGAGGCTGGAAAATGGAAACTGATTTCGATGCCTTACACGTATTGGTCATATGATTGGTATCAGCCGGTTATTAAACAATAACAGCACCTGATAATAGGAGATCATATGCGAACCATAAGGCGAATCTACTTTTATCTCGTGGCTTTCATCAGTGTCGAGACTCTGACCTGGGGAATTACTAATTTGTTGAGATCCATTACCCACCAGGGTATTGGTACTGTTCAAGCAAACGTATTATCTGCAGGCCTTGCGCAGGTAGTCGTCAGCGTTCCATTATTCCTGGTGCACTGGCTGGTGGTACAGCGGGATGCTCAAAGATCTGACGAGGAGAAGAATTCTGTAGTAAGGGCGATCAGCCTGTATGGGATTCTGCTTGGCGCACTCATCCCGGTTGTTCAAAATTTTATAGCTTTACTAAACCGTTTACTATTGATGGGGGGTCAGCTTACTGTACAGCGGGCTGTATTTGGCGGAAATCAAACCATCGCTGACAATCTTATTGCGATCGTTGTAAACCTCCTGCTTGCTGCTTATTTCGCAAAAATTTTGCAGTCCGATTGGAAGTCGTCTACGGATAAAGACAATCTGGTGGACTTGCGGCGTCTGTATAGTTATATCTGGATGCTCTACAGCCTCGGATTGACCATTGCCGGTGTGAAGATGGCTGTACAGTATATTTTCCTGCAGCGTCAATCGATCGGTTTGACCGGGCAGGAACTGATATTCAACGCATTTGCTTTGCTGGTGATCGGTGTCCCATTATGGGTGTACTGGTGGAGAAATATCCAGATTTCCATTACGGATGAACGGGAGAGACTTTCAACACTCCGTACGGTCATTTTATTTATTCTGGCACTGGTTGGAGCGATTGTTTTCAGTATCAGCGGTGCAATGGTGCTTTACTGGTTGTTAAGAGCTGCGCTGGGAGAAAGCTTCACCTTCTCTCAACTGATGAGCAATATGAGCTCTTCGATCTCCTTCGCTGTGCCTTTTGTTGTGGTCTGGGCATACTTTGGACGAATCCTATTCAATGACATACTCAAGTGAACCGGATATATTCAAGCAGTCTGCAATGCGCCGAATCTACCGCTACATCCTTTCGATATTAGGATTAAGTGGAACGATGTATGGAATCGCTGCCATCGCCGGCTTTATCGTAAATACCCTCACCCAACGTCCGATGACATTTGTGGACAAACACCAGACACTGGCTGCAAATCTGGCGGTGCTGGTGGTTGGGGTGGTGATCTGGTTAGTGTACTGGCTGCAGGTAAATCAGGAAGCCATACTGGATGGTGTAAAAGGTGACCATGCCCGCCGCTCGCTCAGCCGCAAGATCTATATTTACCTGGTGATCTTTGCCAGTGTGATCGGGACGATGGCTTCCACCGGTTTTCTTCTCTATACGATCCTGCAAAGTGTGTTTGGAGTCTATGTGCCTGACCTCCTTAATTCATCCTTGCAGAATCTGCGTCTGATCCTGATATTCGCTGCATTTTTAACTTATCATCTTGTTTGCCTGAATCGGGATAATCGCGCTTTAACCAGGCACCTGGCAGAGAAACAGGCTGCCTTCCCTGTCGTCGCCCTGATGGACCCGCAGTCAGACATGGGCAGGGGAATTCAACTGGCATTCCAAAGGCATGCATCCGGAATACCGCTGCACGTTTATTTTTCCAGTAAATAGCGAAACCAATTTACCATGCGAATGGCGGAGCAGTGATCCTGGAGAGTGGTTTGTTAACTCAAAGAGAGCCTCATTTGGCAGAGCTCTTGAAAGAATATTCCGGAAAAACAATTGTCATCCCTGTGAAGAGTGAGAACATTATTTGGTTAAGTTCGCCTTATAAAAACCAGGACCTTTATAAAGGTAGTGCATTAGCCGCCCGGGCTCTGGCTGAAGGGCAAACGATCAAACCAATCGCCGGTACTTCAGCCTGGTTGATCATCAGTTATGTGATCGCCGGGTTTGTGGCTTTGCAGATCATTTTCATTCTGATGAGTTTCCTGTTTGGAGGTTTTTAATTCACAATATTTATTTTCACAAGTGACCTTTTTGGTAGATAATGGGAATATATCCTGGTGGAGGAAAGTTAATAAGATAATTTCAATGCCTGAAAAATTGAAAACGAGACAGTCCATATCCATTACTTCATCTGACCGGAAAACGCTGGCAGATGCAAAAGATATTCTTTCTGGAAAAAGCAAAAAAAGGGGATTTGCGAAATTATTACCCTTCCTGGGACCTGCTTTCATTGCCAGTGTAGCCTATGTTGACCCGGGTAATTTTGCCACAAATATTCAGGGTGGAGCACAGTTCGGTTATACCTTATTATGGGTCATCCTAGCCAGCAACCTCATGGCGATCCTCATCCAAACACTTTCAGCAAAATTGGGAATCGCAACCGGCCGGAACCTGGCGGAATTATGCCGTGAGAATTTTCCCGGTTGGCTGACAAAAACCATGTGGGTGATTATGGAACTGGTGGCAATAGCTACAGACCTGGCAGAATTCCTGGGTGCCACGCTCGGATTCAACCTGCTGCTGGGAATTCCTCTCTGGGTGGCTGGAATACTGACAGCCATTTCCACGTTTCTCATTCTAGGTCTCGAACAACGCGGCTTCCGCCCATTGGAAGCAGTCATTACCAGCCTGGTAGGGGTTGTAACGATCAGCTACCTGATCGAAACAATTCTGGATAAACCCGATTGGGGTTTGGTGGGCTATCATGCCGTTGTACCTATGTTACCCAATACGGAAGCCATTCTTCTGGCAACAGGTATTCTGGGCGCCACCGTCATGCCGCATGCAATTTTCCTGCACTCCTCCCTGACCCAGGGAAGGATCAAGGTGAAGAATGCCGTCCAGATGAAACGACTGTTCAGGTTTGAGCAGATCGATGTTTTGATCGCCATGGGAGTTGCATCAATTGTGAATGGCGCCATGCTGATCATGGCCGCCTCCACCTTCTTTCATCAGGGGGCAACCAATGTCGGGTCGATCCAGGAGGCGTATAAAACTCTTGAACCTCTTCTGGGTAAAGCTGCCAGCTCTTTCTTTGCGATCTCATTGCTTGCCTCGGGCTTATCCTCCTCTGCGGTAGGAACCATGGCCGGGCAGGTCATCATGCAGGGATTCTTACACCGGCATATCCCAATTTGGCTGCGACGGGGAGCAACAATTGTCCCATCATTGATCGTAATCGTAATTGGATTGGATCCAACCCGCACCCTGGTGATCAGTCAGGTTGTCCTAAGCTTTGGATTGCCTTTTGCTGTTATTCCCCTGGTAATGTTCACGCAACGGAAGAAACTGATGGGGGTCCTGGTCAACCACCGGATCACGACTATCCTGGCTTCCCTTGTGGCTGCCTTGATCCTCTTTTTGAATTTCTACCTTCTTTACCAGACATTTACTGGAGGCTAAATGGTCAAACATCTTCTAGTCCCTTTGGATGGCTCCGAACTGGCTGAGGCTTCTTTGGCTGCTGCTGTATTTATCACCAAACATTTCAACAATCGAGTCTCTTTTGATTCATGTGATCGAAGAAAATCCACCTGAAACAATCCATGGTCAACGGCATATCCAGACAGAAACAGAAGCAGCAGAATATCTTAATGGAATTAAATCCAAATACTTTCCCGAGAACCCTCTTGTAGAAATACATGTGCATATTGAAAACGTGAAAAATATCGCCCCTAGCATCTCATCCCATGCGGAAGAATTTTCGTCGGATATGATCGTCTTATGCACCCATGGGAAAGGAGGCATCACTGATTATATAGTTGGAAGTATCGCCCAACAGGTAATTGCTTTTCAATCTGTTCCGGTTTTATTGATCCAACCCTCTGAAAGCGATCAGATCAAAGAATTTTCCTGTGAGAAAGTATTAATTCCATTGGATGGGAATATTGAACACGAGCAGGGATTAAATTATGCAGAAATCCTTGCCGGTCACTGCAAACAATCACTGCATCTGTTACTGGTTGTTCCCAATTTTGAGGATTTAAAAGGAGAAATAGCTGCGGCGGGTAAGTTTTTAAGAGTTGCGGTAGGTGAATATCTGGAAATATCCGAGGAGAATGCAATAGAGTATCTGACTCCGCATGTGAAACACTTCGAAAAGAAAAACATCCCGGTAGTAGCAGAGATTTGCAGAGGAGATCCAGCCAATATTATTGTTGAAACAGCTGCAGAGCTTGGATCAGATTTAATAGTGGTGGGTACGCATGGAAAAGTAGGTATGGAAGCTTTTTGGTCTGCAAGTGTGGCACCAAAAATAATTAACCAGACGAAAGTACCCATTCTTTTGGTTCCCGCAATTGTTGAAAAATAAATATCAGCCTAGAAATTCGAATAATTAAAAGATCCGCTTAATCTATCGATAAACCTAATCGATTCAATAATTGATTAATTATTAATCAGGTAAAATCATTACAGGAGCAAATATGGGCAGAAAAATCTATCAAGTGGATGCTTTTACCGATTCCCCCTTTAAGGGAAACCCGGCCGGTGTTTGCCTTTTGGATCACACTGTACCGGATGAATGGATGAAAAATGTGGCTTCCGAAATGAACCTTTCGGAAACGGCTTTCTTATACCCCGAAGATGATGGTTTCCGCTTACGCTGGTTCACCCCGAAAGTGGAAGTGGACCTCTGTGGACATGCCACTTTGGCTTCTGCGCATATTCTTTGGGAAAAGAAAATTCTTAAACCGGGTGAACAGGCGAAGTTCTTCACCCGCAGCGGATTATTGACTGCAATAAAAGATGGTGATTGGATCATCCTGGATTTCCCGGCTTTGCCTCCTGCTGAAATTCCGGTTTCTGAGGAACTTAAGCTCATCATACAATCAGACATTTTGTACCTGGGTAAAAGCAGGTTCGATTGGCTGGTCGAAATTGCAGATGAAGATTTCTTGAGAGACTTTCTCCCAGACTTTTCGGCAATAGGCAGGCTTCCCGCTAGGGGATTGATCCTAACCAGCCGTTCCAAGAAATACGATTTTGTTTCCAGATTTTTCGTACCCGCGGTTGGTGTGAATGAAGACCCCGTGACCGGTTCTGCCCATTCGGTTCTTACTCCATATTGGGCAGCCAAGCTTGGAAAAAATGAACTATTTGCTTATCAGGCATCCTTACGTGGTGGAGAGTTAAAGCTATGGAATAGGAGAGACAGGGTGGGTATTGGTGGTCAGGCAGTCACGGTCATGGAAATCGATTTATTTGCTTAGAATTAGCGGTTAACATAGTAAGCAAATTAATTAGTAGAATATAACAATTATCAATACAGCCAGTAAGTGAGAAGATAACGGTGATGATTAAATGAAATCTAATTGGCTAATAAATTACTTAAAATCCAACCCATTAATGATCCTGTCTATTGCAATACCCCTGGCATTCATAGCCAAATATGGCGGATGGGGGTCAACCTGGGTATTTATATTATCCACTGTTGCTGTTGTTCCAATGGCCGGTTTGATCGGCCAAGCGACGGAATCTTTGGCAATTTATACCGGTCCAAAGATTGGCGGTTTGTTGAATGCCACCCTGGGGAATGCTGCGGAACTGATTATCACACTTGTGGCGATCAAGGAAGGTTTTCTGGAATTAGTTAAAGCTTCCATCACTGGATCGATCATTGGAAATATTCTTTTTGTGCTGGGCATGGCGATGGTCGTAGGCGGCTCAAAGCATGGCGTCCAACACTTTGACCGCAAGTCCGCCGGGAACCACGCCATATTGTTAACGCTCGCAGTACTTGCATTAGCGATTCCATCGTTTTTCAGCCATTCCATTGGAGCAGATAACAGTACCAGGGTGGAAGGATTAAGCATCGGAGTTGCGGTAATAATGATCCTGTTATATGGGCTGGGGCTATTTTACAGCCTGAAGGTCAAAGATAGTCCCCTTACTTATGAATCTGTTCCAGTTGAATCGCATAAAGGTGAATTAAGCCTTCGAAACTCGATCATTTTACTTACTATTGCAACCTTGGCAGTCGTATTTTTAAGCGAACTACTGGTAGGTGCCATCGAGGAAGTTGTATCCTCGCTGGGTGTTAGTGAATTCTTTCTTGGAATCATCTTAATCCCTCTTGTTGGAAATGCAGCTGAACATTTTGTTGCAGTTCAAATGGCAGCCCGCAATAAAATGAATTTAAGCGTTGAGATCGCAATATCATCGAGTGTGCAAATTGCACTTTTTGTTGCTCCAGTCCTGGTTTTTATCAGCCTCTTCATGGGTAATCCATTGACACTGATCTTTAATTCTTTTGAGCTCATGGCGCTCGGGGCGGGTGTATTGATAACAGTCCTCGTATCATCAGATGGAGAATCAAACTGGCTGGAAGGTTCCACGATGTTTGCGGTATACCTCATATTGGCTCTTGCATTTTTCTTAATGAAAGCGTAAATAAATAGTATGTCGAAGACTTGGATTTCAATATTGGTCGGGTTAATTATTGGGGTGGTTTGCCTTTCGGTAATTGTTCTCGCAATTCTGCTATTTACACCATCCAACCGGCAGTATGCTTTTGTTACTCCCGAAGTGGTGATCATCGCAGCGCCAAGCCTGCCTCCCGTGGTGATTCCAACACAAACATTGGCTCCTGAGACCATTGCTACTTTAGCAAACCTTCCACCGGATCCGGGAAGTACAATTCAGGTTGGGATGACAGTCCATATTTCCGGTACTGGTGGTGATGGTTTGCGAATTCGGAAGGAACCGGGGGTGGATGCTACTCCGCTTTTTCTCGGGGCTGATAATGAGGAATTTGTTGTGAAAGATGGACCTCAAAAAGTGGATAATTTGACCTGGTGGTATATAGAAGCTCCATTCGACGAAAAAAGACAGGGATGGGCAGCTGCGAATTATCTTGCCCCAAATTTACAACCTTAACAATATTTTTATGCCTTTTTGCATCAGAAAATGACAGTAAGAACCGATAACAATATTGCAAATGAATTTATTCATATCATATTGTTTACATATTATAAGGTTCGATGGATCATTCATTTTCTTACTCTGAGCGTGATTATATTCGTATGAAAGTCGGCGATGTATTAATGCTGTGCCTGGAAGATTCGAGTGTCACGCCGATCCAGAAACTCGTCGAGTCTCTGGTGGTGATTGGCCCGGACAGTATGACTGTTCTGCGGGAAATGTTGAATGAAGCCAATAAAAGGAAATCCCAGGTCGAGGATGACCAGGATCAGGTCCTACAGGGATTACGGGAAAACCTAAACAACCTCGGGTTGACTCTATCATCCGCAAAGACACCTGCACTTATTATCCGCATGCGCCCAAATCGACTTTATGAGTTAATGACGAAACAGGGTATCACGGATGAGGCAGTTCAAATCCAATGTTTGCAAATGCTTCAGGACACGCGTGATCTACTGATTGGTTTAAGCATAAAGCTGGATTTATTGTCCCGAATTGAAGAGTATCTTGAAGATTGGACCTGGGGTGTATTCTATCTCTCATTAAAAAAAGGTATAAAAAATACCCCGCCTTTACAGTAGACGGGATATTATTTTGGCTGTATTGCTGTTTCTACTTTCTCTTCTTCCGTAAGAACAGGAAAAATAAGGCACCGAATAAGGAGGCAGCCAGACCTACTCCTACAGCAGCCTGTACGACAGTTTTTGGTTCCATTCCCGGCATAACCACTTCACCGTCACCATAATTCTTAAAGAGTTGTCCCCAGGGATTTTGCAGTGCGCTTTCCACCCGTTTCCGGCCAATGAAGGGGTACCAGTAAACATTGTGGTAGAAATTGCTCGCGAAAAAGCTCCACGGGACGATCGGGCTTTGCAATAGTATTTTCTCGAATGGTTTCAATGGACCATGGTAGATCAGCTTCTGACCGCGTGAAGCAAAAGTATCTTCCTGTTTAAAATTCCAGGGTTCTTCCTGCTCAATGTCATATCCGACAATTTCGATCTGACGAGGATCAGCTATTCCCAGACCTGCTTCATGTGCCAGCCGTAAGAATTTAATGCTCATCGGGTCAAATCCCTGTAATTTGGCTGAAACAGCATCGATGGCTACCTGGTCAGCAGAGGCGAGCAGAATATTTTTCTCGTGCCAGTGCATTGCACGTGGCCCCGGGCCATCACCCGCAAAAGTACCATCCATCACAGCAAATATTCCGGGGTGGATATCCTGCTGGATCATGAGGAGATCAACCAGGGTTTCATGGATGACACTATGTGTCCAATGCCTGTTCCTGTGCAATAAACCCCCAAAGGCATTTTTCATTGCACCAGTGATGGTTGTAAAAACATGGGTTTTTACTGTGGGGAGGTGAATAATATTCTTGCCAACAAGCGCTTTGGGTATGAATACACCATCCGGATAAACTTTATCAAGAACCAGGAATGGAGTTTTCGGCTTGTACTCGTACCATTCAAAGCGCTCATCATATAAATAAATGCATGGAATACCATATTTGTCTGTTACAAACCGGTGTTTGTTATTGACTTCACCAACGGAGGTGTCCACAACAACGGTATCATTATGGATGCCGACAATGTCTGAATATCCATTTTGTTTCAATGTCTGAATTACCCCTTCGATCTGCCAGGGAGTTGAGGAACAGGCTGGATACCAGGTTTGCCAGGAAATGTTGATCTTCAATCCGGTGGTTATTTTCTTATCCAGCGAACCTTGAAAATTGGATAATTTCATTAATTTGGAAATATCTTCCAGAATTGTGGCTGGAGAAGTTTTAATAACCGCAACTTTTCCCTTACCTGCATAGTCAGCCATAAAAACCTTACCTTTCTTCGTACACTATTAAATGATTTTACACTCTCTGCAGATATCCGTCCAGAATAGGTAAAACGTCTGGTCAATGAATTAGCTTTACTTGATTGCTTTTCAGACCAATCGTGAATATAATCATTATCAGTGTTTATGGAATTTTCGTGAGAACACCAGGGAGGCAACACTGAGCATTAGGAATGAGAATGAAAGTATAGAAATTGCTGACGATAACGAACATCAATTAAAAGCGGGCTCTGTCCTTGTTGACAGATATTTAATTCAAGAAGTTATCGGTATTGGCGGAATGGGCTCGGTCTATAGCGCCCGGGATTTACATTTTCCAAAAGTAGTGAAACTTGTGGCTGTAAAAGAAATGATCAACCAGGCTCCAGATCCACTGGTTCGGGCAACCATCGTTCAAAATTTTGAACGTGAAGCGAATATTCTGGTAACTTTAAATCATATTGCCATCCCCAAAATATTTGATTTTTTTACCCATAAAGATAGGTCTTACCTTGTTGAAGAGTATGTAAGCGGGCGTGACATGGAAGCGATCTTAAAAGGTCGCTCTGATTTCATCCCAGAAGACCAGGTGATTGGTTGGGCAATTGAGCTATGTGATGTTATCGAATTCTTGCACAACCACAAACCTGAACCGATCATCTTCAGGGATATTAAGCCGTCCAATATTATGATCAATGCTCAAAACCGGGTAGTTTTGGTGGATTTTGGTATTGCAAAAGTCTTTACCACGGGGCAAAAAGGAACAATGATCGGAACTGAAGGTTACTCGCCGCCTGAGCAATATCGGGGCGATGCGACACCTCTGGCAGATATCTATGCAATGGGTGCCACTTTACATCATTTATTGTCCATGCGCGACCCCCGGCTTGAACCGCCATTTACATTTAATGAACGTCCGATCCGTCGCTTTAATCCTGACGTAAGTAATGAGTTGGAAGCAGTAGTCAGTACCGCACTTCAATACAATCCTCAGGATCGTTTTAAATCGGTTGCCGGGATGAAAGACGCACTCATGGGAGTTGCCCGAAAAACTGGAGCACTCACAAGATTGGCACTGCAAACGGGAACCTTGACCCCATCAGAAGGGATCAAACCACTCTGGACATTTAAATGTGAAGATGAGATACGAAATGCCCTGGCTTATGACAATGGGGTCATCTATGCCGGCACTTACGACAACAATTTATATGCGATCAATGCTGCCAATGGCGAATTTATGTGGAAGTACACTACCGATGGTGGTATTGCCACTAAACCGGCAGTTTATGAAGGCAATATCTATATCGGTTCTGAAGACAATCGTCTACATGCAGTCTCAGTCAGGTCTGGCAAGGTATTGTGGACCTACTATACCGAAGGTCCTATCAGGTCTTCACCCCGGATAGCTGAAGGCCATATCTTTTTCGGCTCTGATGATGGATTCTTGCATGTTGTCAATTTAACGACCAATCGCCGCGCCTGGCGCGCAGAAATTGGATCACCGGTCAGATCATCACCTTTCATCGATAATGAATTAATTTACTTTGGATCTGAAAGCGGTGAATTGATCTGCACAGATTTTACTGGTGTGATCAAATGGCGGTTTCAGGCTAAAAGAGCCATTACCGCTTCCCCAATAGTTGCACAGGGAGTGGTTTATGTTACCTCCGTGGATGGATTCTGTTATGCATTGGACGCAAAATCCGGTTGGGTGATCTGGCGTTTCCGCATGGATAAAGGATCGATGTCTTCTCCGCTGAAAGTTGACAAACAATTGTTATTTGGCTCAGCAGACGGAAATCTCTACTGCCTGGAATGTGCATCTGGTAAAGAAATGTGGCGGAATAAGACTGATAACCAGATACCAGGTTCCCCGGCAGTTTATAAAGATTCAATCTATGTTGGATCGGTGGATGGCAATCTGCATTGTATTGACATCCAAAATGGAAGATTAAGGTGGAAGTTTAAGACAGGAAAAGCGATAACAGGGTCCCCAATAATCTTTAATGATATATTGTATATAGGGTCAACGGATTATATCGTTTATGCATTACTCGCGTAGTAACTGATCGTTTCGCTTGTAGTGGATACACCATAGTGGAATACAACATTTTGATGGAGCACACTTGTGGATAAATTTTTCTCCCTTTTCAAACGTAAAAAGAATCTTCCATATGATGTAAAAACGGCACCATTAACTGATGATCAACTAAAAACTGTCAGTATGGCTGCGAACCTTCCTATGAGTCCTCAGCTAATCATCGGTTGTGGTCAATCCTCTGGTCTTCAACGGGATATAAATGAAGATTCTTTATATTCAATGTCTGCGATAATGAGTAGTGAAAATCGAAATTTGGTCTATGGGTTGTTTATTATTGCAGATGGTATGGGTGGGCATGAAAATGGCGAATTGGCCAGCGTTGTTGCAGTAAATGCAATGTCTACCTATATCACCAAAAAACTATATTTACCAATTTTTGGCATTAAGCAAGATCAACCTAATGATGCATTACATGAATTAATGCAAAATGGTATATCTGAATCTCAGCAGGCTGTGGTTCGGCATGCGCCGGGTGGAGGCACCACCTTAACCACTGCTTTTATTTTAGGTGATCAGGTAACCCTTGCCCATGTGGGTGATAGCCGGGCATATTTCATTTATCCTGATGGAAGAATGCAGACGGTCACCAGGGATCACTCGTTAGTGCGCAGGCTGCAGGAGTTGGGTCAGATATCAGATAAAGAAGCTGCTGAACATCCTCAACGAAACGTTCTTTATCGTGCTTTGGGACAATCTGAACCGTTTGAACCGGATATAAACACTTACCCATTCCCCAATGGTGGATACCTCATGCTTTGCAGTGATGGTTTGTGGAATGTGATACCGGAATCAGAAATATTTACAATCATTAAATCCGCGCCTTCCTTGAGTGTTGCTTGTCAAAGATTAATTGATGCCGCAAATAACGCGGGAGGACCCGATAATATTAGTGTAATTCTGGTTCAGTATTTATTGTAGGCTTATGGGTCAGGACATTAATTGGTATGCCTTGTTGGATGTCTGTTATGATGCGACTGATGAAGAAATTCGCAGTGCGTATCATCAGGCTGCGCGAAAATATCATCCAGACACCAACCCAAATTTAGGAACTGCAGACTTATTCTATAGGGTCCAAAAGGCATATGATGCATTATCTTCGATTTCTCACAGGGAAGATTATAATAAAACCCTCGGTGACGAAGATCTTTCAACTCCAGGCTTCTCCAAACGGACATTTGTTTCAAAGTCCAAATTAACTCCATCTGAAGACTCGCAGCTTGTTTATGTGCTTCTAGATATTGGTGCTAAACCAGCAACCAAAAAATCCATTCAAAGACCATTAAACCTGAGCCTGGTGCTGGACAGATCTAAATCTATGAATGGTGAGCGGATGGACATGGTGAAAGATAATTCCATCCGATTGCTCAGGCAGCTTGGACCAAATGACATCATTAGTATTGTGACATTTAGCGATCGGGCCGAAATTCTTGTACCACCAACGCAAGTCGCAGATATCCATCTTATTGAATCCAGAATAAGTCGAATAGTCACCTCGGGGAGTACGGAAATTTATCAGGGGTTGAGTGCAGGCATTGCTCAAATTCGGCAAAACCGCATTCCCGGTTACCTTAACCACCTGATTCTATTTACTGATGGACGAACTTATGGCGATGAAGATCTTTGCCTTGAATTGGGAAAGGAAGCAGCAGAAGAGGGGATAAGTATTAGCGGACTGGGGATTGGTAGCGAATGGAACGACGAGTTTATTGATGCTCTTGCTAGTTGTGCTGGTGGCGTTAGCATGTATATCTCAGGACCAAAGGATTTAAAAAAATTTCTAGATCAAAAATACAAGAATCTTGAACAAATATATGGTGAACAGTTAACTTTGGATTTTACAAACTCACCTGAATGTGAACTTCAATATGCTTTCAGGATATACCCCGAACCTGCGCCACTTCTTCGTGAAGTCCCTGTACGGGCAGGTAATCTACACATAACAAATAAACTGGTGCTTATGCTTGAATTTTGTATAAAACCGATGCATAATCAACAGAAAGAGATAACATTAATGGACGGATATGTTACACTACATATACCGACTAGAAAAGTGCCGAAAACACGATTACCTTTATCCATAAATTGCACTATAAGTAAGGATGTGGATAGTAACAAGGGAATGCCGGCACCAATTGTACATGCACTGTCACAATTGACACTCTATCGTATGCAGGAAAAGGCGCAGGAAGAATTGAAAAAGGGAGACACAGTCAAAGCTTCAAGGCATCTTCAATATCTTGCCACGCATCTTCTGTCTAAAGGCGAGCGCGAATTGGCTCATACGGTTTTAAAAGAAGCTGAAAACATAAAACAACAAAATAATTTTAGCCAAGAAGGCGATAAACGCATAAAGTATGGAACAAGATCCCTACTACTTCCACCTGGACCGGAGAAAAAACAGATATGATCACCTGCCCGAATTGCAAGCATCAAGAATTAGATGGAGCCCTTTTTTGCAGTGAATGCGGCGCTCAACTAGTTTTTACAATTAATAACGAAGAAGAAAACACGACTGGAGATTCTATGGATCAGGCTACCCCACAACAAAAACCACCTGCCCAACCGGAAACACCTAAACAGACATCCTCTGGAAATAATATCTCATTGAAACTTGTAGGTAGTAATCAGGTGATACCTCTTGCCGGTCAGAAAGAATTTACTCTCGGAAGGATAACCGAAGGTCAACCAATATTACCGGATATTGACCTTTCCCCTTACGAAGGATATGCAGAAGGAGTATCCCGTCTGCATACTGCTATTCGTGTCACCGATAGAGGTGTCATGATCGTTGACCTGGGATCATCCAACGGTACAAGGATCAATGGGCAGAAGATTGTTCCAAATGTAAATTATCCCCTTAAAGACGGGGACATGATCGCCTTAGGAAAAATAAAACTGCAGATTACCATCCGCAGATAAATTTGTAAATTAATCCAACCGGAGAGATGCTATGCCAATGATATTACTCCATCTGGTGGGGGAAGATCCCGTATTAGGGGAGATTGAAGAGCTGCCAGCTCCAACCGCGACCAGTTTGACTCTCCGCAGTCCCCGGAAACGGGATGGAAAAGACCTGCATTATCTGGACGCAAATGTCACAACCGTTATTTGGCCAATGGCCAGGGTTAATTTTATTGAAGTCCTCCCAACTGGTGAAGAAGAGGAAGTGATAGGCTTTGTCCGTGAGTAGTGGCATGGTAGACGATGCTCTGCACCGGCGAATATTGGTTGTGGATGATGAAGAACGGATGGTCCGATTCATACGATTGAATCTGGAACATGATGGATTTCAAGTCTTTGAAGCATTTAGAGGGTTACAGGCGATTCAGGCAATTCGAGATAAGCTCCCGGATCTTGTCTTATTGGATGTGATGCTGCCTGATCTGGATGGATTCGAAGTCTTGAAATTGATCCGGGAGATCAATTCTGTCCCGGTGATCATGTTAACCGCAAAGGGCGAAGAAGATGATCGTGTGCACGGGTTGGAATTAGGCGCGGATGATTACGTCACCAAACCATTTTCACCCCGTGAATTGGTAAGCCGGGTGAGAGCTGTACTGCGTCGGGCTGAAATTGTTGGCGGAGGAATTAAAGGTCTCATCGAGGTGGATGATCGTCTGAAAATAGATTTTGACCGGCGTGAAGTCTGGTTGGATGGCGAGCTGATCAAATTACGCCCAACAGAATTTAAACTCTTATATCACCTGGTTCAAAACGCAGGAATGGTCAATACACATGATCAAATCCTTGCCAAAGTTTGGGGATATGAATATCGGGACGAACCACATTATGTTCGTTTATATATAAATTATTTAAGGCAAAAATTAGAAAAAGATCCGGCAAATCCCAAATATATATTAACAGAACGTGGAGTTGGTTATAGATTTGTGGATTTTCGCCGAAATAAAAATGTATAAGCACTATTCCAGGGCATCTTAAGGTGTCTGGCAGCCTGAACCGCTATCTGGTATGATTATGGTTCTGGAGGAAAGTATCTCATGGGTAAGCAGAGAATATTACTGGTAGATGATCATGAAGTCGTTCGTTTGGGATTAAAATCCCTTCTTGAACATCACCCCCAATTTGAAATTGTTGGCGAAGCGGGAACTGCACGTGAATCTGTCGAGCAGGTGACACGCCTGCGTCCGGATGTTGTCGTAATGGATATCCGGCTTCCCGGGTCATCCGGCATAGATGCCTGCAAAGAGATTACCACCCAATTCCCCGAGACCCGTGTGATCATGCTCACCTCATATGCTGAAGATGAAATGCTTTTTTCTGCCATTCGGGCAGGAGCTTCAGGGTATGTTCTGAAACAAATCGGCAGGGAAGACTTGATCAGAGCCATTGAAGCGGTTGGCCGTGGCGAAGCATTGATCGACACTTCCTTAACTCAAAAAGTGTTTGAAAAAGTCCGGCAGGCAGATGAAAAAGAAAAAGCGTCCGCCTTTGTGACATTAAGCCAGCAGGAAAAACATGTTCTTCTTCTAGTCTCCGAAGGAAAGACAAACCGGGAAATAGCAAAATCTTTGTTCCTGGGTGAGGGGACCGTTCGCAATTATGTCAGCAGCATTCTGAATAAATTGGAAGTAAGCAACCGGGCAGAAGCAGCCGCTTATGCTGTACAGCATAGCTTGAAAGAATACTTATAACAGGAAATTGGAAGTAAATTGAACAGTGGGAATTTCCTCACACATCGTAAGTTAATATTCAATCGCCCGGAATATCTTCCGGGCGATTTTTTGAGCTTATTCCTGGCCGGAAATTTCCAGCCAGGTGGTTTTTAGAAAAACAGCATCCTCTTCGAGGATGGGTGATTCACAGACGATCCTTCCCCCGCATCCATGTTTTGTCAGTGAAGTGAAGAGTCCTTTCACATCCAGATCGCTCTCCTGAACTGGTAGATGGTTTTTCTCCCCTTTGGGACCATATTCAATTCCACTCAGGTGGATATGTAAGGATTTCAAACTTTCATTTCCCAGTTTTGTACCATAAAGGTCGAGTAGGGAGCTCCATTCATCGTAGGAATTCACCGTACCATCACCCGGACGGGCATGCAGGTGGGCAAAATCGAGGCAGGGTCGAACACCTTCTATCTGGCTCATGACAAGCGTATCTTCTAGTGAGCCAAGCATGGCGGATTTCCCCATGGTTTCAGGGCGCAGGCAAACATTCGTTTTCTGATTCTTGAGCTCACTCACACAATCATTTAAGCGGTCCATCACATTTCCCATGATTTCAGATGGTAATTTCCCGAAATATGACCCCGGGTGGAAAATAATATCGGTCGCCCCGGCCAGGTATCCGTAATAAGCAGCATCCATCAATCTTTTGCGTGATTTTGGCCATTCTTCTTCATCAGCATTCAAGTTGATGAAGTAAGGTGCATGCACACTGATCGCGACATCCAATTCGGTAGCTGCAGCCTTGATGGCAGAGCAGGTTTCTGGCGAAACCCGCACCGATTGTACCCAGCCCAACTCAAGTGCATTCAAATTCAATGCTGCTATCTGGGACACAGCACCGACACTTCCACCGGGTTTGGCAGGAGTGGATTTTGGTGATCCGACAGTACCGAAACGAAAAGATGATTTTGCCATAGCCAACTCCAACAATTATTTACTTAAAACAGCGATTTTTGCAAGCAACGGTGGTCCCATGATTAACAATCCGGCGATCACAGACACCATTGCTGCGATCAATACGGCAGCAGCACCCACATCCTTGCCCACTTTCGCCAGTGGATGATGCGATGGGCTCGCAAGGTCAACGACTGCTTCAAGGGCAGTATTCAGGAATTCAGCGATCCAAACCATGCCAATGACGACAAATAAAACAGCCCAATCCCGTGCGGGAAGCTTCAACCACAAGGATAGGATGATCACACAGATCGTTGCGATCATATGCACCCAGGAATTCTTTTGGGTGGATATCACGAACCACCAGCCAGCGAAGGCATGTTTGAAGGATTGGAACCGTGATACCAGGAAATCGGTCATAGTATTGGGTTATCCTGCCAAGAAATGAATTGCCAGTGGATTGTTGAGTTCTTCGAGAATTTCTACTTGCATCTGCCACATTTTTTTCTGTCTTAATTTTGTGTCGTGGTCATAGCCAGAAAGATGCAATATCCCATGAATGACCAGTAGTTGAATTTCCTGTTCGATCGTATGTCCGCCTTCCCGTGCCTGCTTCTTTGCGCGGGGAACGGAAATAATGATATCTCCGAGGTACTCCAACCCGGATTCGGGGTCAATGTAATTCTCATTGAACGAAAGGACATCTGTTGTCTGGTCGATTCCCCGGTACTCACGGTTCAAGGCATGCATCTCCGCATCGCCGGTGATCAAAATACCTGCAACCACTTCTGTTTGTTGGCATTTTTTCAAGGCTAGATCGGCAGCAATTTTCAAATCCGCCGTGGATATTTTGTGCCGGTAATAAGGCCTAATTTGGATTTGCAGCATCACTGTTTTCCGGTTGAGGTGTCTGGGTCGAACCATCCAGTTGTTTGAGGTCTTCTTTAGGTTGCAGTTCAGGGTAAATGATCCGCTGGTGATACACTCCCATTAATGTGGCGGTAAATGAATCAGTGATCTTGACCAGGTCATTCAACGTCAACCGGGTGTTATCCAATTGCCCATCGATGAGGCATTTATCGATCACTTTCTTTACCATACTGCGCAGTTCGATTTCATCTTTTGGCAGCTCTGCCCGAGCCCGTGCTTCGCAGCCATCGGCCAGCATCAGTAAAGCCGTCTCACGCGAGCGCGGGCTGGGACCCGGATAACGATAAGCTTCGATATCGACTTTGCTCTCATCATTGCCGTTTTCAGTTACAGCACGGTTGTACTGGTAGCGAGTGATGAGTGTGCCATGGTGTTCGCGGATGAAGTCCTGTAATCTGGGTGGCAGGTTATATTTTCGCGCTAGCGCTACTCCTTCTGCAATGTGTTTAACGATTACCCCCGCACTGGTCAATGGGTCCATATCTTCATGAGGATTGGGGTTCCCCTTGATCTGGTTCTCAATAAAGAATTGCGGGTTCATGGCCTTGCCTGCATCATGGTATAAGGCTCCAACTCTAACGAGCAGTGAATCTGCATTAATGGCTTCTGCGGCCTGTTCAGCCAGGTTGGCCACCTGCAAACTGTGCTGGTATGTTCCGGGGGAATTTCGCAGCATGAACTGCAGCAGTGGATGGTCCGGTCGGGAAATGTCGAGCAATTGCAAAGCAGTGGTGATTCCCAGAGATTGAGAATAGATGAATTGCAGAAGCAGGGTGACACTTGCAGCCGCAAATCCATTCACTATGGAAGCTCCGATAAGGGTGGCAAGACCTATCCAATCCGTGACCGGATCGGAGAGACGATACGCCATAATGACCAGCGCATTCGCAGCACTCATTGCAACGCTGGCTCTGAAAAACGAACCGATATTTCGTCCACGTCCCAATACCAGTATTCCACAGAAGCTGCCAACCAGGTAGAAAATGGTAATTTCAAGGCTGCCGGGAAGTCCATAGGCAACCAGCAGACTCAAAATTACTGAAAAGATCAAACCTGTTTCGAGTGAGAAAGCTGTCGCGAGGGTTAACCCAAATGCTGCGGCCGGGAAGATAAACGGGATGACAGTACGGTAGGGGATGATCAGCCGGCCAAGCGTCAGGAAGAAAAGAAAAGTAAATGAGATCAGCAGCAGACTGCGCAGGTCATCCATAGGGCTGGTTTGCCGTCTTAATCCGTAAAGTGCCACGAAAACCATTAAAACGATCACCAGTGCGGATGAACTTAATATGGAGTTGATCGAAAACCGGGTGTCAACCATACCTATGGCTTGAAGCGCTTCCAGATCTTCTGAGCGGATCACCTGCCCATGCCGGATGATGATCTGTCCGATCTCATATTTTCGAACGACTGGTTCAACTTTAATCTCAGCATCCGCCCGGGCTTTATCGGTTAACTCCTGGCTGAAATTACTGTTGGGAATGACAAATTGGGAAACGATTTCTGACACCATGCCAGCCAGAGATTGTTGGAAACTCGAATCTACCAGAGAGGGGATATCATTCTTTATTGCTGAAATATTTGTTTCGCGGATGGTGCTTCGAAAAAGCACCTCAAGGATTTTTTCGGATTCACTTTGAATATCCTGCCAGCGGGAATCGGTAAGGTCAAGAATCTTTTGGACTGTTGCCGGAGACAACTTCATGTCATTCATATTTGAAAGATCGTTGACCTTCTGTTCCTGGCTTGCGTATGGATCCTGCCGGACCTGCGATATGAATTGGAGGTTTACGCGAAGAATGTCCAACTGCTGGCGCTTAATTGACGGATCCGATGGCAGGTATACCGGGCTGACAGATTGGCTGGCCTGAAGTTTTGCCTGGTCAGTAAGAACTTTTGATTCGTATGATATGGCTTTGGGTGATTGGATATCCTGTGCTGCCACTTCGCCAATGGCACGCGGAATAATACCGGACCGAATGGAAATAGGCGCGTTCAGGATGAGAATTGCCAGAAGTCCGGTTGCTATTAAAACAATGGCTCTAAAGATCAGAAACCGTCTGGATTTTTGCATTACAGATTGGGGAAAAGAATGCATCCTTACTTCTTTTCGAGCAGCTGCCTTACCGTTCGACTGATCTGATCGTTAGGTGCCTTTCCCTGAACTTGCGGGACCAGTAATTTCATTACCTTTCCCATATCATTGGGTAAAGTTGCACCTGATTCAATAATGGCAGCCTGTGCAAGGGCGTTTAGCTCTTCCTGGGTCATTTGGGTGGGGAGATACATTTCCAACGCTTTGATCTCTGCCTGGGCTGCGGATATCAGGTCAGGCCGGTTGGCTTTTTCTGCGTCAGCGATCGATTCTTTTCGGCTCTTGATCTCTTTTTGAACCAGACTGACGATTGCCTGGTCGTCCAGCAGGTCACCTTTTTCAACCTGGGCTAATTTTATGGCAGCGATCACCATGCGGATGGAGCTTTTTTTAACATCATCCCCGCTTCGCATCGCGTCTTTTAGATCATTTTCGAGTTTCAGTTTCAGTTCCATACAATTATTATACTCCGTTGAATGGATTAATTATCTTTCCAAGGAATTTGTACAAATGGTCCGGATTCTCCTGATATAGCTCAATAGAGATTTGTTGGACTTCGTACCGGGTTCTGAGTTCAGCTGCTTTTAATGCCAATGGGAACCAGGCATTTTTATACGGTGAATCGATATTCAAATACGCATGCGAGCCTTTGGGGAAGAGTGGAATGAAAAACCGCCCTATGGTCGGAATTAACGTGATCATCTCCCACGGGCTGTAGAAGTGCCCCGAAATTAATTCCGGGCTGGAGAGGATTTCCTCATCCTTGAAGTCGAGTTCTCCAGACCAGGTTTCCGGTTTCACCTGATATTTTTGCGCCCATAGCCTGACATAGTTGCTATGTGCGTAGTAATCCTGGTGTCCATGTGTGTATCGGCCAAAGTCTGCCCTTGCTTCACAATAATTGGATCCTGATTTGACATATTGAATCACATTTGATCTAACTTTAGTCAGGTAGGCAAACGAACGCTCAAACTCACTGTCATCGAAATGATATTCCGGATGACCATTCTGGCCTGCTATACCATCCTGACCCATATTACCGGCAATGACCTCACTCAGTTCCTGGTCGCCAAAGTAAGCGCCAATGGCATTTTGCATGAGCAGTTTGTGATATTCAGGGATCATTATTGTACCTTGACCAGGAGCTTGATTTCATTGAATAAGTCTTCACCGATCCCGGGGACTTTGCGCAATTCATCGATGGTGACGAATGCGCCGTTCTCGGTACGGTATTGGATGATGGCTTCTGCCCGGGTCTCGCCGATCCCCGGTAATGAGTCTAATTGTTCTTTTGTGGCGGTGTTGATATCGATCAATTCTGTGGTACCCGGTTCAGCCGGTGCCGCAATGGCTGGTCTGGTCGGTGATATTCAGCCTCTCCCCGTCTTTCAATGGCCGCGCCATATTGATGGGAAAACCGGCAGCTTCCGGCAGCAAGCCACCTGCTGCGGTTATGGCATCACTTACCCGGCTGCCCGGTTGAAGGGAATATACTCCCGGATTTACTACTGCACCATCCACCTGGATGATCAATGCTGCAGTCGGTGCCGGTGTAAGGGTGATGGGTTTTCCCCGCGGTGGGCTGGACACGATCAAAATTACGGCCGCAATGGCTAAACCAAACACGATCCCCAATGGAATTTTCATCCACTCTTTCATGGTTTACTCTCGAAGATCAAGCCCGTTCGTTTGAGTTGTCTCTTTCAGGTACATGGCATTGAATGATGCGATCGCCACTTCAAGCTGATCCAGAGTTGGCGGGCGGGTGGTGAGGTGTTGCAGCGCCAGGTTGGGTTTGATGATAAACCGGAAGAAGGGTTTCTCTATGTTGTACGCCACCAGGCGAATATATTCATACGATACTGATGCCAACAGCGGCAGCAGGATGATGCGTGATGCGAACCGCATCCAGATGGGCAGCGGACCCAATAGCGAGAATACGATGATTGAAATCACCACCAGCGTCAACAGGAAGGAAGTTCCGCAACGGGGATGCTCAATGGAGTATTTGTTGACATTTTCCGGGGTCAGTTCTGCCTTTGCTTCGAAAGCGTTGATGGTCTTGTGCTCTGCACCATGGTACTGGAAAACCCGCTTAATATCAGGCATGAATCCGATCGCCCAGATATAGCCAACCAACAGAACCAGGCGTAACAACCCTTCGAGGGCGTTCCCCCAGAACGAATTCCAGTGCAAATAAGTTTCCGCCAGGTGTCCAACACCTGCCGGCAGCAGAAAGAAGAGTCCCACGCCGATGGTCAGTGAGAAAGCCATTGTCCCATAAAGGGGAAGTCCTTCCAGCTTTTCGTCCTCACCGGTCTGGGTATTGGCAGAAATGGTCAAAAAGCGGATGCCGATGATCAACGCATCCCACAGCCCGATCAGGCCGCGCAAAAATGGCAATTTCATCCAGTTTTTCTTGAATATCCCGCCCAATTCCTCCTGGTACAGTTTAATACTGCCATCCGGAGCCCGCATCGCCATGGCAATATGGCGGGTGCCGCGCATGACTACGCCTTCGATAACGGCTTGACCGCCGTAAGTTGGAAGTCGCTCTTTCATGGGTTATAAATTGTAGAAGAAGTGGATGAGGGCATCGATACCCTTATACCAGGTGGGAAGATGAAGCCGCTCATTGGGTGCGTGGATGTTATCATCCGGCAGCCCAAAACCGGTCAGCACCGATTCGACATTCAGGGAGGTTTTCATATATCCCACCACTGGAACGCTGCCGCCTTCGCGTTTGAAGACCGGCCGCTTTCCCCATACGGTCTCGAGCGCTTTTTCGAGTGCTTTGACGCCGGGAGTATTGAGATCGGTGATGGAAGCCGGGTTGCCGGCGTGGACGGTCAATTCGTAGCGCATCGTTTCGGGAAGGTGCGCTTCAATATATTGGATCAATGATTGTTTAACTTCTTCCGGATCCTGGTCGGGAACGAGGCGCATGGATACTTTCGCCATGGCATAGCAAGGCAGTACTGTCTTCGAGCCTTCACCGATGAAACCGGAATAGAAACCGTTCACATCCAGGGTCGGGCGGGCTCCAACCAGCTGCACCCAGGTGAAGCCTTTCTCACCGGCCAGTTTTTTGGCTCCTGTGCCATGCAGGAAATAGTTTTCGTCCATGGGCAGTCGGGAAAGTTCTTTGGTTTCCTGGTCTGTGAGTAAGCGCACCTTATCATAGAAGCCCGGCAGGGTGATGCGGTGATCTTTATCCTTCATGCCGCCAACAATTTCAGCCAGCACGTTGGCAGGATTATCCACCACACCGCCCCATTGGCCGGAATGCAGGTCATGTTCCTGCCCGTACAGGCGGATCTCAAAGTAGGCTAACCCGCGCAGGGCATAGACAATGGTCGGGGCGTCGGCGCCGATCATACCCGAATCCGGGTTGAGCGCCATATCGCATTTAAGCAGGTCTTTGTGTTCTGCAATGAAGGATTGCAGGTTGGGGGAACCGATTTCCTCTTCGCCTTCGAAGATGTATTTCAGGTTGACCGGGAATGCTCCGGCGGATTGAATGGATTCGATCGCTTTCAGGCAGGCCATCACCTGGCCCTTCATATCAGAAGCGCCGCGGGAGAACAGGTAATCACCACGAATAACTGCCTCGAAGGGTCCGGTCTCCCATAGATCCAACGGATCAGCCGGCTGAACATCGTAATGGCCGTACACCAGCACGGTCGGTTTATCCGCTCCAGCTTTGAGGAATTCGGCATAAACAACCGGGTGTTTTTTGGTCGGGAAGATCTGGACGTTGTCACTGCCCAGTTTTTTTAGTTCCAGCACCAGCCAGTCGGCGGCTTTGCGCATGTCAGGAATGTTTTCAGGGTTGGTGGAAATGGAAGGAATGTGGAGAAATTCTTTCATCTCAGTTAAGAACCGGTTCTGGTTTTTATGAGCGAATGTGATGGCATTAGTACGAAGATCCATAGGGCATAACCTTTCTTGAATAATGGTTTTAGAATTATACGGCAGAATGGGTTTTTGATGTTCGCTTTGTGTTGCATTTGTTGGGTGCATTGGTAAATACACCTTTGCTCTACTGTCATTCTGAACGAAGTGATAACGAAGGACCCTGTAAGGGCACCTGCGCTGCAGTGCGTAGCCTCCCTGTGGGACGCATGTGCAGTGAGAATCTCCGCTTTTCCTTTCCCTATATTCTTTCCTACTGAATATAATTAATGCATGGAGACTAAAATGAAAATATACATCAGCGCCGATATTGAAGGAATTACCGGGACCACCAACTGGGACGAGACCGAAAAGAAACATCCGGATTATCCGGAATTCCGTGACCAGATGACCGCCGAGGTCGCCGCTGCCTGCGAAGGTGCACTCGCAGCCGGGGCAACCGAGATCATGGTGAAAGATGCCCATGATTCCGCCAGGAACATCCAGGCGGAGAAACTGCCAAAGGGCAGCCTGTTATGGCGCGGGTGGAGCGGCCACCCCTACTTCATGGTGGACGGCATGGATTCCACTTATGCTGCGGTTTTGATGATCGGGTATCACTCCCGGGCCGGGTCGCATACCAACCCGCTGTCCCATTCCATGTCCCTGAACGATGTATATATCAAGATCAATGACACCTACGCCTCAGAGTTCCTGATCAATGCCTACGCGGCCGCCCTCTCCGGGGTGCCGGTCGCTTTTGTCTCGGGCGATGCCGGCCTGTGCAAGGAAGTGCAAGGCATCAACCCCGCGGTGAAAACGGTGGCGGTAAAAGAAGGCATCGGCAACTCCACCATCAACATCCATCCGCAATTGGCAGTGGAGCAGATCCGCAGCGGAGTGGAGCAAGCCCTGAAAGGTGACCTCAAGCAATACTTGATCAAACTGCCGGAAAAGTTTTCCGTGGATATCCGTTTTAAGGAGCATACCAAGGCATACTCCAGTTCATTCTATCCCGGTGTCAGCCTGCCCGAGCCTTACACCATCCATTTTGAGAGTAATGACTTCTTTGAAGTCTTGCGCATGTTTGCTTTTGTGTTCTAGTCTAGCATTTGAAGTCACCTAATTCATTAGATTTGCAGATGAAAGAACCATTCGATCACTTGGTCAAAAATATGCGAAGAATAATAAAGACAGTTCTTATTGTGTTTATTGTTATTGTCTGCATCCTATTAATTAACCCTGTAGGTTCGAAAATCGAATTTAATCGTGTGTAAACAGACTTTCGCAAGTGTACAATACAGCGAATAATTACAATTCAGTATATGATGCAGTATTCTTACAATTAAAAGGTTTATTCCCTATCGGAATAGAAAAAACTACGGTACGTGGAATTGTTCAAACCAATAAGTATTTATATGTTCAATCCCTACACAGAGATGCAACGATGGATTATCTGGAAGTGAGAAAATGTATTTTTCAAATGAATAACTTTTCTTTCTTATTTGTTTATTCTGATGATGGAAAACTTTTAGAAATTCGTGAATACCTATGGGACTAGCTAGAATAAGTGTGGACTTTAACCCTCCATCCTTACTAATTTAGCTAAATTGAAAAAAGAAAAACCATTGAACGATACCTGCCTTGAAATTCGAAATATCAGCAAATCCTTCGGCGCACTCAAAGCGGTGGATGATATCAGCCTGTCTGTGAAGCAGGGCGAGATCTTTGGCTTGCTGGGACCCAACGGTGCCGGCAAGACCACCACCATCCAGATGATCTGCGGTCTATTGCAGCCTGACTCTGGCGAGATCTATATCGATGGCCGCAAGGCAATGACCGGTGATTTCGAAGTGATGCGCAATGTGGGTGTTTGCACCCAGCAGAACATCCTCTGGGAAAAAATGACCTGCCTGGAGCAGTTGGAGTTCATCGGGCGGATGTACCGCCTACCTGCCGGCAAAGCCAGGCAGCGTTCTGAGCTCCTGCTGGAACAGTTGGGGCTGGCCGAGAAACGCGATCAACTCGCCTCCAAACTTTCGGGCGGGATGCAGCGCCGCCTCAACCTGGCGCTGGGGTTGGTGCATGACCCGGGTCTGTTGATCCTGGATGAACCCGAAACGGGATTGGATCCGCAGAGCAGGGTGATGGTCAGGGAATATATCCACTCGCTGGCGCGCAAGAAAACCATCATCCTGACCACTCACAACATGGATGAGGCGGATCGACTCTCTGACCGGGTGGCGATCATCGACCACGGCAAACTCCTGATGGTGGATACTCCCGCGGAGCTCAAACGCACGGTCGGCGAAGGCGATGTCATCGAACTGGATGTTCAGCATGAGATGAGCCCGGAAATGCTCACGCTGGTCAGTCAACCGGGGGTGGCAGTGAATATGGCCGACCATACCCTGATCCTGCGCGGTCATGCCCTGCTGGAAAAGCTGCCGGGTATTCTGGAAATATTAAGGGGGCAGGGCGTGCAGTTGGGCGAAGCCCGCATGCGCTCCAATACGCTTGAAGATGTCTTCATCTCCATTACCGGCCGGAGATTACGGGAATGATGCGATTTTGGACTGTCTTTAAAAAATGCGCCATTGAACAAAAACGGGACCTGTGGGTGCTGCTGCTCAGCCTGGCCTTTGCGCCGCTGTTTGTCTTCATCTACTGGCTGATCACCAGCTCCGGTGGATCAACCACCTACGGGCTGCTGGTCATCGATCAGGATCGCGGAGCAGGCAACCTTACACGCCGGGCAGGAACTGGTGGGTGAGCTGCGCAGTTTCTCCTATGAGAATGGAGCGCCATTCTTACGGGTCATCGAAGTAACAGACCGGGCTACGGCAGAAAGCCGCCTGCGCAACCGGGATGCGGCCGCGTTGTTGATCATCCCCGCGGATTTCTCTGAGGTGATGGAGGCAATCAGGCAAAACAGGCAGGTCACCCCCACCCGATTGGAATTCGTGGGTGACCTGACGTACCCCACTTACACCGTCGCGGCTGTTTCAGCCATGACGGTGGCGGATAACTATATGGCAGCCATGAGCGGGCAGGTCCGCCCGGTCGGATTGTTGGAAACACCGTTGGGTGCGTCCGCTGCCCGCAGCGAATTCGAGAACTACGTTCCGGGTCTGTTGATCTTCGCCATTGTCATTACCATTTTCCAGGCAGCCATGCTGGTGGCACGCGAGAGCGAGGGCAATAAACTGATCCGTTTGCGCCTGGCGGGGGTCACCTCATTTGAATTCCTGGGAGGCGTCAGTGCCTGGTTGGTGCTGGTCTCACTGGTCAGCATCGGGTTGACGTTCTTCACCGCGGTCATCTGCGGATTCAAGAGCCAGGGGCAGATCTGGCTGGCATTGTTGATCGCAGTCATCACCAGTTTGTCCATTATTGGCACCGGGATGATCGTGGCGGCCTTTGCAAAAACAGTCTCGCAGGCCTTCGTGATCGCCAATTTCCCGTTGGGATTCCTGATGTTCCTGACCGGAACCGCTTTTCCATTGCCGCGTACCAACCTGTTCACGGTTTATGGTCATGGTGTAGCCATTTATGACATCCTGCCGCCCACGCATGCGGTGATCGCCCTGAACAAAATATTTACACTGGGGGTCGGCCTTTCCGAGGTCTGGTACGAACTGCTCATGCTGACCATCCTCTCGGCCATTTACTTCGGGGTGGGTGTGGTCCTGTTCCAGCGCATGAATATGAAATAAGCAGGGGATAGCTAGGTTGAGTCCACTCTCCTGCAGAGGAGAGGGTTAGGGTGAGGTCAATAACACCGAAGCAAACAAAGTGCCTTGAAAGAACAAAATGAATGATATCAAAGTCAGTTTATTGAATTCCACAAAAGAAGGTCGCCTTTATTACCAAAACAATCCTGAAATCGAACCTTTTGTTATTTTCTTGCATAATAATCTTAAAATCAAGAGAACCTACAGTATAAATATTGATAGTGCAATAATCCTAGATATTAACGAAAATCATGTATTGCAGGGGGCTGAATTTATAATACATAAAAAGGTCTGGAATAATTGATCCAGAATTTGTGGTTCCTCATCCTCCTGAAAAAGAGCAGATATTCGGATAGAAAATCTAATAGCCATCAATGAATTGATTGAGACACCTGTTCAATCGATTACAGATGACAATTATCGATACGTAATCTTCGATTGGGGAGCAGATGCCAACGATAAGAAATGGATTTATCTGTCAGAAAAAGTTTATGCAGCAATATCCGGTACGACCTTAACAGGTTTTTTTATCTAACCTTCAGCCCACCAACCATGAACACTAATCTGAAATCCCCTCTCCTGCAGAGGAGAGGGTTAGGGTGAGGTCATACTCGAGCATGGTGAGGCCACCGGCGCGAACTGAGTGGGCTAAAGCTATGTCGTGTTCTTCAGAGCTAACCTGCCTATATAGTCATGTCATTCTGAACGAAGTGAAGAATCTTCTGACTGACCGGTGTCGAAGGCTAATATCAAAAAAGGAGATTACACGGTCAAAAACACTTTATGGGCTCGGTCCGCTATGGGGATAAATACCACATCAGGGTTTGATATGCTAACAATAATATTTTCAAAAAAATACGAGAAGTCTGAAAAATGATTGGTTAGGCCTTCTTTGTTTATAATAGCAAATGGGCAAAATATTGGGGGACTTAAGAGAGTATTCATTTTTTCCTTTCTGGGGCCTCAACCCTGTTTAAGAGAATTAACAGTTCCTTGAAAAAATAGTCCCAACATTTGGAGTATTGTTATGATTTTATATGAATTAAATGCTTTGCCCTCGCAAATAAGTTAGGCTCCTCATTAAGTTCTGCGATGCTGTTATAACCGCAAATAGGGGTTCGTTCTGGCTCGTTTGCCAATAATGTTGTTTGCTCATTTGGGTGATATATCTTCCGGGTTTGCCAAATAAATCGTTTTCAGTATCCCTTCCACCGGATTCTGCCATATCCCTCAAAGTTGTTTTTACAGCCTGGAAGAGTTTCTGAATTTCTGCTTCATTCATGTCAACCAGTTTTCTCTTCGGATGATCGCCGGCATGAAAAAGGATATCCTGCAGAACACCGTTTCCTAATCCAGGGATGCGCTGTTCTGTCGCAAGGAATGCTTTCAGGGATAATTTTTGAGAAGTGGTGCTGACTAAGTTTATAAAATAAGGCAGATCAAAAGTTGAAGTGAGGGGAGAGGGCTTATTCCTTGCGCCGAGGTAATAAGGGTTATCGTTTTCTCCGATAGGGCTGCAAGAGTATCCGCCGTACATGGCTATGGATGCACTTAATGCCGTTTTATCCTGAAATTTGATCAATAATTGATGCTTTTCCGGTATACCCGTATCATCGGGGTGAAACCGCAAATTGACCCCGTCCGAGAAGACCAGTGAGTAGTTTTCCACCATTATCTCAAGCTGACCTGCTCGTGCTTCAGCTCCGGTGATGGTCTTGCCTGATAAATACTCGTTGTATCTTTGAGGGTCACCGGAAAACCAGGCAAATTTGTGGGGGGAATGCAGGGTGACTACGGTGGATACCTGCTTTCCAACTAGAGATTGTTCCGCCTGCGCGGCCAGTACGAATGCTTCAGGAATTTCGATCATTAGCCACACTCCCTTTTTTCATTTTCCGCGCCGGTAGCCTAAACGTGCGCGAGGGTTTGACCGAGGGTTCCCCAAAAATATCATCAAAAAGCGGATAGGAAAATTTCCCTATCCGCTCTACGTGCCGAAAAAATTCTTACTTTGGAACTGGTACGGTGGAGAATAATCCGTCACTGCCAAATACAAGCTGCGGGAAAACACCTTCCGGCGTGAAAATGAATTTATCAGTTTCTTTGATGGCAGACGCATTAGCCAGTGCCATCATATACGCCGCATAGACCGGGTTATTGGTGTAGATGGATGCCTGGGCAAGATCTTTTGCAAGATCGGCTTTCGCTCTCTCAGAAGCCGCAAGTGACATGGCTGTATTGATCTCCAGGTCTTTTTGGGCTGACAATAACGAGTTCGCTTTGTCCGCTTCGATGACTTTTAACTGTGCCTTTAATTTTTCTTCATTCAACTGGGCCAGTATGATCTGTTGGCGGGTTTCTTCCTGGATTTTTGACTGTTCGACCCTGATATTGGCTTCCTGTTCTGCCTTCCGGGCTAGTCCTTCAGCATCGGCCTTGAGCTTGTCCTGGGCAGCTTTTTCGGTCTCCAGCCGGCTCTTGGTGATCGAATCAAGCAGATGCCTGTACTTCCGGGGACAGTGCAACATTTGGCACGGTAACATTCGTTACAGTCAGCCCATAATTTTTACTCAGACGATTAAGCTCTTCGTCAATGCAGGTCCTTAAAGAATCACGTTCAGATCCGATTACAGATTCTCGAAATGGTTTATTCCCCACACAAACTTTCATCGATTGCATGGACAGGTCATTCAAAACAGATTGCAATGACTGGTCATTGGTAAAGATACTTCGATATTTTATCCAGAGGTTAATAATATCCTGCTCACTCATGGAAAAATAAGGCCTGAACACAGAACCACTCACAGTCACACCCAGGCGCTGATTGTCCTGCGTGATCACTTCGGGGTCTTCTGTAGTGAATTGGTATGATAACGTGGAGTAGGTTTCGAGATCAACAAAAAGGCCAACGTCACTGTAGACTCCTGCCGGAACGATACCGACGATCTTTCCACCCCTGGTCTTGATCCCTATTTGGTCCGGATCCACCCTTTTGAACAGGTACCAGTGCGGTTCACTAAGGATTCCCAATATGACTACGATAACCAATAGAATTATTGCTAATTCCCCATCTTTTTGGTTGAGCAAAAGGCAAGTTGACTTTATTCATGATACGATCTACGGGTTTCATCAGCGATTTCCTCCATATATTATTGTTTTACCAGGGGGTTTTCGAAATTCCTCCCCAAATGATAATGGAATTATATAGTAGTACAGCAATAATAAAAAGTCGATAAGCCTGGCTCTGCGGAGTACCATTTAGCATCAGCCATACTTGTTGAACATAGGGGAATGCGATTTGCGATTTCAAGGATTGGAATGGATAATAAATGATTGAGACCTCACGGTTAAACACATGCGGTGATGCCCTCTCGCTGGTGGGGATGCTTCGCAACCCGACGCGAACGGTTGTTAAGTCTCAAAGAGACTGCGTGTAGTCACTGACAAGATAGCCAGGTAACAGATCTCTAGAGATGAATCGCAATGCAGACGTATATTTATTTTCTTAGTCTTCTTGTTTTGTATTTTGAATAAATACGGAGAGAAAAACCATTATGGTAAACAAGTTAGAAATGTATTTGGTTGAAATAGCGATTCGCGGCTATTAATAAAAATCTTGATCCAACAGCATTGGAAGATTTCGATTACGAACTAGGCATGAGACCTCATATCCTTAAAAAAATTGTACATTGGGATAATGATGCAAATCTACTTATTGCACAGGTTGAAGTTGAGAAGTCCAGATGAAAAGTTTGCAGCCGACTGGATGTGGGATGAATTATTCGAGACAGCCAATGCTGTTTTACAAAGTGTAGATGGATTGAATGTGAAAATACTGCAATCGCGCCGCATCGATTCAGAGTGAGGAAACATAATTTGTCCACGCTGGTGTGCACGCATCCTCCTCGAAGCGCTAGCATGGAGGAATTACACCGCGCGTCGGATCAAACGTAGATCCCGATTTCGTCCGGGCGTGGTTTTGACCGTCATGTCTCCGGATTTTGATATTTGTTTCCTTATCATCGCATTAATGGCCCCCACCCAACCCTCCCCCAAATGTCTAAGCACATTTGGGGGAGGTAGGAGGGGGAGAGAATAGTGATTAGTAATTAGAGAACAGAGAATGGAGAATAGTGACTAGTGATTAGAAAACAGTGAATTGTGGATGGAGAATTGACTTTGGTAATAAAAAACTCTGTGTCCTTTGCGTTCTCTGCGGTGAATATTATTCAATTGATCATGATTGTTATTAGTCTTAGAGGCTAATTACTACCCATTTCTTTTGACAAAGACCCCGTCACAGGTTATACTTTGCCTCGCGACGCTCTCAGTCGAGGGCGTTTTTGAGTTGCATATTCCTTGTTCCATGAGGGAGAAATAAAGATATGAAGATCGTTTGCACCGGTTCTGTGGCATATGACTACCTGATGTCCTTTCCCGGCTATTTCAAAGATCACATCCTGGCAGACCGGCTGGATAGCATCAGCCTATCCTTTCTGGTGGATGCCATGGTCAAGCAGCGCGGTGGTGTGGCTCCGAATATTGCCTACACCCTGGCGCTGTTGGGTGCCAAACCCGTCCTCCTGGCTACTGTCGGTGAGGATTTTGCCGATTACCGTGAATGGTTGGAATCCAACAACATCGACACCTGCGGGGTAAAGGTCATTCCCGGCACATACACCGCTTCATTCTTTGCCAATACTGACCTTTCCAATGCGCAGATCGCCAGCTTTTACACCGGGGCAATGGCTCATGCTGCTGAACTGAAAGTGACCGAACTGCCGGGCAGCAAACCGGACCTGGTGGTGGTATCACCCAATGACCCGACCGCGATGCAGGCCTACCCGCGCGAATGTATGGCTGCCGGTATTCCGTACCTGTACGATCCCAGCCAGCAGATCGTCCGCCTGGATGGACAGGTCGTACGTGAGGGTGTCCTGGGTGCTGAATCGCTTTTTGTCAATGAATACGAATATGAACTGCTCCTGCGTTCGACACAACTTACCGAGGCTGAGATATTGAACAAGGTCAAATTCATGGTCGTGACGCTGGGAGCCAAAGGTGCGACAGTCTACACCGATGGCAGGCAGCACCAGATCGAACCCTTCCCGACCGATCAGATCGCTGACCCGACCGGCGTGGGTGATGCTTTCCGTGGGGGCTTCCTGACCGGTTATCGCTGCGGCATGGACTGGGTCACCTGCGGGCAAATGGGTTCTTTAGCAGCCGCCTACTGCCTCGAGCAGCGCGGTCCGCAAAACCATTTTTATACAATAGAACAGTTTATTAATCGCTACCGCGAGGTCTTTGATGACCATGGTGCGCTGAATTGTTTACTATCAGAAAATAAATAGGATACGGAGAAAATAATGTCAAATTCACATATTAAAGATCTAAGCCTTGCAGAAGGCGGCCACCGGCGCATCGATTGGGCAGAACGTGAAATGCCTGTACTGCGCCAGATTTCTGAACGCTTTGCGAAGGAAAAACCATTCAAGGGCATCCGCATGTCGGCTTGTTTGCATGTCACTGCAGAAACAGCCAACCTGATGAAAACCCTGCAGGCTGGCGGCGCTGATGTCGTTCTGACCGCTTCCAATCCTCTCTCGACCCAGGATGATGTGGCCGCTTCCCTCGTCCAACGCGATGAGATCCCGGTGTACGCCATCAAGGGCGAAGACAACGTCACCTATTACAAGCATCTGAATGCCGCTATCGACCACAAACCCCACATCACCATGGATGATGGCGCGGACCTGGTCAGTACCATCGGCAAGGACCGCCGTGAAGTGCTATCGGGTGTCATTGGTGGTACCGAAGAAACCACCACCGGCGTCATTCGCCTGCGTGCCATGGCTGCCGACGGCGTTTTGAACTTCCCGATCATCGCAGTCAACGATGCCATGACCAAGCATTTCTTTGATAACCGTTATGGCACCGGCCAATCCACCCTCGACGGTATCGTCCGTGCGACGAATATGCTGCTGGCCGGTAAGACCTTCGTGGTAGCCGGATATGGCTGGTGCGGACGCGGTCTCGCCAACAAAGCCCGTGGCATGGGATCCAACGTCATCGTGACCGAGATCGACCCGCTGGTTGCCCTTGAAGCAGTGATGGATGGCTTCCGGGTCATGCCCATGATCGAAGCAGCCAAGATCGGTGATATTTTCGTCACCGTTACCGGCGATTTGAACGTGGTCGATAAGCGTCATTTTGAAGTGATGAAAGACGGCGCGATCGTTGCCAATTCCGGCCATTTCAACGTCGAGATCAACATCCCCGCACTGGAAGAAATGGCTGTCAAGAAGAGCCTCGTCCGTCCATTTGTGGAGCGCTATACATTGAAGGATGGCCGTGAGCTGCATATCCTGGGCGAAGGCCGCCTGATCAACCTGGCATCCGCTGAAGGTCACCCCGCCAGCGTCATGGATATGTCCTTTGCCAACCAGGCTCTCTCCGCAGAATACATGCTCAAGAACGCCTCCAAGCTGGAAAAGAAAGTCTATTCCGTGCCGGATGTGATCGACCGTGAGATCGCCCGCCTGAAACTCGAAGCCATGGGTGTGAAAGTTGATATTTTGACTGAAGAACAGACGAAATACCTGAATTCCTGGGAAGAAGGCACCTAAACCGGCTTCTATCCTTATAAACACACACGCCGCAGAGAATTTCTCTGCGGCGTGTTTATTATTAATTGGTTTGTAATGTGAGTTATTGAACAACAATATCAATATAGATCACATCTCCGAATGCTTTACCGGCAGCGTTGAATGCCTGCCAGGCAGTCCGGTAACCTCCGGGAGTTTCCGGTGCTTTGAGGATCATGCGGATCGGGGCAACGCTCCCCGACCGGGCCGGGTACAACGGCTGGCTGTCCGGTGAACCGAGCGGGTCACCTGCAATAATGCGCAGTGTGTATTTGTCCGTCCAATCACAGGTGCCATTGTTCCGCACCTGCCATTTTTTCTCCAGTTCTTCCCCCGGTTTGACGACTGGTCCCATCGGGAATGGTGATGTCATCCGAAAAGGATAAGACATCAACACAATTGACCTGGGGAGTAGGGTTGGATGCAACCGTAACAACTATCTTCGTCGGTACCGGGATTTCAGTCGGCGGAATAAACCCGGCAACCGCAGTTTTGGCAGTACTTCTCTGGCAGGCTGCCAGGAAAAGGCAAATGACCAGTGTGAGAATCCGGGCTTTATGGTCGAACAAGGATGGATGCATGACTCTTTCTGCTGATATCAATCGTCTGAAACGCTGCCATCATCCGGGCTGGATGTGAATGGCATAGGCAGATCGCCGCCCAAAGCACGTTCGCGCACAGCCAGTTCGATCTCGTTGCACAATTCCATATTCTGGCTGAGGAATTCCTTGGAGTTTTCGCGGCCTTGACCGAGACGGACATCTCCATAGGAGTAGAAAGCGCCGCGTTTGGTGACGATCTCAAGCTGGGTACCCAGATCGATGATATCGCCCACCTTGGAGATACCTTCGTTGTACATGATGTCGAATTCCGCAGTGCGGAATGGGGCTGCGACTTTGTTCTTGACCACCCGGACGCGCACACGGCTGCCTGTGATCTCTGCCCCGGATTTGATGGCCTGGATGCGGCGGGTATCCAACCGGACAGAGGCATAGAATTTCAGCGCCAGGCCGCCCGGAGTGGTTTCGGGGTTGCCGAACATGATGCCGATCTTCTGGCGGAGCTGGTTGGTAAAGACGACCGCAGTCTTCGTCTGGGAGATGATGCCGGAGAGCTTGCGCAGCGCCTGGGACATTAACCGGGCCTGCATACCCATACTGGCATCGCCCATATCGCCTTCGATCTCTGCCCGGGGAACCAGAGCGGCTACTGAATCGACCACGACTACATCCACGGCACCGGAGCGGACCAGGGTCTCAGCGATCTCAAGCGCCTGCTCGCCGGTATCCGGTTGGGAGATCAGCAAATTCTCCACGTTTACACCGCATTTTTGGGCGTAAGCAGGATCGAGGGCATGCTCCATATCGATGTAGGCTGCCGTTCCACCCGCCTTTTGAGCTTCAGCGACAATATGCTGGCAGACGGTCGTTTTCCCGGAAGATTCAGGGCCGAATATCTCGGTGACCCTGCCGCGGGGAATCCCACCGATTCCAAGCGCGATGTCGAGGGAGAGAGAGCCGGTGGGGATGCATTCAACTGTCATCTGGTGAGCTTCACCAAGCCGCATGATGGATCCTTCACCGTATCGTTTCACAATATCGGATAATGCTTTATCAAGGACTGCTTTCTTCGCATCATCCATATTGGATGACACAACTGGAAGGGGTTGGTTGAGCGTCTTTTTTGCCATCTCTCTCTCCGTCTAATTGAATGATTTGATATATAAGTTCAAATGTAATTATAGCACATGTGTTCTGATAGTCAAGGAGCAGGTGTTGCCGGTACCGGGGTAAAGACAGGATCCTGTTTTATTAGGGAAAATCCATTCTCACCTGCGTAAGAGATCATCGTGATCTTCCCGGGTTCTATCTCAAACTTACCATAATAATCATGTTCTGCATAATTAATCCGGATGCGATATTCCCCGGCAGGGAGATCGCTTAGAACAAGGTTTTCCTGGAAGTATTCGTCCGGATTGACGACCTGTGGACCATAAGACCGGACGACCCATTCATGTTCATTGTAAAGAGCATAGACACGAACCTCTTTGTGGGTGAGATTCTTGCCTTTCTTATCTGTAATCCTTGCCGCCAATACACCCCAACCCTGTGGGGGTGCCATCCACAGCTCCGGATTCCTGGTATCAAAGAAATAATTCCTACCGAGTCTGACCTCAAAGTGAAGATGAGGTCCGGTTGTTGCGCCGGTTGAACCCACCTCACCGATTTGATCACCGGCATTTAACTGTTGGCCATCGATGACATTTATGGTGCGCATATGAGCATATATCGTATAAAGCCGTTTCCCGTCGAGGCCAAAATCATGCCGGATGGCTACTGCCAATCCATAGGGGTCGCCTGTATTCCCCTTTACAGAGAAAAGACCGTAGCCAACCCAAACCACTTTTCCGTTTGCAGCGGCGATGACTGGTGTGCCCGTCGGAGCATCAATATCCACTCCTGTATGGACGATACTGGGACCAAAGAAAACACCTCCATAGCGGTAATCCGCAACCGGCCAGTTAATTTCATCAGCAGCGATTGGTCGCTGAAAGAAAAAGTGGTCGTGCTCTCCTGCAGCCCATGGTACTGGATACAAGGGTGGCCGCCAGGCGGAAATGGGGGCAGGTCC
The DNA here is from genome assembly GCA_963757065.1 of uncultured Chloroflexia bacterium. GTDB lineage: Bacteria > Chloroflexota > Anaerolineae > Anaerolineales > Anaerolineaceae > PNON01. The sequence goes on along the minus strand of CAVWQC010000002.1, from coordinate 354,844 downwards.
AGGTGTTGGAAATACAAGATTTAGAATTTCCGGACTATTATAAAGTTGTGTACTTACTGGAGTAGGTGTTATTGATTGGTCCGGTGTCTCTGTAGTTAAATTAGGGGCGAGATCGGGAGTTGGAGTAGTTGTTGATGTAGGAGATATCAATTGATCAGTATTAAGGGATTGTGGCTGTGCTCTTCCAATTATTACAGGTGAAAACGCAATACTTCCCATGAGGAAGGCGGCAGATATGGCAAGTGATAATTTCAATGGTTTTTTCATCTCAGGGGATGGGAGTCCACGTTGGGTGTATGGTCGATGTTGCGGATGGCACAGGAGTATTGGTTGGAGTAACTGATTTCCGGGGTTTGGGCGTAATGGTGGGTGTCGTGGTTGGTAATTCAACAAGGGTTGGTGTGATAAAGATTTCCTGTGGATATAATTCCAGCATGGCTGCTTTCCAGGATAGTCCACCATTGTTTATAAAAAGATTGAATCTGGCTGCCGGATAAAAGGTAAGCCAGTTGGAAAGTGCTCCGAGGCGATCCCAGCCATACCTGCGGGCAATATCAGTGAAATCCACCCAGTATCCACTAATATCCGATTCTGATATTTTTCCACCTTGTTCATATGCCGCTGTGTCATTATTGAATCGGCTATTCATATCCCATGCCCTGAAATGAATGGGCTTTCCCATTGAACCATCCTGAAAAAGTGGTCGTATATAGATGCGCCAGAAAGTTTGATTACCAAAATCCTTCTTTAACCAGAACCATCCAGCCAACATTCATTGGAATAGTATTTAAAGCGAAAGCCCTCCCGGAGTACAGCCAATCCTGTGATCTATCAGGTTCCGATGTTTGCGAAAGCGGCAGGAAAGCAGACTGAATGTTTGCGAGAACATCCCAGCCAGTTTCACTGATCATCCGGTTCCTGAAACTCTGAAAGGACTCATCGACCATGTCATGTAGAAATGGATATTCCAGGTTGATACCCGGTATTGGCACCAAATTGAACCTGCCAAACTCAGCGACAGGTGTAAGTTGAACCCGGTAAACTGGTTCATCAACAAACTGTTGTTTTGCCTGAACCCAGGGATTTTGCAGCCAATTTGGTGGATTTTGTTTCCATTCGATCCCGGTTACATCACCGGATAATACAAACGGGGCCATGGCCATATTTCCAAATTGAAGCGTGTATGCAGTTAAGTAAGTGCGTAATGGTTGTGCAAGGGAGCAGAATATCACCTGGCTATCCGGACTCCAGGCTAATTGGTCGCCCTGGCCGATCATTTTGGGGCTTAGCTCTGGCTTTGAGGGGTCCCAGGTAAAAATGGTTCTATTCCCATCAAGTTTTGACGAAAAGGCTAGTTTCGTCCCATCTGGTGAGAATGTAGGATGTGCAGGAGTATCCAGTTCAGCAATAGGGAGAGCATTGTACTGGCGCTGATCATCTGTAATGCTGATCATCCACAATGCCGGATCACCGGAAATGTTGGAGATATAAGCAATCGCCTTGCCATCAGGAGACCAGGCTGCATCATAATTTGAAAAACTGCCAAAAGTGATCTGTTTGGTTCCTGCAAATTCTGTAGAAAGATCAACGATCTGAAGTTGAAAGTAGTTTTCCAGGTAAGATTCGATCAATAGTTGTGTCCCGTCAGGTGACCAAACCGGATGTCCATCGTATTCTGCTGTGTCAGTCACGGGAATAATCTGACCAGAGGACAGATCAAGTATATAGATATTCCAGTAACCATTTTGCCTGGAACTGTAAGCCAGTTTTGTTCCATCCGGGCTAAGGGAAGGTTGAATATCATCCCATGGGTGAGCAGTTAATCGAAGAAAACCTGGTAATCCGGGTTGAAAACTATATAGGTTGCTGTACCCATCTTTCACCATGGAAAACAGGATCGTCCCTTGCGATAAGCTGGACCCGCTGGGAATAATGGCAACCGGAATTTCTGGTGCAGCCTGCGTGGGTTCCTGTGGAATAAGTGTGGGTATTGGGGTTTCTGTTGGCAGGATGACCGGTAATAGTGTTGACTGCGGAATATTCGTTAGAGTATTAACAGGCGGAATAATTTGTAAAACCAGGAAAACGATATTGATAACGATCAATCCTCCGGCAATAATGAAAAGCCAGGATGGTCTGATTTTAATTTTTGGCAGCTTAATCTTGCTTAAAGCAGTAAATTGAATCTTGGGCAGCTTGATCTTTTTGAGGGATTCAAAATGAAGCTTGGGTAGTTTAATTTTACGGATAAATTTCATTGGATATTTTTATTTACAAGATTATTAAGGTAGATTTTCCCAGGTGTTGAAAAATACCATCGGATCAATACGCACATATTTACCGCTGATGCGCCAGACACAATAATTAATATTTTCTTCCGGGGTGGCAGCGGTGTCATAATAATTCATTGATGCAAATTCAGTACCACCTGGACCCCAGCGCATTTCCAGATGCAAATGCGCGTTTCCAGACATTCCTGTATTGCCAACCTTGCCGATGGTTTGTCCACTGGTTACTATATCTCCTACATTCAGTGGTGAGGGTTCCAGCATGTGCCCGTATAATAAGTAGATCGATTCAGGCTTCACTGTCCATGTTTCCCCTTTTAAACTGGTGCAAAACTGCAATCGTGGATTGTATGGGTACGGGGTTTCCTGGAGAGGGGGGGAAAGCAGTTTGAGCAACTCCGGAGGGAATGTATCCATTCGTGTTTCGATGATGATCAAATTGCCATAAGGTTTCTTTTTATTAATCACCCCAACGACCTTACCATTTAATACAGAGTGTATCGGTAAACCAACGATCGTCGTGAGTTTTCCGAAATCATAAAAAGCGAAATCAGTACCATGATGTCCATCATCCAATTCTGGTCCGGTTTGAAAAAACGGTTCAGAAATGATCGACTTCAGATCACTCAGTTGAATATCTTCAAGTGGAGATGACACTTTAAAAAGAGAAACAGGATCTGTGGTCGGAAAAATGGTGGGAGTTTGGGTTTCTTTAGGAGCCAGTGTAGCTGTATTCGGAACAGGAGTAAATGTCACCGGAGGTATTAATTGAGGTTCTTCTGTGGCTGTTGGCGGCACAGTTGGTGAACACCCAGAAATGATGAAGAGTGCAGCGCACAGGAAAAAAATGGTTTGTTTCATAATAGTATAATTAATTGCTCTCTTTTCTAAATAATCCATGTGACCTTTAGATGGATTATAATCAGGATACAATGCTTCGGAAATTTTACCTTATCAGCATCCTAACCATTATACTGTTTTCACAGAGTGCATTTCGTTCTCAGGTTAAGAATGCAGCTCCCAGCCCGTATGATCTGATCGCAGAGGTCAATAGCTACAGGGTGAGCATGGGTTTGTATGCCTTGAATCCGGATGCACAGGTTATGTCAGCTGCACAGGTTCATGCGGATTGGATTGTGTCCACCGGAAACGGAGGTCATACCGGTGCGAGCGGCAGCGACGAAACCATGCGTGTATACTGGTCGGGTTACGGGGGAGGAAAATCAATCAAGTGCGATGAAGCGTGGGCAAGCACCTCTTCGGTAAGTTCAGCTGTTTATGAAGCATGGTCAGATTGGACCCACCAACAAGTAATGCTAAATGGATGGGGCAACAATTACACAGATGTCGGTGCAGGTGTTGCTGACAATGGTGATGGAACTTATGTTTTTATCCTGGATGTGTGCCTGGTGCAAGGTGGTTCAGCCCCCGATTACTCACCCAATACACCAATTGATCCGAATGCAACACCCGATATGTCCAATTATATTTTCGGTGTCAGAGCAGCGACCCCGGCACCGGATGGTTCGATCGTCCATATTGTCCTATTTGGCCAGACCCTGGCCACCATATCAGAAGCCTATAAGATCACAGTCGATGACCTAAGGTCATTAAATGGGATGGCACCCGATAATACCACCATCTGGCCTGATCAGAAATTGTTGATCAAGAAACCGGAAGGTACACCAAGCGTAATCAATACGGTCTCAGTTTCAGGAACTCCCGGACCTGCTTCTACGTTGCAAGGCACAAATACGATGGCACCCACTTTCACCCCACGATCGAAGACAATTACTCCACTACCTTCAATGGGGATTAACAACATTACTGGTACCAGTACGCCCCAGGTAGTTAGTACAGGGGGGAATCCATCCAAACAAACTATTGGAATGGTATTGATCACCTTGTGTGGCTTGGGTCTGATCGGGCTGGTCTATAGTTTCCTTAAAAAATAAACCGCCGGAGATCTGGCGGTTTATTTTCGCTGATACTTATTATTTAATTTTTCGGGCTTCCAAATAGAACCGTTTTTCTATAGCCTCACCCATCGAGAATGTTTTCCGGGGTAGTGCGCCATCCAGAATAACAGTTTTAAATAGTTCGGTTTTCTTCATTGCTGGAAGATAAAAACCGACATTACCGGGTTTTCTACCCAATTCAAAGACTGTTTCATCGCCGTGGACATAATCAATACAATCGGCACCTCCCGACTTTTATCAAGACATCCAAGAAAGTCCTGCAGATTTCCAACCGGTAAATTTAATGGTTGGCGAACCAATTCCATTACATGAACTCCCGCCGGAGTGATCAATCCGATTTGCTGCACTTCAGAGGTTGATTTGGAAACAAGATCTTTTAACTGATTTGTATCTGTTACTTTAGTAATTTTCACTTTGTCATTGAATGCTGATCTTATCTTCTCGAAAATGTCAACTTTTACATCAAAGAGAACACGGTGAATAGGTTCGAATTCCAATCCTGTATCATGCACATTTACCAGTTCTACAAGAGCATACCGAGAAGGATGGACCATTCCCACAGAATATTTCACCTTATCCCAAATTGCCTTTGCTGTTGCCAGGGAGTGATTTCCATCTCCCATGGCATATAGCAGCACATTTTGCTTACCTGATAAATTATATTTGGTCTTGAATCTTTGCGGATCCACCAGATTGGTCAATCCATCCACGATCTTCTTTTCCAGGGGTAAATCTTTTACCAACCATCCGGAAATATGTCCGCTGCCTAACATCAGATCGAAATCATAAAGCATGGGAAGGTCAGCTTTACTTTCAGTTGCGGAACCAATAATTGTGTTTTGCGGGTCGTCGATCAAAACCAGGATGTGAGGAAGTTCCAAGGTAGCATTTTCACGGATCTTCATTCGAGGTGGAAGGCGGTCCTGAATTGTTCCTTCAGTCGGACGGATCAGGCTGGAAGAATCTTTGTTGTAATCGTATTTTTCAAGATCCAGGCAAACTAATAGCCCTTTGCGGTTTTTTCCAGCCACGGAACGTTCAATGTAAATCATACCTTCATGAGGTTGAAGTATGCCTTGAGAAAGATACTGTCTCATGGTCTGGTTAATATTTTCCAGTTTCTCAGCTTCCTCCGGTTTCCCCAAATATACTTCGGGGAGGATGAGCTGAAAGGTCGAAGGGGCATCACCGACAATTGTTTTAACCTGATCCCAGTATTCTGGCTGGGAGGTAAATTGATCACATGCGATGACAGACCAACGAGAAAGGTCTATGCCTTCACGAGGTAGAAATGTTTCTGGTATTCCTAATCCAATATTTTCGTATCGTCGCATGAATTTCCTCCAGATTTATGGTTATTCTCTGAGTATAGCTGAGATTATTAAAACTAACAAATTGCATTTAGCAGGACTATATATGAATAAATGTTAAAAAAAATAAGTCACCCTTTTTGGTTTAAGGATGACTTATTCTGTTCTATTTTATGATTACATATCGATCAGATAAGCGACACCAACAGTACCAGGACCGGTGTGGGTACCTATTACCGGGCTGACTTCGGTCATGATCGTTTCTGCCGGATGGAAACGTTCAACCAATTCGGACATAAGTTGATCTGCCTGTGAAGCAGCGTTCGCGTGGAGAACGCTTAATCTGGATATACTTCCGTGATCCAGTTTCTCTGCGAGGATATTCAGCATTTTCTCGAACGCTTTTCGTTGGGTACGGACTCTGGCGACCGGTTCAATTTTTCCGTCCGTCAACTGTGAGAATTGGTTTTAGGTTGAGGGCTGTACCGAGAAGACGGGCAGCACCACCAATTCTGCCGCCGCGATGTAGAAATTCCAATGTATCCACTACGAAGAACACCCCGGATTGATCTCGGGCTTTTTCAGCGATAGCTTTGCATTCTTTGCAGGGATGCCCCATTCTTAGCCGCACGGGCTGCCATGAGTACTTGGAATCCCAATGCCATGGACGCATTGAGCAGAATCCACCAGTTCGATCGGTTTTTCTGGCAGCATTTCTTTTGCCTGAATGGCTGAACTCATAGTTCCGGAGAGGTGGGAAGAGACAGTTATTGCAAGCACTTCAAATCCCTGATCCAATAAACCGGAGAAAATATCCCTCATCGTTATCGGTGATACCTGAGAGGAGGATGGCATCGATTTGGATGTTTGAAGCCGGGTATAGAACTCTGCTGGCTGGATGTCAATACCATCCAGATAGGTTTTGTTATCCCAAATCACGATCTGTGGGGCAACGGTTATGGAATATTCGCTGATCACACTTTGTGGTAAATTTACTGTACTGTCTGTAACGATTGCGACTTTGGCCATGCTCTCTCCTCAAAAATATACTTAATAATTAACTTATATTTTCATTAAACACTTGGAAAAAGACTAAGTTACGAGCCTGTATAAGGATGATATGGGTAGTTCGAAAATTAGTGACCTGACCATTTATTTGGTCAGGTCACTTTCAACCGATAAGGATTTCTGTCGGCGTCGATAATTAAAGTCTTACACCACCAGCCGGTTGAAGAAGGAGCGGTAACGCTGCAAAGCCTTGCGAAGATCTTCGGTTGAAACATCGTTACCCTGTTTCCATTGGCTTACAAGCGTCATCATGTTCTTTGGTGAACATTGTGGAGAGTTGTTCAATCACGTCTTCGACAAGCTTATCCGCCTGATTGTACTGCTGTGCGTGGTTCGTCCACAAATTTTCCCTGGATCTCGTTCCAGCGTGTGCGAAATTGTTGTGATTCCTCGCGGCTTAGCAGGGTAACTAAAGGGATGGCACTCGTTGTGGTTGGTGTTTCGATCTTTGAGGTGTCACTTATTGATGGCTCGATTGGGAGAGACATGCCTAACCCGGAATTGTCAATTAGCGTTTCACTGGCTGGATTACTATAGTGATTGTCCGCATCCATTGTGGTTTCTTGATCCGATCACTTCTTCCATCGGAACATCGTGAATCAACGTTTCGTCCACCGGGGTACCAGAAGCTACTGTACCTCCCAGCGGGGTTTTGTACAAATATGTATCATCAACCGGGATATCTTCAACGATTGTTGAATCCAATGGGGGTACTGAAGCAACCGTGCCGCCCATCGGCGTTTCGCTAAGAATTTCCGCATCTAGCGGGATTCTATCAATCTGGGGATCTTGATTATATCCCCTGGTCATATTTATCCTTTTCGGCATCCTCATCATCACCAGTTGAAATTGTTTGGTTATCAATATATTGAGTGTTCATTTCCATACTCCTTTTACGCGACGGCCTTTGTTTCAAGTAATTCCTCGAACAAAGGTCGATAATAGATCATTGCCTGCCTTAATTCCTCAGTATCTGCCTTACCTTCTTTGCTTTTGATCGCAATTGCTCTCGCAGCACGATAATTACTCACCAATTCCGGATAGTTGACCGAAAGATCAGAAGCCCGTTGGTCAAAATCAGAAATCGGATAAGCACGAATCTGCATGACCTCCATGATCAATCTATCAGCATCCACAATTGCCTGAGCCGGCTCATCCACGAATTTGGATTGGACTGCGGCCCAATCGGCGACGTAACGCTCACGCTCTTCATTGGTAAGTGAATGGATTTTTAAATCCTTAACATGCTTTTTTCGCAGATCCATCTCTGCCTGGGCTTTCTTTTCATCCCCCAGGGATTTCACGGTTTCATCATACTCAGTCCCATATTTGTCGTGGAAACCGTTTCGATCTGCTGCGTCTGGCAAACCATGGACCTAAAAAGAAACCAATTAACACCACAACTACAACCACGACGATAATCGTATATGTAGAATTCATAGAATACCTCCGTAAACTCGTGGATCAGCTCATTAATTGACTGCCCACATAGTTACTTCAAGTTTTAATCTCACCGAGGTAAGGGAATTTTCCACCTCGATTATTCTTATGCTAACTATAATCAGCTATCTATGTCCCCAATAATTCCTATATAAATCCTGAAAAAGTAAGCAAAAAAAAACCGTTCACATTGATTTTCTTGTTCCAAGCACGAAATAGATGGAAAGACAAATCGCGAACTAATTAAATATTAATACAATGGGAATTTTGGTGGGATTAAATCCAACCCGATGTTTTTACTTTATTACGCCATCATCTGAAAGTGAAAAAACCAAAGGTGTAGTTTTGTTGTTCTCTGGAATACTGATCTTTGTTGCTGCGAAGTAGTTGATGATCGCGATACCCACTCCGATCAGGAAGACATACTGGTAGCCGAAGGCATTCCAGATCGCACCACCGATAAGAGCGATGGAAATCGAAAAGATATGGTCTAATGTTACCGAAAAAGTCAGCGCAGGTTGTACATCTGCAGGCTGCAGGGCAATCTTGTTTATATAAGTTGCCCTGGCCATATTGACAGACATCAGCACTTGATCCAGCAGGAAGCAAATAAACGTGACGGTTAAAGCGGTTGCTTCAGGCAGGACAAATCTGGCGAAACCATAACCCAGGCAAACAAATACGAGTAGAATCGCTTCTGCTTCCATAACTTTTTTCTCACCCAGCTTATCGATCATCTTCCCCAGTACCGGTTGGAAAAATATGCCAAATATTCCGCCAACCATCAGCAGAGTGGCCATGATTTGAGTGGGTTGTTTGAATACAGTTACAAGTACCCAGGGGGCGAAAGTGATAAATATTTGTTTACGAGATCCGAAAAGGATGGACAAGAAATAATACAGCTTATATTCTTTATGAAGTTTAAGAAATGAACCAGGTTTCCGGGAAGGCTGGGGAGACATTTTAAAGAATAAAAAAGCTGTCAACACCAAAAGAACTGCAGTAATAATAAATGCAGTGTGAAAAGTAAAGTGTAGAAACCGAAAACCCGCAAAAACAATGAAACTTCCAATGATAGCGGCAAGGTTTTTGAGTGAATTGAGCTGACCCAGTCTTGCTCCTACCTTACCATCCTTGGCTAACTCCATACCAATCGAAGATTGCAATGGAAGCCAAATGTGTTGACCCATACTGAAAATGAATAACCAGATGGTCATCATGACATATTCAGGTGCGGCAAAACCTATCAGTATGGTACCAATAGCTCCAAGCAGCATTGCATATCCAGCTAGTCGCCGGCTGCAAAGGAACCAGACCATGGCAGTAACAAATACAACTAATACTCCGGGTAACTCCCGTGGAATTTCCAGGAAGGAGCGTTGAAAACCTGTCATATTAAACTTGGAATTGAGGAAGTTATTGAAGATCGAGTCGTAAATACTGAAAGCCATTCCCATGATGACAGTTGCAGACATAAAGAGTTTTAATTCTCTGGGCAGCTTTTTAAGTTGTTCAATGATAGCCATGTTTTTTTCCGGTTCTTTGTTTTAATACTCGAATGATTTTATCACTCTATGATGATGTTCCCGAGACCAATAATTAAAAAAATACTGAAGAAAATTTGGTAGTCAGGATAATTTTGCCAGTGAGAAAAGGAGCATCTTTCCCTGGATCAGGCAATTAATCATCCGACAAGAAACAGACAATCATCATAATAAATGGATCGTGCTTGACCATTTCGTTCAACCATTATAAAATCCTTCAGCGAGATAAAGGAAATTTATATGTTTGAAAACCTGTCAGGAAAACTAAGTCAGATCTTCACAAACCTGCGAAAGCGTGGAAAACTCTCTGAGGAGGACGTTGAAAGCGTCCTACGGGAAATACGCCTTGCTTTGCTCGAGGCGGATGTTCATTACAGCGTGGTGAAAGACTTCCTGGCTCGAGTAAAGACCCGCGCCATTGGTGCTGAAGTATCAAAAGCTTTAAATCCGGCTCAGCAGGTGATCAAGATCGTCCATGAAGAATTGATCGCCAGCCTTGGTGAACCTGATCGATTGAACCTGACTGGTGAGAAACCACGGGTGATCATGCTGGTTGGGTTACAGGGTTCCGGCAAGACTACCGCAGCCGCCAAACTGGCTGCCATGCTGCGTTCCCAAGGAGAACGGGTGGAGCTGGTAGCTGCTGACCCATATAGACCTGCTGCCATCAAGCAATTACAGATTCTGGGTGAGAAAATAGGAGTACCAGTTTTTACTATTGATGGTGTAACCCCACCTGATCTTGTAAAGAAAGCACTGACTAACGGGCAAAAAAGCGGTGCGACCATACTGATCATCGATACAGCCGGGCGATCCCAATTGGATGATACCCTGATGAATGAATTGAAAGGCCATTCGCAGTAAAGTGGAACCGATCGAGACACTGCTTGTAGTAGATTCCATGATCGGGCAGGAAGCCCTACATGTAGCCGAAGGATTTAGAGACTCGGTCAAGCTTACAGGCCTGATCATGACAAAAATGGACGGTGATTCACGTGGCGGTGCCGCTATATCCATCCGGGCAGTGACAGGCGTCCCCATCAAGTTCTTAAGTACTGGTGAGAGCATTGACGCGATCGAAGCATATTTACCGGATCGACTGGCTTCCAGAATACTTGGCATGGGCGATATCATGGGGTTGATCCAGAAAGCGGAAGCAGCATTCGATCAGGATGCAGTTCAAAAACAGGCCGCCAGTCTGGCAAGCGGTCAATTTTCCCTGGAAGATTTTGCGGATCAATTGAAACAAATGAAGAAAATGGGTCCACTCTCCCAAATTTTCGATATGCTGCCGGGTGATCTGGGAAAAGCTGCACAATCCATATCTCCCCAAGAAACGGAAAACAGGTTAAAATTGACAGAAGCCATCATTAATTCGATGACGCGAGCGGAACGAAGAAACCCGGATATCCTGAATGCCAGTCGCAGAAGAAGAATTGCGGCAGGCTGTGGATCGGAAGTAATGGAAGTCAACCGGATGTTGAAGCAGTTCCGTGAAGCGCAGAGAATGATGAAAACACTTGGTAAGACAGGCAGTAAAGGTTTAGCTGGCCTGTTCAGAAACCTGAGATAGAACCACTGGAGTGCATCCTTCTGCACCTCTCAACCACTGGTCTATATTTCAGGAACAATTAGTTAAATTAAGAAATAGGAGAATTTTTAGATGGTTCGCATTCGTCTTCGTCGTACAGGTCTGAAAGGACAACCCAGTTACAGAATTATAGCTGCAGATAAAGAAGCACCCCGCGATGGCCGCTTCTTGGAGATCTTAGGTTTCTATAACCCACGCACCAATCCTTCCACTGTGGAAGTCAAAGAAGAAAGAGTATTTGATTGGATGAGCAAAGGCGCTCAGCCAAGTGAATCCGTAATTAAGATTTTCACAACCATCGGACTGATGGATCGTTTCGCGCGAATTAAAGCTGGCGAAAGCTTGGAAACTGTGATGGCAGATTCCGCATCCGCAAAATTAAAAAGACCAGTGAGTCCAAAGACCCGACAATAGCCGCTGATTTGATAGCGTCCCATAAATGGGAAAGGAGCTGCATTGAAAGAGCTGATCGAGTATATTGCCCGTTCCCTTGTTGATCACCCAGATCAGGTCCAGGTGAATCAGAAAGTAATGGGTGGTAAAGTGAATTTGGAATTACATGTGGTTAAGGAAGATATGGGTCGGGTTATTGGAAAAGGCGGTAAAGTTGCCAATGCCATCCGTATTCTTTTACGGGTTGCAGCTAATTCCGAAGGAAAACAAGCCAACCTGGATGTGATAGAACCGCGATGAGCGTACGTAAGAATTCATTAACCAAGAATATCATTGATCAAGGCTCGCCCCAACCGGGCGAGCCTGTGTTCATCCTCATAGGGAAGATCCGGCGGCCGCATGGCGTCGATGGTGAAATGATGATCGACCCCTATTCAGAGTCTGTTGATCGATTCAAACCGGGAAGTGAAGTCTTAATTGGTGAAGATCATCAACCCCTGGTCATTCGGACTCGCAGGGCGATGGATAGAGCCATGTTGATCACCTTCAAGGATATAACTGATCCGGATCAGGCTGGATTGTTCCGGAATAAATTCATTTATATTCGTAAAGAAGACCTGCCAGCTTTACCAGACGGGGAATATTATCACTTTGACCTGGTTGGTTTAAATGTTTTTGATACTGCTGACCAAATGCTTGGCGTACTGACTGAGGTGCTGGAAACCGGTGCCAATGACGTATATGTTGTCAAATCAGAAAATGGAGAAGAAATTCTTCTCCCGGCAATTGAATCAGTGATCATCAGTGTCAACTTGAAAGATGCCAGGATGATCGTCAACCCCCCTGAGTGGAATTGATTTATTATTAACGAATGGATCAAAAAGCATTTTGGGTAGGATTCAACCTTGTTAAGGGGATAGGCGCTGTTCGGTTACAAGCGCTGATCCAATATTTTGGCAACCTTGAGACCGCCTGGCAGGCATCTGAAAGCGAATTACTGTCCGCTGGACTAAGTCAACGAATCATTGATGTATTTGTTGCAACCCGTCATAAAATTGACCCCATTCAGACTTATGAGGATATCCTTAAGAAGGAGATCAAAATCCTTACATGGGAAGACCCTGATTATCCCGATAAGTTAATGAATATTGATCAGCCTCCGCCTGTGATCTACATCCGGGGCTCGATCAAACCTGAAGACCGTTGGGCTGTAGCAATCGTTGGCACCCGGCGGGTAACATCTTATGGGCGGCAGGTTACAGAACAGGTTTCCACATATCTGGCTCGAAATGGATTAACTGTGGTCAGCGGTTTGGCGCGAGGCGTGGATGGTGTGGCACACCAGACAACCCTGACGAATAATGGCAGGACCATCGCTGTCCTCGGTTCAGGGATCGATCAGATCTATCCGCCCGAACATAGACAACTGGCAGAGAAGATCATCGAAAATGGTGCGGTAATTAGTGATTATCACCCTGGCACACCACCTGATGCCGGGAATTTTCCTCCCCGAAATCGAATTATCTCTGGATTATCACTGGCGACGGTTGTTGTCGAAGCCGGTGAAACCAGTGGCGCTTTGATCACAGCTACATTTGCAGCCGAGCAGGGACGTGAGGTGTTCGCTGTACCTGGTCCAATTTATGCCCCACAAAGTAAGGGAACGAATCGGTTGATCCGCGAAGGTGCGCAACCTTTGCTTGATCCTGTTGATATCATGGAAAGCCTGAACTTGCGGAAGGTGGATCATTATAAGCAGGCTACTTTGCTCCTCCCGGGAGATGAGCTTGAGACAAAATTAATGGAAATCCTAAACCTTGAACCGGTGCATATAGATGATATCCAGTCAAAAGCTGGCTTTCCTGTAGAAAAAGTCTCTGCAGCATTGACGATGATGGAACTGAAAGGTATGGTTAAGCAGGTCAGCGGGATGACTTTCATGGCCATCCGTGATGAAAGTGAGAGCTATCGGATTGGGGAGGCGCATGACTAATAAATATGCAGTCATCATGGCGGGGGGAGGAGGAACCAGGTTGTGGCCTTTATCGCGCCTGGATCATCCCAAGCACCTGTTAAAACTTTCCGGAAATGAGTCAATGTTTGAGAAATCCATCCATCGTCTGCGAGGATTATTTCAACCAGACCATATAATTGTTGTCACCATTCAAAGCCAGGCAAATCAACTTCAAAGTTTGACACCTGATATCCCGATCAATAATTTCATTATAGAATCTGAACCAAAAGGGACAGCCTCGGTCATTGGTCTGGCTGCAATCACAATTGAGAAACGTGATCCGGAAGCGATCATGGTAGTTCTCACCGCGGATCACCTGATCGACAATAACATCGATTTCCTTCGGTTACTTGATATAGGCTGCAAAGCAGCAGAAAATGGTGGTTTATTCACCCTGGGCATCAAACCCACCTATGCTGCTACAGGTTATGGATATATCGAGATTGGCGATAAAGCGTTTGTGGAGCAAGGAGTTGCGATCCATCGCGTTTTGAAATTCAAAGAAAAACCGGATCAAAAACTGGCTGATGCACTCGTTAAAAGCGGCACCCACCTTTGGAACTCAGGCATGTTCATCTGGAAAACCAGTCAGATCCTTGTGGAAATAAAATCGTTGATGCCGGAATTGTATGGTCATCTGGAAGAGATTCGGAATTCGTGGATGGATATTGATCCGGCAAAGCAGATGTCCAGGATCTGGTCACTTATCAAACCTGAGACTATCGATTATGGCATCATGGAAAAAGCCAGGGATATATTCGTCATTCCTGCAACTGATCTTGGATGGAATGATGTCGGTAGTTGGTCTTCTCTTTTTGAATTCTTGACAACAGATGATCATGGAAATATATTATTGGGACCGGAAGTTATCTGGCAGGAAACAGAAGGATCACTGGTTGTAGAAGAAAATCCGCACAAACTGGTTGCAACGATCGGCTTGAAGGATATAATCATTGTCGATACCGAAAAAGCATTACTGGTCTGTACGAAAGACCAAGTTCAAAAGGTACGTGAAGTGGTAACACGATTAAAATCGAACGACCAGGTGGAATACCTTTAGGAGTGAATTATTTTGGAAGCATATTGCTTTAAGTGTAAAACCAAGCGGGAAATTCAAGACGCAACTGCCATTTATAATGCAAATGGTTCACCTGCTACCACTGGTAATTGTGGAGTTTGTTCAACAAAGCTCTATAGGCTTGGTCGGACGGATGCCCACGAATTACTACCTGTTCCTGAAAAAGATCAATCATCAGTTACAAAACGCAAGAAAAAAATATCCAAACCGAAACGCAAGAGCATCGTAACGGAACCCAAACGTAATGGAAAATTGGTTATCGTAGAGTCTCCAGCGAAAGCTAAAACGGTTGGGCGATTTTTAGGGAAAGGATATACTGTCCGGGCATCGGTTGGGCATATTCGCGATCTGTTGAGATCTGAACTATCGGTGGATGTTGAAAATAATTTCACACCGAAATATCGAGTCCCGAATGAAAAACGGGCAGTAGTAAAAGAGCTTAAAGAACTTGTTAAAAAAGCAGAAACCGTTTACCTGGCCACTGACCCTGACCGTGAAGGCGAAGCTATTGCCTGGCATCTGGCTGAAGCGACAGAAATTCCACATGAGCATTCCAAGCGGGTTGTATTCCACGAAATCACTGAAGATGCGATCCATGAAGCTTTTACCCATCCACGAGATGTGAATATGGATCTGGTTGACGCCCAACAGGCACGCAGGATCCTGGACAGGCTGGTTGGATACAATTTAAGTCCACTATTGTGGGAAAAAGTTAGGTCGCGCCTCTCAGCAGGTCGAGTGCAATCTGTGACATTAAAGCTGATCGTTGACCGTGAACGGGAAATTGAAGCATTCATTCCGGTTGAATATTGGACTATTGAGGCCGATTTCCAACAGGAAGGCAGCAGGCACATTTACCGGGCTTATCTGGCAAAGCTGGATGGTAAAGAACCCCAATTGAAGAACCAGGAGATAACAGATCCTCTTGTCGTGGATATTAAAAAAGCCACGTATACCATAAGCAAAATAAAGAAGAGTGAAAGAAAGAAAAAACCATCCCCACCATACACAACCAGCACCCTTCAACAGGAAGCATCCCGCAGGCTGGGCTTTACCGCCCGTAGAACCATGGCTTTAGCTCAACAGCTTTATGAGGGAATCGATGTTGGCGACAGCGGTTCCACAGGGTTGATCACTTACATGCGTACTGATTCGATGAATGTCTCGAATCTGGCACAACAGGAAGCCAGGAAATATATTTCCCAAAGGCATGGTGCCGATTTTCTTCCATCTGTTGCCCCACATTACAAAACAAAATCCCTGGGTGCCCAGGAAGCACATGAAGCCATCCGGCCAACATCGGTTTTTCGGGATCCAGAGAAATTAAAGAAGTATCTTAAGAACGATCAATTTAAACTTTACCAGCTGATCTGGCAGCGATTTGTCGCTTCGCAAATGGAAAGTGCAGTATACGATGCCGTTTCTGTTGACATCGAAGGGAAGACCCAGCAGCATGGATATCTCTTTCGGGCTGCAGGATCTACTATTAAATTTCCAGGATTCCTGGTGGTTTATGAAGAATCTTTTGAAGATGACAAAACAGCTGATCCTCATGAGAATATGAAGATACCATCAGATTTGAAGGAAGGCGCAATCCAAAGACTGATTGACTTGCCGATAGCAGAACAGCATTTCACACAGCCACCGCCGAGATTCACTGAAGCCAGCCTGGTGAAGATATTGGAAGAAAACGGTATTGGCAGACCGTCAACTTATGCACCGATCATCTCAACGATCCAGGAGCGTGGATATGTTTTTCGTGAAGCGAAACGATTATTCCCGACCGAAACCGGTTTTCTGGTCAATGATCTGCTGGTAGCACATTTTGACGACTTGATCGATGTGGATTTCACCAAGCATATGGAAGAAGACCTGGACGAGGTATCGGAAGGTAAACGAGCCTGGGCGGACGTAATTAAGGAGTTTTATCTACCTTTCGCGGAACTATTAATAAAAGCCAAAGCAGAAATGCCGGAAACAAAAACAGAATTGGAAAAGGTAGGCCGTTTGTGTCCGACATGCGGCAATGAATTGGTTTACCGTTGGGGTCGTTTTGGTAAATTCATTAGCTGCAGTACTTTCCCAGCCTGCCGTTACACCGAACCAATTTTACAAAAAATTGGTGTCTCCTGCCCTAAAGATGGCGGGGACTTGATCGAACGTAAAACCCGCAAGGGAAGAATTTTTTATGGTTGTGCAAATTATCCAAAATGTGATTTCACAAGTTGGAAAAAACCAATATCCAAACCATGCACAAATACCAATTGTGAAAATGGTCTGTTGGTAATGATCAATAAAAAAGAAGCTCAGTGTATCGTTTGTAAAGAAGTATACAATCTGGAAGATACATCAGATTAAGTCGCATTAATTCCACACGGCATAAAGGTTGCAACATTCCTGTTTGATTTCTTTACAGAATTTTTTCTGCTGGCTTGGTTATTGCCAGGCAGCTCATTCTTTGAATAACGACAGGAGTAGCAAATGATGAATACGATAAAAGATTTCCTTAAGAAACCCTGGGCTTGGAATGTGATCGCGGGTTTGGCTGGCGTTCTGTTTGGTTTGATCGTTTTAGGTTGGTGGCTTGTACCTGTGCAATGGAAGGATGCAACACCAGCTTACCTGCGTCAGGATATCAAGGCAGATTATCTTCGCATGACTGTAGATTCTTATGCTGTAAATAAAGATGTAGTTCTCGCAAAAACCAGGTGGGACAGTCTTGGAAAAGATGCTGAAAAACTTTTCTCGGATATTCAGATAGACACAAAAAACATCAGTTCTGGTGATCTGGCAGCATTTGCCAGGGTTGTGAATGCATCCATATCGACTGGAGCACCCGCTGTTGTTAATGAACCTGCAGCAGTTACTACTCCTGAAGACACCGCAGCAACACCGGGAACTGGCGGAGAGACATTACTTCCAACTGTCGTTGAGACTCCCAAGGAAACCGGGCTAAAAGGGATTCTGCCAGTAGCTTTAGGATTGTTCTGTGTCCTTACCCTTGTGCTGGGTTTTGTTGTATTTTATGTACTCATGAAGAAGGGTAAATTTCCCGGCCGCAGGGTAAAACAGGATGCGGCCAGTGATGGAGCAGAGGCAGGTTTTTCAGGTGAAAGCTCAGCAACCAAGGGAGCCGAATTCTTCCGGAATCCCGGTGAATCACCTGTTTCACAATTTATGACGACATATATGCAAGGTGATGAGCAATACGATGACTCTTTCAGCATCGATAACCCGATGGGTGAGTTCCTGGGGGAGTGCGGAGTTGGCATTTCAGATACGATCGGTGTTGGCGATCCCAAGAAAGTAGCTGCTTTTGAAGTGTGGCTGTTCGATAAGAATGATATTCAAACCGTGACCAAGGTTCTGATGGGAGAACACACATTCTCAGATCCAGCCTCCCAGCAGAGATTGATGTCCAAGGGTGAACCGATCCTGGCTGAGCCTGGAAAACGAATTTTGCTTGAGACAGCAACCCTCCAATTGGAAGCCAGAATCGTGGATATGAATTATGGTCAGGGACCACTGCCGCCAAATAGTTATTTTGATAGATTGACTTTGGAACTGGCGGTTTGGCCAAAAGTAAAAGCATAATCGATTGACCTGAATATAAAAAAAAGGATCCCACATAAAATGGGATCCTTTTTTTATCATATATTGATTATTCGATCTTAAGGATCTTCAATGAAATATTATTTCCGTTAGGTAGTACCACGTTAACATTATCACCAACTGAACGCCCAATGAGAGCTTTCCCGATTGGTGACTCATACGATATTTTCCCTGCCCGCGGACTGGCTTCTTTAGGTCCGACCAGGAACCATGTTTCTGTTTCAAAATCGCCTTCTTGAACTGTGATCGTGGATCCGATATTGACCTTACTGGTATCTATATTCGCTTTGTCGATAATAGTGACATTCTTAAGTGCATATTCCAACTCTTTGATGCGTCCTTCAAGAAAACCTTGATCTTCTTTCGCCTTGATATAGTCTGCGTTTTCAGAAAGGTCTCCCATTTGAATGGCTGACCTTAATCGTTGAGAAATCGAATCCCTCTCAGGACCTTTTAAGTGGGCTAATTCTTTTTGTATTTTCTCCAGCCCTTCAGGGGTTAAATAAGAAACATCTGACATTTTTTCTCCAGGTTCGTTTTATGGTAACAGCGTTGGGTCAAACAATTTTTGATATTCATCAATTGCGTACCTGTCAGTCATACCGGCCAGGTAGTCACATACAGTCCTCTCCAGTCCACGTTCAGGGATTATGGACTGGACATGATAAGGTAAAATGGTGGGTTCCGATATGTAACTATTAAATAGCTCAGTAATGATCCGTTCGGCTTTTACCGCCATTCTTACAACCCGGTAATGACGATAAAGATTTTTATACAGGAAGTCTTTCAACTCACGATTCCTGCGACGCATATCTTCGCTGAAACTGACTACATTAAAGGCTAACTTTTGTAATTCTAACACGGACTGAATAGTGTTATGTCTCAGGTTGGTGTCGGTTGTATCAACAATGTCAGTAACTTCCATACCAATCAGTTTGCGGATCAATCTGTGCCGGGTGACCTCATCCAGTTGTGTACCTTTCCAATGGATACTTTCAAGCAAGATCTCCCAAATTGGCATTCCCGCGAGCATGGACACTGTGATCATACCGGAACGTAAGCCATCATCGAGATCATGAGCAGTGTAAGCCAACTCATCCGCCACATTAGTTATCTGTGCCTCAAGATGACCCCTGAGGCTGGAGTCATACTCGGCAGCATCAGAAATATCATATTCGGTCTCATGTTTGACCATTCCTTCCAGAACTTCCCAGGA
This sequence comes from uncultured Chloroflexia bacterium, assembly GCA_963757065.1. Classification (GTDB taxonomy): domain Bacteria; phylum Chloroflexota; class Anaerolineae; order Anaerolineales; family Anaerolineaceae; genus PNON01. The sequence goes on along the minus strand of CAVWQC010000002.1, from coordinate 335,311 downwards.
AAGATTCAAACCGGGAAATTCCGGATACCGGGTTTCCAATTCTGTCACAATCCGGAGCGAATGTTTGTTGTGATCAAATCCACCACAGCAGTTCTTCATCAAACGTGATAAAACCACTTCGCCGCTATGGCCGAAGGGTGGATGTCCCAGGTCGTGAGCCAAACAGATTGCCTCCACCAGATCTTCGTTTCCTCCTAGGGCGCGTGCTATTGTCCGACCGATCTGGGTTACTTCCAATTCATGGGTTAAACGTGTTCTATAATAATCCCCCTCTGAATTGATAAATACCTGGGTCTTATATTCCAACCGGCGGAATGCAGTCGTATGGATGATCCGGTCACGGTCCCTTTGGAAGCAGGTCCGATATGCCGGTTCATCTTCCGGGTATTTTCTCCCCTTGGAGTCTTTACTGTGGATTGCGTAAGGCGCAAGAAAATCAGCTTCAGAATCCTCCAGAGATTTCCTGTCTTTAATCATCAGATTATCCTTTCTAATTATTACTGATCAACGTACCAAAAATATTTCCGGATAGTGCAGAATAAATGGAACTGATTTTGGTACCCGAAAAAACTTGAATATTAATTTCCGGATAAGCATGCAAAAGTGTTAACATCTTTTCGATCTTGGTGGTCATTCCACCGGTGACATCGGTGGAAACCGATCCCATTATTTGTGCTTTGATCGATGGGTAGTTAGCTGGTGAGATTCTGTCGATCAGTTTGTCCCGGGAAGGAAAATTCGCCCAAACACCATCTTCAACTCCAGCCAGGAGTATTCGGGAAGGCCTTAGTTGCCGGGCTAAGTGGATAAACAACTCTTCAGTGGATAAAATGGTTCCTCCGATGGATGTATCCAACACCGTATCCCCAAAGATGACCGGTACAAGATGATGATCAAGGACAGTTTGAATAGGTGAAATATCCCATTTTTGGATGACACGATTTGATGCTGTAACCTGTGTGGAAGGGGGGAAGGAGACGGCAGGAACATTCGCATTCTGCAGGGACTGCATCACCAACTGGTTTAAAGAACGGGCATCATAGCATACTTTCTGTAATCCGATCCATTCTTCCTTTGTGCTCACACCCTGAAGAGTGTGGATATTTGGTCGCACTTGTATGTCCAAACGAGCCGGATCCATGCCCGATGATCAGTTTATCAGTAGGATTTTCACACAAAAACCGGCTGATCTCAGAGGAAATTCTGTCAAGTGTAGATTGTTCAACAAAATACGGCTGGTTTTTATCTGTGATCAGGGAACCGCCGAGTTTCAAATACGTTATTGAATCAGCCATCAGAACTTTGCCTTTTTAATTGTCCATCTCCAGAGTTGTATGAATAACCCATACTGCTCCTGCTTGTAATAAACTCGTTTCGATGTCTCCAATAAGCTCAGCTGGAACGAGTCCGATTATGTTTCCACCCATGCCAGCTCCGGAGAGCTTGGCTCCGTACGCTCCATAATTAATAGCTGCTGAAATGAGTTTTTCGAGGATGGGATTGGATACTCCCACTTGCTGCAATAATTCCTGATTTTCCTGCATCAAGCTGCCGATTTTACGAGTGTCTCCCGATCTAAAACCGTCCAAAGCATTCATAACGACCTGGTCGATCGCTTGAAACAGGTCGTCAAAGTGAGATTTATCCTGTTCCCTTTTCGATCGCACAGCGCCCACAGCTTGAGCGGTTAACGATTTGATTCCTGAATCGGCGATCACGAAATGAAGTTTCACCCCGGTTTGCAGCTTAACTGAAAGTTCACCACGTTTGAACACAATTGGTTGATTGAAAGCAATAACAGTATTGTCAACTCCGGATGGTGTTCCATGGTGAAGCTTTTCCACTTCAAAAGAGATCTCGGATATTTCAAGTGTTGAGAATGGTTTACCGAGGAAGGTGGAAACTGCTTTTGCTATGGAACAGGATATGGATGCACCCGAACCCATGCCTGACGCTATCGGGATATCTGATGTGATCCGAATGGTAAAGGCAGGATATCTGGATACACCTAACTTTCGCAAAGTAGTGCGTATGGCGAATGCAAGTGGGTTGTTGTCATCGAGCGATTGGAGATCTTGATGAAGGTTAATATCCGGAGCGATGATGCTGATATTACCTGGCGAAGAACCTATTGCCGGGGTAATTACAGCGTGGGAATGAACCTGGTTGACTGGAATAGCAATCGCGTGACTGCCATACACCACAGCATGTTCACCAAAAAGGATAACCTTGCCGGGATAGGAAGCAGAGATGGCAGGCATATTAAAATATATAGAAAATCGCCAGGATTGATAATCCCCATAGGAGGATCGAGATCTGAAGGGGGCGGTCAGTAAAAAGCATCTCTTCGGGCGCGCCGCCATAATTTTTCACCTGGATGAGGTAAAGATACCTGAAAATTCCATACAATGCGAATGGGATCGTCAACATCATGGTATGGTTTTCGGGTAGATTGGGGGCAGAAAATGTATATAAGCTGTAGGCAACAACAGTTGTGCTGGAGACAATCGTGATCAACTGATCCAGAAATGGAATGGTGTACCCATCCAATACCTTGCGGTGTGAATATGCTCCATCAGCCAGGAGAGCCAACTCAGCGCGACGCTTGCCAAAACCGAGATATAAAGCGAGCAGGGTGGTAACCACATATAACCAGGGGGAGAAACGTTCCACTTGAATGAGCATTACGCCAGCAGCCACCCTTAATACAAAACCAGCGGCGATGATTAATACATCCACCAGTGGTATATGTTTCAACCAGAACGAATAAGCCAGGTTGATCAGGAAATACGCAAATCCGATCAGGGCAAATGTTGGGGAAAGGAGATAAGCCAAAGGGAAAATGACCAGGATCAGGATAATTACAGAAATAAGTGCAATTGGATACTGGCAGCACGCCAGACGCAATGGGTCGATTTTTCTTATCCGGGTGACGGCGATCAGCTTCAACATCGACCAGGTCGTTAATGATATACACCGAACTGGAAATTAAACAGAAAATGACAAAACCGGCAGTAGCATTCAATAATGCTGTCCAGTTTGTAAGTTGGCGGTCAAAAATGAGGGCAGCGAAAATTACCACATTTTTCGGCCACTGTTTTGGCCGCATAGTCTTTAAGATCGCTTTTAAGAGATTTGGTTTCAATAGATTACCTGACCCTGATTGATTGATATCTTAATTATAATATAGTAAAGATTAAATGATTTGGGAAACATTTGTAGATGAAAACAATAAGGTTGGATGTTGCAATGGTCGAAAAAGGACTATCCGAGAGCAGATCGGCTGTTCAACGGTTGATCATGGAGGGTAAAGTCCGGGTGGATGATCAGGTCGTATTAAAGGCATCCCATCCCATTCATGGTACTGAAATGATAACCATCACGGAAAGCCCAAAGTACGTTTCCCGCGGGGGAGAGAAGCTGGAAGGTGCATTTCAAGCATTCAATCTGGATGTTACCGGGTTTATTTGTGCGGATGTTGGTGCATCAACAGGTGGATTTACAGATTGTTTACTGCAGCATGGCGCAGCAAAGGTTTATGCGATCGATGTTGGCTATGGCATTTTGCACTGGAAAATTCGATCGGATGCCCGGGTAGTCACAATGGAAAGACAAAATGCACGTTATGTAAAGACACTGCCAGAGCCTGTGAATCTGATCACGATTGATGCATCATTTATCTCGCTAGACAAACTCCTTCCGGTGATCAGAAATTGGTTTGGAGAAGATGGAGGCGAGGTGGTCGCCTTGATCAAACCTCAGTTCGAAGCTGGACGGCAGGAAGTCAACCATGGCGATGGTGTGATCACTGACCCGGAAGTGCATTACAGGGTGGTAGTCTCTCTTCTAACCCTGGCGCAAGAGCTGGGTTATGAACCGGTCGGCTTGACCACTTCCCCATTAAAAGGACCCAAAGGGAATATTGAGTTTTTGGTACATTTTTACTATCCGGCTAAGCAGAAAGTCGAGATTCCGGGTTTCGTCCAGGCACAGATTCCAGCTTTCCTGCTGAGGGGTAAAAGCGAATAAAATAGGTTATACTAAACTCTTCTATGACCGAAAATATTAGAAATTTCTGCATTATTGCACATATTGACCATGGAAAATCCACCCTGGCTGACAGGATGCTGCATTTAACCGGGACTATCTCTGACCGGGATAAGACCGAACAAGTGCTTGATACGATGGACCTTGAACGTGAAAAAGGTGTGACCATCAAGGCTTCTGCTGTACGAATGGAATACACTGCTCAGAATGGCAAGTTGTATGAGTTAAATCTGATCGATACTCCCGGGCATGTGGATTTTAATTATGAAGTGAACCGGGCTTTGGCTGCCTGTGAAGGAGCTTTGCTGATCGTCGATGCAACACAGGGGATCGAAGCGCAAACACTGGCGAACCTGTATCTTGCCCTGGACGCTGGTTTGGAAATAATCCCTGTGATCAATAAAATTGACCTGACATCTGCCCAGCCGGATGTTGTTGCTGAAGATATTGCCAATCTGTTGGGGATTGATCCTGATAGTATCATTCGGGTATCAGCCAAAGATGGAACGAATATTGAAAAAGTATTGGAAGAGATTGTTCTAAAAGTTCCTGCACCAAAAGGTGACCCGGAAAAACCTCTGAAAGCGTTGATATTTGATTCACATTATGATTCGTTCAAAGGCGTTGTTGCTTATGTGCGCGTAGTCGAAGGAACCATACTGTCAACCGATACATTGCGGTTGATGCAGACTAAAACGGTTGTAAAACCAATCGAAGTGGGGGTTTTTTCTCCAACGATGAGGGTTACCAATACACTCGCAGCCGGGGAAGTGGGTTATATTGCCACAGGTTTGAAAACCGTTTCTGAATGCCACGTTGGTGATACAGTGACCAGTGCATCTTCACCGGTGGATGAACCATTACCAGGTTATCGTAAAGTGAAACCAATGGTCTTCGCAGGCATTTATCCGGTTGAAGGTGAAGACTATCCGGATCTAAAAGATGCCCTGGAAAAGCTTCAATTAAATGATGCCTCCCTGGTATATGAACCTGAAAAATCACAGGCATTGAACTTTGGTTTCCGGTGTGGATTCCTGGGTTTGTTTCATATGGAGATCATCCAGGAGCGGTTGGAACGCGAATATGACATGGATATCGTCGTCACGGCACCTTCTGTGGAATTTGAAATTGTCCTGCGTTCCGGGGAAACCATCCTGATCGATTCACCGGCAAAACTTCCCGAAGAAGGCGAATACGTTCAGATACGCGAACCCTGGATGAATATCCAGATCATCAGCCCAACGGAATTCTTTGGTACGATCATGGACCTGGTCACCAAGAGGCGCGGCACGTTTGTGTCACAGGATTACCCGGCACCAAATCGGGTTCAGTTGTCTTTCCAGATCCCGCTTTCGGAATTGATCATCGACTTTTTTGATGAACTGAAATCTCGCACACGTGGATATGCTTCACTGGATTACCAGGTTGCAGATTACAGGTCTGAAGATATGGTGAAACTCGAAATTCTGGTTGATGATGAATCAGTTGACGCTCTTGCATCGATCGTTCACAAAGCTGATGCTTATCACAAGGGCCAGAAACTGGTTACAAAATTAAAAGAATTGATTCCAAGGCAGTTATACGACGTCTCCATTCAGGCTTCTGCTTCTGGTAGGATTATCTCCAGTGCCAAAGTCAAACAACTTCGAAAAGATGTGCTGGCCAAGTGTTATGGTGGCGATATTACCCGCAAGAAAAAACTGCTCGAAAAACAGAAGCGCGGTAAGAAGCGTATGAAGAAAATTGGTAATGTGGAGATTCCACAGGAAGCATTTATGGCAGTTCTTCGCCTTGGGGATGATTGAGTTAAAACTAATTTCAAAGGTAATGACTAAGAAGGGTTACATGGCAAAGAGTTATTTGGTGACTGGTGGTGCAGGTTTTATCGGGTCAAATTACGTTTCCAGGTTGATCCAGCGTGGTGAAAATGTAACCATTTATGATAACCTTTCCCGCTCGGGCAGTAAGCTCAATCTGGAATGGCTGCGTCGGGAATACGGACAATCATTTAAACTCATTGAAGCTGATATACGTAGACCACGATGCGATTGCGAATGCTGCACTGGGGATGAATGTGATCGTTCATCTTGCTGCACAGGTAGCTGTAACAACCTCAGTCACAAATCCTCGCGAAGATTTTGAGATCAATGCATTGGGGACATTCAACCTGGTGGAAGCTGCCCGCCTCAGTGGCAGCAAACCGGTGGTATTGTACGCTTCCACGAATAAAGTGTACGGGGGCATGGAAGAAGTAAAGACCGTCGAGAAAGACGACCGATATGAATATGCGGATTATCCTTATGGCATTCCTGAGACCCTGTCACTAGATTTCCATTCACCGTATGGCTGCTCCAAAGGGACTGGTGACCAGTATGTCAGAGATTATTCCCGCATCTATGGTCTGCCTTCAGTAGTTTTACGTCAGAGCTGCATTTATGGCACCCACCAATTTGGGATGGAAGACCAGGGTTGGGTCGCCTGGTTCGTTATTGCCGCTATTACGGGCAAACCAATAACGATCTATGGCGATGGCAAGCAAGTTCGCGATATCTTATTTGTCGACGATCTATTAAATGCATACGACCTGGCGATTGAACAGGCAGTCGGTAAACCGGGACGTGTTTTGAATATTGGCGGCGGAGCTGAGAATACCATATCCATCTGGAAGCAATTCGGACCCATACTTGAAAAATTGGTAGGGCATCCCATCCCCGTTGCGAAGGGGGATTGGCGTCCAGGAGATCAGGCAGTGTACATCTCTGATATCCGTAAAGCAGAAAATGAACTAGGGTGGACGCCTGAGGTCACTCCGGTGGAAGGTATCAGCCGGTTATTTAATTGGGTCAAAAACAATCCAGATCTGTTCAAATAAACTCAGGCGAAAAATGCGGATCCTCATTGTATTAACCTATTACCGTCCGCACACCAGTGGATTAACCATCTATACCGAACGATTGGCTGGTGCATTAGTTAAGCGCGGTCATGATGTGACTGTATTTACTACCCAATATGATAAAAAATTACCCCTGGAAGAAGTGGTGGATGGAGTAAAGGTCATCCGTTCGAAGGTTCTGATGCGGATCAGCAAGGGAGTCATTTCACCTGCATTCGGTTATCAGGCAACAAAGCTGGTGAGAAACACAGATGTGATCCACTTGCATTTGCCACAATTTGATGCAGCAGGTGTTGCCCTTCGGGGTAGATTATTCGGGAAACCTTCGGTGATCACATATCATTGTGACCTCCAAATGCCGTCAGGATTATTCAATTCCATAGTCAACCAGGTTGTGCATGTCATGAATAACCTGGCTGCCTGGTTTACCAATAAGATCATCACCTACACCCAGGATTATGCGGACAATTCTCCGTACCTCAAAAAATATAAACAAAAGACGGGCATTATTCAACCTCCGGTAATATTACCAGTTGCCGAACCGGGTACTGTTGAGAAATTTGCTATTGACCATGACCTCACGAATCGTGGACCGGTGATCGGGATGGCAGCCCGGTTCGCAACAGAAAAAGGTGTGGAAGTCCTTCTGGATGCCATGCCTGCAATTCTAAAAGAATATCCAAAAGCAGTTGTCCTCTTCGCTGGACAATATCAGAACGTGCTTGGCGAAGATGCATACGCTGCCAGGCTTTTTCCAAAAATTAACCAATATATTAACGAAGGGCACTGGAAATGGCTGGGAGTCCTTAATCAAAAAGAAATGGCAGCTTTTTACCCCAACCTGGATGTCATCACTGTCCCAAGTTTGAATTCCACCGAATCATTTGGACTGGTTCAGATCGAAGCTATGATGAATGGGGTTCCGGTGGCAGCTGCCAACCTCCCGGGAGTACGCCAACCGGTGAAGATGACAGGGATGGGGGAAGTATTCGAAATTGGCGATTCGAAAATGCTTGCTGAAAAGATCTGCACAATATTAAAGGATCGGCAAAAATATATTAAAGATCCGGCCTGGATCATTGATTATTTTTCTCCTGATACAGTTGCAGCAGTATACGAAAAACTGTTTGAGAATTTATTAGCCGGAGATACTCAATAGTATGCCTGAAACACCATTTGACGATAAGTATTTTTCAACAAATACTTATGAAACGGTTTCGTTTGCGAAATACTCTCAATATTGGTGGTCTAACCGGTTTTATGCAACTTTGACCCGCCGTTATGCTAAAAATAGTGGAAGACTATTGGAAGAAGGTTGTGGTCTGGGTCACCTGGTTGGGCAGTTGGAACCTGATTTCGAGACGTTCGGGATGGACATCAACCACTGGGCATTAAGACAAACCGCAAAAGTTGCAACAAATACACACCTGGTTTGTTCGTCTGCAGGTGAGCTTCCTTATCCGAATAATTCGTTTCATGCGATAATCAGTAAGCATGTGGTTGAGCATTTGCCCGACCCGGAAAAAGCAATCCATGAAATTGGCCGGATCCTTTCACCCGGTGGGACTCTTATACTTGCCACACCAAACTTGAGCTCACTGCTGAAACCACTCAAAGGTGCCTCATGGATCGGATATCAGGATCCGACACACATATCACTCCGCACTCCAGAAGCATGGAAAGAAATGGTTTATTCATCCGGGATGAAAATAGTGAAAACATTTGCTGATGGATTTTGGGATGTTCCGTATATTAAAGGGTTACCTACTGGAATGCAGAAACTATTATTTGGGTCCCTTGGTGGTTTTCAAGCCATTACAGGTTGGGTCTTTCTTCCACCTAAATGGGGAGAGAGCATCATCTTTATTGCAAAAAAAGTCTAAAACATACAATGACTATGAATGAACCCTCTGTTCTGGACTATGTAAAAGCTAAATTGAAGTTTTGGGAAAAATCAGATCTGCATTTTCCTAAACCTGAAGAAGTTGAGATTGCCATTGAGAGCCACGGTGGAAACAATTCCGGCCGGATTGGAATCCCGAATAACAACACCGGCATTAAAATTCGATTTCAAACAAATAAGAATACCCTGGCGGTCACTCATAGCAATAGCGGTCGCATTTATCGCCCAGGGATTGCTTGAACCTCCAAAACCGTCCAATGAAGCTGCCCTCGCTCTTTATGCGGCAGCATTTTCTATGTTGATCTGGAGTGTCATTTCCCAGGAATGGATCATTGCAGAAAATTTGGATATTTCCGAAGAAGTCTGGCCAAATTTTAAAATCCGCTGGCAGTTCCTCCTTGCTGGTACGATATTAGCGATTTTTGCTTTTATAGCTTTTAGTGGAGATGTATTTGGTTTTATAAATCTCACTCTTTGGTGCGCCAGTATTTTGTGTTTCCTTGCGGGATTTCTTGATTTCGGACCTATTAAATCCGGAATCAAACAGTTTTTCGTAAGTGTGAGAGCCGGGAATTGGAAAATAAATGTTGGCTGGGGAACGATTCTCCTGTTTGCAGCAGTAATTCTCATTATTTTCTTCCGAACATACCAATTGGATACTGTCCCACCTGAGATGACCAGCGATCATGCCGAAAAATTAATGGACATCCAGGATGTACTGGATGGTCAATGGTCAATTTTCTTTCAACGAAACACAGGCAGGGAAGCATTTCAGTTCTATTGGACCATCCTGGTCATGAAATTATTCCACACCGGCATATCATTCATCAGCCTGAAGATTGGTATGGTTGCAGCTGGTTTACTAACTCTTCCTTATCTTTACCTGATCGCGAAGGAATTCTGGAACAAACGGGTGGCATTTCTTGCCCTCATCTTAGCTGGTATTGCTTTCTGGCCGAATGTGATCTCCAGGGTTGGGCTGAGATTTGCACTCTATCCACTTTTTACAGCTCCTGCACTGTATTACCTGCTGAAGGGGTTGAAGAATGGAACCCGGAATGACTTTGTATGGGCTGGTATTGCCATCGGTATTGGGTTACATGGTTACTCACCGTATCGTGCAGTTCCAATTCTGCTGGTTTTTGGTGTATTTCTTTTCATACTGCACAGGCGGAATCGACCCAACTGGGAGAAAGCCTTGTTCGGAACGATCATGATGGGTGTTACCTCTACTATTGTGGCAATACCCTTGATCAGATACGCCATCCATCACCCGGATGTTTTTACTTATCGATTGGCTACAAGACTGGGTGAAGTGGAAAGACCTTTCCCTGGCAATCCATTCGTGATCTTTCTGGATAATGTTAAGAACGCGATGTTGATGTTTGGGGTGAATGACGGGAATACCTGGCTGCATTCCATAACCTACCGTCCGGCTTTGGATGTGATCACAGCAGCCTTATTCTATTTGGGAATGGTTCTATTAATAGTAAGATATGTTCAAAAACGAAATTGGCTGGATCTTTTTATGGTCCTTTCTGTCCCGGTCCTGATGCTTCCATCCATCCTATCCATTGCGTTTCCAGAGGAAAATCCTGTTCTTAACCGGACTGCTGGCGCCATTATCCCGGTTTATCTGATCATCGCCTTATGCCTGGATGGTTTCCTGGCAGCCTTGGAGAGGATGGTCAAAGGTAGGTTGGGGAAAGTTGTTGCGTTTCTTATAGCGGCAGGGTTGATTTTTGGCTCAGCCCGTCAGAATTACGATTTCTTATTTGATTCGTATTTGAAGAATTATCGAGAATCATCTGGAAACACATCTGAGATGGGTCATGTTATTCGAAGTTTTGCAGATTCGGTTGGCACACCGGATACAGCCTGGGTGGTTGGATACCCATACTGGGTGGACACACGCCTGGTCAGCATCGAAGCTGGATTCCCGATAAAAGATTATGCGATCTGGCCTCAGAATTTTGAAGAAACGAAATTCCTGGATGCCCCGAAATTATTCATTCTCAATACACAGGATACAGCAGATTTAAATACTTTACTTGCCATGTATCCATCAGCAAAAGTAACAACATTTACTTCTAAAGTTCCGGGAAGAGATTTTCTAATTATGCTGGTCGGACCAGGGAATTAATGATTTGATATGAATACACCAATGATAGAACCCAATGAAACACCAATGATCGAATCGGATATTCGAGAAAATAAATGGAAATTTCCCAAATACTGGTATTTTGACCTGCTTTTGATCCTTGTGATTCTTATCGGTGGATACTTCCGGTTTGTGGGAATCAAATGGGATGAATCTCAGCATTTGCATCCGGATGAACGCTTCCTCACCATGGTGGAGACGGATATCTCACCGGTGAATTCGTTTGCCGAATACTTCAATACAGAATCCTCCAGCCTGAACCCTCACAATCGCGGTCACGGCTTCTATGTATATGGCGATCTACCTATTATTGTTGTTCGTTATCTGGCTGAATGGACAGGACAATCTGGATATGACCAGGTGAATGTCCTAGGCAGGCAGGTTTCGGCGGTATTTGATCTCTTCACTCTGCTGTTGGTGTACCTTATTGGGACCAAGCTTTACGATAAAAGGATCGGATTCCTGGCATCGATATTCTTCGCATTTTCCGTAATGCAGATCCAGATCTCGCATTATTTTGCCGTGGATACCTTCCTGTGCTTTTTCACCACCCTGGCAGTGTATTTTGCGGTGCTGGTTTATTCCAATCAAAATTCTTTAACTATTAAAGAAACTGGACAAAATAATCCACTGATTAGCATCTTAAAGAGCATTTATTCCAGGTGGTCGGGGATAGGTTATTACCTGCTATTTGGTGTTGCACTCGGGTTGGCGATGTCTTCCAAAATCAGTGCTGCACCGGTCGCCATCTTACTGCCGATTGCTGTCTTACCCTGGTTTGTCAGGTTACCCAAAACAGAAAGAAAATATTGGATTATTCCAGTTTTAAGAAATTTTATGTTCAGCGCTATCGCGGCTTTTTTTGTCTTCAGGATTTTCCAACCTTACGCATTTAGTGGTCCCGGTTTCTTTGGCATCATTCCCAATTCTAAATTATTGGAAAACTTTAAAGAACTGGCCGGACAGACCAGCGGAAAAGCTGATTTTCCACCAGCCCTCCAATGGGCGCGCCGACCTGCTACCTTCGCCTTGGAAAATATTATTCGTTGGGGAATGGGAATTCCGTTGGGAATACTCGTCTGGTCAGGCTTTCTTGTAATGGCATGGCGAATGATCAAACGGGATTGGGGTCAGCATATCATTATCTGGCTGTGGACAGCAGTGTATTTTACCTGGCAGTCACAAGCATGGAATCCTTCAATGCGTTACATGGTATTGGTTTATCCAACCCTGGTCATCATGGGGGCATGGCTGATCTTTTACCTGTGGGATAAAGTAAAAGAGGATTCTGAGGAGCACAGCCTAAGAGGAATCGCAATAATCCTTACGCTGATCACAGTCGTAGGTACCGGATTATGGGCTTATGCATTCACCCGCATCTATACCCGGCCTGTCACCCGCATCGAAGCCTCCCGCTGGATCTACCAGAATATACCTGGACCGATCAATCTTCACATCGTCACTTCAGAGGAAATCTACAATCAGCCTTTGCCTTACCCGGAAGGCATGCAGATCGATAATGAGAATCCAGGTCTATTCAGCTTCACTGCGAATGCCACCGGGGACATCAACGAGATATTTGTTTACAAAATGGTGGACCTTTATGCTGTAAGCGGAGTAAAAGAATTCAATATTCGTCTTGAAGATGCGGAAAAAGGAATATCGTCCGGGTCAAGTGTAACTGCAGATTTTATTGCCAAATCTGATTACCGTGGGGATTCTTATCTGTTCAAATTGGATAAGCCTTTTCGGGTTACGAAAAACCATGTGTATCAGATCATTCTGGACGCTCCAGAAGGTGGGTCAGCATTTACTTTCTATGGAACCGCCCCGGCGAATGAATCCGATTGGGATGATGGGCTGCCGCTGCGTATAGATAATTATGACGGTTATGGTGGAATTTATCCGGGTGGTTTGAATTTCCAGATGTATTGGGAAGAAGACAGTGATAAGCGCCAGCGTTTTATAACCAACCTGGATCAAGCGGATGTGATTTTCATTAGTTCAAATCGGCAGTGGGCAACCACAGTCAGGATACCTGAAAGGTATCCCATGGCTACCTTGTATTATCGAAATTTATTAGGCTGCCCTGAAAACAAGGATTTGATCTGGTGTTACAGCGTTGCCCAACCGGGGATGTTCAACGGACAGCTTGGTTTTGAACTGGTAAAAGTGTTCCAATCAGACCCAAACCTGGGTAGTTTGCGTATCAACGACCAGTTTGCCGAAGAAGCCTTTACAGTTTATGACCATCCCAAAGTATTGATCTTCCGGAAGACATCTTCATATAGTCCTGAAGTAACACAGGACTTTATTTAACAGCGTCGACCTCACCAGGGTGGTCCACTTGCCGTTGAACGATGTACCCATGCGTCCGCAGAAGCAGAAGGATCTTCTCCTGCCTGAAAATCGGTTGATCCAACAACAATCAGGTGGCACCTGGTATGAGTTATTCAATGTTAATAACATTATTAATACGTATCCGGCTGTAAGCGCTGTCCTTTGGTATCTCGTCATCGGTTTACTGGGATTGATGGTATTTCCATTGGTCCATCTTGCCTTCCCGGGGTTGAAAGATAAGGGCTATGCTTTCTCACGCATGACGGGAATGCTGCTCTTTGCACTGCTCAGTTGGTGGGTCGGATCAGTTGGAATACCGGTTACCAGATTGACTCTCTTTGCTGTCCTGATGGTCATTGCTGCCATAAACCTGATTTTGGCTCTTGTTCAAAAAAATGAGTTGAAAACATTCTTCGCTGAGAAAAAGAGAGTAGTTTTGATCATTGAAGGCGTGATCTTACTCTTCTTCCTGATCGATCTACTGATCCGGGTTGGTAATCCTGATCTCTGGCACCCCTACAAGGGCGGCGAGAAGCCGATGGATTTCTCCTACTTTAATGCGGTCATTAAAAGCACCACATTCCCGCCTTATGATCCCTGGTTTGCCGGCGGATATATCAATTACTACTATTATGGGTTTGTCATCGTAGGGATGCTCGTAAAGCTGGTAGGAATCATGCCATCCCTGGCATATAATCTGATCCTTCCGACACTATATAGCATTATGGCTGTCGGCATGTTCTCGATCATCTGGAATATTACTACGCATAGCCAAAATTCCAGTAGGCAAATACCTGAAGGTGAAGAATTAATTGAGAAGGCAATACATCCTTGGATGCCTTATGTGTTTGGCCTGGCTGGCGCTGCCGGATTGGTACTATTGGGCAATTTAGGGACAGTCCGCATGATCTGGCAGGGTTTGCAGCGATTGGCAGCACCAGGTGGAGATATTCTCCTTGCAAATGTGTTCCAGCGCTGGATCTGGTCATTTAAGGGGTTTGTAGAGCTGGTAAAAGGAGTAAAGCTCCCATTCTCACCAGGGGATTGGTATTGGATCCCCAGCCGGGCTATTCCGGCTCCAAACGATGTGGAACCAATCACCGAATTCCCGTTTTTCACCTTTCTATATGCGGATATGCATGCTCACATGATCGCATTACCGATCACGATCCTGGTGATGGGTTGGATCACAGGTTTGATCCTGGGGAAAGGTCATATCGGCGGAGAAACCAGGCTATTGAAGTTGTTGGGCATTGGCGCTGTCTTGTTCACCGGGGCAATGGCTGTGGGTGCACTGCGACCCACCAATACGTGGGATTTCCCAGTTTATCTGGCGTTGAGCTTGTTGTGTATTGTATATTTCAGCTTCAGGTGGAAGAGTGAACAGAACGAGTTTTGGAAGGACATTCCAATTCTTAACCATTTCTGGATCAGACTTGTTCTTTTCCTGGCGGCGATTGCAGGGTTATCCATGCTGTTGTACCAACCTTTCACTTATTGGTACGGGGCTGGCTATAACTCTGTTGAACTATGGAAAGGGACCACCACACCTTTCTGGTCATATATTACGCATTGGGGTGTATTCCTGTTCTTTATTATTGCCTGGCTGAGTGGAGAAACCATTGATTGGATGGCATTTACCCCGCTTAGGTCACTTTCAAAGATCCGGCCTTATCTCTGGCTGGTTCAAGGATTATTTATCCTTGTAATCCTCCTCACCATTTTATTGATTTATGTGGGAGCCGGGATAGCCTGGTTTGTATTGCCTTTGGCTGCCTGGGCTGCAGTGATCATGATCCGCCCGGATTTGCCGGATATCAAGCGGGTGGTCCTGTTTTTTGTTGGTACCGGCCTGGTATTGACACTTTTTGTGGAAGTCTTCGTTCTCAAGGGTGATATCGGTAGAATGAATACGGTCTTCAAGTTTTACCTTCAAGTGTGGACGCTATTTGCCATTAGCGCTGCAGCTTCTGCCTGGTGGATTCTGGAACGGATGAATGCAGGCAGGATGCACTGGGGACCGGTTTATCGGACAGCAGCAAGCCTGTTATTGTTAGGTGCAGCTATGTTCCCAATTTTTGGTGGAATAGATAAGATCACCGACCGTTATGTGGATACAGCGTCCCATTCATTGAATGGTATCAATTATATGATTGGCGCCACATATGAAGAGAATGGTCACACCATGCAGCTGGCAGAAGACCTGGATGGTATCCGATGGATGCTGGCGAATGTCAAAGGATCTCCCGTGATTGTCGAAGGGAATGTAGTTGAATACCGCTGGGGAAACCGCTACACCATCAACACCGGTTTACCCGGTGTATTGGGTTGGAACTGGCATCAAAGGCAGCAAAGGGCTGTAACTCCCGAAGAATGGGTTACAGGACGTGTTGCAGAGATCGCTTCGTTCTATTCCACAACATCCATACCTGATTCGATCTCTTTCCTTCAAAAATATAGAGTGAAATATATTGTTGTCGGCCAATTGGAACTGGCGATATATCCTCTGGAAGGCCTTGCCAAATTCTATCAATTGGATGGAGTACCCTGGAAAATTGTGTATCAAAAAGCTAATACAACCATTTTAGAAGTAAACCTATGAGTATTGAGCAGGCTGGTAATGGGATATATTTATCACATCATTGATATTAAGGAATGGCAAACCGCCAAAGAACGGGGATCGTACAGCCCTCAGAGTTTTGCAACCGAGGGATTTATCCACTGCTCACTGGCAGGTCAAGTTGCTGCAACGGCTACACGGTATTATCTTGGTGTGCCGGACCTGATCGTATTAAAAATTAATATCCAAAAGTTGAAATCTGAAATTCGAACCGAGCAAGCTCCGAATGGAAGTTGGTATCCGCATATTTATGGAGAGTTGAATATTAACGCAGTTGAAACTGAAATCCCATTAGGGTTTGCACCTGATGGATCAGTTCAGTTCGTAACTGATTAACCCGTCATATAGGGATGGCTATGATCTATTTCTTGATATGGTATCTGGTAATTAGTTTTATTGGATTATTATCCCTCCCCCTGATCCAGTATCTCCTGCCATCATTAAAAGACCGCGGCTATGCATTTAGCCGGGTTTTCGGGTTAATGCTTACCGGATTCATATTCTGGGTATTCACCTCCTACCATGTAATGCAAAACGATTCAGGCGGGATTCTCCTGGCGTTGATCCTGCTCACTTTACTCAGCATCGGTATCAGTAAAAAGAACCCCCTGAAAGCGTTAAAAGAAATATTCCTGGATCAAAAAGGGTATTTGATCACCACAGAAATACTGTTCCTCCTGTTATTTGTATTGATCGCTTTGCTGCGCGCAGCTAGTCCGGATATTACCGGTACTGAAAAACCGATGGAGTTGGCATTCATCAATGCAATTTTACATTCCGCCACCTTCCCGCCGAATGACCCCTGGCTGGCAGGCTACTCCATTTCTTATTATTACTTCGGGTACGTGATCACTGCCATGCTGGTCAAATTGACGGCAACTCCATCGGGAATTGGATTCAATTTGATGATCTCGCTGGTTTTTTCCCTCACCGGAATCGGCATGTATGGCCTGGTTTATAACATCATCAATTCTGATGGCGTAAAGAAATGGATTTTGAAACTGAACGGGAAGCAGGTTTCAAAGGAAATTGGAACAACAAATTTCCTCCTACCATTATTTGGACCATTATTCACACTGGTTATCAGTAATTTTGAAGGGATTTTCGAATTCATTCACTCTCGCGGCTTATTCTGGGCCAGAGGGGTGGATGGAACATACCAATCTCAATTCTGGAAATGGCTGGACTTGCAGGAATTAACCCAGGCTCCGGCTCTACCATTCTCCTGGTGGCCTTCCCGTCCGGCGGGAATTATCTGGTGGCGGGCTTCCCGGGTATTGTCAGACTACAAAATGAATGGTGAATGGTTGGAGATCATTGACGAATTCCCATTTTTCTCTTTTCTCCTGGCTGACCTTCATCCGCATGTTCTGGCTCTTCCTTTTGTTACCTTAATGCTCGCCCTGGCATTAAATATCTTCCTGACCATTGATGAAAAAGGATTTTCCATTTGGGGGATCGAAGTACATATTCCGCCAATAAACCTTGCCTTCTTTACGATCCTGCTGGGTGGAATGGCGTTCTTGAATACCTGGGATTTCCCTGTCTATCTGGCTATTTTCCTGGCAGCATACTTTGCCAGAAGGGTGATGGTGCACGGTTTCAAATGGGATGAAGTTTGGAAGATGCTCAGCCTGGGCATCCTGATGGTTGTCGGTTCAATTCTGCTGTATTTACCATTTTATATCGGGTTTTCATCGCAGGCTGGAGGAATTATCCCAAGTATGGTCTTTTCGACCCGGGGCACTCATTTCTGGATGATGTTTGGTACATTGTTAATACCAATATTCACCTTTGTGTTATATCTGGTGCTGCAACAAAAACCGGGGAAAGGATTGTTGAAAGGATTCCTTGTTGCATTGGGAGTTCTGGTTGCTTTATGGGCAGGCGGATTTGGGCTGGGCCTTTTTGCGGCTAACTCTGATAAATGGTCAGCTCTTCTTCCGGGCAATCTGGGGATAAAACTCAGTGAAGCAGGTTACTACTTCCTCAATATTCAAGGGGCGGAAGGTGCTGCGACCGGGCAATTGGTTAGTACTGCATTCCTTAGGAGATTTTCTGCACCCGGAACCTGGGTCACTTTATTATTGCTGGGTACACTTATCGCAGCGGTCATTATTTGTACCGCGGAAATTTACATTGCCAGATGTAGACAAGTTGGGAAAGATTGATTCAATTCCAATGGGAGTTGTGTTTACCCTCCTTATCATTGTGGCCGGGATATTTCTGACCTTGATCCCCGAATTCGTTTATCTGCGTGATCAATTTGGCTGGCGAATGAATACCATTTTTAAATTCTATTACCAGGCCTGGGTGCTGTGGTCGTTGGCTGCCAGTGTTGGTGTTGCATTGATTTGGATGGCAGTCCATCGCCTATCTGGCGTTCTGAGCAAAATTCTGATCGTTTTTGTTGTCCTCTGTGGATTAGCGTACCCCCTGATTGGTATCGCGAATACAACCAACAATTTTCATCCCGCTAATGGTCTTAATTTGGATGGTACATCCTATATGGAAAAGTACAATCCTGACGAAGCTGAGGCGATCAAGTGGCTGTCAAATGCACCTTTCGGATATGTTGTGGAAGCCGTCGGTGGAAGCTATTCCAGTTTTGCCCGGGTGGCTACACTGAGCGGCATGCCAGGTGTTTTAGGCTGGCCGCCGCATGAAAGCCAATGGCGTGGGGGGGCAGAGGAGATAGGAAATCGGGAACCGGATATAGAGAGATTATATTCCACTCCCGATTGGTTGGAAGCTAAAAGCATTCTTGATCTTTACAAGGTAAAATATATCTATGTCGGCGGTTTGGAGCGCACAAAATATCAGGTGGACGATTCTAAATTTATACAAAACCTGGTACCTGTTTTCCAAAATCAATCCGTTGCCATCTATTCTTATATTGGATCAACAAAATGATGCAGGAAAAATTCTCTAGAAACCAATATTTAATTATCTTTGGGATCGCTGTTCTGGCAATTGCTATAAGGTTTTTACATTTAGGAGATCAAACACTTTCCGAAAGTGAAGCTAATTTAGCATTGCAGGCATTAATGACAGCTAAAGGGCAGGCGATTAATTGGTCCGGACAACCTCTCTACCTGGTGTTAACAAGTTTCCTGTTTACTTTATTTGACCAAACCAACTTCATTGCCCGTTTGATTCCCGCAATATTTGGTACTTTAGTGATCGCTATCCCATTTCTCTATCGTAAAAATATCGGAAACTGGGGAGACAATTCATTTTGGCTGCATTTCTGGCACTGGATCCCTCCCTTGTCTCTCTATCCCGGACAGCTGGCGGTTCGACAATTTCTCTGTTTTTATTGGGTCTGGCGGTATATTTTTTGATCAATCGGAAAATTATTGGGTCTGGAGTGGTATGTGGTCTTGCATTGCTTGGCGGAGCAGGTATCTGGTCAGCTCTTATTCCACTGGCGATTGCGGTGGTTGTCTGGCTGATGATCGACAGGGAATCCAATAAAAAGCAGCCTCAACCCCTATCCATAATTACTGAAACCATCCGTGATCGCATATTTTGGCTGGCATTAATCCTTACAGTTGTTCTTATTGGAACGCTTTTCTTATCCTATCCGCGATCATTAAATGCACTTGCCGGTTCATTTACGGATTATTTTCACACCTGGAAAAGTCAGGAATTCCTTTCCTTCCCGCTTTTCTTGCTGGGCATAATATTCTACTTCCCGCTGGGACTGATCTTTGGAATTTGGGGTGGGATCAGAAGCCTGATTGAGAAAAATAGCTTCGGAAAATTTCTTTTTATCTGGCTCCTGGCTGGCTTGGTTCTGATTTTGGTAAATCCAGGCCGGGAATTGACACAATTTTTCTGGTTGGTTTTTCCTTTATACACTTTGGCAGTTATTGAGATCAAGCATCACCTAAACACAGAAGGTGGTGAGTTAATTCCGACCATGGGAGTCGCGATCTTGATCATGACGATTGCAGGTTTTTTATGGTTCAATTTCGGGAAATTGACTTATGGCGGGGACCAGAATCAGCTCATTCTGGCGGTTGGCGGCGGAATTGGGATCCTTCTCGTAAGTGCAATCCTGATAGTATTAGGATGGTCCAGAACAGTTGCTTTGAAAGGATATATCTGGGGCATTCTGGTAATTCTATTTTTGTACACTTTGTCGACCGGGTGGCGGGTTTCAGGTGTAGGAACAGGGCTGCAAAGTGAAATGATAGGATCAGCCCAGACAGTGCCACAATTGGGATTGATCAAGAAGACGATCAATGAGATCTCAAATTGGAATGCTGATACTTCAACCGGGATTGGTGTTTCAGTGGTTGGTTTGGATTCAAATGTACTAAAATGGGGTTTTAAGGATTTTTCAAAGATTACATATCAATTGGCAACTGAAAAGGATCAGCAACCAGCTGTTATTCTGGCTGGAAATGATCAGACGTTTGCATTTCAGGATCAATACCGCGGACAGGATTTTATTTTCGAGCAAACCATTGATTGGCAGAATTTTACCGCAATGGATTGGATTTCATGGCTTGTCCACCGAAAAGTATCCTACTCGAACACATCAGTTGTGCTTTGGGTAAGGGCAGATCAATTCCCGGGTGGAACGATCAGTTTACCATCTCAATAACGAGAAAAATAGAACTTGAATAATCTGATGGTGTTAATCTTGAATATCGGTAAAGAGTAAATGTACAAAATCCTCAAACCGGGAATTATTTATTTGGTAATCCCGGAAATAATTATCATCTGATTGGAAATATAAATGTCAATTCCTGATGCGATTACCATTGATGGGCCTGCAAGTTCCGGTAAATCCACTGTTGCAGCAATCCTTGCGAAAGAACTTGCCTACCTTTATTTTGACACAGGCGTTATGTACAGGGCTGTTACATACGGTGTGCTCCAATCCAATATATCTTTATTGGATGAACCCGGAATAACTGCCCTTGCTGAAAAGGTGAAAATTGATATCTCTGAACCTTCAGTCAATGACGGACGTCAGTATGATGTTCTCATGGACGGGAATGATATCACCTGGGAAATTCGAACCCGCCTGGTGGACCAGCATGTATCACAGGTCTCAGCATATGCAGGCGTTCGTAAAGCAATGACCTACCAACAGCGCCAAATTGGACTTCGCGGAAAAGTTGTCATGGCAGGGCGCGATATCGGAACTGTGGTGCTACCGGAAGCAAAGGTAAAGATCTATTTGGATGCATCCTCCGAAGAGCGAGCGAGAAGACGATTTAAGGAATTGATCGACAGGGGTGAAGCAGCTAATTTTGAGAACATTCTTGCCGGGATAAAGAAAAGGGATGAGATCGATTCGACTCGTCAAATTGCACCTTTAAAACCAGCAGAAGATGCTGTCATAATCAATACAGATCATTTATCGGTATTCCAGGTTGTGGAAAAAATTAAGGCTGAATTTGAATGAGCGATTATAAAATCCCATTCTACAATCATGTGGCTCGCCGGATCATTCGCCCGGTGTTCAAGGCGTTGTTCAATATACTCAGCCGCGTTGAACGTATCGGATTTGAAAATATACCGGATGACCCTTATATTTTGATCTTTAACCATGTATCCCTTTTTGAAGCACCACTGATAGTTGCATATTGGCCGACATTTCCTGAAGTATTGGGGGCATCAGATGTTTGGAATCGTCCGGGTCAGGACATTTTGGCAAAGGCTTATGGCGGAATACCAATAGATAGGGGAGAAATAGATCGAACCGCATTGCATAGAACAGTTGATGCTGTTCTATCAGGCAAATCATTGGCAATTGCTCCGGAAGGCGGCCGGTCACATTCGCCGGGAATGCGGAAAGCAAAAGCTGGTATTACCTACCTGTTTGAAAAAACAAAAGTCAATATCGTACCTCTGGCTATGGTGGGAACTACTGACGACTTCTTATCTGAACTCTTACATGGGAAGCGCCCGCGAGCTTCGATGATCGTGGGCAAACCGTTTTTTCTTCCGGTATTTGATGAGAAAGGGAAAACTGGTTCAGAGCTGAGGCAGGAAAAAGTGGATTTTGTAATGAAGAAAATAGCTGAGTTGCTTCCGGAAGAGTACCGGGGATATTATTCCTGACATATTTTGTCGCCCTCATGGGCGACAATAGCAACAGAATAGAAGTTAACCACAAGTGAAAGGGTGAAGGTATGTGCGATACGATCTATGTGCCAGCCAACCGGTCAAAAAAGGGTATAGCATTATTTGGAAAAAACAGTGATCGTGACCCGAATGAGGCGCACATCCTGGAAATGCACCCCCGAAAAAAATATCTTCCGGGGGATGATGTACATTGTACCTATTTAACCATTCCACAGGCAGCCACCACGAATGCGATCATTCTCGCCAGACCGTTTTGGATCTGGGGAGGAGAAATGGGGGCGAATGAGTATGGGGTTACCATAGGCAATGAGGCAGTCTTCACTCGTATTCCTTACGATAAAGGAACCAGTTTGACAGGTATGGATCTATTGCGGTTGGCGCTTGAAAGGGCTGCTACAGCTTTGGATGCCGTGAAAGTCATTACTGAATTGCTTGAAAAATATGGACAAGGGGGTAATTGCGGGTTTTTGCATCCGTTTTACTATCACAATAGTTTCCTTATTGCTGATCCAAAAGAAGCCTGGGTTCTGGAAACTGCGGGGAAGCAATGGGCAGCCGAACATGTCACGGGTATTCGCACGATTTCCAATGCAATCACTATAACGGATAAATGGGACCTGGCATCCAGTGATTTGGTTGCTTATGCGGTGGATAAGAAATGGTGCAAGAATAAGGATGATTTTAATTTCAGCAAGTGTTACTCTGACTCCTTATTTACATACTTTGGGGATGCCAAAGGACGCCAATCTTGCACAACCATGAACTTGATGAGTGGGAAAACCAATCTGGAAGCCCGTGATTTGATGAGTATTCTAAGAACTCATCGAAGGGGTGAATCTTCAACCTGGTCACCGGATCGAGGATTAACTGGGGCGGATATCTGCATGCATGCCGGCATTGGACCAATCCGCATCAATGAGACCACCGGATCAATGGTATCTGAACTATTTCAGGAGGATCAATTGCATTGGTTCACTGGAACTGCCGCTCCCTGCACGGGGATCTTCAAACCAGTATGGTTTAAAGCCGGGTTACCAGAAATGGGAAGTACTCCCACCGGGAAATATGATCCTGACTCACTCTGGTGGATGCATGAAAAACTTCACCGGTCAGTGATCATGGATTACTCTCAGAGGATTGCTCTATATCGGGAAGAACGCGACCAATTGGAAGAAACTTTTATGGACGGCGCAGAAAAACTGGCATTGGCTTCTGAAAACGAGAAACTGGTGTATTCAAAAGCTTGTTTTGATAAAGCAAAAACTGCTACAATAAAGTGGATTGAAAAAGTAGGATCAGAACCGATCAAGAAAGGGGTCTCAGCCTTATATAAACAATCTCGAAATAAATTTAATCGCATGGCTCTGTTGCCTGACAATTAGTATAAATATATAATTAGTAAAATTACTGGCGCTCTCTTGACATTATGGAATTTATTATCACTCTCATAGGGAACCCTTTTGGCCTCCAATTGCCGCATAGTATTACAGGCTGGGGGCTTATTGGATTCTACCTGGTAATCTTATATTGGCGTCTTCGATATTGGCAAGAAAAGGGACCAAAGAAAAACCAGGGGAATTCTGTTTTGTTGGCATTATTGATCATCCTGGTACCTTTTACATCCTTATTTGTTGCATTGCGGTTAAATTCCCTGGAAGAAGTCCAAAACAGTCTTTACGTGGGTGCATCAGCTACACTATTGATCCCACTTTTTGCTGCCATTCCCTGGATCCTTGCTGGTGGATTAATGCCACCAATTTATGCTGTTATATCCGCCTGGGTAACAGGTTTACTGATTAGTTCCTTTACTCAGCACAGTCTTTTAATTCCATTTGAATACAGCATCGTTGCTCTTGTTTACTGTGAGTTAATTCGAATGCGCTATCGCGGCTGGGTTTACCGGTTGCTCAGAAATCCGCTAATCGCAGCCCTGGTTTCTGCCGCCTTCTTTATGGTCACTTCAATTGGAGACTATTCGATTGGTGAACCCGGCATGTTGAGCGGTCAGTTGGGAGGCAGTCTTCTTACCCTGGCTGGTGCATTTGTCTTGCTAATTACCCCGAATATTCTTGCCGGTATTGTGGGGTATTTCTTATCCAATTATTACCAGGCTAGCTGGGTCAAACCTGGACCATTGTTCCCGGCAACCGACGAGAATGTCCTTACCAGACGTTTTTTCACGGGTGTTGGTCCTTTCGTTTTCTTTCTATTCTTTGCTCTATTAGTAGGAACCTGGCTGGTTTCAGGAGCTGCAGCCAGAAAACTGGTACAAGCACGTTTAGCAGGTACAGCCGAAGTGGCTGCTGATGGAATCCCATTTTTTATTAATACTGGTAATGACTTGCTGACCCAGTATGCACGTGCTCTACCACTGAATGGTGATGCTACGAAGGATATTCAAATCAGCCTGGCACAAAGCATCAGGACAATTCAATTCTTTAAGCAGCTAGCATTTGTTGATAAGGACGGCAAAGTACTTGTCAGCTATCCTGAAAGCAGTATCGCTCAGCTCTCACTTGAGGAAATAGGGATTATCCAGCAAACCGTCAATGGTGGAATTCTCAACTCATACACAGCATTTTCGACTGCGGGAAGCAATGCTGTCACAATTTCTTTTGCTGTTCCTGTAAAGGATGATTTAGGCAGGTTAAGAGGGGTAATGGTGGGAAGAAGTGACCTGGCTACCAATCCGTATACCCAGTCCACCATTTACTTACTAAATAACATGTCTCAAAAAGGCGGAGAAGGTTATATCATTGATGAGAATGGGAAGGTGATCTACCATCAGAATGTTGATTACCTAAATTCCACCTACCCGGGTGAATTATCTACGGCAGAACGTTTTTACACATTGACTACTGCCGGCAATAATCAACTACTGATCTACTACAAACCCTCCAAGAATTTGGATTGGTCAGTTGTTCTGGCAGTTCCATCCGCTGAAGTTCAAGCGGCAACCTGGGAAGTCACGTTACCCATGTTTGCAATTCTCATTGCAGCAGCAGTTTTATTATTCCTGATCTTTAAAGCCGGATTATCATCCATCACTTATTCCATCAAAGTATTAACCAATGAGGCTGACAGGATCTCAAAAGGAACGATGGACCATACCCAGTACATTCGCGGGGATGATGAGATCGGCCAACTCGGACAGATGTTTGAACAGATGCGTCTGACTTTAAAAGACCGCATCGATGAGTTGAATCTATTACTTTCGGTCAGCCAGGGAATAGCCACCCATCTTGATCTTGAATCAGCACTCCAACCGATCCTTGAAGCAGCAATTAGTAACGGCGGCAGTATGGCGCGGATTGTCCTTGTGCCTGAACCGGATACTGATCCATATTCGAATACCCCCACAAGTTTTGGGCTGGGTGAAACACTGAAATACTATACTTACCTGGATGAACAGGTGATGGCTTTAACCCGCAGCAGGGATGTGATCAGCCTTAACAACTTAATCCGCGGAAGAGTCTTAAAACTAAATCCGGAATTGCTAAATCCGGCCGCAATAATTTCTGTACCCATCCGGAATAATAATCGTTTCCTTGGCATTTTGTGGACAGCATATGATCAACCGCGGTCTTTTCCGGAATCTGAAGTTAAATTCCTGTCAACCCTCGCTTCAGATGTCAGCCTGGCAGTGACAAATATCCGGCTATACAAATCTGCTGAGCTGGGCAAGAAAAGATTGATAGCCATTCTTGAATCCACACCTGACCCGATATTTGTGATCGACCAGGATGAAACGATCATCCTGGCCAACAACCCGGCCAGGGAACTATTCAAAATGAATGAGCTATTCATTGAGGGGAAAAAGATCCAGGATGTGATATCAAACCAGGAATTGCTCAGTTTACTTAGATCTGGAGCAAATAATCGTGAGATCAGACTTGATCAACAAAGAGTATTTTATGCTTCCATTGCTGATATGGTTGTAGAAACGACACAACTTGGAAAGGTTTGCATCCTCCGCGATATCACCCACTTTAAGGAAGTTGATTCGCTCAAATCAGAATTCGTAGCGACAGTCAGTCACGATTTACGCACACCTCTTACCCTGATGAGGGGAAATGCAACCATGCTTCAAATGGTTGGCGAGTTGAATGAACAGCAGAAAAACTATGTGAAGAAGATCACCACCGGCATTGAGAGCATGTCACGGCTTGTTAACAACTTGTTGGACCTGGGCCGTATTGAAGCGGGAATTGGGCTGCAACTGGAGCCTGTCCATGCCAAGGAGGTGGTTCAAAAAGTGGAAGCCACCCTTCAGCTGCAGGCAGTGCAGAAAAACATCACGGTTCTGAACGAAATAGCCGAAGAAAGCGACCCCATAGTGAATGCCGATTCTGCCCTTTTACAGCAGGCGTTATATAACCTGGTCGAAAATGGAATTAAGTATTCTCCAGTCGGTGGCCAGGTTACCATTAATTGTTCAGAATATTCAGCATCTGTTGTTTTCGAAGTAAAAGACAATGGTAAGGGAATTGCCCCGTTGGACATTCCCCGATTGTTTGAGAAATTCTTCCGCAGCTCCCAACGGGAGGGATATGTTCAAAAACCATCCAGTATGGGGCTGGCGATCGTAAAATCGATTGCTGAGCGTCATGGTGGCAAGGTGTGGGTGGATAGTCAACTTGGGAAAGGCAGTACTTTCTTCCTGCAGATTCCAGCAGTCGTAGATGTTGATAGAATAAAAGAAGCTCAGATAAAGGAAGAGCCTACAGTCCAATCCGAATAACAATATACACAAATTCCAATTCTTATCTTGACGAAAGTGAGCATGAATTAGTATAATAAGATTTCATGCGTATAATGTCTGTTTGTTAATTTTAAATCAAGCGCGATGGGATTACAACCTAAGCGCTTTAAATCGTTAATGTTACCGGTCCAGTCACAGTAGGAGGTATTTAGTGGAAACAAAGGGCTTAACCGCACTTCGTATAAATCTTGCTTCTCCCGAAACCATAAAAAGTTGGTCGTATGGAGAAGTCCTAAAACCAGAAACGATCAATTATAGAAGACTACGTCCGGAAAAAGACGGCTTGTTTTGCGAAGCGATCTTTGGACCCACAAGAGATTGGCAATGCTATTGCGGTAAATATAAGAATCCAAGATACAAAGGCATCGTTTGCGATAAATGCGGAGTTGAAGTAACCCGTTCATCAGTGCGTCGTGAACGCATGGGTCATATTGAGCTTGCCACCCCCATCGCCCATATTTGGTATACCCGCCGCATTCCATCTTATTTGGGTCTTCTGCTGGATATTTCCAGGCGCAATTTGGATCGGGTGTTGTATTTTGCTCAATATATCATCACCTACGTTGATGAAGATGCCCGTCAAAAAGCACTTAAACGTCTGCAGGATGAGATCAATGTTTCCGAACGGGAACAGGCTACCTCAATTAATTCGAAGATAGCGGAAGTCAAGATTGGTCGCGATAAGAAACTGGCAGAATTCCAGACACAAAAAACCAGTATTGATGAACGATATGACGAAGAAACAGCCACGAAGCTTGACCCTGTAATTAAAGAAGGACAGGCTCTTGAAACACAATTACAAGAGAAAATGGGTTCAGCGCTTTCCTCCCCGGTTTTATTCAAATCCACTGGTGTGGTCATTGCAGAAGCTGGAGCCACAGTAACTGGCGAATTTCTGAAAAAGATCAATAAACTGGTCAAAGAACGCTTGGAAGAGATCGAAACCGAGTTGAAGGATCAGAAGGAACGCGAACTGGAACAGGTCAAGATGCTGGTTGAAACGGTCCGAGCCGAATCAGATCTCCAGATGAATGAACTGAGAAACCAGCTCGAAGACCAATCTGTTGAAGGGCGAAGCCATTCATCTCACCAACGCGATGAATTACAGGAATTGCGCACCTTCACTTTCTTAAGTGAGAGCCGTTATCGCGAACTGAAGACCCGCTGGGGTCAGGTTTTCCGGGCTGATATGGGCGCAGAAGCTTTTTATGATATTCTTCGCCGGTTGGACCTGGAAAAATTATCAGAAGAACTCTGGCACGAAGTAAAGACTTCTCGCAGTAAACAGAAACGTAAAAAAGCTACAACCCGCTTGAAAGTTGTAGAAGCCTTCAGACGATCAGGAAATCGACCGGAATGGATGATATTAACCATTCTTCCCGTAATTCCTCCAGACCTGCGACCAATGGTTCAGCTTGATGGTGGAAGGTTTGCTACATCTGACTTGAATGATCTTTACCGCCGGGTGATTAATCGCAACAATCGGTTAAAAAGATTGCTGGAGCTTGGTGCTCCCGATGTTATCGTTCGAAACGAAAAACGCATGCTCCAGGAAGCAGTGGATTCCCTTGTAGATAATTCACAGCGTGGAAAAGCATTATCCCGCCGTGGACGCAGAGAATTGAAATCCTTAAGCGATATGCTTAAAGGTAAAAAAGGTAGATTCCGCCGGAAACTTATTGGGAAAACGTGTGGACTATTCTGGACGCTCGGTGATTGTTGTTGGTCCGCAATTGAAACTTTATCAATGCGGTCTGCCCAAAGCCATGGCGTTAGAATTATATCGACCATTTGTGATTTCCCGGCTTGTATCTCATAACTTTGCTGCAAATGTAAAAGGCGCAAGGCGATTTATTGAGCGCAACCGGCCTGAGATGTGGGAAGTACTGGAAGAAGTCATTGGTGATCGCCCTGTCCTGCTAAACCGTGCACCAACCTTGCACAGGCTGGGAATCCAGGCGTTTGAACCCGTCCTCATTGAAGGAAGCGCCATCCAATTACACCCATTGGTTACCACAGCTTTCAATGCTGACTTTGATGGCGACCAGATGGCTGTTCATGTACCTTTGTCCGATAAGGCAGTCAAAGAAGCCCGTACCTTGATGCTTGCATCGAAGAACCTGTTGAAACCAGCCGATGGTGAACCAATTATTTCCCCATCCAAAGATATGGTTCTGGGTGTGTATTACTTGACTGTAGAAGATAACCGTCCTCACAAGGGCGACGGCAGAATTTTCGCAGATATGGATGATGTTGAACTTGCATACAGTTTAGATCAGGTTGAAATTCACGCCAAGATCAGAATTCGTATGGAAACCTGGTATGACGATAAGAATAATCGCTTGTTGAAACCTGAGATCAGGATATTGAATTCTACGGTTGGACGAGTACTATTCAACCGGATATTGCCCCCTGAAATCCAGTTTGTTAATCAGGAACTGGAAAAAGGTGCTGTGAAGGATCTGGTAGCGACC
Organism: uncultured Chloroflexia bacterium; assembly: GCA_963757065.1. Classification (GTDB taxonomy): domain Bacteria; phylum Chloroflexota; class Anaerolineae; order Anaerolineales; family Anaerolineaceae; genus PNON01. Next base: position 306,003 of record CAVWQC010000002.1, on the reverse strand, counting down.
GTATATGAGATTTGTGGTCAGGACGTAACGACCGAAATTGCTGATCGTATCAAGGATATCGGTTTCCATTATGCAATGGTTTCCGGTGCTACGATCGCTGTTGCGGATATTACTATTCCGCCAGAAAAAACAGATATCATCAATAAATCATTAAGTGAAGTCGAAGACGTTCAAAAAGATTTCCGCCGTGGTTTACTGACCGAACAAGAGCAGAACGAACGCGTCATTGAGATCTGGCAGTTAACAACCAAACAGGTTGGTGATGCAGTCCGCAACTATATGGATCCAAACGGAAATATTGCCGTCATGGCAAATTCCGGAGCAACCAAAGGTGGATTTGGTCCAATTTCACAGTTGGCTGGTATGCGTGGTTTGATGGCTGATCCATCAGGACGTATCATCCCCTTACCAATTATTTCCAACTTCCGCGAAGGATTAACCGCCCTGGAGTACTTCATTTCAACCCATGGTGCTCGAAAAGGTCTGGCAGATACAGCTCTTCGTACTGCTGATGCCGGTTATTTGACCCGAAGACTGGTGGATATTGCCCAGGATATTATCGTCAATACCGAAGACTGTGGAACCGAAGAAGGTGTATATATCCGCAAGGAAGATGATGTTGCTGGTCAACCGATGGGAGTTCGTCTCTATGGTAGGTTGGCTGCTGCAAATATCTATAATCCGGCCACCGGTGAATTGATCGTTGAACGGGATGAGATTCTGGACCGCGAAAGGGTACGCCGGGTTACAGAGGCCATGGTCCAGGAAGTTAAAGTTCGTTCACCATTGATGTGCGAATTAACACATGGCATTTGTCAGAAATGCTATGGTATGGACCTGGGTCGAGGGACACTTGTTGAACATGGATCAGCTGTAGGTGTCGTCGCAGCACAGTCCATTGGCGAGCCTGGTACCCAGCTTACTTTACGTACATTCCATACTGGTGGTGTCGCAGCCGGAGGAGATATAACAACCGGTCTTCCTCGTGTAGAAGAATTGTTCGAAGCGCGAAGAATGCCAAAAGGTGAAGCGATCATTTCTGAAATTAAAGGTGTCGCTCACTTCTTCCAGAACGAAAAGATGGCTGATTTACGTATTGTTCGAGTAGAAAACAGCGAAATGGTTTCAGATGAGTACGTCATTCCTGAAGAATGGACTATTGCTGTTGAAGATGCCACCCAGATCGAAATTGGTGGGTTGGTTGCCGCCTTGAATGATGCAACAATCACTACTACTCATTCTGGACGGGTAAGAATTGAAGGTCGAACCGTCATCGTTTCTTACGAACAGAAGGAAAATGGAGAATATGAAATTCCTTCCACAGCACGCTTGATCATCAAAGATGGTGACCATGTTGAAGCTGGACAGCAAATCACAGAAGGCTCACTCAACCCGCATATGATCCTTCAGATCAAGGGACGCGATGCTTGCCAGAAGTACTTGATGAGCGAGATCCAAAAAGTGTACCGTTCTCAGGGACAAAATATTAACGATAAGCATTTTGAGGTAATTATCCGTAAAATGCTGGGTAAAGTTCAGGTTCGTCGACCGGGAGATACCCCGTACCTGCCTTTGGACCTTGTGGACAGATTGGAAATTAAGAAAGTGAATGAGGAACTTACAACTCAGGGTAAGCAAATTGCCCGTTACTCCGAAATTTTACTGGGTGTAACAAAAGCTTCCTTGAGCACCGATTCATTCCTGTCTGCAGCTTCCTTCCAACATACCATCAAGGTATTGGCTGGAGCAGCTATTGCTTCCACCGAAGATCCATTGATCGGCTTGAAAGAAAATGTCATCATCGGAAAACTTATCCCCGCCGGGTCTGGATTTGATGCAGCAAAAGCATTGGGATTGCAGGGTTATCCGGAAGAGGCCGAAGAAACAGTAGCACCAGTTCTAGAGCTTCCCATCGCGGAATAATACAGGACGAATTTAAGCAAGACCCCGGTCAATTTGACGGGGTCTTTTCATGACCATATTTCTTGACCGGTGATATAAATACTCTTAAGATTATTATTGTAATTTCGGAATTATCTTGAAACTTATTTGTGTTCAGTAAAAGAGAGAATATGACTACACCAAACCAGGTTCGCCGAATTGATATTGACCAGGAAATGCAGCAATCATATCTTGACTATGCAATGAGTGTGATCGTATCACGCGCACTGCCAGACGCACGCGATGGATTAAAACCTGTACAGCGTAGAATTCTTTACGCCATGTACGATCTGGGATTGAATAACAATTCTGTTTATAAGAAATCTGCCCGTATCGTGGGTGAAGTATTAGGTAAATATCACCCGCATGGGGATATGGCTGTATATGAAGCCATGGCGCGCATGGCACAGGATTTTTCCATGCGTTGTTTACTCGTGGATGGGCAGGGGAACTTTGGCAGTGTGGATGGTGATCCTCCCGCAGCGATGCGGTATACAGAAGCCAAGCTGACCCAGGCCTCCATCGAAATGCTGAGGCAAATCGAAAAGAACACAGTTGATTTCTCACGAAATTTTGATGGAACTTTGATGGAGCCGGATGTCCTTCCGGCTGCCTTCCCGAACCTGTTGGTAAATGGAGCAACAGGAATTGCTGTCGGCATGGCCACAAACATACCACCTCATAATCTTGGTGAAGTGATGGATGCCCTTATATATATGCTCCAACACTGGAATCAACTTGACGATGTGACTGTTGAAGACCTGATGAAGTTCATCAAAGGACCGGACTTTCCAACTGGTGGTGTGATCATTCAAGACCCGGCAGGCGAGGGCCTGGCCAGTATCTATGGCTCTGGCAGGGGAAAGGTGATCATCCAGGCCAGGGCGCATTTAGAGGAGATGGACAGGGGAAAAAATCGGATCATCATCACAGAATTACCGTACATGGTCAATAAATCTTCGCTGATCGAAAAGATCGCCGAATTGGTCAGGGCGGGCAACATGGATGGTGTGGTTGATCTGAGAGATGAATCTGACAGGCACGGTCTGAGGGTAGTGATCGAACTCAACAAATCGATCGATCCTGAAGTTGTGCTCAGGAATCTATATAAACGCACTTCCATGCAAACTACGTTTGGTATAGCACTGTTGGCTCTGGTAGGTGGTGAACCCCGATTATTAACTTTGAAGCAAACATTAAAGGTATTTTTAGACCATCGTTTGGTTGTGATCCAACGGAAAAGTGAATTTGAGCTGGATAAAGCTCGACAGCGGGCTCACATTCTGGAAGGATTGCGCATAGCCATCAAATATCTGGATGAGATCATTAAAGCTAATTAGAAACTCATCAGACACCGAAGAAGCTAAAGAAAGACTGATCAAGAAATATTCGTTATCAGACATCCAGGCACAGGCAATTCTGGATATGCCATTAAAAAGGTTGGCTGCCCTTGAACGAAAAAAGCTCGAGGATGAATATCGTGAGGTTTCACAGACCATCCGAATGCTTGAAGACCTGTTGAAGACGCCAGAGAAGATCAGGCAAAAAGTAGCCGAGGAATTAGCAGAAATTCAAAAGAGTTTTTCAGATAAAAGGAAGACAAACATCATCGGCATGAAGGAAGGTGGAAGCCTGTCTCAAATGCTGACTGTCACTGACCTTATGGATTCTGAAGAAGTCTGGATTGGAGTGAACGAAGCAGGTGAGATTGCCCGGTCAAATGCCTCTTCTTCTCCGTGGATGTCTGGTAAGGATGCCCCTGAATGGTTATTGAAATGTGACACACACCATACACTATACCTTGTAACAGATACTGGACGAGCGGCAGCCATTCCAGTACATTCTGTTCCAGAAGCCGCGCAAATCTCTGAGGGGACACCGGTTCATAAAATTTCTGCATTGAATCCGGATGATAACCTGGCAGTCATCTTCTCCTTGCCGCAAAAAAGCCAGCTCAATGATTCAACTTTCATCACCACTGCCACAAGGGGTGGTATGTTGAAAAAATCGGTTGCGACAGATTTACCCGGCCCTTCTGCGCAGACATTCCAACTCTGTAAGGTTAATGAGGGTGATATCCTGGGTTGGGTCCTGCAGAGCAACGGAAGTTCAGATTTTATTTTGGCTACCACCAAAGGATTTTGTATCAGGTTCAATGAAGATGAAGTACGACCTATAGGTTTGGTCGCTGCAGGCGTAGCTGGAATTAAGCTTGGTGTAGGGGACGAAGTGGTTAACATTTCCTGTATAAATAAGGATCACGCAGTGGTTTTGCTGACAACTGATGGCAGGGCGAAGCGGACACCTGCCAAGGATTACCCGACCCAGGGCAGGTATGGAATGGGAGTGATTGGTTGGAAGATGACCCCTGGAAAACATATTGCCGGGATGATGGTTGGAGAAAACACTGAAAAATTCATTGTTCACTTCATGAAATCCATTTCCAAACCTAAGAAAGTGGATGAAATTCCACAGGCGGGTAGAGCAGCTCAGGGAAAGATGGTGATGGAAGTGAAACCAGGTGACCAGGTGATTGGCATTACCACCATTTGGGATGGGGTTGGAAAAAAAGCGAAACATACAAAAGAGGATCCTGGATTAGGAAAACATTCCGGGAAAGATGAGACCAACCTGCAATTGGAATTATTCAAGCCGGAAAAAAGAACCAGGGCAAGCTCGAAAAAAGAAGCATTAATACAGTCACCAAAAAAGGATGTTAAGTCGTCAAAAGCGAAGACTGTGACAAAGTCGGTCAAAAAAGTGACAAAACCGAAACTGAGTGATAATCCAGCTCGTCAAAGGAAAAATACAAGCCCTAAACCAAAAGGAGTTGGTACCACTCGTAAGATTTCATCCCCAAAAACGAAATCTGTAGGTACGACAACCCCGGAGGATAAACCACAAAAAGGCCGGGGTCGACCGAAGAAAACACCTTAATCAGTTTGTCGAAATCAGGGAAGTTTATAAAAACTGTAGTGATACGAAATTTTATCGCTAACCAAGCCGAATGTATCACTGCCATTTTGAATGGACCCACGTGTCGATGTGCAGCTCCAATTGATATGTCGTGTGGATCCTGTCCCGGAAGAACCGGTTAAAGTGAATACCGCATTTGGAAGAATTTGATTAAATAGACCTTCATACCAGCTTCGTATGGCTACTGATCCCTGAATGGTACGGGCAGGTGTGATTTGGACTGCGGTTGTTCCATACATTGCAGCTACCGTATCCGGGTTGCGGGAATTTAATGCGGCAATGAATTGATCTGGGAAATCAAGGACAGGTGTACTTCCCCAGGCAAAACTCCCAATGGTATTCCAAACCGCACTCAAGTCTCTACGGCATTCATCCCAACTGAAAAAATTTACCCCGGGCAGGTTTTGCCTTACCGCCGTCTTCATAAACAGGTTTATATCTTTTTCTGTCGGTCCCCACGAACCAGCTTTGTAGGTTGGTCCGGTTGGAATAATGGTACGTGGTGTAACCAGAGTCCTGTATTCCTGTATACATCGTAAGAGTTGTTCGTCAGGGTTATGAGCCTGTTCAAAATAGACCTGCGGCATGGCATAGTTGCATTTATCCAAAAAGGAATTGAACGGGAACTCCATATGATAGCTTGGGTATCGATAGGTACTTAAAGCTACCAATGTGTTTGGCAAATACTTACGCAATTCTGTCATGAAGCTCTTGGCAGCGGTTGATTTTCCGGGTTGTTTGTATTGAATTTCGGCATCAATGACATAACCGTCCAATTTATAGGCAGTTACTCGTTGAGCAGCCAGGCGTGCTTCCTGTAATGGATCATCACCGTAAACATAATGCCAACCCCAAACTTGTATTCCCTTTGCGCGTAACGCGGTAACGACAGGAGCAATATAGTCGATTTTCTTTAAAGTATCATAATTTGATAAAGCGATACCATCTGCAATTTTGATCAAGACATGTGTGAATTTAAATTCAACCGCTCGTGCGGCAATATAGGAGGGATTCCCGTTTTCACAGCTGGGTACTTTCCATATAAAAAAGCCTTTACCTGATAATCCCATTATTCACCTATCCGTTCTATTTTATTGCCCATCAGGTTTCAGGTTGCCTTCCAATCCAAGCTCAGGGGCAATCGTCCTCATCGCAAGGATCACATTATCGACATGCTGCCAAAGGTCCAGACCGCACTCAACTGCTCCTGCTTCCATTTCCTCACGGTTGGTACCTGCGGCAAAAGCTTTATCTTTCCATTTTTTCTTCACTGATGAGGCGGTCAGGTCATATAGAGACTTGGAAGGCCGAACAAGGGCAACAGCAGTGACCAGTCCGGTAATTTCATCGCAGGCACTCAGGTATTTTTCCAAATTGGTTACTCTTGGAATACCGAGATTTGACCCATGACTTAATATGGCATGTATGATTTCTTCTTCGACTCCGTTGGAGCGTAAAATTTCAGCACCTGCTGCAGGATGCAATTCTGCAGTCGGGTGGATTTCCCAATCAAAATCATGCAGTAATCCGGTCAATCCCCACTGCTCTACATCCTCATTCAATGATTTTGCGTAAAACCGCATGACTGCCTCGACTGATAGCATATGATTGATCAGTCCGGGGCTTTTCACATATTGTTTTACGATTGCTAAGGCTTGTTCACGTTTCATGTTATTAAATAGTAAGCACAATAATTAGGTTTGTTGATCTAATTATTGCAAGGTTCATGCCGTAGATTATTCTTCGGGAAATATGGTTTCTTTTACACCCAGGACAGGAACAGGATGAGTTATGCTGACCTCAATTGTCGAGACCAACATGGCTGCAATTTCACGCATATTCCAGTAAAGTTGCGAGCTTTTCCTATAAGTAATGTTTTCCGCTGCATACCCGGTGGCTTCAATACCCAGTTTTCGGCAGGTGTAAACTGCCCGGGGCAGATGGAATGGTTGTGTGACCAAAATTGCGTTTTTGATCCCAAAAATATTCAACGCACGATAGCATGAATCATATGTTCGGCGTCCTGCATAATCCAAAACGATATCAGTTTCAGGGACTCCCAGACTAAGGGCATATTCCCGCATTGCTCCGGGTTCGTTATATTCCAAATAACTGTTGTCCCCGCTCATGAGAAGTTTTTTTACTTTTCCGGATTTATACAATTCAACCGCACTTTGCACTCGATCCCTCAAAATGGCTGTTGGAGAGCCATCCCTGCGAAGGCCAGCACCAAATACCAGGGCAACTTGGGCGTCTGGTTGGTCATTGAGTTGACGAATATAACTGTGGGTTGAAATGACAATATAGATCCTTGCTGCAGCAGCTAAAATCAATATTGAAGCTAAAGTAACTAAAAGGATCCTTGATAATGTGATTAGCATTTTTTTCACCATTGTAAAATTCTACCATCGAAGTAAAACCATTCAAATATCAAGGTATAATTTAAATATTCGGATGGAGCAAATATGCGAAAAGAAAAATGGACAGTGATTTTGGTCATCGGTGCAATAGTAGCCTTCCTCGTCATCAGTATCTATCTGATTGATTCCATTAATAAAACAGTAAACAACATCATTCAGCCGATCGTTCAAGCAAATTCAGGGATCTCAACCCAGGTTGCAGAGATCCTTCACCCTACGCCAACCATTCGTCCAGACCCGATTACGATCATTCACTCAATTCAACCGTTAGCCCGATTGGAAACCATCCAATATTCAGTGGAAAAGGTGATCACCGGGGAAACGGGTCAGGGATTATTCAAAACCTTCGTTGGTGATAAGTTACTTTTTATTGCGCATGGAACAGTCATCGCCGGTGTGGACATGAGCAAACTTTCACTGGACCATATTCAGGAACGTGATGGCGGTCTGGTTTTGTCTTTACCGGAACCTGAGATATTTATTGCTTCACTTGACAACGAACAATCGTATATTTACGACAGGCAAACCGGGATATTTACGAAAGGGAATCCTCAGCTCGAAACAGAAGTCAGAAGGGCAGCAGAGAAAGAGATTGAAGCGGCTGCTTTACAGGATGGGATTCTCAAGCTGGCGAAACAAAATGCAATCACTTATCTGACGAATTTTCTGCGTGACCTCGGTTATGATCATGTGATCGTGGAACAGCAATAAAGCTATATTCGTTCATTCCATGACTTGTTATTATATTTTTCCTGTTCAATTCTCTTTGCCGAATCAGCTTCTTCTTCCGTCAATTTTCCATTAATGAAAACCATATTATGGGTTACTTCAAAAGCCCGCACAAGGTCCATGGCAGATTGATGCCAGGAAACAGATTTTCCAGTTTGGTCTTCAATGGTTGTTGCCCGCAATAATACTCTCTGTGCGGCTTTTCTTCGAGAGTCTTCATCGGTATAGGATAAAACCTTGATGATCCGGCTGATATCCCCGGAGAGTGGAATAGCCCCGTGTTGTAGAATGGCATTCTTACGCCTGGCCTGGGCACTTCCGATGATCTTTTTGCCAGCAACTGTGATCTCGTAATTCGATGGAATTTCAAAACACACCGGTTCGATTTGACTTTTCGTTTGTTGTGATTCTTCCCGCGATCGAGGATCAAGAGAATAATTATGCAGCATTTGGATGAAAGCCTGCGATATTTTTTGGTAGCTTTCAAGTATTCCACCCTGTAATATTGGCTGTTCTGTATTTCCGGTAATTGAATAAGTCAGTTCATCAATATGCAGGATTGCCCGTCCGCCGGTAGGCCTCCTGACAAGATCCCACCCCATCTTTTTTAACGCCTCCTGGTCAACTTCTCTGATATGCTGGGCATGGCCTAAAGATAGGCAGGGCGGATTCCACGAATACAACCTGAGGGTGGGCAGGTATCCGTCTTCTTGAGCAGCCTCGAGTAAGGCATCATCTACAGCCATGTTCCAGGATCCTGAAGCCGGGGGATCAATAATCAACCGCCATCGATTCGGTTCAACTTTAATTGACATCTCTATTCATTCCTCGATTCTTAACCATTGACTTTAAATTCTAACATATCCAGATTCAAATAAGTTAGCCGAAAATAACAATACCTTATGTATTGCGTTTATATGCAAAGTGGCTATGATAAAATTGGATTTCAGGGAAAACCAAATTCATGACAAAAAATAACAGCACCTTAACCGAACAACGCGATACGATTGAAATTCATTTACCTGACGGGAGAGTGATATCGGGTAATCGAGGCGGGACTATCGCAGATTTTTTGGAAGTACTGCCCCTTGAAGAACGTCAAATTATTGTTGGCGCGATAGTAAATTCTGAGTTGAGGGAATTAACGCTTCCCCTCATTATGGATGCGACAGTAGTACCCGTCACCATGAAAAGTGCCGATGGCGCCAGAATTTACCGTCGTTCATTAACTTTTCTCCTCGAAGTCGCCTTTGAGGACCTTTTTCCGGATGTTGAACTTTGGATAGACCATTCAGTATCATCCGGTGGATTCTTTTGCCAGGTTCGGGGACGTGAACCTCTCAGTGTTGATGAGTTGGATCAATTAAACAAATTGATGACAATCCTTGTCCAGACCAACCTTCCATTTGAACGACAAAAAGTACCACTCAAAGATGCAATTAATTACTTCAAATCAAGGGGGGAGTCCGATAAAGTCCGCCTGCTATCCTACCGGCAAAAAGAATTCCTCATACTTTACAGGTTGGAGAATCACAGAGATTATCTCCATGGATACATGGTTCCTTCTACTGGATATATTAAATGGTTCGGATTGACTAAAATGGACCATGGATTTGTATTAAGTTACCCGAGGCGTTTTGCTCCGACCGAAATTCAGCCAATGCCGCCATCATTAAAATTGGTAACCACTTTTCATGAGTATGGTGATTGGTTGGAGCGGCTTGGTATTGAGAGCGTTGGTGCTTTGAATGATGCAATTGCTGCGAGCAGGATCCGGGAAGTGATCCTTGTGTCTGAGGCATTACACGAACAGAGAATATCAGATATCGCTTCTCAAATTGCTCAAAAGATAAAGAATATCCGGGTCGTATTAATCTCTGGACCATCTTCATCCGGAAAAACCACGTTTTCAAAGCGATTATCCATACAGCTTCTTTCACAGGGTGTATCTCCGTATGCGCTCGAGATGGATAACTATTTTGTTGACCGGGAGAAGACGCCAAAAGATGAAACAGGTGCCTATGATTACGAAGTCATTGATGCACTCAACCGCCCCCTTCTCAATGCCCACCTCACCGATCTGATCGCAGGAAAGGAAGTACAAATCCCTCACTTTGATTTCAAAGCCGGGAGAAGCTTTCCGGGAGAGGTTGTCAAGTTACTTCCAGGACAGTTGATCGTCCTGGAGGGAATCCATGGACTGAATCCCCAAGTTGTTACCGGATATTCCATCGGAACAATCCTTCAGAATCTATGTTTCCTCTTTGACACAACTAAATCTGGATAAACATAACCGGATATCCACAACGGATACACGTCTGTTGCGGCGAATTGTTCGAGATTCTAATGATCGAGGTTATAGTGCCCACCAAACGCTGCAACGTTGGGAATCTGTTCGGGCAGGAGAAAAAAACCACATTTTTCCATACCAGGAAAATGCCGATATTATGTTTAATTCTGCCCTGGCCTATGAACTTATCAGCAATAAAACCTGTGGTTGAACCACTTTTACGTCAGGTGCCTTTTGGTAGTCAGGAATATATTGAGGCGAAACGATTATTGGCATTTTTGGATTGGTTTCTCCCCATTAATAGCGACTTGATCCCTGATAATTCCATTTTGCGCGAGTTCCTGGGAGGTTCAATACTACACGATTTTAAACTATGGCAAAATAACAGATAAGTGGGATCATACATAAAACGAATAATTAAATATTAATTCGATGATTAATCAAATCAACCTCCCTAAGTATTCAGGAAGGTTGATTGATTTATAGGATTATCCGTTGATATACTATTTTCTGGCTTCTCTTGCTAGTTCTTTAGGTATGACTTTATAACCCGACCGAGGCGCTCCATCCCAACTGTGATTTTTTCCGGGGTTGGCATGGAGAAATTTAATCGCATGGTATTTTTTCCACCACCATTCGGGTGGAAGGAGGTTCCAGGAACGAAAGCCACCTTTTCGGCTATGGCAGGTTTTAAGATTTGAGTAGCATCCATATAATCTGGCAGGGTTGCCCACAAGAATAATCCGCCTTTTGGATGGGTCCATTTAACCCCTTCAGGCATGAATTCCTCCAGAGCCTCGAGCATCACATCACGCCGTTCGCGATAAACGCTACGGATCAGTTTTACATGCTGGTCAAGGAATCCACCTTTGCCTACTTCGTATGCGACCACCTGGTTAAAGGTGGCTGTATGAAGGTCAGCACCTTGTTTTGCCTGAACCAGTTTTCGAATAACTTCAGGTGGGGCGATGATCCATGCCAATCGGAGACCTGGAGCTAGAATTTTGGAGAAAGTACTCAAATAGATCACATTACCTGAATAGGATGTACAGTCCTTTGAGTATCGCACCTCACCATCGAGGACGGCCACTGAGGGGATATGTTCTCCTTCAAAACGCAATTGTCCATAAGGATCATCTTCAATAATTGGAACTCCGTACCGGTCTGCTAATTCGAGGATTTTTTTCCGCCGTTCCAGTGATACGGTTACGCCGGTTGGATTTTGGAAATTGGGAAGAAGGTACATAAACTTTGGCCCGGTTCGTAGTTGTTCTTCCAGGGCTTCTGTCATCATTCCTTCATCATCTGATTTAACCACGACATATTCTGCACCATAGGCATTCCATGCTTGAAGTGCACCCAGGTAAGTTGGTGATTCAACAAGAATACGATCGCCGTGATTGATGAATATTTTGCCGAGCAGATCCAAGGCTTGCTGTGAACCGGATGTGATCATTACGTTTTCAGTCTGAATACCAATGCCCATTCGTTCTGAGTGACGTACGATCATTTCCCGTAGGGGCTGATACCCTTCCGTTGCTCCATATTGTAAGGCTATGTTACTGAGGTTTTTTAAAACATATTGACAGGCTTCACCAATTTTTTCCGTCGGGAATACTTCGGGAGCAGGCATTCCTCCACCGAAAGAAATGATCTCAGGGTTTTCAGCTAATTTCAATAATTCCCGAATTGTGGAACTCGTCATCCTCTGCGTTCTTTGAGCATACCGGTGATCCCAGGGGGTTTGCATAAATTAATCTCTCCTTATCAGTTTATTTGATATTGGATCGGTCAATTACCTTTACGGTAATTATTTTGGAAAACGGGTGACAACGACAGCAGCGGTGGGGAGGACTACTTTATCCCCGGCAATTAATTGGGCGGGTGGTTTTCCTGTGGAAATTGGATTTCCCTGATAAATAAATAATGGTGTTCCCTCCATACTGGATTTTATTTCAAGTGAAGCCAGACCTGTGAGGTATCCCTCACTGTCTATTGCACAGCTTGTAACCACGCCGATCACCTTACCTTTTTTATCAAGAACTGCATCCCCATTGTGAGCCATTCGGATCGCTTTCTCGGTGAACCGGAAACGAATTACAACGGTGGAACGATTTTTCTCGCGATCGCTGAATGCCTGCCTGCCGATGAACCAGGGTTTGTACAGTTTTACATAAGAGCCAAATCCGGCTTCTGCAACACCCAGGTTCATTTCACCTCCCATTTCATGTCCGTAGAGAGGTAATCCCGCTTCAGTACGCAAAGAATCCCTGGCTCCGAGGCCGCACGGAAGCAAGCCAAGCGGTTTACCCTTTTCCATTAATGCATTCCAAAATGAGACCGATTGATCTGGATGGATGAATAATTCAAACGCCATCTTTTCTCCGGTGTACCCAGTACGGGACACGATCAGGTCAAACCCGCCGACGGTGGCATCGCAGAGTTGCGTGCGTTTCAATCCCATGATCTGCTTCTTCGTGGAAGCGTCACATCCAAGCGAGAGCAGGATATCCCGCGATTTTGGACCTTGTAAGGCGATATCCACCCGCATATCCTTCCCTGCTTTTGGATCGCGTAAATTTCTAAAAACGACATCTCGTCCAAATGCTTTGACCCAGGGTTGAACTGGATCAATGGCTACTTCACCATTCTTGACAGCATTCAACCATGTCCAATCTTTGTCATCATTCGAAGCATTCACCACCACGAGGAATTTCTCTTCGGCTCGGCGGTAAACCAGGCAGTCATCCAATACATTTGCGTTTGGATCAAGGAAGTGGGTATAGCAGCTTTCTCCGATTTCCAGCCCGGCAATATCATTACCACACACTGAATCGAGGAAGGGTGCAGCTGAATGTCCTTCTGCCTGGTAAACTCCCATATGAGATACGTCAAATAAACCCGCAGCCTGGCGGGTTGCCAGGTGTTCTTCGATTACAGAGTTGTACCACACCGGCATTTCCCACCCTGCAAAAGGCACCATTTTTGCGCCGAGAGCTTTATGGGTTTTGTTTAAGGCAGTAAATTTCAGCTTTTCTTCCGGTTCCACCCAGGTGAAGGATGGTAAAGACTTACCGGATGTTGCTAGCTGCCCGATGGCATATGTTTTATCCGGAAAAACTTTTTCTCCAGAAGTTGAGAATTTTACGTGTTCAACTTCTTCAACCAGGATGGGACCCGGTAGCCGTTTTCGGTAATCCGGATCAAACCCGGCAAATCCGTCGGAAAGATCTCTTAGCCAGGTTGCTGTTTCGCCAAAAGCTTTTTTGTCTATGTTCAGTAAGAACTGATAAGGTGTAATGGATTTTAAATCTCCTGAGACGTTTTTTCCATTCACAACCAGGCTGGTAGGTTGTCCTTCGCCCGGTTTGAGAGCTTCAACATTGCTCGAGAAAACATAATTCAGGAATGTGCGGATGTTTTTCCCGGTTAGTTTGAGTGTGATTACATCGCTTTTAGAGGCCGGTACATCATCGATATAGAAGAAATGTGGATAACCGTGTTTCTGTGTTTCTTCAACCATGCCAGCTTGCTCAGCAATTTTGCGAACTTTGAGTTTGGCTTCCTCATACACCTTAAAGTCGATCTTTGCCCGGTCAGCAGGTCCTTTACGGGTTTCAATGGTATAGGGTGTGACGGCTAAAAGAATATCTGCAATAATGTCAGCCAACTGGATCATCTCAGCTTCTTTGAATCCTCTCTGGGTTAGCCAGGGAGTACCCATTCGTACACCGGAACTTGCAAAGGAGGATTTGTCGCCGGGAATGGTATTTCGGTTGCAGACAATGCCGGCCAGGTCAAGAATTCGTGCAGCCATATCACCCATTAATGGGGTGCCATCCGGACCAACCACAGATTTACAATCCAAATTCAACAGGTGGGTATCGGTTCCACTATAAGAAATGTGAAAACCACGTTTTTTCAGTTGGTCGTTGAGTGCAGCACAATTCTTGATGATCTGGAATTGCAGAGATTTGAATTCTTCGGTTCGCGCTAACTTGAAGGTCAAAGCCAGGGCTGCAAAGACATTCACATGTGGGCCGCCCTGTTCGCCAGGGAAAATGGATTTGTCGATTTTCTTGGACAATGCTGCATCCGTGGTGATGATGCAAGCCCCGCGTGGGCCGCAGAGTGTTTTATGGGTGGTAAATGTGGTGATATGTGCATATCCGATTGGTGACGCAAGTGCTCCAGCGGAAACCAGACCAGCAATGTGGGAGATATCAGCCAACAATATTGCTCCGACAGAATCAGCGATTTCCCGGAATTTCTTCCAATCTGGCAGCCAGGGATAGGAAGTATAACCGGCAATGATCATCTTTGGTTTATGTTCGAGTGCGAGTGCTTCGACCTGAGCATAATCAATTTTTTCCGTAATCGGGTCGACCAGATAATGTACGAAGTGATACAGCCTGCCGGAGCGATTCACGGATGAACCATGGGTGAGGTGCCCGCCGTGGAGCAGGCTCATTCCAAGTACTGTGTCACCCGGATTGACTACAGCCGGGTAAACAGCATTATTGGCAGGCGCACCTGAAAGTGGTTGGACGTTGACGTATAGATCATCCGGTTTTTTGCCATTCGCAGCGAAAGCTTCTGCACACCTGCGTCGAGCTAAAGACTCGATCACATCAGCATATTCCACACCCTTATAAAATCTCGGGTCGGAATAACGTCGATAATCGGCTAATCGATTTGGGTAATCCAGGATTTCTTTTTCATCCATGAATCGCATCTCATCATCCGGGTACCCTTCAGCATATATATTCTGAAAGGAAGTGGCCAGGGCTTCACGCACTGCCAATGGTGCGGTACTCTCACTGGGGATCATGATCAGCTTTCGATTTTGCCGTTCAGTTTCTAATTGAGCCAAATCATAAACATCTTTGTCTAATTCAGCCAGCTTTCCACGAAAAAGATAATCTTTCATTCTGTCTCCTGGTGTTAGGGTTAACAACTATAGAGTAAAAAATTTGCCCGACTTATCATCTGATAATCGGGCAAATAATATACGGTTACTTTTACACAGATACACCTGTTTGTAGAAACAAGCAGGTGTATGGAAGATATTCAAGCATGTTGAATATTCGCTGCATTTTCACTCCTCCATAATTGTATTACCTGACTAACTTACGGTCAAGCCTTGTTTAGTCTTTTGTTGTTTTCTATTCAACAATTATTATGGAGTTTTAGAAATTTGAGATTGGATCCACTGATCTGAGAACTCAAAAACTTCGGCTTTTTCAGGTTCGTTATGCAATTCGTGGAAAAATCCATCCCATTCGCGGAATGTTACATTCGGTGCTGCAGCAGCGAAAGCACGAACGGCATCGCAGGAGACAATATGATCCCCAGTTCCGTACATTAGAAGAAGAGGAAGGTTGAATTCCTTAGCTTGTGCTGAAGCCCACAGTCCGGCATTCAAGAAATCCAGCCCAAACCTGGCCGTGATCTGGTCGTGGACCAATGGGTCAGTCTTGTATTTCCTAACTACTTCCTTATCTCTTGAAATATTCTCTACATCCAATCCATTCGCCATTGAAAAAGTTAGGCACGATGGAATATAACAATTTACCAAGGGATAATTTCCAGGGTGCCACTTTATCGCCAGTGGCTAATCCGGGGCTGGTGGCTATCACACCGGTCAGATTGTTCTTTATTTTAAGAGCATAATTAAGAACCATCACACCACCCAAACTGTGACCATACAGAAAAACTGGTTTTCCGGGGAATTGTGCAATTGTTGAATCAATGAAAACTTTAATATCATCCAATGCCATTTCCAGGCTGGCAAAATGACCGCGTTGGCCTTGCGATTTTCCATGACCGCGAAGATCAAAGGCTGCAACCACATAGCCTTTTGATTGGTAATATTCTGCGACATGTTGGTAACGCGACGAATGCTCGCCCAAGCCATGGATCAAACATATGACTGCCTTAATATCACCGTCTGGCTGCCAGATCTGCTGAAATAATTCAATATTTTCTTTTGTTTGCCTGGTGGATGTGTTGTAAGACATTTTTCCTCCAAATGTACAATTGTATTGAATGGGTCTACAAGATTATAATAAGCCCAGTTGATTTTCAAGTCAATTCTTTCAATCCGATATCCAGGTAAAGAAGAATATTGGATGGATGAAAATAATTTCGGAAGTAATTATTTATGTCCCAAAGATAAGTTTACCCAATATATGGTGCATAAAAAATATAATGAGGATTGAAATGGAAAATTCAGATAATATCCGAAGAAAATGGATTTACCTGCCGGGAATTGACAAAAGAGACGTGGGAAGACCTGGTCTCACTTTTCGGAAAGCATGGGGCTTCTGGAGGTTGTTGGTGTATGTGGTTCCGTGCTACACGGAAAGAATGGGAAGAGAATAAAGGAGAAGGGAACCGGTTAACGTTTGAAAGAGATCGTTGATAAACAGAATCCGGTCGGGCTGATTGCTTATTCAGGAAATAATCCGGTAGGCTGGTGTGCAGTTGCTCCTAGAACAGATTATGATGCTTTAGAGAGAACAAAATATTACAAAGCCATTGACGATAAAAACACCTGGTCAATTACATGTTTCTTTACCAATAAAAACCATAGGAAAATGGGAGTCACCCGTTTTTTGATTTCAGAAGCGATTAAGTATGCCCGCAATAATGGAGCCGAGGTTTTGGAAGCGTATCCGTCTGTTCCTAAAGAAGCAGTAATACCGGACGTAAATGGTTTCAGAGGCTTTTCCCAGGTTTTTCTCGACCTCGGTTTTTCTGTTGCCTCGAGGTCAACAAGAAAACAAACCAATCCTTCGGTACGATCTCAAATAATATGGTTTTACAATTACAGACTGACGAAAGTATCAAAGATTTATTAAACTCGAAGATAGTTTTTTCAATTATGGATTGATCTTCTGATATTAGTTGTTCTGTTTTGCGAATGTTACGGTAAAATTGCTTATAAGTTGATCCAACCCATCTTTCTTTTGGAGGTGTGCAATGATCCAGATCTATAAATCCGCAGAAAATGGGATTGAACTAATTAGTAATGTCGTTAACAATTGTTGGATCAACATTGTAGATCCCACACCAACCGAACTAGCTGAACTTCGCGAACTGAAACTCCCGCAGGACTTCCTGACCTATCCTTTGGATTTGGATGAAAGGCCAAGGACAGAAAGAGAAGATGATGGCACATTGCTGATCATCATTCGTGTCCCTATATACGAAGGGGAAGGTTCAGATATCCCTTATGCAACCATTCCACTGGGAATCATAATAAATGAAGATCATATCCTCACAGTTTGCCGGCAGGAATGTGATATTTTAACCGGAATGGCATCCGGTAAAACGAAGGGTTTCACCACCGGAAAAAGATACAGGTTATTTCTGCGTTTCTTATTAGGTGTGGCGACCAGGTACCTAAGTTATTTACGCGAGATCAATAAATCGACCGAAGAATTGGAAGACAGGTTACAGCATTCAGTAAAAAACAAAGAAGTGCAAGAATTGCTCAAATATCAAAAAAGCCTGGTGTATTTTGCGACTGCATTACGGGCAAACGAGTTGTTGTTGGAAAGATTACAACGGATGCAGCTATTCAAACAGTATCCTGAGGACGAAGATCTACTGGAAGACGTCATAACTGAAAACCAGCAGGCCATTGAAATGACGGATATTTCAAGCAACATTCTTAGCTCCATGATGGGTGCTTTTGCATCCATCATCTCGAATAATTTGAATGTGATCTTAAAATTCCTGGCGTCCATCACTATTGTATTAAGTATCCCCACGATTGTTACCAGCTTTTTTGGGATGAACGTGACCTTGCCATTTATGAACCACCCCTTAGCCTATTTGATCATCATTGCCCTATTCCTGGGCATTAGTTTTGTGGTTGTCTATATCTTTATGAAGAAAGATTGGTTCTAATTCTTAAGAATAATTTCAGGTCCGATCCAATCATTGTACAAACACTGAACAAGAACCCGAACAGGGGATTTTTTGGTTTCAAGATGAATTAGAATTGAGAGATGGAAGAAAATAATCCTACTCATATGCGAAAATGAATGTACAGATCGATCTGGATTTCTACGGCTTGTCAATTTATCCAAAGGATATTTTGATGGCAAGAAACAAAGGGTCGTTCTGAATAACACCTGTTTCCAGTTTGGATTGGGGGAATTTGCAGCAATACTTGGAAAAAGCGGAAGCGGTAAAACTACACTCTTAAACCTGATCAGCGGAATTGACAGGCCTGATTCTGGCTCTGTCTTTTTGAATGATATTGACCTTACTCAATTGAGTGAAGATGAAAGAACGATGATCAGACGCAACAAAGTTGGTTTTATTTTCCAATTCTTTAATTTAATTCCAACTTTATCGATCTGGGAGAATGTTACACTACCCCTTGAATTAAATAACCATTTGGATGCAGCCGGTAAAAACAAGGCAGAAGAATTATTAATTGCTGTTGGTTTATTGGACCGGAAAAATGATTTTCCAGATCAGCTTTCGGGCGGTGAACAGCAGCGCATCTCCATCGCCAGGGCACTTGTACATGATCCGGATTTGTTACTGGCAGATGAACCGACCGGAAACCTGGATGAAGAAACCGGTTTGGAAGTGATGCAGCTGCTCGATAAGTTAATTCGTGCGAATGGAAAAAACCTTGTCCTGGTTACCCATAGTCCAACAGCGGCTGCTTTTGCTGACCGTATCCTTGTTTTGAGGGATGGACATTTAACTGAAGATCACCGGGGAAAGGATGTAGTTCTCTAAGGTGAAAGTCAGGCTGTTCCCTCATTTACGCTTATTTTCCCGATCGTCTTTTGCTTATCTGTTTCGCCATAAGATCCAGGGATTATTAATGGTTATGGGAATAACCATTGGGGTTGCTGTAGCGGTGGCTATTGACCTGGCCAACGCAAGCTCAGCAAAAGCCCTGGAATTGAGCACCCAATCCCTGGTCGGAAAGGCAACACACCAGGTGTTTGCTCCTCCAGCAGGATTGGATGAAGCAGTTTTTGTCGATATTGTAAAATCCGGATTGCCATTAAAAGCTGCGCCTGTTGTTTCGGGCATTGTTACATCTCCGCAGATGGGAAATTCACCCATGCAGTTGTTGGGCATCGACCCATTTTACGATTATGCATTTAGAAGTTATTTGGGCCAGACAAACCAATTTTTTGATGTAAAAGCTTTTCAATTGTTTACACATCCAGGTGCGATCATTATTTCCAAATCCATTGCCACCCAATATCATCTCAAACCTGGAGATTCCTTATCGGTCGATTATGGGGGAGAAACAAAAAAAGCGTATGTTGCTGGTGTGGTTACAAGTAATGACAGTTATCAGAACCGGATATTCCAAGGGTTGATCATTTCAGACATCTCAACAGCCCAGGAGATCCTTCAAAAAGAAGGCACAATCGACCGGATTGATTTGATCCTTCCCACGGGTAATCCTGATTTTGAGGAACAATTGTCGCTTTTATTGCCTGGTTCGGTAAAAGTGACTCCAATAGAGGCAAGATCAGCGGGATTGGATCAACTCACTTCAGCCTTTCAGACAAATTTAACTGCCTTAAGTTTTCTGGCCATGCTGGTGGGTATGTTCCTGATCTATAACACCATGACTTTCTCGATCGTTCAGCGCCGTTCATTTTTCGGAATTTACCGGTGCCTGGGTGTGACCAGGAGGGAAATCTTCTTCATGGTTATCGCTGAGGCAACAGTAATTGGAATTGTTGGGGGTTTGCTGGGATTGATTGTGGGGATTGGGTTGGGTCAATTTACGATCAAAATGGTTTCTCAAACAGTCAACGATCTATACTTTACAACAACCATAAACTCAACTTCCATCTCCTCTTCGAGTTTGGTCAAAGGATTCTTCCTGGGTCTGATTACGACCATTCTAACAGCTATTCCACCTGCTCTTGAAGCAGCATCTGTATCACCCAGGGAGGCGTTGTCACGTTATTCGGTTGAACATCGGTCAAAGCAAAGAATATGGAAAATAGCTTTGGCAGGGTTAGTTGCCTTAGGGATTTCTTTCATCCTCCTTTATGTTCCCACAACGAGCTTGATCGTTGGATTTGGTATCATTGCTTTTATTACTGTTGGTTTTGCCATGGTGACTCCACTCGTAATGGTCTGGTTATTAAATTTTATCCAACCATTGCTTAAGATTTTTAGCAGACTTAGTGGGCGTCTTGCTCCGAGAAATCTGATCAGTTCCCTTAGCCGCACTTCTGTAGCTGTGTCTGCTTTGATGGTATCCATTGCTGTTTCGATTGGAGTGGGACTCATGATTGGCAGCTTTCGTACCACTGTGGATGAATGGCTGCGGACCTCATTACAGGGGGATGTTTATATCACCGCCCCTTCTTTTATTTCAAACCAGCCAACACTCCCAATCGATCAGGCTATACTTCCTGGATTAAGAACCAACCCGGAGGTTGCCAGTTTTTATCAGTTAAAGATCAATACTGTGGAATCTGAAAAGGGTGAGATCCAAATTGCTGCAACTGACAATAAGCAGCTTCCTTATGAAAGACTCTATAAAAATGTTGATATTCCTAAATCTGACATCTGGCAAGCCATGGAAAATGGTTCGATCCTGATCACAGAATCTCTTGCTTATCGACTGGGAATTCCTGATTCTGGTGGAAGCATCAGTTTGGCAAC
This sequence comes from uncultured Chloroflexia bacterium, assembly GCA_963757065.1. GTDB lineage: Bacteria > Chloroflexota > Anaerolineae > Anaerolineales > Anaerolineaceae > PNON01. Next base: position 284,973 of record CAVWQC010000002.1, on the reverse strand, counting down.
CAGCCAGGGATTGGTGAACTTTCCGATCATAGGGGTATATTACGACTATGCGTCCACCTCTGGAACAATCCAGATGCCGCTGGATGTATACCAGCGTTACTGGGGAGATAAATCGATATCCGCAATTGGGATCCATCTTGTTCAAGGTATTAATGCAGAAGATTTTTCAACGAATCTGCCTGGAAAATTACCAACAAATCAATCACTCCTCATCCGGCCTAATAAAGATTTGAGGCAGGATGTTATGGTCGTGTTTGATCGGACGTTTGCCATCACCCGGGCTTTGCAAATCCTGGCGATGGTCGTGGCGTTTATCGGAATACTAAGTGCATTGGGATTATTACAATTTGAGAGACAGCGTGAGATGGGAATCATGCGTGCCTTGGGGTTAACCAATCGTGAGGTCTGGTCCCTGGCAATGTTGGAAACGTTCCTGATGGGTCTGGTAGCCGGGTTGATGGCGATCCCAACAGGGTATACACTGGCGTTGGTTCTGGTGGATATCATCAACCAGCGCTCCTTTGGCTGGTCGATGAGGTTATCGGCTTCACCAGTAATATTCCTGCAAGCGATTGGCATCGCCATAGCTGCTGCTGTATTGGCAGGAATATTCCCGGCATGGCGCATGAGCCGTATGCAGGCAGTAGAGGCAATCCGTTATGAGTAGGAATTTATATCCCTTTCAAAAATGGATGATATTCCTTTTAGTTGGAATTTTCATTTCAGGATGCACCAACTCAATCCCCAAGGATTTAGGGGAAAGCTCGCAAATTGAATGGGCTGATATCGAAAATATCAACACTAACCATTTTGATCATGCCGATCAACCTCGTGTTTTTAGCTTTCCTGTGGATCATGGAGCGCATCAAAATTTCCAGACTGAGTGGTGGTACTTTACCGGCAACTTGAAATCTGAACAAGGGGATGATTTTGGGTATCAGCTCACATTCTTCCGTCGTGCACTACAGCCGCAGGTAGATGTAATGAACCGGACGTCAGATATTGCTGCAAATCAGATCTACATGGCTCATTTTACGGTAACCCAGGCAAATACGAACCGGTTTTACCCGTTTCAACGATTTAATCGGGGGGATAATCAACTGGCCGGCGCATTAACTAATCCTTATTGAAAGTCTGGTTAGCCGATTGGCAGGTACAACAAATTTCAGATAAGGAATTCCGATTAAATGCAAAGGCCGAAGGCATTGAAATTGATCTATCCCTTTCGGATGAGCATGGTATTGTCCTGCAAGGTGATAATGGATTAAGTCGGAAAAGCTCAGACTCCGCCTCATATTATTACAGCATTCCCCGTTTGACCACAAAAGGAATCGTTAGCATTGAACAAAAGGAATACCAGGTGACCGGAACCAGCTGGATGGACCATGAATTCAGCACCAGTGCATTATCAGGAGAACAGGTGGGCTGGGATTGGTTTGCCTTGCATCTCGATGATGGAAAAGACATCATGGCATATCGGATGCGAAACCAGGACGGGTCAGTGGATCCGAATTCTAATGGTTCGCTATTGGTACCCGGTCAACTGTTAATAGGATTGGCTATGGAGGATTTCAATATTTCGTCGACAGGAACCTGGATAAGCCCGACATCAAATGCTGCATATCCATCCGGTTGGCGTATGCTCATTCCTTCTCAGGGAATTGACCTTAAGATAACTCCTTTGATCAAAGACCAGGAACTCAATTTTGCCTTTACTTACTGGGAAGGTGCTGTTTTGATCGAAGGTGTAGTAAATGGGAAGAGTGTTTCCGGTTCCGGATATGTAGAGCTGACAGGTTACGCTCACAGCATGCAGGGGCAATTTTAACGATTAGATCATCTTTCTGAAGACCATTTAGCATAAATGGCGTTTGAGATCAGTCTACCGGCACTTTTTTCCACTGTGACCAAGTTCACCCACATCCAATTTTCCGCCCCTGGTTTTGGTCAAGTCGTTCATGGCTCCATGCAGGGTAAGTGCAGATGATTTTACAGCATACGCAGTCACGATCATAAAAAGGGCATTCTGGTGTAATGCGCTCTTACAGGCAGTCAACATTTGCGGGAGAAGATTGAAAAACTCCCAAACTTCACCTTTGGGGCCTCGACCAAATTTCGGTGGATCCAGAATAATTCCATCGTAAAATGTTCCGCGGCGGATCTCACGCTCAATAAACTTCAATGCGTCATCCACAATCCAGCGGATGGGAGAACCATTGAGGCTGCTTAATGATTGGTTTTCCCTTGCCCAGCTGATCGCTTTCTTGGATGCATCGATATGAGTAACCTGTGCGCCGGCTTTTGCTGCAAACAAACTGGCTAACCCGGTATAACCAAAAAGGTTTAACACTTTTATTGGGCGATTCGCTCCTGAAATAGCTGCGGTCATCCAATCCCAATGAACGGCCTGTTCAGGAAAAACTCCCAAATGACGAGATGCTCCAGCCTGTACTTTAAATTTGATCCCCTTGTATTCCATCATCCAGTTTTCTGGTAGTTTCTTATTAAATAACCAGTGTCCGCCATTTTCTTCCGCAGTCGTTTGGAAGATTGCATCAGCTTTTGACCATGCTCCTGCTGGCCTGGCGGGGGACCAGACTGCTTGTGCTTCAGGACGGGAAAAAGTGTATTTTCCAAATCGCTCCAGTTTTAACCCATCGCCCGAATCGATCAGTTCATAGTCGATCCATTCCTGGGCAGAAGAGACTTGAATTGTGGGTGCTTTATTAGACATTGGTTATCCTTCAAAGAAAGTATATCAGATACTATGATTATCGTTCGATTTATAAACCTCGAACCGATTGTTTATTATCATAAACATTTACTAATTGATTATGAGCATTTTTTGGGAGGTTATAATAAATAGATATCTAGTGGAGGTACATTGATGCAACAGTATGATTTTGATAAGTATATTGAAAGAACCGGTACACATAGTGTCAAGTGGGATCGTTACCCAAAGGATGTGCTTCCATTATGGGTGGCAGATATGGACTTCCCCTCACCTCCTGAGGTACTTTCCGAATTGAAGAAAAGAGTGGAACATGGCGTTTTTGGCTATACATATCCTCCTCCGGAATTAATGAATATTCTCCAGGAAAGGATGCAGACTCTTTACAATTGGGAAGTAAGACCTGAATGGTTGGTTTTAACTCCAGGGGTGGTAAGCGGGTTAAATCTCTTCTGCCATGCGTTTTCCAAACAAAGTCAAAATGTGGTTGTTCAAACTCCTGTTTATCCGCCAATTCTGCATGCCGCGGATGTCACCCATCTTCACAAACGGGAAGTACCATTGTTTCAAACCGAAAATGGAAGGTATGAAATCGATTTTGACCTTTTTGAAACCGCTGTAAGTAGTGAACCAAGCCAGTTTATACTATCCAATCCGCACAATCCCACCGGGAGAGTGTTTACTAAAGATGAGCTTCAGCAACTTGGAGAAATTTGTTTGCGCCATGATGTCCTGATATGTTCAGATGATATCCATTCCGATTTGATCTTTACAGGCAGTCATCATATACCCATCGCATCTTTGTCAAAAGAAATTGAGAAACGAACAATAACATTTATCGCACCCAGCAAAACATATAATATAGCAGGGCTCGGATGTTCCGTCGCAATTATCAGTGAACCCGATCTTCGAAAACAATATTCACAGGTGAGGGATGCTTATGCAGGGCATGTAAATGCACTTGGATTGACAGCCGCATTGGCAGCATATCGGGACAGCACAGATTGGCTAAAAAGCTTGATTGCCTATTTAGAATCAAACCGGAATCTGGTAACTGATTTTGTTCAAACCAGCCTTCCTGGCGTAAAGATCTTCCCCGCAGAAGGGACATACCTGGCATGGTTGGATTGCAGGCAATTGGAATTATTACCAAGCCCTTGTGAATATTTTGTTGAGGAAGCAAAGGTGGGTTTGAATAATGGACTGGATTTCGGGGAACCAGGACGTGGATTTGTTCGTCTAAATTTTGGCTGCTCTAAACGTGTACTTATAGAGGCATTACAAAGAATAAAAACTGCAATTTCTAAAAGAATGCGTGTAGAATAATAATGAAAAAAGCAGGAAAAATAGCTTTTGTTGGGTGTTCTGTTCTGGTCATTCTGATCGGCATATTTGGATTACTTTTTATTTTTGCTGGTGCACTCCTTGTACGAAAAGACCCATTGAAGAATTCTGAAGCCCTTGTGATTCTGAGTGGGGGTGGTGAAGAGCGATTGGAGGCAGGAGCCAATTTGTATCATGATGGAAAAGTACGGCGCATCATCCTTACGGAGACGGATGAACTGCAGACCGGCTCCTCAACACCAATTACTACCATCAATTACGACTCACTTGCTTCCCGTTACGGAATTGATAAATCCAAATTATATAAAACCAAGAAAACCTCCACCAGTACTTATGAAGAAGCACAAGCAGTATTGACTTTGATGAAACAAAAAGATTGGAAATCCCTGATCATCGTTACCGACAACTTTCATTCGCAAAGGACAGGAATGATCTTTGATAAAATTTTCAAAAATTCAGGGATCAAAGTGAGCGTTCAACCGGTAAATGTTCAAGGATATTGGTATGACCCCTTGAAATGGTGGAAGGATTCTGAATCACGTGATGTTACTGTGCTGGAGTATGTAAAGATCTTTTATTTTCTATCCGGTCAATATGAGAAATAAAAGAAGCCGCCTATTGGGCGGCTTCGATATAAATGATTTAGTCTCTTATTCTTCAACAGGTACTACATTGGCTGCCTGCAAGCCTTTTGGACCTTCTTCTACTGAAAATTCCACTTTTTGACCTTCCTTTAAGCGTTTGTATCCTTCCATTTGGATAGCGGAAAAATGTACGAATACATCTTCTGCACCATCACGGCCTACAAAACCATAACCTTTGGTTGCATTGAACCACTTAATTGTACCAACAAAACGTTCTGCCATACTTTCTTTCTCCATTGAAAAATGTTTTATTCTACTTTCCCCAATATCGGGGGTTAGAATATTCGACAAAAAATATTATCACGCTCAGATATGACTGTCAAGATATGCATTAAAGGTTCTTAAGTCCGATGTTTATATACCGCTGGAGTTATTAAAACTTCTCGGGTTTGGTCAAAGGTGGCTATAATTATCCATATTGTTTATGTGATTGAACATGACTAATAAATCCCTCGTTTATGCTGCCCTTGTCCTTCTTGTAGCTTTCCTCCTCAACATCTATCCCGTTGATATTGAAGAGTTGAAAGCTGTTCGCCATGCGAACCAGACATTTAAAAATGGCCAATCATTAGCCGCACTAAATCAATACATGGCTATACTTTCCCAATCACCTGAGAAAATGTTCCTCTACCAAAACACCGGAGAAGCAGCCTTTTTGGCAGGGGAAATCGAACTGGCAAAACAGTATCTTGAGCTGGCTAATAATAATAATGAACTGGATGATAGTGGCCTGTTGATCTTGGGTGATGTCTATCAACTCAATGGGAATATGAATCAAGCAATAAATGTCTGGAAGAAAATTGACTTGAATAAACAAAACACTAATGATGTCTCCCTCCGAATGATAAATTTTTATATTTCGCAAGCTATGTGGAATGATGCAGAAAATATTTTACAAAACCAGTTGAAACATTATCCTGATGAGATTGAATCAAGTGAGGTGCTTGCTTGGATTGAATTGTTTATCGACCCAGAGAAATCCCGAATGATATTCAATGACCTTTCTGACGGGACAGACAATGCATACAAAGATGTGATTATTCTTATTGATAAATATCCTGAAATAAAGGATGATGCTCAACAGTTAAGTATCTGGTGGTTGGAGGTTGGAGATCTAGCAGCGAAATATAATCACCCTGATATAGCCCTGAAGGCATTTGAGAAATCTACTGAAATCGATGGCAAATTCGCGGTTGGGTGGATGAAAATCGCCCTGCAAAAACAAATCATGCACGTGGATGTTGATAGTGAGATCGAGCTTGCTCAGAAATATGGAGAAAATGATCCAATTGCCAATGCAATGCTGGCTGAATATTGGTATATCGAAAAGAAACCCGAATTATCTGTAATTTATTTGCATAAAGCACTGGAAATCGATCCAAATTCCCAGTACAGCTCTTTAAGATTAAGCCAGATCCTTTCTGAGATCGGCAATATTAACGAAGGCTTGAAATATATAAAATTGTCTGCCTTACAACTTAATACTGCCAACGGCTGGAAGAGTGTCATCATTTATTGTTTGGAAAATGGAATATATATTCAGGATGAAGCTTTACCAGCAGTAAGGAATGCACTGGGTTTGGAGCCAGATTCATCAGAAATTCTAGATCTTGCCGGGCAAATATTCATTGCGCTCGAAGATGATATTACAGCAGAGAGATATTTTAGTCAGGCAATTTCAAAAGATAATACTTATTACCTTTCGCATCTCCATATAGGTTCTTTGTATGCGCGGACTGGATCGACAGAAAAAGCCAGAGAACATTTATCCGTTGCAGCGCAGCAAAGTGAGGATTTAGCCGTAAGTGAGCAGGCAAAAATTATCCTTTTCTCGATCCAGGCAGAATAGTCCTATGTTAGAATCATTTATGATGAAAGCTTGTAGAACTTTTACACTTCTTGTCTTTACCTTCATAGTCTTGATTCCCTTAGGTGCATGCTCACCCCTACTTGATTTAGCAGGGATAAATTCAGGAAGTAATGAGAATACACCATTTTTTATGGATGATTTTACTGACCATCAAAATGGCTGGAAATTAACTATACAGGAAGAAGGAATTGTCCAATATGACGGTGACGCGATCAGGATGTTAATTAAAAACCCGGGAACAGAGCTATGGTCCACACCAGGTATTGTTATTAAGGATTCCTCGATAAATGTGGATGCAGAAAAAATTAGCGGACCGGATAACAACTTCTTTGGCATAATTTGCCGCTACCAGGATGCTGATAACTTCTATGCTTTCCTTGTTTCCAGCGATGGATACTATGCAATTGTAAAAAATATTGGTGGTGAACGTAAAATACTTAGCTCAGATTCTTTTGAACCATCCGGTTTTATTCAAAAAGGTGCATCCAACAACCACCTTCGGGCAGATTGTGTCGATAAGACATTAACATTGTATGTTAACTGGGAAAAGGTGGATGAGGTTGCTGATATCGACCTGTCTTCAGGAGATGTGGGGATAATTTCCGGGACATTTAGTGAGCCAGGAACTGACATTAAATTCGATAATTTTATCGTGATCGAGACCAACAAATAGCATGAAGATATACCTCGATACGGTCGGCTGCCGCTTAAACCAAAGTGAGATCGAAAAATATGCGGGTGAATTCAGGGCATATGGGCATTCCCTTGTTCCACATGCAGAGGATGCAGATATAGCTGTAATTAACACTTGTGCAGTGACAGCTGCTGCGGCATCCGACTCACGGCAAAAACTTCGCAAGATAATTCAGGATAAAAATATACAGGTCATAGCAACAGGATGCCTCACAGCAGTTGAGCCCGGTTTATTTGGAACTGAACAAAATACGCAGATCATTGATAATTTACGTAAGGATGATCTGGTAAAGTTGGTACTGGGTGAAATTCATGAATTACATCCCGATGTAAGAACGCCAATTCCAGGGGCGCGTAGCCGCACCAGGGCGTTTATCAAGGCACAGGATGGCTGTAATAACTTTTGTACATTCTGTTTGACACGAATCGCCAGGGGTAAAGCACGGTCTATTCCAGCTGCTACAGTTCTGGAAGATATTCGTGCTGCTATTAGTGGAGGAGTCAAAGAAGTAGTTCTCACAGGTGTACAGCTTGGGTCATGGGGTTGTGATCTTAATCCCAAGCTTCAACTGAAAGATTTGGTGGAAGAGATTATCAAGATAAACGGTGATTTTCGTATTCGGTTTTCTTCGATTGAACCATGGGATGTAGATTCGGAATTATTAATGATCTGGCAAAAAGACCTTCGATTATGCAGGCATTTCCATCTGCCTTTACAATCAGGATCTGAAGCAACCTTAAGGCGCATGGCTCGCCAAACTACGCCGGAGAAGTATGAGACGCTTATTCATCAAATTCATGAGCTTTTGCCGGAGGCAACCATCACCACGGATATCATTGTCGGGTTTCCGGGTGAGACAGAAACTGAATTCTCTGAATCGCTTGATTATGTAAAAAGGATGGGGTTTTCTGGAGGTCACGTTTTTACTTACTCTCCCAGGGAAGGTACTCCTGCTGCCAGGTATTCAGACCAGGTAAATCTATCTGATAAAAAAAGTCGCAGCAGGTTAATGCGGCAAGCTTTGAACGAAAGCGGAAGACAAATAAGATCGTACAGCATCTCAAGTACAGTACAAGTACTTTGGGAAGGCATGCGGAAAATTGGTGATAATAATTGGAGGGTAGCCGGCTTAACGGCAAATAATCACAGGGTAAGAACTGAGATTGATAGAGCAGTGAATAATCAGGTATTACCTGCCAGGCTTGTTGAAATAACAGACGAAGGCTTTATCGGGGAAATTATTATGCCAGAAATGCCAGAAGGACGCTAAGCAAGTAAAGAACGAAAAGGGGAAGCATCATTATTCCCATATTGACCGGATCGATCGTTGGTGTGACTATCGATGCAACAATCGCAGTGACAACTATTGCAATTCGCCATTGTTTTAGTAATCCTTTTCCGGTGATAATGTGTAATTTAGCCAGAATGAAAACCAGAAGCGGCGCCTCAAAGAAAATTCCCAACCAGAACATGATATTTAGAACGAAGCTGATGTAATTTGATAACCTTGGTGCTGTTTGCACATCCAGAAAAGTAGTTAAAAATTGAATAGCCGGTGGGATCATGATGAAATAAGCAAAAACCACTCCGCCGGCGAATAATAATGTTGCAGCTGGGACTGCTAACCCTACCCAGCGTTTTTCTCGGGAAGTTAATCCTGGCAGGACGAATCTTAGCAATTGGTAAACAATAACCGGCATGGCTAAAACCAGACCTGCCAACAATGAAACCCGCATGTAAACACTAATATTTTCTGTTACTTCAATGGATTGCAGATGCGACAACCCGCCGATCGGAATGGCGATGAAACGCAAAAGATATTGGGCAAACGAAAAACTTACAATTGTTGTAATTGCTAGTGCGATTAACGATTTTAATAATCGACCTCGTAATTCTTCGAAATGATCCAGAAAAGTCATTTCTTGAGTGGTATTATCGTTCATCGGGTGATAAGCAAATGGAAGATAAAGTCACTTTGGAGAATTTTCGTTTGAAGGCTGTTCACTTTCACTCTTCCCTTGAATATCTGATTTCCCATCCTGATCTTCAGCCGCAGGTGTTTTTTCTATAACGACAGGGGAAGATATTAAGGGATCAATTCTGGTATTCCACTTAGGCTGTGAGGGTAAAACCAGGTCGCGGGTGCTATTTTGCAGGGTCTTAAGTGTTTCTGGGAGACCAGTATCGTTAATGATCTTATCTTGCATATTCCTGATTTCCTGGGTTGAATTGATGATGGATTTCCAGGTATTGGAAGAAATAAATTTACGTATCGCCCCGCTGAGCTGCCTGGAAGTTGATACCATATTGCGTGGACCCAGTACGATGAGGGCAATAACAAAAATTAATAAAAGTTCTGGTATGCCAATATTAAAAATATTCATTTACATCATTTCGAAAAGAAAACCAAGGCTGGTTTTGGTGAATTATTTCTCTTCAGTTTGATCGGTGTTTTCTTTCTCGTCGGATTTTGACCCTTGCAATCCATTCCGAAATTCCCGGATGGATTTTCCAAGCTCACCGGATACTTTACTGATCCTGCCGACACCAAAAACCAGCAAAACAATTACTAATACAAGCAAAATTTCTGGTAAACCTATTTTTCCAAACATTGAAACTCCTTCATATTAATATCTCAAATGTATTATAATCCATCTGTTAATCTAAAGAAATCATTCTCGATCACTTGTACTATACACTAAAAGATAACAATAAAGGTAAAGAAAGTATTACCTTGACCAGTTTGGAAAGTTGAAATGACCAATATTGAAGAAAATGAGGGCAGCACTGTAATCAAACAGAATGCTGATTATCACCCTCCTAAATCCTGGCGCACGTGGCTAATAGGAAGGCCGTTATCTACTGCTGATGCTCCCGACCAAACGATTGGTAAAGTGGTTGGTTTGGCAGTGTTCGCTTCAGATGCATTATCTTCGACCGCGTATTCCACCCAGGAAGTGCTAATTGTACTTGCTTTAGCTGGTGTTGGTGCATTTCATTACGCACTACCAATAACCCTGGCAATCGCAGCATTGCTCACGATCCTCACAATCTCATACGAACAAACGATACATGCATATCCGGGCGGAGGTGGCGCGTATATTGTTGCGAAGGACAACCTTGGTGAACTTCCTGCTCAAACTGCTGGAGCAGCCCTTTTAACAGACTATATTCTAACGGTTGCGGTTTCCATCTCTTCAGGAGTAGCACAGATAATATCTGCCTACCCAGCACTCTTTCCATATCGGGTTTGGATAGCAGGCGGTTTTGTGCTATTTATCATGTTGATAAATTTGCGTGGAGCAAAAGAATCGGGAATTGCATTTGCCATCCCTACTTATTTCTTCTTAATTGTGATGTTTGCCACCGTTATTTGGGGTCTGATTCAGTATTTTACCGGCAGCCTCGGTTTAGTCCCCAACCCACCGGAACTGGAAAGTCTGACTGCTCTTCAACCAATTACATTTTTCTTGATCCTAAAAGCATTTGCCAGCGGTACAACTGCTGTTACTGGTGTAGAAGCGATATCCAATGGAATTACAGCATTCAATGAACCGCGCAGCAAAAATGCAGGAACCACTTTAATTTGGATGGCAACGATTTTGGGGACATTACTCTTGGGAATAACTTTTCTCAGCTACAAAATAAGCAGTATCCCTTCTGAAACCGAAACTGTTATTTCGCAGTTAGCACGAACAATTTGGAATAGCCGGGGAGTTGTTTACCTTGGTGTAATCACCGCAACTACAGTAATTTTGGTAATGGCTGCAAATACAGCATTTGCTGGTTTCCCACGACTCAGCGCCATGATTGGTGCTGATGGCTTTCTTCCCCGCCAGTTGGCATACCGGGGCAGCCGATTAGTATACTCACGTGGTATCGGAACTTTGGCAATAATAGCAATACTTTTGATCATCGTCTTTCAAGCCAGCGTAACCAGGCTTATTCCTCTTTATGCAATAGGTGTTTTCTTATCTTTCACCCTTTCTCAAACGGGAATGGCTGTTCGATGGTGGAAATCGGGCAAGCTGCAACCCGGAGAGAAAAAGGTCGAAAAGGGTTCGACTTTAATTCATGATGACCACTGGATGTTCAAGATGATCGTAAATGGAGCAGGAGCAGTCACGACGGCTGTTGTTACCGTTGTGTTCGCGACGACAAAATTTATTGATGGTGCGTGGATTATTGTCATCGTCATACCGTTATTGATCGTTACATTTTATTCCATCCATCTACATTACCGGAATTTAGCAAAAAAGTTGTCACTTGAGGATTTTGGAGCACCTCCGAGAATTGTCAGACATCGGGTGATCATTCCGATCAGTGGTGTCCATCGGGGGACCCTGGCTGCACTAAGGTATGCAAGAACCCTTTCCAGCGACATTACAGCAGTAAATATTCAAATAGAACCTGAGGAAACTATCAAGCTCCTTGAAAAATGGCAAATATGGGGTGATGGAGTCCGGTTGGTTATCTTAGATTCTCCATACAGATTGCTGCATGAACCCCTGCTTCAATACATCGAATCAGTGACCTCCCAAATGCAACCCAATGAAATTGTTACCATTGTCGTCCCTCAGTTCATTCCGAGCAAGTGGTGGGCTAATGCTTTGCATACACAAACGGCATGGGGTTTACGGCTCGCATTAATGTTTAAGAAAAGTATAGTCATTACGGATGTTCCTTATCAGGTAGATTAAGGATCATCATACAAGAATGTCTAGAAAGTTTGATTAGAGGACAAATGAAAATTATTGTTATTGGATGTGGCAGGTTAGGCATAGAGTTGGCTAGCCGATTAAATCTAGCTGGAGCAGACCTGGCGATTGTCGATAATATTGCTGCGTCTTTTTCAAACTTACCTGCAGATTTTGAAGGATTGACGGTTGAAGGAGAAGCACTCAATCAGGATGTTCTGATTCGTGCAGGAATAGATAAAGCAGATGGTCTTGCCGCAGTTACAAATTGCGACCCGTTAAATGCGGTGATCGGTCACATTGCTAAAGTTGTATATAACGTTCCGCATATTGTTGTCCGTAATTTTGATCCACGATGGCGTCCTATCCATGAATCATTCCACCACCAATTGGTTAGCTCAACCAGTTGGGGTGCTCAACGAATAGAAGAAATGCTTTACCATGCTGAAGTTCGTACAGTCTATTCAGCTGGTAACGGTGAGGTAGAAGTGTATGAAATTGAGGTTCCGAAGAAATGGGATGGAAAAAAATTGCAGGAAGTATTGACATCCGCGGAATGTATTCCTGCGTCTATCACACGAGACGGCAGAGCATTCCTTCCTACCCCTGAAACAGTGATCCACACTGATGATGTGTTCCATTTCACAGCAACTATGGAAGGTGCTCAAACAGTGAAAGATCAAATATTATCGACAGAGGGGAGGTAACCATGTTTGTTATAGTCGCCGGAGCAGGCCGGACAGGTGCACAACTGGCAAAAATGCTGATTACACAGGGTTACCAGGTTCACCTTATAGATCATCGTAAGGAGATTTTAGCCCGGGTTCACAAAGAATTGCCGACTGAGGTTATTTTTGAAGGAGATCCTGTTGATCCGAGCATTCTTGAAGCAGCCGGAATTGAAAGAGCTAATGTCCTTGCTGCATGTACAACAAGTGATGAGACCAATTTATCCCTGTGTTATTTTGTCCGTGAGAGATATGGGACAAAGCGAACGATCGCGCGAGTAAATAATCCTAGAAACGCCTGGTTGTTTGATCAAAAGTTTCACGTGGATGTCGCCCTTAACCAGGCTGAGATCTTGGCCCGGCTTATTGAAGAAGAGATGTCAATGGGCGATATGGTGACCTTGATGAAACTGCGAAGAGGGAATTATTCACTGGTGGAAGAAAAAATTCCCCCTGGGGCTGAAGCCATAGGTATCGCAATTAAAGACCTTCAGCTTCCTGACCATTGTGTTATTGCAGCAATTCTTCGTCATGGTGAGATTATGATTCCACGTGGAATCACGACCCTGGAGGCTGGCGATGAAGTTCTGGCTGTAACAAATGCCAAAGGTGCAGAACAGCTGGCAAAAGTATTCAATCCTCCAGTCGAGGCACCAAAGGTTTGACCAAAACTAAGCCTTACAGTATAATCAAAAGTCTGAATTTTATTAATACCGCATAGATTTGAAAGGGTAGAAGCATGCCAAAACGTACATATCAACCAAAGATCCATAGACGCTTACGTGTGCATGGATTTAGAGCACGAATGGCCACAGCCGACGGGCAGGAAGTATTGAAACGACGTCGAGCTCGTGGTCGTCGAAAATTGACCGTTTCCATGAATAATCATGTGAAACGCATTAGATGGTAAATCGTTTTATTTACTAGAATTATTTTTCTTTGTCAAATGGTCAGGTGGCTCATTGAACCGAAAGTATCGCCTGACCCGTTCAAGCGATATACAGCGGGTGCGGCGTTTGGGAACCTCATTTGCCAACCCGCTGCTTGTGTTGATAGTAGAAAAAGATCAGTCGGATAATTCAGTCCGGGTGGCATTTCTTGCAAGCAAGGCAATGGGTATCGCAGTAGCGCGGAATCGCGCAAAGAGAGTTCTTCGGGCATCTTTTGAGCAATATACTGATCAAATTTTACCGGGAACTAATTTGTTGATAATAGCCAGAGCTGGCTTGTTATCCAGCTCATATACAGGAGTTCAAAAAGCTTTATACCAGGTTTTGAGCAAAGCTAGAATACTAAGAGAGAATGACAGAATCATCTGATATCCGGTCAGAGTACGCATCTGAACCCAAGCTTAAGGATCTCCCATTAACAATAACGACAATTCCAAAATGGATACTATTGATGCTTATCCGTGGATATCAAAAAGTGATCTCACCAGCAATTGCCGGAAATACCTGCCGGTTCTATCCCTCCTGCTCTCATTATGGGTACCAGGCAATTTATAAATATGGAGCTATAAAAGGAAGTGTAATGGCTATCTGGAGATTGCTGCGGTGCAATCCATTCAATCCCGGTGGATTTGATCCGGTTCAATGATCAATCATTAGAGACAAATTTATGGAAGGCTGAAAAATTTAACCAAATGAAAAAATTACTTTTTCCAATCACAATCTTGATCATTCTTTCGGTATTTATTTCAGGTTGTACCGGAGTTGGGATCGCATCGAGTTGGCCGGGAATTTTGGTCAAGGAAGGTACGATCTATACATCTTATAGCTCGGGGGTATACGCAGCTTCTGCTGAAAATGGCAGTTTATTATGGCGTTATCCAGAAAAAGCAGGGAAGCCAACTTTCTTTGCTCCGCCGATAATTACCTCAGACGGGCAATTAGTGGTGGGCGATTATAACAACGAACTCCATAGTATAGATGCAAACACCCGCACAGTCAGATGGACTTATAAAGCGAGTGGGCGTTGGATAGCACAGCCTGCTTTAGCTGGTGATCTTATCTATGCTCCAAATGGCGATAATACTTTATATGTTTTAAATCTTAACGGAAGCCTCGTCTGGAAGTTCCGCACCAAGAATTTACTTTGGTCAACACCGCTGGTAATGAATGGTGTCGTCTATCTCGCAAGCATGGACCACTATGTTTACGCACTGAATGCTTTGACAGGCAAGGAATTGTGGAAGACTGATTGTGGTGGGGCGACCATCGGCAATCCTGTAAATGCAGATGGTGTGATTTATATCAGTACCCTGGCCAATGAAGTCCTCGCTATTAATACCTCAAATGGATCCATTCAATGGAGATTCCCGACAGGTAAGGCAGTCTGGTCTGGTCCTGCAATTAAAGATGGAGTCTTATACTTTGGTGACCTTGAGGGTACACTTTATGCAGTATCTGGAGTAAACCAAAAAGAGCTCTGGCGATACAAGGCTGCTGGCCCTATATTGGGATCACCTTTGCTAACAGAAACACAAATTGTTTTCACGACCGAAACCGGGAATTTGGTTGCCCTCGATTACAGTGGAAAACAACTGTATACCAAAGTGCTTGCCGAAAAACTATATGGAACTCCAGTTATATCCGGCGAAAATATAATCATTGGAACGACAATTAAAGAGAATATATTAATTGCAGTGGATGCCAATGGAAACCAGGTTTGGATCCTGGCTCAACCTAAATAAGGATAAAAGACATGTGGGAAAGCATCATTATTACCCCTTTTGTGAATGTACTATTATTTATATATACAATCGTAGGTCATAATTTTGGCCTGGCGATCATCCTCTTTACAGTCCTAATAAAATTAATTACCCATCCGCTGACTGCACAACAGGTAAAAGGCACCAAAGGAATGCAAGCTTTACAAAGTGACAGTCGCTGGATAGAAGCCCAAAAGAAATATAAGGGTGATAAGGAAAAATTATCCCAGGAGCAGATGAAGTTGTATAAAGAGCTGGGGATCAATCCTTTCGCTTCCTGTCTGCCCACCATCATCCAATTTCCGATCATAATCGGGCTGTACCAGAGCATCATGGTCGCCCTGGCATCTTCTCCCATTGAGCTGCTCAATCTTTCCAGGCAGGTTTATCCTGGATTTCTCAAAGTAGCGACCCTGATTCCTCTAAATAGTACCTTCCTGTGGATGGATCTTGGACAACCCGAACGATTAAACCTGAGTTTCTTGCCTTTTGGAATTCCAATTCTGGCTATCATTGTGGTGGCAACTACATTCCTGCAGTCTAAGGCGATGACTCCTCCATCAACTGGTAATGACCAGGGTGCCCAGATGGGCAAGATGATGAACCTGTATATGCCATTCTTGATGGGTTATCTGGCATTGACATTCTCAGCGGGATTGGCTCTTTACTTTGTCGCCAGCAATATCGTCGGTATATTACAATATGCCGCTCTTGGTCAAGTCGATCTAAAGAAGATGTTCTCATTTATCAAATTACCTGCAAAGAAGTAAATAGAGGGTTAAATGACTGAAGAACGTACAAATCTGGAAGTAATCGCACCCACTGTTGAAGAAGCGATAGAAACAGGCCTGGCTGATCTAAACATGTCGATCGATGATGTCGAAATTGAAACAATCGATGAAGGCAGTAAAGGACTTTTTGGATTAGGTGGACGTCAAGCCCGGATAAAAATTACCATTAAGAATATGTCTGTTCCCACGAAGACTCGAAAAATTGAAAAACCGGAAAGTAAACCCTTACCTGAAGGTCCGAAAGAAAAAAAAGTACCCGTAAAAATAGCATCGACAAATGGTGAAGATCCAATATTAAAGACTGCTCGGGAAACCGTTAGCGAATTATTGGAACAGATGCATACTCATGCTCAGGTAACAGCAACCTTTATGGATACTCCGGATGAAAAAGGTCAGATTGGTGTCCTTGTTGAGGTGACTGGTGAAGACCTCAGTATTTTGATCGGGCGTAAAACTGAAACATTAAATGCACTGCAATACATTACCAGTTTAATTGTTGGTAAACGGTTGGAAAAATGGATTCCATTGGTGATTGATGTGGAAGGGTACCGTGGCAGACGTGAACGCCAGTTGATCCAACTTGCCCTCAAAATGGCAGAACAAGCCGTGACAACCGGACGACGACAGACCCTTGAACCAATGCCGGCTAATGAGCGCAGGATCGTTCACATTGCTTTACGTGATCACCCACAGGTAACGACAGAGTCGACTGGAGAGGAACCGTTCAGGAAACTGACGATCATCCAAAAGAAGTAAGAAGAAGGTTGATTTGATAAAAAGAGCGTTTCTCCGGATAATGGTAGAAACGCTTTATATTTATAAGCTGTGAGGTGTGTTATGCGTGCTGTGGATATCATTATTAAGGTTCGTGATCATCAGGAATTGACCAAAACAGAGATCGAATACTTCGTCACTGGTATTGCTGACGGGAGCATACCGGATTATCAGGTATCCGCCTGGGCGATGGCAGTATTGCTAAATGGTCTTTCTGCCCGTGAGACCACAGAGCTTACCCTGGCCATGGCACACTCCGGGGAGGTCATGGACCTCTCAAAAGAAATTTCCCTTGTTGTGGATAAACATTCTACTGGCGGTGTTGGTGATAAAACCACACTGGTGGTGGAACCAACTGTGGCCGCCTGCGGACTTCCAGTGGGAAAGATGTCTGGACGAGGATTGGGATTCAGCGGTGGTACTCTGGATAAAATGGAATCGATACCTGGTTTTCGCACCGATCTAAGTCAGGATGAGTTCATTTCTCAATTAAGATCCCTTGGTTTGGTGCTAACCGGTCAGACAGGAGATCTGGCACCAGCGGATGGCAAGTTATATGCTTTACGCGATGTGACTGGGACTGTTCCTTCCATACCTTTGATTGCTGCCTCCGTAATGGGTAAGAAGATTGCTGCAGGAGCTCAAGCGATCGTACTCGATGTTAAAGTAGGCTGTGGTGCGTTCATGACCAACTTGGATGATGCAAATACCCTAGCTAAATTAATGGTGGAAATTGGAAAACTCAGCGGTCGTAGAGTTACTGCCATCCTCTCAGATATGAACCAACCTTTGGGTCATGCTGTTGGTAATGCGCTTGAAGTAAAAGAAGCCATAGACACACTTCATGGAAGAGGACCTGAAGATTTCAAAGAGCATTGCCTGATTGTGGCTGCACATATGCTTGTGATCGGCAGGAAATCCAATACCCTTTCTGAAGCCCGTACAATGGCTATGAACGCTATTGCAAGTGGTAAGGCTCTGGATATGTTTCGTAAACTGGTTACTGCCCAGGGAGGCGATGTTTCATTTGTCGATTTCCCGGAAAGGCTCCCGCAAGCACCAGTAGTGGAAAATGTCTATGCAGAAAAAAGTGGATTTATCAAAGAATTCAATGCCCGGATTGTCGGAGAAGTCTCCGTTGAGATGGGTGCTGGACGTGCAAAGAAAGAGGACATGATCGATCATGCAGTAGGATTGGTCATTCAAAAAAAGGTCGGGGATAGGGTTGAAGTGGGAGATTTATTATTTACTATTCATTCGAAGAATTCTGTATCCATAAAATCCATCCGTAGTAAAGTTATGAAAGCGATTAAATTAAGCAATATACCGGTGGAACCACTTCCTCTGTTTTACAATGTTATCCAGGCAGAATAATACTATCTTAACCATTTGATCATACACGCATACTTATTGACGCTATCCTGTGTATATGGCATAATCATATTAATTAAATACGATGTTGATGGAAAAGAGTACACCTGTAAACATTTACAGCGATCTCGAACTGGTGGAAGTCGGGAAATGACACTGGTGGAAAATCATTCAGGAGTCGTGAACTGAAAAGGTGTAAACCTGATTAAGTAAGCCGGATTTGTTCTCCGTTATCAGAACGTTACTCATTGATCGAAAAAATGAGTATTGAGGTGCCTGGCTTATAACCGGGAACCAGGGTGGTATCGCGGGAATTCTTCTCTCGTCCCTGAATGGGCGGGAGTTTTTTTATTAATTCATTTGGAGGATGTTTATGGGTTTTAAGTCGGTTTCACCCAAATTAGATGTTGTGAAGATGGAAGAGCAGATGCTCCGCCATTGGAAAATGTATAACGTGATCAAACACGCCTATGAATTAAATGAAGGTGGTCCGGAATACGTCTTTTATGAAGGTCCTCCTACGGCCAATGGACGGCCGGGTGTGCATCATGTCCTGGCCAGGTCTTTCAAAGACATATTTCCACGCTACAAATCCATGCGTGGTTTTCATGTGAGTCGTCGTGGTGGATGGGATACGCATGGTTTACCGGTTGAGATCGAAGTGGAGAAAAAGCTCGGTTTCACAAATAAACAACAGATCGAGGCATATGGTATTGATAAATTTAATGCAGAATGCCGAAAATCTGCTTTCACTTATATTCAGGAATGGGAAAAGCTGACTGACCGGATTGGTTTTTGGGTCAATCTTGAAACTGCCTATGTGACCTATACCAACGATTATATAGAATCAATCTGGTGGATATTAAAATCTCTCTGGGAGAAAGATTTGCTTTACCAGGGCTTCAAGGTTGTCCCATATTGTCCTCGTTGTGGAACTCCGCTTTCTGACCATGAAGTGGCTCAGGGTTATGAGGATGCAGTCGACCCGTCTGTTTACGTCCGTTTGCCCCTGGTGGATAAACCAGGTACCTCTTTATTGATTTGGACGACCACACCCTGGACGCTTCCTGCAAATGTTGCTGTTGCTGTGCATCCGGATGTGGAATATTCCGTTGTCGAACGTGACCTGCCGGAAGGTGGTAAAGAACGCCTGATCCTTGCCAATGCACTGATTGAACGCGTTTTTGGAGATGAAGCGGTTTGTGTAGTTGAAACATTCAAAGGAAGAGCTCTGAAGGGTAAGAGATACAATCCTTTGTTCACATTTATCCCTCCAGAAAAGCAGGCACATTACGTTGTAAATGCAGATTATGTGACCACTGATGATGGAACCGGATTGGTCCATATTGCACCTGCTTTCGGAGCAGATGATATGGAAGTAGCCAATGTTTACAACCTGCCGGTAATTCAAACAGTTGCTCCAGATGGGTCGTTTGTCAGTGAAGTTAAACCCTGGAGCGGAATGTTTGTAAAAACCGCTGATCCATTGATCATTGAAGATCTTACCTTAAGGGGACTGCTTTTTAAACAAAGCACAATCACCCACACTTATCCATTTTGCTGGCGTTGTCATACGCCTTTGCTTTACTATGCCCGCCAGACATGGTATGTACGTACCAGCCAGTATAAAGACAGATTGGTGAAATTCAATAATCGAATAAACTGGTACCCGGGACACATTAAAGCTGGCCGATTCGGAAATTGGCTGGAGAATAATATTGATTGGGCATTAGGCCGGGAGCGTTATTGGGGAACTCCCTTACCAGTTTGGGAATGTGAAGAATGCAAACACCAGATATGTGTAGGTTCAGTGAAGGAACTTACTGAATTCACCGGCATTGACCAGAGTTCTTTAGATCTCCACCGTCCTTATATTGATAACATACAATTTCCCTGCCCGAAATGTGACGGGAAGATGCAGAGAGTTCCTGAATTGATAGATGTATGGTTTGATTCGGGATCGATGCCTTACGCTCAATGGCATTATCCTTTCGAGAATCAGGAACAATTTAAGAGTCAATATCCTGCAGATTATATTTGTGAAGCTGTTGACCAGACTCGTGGCTGGTTCTATTCGCTGCATGCGATCAGCACCATGCTGTTTGAACAGGAAAGCTTCAAGAATGTCATCTGCCTGGGATTGATTTTGGATAGCGATGGGTACAAGATGTCAAAAACCCGTGGAAACATTGCAGATCCATGGAGTGTCTTAAATTCTCAAGGTGCAGACGCTTTCCGCTGGTATCTATATACAGCTTCACCTCCGGGACAGGAACGGAGATTCAGCGAAGATCTTGTGGCAGAAGTGATCCGTAATTTCACACTCACCTTGTGGAATACCTATTCATTCTTTGTCACATATGCCCGCCTGGATGGATGGCTGCCTGATCCGGATGCAAAACCTGCTTATAACGACCTGGATAAATGGCTGCTTTCAGCACTTAACGCGTTGGTGAGGGATGTTACCGATGCT
Source organism: uncultured Chloroflexia bacterium (assembly GCA_963757065.1). Lineage (GTDB taxonomy): Bacteria > Chloroflexota > Anaerolineae > Anaerolineales > Anaerolineaceae > PNON01. Next base: position 264,146 of record CAVWQC010000002.1, on the reverse strand, counting down.
TTTGAGCATTATGATGTTACCGGTGCAACCCGGCCGGTGGAAACATTTGTAAACCATCTTTCCACCTGGTACCTGCGCCGTTCTCGCCGCCGGTTCTGGAAAACCGAATCCGATGAAGATAAAAAAGCAGCCTATGCTACCCTTTACCACGCACTTGTCACTGTCAGCAAACTTCTTTCGCCAACCATGCCTTTCCTGGCTGATGAACTATATCTGAACCTCGTCAAATCTTTAGATGAGAACTCAAAGGAATCAGTGCACCTTACCAGTTGGCCTGAGTATGATCCGGCAATGATCAATGAAGAATTAAATGCAGAAATGGACCTGATCATGAAGCTGGCTTCCCTGGGTCACGCTGCGCGAAATAAAGCCAACCGAAAGGTCCGCCAGCCATTACAGGAAGTAGCTTACTCCTTGAGCAATAAAGCTGAGAAACGGATCGTGACAAAGTATGCTGATATTCTGGCGGACGAACTAAATGTCAAACATGTCCGGACTTTGGATACAGAAGGTGAAGCAGTATCATTTAGTCTGAATCCGCTTCCGAAACAGCTTGGGCAAAAATATGGAAAGGATTTTCCGGCTATCCGCAAAGCCATTCTTGAAATTTCACCTGAAACCGCAGCGCGGAAATTACTTGCTGGACAGTCTTTTACAGTCGAGGCTGATGGAAACTCCTATGAGATCCTTCCGGAAGAAGTTGAGGTCCGGGCACAGGCAAAAGCAGGTTTTGCAGTCGCATCCGAAGGTGCGTACCTTGCTGCACTGGTGACCGATCTAACACCGGACCTGGTGAAAGAAGGATTGGCGCGTGAATTTGTCCGTCGGGTTCAAGATGCCCGAAAGCAAAATGACCTTGAGATCGCGGATAGAATTGAACTGGACTATACTTCCACACCTGGTATGGAATCTGCCATTCTGGCATTCAAGGATTACATCAAGGGTGAGACACTATGTGTCGCATTGAGACGCGTACCTATGGATGATGAAAGTTTCACCCGTGATGGATTTGACGGTGAACAAATAGCCATCAAGATCACAAAACATTAAATACTTAAAAGAGATTGGTACAAAGTACCAATCTCTTTTGCGAAGGTCATCCAAAGATTTCTTTACACTGGATAATTTCAGACTGCCTGTTGAATCAAACCAAACCAGCAGGGTTTGATTATGAGAATACTGTGATAGGATGATAGATTTTTCTTTAGATGCGGTAAAATTACATTTACTAAGTTTATTTTGGAGGAGAATTGTTTTCAAAAATTAAGAAGTATTTCTTACTGGTCGGAATCGCTTCAGTCATTATTATTCTAGACCAGGTAACAAAATCATTGGTAAGAGCTAATATTACCTTCGGAGCTTCATGGTCTCCCTGGGAATGGTTAATGCCTTATGCACGAATTGTACATTGGAGCAACACAGGAGCATCATTTGGAATGTTCCAGGGTTTCGGAATGGTTTTCACTATTCTATCTTTAATTGTGGCTGCAGTTATTGTCTATTATTACCCCCGTGTACCGGTTGAGGAATGGCCTTTACGGATTGCCATGGGTATGCAATTGGGTGGTGCACTGGGCAACCTGATCGATAGGGTAACCAGGGGTGAGGTAACCGACTTTATTTCTGTGGGAAATTTTGCAGTATTCAATATTGCTGATGCCAGCATATCTGTTGGTGTAGCTGTTCTATTGATTGGAATGTGGTGGAAAGAGAAAGCGGATTTAAAAAAAGCTGCCCTCAATCTTGAAAATGAGCAGCAAATGGAGCAACCTAATTCAAGTGGCTAATTCAACTTATATATATAAGTACGACAGTTTTGAAAAAATCAGGCTGGATGTGTACCTTACTGATCAACACCCGAAACAATCGAGAAACCGAATTCAAAAATGGATCACAGGGGGAGCAGTTACCGTAAACGGGAAATTGATCACCAAGACCGGTTATACGCTTGAATTAGGATATGATGTGGTTCTCAATCCTCCCGAACCGGTGCCTACACAAATCCTCGCTGAAGAGATCACCCTGGATGTAATCTACGAAGACGAAGACATGTTGGTGATCAACAAACCAGCCGGCATGGTTGTCCATCCGGGAGCTGGCCATGCCAGTGGAACAATTGTAAACGCAGCTCTCGCCCACTCACCAGAAATGGAAGGTATAGGTGGGGAAGGACGCCCGGGAATAGTGCATCGATTGGACAAAGACACATCTGGCATCTTATTACTGGCAAAAAATGATTTCACCCACCGCTTGTTGCAGGAACAATTCAAGCAGCGGGAAATTCACAAGGTTTATATTGCTCTTGTGGATGGCAGACCCCCAACCCCGGAAGGGATCATCGAAGGTGCAATCGGCAGGGATCCAAACCACAGGAAACAAATGGCAGTCATGCACAATGACCGGGGTCGAGATGCAACCAGCCGTTATTTAACCCTGAAAGAATTTACGAACCATACTTTGCTTGAAATTCATCCTGTCACCGGACGAACACACCAAATTCGTCTACACCTTGCCTTTATCGGCTGCCCGATCACTGGTGACCGTGTTTATGGATATAAAAAACCATCCCTGGGTTTAAACAGACACTTCTTGCACGCGGAAAAAATAACATTACAACTTCCGCGGACAAAAGTATTGAGAACATTTGAAGCCCCATTGCCGGATGATCTTACCCAAATACTCAACAATTTAATTTAGGAGGTTTTCATGGAGTGGATCGACCTTCGGTCTGATACAGTTACCCAACCTACACCTGAAATGCGAAAAGCGATGGCTGAGGCTGTTGTTGGAGATGATGTGTTTGGTGAAGACCCAACAATTAATCGCCTCCAGGACATGTGCGCTGAAATTACTGGCAAGGAAGCTGGCCTGTTTGTGGCTTCGGGAACCATGGGTAATCTGGCTGCGGTGTTAAGTCATTGCAATCGGGGTGATGAAGTGATCCTTGGAAACCTGTGCCACACATTCCTGTTTGAGGCAGGCGGAATCTCAGCTCTGGGAGGTGTTCATCCATACGTTTTACCTAACCAGGTGGATGGAACTTTACTTATGAATGATGTAAAAAACTCGATCCGCAAAGATGATGTGCACTTTCCGCAAACACGGTTGGTAATACTGGAAAATACCCATAATCGCTGTGGAGGTGTGGTTTTGCCTGAACGGTATACAATGGATCTGGCGGATCTGGCACATGCCAATGGATTACAGGTGCATCTTGATGGAGCCAGAATATTTAATGCTGCTGCAGCCCTTGGGGTGAAGGTGGAAGTTCTGACAAAACCAGTTGATAGTGTAACTTTCTGCTTAAGCAAAGGTCTTTGTGCACCAGCCGGATCCGTTTTATGTGGCAGTAAAGAATTCATCCAAAAAGCACGCAGGATTCGGAAGCAATTGGGGGGCGGAATGCGCCAGGCAGGGATTTTAGCTGCAGCGGGGATTGTAGCACTGCAAACAATGACGGGCAGATTAACAGAGGATCATCTAAGAGCGAAAAAGATGGCAGCTGGTTTAGCAGCAATTGGTGGTTTGGTTCTTGACACTGGTTCTCCATATACAAATATGATCTTTGTAAATATCGACGATTCCATTCAACTAAACGCCACCCAGATTGCTGAACTTTTTAAGGACAAAGGTGTTCTGGTAGGTATTGCTGGAGAACGTAGATTCAGGTTTGTAACTCATTATTGGGTGGATGATGCTGCAGTTGAGAATGTGATCAAAGCATGGCAGGAAATTTACCGTGATTTACGTTAGTCCAGTTATTGCATCTGCTATAATGTCGCTATCCGATGTCAACGTAAAGGATAACAAATGATGGATAAATTTATAACTCTGACCCAGATAGATGAAATCTGCACAACTATAAAGCAACGAATAACTGTAAAACCGGATTATGCAATCATTTTAGGGTCTGGCCTGGGACCCCTGGCAGATTCTGTAATAAATCCCCAGGTAATCTTATCCACAGAATTACCTTATTGGCCTCAATCAACAGTTCAAGGTCACACTGGCCGACTGGTCTTCGGCGAATTGGAAACCAAGCCGGTCATGGTCTTGCAGGGTAGAGTGCATTATTATGAAGGCTACCCGATGGACCAGGTAGTTCTCCCGGTTCGTGTGATGCAGCGCCTTGGAATAAAAAACCTTATTGTTACCAATGCAGCTGGAGCGATTAATCCAGACTATATCCCTGGGGATCTCATGCTGATCACCGATCATATTGGGTTGATTGGCATGGCAGGGTTAAACCCATTACGAGGACCGAATATCGATGAATTTGGCCCGCGCTTCCCGGACATGAGCCAACCATATGACCGAGACCTGGGAAAACTTGCACGAAAAATCGCGAACGATCAAAAATTGGATTTGAGAGAAGGCGTTTATGTTTGCCTTTCGGGTCCTTCTTTTGAGTCACCCGCAGATTTAAGATTCTTACGGACAATTGGAGCTGACGCTGTTGGAATGTCCACAGTTCCTGAAGTGATCATTGCACGTCATGGAGGTATGCGAGTCATTGGTATATCGGGAATCAGTAATAAGGCGAATCTCGATGGAAATACGATGACTACCCATGAAGAAGTATTAAGTGCAGGAAAAGTAATAGTTCCAAAACTGGAAAAATTGATCAGGGAGCTATTACGCAGGGATTAATTACCGGGCGGGGTATTTTTATTTATTGTTTATAGAATTGTAAATATGGCAGAGATTTTCCGATTTATTAAACTTGCCGAATCATACCTATATATCCTTCTAGGAATAATTGGATTCATTTATTTAAGGAAACTAATAATTTCTATTGGTGAATATAGAAACTCATTATTTGGCATGGAAAAAGATAATGCGAGAGGGCATTTGTTCCAGGCAGGTGGTATTTTATTGCTTGTATTAATAGTCGCTATTGGAGAATTTGCTTTTATTTCTTATATCGAAACAAGTCCCAGCGCATTAGTTATTCAATCCACACCTACTATAAATCTGTCTGCCACTGATACACCGATAATTTCGCAGGCTCAAACGTTACCAGAGAATGCTTCTGTTCCCGGAATTGTTACAGGAACTGTAATTCCACCAGTACCGCCTGTTTGTGAACCCGGAAAAATTGAATGGACCTCACCCAAAGAAGGTGAAGAGATCAAGGGATCGGTAGAATTGAAGGGAACTGCGAATATTCCAGATTTTGGTTTTTACAAATATGAATTTTCACAGGATAATGTTAATTGGACAACCATGCAAGCAAACAGGGCGATAGTAATCAACGGAGTATTAGGTGTGTGGGATACTTCTCTGCGAATACCCGGTGACTATTATCTACGTTTGGTTGTTTACAATAATCAGGAAACAGCTCTACCAGCCTGCATTGTGAAAGTCAGGATCATTCCAGAATAGGATCAATATGCCACGAATTGAAGTAAGGACTGCTGTATTAGAAGATATTACTGCCATGATGGAATTGGATCATAGTTATCATACCGATTATGTCTGGCAAATGGATGTTGTATCTGAAGATAAATATGTGGGAATCAATTTTCAGGAAAATCGCTTGCCCCGTTCGGTAAAGGTTGAATACCCAAGGTTACCTAAACAGCTATTTAAAGATTGGATCCATCGGGATGCCCTGTTGGTAGGGGTTCTGGATAAAAAACCAGTGGCATATATTAGCGTTTCCCTGGACCTCGCACCATCTTCAGCCTGGATTACTGATCTCGCGGTCTCTCCCATTAACCGGAGAGGTGGAATAGCCACAGCTTTAGTTATGGCAGCTGAGGAATGGGCTTCATCAAAACGTTTAAAAAGAATGATCGTTGATATGCAGTCAAAAAATACACCTGGCGTAAAGTTATTCAGGAAATTCGGATATGAATTCTGTGGCTATAATGACCATTTTTACTCAAATCAAGATATAGCCCTATTCTTTTCTCATTACTTGATCTAAATTTACAAACGAGGTTGTTGTGAATTGGTGGAATGGATTACAGGCAATATTCAGGACGATTAGCGAAATTCTTTCGGCCGGCATTGCTATTACAGCTTTCGCATTATTATTGTTTGCTCTTACGTTTAATCAAAAAGACAGAATAGCTCGCTCGTTTACACTAATATTAATTTGTGTTGTGACAGTGTTTGCTGCTGATGCTCTGGGAAGTACAGCCACAAAACCGGGTGATATTGAATTCTGGTTGAGAATTCAATGGATTGGAATTTTATATCTTCCGCCGACATATTTGCAATTCTCAGATGCAATCCTCGCCACCACCGGTAAGCCATCCAAAGGCAAAAGACGCTGGTCAATTCGGATCACTTATCTCATTTCCAGCTTTTTCTTAATTACGATTCCATTCAACCTCTTCCTTGGTCCTCTGGTCATCAATGATGAACCGGCAGCGTTTCTGCAAGCGACCCTATTAACCAATTTGTTTTCCCTTTATTATGGTCTGAGTATGGTCGCTAGTTGGATCAATTTCACACGTGCCTACCAGCGGACAACTACTCCCACAACACGCCGCCGAATGTTTTACCTCATCACTGGTGCACTGGCTCCAGCACTGGGGTCATTCCCATATTTATTATATGGCTCATCTTTCGCTTCAGAGCATGCATTTATCTTTTGGATAGTGGTCATGATCAGCAACACCCTGGTCGGCGGGTTGATTGTAATGATGTCGTATTCCATATCGTTTTTTGGAGTAAACTGGCCGGACCGTGTAGTGAAACGACGATTATTCAAGTGGATCATGCGTGGACCCGTTACAGCAATCGTTGCCCTGGGGATTACGACAATTATCCGCCGTGGAGGTTCTCTCTTTGGCATTGAATACTCTGCATTGGTTCCTATTACAATGGCACTTTCCATTTTAACAATGGAATTTATCATCACATTATTTTCCCCGATCTGGGAAAGATGGATCTTTTCCACCGTTGATCAGGAAGAAGTTGACATCATTACTGATCTGTCTGACCGGTTGATGACCAGAAATGACCTAAAACAATTTCTGGAAGCAGTCTTAGCCGCTGTTGGTGATCGGTTTCAATCAAAAAGTGTCTTTATTGCGGCTTTTGAAAATGATGCGCTCACAATGGTGGTTTCTCAGGGCGATACGGGATTTCTCGAAGAAAATCATCTCGAGGAAAATATTCTTCCAGTAATGGCAAATTATGGAACCAGAACGGATGTGTTCCGTTGGGGGAATTACTTGCTTATGCCCCTATTTGAAAAGGAGAATGAGGAGCGTGTTTTGCTGGGTATACTGGGTATTGAACAGGATCCAACTATTGAGTTTGATTCTGACGAAAAGCAAGTCCTGGTATTATTGAGCAACCGAATTGTTCTCGCCTTAATCAACAGAAACCTACAAACAGAAGTCTTTAAAAAAGCAAAGGAATTGAACCCGCAATTTGAGCAATTCCAGAAAATGCGTGCTGAAAGTCGTTTTCCCAGTGTAGATGAACTTACTGAAACAGATTTCACCGTCCCGGATGACATGTCAAATTGGGTGAGAGATGCTTTGACCCATTTTTGGGGCGGTCCAAAATTGTCAGAATCTCCATTGTTAGAGTTGAATATTGTAAAAAAGGCTTTGGATGAAAATCGACAAAATCCAACGAATGCGTTGAGAGCTGTATTAAAATCAGCAATTGATAGTGTTAAACCGGCAGGAGACAGAAAATTCACTGGAGAATGGATTCTTTATAATATTCTCGAAATGAAATTTTTGCAGGGGAAACGGGTCAGGGAAGTCGCATTAAAGTTGGCCATGTCAGAAGCAGATTTATATAGAAAACAACGGGTCGCCATTGAGACAGTTGCAAGCACGATCATGGAAATGGAGAACCAATCTGAAGTTGCTGGGGCACATAATGTGCAACGAGTAATGCCAGAATAATATTCTTATTGGATGATGAATAGTGGAGGGGTAAGTGGGCGGAGATAATGCCGAAGAAATTGTAATCCCGGGAGAATTGATCCCAGACGAGGGGTGGTGGAATTCGATATTAACAGACGAAGAGAAGTATCTCCAGTCCACCAACGAGAATGCAATTCAGGATAAGTCAGATATCAGCTACCCTGCAAAAAATGATTGGGAAACGCTGAAAACAATTTTTTCCAATGATGAAGTGATCCAACTGAAAGTAGCCGGATACAACCGTGGTGGGCTTCTTGTTGAGGGGTCGAATATTCAGGGGTTTGTTCCAATATCACATCTCGTAAGTATTCCCAGCACAGTTGAAGAAGATGAACGGAAAGAATTGATGCAGAACTACCTCGGGAAAGAGCTATCGTTAAAGATAATCGAGCTTGTTCCTGAAGATGAAAGGCTGGTTTTCTCTGAAAGGGCTGCTCTGGCTGGTGAAGGAAAAAGAAAAGCGATCTTTGAGAATATTCAACCTGGAGACAATGTCTGGGGAACTGTTACGAATGTGACAGATTTTGGCGTGTTCATTGACCTGGGAGGTTTGGAGGGATTGATCCATGTTTCCGAACTTTCCTGGGGACGGGTACAAAATCCGGGTGATATTTTATGTGAAGGTCAAAGAATCGAAGCTCAAGTGCTAAGTGTTTCAAAGGAAAATGCCAGGGTGGCATTAAGTTATAAACGTTTGGTGAACAATCCATGGGATTCGATCCTGGATATCTATTCACCTGGAGACGTTGTAACAGCCAAAATAACCAGTATGACTAAATTTGGTGCCTTTGCCCGGCTAAAAGAGGGAGTCGAAGGGTTGATTCACATCTCAACCATACATATTCCGGAACCGGCTGAATCAATCGACCAATATTTGAAAATTGATCAATGCGTTCAGGTCCGAATATTGCATATAGATAAAGATAAGAAACGCATCGGATTAAGCCTGGAGTAGTCTGGAAGTTGAATGCCGCAAAGAATTGTAAAACGAAAACAGTATTCTTATTCAGGGAAAAAGACAGCATCTCATTTTGGTGAAGATGCAAGTGCTGCATTAAAAAAACCCCTTGATGGTCTGATATATCTATCCACCCATTACGGTCGCTTCGCCAGGGATGTCCTGGGAATAATAATGATCTTTGCTTCCCTATTAACCCTTTTTGCGCTGCTGGGGCTAACTGGTGGCGTAATATTATTACCATGGTCAAATTTCCTTAAGCATTGGTTTGGTTGGGGGGCAGTATTGATCAATCTGACCATCGGTTTGGTAGGTTACTTCGTTCTTAAGCGAAAAGTAAATTTCTGGACCACATACTTTTGGAAGGTGGTCTATTTTGAGACACTCATCATCAGCCTGCTTGGATTTTTAGCTGTCCTCAGTGGATTCGATTTGGGACTGGCAGAGGCTGGCAGATGGGGTGGTTTGGTTGGTTGGGCGTTAGCCCAGATGACGGCAGAAATCACAGGAATTGTTATTGCAAGCATCCTTTGGGTCATTATTCCCCTGGCGATGGGTTGGATTGGTTATTCGGTCCTTCGCCGTCGCAGTAAAGATGCATCAGATACCCCGCCTAACGATACACCGATCCATTCTGAAACCGGATCGCTAAAACGACTTACTGTTAAATCACGACACGCAGATCAAAATCAAGAACAATTACAACTCCCAATTAAGGCTGATATCGATTCGAAGCAAAAAACAAGTGAGAATAACAGGCAGAAAAGTCTTGTTGCTAATCAGGTGGTTGGTTCCACTCACAGTAAACCGATTCAGAACCTGGCCAAAGACCATTTTCGGGCGGAAAATCGAAAACCTGTACCAACGTCATCCCCTGGTAAAAACTTAAATAGGGAAAGCAGCCTTCCTCCCCTTTCTTTGCTCATGGAAGATCAGGTGATCCGCCTGGATGAATCCACCATTAATCAGACCGCTTCCATACTTGAAAAGACCTTGATGGATTTTGGTATCCCTGCAAAAGTGATTGGCTACCGAATGGGACCAACCGTTACACAATTTGCAGTGGAACCCGGGTATATTGACAAACCTGCACCTGAAGGGCAAACTTTAAAACAGAAAATTCGTGTCTCTCAAATATCCCAATTGTCAAAAGACCTGGCATTGGCATTATCGTCCACTTCCATAAGGATAGAGGCACCAGTTCCCGGAAAATCTTATGTTGGTATAGAAATTCCCAACGTCCGATCGGTTGTAGTTCGGATGAAATCGCTCCTGGAAAGCGAAAAGTTCAATAAATTAAACTCACCGTTGGCTATCGCCCTTGGACGTGATGTATCGGGTCTTCCGGTCGTGGGAGATCTGTCAAGGATGCCGCATTTACTGATTGCCGGAACCACAGGTTCAGGAAAATCTGTGTGTATTACATCTATTGCTGCGTGCCTGGCGATGAATAATTCTCCCGAGGATCTGCGATTGATCATGATAGACCCCAAGATGGTGGAGTTGGTTCGTTTCAATGGCCTGCCGCATATGTTTGGAAAAGTGGAGACTGAACTCGAGAGGATTTTAGGTGTCTTACGGTGGGCAACCCAGGAAATGGATCGCCGTTATATTGCATTTTCCAGTATTGGCGCACGGGATCTGGATGCTTATAACAAGAAGATGGAAAAACGAGGCGAGATCGTATTGCCAAGGATTGTAATTTTCATCGATGAATTGGCAGACCTGATGATGAGTGCACAGGCAACCACCGAGCCTTTACTTGTCCGGTTGGCTCAGCTCGCCCGTGCTACTGGAATCCATATGATCGTGGCAACCCAGCGTCCGAGTGCCACAGTGGTCACCGGATTAATTAAAGCGAATTTTCCTGCACGTATCTCTTTTGCTGTCGCTTCTCATATCGATTCGCGGGTTATTCTTGATAGCACTGGGGCCGAAAATCTCCTTGGTCGTGGTGATATGTTGTTCCTGGATCCTGAAAAGGCCGTACCTGTTCGTACACAGGGTGTCATGGTCAGTGATGAAGAAGTGGATAAGATCATTACACACTGGCAGGGAGAACAACCTGAAAGCCTCAATAGCTCTCCACCCTGGGAAAATATGCTTTTTGAAGAGCAAGAGAATGGTGGAGATGAGTTGATCCAGAAGGCGATAGAAATCGTGAAAGAATCTAGACACGCAAGTGCATCGTTGATTCAACGCAGGCTGCGCATAGGTTATCCTAGAGCTGCCAGGCTAATTGAAGAACTTGAGGAAATGGGGATCGTTGGACCTGCTCAGGGTGGGGGGAAAGAACGTGAAGTGCTGATCGACATCGATGATGATGGAGAAATTCTTCCAGACGAATAATAGGTTTATCTTCTTTAAATCACAATACGTTGAATATGGTAAGATTGGTTATATTTAATTTTATAAGGGTGAACTGTGGAAAATCAGAAGAAAAAAGAAGTCGTCAGCATTGAAATGTTCCTGCGTCGAACATTTAAAGGCATACTGGATACCATGGGTACGGCAGTAAACAAAACCGGTATATTACCGAATACTGTCACTATTCTCGGGCTAATTGGAAACGCAATCGGTGCATATCTACTTGCTACCGGTCACATTACCTGGGGCGGAATTGTAATCCTCATCATGGGTCCCATTGATGCTTTAGATGGAACGATGGCTCGCTTGCGTGGAGAACAGACTGAATTTGGGGCATTTGTAGATTCAGTAACTGACAGTTATTCCGAACTTGTGATCCTGGCTGGTCTTATGATCTATTTCCTGACGAAACAGGATTACTTATCTGTAGGATTGGTTTATTTTGCTGCGGCTGGATCAATCCTGGTCTCTTATGTCAAAGCTCGAGCAGAATCTCTTGGATTTACCGCCAAAGTTGGAATACTAACCCGCGTTGAAAGATATTTGGTTCTTGCTCCGGCATTATTATTTAATATCCCCCAAATTGCACTCTGGATCATCGCAATTTTTGCCAATTTTACAGCTATACAACGGATATATTTCGTTCGTAAACAGGCTTACGATCAAAATAAAGTACTTTCCTATAAAAAACCCGGGTAATTCCAAATAATTATCTTATAAGTTGAGGTAGACCATGCGCGAAGGATTACAAATCGGACCATTTCTGCTCCATTATTATGGAGTGATCATTATGCTCGGTGCGCTATTAGCTGCATGGATGACAACCAGGCAGGCGAAGGCGAATGGAGACGATCCAGAGGATATTTGGGATATGCTGCCATGGTTATTGGTAGCTGGCATTATTGGTGCCCGCATCTGGCATATTCTAACTCCACCTGCATCAATGGTTGCGGTGGGTTTGGATACAAAATACTATTTGACTCATCCACTGGATGCTTTAATGATCTGGAAAGGTGGCTTGGGAATTCCTGGAGCAGTCATTTTTGGATTGTTGGCACTGGTTTGGTACTGCAAAAAGAATGCACTCGATTTTCGGAAATGGGCAGATTATATCGCACCCGGACTTGCTGTTGCTCAAGCAATTGGCCGCTGGGGTAATTATGTCAACCAGGAACTTTATGGTGCACCAACATCGCTTCCCTGGAAAATATTTATAGATCCAGCCCATCGTATTCCTGGATTCACAGACCAGGCTTATTATCACCCGTTATTCCTGTATGAATCACTCTATAACCTGGCAAATATGGGGATATTAATTTGGATCAGCCGTGTTTATAAGCATAAACTCAAACCAGGTGATGTTTTCTTATGTTATGCCATCCTATATCCAGTTGGAAGATTCCTGTTGGAATTTCTGCGACTGGATGCATCCAATGTATTTAGCTTGAATGTCAACCAGACGCTCATGGCTGTGGTAGCCATAGCATCAGCTGTTACATTAATTCTCCGCCATCGAAACGATGGTCACGCAGAAGCTCTGGTGCAACAAGAATCTGACCTGGCTGAAAATAGCAACGAGATAAAAGAACTGGACTAATATCGTGCTCAACATCCTGAAAAGGAATAAATGAGTTCAATGATGATCGAGGCTGAGGGGTTGAGCAAGAAATTCGATGAGTTTCTTGCTGTAGATAACCTAAGCCTCAAAGTAAAAATGGGGGAGATTCTAGTTTTGCTTGGTCCAAATGGAGCAGGAAAAACCACCACGGTACGGATGCTAACTTCCATTCTACGACCTACTTCAGGCTGGGCGAAGGTAGCTGGCTATGATGTGGAGAATTCACCAGACAAAGTGCGCGCTTCCGTTGGTGTTTTGACTGAACAGCATGGTTTATATGGCCGAATGACCGCGGATGAATACCTGGTCTTTTTCGGCAGTCTGTATAATTTAAGTGCACAAGAATCCCGTCAAAGAAGTACACGCTTGATGGAGCAATTTGGACTCCAGGTGGGGAAAAAACGTCTGTCTGAATTTTCAAAAGGAATGCGACAGAAACTTGCCTTGATCCGTGCACTTCTGCACGAACCACCGGTTATCCTGCTGGATGAACCTACATCTGCGATGGATCCTGAAAGTGCTTATATGGTTCGGGAAGCCATCCGCGAATTGCGTTCGACCTCCCGAACGATCGTACTTTGCACCCATAATTTGCGGGAAGCAGAAGAATTGGCAGATCAAATTGCGATCATTAAATCAGGCAAGATCATCTTGAACGGAGATTTGAGTCAAGTGCGAAGAAAACTACTGGGTCCCCAGGAATATATAATTCGTTTTAGTGGAAGTATTGATGGACAATTGTCTGAAATAAAAAAGAATGCACAATTGATTAATTATGGGGAAGGGTTCATTAATTATTCCACTGAAAATGGTGACCAGTACAATCCGGCGCTTGTTCGTTCTTTGGTTGGTTCTGGTGTGAGCATCATAACCTTGCAACAAGTAGATCATAGCCTGGAAGATATCTATTTACAGATCATCAACCAGGAGATGGAAAGACTATAAATGTGGCGTGATATTCAACCGGCTTTGGCCATCACCAAACGTGAAGTTCGTGATCAATTAAGAGATTGGCGAATTATTTTCCCGGTTCTGGGTCTGACGGTCTTTTTTCCATTTCTGATGAATTTCACCGCGAAAACAGCACTTGATTTTGTAACAAAATATGGCGCATCGCTCATAGCAGATCGATTGGTCCCATTTCTATTCATGGTAGTCGGTTTCTTCCCCATTTCTGTTTCATTGGTCATTGCACTTGAATCCTTTGTCGGAGAAAAAGAGCGGGGGTCGATTGAACCACTTTTAAATACTCCCTTAAAAGATTGGCAGATTTATTTAGGCAAGCTCCTTTCATCCACGATTCCGCCACTACTTTCCAGCTATATAGGCATGACAGTCTATCTGGTTGGTCTGGCAATTACAAAAGTAACCCTGCCAGGAATAAATGTGCTCATACAGCTTGTTGCATTGACAACAATTCAAGCCGTTGTGATGGTTGCAGGAGCTGTAATCGTTTCAACACAAACTACCTCTGTTAGAGCTTCAAACCTGCTTGCATCTTTTATTGTGATTCCGTCTGCCCTCCTGATCCAGGGCGAAAGTGTGGTTATTTTTTGGGGCGATTACACAACATTGTGGTGGGTGGTTTTTGGAATGACAATATTCTCAATTCTCCTTGTAAGGGTGGGATTGGCTCACTTTAGAAGGGAAGAGTTATTGGGAAGGGAAATTGATGTTCTTAATTTCAGATGGGGATGGAAAGTATTCTATTCAAGTTTTAAATCTGGCGCTGACAGCATCGGGAGTTGGTATAGATCAGTATTTACTGCAATTAACGCGAATTGGATACCCATTGTAATTGTTACAGGGATGTTTATTGTTGGTGTCTATATCGGCTATCTACAGACATTCAGATTCAAGATCAGCCTCGACCAGATTGGAGTGAATAATATACAAAACCAACTGGTTGATATTATGAAAAATACCCCCATTTATTCATCAACCTCGATCATGGGATATTTCTGGCAGAACTTACGCGTTCTTCTTTTAGCACTTCCTTTGGGACTATTCACTTTTGGAGTTGTTGGAGTTCTTCCCGGGATTGCTTCCCTTGGTATTATGGGTTATCTGATGGGGTTGCTTAATCAGGCCGGGTTAACCCCATTACAATTCTTTTCCGCTTTCATCCTCCCGCATGGCATATTTGAGATCCCGGCAGCGATCATAGCAACTGCGTCTGTTTTCCGGTCAGGTGCACTTGTGGCAACGCCTGATCCCAACCGATCAGTAAGTGAAATAATCCTGCAGAGTCTGGCGCAATGGGTTAAAATAATGCTGGGAGTGGTTATACCTTTATTACTGGTTGCTGCATGCGTGGAAGCATGGGTGACTCCAAGAATTGCATATTTGTTATTGAAGTAAACGAGGGGATATGCCTGTATTAACGATCATTGGATCATCAAATGCAATCCCTACTCAAAATAGGGATACCACGTATTTAACTCTCCAAACAAAAGAAAAATTTGTTTTGATTGATTGTGGAACAAATGCATTTGTTAGGTTAGTCCAATCAGGAATGTCTCCAGACCAACTCACCGATATTATAGTGACTTATTTCCACCCGGACCATGTGGTGGGTTTACCCCTATTATTGATGGATCTATGGTTGCTGGGAAGAAAAGAACCTTTGGTAATCCACGGTTTGGCAGAGAGCATTACCCGCATTGAGAAGATGATGAGTCTATTCGGTTGGGAAAAATGGCCGGATTTCTTTGAAGTTTCATTTAGGGTTATCCCGGCAGATAAGTCGGTAATCCTTTCCGATTCATCCGTCAAATTATGGTCAACACCGGTAAAACATTTAATCCCTACAATTGGTTTGCGAGTGGATGGGCTGATTCAACCGTTTTCAATTGCTTATACCTGTGATACCGAACCCTGCCAAGGCGTGGAAGACCTTGCGTTGGAAGCAAATATTTTGATACACGAGACTGCTGGTAATGCAAAGGGACATTCAACAGCAGCCCAGGCAGGGGAAGCAGCAGCCCGGGCGGAAGTGGATAAACTTGTCCTGATACATTACCCCGATCATTCTGAAGAATCGTTGCTAATTAATGAGGCAGCAGTAAAATATTCAGGGGAAATAATTGCAGCAATCGATGGAATGTCATTCAGCTGGTAACTACCAACCTTTGATGTATTGCTCCCAGTCTATATTATTCGCGATTTGTGTTTGAAAATAATAAACAGCAGAAGCAGGTGGCAACATAGGTTGTGCCAGTAGTTTCATGCTTGCCTGGTCTGGCGTTCTACTCCCCTTGTGATGATTGCAGACTATACATGCGGTAACAACATTTGTCCAGGTATGCTCACCACCCATTTTTTTAGGAATCACGTGGTCTAAAGTAAGTTCACCGTTCGTTTTACCACAATACTGGCAAGTGTGATGATCCCTGCGAAAGATCTCATGCCGCGAAAATTGAACTCTGAGCCTGGGACGTATGACCATTTTATCTAGCCGTATAATCGATGGACGAGGGAAGGATTGTGATACAGTATAGATATATCCACGTCCGTTTTGGATCAACGACGCTTTGTTTGCAAAGATGAGTGTAATTGCCCGACGTGTTGAACATACGTGGATTGGTTGGTAGTTAGCATTCAAAACCAAGACAGAATCCTGCATATTATTTACTATGAGGAAAATTATAGCATAATCAAATCAGGACATAATAACAACAGGAAGGCTGAAATGAAAAAGATAGTGATAAGTGGTGGATCTGGATTGATAGGTTCTGCTCTGGCTTTAAAGCTGGTTAATAACGGCTATGAGGTTGTAATACTTACCAGATCAGGAAATAGGAAAAAATCTGTTTTAGGGATTCGATTCGTTCAATGGGATGCGAAAAATTCCGGAAATTGGGAATCTGAGTTGGACGGAGCGGATTCAGTGGTCAATTTAGCCGGGGAGAATATTGGTGGAGGATTGTGGACAAAAAAACGAAAAGATAGAATTCTCAACAGCCGTTTGTCCGGGGGAAAAGCCCTGGTGTCTGCAATAAAAAAATGCTCAAACAAACCTGCCTTGTTCATCCAGGCTTCTGCAATTGGGATTTATGGTATTTCTGAAACCTTGAAAATGGATGAAAATTCCCCTTTGGGAGATGACTTCCTTTCGGGAATTGCGAGGCAATGGGAAGGATCCTCGAAGGATATAGAATATATCCGGTGTGAAGAGGGCAATCATCCGGACTGGAGTTGTCCTGGATCTGAAGGAGGGAGCATTCCCATTGGTCCTCCTCCCCTATCGAATATTTTTCGGTGGAAGATTGGGTTCGGGCAGGCAGTGGTTTTCGTGGATCCATCTGAAAGATGAAGTGGAAGCGATAGTCTACATTATTGAAAACAAACTCGAAGGAGTTTTCAACCTTACTGCCCCAAATCCAGTCACCAATAATGAATTGGGAAAAATAATAAGTAAAGTAACAAAACGACCCAACTGGTTCCCCATTCCTGGTATTTTCCTCCGTTTGTTGCTGGGTGAGATGAGCACCCTTGTTCTTGATGGGCAGCAAGTAATGCCAGGTAGGTTAATTAAAGCTGGATACAAGTTTAATTTTGAGCAAATTGAGCCGGCTTTGCGTGATCTGCTGCGATAAAGTAAGGGTGAATGAGCATGGTATAATTTCTACATGATACTTAAGGCTGTTTATTATCAGGGAAAATAAGTTAGCTTACACTGCGGAATAGGTACGCTCTCACCGCAGAGGGCGTTTTTTGTTAAATCGACCGGGAGGTATGATGAACATTGATGAACAAGTCCAATATCTGATGCAGGGAACTGAATATGGTGATGATATCCTGCAAAAAGCCATGGCGAACGAACTTCGGGAACGGTTGATTTTAGCTGAAAAAGAAAACCGGCCACTTCGAATTTACACCGGCTACGATCCTACAAAAGCAGATCTGCATCTTGGTCATACTGTCACAATGCGAAAAATGCGACAGTTCCAGGAATTGGGACATCAGATCATTTTTTTGATAGGCAGCTTTACTTCCCTAATTGGTGATCCATCTGACAAAGATAAGCTGCGTCCGCTTCTGACAAAAGAGGAAATAGAAGAAAATGCACGGACATATGCTGAACAAGCGTATAAAATTTTAGATCCCGAGAAAACGTCAATTCGTTATAACGCGGAATGGCTTTCCAAGTTAACTTTTGCTGACTTGATCAAGCTGGGAAGCAATTTTACGATACAACAATTCTTGACACGTGAAAATTTCAAATTACGTTGGGATAAAGGCGATGCCATATATTTACATGAAACCTTTTATTCCATCATGCAAGGATATGATGCTTATGCGCTCAATGCCGATATTCAAATCGGGGGTACTGACCAGCTTTTTAATATTGTCACAGCAGCTCGAAAGGTGATGACTTATCTGGGTGCAAAACCTAATATTGCCATAATCCTAGGTATTTTACCGGGTACTGATGGTGTATTAAAGATGAGTAAGAGCCATGGCAACCATATCCCGATCAACACAGACGCGATGGATATGTATGGGAAAGTAATGAGCATTCCTGATAGTGCCATGCCATCCTACTCCCGTTTGGTAACCCGCTGGACACCCCCACAGATCAAAGAACTTGAGTCTAATCTCGCCAATGGCTCATTGCATCCACGGGATGCGAAAATGAAATTAGCCTGGGAAATAGCGAGCACATTTTACAGTGACTCAGAAGCCGAAGAAGCTCAAACGTATTTCGTTAATTTATTCCAGAAAAAGGATATCCCCACTGATATGCCGGCAATTCCATTCCAGCCTGAGCAGAAACTGTTGGATGTTCTGATGGCAGTCGGCTTTGTCAGTTCAAAAGCTGAAGCACGGAGAATGATCGAACAAAAAGGTGTAAAGCTGGATGGTGTAATATTGAACGATCCATTTTCTGCTTTACCATCAGCTGGCGTCCTTCAGGTTGGTAAAAGACATTTTGTTCGCCTGGTTTAGCGAAAACTATTATAAATACTAATATTTTGGTAAATGCAGTATTATTTTTCCAGGATCGAGGTAATTTGACGGGCAATTGAATTCCCGATCTGACTGGCAAGGAGCGGGTTGTCTTCTTCTAGTAAGACGACAAATGAAATAGGAACTCCCCGCCAGTTGGTGTTTGTTCCACCAAGAAACCATGTCACTGTTTGGGTATTACTACTTAAAGCCTGTCCAACAACAGACCAGGCCGGTAAGTCAGAATTTGTGAATTCATTACTGATGCTACTTGCAGTAGATTCAGAAAATACCGGGTGTTTACTCGATTCCGGCTGTAATAATTCCCAACTCCCTGATGGCAGTTGATAAGATAGCGCTAAATAAGGTGTGGGGATATCACCACCAGAACTGATGGAAGATGCTGCAAGTACCATTTGCAGCGGGGTGAGGTCTAAATTTTCCTGACCGATTGAAGCTGCTTTGATATTATCAATCATTGTTGGATCAGTTGATTCAGTTGCTGAGAAAATAAATTCCGGGGTAGCATAAAAACCGAGATCTGAATAAAGATCATATAAACCGTCTTTACCAATGATCCTTCCAATATTCAAGCTGCTTTGGGGGCATCCCCTCTGAATGGTCTCTACAAGGTCTGACTCATGGGTTACTGGTGGAATAACGCAGTTGATGGTTCGGCTCTTATATGCTACTGTGTCATTTGATCCTGAAGGAAGCTGTAAATTGGCATCCATTACTTTTCCCATGAGAAAAAGCCCCAATGACGTTCCGGGAGGATATTTTCCAACTAACGCTCGATTGAGCAATGGGGATCGGGGATCGGTGATTATTGTGTTCCATTCTGTTTCAAGTTGAGAAGGATCGATCCCTGGATGGGATACCACTGCCAGCAATTCACCAGATTCTGCGTTCATCACAACAATTGCTCCAGTATGAGAATCTAGCTGGGTATCCAACCATTTTTGCATGGTTAAATCAATCGATAGCCTAACATTAGATCCAGGAGGAGGATGACTGAAAAGTAAATTATTCCACCAGAGTGTAAACGGTGTGTAAGATTTTAATCCTCGCAGATATGGGTCAAGCATGGCTTCCAGGCCTGATTGTCCATAAGAGATATTGGAATATCCAACTGTTGCAGCAAGCGGAGGGTATAAATACGACCTGGAATAATCTCCTGGAGACCCGGTTGTACCATTTATTACTTCTCCATTTCGATCAATTATTTCACCTCGAGCAATATTTGTATCTGCAATTGCCCTGCGGAGATTGTCACTACGTGATGTGAGTTGATCTTTCATTATGAATGACCAGACCGGTAGCAAAAGCAATGATGCGGAGGAGACAACCAGGATGACAGGGAGAACGATTTCAAAGTAAATTTGCTTCTTTGGAAACTGATTATCCTGAGAATCATTAGCCTGACCACTTATTAGGGTAACAAGGCTCCCTGCGACCATGCAGACAACCAGGGAAGATCCGCCATATGAGAAGAAGGGGAGTGTCACCCCAGTTAATGGAAGAAGACGGATGTTTCCACCAATGATCATTAATCCTTGTGCAGCGATCCAAAAAGAAATACCGGTGCAAAGTAATGCATTAAATTTATCCTTTGCACGTAATGCGATTGAAAAACCACGGAATGTGATCAATATCAGGAGAAGAATGACTGCAGCTGCGCCAAGGAAACCGCTCTCTTCAGCTATGGCCGTATAAATAAAATCTGAAGCAGCGACCGGAACAAGATTCGGGCTTCCCATTCCTGGACCTGTTCCCAGGATACCACCAGAGGCTTGAGATATTAATGCCTGAACGATCTGATATGAGCGTCCGACTGGATCAAGCCAAGGATTGATCCAGGCACCGACTCTCAGGCGAATGACATCAAATAAAAAATACCCGGAAATTGCTGCTGCAAAAAAAATTATTATGCTGCCCAAAAGAAATTTTCTATCCCCGGTGCCGATGAAAACCATGACAACATAGATGGCCATCATGAGCGAAACTGTACCAAGGTCTTTTTGAGCCAACAAGACAAGTATTGCAGCCATCGCTACCACGACGGTGGGAACAATAACAGCTGCGGTACCAATTTTAAGAGGTAATTTTCGGGAAAAATATGCACTTAAATAAACGATGAATAAAAGCTTGAACGGTTCTGATGGCTGTAAAGTCAATCCTTTGAAACTGAGCCATAACTTGGGTTGATTTGAACCATTAATAAAGCCCGGTAATAAAGTTAAGATGATTAATATAAAAGCACCAGCTAACCAGATGTATGTGTACCGTTTTAATATCGTAAGGATCTTGGGAAATCTAAGAATTGCGAGATAGGCAATACTGCCAATGATGAACCAGGCTGTTTGCCTCATACCTAAGCTCGGGGATAATCGCCATAGGATCATCAAACTCCATCCACAACATATGTAAATAAGATCAATTAAATAAGGATCTTGATGTGGAAGTAACCGGGTTGATACTCGTGTCACCAATAAAAATAAACCAAGCCAGACAAAATAACCTATCCAGTGCTGCCACGTTGTTTGATCGAACAGTGACTTATTTCGGATGAAAGATGCAAGTGATAGCCCGACCGCGTTAAGGGAAATGAAAATTACAGCCAGATAAGTTAGCCTTATCCGGATAAAATTTATATAGCCTGGTTGGCTGTGGTATTCTAAAATATTTTGCACTAGTGCTTATACTTTGCTAGGAAAATATCAAGTTGTTCTTTAGCCGTGGAAGAGATTGCCTCTGTTTGAGTTATAACTGCATCCTTTAAAGCTGAATAACACTCGCAGTCATCTTCAAGACGGGGATCGGCAACAATTCCACGAATACTCTCTTGTGCGATTTGCGTATTTTTATTGAGGGTCCTGATTACCATTTCAACGTTTACAGGTTCCTCACTAATATGCCAGACATCATAATCAGTGACATGGGCAAAAGTTACATAGCACATCTCAGCTTCCCTGGCCAAAAATGCTTCAGGACTTGCAGTCATTCCGATTATTGACATTCCCCAGGCTCTAAATAGATTTGATTCAGCACGGGTGGAAAAACGAGGACCTTCAATTGTGATCAGGGTACCATTATTATGGACAATTGTATCGTTTGATTGAAGGGAATCAATTGTTATTGATCGTAGTGTGCTGCAAAATGGATTTGCCGGGCTGATATGGGCAACACAACCATTTTCAAAAAATGTCCTTTTCCTGCCTTTAGTGAAATCAAACAGTTGGTCTGGAATAACGATCTCTCCAGGAGAGAAATCTTCTCGCAAGGAACCACAGGCGCTTATAGAGATGATTTTCTTCACCCCGAGCTCTTTTAATGCATAAATATTGGCTCGATAATTAACTTCGGATGGATTAAGCATGTGACCAATCCCATGCCGGGCAAGAAAAGCAACCCGTTTTCCGTTAAGTAGACCGATGGTTATTGGTGAACTGGGTTTACCATAAGGAGTATCAGGGAAAACTGTACTTTTTTCGGTTATTCCTTCCATATCATATAAACCTGAACCACCGATGATAGCAAGAAAGGGGGTATTATCCATTTGTCCTCCACCTGAAGCTTTTATTCAGCTTTCTCAATCTTGATTGTAAGATCAGCACTCCCACAAGAAATGAGATCGTCAGTAATTAATACAGCTGGTTGGGTTAATAGATCCCTGTTTAGAAATGTGCCATTAGTTGAATTAAGGTCTTCCACCCACCATTGATTTTGGTGGTATGAGAGCCTTGCCTGCCGTGAAGATACAGAATGGTCAATAATGATAATATCGCAACCAGGTTCACGTCCGATAAAAGCCAGGGGTTGATTTATGAACTGTATTTTTTCCCCTTGCTCATCCGTATATTTTACCGTAAGGGGTGGTACTGATATATTTTCATGTTTTTCCTGGCGGCGATAAACTTCAATCCAGAGCGTATAAACCGTCCACCCGATGAATGCATAGAGGGCAGCGATCATGAGTAATCGTATGATAAGAAGGAAAATACTCATCCGATATACTCCAAATGGTCACTTGAATTTTCATCAGGTGGCTTTGTTTGTGAGTGGTCGTCGCATTCTGGACTGTCGTTGGGATCCTGCTGTAATTCTTCTCCATAGATCAAGGTGACACCGGCAAGAGAAATCACATCCCCTGAATGAAGTTTTTGCTGGATCACCTTATTATTGTTTATGAAAGTTCCTCCGGTTGAATTTAGGTCAAACAAAATACACCCATCCGGCGAATAACGAATCTGTGCGTGCTGCCTGGATACCCTTGCATCATCCAAAGCAAGATCATTATCAACTCTCCGCCCAATATTGAATACCGTCTTGGAAATATTCACAACATTGTCGGCAGGGTCAATCAAATATGGAGATATCACAGTATTTTTTCGAACACCGCTTTTTGTGATTACCGGTTCCATATACGTTGTATCTGCAGAATCTGTTTGGTACTGGATTACTGATATATCGATATCATCCTCCTGAAGATTTAAGTCCCCCAGGATATGAAATATCGGGGAACAATTACTCACCCGATTCTCCTCTTTCAGTTCATGGGCAAGGATATGTCCCAATTCAACCAGATCCATTTGGTGACTCATCCAGAGCCCGTACACAGACGGGGATACTTTAATGAGCACATCATAGGTAATACCAATGCCGGAAGCCCTCTGGGCGATTGTGAGTGCTTCTACGACCTTCTGTAGGATTTCTCGTGTACTAACTCCGCCCGGCAGCCAGGTAAATATTTCTTTTTCCAGAATTACCTGGATCAGATTTTCTACCTGATCGAATATGTTTGTCATCCTTTTCCTTACTTGTTTTGATTAATAACCAATTGTTTCATTCTTATTATACCCAAGCCGCAGATGGTATTTAATTAACCGCAAGTGTGTTCTTTGATGGACCAATGATTATGCAGTGAAATGATTAATAGGCAAATCTGAACATCTGACATTTTTCATTGTGACCAGTGTACCATCCAGTTATGGATATATTATATAAATTATGGTTATCAAAAGTATAAAGATTAGTAATCTTATTCTTTGTTTGTAATATTTGCCAACCTGGCATGAGTAATTTCGATCAAGCTGTTTACTGGCAGGCGAATATTTAACCCCAGTTGTCCACCCGAAATATGAATATGAGAATAAGTGGACGCCGATGAGTCAATAATCACTTGAAATCCTCTATTGATAAGTGCCAGTGGAGAAATTCCACCTGCTTTGAGACCAGTCATCTTTTCTGCTTCAACCAGGGTAGGTACACTGACTTTTTTCTCTCCGATTGCCGCGGCCAATAGTTTTAAGTCAACTTCCTTATCCCCAGGTGTTACAGCAATAATAGGTTTTCCTGGCTTTTCGCGTTTGATGATGATTGACTTGTAGACTTCATTGAGTGGAATACCCATGAACCTGGCAGCTTCCTCAGCTCCCAGTTTTTCCGGAGGCAATGAGAATACCTGATAAACAATTTTTTTACTGTCTAATAAGCGGGTAACATTATTCGAAATCATATTATCTCGCAACAATTGGATTAGTATAGATCCATCCCCGTCGACTGCCGTGATATTGAATATATGCTTCGACCCGATAAATTCCGGGAATTTTCGTGATATAAGTGCATTTATTAGTCTCTGTCCAGGATTTGACAACTTCACCGTTTCTCAACAGATTACATTCAGCAGCGATGGGTAAATTGATTTGTAAGGTAATACCGTCTCCAATATCAATTTTATCGCCAATCTGGAATGTTTGATTCAATCCTTGTCCATAAAATCGAAATCCTTTTGTGGGATACGGCTTATCATAACCGATAAATAAATTTCCATTTTTAAAAGCTTGAATAATTTGCTTTCGGGCGACACCAATATCAATTGATAATTGTTCATTTAAGAGTAGATGATTGTTGATTGCCCGGAAGTGATATGTATATGGGAATATTACTTTATGCAGCCACAAAGCCCTTTTTTGCAGCGCATGAGCATCTGATCCACCAATTGCCACACAGGAAGGATCCTTTGCTAACAAAGAATCCCATAATTTCAAGATTGCTGGCAAAGGTTGCCTGGTTAAAAAATTTGGAAATAGCACATAAAAAAGCAATTGAAAAATATTGTGACTCCGGTATTTTATCTCACTAAACCCATTCCATAACTCGATTCCCGTATATCCACTTACATCCCAATCTTCCCAGGAGATATCTGGCTCACCAACTAATTTAAGTTCAGGGTCAAATGGATGCGCGATGAAAGATAAACCTCCAGTTGACTTAACTTTCTGGATAAGCTGTGAAGGATTTTGGGCAAAAAATGAGTAATCCATTTTTGGTTGGAATACCAGCAGATGACTTTTTTGAGGATTTCGGTACTGGTCATGAATTTCCTGCCCGGACAAGAGCACGACTTTCTTTTCTTTATGTGTGTAAAAACCTTCTTTCCTTTGAACGAAAACATTGTGGTCAGTAATAATTACTCCATCGATTCCGGCTTCTATGGCTGCATTAGCAATTTCCTGGTATGTAGCGTGCCCATCGGAAAGGTAGGTGTGAACATGAGTATTGATTATTATTTCATGCATAAGCAGCCATGGGATTATTGATTATTGTTGACGGATTGACCAGTTAGTAGGTATAATTCAGCGATTGTAATATTCCAGGAGGATAATTGTGGAACAGTATTTTGATATTGCATTGATTATAACGTCAATTGCTTTGGTAGCGAGTATTATTCTACAAAGCAAAGGCGTTGGTTTGGGAGGTCTGAATGGTGGGGACAGTGGAGGAGTTTTTACTGCCCGACGTGGTATTGAGAAAACTCTGTTCTTTGTAACCATTGGTTTAGGAATTGTTTTTGTCGTTTTAACAGTTGTGACTGTAGTCATCAGTAATTAATTCCAACTCTCTTATCTTAGAGAGCTCAAATAAAATGTACCAGAATGGGCACCTCAAAAATGATTTTGGCGCCCAATTTTAATTAAATATGAAAAATTTCCGTTGGCAACTACTAATCATTTTACTGACTGGCATCATTGTGGGCGTTCTATTGATCACCCAGCAGCCAGATTCTCCTATCAATACTGCTCAACCCCAAACCGGAGGTGTTTATACTGAAGGGTTGGTGGGGAGTTTTCAACGACTAAATCCACTATTCGATCATTACAATCAGCCTGATCGCGATGTGAACCGGTTGATATTTAATGGTTTGGTAAAATTTGATCTTCGCGGTGTCGCTCAACCGGATCTAGCCGAATCATGGGGTTTTTCAAAAGATGGATTAACCTATAATTTTTCGATTAGAGAAAATATAACCTGGCAGGATGGATCTCCTTTTACCGTGGATGATATTATTTTCACCATTGATAAAATGCGCGACCCCGATTCGGTCATTCCTACTGATCTGAAAAACTTCTGGAACGATATTAAGCTCAATAGATTGAATGAGTACAATATCCAATTCATTCTGCCTGAGCCATTTTCCCCATTTTTAGATTATTTGACCTTTGGAATATTACCCGAGCATATTCTTGGCAAGAATACCTTCCGGGAAATTCAGGAGTCTCCATTTAACCTTCAACCTGTCGGGACAGGACCTTATAAGATTGATCATTTGATAGTCGAAAATGAAAAGATAACGGGTGTAGTACTATCTGCTAATCAGGATTATTTTGGTGAAAAACCATTTATTGATCAGGTTATCTTTAAGTACTTTGCCAGTTCATCCGAAATGTATGCAGCTTATAACGAAGGAGAGATTCAAGGCATAAGTCGGGTTTCGAATGAGATTCTCCCTGACGTGCTGGGAAACCCTGACCTTGCTACATACACAGGGAGGAGACCTGAATTGGCGATGGTAATTTTGAATCTCAATGACGCCAAAGTAGATTTCTTCCAGGACGTGAACATTAGGCAAGCGTTAATGAAGAGCATTAACCGCTCCATTATTATTAATCAATACTTAAGCGGCCAGGCAATTCAAGCGGACAGCCCAATCTTCCCGGGCACCTGGGCATACTACAATAATGCACCAATTGCTTTTGACCCTGAAGCAGCAATTAATCACTTAAAAACAGCTGAATTTGTATTCGCTGGAGATACTGACACAATCCGCTCGAAGGAGGATAAGAAGCTCAGTTTTACAATGATTTACCCTGATGATGAGATCCATAAAAACATTGCCGAACAGATCCAGAAAGACTGGAAAAGCATAGGCGTTGACGTAAAGATCGAGCCTTTGACGTATGAGTCTATTATTGATGATCGACTGGTTAATCGAAATTATCAGGCTGCTCTTGTAGATTTCAATCTGTCAAAATATCCGGATCCGGATCCCTATCCATTCTGGGACCAGGCACAGGCTACAGGTGGTCAAAATTATTCACAATGGGACAATCGTATCGCCAGTGAATATATTGAACAGGCTCGTGTGACTACAGATCTCGCAGAGCGAATCCGGTTATATCATAATTTCCAGGTGGTTTTCCGAGAAGAAATGCCAGCATTACTTCTTTATTATCCAGTCTATACTTATGCTGTTAGCACAGAGGTTAAAGGGGTTCAAATGGGTTCCTTCTTTGATCCAAGCGATAGGCTGGAAAATATCAATACATGGTTCCTATTAGTAAAACGTGGAAATCAATTGGAATTAACTCCAACTGTAGGAAACTAGGGGAATAATGAAAGCAGAACGTCCGTTTACCGGTTTGGGAGATGCAGGAATTACAGGTCTCATTGGTGAAGGGCGGTTCGCCAAATCGAATTTTATTTTTGAGGTTCTAGGTTCGATCGATGAACTTTCAGCTGTTATTGGAACAGCCAAAGCATCAATACCAGATCAAGCGATTAAGCAGCAACTAAGTGATATTCAGGTAACTCTCTATAAGGTCATGACCGAGTTATCATATACTGACCAGAGTAAGTTAAAAAACCCAGTGGTAAATTCCGATCATGTAATGACGCTTGAAGACATAATTAAAAAGATCAGTTCCTCGGTGCCAATACCAGCTGGTTTCATTCTTCCCGGAGATTCTCTACAAGCCGGTTATGTTGACATCGCCAGGACTATTACAAGAAAAGTTGAAAGAAGAATTGTTGAATTTGATGGTATGGTTTCCATCCACAACAAATTGATCATGCAGTATATCAATCGTCTTTCCACATATTTTTTTATGTTGGAAATTCAAATCCTGCATGATCAAGGAATAAATAACCCTACAATGGCCAAGTAAGGTAATTGCTAAATCCTTGTAGATAACCATGTTTTACTGTTCTTTAGTTAGATCATCCCTTACTGGGGAATTAATAATTCAGCGATCGCATCGTAGACTTTATCAGGGTCAACCTTCGTATGGTTCACATATATTGAAGGGGTTCCGTCCACTTTTGCTTGATTTCCTGAGTTCATATCCAGTTGTAGTTGATTAATATACTTATTGGATGTGTAGCATGTTTTAAACCTGGCTGTATCCAGACCTATTTTTTCTGCATAAGCTAATAACCGCTTATCTGAAAAGTCGCCAACTTCCTCACCGGTTTGATTGGCAAATAAGATGTCATGATATTCCCAAAACTTGTTTTGGTCACCTGCACAATAGGCAGCAGAAGCCGCGGCATCTGATTCTGGTCCGATCACTCTATACGGAATATATTTGTAATATACTCTCCCCGTAGCTACGAAATCTTTGACTATGCCAGGTTCAATTTCTGCTGTAAATTTTTTGCAGAATGGGCACTGAAAATCAGAATATACCTCGACCAATATAGGGGCTTTTGAGTCTCCCATCGTTAATCCATTTACATTTGGTCTGGTAATTGGATCAGGCAATTTAATAGTCCCAATAGGAACACTATTGGCTTTAAGCTGAGGTAAGGTGACTGCTAATACAAGTAGGATTGCGAACACAACTATACCTGCAACAACTAAAATTCTGTTTCTTCTCTTCTGCATTTCCCGCTGTTTACGAATTTCATCTTTTTTAGTCATTTAAATCTCCTCGGCATGTCAAATTTTGCCATACCTTTAGATAGCTGTCCATTACTTACTATATAAAGCTTTTACACAGGATTAATTACCTTGTAATATATCGGATAATTGTTTTGTGTAAAGGAAAAGCCATGATGTAAATACAAGTTTATGGCTGGTAGATTATCCGAAGAAGTGTTCACGGTGATTTCACGAACTCCGAGGGCAATAAATCGTCTGAATAGATTCTCTAATAAAGCTGACCCAATATGCTGTTTTTGATATTCGGGTATGACTGCAATTCTGGCAATATGACCGGAATCGAATATATTTGAACTAATCTGGTACCCTATGATCTCCCCTGATAGGTTTAGCGCAACAGACTTATTTTTTGATATAGCCAGAGCCTGGGTGAAGTCCTCTTTGGAGATCTGCCATAAAGGTGGAAACGCTAGATGGTCCACAGCGAACGCCTGATCAATATCGGACGGTAAGAAATCTCTTATTTGAATAATTAGTGGATGCTCATAGGGAATAATTGAAGATCTATCTTTTCGAAGAGTAACAATTTTATCAACAAACTCAAAACCACAATTATTGATCAATTCCTCATACCATCGGGATAGTGAAATGGTATATAGCTTATTAATTCCTGTCCCATCCAGAATACCGATTGCGGTTTCAAGCAATTGTCGAAAGGAGGGTTCGACAGTTAACTGGTTTGTACAATTAAAGGACCTGATCCAAATGAAATCCTGGTCAGTTACCGGGCAGACTAAAACCGATATCAGGACATCCTGGTAATAACACTTTAAAAATGGTTGAGAACCAAGCCAGGTAATTGTCTTTTGCCAATCCAGGTGACGGTTACTCAGTTGTGAGATTGAAAAGAAGGTAGTAAGTTCATCAAGATCAGCTGTACTGGCCGGGATAACTTTAAATTCTGAAGAGTTCATTTGGATTCCCACTTCTTGTAAACCAATTATATTATCAAAGTGGAAGAAAGATAAATATATGATCGCATTATCAACTTCAGGGTAATTGAGGTCAACTACTGCAAGGCTGAGCAAGTATTAAAATGTGCTCATCCGGAAAATCAATGCCCGGTGTAATGATTTCCACCCGACTATGCCATTTTTCATCGTTCATTGTCAGGATTTGTAATTCCTTGATCAGTAATCCCTGTTGGTCAATGGCTGTGCGAAATTCCTGTTCGGTGAAGTATTGATAACTCTCCAATTGTTCCGTTTGCCAGAGTTTTTTACCGAGGAAGATCGATTTTGTGATATATCTGGTAAAACCACGTCGCGACAATCGTACATTCATTGGATCGATCAATTGAGTAAATTGAATATTAAAAGGGTGATATTGTTTTGCAAAGGTTTCAAAATCTGTACGAGCCTGGGGATCTAGAAAATGCATTTCAATGGATTCATCTGGATCTCCAGCCTGTTCGAGACCATCAAATAAAATCAACCATCCGGAAGGTTCCAAACAGTTGGTTGCCCCTTTAAGCGCTAATTGGACATTATTTTTAGCAGCAGGGACGTCAACTTCGCCAAGTTCTGCGTTAAAAGTGCTCGAAAATACCTCATGCAGTGCATTTACAAGGAGAACGATATCGAATTTTCCGAGATTGCCAAGGATCACCGGATCGGTAAAATCAGCTAGATCTGTCCGTAAACCCGGAAAATCTTTCCGGCACCGGGAAACAGACTGGGCATTGTAGTCCACGCCTAACGAATTTTTCCGGTCACAGAGCTGTTTATGACTATCCAGCAATGTACCGATCACCTGTCCTTCTCCACAGCCCAATTCAAGCAAGCGTAAAGGATGGTTGACTTCTTTTGATAGTTGACGAATTAATCGGGAGCCAGCTTGAATGGCAACCTGTTTTCCCAGGTTTTCCATGGATTGAAGATGAGATTCCCAATAAATATCCCAATATTCATCATCCATATATTGATACCTGCCTCTTCCAGGTTAGCCTAAATTGGTAAATTGAATACTCCCGGTAAAGGTATTGGTTATCGGGAAGAATGAAGAGGTGCACTTTGTCGCGTTCGACGATATTGCTGCTGAGGTTGTCTGGGTCTGGGAGTTGTCTGTTGAGGAGTGACCGGATGATTAAGGTTGGGAACCTGGAAATTATCCAAATTACGCCGTTCAAGTCGTCTTCCAAGTAGTTTTTCGATCGTCCGCACCATGGTCAAATCTTCTGATGTGATCAATGAGTACGCTTCACCAAGATGTTCCATCCGTCCGGTTCGTCCGGTTCGGTGTGTATAAGCGTCAGCGGTATCAGGGATATCGTAATTGATGACATGGGTCACCTGGGAAACGTCAATGCCTCTGGCTGCAATGTCAGTGGCTACCATTACTTTCGCTTTACCGCTGCGAAAACGGTCCATAGCCTCTGTCCGCTTATTTTGTGACAGGTTACCCTGTAATGATGTTGCAGATACACCTGCATGTATCAATTGTTCCGATAGTTTTTTAGCCCTATGCTTGGTACGTGTGAAAACCAGAACCTGCCCGTTGCCGCTTGAACGCAGCAAGTTGAGAAGTAATTCGGTCTTTTGGGTAGTATGTACGGGATAAACAGAATGGCTAACTGTTTCTAAAGGTTGACTGATGCCGATTTCAATTGTCTCGGGATTGTGAAGCATTTCTGTTGCAAGGCTGCGAACTTCATTCGGCATGGTAGCAGAGAACAGAAGAGTTTGACGGTTATTTGGTAATGCTTTAAGTATTTTTCGAATTCCCGGCAGGAATCCCATGTCAAACATGTGATCAGCCTCATCGAGGACAACGATCTCTATTGAATTCAAATTAACTTTGCTCTGACCCATGAGATCCAACAATCTTCCTGGGCAAACCACAGCAATTTCAATTCCTTCCCGTAATCCCCTGACCTGTGGTTGGAGACTTACACCTCCAAATATAGTCATACTGCGCAGGTTTGTATTTCGTCCTAAGGTTTTGATGGATTGATGTGTTTGTTCACTCAAGTTCACGAGTAGGTGAAATAATGAGTGCGCGTAATCTTCCACGGGGGCGGTTCATTAAATGCTGTAATATGGGTAGCACGAATGCAGCAGTTTTCCCTGTTCCAGTCTGAGCCAGACCCAATACATCACGTCCCAATAGTATGGGTGGTATGGTTTGGGCTTGAATAGGTGTGGGGGTTGTATAACCGCTCGATAAAATACCCGCGTTTATCTGCGGGTGAAACGTAAATTGTTCGAATGTCACTAAATTTCCTTATCTTAAAATCAAAGCCAGTATTCAAACTGGCATTGTTTGTTTTAAATTATTGTCATGACAGAATTATCATAACTTTGGAAGTATACCATAGAATTTGAAGTACTTTAGTGCATTGGTTCTTTAACTTAATAAGTGATCTCCAGTAAACCTTCTGCAATGGATCTTAATTTGTTGGCTGGCAGTTCACTAAGCTTCTTAGCCAGGGCAATATATGGTTCATTGACAGGTTTTACCATGAATTCTTGAATATCACCGGTTAAGCCGCTGAATCTTTTTTCCACTTTCTGTTTGAGGTACCACTGGCCAAGTTGCCCATGCTGATCAGTGACTGAAGAGATGCTTGAATTTAATGCGTTTAGCATTGCATCCAGTAATGGAAAAGGAATGGGTTTATCGCCAAGTTCATATGCTTTTAGATCAGATGCAGATATTTCAAGATGTGTTGCTAATTCAGTGATCTTAATATTCGCTTGAGTCCTTAGCTGCCGAATGGTGATACCGATCACTTTTTCCCGAAGCTTAATTAGATCTTTACTATTAAGTTTGAAATCCTGATCTTCAGAAATAGTCTTATTGCCCCAAAAGTGTTCAATTGGAATATCAAGATAAAAGGCTAAGACTTCCAACTGCGGGAGGGAAGGTGTCTTTTCGCCCAATTCGATCAACGAAAATTCCTGCTGGCTGAGACCAAGTACATTAGCACAATCCTTCATACTTCGCCTTGCAGCAATTCTGGCATCGGTGATCAAGATTCCTAGTTTTTTGGTCCGGATTGTAAGCGCCTTTTGAAAAGTGCTCATAATTATATCCCTTCACAAATCATATATCTAATAACTGTAATCCTACAGTTTTCATACTTTTTATGCAATATTTGTACCAAGAACCGGATTTTACCTTCTGCGCTGCGGGTTGAGCATATCATTAATATTTGCACCATACACTTCAGGGCTTAATTTAAATCCATTTGCTTCAAGCCTTCGGGAAAATAATGGACGAATCCCGGTCGGTTTTAATTCACCGATTACCTTGCCATCTGGGGCTACTCCGGTC
This sequence comes from uncultured Chloroflexia bacterium, assembly GCA_963757065.1. Lineage (GTDB taxonomy): Bacteria > Chloroflexota > Anaerolineae > Anaerolineales > Anaerolineaceae > PNON01. The sequence continues at coordinate 231,072 of CAVWQC010000002.1, read as the reverse complement.
CGTTCGTAGATAAATATATCGGTTAATACAATGGTATCCCCTTCCATTCCGACCACTTCAGTAATTGCTATAACTTTTCTTGTCCCATCACTTTCGCGGTTGATCTGTATGATCAGGTCGATTGCTGAGGCTATCTGTTGCCGGATGGCTTTTAAGGGTAATTCCAATCCAGACATCAAGCACATGGTTTCCAGCCTGGAAATGGTATCACGAGGAGTATTTGCGTGCATTGTGGTAAGTGAGCCATCATGACCGGTATTCATGGCCTGCAGCATATCCATGGCTTCGCCGCCCCGTACTTCTCCTACAACTATTCTATCTGGACGCATTCGAAGTGCGTTTCGAACCAGATTGCGGATTGTTACAGATCCTAACCCATCCACATTCGCTGGTTTTGTTTCCAATCGGACGACATGTTCCTGCTCGAGTGACAGTTCAGCGGCGTCTTCGATGGTTACGATTCGTTCGTTGTTCGGGATATAGCTGGATAAAGCATTGAGAAGGGTTGTTTTACCAGTACCAGTACCACCCGATATGATGACATTAAATTTAGAGAGGATACAAGCTTTGATGAACTCCGCCATAAATTTTGACAATGCACCCAGTTCAATAAGTTGATCGATCGCCAATTTCCCCTTTTGAAATTTACGGATGGTAATTGAAGGTCCATCGATTGCTACGGGGGGGATGATGGCATTCACCCTGGATCCATCTGGTAATCGCGCGTCGACCATCGGGCTGTCTGGATCGATCCTGCGGCCTAAAGGCATAATAATGCGGTCAATCAGCTTAATGATCTGGCTGTCGTCATCATAATGGATATCCGTCTTGATAATTTTTCCAGCCTTCTCGATATATACATTGTCGTGGCCATTGATCATGATTTCGGTGATGGAGCTATCATCCAGCAGGGGTTGGATCGGCCCAAAACCCAACAACTCATCTTGAATTTCTTTATACAACTTTTCTTTTACAGGTGTTGGTAATGCAAGTTTTAATTGGGAATATATTCGGTCGATTGATTCAACTACTGCTTGTTGTCGTAATAATGCTGACTGTGAAATCGCTTCAATTTCATTGGTTATATGATCCAGAAAGTATCGTTTGACTTTTTCGAAATCTTCAGGTTTTATACTTTGACTGGTAATATTTTCTGGCTGATCCATGATGATTATCCAGATCCCAAATCTTTATCAGGAATGAGCCAAACGATCTGATTTTTGTTCAATGTTAAAAATTTACATGAAAATGCCACTTCACCCTGTTCATTTAAAATGGAAGCATTTGTTACTGCTAAGAACTGTTCAGAACGATTCAACTCATCCTTCAATCGTTCATCAGGCTTCATGTAAACTTCTCCATGAATGCGATGAGTAAGCGTCTGAATTGTGGCTGGGATGGGTGTTTTTTGGACGATATTTGTGAATAACTTTCCCTTTTCGTCAAAATCTCTGATCATTATTCCTCATTCCATTTCAATTACTCATTAAAGCAGGCATGATATAACCAAGACCTGACCGTGTGATGATCAACTCAGGCTGACGTGGATTGTTCTCAAGTTTTTGTCTTAACCTGGCTATGCTAACCCATAATATTTCCTTATCATCTTTATAATTGGGTCCCCATATACTCGTCAAGAGCTCATCAGCGGAGAGAACTTTACCAATATTCAATGCAAATTGGATCAATAATTTGTATTCTGTCGCGGTTAATACTACAGTTTTATTATTACACCACACTTCGGCACGGGCATAATCGATCTTCAGATAATTATTGGTGAAGATATTTCTATTATTATCATCCAGATTGGTTTTATTACGTCTGAGTACAGCTCTTACCCTGGCTAATACTTCTGTTGCAGAAAATGGCTTGGTAATATAATCATCTGCACCTAAATTTAAGCAATGCACCTTATCTTCTTCAGAGTTACGTCCAGTCAACATGATGACCGGAATATTGGTGAATTGTCGGATCCGTTCAAGAGTCGAAATACCATCCAATTTGGGCATGACAATATCCATTAACACGAGATCAATCGGCCTGGTTGTAATAATATCAATTGCTTCGGTACCATTCGTAGCAGTCGTCACCTCATAACCTTCTGTGGCAAGGTTAATTTGCAGAAGACGAAGGTATCTATTCTCGTCATCCACTACCAGGATACGATTAACGGTTGTTGTCGTCTGATTTTCCATTGGGTATAGGCAATAGAATATGGATCTGGGTTCCCTTTCCGAGAGTGGATTCAGCGAAGATCTCTCCGGAATGAGAGTCAATGATTTGTCGGCAAATATACAACCCTAAACCCGATCCTCGAATATTAGAATTACCGTCCGGGGAGCGATAAAATTTTTTGAACAAGAAAGGCAAGTATCTGGGAGATATACCTGGCCCATCATCATTAAATAAAATGTGGATATGGTTTGCAACTATATCGGTGGATATGATTAGATTGGCACCGGGTGCATATTTTATCGCATTACTGATAAGATTTTCAAAAACCTGAGTTAAGCGCCGGCTATCTCCAATGATCCCCGGTAGATGGCCATGGAATTCAGTCTTGATCCCAATATTGGATTGGTGTGCAATTACTCGTTGTACAGTGTCCCTCAATAACACTTCAATTCTTACGGGTTGTTTCTCTATTGGCATTGAACCATTTTGTAACCTGGCAGAATCGAGCATATTATCTAATAATTCTTGTAATCTGTCAGTTTCTTCATCAATCACCTGAAGAAATTCTTTTTGTGTATCCACATTCCAGGTTGTATCGGATCTCATTAACGTGGTTGTGTAGCCTTTAATAAATCCAATTGGAGAGAGTAGTTCATGAGAAATGGTAGATATGAAATCATCCTGAATGGCAATATGCTCATGTTCTGCTTCAAGGTTAGCGATTTTATCCAGTAGACTCTTTTTCTGAAGAATCATCTTGATATGATGTGTAAACAATTCAATCATTGATTTATCTTCATCAGTGAATGATGGACCACCAAACCTTATGATCATGAGGGTATAAAAAATGTCTGGCGTAATTTCGATAGGGAACCCGATCACGAAAGGATGATCCAACCGGTCAGGAATTTCGACAGGGTTGAATTCTTGTATAGTAATTTTTTGAGTGGAAAATACCTGGCTGACGACTGTTTCTCCCCAGGAAATGGTTTCTCCACTGGCTTTACCTCTTCCCAGGGCTTTAGCAAAGATAACTTCATAATTATCGGGAGATTCAATACTTTTATACAGAACAAAATTGTCGAAAATGATTGTTTTTCGTAAAAGTGCTGCCAAAAGATCCAGGCTGGATTTCCAGGAAAGATCACCTGAGGAGAGTTTTGCCAATTCAAAAGGCAAATTCTTCAAATCTTCCGATATTTTTGCTAATTCTTTTATTATCCGTTTAGCCATAAGCGGTTTCCCAAACTAATCACTAATCGGCAGAATAAATTCAAATTTCGTATATTTTCCAACCTCTGAAGAAACCTGTATGTGTGAATTATGGGCCTCTACAATTTGCCTTACCAGGGTCAATCCCAGTCCTGTACCGCCATAGCGTCTGGTGGATTTACCATCCACCTGGTGAAAAGGCTCAAAAATTTCACCGATATTTTCTTGAGAAATTCCAATCCCAGTATCTTCAACCGAAACTTGTATGCCCGAATCTATTTTTATTAAGGAAACATCTATCTTTCCGAAATCGGGTGTGAACTTCAATGAATTGTCGAGAAGCTGCATAATCACCCATGAAAATTTTTGTTCATCCGCTTGAACTATCGGTAGGTCATCAGGGATGTATGCTTTCAGGGAAATGTTCTTATCTTTAGCTTTAGTGAGATTATGGTTCACTATATTATTTACTAGAAATCCAATGTTCAACGGAGCTTTAGTTAAAGTAATTTCACCTTTGGCAACTAATGAAAAACTGATTAAGTCTTCGATCAGCCTTTCCAACCTTTCGGAAGAATTCTTAATGATATTAATGGTGTTTTCCTGCTCCTGGTTGAGTGGTCCCATTGCGCCGGCCAGCAGCAATTCCTGATAACCCTTAATGTGTGTCAAAGGAGTTCGCAACTCATGTGAGATATTTGAGATAAAGTTGCTTTTTAATCGATCCAATTCAGAGAGTTTATTCAAAGCACTTTGCAATTCAATGGTTCTCTGTATAACCCTCTGCTCCAGTGTACGGTTTGCTTCTTGAAGCAAGTTTCGAAGTTGTAATATTTGTTCCGTAATAGCCTGGTCAAGTAGCGTTCTATTTATAAATTTCTTATTAATTAATACTTCGCCAAGCAGCTCCACACGCCCCGCAGACTTCAATTCTTTTTGGTGCTCAAGGGCTTCACCAAGCTGGTCTCTGGTAATATGCCCTTTTTCAACCAGATAGTCACCAAGCTTTGGAACGAGGATTTCAGGCGTAATTGATGGTGTATTTGTCATACTAGAACCCCTTCATAACCCATTTACCTGCTATCATTGTAGCGGATGTTTTCAGCTCCGGCAACCTTTGTTGGGGTACCAAATATGGATCTTCTTCTAAAACGATCAGATCTGCGAAATATCCCTCTATTAACTTTCCTACAGAGTTCTCCTGGTTGGAAGCATAAGCTGGCCCCTCAGTATACCCTTGAAGAGCTTGTTCCAGGGTGATCCGCTGCTCCGGGTACCATCCGTCAAGGTCAGTAAATCCGTTTGGCAAGCGAGTAACCGCGGCATGAATTGCCGCAAATGGATTCGGTGATTCTACAGGTGCATCCGAACCAAAAGCTAGAACTGTGCCGGTATCAGCAACTGATTTCCAGGCATACGAAAATTCACTGCGTTTACCCCAATTCCTGTCTGCCATTTTTTGATCTGAGATCATATGGATGGGCTGCATGGATGCAATAATTCCACTGCCACGCAGCAGTTCAAGGTCTGATGGGGCAATTACTTGTAAATGTTCTATTCGGTGACGAACAGGCATCTTAGTGCTGATTTTTTCTAATTGGATCAGTTTTACGAGGGCATTAATGACTTCCCTGTTTGCCCGGTCGCCAATGGCATGTATCGCCAGCGGAAGTTTTCCCGCTAATGCTTTTTTTCCAATTTCAAGAATTTCATCTTCATGTCAGCAGCAGCATTCCATAATCATCCGCTGTTGATTCATAGGGTTTCAAGCATCGCAGCGGTTTTTGGACCAAGCGCGCCATCGGCAAACAGTTTAACCGATCCAAATTTCAATAATGGATCACCAAAACCGGAATGGATTGATAATCGTAATGCCTCATCCATAAACTCAAGTGGGATGTTTTTTATTACCCGTAGATTAAGCTGTGTCATTCTCAAGGAGATTTTCCAAAGAATTAAAGCAGTCCATTGAATCAAAATCATGTATTCCCGTAATTCCGTATCGATTGAGTTGATCTTGTGCATGGCTTATGGCGGACGTCAGGTCGGTTTCAGATGGTTTTGGTATGACTCTGGCGACCAGGTCCATGGCTGATTCAAATAATATTCCGGTTGGTTCTCCCTGAGTATCACGTTGAATAACTCCGCCTTCAGGATCTGGAGTGGCTGAAGATATTCCAGCAATTTGAAGCGCTTTAGAGTTTGCCCATCCAGCATGCAGTGACTTGGCTGTGAGGTATATTGGATGTTGGTTATCTATCACGTCCAATAATTCTTTATTTCCAAATCGATTATCCCAGGTATTCTGATTCCAGCCATGCCCGAGCAGCCATTTTCCGGGAGGGATGAGTTTACCCTTTTCCTGGACCCTATCCAGGCATTCCTGCAAGTGTATTTGTTTCGCAATCCACCCGCAGCAAATTCAGTGCATAGAGGGATAGATGAATATGGGCATCCGTCAATCCGGGAAGGATCGTTCGTTGCTCCAGATTCGTGATTATTGCATGATGTTTGAATTGGGAAAGAACTTCATCATCAGAACCACAGGCAATCACTCTCCCATCAAGAATGGCAAGGGCGGAAACATGGGTTCTTTCTTTTACCTGGGTATAGACTTTTCCATTATGCAGGATCTGTATCATTTTCGAGTAATTTTATTGATAATCGAATCTAATTCTTCATCTGAATAATACCTGATAACTACCGATCCACCTTTTGGTGTATAGTGCAGATTCACTTTCGTTCCTAGTGAATTTCGTAGAAGCTCTTCAATTTCTTTCACCTGGGAAGAATACACCGGTTTTACAGCTTCTTTTTTCTTCTGACCTAATAACAATTGAACTAGTTGTTCAGTCTGCCGGACATTTAATGATTTTCGAATAACGGTCTCGGTTGCAGCGATCTGGGATTCAGGTGTAGTAAGCGCCAGGATTGCCCGGGCATGTCCTTCGGTGATTTCGGAAGCTCGAAGATGATTTGAGACATCCTCTGGCAGTTTTAATAGACGGATGGTATTTGTGATGGTAACCCGGGATTTTCCAACCTTTTTGGCAATTTCCTCATGAGAGAGCGAAAAATCATCGGCGAGTTGGCGGTAAGCCTCTGCAGTCTCAAGGGGTGATAAATCCTCGCGTTGTACGTTTTCTACCAAAGCTAATTCTAATTGTTGGATATCACTTACATCCCGAATAATCACCGGGACACTCTCAAACCCTAATGTTTTAGCCGCTAACAATCGTCTTTCGCCTGCAACAAGGTAATACTCTCCAGGGATTTCCGCTGGGGAGATTATCAGTGGTTGGATGATTCCATTTTCACGGATGGATTCTGCTAATTCTTTTAGCTCTTCCTGCTTAAATATGGAGCGAGGTTGTCTGGGATTGGGTTTAATTGATTCGATCGAAATAGTATTGCTGCTTTGTGTCCCCTGGGCATTGTCATCGCCAGGAATGAGTGCTTCCAAACCTTTACCTAATCCAGAATGTTTCACCATATTATCCCCTTTGTTCCAATTGAACTTCTGGTTGAACGATGGCAACGCCATCCTGACTTAACAACTCTACTGCTAATGCGGAATACGCTTTGGCAGCGGAAGAATCGGGTGCATAAAAAGAAATCGGAAGTCCATAAGAAGGTGCTTCTGCAAGCCTTACGCTGCGAGGAATGATGGATGAAAAGACTTTATTGGGGAAAACACGCTGAACTTCCTTAACTACGTCAGTACTAAGGTTTGTACGTGTGTCGAACATGGTCATGACAACCCCGCGAATATGAAGGCCGGGATACAAAGAAGTGTGCACTCTATTGATAGTTTGAGTGAGTTGCCCAAGACCCTCAAGAGCCAGGTATTCACACTGAACAGGGATAATTAGCCCATCTTTTGCGGCAATCAGGCCATTCAACGTGAGTAATCCAAGTGATGGTGGGCAATCGACCAGTATGTAATCATACTTGTCCATGACAGGAGCGATGACATCAGAGAGTTTTTGCTCTCTTTTATCTAGACTTACCAGTTCTATCTCAGCACCAGCCAGAGCAGGTGACGAAGGTAAAAGAGAAATCTTCAGCTTTGGGTTATGCAAAATAGACGCAGAAGTGCCCGCTTGACCGACGAGGCACTGGTAGGTGCCGGATTTAACTTGATATTTATCAATCCCAAGGCAGGATGTGGCATTAGCCTGAGGATCAATATCCACTAACAATACTTTTTGCCCGTAAAACGCCAGATAAGCACCCAGGTTGATTGCAGTAGTTGTTTTTCCAACTCCACCTTTTTGGTTGACCAGTGTATAAACTCGTGTCATATTAATTACTCACCTGGGTATTACAAAATTTCGACAAGACAGGAATTAATTTCTTCAGTTGTGGGAATACTGTCCAACCCCTGGCGTAAAACAGAAAACGCAGCCAGGTTGGTTGCAAAACGTGCGGATTCCCAGGGGTCATTTGTATGGAGATACCTGAAAAAATATGCAGCAGCAAATATATCTCCTGCTCCCGTGGCATCAACTTCATCCATGTGTGGAGGAACAAAGCGACGAATATCTCCATTCCAGAATACTCGTGCACCGTTTGCTGCTTCGGTGACCACAAGGATCTTTATGGACGAAGCCATCTCTTCAATCCTTATCTCATCCCCTTGAACGTCTTCAATACTCATCACTGCGATCTCAGAATTACCTAAAACATAGCGTGATTCCGGCCATTCACACAACGACACCCTGCCTTCTTTATCCCAGGAGCGCATGAAACCCTGAGGCGTTAGGACAACCAGGGAATTAGGAAAAGATTTGGATAAATTAGGGTCTGTCTCTTGATCGAGCGGTCCGAGATGCACTATTGGGGTGTCTTTCCATACCTCTGGTACAAGAGAATAATCAAGGATGGGGGCTTGGTGATACAAATATTGTATCCGCCCATGTTGCGTATAGACGTTTTCAAATGTTGTACTTTGGTCGGTTGGTTTGATAATGATTGGGATATCGGCGAGACTGCTGCGATCAATATCGTCACCGCAAGAGGTGATAATTCCAACCCGCATCCCTAAAGCTTTGCCTGTTAATGATGCAAAAGATGCAGTTCCACCCATGCGTGATCCATGAGGGGTAAGATCTTTGGTCAGGTGTCCAATGACGAGGTAATCAATAGGTTCAATGTGGTCATGAATGAGCATTGGTTGATTATACCTGAATCTAATGAAGATTGGGCTGCCATGGGATTATTCGTCCAAGGCATTAGGAATGGGTTGAGAGATCGGATTTATGGGGTTTGATTCAAATTCATTCCGGTGATATCCGGGCTGAATCTCTTCACAGTATGGGCAAATTTCCCAGGTTGGGACCAGGGAATTTCCACATTTTTGGCACTTTTTCTTTAATCGGGTATGGCAATCGGGGCAAATTACCCAACCGTCCACCACCTGCCGATTGCAGCCTGGACATGTTGAAAATTCTTCTAGAGTTTGTAACAACGCTTCTTCTTCCAATGAATCCTGGTACGCTTCATCCAGGGTTTTCTGAGGCCGGATAAGCATATATATGAATACTCCGGGCAAAAAAAGAATAGTCGATATGATGACTGCCATGATTGTTAAAAATCTATCCTTTGTACGTTTCCGGATGTCCCGGTAAGTCCAAATGATCAAACTTATCCAGAGGACAACGAAAAAAATGACGGAAAAACTGGATAAATAAAGTAATGAATTACTGATCAAGGCTGGGTTTAAGGTCATAATCTCTCCACTATTAAAATTATAGCATGGAACATAATGGATAATTTCCCAAGTGATATAAAATAATGTAATGCTGATTAATTGAGGATGCATATGCGGATAAAAGAGAATACTATCTACCGAATAACAGATATGGAAGAAGGTGAGAGGCCGCGGGAAAGATTGGCAAGGTATGGGGCAGCTCACTTGAGCAACCCGGAACTACTTGCAATCCTTTTACGGGTAGGGGTCGAAGGGGAAAACGCCGTTCATATGGCTGATCGCATTCTAAATGATAACCATGGTTTGATCGGATTATATCGGACCAGCTACCTTGAATTATGTGATCAGCACGGAATTGGTCCGGCAAAAGCAGCCCAACTCTTGGCAGCCATTGAACTGGGTAAGCGCATTGCTCTAGCAGATAAAGACATTCAGCGAACGATTCATGGTCCCCAGGATGTTTATGATGAGCTGGTCTTTGATATGCTCGCGTTGGACCAGGAAGAGTTGCGGGTATTGATTATGGATACTCGCAATCACATTCTCGAGATAGAAACAATTTACAAAGGATCGGTCAATTCATCCCAGGTGCGTATTGCAGAAGTATTTAAAGGTGCCATTAAGAAAAATGCTACCTCAATAATCATTGTCCATAATCATCCAAGTGGAGATCCATCTCCCAGTCCGGAGGATATTGCCTTAACCAGAGCCATCATCCAGGCTGGTAAGCTGCTGGATATTGATGTTCTCGATCATATTGTGATCGGCCATAAACAATTCGTTTCAATGAAAGAAAAAGGTTTTGCTTTTCAATAGTAATACACAACTTCAGGAGAAGAGCAGACGGGTGATTTTGATTATATCTTGGAATTATTCTGGTTGGAAAAAACTTACAGCATGTCCTGTATCGTTCACCAGGCAAGTTGGATCAGTCAAAAGTAGCCGATAAATGATCCACATATCTCCCACAGCTCCACCTGTGTTAATACCTGTTACAACCAGGGCGGGAAGCATCCATGCAGTTGGTCCAATGGCGATGATCAATAAACCAACAAGCCCAATGATTATCAGGGGGGCGAGACCGATGATCCAATATTGTCTTTTAGGGATGTACCATTCCGGCGCAGCAGCAAACGCATAAGAAAGGCTTAATCCGAAAACAGGCTTGGAGCGGGTAATGAACCAGAAAAACACTCCATGTATGAGTTCGTGTACGATCAAATTGAGAATCACAAGTAAAAGTAGAAAAATAATATCGGATAAACCAAACTTTATACTAATTGCTGTTCCAGAAAGATCTGGATGTATCCATTTGGTGAAGATTCCCAGCAGCCAGAAGGAAAGCAAAACTATAACAAGGGCGGCCAGATTTAGCACAACTGCAAGAACCTTGTTCTTTGCCAAATTTATTATATAAACCGGTTGATAATTAACAGGTAAGGTTTGAGTGGGTTGAGTCATTTGATCCTTGTTACCAAATAAACTAGACTATTATCTCATTATATCTCTGAACGTTTCGATCTATACTTCCTTGCCTTTTGATGGACCACACAAGCAATACCTTATATCCCAACTGCAAATGGCTTTCAGGTAGCTGATCCAATAAAGAGTCAATGCATGTAAATTTGACCGTTGGTTGCCTTCATGTTAAACTAATAGATTGCCATGAAGCGATTAATTGTCCTATTATTTTGTCTGCTTATACTATCTTTACCGTTCGAAAGTGTTTTCGGGCAGGCTGATTCTGCCATTACAACCCCCGCAAGTGGAACGGCTGTCCAAGGCAAGGTGGATGTGAGTGGCTATATCAAGTCAACAAACTTCGCCCGCTATGACCTGGATTTTAGCCACAGTTCTGGCCCAGAGGATGGCTGGTTCAACATCACAACCAGTGATAAAAACCCGCCAGACGGGTTATTGGGTGTATGGGATACAAGTTCGATTTCGGATGGAAATTATCGTTTAAGGCTTACCGTTCATTATAAAGATAACGCCAGGGCTGAGTACTTTGCAGATGAGGTTCGGGTCAGAAATTATTCCCCGATAGAGACCGATACTCCTGCACCGGGAGCACTTACCAGCCCCACACAAGGGACTTCGATCAAACCTACATTTCAAGCTCCAGTTTTTCAAGGTGAATCTCAAAATAGCAATAATATCGAAATAACCCGCCCGCAGCTTGAACGGTTGGCGGTGGTGAGTCTGATTGCTGGAATTATTTTGACTTTTATTCTGGCTGCAATATTCAAGAAACAATAAAGTGATCATTATATGGAAAAAGAATTCTTCTTAATTGCCGGGTTTGGAAATCCGGGTCGGGAATACCGAAACACCAGGCACAATGTCGGCTTCCGGCTGATAGATAGCGTGGTATCGGAATTCAATACCAAATTGACAAAGGTCCAATTCAAGGCCATGACTGGAACGATTGAACTGGATAATGCAAGGATTATCCTGGCCAAACCGCAAACCTTTATGAATCTTTCCGGTCAGGCGGTTGCGGCACTCATGCGCTTCTATAAGATCCCGCTGGATAAAGTCCTGGTGGCACATGATGATATCGATCTGCCTTTGGGAACGATCAGGATCCGCCCGGGAGGTGGTTCGGGCGGACAAAAAGGCCTGGCTTCCACCATTGAAAAGTTGGGAACACAGGATTTTCCCCGTATGCGGATAGGTATCGGTCGACCATCGGGCAGCCAGGAAGCTGCCGGATACGTGTTGCAGGAGTTCTCCAATTCTGATGAAAAGGTTCTGCAGGATGTTCTCCCTCAGGCTGTCGAGGCGATCAAAGTTTTTGTTGCCGAAGGTCTGGATGCTGCGATGACCCGTTATAACGGTAACATCACCAAAGAATAACAGCATGATCCTCGATAATATCAGGCAATTATCCTCCTATCAAACTCTATTGGATTCCATCCGAAATGGAGTTGTACCTGACCCGCTCAGTTTGATCCGGTCTGTTCGCCTGCCGATCGTTGCAGGGCTGTGGCAGGATCTCAACTGCCCGGTACTGTTCATCACATCCAGGCAGGAAAAAGCTTCCTCGGCCATGGATGAGTTGGAGTTCTGGCAGCCTGGAATGCGCTTATTCAGCTTCACCGAACCCACTCCGCTCTTTTATGAAGAAGCCGGGTGGAGTTCCAATACCCGGCAGGATCGCCTGGCAACTCTCACCAGCCTGGCTGGATATCACCTACCCGGGACTGAGATCAACCCGTCCCCACCAGTTATCATTTCCTCAGCAAAATCGCTGATGACACGCACCATGCCCCGGCGCGATTACCTGAAATCAATTCTGCGCATAGCCAATAACACCCAAAAACCACAAAACAGTTTGATCGAGCAGCTTGTCCAGAATGGGTACCAGTTTGCAGAGATCGTGGTCGAACCGGGACAGTTCTCCCACCGCGGTGGCGTGATCGACATCTGGGCGATGGGTGATAAGGTACCGGTCCGGCTGGATTACTTCGGCGACGATATCGAGACCATCAAGCTCTTTGATCCCGCCACCCAGCGGACCATCGAGAAATGTGAAGTCGATCAATGTCCCTCCGGCGCGAGAATTCCTTTTACGGGACCAGCCCGCGATGGTCGCCGGGAAGCAATACTCTGAATTTCACCTTCCGCTGCTGCACAGGTTTCCCAGCACCCTCATCGATTACCTGCCCAAGAATTCACTGGTCATCCTGGACGATGGAGTCAAGCTGGGAAGCATCGTCAACGAGGTGGAAGAGGATGCCGTCAAGATGCGCAACGAAGGCATACATTCCGGTTTTTTACCGGAGGACTTCCCCGTCCCTTACCTCAGCTGGTCCGAATTGCAGGATTCCATGGGGAAGCTCCTGGTTCTTGACCTGGGATATGGCAACTCAGAACAAAATTCCGACCTATCCTCCTGTTTCTACCCGAATCAGCGCTATGCCGGTCAATTGAAAAACTTTGTCGATGATCTGCTCACGGATGCGCAGGTCGTCAAGGAACAATATATCGTCTCGCGCCAGGTTCCCCGCATCAAGGAAGTCTGGCTGGACAACACCGCGCAGCTCGAGACCGCAGTCACAGAGCCGGTCTTCATCGATGGCAGCCTGTATGAAGGCTGGCACCTGAAGGACGGCACATCTGCCGAGGTGATCGTTTACTCCGACAGCGAGATCTTCGGCTGGGAAAAACCTCACTCCCGCCGGCAGCAGCTTCAGATCGGGGATAACCCCGAAGCCCAGTATGCCGACCTCTCGGTGGGCGATTGGGTCGTCCACATCGATTATGGCATCGGGCAATTCATCGGCCTGGTGAAACGGGTGCTGGATGGCATCCGCCGCGAATTCCTGGCCATCGAATACCAGGGCGGGGACCAGCTATTTGTCCCCATCCATCAGGCGGACAGGCTCTCCCGCTATGTGGGGCCAGACAGTCAGCGTCCCACCGCATCCCGATTGGGCAGTAACGAGTGGACAACCACCAAGAACCGGGTGCGTGGAGCGGTACAGGAGGTCGCCGGCGACCTGTTGGACCTGTACGCCCAGCGGCAGATCGCAGCCGGTTTCTCCTTCTCCAAGGATTCTGCCTGGCAAATGGAACTGGAAGGCAGCTTCCCCTATATTGAAACTCCCGACCAGGTGAACGCCATCCGCCAGGTGAAGCAGGACATGGAAAATCCGCGCCCGATGGACCGCCTGTTGTGCGGCGATGTGGGTTACGGCAAGACCGAAGTTGCCCTGCGGGCTGCCTTCAAGGCGGTCATGGATGGCAAACAGGTCGCCATCCTTGTCCCCACCACCATTCTGGCTCAGCAGCACTTTGATACGTTCAAAGAACGCCTGCTGCCTTTCCCGGCCGTCGTGGAGATGCTGTCCCGCTTCCGGTCGCCAAAGGAGCAGGATGAGATCATCCGCAAGCTGGGCATGGGTCAGGTGGATATCATCATCGGCACCCACCGGCTGATCCAGGCGGATGTGCAGTTCAAGGACCTGGGGCTGGTGATCATCGATGAGGAGCAGCGCTTCGGGGTGACCCACAAGGAATTCCTGAAGAAGCTGCGCACCGAAGTGGACGTTTTGACCCTGACGGCCACCCCCATCCCCCGCACACTGTATATGGCGCTGACCGGGGTGCGCGATATCTCCACCATCAATACGCCTCCAGAAGAACGATTGCCGATCAATACTCATATTGGTCCCTATTCGCCTCATTTAGTGCGCCAGGCGATCCTGCGCGAGCTGGAGAGGGGTGGACAGGTGTTCTTCCTTCACAACCGCGTTCACAGCATCCCCGCCATGCTCATGCACCTGCAAAAACTCGTCCCTGAAGCCAGGTATGGCATCGGGCACGGCCAGTTGGAGGAGCACGAACTGGCGAAGGTGATGCACAGCTTCACCCATAACGAGATCGATGTACTGCTGTGCACTTCCATCATCGAATCGGGGCTGGATATCCCCAATGCGAACACGCTGATCGTGGACCGCGCCGATACGTTCGGGCTGGCACAGCTTTACCAGCTGCGCGGCCGGGTCGGACGCGGCGCTCAGCGTGCTTATGCTTACTTCTTCCGGCACCGCTCCCGGGCAGCCACACCTGACGGCCAGGAGCGCCTGGAGGTGATCGCCGAGAACACCCAGCTTGGAGCGGGCTATTCCATCGCCATGCGCGATATGGAGATCCGCGGCGCCGGCGAACTGCTTGGCACCCGCCAGCACGGCTATATCAACTCGGTCGGCTTCCATCTCTACACCCAGATGCTTTCATCGGCGGTCAAGGTGGAGCGCAAGCTGCGCGGCCTGCCGGATGACAGCCGGGACAACCTCTTTGTCATCAAGGAGCTCTCGCTGCCGGTGGCTGTCGACCTGCCCCTGGCGGTGGAACTGCCCACCGAATACATCGCTGACCAGAACACCCGGCTGAAGCTGTACCGCCGCATGGCGGATGTGAGCTCCCCGGACCAACTGGATGCCATGGCGGAAGAAATGCAGGACCGCTTCGGCGAGATCCCGCAGGAAGTGGCGAACCTGTTCTACCAACTGCGGGTCAAACTGCTGGCGGAAATGGCCGGCCTGGCATCGGTTTATGTGGAAAACGGCCAGCTCGTGCTGCGCTACCCGCAGCTGCCCGAAGGTTTCCCGCCCCGCAACCTGCCTTTCATCGATCTCAAACTGCGCTCCGGTAAGAACTCGTACTGGATGCCGCTCGACCCGGACGACAATACCTGGCAAAATGACCTGCTGCAGGCGCTGAACGAGATCATCCATTTGACGAGCCCCCCTTTTAATTCCCCCCATTTTCTCGAAAATGGGGGGATGGCGTAGCTAGGGGGGCTCGTCAAGCGTAAGTCCGTGTATAGCTTCGAAAAAATACATTGTACATACTTTGTCTAAAGATTTTCCAGACATTTATAATTTAATAAATCAATGCGATGGAGAAAAAATGAATTCACAATTTGCTCAATTTCATAAGAAATCATATTTGAATCTGGAAACCTTTCGTAAAACAGGTGTCAGCGTAAAGACACCGGTCTGGTTTGTCCAGGATGGGAATACCTTATATGTGCGCACCGTTGATGGCTCCGGAAAGGTGAAACGAGTACGTAATAACACCGCGGTGCATGTCGTTCCGTGTTCCATGAGCGGGGAACCACAGGGCGAGTGGGAGAATGCCACCGCAGTCCTGGTTGACGGGGTGGAAGCCAAGCATGTGGAAAAGCTGCTGGATCGTAAATACGGTCTCATGGGGAAAATGTTCGGGATACAGGGCAAATTGAAGAAAACGGTGTATACCACGATCAAGATCGAGGCTTCACAGCAATAGATCATTTGAGGTATCTTATCCAACCCCTCTTTGTCCCCCCAAATATCTTCGAGTATTTTTAGGGGGACAAAGAGGGGATTGCTGTATAGTCTCTGGTTTGAAATCGAATTCTCCGGGTGGGATAATTGGTTTACCTATACATTTCCAATTATCAGTTGAAAGGATTATGAATGAATAAACAGATCTTTGTAAACCTGCCGGTAAAAGACTTGAAGCGATCGATGGATTTCTTCGGCAAACTGGGCTACACCTTCAATCCGCAGTTCACAGATGACAAGGCAGCCTGCATGGTCATCAGCGACGATATTTTTGCCATGCTCCTGGTGGAAGATTTCTTTAAGTCATTCACTTTTAAAGAGATCCCGGATACAAAAAAGACTGCTGAATTAACCATTGCCCTGAGCGCTGAAAGCAAGGCGGCGGTGGACCAACACATCGAAAAAGCCGTGAAGGCGGGCGGTGTTTCATCGCAACCTGCTTCTGACATGGGTTTCATGTATTCCCGCAGTTTCCAAGACCTGGACGGCCATATCTGGGAAATCCTATGGATGGATCCGGCACATGTACAGTAGAAACCAGAGAATAGAGGATAGAGAATTGAGATTAGTGATTAGGGATTAGTGATTAGTAAAAAACAAAAGAGCTTGGCGAACTTTGCGATCTTTGCGGTACAGTAATACCTCGAAGACTAAGATTCCTCTCTTCGTTCGGAATGACAATTGGTGGTTTGAAATGACAACCATTCTTCCATCCTGTACTCAGCGTCCTCGCTGAGTACCCTTCCTGGTTCAGCGGGGACGCTGAACCTTAAGGATTAAAGAACCCTCATCTCCAAATTTACGGATTTGATCCTATTTGAAACTATTTGTTTTTAATCAATCCTGTCATTAATGACAGCTTTACAAATCCGAATTTGTGCTTATAATATATATAGAACATATAATCTATAGGGAATTGAATTCTTTTTCGCAATACAGAACATTACATTACAAAAATCTAACAAATGAGTTTTGCAGTCCCGATGCGATCCGACGTAGTTGAGGAGCAGGCGTGACGAAATACGGAGAATAGAGAGTAGAGAATTGAAAATAGAAAAAGAGATACGAGAATTGAAATTTGTGAATAGGGAGAAGTGATTTGGGATTAGTGATTAGTAAAAAACAAAAACTTTGCGAACTTTGCAAACTTGGCGGTAAGATTCCTTTCTCAATTCTCAATTCTCAATTCTCGAATTATGTAACATTGGTTAACGAGGTGCGGCATGGAATTTAAACTACATTCTCCTTATCAACCTACCGGCGATCAGCCGGATGCGATCGAACAATTGGTGAAGGGCGTCGAAAGCGGCATGGCGCACCAGGTGCTGTTGGGTGCCACCGGCACCGGCAAGACCTTCACCATTGCCAATGTGATCCAGCGCACACAGAAGGCCACGCTGGTGATGGCGCATAACAAAACCCTCGCCGCCCAGCTTTACGCCGAGTTCAAGGAATTCTTCCCCGAGAACGCGGTGGAATACTTTGTATCCTATTACGATTATTACCAGCCGGAAGCTTACGTTCCCCGGCGCGACCTGTACATCGAAAAAGAGACCGATATCAACGAGGAGATCGAGCGCCTGCGCCTGGCAGCCACCACCGCGCTGATGTCGCGCAAGGATGTGATCATCGTGGCGTCTGTCTCCTGCATCTACGGCCTGGGCAACCCCGAGGAATTTGGCAAGGGGCTGGTGCATCTGGTGAAAGGGGAGATCTACCGCCGCAACGCGCTGCTGCGTCAACTGGTGGAGAGCCAGTACCAGCGCAACGACATGGAGATCAAACCGGGCAACTTCAGGGTGCGCGGCGACACGCTCGAGATCCAGCCGGCGTATGAGAATGAGCACGTCTTCCGCATCTCCTTCTTCGGGGATGAGGTCGAGAAGATCATGGACGTCCACCCGGTGACGGGCGAGATATTCAACATCCTCGACGAACTGGATATCTACCCCGCCAAGCACTACCTGGCCGGGGAAGAGCGCTTGAAGAAATCGATCCTGGATATTGAAGAGGAACTGGCAGAGCGCATCAAGTACTTTAAGGATGCGAACATGCTGCTGGAAGCGCAGCGCATCGAGCAGCGCTGCATGTATGACCTGGAGATGCTGCGGGAAGTGGGCACCTGTGCCGGGATCGAGAACTACTCGCGCCTGATCGACCAGCGCCCGGCAGGTTCTGCACCGTGGACGCTGATCGACTACCTGCCGACCGATTTTCTGCTGGTGCTGGATGAAAGCCACATGACCATACCGCAGATCCGCGGCATGTTCAACGGCGACCGGTCGCGCAAGCAGGTGCTGGTGGATTACGGCTTCAGGCTGCCATCCGCGCTGGATAACCGTCCGCTCAGGTTTGAAGAATTCGAGAAATACATGCGGCAGGTCATCTACACCTCGGCCACACCGGCACCATTCGAGCTGGGGATAGCCAACCAGGTGGTGGAGCAGGTCATCCGCCCGACCGGGCTGCTGGACCCGGAAGTGGAAGTGCGTCCGACCCTGGGGCAGGTGGATAACCTGCTGGGAGAGATCAAAATGCGGACTGCATCAGGGGAGCGGGTGCTGGTGACCACGCTGACCAAACGCATGTCAGAAGACCTGGCGGATTACCTGAAGGAACTGGGCATCAAAGTGCAGTACCTGCATTCCGAGGTGGAGACGCTGGAGCGCATCGCGATCTTGCGCGACCTGCGCATGGGCACTTTCGACGTGCTGGTGGGCATCAACCTGCTGCGCGAGGGGCTGGACCTGCCGGAAGTATCGATGGTTGCCATTTTGGATGCGGACAAGGAAGGCTTTTTACGCTCCGGCACGGCGCTGATCCAGACGATCGGGCGGGCGGCGCGGCACGTCAACGGCAAAGTGCTGATGTATGCCGACCGGATCACCGATTCGATGAAGAAAGCCATCGACGAGACCAATCGCCGCCGGAAGAAACAGTACGACTACAACGTGAAGCACGGTATCGAGCCGGTCAGCATCCGCAAGGCGGTCAGGGACCTGACCCAGCGCTTGACCGGTGTGCACGAGATGGCTGAAACCCGGGCGAGCTACGGCTCCAGCAAGACGATGCTGATGCCGCGGTCAGAGTTCAATCGCTTGATCGGTGAGCTGGAGAATCAAATGAAAGCTTCCGCCAAGGAGCTGCAGTTTGAGAAAGCGGCTGCCATTCGCGATCAGATCTACGAACTGAAATCGTTGTATGCGGAAACAGCCAAGGTGACACCCTGGGAGAAAGCCAAGCTGATGCTCAGTGATGATTAGGGGTTAGTCGCTGATAAACGTGGAGCGGACGTTGAAGTGGGGAAACTCGCCGGTAGCCGGCAGCCACTCCAGGTTGAAGTGGATGATATGAGATAGCGAAGGACCCTGGCTGATCCTGCGGCTGAAAGCCTGCAGCTTCAGCTCATCGCCTTCAGCCACGACTTCGACCTCGCCGGAATACAGGTTGCGCGTCCAACCGGTGAGACCCAGGTTATCAGCCTCATCCTCGACGAAGCTGCGGAAGCCGACCTGCTGTACCCGGCCGGAAATGACTGCGTGAATACGTTTGTTCATACTTCTTCGTCTTCATCCTCTTCGGGAGTAATATCCAGCAGGTTGAAATTGACCAGGCTGTTATTGAATTCCAGATTTTCGGCGGCTGAATTGATCAATTCAAGGGTTTCTTCATCCATATCCGGATCTTCAGCGAGCGCTTCCAGCTTTTCCTGCACGCCCGGACCGCCGATCTGTGAGAGTGACCAGATGGCTGCCAGGAATACATTCATGTCGAGACCTTCATCATCAAGCAGTTCGAGGATCTCCTCGCGGGCAACCTGAAGTTCCAGTTCGCCGGCAGCACGCACGGCTTCCTCCTGCACGTCCACGTTTTGATTTTGCAGGTTCGAAATGACAGTCTGTGCCCAGGCATCGTTCGCTGAGCGACCCATCGCAAATAGAGCGCTGGCTACCATGGCCTTATCGCTTTCAGAGTAGGCTTGCTTGATCAGTTTGTCGATCGCGGGAGTGCTGGAATAACCGAGTGATTCGATCGCCCGCCGCCTGAGAAGCTGTGGGTTGGATTTGTCGAATTTTGGGATGAGAGCCTTTTCGATGGCGTCACGCTCTTCACCGGGAATGACATCCAGTTCGCCCAGGTTGATGAATCGACCCAGGGCGCTGGCAACCGCAGCCTGGACATTGATGTCTGGATCGTTATTGAGCATCTTAAGGAAGACTTTGACCAGGGAATGTTCCTCACATTCCCACAGCAGACGGATGCCCAGTTCACGGACCGGTGCAAAGCTGTCGGTCAACGCCAGGCGGCCTACATCGTAAAAGGATGTCAGGGTATCTGAATCGGAGATCGCTTCCAGGTCTTCGAGCAAGGTGACCTTCCGGGAAT
Organism: uncultured Chloroflexia bacterium; assembly: GCA_963757065.1. Classification (GTDB taxonomy): domain Bacteria; phylum Chloroflexota; class Anaerolineae; order Anaerolineales; family Anaerolineaceae; genus PNON01. The sequence goes on along the minus strand of CAVWQC010000002.1, from coordinate 210,747 downwards.
CGACGATCAGGTTCCACACCTTTTGGAGGGAAGCCAGGTCCATCTGAGGTATATCTGAAAAGCGATGCAGATATTTAGGAGGAAAAGTGTTATTCAGGTCGAGGAGTGCATCGATTATCTTATCAAAGCCGATATCAGGTTTATTTTCCATATTTGTGCCCATGTTACGGGATTTTGATCGGGTTAACAAAGTCTTGGATGGTGATGAAGACCATAAATGCCAGCAAAGATAACATACCGACCGAGTGCACGATATTCTCATACTTTGCTGGGACGCGCTTACGGAACAGGAGTTCCGGGATGATAAATATAATCCTTCCACCATCCAGGGCGGGGATGGGCAGAAGGTTGGTCAACCCGAGGGCAACAGAGATGGTGCCGATGAAAGAGAGCACGCTGACAGGCGGCAAACTCACAGGTGAGGATTCAGCCTTAATATCACTGCTTCTCGCTGCCTGGTAGATATCAAAGATCCCTTTCGGACCGACTACGCGAGCCTGTTCAGATGGAATCGTCCCCTGGATCAGGCGGCCTGGTAAAAGGATCAATTGTTTAGCTTGTTCGAACATGGCGACTACCAGCGGTCGGAATAGCTTCGTACCAGGGGATTGGATGGAATGGATTACCCATTACAAAACCGACCGGTCCTTCACCTTCGGGAGGAGTCACTCGAGGGGTGACTGAAATGGTCACGTTCTGACCGCTGACGAAGCAGTACCATCGTTACCGGTGAGCCTTTTTGACCCTGAATGAGAGTTTGGATCTGTTCTGAGCTTGTGATGGCGACTCCATTGACCGACACGACGGTATCACCAGCCAACATGCCCGCACTTTCTGCAGGAGACGATGGTGCAATATCCATAATCTCAACGACTTTTGTATCCGGCGTACCGATGCGGGCAAAAAGAATGACGAAGACGATAAAACCGACCAGCAAATTCATAATCGGACCGCCAAAGAGGACAGCCAATCTCACCCAGGGGCTGGCGGAAGCCAAGCCACCGGGTACTGTCGGGTCATTTTCCCCTTTAGGACGTACGAATGCTCCAAAAGGAATGGCATTCAGGCTGAAAATGACTCCGCCGAATTTTTTTCCAATAATTCGGGGAGGAATACCGATACCGAATTCTTCTATTTCTACTTTGAAAAACCTGGCCACCAGAAAATGCCCCAATTCGTGGCAAACCATCAGGAAACCCAGGACAATAATAAATTGTAATATGGATACGAATAAACTTGTTTGAATCATTAGCTCCTACTTTTTGTCATTTATCTTTAGTAATTGTAACAGTCATCCAGTTGAGCATCAACCGGGTATATAAACCGCTCCACCAGGTCCAGAGACCAGGACAGAGTGTACTGAGCTCATTTGTTGAATTTCACTTCGGACGAAAGATAGATTTTCTTTCAAAGTGATAATGTGCACATTTGCACCTGCGTCAATGGTGAAGCACACAGGCAAGCCCTGATCGCGGAGTGAGGTTACCCTCTGGATGACATCCAAAGTTGCCGGTTTCCAGTACATCAAACCTGGGGTCGAAGTCATCATGACAGCATGCATCATGAGGCAATCCAATTCAACGACTGCAGCAAAACGGGTAAAGTCGCGTTCGAGGAGCGCCTGCCGGCAAATTTGCAACCGGCGAGGGGTATCTTCTACACGAGAGTGTTGGAGCGGACTGGTATTGGCGAGTTGGTGGCCTTCAGTGGATCCGGTTTTTTTGTGGGATTTATCCACAATCGCGATAATATCAACCAGCTCCCAATGGTCCGTGGGTGCGATGGTGAAGGCGTAAGAATCATCATCCGATGTTCCTGCCTGCCATTCGACAAAGCCGGAAGGGACGGAGCGGCAGGCGGAGCCAGATCCACGACGAGCCAGGCGGGAGAGATCTTTTTCGGAAAGGTGCAAGCCATAAGCAGTGGAAGCAGCCAGTGCCAGTGCAGCAAAACCGGAAGCAGATGAAGCGATTCCGCTGCCGACGGGGAAATTATTGACAGTGGAGACCAGTGCATACTCTTTTCGCTCTGACATTTTACGAACCAAGTCTAATAACTGGGAGATGCGTTTCGTGGATTTTCGAGCGGCATCACGGCCATTTATGATCAATTTGTCTTCTAACAAAACAGGTTGGATTTCGACTACTGTTTGTGTGGTCAAAGATTCCAGGTTCATCGAGATGGAACCATTGACTGGCAGGCGCAGATCATTATCCCGATTTCCCCAGTATTTGATAAAGGCAATGTTGGGGTGGGCGATGGCGATAATTTGCATGGGTTTTGCTGGTTGCGAATTCATTAACAATTAAGTTTACCATGATTGGATGCGGGTAAACTTAAAATCCCCGATAAATTTTTACCGGGGATAAAAACTATAGATTGCATGTAGATAATTTCTATTCGCAGGGAACTTTCTCGTGGGTCTCCACCCAGAACTCACCCCATTCCTTTAATAAGTCTGAGCTGTTCCAGTATTTAGGTCTCCCAACGCGCGATACCAACTCGATCCCCAATTCCTGGCAGACAGTCCATTCCGGAATATTCGTATAATCGACCCGATCTCCACCTTTTGTGAAAACATGTGGACGAATCCGTCTAAGAGCTTCACTGACTGTTTGATCGTCTTCGATCTCGAACGGGATGACGTAATCGACATCACGAATACAAGCCACCATCGCACAGCGGGTTTCCACATCCATGAAGGGTTTACCCTTTTTCCGCTGCAGGAAACCATCACCATTCACCACGACCACAAGGGTATCACCGTATTGTTTTGATTCGATGATACAAGATGCGTGACCGGGATGAAGGGGATCAAATCCGCCCGATGTGCAGACAATCTTACCCAATACATGTCGAATTTTATCAAATTCTTCGAACGATATTATCTTTCCATACTTATCCATACGATCCTCCTGTGCACTCCTTTAGTTTTGAGTGCGAACAAAGTGATTAATTAAATTATCAGCGGGTTGGGTTATACACCGTTGAGTACCTATAAAACTTAGGGATATTTAAATGATCATTGCCATCCCAATGCAGTGCATCGAGATATTCCCCAAAGCCCGACTGACTTGTCCACTCATTTGCTGTTTCCACAGCAGTACCTTCACCCCATTCATTAAATGTAGTGATCAACTGGAAGTTGGCTTCTGAAGCTGCCATTGCCTGGATATCACTTTTCCAACGATTGACGTCTCTAGTCAACGGAATATTTTCCTGTCCAGCCAAGGCAAACCCTGGACTGATCACAAAACTATCTGTATCAACCTGTCGCCTGGATAATGCAGGAGAGTATTGATGCCATGAATCAGGTTGTTGTTTACATTTTTTATACCCTACGAAAATCTTCAAGACAACGTATGCATTCACCGTATTTGCATCTATCCAACGTTTTACCATGTTGCAGTCTTCAGCATCACTACCGTACACGAAAACGACAAATTTACCATCAATCTTTAAATACTCAGGTGAAGCTGCATAATGATCACGAATATATGTCAGATCTGTTCGAATTGCATCCTCAGAAGGATCATCATATCCTTCACTTTCTATATATAAAGACCAAAGGAATCTGGAATTTTCTGCAGCCTCAAGTAAGAGCGGGATCCTTTTATCCGTATAATGGCCAATTCCCCACCAGGAGGCGATGCCAGCCTGAATTTTTCCGTATTGCATTGCTGATATTTGATCTGAGATGACTTGTCTATTATCCGCTGAGTAATATCCAAGAGATGGATTGTAATGGGTAAATGGATATAGCCCGGATTGGTCCCATGCTTCGGGATACCAGGGATAATAAAATGCTGCTCGAATAGGGAAAGTTTGTGTGCTTTTTGGATCATCCACATTTCCATCATCCAATTTCACGGCAGCAAAGGCTTTTCCAACCGGTTCCAAAGTCACCAGAAGGAAAGCAATCACAGAAATAAGCCCAATCAACTTATGATTCATTTCCAGGGTAATAAAATTGGTTGAGTTGCGGGGTCGGTGGTTTTTCCCAACCCGGGAAGATTCCAGGCCTGCAAGATTGTTTTCAAGAGGCCATAATGAGAATAGGGTGTTGAGTCTGAGAGCCCACCTTTAGCGAGGGGCGAGATGAGGGTTGTGAATACCTGACCACCAGCTTCTTTACCCATTCCACAGCATGACCCGGTGTTATCCTTATCTCCTTCGTCGAAGGTAATAACGATCAATGAGTTGTTCCCAAAGCTTGGAGACGCCTGTAATATACTGACCATATTTGCAACCCATTTATCAGCTGTACTTAATGGACAATCATGGGCAGAATTGCACATGTTTGGCATGATAAAGGAAAAATCAGGCAGGTTGTTGGCAGCCAGATCCTTTTCCAATTGGGTGAGTGGAACAATGCTTTGCTGACATCGGGTTGAATCCAAACGGATCGAATCGAAATAAATGAATGGATTGTGTTTTTGAACATACGGATCTGCATCACCCAGGAAACACGTGCCTGGCATGTCCTCCTGGTAAGCTTTCCAGGTCCTTCCACTCTTCTCAATCAAGTCAGCCAGATTGGGTTGATCCACAAAACAATCACGACAATCTTTCTTTATACCCTGTGTATCGCCGCTGACCAGAGCAATATAATTTGGGAGACTGGGATGACGGATCGCAAAGTAATTGGAAAGGAGAACATATTTTTTAGCCAACGCATTCAAAAGCGGCATTTCCGTATTATTAACTATCTTTTGATAATCCTCGTTTTCAAGGACTATCAAAACAATATGATCAAAATTGGGTACCTGTCCTACATTCACTTCGGGAGTCGCCGATGGTAATGAGATGTCTGACATCGATGCAGTTGGAGCCATACTCACAACTTTAGTGGCGACTTTGGTAGGAGAGGCTTGATTATATGAAGAGTTTTGAGCTGAAACACCAACCGGGATGATTTGCATCCCGGTTGGGCTGCAGGCAGCTAATAGCATAACGAGTGATAAGAAGAAGATTTTTCTAAACATTTTTCGTTCCGGCTTTATATTTATTATATATTGCGCATAGCCGTAATTCCGCAAAACAATTTCCTAATTAAATTCCAGGATAAGCTGAGGAGTGTTCGATGATGCCTGGCGGGATTGCAAGCTGATCGCAGTGGACGATGAAGTCATGAACCCCAGATTATACTCACCATCAGTGGTGATATAGCCAGTGATATCAAATGACACATAAGCCCCTGTTGGAAATGCTACCGGTGTATTTAGCGCCGATCCCAGGGCAGGAGCAGTATTATAGTTGACCACAGTTTCAAGCCAAGTGTTATCTGATACTGCCAGGATCTGTATTCCCTGGTTCGAACTGGAATTAGCATACAGCTTCAAAGTTACCTTTGAGACTGTTCTGCCAGCAATTCCTTGAACATTAAATCGTAAATATCCATGCAGATCTGGTGATCCATCTGTGCGCAGCGTTGTTGATGTTCCATAATTTGTAGTTGGATTAGTTGCACTTACATAGGTATCAGCCACCGGTCCGAAAGTGAGAGAGGTCGGCAAACTCTGGGTGGTAACTGAAACTGGTCCGGATACAGATGAATGGTTTCCGGCGAGATCGAAAGCATCCAATGTATAGGAATATATTGTCGCAGGAGCTACAGTTGTATCTGTAAAGGACAATGTTGAGCCTGAAACTGTCGTAAGCGAACTGCCATCCCGATAGATCGTATATCCGGTCACACCCACATTATCAGATGCTGCTGCCCATGTTAAGTCCACATTTGTAGGAGAGGACGATACTGCGTTCAAACCCGTTGGGACACTGGGTGCCTGGGTATCTGGCAGGGAGGCTGTGGTTACATTAGCTGCGGTTGAAACAGTTGAGTGATTTCCAGCGAGATCGAATGCATCCAATGTATAGGCATAGGAGGTTGCGGGAGATACAGATGTGTCAGAGTATGTAAGTGCATTACCAGGAACCGTCGTCAGGTTGGCTCCATTCCGATAGATTGTGTAGCCAATTACACCTACATTATCTGTAGCTGCATTCCAGGTCAGATCCACCTGGTTAGGGGTTGATGATACAGCACCTAAACCAGCTGGTATGCTGGGTGCCTGAGTATCAGATTGTGCCGGGGTGGTCACATTTACCGGTGTTGAAATTGCAGAATGGTTCGCCGCCAGATCAAATGCATCAACTGTGTAGACATAATTTGTTATTGGAGATACAGCCAGATCTGTATAGGATAGAGTAGAACCGGATACAGTTGCCAGGCTTATTCCTCCTCTATAGATGGTGTAACCTGTCACACCGATGTTATCTGTTGATGCACTCCAGGTTAAATTCACCTGGGGAGTTCCGGTAGCTGCTCCATTTACGTTAGCAGGTATGGAAGGTGCCTGAGTATCTGGCAATGGAGAAGTTGTAGCATTTACCGGAGCAGATAGGACAGAATGATTGCCTGCCAGGTCAAATGCATCCAATGTATAGGAATATGTTGTCGAAGGGGTAAGATTTATATCCTGGTAAGACAACGAAGAAGAAGGAACTGTTGTCACCAATGCTGCATTGCGGAATATTGAATACCCTGTTACACCCACATTATCCGTAGAGGCAGTCCAGGATAAGTTTATCTGTGAAGAACTTGCGGCTGCAGCGTTTACACCACCTGGAGTGCCGGGAGCCTGAGCATCTGCTATTGGACCAAATTCCAGTAGCAATTGGGGCTTATTGGCCGTCGCTTCCTTTGATGGGAAGCTCATTGCTGACGTCGATGTTGTTCGCACGCCAAGGCTGTAAATTCCATCCCCAGTAATATAAGGGGTGATATTTTAATGAAACCCAGGTATTTGAAGTCACTGCACCAGAGGAAGCTAACACGGAACCCAGGGCTGGGGCATTGTTATAGTTTGTGGATGTTTCACCCCAAGTAGTATTTGAAACACCCAAGGTTTGAACTCCAATTGCAGAAGTAGTATTCGTGTAGATCCTCAACGTAGCACGAGTGATTGGAACTCCCATAGTCCCCTGGACCTGGAAGCGCAAATAACTGTGCAGATCAGGGGAAGCATCCAGGCGAAATGTTGTGGCATTGCCATAATTTTTCGTTGGACTGGATGAGCTAACATATGTATCAGCTACTGGAGGGAATGAAAGGCTGGCGGGCATAACCAGGGTAGTCACACTGGCTGGAGAAGAAGCAGCTGAATGATTTCCAGCCTGATCGAAAGCATCGACTGTGTATGAGTACTGCGTGGAAGGAGATGCAGTGGAATCCAGATATGAAAGGCTGGATCCTGGAACAGATACCAGTTCGCTGCCATTCCTGAAAATCCGGTAGCCTGCAACTCCAACATTATCTGATGAAGCGGACCAACTTCAAATTAACCTGGTAGTGACTGGGTGAAGTTGCTAAAACATTGGCTGGTATCATTGGAGCCTGAGTATCAACGCCAGAGGAAGTACAAGGAACCGTTCCAGAATCTAATATTGTACCGGAAGTATTTATATACTGGTAAGTAGCACCATTGCTATTTAATAAACTTTTAGAGCTCCATAGGCAGTTGGGTTTGTATCTATGGAATATGCAACCCTGTTATCGCTTGTTCCGATTGTTTGCAAACCATGTCCGCTGGCTCCAGCGACAAATTCAGTGATTCCATTGGCGGTTGGTTGTCCACTCCCATTCAATGGGTACCCAACGCTGATAGGTATGATCATGCCCATTTAACACTATCTCCACTCCAGATTGTGCCAGTAAAGACCAAATATCCGAAAGCTGAGATGTTGTACCTGCTGGACCTATATTAAAAAGGGGATGATGATAATAAACAATCTTGCAAGCCTGCGAATTCGCAGCCAGGTCCTGCTGCAGCCACTGATATTGGGCGGACGTGGGATCTATACCAATGCGTGTACGATTGGAATTTAGGCTGATGAAGTGCCAACCGCCAGCATTGTAACTATAGTAATTTGGTATATTGTCCCAATAATCAAAATAACCCGCTGCCGTAGAACTGGCGCTATATTCATGATTTCCGATAGTGGGGTTGGTTATTGATTTGAAAGTGCCAAAGTTATTCGTTTGGCCTCCATACCAGTTAAAAAATTCCAAAGCTGTTCCTTTTTCATAGACGTCTCCCAGGTAGAGAACCAGATTGGGATTGAGAGTTCCCATTAAGTTGCTTACAGCTACCGCCCCTGTCTCTCCACTAGCACCGTCACCTACCGCGACGACAACATATGGTGATCCATTGGCAGGTAGCCCGGCGATGGCTGAAACGTATTGGTATTTACAGGTGGAGTGGTGACCCCATTGCTAAAAGTCACAGGCATGATCGTCTGCTGGGTGGTAAATGCATCACGCATCAATGCACTTACTGAAAGCGAATAAGTACCGTCCACCCATTTAGCTGTGGGAAGCGTAAAAGTATAAGGACTTTGATAGTCAGTCAACTGGTACAGACTATTCAAGTAAAAAACCATTCGTTGAATACCCGGATTCGTCCCTGTGACAGTAGCATGTTACCGTAACGGTCGTATTTCCAGTCAAGGTTGCACTGGCTGCAGGCGTACTGAAGCACAGTGATACAGTATACGCCCCGGAGGAAGGAGAACTGCTATGGCAGGTAGGTGCAGCCAGGGGAGCTGCTGAAACAACAGAGTTACCTCCAGTAACGGAGCAACGAGGAGTGAAAGCACTACAAAGAAACTGACAAATAATCTTTTACTGTTCATTTTTACCTCACTTTGTACCAATAAGTTACCGAATCCAATGCGACCGTCATTTTATTGATGTCGTTCTTGACCGACGTACTGCCAGGACCAGAATACCTGAAAGCATTAGAATAGCCAGACCACCCAATGCAAAGAATCTTGTTCCGGTGAACCAATCTTCATAAACAACCGTGGGTTCGCTCGAATCAAAATCTGCAATGGCTGGCACCGGCATATGATTTATGTCGCTCAAAACCTCTAATGAGCGCATCTTATAATTTACTGATGGTTCAATTTGAGAATTTTCACTAAATTCATTCCAACTTATGAGACCTAGTACATCCGGCGAAGATAATTGGGCTGTATTAATCTGAGTATCTTAATGTCTCGCCATCTTTTCGATCCACCAATGATGTTCCACCAAGGAGGTGAGCATCAAATCCGGGAGCTGCAGGTGCGATCCATATTCCCTGGTTGGCATGGATAGAATTACTCATTTCGATTAATTTCTCCGAATACCCTGGAAATGTGTCTGGATTCACGGACGACCAATAATAAGCATTACCATCGACAGACTTTGCTATTCGTTCATATCCGTTGACATTTTTTTCTGAACCAAGGATCAATAATTTGTTCGGTGAGACGAGGCAACTTTCTCAATATCATCTGTGCTGAATTTCCATGTTCCAGACCAAATTACCATGGGTTTATTAAATATTTGAAAAACCGGTTTCGATGCAAAGTAATCTATAAAATAATCCAGGTCACTCGAAATACGGTCGATAGGTAAAGGATTACGATCAAAATCCAAACCTTGATAAATAACTGCAAGTTTAAAATTCTCTTCAGCAGCAACTTCAGCCAGAAGGGATAGCCGCCTATTCAATACATCGGTGCTTTTCCAACTGACAATAAAGCCATTGATCCCTGCATCTTTTAGCCCAGCGGATATGCTGCTGCATAACTGATTTATCGTCGCTAGAGTACTTTCCCAAAAGAGGGTAATCCGTTTTCGCACGATCCCATGATTTGGTATCAAACCAGATATAGTAATAGGCTAATATTGGCGTGGGTTGGGAATTACTTGCCTTTACTGAGCTTATCGGTACAGCCTGAAATATTGTGACAGAAAATATCACACATATAAGCAAAAAGGTTGGAGTATATATCTTAGTTCTCATGGATGGATGACAATTGATTATCAAGGACTAGTTTTTGATTCTTTTGCTTTGATGGTATAAACAGCCAGGGGCGACCGTAGACGATCAGGCCAAACACAAGTACAAGGACCAGAAAACCCACAATACCAACATCAAGGAAAGTAATAACTTTTACATCCACTATTTGATTGCGTGATAATGCAACAGGCGTTGGATTGGCTAATCCATTCACACCATCAATTTTGAAAGTATAAAGACCTCTGGCCAATGAATGGATTTGAGCATTACCTGACGAATCCAAAGGGTATTTAACTATTTTGCCATCAGGGAACTGCAGTTCAATATTTTTACCTACAGGTGAGGCAAATAACCCGTCACGAGCATTAATTTGCAAGGAATACAATAACAACGATATTTGCCAGGTACCGTTTGGTGAAGGATAAAATTTCTGCTGCGATTGGTTGACAACATTTGAACCATCAACAGTAACGCTTACCGTTGAGTAGAGCAGCTTAGTCTCTTCCAAGCCGGTTATACGCCTGGCAATCCTACTTGAAGGTATCCATCTTGGTTGATTATCTATATATGTGAACACGTCACCTTGAGCGCTTTTGATAGTATATTCAGTGATTCTTTCAAAAGGCACAGGTTGACCGGATAAATCAACAAATTTTTGACTTACCTGGAGAAAAACATTTAGCCCAACCTGGATCACATCATCTGTAGGAACTTTTATATCCCGAAAATTCTCATATGACTCTTCACTCCAACGGCCAAATTCAATCCGGACAGATGAATTCTTGTATTCATCCACCAGCACTTCCAGGCGATAAGTTCCAGATTTGTGTGAATTGAAATTTTGCATTTCCATTTTCATCAGACAAAACTTTCACACCATTTATCCAAAAAGGAACACCAGCTAAAGGCGGAACAGTCTGTACAACTAAATTAGCAGTATTGACCTGAAGTGGGGTTGAAAATTCTGAGGCGCTAAAGAAACGGGATCCCTTGAAACTTGCCTGGATAATATATTTTCCAGCATCAAGTTTTTTATTTACCTTGAGTAAGAATATACCAGTTGCGTCTGATTTCGCCTGACCCAAATAATTGCCATTCGCATTGACAAAAATATGTTCATTTTCGATTGGATTACCAGACGAATCCTGAAATGCTCCCGATAATTTCGAACTTATCACCTAAATTCACGTTTTGGCAGTGGAACAAGGCTAATGACTGTGGAGCGTAAAGTTGTCTTTTGACCATAACTCGCAGACACAGAGAATGACACTGGAAACCAGTAATATACACGTGACCAGTGTGGAAAAACTAATCTTGGGATCCCATTTATTTTTCATCTTCCCCTTCACTCTTGTGGTCACCCTTAACTTACGGGTTCTTACGGTGCAAAACCGATGGTAGCTAAAGCCAAAATTGATCCGAATCCATAGGTAAAATAGATTTTTGTTGTCGGAGATTTAATAGTAATTGGCGCAACTTCTCTGCTAAGCGGTAAAAACTGGGCGCTGCGGAGAGGCTGATTAAAGTCAAAGGCAGTCAGTATATTATTTGCCTTTGCATCACGATCCGCTAGGGCTTCCAATCCCCAATTATATTCAATGAATTTTAAGATCGATGTAAAATCCAGTTCCGTGCTGTCAATGAAGCCTTCTTTTGCAAATGGACTTACCAATAGTGCGGGAACTCTTGGACCGTAGCCATATTCGTCTACTTCCGGTGGGGCTACATGATCATACCAACCTCCCCAATCATCATAAACCAGCATGAATACCGAAGTATCCCAGAACGATGATCGCATTAATTCCTGGATCAGAGTTTTTACAAAACGTTGACCAGTTTCCAGGCTTCCCGGCGGATGTTCGCTGGCTCCAGATGGAGTGATAAAAGATACAGCTGGAAGATCATCATTTTTCAGGTCGATATAATACTGATCAAGATTTACAATATGGCTGGCCAGATCAGGGTTATCCAGAAAGCGGTCGAAGTTTAGTAGTGGTACCCAAATTACCTGGGATGCTCTGTTGCCACTCGTACCTAAATTGCGGTAGGTTATAGTCCGATCGTACTTTTGCACATAAAATTTCCACGAAATGCCGCCTCTTGAAGCCGGTCAAATATTGTCGGTTTATCAGCTCAAGATAGTTTGACAACTCCTCACCGCTATTTTTTATTGGTGGAATTGCTGCTACTGAATACATATGATTCGCAAAACTACCATCTTGCTGAGCTGAAAAAACGGTCGAAAAGAACATAATGATCAGCCAGATTCCAATAAATATGGGAGGTCTCCTGGGTCCGTCATAATACCCCATGGCCAGCCGGCCATCTTGATTACACTTATCTTAAAGCCCAATACAAATCCATCCATTTTTCCGTTGTTGAAACTAATCTTTAAAATGTGGAAAGACTTATGGTTTAAGTCGGTATTGGATGCCTTACCAATATGCCAGGGTTCAACCGTACCTAGCATTTGGATCGTTAGGGCTTACAGGCATTTTTAAACCTGCCGGTATTCCATCGGCACCAGGATAAGTGCCGAAGTAATTATCAATGAATGATTTTCCTGCATTACCATTACAAAATGCTCAATAGGAGTAGCGGGTTGTTGAGATTACCTCCAACCTGTGATATGGCTGGTGGGACTTCCAAGCAATATTAGTATTAGTAGCAATGAAAATAGGAAAGACAATTTTGCGAAATATGGATGTACCTCATAAATAATGATGACTGGTTTATCATATTTTTTTTCCTTCTGCATCCATCAAAGGAATGGTTTCGGTGTGAACAGCAATACCGTTATATTTCTTAACGATCAGTTAAGAAGCTTGTCCGAAAAAAACGGCAACCGGGAAGCTGAATACTACAATCCCCAAACAATATAATTTCCGATCAGTCCTGCGGATCTGTAAGTCGGGATTGACCTCTCGAACATAAGATGGGTTGCGATGTCACGGATCTGGCTAACAGACAATCCGTAGCATGGCGTTCTCCGTAAAGACTGAAGGATGTTTGCCATTGATGGACCAATGGTTAACAATCTGGCATATAAAGGCAAGCCTGTACTTATCCATGTTCCCTACCTTCCAGCCTCCGGGTACTTCCACCAGTTACCTGCCAGAAAAAGGAAGACGTTTCCGGTTCAATTCACTGCCAAGTGTGAATCCCATTGTGAAAACAGTGCACCATAAGGAGGAAACAATGACTGCCAACCTGAAGAGATATAATCCATCCAGGCAAGATATCTTCATCAAACTTGTCCAAAAGCTTTCCGAGTGTCCTGGCAGCAGTACCGCAATTACGGGCGCGATCGGTAACAAATATTAAGAAGTCCCTTTACAGGCCAAAGCCTGAAAAAATATAAAGCATACTGCAAATCCAAACGACCAGTAATTTTTCCCGCCAGCAACGATTTCGCCATAAAAGTATCAAAACCGGCAGCAGCAGCAATCAGAAAGTGATCACCCCGAAGAATGGGGGTAAAGAAGTTAAGTAAAATGACCCATTCATCAATTTGGCCGCGAAGATAACTGCCAGGTTAAGATCACTCAATCCGGTCGAAAGATCCACCAGAAGATAACATCAATGATAGAGGAAACGGCAACACGGTCAAAATAAAAGCAAGGAGGGAGAAGAGCATATCCTTTATCTTCACCTTTATTTCTGGGGTGAGGGCGAAGAATGCAAAAATGGCACCTAATAGTATGATGCTTGTTTCTTTTGAAAGAAATGTCAAACCCATACTGGAGCCTGCTGCGACCAACCAAACACTCTTTTGAGAACGGGAGAAGCGTACGAGTGCGTAAATCGTTAATGTCGCGAAGAAAACCATCGGTCCATCGAGGAGCATTTGCCGGGTGACGAGAACATGATAAGGCATGAATGCTAAAAATAGTGGGCAAGTGAACCGATTACCCGACCGTACATATTCTTACCGATCAGGTAAGTAAGGTAATGATCGTTCCTACACCTGAATACGACAGCTAAAAGGCGTCCAGCCAGATCAGAAAAACTTACCTGATAAAACAAAGAGAGCAAAAATTGAATAAAAAGTGGATGGGCACGAAATACCGAAAAAATATCTTTTAATCCCGGGAACTCCTGCGATTGCAGCAGCTTGTCCTGCATAACAGCTTCGTCTGTATTAAAACCCATGGCATTGATATTCCACAACCTAAGAAAAGTACCAATCACCAGGGCTGCCACCAATAACAATCGGCTCAGACCGAAATTATTCAGAGCCAGGAAGTGTCATCGCATCATTGGTAGTCGTTGTCTGAGCGTTCAGCTTTATCATGATTTCCTTTAGATAATTATTGCTACCTTACCTTCATAGATCAGATCAAAACAAAAGACATAAGCAAGGCGAGTGAAATTCGTTACCTTCCAATGATTCATTTGAGGAAACACCTTCCATAACAGTTGAAGGTGTTTCCTCCAGAAATAAATTCACCTTACATCGAAGCAATTGCCGGTTCGCGCTGCCTGGAAGTTTCTGCTTTTTCATTATCACAGGAACAATCATGGGCTAGCTCATCACTGACAAATGCCGGTATCTGGCACCACCAATCCAGACTACTGGAACGGATCAAAGAAACAGGTTTATTCCCAAGCGCAGAATAGATGATCTCATGTTCCTTTTTACGTAAATCCACACCATCCCGTAGATATAAGAACTCCTTGATATCTTCATAAGGAGGGAAACCATAAGCATCTTCACAGTTCTGCAATAAAATTTGCAAAGCTTCCTCATTCTCCATTGGTGTGATCTGTTCCTCACCTCGCTCAATAATGAACATACCCACGAAATTTGCCTTACGGGTAAGCTTCACCTTGGGGACTAATTTATCGACAAAATACTTGGGCGGAGGTACCAGCATTTGGGTGATCATATTGATCGTGGCAGCTGGGAGATGAGTTTTACTAATTAAAAACGCCAGCTTTCGGCCTGATTTTGAATGGATCCTACTCTGAAAGGGTAGAGAAAATCTTTCAGAGGCGGTTAAAAGTATCGGTATTCACTGCTCGTAAAGTGTGATAACTGATCGTCAATGGTTTGGGGTAGGTATATGCTGTTCCATCCGGGGATACGATGGTCATATCATCTGATAAAAAGGCGGCCTGGTCATGATTTCTTCGTTGATGAGCCAAAATCTTGAGCAGAGTTGTTGTTTTTCCTGTATCGGTCCTGGCGGTGATCATGTAGGCATCGTTTCCAAAAGCTATCGTGGCTCCATGAACCAGAGCATAACCTTTTCGTACAAAAGTCCATCGCAAGATAGGTTCCACCACATTCGTATATAGTACGTGAGGGGACATATGCAGGGAGGGTGAAGCAACGACATCGACCTGATCACCGATCATCTCGATCCCAACTTCAAAACCCAGATGGCCAAAAATCTCCCGATAGGCCAGGTAATTTTCATTTTTCTTTTCTGTTTTCTTCGCAAAATGAGGCTGTCCTGTGCGCACATTTATTGTTGGTTCCACTATCTCTTTATTTACCAGGAATGGCTGTAATTCTGGCAATTCACCATCTGAGGAGACAGTAACGATATTGTGGATGTTATATGAATAATTTGTTTTCATTTTTACTCTCCTTGTGATACTGTTTGATTAGAAACCGGTTTGTTAGTTTTATTACCAGCCCAGATAATGTTGTCTGCCAGGGCAAACCGGGCGAGCGTGAGAAGACCTAATGATAGCAAGTTGGAAAGAATGTAGTGGATGCCAATCACTGAAGTAAACAGATAAATGATTGGTGTACGTAAAGCCAGGGCAATCACATTCATCACGAAAAATATACCAAGCCTTCCGAAGCGACTGGATGTTTTACCCTGAGCGCGATAGACCCACGCTTCGTTCAAGGTGAAATTCCAGATTGTGGATACTACTGTAGCTATGGCTGCAGAATAGATGTAAAAAATCTTTAAAAGATCTGTTGCCAGATATAATGCCAGCGAGTTAATAACAATTCCGCTCAATCCCACGAGGGCAAATCCTATAAAACGAAGTGACGATTCACCAAAGCGCAAGACCCACAGTAAATTGAGGTACTTAAAAACTTCTTTAGCGGATGCCTTACTTTGACCGGCAAACCTCTCACCGAAACGAAACGGGACTTCGGCTTTTTTAAGGTTAGGATTTCGTACAAGGATCTCAAGCAGGATCTTGAATCCTTTTGGCTGAAGAGATTGAGGGTTGATGGCATTTACCCGGACCAGGAAAAAGCCGGTGAGTGGATCACTAACTCCATGGAGTTGTTTCGGAAAAAATACACGTGCAGTCAGATCCAGAACACGGGAAATGAAATTACGGGCTGCGTTTAGACCAGCCACCGTACTTTCCTGTGACCTTCTTGTTGCTACCACCATATCTGCGTGCTGCGATATAGCTGTTTCCAACAATGTGGGTAATAAAGAAGGCGGATGTTGAAGGTCGCCATCCATAACTACTGCATATTCAGCTCCAGCGGATTGTAATCCCGCCACAACAGCTCCACCCAAACCACCAATTCTCTGGTGAGGTTCGCGATGGATCATGCAGACGTGAATCCCTTCAAATTGCTGGGAAACCTCATTGATGACCTCAGGTGTGTTATCAGATGAATCATCCACGAAGATCACTTCAACTTTTTTACCCAACAGGGCTTGTTGAATTCCAGAAAGCAGTTTCTCGATATTTCCTGCTTCATTCCGGGTGGGGACGATGATCGAGAGATCAAGTTCGCGGGTAAAAATTGAAATATTTCGAGTGTCAATTGTTCGAGTTACTTCATTTAAAGTGGTCATTTTTATTTCCTTTTCCGGATAAAATTCAAATTTCAACGCAAAAATTCCCTTTTTGGCGCAACTTGACCATCAAGGATAAATAAATCCTTAATCCTAATAACGAATTTTTCTGTGTTGGATGATGACTACAAAATTTGAATTTCCCAATTCATCTTGCAGTATCTTCTAATGATTTTATTGATAAATGCTATAAAGGTTCAATAAAAATATAAGATAAATATAGTCTTAATTGTGGGCGAATTGCCATCAATAATTTTAATGTATAAGGTTATAGTATGTTGTCAAGCATAATGAAGCTCTTTTGAAATTATTCCAAAATAGTAATCAAATTAAAGTTATTAGGGGAAGGTATGAAGTAAATATCTTTCAGGGCAGGAATAACACAAAGTAAATATGAATGTAAATGTCCTGGTTTTGATATATAGACACTATTACTACCATGTCTACACTTTGACTATGATTTTGAATAGGATTGTTGAATGTTGGTTGGTGTCTGTAAGGTATCTGTAAGCTATCTTTACGTGCCAAAGGACATTTTTCAAGTAATATTTCGGTAGTTGTGCTATGGCTATTACCTCAAGAAATTTGTACTTTACAGCCATAGTTATAAAGCACCGAGATTCCCACTAATAAAATAGTTCGAATAAAACGGGTTTTGAATAACCGGATAAGAATGATGGTGCTTTCCATAGTTGTACAAAAATTTTGTGCAATATCCTCCAATTTTAGGCTGACCAATCTTTATAAGTATAAAAACTAGTCAGTCCAATGAAAGGTGAGAATACAGGTAGATAATATGCAAAACTATTCGATCCATAAAAAATTAGCGATCAATATCGGTGTCGTATTATTAGCGTTGTCATTGATCATTCCGGTACATGTTCAAGCAGCGGATACATCAATGAAATTCTACCCCATCTGCAGATGCTTATGTACTGGCTACATCGCCAGATAAAAACTTTGGTTCCAATATCTCCCTTCGGGTCGATAATTCACCCGATACCCGCAGTTACCTGCGATTTGAGGTATCCGGGTTAGGTGGCAGCCAGATCGTATCAGCCAAGCTGCGGGTATTTGCAAACAGTGCCAATTCAACCGGTTATTCAGTTCAAGTGGTCGATGATTCCAGTTGGACCGAGCGGGATATTACGTATAATCGTGCTCCACCTGTAGGTGATGAGATCGCTAAATCATCCGGATTCAAGAAAGCGTTGTGGACTGAAGTAGATGTCACACCGTTCATTACCGGTGAAGGTACATACAACCTGGCGCTCACGACTAAGAGTGTAACCAATACCAATCTGGCTTCCCGGGAGGCAGGTGTAACAAAAGCACCCCAATTGGTGATTAATTTCGGTACAGTCGAGCCCCCTTTACCGACTGATCCGCCAGCCCCAACTGCGGTTCCCACACAACAACCTACAAATCTTCCAACAACCGTACCTACTCAGGTGCCTCCTTCCACTTTAGTACCCACCCAGGTTCCACCGACTTCAATTCCTACACAAGGGGTTTCACCAACTGCTACAAATACATCAATCCCATCTGCAGATTGGCAACCGACCTTTCCGATTCGGGCTGCATTTTACTATCCATGGTTCCCGGAAGCCTGGACGCAGCTGGGAATCACACCTTATACCAATTACACTCCCAGCCTCGGATACTACAATGGGTCTGACCAGGCGACTATCAAAACGCATATTGATATGATGAACTATGGGAACATACAGGCTGGAATTGCATCCTGGTGGGGGCAGGGCTCCCGCTCGGATAACCGGATTGCAGGATTACTAACTGCTGCTTCTGAGTACTAACTTCCGCTGGAGTGTTTACTATGAAAATGAAAGTCTCGGAGATCCTTCGATCACTCAGATACAAAACGACCTGGCTTATATATATCAACATTATGGAAAAGATCCATCATACTTGCGAGTGAACGGTAAATTCGTGGTATTTCGTTTACGCGGATGCGGTTGACGCCTGTGGTATGGCTGACCGATGGAAAGCAGGCAATACTTCGGGAGCATATGTTGTTTTGAAAGTTTTTGGAGGGTATACCAGTTGTGCCAGTCAACCTGATAGCTGGCACCAATACTCACCTGCTGTAGCCACTGACCAACAGGGTACCACCAGTTATGCCATCAGCCCGGGATTTTGGCTTAAAGCACAAAATGTCCGACTTGCACGTGACTTCACCCGTTGGACGCAGAATGTGAAAAGCATGGTTGCATCGAATGCCAAATGGCAGCTTGTCACCACATTCAACGAATGGGGTGAAGGCACGATCGTGGAACCGGCATCAGAGTGGACCAGCAGCTCAGGTTATGGTCAATACCTGGATGCGCTTCACTACAATGGAAATATGCCCGGTGGATCTCCAGCACCGACGAGTGTCGTTACACCAACGGTTGGTCCCACATCTATTCCGACATCCATACCAACTACAGGACCCACATCCACAGCGACACCTTCCACAATCGGGACAACCAACACCCTTCTAATTGGAAGTGACATTTGCAAGTACAATGTTGGATCCACAGACCATACAGGCAATTGTAAGAAAACAGGTGATCTTGTCCGATCTTTGATTGTTGCGAACCCTGGTGCGCAGGTGCAGACTCTTGGAGACAATATCAATAATGATGGTGGATCATCGGCTTATGATGCTCAATATACAGACCTATACGCTCCCAACTGGGGCAGCTTCCTGAATGTCACCCGTTCTGTGATGGGTAATCACGATACTTATGCACCAAGTGGAACTGCACCGTATTTCAATTACTTCGGAGCAGCAGCAGGTCCCAACCCGGGCGGTTATTACAGCTATGATATCGGAGAAAACTGGCATGTGATCGCTTTGAATGCCCAATGCTCACAGGCGGGTGGTTGTGGAACAACATCACCACAAACTACCTGGCTGCAGGCTGACCTGGCTGCAAATACCAAAAAGTGTGTGATCGCTGTCTGGCACCAACCACGTTGGACATCCGGCAGGCATTCGGATGACAGCACATCTGCAGCATGGTGGAACCTGCTTTACCAATACAAGGTCGACATCGTCGCGAATGGACATAACCATAACTACGAAAGATTCAACTTGATCGATCCTTCACGAGCAAGCCGCTGCAGACGGTATCCGGGAGTTTATTGTCGGAACAGGCGGCGCCCCCGCTGATGGTTATAGTTATGCTGACCATCCACTTGATCCGAATGAAGCAGTGCGAAACCAAACCGGGGTATATGGAATACTCAAGCTGACATTAGGCGATAACTACTATACCTGGAATTTTGTACCAGTCCCGGGATATACATTCACTGACTTGGGTACGACCCTGTGCCACTAAAAGACATTTCATAGAATTCAAATACAAAAAAGCTCCCCTGGATTTGCAGGGGAGCTAAGTTTAATAAGCTAAAAAAAACAGCACATCTCAAATGGAGCCACAATTGAGATGTGCTGTTATATGTATATCTGAATTTATAATCCTTTTACCAAATTAGCGATTGCAAGAATGGCAAAACCAATTACTACCAGCCAGAAGGCCATATCTGTACCGATACCTGGAATTGTTTTGGTATAGCCCAAAACTCCTATTACAACGATAATGACAGAAACCCACCAGGTAATGATTTTTGGTGCACTTGGCTTCATAATAATCCTCCTCTTCAGGTTAGGTTATTGGAATGAAGGCTTTGTAATTTATTTATATTTTGGGTAATTACTTACCCAAAATTGCAGGATATTGGATCATTCCGATAATTATTCGATTGAAAAATCAGCTCCAATATTTATTATACAACTGCTTTATTGGATTGCCAGCACAGGCGGGTATGTCAGTAAACTACTCAGACCAGTTGATATCTCTTATCAATAAATCTAATGATATACCTATTCAAAATGCACACTGGTTGTCATATTCCACATAAAACGAGGATCAAAATCGACAGACAAAGTGACTTTATAGGTAATATCACCTTGATTGTCCTTGCCTAATGGTTGGATGGTTATTACCCGAGCCTGGAAATCCACACCAGGAATGGCATCTACGCGGACAATGGCTGAGGAGCCCTGCTTTATGGATAATATATCAACTTCTTTTAAATCGCTTGTTTCAATTAACCATGAATTCGTATCGGCGATTGTGATCACTGGCTGCGAACTTTGGGCTAATTTGTCCAGGGACGATATCCACTGAGATTAGCTGACCATCAAAAGGAGCAGTCAATTCTGATTGACTCGTAACTGCAGCCCGAGCAGCATTTAATATGGCCTGAGCATTTGACACTCGAGCATCCAAAATGGCTAATTGTTCCGGATCCGGTCCGTTGACCCACTTGGAAACCTGGGCTTCAGCATAAGGCCAATTGTTGGGTTGCAAGATCGAAATCAGCGACTGCTTTACCCACTTCGACCGTAGCTTCAGCGGTTTTGCTATAACGATATACACTTTCCTTGTCTCTTTTCTTACTGGCAGCATCTTTCAGACGGTCTTTGGCTAGAGCTACATTCATTTGTAATTGCGTTTTTTGAACATCTGCTTCATCTAAAAATACCTGGCGGGCATTTTTTGCATTCACTAATTCCAACTCCGCACTGGCAACACTGGCATTCTGTTGTGGTGTAACAGATAAACTTGCCAGGACATCACCCATTTTTACCTGACTACCCTCTGTAAAGTTTACTTTTTCTACGACACCACCAGAAGGGAAAAAAGCAAGCTCAACAAATTTTCCCGGGACGAGTTTACCCTCGGCAACAATACCAATATTAACAATCGGTGCTGAATCACTGGAAGCAGGTTCAACCGCAGGTGCCTTTGCCTGACAGCTTACAAGGATCAAGCCAAATAAGAACGAAACAACAATATAATTAAAAATATTTTTCTTCATAATATACCTTTCGTAGTTAACCACAAGCCATAAAGTCATCAATTTCTTGACGTGTCGATAGAATATTCTCAATTTTTCCATCCATCATCTGGATTACACGGTCCACATAAATACACATTCGCAGATCGTGAGTCACAATAATGCCGGCTTTTTTCTGTTCATGAATCAAGTCGGAGAAGATTTTTACGACCTGATACGCCCGCTCGGTATCCAGGCTGGCAGTCGGTTCATCTGCAAGAACCAGACTGGGGTTATGGACCAGCGCCCTGGCAATTGTGACCCGCTGACGTTGACCACCAGAGAGCTGATTGGGTAGGTAATTTAATCGATCTTCCATGCCCAGGCGGTAAAGAAGATCAAGTCCGTATTCTTTAGATTCCGGAGTATAAGTATTATTCAATCGCAACATCATTTCGACATTTTCACGAACATTAAGAAACGGGAGCAAATTGTTCGATTGAAATGTAAATCCAATTTTTTCCCGGCGAAATTTCACACGTTGTTTTTCACTCATATTACGTAGATCAATATTATCGATAGATACTTCGCCATGTGTTGGGGTTAGTAACGCAGCCAGTATTGCCAGCATAGTGGTTTTACCGGATCCACTTGGTCCAACGATTGCGATAAATTCACCCTTCCCAACGGATAATGAAATATCATCCACTGCGACGGTTTCATTTGAACCCGACTTATATATTTTTGAGATTGAATTTGCCTGTAGTACAGTTTCCATTTTATTCCTTATGAGGTAAGACCTAAAGCAGTAAGGGGTTCAACATTAACAGCAAGTTTCACGCTAACCAAGCCGCCTAATGGCCCAATAATGAGAAGGGCTGCAACAGCTAATAGGATCGAAGGTCCATTGAAGATTATTGGTACTCCATCTGGCATGGCTGCTGCCAGGCCAAAAGTAACCAGGCTACCCATAATGACGCCAAATGTGGTAATTAGAACAATCTGGGTCACTACAGCCCAGGCAACAGTTGAGTTTGAAGTCCCAATTGCTTTTAATACTCCAATTAATGGAACCTTTTGCAGCATTTGGATCTGGAAAAATCCTCCGATGACCAAAACACCGATCAGGAGGGTGAACCCCTGCTGAGTATTTAAAGTACTTTGTTGGACTGAATAACCTGGAGTAGCTTCATATGCAGTCTTTTTATCCACTACTTCAACATTAACAACCTGGGATTGAATATTTTCTGCTACTATTTTAGGGTCCGAGCCTGGCTTTAACTTCACAGCCACAAAGTTAGCAACAGTTTCCCGATTAGAATCCCGAGTGGAGGGTTGTGGACGAATCTGATCCCAGGTCAGATATGGCAAGAAAATGGAGGAACTATATAGATACTCTAAAGATTCGGTAATTCCTGTAACTTTAAAAGTGTAAAATTTTTCATCTGTTCCCTGGATGGTCCGTACTGTAAAGGAATCTCCAAGCCTAAGACCTAACTCTGTGGAAAGGTCCTGGTCAATGACTGCTTCGTTCCCCCGGCTAAGGGTGACAGGTGAACCTGCAATTACTAGAGGTGAGCCTGGTTTCATCGGTTCCACACCTAAAAGAGAAACGTCCAATGGATCTTTCCCCGGAATATTTACGATTTTTCCACTACTTGTACCAATGGACCCGATATCAAGAACGCCATTCACCCGTTGGATATTATTTAATGTTGATCGGGTTATCTGACTGGCTGAAGCAGATAGGTCGACGTTCTTCTGAAAAACTATCAACTGCGCATCCAATTTTGATAAGTATTCAATATTAGCGTTGGATAATCCCTGTGCCAGGGCAGCAATAAATAGGACCAGAGTTGTAATTAATGCAATGACAAGGCTGAACAGGAAGAACCTGCTCCGATTACGCCAAATTTCCATAAATGCCAGATATGATGCCATATTTCCTCTTATTGTTGTATAAAGAATGTATAAAGTAATTATAACAAAATACTCTTTTATAGAATATTTATGTATAAACTTTTATATTAAAAGTACAGATTCCGGATATGATAAAATTTATAAAAGTTCAGCTATTTTGGATAATAATGAACAGCCATTTTATCGAATTTTCAGAAACCAGCTTTCGATACCCTGAACAGAATCCTACCTCAAGAGATAGCATCAACTCTGTGAGCTTTTTTATTGATTCCGGTGAATATGTGGCTATAGTTGGGGCGAATGGATCAGGAAAAACTACTCTGGTGAAATTGATCGATGGATTATTGCTACCAACTGGCGGTAAGTTAGAAGTAGGCGGTGTTTTCCTGGCAGAAGGCGTGAACCTGGAAAAGATCCGCAGGAAAGTGGGAATTGTTTTCCAATCACCGGAAGACCAGATCGTAGCCACAACAGTAGAAGAGGACATTGCATTTGGTCTGGAAAATTTTGGAATGCCAACCAGGGAAATGCATGCCCGGGTGCGTAAAGTGATGGAGGGATTTGATCTCTGGGAGATCCGCAACAGGCCTACTTTTATGTTATCCGGTGGACAAACGCAAAGGTTGGCATTGGCGAGCATTCTGGCTATACAGCCTGAATGTTTGATTTTTGATGAATCAACCTCCATGCTGGACCCTGCCGCCAGAAAAAATTTACTGGGAGTGATGAAATCTTTTCACCATGAAGGTAAGACTATCATCCATATTACACATTCCATGGATGAAGCTGCCCAGGCAGACCGGGTACTTGTAATGAATGATGGAGAACTTGTCTTTGACGGAAAACCGGACGAATTATTTTTACTTGAGAAGATCGATTCCGATTGGAACCTTGAGTATCCGGAGAGTGTGCAGCTAATAAGGAGACTCCAGGAAGAGGGAGTAAATATCCCGAATGGATTATTCAGCATACCTGACCTGGCCAAACTAATCATAAAACAATATCACTTCCTGCAACGTACAAATAAAAGTGATGAAAATGACCAGCATGTTGGTGAAACCATGGTTAATGTCTCGGACTTGACCTTTGAATACCTTAAGGATACTCCACAAGCAGTGCAAGCATTGGGAGGAGTATGTTTCTCAGTTGCCAAAGGTCAGGGACATGGATTGGTAGGAAAAACCGGATCCGGCAAATCGACAGTATTACAGCATTTAAACGGATTACTCCAACCACAATCAGGGGAGGTGCGGGTAGGTAAATATCTCCTCAATGATCCACAGATCACCATCAAGGAAATCGTTCAATTTGTGGGACTTGTAATGCAAAATCCGGAAAATCAATTCTTTGAATATTATACGGGAGATGAAATTGCTTTTGGACCAAAAAATGTTGGGTTCGAAGGAAAATTGGCTGACAGAGTGCAATGGGCCATGGAAATGGTCGGTTTGGATTTTAGCCTCTTCAAAGACAGACCCATCCATACGTTAAGTGGTGGTGAAAAGAGGAAAGCAGCGCTGGCCTCCTTACTTGCGCTGAAACCCAGCTTGCTGCTTTTAGATGAGCCCACAGCCGGGCTGGACCCAAAATCCCGGCGGGATGTTATCAAGTCGTTTAATGATTTAAAACAACACCAGATGACGATCATCGTATCATCTCACAATCTGGGAGACATTCAGACTTTGACAGATAATATGACACTTTTGGAAAACGGACATTCTGTCCTCAACGGAACTACCGGGTCGATCTTATCTGATCCTGATGTTTTATTGAACCATGGTATTGATCCTCCATTCATTACCAAACTCGTCAAGGAAATTAATGCTAACTCTGAATTGAACCTGAGGAGAATTAGCAGCATCGAAGATTTAATTCATGCAATGGATGTGGGGGAACATGTCTTCCATTAATTTTGAGTTCCAACGCAGTATTCCCTTTACAGAATTCGTTGATAATGGTTCCTGGCTGCAAAAACGGGATCCCGGGGCTTATCTAATAGGATTTATTCTGTTTTTCACAGGGGTACTGATCACGCAATCCTGGACCGTTATTGGTGCAGGATTAATATTATGCCTGGTTGGTATTTGGCTTTCAAGAATTAGAATTTCATTGTATTTGAAGGGTTTACTAAAAGCACTGCCGTTCATCCTTATTATTGCCGCCATTAATTTATTCATCAATCCGGCAAAGGATTTTTCAGAGGTAATTTTTCAGTTTTGGATCATTAAAGTTACAAATCAGGATGTCTCCCAATCCTTATTATTGGTTTCGAGATTTGTCATCTTTTTGCTGGCAATCAGCCTTACGACTGCTAATTTCTCGATTTCCCGCTTTATCCATGGATTGGAAGACATTTTATTACCGCTCACCTGGTTGAAGATCCCTATTCAGGATATGATCATCTCAATAGAGATTGCCATCCGATATATTCCACTCCTCACATTGACTGCTGAGCGGATCGCAAAAGCACAGGCATCCAGAGGAGCAACCTGGGGTACCTCCAAAGGAAAAATTCAGGATAAGATCCGCCAGGTTTTTCCGTTGATCGTTCCATTATTTCTACAAAGTTTTCAAAAAGCAGACAAGATAGCACTGGCAATGGATGCCCGGGGATACGGATTAATCAAGAAACGCAGCCGATATCAAACGAGCCGCGTTAAATCAGGCGATATTTTGTTAGTTCTGATTCAGTTGATTTTTATTGCTTATTCAATATTCGTAATCACCCGTATTTAATCAAGGTTGGCACCTTGTTTTTTGTTCAGGCTAATTCTTTTCCAGGCTGCTACAACAACCAGCACTAAAATTGCCGCTGCCCCTGCTTCAGGAACTCCATTGGCAAATGCAATCGTGGCAATCACCTGCCAGGGCAGGAACCCAAACAATCCCAAGCAGATAAAACAAGAATTGTGTTGGTCAAACTCCCCGCAATACCGGAAACTATGAGTGCAGGAATTTCCCATTTTTTCAATAACTTCCAGACGATCCATGCTGCCGGACCAATCAGTAAACGTGGAAGGACAGATACAATCGGATTGGTGAACCAGACATCAGCAGGACTAGTCGGGGCGACAGCAGCCTGGATGAGGCTGAATACACCAAAGATGAGGCCAATGGCAACTCCAACCCAGGGACCCTCCAATATTGCTCCGATGATCACAGGGACATGCATAACGGTCAGGGACGCGCCAGAAAACCATGGGATAAATCCCCAATGAGTGATGCCTAAAACTATGGATATTGCGCCTAAAATGCCTGTAAGGACGATTTTACGTGTTCTGGATTGAGTCATAGAGGAGTCTCTCCTTGAATAACCATTATTATAACAAAAAACATTCAGGATGAACTTCATCCTGAATGTTTTGAGCAATCCAAGACAATTGATTACGGAACTGCGGCTAGCAATGTCAGGGTAACAGTAGATGTATATCTACCTGCATATGTCTCGGCGGGTACGAAGAGATCGAACTGCGGGTTAAGATAGTATGTTCCCATACCTTCGTCAGTAGCGGCGAGCACAAAAGATCTGATCAGCGATTGTCAGGGGAGCAAATGCTGCGCTAAAATCTTCTGAAGTGGGCATCAGGTCTCCATCGACCGTTCCACAAACTCCGGTAGTGTTACATGCTGCTGAAAATTGTCCATCCACCCAGACGATACCATCAGAAGGTAGATACATCTGGAATAAATCCAAACCGAAGTGATCACCCACACCGACCAAAGGAATGGTAGCAGCAGGTACTTCCAATGATCCCGGACCTGAGACTGCGGTAAAATCTGTTGCTTTCACATTAATTGTGTATCCGGCACCTGTACCACGGGGATCGGTAACCACCCAGGAACCATTTTTTCCATTATTTCCACCGCCAACTATTCCACCCGGAACAAATGGGGCAAGTAGTTGATTGGAATTTCCCAGATCAGTTCCATCAAGAGTGTGACCTGCGAGAACGAATGCTGAGGTGCCTACTGAAGCAGCAGTCCCTGTGATGGTAATCTCACCTGTAGTCGGGTCTGAATCATCTGCAAAAGCTGCTGGTGCGCAGGCTAAAAGTAAACCAAGAACGACTAGTAATATCGCAATCTTCTTCATGAATATCTCCTTTGTAGAGAAAACAATTAGGTAATTCTTTTACTTATGTAATTGTCTTATCGGTAACAAAAGAGATGAATATAGAGCGATAATTATTATTTACATATTATTTACGTCGTTTTAATACTGAAATGGCGTAAATGACCAAACCAACCGAGATTAAGAAGATCACACCACTGATCCATATATACCAATACGAGGTCCCGGGCGTCTTGACTTCAGAAATTACACCTGGCAACGGAAGTTTTGTTGGAGAAGGTGTGGGTGTAGGCTGATTGTAATGGGCGATTAAAGTGGATTGAGTTGCCAAAAGATTTTGTTCCTGGGACCCATATTCTGTGTCACCCTCAAAAATAAATCGACAGGACGTTATATTTGCATCCTGAAACTCAATCGTGTAATGATATGTTCCAGGTGATGGAATCTCAAAGCTATTATTTGAGGCCATATCGCTATCAGGGACAAAATACCCTATTTGTATTTCCCTTTCCTCGAGTTTACTTTTTGAAGCAGAATCAATTATAGTAATTCTGGCAGTGCCTTTGAGATGTACATTCCCGGTGTTGGTCAATATCATGGCATAACGCCATTTACCACCAAAAACAGTGGCATCGAGGCTTTTCATTTCCATTGTGCAGGTTTCTTCTCCGGGTACATGAATGATCACAGCAATCGCCACTCTGGTCACCACATTTACAGAAAGATTATCATTGTTTTCCTGGTTAGCTGGTACAGGCGTCGGAGTGGTCGGAACGAGCGCGGTGAGGAAACCGGCGACATATTCACCGGGAGGTGTACCTAACGGTACGGTCACAGTGAAGGGCAATTTTTGGATATGAAATGAACGAATTTCAAACCTGGTCTCGGTCGCTATATGGATCCAACTACTTGGACCGGAAGTGTTCTCAAAATCATATGAAATGCCTCCATTGGTAGCTGTTTTTCCGTCCACAGGTTCCACCATTAAGTTGAGGGTATCTGAAGAGAAATTTTTTGCAATAACTGCATCACTTACACTTTCCCCGGGATTCAAGGAAAATTCAAAATATGAAATTTCCGGATTCTCCGGAGCAATACCAAAGGTCAATGCTTGAGATTGGACAGGTAAAGTGATATAGAGGGTACTCAGAATTAGGGTGCAAAAAAGGATAATATTTAAGATTTTGAATTTCATAAATGACCTCGTTTAATTTACAGGACCACTGATTATGGTGATAAATAATTGACTACTGTAGATACCACCATAGGTTTCAGCAGGAATATTCAATTTGAACAAAGGAGTAACAGAGAATCTACCCGTGCTTGAACCTATTTGCGATGAAAGAACATTAATATTTGATTCGCTCATTGGGGTGATTTCAGTCACCAGTGAAACAGGTGTGGAAGAACCCACCAACAAGTGAATATTTTCCTGTGGAATTTGAATGCTTAAATTTTCAATAGAAATTGTATGGTTTTGCGCATCGATGAAATCTGTCCCACGAATTGTGACGTACCATCCCTGGTCAGAATAAGTTGCGTCCAGAATGATCCATGGATTCGTAACCCCATCCCTGATCGTGGTTCTTCCGGATAATGGCAATTCTCCAAATGATATACCTCCCGCAATAATGGATAATTGTTCCATCGATGGTATTGGATCGCCCATCAATAGATATTCACCCAAATAAGTGGTTGTTCCGGTTACGATATTGTTCACCGTATCCAACGTTGAGTTGGATAAGATTTTCCATTTATCACCATCCCAGCGATAAATGGCCAGGGAGTTTTCATAAAGTGCCAGGATGCTATCTTCACTGTATGTCAATGTGATAGTAAAAGGGAGTGTGAGGTTGAAAAGAGTTGAGGTGTCACTTGCCAGGTCTGCTGCTAAATTGAACGACTGGTGATTGAATGGGGCTACTTTTCCAGCAGTTGGGGCACGATGACCATTTATGGTTGGATACCAGATACGTGCCCAAAAATTTTTACCCACCCAAATAGGGTCTTCAAATACCTGATATGCATTTGCCGGAAAAGTTATCAATGCATTCACAACTGAATCGGGTACTCCCAGGTTTAAGCTGCCTCCATCAGCAGCAGATATTAATTTGACAGCATCACCATTGCAAAGAATGAAGTTGGTATTCCATGCCGAAATATTTCCTGCATCATCATATGCTGCCATGCGCAAGTAATATTTATCCCCTTTTGGAATACTAAGCATCAGAGGTGGACCAGCACTTGAAGAATGCGGGTTAACACCCAACGGGTCAATGCCCCAATAATAATAGTATCCAGCAATGGGAGCACCAGTTGTAGTAGATGGATCCCAGGTGAATGTAGCATTCTTTAATATTGTGCAATGACCACTTAATATCCCATTGTCAGTTTCAGTGACGGAAGTTATTGCTGATGGAGGAGTATTATCGTACCAATAAGTAAAAAGGACGTTTGACCATGCGCTTACATTTCCTGCCTCGTCCACAGATTGGATCCGCAAGTAATTATCCACACCCAATGCAGCGGAAGTAGAAAAAGGCGGAGTGATATTTATATTCGTAGCGATTGTGGATAATGGATCTGATCCCCACATGATGTTATATTTCGCAGCGCCAAGGGGAGCATCCCATGTGAAAGATGGGGTAGCAATATTACCCCATTCTGAAGGTGCCAGGCCATTCAATTCGGTGACACTTGTTACGGGAGCCGGATCCTGGGTATCCAATCTGAAAGTAAAAGCAGTCTGCCAACCAGAGGTGTTACCCAGGAGGTCTACAGCATTTATACGAAGGAAGTATTCTCCATCAGACAATAATCCGGGGGAAAATGTAAAACTCCCTTGTATGATCGGGTCATTGGAGGTGCCATTCGAAACTAGTCCCCAGTATAAATAGTACCCATCCAAACCCACCCCTGGATCAGGAAGGCTGATCGAAAATGAAGGGGATGTCACAAAATTTTGCCATACACCATTCAAAGCTCCGCCAGACTCACTAACTGAAATAGTCGGTGGAGTATTGTCAAATTTTAAAACAAAGAGGGTTGCCCAATCTGCGTCGGGGATATCTTCGCCTGTATCCCTGGTATTGATCCGTAAGTAATATATCCCTGTACTCACGCCTACTGACGGTTGGAAGGTCGTGTCTGTTGTAAATGTGGTAATGTCTGTCCCAGATGAGCTCGATCCAAAATATATATAATACCCTTCAATTGTTCCAGTCGCACCTGACCACGTAAAGGTAGGCTGGTTGGAAATATTTTGCCATTGATCCGACGTTATGACAGGATTGGATGTGCAATCCGTCGGGTTGGTGTTTACTTTATTTGTGGAGGCATTACCCTCCTGGAATGTAAAAATCAGGATGAAAATCAGGATTAAGTAAGACTGGAACCAGCGGCGGTTTAATGACACAATTTTATGGTTCCTGATGTAGTTACCATTCTCATCTTTTGGGATAAAGAATTTCTAGATAATACTTCGTTCATCGCGTATCGAAAAACATATGAACGAAGCAAATTTGAAACTTCCAGAGAAAAGGCGTTGATAATTAGTCTCATAATTACAAAATCATAATGCAGGCAGGTAAACACCAAAAGACCGGGGAAAACCGGTTTATGTGAATTATACAGGATGCAGTGGTAGTGGACTGTAAAATAGCAGTAAAAGTTAGGAGAATATGGGTATTATCCGTTGACGGATAAATTCACACCCCGATTTTGCCTTTTTTCAAATCCTTCATTGAGTAACAATGATCCCAGGACGAGTAAACCGCCTAGCAATAAACCGGGAAGGTCAGTTTGTTCATGAAAGAATATGAGAGAGACCGTTATTGCCAAAGGTATTTTTAAATTGTTGAAAATTGCCAGAGCACCAATATTCGTTCGCCGCGCGCCAAAATTCCATAAAAAGAAACCTAAACCTGAAGCGAGAGCTCCCAAATACAATAGGTTCCACCACTGGGTTGAAGTAATTACGACATTTCTCCAATCGACCAATACAGCTGACACGATCGCTGCTATTAGAAAACCCCCAAAGTAAGGGATGGCAAATATGTCAACATCTTTCAATTCGGGATTGGCACGCATGATACGACGGTAGAGAACTTGACCAACTGCGAAGCAAATATTTGAAAGCTGTACGATCATGAAACCAGTTATCATTCCGGGTCGATTGAATCCGGTATGGACAATTATTCCTGTACCAATAATTGCAAGAATTGATGTAAGCAGGTAAAAGTGGTTCCACTTACGCTCGATCAAGTTATTAATTACAACGACATAGAATGGTGTAAAAATCGTAAACAAGGCTACTTCAAAGGATTTTAACAATTGAAATGACCAGTTATAAAATATATACATCAAACCAAATTGAATGCTGCCAATAGCTAATAATGGCAACAAGATTTTCTTGTCCTGTTTATGTAATTTTAGAAATGGTAAAAAAACCAAACAAGCTATTAAAAGCCTTAATCCGGTTACGAGAATGGGATTTATAGCCGTGAGATTTGTTTTTATGAGGCCAAAAGAAAAACCCCAGATGATTGACACCAGAAATAAATAGACCATACTCCTACTTAAATTTTACCTTGACAGCCAGTATATAATATAATTAATTGGTTATTAGCTGTGAAATTTGGACAGGCAATTGTACTATCTTTTGGGGTTTGGGACAGAGTTTTATCATCTTTTTCTGGTAATCTATCTGGGTAAGGAGGATATTGACCTATGAAGAAAATTATGGTGTGCATATTAATACCTTTGCTTGTTGGTATGGCCTGCAATATGCCGGTAACAACGAATATTACCCCAACTGTTAGCGGGCCGGATTACAATGCGACATTATTGGCTTTGAGCTTCCAAATCACCCAAACTGCATTGGCCGGACAACTCCAACCTAGTGCAACACCTACATCCACCATTCAACCAACCGGTACTAACCAACCGACGGCAACCACACAGCCAACCAACACAACCTTACCTAGTTCGACGAATATTCCTACACCTTGCAACCTGGCAGGAAATGTCATTGATGTGACATATGTGGATGACACGAAAGTCAATGCAGATACCAATTTTGTAAAAACGTGGCGGATCACCAATTATGGGTCATGCACATGGACTTCCGGATATTCTCTTATTTTTGACAGCGGCGACCAGATGAATTCTCCAGCCTCGGTCCAGTTGACTTCGGGTACAGTTCCCCCGGGAAGTTGGGTTGAAGTCTCAGTGCAATTAAAAGCGCCACATGCAAAGGGGACATACCAGGGAAATTATCGATTAAAGGCCGCAGATGGAAACATATTTGGAATAGGTGACGGCGGACAAGGAGCCTTCTGGGTAAGGATCAAAGTACCAGCACCAATCGTTGTTGAGATCCTTCTCCCAGACTTAAAGATCACTCAGATCACGACCTGTGCGGCTCCAAAACAAGGAGTGCCATGTACTATCAAGGTTTCTATTTATAACAATGGTGATAAAAATGTCACTGCACCTTTTGAAGCCAGGTTATATATCGGGTCAGCACCTGCGGCTAAATGCTCATGGGTGCTTGATTCACTGGTTAAAAATGGCGGATTAGTAAAATCATGCAGTTACACTTTTCCAAGCTGGTATGGCTCAATTGGTCTGCGGGGAGTTGCTGATGAAGATGATGTGATCAATGAAAATAATGAGGGTAATAACTCGCAAACGGTTAATATTAGTGTAGCCCCATAATCTTCTACTTTGTTATAGATAAATAAAGCCGGCAAAATTTTGCCGGCTTTATTTATTACCTTATACAAAACTTGTTCAACGCTTCCATTATAATCAGACGAATAAGATAATAATAGTATATAAAACAATAAATTGGAGGACTTAATGTCTGGCTTACATGTACTACCTGAACTTGGTTTTAATTTCAATGCACTCGAACCCATGATCGATACGAAAACAATGGAAATTCATCATGGTAAACACCATGCAGCATACGTTACAAATTTAAATAATGCGCTGGCGAATTCCCAGGATTTACAAAAATTGGAATTACTTGATCTTATTTCCCACCTGGATAAGGTCCCTGAAGCCGTCAGAACAGCTGTACGGAATAATGGAGGAGGTCATTATAATCATTCACTATTCTGGAAATGGATCACACCTGGCGGGTCAAAAAAACCGTCCAACACACTGGAAAAGGAACTCGCCGCAACTTTCGGAAACTTTGATGCATTTGTTGAAAAATTTTCCCAAGCCGGATTAACCAGATTTGGATCGGGATGGGCCTGGCTGGCAGTCGATAAATCTAATAAACTGACTGTATATTCGACTCCGAATCAGGATAGCCCTGTAATGGAAGGGTTAACACCACTTCTTGGACTGGATGTTTGGGAGCATGCCTATTACCTTAATTACCAAAATAGACGGGCAGATTATATTAAAGCATTCTGGTCGATCGTGAACTGGGATTATGTTGCTGAGTTATATAAATCAGTAAAATAATATAACAATAATATAGACGGAGAAGCTATTCTTCTCCGTCTATTAATTTAAGTACAATCCATCTGAATGCATCTTTTTTGTTCGAGCTGGAGAGTTACATGCTCGATATGGTAGTTGTCGATCAATAATTTCTTTATCCCCATCAGCAGCGTTTCTCTTTGGATAATTGTATCCACACTGGTTACAACATGAGCGCTCAAAGCGACATGACCGGAGCAGATATTCCAAATATGTAAATCGTGGATTTCATCGACATCCAAGAATGATTCCAGCGATGATTGGACCCTGGAGACTTCAAGATTGTCAGGTGTGCCTTCGAGCAATATATGGAGTGCGTTCCGCGATACTCTATAAGCACCTGAAAGAATGATACAACCTATGATAATGCTTACAACCGGATCCAACCATAACCAATTTGTAAAGGAGATGACAACCGCTGCAATGATCACTCCTATAGACGAAATTGCATCACCAATCACATGCAGGTATGCACTTTGTACATTAATGTCTGTCGTTCCATGATCATGGCCTGCATGGTCTTCTTTCCTAAGGATAAAGGCGACATATAGATTGACCAGTAATCCTATGACAGCAATTACCAACATGTATCCACTTTTAATTTCACTTGGAGCGAAAAAGCGTTTATAAGATTCATAGAATATGAACAGGGCTATTACTATTAAAGTGACGCCATTTATTAATGCTGCGAGCACTTCAAAGCGATGAAAGCCATAGGTATGCCGTTTATCCGCCGGCCTGGCAGAAAAACGCATTGCAATAAAGCTGATGCCGAGAGCGAATACATCTAAAAATACATGGGCAGAATCAGAAATTAATGCCAGACTGCCTGTCCACAGGCCACCAATCAATTCTGCAAGGAATATGACTGCTGTAAGGCTTAATGAAATAATGAAGCTTTTTTGTGTCGATTCATTTATATGAGGCTTCAATTTAGTGCTCCGAAAGTTATTTCTATAATAGTATTAAATATTTTCACCAACCACGTTATTATAATATAAAGAAAAACCTCTCCGCAAAGAGAGGTTTTACAATTGTGATGTAATTCTACCTTATTCCAGAAAAGCCTAAAAAGTATCCTACTGTTATTCCGACGCTCACCCAAGCAAGAAATAACCCGGCGAGCCAGACAATTTCCTTATCTTTTACAAGGTAAAAACCTCGTTTTATTACTGAACGAAAAAATGGAGATTCTGTCATTAGCTTAATGATCCAATCCCAGACTGTTACTTCTATCTTGTTGAAGCTGTTTTGAATATTCATTCTCTCACTCTAATACGAATAATTATTTTGATGTAGTTACCTTAATGATTTTCCCATCATCTGAGACAACTACCCTGAGCACTCTGGAAAGAGTTTTTCCGCTGGAAGTTTTAGCGCTGCCAGTAAAAATAAGCAAGTGGTTTGTACCTCCAACTTTTGCCTGGGCATGCACCTTTGGTCGAACACCACTTACATCTGGATATTTACTATAAACTTGAGCACAAACTTTTGAAAGGATCTCTGCGTCCATAGGTCACATTTCCTGTGAAGTCATTCTAGACCGGCGACGGAGAAACGCGGGCAGGTCTAAATTGGATGGCAAACTTGGCAATTCCTGGGTTTCCTGTGAATATTGGGCAACTGGTTGGTCGATATCAAGAGAAATCTCCCGCTCATGAACTTCTACAGGTTTTACTGATTGCATATCTGTATTTGCTGCTGAATTTCGAGGAGCGAATAAAGTATTATCAACTGCTGTTCCACCAAGCCCGGTAACGATTAATATCACCTGAGCGCGTTCGTCTAAACGGTCATCCACCATGAAACCTGGGATCACATCAGCCTGGTTGCCTGTCAAATCCTGAAGATAGGCTAGAGCATCTGTGACTTCCATGAAAGTCAGGTCACGTCCACCTGTAAAATTAGCGATGATACCGCCTGCCGAGTATAAGTTAACTGATTCAAGTAGTGGATGATGAAGAGCTTGATCGATAGCTTTGCGGGCTTTATCCAGTCCCTCACCTTGACCCATCGAAAGCAGCGATCCTCCACCCATCTGCATGACATTTCTTACATGAGCAAAATCGACATTGATCATTCCTGGCAGTGTAATGAGCTCAGCAATTCCCTGAATTCCCTGTCTGAGAACGTCGTCTGCCAGACGGAAAGCTAATTCCATTGGTAAGTCTTTGGGGGCGACATGCAGAAGTTTGTCATTCGGAACTGTGATCAGAGTATCTGAATACATGCGAAGTTTGGAAAGGCCATCGTTAGCATTACGTTGCCTGCGACCCATTTCAAATGAGAACGGAGTGGACACAATACCAACTGTAACTGCACCAAGCGCTTTGGCTATTTTGGCTGCCACTGCAATTGAACCTGTTCCGGTACCACCACCCATACCAGCGGTGAGGAATACCATATCAGCCCCTTCAAGAGCCCGAGCAATATCCCTGGCGCTTTCTTCTGCAGCATTTTCACCAATTTGCGGGTTTCCACCTGATCCCAACCCGCGGGTACATTTAGGGCCGAGCTGAATTGTTACCGGTGCATGGCAAGCTTTTAAAGCCTGATGATCAGTATTGGCACCAATAAAATCAACGCCATTAATACCTAATTCAACCATGCGATTAATCGCATTGCAACCTCCGCCACCTAAACCGATTACTTTAAGGACAGGTTGTTTTGCAAAAATTGGAGTGTGTTGTACTTGAGTAGAGCTGCTGATCATAGTTTCACCTCTCTGCGAGTTGTGATGCAATTGTAGTGCCATCGCCACTTATCCGATCGACAACACAGCCGGAGGTGCGAAGAAACTGTAAAGAGTCTTCCGGGAAGGATTGAAGCCCACCAACGACTGTCACTTTTGCTGCCAAAGCGGCTTCTGACAGTGAAAATCCAATAGTAGGCAGATATCTTTTAACAAATGGTTTAATTACATCCAAATGCCATTCGGATATTCCCCATTCATAAGCAGGTAATAAGAGATAATGCTGTAGTGGATGGATATTTTCACTTAACGGCTCGTTCCGTGTTTTCTCTCCAGTTTTTCTGGAAAGTATCCATTGCTGCACTGAAGATTGTATTACTGTGGGTTCCTGGTCATTGGTAAAAAATGAACTTGATTCAGATTTGCCATTTACATTTTGGGGTACCAGCCGAAAGCTGCAAGCCAGAACATTATCTGGTAATGGGTCGAGTTTGTTTTCGACGGATCCAGGCAGATTTACCATCTCATTATTCATGAGTTGAAAGATCTGTAAATAGTTTTGGGGTTGGGCGGTTGAATCATCTTTATCACCCACTTGAACGAGGATTAATGGAAGGACCTTCTGCAGGATCGAGTGGCTGATAGCGTTATACCATTCATAAATGCAGAAGCCACGCTGATCTTCATTCGTCTCAGAAGTGGTATAGGGACGAGCACCTGGCCATCTTTCAGGTCCACCGGATCCCCAGTTCAATCCATTCGGTGAAAACAGAGCCGTGGCTGAAAGGACAAGGTTGTCTAAAATATCTGACTTACCCCTCCTTTTTAAACTTTCAAGAGCACTCTTTAAGAATGCTGTATCCCAGTAATCTCCTCCAGGTTCAAGCGGTGGAAATACAGGATACAATCCGGCCTGCAGAACAGCGTTGGCAATCGGTATGAATCTATCCAGGAATCTTTCCACCAGATCGTGCTGAGCCCATGATGTGGAAGCCCAGGAGGACTTAGCATTTGGCCTATCAAAGACCATTACATAATGAACACCCCATTTCGCATAGCTTTCAAGCAGCAGCTTAATATCGACCAGGGAGGGAGGTGTTGTTAAATCAATGTTGAAGTGAATAATGGGTTCAATATTATTTGAAAGGAGAGTAGTAATAAACGATTCAGGAATTGCCCGGTCCTGGGGAGCGTCCAAAATAAGCCAAGAAGTATTCAATTGCTGGATCTTTGGCAGCCAGGTCGTCATGTCAATTTCCCGGAAATGGAAAGAATCCTGAAAATAATGAAAACCGACACGAGAGTTATTTAGAGGAATTGGTAGTGGATTCATGGAATATCTACCTTAATAATAGTTGGCATTTTTATATGGCATTTTGATGCAAGTTGTTTGCCAGAGAATATTGGCACCTGAACAGGCAGGTTGCTCTGCTATAATACTGTCTATGATACTAGTTACAGGCGGCACCGGATTCATTGGCCAGGCATTAATCCGTCAACTTATAAGTTCAGGATATGAAGTTAGAAGTTTGATCAAACCATCCAAGAAGACACCCAACTTACCTCGTGGGGTGCCAGTGGATGTTGTAGTAGCCAGCTTATTGGATTTAAGGGGGATAAGAGCTGCTATGAAAGATGTCCAAACAGTCATCCATCTTGTTACTGGTGAGAATAAAGGAAGTAAGACCGACCTCCTCAAGATCGATATCGAATCCACCAAAGCCATCAGCACAGCAGCAGCGGAAACAGGTGTGGACAGGATCATTTACCTGAGCCATTTGGATGCTGACCGAGCATCTGCGTATCCTACATTAAAAACCAAAGGTATTTCCGAAAACTATATCAAAGCGTGTGGAGTAGATTACACAATATTCAGGACTGCCCTGGTTTATGGTCCATCCGATCATTTAACGGAAGGGATACGGACATTAATGCAGGCGATCCCCTTTATCTTCCTTTTACCGGGTGATGGATCCAACGTTATCCAACCGATCTGGATCGAAGATCTCGTTGGGTGCATTACCAGTTCTCTGGATGACCAAAAGACCCGAAACAAGGTGTATGAGATTGGTGGGGGTGAGTATATGAGTATTCAGGAAATCGTACAAATTGTGAAGCAAAAAATTGGATTGAAGAAGAGGATCATTACAATTCATCCAGCCTATTTACGTTTTTTCACAGTCATTATGGAAAATGCATTTCCTTCTTTTCCAGTTTCAACCTTCTGGTTGGACTATTTGTCTGCAAATCGAACCTGCACAATTGATAGTCTTCCCAGGGAATTTGGGATTCTACCAGCCAGGTTCGCACAAAAAATCGGATATTTGAAGCCCGGGAAACGCACATTTCCGTATAAAGAATTTTATAAAAAACCATCATGAGTCAGAGGTATTTTTGTATTCATGGTCATTTTTATCAACCACCCCGTGAAGATGCGATCACAGGTTTGATACCTAACGAATCTGGAGTAGCTCCATATCATAATTGGAACGAGCGAATCCATGCTGAATGTTATAAGCCAAATGCTGAGCTGGGAAATTTCGAGCAGATCAGTTTTAATATTGGACCGACTTTGTTCAGGTGGATGGAAACTTACGATCCAATAACATATCAGGCAATACTTGATCAAGAAAATCGCAATTATTCAAAATATGGAAGCAGTAATGCGATTGCACAGGCATATAACCATGTGATATTACCGCTTGCGACTGACAGAGATAAACGGACTCAAATTTCATGGGGTATTGCAGATTTTAAACACCGATTTGGACATTCCCCCGAAGGCATGTGGCTGCCGGAAGCAGCGGTAGATAGATGAAACCCTGGAAATACTCTCTGAATATGGAATCAAATACACCATTCTGGCTCCGTGGCAAACCGAAGAAAATGGGTTGGATACTTCAAGACCTTACCTGGTGAATCTATCCAATGGAAAAACCATTACTGTATTCTTTTACCAGATGGATATCAGCACTCGCATCAGTTTCGACCCCGGGGCAACATCCAATGCTGACCGTTTTCTAGTTGAATTCTTACTACCTCACTATCGGAACAATAAAAAAGAAGAATTGATCATCGCTGCATCGGATGGTGAATTGTATGGCCACCACCAAAAATTTCGAGATAAATTCCTGCAAAGGCTCTTGAGCGGTCCGGTTTTGGGTGGATCTGTTCAATATACCTATCCTGGTAAATTTCTACTGGATCATCCTGCAAAGTCTACCACCATGATTCGACCAAGAACATCATGGAGCTGCCATCATGGTGTCGCCAGATGGGCTGAGGATTGTGGTTGCACTCCGGGCAGCAGTTGGAAAGCACCATTACGGTTAGCATTAAACGATATAGCAGAATGCCTGGACCAAATCTATGAAGCAGAATCCCTGCGGATCTTCTCAGACCCCTATGATATGAGAGATGAATATATAAAAGTGCTGCTGGGAGATATGACAATTGAGAAATTCGGGAAAATATACTCCGGTCATAAAATGGATACTATAGAATTAAGATGGTTTACAGCATTAATGGAATCACAAGCTGCCCGTCAAAAAATGTTTACATCTTGCGGCTGGTTCTTTGATGAACTAAATCGGATCGAACCCAGAAATAATATTGGGTATGCAGCCCAGGTAACTGTATTACTTGAACAAGCTTCCCACAGGGAACTGGCTGATGAAATGGCAAGTAAATTGAAGGATGTTAAAAGCACCCGCTATAATGTGAATGGATATGATGTATTTATGGAATACTATGAACGCGGTAGAAAAAACATAAAAAAAGATCTACGTTATAACAAATAGTCACCATCGAGCAACGAGATAAGCTTTTCGACTTTGAAGTCACTTTCCGGAATTTTTAACCTGATTTTTTCCAGGCACTGAGTTGCCCTGATAGTTTCTTCAAGCTTTTTGTTGTCATCCCAATCGGAAATGTTATTGATCCAATATGTATTCAAAAATGCCTGGATGCCTGTCCACTCTTGCATTAGTTCCTGATTGAACCAAACAACATCATTGGATCTGTTGATACCCAGGATCGGGTGGATAGAAGGGTTTTGGAGTATGGACTTAATGTAATGACCAGGAGATCCTGTTAATACTTCCAGGGATGGGACCTGCTGCATCAATATGCGTATTGTATTGTTCAACCTGCCACTGATCTGCTTGGTTTCGGTAATTGACCCAAAGAATTCATCAAGGAACAATTCCCTATATGTCTTTTGTAATGGTTGAAATTCAGAAACAGGTGAATTCTTGACAAGCGAATTTACGATGATCCATAACCATAATGCCGGTATATTTTCCAAATTCCAAAGTTCATCCAATGATCGGTTGAAAATTTCCATTGTTATTGTTTGTTGAGCTCCATATCCTAATTTATATTGATGGAATATCGAACCGATATATTTAATTTGCTCCTCAAGATCCGATTGGAAACATTCCAAAGAAGAAACATTGGGATCATAATTTCGAAATGCATCGTATAGATTTGCAGATCGATCTTTCACACTCGCAATGAACCCTCGTAGAGAGACGTTGGTGAAATCGATCAATAAATTCTGCAAATCTGCAAGGGAATTTTGATCCATCATATTTTGAAGTGCAGCGATAACCGGGCGAACGTGGAGACGATGGATCTCCTGGTAAAGGTCCAGGACACCACGACCAGCTAAATGATCATGAATCTCACGGAAATGAGTACCTGTTTCTTCGTGGACTTCATGGAATTCGCCAAAAACCCGGTAATCATATGCGTGCAAATCAAAGGATAAACCTTCCTGAATCAATTTGGCCGAATCCCGG
Organism: uncultured Chloroflexia bacterium; assembly: GCA_963757065.1. GTDB lineage: Bacteria > Chloroflexota > Anaerolineae > Anaerolineales > Anaerolineaceae > PNON01. The sequence continues at coordinate 169,276 of CAVWQC010000002.1, read as the reverse complement.
ATGAACATCAATCCCGTGTTTAGCTCTTTGAAGATCAGGAAGTGATCAGATCGATCTGTTAACTCCAAAACTGAAGACAAAGAATCAACCACCATCTGATTATTTCCATCTTTTTTAACCAGAGTTGGTGCAGCAATTTTTATCCAGCCCTGCGTAGTTGAAAAATTATTATGATACAGCACAAGGGACTTTTCAGACCAACCCTTATTGGAATATGCAAATACATCCTCATCAACTGAACCATCAGGGCGGTAAAAATCATATAGCCTGAAATTGGCTGCACCGGAATAGCGTTCTCTTTTTTGGAGCAGCGGGAAGATCACTTTGTAATGGTGGCTCAATAAACCTTCATCCACTTTTTCATCCAGGTAGGCGCGTCGATATTCCATCCCATACTTTTCTGAAAATCCCTCCAACTGACCGTGTCCAAACATGGGCAACCCTGGCAGGGTGGCTAAAACAGTACAAACACCAAAGTATTTATCTCCGCTGCCGAATTGATCCACAGCTGTTTTTTCATCCGGATTATTCATAAAGTTAACATAACGTTTCAGAATATCCGGATCAAATTCAAGCGTGTTCTTGATCAAGGTCTTGAAATTTGCATTGTCCTCATTACGCAGCATATGCATAAAGGCACTGTTATAAACCCGATGCATCCCTAAAGTGCGTACGAAGTACCCTTCCATCAACCAGAAAGCTTCAGCCAGCAATAGCGTATCAGGAACCTCATTGGCTACCCGGTCAACGACTTCACGCCAGAATTCTTCCGGAAGGAGCCGGTCAAAATCAGCCTTAGATAAGCCATGGTCTGATCGGGTTGGAATGGCTCCCCCGGAACCCGGCTCAGGGAACCATAGACGCTGGATATGCTTTTTCGCCAATGTCATTGCAGCGTCAAAACGAATAATGGGTGTTCTTCTGGCCACATCCAGGATTACCTGGATGATGGCTTCCCTTACTTCCGGATTTAAATAATTGAGTTGAGCTGTATCATTCCAGGGCATGACTGTACCATCATTGCCATGATATATATACTTCTCAGAACCGGAAGAATAGTCTGTCCGTTTAAAGACAACACTCGCATCAGTGCGTGTGAAGTAGTGATCTTCAATATGAATACCAATCCCGGGATCAGGAGATAAGTTTTGGCCATTAAATGAATATGATGGGAAGGGGCAGTAATCCAGTGATAAGAAATAATCAGGTTGATGCAAAACCCAGTCAGAATCGATTCCCATATGGTTGGGGACCATATCGCTTGCCATGCGAATTCCCCGGTTCCAGGCGCGGTCTCGCAGGTTTTGAAATGCACCTTCTCCGCCAAGATCATCCGCTATCCGATAAGATTGTATTGAGTACGCTGATGCAACTGCTTCCGGGTTACCGCAAAGGCGTTTGATCTGTTCAGAAGCCTTGCTGCGCTGCCAAAGGCCAATCAGCCATAAACCAGTGAAACCAGCCTGGGCGAGAAAATCCAATTCTTCATCAGGAATTTCATTCAATTTTGTGATGGAACGATTATATTTTTTGGAAAGTTGATCCAACCACACATAAGAATTTTTTGCCATTAATACCAGCTTTGGCATCCAATCTTTGTCCTGTGAAAACCTTTCATATTCAAGGTCGACCAACTGACCAATGGTCTTATAATCGGGGATCTGTGCCGGTCCAGGTCCATTAAATATGGCTTTTGTTTCTTCGTTAATAAAATCAAGAGCAGAGAGGAGCCTGGAGAGCAGTGATCCTAACAATGATGCCCAATTGGTACGTATGTACTCCAATTGACCGGTGAGGGAGTAAGGGGCAGCTTCGACTGGTTTATGTAGTAAAGACAGCAGGTCAGTTTTTTCTGGTCCGAAGAAAGGCTGTTCTTTAAAAAACGCTCTGGCAACTTGAATCAACGAGTGAATACGAACTGGTATGGGCGAGGTCTGCATCATCGAATAATTCGGAATATTGCATGTATGCCGGATTAATATTGGTCAGCCATAACATCAATATCTCTTCCAACACGATGTGGCGGTTATCTCGCTCAGCAGTTTTTCCTGCCAAATATATTTCGATTGGAACCTGATCTTTATATACTTCATTAGGTGGAAACTCGTCACAAAACCGGGTTAATACAGCAGTCAGTGTTACTGGAGTCAGTTCGTTCTCTAATTTTTCATATAGCCCATTTAGGATATTTGGATTGATCTGAGTACGATAAAGCTGAAAGATGTAATGCAGGATCTCATCTATCAACCCCATGGCATTGATCTGACTAGCATGAACAGCTTTTTCGGGGAATACTGATAGGTCAATACGGTTGTTCATCAGACTTGTGAACTCCCGAATTGAGCGGGTATTGGAAAAGATCACATTTCCGTCGAAAGAAAATAGGGTATCGCTAAACTGATACTTATCCCGTGATTTCCGACTGATGTGAAATTCCATGAACCACCTCTATATTTGTATATACATCTATTCTAAATCATATCGGGGATTGCGTAACAAGGAATCGTAAAGTTTTGTCGACAATCATGATTTGTGTGATCCGTTTGGATGCGATCAGACTCATCCAAATCTGAGTGAGTGATATTCAACTCCCACCTGAAGAGTTTTCGTATTTCGTTTTCGCTTGCAGCACCAACAGAATTAAGGTAATTGAGGATCAATGTTTTTCGCGCATCCTGTTCCGAAACGAACCGGGTTCGTTCAATAAGATCAGGAAAATGGCGCAGGAACAAGATCGTAAATGAAAGAATAATGCCAACCGCCTGAACGGGAGATACCAACAGGTAAAATCTTGATATCATTTTGCAGGGTGTCAATTGCCTGGTTGAATTGCCGATCTCCCTCCTTACCGGTCAGATGAGCAGCCCGTTTCAGAGTGATAGTATCCATAGGACCTGAATTCAGTATTGTTTCATAGATCACGAAAGCTGCGTGAGATAGTTCACCGGAATCATACAGGATCTTGTGATCCTCTGATGGGTCGCCAGTATTCCCGGTCAAGGCATAAAGATTAGGTATGAGGTCAAGGCTGACGAAAAAATTTCTTTTACAAAGAATTCTTGCATAAAAGCATTTTTTCCGGCTGAGAAGTTCATCTTTCCACCCCCAGGTAATGTGACCGGGGTCATCATGTTCATCCGGGACCGGGCGGTCTCCTGCTGCGGCTGCCCAAAGGCTGGGCATCGGAATCCCATTTAAAGGCCAAAAAGCAATCAGACCACGCTGGTTGATAAATCCAATTGCAGCATCCAATGAATGAATTCGATCTTCGACTGATGACCTATATATTTTCTGTCTATATTTTTTTAGATTTTCAAGTGCTATTGAGTTTTCAGTCATAATAAATACCAGGCTGAATATTATTATATCCAACCTGGTACGAGATTGCGAAAATGGTTCTAAACACGCTGAAGTATATGCGTTACGATATTCGATCCGCTGCCCCCGATATTCTGAGCCATACCGGTCGTGACACCATCCAACTGGTTGCCGCCAGCTTCACCGCGTAATTGCTGGACAACTTCTGTAATCTGGTAGAGACCGGTTGCACCAACTGGATGTCCGCGGGCTTTTAATCCTCCACGGGTGGAAACCGGGAGTTTTCCGGTGGGGAAAATATCACCGTTATTGGCCATTCGGGGTCCCTGACCTCTTTCAGCGAAACCGGATGCCTCAAGCGACAAAGCAGCCATGATCGAAAAAGCATCATGGAGTTCGAAAAAATCGATATCTTTTGGAGTCAATCCGGATTGCTGGTAGGCCTGTTTGGATGAAATTTCGGCTGCTTTCAAGAACAATGGTTCCCGCCGATGGTGAATCCCGATGGAATCTGTCGCTCCTCCTGAACCAACTACTTTTACTATTGGCCTGCCATTCCGGATGACCGAATCGAATGGAACGAGTACTGCAGCAGCAGCGCCATCACCAACCGGGGAAGCGTCGAGCAAATTGATGGGTGGGCAGATCATTCCGGCTTTTAAATAAGTTTCCAGGGTGATCGCTTCCTGAAAACGGGCATTGGGATTGTGCACCGCATTAGCATGGGCGTTGATCGGAAATGGAGCAAAATCTTCCTTTTTCCAGCCATATTCATGCATGTATCGTTTCATTATCAGCGCATTTAAGGCAACAAATGACAAACCCATTCCGGCTTCATAATCAGCATCAGCAGCAGTAGCTAATTCGGTGGTGATCTCTGCCATGGTTGAATCAGTCATCTTTTCGACTGCCGCCACAACAACACAATTCAACTGACCTGAAGCAACAGCCATTAACCCTGCCCGGAAAGCAGAAGCTGCTGAGCTGCAAGCTGATTCCACTTTGATGGCTTCGGTGTATCGAAGGCCGACCCAATCCGCGATCAAAGCTCCCAGGTGCTGCTGGTGGTTGGCGGAGCCGGACATCATATTACCGATGTAAACTGCATCTGCGTAATCCCGGTTGGCATCACGCATGGCATCAATGACAGCTTCTCCAGCCAATTCTTTTAAGGATTTATCCCAGTGTTCATCAACTTTTGTTTGCCCGATTCCAATAATTGCAACTTCTCTCATAATGACCTCATGAATGGATGTGTCTATCAAGCCTAATTATAGCCAGCATCCCTGTCAGTATCTATCAGGTTGGGCAAGAGTCAGATGATATAGGTATAATTATTTCAAATAAAAGCTATGGAGGTATCATGCGAATCATAGATGTATCACTTACACTATCTGACAAACTGCCTGTCTGGCCGGGAGATCCCTGGGTCAGCCTTGAACGGGTGCGCAAGATCGAGGACGGAGCAAATTCGAATGTATCCCATTTGGAAATGCAAGTACACACAGGAACACATATCGATGCGCCTGTTCACTTCCTTCAGGGAGGGACAGGTGTAGACCGGATATCGTTATCTGATCTAATCGGTCCGTGTTTTGTGGTGGAAATACCTCCTGATTCTGGAAATATCTACCGCTGAGGTATTAGAAGCTTTGCACATTCCATCAGGTATAACCCGGTTATTGATGAAAACCAGCAACTCTGAATTCTGGGAAAAAGGGGATACCGAATTCAAGACTGATTTCGTCGGGTTGGCTGAAGATGGGGCAAAATTATTGGTAGCTAAAGGGATACATGTGGTTGGGATCGATTACCTTTCCATTGCACCGTATAAACAGAGCCGGCCTACCCATGAAGCTTTGCTTAAAGCAGGCATGGTCATTATTGAGGGCTTGGATCTGCATGCTGTATCCACAGGGTATTATTCACTGATCTGTCTGCCGCTTAAACTGGCGGGATCTGATGGTGCTCCTGCCCGAGTGGTACTTATCGACGAAGTTTGACAGGCAGTAATAATGCTGGATTGATTATCTCAGCTTTATTTGATCCAATCACAAGCAGCCTGGAATCGATGATTTCCAGGCTGTTTATGATTTCCGGAATATCAAATAAAACTATCTCCATAAAAGGGGATAAATTGGATATTGCCCGCCGAATCACTTTTCTGGCCCCATAATAATTATGGCGGGTAACATGGTGATAAACCACAGCCACCTGCAAAATCCCCTGGTAAAGCTGACGAATTTCTCCCGGTTCAGCACGCCATGCAGCTTCGATGGCTTCATGCGCTTCAAAGTATTCTCCACGGTTCAATAGTTCCAGGCCGTGAAGAAATGCGTCAGGTAATTCAGGTTTTTGCATCATTCTTCTGGGAAAATTGCGTGGCTGGCTGCATGATCAATAGCGCCATTCATCGGCGATACCGAATAAACGACTATGGTTGCTGATGGGGGGAATGTATTAGTGTTTGGTAGGGATATTTCGAAATTGCCGGGTAGACCCATATCACTGGCGTTTGTGATGAGTACACCATCAATAAGCCTATTTTCCGTGGAGCCGCATATTAAATCGAGAGTATTACCTGAAATCTCTCCACATACGGCGTAATTCAGGGTATTTTCAAAAGATCCCCAGGCGTTACCAGTTATATTGACTTCATGATCAGAACTTGACGACGGTTGAGTTATGCCCGTAATATTTATTCGTTCATTGATCGAGTTTGTATTCGTATTTGAACTGTCCCCTGAGTTTAGGTGTACAACGACTGATGATAAATGAGTGACGCTGCCATCTTTGGGACTGCTTGAAAATACCTGGAGGATTGCAGGTTGGGTTGGAGTGCCAGAAATATCAATTGTTTCCGAAAACCCGCCACGTGTTCCAGCTTCTGATTTGATGATAGTACTACCCCGGAAGAGCTCACTTCCATTTTCATCAACCAAACGGATTCCCAGATTCTGTTCAAAAGTTGGATCGGCAATACCCTGGAGTAAAATCTCATCGCTGACCTGCTCTCCTGGGAGTGGAGATTGAATCCATATTGCTTCTTCTGCCAAATTGACTGGAGGAATTTCGGTATACTGCAATTCCGGAATGATCACTTCAGTGTCAAGCGAGATCGTCGGAAAAATTGTTTCAGTCGGTTGGACTGGATATTGAGTAGGAGTCGGAGGTGAAATTTGGGTTGCTGGCAATGCTCCTATTCTACAGGCGAAGTTAATAAAAATTGTCAGGATGGCAAAAAATAATACTTTACGTTTCGCGGGAGAGCTTTTGTCCATTAATCCTCCTCTTCTAACTCAAGCATCCTTTATAATAGTATATAGAAACCATACTTTCAAGCGGAAACAGAGGTTCTATGATCGACCTACCAGATTCGGATATTCTACCCTTGTCACTTAAGCATAATTTTTGGACATGGTCTGCACAAAACCATGTAAATCCCATACCAGTAAAAAAAGCTCAAGGCGTTTATTTTTGGGACATAAACGGAAAAAAATACCTGGATTTCAATTCGATGACGATGTGTGTGAATATAGGGCATGGAAACCAAAAGGTGATCCAGGCGATTGTTGACCAGGCGCAGGAACTGCCATATGCAGGTCCGGGAATGGCTACCAAACCGCGAGCGATGCTGGGTAAGCTTCTTGCAGAAATCACTCCCGGTAATCTGGACCACTTCCTCTATACGCTTGGTGGTGCTGATGCGAACGAAAATGCCATCAAACTCGCCCGGGCATATACCGGCAGGCATAAGATACTCTCACGGTATCGATCGTATCACGGTGCCAGCCTGGGTGCGCTTGCGGCCACAGGCGATCCCCGCCGGGCAGCCTGGGAACCGGGAGTTGCATCTGGCGTGGTGCACTTCCTCGATCCATACCGCTACCGTTCCACTTTCCATCGGAATAACCCGGATGTTTCTGACGCGGATTTCTGCGCAGATTATCTGGCGCATCTGGAAGAGATCATCACATATGAACGTCCGGAAACGATCGCTGCAGTCATGTTGGAACCCGTGACCGGTACAAACGGGATCATCATCCCACCGGATGGCTATTTGCAAGGTGTGCGGACGATATGCGATAAATATGGAATTTTATTGATCGCGGATGAAGTAATGAGCGGCTTTGGACGGACAGGCACCTGGTTTGCTGTGGATCATTGGAAGGTGGTTCCGGACCTGATGACGATGGCCAAGGGATTGACTTCAGGCTATGCCCCTTTGGGTGCTGTGGCGATGAAACCTGAGATCGCACACCACTTTGATGATGTCGTTTACGAAGGCGGTTTGACTTACAACGGGCATCCAATATCATTGGCTGCTGCGATTGCGAATATACAGGTTCTGAGTGATGACCACCTCATTGAAAATTCACGGAAAATGGGAGAAGTAGTACAAGACCTGAATGCTGAATTGTTGGACCGTCATCCATCCATTGGAGATGCTCGTAATATTGGCTTATTCGGGATCATTGAATTGGTCAAGAATCGAAAAACGAAAGAACCGCTATCACCTTTTAATGAGTCCTCACCGGTGATGGTTACGTTTAAAAAACGACTGTTGGAAAAAGGATTATTTGTATACACTCACTGGCATACACTTCTGATTATTCCACCTCTGGTAATTTCAAAAGAAGAATTAGCTGATGGATATGCCATTATCGACGAGGCGCTGGAGATTGCAGACCGCGAAGTGAAATAAATAGAATCTTTGAAACTTTATAATGAATTTATCATCCAATATCTTATATTGAGGGACCATGGAATTAAAATTATCAACAAAAAAGAAAATAAAAGAAGAGACAGAAGAAAAAGTCGAGAATGTTATCATCCTTGGATCTGGTCCTGCTGGATTATCTGCTGCATTGTATGCAGCCAGGGCAGAATTATCACCGCTGGTGCTTTCTGGTCTGGAACTTGGCGGCCAGGCAGCGTTAACAAATATCATCGAAAATTATCCGGGATTCCCGGATGGAGTTGGTGGATCGCAATTGGGAGATCTGTTCCAAAAACAAGCTGAGCATTTTGGCGCCAGGGTGGATTTCGACACTGCGACATCGGTTGACCTCTCCACCAAACCGTTCACAGTCAATACGTATTCCAAAAAGATCCTTGCGAAGAGCCTCATCATTACAACAGGTGCTTCACCTGTACACTTAAATGTTCCAGGTGAAACTGAGTTTGTTGGAAAAGGTGTATCTTATTGCGCAACCTGCGATGGTTATTTCTTTCGGGAAAAAAAGGTGATTGTTGTTGGGGGCGGAGATAGTGCCATTGAAGAAGCAATTTTTCTAACCAGATATGCATCATCAGTGACCATTGTGCATAGAAGGGAAGAATTACGTGCAGGTGCGATTTTGCAGAAACGGGCAAAAGAAAACCCGAAGATCTCTTTTGTCTGGAACAGCGTCGTCAAAGCCATTAAAGGCAAAGATGGAATGCAATCTGTTCAATTAATGAATGTTAAGACAGGTAAAGAATCTGATCTGGATGCAGATGGAATATTCATCTTTATAGGACATGTTCCGAATACGCAACTATTTGCGGGACAGTTGGAACTTTCACCGGGTGGTTACATAATTACCGATATGAAAATGCAGACGAATGTTCCCGGTGTATTTGCAGCAGGTGAAGCAGCAGATCCGGTTTACCGTCAGGTAATCACTTCTGCTGGAATGGGGGCTGCAGCTGCCATCCAAGCGGCAAAATACCTGGAAGAAGCAGATTAACCAGAAGAAATTTATTGATGGAATAAAAAAAACAGGTGATGGAGATTTCCATCACCTGTTTTTTTGATCAAAAAAGTTATGGTTGAGGTGTTGTACTGATTGCAGAACCTATCCATGAGAAAGCACGCTGTTCACTGGGCAAGCCAGCTGATTCGTAGACTGCTTTTCCTTCCGCATCTGTAGTGGTCTGCCTTACTACGACTACCCACCATTTCATCACATGCGGAATAGTATCATTTGGCCTGAATGTCGATGGAACTATAAATTTAGTGTCTGTCACATAGTCTGTTAACCGTCTCTGGTTTGGATCAGTAAGATCGACCACAGTCACCCCGTAAAATTCATTACCACGGAGTTCGCCGATTGCAGCCCATTGCAAGGTGAATGTATCGTTTGCCAGGGTAAAGGATGCCCCATCGGGTGGTAAAAGCAGGTTGGGAGGTTGGTAGGGAGGCGGAGTTGTTGCAGTGGGTGATGGGCCAGGGGTCGGGTTTCGCTTACAGGTCGGAATGTTGAGGATTTGACCTTCATAGACGAAATCACCAGGTAGGCCGTTATATTCCTTGATTGCATCCATCGGGACATTGAAATTCAAAGAAATGCCGAAAAGGGTATCGGTGGCAGTAACTGTATAGACGTATTTCTCACATGCAGCTTCTGTAGCATCACCAGCGCTCAGGGTTGAAGAGGGTGCTGCTGTGGGTGTAGGAGTAGGTCGGGGGACTAGTATTTTTTGCCCGATTACCAGGTTATTACAAGCAGCCGGCAAATTGTTGAGAAGAATGATGCTCTGGAACGAAACATCAAATGCCAAGGCAATGCTTAAGCAGCTATCGTTGGATGCAATCGTGTATTCAATTGGGGGGATCGGGGTAAAGGTTGGCTGCGGGGTAGGCGTTTCAGTGGATGTCGGCGTCAAAGTGAGAGTGGCGGTAGTTGTTGGGGATGGAATAGGAGTAGGTTCGAGTACGCGTCCACTTGAAGACAATGTAAAATATACCGCGGCTGCACCTATCGTAACAAATAAAGCCAACAACCCCAATGCAAGCGGCAGGCTGAGTGTTAATTCAGGCATCCGACTGCCTTGAACAGGTTTTGGGGTTACCTTGGAAGATGATCCACCTAAGTCTGTTCCACAAACTACGCATTTGGCAGCTTTTTCGCTGACCCGGGTACCACAGGTCGGACATATTTTTGTTGAGCTATTCAGTTTGTCTGGTGTCATAGTGTTTTTCTCATAATTTAAGTTTTGTTATTATACCAGTATTTATTTTCCACTTTCGCTTGGGTAAACCGTGATAAGATTCCAGCATGGATAGCAGAAAAAGCATCTATTTTCATATCCCATTCTGTATCAAGCGATGTACATATTGCGATTTTACTACCTATTCCGGAATGGAAAAATGGATCCCGTCGTATTTCCAGGCAATGGGAAAAGAAGTAGAACTGGCAGTGGGCGATGAATTAGGAAAGCCAAAGATACATACAATATTTTTTGGGGGTGGAACACCCTCAATAGTCCTGGCAGAGTTTTATGGTCAATTGTTGAAGGTTGTCCGGGATAAGTTCGACCTCGATGATGACCTGGAAATGAGCCTGGAAGCCAATCCGGGAACCATACAGGCTAAAGATCTGTCAGATTACAGGCATCTGGGTTTCAATCGAATCAGCCTGGGAGTTCAGTCTTTCCAGCCAAAGGAACTACAACTTCTCGGTAGGATCCATGACAATCGAGAAACGATAGCTGCCATCCAGGGTATTCGAGCCAGTGGTTTCACGAATTTGAATTTGGATCTGATCTATGGTCTGCCCGGGCAGTCTCATGCCGATTGGAAAGAGACACTACATCAGGCAATGGATCTGGAGCCTGAACACTTATCATTATATTGCCTGACAATCGAAGAAGGGACTCCACTTGCTGTGAGAGTGAAGGCAGGAGAAATCATTCCATTAGATGAAGATTCGTCAGCAGATATGTTTGAAATAGCGATGGAGGAACTGGCTACTGCAGGTTACCGGCATTACGAAATTTCCAATTGGGCGAAAGTGAGGTCTGATGGGGAGGATTATCGGTGCCAGCACAACATTCAGTATTGGAGAAACGAGGAATATTATGGTTTCGGGGCTGGCGCGCATGGATATATTCACAATATGCGCGTAGCCAACATTGGCAATATACCTCAATTTATTACTTTACTTAAGAATAGCTCTACGGCCGGGGCTGCCAGAAATGTAAGCAAAGAAACCAGCCCTTTGGAACGTATGCAGGATGAGATGATGTTGCGATTGCGGTTGATAGATGAGGGAGTATCGTCAGCAGGTTTCAAATCAAAATTTGGAATCCGAGATGACAGAAATCTTTGGCAAACAAATTTCTGAGTTAATAGAAAAAGACCTACTCCAATGGAAAAATGGAGATGGTTCCACCTTGGTTCTTACTAAACGAGGAATTTTATTAGGAAATCAAGTATTTATGGAATTTGTTGGCAACGATTAAAATACGTGCACCTGCGTTCCCCGACCATTTGTTTCAACAGTATTTGGTGGGCTGACTGGAGTCGTCCAACGAAATATCCATTTCGCTTCTTCAGTTCGCATATTTACACACCCGTGCGACATTGTCATGCCAAAATTATTATGCCACCAGGTACCGTGGAAAGCTACACCCTTTTCTGTGAAGAATGAAACCCAGGGAACCCCTGGTAAGATATAAGCATCCAGGTCATCAGTAAAAAATCCACCACCCATATGTTTGGAGGGTGTTTTACGGAAAACATTGAAATCCCCACGGGAAGTATCTGTATCACTTCCCTTTTTTCCGATATTTAAGGATGGAATCCCGGAGGAGATGAGTGTTTTCAACACCACTGTTGTGCCTTCATAGGCAGTCAGAGTCTGAGTTCCGAGATCAACTTCAATGCGCTTATTCTCAGCAGGAACATCCGGGGAAAGAGGAGAGTATTCTTCAGGCAGAATGTGGCGCATATGAATTGCGGGGACATGATAATTTTCATGCCTGGCTGCAAGCAACTCGTCCCGAATACGATACCAGGGTTGACCGTCCGGTCCTTCATCAATCCCGATGATCCAGTGGAGAGAACTATAATACAGCCTGTAAATTGGCTGCCATCCATAGGTTTTGGTGTACCGGAAAGCCTGGGTATAAGGGACGCTGACTTCAGTAAGAATACCTGTTTCAGGAACAGTTGATAGTGGTTCATTCAAACGTGTTTTTACTTTTTGAATGCGGGCGCTATGCATATATCCACGCCATACGCGATGCCATACTGGGTTATACCCGGGGCCTTTATCAGAGACGATATCTTCGTATATATTTATTAGCTCATCCCGAAAGTGCTGGCTGATTATTTTACTTTTATCGTCTGGAGCAGCATAGATGCTCAACTGGTCATACGCAATTCGTCCCACTTCCACACCATTCAGTAGTGAATAATCTTTTACCAATGGGCGCAATGCCATAGCTCCCAGACTGAGAGAGGATAATTTAAGGAAATCACGTCGAGATAAAGCGCTCATAGGCGGGATTATACATGTGTTAATTGGATAAGGCAAGTCTGAATAAGAGTGTAGGATAGTAAATCAGATATAGACTCTCTATTCCCCTTTAATAATTTTAGTACAAGTTTACCTTGAGGAACCTTCGCGTTTGTACCATCTATAAAAGACCGATAACATCGTTCCGAGCAGGATAAACATACTCGGCACTGCCATGAGGATACCGGCTATCTGTTGATCAGCCATTGGATCAAGCGGTGAAATCATGCTGGCCATGGAGTAGCTTGCATTCATAACTGTCGGTGCAAAAATGATCACGACCCCTAAAACGGTACAAGGGATGACAGCCAGAAACAAATACAGCATCTTAAGGGGATCGGATAATCTGGGTAGTTCAGGAACAGCTACTTTGATAGGCCACCAGAACAATAATCCGGTCAAAATAAAACTCAATGTTTGGGCTATATGCATAGCATCATTTCCCATCATGGATGTATGAACTGATGGTAAGTGCCAAAAGGATAGGGATAGAAAGTATAGGAAAAATGCAGGGATTGGATGTGTGATGAATTTTGTAATCCGATTGATCCAATTACGCTTCATCACATCAGAAATTAGCCAGCCAGGTGTACCGGCCAGAATTAAAGGCGCCATCACCAGGGTAATCAGGATATGCTGGACCATGTGGGCACTGAAAAGATAATCTTTGCTGGCAATATTGATAGGGGATATGAGAGCTAATATGGCAGCTAAAATGCCCAGGGAAAACCATAATGACCTGGGTGGTTTTTGGTAAATCGGAATTAGAAAATTGTTTTCTGAAGGGAAAAGAGATCAGGAAATAACCAACTAATATTATAGCTATCCCAATTATTGTGACCGGTTCCCAACTCCAGGCAGTCAACCAGAATGAACTATCCCACCCCGCCATTTATTAAATTCCCTCCCGCGTAATTATCTTATCCAGGCTGACTAAGATCGTGAGTTTCAGCCAGGGGTATTAACGTATTGGTGCAAACAATAACATAAAGGAAATAATCAGGATGACACCCATAAATAAACCTGACAGAAAAATCATTCTGAAAATTTTCTGATCGATTTTCAAATGCATATAATACATGGCTACCAGACTAGCTTTAAGCAGAGCGAGTGAAACCAAAACTGGAACTTGCGGAATTGGCAAGTAAGTCACGGCTATCTCAATTCCTGTTAATCCTGCAAGAAGCCAGAAAACACCTAAATAATTGACCTTCTTGTGCTGTTGTAATTCTGATGTCGTCATTCATACCTCTAAGATTGAACCGATAAATTGATAACTCATCATACAACAACAATCAAGAGAAAACCATGTTTTGTCTAAATCAAATATACAACCGTAAAGATAATAATCCAGGCAAGGTCAACAAAATGCCAGTATAAGCCGGCTAATTCGACAGAGATGTGATTTTGTTGGGTGATACCACCGCGAATGGCACGCGCGAGAACAAATGCCATCCAGATGATGCCAGCAAGAACATGAGCTCCATGAAACCCGGTTAAGGTGAAGAAAGATGCTCCGAATAAATTTACACTCAAAGAGAGACCCTCTTTAGCCAAAAGAATGAATTCAACTGTTTGACCGGCAAGAAACGTCAGTCCTAGAAGAATTGTGGCACTTAACCAGAGTCGTAATTTGCGAATGTCACCATTCTGGATCGCTGCCAGAGCAGTCACCATTGTTAAGCTGCTGCAAATAAGGATGAATGTATTCGCCGCTGTCAGTGGGATATTTAGAATTTCTTTTGGGAGAGGACCTATGATACTACGTCCGCGCAATACTATATAAGTAACGATCAGTGCAGAAAAGAAAATAGTTTCAGATCCCAGCAACGCCCAAATCCCCAGTTTTTGGTTTTCAACACCCAGGGAAGGAGGAGCCTCTTGTGAATGTTCAGAAAGGGAATCACTCATATCTATCCTTTACCAATTTAACGACGTTCCCGAAACCATCCGATGATACCAGCGAATACGATGACCATGCCCAAACCCGATAGCCAGTAAGTGTAGATCAAGCCATAACAAGCTACCATTAAGCCCACACTGATAATAATTGGATTGTACGAACCTGCCGGCAAATGGATGACCGGCTGTGGTTCCCCATCTTGACCAGAATCTACAATTTGCATTCCCGGATTTTTATCTGCGAAATATTTAAAGTCCCAAAATGGCCTGCGGCTGGAGACAACTGGAATTGCTGCAAAATTATACACAGGTGGTGGAGACGTCGTAGTCCATTCCAGCGTATGAGCATCCCATGGATCGTTGCCGGCAATTTTTCCTCTATATAGACTGTGGACGACATTTGCAATAAAGATCCAGGTCGAGATGGCCAGGACAATCGCACCAATGGTAGCTAAAAAGTTTAGTGTATCCCACCCTTGACCACCTGCGTATGTAAAAACCCGGCGCGGCATTCCAAGCAATCCAAGGATATGCATCGGGAAAAATGTTAAGTTGAAACCAAGCAGCATGGTCCAAAAATTCCATTGCCCTAATTTTTCGCTTAACATACGACCAGAAATCTTCGGGAACCAATAATAAATTCCGGAGAAGATTGCCAGCATCGTTCCACCATAAAGAACGTAATGGAAATGGGCAACCACATAATAAGTGTCCTGGACCTGAAAATCAATCGGCACAACGGCCAGGGAGATACCGCTTAGTCCGCCAACAATGAACATGGCGATGAATCCAATGATGAACAGCATGGGGGTTTTTAAGTTCAGTTTTCCGCCCCACATTGTTGCGATCCAGTTGAAGATTTTTATGCTTGTTGGGACAGCAATGATCATGCTATCAAAAGAAAAAATTGCATCAGCGACAGGACTCATACCGACAGTAAACATGTGGTGTGCCCATACTGTGAATCCAAGGAATCCAATGGCAATTCCGGAGAAAACAATTGCGCCATATCCAAAGATGGGTTTTCGCGAAAAGACAGGGACAACTTCAGAGATCATACCGAATGCCGGTAAAATGAGGATATAAACTTCCGGGTGTCCAAAAAACCAGAATAGATGCTGCCAGAGTAAAGGGTCACCACCCTGAGCGGCAGTAAAAAAAGGAGCATTAAAACTTCGCTGCAGGAAGAGAAGAATCGCATCCACCGTTAAACTGGGCATGGCGAATATGATCAGGAAGGAGGTAACTAATATTTGCCAGGCGAAGAGCGGTGTTTTAAACATCGTCATTCCTGGTGCACGCATATTCAAAATGGTTACAATAAAATTAATCGAACCAACCGTTGATCCAACACCAGTTAGAAATATTCCCAATACCCAAAAATCCAACCCATGAGATGGAGAAAATTCTTTTGACGTAAGCGGGGCATAAGCGAACCAACCAGCATCGGCAGCACCACCCAATAGGAATGCACTGTACATTAGTAATCCGCCCGTTAGAAACAACCAGTAACTGAAAGCATTTAACCGGGGGAACGCCATATCACGAGCGCCAATCATCAAAGGAACCATATAATTGCCAAAGCCAACCAATAATGGCATTGCCATCAGGAAAATCATGGTTGTTCCATGCATGGTAAATATCTGGTTATATAACTCGGGGGAGAGAAGAGTGTTATTTGGCTGGCTGAGTTGAAACCTTATCAGCATTGCTTCCGTGCCGCCAACCAGAAAAAAGATTCCTGCTGTGATAATATACAGCAACCCGATATCTTTATGATTGGTCGTTGTGATCCATCTTTTCCATCCAGTGCTGGAAGGGTGCGCTAAAGTAACATTTGCTGTTGTTGATTGCATGAAATCCATCCTCGCCAGATTATTTTAAGCTGTCTAAATATGCGACCAAAGCATTGATCTGTTCAGTTGAGAGGCCTAAATTGGGCATGAGTACTCCCGGTTTGACCTGAGTAGGATCATCCAGCCATATTGCTAAATTTGCTGGATTATTTTCAAAGACTTTCCCACCTATGGATTTTCTACTACCAAAATGAGTAAGGTTTGGTCCAGACAAACCGGCTGCTTTTGTTCCATTAATTGCATGGCAACTACTGCATGCACCTTCCAGGAATAAAACCTCTCCTTCGGCTGCTGCACCGGAGATCTGTGGTAGAGCAGACGTTTGAAGATCTACCCATGCCTGATATTGTTCCGGTGTTTCAACGACCAGGTCCATCCGCATATGAGTATGTTCATCCCCGCAGAACTCTGAACATTCTCCCACGAAGGTTCCTAATTCAGTTGGCTGAAACCAGGTCAGGTTGGTATGCCCGGGGATGACATCTGTTTTACCGCCCATTTGCGGAACCCAAAAGCTATGGATCACATCTGCTGAATCAACCTGAACATATACCACTGCGTTTACAGGTACATGCATTTCACTCGCAGTTACAATTTTCAGGTCAGGGTACTGAAATTCCCACCACCATTGATGCCCAATCGCTTTCACATTGATCACCCCTGGATTTGACGCATCCGGTGCAGGCCTATTCACAATTGTCTGGAGAGTACCTATCGAAATGATAAAGATGATTAATAAACCGATGGCAGGTAAAACAGTCCACGCAATTTCCATTTTTTGATTACCCTCGGTTTGCGTGGGAAGGCTTGATTTATCGTTTTTTCCTTTTTTGGATCGGAATTTAAAGACCACAAAAAAAAGCATGCCTTCAATTAACAGGAACACAACCAGGGAAACACCAAAAACGACCCACATCAAGTCAGCAATCGCTTTTGCACTACCTGATGCTGGTGAGGTAATCGCAGGTGCACCCTGGCATCCAGTCAGCACTGCCCCTAATAATATCCAGGAAAGTTTACCAATTCTTCGATTAAGCGACATCAGTCTCCTTGTGCAATCGTTTCAATGTCTTTACAAAGCTGCTACAAATAATTGAATACAAATATTATACATTTTTAATGCTTAAGCCCCAATATTTATAATGAGGAATATAAGTATTCGTGAAGCATATGGCTATGAATTGTGAAAGTCCAAATGGAATAATTGTTCAAAATAACTCAGACTCAAAAAATCCACGAATCACAGGGCATTAGGATATTAATTCAATTTGATAATGAAAAGCATAATTTCGTTCCATACCTTGAACTAACTGATGGTGTTATTACATATATCATGTTTCATTTACATTTACCTGCTTAATAAAGCGGAGAATTTTCCTTAGAGGTAGTTGGTATGGAATTTTTAAAAAAGATCAAACTCATTCAAGGGGGAATGGGTGTTTATGTATCCAACTGGCGGCTGGCAAAAGCTGTTGCCCAGGGAAATCCAGGGGTGACAGCCGGTACGATTTCCGGCACAGGACTGGATGTGGTCTACGTCCGCTTATTGCAGCTTGGGGATCCCGGGGGGCATGTAACACGAGCCCTGACAGCTTTTGACTCAAAATTTGGATGCAGCATCGGACAGAAGATCATAAATCGCTATTTCATTGAAGGTGGGAAAGCTCCAGATAGCAAGTTCAAGTTTTCACCCATGCAAGTCGTACACACAGGAAACGAAGGCGATTCAATTCCGGCTAGTGTCTTTGCCTAATGTTCCAATCTCCCTAAATATTAATCCCGAAACAATAGAACTGGTGATCGCTACAGCTTTTGCAGAAGTTTGGCTGGCAAAAGAAGGCCACCCGGGAAATATCTTTATTAATTTAATGAAAAAAGTTGAACTGCCATTAATATTTGCGATGTATGGCGCAATGCTGGCTGGTGTCGATGCCATCGTAGTCGGGGCTGGCAACCCGGATGGATTAGCAGCTATGTGTTC
The DNA here is from genome assembly GCA_963757065.1 of uncultured Chloroflexia bacterium. Taxonomy (GTDB): domain Bacteria; phylum Chloroflexota; class Anaerolineae; order Anaerolineales; family Anaerolineaceae; genus PNON01. The sequence goes on along the minus strand of CAVWQC010000002.1, from coordinate 150,932 downwards.
ACAACTTGCAAATCACAAAAGCGTTACTTTCGATCTTCCAGTTCTTTATAGAGAGGCAGGTGAAACATTTCAGTGTCTCTTTGACCCGCATCTGGTTGCAGATAACAAACTTACATCAACTCCATTGAACAGACCTGCATTTCTGGCGATCGTCTCTCAAGAAAACCTGGTGAAGGCATTAGCCCAAAGTGTAAGTGAAATTCCAGATGGATTTATTATTGAGCATCATACAGCCGGCGGCCATAATGCCGGTCCGCAGGGACCTTTGAAGACAGACAATCTTGGTCAACCTCAGTATAGTGAGATGGATGAACCTGATCTTAAGGCAATCCGTGATGTTGGTATCCCATTTTGGCTGGCTGGAGGATATGGCAGCAGAGAGAAATTGATCCAGGCGCTTCAAATTGGTGCTGTTGGTGTTCAGGTCGGATCAACATTTGCCCTGGCTGAAGAATCAGGGATGAAACCCGCATATCGCACTGCAATTCTTAACAAAATAAAGACTTTGACAGATGATTCTGCTCTGGTTCTAACAACACTATTCTCACCAACCGGATTCCCATTTAAAGTTGTTCAACTTGAAGGCACTCTTTCTGACACCGAAGTTTATTCCCGTAGAACCAGGGTATGTGATATTGGATTATTGCAGCAACGGGGAATCAACAAATCAGCTGAAGATGGCTCACGCAGACTTTTCCAACGCTGTTCAGCAGCACCAATCGAAGAATTTATCAAGAAACGCGGATTACCTCATAACGCCGATGATAAACGATGCCTGTGCAATGGTCTCCTGGCAACCGTTGGATTGGGACAAGTAGTTAAAACAAACGGAGAACTACAGGAAGAACCTGCCATTGTTACATTGGGAAATCACCTGGATGGAATTCGAAGGCTCTCCAGGCAGGGGCAAACCACATACTGGGTCCGGGATGTATTGACAGATATTTTAGGGGATTAACTGGGAAATACTAAAACGAAGACTTCTTTTTTACAGAAGCAATACTGTCCCTTAATGTCCTAACGAGGTAATCCATTTGAATATTTGTTACCCTCTGGTCAATGGAAAGGGTCAGCATATTATTTGCCATTTCAACTGCAATTTTATTGCGATTTGTACGCTGATCAGTAAGCAGATCATCCCAATGGATACTTAGTCCTATCTCTGAATTGCCCAATTCGTTGTTCACACCATCCCTGGAAACCCCTGAAAAGTAAATTGGATATCCCATCGGCATCATCCCATCCAACAGAGTCGGGAAGAGGGGGGTAATTTCCGGAATATCCTTAACCAATTGAGACATATACAGGTAGTTCTGACGACGGGCTTGCCTAATTCCCGCCCAATCCAAACGCTCAATATGCTCTTTCTCGACCTCATCACCTAAAACAACCATGTCTTGTGCGTATAGCTGTTCGGAAAGGGTGAACAATCTGACAAGGTTATCATAGCTGCCTTCACCGTTTTCGAGATACGGATGCAGCTTTTTGCGATATTCCCTGATAAGGGGCAGGCGGTTATTGGGGCGATCTTTGTATTTTTGGATATATGGGTGCATATTGAAGCGAGTGATCAGGTAACCACCATCATATGGAACCAACTTCCGCATACTGTTGAATACAAAATCACCTGTTGTGGGGGAGAGGAACCCTGCCTGAGCGTTGTCCTCGACCACTATTTTGCCGTTTTGCTGCAATTCAACTATAAAGTCACGTGTTGCAGCTGGATGAGGAAAGCCAAAATAATTGATGAGGTAAACTGCCTGATTGGTAGTCAGTTTATTCTTAAGGTCCTCCAAATCTATGGAGAAATCCTTTTTAACCTGATAAAAATCATATTCCAGTCCTTGGAGTTCAAAGATATTTACAATTGAGGGACATAAATAAGAAGGAAGTAAAACGCTTCTGATTTTATGGTCAAGCAGGAAATCGCTGATCACGATCAAACATGCCTGACCACCATTAAGAAAGTACATTCCTTCGGTAGTCAGCGTTAGCTTATCTAGTCAGCCAGCGTTCTTCATAATAGAATTCACCACCAACAAACATACCTTATTTTCTTCTCAATCCACTTTCTTCAATTATCCGGGGCACTATCGATTCCCAACCAACAGCCATAAAGTGGATACCACTGATACCGGGTAAATCTTTGATCTGGTCGATCAGTTCAAGAGCAATCTGGACACCTTCCTCTTTCGGGGACTTGGATTCTTCCAACCTTTTTATTAAGGGAGCAGGAATAGTAATACCAGGAACCTGATTCATCATATTTGCTGCTTTCGCACTGCGAATGGGGGCGACCCCCGCTAAGATATATACATTTCCCAAGGCACCAGCAATATCCATGCACTCCAGGTATTTCTTAAAAGTATCAATATCATAAATTAGATTTGTCTGGAAGAATTGGACACCTGCATTTACTTTTTTTAATTCGCGTTGTGCCTGAATTTTTGGCAGGGAAGCATTGGGGGATGCTGCAGCACCAATAAATAATGGAGGACTGGGGTCAATATTACGCTGGTCGAGGAAGCGGCCTTCATCACGCATCCGTCGCAGCATCCACACCAGTTGGATCGAATCAATATCCCAAATATCCATGCGACTGTGCGGATGTGGTCCCAGGCTGGAATGATCTCCGGTAAGGCAGAGAATATTGCGGATACCCAGCGCAGATGCCCCGAGGATGGTGGATTGCACTCCCATACGATTATAGTCACGTGATGCGATCTGCATCACCGGTTCCAATCCATTTTGAAGACAGAGGACTGAAGCTGCCAATGGTGACATACGGGATGTGGCAGAAGGATTGTCAGTGAAGTTGACTGCATCAATAAAACCGCGCAGCATATTGAATTTCTTCACCAGATCTCCGGATGATGCCGCCAATGGAGGGGCTACTTCAGCGGTGATGACAAACTCATGATCGAACAACTTTTGTTCCAATGAAGATACAGGAACATGCAACGGAGCTGGGTGTGGAAGTTTATCTCCCTGCCACCAATCAGGCTGGCGTAGTTCATACAGAAAATCCTCGTATCGTTTGGTTCGTTCAGCACGAGGCAGTTTTAGGTTTTGGATGGTATTGGAAAGTCCACCGGATTTTAACCACTTGGTCACAACATCGCCCCATTGATCTTTTCCGACGCGATCCCAATCGAGAGGTGGAAAGACTTCCATCAATCGATCCAAACGGCCCATTTTTTCTGCCCGATCATAGATCTTATACCAAATACAGGGACGGGAGGGATCAACATAACAATGTTCAGCAGTTGATCCGCCGCAAGGACCGTTTCTCAGCCCTTTCGGGCATTCCATTGGACAGATAAATGCAGTTTCCTGCAGCAGGCAATTGCCACACATCCGGCAGCCGAACAGTGGTCCTTTGACCCCGCGTTCAACGAATTGCATGACATGATTGAAGAAAGTATCGTTATGGAATGGATAATAAGCCGGCTGCCAGCGCCGGCCAGGTGTCAAACCTGGCATGTGTGCCTCCTGAATACCATTATTTACCGGTAAAGATTGCAGAAATGAATCTGTGTCTGAAATTATACATTGAAATAGACTGAAATCGGAGACATAATAATTTGATCGTGCTCACTGCATTGAAACCTGATCACCGGTTACCGCTGTTGTTACTGTAACCGTGGTAGATTCGTGTCTTATTTTATGGGTAATCATTTCTGCGTGGTGGTTCGTCCAAAGATCTGATTCTGCTCTTCCCCACTCATCGAGGTGTGTCAATACTATCTTTGAACTATTGAACCTCAGGAAATATTCGCAGAACTTATCCAGAAGTGGTGGAGGATCCTTCAATGCACCATTCCGTCCCAACCAAACATGGGCTAAAACTCCGTCCAGATGACCTAGATTGGGGACTTGTTTTGGATCATAGGTTCGGGTATCACCAGGAATAAACCATTTTTTATTGTGGGCTTCAAAAAGGTATGAGTATGCTGGAACTCCACGCAGATCGAAGTTCCTAGAGCATGTAATATCGCCAGTTTTCTCCCAATGAGAGCCTTCCAAAGCAAGGATCTTGATCCCTGAAATTTCCAGTTGTTTTCCGGGAACAGGTACGATGATACGGTGATCAGGGAGGTGGACGATTTTCTGTATTTCATCCAATAGAAACTCAGGAACCACCCAGGGAATATTGATATTTGAAATTGCCTGTAATAGTTTTTTATCCAGATGATCAGAATGCCGATGGGTCAGAACGACAAAGTCCGATTTAGCAAAATCAGCCTCAGGATGGGAGGGAAAATCAGCTGGAAATCTTGAAGAAAGGGTAACCGGGTCAACTGCCCAGCGTACTCCTCTCCACCGAAATAAATAGTTGGCTGAATAAATCAACCAGAAGGCATCTTCACCTTCCAGCTTCCACTGGTCGATCACTCTTTTGTATAAAGCCGGATATTCCAGCGCTGCTCTGGTTCTCCTGACCTCAATCGGCTGATCCATGGTTATACCATTTTGCGATGAAGCTGGTCAATTCAGACAATGACCGGTCATATGGGCAGGGTTTTTCCATTTTTAGGCTGGTTACTGCGGCAGACCAGGTGGCTGCTTCAGCCGGCTCTTTCGTGATCCTGGAGGCAACATACGAACCGACACAGGTATCACCGCGTCCTGAACGGCCAATAAGGGTTTCAGGATGGAACTTACGATCATAAAATTTTCCATTGGCATAAACCTGCAAGCCATCGCGATGGGTCAATAATATTTCTTTTGATCCGAGACCGGCAAAAAATAAAGCGGCTTCCCGGATATTTGATTTCCCGGTCAAAAACTCTGCTTCGACTGCATCAGTTTTTAACACATCCACATAAGGCAGTATGGCATTCATTTCATCCCAGGGCTCATAACAAAGATCCTGACCACGCAATACCCTAACATAACCTTGAACATCCAAAGCTATTTTGATTCCGAGAGATTTTGCATGCTTGATGAACTCAAAACCTACTTCACCACGCAAGGATGGACCTATGGCAACCCATTTTGTTTTCAGAACATCCAGTTCTTTTCCTTCTATGGGATCTGCCACGCTGGTTACATATAAATTGCGGATATCCGGATCATCGGTTAAATATTCCAGTGTGACCCGGGTGGAATTTGGAGTATATACCGGGAAACAAGTAATACCTGATTCAGATATTTTCCTGATCACATAGTCATCTTCCTGTGCGAGGTGGGTGATGACACCTGTTTTGGCTCCCAGGCGGGCAGAAGCATTGGCGGCATAATTCATTCCACCACCATCCACATACCGGGTTCCCTGTGGTGTTATGATGGTGTCCTTTGTATAATTCCCAGCGAAAACTACATCGAAGTTATGATTGCTTTCCATATTAATCCTTTATTCTTGATGATATTTTATTGATTACATGAATAATCGATTGATCACCCAATAAACACCAGCTGCCACCAAACGCTGTAGCTGGAATGGTCAGAAACCAGGCAGTAGCGATCTCTCCCGCAACTCCCCAACGAACTTTGTTTACCCTTTCAGCAGCACCGACACCCATAATGGCGGTGCTGACGACCTGAGTTGTGGACACTGGACCACCAATTAATGAAGCTCCAAGTATTACCGATAGCAGAAGATAGTTGGGAGCAAAATGCATCGACTGGCTTGATTTTATAAAATTTTGAGCCTAGAGTCCGGATTAATTTCCAACCTCCCAGCGAAGTACCAAGAGAGATCATGCCTGAACAGGTAACAATCACCCAGAGTGGTACTTTGAATTTAGATCAATATATCCTGCTGTCACTAATCCCAGGGTGATAATCCCCATGGATTTTTGTGCATCATTTGCACCGTGACTTAATGCCAAGCGAAATTGAAGTAAACAATTTGGAACGTTTAAATAAAGTATTCACTTTGGGCGTGACTTTCCAAGATAAGGCGAAATGACAATCTTGGGTAATGATATAACCAAAGTAAAATCCAATTAAAGGCGATGTAAATAAGGACAATAAGGATTTTTATCAATCCCAGCAAGCTTAATGCCTGAAAGCCTGCCCCGCTCATCAACAGCTCCGATAATTCCACCGATCAGAGCATGAGAAGAACTACTGGGTAATGCCAACCACCAGGTGAGTAGGTTCCAAAGAATTGCGCTGATCAAAGCAGAAATCATGACCTCAAACTTAATCGTGCCCGGTACTACGATCTCATCACCAATCGTTTTTGCAACAGCCACTCCAAAAATAAAAGGTCCTGAAAATTCTGAAATCGCAGTCATTGCAAGGGCCATTTAGGTGGTAAAGCTCGGGATGAGATCATAGTTGCAACGATATTGCTAGAATCTCTGATCCCATTTAATAGATCGAAGCCAAGGAAAGAATTATTACTAATATCAATGGAAAGTCATATTTCTTCTTTCAAAATACTACATTACAAGCACGATTTCGTGCAAATTGAATAAAGAATATGTCAAGGATTGGTTTATTGATTTATTAATTTGTCAATATCAATGCTTACTTGATCAAGATATCGAATAAGCAAATACAATCCCGCAGATAACAATGCGGTCGCTGGAATGGTTAGAAACCAGGCTGTTGCAATTTCTCCTGCCACACCCCAACGGACTTTATTAACTCGATCTGCTGCACCTACACCCATAATCGTTGTGCTGACCACCTGAGTGGTCGAAACAGGTCCACCCACTAAAGAAGCACCTAAAATTACCGAAGCAGATGCCACTTGAGAAGAAAAGCCATCCACCGGCCGAATTTTATAGAACTTTGCCCCTAACGTTCGAATTAATCGCCAGCCACCGACAGCTGTTCCTGTGGCAATCATGGTTGCACAGAGCAAGATCACCCAAACCGGGACAACAAAGCTGGTTAGATAGCCACCAGTGACCAAACCGAGTGTAATTATTCCCATTGATTTTTGGGCGTCATTCGTTCCGTGACTTAGGGCTAAAGCTATTGAAGTCAATATCTGAGATTTTTTAAAGACCCAATTAATTTTCGGTGACGCATTCCAACTTAATAGATAAACAAGTTTTAATCACCAACCAACCTACAATAAATCCAACGATAGGGGAAGCAAACAATGCAATCAGGACTTTTTCAAAGCCTTCCAGTTTTAGTGCCTGCCAACCGGCTCCGCAAACTACTGCGCCGCAAATTCCACCAATCAAAGCATGAGATGAACTGCTTGGCATTCCAAGCCACCAGGTAAGCAAATTCCAGATTATTGCACCTGTCAGTGCGGCAATAATCATTCCAATACTAATACTCCCCGATTTTACAATTTCATCACCTATGGTTTTTGCTACCGCAACGCCAAAAATAAAAGGACCAGAAAACTCTGCCACGGCAGTGATTGCCAAAGCCATCTTTGGTGATAACGCCCGGGATGAGATCATTGTGGCGACTATATTGCTGGAATCGTGAATCCCATTGAGCAGATCAAATGCCAATGCCAGGACAATGAGGACTATCAGTGAAAATTCCATAGGATCTCTTAGGTGGTTTTCACTACAATGTCTGCAATCACATTGGCTGCTTCATCCCCACGATCGGCAGCATTACTCAGGTGCCGGTAAACTTCACGCATCTTCAATATTTTCATCACATGTTTGATATCTTCGGCACCGCTAAACAATTCTGCCAGAGCTTCGCGATAGATCGCTTCCACTTTATTTTCGAGCGCTTTGGCTCGTTGAGCATGTTCACTTGCAACACCCGGGTGATCTTGAAGGCGGTCGACAGCCATTAATATCTCATTGGCAGAATCACGCAATAACGAAGCAATCCTCTCCATATAGGAGGTTGGTTTGACTTTCAGTAATTCCATTTCAGTGATAGTGGAATATGCATAATCCAGAACATCATCAATAGACCTCGATAAGGAAAAAATATCTTCCCTATCAATAGGAGTAATAAATGTTTTATTCAATTCATAGATCAGAATGCGGCGGAATTCATCTGCTTCTTTTTCACTATTCTTTAGTTTGGTAGAGCACTCAGAATTCGGGCTCTTCATATAGCTCAGTAATGCCTCAAGACCAGTAAGAGTTGCCTGCGCCTGATCATGAAGTAACTTGAGAAAGATATTTTGCCGTTTCGTAAATAATGATTTCATAATATGGCCTCCAAAGGTTTTCAAAATTTCTTACTTATTGATATTTATTAATTAAAGATGCTTTACCCAGAACTTCCAAACCATTACGGATATCATTTATATCATTGACCCCTTTTATTTCAAGGGTTCGAACAGCGTCTTTTGGAATGTATTTGGATATCAAACTGAAATCTACATCACCCAGACCGGGCGAGAAGTGATCTTCCAATCCACGTACATCATGCAGGTGTACGCCAGATATCCTTGATCCAAATTTCTCCAACCAGCCCATTAATGGCATAAATCCTAATCGATCCATTGTAAAGGCGTGACCGATGTCAAACTGAAAACCAATTTGGCTTTCATCTCCCAGGAGGAGAAACCTTTCCATCTCCTCAATGGTTGGAATATGCATATAATGATAGCGGTTTTCAAGGGATAATTTAACCCCAGATTTCCCTGCAAATTCAATTAACTCTTTGAGGCTCTTTTCTACAGCGTCGAGACGAGGGGCCAGGTTCACGTTCCTGGTGTCTTTCATGGTTTGAAATAGATCTTGATATTCTTCAGTCTCAACTTTACCTTCATTATAAAGAACCCGCAATTTATCTTCTAATTTATTCCCCCATCCTGTATTTCCCGGATGGGTAATAAGCAGTTTGACACCTAAGTTAGCAGCAAGTTCAATACTTCTCATTACAGACCGGACACCCTGTCTGCGATTATCGTCATCCTCGGATGAGATCAACCAATCCTTTCTGGACAGGTTTGACATCGAATTATCCGAAGGGCAAGGTTCATGGATGCTGGTGATGGGTAAATCACCCAGATTAATATCTGCAAGGTCTTTCAGTTTGAGGCTGTGATTTAATTCGATCCCGGAAATATTCAGTTGCTTCACGATGTCATTTAATTCGATAAGGCTAATTTTTCTTTCATAACTCCACATGGTTGAAAGGGAAATATTCCACATATCTCTCTTTTCATCCATTGGTTGGCTGCTTATTGTTAATCACTTTATAAAACGGTGGAAAAATATCCAGCAATTCTCTCAAGTCACTAATTGTGTGATCTGGTTTGATTGCGGGATTTATTGAAATTTCTTGAGTAGAACTATCGTGTTTAATTTGTATGGATTCCGAAAACCCGGCATTTTTACTTCCAATAATATCCTTTGTGTATTGGTCACCAACATATGCACAATTTTTTGGATCAACGCCCATATATGTGGTTGCTTCAAAGAATATCGAGGGATCCGGTTTTCTCTTACCAAAATTGCATGAAAGAACTATGGTTTCAAAGAAATCAGTCAATGCGTTTTCTTTTAGAAAATCCGGGGTTTGTTCTGAGCTGACTGTATTGCTGATCACTCCGAGTCGGTAACCCCTTTTGAATAACTCACGGATGACTTCAGATGCATGAGGTAATAATATTCCATCACCTATTGCCCTGCGGGAATATCGGTTCAGTTCAGGGGCATTAAGGTGAGTGATTTTGTTTGCAGCTTCAGGCAGCAGCCAGATCCGCCAAAAATCATATACACGTAATTCTTCAAGGGATTCACTTGCCCATTTTTTATAACCCCCAAGCCGCAGAGTAATTTGCCTGGCAAGCTCATCAGGCGTCCAACTGATGCCGGTAGTAGAAATAATCTTTCCAAGCCAATAATCACGGGTAGCCGGATTTGGAACATTTTTCCGCAATGTTCTGCCAACATCGAAGAAAATTGTTGTAATGCGGTTGTCAATCATATCCTTTGACCTTCAGGGAATCGATCTTCAAACTTTAGAGACAACAAATCCTTGAAATGAACGATCGAATGATCTGCCTTTGCACCAGGGTCCCGATTGAAAGCAACCGTCGTCATTCCGATCGCGCATGCTCCCTCCAATTCAATGGGGTTATGACCCACAAATACTGCCTGAAAAGGTTGTAAACCAAGATGGTCCAGTGCAGCCTGATAGATCTTAGGATCAGGTTTTTCAACGCCTATCTCTTGTGACGAAACGATCGAATCCCATACATTTGCAAATCCTCCACGCTCGAACCAACTTAGTTTGACCGAGATGGGGTTGGCAGTATCCGTTATGATACCCAGAAGATAACCATTATGTTTTAATGATTTCAAGGTTTCTTGAACTCCGGGAAAGAATTGAACTTTATTATCGTCATCTTCCAATGCCTGACAACCACGTTTAACGAGGTCCGGATCAGTGACACCATAATATTGCATGATCGCTTCCCGCTGCTGGCTTTGATTGATCAATCCTTTATAAGCCAGGTCTCTCAACTCTTTTTTCTTATCCTTCGGAATTTCTATTTCAGAAATACCAATTTCATTCAGGAATATACGAAGATGATGTCCCCTTTTCGGACGGTGGTAAAGAATATCTCCTGCATCAAAGAGGAAAGCTTTGATAGGATGGTTGTCTGGCGGAGAGCTCGTTTTTTGAAGATTTTCGACCTGAATAATATTAATTAATTCATCCATGGAATGGATCACAGCATCCGGTTGCGCTCCTTCGTCTATTTCACCATGATCGAAATCATGAATTATTTGTATCGCAAGGCGAAAACCGGCTTTATGGGAACCTATAATATCGCGTGCAATTCGATCACCCACGTAAGCACAGTGTGAAGTTGGAATTTTGGCAAGGAATGCTGCCTGGTGGAAAATGGAAGGATCAGGTTTTCTTCTACCATATCCTGACGATGTCACTATAGTATTAAAATATTGAATAATTCCATATTTTCTAAGATTTTCTGGTACCTGGCTGAGGCTGCAAACGTTACTAATGAGTCCAATCATTAGCCCCATTTTTTGTAATTTGTCAAGAACCGCTGGTATTTCAGGTCTGAGTGCGCGTTCGTAGTAATTTGTCTCGATCCAGTAAGTCAATTCTTCGCTGGTTTGATCTAAAATCGGGAAGAACTGGGGATAATCAAACAGAATATATTCTTTCCAAACACGGTTTGAAGGTAACTCAATCAGAGAGTCGATAGCCCATTTATGATATCGATCCAGACCTGAAGTGATAAGTTCAAATAAATCATTTTCAGTAAGGAGGAGATCGATATTTTTGGAAATCAATAAATTATTAAGAGCAGGTGTGGCTTTATACCTCATTTCCCGATCAAACCGGAATGTTTCTATGGTCCCACCCATATCAAAGAATACCGCTTTTATAGTCATACCCGTCGACCCTGCATCATTAAAATACTCCAATTTCACCCTCAGATGATTATTTCCAAGGGTTTGATATATCACCAAATATTTTCGTACACGAGAATAGTGCAAATATGAACGAATTCTTTGGACACGGACCGGTTATATTCCGTGTCCAAAGAAACTTATAAAATTACAGCTATTATTATTGTTAATCTTCTGGTGCAGGTGCAGATAGCAGGCTAACAGCCCAGAAATCACGCACTTTACTGACATTGTTCCAATCAAAAACTGGATCCATCTCAAAAACTTGAGCTTTCAGTTCTTCGTAAGGTAAGGTGCCTTCAGCTGCTTCGATACCTTCGACTGCTGAATAGTTACCGATTTCATTCCAGGGATCGAAACCTTCCTGAGTGAGGGCGAATTTGATAAATAATTTCGCAGCGTTGGGGTGGGCAGCTTTATTGGCGATAGCCAGGTAACTGGTCTTAAAAATACCAGTTGCGGGTTTCATCCCAAAGCAGGGAGCCATAGCTAATTCGCCTTCCATGGTCGTCTGATAGCTGGAATAACCAGATATACCCATTCCGGGTTCTGTGGTCAGATCCATGCCGATAGTTGCATAGGCACCATCTACTTCATCACCACCAGGTTGAATGCTAGGTTTGTTGTAAGCAAGTTTTTTCAGCCAGAGATAACCTGCGTCATCGGTAGTCATACCGAATGCGTCAGTACCAGCATATTCATCAGTGGACCAATCTTTTCCGTATAGTTCTTGATAAGCTTCTGCCATTTTGTCTGCATTCTGCACGAATGTAGCCAATTTTGCCATCATGCTTACATCAGAAAGAGGATCTTCCATGAAGAGTTTACCCTGCCACTCGGGTTCGGTAAGCTGCCAAATATTAGTAACCGGGCAGCCATCTGGATGAGCTTCCTGGTTGTATCCAAATAGATCAGTACCATGGCGGGCAATTGCAAACGGTCGCTCTGGAGTAACTTCAGGAATGACCACACCATCGGGAACAAATGACCAGAGCCACTCATTGGGGACAAATCTACCAAAAAGGATGTGTCCATCGCTGTTAAACCAGACATCACCGACAACATTTCCAGCTTCCTGTTCAGCGGACATCTTGGTGTCAATACCATCAGCTTCGGTACCGCCCCATTCTATGTCTGGATATAAAGCTTCCCAAGCTTCCTGTAGTTTACCGATCTTGGAAGAATTTGCATAAACAACAACTTTTCCTTCCTTCTTTGCAGCTTCTTCTATCGCTGCCCAATCCAGTGTCTCTGGTTGGTATGGTCCAACGCCATTATCTTTGGCCCATTGTTGATTTTCAGTGAGAACAGGTTCGGCCGGGGCGGCGGGAGCTGCAGGAGCAGCAGGTGCAGCAGGTGCAGCAGGAGCAGCAGGAGCAGCAGGTTCAGCCGGGGCAGCAGGTGCGACGGGTGCAGCAGGCGCTGCACATGCAGACAGCATGCTGATCAACATTATGAAAGTTAATATCTTAACAAGTGACTTCATTTAATCCTCCAAATTGATCTAATGAGATTTGAATGACCAAAACCAGATATTCGCTTTTTACAACCTCCTTTCGAATTCGCTCTAGATGATTTCGAAAGTGAATTCAATGTTCAAGTTTCACGTTTCTGAACGATATATTTCAGAATGATTTAGCTGATGAAACCTAAGCAGATACCAAATTTCCAGATTCTTTATCATAGAGATTGAGAGTATCCGGGTCGAAATTCAGCCATATTTTTTCATCCATTTTTATCTTGCTGATTCCAATCTCTTTTATGGTTAACTCCAATTCATCATTGCGGACGATAAGGGTTGTATCTGCTCCTGCCGGCAAGACGGAATAGGCAAGAAATTCAATTGCGCCATCTGTCTTTTTTGTAGAGATCTTAATATCTTCGGGACGGAAACCAACCACAACATCTCCGGTCTTTCCGAATGTATTGACAGGAATGGAAAATTTTCCGAGATCAACGATATTTTTTCCAGCAACACGACCTGGTATCAAGTTGACTTTCGGATTGCCGATAAAGTCTGCCACAAAAAGGTTGGCTGGATAGTGATAGATCTTATCCGGAGTATCCATCTGCTGTATCACACCTTCCTTCATTACAGCAATCGTAGTGGACATGGTCAGGGCTTCCACCTGGTCATGGGTCACATACATGGTTGTAGCGCCAGAGATATGGTGCAGGCGTTTAAGTTCCGTCCGCATGTCCATACGCAAGCGTGCATCCAGGTTGGAGAGGGGCTCATCCATCAGGAAAACCTTGGGACGATAAGCCAACATACGGGCTAAAGCAATACGCTGCTGTTGTCCGCCGCTCATTTCCCGTGGATAACGGTCTTCATAGCCTTCCATCTGAACTTCAGCGAGTGATTCTTTTACCCGTTTCGCCATTTCGTCTTTTGGCATTTTTTGGAGCTCCAGAGCAAAGGTAATATTCTTATCCACCTTCATGTGAGGCCATAATGCGTAACTCTGAAAGACCAGTCCCAATTCGCGCTGACCCGGGGGAAGAGATATGCCTTTGTCGTAGGAAAAAACCAGTTTGTTACCAATATAGATCTCACCACCATCCGGTTCTTCGAGGCCAGCCACACAGCGCAGTAATGTAGTCTTGCCGCAACCAGAAGGACCAAGCAGGGTTAGGAATGCTCCCGGTTCTACAGTCAAGCTAACTCCCTTGACCGCTGTTACTTTTCCATATTTTTTCGTTAGGTTGTTGATTCTGATTGTTGTTGTCATGATATCCTCTCTTTACATTCCTAAACCTTTTTTAAGACTACCGCCCTTACTGAACCGCCCAATAGTAAAGTTACCGATCAATGTGATAGTGATGAGAATTAGAATGACAATATTTGCCATTTGTTCATCTCCGTTTTCGATATAAAACATAGTCTGTGCGGCTAAAAGTTGTGTTGCAGGTGTGACCAGCAGTATGATCAAAGACAATTCACGCATGGTGGTGATAAACGTCAGAAGAAACCCGGAAACGAAGCCACTGCTCGTCAGTGGAAAGATGATGCTCCTGAAACGCTGCCAGGCATTCGCACCAGCAACAGCTGCTGCCTCCTCGAGTTCCCTGCCGACCGCCATCATCGCAGAGACTCCCGACCTGGATGAATAAGGTAAGTGTTTAGATACAGATACAATTACAAGTAATGCAAATGTTCCATAAAGAGCAGGCAGCGGCCCGAGTTTACGGGCAAACATGGCAATATACACTGCGCCGAAGGCAATTCCCGGAATAACATATGGGATATAAGCCAATTGCTCAACAAGCTTGGATAAGCGGGTGCCACGGCCTTTTACAATGGCATAACCGAGAATAATACCCAGAAAGGCTGTGAAAAAGGCGGTATATAGAGCTAATTTTATTGTATTCCAGGCTGCTGCATAGATCTTCGGGTTTCGCAGGACACCGGGCTCTCCACTGTTATAAATCGTATTTGCGTCACCTATCCAGTGCTGCAATGTGAGATTGGCAATACTGTAATCACCCGAGCGTAACATTACCGAAGAAAGGAGAAGCAGACCCACCGGAAGCACGAGTACCAGGATTTGAAAAACGATAACACCTGCAAAAAAGACTTTTTTCATGCTTCTCAATTTGCTTACCTGGGCAACAAAACCACGTCCGCCAATTGTCTCATAACTTTTACGGGTTCCTACCAATCTCTGGTTGAAAGAAATTGTGACCATGGCGAATAAGATTAGTACAATACCAAGCACAAAAGCATCAGCTTTATCACCTGCAGCAATGCTTCCCCTTAGCATTGTAGCAACCACATAATACCTGGTCGGTGAACCCAAAATATTCGGTCCACCAAAAGTTCCCATCACCTTGGAGAATGTCATAATAAAGCCTGAAAGCAGCGCAGGGAGAACAAGCGGGAAGGTGATCTTGCGCAGGATGCGCCAGCGACTAGCACCCATTAATTCGCCGGCTTCTTCAAGGTTGGAATCGATCGACATTAATGCCGCTGAAACAAAAAGGAAAAAGAAAGTGTAATAATGCAATGCACTACAGATGATAATTGGTACAGGACCATAAGAAAACCAATCCGGAGGGGCTTGTCCCACCAGGGTCTCAAATAATCCTGGAGTTCCTCCTGATAGCCTGGTTTTGAATAAAACGAGCCAGGCTTGAGCGATGGTCCAACTCGGCATAATGTAGGGGAGAACTGCCAGTGCGTTCACTATCTTTCTTCCTGGCATATCTGTGCGGACAACCAACCAGGCTAATGCTCCACCGATTAAAAAGGCGAGGGCGGTTGATCCCAAGGCAATCGTCATCGAATGCGTCAATGGGGTTAACGTATAAATTCTACCCAAAACACCTGTCATCATCCTGATCCAGTGGAAGAGTGTAAAGTCTCCCACTACCGCTTCAGGAACACGAGAGATATCTTGTGGTTGCCAGGTAATTGTAGTTAATACCAACCGATATAATGGGATGATGACCATGTAAAACATTATGAGCAACATGATCAAGGATAAAACCACATGTGGACTGCTCAGCCAATGTATAAACCTTCTAAACCGAGCCATATATTTCTGTGATGATGATGGAACAAATGCTACATTTGACATTGTTTTCTCCAGGTTTGAATTGGATAATATTCTTATTCTTGGATATTCAGTCTGGGTTCATTAATAATTCAATTTGGCGCTGACGGTATTCATCTAATAAATCGAGGTTGGGCATGACATGAGCTTCATCAACCTGACTTAACATCAACAATAACGTATTGATGATGGTCATGGGTACAGTAAGAGAGTGATATGCCGACACAGGCCCACGCCGTGCAGCCAATATCACATCGACCTTATCCTTGATTAGCGGTCCAAGGGTGTCAGTGACTAAAATAACAGGAGTTTTGTTTTTATTTGCATGTTCCAAAGCCATTTGCAGGTTGGGGGTCATGTTATAGAAACCTATAACAATCAAAAGATCATCTTTATTCATTAAGAGCAATGGTTCAAGCACTTCACGGCCAGAGGTTTTCAAGGCAATGACATGCTTGGCAGAGCGGGTAAGCCTGATTTCCAACAAGTCCACCAGTGATATGGATGGGCCAATACCAAAAACAAAAACCCTGGACCGGGTGCGTAGAAGTTCAACGGCAGCGTCCAAAGCATTCCGGTCTACAGACTGGAGTGCCTCAGTTAAATAATCAATTTCCGAAGTGACCAAGCGTTCAAAAATACCACCGGATTCACGTAATTCTGTTAACCTGCTGCGCAGCCTGTTTGAATGAGTGACACGATGGCGAAAGTTATCCTGTAAAACTGATCTCATTGCAGGGTAACTATCAAAACCCAGTGACCTGGCAAATCTCACCAGGGTTGCTTCGCTTAGGTTTAGCCGGTGTGCAATTTCTCCAGCCGCAAGAAATGCAGCTTCATCCTGATACTTATTGAAGTAATTTGCAATTCTTTTCTCGCTTTTTGTCAACTTAGAAAAATGCTCACCAATGACTTGACTAACATCGATAATCTGTTGGGGGGATGTGCTTGTCATAAGAACACCTTTTGTCTAAATATTATTTTACTTGCAAGAAGAAATAATTTGAAACATTACTTGCATTTGTAATATCTTACAACAAAATATATAAAAAATGCAATGATTAGTTAAGTTAATATGATATCGAGATCATAAATTGGATTTTGAACAGGTCAACGAATTGATGTGGCCGATTGTTTTGCGACAATTTGCTCATCACCGTTGTAATGCCACAGTTGGGGATATTTTCTTAGAACTAACAACGACGCAATCACACATCCAATTCCCCCCGTTATGATTGCAACCGGAGGGCTGAATAACTGGGCGATGATACCTGATTCAACTTCTCCCAGTTGAGGTCCACCTTTAAAGAATATTTGGGTAATGCTCATCATCCTGCCACGCATTTCATCGGGAGTGAGCACCTGGCGTAATATATTTCGAATTATGGAACTTAGCCCATCGAAAACTCCGATAAGTATGAGCGCTGCCATTGTCAGCCAAAAAGATGTTGATAACCCAAATAGGATGGTTGCCAATCCAAAGAGAATTATAGATATAGCTATCGTCATTCCCTGCTTATATAAATTACGTTTTTGTGAAACATAAATACCAATCATTAGAGTACCGATGGATTGTGAAGCGGAGAGCCAGCCGTATTGAATGGGTCCTACATGGAGGATATCTCTGGCTACAAATGGAAGCAAGGTATTAGCTGAGGAAAAAAATGTACCAAAAAAGTCAAGGATCATGGCAGATAAGATAACCGGAGAATTTTTAATAAATGTTATGCCATCCCTAATGTCAGCGAAAGTCGTTTGCAGGGAATAAGTCCTTAGTTGTTTGACAATTGCGATATTCCCCATGGCCAGCAATGCAATGATGACTGCAATATATGAGATGGCATTTATCCAATAAGCCCACTCCAGGCCAAGATATGCAATTACTATCCCTGATATTCCCGGGCCAAGGATTCCACCAACTTTTGACGCAATGGAATTAAGGCTGTAGGCACTTGGAAGATCTTCTCGTGGAACGAGGGATGGTATCAATGCCTGTCGTGCGGGGACATCAAAAGCTACTGCTATTGACTGAACTATCATTAATCCAAATATCAACCAAATAGTAACGTTTTCACGGAAAGTCATGACACCCAAGACTGTAGCCACCAACCCAAGAGCGAGTTGTGTCAAGATGGTTAGTTTCCGACGGTCATATCGATCTGCAACAACTCCGGCAATTAACGAAAGGAAAATGATTGGGAGAAACCTTGCCAACCCTATTCCACTGATAATTACCGGCTGATCTGATAGGGTACGCAGGTGCCAATAAATTGACCATAACTGCATTTGTGAACCGGCGATGGAAATTAAATGACCGATCCAATACAGGCGAAAATTCTTTGACCTAAAAGCAGGAGGCACGATCATAATGAGGTGCTTTTCCTAACCTTAAAAATTTTGAGAAGTTCGCTTAACGATCTGATGACCAGGTCGGGTTGGATGGGTAAATCTACTTCAATTCTTTGCGGATTCTCAGGCGGTTCGAGAAAGATACCAAGACCAAAACCAGCCTGTTTACAACCAACCAGATCTTTTGAGATGCGGTTTCCTACGTATGCACACTTACCGGGATCAATATCTAATAAACGGATTGCTTCCAAAAATGGTTCCGGGGATGGTTTTCGAAATTTAATAAAGGAGGATAGTAACTATTACTTCAAAATATTCTGCCCAACCATAACGATCCAAACTGCGTGGAATATCCAAAGTCGACATGCTATTACTGATCACACCAAGTCGATAACCTCGTTGTTTCAGTTCGACGAGGGTTTCATTAGCACCTGGTCTTGGTAATGTTTGTCCTTTGCGCTCACTCCAGAGCAAAGTTAATTCGGCTGCGACAGGTTCGATCTGTGAAGATGGAAAATCAGGTAAGATCCAGCGTGTCCATATCTCTTCTTCAGACAATTGAACCAGATTCTGCTGTGCCCAGGTGCCATAAGCTTTGTGTCGGCGGATCAATTCTTCCCAGAATGATTCGGGAACGTCTTTTTTTTCGAGTAATTCGAGGAAACGTAAGATAGCAGCTCGCTGAGTTGGTTCGTGTAGTTCCCGCACTCTCAGGGTGCCATTAATATCAAATAAAATGGCTTCAATGTTGTTTACTGCCATACTTGGAAAGACCATACCGGACTCTATCCCTTATTCAATACCTTTTTAATTTCCGGTGTAACCCAGAGAGATGCACCAGTGGTATCGACAACTATGTCACAAACCATCATCAATGGCAAATAAATATCCTGAGCTCTTAAAAACTGCGTCCGGAAAAACCTGTTTCTAAAGTAAGTAGGATCGTATTTCTTCCGATAGTCAATATCCCTCTTCCACTTTCGTTTCAACCGGATGGGATCATCGGTCAAATATACGGCATTTATTCCGATTAAATTTGATAGCTCCTGGATATGGAAAGGAAAATTACCTTCCATGAATATAATATCAGCCGGTTCTATCTCCAGTGGAGTACAGCCATCCTTCAACTTGCCATCCAAATCATGGCTGGATGTAGCATTCACAAAATCATACCTTGGAATAAATACTTTCTTCCCCTTAAGAATTTCCGCCAGACTATCAATAAATAAGTCAAAGTGGGTAGATTCCTTCCCCATGGGTTTATCATCCCTATATTCCCTGTCCAGGAGGAAATTATCCACTTCAATCGTTGTGATTTTCTTGCCCGACTTGATTAAGAATATTAAATAGGCGTTCAGTGATCTCAGTCTTCCCGGCGGCAGTAGGACCAGCAAGGGTAATCAAAATGGGGGTTCCTCGAAGATCGATTAGTTTCTTTACAAGGTCAACAAATGCTTGATCAATTTCAAAATTGGCTTCTTTAAAGTCTCTATACCCGACGCCCTGGAAGCGTTCCAAGCGCTTTTGCTTTCTCGTGAAGCTGCATAAATGGTGTGTTCCCAAAGTGATTGAGTACATCTTTAGTAAAATAATTCAGTACGAGGTAAAAAGAAAAATCCCCGAATATCGAAATAAAAATGAAGATTAACCCATCCTGGAGAATAATTATTCCTTACCAATCCTACGAAAAGCATTTGGGTAAGTTGAATGATGGTTTTATCCAAACAAATGCTTTCTCCCGATCGCGGCCTTAGTTCGATATGAGTATAAAAGTCTCTTGACCCGATCCTGTTTTCAATTAGTTCCTGGCTGTCCAATTCCACCGAATCCCAACCACCTACCGGGAATAAGTTTTCCAGAGCATAACGGAATTCATAGAGCTCAAGGTCTTGAATGCCTTTGTTGATATTCTTCATTATTTCAAAAAGAATATCTGAAAATTCTTCCGGAGAGTGCATTCTACTTGTCCCTGCCATGCGATACCTATTCTGCCTTATTTAGTATTTTGGCAATTTCTGGCGAAACCCATAAGGCTGCACCGGTAGTGTCAATGGTCATATCACATACCTGCATTTGGGGAATGTAGGCTACCTCAGCCATGATGAACTGTTCTCTAAAGTATCGATTTCGTAAGTAGGAAACGTCATATTTCTTCCGTAGATCAATATCGCGTTTCCATTTACGCTTTAGGCGGATGGGGTCATCTGTGAGATAAACCACCTTGATTCCAATCAAATGCAGGATTTCTTCGATTAAAAACGGAAAATTTCCTTCTATGAAAATTATATCTGCTGGTTCAATTTCCACAGGGATGCGGTTTGGTTTCAAATTCCCACTCAGGTCGTGGCTGGATGTGCCATCTACGAAATTATAGCAGGGTGTGATTATCCTTTTTCCATGAGTAATATCCTCAAGGCATTGTTTAAAAAGCTCAAAATGCAAAGCTTTTTTACCCTCAGAATCGATACCCTTGGCTTCACGGTAATCTCTATCAGTCATGAAATTATCCAATTCAACTGATGTGACCTGTTTACCATCCTGCTCAAAGGAAGAACGGAGACGTTCCACGATTTCGGTTTTCCCGGCAGCTGTTGGCCCTGCAATGGCAATCATGATCGGCGTGCCACGCGCGGCTAATTATTTTCTTTACACTTTCAATAGAATAAATCATCCACTTCCTTATTTGCTTCTTTAAAATCCTTATAACCAATATCCTGGCTGTGATCAAACGATTTTTGTTTTTTCTCAAATTGCTTAAAGGGTTTCCCGCCAAAATATTTCAGAACGTTTTCGGTGAAATATTTGGTGCGAACCAGGAAATAAAAACCACGAATATCAAAATAGAAATGGTCATTTACCCAGTCTGGAGTATATTCACCAGTCACAAGTCCAACAAAAAGCATTTGCGTCAGATGTAATACTTGTTCATCCAACACTATTTTGTCCCAAGCTGTGGGTTTGGCTTTAATACTGTCAAAGAATTTTCGATTGCTGATCCGGGAAGCGATTTCTTCTTTCCCATCCAACTTAATTGAATTCCAACCATTATCGGGATTCAATTCAAGCATCCCATAACGGAATTCATACAATTCCAAATTGGAAATGCCAGGATTAATTTGTTTCATGATTTCGAATAATTTTTCCGAGAAGGCATCTTTATTTTCTAAAACTGAATTGACCATAAAGTGTTTCCTTAATAGTTTTGATTAGGTTGATACATTTGAGTTGACAAATCCTGTCCTGAACCAGGTGTAGATGTGAAGAATACGTTTTCCTAATCGCCTTTCTAACTCAGATCTCTCATTTATCCTTATATAAATTCAAGACCAAATCAAGCACTAAATTTTGACAAGCGCTGTGCATTTGCGAGAGCGATAGGCATAATATGTTTTGCTGGAAATACTCCAAGACTACCATGTGAGCATACTCGTTCACCAAATTCAGCAATACCGTCAGCCCGGACACTTTTACTATATATCAGAGTAGGAACAGGATGCCATGAGTGGGATTTTAATGCTGCCGGCGTCGAGTGATCTCCACTAACAATGACCACATCCGGATTAAGAGCCAATACCCTTGGAATCAGGCCATCCACTTCTTCAATAACACGTACTTTACGTGTAAAGTCACCATCCTCTCCTGCCAAGATCAGTATCCTTGATATGCAGGTAAAAGAAATCAAAGTTGTTCCAATTCTTTTCCAACAATTCAAATTCATCTTTCAACATAGTCCCTTCAACTTTAAGGACTTGCATACCAACCAATTGCGCAATTCCGCGATATGTCGGGTAAATCGCAATGCATGCTGCATTCAATCCATACAATTCCTGAAAGGATGGAAAATTCGGGTAATGATCAAAGCCTCTTAATAGGATCATATTGGCTGGTTGTTTGGGTTGATAATCAGCAAGGATTTTTCGCGATCTTTCCACAAATAGTCTTGCCAGTTGGGCAGTTCTTTCAGAGTTTTTGTTTCGTGCCTTGATCGGTAGAGGGTGTAAACCATTTTTGTTGGGATCAGAACCAATAACCGCACTTCCTAAACCTGGTCCACGCATTACGATCGATAAACGATGTTCTTTTACTGTTTCAACAGAAAACGTGGTGTCTTCAATTTGCGTTGTAAGTAGTTTTGACAATTCCACGCTAATAGCTGTCGGAATTCTTCCTGCCCGTCTGTCCGTTACCAGACCTTTATCGTCAACCGAACAATAATTCCCGCGAACAGCGACATCATTTGCCTGTAAATCGAGACCGAGTCCGACTGCTTCCAGAACACCTCGCCCTATTCTATATTCAATGGGGTCATAACCAAAAAGACCAAGATGCCCGGGACCACTCTCCACAGTAATTCCTGGTCCAAGAGGGACTGATAAACCTAGCGCAGACATTTCTGCAAGTGCGTCGAGATTTGGTGTTTTTGCAGTTTCTAATTCAGTTTTTCCACCTGGTTCGAGAGGTAAACCACCGAGTCCATCCATAATGATCATGGCTATTTTTGTTTTCCCCGGTATAACCAGGCTTTGCAGGAATTTATGATCCATTGCAAACCCTCCTAATTATTCCACGCATTTTCTACCGGTTCCTATGACCAATGCATCAAAGGCGCGTTGGATCTTGCCATAATTTCCATCACGATCGAGGGCAATACCACGACCTACACCTGTGACAACTTTTCCAATTCCTATTTCGTTTACCTGCATTTCCAGTTTTTCCAGAAGTGCTGGAGCACTTCCAGGTTCTGTACTCCGGCCATCAAAAATAACATGCAGGTAGACCCTGTCCAGACCATTATCCTTTGCCATTTTTAAGACTGCCAATGGATAATCAATTGAACCATGAGAACTTTTTTCTGTGAGCAGCCCGATCAGATGCAGGCTGGATCCCCGTTTTTTTGTTTCTTCAATAGCCTGGCATAGAATCTCATTTGAATAAAATGATCCATCTTTCATCGCCAAATCCAAACGGACGTCGTCTTGAAGAACTACACGACCTGCACCAATATTCATATGACCAGCTTCAGAATTTCCGGCTTTTCCAGATTTCAAACCCACGGCTTCACCCGAAGCCTGTAATTGGCAATTCGGATAACGTTGGAGCAATGAATCCCAGACTGGAGTCTGTGCAAGAAAAATAGGATTGGTTTCATCCTTCTTTCCATTCCCCCAGCCATCCAGAATGACGAGCATGACCCTTCTTTTCTCACCCCAGTTATGATTACCAGCAATATTTTCGCCAAGCATTGAGGTTGGCTGTGTTGACATCTAATGCTGATAAAACAGTTGGAGCGACATCGGCTAATTTCCCATCCCTTAGATCAATTGATCCCGGTGAACGTGGATCTATCAGGATGCATGAGACGAGGTTCGTTGTATGAGCCACATGGGGTGTCCCATCGGGGTTGGTCATTTCTTCCAGATTGCCATGATCGGCAGTAATGAGGGTAACGTAATCGGCTGCAAGAGCAGCATCCACCACACGCCCAAGGTGCTTATCCACGATGAGAGGCACACTGGATCTTGGCTTCACGATTTGCTGTATGGCCAATAACGTCTCCATTGGCAAAATTGGTCACAATAAAGTCGTATTGTTTCGCTATTCCATCCAATACTTGATCTGCAACTTTATCAAGGCTCATTCCAGGTATCTGATCAAAGGGAATTCCTTTGATCGTTGGAATACGCACATCGGTTTCACCTTTGAATGGTTGGTTATTACCACCATTGAAAAAGAAAGTAACATGAGAAAATTTTTCTGACTCAGCAGTGTGCAATTGAGACAAGCCAGCTCGACTTATCGTTTCTCCGAGAGTATCCATTATCCTGGAGGGAGCAAATGCGACCGGTAAATCCTTGAATTTTTCGTGATAGAGAGTCAGGATGACAAATGTAAGATTTTGAAGGTCAGGGCGTGGAAAGTGGGGGAAGCCAACTTCTGTAAATGCTTCAGTCAATTCAATCTCGCGCTCTCCCCGGCGGCAACAAAAAATTACTGAGTCGCCATTTTTAATTCGGCCAATAGGAGAACCATTAATATCTGCCAAAACAATCGGGTCCAGGGAGTAATCGGTCTGACCTTCTTTGTAGAGATCCCTAACCGTACCGGCAATTGCAATCGCCCCACGGGGAGGATTATCTGCTGATATTTGCACTTCCTTTTGGACCATAATTTCCTACTTTCGTCCAGGAAAAATATTCAGAAGCTCTCGAAATTCGTTGATGATCGTGTCGGGTCGATTCTCATCAGTTATGGTGGAGGAGGATAATTCTTGGGGTGAGATCATGATGATCACCTTTCCAAATCCTGCTTCACGCGTGCCGGTCACATCACGTTTCAGGTTGTCACCTACATAAGCACAATTCTCTGGTTTGACACCAGCTATCGAAACTGCTTCATGATAAATTGCAGGATCTGGTTTTCGTTTCCCAAAAACCGAAGAAAGAACCACTGACTTGAAATAAGGAGTGAAGCCATCATTTTCCAGCCATTCGGGAATTTCTTTGGTCGAAATTAAGTTGCTAATAATACCTAGAATATAACCGCGCCGGTGTAATTCCATTACCACTTCACGACCATTATCCACCAGGACCCGCCGGCCATTTGTCTGCCGAAATTGATATGTCAGTTCTTCGGCTAATGGTGCGATCTTAATGGGGTCAATTTCAGGTGACAACCATTTGGTCCAAAGATCGACCTCAGGTGCTTCAGTCATGTTTTCAAATGCCCATACACGATAAGCTTTATATCTTTCGTTTAGAATTTCACAATACTTATCCGGTTTTATCATCTGTACCAAGGAGATCAACGATTTTTTGGCGGGCAATCGATTGATACTCGTCATCTTTTACCAATAATCTCAAAGTATTGCCAAGGTCAAGAAATATTGCTTGAATGTCATTGTTCATATAGTTGACCTTTCCTGTCATGACGATAATTTCTGCTTAATGCGCCTGGTAACTTAATATTCCAGGGATTAATCCTCCATCGTCACTTCGCTGCACATTATCAATAATTCGACTAGGTGATACTCATTTAGAATGCAAGAGTCTTATCAAGTAACCTTCCAGATAATTTACATACCTCTTAAAGTTTTCGTGGAGGGAAAATATCCAACAGGTCTTTCATAGTTTTTATAGTGTGATCCGGCTTAACTTCACCAGTAGGCGGTTCTTTTGCCTGAGTTGCAGGCTCATAAAACAGAATGAACATTCCATAACCGGCGAGTCGGGTACCCTCGACATCACGGACTGGATTATCACCTACATAGACACATTTGGAAGGTTCAACCCCCATCCGGCGAGCTGCTTCCCAATAGATCTCCGGATCAGGCTTCCGTATTCCTACCTTTGATGAAAGAACAACCGTTGTAAAGTAATCGGTCAATCCATCGGTTTCAAGATAATCCGGGATCTCGGTTTCAGTTATTGTATTTGCAATAATGCCCAATTTATATCCACGCTTATGTAACTCAAGGACAGTCTCTTTTACATCTTCACGTGGAATCCGTCGGCCA
Source organism: uncultured Chloroflexia bacterium (assembly GCA_963757065.1). Classification (GTDB taxonomy): domain Bacteria; phylum Chloroflexota; class Anaerolineae; order Anaerolineales; family Anaerolineaceae; genus PNON01. Next base: position 125,226 of record CAVWQC010000002.1, on the reverse strand, counting down.
TCGCAATCACGCCAAAGTCGGGTTAACTTTGCTGAGAGCGGGGCGATTTTTTCAATTGGAAAGTCAGGTAACATCCATTGGGTCCACATTTCTTTTTCAGATGCTTCGATTAATTTTTCTTTAGCCCGTTTTCGTAGTACCTGATAACGGTCTTCCAACAGTGGGATGAATTCTTCTACTGACATCTTTGTCCCTGTCAAATCGACCAATTGCTGCTTGGATTGCGCCATGAACAGTTCATCTTTAATTACAATTCGCATTGTGTTTCCAACATCTAAAAGAATGGCTTCGATATTATTTTGCATGGTATTTTCTTTCCTTTTACGAGAGAATATTGTTTTTTTATTCAAAAAGCTTACAATACGAAATATTTTGAAATATTACTTACTTTTGCAAATTATATAACAAAATAATATATTATGCAAGTATTCTTGCAAATATATTGTGATGTTCGAATATAGGTCTTTGTTTTATCAAGTACACAAACAAAAGCAGTAAGTTTGGTATCAATTAGCGAAACTTTGAAACGAGGAACGTATAAGGTGTTACCTTTTATGATGGTGAAATTTAACCTAAAATAAAATCGTCGTATTGAGGTTAATGCGCGAACTAAGCAATAAGTCAGAATTCCTAAAATCGATCAGGTCGTTGGTCAATTAATCATCCTTGATTTCAAAATGGCCCTTTGGTCCTGTTGGTAGTGATGGTAATAGGCTATCAATTATACGAAGGCAATAGAAAGTAATAGTTTTTTTGGGCAAGAAAGCTAACCACAAGTAATAGAGATTCCCCAAGTAAGCTGGAGAAACCTGACAATTGTGTTTCCTTTAGGATTTCCTCTGATTGGAGTGTTATGACAAGAAAATTAATTCCAGTACTTTCAGCAAGTGTGCTCGTTATTGCTGGCTTTGGTACTCGGTTTTGCATTAAGAACTCAGGCATTCGAAGCATCGCCTTCTCAACAGGAAATAAATCAAATTACCATCTTCCCTGTGGCAGATTCATTTGTAAAAGCATCCAAACCTGAAAGCAATTATGGATCAAACAATACCCTCTATGTGGATAATTATCCGGTTACACATGGCTACCTACGTTTTGAGGTAAATGGATTAACTGACCTGGATATACAATCAGTAAAACTTCGAATTTATGCCAACAGTTCAAATAGTACTGGTTTCACTATTTCCACGGTATCAGATAATAATTGGGAAGAAGGTGGGATCACTTATAATAATGCACCGGAGATAGGATCTGAAATCGGAATTTCAAGTGTTATAAAAAGGGGGAGATGGTTGGAAATTGATGTAAGCAACGCCATTCAAGCTGATGGCACTTATACTCTGGCGATCACAACTTCCAGTTCTAGAAATACAAATTTATCTTCCCGGGAAGCAGGGAACAAGTCTCCACAGCTTGTGATTTCGAGTGTTATGACATCTACGGAGATTGGTGATGCTCCATCTGAGACACTATTTGTGGAAATACCATCAGATACGCCCACCGAACCTTTACCGCTCTAATACCCCTGAACCCGGGACAACAATCCCCTCAGATTTTCCCACAAATACAGCTGTGCCTACTTCAAACGTAATGATGACAAGTACACCAACGCCACCTTTAGCGAATACATCATCTTCTGATCCAACAAATACACCGACTGTTTATACACTTCCAAATGTAGATCCTACAAACAGTGGTGATCCTGTTTTGGTTGGAGCAGGTGACATTGCAAGCTGTTCTGGTTCTGGCGATGAGGCAACTGCGAAACTAATCGATGGCATTGCCGGTACAGTTTATACAACAGGTGATAATGCTTATGAAAGCGGATCGACCTCCGAATTTGCTGATTGCTATGACCCAACCTGGGGTCGATTTAAATCCCGAACGTATCCTTCTCCCGGTAACCATGAATACAATACTTCAGGTGCCACAGGGTATTATGGATATTTTGGTGCTGCTGCTGGTGACCCGACCAAAGGCTATTACTCTTACAACCTGGGAACCTGGCATATTGTTGTATTAAATAGCGAAATTAACACTGCCAGTGGATCAGCACAGGAAAAATGGTTAAGGGAGGATCTTATCGCTAATCCTACCACCTGCACACTCGCTTACTGGCACAAACCGCGTTTTTCAAGCAGTTCCACTCACGGCAGCACAACAAGCGTACAACCACTCTGGCAAGCTTTGTATGATTATCATGCAGACGTTGTCATCAACGGACATGACCATACATATGAGCGATTTGATCCCCAATCTCCATCGGAGTTGCGGATGTGAACGGGATCAGGGAATTTGTGGCTGGCATGGGAGGAAGGAGTCATTATGGATTTGGAACCATTCTTCCGAATAGTGCTGCCCGGAATGGTGATACTTATGGTGTGTTAAAATTTACATTACACACCGATAGTTATGACTGGCAATTTGTCCCCGAAGCGGGAAAAAATTATGCAGATTCAGGAACTGCACTCTGCGTTCCATAATAACCAAATTATGCTTACCCTGTAACAAAAATAGCCCGCCAACATATCGGTGGGCTATTTTTATGCAAAATTGTACCTGGTGAGAATTCCTGGATTATGATGGTTCTTATTTATTAATCCATATATCCTGGAATAATAATTGACCTTATGAATACGAAATATGAATATCGTGAAGGAAGCAGCAAAAAACTAAAAAATATTTTTCATGCATATATGGTTTTTAAAATTGCTACAACCTGAAGAGGAGTACCTTTCCACGGACCTGGAATTTCCTGTTTTAAAGTTGTCACGACACCTGCCCACGACAGGCGGTCTCAGCACTATCAGTTAACCGTTTTGCGATATATGTAGAGAAGCAAGTGTCACCCCTTCCGGTTCGTCCAGCGAGGGAATGCGGTGTGAAAGGAGCGGAATACAATTTACCATCAGAAAATACTGTTACTCCTGATGATTGCGTTAAAACAATCTCCTTCGGCCCCATGGAATGTAATTTATTCAAGATTTGAGACAGATCTGATAATCCTGTAATGTACTCAGCTTCTGCTTTATCTAATTTGAGGTAAGTGATACTTCTCAAACCGGTAACCATATCTGTCCAGGGTTGGAAGATAAGATCATTCTCAACCGGCACTCGCACAAATCCCTGAATATCCATTCCAATTGGTGCCCTTTTCGATAATTCTTGCAAGAGGGGTAAATCTACTTCACCTGCAAAAAGAGGAGAAAGCATGATCACTTTAGCGGTAAAGTCCGGAATATCTTTAAGCGAATATTTACCGCCAAACCCGATTGGTTTGCATATACGGGTTTCCATATTTGATGACTTGTAATAATTGGCAATCCCAGAAGTTCCCTCTGCTGCAGTGGCAAAAACTTCCACTCCTTCAGCTCGCAATTCATCCAATCGCGGAAAATCGTCAGGGTGAAGCCTGGTGACCACAGCAACACTTGCCCCAAGGTGTTTGATCGCTATACTACCGTAGTAAATTCCACCACCTGAGGCAATTTCCTCGACGCCATCAACAATTAATTTGTCCTTGGCGAAATTGCCAATCATGACAATATCAAACTCAGACATGATTTTTCTCGGCCGGCAATACCTGGATGCAACCTTCAGCGAATCCGACAGTTACTTTTTCGCCTTCAGGGAAGAGGTCCATTACATAAGGATCAGTCTCTGTCCCGGTGATCAATTGTCCATTCACATCAACGTCATATTCGATCACATCCCCCAAATATACTGACCGGCGAATAATTCCATTGAACATTTCCCCGGTTTTCTTTACCCGGATCATCTCAGGGCGTACAACCAAAGTAACTGCTTCCAAATTTTTAAATTCCCTAATCACGTTCTTCAACTCAACCACTTTTCCGAGTGCTTTTACTGTTAAGCTTTGTTTCTTCTGTTCCTGAACTTCACCTGAAACAAAATTAGCCCGGCCTATGAAATCTGCCACAAAGCGATTGGTTGGAAAGCGGTACATTTCAACAGGTGTACCGATCTGCTCGATAACACCCTGATTCATGACGACAATTCTATCTGATAGCGTCATGGCTTCGATTTGATCATGGGTTACATAGACACTGGTGATATTCATCCCTTTTTGAATACGCCGGATCTCAGTGCGCATTTCTTCACGCAATTTTGCATCCAGGTTTGATAGTGGCTCATCCATTAACAAGACTTTTGGCTCCATCACCAAGGCGCGAGCCAAAGCCACACGCTGTTGTTGTCCCCCGGAAAGCTGGGTGGGAGCGCGATCACCGTACCCTTCCAGGTGGACAAGATCAAGAACCTTATCCACGCGATCTGAAATAACTGCTTTGGAGAGTTTTTGCACATGCAATCCATAAGCAATATTTTCAAATACTGTTAAATGAGGAAAAATTGCGTAGCTTTGAAAAACCATTGACATCTCACGTTTATGAGGTGGGAGTGAATTGATCTCCTGATCATCCAGAATAATTTTTCCGGATGTTGGAAATTCAAAACCTGCGATCATCCGTAATGTGGTTGTTTTTCCACAACCACTGGGTCCTAGCAGGGTGACCAGTTCTCCTTTATTTATTTCCAGGTTGACGTTATGAACAGCAGTAACTTCGCTTACTCCACCACGTGGAGGGAAAATTTTCGTGATGTTTTCTAGGGTCAGGTACATTGGTTTATCCTCGGTTTCAAGTAATTAGAATCCCTGGCTCATATCCACAGAGCCCCTGCCTTTAAATATCCTATTAACAAGCAAGTTGAGCACGACAATGGCTACCATAACGAATACTATGATAACTGTTGAATAAGCAGCTGCAATACTTACCCCACCTTGTTCCCATTCGCTTAAAATGGAGGCAGTCACGATCCGCCATTTTGCACTTACCAGGAAGATGATCGCAGAGAGGCTGGTCATGTGTCTTGTGAAACTGAATATCAAACCAGCCAACAAAGCCGGTAAGATAAGGGGTAAAGTCACTTTACGGAAAGTGTATTGAGCATCAGCACCTAGAATGTTGGAGGCTTCCTCAATGGATGGATCGATCTGCTGAAGAGAAGCAACTCCTGATCGCACAGATGCCGGCAGGCTGCGTATTATAAATGCTGCCATGATTATATAAGCACCCCCCACCATCGCAAACGGAACTCCTGTAAAAAATAACGCACAAGGAATTGCAAGGCCTAATACTCCAAGACCAATCCGCAAGCCGCTGATCTTCACCCCCTGCAATAGAATAACTCCGGCAAAAATTAGAGCGATAGCCAACAGAGCAGGGGTCGGCTGGAGTAGTACCTTCAAATAATCTGCAAATTGGAAGATCGCATTACTCCAAAAACCTCTTTCGAGAGTTCGACTGAAATCAGCGATTGGTTTACCAATCGCAATTGCCCAGTTGGTCGACATCACATAAATACCGATCAATGCTGTGATTAATGATTTTGATATTTTTCGCTGAGTGATCAATAACACGACTGAAATGGCCAAGTACGCAAAGCCCAGGTAAAAATACATAGCACGAATATCAATTTTTGTTAGGCTTACTCCAATGGCAGTCCCAATAATTAAAATGATAATCCGTTCAGCAGCTTTTTTACCAATCACCTGCGAAAAGAATAAAGCCAGAATTGCATAGATTCCAATTGCCAGGGCAAGAGGTGGTTTATTAAATGCCATAATAAAACCAATACCAAGAATAGTTCCAGGCACTGCACCACCCAGGTTGGAAGTAAAATCCAACGCATCTTTTCCGGAAAATTTCTTGCGAACTACCAACCAGGCAATGATCATTCCCAGTATAGCTGCAAAAGGTGTCGCTAATGCACTTAAGAATGTAGTATCAAGGATAGCCTCTACTCCCCGTGTAACAGTAAGGGTCCAATGTTTCAAAGTTGGCGTGAAGTCAATACCCCAGGCAGTGCTGAATGAACCGTATATTATTGTTGCATACAAAATGATGATAAAAGCGATGATCAAATATGCTGTGATATTAAAAGTCCACCTGATGAGCGGTTCTTTTTCAATAATTTGCGAACCTGCAGGTTTGCCGGTAACAGATATATACGATCGGCGATTTACAAAATACCGCTGAGCAAGGAAAATGACTAATGTAGGGATGATCAGCACCAGTGATAAAGCAGAGGCTTTCTGATAGTTATATTCACCTATCACTGCCAGAAATATTTGCGAGGATAACACGGTCTTATTACCTGCAATAAATAAGGGATTTCCTAAGTCAGCTAAAGATTCAACAAACAAAAGTAAAAAGGAACCCGCAATTCCAGGTATCAGCAGAGGAAGAGTAACTGTTCTAAATAGATGAATTCGCCCTGCCCCCATACTGGCAGCAGCTTCCTCCATGGCCGGGTTCAGACGTTCAAGCATCGCCTTGAGGATCAGATAAGAAACTGAGAAAAAAGTGATCGTCTGGACTATGACTAATCCATCCAATCCATAAACATCATTCATCCCTTTAACGAATTCTATTCCCAGAATTTTATGTGTGATCAAACCGTTTCGTCCAAAGAGCAGGATCATACTTAATGCCAATGCAAAGGGGGGTGATACTGTCGGGACCAGGGCAAGCCAATGGACTATCTTTTTACCCGGGATATTACAACGGACTATTGCATAGGCAAAAATGAATCCCACCAGGGTTCCCGCGGAAGCTGTTAGTAATCCCATCAACATTGTGTCTGTAAAGGCTCTTCTAAGTGCTGGCCCATAATAATCATCAAAATAACGCACAAAATAAGTGACATCCCATGCACCATCTTTGGAAACAAATCCACCAGAAACAGATCGATATAATGGGAAAACAACGAAAACAAAAATAAAAATTCCTGATAATAGCAAGCTGATAGAGAGGGTAGGATCTCTCCCTATTAGTGTAAATTCACGAATTCTTCTGATGAAACTTGAGGATTTTAAAGCTGGAGAATCTGGACTGGCTGAGGTGGTCTGCATAATCCTCCTGGAAAAGTCTCCGGGCGGCTTACAAGCCGCCCGGAAGAAAAAATCAAAGACTATTGTTTCAGATTTTCAGCGTTGGCAATTTCGTTGGTGAATTTTTCAACGAATGCGGTTTTATTCTCACCGGACCAAAGGAAGTCGTATTCTATCAATTTTGCTTCCATCAGTTCGGGGTGAGAAAGCTCGACACCGTTAACGGTTGGAGCCTGGTAAGCATGGTATTTTGGACCCAGTGCCTGTCCTTCAGGTGAAATCGCCCAGTCATACCATAACTTGGCTGCCTGGATGTTCTTTGCTCCCTTAAGGATGGCTTCTCCACCGATTTCATATCCGGTTCCTTCAGCAGGGAAGGTAAGTACGAGTGGGCAGGAATTGTTCTCGATCTCATTCACAATATCATGTGAGAAAACAACTGCTACTGCGGCTTCACCCTGGCATACAAACTTTGCAGGTGCAGCTCCACTTTTCGTGAATTGAGCCATCTGGGCAGCATACTTTTTAACATATTCCCAACCTGCGTCCTCACCACGGATCTGAAGAACTGTGGAAATTGCGGTATAAGATGTTCCTGAGGTGGAAGGATGTGCGACCATTACCTGACCAGTAAATTCAGGTTTAAGAAGATCATCCCATGAGGTGGGGGCTTTGGCATCCGGGTGTGCAGCAAGCCAATTGGTATTTGTCGCATAACCAAGTGTTCCAACATATACACCAACCCACTGATTGTCAACATCTTTCATTAGTTTAGGATCACGAATATTGACAAAATTAGGTGAGTCATATGTTTCCAAGAGGCCTTTTCCTTTTGCAGAAATGAAGCTGTCGATCGGGCCGCCCCACCAGATATCAAAGGTTGGGGCATCTTTTTCGGCTTCAATACGGGCTAAAGCTTCACCAGCGGACATACGAACGTAGTTCACAGTGATTCCGTATAATGCTTCGAATTCCTGTTTCATTCCCTGGCACCATTCTTCTTGTGGGGTGCAAAGTACATTAAGCTCTGTGTCAGTAATGACAACGGGAGCTTCTGTTGCTTCAGGTGCAGCTGGTGCAACTGGAGCGGCAGGTTCTGCTGGTGCAGCTGGAACCTCGGTTGGGACGGCTGGAGCTACTGGGGCGACAGGAGCTGGTGCACATGCTGTTAGGACCATAAGAATCAGCATTGTTGCAGCCATCATGAAGTTAATTCTTTTCGAAATCATTCTATTCCTCCTAAAGAATAATGATTTGCAACGGTAGTTTTTATACCGCTTTGGCCATTCTTGTCAAAAAAAAGATGACCTAAGGTGATTATACATGTTATATGTAATTTTCAATAATGAGGAATGTAATAAAAATCTAAATAATTCTTACAAGAATTATCTATACCAAGTGATCTCGATTGCCTTATTCTTTAGATATTTAAGCTCTTTAAAGAGCTATGCAGTAATAATAATTGCTTTGGCATATCAGGATAAAAAAACCGCCCAGGGGAGGCGGTTATGTTCAGTCGGGGCGCCGGGAGTTGAACCCGGGACCTCTTGCACCCCATGCAAGCGCGCTAGCCGGGCTGCGCCACGCCCCGATTTCCGAACTGCCGAAATTATAGTCGCCTTTACTGTTATTTACAAGGATATTAATTTGGTTTGATTTTACCGATGGCATAAAAGACAGGAACAAAAAGTATCCTGGTGCCTGCCACCCGAGCTGCCAGATCTTGTGCATGATATTTCTCGATCTGGTCGGGAGTCAAGAATATTCGAGAGGTCATGTTTTAAGGTTTTCCACTCATTTTCAAATTCATAAGTTGAAGCTGAAGGATGCCATTGCCCCCCCGATAAACCGGTTTCGATGACCTCAATATCAGCTTGATTCAATAATCCGGCAATAGAAGGACCAATTCCCGGATCAGCTCCCTGGGAAACAAGCGATTCAGCCTGAAGTTTTCCCAAGGTACTAAGGTCATCAGGGAAATCGATCCTATGCGTATAGTCAGGTTCAGCCAGGATCAAAACGTGGCCACCAGGACGGGTGACCCTTTTCATTTCATCCAATGCTTGGAGGGGATTATTGATCCACAGGAGCAGATAATGGCAAAGACAAATATCAAAAGAATCCTGGGTGAAAGGTAATGAAAGGGCATTTCCATTCACCCAATGAGCCGAAAAATGATCTCTTGCAAAAACCAATCGCGGATAATCAATATCCACGGCTGTCAGCGTGGTATTAGTCAGGGCTGCATATTCAGATTCCAATGCTCCTGTTCCACAGCCAACATCCAAAATAGCTGCGTCGGATCGAGGAGCGACGAGTTTATAGATATATGAGCGCAATTCCGCGGTCCAGAGAGCTTGCTGAGTGAACCGGGAGTGCCATTCAGGTGTGGAAAACATCAATTTACAATGATAGGCTTAATTCGATTTGCCCAGATGGATGACCAATCATCGGTCAACAGATTCCCAAGAATGGTATTTTCACCCTGGGACGGAAGCACATCCCCATCAGGTTCAAGGTATAACCAGGCGTAACCTTCACCTTTTACTTGCTGGGAGTTATCGATTTCAAGGTTGAAGGGATTAAATGAAGAGTAAGGAACTGGAATATCCCGGATAAGGTTAAATCCTTTATTAGTCGCAAATTCAGAGCATTCCTTTAAAACCAAACCTTCTTCAAGGGATTTAACGCTCAAAGATAGATTTTTTACACCCATTTTTTCCAGGCGTTCGATTGTCGAAAATGCTTGCGATTGGTCATGAGGAGTTACTGTTAGATGAACAGTCAGGAATATATCTTCAACCAGGACATCTTTTATTGCTTCCCATGACTGCTCGCTTTTCGGGTCAAGAAGGAGCATGATGTGGTCCAATCCTTCATTCAGTAAGCTATGGAGGTACTCATGATCACTAAGCCTCAAGCCGTCTGTCAATAAACCGGTAACCTGTCCCAGTGACTGACAATGAGCGAGCAATTCTGCAAGGTCCGGTCTTAAGGTGGGTTCACCACCAGTAAAGACAATGTGTGGAATACCGGCATTCCAGGCTTTGGTCAGTATTGAAAGCCATTCCTCAGTTAATAATTCCCGTTTGACTCTTTCATGAGGAGCAACTGCTTTGAAATCGGGTGAGTTGACTTTATATGTCAAGCCGCAATCCAGACGGTATGGAGCAGATATTTCTTCAGAGTAGGGTTCCTGGCTGTCAATACTCAAATAATTCTCAGGTTCCAGGTCTTGTGTTTGGATCAAAGTCTTAATTTTCCCTACAATGTCCAGGTAATCTTCTTTCGCCTGATCAGGTTTGATGTTATAACGACGAGTAACCTCAGCGACCGCTTTGTCTTCAGCATATCCCTGGACCATATAGTAGGCAAATTCTGCAGCCGTCTGATTAAGATGGAGGGTGGTATGTGCATTAATGATCAGCAATCCACGTCCATCCTTTTCCAGCCTTAAGTGCAGCCGGTACGGACTATCTGTTTCAGGTGGAGACTGGTAATGGTATATGCCCGCAGGGATTGATTGGACAGGAATTCCTTTTCCGAAAATATCTTGTATTCGATCCATCCATTTAGCCATAGTTCCCTCTTTTCAACGAAATTGATCCATAATCAAATGTAAGATTTCTGGTTAATTAGTATATTGATTTACCTTTAACTCACTCACGCTTGCATTTTCAAACTGTAAAGGGCAACCTCCACCGCATTCAACTACCAAGGAACAACCCGTACACTTTTCAGGAATGTTTGATCTGTTGCGAATAGATTCGGAAAGTGGGTGGTTCCAAATACTCTCCCAATTATCTTTGAGAATATTTCCAAGCGAAACATAATATGATTGGCAAGGCAATACACTGCCATCCGGTTCAATACACATGTTGTAACGAGCAGCTGAACAGCCTTTAATTCCCAATTCCTGAGTGACTGGATCAAAATGGCAATACTGGGTGGGTGTATACCAGATCAATTTTTGTCCAGATTTTTGTACATGTTCTTTTGCTTTGGATAAATAGACATCAAGTTCTGCTTCCTTCAAACCGCTGTTTACATTTGCCCCTTTACCCGAATAAATCAATGAATTTAATCCAATTGTGGGTACTCCTAATCCTGAAAGATAAGCTAACAATCCATCAAGGAACAGGCTGTTGGATTGCAATAGCGTGGTGTTGGTCATGACATACAAACGGGTGTTGACAGCATTTTGTATCCCAATTGTTGTCTGCTTCCATGCGCCAGTTGAATTTACTATTTGGTCATGAATATCTGACAGGTGTGATTCAAGAGTGATCTGGACGTGGTCAAGCCCGGCATCGACGAGTGTCTTTACGTAATCTGTTTGACTGAGACGACGGCCATTGGTATTTAAGCCAGTGATCAGTCCCTTTTTTTCTGCATAAGCTATCAGTTCTGGCAGATCCGCCCTTAGTGTAGGTTCTCCACCCGTAAATACAATATGAGGGATGGATAGGTCCCATACCTTATCGATCACTCGTTTCCAATGCAATGTATCCATTTCCGGGAAAGATCTGGATCTTGCATTGTAGCAATGGTGGCAATCATTATTGCAGCGGTATGTAACAGCCAGATCCATTCTGTACGGTGCTGTTAATTTGGCACTGAAAGGCATGGTGGTATCCAGCTCGAGTTCATGAATAGGACAGGCACCATTTGGTCTGGTCAATTCATGAATTTGATTGATGGTCTGCCTGACATCCAACATCAATTCGTTACTATCGACAGAAAAAGATTTGGATACAAGGCGGTTGATCCGTTCTTCAGATTTGCCATTTAAATAGTGGTATGCAATGACAGTGGCAGTTGGATTGAGGTGGATCATCTGGGCTGCATCAATCACAAGGCAGCCAGAAACATCGGGATTAACACGCAGGTGGACACGTGAATAACCGCCGTCAAGCTGAATCCGATGGTGGTATAAGCCAGCAGAAGGCAAATTTCCTTCTTTCGAGAATATTTCCCGAAAGCCTTCTGATAGGACCTTGAGCTGATAACCCAGTGTTGTCATCTATTTATTCAATACTAACGACCGCCACCTGCACAAGCACATGCGCAACCAGCACAGGCACAAGCGCAAGCACAGGAATGTCCGCTGCTTCCACCGCCTCTGGAACTGCTTGTTGAAGGTGGCGGCGGTGGATTCGTTCGATTGGTAATTCCAGAAGTGAAGTTGGTAATATTGCCGACTGCACCTGCAGCAAAGGTTTGGATGCCTGTGGTCATTGATGAAGCAAAATCGGCTCCAGGTAATGAAGGTAAGTTAATGCTGACCGGTTTGGAAGAACCAAACGAAGGGGTTGAACCTGTAGATATTGGCGTATGGCTCGCAGTTGAACCCCGGAAAGTCGGGTCGAAGTTTCCCCACCACATCGGCAAGAAAACAGGTCCCTGACTAAAGGTTTTTTGGGTCCGGTCATCATAGTTCTTATCGAGCATTTCCCATTCAAGGTTTTCATCATACTTTTGACTTTTAATCTCTGGGGTGTCAGATGCCTCCACTTGTTCCCAGGCTTTTTTGTTAATATCTTCATAATAGGCGACAGTTTCTTTACGGCTGAAACCTTTCATTAATTCAGTCACTGACTTCACAAGGTTAACAACAACTTCCTGCATCGCCTTTTGGCGTTCTTTCCCAGCCGGGCTCTTGAATGCTGTCAGGAATTCCAATTCATAAGGCTGCAATCCAGTGGGAATTGGCTCTGTCACGACTACGTCCAATGGTTCACGTGATTTTACAGAAGCAGCAGATTTTTTGATCACTCCAAACAGGATCATGGTTAACAGCTTATCCATAGGCTGCTCCATCACAATGGCAGCCTGAACAGCGGTTAGTCCACGTTTGATCCCATGTCCTTCGATTGAGATCTTGGGAGGAAGGTATTGAAGTTTCCGCTTTTTTGCACCCCAAATGGCCGAATAGAAACTAAAACCAATGATGGCCAGGAAGAAGATCGCCATACAAGGGCAGATAAGAACTGTCGGGTCAAAAGTAAATGCTGGAGGAGTATAGACCTCCTGGGTGGGGATATAACCTGCCGGGAAAGCTGCGGCAAATTCGTATTTATCGCTTGAGCTTGCACCAGTACTTTGCCAGGTATATGTAATCCGATTTTCTGAATCAAACCCTGTTTCGGGTTCAGCATTTCCAGGCCAACCTGATGCCATTTTCTCCCAACGAGGTTCCTCAGGTTGAATTCCCGGAGGAAGATGGAAGGTGACCTTCAAATTGGTTGAACCGTTTACATACTGTGATCCGAAATAATTGGGGATTAATCGAATGCTGGCATAATTTTTATCCTGGTCATTGCTATAAACGAACATTACTTTGCTGATATTGTTAACCCGTAAAGTAACCACACCAAATTGCCCGGGCTGAATGGCGTTCGAGCCAAGACCGAGAGTTACTCCGTCTTTCGTGCCATTCAGGTATTGTGGATCAGCTGTATTGATATCAGTTATCGTTTTACCGTCGACATCTGCTGAAACGTCTGAAAGGCTAAAATTTCCATTCGGCAATCCAATATCCACAAAATCAATTGGTGAGGCTGATGGGTCATTGGTAAAACCATAAACATAATTAAGACTTAATGATCCATCCGCGTTCCAGTAGGCGTCAATAGTCGCGGAATCGACCGAAAAGGAATACGTTTGAGCTGAAACGAAGGATGTGGTAAATAATGACAGCAATAAAATAATCAACACAACAAGGCTGATTTTTTTCATATATCCCTCCCGGAAATAACTATTACCACTTAGGATCTTCAGTTAGTTGGTAAGAAGTATGGCAAAACGGACAAGTCACAACTGGGGCACCCGCTACCATGGCAATATCTGCCGGAGTAATGGCTCCTCCACATGATTGGCACTTTAAAGTGTCCATATTTACATTTGCTGGCAAGTCGATCTTGTATGTGATATTCTGATCTTCAGAGACAGGTACAGCGGCTTTTCGGAAGGAAAAGAACCCCAGTACAGCGCAAATTATCAATAATATGATGCCTGTAACGAGAGTGCCGCCCTGATTAGCTTGATTTCGACTAAAAGCTGCAAGGGTGAATAAAACACCGAAGATAAAAAAGAAGGCTGTAAGAATTTTCCCGACAGTTTTCATAACGGTCTCCTATGTTGACGCAAGATCAGATTTCAGTAAAATGTTAATAAATTATACAACGAATACGTATTTGTTATTGAACAGGTTGCAGTATGAATGATGAAAATTTTAGTAAGGATGATTATTTATTATTGATCCAGAAAATCCAATACCATAATTCCAGGTATTGGATTATGGATGATCCGGTGGTAAGTGATGCAGAATATGACCAGTTAATGGCTGAGTTGAGGGCGATTGAAAACGACCATCCGGAGTGGATCATCCCTGAATCACCAACTCAAAGGGTCAGTGGCCAAAGTGTTGATAAATTTACCAAAGTACAACACCCTGGACCTATCCTGAGTCTGGCAAATGCGTTTAGTGAACAGGACATTCGAGCCTGGTATGAGCGGATTTCCAAATTGGATCAACGAGTACGTACATCAAAATTTGTGGTTGAACCAAAGATCGATGGATTGACCGTGGTCTTGCATTATGAAAATGGAAGATTCGTAAAAGGTGCGACCCGTGGAGATGGTCAGGTCGGTGAAGATGTAACGATGAATTTGCGGACAATTCGCGCAATTCCGTTGAAGATTCCGCTAGACAGCAAAGGACCAAATCCACCAAATCGGCTTGTGGTGCGGGGGGAAGCATATATTTCCATTGCCAGCTTTGAAAAACTCAACCAGGAATTACAGGAAAAGGGTGAAAAGACTTACTTAAATCCACGGAATACAGCTGCAGGGTCATTACGGCAATTAGATCCCACGCTTACAGCCAGCCGTCCATTAACATTGCTTACATATGATATTGTGGATGCCGATGGTCAGACCCCAAACACACAATGGGATTTATTGAATTACCTGAAAGCTTTGGGATTTCCTGTCTCCAACAAAATCAAGTTATGTGACACCCTGGATGAAGCAATAAAAACCTGTCTGCTGGGGGGAATCGAAAGGGATAACTATAACTTCGAGATTGACGGAATGGTCATCAAATTAAATGACCTGGCAGTCGCAGATAGTTTAGGAGTTGCCGGAAAAGACCCGCGGGGGGCAATTGCATTCAAATTTCCTGCCAGGGAGGTTTCAACCCGCCTGCTGGAGATCAGGGTGAATGTTGGTAGAACCGGCGTATTAACCCCCTATGCAGTTTTAGAAGCAGTAGAGGTTGGGGGTGTGGTAGTCCGGCAGGCAACTTTGCACAACTTTGATTACATCCAGGAAAAAGATATTCGGGTTGGGGACCGGATCATGATCAAAAGGGCAGGTGATGTCATACCCTATGTGATCGGGCCGATAGTGGACGTGAGAAATGGTTCAGGAACAGGTTTATGTTCCTCCCGTAACATGTCCTGATTGTGGTGAAAAGGTGGAACAACTTCCGGGAGAGGTAGCGAGATATTGTGTAAATGCTTCCTGCCCGGCTCAGTTGGTGCGTAACCTGGAGCATTTTGTATCCCGGGAAGCCATGGAAATCACCGGGATGGGAATAAAGATCGTGGAGCAATTGGTGGGAGCTGGATATCTAAAAGACCTGGCGGATATTTTTTCCCTCACAAAAGAAAGTTTATTAACAGTCGAAGGTTTTGCAGAAAAAAAGGCAGTCAATCTGATCGAATCGATCCAATCCTCGAAAAATCGTTCTTTAGCCAGATTAATTAATGCCATCGGAATTCGCGGGGTAGGAGAAGTGGCTGCCATCGAATTAGCAAATAGGTACAAGGATATGGATCTACTGGCAAAGGCATCATTTGAGGAATTACAAAGGATAGAAGGAATAGGTCCAAATATCGCCACCGGCATTGTAGATTGGTTTGCAAGAAAAGAAAACATTGAATTGATCCAAAAATTCAAGAATGCTGGTGTTTCGACACATGAGCTTGATAATGGAAATGAAAAACGGGAAGAGCAGGTGTTTAGCGGTTTGATCTTTGTTGTCACTGGAACACTTATAGGATTTGGTCGTGAGGAAGTCAAGGAATTTATTCAGGCAAGGGGCGGAAAGGTTACTGATAGCGTAAGTGCCAAAACCAGTTACCTAGTGTTGGGTGAAAACCCGGGTTCGAAATTGGAAAAAGCAAGGGGATTGGGAGTAAAAATAATTGGCGAAGAGGACTTGAGAAAACTTGGGTGAAAACCGGGGTCGGGTAGTATTAATAATCAAAACATTGCGTTTATTAAATAATATACGTGCAGTATTATGGAGTAGCATTTTATTAACACTATCCTTTACAATTTTGGGTTGTAATCGGACTCTGATTAATCCAGAAGAATTGGAACAAATTCCTGTGCCGCCAACACTGGAGACGATACAAGAAAATTCTGACTGGTGGCATCCGATTCCCGGATTAACCTGGCAATGGCAGCTTGCAGATCTTCCAGTTGATACCAACGTTGATGCTGATGTATTTGATTTGGACCTTTTTGATACCAGCCCAGATGTTATCAGGGAATTACATTTAAAGGGGCGTAAAGTTATTTGCTATATCTCAGTTGGTTCAAGGGAGGATTGGCGTTCTGACGCTGAACAATTCCCTAGCCCAGGTGCTAGGCAATGAATATGAGGGTTGGCCTGGTGAAACCTGGCTCGATATTCGACAAATCGATAAATTAGCTCCAATTATGCGAGCCAGACTTGATCTTTGTAAAATGGCCGGTTTCGATGCCGTAGAACCAGATAATATCGATATTTACGATAATGATACTGGTTTCGAAATTTCATACGATGAACAGTTAGTTTATGCACGATGGCTGGCTGATGAAGCTCATTCCCGGGGATTGGCCATCGGAATAAAAAATGCTCCTGATATGGTTCCAGATTCGGTAGGATTTTTTGATTTTGCCATTACCGAAGACGCATTTGAGTATGGTTGGATTGGAGAAATGCTTCCCTTTATTAATTCAGGAAAGCCAATTTTTGCAGCAGAATATAGTGATACAGATGTCGATTTTTATTCAGCCTGCAAATGGGGAAAGATCAATAATGTGAGCTTTATTCTAAAAAACCGAGAATTGGACAAATATCGAGAGGTTTGTCCTTAAATTTCTGATGTTTTCCTGTTGAGTTGACATGTATCTCTCCCTCGGATAAACTAACTCCCATTATCTGACATTATTATTGGAGATCAATGCATGAATAAAATACAAGATTCAATCAGCAGACGAATCAATGAGATGAAAGTTCGAACGTCCTCGATGAAGTCAGAGAATCTGTATTTTTATAACCAACCAGTCACAGAAATGCTGGGTGGCAGTAAAGTGCGAGTTGATGGTCGGGTGATGAGCATGTATGCCTCATATAGTTATCTCGGCTTAATTGGTCATCCACGGATAAATAAAGCAGCTCAGGATGCAATTACACGATATGGTACAGGAACTCATGGTGTCAGAACACTTGCAGGTACGCTCCCTGTCCATGTTGAATTGGAAGAAACAATTGCCAGATTCAAACATGCTGAAGATGCGATTACATATTCTTCTGGATATGTAACAAACCTTTCTGTAATTTCCACTCTTATTGGCAGGGGAGACTATGTTTTTTGCGATAAGTTGAATCATGCCAGCATTTATGACGGATGTATGATGTCGCATGCAAAATTTATCCGATTTAACCACAATGACCTTGACGACCTTGAAAAACAAGTCTCTGAAGCGCCGGTAGAATCTGCAAAACTTGTAGTGGTGGATGCAGTATTCAGCATGGATGGAGATCTGATCAATCTTCCCCAACTTCGGTCAATTTGTGATAAATACCATTGTTGGTTGATGGTGGATGAGGCCCATTCCGTAGGTGTATTAGGCGATACAGGAACAGGTATTGAAGAACATTTTAATTTAGCGGATGCAATTGATATCAAAATGGGGACACTTTCAAAAACAATTCCATCGATTGGCGGATATGTGGCATCGAATCACGACGTCATTAATTATTTAAGGCATGCCAGCCGGGGTTATATTTTCTCTGCCGCTCTTCCACCTGCACAGGCTGCTGCCTCCAAGTGAGGCTTTTAAAGTGATTCTGGATGAACAATGGCGCGTGAATAAGCTTTGTGATAATGCCAAACTTTTCATAAATGATTTAACCACTGCAGGATTTGACACATTAAAAAGCCAAACAGCCATAGTACCTATATATTGTGGTTCTGATCAAACTGCTTACGAAATGACGCGGGAAGCACAGATGCACGACATCTTTGTGCTCCCCGTGGTATCACCTGCGGTTCCGGAAGGCCAGGCAAGGTTACGAGCAACTGTCACAGCAAATCATACAGCTGAAGATATTATTCATACCGTTGAAGTACTGGCAGAAGCGGGTAGAAGGTTGGGACTTATTACAAAACCATGAAAACCCCGCAAGTAATATTACTTCCAGGCAGGGAAAAATCATTATTACGAAAACACCCGTGGATATTTTCCGGGTCGATTAAAAATGTTACAGGTGATCCGGGCTCTGGCGAAACCGTTGAGATCGTAAGTGCTGCAGGAATAATATTGGGGATAGGTGCGTATAGCGAAAAATCTCAGATCAGAGTTAGAGCCTGGTCTTTTGATCCGAATGAAAAGATAGACAGCGGTTTCTTTCGTGAAAAAATAAAACTTGCATTATCCATGCGGGAAATGATTGCTTCTCTGGAAGTATCCAATTCGCAGCGTTTAATTTATGGAGAAAATGATGGATTACCAGGGGTGGTCGCTGATATTTTTGGTAATATCGTTGTCCTTCAACTATCAACTGCTGGAGCCTATAAATGGCGAAATACCATCATTAATGAAGTTGTGGAACAAACTAATTGCAAGTGTTTATTTGAAAAATCCGATTCAGATATAAATCAGCTAGAAGGATTGGACGATGTCGTCCAAA
Organism: uncultured Chloroflexia bacterium; assembly: GCA_963757065.1. GTDB lineage: Bacteria > Chloroflexota > Anaerolineae > Anaerolineales > Anaerolineaceae > PNON01. The sequence goes on along the minus strand of CAVWQC010000002.1, from coordinate 106,342 downwards.
TTCAGCATGGATCACTTGATGAAGCCCCGGTCATCATCCTGGAAAATGGACTGAACTATTTGTTTGAGATCGAAGGAAGCCAGAAAACAGGTTTTTACCTTGATCAAAGAAATAATCGGAGGCTGATCAGGGAATATTCAAAAAATAAACGAGTCCTGGATTGCTTCTGTTTTAGTGGTGGATTTACCATGAATGCATTGAAAGGTGGTGCTTTGCAAGTTGTTGCAGTTGACAGCTCTGGAGCAGCTCTTCAACTCGCCAGCGAAAATTTGAAATTAAATAAATTCGATGAAGCAAAGGTGGAGTTTGTCAATGACAATGCCTTTGAATACTTGCGAAAATTACGAGATAGAGCTGAACAATTCGACCTGATCGTTCTCGATCCCCCGAAATTTGCTCCGACCACTTCACAAGTGGATAAAGCTGCCAGGGCGTACAAAGATATTAACCTTTTAGCCTTCAAATTATTATCCCCCAACGGAGTGCTGTTCACCTTCTCTTGTTCAGGCGGAGTGGGATTACCGTTATTCCAAAAAATCGTTGCAGATGCAGCTCTCGATGCGGGAAAAAATGTCCAGATCATTAAATTCCTGCATCAAGCTGAAGACCATCCAATTTCGTCAGCTTTCCCTGAAGGAGAGTATCTCAAGGGATTAATATGTAAAGTCACGGGTAGATGAGAAAAGAGAATAGTGAATTGAAATTAGTGAGTAGTGATTTGTGATTAGTGATTAGTAATTAGTTTTCCGAGAAATATCATATATAGGTAAATTAAAAATATTATTAATAAAAACGAGAGATCCATGTGGACCTCTCGTTTTTCTTCAGTGGAGATGGCGGGAATTGAACCCGCGTCCGAAAGACTCGACCACCAGATATCTACGAGCGTAGTAAAGTTATTTGATCTCGCCGAAAGCACGCTCATTTACGTTGCCCGCTTTCAGCCAGCAGCTTGGACCCTAAAGCCCTCTTTCCTGAAATAAGCTGCATCAGTCAGGGCACACCAACATTGTGACGCCTGGCTCCACCATCGGTTGGTGAGCGGGGTGGGCAGACGTGACCTCTCTAGGAGATCAGCCGAACTTCAATCGCTGTTATTAGGCAGCGAGGGGAAGTGCAGCGTAGGAAGTGCGATTGGCACTTGATTTTTTGTACTGATTTATCGAGTTCGGCACCTCTCGGCTCGCAATCCGGGATCAGCCTCCTCCGTCGAAGCCTGTCATCCCCGGTAGAGTCATTATACCTTTCTACTATCAGAATTGCATTAAATTCGTCATGAAGATAGAAGTAATGCATAATTGAGTAAATTTGTGGATGATATAATATTTGGCAGTTCCTGAATAAAGTGGCTCATTTAAGATTATGTTTTTGGGAAGCTTTCTTGAGAATCAATGAAGATCTTTAGTAAATTTCCATTTCACTCAATTCTATTTGCGATTTTCCCGGTAATCTCGCTGATGGCGCATAATAATGGCCAAATTAGCGTTATTTACATCTTCCGCCCAATCATCATATACACCCTTTTCACTATCAGTCTTCTTTTATTAATCAAGCTGATCATAAAAGATTGGGAAAAAGTTGGATTAATTGTTTCACCGTTGTTAATCGGCAATTCTGTGTTTGGTATTTTATTTGACCAAATGCAAAGAATTTCTTTTCTCGGTTCATTCTTAAAGCATAGATTGATATTAGTTATTGCTCTTGGAATACTATGGGGGGTCCTGGTTATTTTTGTAATTAGATCAAAAGGAAATCTGATATTCGCTAATAAATTTCTATCAGTAATTGGTCTGGCAGCGGTTCTTATTCCTGCATTCCAGATAGGATACTACGAAATATCAAACTCAAGTTTATTTCTGAAAAGTGAAAACAAACAATCCGCGGAAGTAAGTGTAGTCGAACCAAATGCAACATCTCCTGACATCTATTATTTTATTTTGGATGGATATGGACGATCGGATGTTTTGAAAAAAACCTTCAAATTCGATAATAGTGCGTTTATACAGGAATTAAAGCAGATGGGTTTCTATGTTGCAGATTGCAGCAGATCCAATTATTCATTTACACGACCATCCCTTAGTTCGTCGTTGAATATGAATTATGTGGAAGCCTTTGCACCAGAAGTTACTCCGGATGTCAAAAATATTTTAGCTTTGGATAAGTATATTCAACAAAATATAGTTCAAACAGAATTAAAAAATCTGGGATATAAGACAGTTAGTTTCGAAACTGGATACTTGTTTACTGAATTTCACCAGGCAGACCAATATATTTCAACTTCCACTTTTTCTTTATTTAGGCCATATTTAACCCCTTTTGAACGAATATTATTGGATGAATCGGGATTCAAGTTATTAGAAACTTTTGAACCAGTACAGAGCTGGTCGGCAAAGAGTTCAGTTTATGAAGGTTATTTAATCAATAAAAACAAGATCGAATTGTTGAGCAAACTCGATCTACCTTCTCCAAAATTTGTTTTTGTTCACTTGACCATTTCTCACCCGCCTTATGTTTTTACCCAGGATGGACAATTCCAGGAAGACACCAGATTTTATAGCAATGAAAAAGGACGACCCATTAACGAAGAGATAGGCAGAGACGGATACATTAACGGAATTACCTATTTAAACGACAGTTTGGTGCCTATATTAAAAAAATTACAATCGTCAACCACTCCTCCCATCATTATCATCCAGGGTGATCATGGGAATATGATCTCTCAGCAACAAGAAATATTAAATGCATATTACTTTCCAGACCAGGATTATCAACTTCTATACTCAAAAATTTCGCCTGTAAATAGTTTCAGGGTCGTATTTAATAAATATTTTCAACAATCAATTCCGTTACTTCCTGATCGCGCATATAAATCCAACCTCGTAAATTACCCGTATGTTTTTACGGAAACCCGGGAGAAAATCTCAGGATGTTCTGAGAATTAAATTTCCTGGTATGACAATTCATCGTAAACATTTGGAGATAGTAGGAATCCAATTGTTGTAGAGATTATAGTTAATATACATAATGGGCAGAACGCAAGTTATACTTATTATGAACCTAAGATAAGCATACAGGGTTGTATTCCATAAGACCCTTAATGCGGGATGAATAGTGGAAGATCTAACCGACGATCAGGCATTGCAGAAAGCCGCACTGGGAAACAAAGACGCTTTTGGAATCCTTTACGAACGCTATGTGGCTCGTATCTATAATTATATTTTTTACCGGACGGGACTTACCACAGAAGCTGAGGATCTTACCGCCAAAGTGTTTTTTAGAGCCTATAATCATATTGGATCGTACAGGAATACTGGCGTTCCATTTTCTGCATGGTTATACCGGATCGCGCATAATTTAGTAGCGAATTGGCATAGAGATAATAGCCGGAATAAGGAAGTTGCGCTGGAGGACGAACCGCAGATCATTCAACGCGGAGACCTTCCTGAGAGCAGTGTAATGAAAGACCAACAAGTTGATTCTCTTTTTTCCATCTTAAGGGGATTAACAGCAGATAGACAACAACTACTCATATTAAAGTTTGTTGAGCAATACTCAAATGCAGATATCGGGATCATTATGGGTCGGAGTGAAGGTGCAATTAAAAGTCTTTATCACCGCACCCTCTATAATTTGAAGGATGAATTAGAAGACATCGAAATGTAAAGCGGGTGGATATGTTAAAGATCGTATCGGACAGTTCAATGGATATGCCTGCTGGATGGGATAAGAAGTATGAGATTGACATTTTGCCGATCAATATCCAATTTGGAAACAAGACCTTCAGGCAAGGAATTGATATTACAGCTGAAAAATTCTATCAAATGATCTATGAAAGCAAGATCATTCCGCATACATCATTACCATCTCCAAGACAGATTGTTGAATTCTACAAGCGAATTGCACAAAAGGGTGAATCGATACTTTCGATCCATGTTGGCAGCAAAATGAGTGGTACATATGATGTTGTACGTTCAGCTTCGCAAGAATTATCAGGAGAAATTGATGTTTATCCATTTGATTCTGGTAACGGCTCTGCCGGATTGGCATATATGTGTAAGGAAGCAAGACTCCTATCAAAGGCAGGCGCTAACATCAAGGCGATCATTAACAGGTTGGAGGAGATAAGAGAACAAATAACTGTTGTCTTTGCAATTGATAACCTTGAATTTGCCCGGATGAATGGAAGAGTGAGTGCATTACAGGAAAGAGTAGTCTCCTTATTACGCATAAAACCGATCATAATCTTAAAAGACGGACTTTTGGAAATTGCTGAAAGGGTTAGAACCAGGAAGAAATCAATCGAAAGGATTGTCGATCTGGTTTATAAACGAATAGGTAATCAAAAAGTAAATATTGCAATAGTTCATGCTCAGAATCCTGATTCTGCTGGAGACTTACTTAATTTAATCAGGGAAAAGTTGAAAATCGAGGAATACATAGTGACCGATCTATCCATATCGGTAGCTGCAAACCTTGGTCCAGGAACCGTGGGTATCATTGCATATCCTGTTGGAAAAATGGGATTGGAGAGTGAATAATGGAAAATTTCAATGGGATCGAAGACCGGTTGATATCGAAACTACAAGTTTATCAGCCTAACCAGCTGTTTATTGATCACTTACGCACGAGAATTTTTGACAGTTCAGAAATTGAGCTGGAAAGCCCCAAAAAGCGATCCAATGTTTTGTTTTATTCCATCGGAATCATCAGTTTCATAGCAGCATTTATCTGGTTGTGCAATTATATCTGGTCGTTTTTCCAGGAAGATGACTCAGAGCATTGATTTTAGTTTGCTCTCAAGGGCTGAAGAAGAAGGCTCAGTCAAATATGTGCCATCCGGAAAGATAATCGTCGGTACACTGCAGTAGCCATGATTCTTTTCGATGACAAATGCCCGGGCATCTTTATCTAAATCTGTATCAAACCATTCAAAAGCAATATTGAGTTTATTGAAAATACCTTTTGCCCTGGTGCAATCAGGGCACCATTTTGTACCATAGACGAGTATTTTTTGATCAGTCATGTTAATCCAATTCCTGTAAATCTATTTTAAGTAATTTTGCCAATAAATATAAATTTTCGACCAGATCGACTTTTGATGCCAGGTGATGATCACTGGTTACCTTTTCAGAATAATGGCTCAATAATAATGCTAATTCAGGGGAATCTGTAGTTTGCTGTAGATGCTTAATGAGGTCAAGGCTGTTCATTTTAATGGGGTTAATGTTCTGCATTTCCAAGTATTTTTGGATGAGTAACCCTGCTGCTCTCCGGGCGCAGACTCTTGCTCTACCTTCCAGTCCAGCTGCGTGTGCTTCTTGTGCAGAGTGATATTCCTTCCAGAAAGTAATGTGTGTGTTCATCCTTTTACAACCGATCAGTAGCCATTGACGATTTGGTTTAGTGAATTATAATTAGGTATCCTAACAATATTTGGAGAATCATGGATGATCTTATAGAACAAACAGCCAAAGACATTTCGAATATTATACCAAGATTGATGCAGTCGTTTGTGATGTATATAAAAGAGTGCGCTGATTATAATTTCCCCGTCGCACATTTCCGGATCATTGCAATGCTAATGGATCACCCCATGAAGATCAGTGATCTGGCGAGACTCCAGAATGTTTCCAAAGCATCGATCAGCGAATCAGTCAAAATGCTGTTTGAAAGAGGATGGATCGTCAAAACTCAAGACCCGATTGACAAAAGAGTTGTAACACTTAATGTTTCAGATGATGGAAAAAAACAAATGGAAGAAATGCACGAAAGGTTAAGAGCAAACATCAAGAAGAAGTTAAGCCAAACCCCGGAAAAGGAATTATTGATCATCAAAGAATCACTCAAAATATTAAATGATAAATTCATCACAAACAGTCATGGAGGGTTGCATTGAAGGGCATTCGGAGGGCATTTGGTTTTATTCGGCCATTTACATTATTGGCCATCGGAGCATTTATAAGCTTAATTTTAGTAAATGCAGCCAACCTGATCACACCACAACTACTGAAAATCCTTATTGACAAAGGTATTTCCCAAAAGTTAATGGGGACGATTGTTCAGATAGCGGTTTTATTAGTAGTAATTGCACTTGGCAGGGGGATTTTCAATTTTTTACAGGGATACTGGGCAGAGAAGGTTTCACAAGGTATCGCGTACGAAATGAGAAATCGGATATTTTCCAAGCTGCAGAAATTAAGCTTTACTTATCACGACCAATCACAAACCGGAAAGTTAATGACCCGGATGACCTCTGATGTAGAACTGGTAAAAATGTTTACCGGAAATGGTTTGCTTCAGCTTTCCAGTGCCTTTATCATGTTTTTTGGTACCCTAACGATTTTATTCGTCATGAATTGGAAATTGACTTTGATATTCCTGGGCATGCTGCCTGTGATCGGCGTATTATTCTCGGTTTTTATTAAAAAAGTAATGCCCCTATCAAGGACCATTCAGCAGAAATTAGGGGCTGTGAACACTGTGTTGCAGGAGAATCTGGCTGGAATTCGAATCGTTAAAGCTTTTGCCCGGGAAGAATTCGAAATCGGGCGGTTTGATGAGAGAAACCAAGACTATAAAAGTGAAAACATCAAGTTGGTCAATGCTTTTTCCACCTTCTTTCCACTTGCATTCTTTGTGGCTAACCTTGCCTCGGCTATTGTCATTTGGGTGGGTGGATTGATGGTTATAAAGGAATCGATCACATTGGGAGAACTCGTAGCATTTACAAGTTACCAGGGTTACTTCCTGATGCCAGTATTCATGCTTGGTTTTATTGCCAGTTCATTGTCCAGGGCAGAGGCATCGGCAGAGCGAATCTTTGAAATTCTGGATGCCAAATCTGAGGTGGAGGATAAACCAGATGCATTGACCCTTCCACCGGTAGTAGGACAAGTTACTTTCAAGGATGTATGTTTTAAATATACCGGTTCAGATAGTTTTGTGATCGAGAATGCTTCATTTACTGCAGAGCCGAACACTACTATTGCCATTCTTGGCCAGACTGGATCAGGGAAATCATCGATCATCAATTTAATCCCCAGGTTTTACGATGTCAGTTCTGGGCAGGTTCTAATTGATGGCATTGATGTGCGAGACGTAACGCTGGATTCACTACGAAGACAAATCGGTATGGTTCTGCAGGAGACAACATTATTTGCAGGTACGATCAGGGAAAATATTGCTTATGGGAAACCAGAAGCAGAATTAACAGAAGTAGTATCTGCTGCAAAAGCTGCACAGGCTGATGATTTCATCAGTCAAATGCCGGAAGGATATGAAACAATCATTGGTGAAAGAGGGGTGGGACTATCTGGTGGCCAAAAACAGCGAATAGCCATAGCCAGGGCATTATTACTACAACCGAGGATTCTGATCATGGATGATAGTACATCTTCTGTAGACTCAGAAACAGAATTCCTTATCCAACAGGCTTTAGAAGAATTACGGAAAGGCCGAACGACGTTTGTCATCGCTCAAAGGATTAGTACAGTCAGAAATGCAGACAAAATACTTGTGATGGACGATGCCAAAATAGCTGCAGAAGGAACACATCAGGAATTAATGCAGACCAGTGAGTTGTATGCGGAAATTCTGGAGACTCAAATGGGTGGTCATACCGAACTTATTTCTTCCACAGAAGAGGTGACACTATGATGCATGGTGGAGGTAGACCCGGTGGTCCTGGTGGAAGATTATTTCAAGAAGATGAAAAACCGAAAGATACATCCAAAGTATTACAAAGGTTACTGAAAACTTTAATTCCATATAAGAAAGAAGTATCCATTGCTTTTGTTATGATCCTGGTCTCATCGGCAACCCAGGGGCTTGGACCATTTCTGACCGGTCTGGCGATCGATAAGTTTATTTCTGTTGGGGATCAAACCGGTCTTGGGTATATTTTTATTGCCATGGTAGCAACATTTCTGATTGGAGCCTGGACAACCCGTTCTCAGATATATATCATGTCCAAAGTCGGACAACAGATTTTGGCTGAACTTCGAAAAAATGTCTTTGAAAAAATAGAAAGCCTATCCCTGCAATTCCTGGAAAGCAAACAAGCCGGAGAATTGATGAGCCGCCTGGTAAATGATATTGATGTGATCAACAACTTTATCAGTCAATCATTTACCCAAATGGTGGGGTCCATTTTTGCTTTACTCGGTATTGGTATAGCCATGTTGTTAGTGAGCTGGAAACTGGGTTTGGCTGTCATCGTGATGGTGCCAGTATTGTTGTACACAACTAAATTCTTCTCCCAGCTTGCCCGCAGCGCATTTCGCAAAACCCGGGAAACGATCGGTGATGTTTCGGCAAATATGGAAGAAGAGATCAGCGGCATTAAAGTCGCCCAGGCATTTAATCGCTCTGATGTGAATATTAAGAAGTTTGCTGAAAGAAATGCAGCCAATCGTGATGCAAACGTAAGTGCGACAGCTATAACCTCTGCCTTTAACCCGGCGATGGATGTATTGATCACTCTTGACTTAGCACTGGTTGCAGGTTTGGGCGGCGTCCTCGTGATCAATAACAGCATCTCCATAGGAGTGGTGGTTGCCTTCCTACAATATGTACAAAACTTTTTCCGGCCAATACAACAGGTTGCCCAGTTATGGACGACTGCCCAATCTGCATTTGCTGCAGCGGAGAGGGTTTTCAGCTTAATGGATATCGATGCGACTGTTGAGGATAAAAATCATGCCGTTGATCTGCTAAAGATCAATGGAAAAGTGGAATTCAAAGATGTGTGTTTTGCTTATGAAGAGGATCAGCATGTTTTAAAGGATATCAATCTGACTGTAAATCCCGGCGAAACTGTGGCAGTCGTAGGGAGCACTGGAGCGGGTAAAACAACCCTGGTTAGCCTACTGGCAAGATTTTATGATCCGTCCGAAGGTGCAATCCTTGTCGACGGAAATAATTTGAAGGATATCAAACAAAAAAGCTTGCGGTCAAAGATGGGAATCGTCACACAGGAACCGTTCCTATTTTCTGGCTCCATAGCAGATAATATAAAGTATGGCAGGTTAACTGCAAGTGATGAAGAAATTAAACAAGCAGCGATGGCGGCAAACGCAGATCAATTCATTGATAAGCTGCCGGATGGTTATAAGACAGAAGTGGGAGAACGGGGAAAACTGCTCAGCCAGGGACAAAGGCAGCTAATATCCATTGCCAGAGCTGTGCTTGCGGATCCGAGAATACTCATTTTGGATGAAGCCACAGCCAGTATCGACACCCGGACCGAAAGCCTGATCCAGAAGGCATTAAATGCTTTGCTGGTCGGAAGAACCAGTTTTGTCATAGCTCACAGGTTATCGACAGTACGCAATGCAAATCAGGTGATCGTGATCGAAGATGGAAGAATAGTGGAGCGTGGAACCCATGATGGGTTAATCAAGTCTGGGGGAATATATGCCGATCTTTATAAACGGCAATTTTACATTCCAGGAGAAGTTGTCAGCCTGAATTAATAGGTAATAATTTTGCTAGCTTAAATAACAAAACTGCCAGATGCTTATCTGGCAGTTTTGTTAATCACTTATTTATGCCCAGCCCTGTTTATGTACAAAATCTGTTACAAGCGGGATATTGACCATTTCGCCGTTATAAGCTTTGATACCAACATAAATACCATATGCCCAAACGAGTCCACCAACGCATAAGCCAACGATTATCCAACCAAGAACAACATAGAATACAATCGCAACTACACCAAGAACGAGGGAACAAACTGCATGATATTTGATAAAGGGACGTGATTTTTTATCTTCCATAAGTAAAAGAATCAGACCTACAAGGGGAGCAAAGATGTAGGAGAGCAAAGACCAAAGCTTATCATCACTAGTAACATCAGCAGGTGGAACAGTTGTCATTTTATCCTCCATAATATGTTTACATTTATTGTACAGCAAAATATTCAGATGGCAAGTTTATTATCAAATATTACCTTATCTTGCATAGAGTTATGCTAAAATATCCCAATGTCAATGAAAGTTGTATTCTTTGGATCTCCGGAATTTGCAATACCCTCCCTTGTTTCAATACACAAAGAATACAATATTGTTGGAGTAGTGACACAACCTGACCGTCCTGCAGGGCGCGGTAAGGTGATCACCCCCTCACCAGTAAAAGTAATGGCACAGGATTATAACCTGCCGATCCTTCAACCCAACCGATTAAAAGATCCCGGAGTAGTGGAACAACTACTAACATGGAACGCAGATGTTTACATCGTGGCAGCTTTTGGCCAGATCTTTCGCAAAAATATCCTGGAAATTCCCAAGTTCGGCCTAATCAATGTGCATGCCAGTTTATTGCCCCGTTGGCGCGGGGCGGCCCCCATTCAGGCAGCCATCATTGCAGGTGATGAAGTTACAGGTATTTCTATCATGAAATTGGACGAAGGTATTGATACCGGCGACTTTCTCACCCAACAAACTGTACAAATTGATCCAGACGAAACGACAGGTGAGTTATCTGACAGGTTGTCAAAAATTGGCGCGGATTTGCTGATCAAGACCCTGCCAGATTATTTTATCGGAAGAATCCCTTTGATCCATCAAAATGAAAAGGATGCCACCTACGCAGGAATGATCCGTAAGGAAGATGCAATCCTCGATATAAATGAATCGGCTGAGTTATTGTGTCGAAAAGTTCGTGCTTATCAACCATGGCCGGTTTCCAGGTTGGAGATGGATGGAACAAGTATACTTGTGCATAAAGCCGAAGCAATAAAGTCCGTAAAAAAACCTGTTGGGAATCAATATATATACAAAAACTACCCTTCGGTTGCAACATCTGAAGGTTTATTCGTAATGAAAGTGGTGCAAGTACCCGGTAAAAAACCTGTGGACGGTAAGTCTTACTTACAAGGTAATCGTGCATGGGGTGATAATCTCAATTAATTAGTAATTTCGGGGTGGACGATGGATGGAATAATTGCTGCAATCGATCAAGGAACAACCAGCACAAGATGCATTCTTTTTGACCATAGCGGGAAAATAATTTCAGTTAGTCAAAAAGAACACACCCAAATATTTCCAAAACCAGGCTGGGTGGAACACGACCCTCTGGAAATTTGGAAAAATACTCGAGAAGTGATTATTGATGCTGTCCATAAATCCGGACTTCCAGAAAAACGTATTAATGCTTTTGGAGTTACCAATCAAAGGGAAACAACATTCCTTTGGAATAAAAAGACCGGTAAACCGTTATGCAATGCTATCGTTTGGCAGGATACACGCACAGACATTCTCTGCAACAAATTTGCGCTTGAGGGGGGCAATGATCGATTTAGGGAAAAAACAGGTCTCCCTCTAGCGACGTATTTTTCAGGACCAAAGATCACCTGGCTTTTTGAAAACATGCCAGGCGTAAAGGAAGCTGCTGAAAATGGCGACCTTTACTTTGGCAATGCTGATTCCTGGATAATCTGGAACTTGACGGGAGGAGTGAACGGGGGATTGCATATTACCGACGTAACCAATGCCTCCAGAACGATGTTGATGGATCTCTCCACACTGGAATGGGATCAAGAAATCCTTGCAACTTTTGGTATTCCTGAGAGCATCCTGCCCAAAATAATGCCATCAGCAATGGTTTATGGAGAATCGAAAGATCCATTTGTGGGTATCCCGGTGGCCAGTGATTTTGGCGACCAACAGGCAGCATTATTTGGGCAAACCTGTTTTGAAGCGGGTGAAGTAAAAAATACTTACGGCACCGGTTGTTTTATGCTGATGAATACTGGTGAAAAGGCGGTAGTATCAAAAAATGGGCTGCTCACAACGGTGGGCTATAAGATCGGCGATGAACCAGCTGTGTTTTGTTTGGAAGGATCGATCGCAGTAACCGGTTCACTGGTGCAATGGCTGCGTGATAATTTAAAGATCATCTCGACCTCCAAAGAGGTAGAAACTCTGGCAAGGACAGTCGAGGATAACGGTGATGTTTATTTCGTTCCAGCGTTTTCGGGGTTGTTTGCCCCATATTGGCGAAGTGATGCACGCGGGGTTATTGTGGGATTGACCAGGTTTGTTAATTCAGGTCATATTGCCAGAGCTGCGCTGGAAGCTACCGCTTTTCAAACTAAAGAGGTAATCGATGCCATGGAAATTGATTCCGGGGTGCGGTTAACTGCCTTAAAAGTTGATGGCGGAATGGTATATAATGGACTGCTGATGCAGTTCCAGGCAGACATATTGCAGGTCCCAGTCATTCGGCCAAGCATCGCAGAAACGACCGCTCTGGGGGCAGCTTACGGAGCCGGATTGGCAGTTGGTTATTGGTCTGGAATATCAGACTTGAAACAGAATTGGATAAAAGACCATGAGTGGCAGCCTAATATGGACAAAAGGAGTGTAGACCAGAGAATTTCAAGATGGAAAAAAGCCGTAAAAAAATCTTTCAATTGGGTGGATGAACCACCGGAACGGATGGGTAATGAATAAACCAACGGTATTAATTATTGGCGCCGGTTTTACCGGAGTTGCTACCGCATATGACCTTGCCCTAAGAGGATTTGCGGTAACAGTTGTGGAGCGGGGGGAACTTGTATCCGGCACGTCGGGGAGGACACATGGTTTATTGCACAGTGGCGGCAGGTACTGTGTCAACGATAGGGAATCCGCGATCGAGTGCATAGAAGAAAATACAATCCTGAGGAAAATTGCCAGTCAGTGCATAGAACCGAACGGTGGTTACTTTATTGGCTTAAATGATTCAGACGTTGAATATAGCCAGAAATTCCTTGAAGGAGCAGCAGCGTGTGGAATTCCGACTAAGGAAATTAGCGTATCTGATCTCCTCAAAGCAGAACCACACATCAACCCCAAGGTTATCAAAGCATATTCCGTCCCGGATGGGACATTTGAACCACTTCGATTGGCATTTGCGTTTGCTGCATCTGCCCAAAAATATGGAGCGAAATTCTACCCATACCACGAAGTGGAAGAGATCGTATTGGATAATTCCAAAAAAGTCACCGGAATCAAAACCTGGAACCGGACGAATAATAAAAAAGTAAATTTCGAAGCAGACATGGTGATCAATGCCACCGGAGCCTGGGCTGGAAAAATAGCGAAGATGGCAAATATCCATGTACCTGTGAAACCCACTCCAGGTATCATGGTGACTGTAGCAAAAAGATTGACAAACACAACTATTAACCGGTTGAATGTTCCTGATGATGGAGATATTGTTCTTCCACAGCGTAGAATGGCTGTCATTGGGACGACATCCTTTGAGATCGAAGATGTGGACTATATACCGATCAACGAGGAACAGATCCAAATGATGGTTGACCGTGGATCTGAATTGCTACCAGAAATCAAGAACACACCATTTCGGGGAGTATTTATGTCCAGCCGGCCTTTGATCGGAGCAGGAATGGAAGCGCGCAGTATAGCACGTACATTCAAATGCTATGATCATGAAGAATCCGACAAAGTCGGCGGGTTGATCAGCATCATCGGTGGCAAAGCTACTACATCCAGAGGAATGGCTGAAAAAACTGCAGATCTGGTGTGTAAAAAATTCGGTTTGTCCATCGAATGCCAGACAAAAAATCAACCTTTGGTTTCATATCGAAAGTATTATCAACAGTGAGCGAGGGTGCACTTTGAGCGAAAAATGGAAAGTTACTTTTACTGTATACCGTCAGAAAGCTGACGAGAAGCCAGGTTTCCAGGATTTTGAGCTGGAAATCAATCCAGACGAATATGTTTTGGACGGAATTGAAAAAATCTGGGCATACCACGATCGCAGCCTTGTATACCGACATGCCTGCCATCATTCAGCCTGTGGGGCATGCGGAATGCGGGTCAACCATCGCGAGAAATTGACTTGTATTACTTTGATCCGGGATGTCACACATGATGGCGGAAAGATCGTAGTCGAACCACTACGAAACATGCCGATCATCAGTGACCTGGCTGTCGATATGGGACAGTTCTTCCGTAATCTCGATGATGTGGATTACAACCAGGTACAACCAGTTAATAACCAACCGGTGGATAAAGGAATTCAACCAGATAAGAAACACTCAGAATCCGGAATGGAAAGGCTGGTTGACTGTCTTGAATGTGGATTGTGCATCAGTGCATGCCCGGCCAGTTCAACCTCGTTGGAGTATATGGGTCCGGCGGCTTTAGGTGCAAATCAAGCGAAAGCCCGTTATGAAGACAAGAAGCACGGTAACAATGACAGACAATCAGGATGGTGTCTGGCGCTGCCACTCCGCTTTTGAATGTTCTGAAGTTTGTCCCTCGAATTTTGAACCAGGCTGGCGAATAATGGACTTACGTAAGATGACAATCTCATCCAGACTACAGCATCTTTTTGGCAAGGCAACGCCTGAAGGAGGAAAATAAACATGAAAAACATTGGCGCACCAAAAAGATCGAACTGGATAAGGTGGATCGATCCACGCGGTAAAAGCACAGGAAGTATTGGTTTCATCGTTAACAGACTGGCAGGATTAGGTTTAACCCTGTATCTATTCATGCACCTGATCGTGCTTGGAAAACTGGCACAGGGAAAAGAATCATTTGATGGTTTTACAGCCCTGGCGCATAATCCCATCATTGTTGCTGGCGAGGTCCTGGTAGTTTTTGCTGTCATGCTGCATGGCATAAATGGACTGCGAATAGCATTGACTGGTATCGGTTACAACGTTGGCAGCCAAAAAAGGATGCTGGTGGTTATATTTGTAATTGCCATCGCCATTGGCCTGTACTTCGCATTCCGGATGTTTGGAGGTGCAGAATGATGTCAAAGACCTCCATCTCCGAAAATGGCATGTTGTGGTTTATTAAACAGGGAAGCGGCGTCCTGGTATTCGTATTGATAATGGTTCACATGGTGGTTAATCACCTGGTCGCAGAGACTGGATTATTGAGCTACACCGATGTTGTCCATTATTTCGCCAACCCGTGGATTGCTTTCATGGAAAGCAGTTTCCTGATCGTTGTCATAATACATTCACTCCTGGGATTCCGAAGTGTCATACTGGATTTCAATCCATCTCAGAAATTTATGAAAGTGATCGACCCAATCCTTGTTATTGCGGCAATCATCTTCTCTGCATATGGTATCTGGCTTACGATCACAGTAGGATCAGTCGTACTATAGGAGAATGAACCACCCGGGATCACTATGAAATATCTGGTCATTGGCGCAGGAGCGATTGGTACATATATAGGGGGCTCTCTGTTGCGCAGCGGCCAGAGTGTAGTTTTCCTGGAGCGGGAAGAACTAATTCAGAAATTACATAAAAGTGGTATCAGAATAAACCTGGAGGATGAAGCTTATACCTCATCCAATATCCAGGTTTATTCTGATATTCAGCAGGCCTTGTCGAATCCCGTCGATATTGTGGTCTTTGCAATGAAATCCTTCGATACCGAATTGGCAGCAAAAATGCTATTACCGGTAAAGGATAAATTCAAAGCGGTATTATGCCTTCAGAACGGGGTGGAGAATGAGAAGAAAATTGCTGGATTTATCGGTGAAGAGAAGGTAATCGGGGGCAGTGTAACCAGCGCTATCGAACGGTTGGATAGCGGACAGGCAACGCTCGAAAAGAAACGGGGAATAGGAATAACAAATTCACATACTCTTTCGCGATCAATTGTTGATGAGTTCAATGCTGCCGGATTGAATGCGAAACTTTTCCCCAATTTAATGGACCTGAAATGGTCGAAAATGTTATCCAACCTGCTGGGAAATGCAACTTCTGCAATTTTGAATATGACACCAGCAGAGGTATTTGGCTCTCCGGAAGTATATAAAATTGAATATTTGGAAATGATGGAAGCTGTAAATGTGATGGAAGGATTAGGTATTCACGTTGTAAATCTTCCCGGCGTTCCCATGCGGCTGCTTTTATTGATCATGTTGAGACTTCCTAATGCTGTATCAAGACCTTTACTGGGAAAAGTACTAGGCTCTGGACGTGGTGGAAAAATGCCCTCTTTTCACATAGATCTGCATTCAGGCAGGAAAATATTAGAATCCAGTTTCCTGAACGGAGCAATCAGCCGCAATGGATTGATCGCAAAAATACCGACCCCCGTAAATGATGTCCTGGATGTAAAGCTTCAGGAATTAGCCTCAGATAATACCCTCATCAAAGAATACGATCATCAAACTGATCGATTGGTTTCAGATATCAATGAATATTCCAAAAGGTTAAAATGAATTCTGAACCAGAGAATATAAAAACATTCAGGTCTCATTATCAGGATGAAATCAATAGCTCTTACCTATATGGTCTGATCAGTCAGTTGGAAAAAGACAACCAATTATTCTCTGTTTATGCACAGATGTCTGAAGCGGAAGCAAAACATGCTCAATATTGGAAAGAAAAATTGGAAGCAGCCGGGGTTAGTGGATTGAAAGGTAAACCTGACTTCCGGACGAAGATCCTCGGATGGCTTGCCATAAAACTTGGACCACAGGCAGTGATGTCTGTTTTGATCGGAAATGAACAGCAGGGGAATAAAAGTTATCAAACTGAGGCAGATCCAGAGTCAGGAAAAATGGCAGTTGAGGAACAATCTCACGCCAGGCTGCTCAGCCATATTGTTCGTCAGAAGAGCGGAGGGATGGAGGGTGGTCTGCTGGCAAAGTTGGAAGGAAGGCATAAAGCAGGTGGAGGGAAATGCTCTGCGAGCTGCTGTTCTGGGTGCGAATGATGGACTTGTATCCAACCTTAGCCTGGTCATGGGTGTTGCCGGGGCAGCACTTTCGGGAAAGACCATCCTAATTACCGGATTGGCAGGATTACTGGCTGGAGCAGCTTCCATGGCGTCTGGGAGAATGGCTGTCTGTGCAGAGTTCGCGAGAGCTGTATATGCACCAAATCGATATTGAAGGACATGAATTAGAATCTGCACCTGAAGAAGAAGAAGGTGAACTTGTTCTCATTTATCAGTCCAAGGGATTACCCAAGGATCAGGCAATTCAGTTAGCTGCCAAGATCATGGAAAATAAAACCACGATGATCGAAACCCTGGCCAGGGAAGAATTAGGGATCGATCCGCTCGAATTGGGCGGTTCAGCTGTGGAAGCAGCAATTACTTCCTTTATTCTATTTGCCATTGGTGCGATCATTCCTGTATTTTCCTTTATTTTCTTTGAAGGTATGCAGGCAATTATTCTAAGTGTGATCCTCAGCACGATAGGACTATTTATTATTGGCAGTGCCATCACCCTATTTACGGGAAGAAGTGTATTATTTTCAGGATTTAGGCAGGTGTTTTTTGGGTTGATCGCAGCCGCTCTCACGTTTGGCATCGGGAAACTGATCGGAGTATCCATTGGTGGATAAGCGAATCAATAAGAATAAGATTACTGAATCTACCACTTCAGATCAGCGGATTGTCATTAAAGTAGGTACTTCAACCCTGACTGCCGGGAAAAATAGAGCTTAACCTGCCAGCCATAGTTGACCTGGCCAGGCAAATCTCAATTTTGTTGGAAAACGGAAAAGAGGTAGTTCTGGTCACATCCGGAGCAATTGCAGCCGGGCGTGAACTTATGCGAAAAATGTGAGCAACCAGCAAATACCAGCTAAACAAATGCTTGCAGCCATTGGTCAACCAAGATTGATGGAGATCTATGCCCAGGTATTCCGAATCTACGGTATTTCAGTAGCACAGGTATTGTTAACCAGATCGGACCTGGTGCAACGGCGTGGTTATATTAATGCCAGGAACACATTAACAGCATTACTTGGATAATAAAATTCTTCCCATCGTTAATGAAAATGATGCGGTCGCGACAGAAGAAATCCGGGTGGGTGATAACGACAACCTTTCCGCACTTGTAGCAAACCTGATCGAGGCAGATCTGCTCATTCTTTTGACAGACCAGGCAGGTCTGTATACCAGTGATCCACGCA
The DNA here is from genome assembly GCA_963757065.1 of uncultured Chloroflexia bacterium. Classification (GTDB taxonomy): domain Bacteria; phylum Chloroflexota; class Anaerolineae; order Anaerolineales; family Anaerolineaceae; genus PNON01. The sequence continues at coordinate 88,437 of CAVWQC010000002.1, read as the reverse complement.
GCAACGCCGATGCGAAATTGATTAACCAAATATCGGAACCAGAAATCCCGGAAGAAATTTGGCAAGCTGCCGGCGGGAGTGGATCTGGGATGGGCATTGGCGGGATGTTGACAAAAATAAAAGCAGCGGATCTGGCAAGAAGGTCAGGTACAACTGTAATTATTGCCAAGGGTGACGAAAAAGACATCTTACCCCGCCTGATTAACAACGAAGAACTGGGAACTACGATTTCACCACTTATATCCAAAGTGGAAAGCCGGAAAAGGTATTTTCTATGCTGGAATGAAGACTTCACATGTTACCATTCAAATTGACGCTGGAGCAGTTCAGGCATTAAGGTCGGGGAGCAGTCTTCTTCCGATCGGGGTTGTAGCAGTAAAAGGAAAATTCGATCGCGGGGATATTGTCCAAATTGTGCAGGAGGATGAAAAACCAGTCGCCATCGGGTTGGTAAGTTACGATTCAGATGATATAAAGAATATCTGCAAACACCGCTCAGAGGAAATTGAAGGGATCATCGGGTATAACTTCGGGGATGAAGTGGTTCACCGCAGCAACCTGGTATTGCTATAAAGGTCAGCATGGAAAATCTTAGTCAAATCGTTGACAGAAGTAAAGTGCAGCCTCAAAAATACTCGCCTTACTATCCACCCAGGAAAAAAACGATGCCATAAAATTGGTTGCAGACAGGTTGTGGGAACAAAAAGATGCAATTCTTCAGGCAAACCTAAAAGACATCGATAACGCGAAAGCAGCTGGTATGCAGCCTGCCATGTTGGACCGCCTGACATTGGATGATTGCCGATGGAAGATGGTGGTTGAAGATCTGCGAAAAGTTGCTGAACTCCCGGATCCTGTCGGACAGATCATCGAAAAAAATGTCTTGCCAAATGGATTGGAAGTATCCAAACAGAGAGTCCCGTTGGGGGTATTGGCAGTGATCTATGAGGCCAGACCCAATGTGACCGTAGATGTGGTTGGATTGGCAATTAAAAGTGGCAATGGAGTGGTTTTACGAGGCGGCAAAGAGACTTTACAAACCAATATAGCAATTATTAAAGTCATCGAGAAAGCTCTGGTTCATACATTCTGTTCCATCACGAGCTGTTTTCTTTATCGACGACCCTGACCGTGATCTCCTTCTACAATTAATGAAACGATATGACCTGATCGATATGCTCATTCCACGCGGGGGAGCAGGACTGCATCAATTTTGCAGGGAAAACAGCATGATTCCGGTTATTACAGGGGGAATTGGTATTTGCCACCTGTTTGTTGATGAAAGTGCAGATCTTGATAAAGCGATTGAAGTGATCCGAAATGCCAAAATTCAACGTCCGACTGTGTGCAATGCACTTGATACTGTTCTTGTTCATAAGAATATAGCCAGGGAATTTATTCCAGCATTGGTGGACAAGTTGAGGAGTGATGGTGTAGTTTTTTATACAGATCCAGAGGCGTATGGCATGCTGGATAAAACTGCCTGAGGTTCATGCTGGCTATGGAGGGGGATTTTGATAAAGAATGGTTGTCACTATCCCTTGGAATAAAAATTGTCTCAGGATTGGACGAGGCGGTACAACATATTCAGATCCACAGTACAGGTCATTCAGATGGCATTATTAGTGAGAATAAAAGTAATATCAACCAATTTGTAAAACAGGTGGATTCAGCTGCAGTGTATGTCAATGCCAGTACAAGGTTCACAGACGGCAGTGCCCTGGGATTGGGTGCTGAGATAGCAATATCCACCCAAAAACTGCACGCACGCGGTCCTATGGGGTTGGTGGAATTGACCACTTACAAATGGGTGATCAAAGGGGATTATCATACCCGAAAATAAGGTTAACCATCCTTACGGATATACTTTTTCTTCCACTCGTAAAGTTTATTCAATGCCTCAATTGGCGACACCTGGTTAATATCCAGGGATTTGATCTCATCCAATAGCGGATTGGTCTCAGGAAAAAGAGCGATCTGTTGGGAGGAAATCGGGTTGATCTTGTATTGATGACCGGAAGAAGCTTCCAGGTCGATCAGGATCTGGTTGGCGCGTTGAATGATCGTCCCTGGGATGCCGGCGATCTGGGCGACATGAATTCCATAAGAACGGTCTGCCCCTCCCGGAATGATTTTATGCAGAAATAAGACTTTCCCATCAGTTTCAGTAACGGCCACATTGTAATTTCGAATACCCGGGAAGGTTTCGGGCAGTAGGATCAGCTCATGATAATGGGTGGCAAAAAGAGTCCGGGCACGCAGTTGCGGATGATTATGGATGTATTCAATTACCGCCCAGGCGATCGATAATCCATCATAAGTACTTGTTCCTCGGCCAATTTCATCTAAAATAAGCAGGCTGCGCATAGTCGCATGATGGAGAATGTTAGCTGTCTCGACCATCTCGACCATGAAAGTCGATTGTCCTGAATGGATCTCGTCCTGGGCTCCGATACGGGTGAAGATTCGGTCCACCAAACCTATTTTCGCAGAAGACGCCGGGACAAAGCTGCCCATCTGCGCCATGAGAACAATTAATGCGACCTGGCGGAGATAAGTGCTTTTTCCGCTCATATTCGGGCCGGTGATTACCCGGACGATCTCCCCGGTTTCGATCACAAAATCATTGGGAATATACCCCTCAGTGGAAAGTGCTTGTTCCACCACAGGATGGCGTCCATTTCGAATATCGACCTCATTCGTGCCTGTTATTTCAGGGCGGTGATAATTTTGATGAATGGCAACCTCTGCCAGTGCAGATAAGACATCAAGTTCAGCAATAACCCTCGAAGCTGAGAGCAGCTTTGTAGATTGCTTACTGATTTCAACCAGAAGTGATTTGAATAGCCTTAGTTTCAATTTCGTGGATGCGTGCTTCCGCGTTGAGAACCAGTGATTCATATTCCTTCAGTTCCGGGGTAATGTATCTTTCTGCATTCACCAGAGTCTGCTTGCGAATGTAATTGGGAGGTGCTTGATCTGAGTTGGAGTGTGTTATTTCAAGGTAATATCCGAAAACCTTATTAAAACCAACTTTGAGGGTTTTAATTCCTGTCCGATTTTTCTCAACAGTTTCAAGACTTGCAATCCATTCCCGGGCATGTTTTGATGCATCAATTACCTGGTCCAATTCTGTTGAATATCCTGGCTTGATAATACCGATTCCCTGAAGGGTAGCAGGTGGTTCATCCAAAAGAGCCTGATCAATAAGTTCCTTGATACTACTGCATTCATCCAACGGTAAAAATTCCGGGAAAGCCTCTTGTAATTGGATAATGGTGGGAGTAAGTAATGGCAGGATTTTTAATGATTCTTTCAAAGAAATTAATTCACGCGGATTGGCAGTCCCGATGATGATCCTTGATGAAATCCGTTCCATATCCACTATGGATCTTAATATTTTCCGAAATTCTGACCTTACCAAACCGTCTTTTGAAAAATACTCCACCCCATCCAGGCGATGATTGATCTGCTGGATATCCAACAATGGTTTATTTATCCAGTTGGCCAGAAGTCTGTGCCCCATCGGTGTGATGGCTTGATCGAGCACGCCTAGCAGAGATCCTTCACGAGAACCTGAACGTATTGTAGATGTCAATTCCAAATTACGACGGGTGGAGGCATCCAGGATCATAAATTCGTCCTGGCTGTAAGTATGGATTGCAGTCAATTGTTTGGCCGCTGTGGATTGAGTGTCCTGCAGGTATTGGATGATGACACCGGCTGACCTTTCGGCAAGCGGCATATTTTTTATTCCAAAACCTTCCAGTGTGGCGACATTAAAATGGCTTAGAAGGATTTGATGGCAGCGTCCTGGTTCAAAGTGCCAGTTTGGGTAGCGAGTTACATGACCGGCATACCCTGGTATCTCTGAGATTTGATCTGAAAGTAGAATTTCAGATGGGGAAATACGGTTGATCTCTGTTCCGAGGCTTGCCAGGATATCTTCTGAATGGATCTCAGTCGCATAGAATTCCCCTGTTGAGATATCCGCATATGAAATTCCTGCAGTATTTTCCTGAATAAAGTAAGAAAGAAGATAGTTATTACGGTTAGAAGACAACAAAGTTGGTTCTGTCACTGTTCCCGGTGTGACAACCCTCACCACTTCCCGCGGAAAAATACCTTTCGCCGGTTGTTCACCGACCTGTTCACAGATCGCGACATGATATCCATGCTCGATCAGCTTGGAAAGGTAGTTATCTACAGCGTGATAAGGAATACCAGCCATTGGAATACGCATTCCCTTGGCGACATTGCGACCAGTTAGAACGATATCCAATTCCCTGGAAGTGATTTCAGCATCCTGGTCAAAGGTCTCATAAAAATCCCCCAAACGAAAGAAGACTATGGTATCGGGATATCTTTTCTTGATATCCAGGTATTGTTGACGGATGGGTGTGATATCTTCTGACATAGTTGATTATTTGTAACTATTTGGGTCAATATATATTTGGTGTATTGATTTGCTTGCGATATAATAATATCACTATACACAACCGAACGGAGGAATAAATGGCTAGCGTTACTTATAATCATGTTACAAAGAAGTTTGGTGATTTTACTGCTTTAAACGACCTGAATATCGCTGTAGACGACAAGGAATTCCTGGTATTAGTAGGACCATCCGGGTGTGGTAAAACCACTGCACTTCGATGCCTGGCTGGTCTGGAAGAAGTCACCAGCGGTGAGGTCAAGATTGCTGATCATGTTGTGAATGATGTCGCACCAAAAGATCGCGATATCGCCATGGTTTTTCAATCTTATGCTTTGTACCCTCATATGACAGTTTATGACAATATGGCTTTTGGGTTAAAACTAAGAAAAGTACCAAAAGATCAGATCAAAGCTCGTGTCGAAAATGCCGCGAAAATCCTTGGAATTGAACAATTGTTAAAAAGACGCCCACGAGAACTATCTGGCGGCCAGCGCCAAAGGGTGGCATTAGGTCGGGCAATAGTACGCGAACCTAAAGTATTCCTCTTTGATGAACCGCTTTCCAACCTGGACGCCAAATTAAGAGTCCAGACGCGGGCTGAAATTTCCAAGATGCACCAACGCCTGCAGACCACGTTTATTTATGTGACCCACGACCAGACAGAAGCCATGACCATGGCTACCCGTATCGCGGTAATGAATAAAGGTCTGCTACAACAACTGGATACACCTCAAACCCTTTATGATTATCCGGCCAACTTATTCGTAGCTGGTTTCATTGGTTCACCGGCAATGAACTTTTTCCAGGCAAAACTGAAAAAAGAGGGCGAGAAATTATTCGTAGATACCGGCGAGATGGTCATTCATATTCCGGATGAACGGGCAAAAGTCTATATGCCATTGGAAGGTAAAGACGTCATCTTTGGGATCCGCCCTGAGAATATTCATAATCCCATGTTTGTTCCACCGGGAATTCATGCTGAACCTGTAGAAGCAAAAGTTGATGTTGTTGAACTAATGGGTTTTGAAATCCTTCTTTATATGATCAGCGGAAATAACAATTTTGTAGCCCGGGTTGATCCACGTACAAGATTCTCAATGGGTGATAAAGTTCAACTGGTCTTTGATATGGATAATTTCCACATCTTTGATCCGAGCACAGACCCTGAGAATCCTACTGCTTACCGATAAAAATATAAGATCTTGATCGACACCATTAACTTTGTAGCGCAAGGATTTCTTGCGCTACAAAATTTTATCAAGCGGAGGAACATATGCCATTTAAAGATATAAAGTCACTATTAAGTCCTAATAAAACCAAGATCGTAATGTTGGTCATGGATGGATTAGGCGGTTTACCGATGCAAGCAGGCGGATTAACTGAGCTGGAAACAGCCAAAACGCCTAACATGGATAAACTCGCCAAAGAAGGAATTTTAGGCCAGACACAACCCCTGGATTATGGAATTACACCTGGCTCCGGACCAGCCCATTTGTCATTATTCGGATATGACCCGGTTGCACACGAAGTAGGCCGCGGCGTGCTAGAAGCGATTGGTGTTGGGATGTATGTCAAAAAAGGTGATGTAGCTGCCAGAGGCAACTTCTGCACAGTTGACGGAAACGGATTGATCAGCGATAGACGTGCAGGACGCATTCCCACGGAAGAAGCAGCCATCATCGTAGATAAACTCAAAGCAAATTAAACTTCCAGGTGTGGAAGTTGAAGTAAACCATGTAAAAGAGCATCGATTTGCAGTCGTCATGCGTGGAGCAGATCTTTCCCCGGATCTGGAAGACACTGATCCTCAAAAGGTGGGGGTTGCTCCGCTTGAAGTAAAAGTGAAGAATTTAACCGCACAAAAAACTGCAAACCTCTTCAATCAATGGATCGCAGAAGCTCGGAAATTACTAAAAAATGAACCAAAAGCAAATGCTTTAACCTTGCGTGGATTTGCGACTGATCCAGGCCTGGAAACCTATATGAGCCGCTACGAATTAAAATCCGCCTGTGTTGCTGTTTACCCGATGTATAAAGGCGTTGCTCAACTGGTTGGTATGGATGTCATTGATGTAAAAGGGGAAACACCGGCAGATGAATTTAAAGCAGTGGAAAAAGCATGGAAAGACTATGATTTCTTCTTCATCCACATCAAGAAAACAGACAGCTATGGTGAAGATGGAAATTTTGATGCGAAAGTGCATGTGATCGAGACTGTGGATGAAGCCTTGCCGTTGTTAATGGCATTGAATCCGGATGTATTGATGATCACCGGTGACCATTCCACACCAGCACTGCTGAAGTCACATAGCTGGCATCCGGTGCCTTTCTTACTCTGGGCACCAGGCACAGTAAGGGCAGATGATCAAACCAAGTTTGGCGAGAAGTATTGTGTTCACGGGGGCTTGGGTACTTTCAGCGCATTGGAGACCATGCCATTAGCTTTGGCTCACTCGCTGCGACTTAATAAATTTGGTGCATAATTCACTGATAATAGAACAATAACCACCTCATTCACTTTGAGTTGAGGTGGTATTTTTATTTAATCCATTTTCCCGGCAGCTTAATTACGGCAAATGACAGCAACAAACTTAGGATTCCAATGTAAATAAAGCAGTCCTGCCAAAAACGAATGGGAAAAAGACGGATAAATGTATCGGAATAGTAAAAGATCCAACTATCACCCGTAAAGAATAATGAATGAAATTTGGCAAAAAAGACATCAAAGTTTATAGCCACAGACAGGAGTATTGCTGCGATTAACCCGATAGTAACATAACCACCACGGCTAAAGCCAGTTCGTAAGGGTGAATAATTATTGGATCGGATCACGATGGCTATAGCCAGTAGAAAAACGAAACTGGAAAGGTTCCAAAAGAGAAGCCCTTTTTGAACGAGGGACTTGACATCATCCATGTGTGATAATTCACGCTCGTTGTAAAGTGGAGACCCGTCGACAAGTTTATATTCATTAAAAAATGTTATATCTTTGTTGTTCAATAAATAATCCATGGAGAGCTTTGACCACTTGAGTCTTTCATCTTTTGTGAAGCCATATGGATCATCCGGGAAACCTGGCATGTTGTATTCAATCGGGGGAAACGCAGGTGTCATGATCAACCTGGTTATGGAAAAGATGATCATAACCGGCATAAGAAGGGTAAAAACCCAGGTAATTATGATCGAAATGAGATTTCGCGATTGCATATTATTCCTATAAATCCGAAAGATTATCAGTCAAAAGGAAGCGAACCACCATGTCATTGGTGATCCACTCAACAGGGGCAACGTCATCAGTATAAACTTGACCGCTGGTTGGTGTTTCCTGCAAATTTGCCGCGGCAACCTGCAAGGTGTCAATCAATAACTGCGAGGTATTTCCTTCTGATGTCAACACAACCAGATTGGATAATAAGTTTCCCTTTTCTGTTGGCAAGCGGGTGGCGTAGACCATTGAATTAAAAGTATTGGGGATATCCATCACGTACACTGAAGGAAAGATACTGCTCAATGTAGCAGTTAAATCATTGATCAGGCGGCGATCTTTTGGTGCGCGTCCAACATTAATCACCACTACTCCATCGGGTAGCAAATGATCATATGCAGATTGGAAGAATTCTTTGGTGGTGAGATGCCATGGAATGTAAGGCGGACGGTAGGCATCCACAGCGATGATCGAATATAACCGGGTGGAATGAGCTAGACCCCAACGGCCATCTTCAGCGAAAGCTGTCAACCCGGTTTCATTCATATCGAAATACTTTCGGCCTACATCAATGATCTTCGGATCGATCTCGAAACCATCTATGGGGATGTTCCCATAAACGACGGATGCTGCTCGTGCAGTAGTTCCGGCTGCCAACCCGACTATGGCAATTGATTCGACTTGATCAACTTTGAATGGAGTGGCATTAAAAAAAGGACCCACCAGGAACTGTTCCCAGGGTCCATAATAATTAGCGACTCCAGGTTTATAAATGGAATGAATTCCCTGCCCTTCGTTGAGACGAAGTAAATTGTATCCATCACTTTGGAGTACCTGAATATAGTTATATTCAGATTCAGTCTCATAAACCTGGCCTTCAGAAGCTTTAATGGTTCCTTGCTTGCCAAGGATGAGTAAAAGGATCATTACGAGCAGGGGAAGCAGGAAGAACAGATATTTTGGTTTATAAGATTGCAGCAGCAACCCAATAAGCGCAGTAAGACAAAGAAGTACTGCAAAAAACATAAAGGTGCGATAGGTTCCAATTAATGGAATCAATACCAGTGTGGAAATGAAAGTTCCAATAAAGGAACCTACTGTCGAAATGGCATAGATCTTTCCGGATACTCTTCCGGATGATCCCGCATCATTAATGGATAGCCGGATGGCAAACGGAGATGCAGTGCCCAGCAGTATCATTGGGATTAATAGTAAGATCAGGACAGATATGAAAGCCCCGAGCATCACTCCGAGCTGCAGCTGGTCGAATGCGTCTGCAGCAAAACTCAGCACCGGTCGAGACACCAGAGGAATGACCGCAACAGAAATCCCGGTCCAGATCAAGATCTGGTAAAAAACGGAAGCCTGGGGGTGATTATCTGCCCATTTACCGCCCAACCAGTAGCCAATTGTCAGATAAATAAGGATCAACCCGATAATGCTTGCCCATACCAGGTTGCTGGAACCAAAAACATTGCCAAGCAGGCGAGAAGCAGCCATTTCCAGCCCCAACGAGGTCAATCCGGAGATGAAAACTGTAACAAGAAGGTATGTTGGGGAAAGTTTGTTTGATGGCTTCATTATTTGAATTCCTTTGGATTATTATAGTTCCCAAGTCTATAAACAACTATAGACATCGGCTTGACTGGACTGAGTGACAGGAAAACCGAATAACCCTGTTTCTAGTCCAGCAGTTGCACTACAGGCAACAGGAAGACTTTCCTCAAATCTATTTTGAAGTATTGCCTTCACGTCTTTAAAGGAACACTTTTGCAGCTCGTCATCGCCAAAACGTTTGGCAAGTACACGAGCAGCATTGAAATCAGCGTTCCCAGTAAAACCACAACTCAAGCAATGAAAATGTTCCTGGTCGGGACGGTTGGTTTTTGCAACATACCCACACTTCGAACATTGTTGGCTGGAATAGGCTGGTTGTACGCTTATGTATCGGATTCCAACGTCATCCAGCTTGAAAATGAGATGATCGTGCATGTAACCTAGTTGAGAAGCCTTAAGCCAACTGTTCATCTCACGACTTTTAAATTTCATATCCTTGACCCCGAGACGTTCCAGTGCCACAGGCGAACTTACAGGCAGGTCAATAATCAGTTGGTTAATGTATCGTCCAATTTCGTTTCGTACAAATCGTTCGGTCTTGCCGTCAAACAACTTTACTACGGGCAGTCCCTTTTTCTTCAGGCACGAATTCAGTTTTTGCTTCCGTGCCATTTTTTCTCTGGATAGCTTGTTGCGGGTCCGGACTTCGCAGCTTATCTCACCATACATTCTGCCGGTTGAGGTTACCAGCATCTTTTTCATGCCTATATCCACACCAACAACTTCTCCAGCAGCTTCTTGCTTGTTCGGTGTTTTACCGACAACCAAAGAAATAAACCACTTCCTGTCTTTTTTGTCCAGACGGATACCGGTAAAAAGACAAGGGTATTTTTCAAGCGTTTCTTTTGCTCGGTTGTACAGTTTGATGGGCAGAAAAACAGGGTTGCCTTTTTCGAGCGTTGAAAGTCTGATCCAAAAATCAAATGACCTGGAAGTTTTTACTTTTTGAAGTACCGCCACATTCGGACTGGCTTGAATCGAAATGGCATCCAGCTTAGGTCGATTTACATGCCCATTGGAGAACCAGGACTGCACAATCCCACATGCCTGCATCCATGCACACCGCTGCCATCTGGCAGAGAGCGGTGACTTGAAGGTCGGAATATCACCATTTTTATCCGGTGTTTTCTGCTCGTGGTCAATTAGAAAATCACAAAAAGTCTGTACCAAGCCCATATATTCATCTGCCACTGCTTTCAATGCCTCGATTTTTCCGTCATTTGCATTATCGAGCTTGATGTGAGTGACAGACTTTATAAACGAATATTTTTTATTCGTTTTGCGTGCGACTTTTTTGTGGATCTGTTTATCTGCCATTTTCTTTCGCATTCTATCTTGGATCAATTATAAGATAAAAAAAATTATACAAATGTTCACTAAATTGTGTTGAGCGGAGTCGTATAGTTTAGACGAATAAAATGATCCATCAATAGTGATAAATGGATCATTTTTAAAATATCTTCTTGAAATTCTGCAGTGCTTTTCGCTATTTTTCGTTTGCTTGAACTAGTAAACCTTCGCAAAAAGAAGTTGTGATCGCAACGAAGTAACCGTAAAATTATTACTATTATTTATGGTGGAATGAGAACAATTATTTAATGACTATCTAATTTGATCAACTTTTCAATTTTATTAACCCAAACCTTGCAATTTTTGTTTCGGTTTCAATACTAAGACGAGATCTTGGGATACGCTGGTGATTGATCTCAAAACCATTCGTGTCATTCTTGAAACTTTTCAACAGGGCAAAGAAACGAGTATTACCCAGACCCAGGATCTCCTGAATCTCCGTTCGGCTCATATCCCCTGTATTGTATCGTTCGAATAACATTTTCACTTGTTCAGTATTGAACCGTTTATGCAGCTGATCCATTTTGTCCTCCTATGTAAGAGTCCACTTTTGAGCTCTATATTGTCCACTTTTCAAGTTTAAATAACATCATTTTTTAGCTTATTGATAGATAAGTCATGTTCCTTTATAATTTATCTTTTAGTTCAAAAATACAGGAGTCCTAATGAAACAACTTTCAGGCGCAGAGATCCGGCAATCCTTCATCAACTTTTTTATCAGCAAAGGGCATACCTTTGTGCGCTCTGCTTCCCTGGTGCCCGGTGGAGACCAGACCTTACTATTTACAAACGCCGGGATGGTCCAATTTAAGGATGTGTTTTTAGGAACGGATCAGAGGCCTTACACACGAGCTGTTAATTCCCAGAAGTGTCTACGGGTGGCTGGTAAGCATAACGACCTGGAGGAAGTTGGCCGGGACGATAGCCACCATACTTTTTTTGAAATGCTGGGTAATTGGTCCTTTGGAGACTATTACAAAAAAGAAGCTATTGAATGGGCATGGGAACTTCTGACAGTCGAATGGGAGCTGCCAGCAGACAAACTTTGGGCGACCTACTTTTTCGATGATAAAGGTGATATTCCGGCTGACGAAGAAGCCAGGGACAATTGGTTAAAGCAAAAAGGAATGCTTCCTGAACATGTTCTGCAGGGAGGCAGAAAAGATAATTTTTGGGAGATGGCAGAAACAGGGCCATGCGGCCCCTGCAGTGAGATTCATATTGACCGGGGTCCGGAAGGCTGCAATAAGCAGGGGGTTCCCGGACATATTTGTAAAGTGAATGGTGATTGCATTCGATATCTGGAACTCTGGAACCTGGTATTTATACAATACAACCGGCTCAGTGCTTCAATACTGGAGCCATTACCTGCCAAACATGTAGATACCGGCATGGGATTGGAACGGATAGTTTCCATCATGCAGGGGGTGACCTCAAATTACAAAACGGACCTGCTTTCACCTTTGATGAAAACCATACAATCGTTAGCTGGAAATGATGATATGCAAATGTTGGAGAATTACACTCCATATCGTGTTATTGCAGATCATGCGCGGGCATGCAGCTTCCTCATCGCTGATGGGGTGATTCCTGGAAATACGGGCAGGAATTATATTACCCGCATGATCGCACGCCGGGCTTCCCGTTTTGGCGGAAAGATAGGACTTGACAAACCCTTCCTGGCCAAGGTAGCAGAAGCAGTTGTCAGTAATTATGGCGCTGCTTATCCGGAGCTGGAAAAGAATAAGAAGACCATTTTTGATAACCTTACCCGGGAAGAGGTCCGATTCCACAGGACATTGGAATCAGGGATGGGTCAACTTGACGAATACATCTTGGATATGCAGAAAAATAATACAAACATTCTTGATGGTGATAGAGCTTTCGAACTTTATGCGACCCATGGTCTACCATTGGAACTGACACGTGATATTCTAAGGGAAAGTAGTTCTGATGTTGATGAAGTAGGATTTAAAACAGCTATGGATGAACACCGCGTCGCCTCTGGCGGAGGAAAAGCCATGGGTGAAATGGGCGGCAGGGATGTAGCGATCTATAGCGAGATCTTTAATGAACTTATCAAAAAGGGAAAACTTACCAGGAGTGGCGTTAAATTCGATCCATACAGCCGTACATCCGTGAATGGAGAAGTTCTATCGATCATCCAGGACGGTATTGTTGTGGATGAAATAACCGAAGGTGAAGAGGGTGAAATTCTTCTCCCTGAAACATGCTTTTATATAGAATCAGGCGGGCAGGTGACTGATAAGGGGAAAATTATCAGCCTGGGTACAGATGAAAATATATTTGAAGTATCAGAAATGAGAAAACCGGCAACTGGCGTCATAGTTCATGTAGGAAAAATGCTCAAAGGTACATTGACTGTTGGACAAAAAGTTGCTGCCCAGGTGGATGCGGCACGCCGGCAGGACATTCGCCGGAATCACACAGCAACCCATTTACTGCATGCAGAATTGCATAAAGTGATTGGCAAACATGCCTTGCAAGCTGGTTCCATGGTTTCACCCGACCGGTTGAGGTTCGATTTTAACCATCCTGAAGCTGTCACACCGGACCAATTGGAAAAAATCGAAGCTGGTGTAAATTACAATATTTTGAATGATTACAAGCTCGAAATCAAAGAACGCTCATTGCAGGAAGCCATGAACGATGGAGCAACAGCACTCTTCGGCGAAAAATATGGGGAAATTGTGCGGACTGTGATCATTGAGGGAGATGAACGGATCTCGTTTGAACTTTGCGGCGGCACCCACGTGGATGAAACCGGTGATATTGGCTTGTTCCTGATCACAAGCGAAGGTAGTGCTGCTGCCGGAATTCGTCGGATCGAGGCTGTCACCGGCCGGGCGGCCTATGTCCTGGTTCAACAACGGACAAAATTATTGAAGCAATCTGCTGCCTTGATGCAGACCAGTCAGGAAGAATTACCAAAAAAGATCGAACTGACGTTATCGAATTTATCTGATCAGGTTAAACAAATAGCAGCTTATAGGATACAGGTTGCAAGTACAGAATTCCAGAAGCAGATAACGGATATACCATTGATCGGTGGTTCTGCGGTGTATAGCGGTAATATACCGGGAGTGGATTTGGAAACATTACGGTCACTCACAGATCTATTTAAAGCGAATTACTCATCCGGGGTTGCAATTCTTGCAACAGTGATTGATGATAAACCATCTATTGTGGTATCTTCGAGTGACAACTTAGTGAAGAGTGGCATTAATGCCGGTGAGATCGCGCGCGCAGCTGCCCAAATAGTTGGCGGCAGCGGAGGTGGGCGCCCGAACCTGGCACAAGCAGGCGGAAAAGATGCTTCAAGACTGAAAGAAGCATTGGAAACTGCAGAAAACCTCGTCAAATCCAAGCTAAAATAATAAACCATAACCTCCGGGAAACCGGAGGTTATTTTTCTCGTGGGAAGTTTTTTACTTTGATCCTCCCAATACGTGTTTGCAGCTCTTTTACTCGCTGCTGCTTTGTAAATGGAGGCAAGTTCTGGTTGGAAATGTATTCCAGTAACTTTTCAGCATATTCCAACGCTTCATCGTAATTTCTTTCCTGGTGCTCGTAGAATTTGGTTAATTCGAACCAGCCGAATTCCAGCCCATTTTCTGCTGCAGATTCCCAAATGAATTTTGCTGATTCCCATTCCCTGTTCCTTTTATAATGCAAAGCCACCTTTTCAATTGTTTCCCAATCATCATCAAGAGAGGATGAATCTGGCTGGAATGTTCTATTAAACAATTCGATCGCATCCTGATGATGGCCAAGATCCAACAGAAGGTTGATCACCGGGTATAGATCTTCCGGAACATTATTGGCATTCCAGAGATGGTTGGGAGAATGCATTCATGAAGTACTGGAGAAGGGTTGTTAGGGATAGTACATCCATTTCATTGTGATAGAGAACTCCCACAAGGGGACGAGCATCGCCTGATTTCAAATAATCAAAATACACCTGCGGAACAAGATAACCAGGAACCTCGTCCATAGTCCTCTCGACACGGAGGATCTCAGTTTCCACGTTGGATAGACGCCGGCTGGCAAGTTTCTTTTTCCAGATTTTTCTTGCCATCGGAAGCAGGTCTATATGGGCGAGATCCTTGAATGGAGAAATCAAATCATGCAAAACATAACGATTATTCAACAGGGGAATATCAAACGATTTGCCATTATAAGTCACCACAGCCTGTGCATCGGTCATATATTCTGCAAGGGCGATCAACATAGCTCGTTCTTCAGACGGATCCCTGAGCAGGAATTGTGTAAATTCCAAACCACGTGATGTTACCTGACTGACACCAACTAAAAATGCAAATGATCCTGTCCCTCCCGACAGGCCTGATGTTTCGGTATCCAGAAAGATCATATGGTCAACAGATTGGTTTCGTAAATGACTGGAATGCGCCCAATCTGCCACCAGGCCAATCTCACCGTCGATGACCAGAGTAGTTTGACCGTGTACATGGTCCCGGTCCAGAAGTTTTTGTATTCGATAACAATACCCGAACATGGTTTCAATTTCTTCCCCGGGAATAACATTGGAGACAGAATATTGATCTACCCGGGGTTGAGGAGCAGGAATATGCTCACTCCCCAGTTTCATGCCCAGACGTTTGAGTTTCTCAGCTAAGGAATCTTCCATCATTTTATTATTTTATAAGGTCTAAAATCGCGAGTGTTTCTTTTTTTCCGCCATAACCTTCTTCACCTGCGGGTCCTATGCAGCTTGGACAGCCATCACTGCACTGGCATTCGGCAATAAAGGTATAAAGAATGGGCAACAATGTAATAATTTTATCGTAAGACATTTGTGAAAGACCAATTCCACCCGGTATAGCATCAAAGATGATGAGAGCCGGTTTTTGTTCGAAGAGAGCAGACTGCGGGTCGGAATGCACCTCGATATCCTTAAAATCACACATCAAGTGTAAGGGCAGGATATGGCGAAGGGCATAAGCCAAACCAGTTAATCCACTGCGGACATAAGTAAGCATTTCAGCTTTTTGATGGCAATCCGGGCAAAGGGTGACGAGGTTCTCAATTTGATTCGCCTTTTCAGGTTCCTGAAACATCCGAAATGGAATTAAATGGTGGACATGGTGTGATATTCCGTTTTCAGGCAGACCGCAATTCGTGCATTTGTAGCCATCTCTTTCCCTGATCTGTTTGCGAGTTTGATTCCAATCGGATCCATAGTTATTGGGGTCATTCAACCACAATCCACTTGACCGGAGTTGATCGACAGTATCAGTATTGAGCACCAGCCACATACCGGTAGTGTCAAAGGTGAACTCCGGAAGGTCAACTTCCCCAACACCCAGCACTTCATGCGTAAAGTTCTTGATCTTTTTATAACCGACCACCTGGCTTGTTACACGCAGATCCCCGTAACCCATAAAGTAACTCGTTCTATCAAGTTCCTTCTTTTTGGAGGTGATCAGGATATCCATCGTTTCCTGAGGTTCGGTCGAATAATCCTCAGCAACCGGATGCATGGTGGATGAATTTTCGTCCAAGTTCAAGTCATCTACAAGATAGGTTTGACCTTCGTGCAAGTAGATCGCTCCTGGGTGGACCATCCAGTAGGAACTGATCTTATCCACCGTACCGAAAATCTCCCAGCGGTCGTTGGTCATTCGTTTGAGATCTATCCGATCAGCGGAAGTGCTGCGTAAATTGAATGCAGAAGAAGGATAAGTGCTTTGCATCCAGAAGTAACTGCCATTGGATTCGTGCAGAATTCCCTGTTGAGCCAGGAAGGATAAGAAGTCATACAGTAAAGCGGTTGGTAGATTTCCAAATCGATCCTGTTTCGTAAAAGGCAATTCAAAGGCAGCACATTGCAGGTGATTCAAAAGGATCATCAAATGGTCCGGGTCGACCAGGGCATTTTCCGGATGCAGGCTGAGCAAGATAATCCGGATTTCGCGCAAGGAATTGGTCGATTGGATCGGCTGTCGCAATGAGAACCGCTGCCGAGTCTTGAGATTTACGCCCGGACCGGCCGATCTGTTGAATTGTGGAAGCAATTGTTCCCGGATAACCGACCAGAATGGATACATCCAATGCACCAATATCCACACCAAGTTCAAGGGCATTTGTTGCGATGACTGTAGTGACCTGGTTTTCCCGTAATCCTTTTTCGATCTCACGCCGGTCTTGCGGCAGATAACCGCTGCGATAACCTCTCAAACGTTCCCGCCATTCGGGAAAATATTGTTGAAAAGAAGTAAGAATTAGCTCTACCGTCTTCCGTGTGCGGGCAAAAATTATTGTTTGAAGATTGTTTTGCAGCAAAGGGGAACCAAGATGCATGGCTTCAAATAAGGCACTTTTCCGTATTCCAAGATCCGGATTGGATAAGGGAGGGTTATAGATCAGGAAATTCTTGCGTCCATGCCCGGCGCCATCTTCCGAGATCACAGTCACCGGGAGACCAGTCAATTTTTGAGCCAATTCCTCAGCATTACCGATGGTCGCAGATGTCATAAAATATTGCGGGCGGGAATGGTAATGATTTGTTACTCGCTCAAGCCGGCGCAAAACATTCGCAACATGGGAACCAAAGACTCCCCGATAGGTGTGGATCTCATCGATAACGATAAATCTCAGGTTGGCAAAGAAATCATTCCATTGGGTGTGGTGCGGCAGAATTCCCAGGTGCAGCATATCCGGGTTCGAAATGATGATATTTGCATTCTCGCGGATATTGCGCCGGTGGGTAGTCGAAGTATCGCCATCATAGGACGCAACCTTGATCTGGTGTGATGGAATCAATTGCAGGAGAGCTTCGATCTTGTGAAGTTGGTCCTGGGCGAGTGCTTTGGTGGGGAATAGAAGCAGTGCCCTGGAAGCAGGATCTTTGAGCATGGCATCCAGAATTGGCAGGTAATAGCACAGTGATTTTCCACTTGCAGTACCGGAAATGATCACAAGGTTTTCAGATTTGCTGGAATGGTCCCAGGCTGTTCGTTGATGCGAGTACAGTTGGGTTATACCGGTTTGGCGTAATGCGGTAATTATTTTCGGTGAGAGATCAAATGGAAAATCTGCAAAAATGGGAGGGGTCTCAGCAATCGTTGTTGAAAAAACAAAATTAGGCTGAATCTCATGATCAGCTGCCCAGGAACGGAGAACATTATTCAAAGGCGATAAACCGCTCATATGTTCTGATTATACACTGATTATTTTAATATCCGATATTTCTGTATACAAAATAATATGAATAAGAAATTCGAATTAAATAAACAACCCCCATTAAATTTTCAAGTGGGGGTTTGTTTTGGTAAAAAACGAATTAGGATTAATCTTTTACGACAGGATTGAGTACAATTTGCGGCTCAGATGGAATTAATAGCAGCATAACCAGGTAAATCAAAATTCCATGCCCACCTACCAAAGCTAACAATACAAAGGCCAGACGGATCACTGTTGGATCTACATCAAGGTAGCTGCCCAATCCACCGCAGACACCGCCGATCATGCGGTTGTTCAAGCTGCGAGTTAGTTTTTTCTTATCCATTTCAAATCTCCTTCACAACTATCTACGAAATAATTTTGAAGGAGTTGCGGAACGACCGCCTTAATAATTATTACTTTGTGCACCTGCCACAGACTCGATATGGATATCCACGGGTGGGAGGTTCTGATTGAAGATCTTCGCAATGAGGACTTGTAGAAAAACGAAAATAGCCTGCCCAACAAATGGGATCTGAATAACCTTGCCAGTTATGTTATCGGTAGCAGCAGAAGCCAGCCAGGCTGCCTTTCTTGCAGGAATCTCTGCAGGCTTGGCCAGCAGTCGGATCACCATGGGGAAAGCTTTTAATTTGTCTTCGTAACCAGTGACCACATGCACACGGGTTAGCAGGTCCGTGAGAACCATGCCGGGGTTGAATGCAAAAATATTGATTCTTTTATTTTCATTTTCCTTTGCAAGGCCAAGGGTGAAATTTTTACCCCAAGCCTTGGTAGGTGCATAAGCGTTCTGATAAGCGACAGGTCCATTCCAGCCGCGCCCCAGGATATTGATCAATTTACCGCTGCCCTGCCTGGTAAATACCTCCATAGCAACCAGTGAGCCTTGATATACTCCGGTAATATTGGTTGCCAAAACGTTCTTATACTCGGATATCGGTATTTCAAGAGTGGGTCCGTATGCTCCTGCCATTCCTGCATTATTGATCCAGATATCCAAGCGTCCAAAGCTTTCCTGGGCTTTTCCTGCCAGTTGTCTGATGTAATTCAGATCACTAACATCTCCAGCTAAACCTGCAGCTGAGTACCCCTTGCTTTGTAAAGATTGAACAGCCATTTGGACAGATTTCTCATTGCGAGAGCCGATAACTACTTTGGCACCAGACTTGGCTAATTCAAGTGCAATGGCATATCCCAATCCCCGCGTTCCGCCGGTGATTACAGCAACCTTTCCAGTCAGATCCACCATTTCTTTCTCCATGCAAAATAATACAAATTCAATAATTTATTTTCTAATGCTTATTCATTTTACCTTGTTAGAGAGTACATCGGAAAATTGGATTTCATTAAGAAGTAACCAGAAAAATGAATTGCTTAGAAGCGAAATCGTAGATATACTCAACCTATAATTTCTGGTGAGGAATGATTTAATGAACAAAAACGCATTGGTAATGGCTCCACATCCGGATGATGCTGAATTTTTTGCCGGCGGGTTGATAGCCAGCCTGATCGAAGCAGGAACCGAGGTCACGATCATCACAGCAACAGATGGATGCTGTGGATCTTATAGGGAAAGCCGGTCTGACCTGATACGAATTCGTCAAATTGAAGCAGAAAACGCAGCCAGGGTGCTGGGTGCGAAGCTGATTATGTTAGGTTATCATGATTATGAACTGGATCAGGCACCTGTGGGAGAACTCCGCGAAAAGCTGGTTCGGTTGATTAGAATTGAAAAACCGGATATCGTGATCACAATTGATCCTTTTGCCTCAAATGAAGCGCATCCGGATCATAGAACACTGGCCTGGGTAGCATCGGATGCAGTGAATCATGCCGGGCTGCCATTAGTTTATCCCCGGCATATCCAGGATGGACTCGGACCCCACTTTGTCTGTGAGAAATATTTTTATAGCGAGGACTTCGGGGTCCATAATAAAGTGGTGGATATCACCCAATTCATGGAGAAAAAATTGGAAGCTATGAAAGCCCATGAAAGTCAGGTGATCTTCCTGGTGGAAGATTTTTACCGGCAGGCTGAAATCGCAAGCATCGATTTAAAGGCAGTTCTGGGTCCTTCCATGGATGATCCATTCCAGGCAATCAGCTTCGCGTTAACTTCACAGGCAGAAATAATAGGCAAAAAAGTTGGAGTAAAATATGCCGAGAGCTTTCGTTATTCAAGGTTTCACGCTTTTATTGAAGGAATATTAACTCAAACACCATAATTGTTGGTTAAGCGCATAGGTATAATATTTTTATTTTATTCATTTCATTATCAAATAACGTGAAGAGGAAAATCAATGAAAAAACAAAGCAAAGCTTATTCTGTATTCGTGGTGGTAGTGTTTGCTCTTTTTATGTTATTACATCAGACCGACAAATTACTAATCGGGTCACTGCAGCTGCCGATTAGTGAAACTTTTAACCTGAACAATCGGCAATGGGGATTGATCAACTCGGGAGCATTAATTATTGGGACAATCCTGTATCCCATTTGGGGCTACCTGTATGATAAATATTCCCGGGTAAAACTGCTAGCCCTGGCTTCGTTCATTTGGGGAGCTACCACCTGGATGAGTTCAGTGGTGAAGACGTATACGGGTTTTCTTTTTACGCGGGCTTCCACTGGCATCGATGATTCTGCATATCCTGGCCTTTACAGCCTCATTGCAGATTACTTCACCCCAAAGGTACGGGGCCGAATTTATGGAATATTGCAGTTAACACAGCCGATCGGTTATCTATTGGGTATGATCCTGGCATTGATGATCGCCCCCATGTTAAATGGTGCAGTCGGCCAGATGGAAGGCTGGAGGACGATTTTTATCATCACCGGCAGCCTGGGAATAATTATGGCCGCAGTCATCTTTTTTGGGATCAAGGAAGTTCCACGTGGAAAGTCTGAGCCCGAATTCGCTGACATGGAAGAAATCGGTCAATTCCGATTCAAGTGGAGCTCACTAAAAGATGTAATGAAGAAAAAAACGATGTGGTTTGTTTTCCTGCAGGGTTTTGCAGGTGTGTTCCCCTGGAACGTGATCACTTTCTTTTTCTTTGGCTATTTAATGACTGAACGGGGATATGACAATGACTCTGTCCTGTTTACCATGGGGCCGGTTATTATTATTCTCGCAGCCGGGTATTTTATCGGGGGTGCGCTGGGAGATTGGTTATTCAAACGAACGCTTAAAGGACGAATAATCATTTCCAGCATCGGAGTAATCCTTGGTGCTATTTTCCTGTATTTTGCATTGGTCACCCCAATCGAACAAAAGACGACCTTTCTCATCTTAATGAGCTTGACGGCTTTATTCATGCCATTCTCCTCACCTAATGTCATTGCAACTGTATTTGATATCAGTCTACCGGAGGTTCGCAGCTCAGCCCAGGCAGTGGAATACTTCGTTGAAAACAGCGGTGCTGCACTTGCACCAATACTCGCTGGACTGATCGCAGATGCATACAGCACGCAAACAGCGATTATGACGGTATGTATATCCGCCTGGGTATTATGCTTCTTCCTGTATTTAGGTGCGTTATTCTTCGTGGATGGAGATATCAAAACCTTACGGGCCAATCTATCAGAACGGGCAAACCAGGAAAAGGCGCTGCACACCACTTAATGCCTGGTAATAAACTAGATCATAAAATAAAGAACTGGAAATAAAATTTTCCAGTTCTTTTTAGTTTTCTTGAAGTTAATTACTTTATTTTAATGATGACAGGATCCGCATGATCCGCCACTACATCCGCCACAACCACCTCCTGTAGATGCTGAAGAAGAAACTGAAGGGCTTCCTCCAGATGAATGGGAGAAGAATGTGGAAAGCGATCGTTTTGTGTCAATGCTTTGGCAGGATACACATGCAATTGGAGAATCTGCGTCCTTAAAAGAACGCAATATATCAAATTTCTTGTCGCAGGTGAGACACGTATATTCGTATAAAGGCATAGATTCCTCAGAGGAGTTTCATTTCCTTAATTCTTGCTTGATAAGAAGTGACAGCTATAAAAACAATGAGTTGTATTGTAACAAAAAATATAGTGGAAAACTGATCATAATAAAAGATCAACATATCAACGGTCGTAAATACCAGCAGCAAACTAAAATATGCAAGGGATAGACCCCGGATAATCTTCTTGATTAACAATAGAATGCCGGAAACGATGAGTAAGGTTCCTACAGAGGCTTCGAGTGCCAGTCTGGCGGCAAACCAATCCATTCCAACAGTCGATCTGACCAATTGAGATTGTATCAGTGGTTGGATAAATTGAACCAGGTTAGCGGGTGTTCGCGTGGACAAGAAAATTCGAAAAGGATAGATCATCGTATAGGTGCCAAGTAGAAGCAATGATACCGCGCAAAAGTAATGCAATACCCGGTTGGAGATCAAGCGGCTTTTGGCACGATTAATGAAAATGCTTACATGGTCTGAAATGAACAGGATTTTCTCCCCGGAATTAAACTTCGGTGATGATAGAAAGTGGAGTAATTCTTCAGCCAGGTTGCGATAATCTTCGTCTGTTGTTGTGTTTCGGACGCGTTCCAGGGAGGCGACCAGATCAGCCCGTTCTGCGTGGTCTAATTCGTGTTCAAGGACCTCTTCCAGGAGGTCGAGAGCATGGTACAACTCTGTGCGGGCATCTTGAGTAGGTTTTCGTTTCACCTGTGAATATAAAAAGACAGTTAATAGAAAAAAACCATAAATGATGGGTGCAGCCGGAGGATAAAAATAATTATTCGTCTGGGTAATAAATTTACCAACCTCATCAATAAACAGACCTACACCAACACCCGATAGAATCGCTCCGAGCGGATAGACCCAGCGGTTGGCAAATAATAATGGGATGATGGAAGCCAGAAATAAGACCAATCCTCCCCACAACACATGGGCAAAATGAAGACCTTCACTGCCTAGTTGTGGAAAACCCGTCAGGTTTAAGAATGCTCTGGTAAATGAAACCGAAATCGCAAAGCTGACAAGCATCAGGAGGAAATACTTATCTGATCCAGCACGGCGGACATGTCTGCTTATTCGCCTTAAACTTTCAAACATAGTGATTAATTATAACCAAACTTGGAATATTGTATGTGCCGGGAATAATCGATCCCCTATTTGTGATTACTTATTGCCCCTACATTTAAGATTATTGAACCTGGTTGAACGACGAAATCAGTCGAAATGTTATACAATCAAATATAATCAAACAAAATGGAACCAATTCATTAATTATCAGTTTAGATAAATAGGCTTTTCAGGTCACATCCAGTGGAATTAACCTGTTTTTACTTAACCATGAGGCAGAAATATGACGACAGTACTAAAAGGCAAGGATATCCTGCATGTAAAAGATCTAAAACTGGAGCATATCAGCCTGATACTGGAGACGGCTGAGCGCTTTGAAACGGTTATGGCCTCCGGCGGGCGATTGACCAATATGGCTGGTAAAGTGCTCGCCACTTTATTCTTCGAGCCGTCCACGCAGACCAGGTTGACCTTTGAAACTGCAATGCTGCGTCTGGGTGGTCATGTTGTTTCTGTGATGGATGCAAAATCATCCAGTTCAGCAGTAAAAGGCGAGAAGCTGTTTGATACCGGGCGGATGATCGATGGGTATGCAGATGTCGCTGTGATTCGTCATATGGTGGAAGGCAGTGCAAAAGAACTGGCAGACGGAGCCAACGTTCCCGTGATCAATGGCGGCGATGGTTCAGGGCAGCATCCAACCCAGGCATTGATGGATCTGTTGTCCATTCAAAAGGAAAAAGGCCGGCTGAATAATTTAGTCGTTACTCTCGTCGGAGATTTACTCAATGGACGCACAGTTCATTCACTTTCGTGGCTGTTAGGCAAGTATGGGCCACGATTTTATTTTGTTTCACCGGAAGAATTACGCATGCCAGAGGAGATCACACAATCTCTACAGGCAGATGGAATTGACATAATCGAAACCACCAACTTGAGCGAAGCTGCTGCAAAATCAGACGTTTTATATATGACCCGGATCCAAAAAGAACGTTTTCCGGACCCGGGAATCTATGATCGGCTGAAAGGAAGTTATATCGTTAACAATGAACTCATAACAAAATCCAAACGTGGCATAACCATCCTGCACCCTCTCCCACGAGTGGATGAGATTGCCAGGGAGGTGGATAATTACGAAGGAGCGGCATACTTCAGGCAAGCTGCCAATGGGGTGCCGATCCGCATGGCAGTCATTGCATTAATAACCGGGCTGGAATGAAATATTCGTGATGAGTAAGTGATAGGTTTTTTTAACTTTCAAATTTGCCAGGAGAGATATCAGAATGGAGAATTTCATTTCCCGGATCGAATTGGATGCAGTCAATACAATTGAACCTAAAAAAATCTACTGGAACCTGACACCCCCATTACTGTATGAAGAAATCGTCAAGCGCAGCGAGGCGATGATCGCAGAAAAGGGTCCAATAGTCATTTATACCGGGAAATCAACCGGCAGATCACCCAATGATAAATTCTATGTACGTGAGGCTTCCAGCGAAGATAAGATTTGGTGGAACAAGGATAATAAACCCTTTGATCCGGAGAAATTTGAAATATTAAAATCCCGCATGGTGGAATATTGTAACAACCAGGAACTATTTGTACAGAATTGTTATGCCGGAGCTGATCCATCCTGCAGATTCCCAGCCCAAATCATTACCGATACAGCCTGGCAGAGCCTGTTTGCCTATAATATGTTCAGGCATGCTGATGATGCCGGCGCAAATGAATTCAAACCACAGTTCACTGTACTGGTGGCAACCGGGTTTGAAACTGAACCCGAAATTGATGGAACTTCCTCTGATGTTGTTGTGGTGATTCATCCAGGACAAAAATTAGCACTCATATCAGGTACCCGGTATGCAGGTGAGGTCAAGAAGTGTGTATTTACCATCCTAAATTATCTTTTCCCTCTGCAGGGTATTCTACCGATGCATTGTGCGGCAAATATTGGTGTCGACAATCAATCTGCTTTGTTCTTTGGCTTGAGTGGTACAGGAAAGACAACCCTATCATCAGATCCTAAAAGACATTTGATCGGGGATGATGAGCATGGGTGGAATGACCGCGGAATTTTCAACTTTGAGGGCGGATGTTATGCAAAGGTGATCCGTTTATCAGCCAATGACGAACCGCAAATTTATAACATGACCAGGCGGTTCGGCACCATATTGGAAAATGTGGTCATTGACCTGGAAACCCGGCAAATTGATTTGAATGATGATTCGATCACAGAAAACACCAGGGCTTCATATTTATTGAGTGAAATCGAGAATTTCGAACCTACCGGGATGGGTGGACACCCTAAGGATGTCGTATTTTTAACAGCTGATGCATTTGGTGTACTGCCTCCCATCTCACGATTAACGCCCGACCAGGCCATGTATCACTTTTTGTCCGGTTACACAGCCAAGGTGGCTGGAACGGAAAAACGATTAAAAGAACCACAGGCCACTTTTAGTACATGTTTTGGTGGTCCTTTCATGGTGCATCATCCAATGGTTTATGCCCGACTGCTTGGAGAAAAGATTCGTAAA
This sequence comes from uncultured Chloroflexia bacterium, assembly GCA_963757065.1. Taxonomy (GTDB): domain Bacteria; phylum Chloroflexota; class Anaerolineae; order Anaerolineales; family Anaerolineaceae; genus PNON01. Next base: position 63,039 of record CAVWQC010000002.1, on the reverse strand, counting down.
TTCAATTCAAGATGCTGGTTGGTCAATACCGGATGGACTGGTGGAGCATATGGTATTGGCTCCCGTATGAAGATATCGTATACCCGGGCAATGGTGGATGCTCTTTTAAGCGGCATGCTGGATGAAGTTGAGTACGATATTGACCCGATTTTTGGGTTACAAATACCCCGGTCCTGCCCGAATGTTCCAGCAGAAGTTCTCAATCCGCGTAATACATGGCCTGATCCGTCGAAATATGATGCCCAGGCTCGGAATTTAGCAGCAATGTTTATCGCTAATTTTGAAAAATATAGAGATGCAGTACCATTGGAAGTACTTCATGCAGGACCAAAGGTCTGAGTGGTATTGGTTTTAATACTTCAGTAAAAAGTATTTTACCATAAGCTAATATAATAAAAAAGCCAAACACTAATGATTAAGTGTTTGGTTTTTATCTATCAAGAAAGCAGATTTATATTGTAGAGATATTGATTGTTATTGATCTAGGAATCCATTGACAAAGTCCAAAGCAGCTGCCCGGTCCATACGGAACACACCACCTGTACCAGCGCAGTTCCCATTTATTCCGAAGGATGTGACCCCTGCCACAATATTAGTGCTGCCAAGGAAGTTTGGACCGCCTGAATCTCCAAAGCAAGTTCCACCTGTGTTGGCATTATTGGATAGCAGCAATGGAATAATCTCCAGTAAAACCAGGGACATTGATCTGGTTCAGCTTCGGATAAGCCACCCAACGGTTGTAATCTGATTGATCCTTCCAGCCATGCAGCAGTGGGGAAGCTCTTCTGCATTCCATAACCAACTGCTGTAAAGGTGACATCCTGCTTTCCCCTTTGTCGTTTTCAGTGCATCAAGTTGGTCAAGCTTGGGAAGTACACCATAACTGCTCATTTTCACTTTGTGTATCAAGAACAACCACACCTACATCGAATGCTGGGAAAGCTATAACCAGCGGGTGCATAAGGAGTTCCCATTGCATCTGCAGAGCTTCTATATAAATATCCATCGTCTGCCACTGGGCTGGGATCAAACCAGAGGTATACTTCACCAGCTACTGCATCGGCGGTGCAATGTCCCGCAGTCAAAAAGACTGTTGGAGAGAGCAAGCGTACCACTGCAAGTGTAATAATAACCATCCGTTGCCTTAAAGAGCATTAATCCTACAAACGGGTGGCCATTACCGTCCAGCTCCCCATCGGTAATGGCTTGTACTGGTATCACAGTTACAAGCATAAGAATAACAACAAACATCATTACTAAGATCCTAAATTTTTTCATAATGACCTCCTGTTTTGAAAAATGAGTTGGGTATTTAGAATATAAAATGAGTATAGCAAAAACATTACAATTTTGGTATACCTGTTTCTCTAGTGGATTTGTGCCATACAGTAGCAATATTATTCTGTGGAAATCTACAAACTTAATATGTTTATGAGAGCGGACAGTTCAACCAAAAATAAATACTGTTTTCTTAATGTTTGGAGGATGTAAGCAAAGACGATAGAACAAGTCACAAGGAAAGTAAGAACAAGAATGGGAAAGGTGAAGAAGGTTTAAAACTGATGTAGTGGCGAGGGTGGGATTTGAACCCACAACCAATGGCTTATGAGTCCACTGCTCCACCGTTGAGCTACCTCGCCATAAGCGGATTGTATTCTAGCATAAAACCATGAATATTTCCATAGGAATTACCTCAACACTTGTTATAATCAAAGCTATTCAAATTTGAAGGAGTACATCAGTGAGCTGGAATTTAAGTGGAACTACCGCCCAGGCAGGTGACCTGGCTAGTCTTGTCGGGCTTAATCATAAGCATTTTATTATCAAATTAGTTCCCGGTGCTGAATTTCAATCACACAGGGGTGTGATACAACATGATCAGATCATTGGTCTTACATGGGGAAGTAAGATTTACAGCCATAATCACAGTCCTTTTATTATCCTGCAGCCAGCCCTTGCAGATCTTCTGCGACAGATCAAGCGCAATACTCAGATCATCTACCCAAAAGATATAGGGTATATCATGGTACGACTGGGAATCGGCCCGGGAATAAAGGTGTTGGAGGCAGGGACAGGCTCCGGGGCACTAACGACAGCATTTGCATATGCAGTAGGCAAAGAAGGAAAAGTATACACATATGAAAGCCGGGAAGATATGATGAACCTGGCTCGAAAGAATCTGGAAAAGGTAGATCTTCAGGATAGGGTGGAATTTAAACTCCATGATATTCGAAATGGATTCTTTGAGACGGGCATGGATGCTGCCTTCCTGGATGTTCAAAATCCATACGATTTCATGCCGCAGATTCGTTCTGCTTTAAAACCGGGTGGTTTTTTTGGAACCATTCTACCAACGACCAATCAAGTAATTCGACTGTTGGAGGCTCTACGGCAGGAAAAATTTGCATTTGTCGATGTTTGTGAGATCATGATGCGCTACTATAAGGCAGAGTCTGACCATTTTAGGCCAACAGACCGTATGGTGGCCCATACCGGATTTCTCATCTTTGCCCGGCCAGTGAACTTCTCGCAGGAGGAGGGTGTTGATGATTTGCTGGAAGAAACTTTCGAAGCAGATGATTAATAATGAGTAATGAGGTTAGCTTTAGTCAGTCTCCATTTTCTGATCTAATCACTAAACTTAATGCAAAGCTGGATCATAATATTTGTGATGTTCCACCAGAACGCGATGATGGATACTTTCCGGCTGCTGTAATGGTCCTGTTCTTTAGGGAAAAAGACCAATGGAATATTCTGTATACTCAGCGCACTCATTCAGTGAGGGACCATAAAGGGCAGGTTTCATTCCCTGGAGGAGCGTGGGAGGACCAGGACCTGTGCCTGAAAGAGACAGCCTTACGTGAGACTTTTGAAGAAATAGGAATCAAGAAGGAGAATATTCAAATTCTTGGGTCACTTTCTCCAATTAATACAATTTCTTATTATACAATTACACCTTTTATAGGATTGATTTCACCAGATTTACACTTTCAACTTGAAAAAGCAGAGGTGGAGAGTGTATTTTCCATCCCGATTGCCTGGTTGGTAGACGAATCCAATCGGGAAGAGCGGGAATTTATAGATACAAGTTCGAATGTACATCGCAATGTTGTGTTTTATAAAGAATATAACGGGCATATTTTATGGGGAATTACCGCGATGTTAACCATAAAGATCCTTGAATTAATACAATAAAAAAAACCAACGGAAAGATTTCCGTTGGTTTTTATATGCCAGTAGTAGAAATTACTCTGGTACTTCTTCTTCCTTCTTACCCTTTTCAATAATTTCGGGCTCTTCAACAGCAGCAACTGCTTCAACCACTTCTTCTTCCTCAGCTTTTTGAGCAGTTATATGAACAAGCTGTTCATCTTCATGATTGAAAATGGTAATATTGCTGTCCAGCTGTAAATCACGGACAAAAATACCATCGCCAATCTTCAACAGTGAGGATATATCGACAGTGATCTTTTCAGGCAGATATTGCGGCAGGCATTCCACGTCTAATTTATCGATACCGGTCACAATTAAGCCGTTGAAATCTTTTACCGCAGGAGATAATCCTACCAATTCAATGCTAACATCGGTACGGATTTTCTCTGTAAGGGAAATTACCTGAAAATCGATATGTAAAAATGTACCACGGATAAAATTGCGTTGCTTTTCTCGAACAATGACCGCATGCTCTTTACCATCGAGGTCGATTGTTACAATGGATGAACCTGTCACCGAATGGAGAACTTTTGATGCCTGGCGGAGATCCATTAAGATCGGGGTGGCATTGAAATTATGGCCATATAAAACACCAGGTAGTTTGCCTTCTCGGCGGAGAACACCAACTTTTTTGCCAACTACTGTTCGGGGTGAAGCGTTAATGACTACTTTTTCCATCTTTTTCTTCTTTCCAGCGCCTCTCACCTGAAAATCAGGTTACCTTCGCTACATATAATAATTTACCACCTCATTGTGGCGAGTAATTCTATTCTGTTATCCTCACCTAGTCAAGAAAATTCAACGAAAAGGTGATATTGATCGTTAAATTTATAATTTTGTGAGGATTATCTTCCACAATTCACCTTTGTCAGGTGAATGTTGTAGAATTATACAGATATTTTCCTAATTCTAATGTCAGGATAAATCAAATGGCCATTTGGAACTATACAAGTAATTCAAAAGCGCTGGTCATTAATTATCGGGATATATACCCAAATAACGAACGAATTGTCTTATTACTACATGGTCTTGGAGTCGATAGTCAGAGTTGGATATTCCAGGAAAAAGCGCTGGGAGAAGCGGGATACCGCCCGATAGTACCGGATCTACCCGGATTTGGCTCATCCACAACGATCATAAAAAAGTGGTCAATCGAAGATTGTGCTCAAACTATAAATTTATTTATTCGCGAAATAGCAAATGAACCGATTTTTCTCCTTGGGATTTCTTTAGGTGGAGCTATAGAACTTAAGATGTTGGCAGATCATCCTGAGAATTACGAGAAAGCGATCTTAATCAATACCTTTTCCAAAATCAGACCAGAGAAATTTAGTAGTCTACTCTATTTAGTAACACGCCTTTGGAAGGTTATTTTTTTATCAATTGAAGATCAGGCGATTTTTATGGCAAAACGATTGTTTCCATCAGAAGTTGATGCACCATACCGGGATATGATCGTAAAACAGATAGTAAACACAGACCCAGGTGTTTACAAACAAACCTTATATAAAATCAGTATTCTGAACTTGGACAAATGTCTTAAATCTATTGCTACACCCTGTTTGATGATCACAGGGGCAGGAAGACTCTACCATCCTGCCTGAATCACAAACAGCTTTGGCTAAAAAATTACAAAGATGTGATCAAATTTTCATTGCGCAAGCCGGGCACGCCGTAATCGTTCAGCAACCTGACCTGGTTAATCGCCATATTTTGGATTTCATTTCAAGTAGGAAATATCCAAATGAATAAGATGGGGTTAAAAGTGTATGAATGATTACTATTGCGGTGTATACTTTTTTTATTATCCAACATCCTATTATTTTCCTGAGAGGCAATAATGATCCTTATCGAAAAAATTGACACTACCAACAAAAAGCAGGTGGATCGTTTCATTAAAGTCCAATTTGACCTTTACCAGAATTGTCCGCAATGGGTGCCGCCTTTTTATTCAGATATTAGGGTTATGCTGAATCATGACAAGCACCCATTTTACGAGCACTCTGATGCTGAATTCTTTATTGCTGTAAAAGATGGAAGGGATGCAGGCAGAATCGCTGCTCTTGAAAATAAACCGTTCAATGCATATCACGGAACAAAAGATGCTGAGTTCTATTTTTTTGATAGCATCAACGATCAGGAAGTTGCAAATTCCCTTTTTAAGACAGTATTTGATTGGGCTAAAGCCAGGGGATTAAATCATATTGTTGGCCCAAAAGGAATGAGCCCGTTCGATGGCTATGGTATTCAGGTGGAAGGTTTTGAACATCGACAGATGATGACCATGATGAATTATAACTATGATTATTATCCAAAACTTGTCGAAGCACTCGGGTTTGAAAAAGAGGTAGACTTTGTTTCCTGCTACATTCCCGCCCCTAATTTTCACCTTGATCCTAAGATCAAACTGATTGCAGATAAAGTTGTTGAGAGAGGAACATTTAAAGTGATCCGGTTTAATACCAAACCACCACTGGTAAAATATGCAGATCGTATTTGTGAAGCATACAACAAGACCTTTGTAAATAATTGGGAATACTATCCATTAACGATGAAAGAAGTAAGATTCGCAGTAAATCAGGTGATCGATTTTGCAAACCCAAAGCTTATTAAGATTATTGAACATCAAGGCGAAGTAGTTGGTTTCCTGTTTGGATTTCAGGATGTTTCTAAAGCCCTTCAGCGGGCTAAAGGCAAGTTAACACTATTTTCCATTATCGATATTCTTCTTGAAGTGGGCAGAACAAATTGGGTCTCCTTTAATGGAATGGGAGTTTTGCCGGAGTTTCACGGTCGGGGAGGAAATGCACTTCTTTATTCAGAGATGGAAAAAACCATCCATGAGTTTCACTTTGATCATGCAGACCTGACTCAGGTTGCTGAAACCACCAAACAAATGCGGAAAGATCTGGAAAATGTTGGCGGAAAAGCATATAAAAACCACAGGGTATTTCAAAAGCATTTGGATTAGTACCAGCAAACGGGGCAGAGGGTTATCCAATGCTCCGTTATTTATTTAAGACTGAAATTATGTGCATCATATCAGCCTGCAATGGGGCTTGAAAAGTTATTGATTCTCCACTTTCAGGATGAACGAAGGAAATTTCGCTGGCATGCAGCATCATTCGTTGATCTTCAGAAGTTAAGTAAAGAGAACTGATGATGGTTTTCGACAGTTCCTTCAAGGTCTGGAGGTGTATATAAGGTATCGAAAAGTATCGGGAATCCGATCGAACTGATATGAGCACGGACTTGATGTGTATATCCGGTCTGCGGTTTAGCCTCGACGTGTGTTACCGTTTTCCAGGAAAACACTTTTGAATAATCCGTTCGGGCTGGTTTTCCTTTGTTTGGTAATACTCTTGTCCGGTGTGAACGGTCACCATTAACTGTGAGGGGAGAATCAACTCTCATTTCATCCCAAGCAGGACTACCTACAATTAGTGCTTGATACTTTTTTTTGATAACTCGATTGTCAAATTGTAAATTCAGGTTACGATGTGACATTTCACTGCGGGCGATGACCATAACTCCGCTGGTATCCTTATCCAATCTGTGCACAATAAAGAGCCGACCAAATACTGGTTCGAGAATACTTCGCAGGTGAGGAATATCCGGTTTGTAACCATCCGGTATAGTGAGAACACCCGCAGGTTTATTGATAACCAGGATGCTTTGATCCTGATATAGTATCCATTTATTTAAATCTTGTTCAATCATAGTATTGTCAGCTTAAGGCAATTCTTCAATTTGGTATGTATAATTTATTCTAACCCAATTCAAAAATGTGGAGGTCTTATGTTTCTGGTTCATGTTCATGTCAGGGTTCGCCCCGAAAAAGTGGAAGAATTTATTGCTGCAACGAAAGAAAATGCAAAGAATAGTTTAATGGAACCTGGTGTAATTCGTTTTGATCTGATCCAGGAAGAAACAGATTTTTCCAAGTTTATTCTGGTTGAAGGATATAAAGATCAGGAAGCATCTGCAGCCCATAAAGATACCCGGCATTATAGAATTTGGCGGAATCTTGTCAATGACATGATGGCTGAACCGCGACAAAGCACCAGATATAAGACCATTTACCCGGTTGAAAAGGAATAAATGCATGAACTTTGAATTTGGGACAGCGCAGCGGATCATATTTGGGCAAGGGTGCGTCAATCAGGCCGGCGAAATTATTCAGGGTTTTGGTAAAAGACTTTTATTGATCACCGGTAAGCATAACCAATATGACAATCCGATATTAAACCAACAATCCATAACAAAACGATACGAAATCCTGCAAATTGTTTCCGAAAAAGAGCCTGGAGTTGGATTTATCCAGGATTCTTTAAAAATGATTGAGGATTTTCACCCCGATGTAGTCGTAAGTATAGGTGGTGGTAGTGTTATTGATACTGGAAAGGCATTGGCTATACTTTCAGCTAACGAAGGAGTTCTTCTCGATTATCTGGAAGTGATCGGGAAAGGAAACCCATTAACAAAGGAATCGCGTCCGTTTATTGCGATTCCAACAACGGCAGGGACAGGATCTGAAGCCACTCGAAATGCGGTGATATATGATCAGGCCAGCGGGTTAAAGGTGAGTTTACGCAGCCCGCTGATGCTGCCAAAGGTTGCGATGATCGACCCTCTGCTCACTCTAGGGCTGCCGCCTGAAATTACTGCATCCACAGGAATGGATGCGCTGACCCAGGTCATTGAACCGCTAATCACCCGAAAAGCAAACCCAATTACTGATGCAATTTGTTTCCATGCAGTATCCATTGCAAGAGAAGCTTTACTTAATGCTTACCATGATCCAGAAAACATGGAAGCCAGGGAACAAATGGCACTGATAAGCCTGTTTGGGGGAATTGCACTGGCAAATTCCGGATTGGGGGTTGTCCATGGATTTGCTGCTGCCATTGGGGGTATGTATCCCGGGATACATCATGGGCAAATTTGTGCAGCTTTGCTTCCAGCCTCTTTTGAAATAAATTATCTGGCAAGTAAAAGCCGTCCTGAATATGCGCAAATTACCCGGAAAATGGAAGAAATTAGCCGGCTTCTTGCAGGTAAAAGTCAAACTAAACCGGATGAACCCCTAAAGGAATTGATTTCTGAGATTGGTATTCCTGGACTTGATAAATTGGGGATTGAAAAAAAGGACTACCCAATGATCATTGAAAAGGCGCTAAAATCCAGCAGCATGAAGGGAAACCCATTTGATTTGTCTCGGGAAGAATTATCCCGAATCCTGGAAATGAGTTAAAAAATAGGAGGTTATCCTATTGTGGATAACCTCTGTTTATTATTCCTTTACAAAGTAACTTACTGATAGTGATTTGGGTCCGGCATGGACCACAATAGCCGGTGGAAGTTCATAAATAGGGATATTTTTTATCCCGAGGGTAGTCTCAAGTTGCTTCTTTAAATCTTGAGCTTCAGGTTCTGCATCACAATGAGAAACAGATAACAAGGCTGATGGGTCTCTCGGACAGTCTACAGCCACAATCTCGATCAATTTTGCCAGAGCTTTCTTCTTTGTCCGTTGAGAATCAGCAGGTTCTGCTTTTCCATTTTTTAATGTAAGAATTGGTTTGACTTGGAGGATACTCCCCAATAAAGCCTGAGCTCCACCTATCCGTCCACCTTTATGCAAATACTCAAGGGTATCGACCAGAAAATATACATGTTCACGCTTGGCCAGATTCCGTACTTTATTTTCGATATCTTGTGCACTCAAACCTTGTTGAGCCCAGGCATGAGCCTGGAGGACGATTGAGCCCAATCCGCCAGCAACCGTTCGGGTATCAATTACCCGAATATCAGCGTTTGGAAACTCTTCAGCTGCAACTGTGGCACTACGGAAGGTGCCGCTTAATTCTGCTGAAGGGACTATTACAACAACTGAACCACCATTCTCTACGCCTTTTTTATAAATTGGATGATATAGAGCAGGTGCCGGAGCAGCAGTCTTGGGGAGAATTGTCGATGAGCGAAGTTTTTGGAGGAAGGCTGCAGTATCCAATTCAGTGTCATCGCGGTATTCCTTATCTCCGAAAATAATGATCTGCGGAAGGAGAGGAATTCCTAATTCAGGGTATCTGGATTTTGGCAAACTAGCTGTTGTATCAGCAACAATTGTGACCATGATCGTCCTTTCGAGAATAAATAATGAATTTTATAATAATATACGTATTATATAAGAAAATTATGTCACGAGTTATTTCGAGCTAAGAACGATTTTTTGCGGTTGGTAATCCTGCCAATGGTTTTGCCGCATTTACGGCATTGAGTATTGCCAAAGCAAATGCCTCTGCTGAGTAAGCACCGATCAAATTGACATCAGCAGCTTTTTTTCCTGTCGATAATGCAAAAATGGTATCACCATCCAGCATTGTGTGAGCAGGTCTGACGACCCTGGCGAGACCATCCTGTGCCATCTGGGCGACTTTATTCGTTTCTTCCTTGCTCAACCTGGCATTTGTTGCAACAACCCCGATAACCGTGTTTTGCCGGCCGGCAATGTTCAAAACAGTTTTTCCGGCAAATGTTTTCATTGTCAATAGAGTATCGGCAAAATATTCACCCTGGCCAATCTTGATCGGCCCTTTATGCATTGTCCTTGTTCCAGCAATGATCTGATTTGATTCAGGATCAATAACATCACCAAATGCATTGACTACCACCATGGCAGATACCAACAAGCCATTTCCCGCTTCGATGGTAGCTGAACCAAGGCCGGATTTCATGGAATTTTCGACGCCCAAAAGTTTGCCAACACTTGCACCTGTTCCTGCCCCGATATTACCCTGCTCTGTGGACTGTATTTCTTGAATTTACACAGGCAGAATATCCCATTGCGGCATCTGGACGGACGCTGGAACTCCCAATAGCCAGATCGAAGATCACAGCTGCTGGTACAATTGGTACTTTCGCAACACCAGTATCATAGCCAAAACCGTGTTCCTCAAGATAACGCATAACCCCTGATGCAGCATCCAGTCCGAATGCCGATCCACCTGACAGCAGAATTGCATGGACTTTTTCAACCAGATGCATCGGGTGAAGAAGATCTGTCTCCCGGGTTCCGGGAGCGCCACCGCGTTGATCCACACCCGCAATAGCACCGTTGGGACACAAAATCACAGTACATCCAGTCAGTGCATTCAGGTCCTGGGCATGACCAACCAGAATTCCATTAATATCTGTCAAATAATTTTTCAATTCCGCCATAAATCACTTCCTCCAGGTGTACCGGGGGCGTTTGTTATAAGAATAATGAAAAGTCAGTAATTTGTATGATAAAGTAATCATACAATAGAATTAAGTAATTATGAATGAAAATCAGTTTACCCAGCCTCAATACTTTTACACCACAGGATAAAGACCTCCGAAATGAGATTTCTCTCATCATCGAGTCAGTCTTCGATTCCGCTGATCCCGACAGAGCTGTAAAAAAGTACTTTAGCCTTCATGATGGCATTATCAAAGCAGGAGATCAACTTATTGATCGAGATGAATATGAGAAAATTTACCTGATCGCGATAGGAAAAGCTTCCATTCCGATGATCCAATCAGCGGCTTCTATCCTGGGAGATGACTCTCTATAAAGGTTTGGCAATCACAAAAAATGCAGGCTCTGATGAGGAAATCGGGAGCAATATCTCCATTATCTGTGGAGATCATCCCATTCCCGGAAATAACAGCATACTTGCGGCAGATACACTTTTGGAATTCATTTCGGAAGTCACACAACAGGACCTAATTATTTTTCTGATCTCAGGCGGGGGATCTGCGTTGATCACAAAACCCGGACCAGGACTGAATCTGGCAGATTTACAGGAAACAACCCAGTGCTTACTAAATGCAAGTGTTCCCATTCAAGAGATAAATACAATTCGAAAGCACCTTGACCTGGTAAAAGGTGGCGGCTTATTAAAAAGAGCCCAAAATGCCAGGGTACTGACCCTTATCTTATCGGATGTTGTTGGTAATGATTTGGGAGTTGTTGCATCAGGACCCAGCATGCCTGACCCTACAAGTTATGCAGACTGTATGGATATCATCTCCAAACGTCATCTGGAGAGGTCGATCCCTGATGTAGTAATAGAATACTTGCAGAATGGGATAGCAGGAAAAATACCTGAAACGTGTAAACCAGGACAAAATAATAATATTCATCAAGAGGTTTTGATCGGGAATATTGATCTTGCACTGGATAAGGTTTTGGAATTAGGCAATGAATTTGGTTATCAGGTGCGTAGGTCGACTCAATATTTAGCTGGAGATATTGAAGCTGAATCTGACAGAGTTTTCAGGGAGTTTACGGAATTTATTAAAACATCGGGGGATGGAAAATATTTAATGGTGTGGGGTGGTGAAGTAACGGTTAACCATAAAGGATCCGGAAAAGGCGGGCGAAACCTGCACATGGCTTTACTATGTGCCAAAGCTATCACAGGTATGGAAGGAGTGATAGGTATAGCTCTGGCGACTGATGGCGAAGACGGATCAACTGATGCTGCCGGAGCCATATTCGATGGATCCACATTGGACCCGAAGTTCACAATTAGGCCTTGATTATTCGAAGAGTTTAGGTGATCAATCATCTTATGATTTCTTCCAAACCCTGGGTGACCTGCTTATTACTGGCTCAACAGGTACAAATATCAATGACATTTTCATATTAATCAAGAATTGAGAAAAACAAATGCAAAAACATCCAAAAGTAATATTAACACACCCATTACCTGATGATTGGATCGTTTCCATCAGAGATCGCTGCGAAATAATTATTGGACCGGATAATTGCATGGGGGTCGACCCTGCTCTTGAGTCACAATTAAGAGATGCGGAGGGGTTGATCGCACTATTGAGTGACAAGATAGATGAAAGGATCCTTAACCTAGCTCCAAATTTGAAGGTGGTATGTAATATGGCTGCAGGTACAGATAACATTGACCTGAAAACGTGTACTGGCAGGAAAATTCCTGTTGGATTCACTCCAGGTGTCTTAACGAATGCTACAGCAGATCTGGCTATCGGATTGATGCTGGCAGTAAACAGGCAATTAATGATCAGTTCAACTGCAGCGAAAAATGGTGAGTGGAAAATGTGGCATCCGGATAAGTGGCTGGGTATGGAATTGGAAGGCGCTACACTTGGGATAATCGGGATGGGTAAGATCGGAACAGCGGTCGCAAAAAGAGCATCCAGTTTCGGTATGAACATAATTTACGTAAGCCGGTCGCAAAAGCCTGAAACTGAAAACGCCTTATCTGCTCGAAAAGTAGAATTGAATGAATTATTTGAGCAAAGCGATATCATCAGCCTGCATGCTCCCCTTAACCCTGAGACGTACCACATGATCGACCAGGATGCCTTCAGAAGAATGAAATCATCAACAATGTTGATAAATACTGCTCGTGGTGGAGAAGTGGATACAGGAGCATTATATCAAGCCCTCAGCACAGGCCAGATCAAGGCTGCGGGTTTGGATGTTACTGACCCGGAACCTCTTCCACCTGATCATCCTTTATACTCGTTACCAAACTGCGTCATCCTTCCTCATATTGGGTCAGCTACAGAAAGGACCCGTAAAAAAATGGCAGAAATGACCTGTGAAAATTTGATTGCGGGGTTATACGGTGAGAAGCTTCCGTATTGTGTAAACCCTGAAATTTATAGATAATTACTTAAAAGTTAATTAATGGAGCGGGATATGAAAATAGGATTTATCGGGTTGGGAAAAATGGGCGCCAACATGGTGCGCAGGTTGATGAGAGGCGGGCATCAGGTAGTTGGTTTCAACAGATCACAAGATATCGTAAAAGAATTGGTTGCAGAAGAAGGAATGATTCCGGCTGTGTCCATTGATGATATTGTGCAGCAATTATCACACCCAAGGGTGGTTTGGTTGATGCTGCCTTCGGGGAGTGTCACAGAAGAATTTTTCTTAAAACTGCTCGAAAAACTTCAAGCAGGAGATATTATCGTAGATGGCGGGAATTCCAACTTCAAGGATTCGATGCGCCGTTCAGAGTTGGCTAAAAGTTCTGGGATTGGATTTGTTGATGCGGGAGTCTCGGGTGGAATTTGGGGACTAAAAGAAGGGTACTCCATCATGTTGGGAGGGGATAAATCAAATGTAGATACGGTAGTTCCTTTGATCAAAACCCTTGCCCCAGGCATCGATCAAGGCTGGGGTCATGTCGGTCCCAGCGGGTCAGGTCATTTCGTGAAAATGGTCCATAATGGAATTGAGTATGGCATGATGGAAGCATACGCTGAAGGTTTTGAAATATTAAAAGCACGAAAAGAGTATCAACTTGATCTACATCAGGTTTCACAAATTTGGCAATACGGTTCAGTCGTCCGATCGTGGTTATTAGATCTGGCTGAAACTGCCCTGGCAGAAGATGGTGAATTAGAGAATGTGAAGGGCTGGGTGGCTGACTCAGGTGAAGGAAGATGGACAGTAATGGAGGCGATCGATCAGAGTGTACCCGCGCCGATCATTACTATGTCATTATTCAGGCGGTTCGAAAGTCGGCAGGAGGAAAGTTTTGCTGCGAAGATCCTGGCAGCGTTGCGAAATCAATTTGGTGGGCATGAGATAAAACATCCCGATCAGGGGAAATAGGGAAACAATGGAAGAAAACAATTTACCATCAACTGCTTTAGTGATTTTTGGAGTAACCGGAGACTTAACTTTTCGAAAACTAATACCAGCGGTTTACCAGATCATGAAATCTGGTCAAATGAACCAGGATTTGTTTATCATTGGTTTCGCACGTAGAGATTGGAACCAAACGAAGCTACTTTCCGTAATCCGACAATCAATAAAAGTAGAATTTCCTGAGGATAAGGATGCAGATTCGATCACCAAAAAATTGAATGGCAAGGTGATTTATATCCAGTCTACATTTGATGAAGATAAAGGGTATCAGGAATTAAATGAAAAAATAAATGAACACCATATTCAAAACATCCTGTATTACCTAGCCACCCCACCAGAATCATATATTCCAATCATTGAAAGACTGGGAAAATATTGTCTGTATGAGGAAGAATTTGGCTGGAGAAGGATCATCATTGAAAAACCATATGGAAGTGATTCGGAATCTGCAGAATTATTGGATACAACAGTTCATAAAGTGTTCAAAGAATCACAAGTTTATCGCATCGATCATTATTTGGGCAAAGACACAGTACAAAACATACTGGTTTTTCGCTTCGCCAATGGAATTTTTGAACCCCTGTGGAATAGAAGATACGTGGATCACATTCAGATCACAGTCGCTGAGACCGTGGGGGTTGAGACCAGAGCAAATTATTATGAATCCGCAGGTGTAATTCGGGATGTATTTCAAAACCACCTTATGCAACTTCTCACGCTGACTGCGATGGAAGCTCCTGTAGCATTTAATGCCCACTCTGTCAGGGACGAAAAGGTAAAAGTACTGAATGCATTGCGAGAAATGAAAGGCAAAGATGTATTAAAGAATACAGTTCGCGGGCAGTATGTCTCAGGGTTTATTGATGGATTGCGGGTGAGATCATACCGCGATGAACCGGGCGTTGAACCCATGTCAATTACTGAAACTTATTTGGCGGCAAGGATGTTCGTGGACAGTTGGCGTTGGTCAGGCGTTCCTTTTTATGTCAGATCCGGAAAAAGGCTTCCAAATAGATTGACTGAGATAGCAATCCAATTCAAACAAGTTCCGCTGGCATTGTTTAAAAATAAGAATATCGCATTTGATGCTCCAAATCGGTTGGTCCTTCATATTCAACCGGACGAAGGCATCACTTTATCATTTGGAGCTAAATATCCGGGACTTGGGGACACAGTTCAACCCGTGGAAATGAAATTTTCCTACCAGGAAACATTTGGGTCTGAACCTCCGGAAGCATACCAACGGTTATTATTGGATTGCCTTGCAGGGGATGCAACACTTTTCACCCGCCGCGATGAAGTTCAAGCCGCGTGGGCACATACAACAAATATTATCAATGCATGGAAAGAAGAATCCATAAAAAACCTGCCAATATATGAGGCAGGTACCTGGGGTCCTTCAGCTGCGGATGATTTTATTAATGATGATGGCAGAATTTGGCGCGTGAATAGTTCTTCCTAAAGTTCAGAACCACAATTTGGACAAAAGTCTTCAGATTTCCTGGTGACATAGCCACATTTAATACAGGTTCGGGGCTGAACATCACCGAGTGGCGCTCCACAGGCAATACAATTGGACTCTCCTACGAGGTTAGCTGAACCACAATAGTTACAAACAATCCGTCGTAATCGTTCTGATAGCTCCTGAGTAGCCTGTCTGGATGCGGCAGTACGGTCGAGTACTTTCCAGATTTCATCGGTTAATTGTAAAGATTCAATATCCTGGGCGAGATCATCCAACCTATGAAGGAGGGAAAACGGGTTACGGATGGCAGAAAAAACTGTCTGTCCAAGACTGGCAGCGACACCCAGCCAGGCTTGCTGCCCGATCTGTACAGCCACTCCGTCTTCAACAGATGTAATGGATATTGATAAGGCAGTTTGTCCACCGGAGCTTTGAAATGCTCTGGTAGCTACCTGCACCATCGTGGTTTCGCCCGAATTCACCTGCTGAGCGATATAATTTCCACGATTAAAATTGGAAATGAGATCCCGGCAGAAATCTTGAGGATTGATGTCACCATGATAGATTTTATGAATCATAAATAGATTATAATCGGAAAGATAAAATATTGACCATATCGCAGGAGAAATTAATGGAAAAAGCAAGAAAATTCGCAAGCACAATCTTTGTTATAGTGGGATTCTTCTTTTTTCTCACGGGAACAAGATCCATGGTGTTTGCTCAACAAGCCACTCCATTTATTCCTACTGCCGCAATTGCCACAGTGACAGGGACGCCTGCAGGTCCAGTTGCCACAGTTAATGCTGACCAGGATCAGATCAATGTCCGGGAATGTCCCAATGCCACCACATGTGCAAAAATCGGTGTGTTGTTAGCAGGTCAACAGGTTCCCGCGAAAGGGTAGATCGGTTGGTGGCGAATGGATAATGATCGAGTACCCCGGCGTGCCTAGCGGGAGAGCCTGGGTACATTCATCTTTGGTCACATTAAGTCCTGGATTTTTACCCATCATTGAACCTCAGGACACTCCCACCCCGTTAGTTACCTCAACGATCGATCCAACGTTGGCGGCTCAGTTTATTGTGACCGCGATTCCTTCCAGAATGCCAACATTTACCCCTCCACCTCCTCTCGAAATACCCACACTCATTCCTGAAACGACCCAAAGTAATGCTGCAAAAGTTCCCATGGGCATGATCATTACCAGTTTGGCTGTATTGGGAGTATTTGGAGCTCTCCTGAGCGTAATCCGGGGTAGGTAAAAAAATCTCAGGAATCCGAGTTTTTCTTTACGATATATTCCATCACCCATAAAATACCAATAATAATCAATACAGGTAATAATCCGACACCCAGGCAGAGTACTCCGGATATTGCAGCTGCTGAACCGTAAATAAAATAGATCAAAACATCACCAACGATAAACAATATGAATATTCCACCTGCAATGAGTCGAAAAGTGGTTTGCCTGGAATATTCAGCGAGTGTCTTTTTTATGATAGGCATAGTTTGGTAATTCAAGGAAATATATTAATTTTATTTCATATGATTTTATCCCTTTTTCGAAAGGTTTGAGTAAACAAGAGAAAGGCACTCATGAAATTTGTTAATCTCCTGTTGAATTATGAATTAGGAAGATAAATCCAGATGCCGTCGGGGAATAAAATATTATTAAATACAAGAACTGCGTATAGATATAATTTGCATAGGTGGAGAGTCTTTTTATAAAAAGTGTTCCATTAAAACTGAACATTATAAAATTTATCATTGGTACAATTAATTAAGACAATAATCATTTTTATAAACATCAAAGAATACTAGTGAAAATTCAAGCGAATCGAGTTTTGGCAAAAGGTATATATAATCAATTATTGACTCATAATTTATGAATAACGCCGAATAATTTAACGGCTATAAGTAATCAGTAAGATCAAATTTGGAAAAATAAGGAATTGGAATTATGAACGAAAACACATTAAATATGATGCCCGACAAAAGAATTGCTTTGATCGCGCATGACAGGAAAAAGCAAGATCTCGTGGATTGGGTCAAATTCAACAAGGGAACACTTCGCGAGCATAAATTGTTTGCCACATTGTCCACAGGAAAACTTATTCAACTTGAAACAGGGTTGAAAATTCACTGCTTCAAAAGTGGACCGATCGGTGGTGATATGCAGATCGGTGCGAAGATCATAGAAGGAAAAATTGACTTTCTCATCTTCTTTTGGGATCCCCTAACTCCACAACCTCACGATCCGGATGTGAAGGCTCTTTTACGAATTGCTGTTTTATATAATATTCCTACTGCATGTAATCGGTCAACTGCTGATTTTATTATTTCCTCTCACCTCATGAGAGAAGAATATATACGAACAATTAACCTGGACTAAAGCACTAAATCATGAGATTTTATCCATTAAACCTAAACAAAGATGTTCCTGATGAGTATAGACGGGAGTTTGGCCATCTTTATATGGACATACTCTGGTTTGGCATTTTAAATGGCAGCTCGATTTCATTTATAACCATTTATTTTGCCAGAATTCAAGGAACCGGAACTCAGATAGGTCTTTTGGGTGCCCTTCCTGCAATCGTGGCATTAATTTTTACATTACCCGTTGGTACATGGTTGCAGTATGGAAATACCAACTTGAAGGTGATCAATGCTTCTTTTATTCACCGCATTTTTTATTTGCTTTGGGTACCAATTCCCCTTTTGTTTCTTAAGCAAACCCAAATCGAATTATTATTAATCATAACTTTTATAATGAGCTTTCCAGGAACGATTCTCCAGGTAGGCTTTAATTCACTTTTTGCTGAGTCAGTGCCAGCAAATTTGCGGGGTTATGTCGCGGGTGTCCGAAATGCTCTTTTTGCGATTGTATCCATTCTGGCAACCCTTATTTCAGGACAAATATTAAATAGGTTAAGTTTTCCGATCAATTATCAGGTGGTCTTCGGAATTGGATTTATCGGGGCTATGATGAGCTCGGTACATCTTTGGCTTTTGATTCGGGGGCGAAAAAAAATCCAAAACATGCCGATAAAGCCCCCTGAAGAAGCATCACAGTCCAGGAAGATCCTAAAGGATTTTATTCAACGGGTTGGTTTATATCGGTTTAAATGGCCTGGATATAAAAACAACAAGCATTTCTATAACGTAATGGCATTGCTCTTCCTATTTCATATTGCCCAGTATTTATGCATACCCGTTTTTCCGGTATTCTGGGTAAATAATTTACATTTGTCAGATAGCATTATTAGCCTCGGTACAGGAGTTTTCTTCGTTACAGTATTCATCGGATCCACACAGATTTCTAAGCTTTCGGCGAAATATGGTAACAAGAATATAGTTGGTATTGGAGCCGTAATGATGGCGTTGTATCCGGGTATTATGGCTTTCAGCAAGGGCATTGCATTATTTATTGTTGCCTCACTTGTTGGTGGTTTGGCATGGGCTTTCGTTGGGGGATTGCTAATTAATTACCTGCTGGAAAAAATTCCGGAAGAAAACCGCCCTCCTTTCCTGGCGATTTATAATTTGGTTTTTTATGCTGCGGTACTTGTCGGAAGCTTGACCGGGCCAGAAATTGGTAAAATTATCGGACTGCCAATGGCATTAATATTGTTTGGTTTGCTACGACTCAGTGCGGGGGCTGCGATTCTCTGGAAGGGTTAATATGTTAGAATCAGCTCATGACTGATAAGATCGTTGCCAGGAATCGCAAAGCCAGTTTTGAATATTTTCTATTGGAAAATTTTGAAGCAGGGATCTCATTACAGGGCTCTGAAATAAAATCCATCAAAAATGGACAAATGAGCCTGGCGGAAGCGTATGTTGAAATTAGAGACAACGAAGCCTGGTTGATGAATTCGCATATTGCTCCATACAATCCTGCGAATCGTTATAACCACGATCCATTACGACCCAGAAGACTGTTACTCCATAAGAGGGAGATCCGTAAACTTTTTGAACAAGTGAGGTTAAAGGGGACAACCATTGTACCCATTAAAGTTTACATAAAAGAAGGGCGTGCCAAGGTTGAAGTTGCATTGGCAAAAGGGAAAAAACTCTTTGACAAACGGGATACGATAGCGCAAAGAGATATGGCCCGTGAATCTCAACGAGAAATGAACCGAAAAGATTGGTAGCCGTCACATATGCTGCATAATAATCTGGCTGCATTTGTAATCACCTTATTGTTATCGGTTCTCTGGTTGCGTTTTGTTGGTTATGCAGTATTAAAAAATTGGATCCCCAATACTATCAGTCGAAAAGTAATCCATATTGGAACTGGCCCCTTGTTTGTTTTGTGCTGGGTACTTTTTGATACAGGAATTGAAACCAGGTTTTTGGCAGCAATAGTGCCATTAATTTCTACTGTTCAATTCGCCCTTGCAGGTTTGGGAATAATTAGAGATAAAGCTTCTGTTCAATCAATGTCCAGAAGCGGTGCGCAGAAAGAATTACTTAAAGGACCATTTTATTATGGCCTGGCATTTATCGGGATCACTCTATTGTTCTGGAAAACATCCCCGATTGGAATTGTTGCCTTAATGATCCTTTGCGGCGGCGATGGAGTGGCAGATATATTCGGGAAGCAATTTGGGAAGACATTACTGCCGTGGTCCAAAGAGAAGACATGGGTGGGTAGTATTGCCATGTTAATTGGTGGTTTTTTGCTGAGTCTACTGGTGTTAATAATTTTTAATTCTTTGGGAATTTTGACGATCAGTTTTCCCTTCATATTCATAAAACTATTTAGTATTGCTCTGGTATCAACTCTGATAGAATCAATATCGAAATCAGATGCGGATAATATTACGGTACCAATCACCGCAATTATTATGGGAGTTTTGGTAAGTATATAGGATCAGGATGATAAAAATTAATGGGAATCAGCTTACTCTGGATGACGTAATTAAAGTTGCCAGATTTAACGAACCTGTCACTCTTGACCCGCAAGCAAAAGCGAGGATGGAAGAATCATGGGCGTGGGTGGAAAGCATCAATAATGATGAACGACCTGTTTATGGAATCAACACAGGATTCGGGATATTCTCTGATAAAAAGATTTCAAGGGAAGATACAGCAACTCTCAGTAGAAACCTCATCCTAAGCCATTCTGTTGGAATGGGAGATCCTCTCCCTGAAGAAGTTGTCCGGGCTGCCATGCTCGTAAGGGCAAACACACTGGCAAAAGGATTTTCCGGCGTCAGACCCGTCATTGTTGAAACGTTTATTGAATTATTGAATAAAGGAGTTACACCTGTCGTTCCTTCGCAAGGCTCCATGGGTTCTTCAGGTGATCTTGGACCTCTTTCACACCTTGCTCTTGTAATTTCGACCGACAAATTTGATGAAGAAAAAGATTCTGGATGCGCTATTTTTAATGGTGAGGTAATGCCAGGCAAGTGGGCTATGGCAGCAGCCGGTATCAATCGGATAATTCTGGGACCTAAAGAAGGTCTGGCGCTAAACAATGGGGCAACATTTCTCAGCATCGATAGGTGCCTTAGCTGTGTACGATGCAGAGAGGTTATATCATATTGCAAATATTTCCCTGGCTATGACACTAGAGTCTTTACAGGGATTATCAGCAGCATTTGATCCAAGAATCCATCAAGCACGAGGTCAGATCGGGCAAATGCTATGTGCTGAAGAAGTATTAAGTCTTATAAATGGAAGCTCTTTGATCAATAGCTCCGGTCGAATACAGGATGCTTACAGCTTGAGATGTGCTCCCCAAGTTCATGGCGCAGTTTTCGATGCGATTGAACACGTTAAGAAGATCATTGAAAGAGAAATTAATGCAGCAACAGATAATCCTCTCCTATTTGGACCTGATGTAGCTTTGTCTGGTGGTAACTTTCATGGGGAGCCAATTGGAATAGCTCTGGATTATTTGACCATAGCTTTATCAGAAATTGGAGCCATTTCAGAAAGACGAATATTCAGGTTGACTGATGGCAATTTGAATGATGGCCTGCCTTCCATGCTTGTTGATTCTCAAAATGCTGCAGGGTTAAATTCAGGGTTAATGATGCCTCAATATACTGCTGCATCTTTAGTTCTGGAAAATCAAACTTTATCCACCCCTGATTCGGTCCATTCATTGCCTACATCCGGCGACCAGGAAGATCACAACGCGAACTCAATGACTGCAGCTAGGCATACCAGCAGAGTATTGAAGAATTGCTGGCAAATCCTGGCAATTGAGCTTTTTACAGCAACCAGAGCTCTTGATCTTCGCTTAAGGATGAAGCCTGAAGCAATAGTAGGCAAACCTGTAGCAGATGTTCACAACCAGATACGCAAGATAGTACCATATCAGGCAGATGATCGTTGCTGGGGACAGGACATTGAAAAAGTATTTGAATTAATTTATAAAGCGAAATTGAAAATCCCTGATTTTCAACGTTGACAATAATTAGTGCATGGATTATCTTAATAATATGGACAATAATTATCTAATTAATCGAAGGAACTTCTTAAAGACCTCATTAGGTGCTGCAGCTGGAGCTGTTTTCCTCAAGCCATCCAGGCAATTCACCCAACAGGTGGAAATTCCTAATTTTGAAAGATTGGGGCGGCTTTGCACCGGCGGAGAAGGGGCACCGTTTGAATTCAAGACTAAACCTAGCATCAATAGTCCAACCGCAAGAGTTTTATACCGTGATGATGTAGTCCCTTGGGTTAAAGAAGTTGTCGCATCAACGTTGGATTATTCTGATTTTAATCAACGATGGGTGGAGACAGACCAGGGATATATCTATGGTGCCCATCTCCAACCGGTAAAAAATATATTGAATGCTCCCCTCACAGCATTACCGGTATATGGTACTGAACCTGGTATGTGGGTTGAGATCACAATACCAGTTGTTGATCTGGTACTCACCCAACCACCGAGTGGTTACTGGCTGCGTACAGTTTTGAAACCGAGAATTTATTACGGACAGGTATTTTGGTGCGATAATATCAGCCAGGATGCCAACGGACAAATTTTGTACAGGTTATCTGAAAAAAAAGGCAGCCTGCCTGACTATTTTTTTGCAAAAGCAGAAGCATGCAAACCGGTGACACCTGATGAAATGACTGTCCTTAGCCCGGAGGTTGAGGATAAGAAAATTATTGTAAACCTTGCCCGACAAACACTTTCCGCTTATGAAAATGGACGTGAAGTATTTTTCTGTAGGGTTTCTACTGGTCCAAACCTTTCGGACGGATGGAGTACACCACCTGGGGATCATCCCATCCGGTGGAAACTTGTTTCCCTGCATATGAGTGCCAACGCATCCAAGGGAGAAGCTTTCGATACATCAGGTATTGGATGGGTTACCATGTTTACATCGGAAGGTGCAGCCGTTCACGCTGCTTACTGGCACAATGAATTTGGAAAAGCCAGGTCCCACGGATGTGTAAATTGTCTTCCTGAAGATGCAAGGTGGGTATGGCGCTGGACCCTGCCACACGTTGAATATGTTCCTGGAGACCTTGAAATCAAGGGAATGAATGCATCCGACCGGGTGACAGTTCAGGTGGAATAAAGGAATTTTATAGTGGAAGTAACCATCGGATTTGCCTTTATAGCTGGATTTGTCAGCTTTTTATCACCATGTGTTTTTCCACTGGTTCCTGCATATATAGGTTATTTGGGTGGCAGAACAATATTTCATGAAGGAGAAATTTTATCTTCCAGGAAAAAGTGGAGCACAGTTGGCCATGGCATTGCATTTATTCTTGGCTTTAGTATCATTTTTATTCTTTTGGGATTAACATTTTCAGTTCTGGGGGGTTGGCTTTATAACATCCGGGGTGTATTAGCTAAGATTGGGGGGGTGGTTATCGTTTTATTTGGGATCCATATGACCGGGATTTTCCGATTTAAATTTCTTGAATATGATCTCAGGCACCTAGCACCTGTCACAGAAAAGGCTGGATATTTAACTTCATTTATGATGGGTATCTTCTTTTCAGCAGGTTGGTCGCCTTGCCTGGGGCCTGTTTTGGCATCCATATTAACGATTGCGATGAACAGCGGAGACAGCTGGTGGGGGGTAAGTTTACTCGGAGCCTATTCCATTGGACTGGGTATCCCATTTTTGCTTGCAGCTTTTGGTTTGTCATGGGTATCCAAAATCCTTGTGAAATATAAAAAATCATTACGAATCACTGAAATAATAATGGGAATTATTTTGATTATTGTTGGGATTATGCTTTTTTCAGGTACTTTTGCCATTCTTGCTCAATACGGTAATTTCTTTAATCTGGGATTATAGAAGGACTTTATGATCACTGTTTTTGTTTATACAGCACAAAATGATGAAGATACGCAAATTGTTTTAGGCTATCTTGCAAAAATTCAGAATGAAATTCCCCATAAATTATCTATTATCGATATAACTGATGACCCGGAGGTATATAAGGCTTACATTAACAAGACTCCGGTTATCGAAACAGGACCATATCATCTGTTCTATCCATTTAAAGCAGAGGAAATATATATCCTATTAAAAACTGCACAAGATCGCCAAAATAGATTGATGGAAAATGATCCAAAATATCAGGAAAAACTGGAATCTGCTCGAACGATTACAAAAGCAGACCGGTTCTCGTTTTGGTTGACAAATCATTATATGTTCGTTTTAAATACCATCCTGATCATATTTGTTGGTTTGCCTTTTTTAGCACCTGTTTTCGAAAAATATGGTGCTGAACTTCCTGCCAGGGTGATCTATAAGATCTATAGTCCGCTTTGTCACCAATTAGCCTATAGATCATGGTTTTTATTCGGTGAACAGGCTGCATATCCGCGCGAAATTGCTGGATTAGGAACACAATTATCATTCGAGCAGGCTACTGGGCTTGATAGTCATGATGTGCTTGATGCAAAAGCCTTTAACGGCAATCCGACCGTAGGCTATAAAGTTGCTTTCTGCGAGAGAGATGTGGCCATTTATGCGGGAATCCTGGTTTTCGGTCTTTTATTTTCAGTAACAGGCAAGAAACTAAAATCCCTTCCGTGGTATATATGGATAATTGCCGGGATGATCCCAATTGGACTGGATGGAGTATCCCAACTTCCAAGCCTGATAAATACAGGTATTACCTGGTTACCGATAAGAGAAAGTACACCATTATTGCGAACCTTAACAGGAGCATTATTTGGGATCACAACAGCATGGTATGGTTTTCCCTTGATAGAAGAAACGATGCTGGATAGTAGAAAAGCTTTAAAGAAAAAATTTGCACTCGAGGGGAAATAATAATTGTATGATTCCCTCCTGGAATGACGGTATTCTATCTTTTTCCTTCGATATATTCTCCAGTTATCCTATCCAAGCGGAAGTAATAACCAGAAAAGGCGGTGTTTCACCTGTCCCATGGTCATCATTGAACCTTGGGGGGACTGTAGGGGATGATCCTGAGCACGTTCTCGAGAATAAACGAAGGGTGATCAAAGCCTTTAACCTTGCACCCGACAAAATCTTTGATGTCTGGCAGGTGCATAGTGCTGATTGGGTCTATTCGATCAAGTCACGGCCGATAGACCAACCACATGTGAAAGCGGACATAATTATTTCTGATGAACCAGGATTAGCTTTATTTATGCGTTTTGCGGATTGTGTGCCAATATTCATATATGACCCTGTAAATAAGGCTATAGGTATCGCACATGCAGGTTGGCAGGGCACTTCAAAGAATGTTGTAGGAAATCTGGTAGGTGCCATGCAAAGCCGATTTAACTCCACACCAGGTGAGCTTTTGGCAGCGATCGGACCAGCCATTTGTATGAAGCATTACCCGGTTGGACATGAAGTAAGAGATGCAATTCAAGCAAATATTGGCAATCAGCTTCAAGACGTGTCATCAACGGTGGATGGACATATCCATATCGATTTAAAAAAATGCAATGAAATTCAATTGTTTAGGGCTGGAGTTCAGCAAGTGGAGAATTCGGAGACTTGTACAGTCTGCGAAAATGAAAACTGGTTTTCACATCGAGGGGAAAATGGTAAAACCGGTCGATTTGGCGCTTTCATCAAGATGATCGATCCAAATGACAACTAAGATTGAGCAGACGATCAGGGATAATTACCTGCGCCTAAAAAACGATATCGCTGAAACATCCATTCGATGTGGTCGGGAATTAAGTGGAATCTCACCAATATTAGTGGCGAAATA
Source organism: uncultured Chloroflexia bacterium (assembly GCA_963757065.1). Taxonomy (GTDB): domain Bacteria; phylum Chloroflexota; class Anaerolineae; order Anaerolineales; family Anaerolineaceae; genus PNON01. The sequence continues at coordinate 37,507 of CAVWQC010000002.1, read as the reverse complement.
CCAGTCAGTCCAGAAGATTAATGCAGCCATTGATGCAGGGGCAAGCTGATTTTGCAGAAAATTACCCAGAAATGTTAGTCCCGAAATTAGAGGATATCAAAGAGTCAGCCTCAATTAAATGGCATATGATCGGACACATCCAATCCCGGAAAGCAAATTTAGTTATGGATCATTTTGATTATGTCCATTCACTAGATAGCCTGAAAATTGCCCACCGACTACAAAGAAGAGGGGAGGAGACTGGTCGAAGTCAAATCGTCTTGGTAGAAGTAAATTTGGGGCAGGAAGAGACAAAAAATGGTTATCGGGTAGGTAATTCTGAAGAGTATGATATATTCATCTCTGACATTCTAGAGATATCCAAATTAAGTATGCTGAGCATCAAGGGGTTGATGACAATGCCACCGATCACGGATGATGGAGAAGAAAGCCGGAAGCATTTTATCGGTTTAAGGCGATTATTGGAAAAAGTAAATAACGAAAACCTTAACTTGCAATTAACAGAATTATCGATGGGAACCAGCCAGGATTTTAAAATTGCAATTGAAGAAGGTGCAACCATGTTGAGAATTGGGACATTAGTATTTGGAGAGAGGCAATGACAGTAATTATTGGTGGAATTATTTATGTATTACAAGCTGCTTCACAAATATTCATATTACTTATCATTTTCAATGTATTCTTACCGTATTTCCTACCCATAACAAATCGGTTCAGGGAGATCGTAGACAATATTGTCAACCCCTTCTTAAGGTTAATCCAGAGATATGTACCACCCATTGGTCGATTTGATTTCAGCCCGGTAATCCTTGTAATTCTTGTCCAGCTGGTAACATCGCTATTGAGAAGCCTGCTGTTAAAAATGATCATCTATAATTAATTCATTTAGGAATATATTGTCCGCGGAATGCAGTTTTAACGTCCATATTTCCCCTGGTGCCCGAAAAAATCAGGTAGTTGAGATAACTTCGGATGGTGTGACTAAAATCAAGGTCTCAGCTCCACCCGTGGAAGGAAAAGCCAATTTGGCACTAATAAAATACATTTCGAATATCCTGAATATTCCAGTTTCAAAGATTCAAATTGAACGGGGAGAAAAATCTCGAAATAAACTGGTAAAAATTGCTGGTATCTCGCTTGAAGATGCTACAAGAAAGTTAAAATTAGCTATCAGCGAAAAAAATATTTAATGATAACCATACTTTTTTGTGGATGGAAATTCAGCTCCTGACAAAGACATTTTCCATAAAGTATAAAAAGCAGCTTCACGAACCTGATTTTGAAGGCTGAACATGACATCATAGATTCTAGCTATGATGGCCTCAGTATGGTTCGTTACCAGATATTCAAGAACACCATATTTCTCTTCATCAGTTCCCTCATCGAGCAATTTTAGGAAAAGCGGAATTGGAGGAATTCCGGGTGAAATCCCTTCCCCGGTATTACTTGCTGACTGGATTAACCAGGAGCATAAATATGGTTCCTCCAGCCGACGAGGTATGCAGGGATCTGTTCCTTCAGCCAATTCCAATGCTTGGGCAGCCGCTGTGCGGACAACCCATTGACCTTCCTGAATTTGTAATTTTTGCAACAAATCATAAGACCATTTATTGCGCATTAATCCCAAACCGAATACTACTGCCCGCCTTACCATAATATCCTGATGAGAGATACCATCTGCAAGAACCGGGTGTCCTTCAAACGGATTTAAAGTCAGCAATTCTGCAACAGCGCGCCTTAAATTTTCATCTGCCTGAAGCAATATTTTCACAATAAACTCAAGCGTATCTTCCCTGCCCATACAAAATAACGCCATACAAGCAGAAGTACGAACGTTAACATTCTGATCAGCTAAAAGGTCTGCCAGGCGGTTGATCGAAATTGGATCCCGCAATATTCCGCACCCCAAAGAAGCTAGAATTCTAATGGTTGGATAACCGGATAAGAGATAGCTATGAAATAATGCCGCAATCCCTTTTTCATTAGAAAAGCATAACGCAGCCATTGCTTTAGCACGAATCGTAACCGGTAAAGAATCTGTATTCATCACCTGGGCAAGCCGTTTTAAAATTTGTGGACGCCAGATGCTTGCTGATTTACACTCTCCCAGCCAATGAGCATAGGCAAATAGTTTTGATTGCAGGGGGGAATCGTTATCAACATCATGAAAGTCAAGATATTGAGAAATATCAATTAAATGAGTAAGAAAGCTTAATGCAGTTTCTTTTCCCGCCCATTCCCGTTGATCAAAAATCGACTGAAATTGACCATTTCTTATCACCGCATTACTAGCGAGAAAGCCCAAATAGATGGGATGTGAAAATATCGTATTACCCTTAATAGTCTCTTTAAGAATAATTCCTCGGGTTTTCAAACTAAATGCTTTTTTAGGATTGACCGTGCCTGGTGAAATTACTTCACTATCTTCATGTGATACCAATTCAGGTACATAATGGTTCATTTCGTATTTATTGATGATCGGATTCTCACTTATGAGAGTCTGGTATGCGAGAACTTCGAGAGAATTGCGTAAAGATTTATTGGGTACAACATAATCGATAAAGGAATTCATGATGTCAAACGATGATTTACCGGTCTCGGCACCATTTAATATCGTTATTGATTGAATTGTGATTTCAAGCGGAGTAAAGTGATTATGTCCCTGAGATATCCAAGACCTCAAAGATGAGCAAAGTAATTGTTCATTTACCTCTGATACCGGCTGATCCTGATATTTATTATATACATGAACCAGATTACCAATAAATGCGTTAATCGAATTGGTATTCCAAATACCCAAAGCTACAGGGGCTACATTTTCGAGAGTAAAACCATCCAAATAATCCAAGGGAGCTGTAATCATTAATCGATATTTCGACTGGACAACGTGATTGATATTGTTAATAAACATATAGCAATCTTTAATCAGATTTCTTGGTAGTTCATCGATTCCGTCAATTAATAGAATCACCTGGTTCGACTGAAAACTCGTATCGAGCAATTGTTTTAATTTATCAGGTTTAATCTCCGGATAGTAATCAGACAATATCCTGGTTAAAATTTGAATCGGATCGGGGTTGCTGCTGGCTTCAATGATATCCCTGGCGTGTATAAATACAGGTAAACTTTTCCCAAGGTATTGGACTTTCGGATCATTATTAATGATCAAAATAGCAAGATAAGCCAATGCTGTGGTTTTTCCAATACCTGGTTTACCAATCAAAGCGATATTTAAATCACCTTTAAATAGATCAGCAACATTTACATGTTTCACTGAATAAGCCGACATAAATTCAGGCCAATCCGGCATATACGGTAAGACCTGATGAACGATACTATCCGCATATATGGTTGAATTAGGGGATAATTGAAGAGGAGGTGGTAATATTTCAGGGGATATTGCAATTTCTGCAAGAGGGCAAATATTTGCAAGCATGTGTAACGATTGTATATGTAAAGATTCAAGCAATAGAAATTTGTTCCAGACTAATCCCAGGTTGGGTCCAGCTGACTGATGCGGGTTGGATTTTCTAATCGGTGCCTTATTCATGAATTAAATTCTCGATCAACCTTAATTAATTGAAAATAACTCCACAATAAAAAATTATTTACCATATATTATTCTTCCGCAACCCTGGCAAAACACTAGTTCCTGACTTATCCTGGCCTTTTGCCATTCAGCGTGTGATATTTCTGCCCCACAGGATGAACAAGTATTCTCTATAACATCAATTACTGCGATCCCAGCTTTATGCTGCCTGAGGCGGTTATAAATAACCAGGTCCTTTTGCTGGATCGATTTTTCGGCAGGTTCCCTTTCTGTTTGGATCTTTTCCAATTCTTTTCGGAATTCCATCAATTTCTGGTTTAATTCAGCCTTTAATTTTTGTAAACGAGCAAGGCTGGAGGCTGTCAAGCGATCCAGATTATCAAAAACCAATTGTTGCTTTTCAACTCTGAACATCAGATCCAACTCATTTTCTTCAGATATCCCTAATTGTTTCTTGAGAGAAGCAATTTCATTTTGAAGATCCTGAAGTTCTTTAGGTACTTTTATTGTTCCACTATATAGAGAGCTTTCACATTGATCGATTTTGATCCGCAAGGTTGAAGTGGTAAATGAAATTTCTTTCAATTCTTGCTCAAGCAGATGCAAGGTATTTTTTTCTGTATTTAATGCATTTCTGTAACGTAGACTACCTCGCTATCATCAGACATTTGTTTTTCTAGCCGGTTTATTTGTTGTAAGCACTGGTCCATTTTATTGTCCAGTGTTTGTAATCTATGCAAGCTGGCTGATAGGTTCATGTTTATGATTATAGGTTTTGATCCCCCTTAATGCAAGAAAAAATCACTTTGGTTGTGATGAATATACTTCTACTGTATACTTTTTGTTATGCTACAGATGAATAAGAAGCAGGTTATTTTATTGATAATCTTTCTACTGATATTGATCGTCCCATATGTTATTTCGTATTTAATGACAGGGAATGGGTATCAATTTAATGGATTTTTAGTCAACCCAACTGATGGTCATTCATACCTGGCAAAAATGCAACTTGGGAGAAGTGGTGAGTGGTTATTTAGACTTCCTTATACCAGTAAACCGGGAGATGGAGTTTTCTTATTTACTTATTATATTGTTCTTGGACATATCGCTGGCCTGCTACACCTTCCCAGCATAATAATATTCCACGTTGCCAGGATAATTAATTCAGCCTTCCTATTCCTTGTCCTAACAAAATATGTAAAGATATATATTAATGAAAAATGGACCTTGTATTCGATCGGTCTATTATGTTTCGGATCTGGTTTAGGCTGGTTAGTATTACTATTCGGTTATGTGAATTCTGACTTTAACATACCGGAGCTTTACCCATTCCTCTCTTGCCTGACCAACCCGCATTTTCCATTGGCAATTGGCTTGATGCTCATCATATTAGATAGAAGCAGAGATTTACGCCTCGTTAATATTTTTATTACTTCAATGTTATCCATATTATTGTTGATAATTCAACCATTTTGTATGGTGATCGTATTAGGTATTTTGAGCATATCCATACTAGTTGCACTTAGAGAAAATTTGCGGGCAAAGGTCATTCAGTTGTTTGCAATTGCGGTTCCATCATTAGGATTCGGTTTGTATTTGACCATGATCATAAAGAATAATCCTGCTCTTTCCAGCTGGAATTCACAAAACCTTACCCCATCTCCCCCGATTTGGGATCTATTAATAGCCTTATCGCCTATCATTCTTCCTGCGATATACGGTATCATTTCTGTGATAAGAGCAAAGGAGAAAGCATATTATCCCTTGGTGATTTGGACGCTATTAGTTATTCTCCTGGCATACATACCACTGAACTTACAAAGAAGATTCTTGATCGGACTATACATCCCTGTCACCCTTTTGGGAATCAAGGGAATAATATTGTTTGCAGAAAATATGCGAGGAAAGATCAAAAATATAGTTTTCAGTGCAGCAATTCCTTCCAATATCATTCTTATAGCATTATCAATTTCCGCAGTGACACAAAATAATCCAAATCTGGTAATGAGAGATAGTCTTTCTGATGGACTCCAGTGGATAAATTCTTATGTTCTTGATGGAAGCATAATATTAACTTCTCCTCAAATTGGCTTATATATTCCTGCCTATACAAATCAAAGAGTTGTTTATGGACATCCATACGAAACAGCTAACGCTAAGTTGAATCAGGCAAATGCAGAAGCATTCTTTTCAAGAATGGACAAAAGTGAACAACAAAAATACCTAATTGATGAAGATATCGATTTCGTCCTAACTAATGTAGATACAGATAATCTGTCACCGAAATACTCCCCGGATTATTTGGATTTGGAGTATAAGTCCGAAGATGTCAAAATATACTCAGCTAAAAAATAGTATCCCATTTATTATTCTTATCCTTGTTCCTCTGGTGGTAATCATCCCTTCCATAGGATCGATTAATTATCCTCCTGGCAGCCAGTTTTCAGACCTTGCAATCACGCATCTTCCAAACGCAGAATTTATTAAGCATTCCATTCTAGTGGATCACCAAATCCCGTTATGGAATCCCTTGATAATGAGCGGTTATCCATTCGCCGGTGATCCGCTCTCTGGATTGTGGTATCCACCAGGATGGCTTGCGCTCTTTTTTCCTTTACCATTGGGAATAAACCTGGTCACAGCCTTTCATATCGGTGCGGGAGCAATTGGTCTATTCCTATTATTAAAAAAACTGTCAGTACGGTGGGAAATTGCCTTCATCTTTGGGGTATGCTTTGCACTACTTCCAAAGATCTATGCTCATTACGGTGCAGGGCATATCACTTATCTATTATGCAGTTTGCCTGACACCTTTATTGTTGTGGTCGGAATCCTGCCGGCATGAAGGAAAAACATATTTAAGTAAAACGAATATTATTCTTTCTGCTTTGATAGTTCTGGCGGATATGCGCTGGTTCCCATTTGCATTGATCGCTTGGTGGTCTATTGCTGCAATTACCCGAATGGATTATTCGAGTAATAGTGTAGAAACGAAAACAGAGACTTTTCAAGAATTTAGGAGAATATTAAGCAGAATAAGCATAGAAGTGATTATAAGTTTACTTATCGCCGCGCCTTTACTACTACCATTTATAGAATTTCTTGTTCGTTCGACAAGAATCCAAATAACTGGGGGAGAGAATTTAATATATTCATTACCTCCCGGCCGACTGCTCGGCTTGTTAATACCCGCTGAGGGTGGATTTCCTGAATGGATTATTTATCCCGGAATTGGGATAATTTTTCTGGTAGTCCTCTCACTATCGACTAGAAAATGGAAGATACTTCTGCCAGCGGGTATATTTATATTCTCTCTTGTTTGGTCTTTGGGCAATAACGTCACAATAATTGGTTTTATTGAATCTTTACCCGGGTTAAACCTGGTCCGTGTTCCCCCAAGGATAATATTTCTTGGAGAAATCATGGCTGTCCTGGCTGCAGCCTTAACTTTAGATTGGCTAATTGATCAAACTGACGAGTAAGGTAAAGAAGCGAATAAATCTGATCATTATTGGAACTGGTTTATTCATATATTCTTTTCGGAACGGGGATAGGAATATTGCAAGGGCGATTGAATAATTCTATTCTCCGTTTACTCATACTGACGCCATGTATCGCTGGCTCAGTAATTATGTTGGTGAGGAATAAGCAAAAAATGATTCCAACCATCATTCTCGTAATGGTCCTGGTCGTTGATCTTTATCTCACAGATATTACCCTGTTTGGTCCATCCAACAGGCAGAATCTGCCAGAAGTAAATGCAGTCGGTATCATAAACAAGGATAAATCCCTGTTTAGAGTTTACTCACCAACATATTCCATTGGTCAGGAAGTTGCAGAAGAAAATGGGCTACAGCTCGTTCAGGGGGTAAACCCGATGCAGTTGGATAGTTATGTTAAATATTTAGAAAAGGCGACCAATATTCCATATGATAAATACAGTGTAGTTATTCCTCCCCTTGTGGATCCGAACACCGAATCCGATAGAAAGAGTCGGACAATAGGGGAGATGAATACTAAATTTCTCAATGAGTTAAATGTGAAATATTTGATATTCGACTCACCTATAATAGAAGCTGAAGGTTGGAAATTAATTTCAAGTACTGAGGATCAGTGGTTGTACGAAAATCAAACAAAGACCTCAAGAGCAGTAATATTGCAGATCAATGGCCGAACCGATAACCAATGGGGTAAATATAACCAAGTATTCACCGAATGAGGTGAATATTTCAATCGATCAACCCGAAGAGGTCATTCTCAAATTAAGAGATATCAACTATCCAGGTTGGAGAGTCTGGGTGGATGGTATTGAAAAACCTATTGACGAGTGTGGAATTTTTAGGTGCGTGCAATTGCCCTTGAATTCTAACCAAGTGATTTTCAAATATCAACCAACTTCCTTATATATTGGATTATTCATTTCTATGTTACTCGTCCTGATGATTTTTATGCAGAAGAAACAACAATATGAAGATTGATAAATCTGACCGTAGATGGTTTTTTTTACTGTTATTAGTAGTGGTCTTCATTACGACCTTGCCGTATTTTGTCGCCTTAAGCAAACAGGGAACTGATTGGGTATTTAGTGGGTTCTTTATCGGAGTGGAAGATGGAAATTCCTACCTTGCAAAGATGCTCTCAGGTATGGCAGGAAGTTGGCTATTCAAAACACCATATACGACACAACCACAAAATGGCATTTTTGCATTTTTGCCCTACCTACTTTTAGGAAAGCTCGTTCATCCACCTGCACAACATATTCAATTAATCATGCTTTTTCAGGTTTTCCGGTGGCTGGGGATTTTTATATACCTGTTGGGTATTTATAGGTTTGTTCGCTTATTCGTGGTTGAGACAAAATTTCGATTTCTTGCACTCCTTCTGGCAGCATTCGGTGGGGGCTTGGGGTGGTTGTTACCACTTTTTGGTGTAACATCAATTTTTGGCACTGTTCCACTGGATTACTATTCACCCGAAACATTTGGATTCCTAAGTCTATACACCTTACCGCACCTGGCTGTTGCCAGAGGGTTGATGTTTATGGGGATAACTGTATATATTCAATATTCGAAGGATCAAAGCGTAACGAAGAAATATCAATACTTAAACCCAGGCTCTTATTTTCTTGTCGCCGGACTTTTTCAACCACTAAATACTGCGATCGGATTAATCCTTGTTTTCTTATATTCAATATCGAATTTGATCGTCGCAAAATTTGATAAACAAAGTATTACGTCTTATTTTATAAAATTGATATATGTGGCAATTCCTACCTTACCGATTATTTTATATTATGGAATTACTCAATTTACAGACCCATTTTATAAAGGCTGGACTTCTCAAAATATCATAAATTCACCAAATCCATTGCACTATTTAATTGCTTACGCAGTTCCCATCTTTGTCATCCTAGCTTATAAAAATACCCTGAGGTTACTTCTAAAAAATCAAGAAATAATTTTCTTAACCATTTGGATCCCTGTTTTTCTATTACTTGCATATATACCTTATAACCTTCAAAGACGATTCCCGGACGGTACCTTCGTTGCATTAATAGTACTCATGATCTGTGTTCTTGAAAATGTAAGGAAAAAATATATAGGAAAACTATCAATCATTATTGGAATTCTGATAATCCCTTCATCAGTGATCATCTTGATCAGTGGAATAATTAACTTCTTTAAACCCAACCGCACCGATTTTTCATCTCGAAGCAGAAAGTAATATCTTATGAACAGATTGGAAAAATGATCGAACCGGGTTCAAAGATATTGGCAAATTATCAAACGGGAAATGAACTACCAGTATGGTCACCAGTTTTTATGGCAATGGGGCATGGTCCCGAAAGTATACATCTGGAATTGGTAAAGACTGATGCAAATCAATATTTTGGTATTATCGATTACTGATACAGAACGAATTACCATACTTGATAAATATAATATTGATTATGTGCTAAAAGAAAAAGGGAAAGAGCTTTTCCCTGTTAGCGGGGAAAAGCTGCCGTGTTTTTTGGAACAAATTCAAGAAGATAATATTTTTGAATTATATAAAGTGAAAATCTGTGAATAGAAGTTAATAGAATTTTTCAATGGTTAAAAATCAATTTCCCATATTGGGTGGTATGGATTGGCCCAATAATTCTATTTGGATCATTAATCCTTGTTGGAAAGGTGGTTTTTTGGGGAACTGCCTATTTACAATTTCTTCCATGGCGTGCTGCAGGATGGGAGCAGATATCTGATGGATTTATTCCGTTATGGAACAGCTATAACGGGTATGGATCTCCTCTTTTAGCAAACTATCAATCTGCATTTTTTTATCCACCTAACATTTTAGTTTGGATATTTGCCTATTTGAGAGGAAATCAAGGAATAGCATTAGCTCAGACTTTGTTGATACTTTTACACCTGGTCATGGCTGGATATGGAATGGTCTACCTGACAAAAGAACTCGGATTCTCTAAATTAGGGCAGGCAGTATCAGCAATTGCATATTCAATAAGCGGGTACCTGGTCTCCAGGGTCTCATTCATTAGTGTAAATTCGGTGTTGACATGGATTCCCTGGATCCTATTTTCAGCTATTCCATTAGCAAAATGTTCCAACCTAAGGTCAGTATTAACCAGCAAATACCTGGTTTTATCAATCCTGTTTCATACCCTATTACTGTTAGCCGGTCATGCACAGATTGCCTGGTACGCATTAATCCTCTACATATTCTGGATGCTGACCTGGAGCTTCTACTATCATCGATGGTCGAAAATCATGTTATCCATGGGAATAATGATTATTACTATTGGATTTTCTGCAGGTTTATCAGCAATACAGCTTATCCCCACGGCAGAATTCCTGCTTCAATCTCAAAGGGCAGGTAATGTCGATTATGCGTATGCATTAAATTATTCCTTTTGGCCATGGAGATTTTTAACATTAATTTCAGCAAACCTTTTTGGAAACCCGGCTCATGGAAATTACTGGGTAACTGCTGATAATTATTGGGAAGACAATATTTATACCGGAGTTATCACAATAATATTTGCATGTGTTGCGATTGGCAGATTGTTTTTTGGGTTTTATAAGAAAGGCTCAATTCAAAAAACAATAACTATATTTTCAATTATAGCCATCCTAGTTTCAACCATTTTTGCACTCGGCAAATATACCCCTGTTTTCCCTTTCTTCTATAAGTTTATCCCCACATTTGATATGTTTCAGGCACCAACCCGTTTCAGTATTTGGCTGGTTCTAGCTGTTTCATTACTTGCTGGGTTGGGAATTGAAAAATGGAACATACCCGAAGGAAAATGGTTGTACTGGTCCAGATTACTCACCGCGGGGGCAGTGGGAATAGCGATAACGAGTATTGCAGCCAGATTCATATTGAGGTCCAGAGTTCAAGAGACATTTATTAATGGTGTAGCTGAAACCGGGGTTTTACTTTCAATATTATTACTGATAAACCTTTTTGCACCCAAAGGCGGAAAAAACCGGGAGGTATCATCACCGGTAATGACGCTCATAATCATCGTTTTCCTTATTGGCGATCTCGTTTATGCAAGTTGGGGAGTTAACCCCGGAATAAAGATTGGCACATTTACCGGTGGTGAGGCGGTATCAAATTTCTCAACCCAACCGGAAACCCAATCAATGATCTATATCAATGATTCAACTGAACAGAAATTAAAATTCGAAAAATATTTCCGTTTTGATTCATTTATAGATAGTGGTGGATGGGAAGGTCTGACAAACTATTTTATACCCAATTCAAATATATTGAATCGCCAGACTGCCTTTAACAATTTTGATCCCTTTATTACTGCAAGGTATGAAAATCTTTCCAAGATGCATAATCCCAAAGATAACTGCTGAAGATTCCGAGTTTAATCGTTTCTGGGCAATAGGAAACGTTATTAATACTTTGCAGCCGCCAAACATGGATTCAAGCAATAATCAGGACGAAACATACCGTATCCGTTGGTTTGATTGCGCTATTTCATCTCAAGGGTTACCTCAATCGGTTGAATTATTGAACAACATGATTACAAATGAAACATTTATGAAGAAGGTAGTCATTGAGGGAATCAGTATAGATGAGCGGAGTGTGTGGCGATAATAAGGAAAAAATAAGAATTAGTAACTATCGATCCAATCCATACAGGATAAAATTTGATGTTGTCGCTCCTTCAGACGGCTGGCTGCTCCAATTAAGCACAAATTATCCGGGGTGGAAGGCTGCTATCGATGGTAATGAGGTAAAGGTGTATTACGGGGACATTCTCTTTAGAGCGATCAAGGTAACGAAGGGAAGCCATTTGATCGAATTTTATTACGAGCCTTTATCATTTAAAGTAGGAGCGATCATAAGTCTCTTTTTGATTTGCTTAATATTTGTGTATATATTTCTCCTATGGAAAATAAACTTAAAGAACTAATCAATATTATCGTACCAGGCAAATTAATAACAGCAAAACGACGCTCACGTAGGTAGTAATTGAACACGAAAGCCTGTATGGTATAATTTACCGGGGTTTCGATTACAAACCGGATTTCATTGATAATAAGGAGATAAATTTGACTTTTAATCCCCTGAATTGGTTACTGGGTTTTTTCTCACTAGATATCGGGATCGACCTGGGAACAGCCAATACACTCGTCAACGTTAGGGGCAAAGGAATTGTGATCAACGAACCTTCCTGGGTTGCGATAGATAAGAAAACCCGAAAACCTCTGGCAATAGGATCAAGAGCAAAAGAAATGGTGGGAAGAACTCCAGCGAATGTTGTGGCTATTCGCCCGTTACGTGATGGAGTTATTTCAGATTTTGAAATTACACAGGCAATGCTTGAATATTTTATTGGTAAAGCTCATCAGCAAAGTATCGTCCCATTACCAAGTCCAAGAGTAGTGGTAGGTATACCCTCAGGGGCAACAGAGGTGGAAAAAAGGGCTGTATATGATGCTGCACGGTCTGCAGGAGCAAGAGAAGCATATTTAATTGAAGAACCATCAGCTGCCGCTTTAGGAGCTGGTTTACCGGTGTCTGAAATAAAAGGTTCAATGATAGTTGATATTGGGGGAGGCACAACTGAAGTTGCCGTCATATCCATGGGTGGTATTGTAGTTTCTCGGTCACTGCGCGTAGCCGGTGACGAAATGGATCAAGATATTATTACCTATTTGAGAAACAAATATAATTTGCTCATTGGAGAGTTGATGGCGGAACAGGTTAAGATATCCATAGGTTCTGCCTATCCATTACAAACAGAAAAGACAATGTTAATCCGAGGAAGAAACCTGATTACCGGATTACCAGAAACGCTTGAGATTTCTTCTGTCGAAATACGGGAGGGATTATCCAATTCAATACGAGTCATCGTAGACACAATTAAAGATGCCCTGGATGAGGTTCCCCCCGAAATAGTGTCTGATCTGTTGGAAACAGGAATTTGTCTGGCAGGAGGGGGCTCTCAAGTTCTCGGATTAGCTGAAAGATTGAGTGACGATCTTCGTTTGCGAGTTTGGATAGCTGAAGACCCGATGACTTGCGTTGCACGTGGAGCAGGAATAGTATTGGAAAATTTGGATCTATATGAACGTTTCCTTGTCGGATTGGAACGGAATAGCGGAAAATAAGAAGATCCAGCCTCATTATTGGATTGAGAAATGAAAAATTTATCCTCCCGTAAAATCTATGCGGGAATACTGGTTCTAATTATTGCCGGGATTCTTCTCTTAACATTAAGTGGTTACACCAATCCTATCTTCGATAGTGCTCTAAGGCCATTTATTAATATACAGAGCTGGATATCTGTCAGATATTTGGCTGTTGTGGATTTCCTGACAGTACCAAGGGATGTGGCAAGTTTACGACAGCGAAATGCAGAATTGGAAACAGAAATTTCAAGATTGCAAACCCAGGTAATCGAGCTACAGCAACAAATGAATGAGGCCCAGGTCGTTTATGCACTACTAGATTTTGCCAGGTCAAATCCTGAAAATCAGTATATTGCTACGAGTGTAATCGGTAGGGATCCAAGTCCATTCCTGCATTATGTAATTATTAATCATGGATCAGATTTTGGTATTAAGCATGGTATGCCTGTTGTGACCCAAAACGGATTAGTTGGCACTGTCGATGCAGTCACTGCGGGTGCATCAAGAGTTCAATTAATTAATGATCCAGCATCTACAATCAACGTGAGACTTGAGCGCATTAATGCAGAAGCTACTGTATCCGGATCAGTTACAGGTAATATTACTTTATCCTTATTACCACAGGATATAACATTAAATAACGGCGATATCATTCTTACATCAGGATTGGGAGGAAAGTATCCAGCCAATATTGTGGTCGGTCAAGTAACCGGGGTACTTACTCAAGCAAATGATTTATTTCAAGAAGCTTCCATTCAGAGTTCTGTGGATTTTAATAACTTAGGCGTGGTGCTTATAATTACGAATTTCAGACCGTTGGATATTAACCCTCTTATCCCAACTCCCGTTCAATAATCGTGACATTAACTATAGGAATACCTACCATTATTTTTCTTGTTATATTGCAATCGACAATTGTAAGTCGATTAAATTTATCTTTTGGATCAACAGATATAGTAATGCTAGTGTTAATCGCTTTAGGGCTGCAACAGAATACGAAACGCACAATTCTTTGGTTTGCCATTGGTGGAGCATTGATGGCAATATTTAGCGCTATTCCGTTAATGTATCCCTTAATTCCATATATTATTATTAGCCTGATAATTGATTATCTAAAAAAAAGAATTTGGAAAATTCCGTTATTGCTGATGATCCTGGTTTCATTTGTTGGGACAGTAATTTGTAATTCGATGGCGTTTGTAATAATCAGTATAACCAGAGTTCCATTGCCTATCACTGAAAGCATAAATAGCGTGATATTGCCTAGTGTTGCTTTGAATATCGTTTTAGGTATACCAATATTTTTATTGGTCAGGGATTGGTCTAAATGGTTAAATCCAAGAGATGAAGAATGAATAATAAAGCCCCAGTAAAAAATTACTTTGAAAATTGGCGGCTGAATGTATTTTTTATACTCATGACGCTTGTATTTGGATACTATTTGGTTAGATTATTTGACTTACAAATAGTACAGGGTAAAGATTACCTTGCTCAAGCTGATGAGAATAGAATTACAAAAATTAGTGAACCTGCATTAAGAGGAAATATATATGACAGGAATAATTTTTTATTAGCGGGCAATATCCCCTCATACAATATTTCCATTACCCCTGCATATTTACCCGAAGATACTGGTGCGCTTCAGACCATCTATAGGGATTTATCAACATTAATTGGTGTTCCAGTTGTGTCTGGTAAAAAAACTGAAGAAGCCGTCAGGAATTTCTCCCCATGTAATTCAGATTTGGGAATAAGTGAAATTGTAGATATAGGCAATACCAATGAACCATTTAATCCGATCCAAATAAAATGTGATGTGTCAGAAAACGTTGCTATGATAATCAAGGGGAAAGAAGGAGATTGGCCGGGCGTCATTGTTGAAATCCAACCAATCCGAGATTACCCGACAGGAAATTTGACTTCAGAAGTCATAGGATTCCTCGGACCAATTCCAGCGATATATGAAGCTGATTTTGTCGCAAAAGGGTTTGTTCCCAGACGTGATAAAGTAGGGTATGCTGGTGTGGAAGCCCAACTGCAGGATGAATTAGCCGGAAAAAACGGTGAAAGACTTGTTGAAGTAGATGTTGCTGGACAGGAAATTAGAAACCTGGAAGCACCCATCGATCCAGTTTCCGGTAATAATATTAGCCTAACTATCGATTCCAGGCTTCAGCTTGCGGCAAAAACTGCCTTGATAAATGAAATTGATTTTTGGAACAGGTGGACTGGAACGACATTTTCTTCAAATGGAGTGGTAATTGCGGTAAACCCAAAAACCGGAGAAATCCTGGCTATGGTCAGTTATCCGAATTTTGAAAACAATCGGATGGCGAGACTTATACCCGGTTATTATTATGATCAACTAACCCGTGACCCGAACAGGCCATTATTCAATCATGCAATTTCTGCAGAGCACCCACCCGGATCAGTTTTTAAAATGGCTGCTGCAACAGGTGCCTTGAACGAAGGCGTTGTAACCCTGGATAAGGAAATTTTAGACCCGGGAAAAATTACGATCATCCAGAAGTTTTATCCAAATGATCCGGGAACACCCAGGGACTACGTCTGCTGGAATAGAACCGGACATGGAATTGTCGATTTTCTACATGGTATTTCCCTATCTTGTGATGTCTATTTTTATAAGATAGGTGGTGGATACAGCGGTGAAGTTGAGAATGGCGGGTTAGGAATATTAAGAATTGCAGAATATGCCAAAGCGCTTGGCTATGGTCGAATACTCGGAATTGAGTTACCGGGAGAATCTAAAGGGTTGATACCTGATCCAACCTGGAAACGGATTAATGTGGGTGAAAACTGGTCAACAGGGGACACATATATTGGAACAATGGGCCAGGGATATGTACTTGCTACCCCATTGCAAGTATTAATGTCCATTGCAGCATTAGCAAATAATGGTAAGTTAATGCGGCCTACAATTATTAAAGAAATACTCAACAGCCAGGGGCAGGTAATTAAACCATTTGAACCTGATATGCTTTGGGACATTACAGTTGATCCAATGATCAACACATTTGTTGATGGCATCCCAACCGATAATAAGATCACAGTTCAACCTTGGGTGATAGAAAAAGTTAAGGAAGGCATGCGAATGGTTGTCACCGAAGGCACTGCAAAGGCAGAATTCGAAGGTGTGACCATACCAACTGCTGGAAAAACCGGTACAGCTGAATATTGTGATGATGTGGCTCAAGCAAAAAAACTATGTCAGCCTGGAAGTTGGCCGGCACACGCCTGGTATGTAGGGTATGCCCCTTTTGATGATCCAGAGATAGCAGTTATTGCTTTTGTTTATAACGGAACAGAGGGATCTACCGTATCTGGACCTATTGTTAGAGAAGTAATTAAAGCCTACTTCAATCTGAAAGCAATAGACAGCAGGCAAACAACAGAGCCTTAGCTGCAATCTGCGATATAAATAATAATTATAAAAACAAAATTCATGTAGAGTATTATTAATCGCTAGTAGTAAACTTGGACGGAAGAGAGTATCATTCTTTACTGAAATTTGTGATGTATATATGCGAATTGCCCAGGTCAGGCAATTCGATAAAAGGGAACATTAATGTTTACTAAAGATAATTGGCGCAATTTTGATTTCTGGCTATTCGGCGCTGTGATCATTTTAAGTATTTTTGGAATAGCAATGATCCGATCCGCTATCGCCGGAAATGAAGAATTATCCGGGCTGGTTTTAAGGCAAATCATTTGGATATCCATAGGATTGGTTGTTATCATCCTAACCGCTTTGGTTGATTACCATTACTGGTCTTCAATCACTCGCTTAATGTATATAGGGACGTTTTTATTATTACTTACTGTGTTTGTCGTGGGAAAGACAACTTTTGGCTCAAACAGATGGATCAGTGCGGGGCTTGTTAATATTCAACCATCCGAAATTGGTAAAGTGGTTCTAATACTGGTCTTATCTGACTACTTTTCCCGTACAAGGGATCGGAAAAAGGATTTACGGTGGGTCATTACTTCTCTATTGGTCCTTGCAGGATTAGTTACCTGGATTTTACTGCAGCCTAACCTGTCAACATCAATCGTTATGTTCGTAATTTGGTTTAGTCTGATCTGGATCAGCGGACTACCCCCAAAATTTATTATTGCTTTTGTTATTATTGGTGGATTACTGGCAGTTCTTGCATTTCCACTACTTGAAAATTACCAACAACTAAGAATTATCCACTTCATTGTTCCTGAAGAG
This sequence comes from uncultured Chloroflexia bacterium, assembly GCA_963757065.1. Lineage (GTDB taxonomy): Bacteria > Chloroflexota > Anaerolineae > Anaerolineales > Anaerolineaceae > PNON01. Next base: position 20,067 of record CAVWQC010000002.1, on the reverse strand, counting down.
AATGCGCGATATGGTAACTCATATAATATCGAGCAAGCTTTAATTTCCATAGGTTCCGGTGGCTTGCTAGGCCAGGGATATGGACATGGCACCCAGGTTCAACTCAGGTTTTTGAAAGTTAGGCATACTGACTATATATTTTCTGCAATGGCAGAAGAATTCGGATTTGTAGGCACCGTTATTGTAGTTGCTTTATTAATATTTGTCATGATTCGATGTATCCGAGCAGGAAAAAAAGCAAGCGACCCATTTGGGGCACTAATTGCATATAGCTTTGGAATACTAATATTTTTCCAGACTGCTGTAAATATAGGGGTGAATCTTAGGGTTGTTCCTGTAACTGGCCTAACATTACCCTTTGTTAGTTATGGAGGTAGTTCCTTATTAAGTATGATTCTAGGTATTGGATTGGTTGAAAGTGTTCTGGTCAGGCAAAAGAATTTGGAATTTTAATTTGGAGAAGATTATGGATCCTGTTCGAGTAAGGTTTGCTCCATCACCAACCGGTCATCTGCATTTAGGGTCTGCCCGGACTGCATTATATGACTATCTGATTGCAAGGAAAACTGGAGGACAGTTCATATTACGAATTGAAGACACTGACCAAAAACGTTTGGTAGAAGGAGCAGAACAGGAGATCTACCAAGGTTTGAAATGGCTTGGCTTGGATTGGGATGAAGGGCCAGATATAGGCGGACCTTATGGGCCATATAAACAATCTGAACGTAAAGATATATACAAAAAATATGCTGAAGAATTAATAGACTCTGATCATGCATATTATTGTTTTTGCACTCCCGAAAGGTTGAATGAAGTTCGGCAAGAACAGCAAAAGCGGAAAGAAATGGCGTTGTACGATGGAAAATGCCGAAATCTATCCAATGAAGAAGCATTAAAGAGGGTAAAAGCCGGCGAAAAACACGTGATTCGATTCAAAACGCCAAAAGATGGTTCCACAACACTTATTGACCTTCTCAGGGGAGAAATTACTGTAGAAAACAAGAATCTTGATGATTATATTATTGTAAAATCTGATGGTTTAGCACTTTATCATTTGGCTGCTGCTGTGGATGATCACCTGATGAAAATCACCCACGTCATCCGCAGCTCTGAATGGCTTCCTACTGCGCCCCTACACAGCATGATCCACCGGGCTTTCGGTTGGAAAGAACCGGTATGGGTTCATTTATCCGTGTTTTTAAAACCCAGCGGCAAAGGGAAAATGAGTAAACGGGATGCTGCCGAACTGGTTAAAGATGGGCATTCAATTTTCATTAAAGAGCTAGAAAAACTAGGGTACCTACCAGAAGCAGTATTGAATTGGATTGCTTTGATGGGTTGGAGTTTTGACGACCATACAGAATTCTTTACAAAAGACGAATTAATTGAAAAATTCTCACTCGAAAAATTGAATCCCTCTCCAGCGGCAATAAACTTTCAAAAATTTGATTACTTCAATGCAAACTATATCCGAAAATTGGATAACCAGGATCTGGCAAACCGGATCAAGCCTTTCTTTGAACAGCTAAATATAAAAGTAGATATTCCTACCTTAGTGAAAATAGCACCAATCATTCGAGAACGATTGATAACATTAGATGATGCGATTGATATGGCAGGATTTTTCTTTAAAGAATTTCCTTTCATAGGTGTGGAACAATTAATTGGAAAAGACATGAGCAGGGAAGAATCAGCCATGGTGGTTGAAAAGACATTAAATGTTTTTAGTAAATTACCCGAATTGGAAACAAAACTAACTGAACCGGAAATGCGTGAAGTAATTGAAAAAGAAGGCTGGTCAGCCGGGCAAGCTTTTGGAATTCTAAGAATGGCTATCACAGGACAAAAAGTTAGCCCGCCATTATTCGAATCGATAGAAATAATTGGTAAAGACGTTGTCATGGATAGATTGGAAAGTGCGTTGAAAATTCTAAAGGGTAGTTCATAGGCTGCTTGCCAACTGTCTGCCTGTATGATAGAATTTCACTCTCATGGTGGCTGTAGCTCAATGGCAGAGTGCTTGACTGTGGATCAAGTTGTTGTGGGTTCGACCCCCATCAGCCACCCCTATATCTAGCCCTATCCTTACGGATGGGGCTTATTAATTGTGACATTTGAATTACTAACGCTGAGGGAATCTAAATTCAAAGAAACCCAGGCAACAATCACAACGGAATTTAGTATATATTTTTGGCTTTTCGTTGATATTTACGATACGATGGAATCTTCTGAGGAAAACTTGTCCATCCGGGGGATTTACCTATAATAATAAAAAGAAAAATACTAAGTCTTATTCGGTGAAAAATAATTAAATATGACTCAAAAAATTCACCTCATATTTAAAACACATCTAGATATCGGCTTTACAGATTATGCGAAAAATGTTTTGCAAAAATATTTTAAAGAATATATTCCGGCATCAATAAGGGTAGCCAAGGAAATATCCGCAAGGAATCTGCAGGAACGCTTTATTTGGACGACAGGTTCTTATCTGATTTATGAATATTTGGAACAAGCCACCACCGATGAGCGCAAACTTATAGAAGATGCAATCCTGGCCGGTGATATTACCTGGCACGGGCTGCCATTCACCACACATTCCGAATTAATGGACGCTGACCTGTTTCGATTTGGTTTATCACTCTCAGAAGAATTGGATAATCGCTTTGGAAAGCAAACCATTGCAGCTAAGTTGACAGATGTTCCAGGTCATACCCGTGGCATTATCCCATTATTGGCAGAAGCAGGGATACAGTTTCTACACATCGGAGTGAATCCCGGCTCGACAGTGCCTGGAGTGCCACCTCTTTTCCGCTGGCAAGATCCGTCAGGATCGGAGATAGTGGTGATGTATGAAAGTGGGTATGGAAACGCTTTTAGCATACCTGGTATTGAGGATTCTATAGCTTTTGGTCATACAAGTGACAATCTTGGCCCACAATCGATATCTCAAGTGTTGGCTGTATATGCTGAGCTACGCGGGAAATTTCCCGATGCAAATGTGTTCGCTTCAACCCTTGATGCATTTGCGGTAAACCTAACACCCATACGAACCAGTTTGCCACTGGTTACGCAGGAAATTGGAGATACCTGGATACATGGGATTGGTAGCGATCCCATTAAGGTAAGCCAATTTAAAGAACTGAGCCGTCTACGACAACAGTGGTTGAGGGAATTACCTGGGCTAAGCACAGATGCACGGTTTAAAAAGTTTAGTCGTCGCTTGCTTATGGTTCCCGAGCACACTTGGGGGATGGATGAAAAAACTTACCTGAATGACCACGAAAACTATGATACAGCAGATTTTTGTAAAGTAAGAGGAGAAGCAAATTTCCAAAAATTCCAAAGTTCCTGGGCAGAAAAGCGGGCTTATGCTCAGGAGGCAATCAATGGTCTTGAGGACCTAACACTGGCTGCTGACGCCCGGAAGTTTTTGGAGGTAATTCGCGCAAAAGAACCTGACCTTAATCATTGGACAAAATATCGAAATATAAGTGAAGCACAGTTTGTAGCTGGATGTAGCTTTCGTTTCAACCCACGAACCGGTTCATTAATTTCGTTAAAAATGGGAAACCAAACAAAAGATTGGGCAAATCGAAATCACCCAATGGCTTGGCTTCGATATCAGACATTTTCGGTAGGTGATTATGAACGTTATTTTCACCAGTACATTATTCCGTCTGAGCGCAATAATGGATGGGCAAGTGAGGATTTCACAAAACCAGGATTGGAATTGGCGAAACCCCTGAGTCGCTATTGGCAACCGAAGGTAGTAGAAAGCTTCACTCAGAAGACGGATGTGGCAAGTAATTACCTTTTCCATTTATTATCAGACCTAAAAAGTACAAGTGAATATGGCTGCCCACGGGATTTTTGGGTGAAATACAGCTTCAATATGAAAGAACTGAAAATAGAGATAGAACTGCAGTGGTTCCACAAGCTAGCTTGTCGGATGCCAGAAGCAATCTGGTTTTCTTTTATTCCACAGACAAATTCGGACGAAAACTGGCGAATTGAAAAAATGGGAGAAGAAGTAAACCCGCAAGACGTTGTGCCATTTGGCAATCGCCAATTGCATGCAATGGGAAAACATATTATCTGGAAAAATCAAACCAACTCCCTTAGAATTATCTCTCTTGATGCTCCACTCGTCTCACCTGGCATGCCCTCCTTACTGGATTTCAATAATAACCAACCACAGATATCGGACGGAATGCACATTAATTTACTTAACAACCTTTGGGGAACTAACTTTCCAATGTGGTTCGAAGATGACTGCAGGTTTAGGTTTGATCTTAGGTTTGAATAATAGAAGGATAAGTGTTACTAAAGCATAATAATTACTATGGTATTTCTTTGATCGCTAAGTGCTGCTTTTATTAATTCCATCATATGGTTTTTGAAAAATTAAGAATTTTCCTTAAGAATATTGTTCTTCCTGGAGCTATCCGTCGAAAGATCTTAATTTCTCACAGTAGTAATGAAATTTGTGGACAATAATAAAGTTTTTCTTCCTCTTATACCTATTAATGAAAAAGAATGAAAGTAAACAAATTCTTTATCATCAATACAATGATTGATATTACAGGGATAATGCAGACGAAAAATTGAACTTACTATCGTGCCGGAACAGCAGGTGATTCATAAGCACCTATATCATAACCTTCCCCTTGAGGTCGATTTTCACCGTTAAAATCATAAGGATTTTGGACCATAAGATCATAACCGTCATCGATCAATGGTGAGTCAGCTGCCAGGTGATAATTATAGTGCTTCAAATCTACAAACCCGAAATTCTTTGTAGCATTATTGCTTTCAGTTACTTCGGAAGGTAGTTCTTTACAGGTACCATTGTCATTGTAAAAACAAATACCTCCTCGCGACCACCTGGAGAAAATATTATTACGGATAACCGAACCTTCTCCTGCCAGAGGATAAAAACGGATCCCTTCTACAAATCCATCAATTACATTGTTGTAGATCTGATTCCCGGTTGAGTGGCAGTTCCGCGATGCATAGTAATTTTCGTAATCAGGATAACTCGGATCATTGGGTGGTAAAAGTGCCTGTGCACTGCCTGATTCCTCGTTACATGGCCAATTCGTCTTTGTATTTTCATAAGATTGTATTTCTATTCCCGCATTAAAAGGTCCTGGTGAACCTAAACTGTAAATGATATTGTTGCGGATCATGTTGTTGTCACCACCTTCAATGTCAATACCGATCTTTACGTCATATATCAGGTTTTGTTCAACCAGATTTGTATCTGCCATGTCCCATTCGAACATTATTCCGGGGCATAGCGCAGTACTTCCTAATCCACTCAAAGTGTTTCCACGAACAATATTATTATCACCAAGTATGTTGAGAAGCTGACAGCCATAAGGGGTATCCACCCGGTTGGTCAACCCAACTTCTTATTTCAAACGAATTATTTCTTCGATCTTCTTCAGGGTTAATCTCTTTCTGTTTATTGCTCCTCCTTGCTCCTAAGAAATAGCATGCCATGTTTTTGGATTAATCAGTTTATTTTCCTTCCCCAAGTGTGTGATTTGCTCAGGAACTACTGCACGATTTGATCCGGATTTTGCAAAGGGGAAAAATATTACTAGAGCGAAGTGATAATTAATTTAACGCCAAGATTGATTTTCGTTAAGACTAGTGTTCACAACGTTTTTATTTTTTTCAAAAAATCGTTTCTCGTTCCACAACTAATTCATCTTTTATGAGAAAACATTTCAAATTGTAAGGTGATTGAAAGCTTTTTAAACAAGATACACCTTTTTCACATGTTACACTACGAAAATAGAATAGCCATAGTAGTAATTAGTATAGAAAAGTGATACCACAATTTATTACCTTTGTAACTAATCAGCAATGAGAAAAACAAAATACTGGCAAAATTCTACTAAATGTAACTATTGTTGTAAAAGATTTTGCTAAAAGGTGTGCAAATTTTTCAAAATACCTCAAATGTAGTTGTTGTGTTCTCACCAGAAAAATTTCACTAGGAGAACAAGTGAAATTTAATATCATGGATTATTAGCCAAAGGACTATAGAACATGACCGATAAATTTCTGATATCAACACTGGAAAAAAATTAAGGAGAAATACTGATGTTAAAAAAAAATATTAATAGAGGATTAAGTATACTAGTTATTGTATTAGGGGTTTTCATAACAATGGGATCTTCGTTTAAGCTGGCTTCTACATCGAAGTACGTAGATGCCGCAAATGGTTCTGATTCCAATGATGGCTTATCAGTTAACACAGCATGGAAGACACTTCAGAAAGGAATTAGTAATGTACAACCTGGTGATACTCTCTTGATCAGGGGTGGAACTTACTCTGCAAATATTATAGTGAGCATTACAGGAACCGCAAGTAGTCCAATCAAGCTAACAAATTATCCAGGGGAAACTGTTGTCATAGATGGCGGTTCAAATATTGCCTTAAGATCTTCCGGAAAAATTTCATATTGGACAATTGAAGGACTAACTTTTAAAAGTACTAACCGATATACACTCAGGTTAGGATGGTGGGGTGAACCGCAAACCGATCACTTGATAGTAAAAAATAATAGAATTTTCGGCGCAAACTACATAATGGGTTCATATCATCTTTGGGAGAATAATATAATTGATGGTACTGGTTATGCAGGTACCGATGGAGACGGAGGGATATCTGATGGTGGCGACAGCCATCACAACACTTATCGATACAACACTGTAAAAAACTTCACGCATGTCGATGCCCGTGGTATTTGGACACAGGGAAAGACGCATGATTCTGTGATCGAATATAATATTGTTGATAATATTAAAGCATCGGGAGGTCTGGGACAATGTATAGATTTGGATGGTGCAGCTCAGGTAGAATGGAGACATACAGTTCGGGGTAACACCATATCAAATTGTAACTATACCGGGATTCAGTTAGAAAATGTCTTTGATTCCGTTGTTGAGAATAATATTATTCGAAATACCGCACCCGCAGGTATCATCATAATCAGTTATGATGCTGGTGTCGGTTGTGTTGTTGGCGGAGAAAGTAATCAGTATGGAGATACAAATGGTGACAAAAATTGCCAGGGTGACCTTACTAACAATATCATCCGTCAGAATGTAATCACAACATCAACTGGATGGGGGGCGGGATATGGAGGAATTATCAACTGGTATGCGGGTGGTGTTAATTATTGGGGAAATACCATTAACGCAGCTTATGGGAATAATAACGGTGGAATAAATATTCAGGGAAATGCAGCACAAGTCAAAGGAAATAGTATTAAGGATAATATTATCTCGCAGGGCAAAGGTCCTGCGGTTTGTATTGGGGATTTAAAGTATCTTGCAGAAGAAAAAAATAACCTCTATAACCGTGTGAACAGCACGAAACCTTTTACATCAAGTAGTGGTTGTAGTACTGACTATTCGATATTAGAATTCCAGACAATGACTGGCCTTGGTCAAAATACAATATTCGGAGAACCTGCCTATAATAATTCAAGTAATGCTGATTTTCGTTTATCTTCAAGCAGTCCAGCTATCGATAAAGGAATTAGTATTGGAACTTCTCTCGACGCCGATGGCAATACCCGGCTGGTTGGGTTAAACGAAGATATTGGTGCTTATGAATATGGCGGTATTGTTCCAACAAGAACTTCAACCGGTATACCAACAGCCTCACCAATAGCCAGTCAAACCTTTACTCCATCCAGCACTCCCACTTCAACTGCAACCATGACTCCCCGACAACCAGTAGGTTATGGCACGTATGATGAGCGGTCAGCTGAGATTGTATACACCGGTAGTTGGGTGGCGCAGAGCGTCACAGGAAACTACTTGAACACTGAGAAGTATTCTAATGTGCTCGGTAGTTCTGCCAGATTCACATTCTCTGGTGAGAGAATCAATGTGATTTACCGTGGTTACCCGAATGCCTTCGGCAACATGGAAGTTCGCATTGACGGGGTAGTGGTTGCGACGATAAATCAGAACACTTCCACTCAGACTATGCAGAATCGCTGGAGTTCAAGCATCCTGGGATCAGGCTCACATACTCTTACTCTTACGCACATGACCGGCCCATATGTCAGCCTGGATGGGCTTGTTGTTAGCGGTTTACCTATAACCACGCCGATTGCTAGTAATACTTTTACTCCAACAAACACCCCAACTTCAATATTAACGATGGCACCTCTGTCACCTGGGGGATCTACCACCACATATGATGAGCGATCAGCAGAAATCGTCTACAAAGGTAGTTGGGTGGCGCAAAAAGTCAAGGGGAACTACCTGAACACTGAGAAATATTCCAACCTGATCGGTAGTTCTACCCGTTTCACATTCTCTGGTGAGAGAATCAATGTAATTTATCGCGGTTACCCGAAAGCCTTCGGCAACATGGAAGTCCGCATTGATGGAATAGTGGTTGCGACGATAAATCAGAACACTTCCACTCAGACAATGCAGAATCGCTGGAGTTCAAACATCTTGGGATCAGGGACGCATACTCTCACGCTAACCCATAGGACTGGTCCTTATGTCAGCCTGGACGGATTTATTGTTAGTAGGAAGGTTTCCACACCAATCAGCCAAACGCTTGTGCTCCCAACTTCAATACCAACAGTGACTCCTACAACCCAACCCACTGTGATTCCTACAACCCAACCCACTGTGATTCCTACAACTCAACCCACTGTGATCCCTGATGTTGTACCAACATCCACTCCAATAACACAGCCAACTGATATTCCATTAGAAGTGCCAACATCAGTCCCAACATTGATGGAAATCGATAATATTGCTATAGGAAAGACATCAGACCAATCGAGTATTTATGAAAATGCAGAGTCAGGTCGAGCTGTGGACGGAAACACTGATGGGAATTTTGCAAACAATTCCGTAACACACACACAAGAAGGTAGTAATAATTGGTGGCAGGTAGATCTCGGAAATAACTATTTACTCAAAGAATTAAAAATTTGGACAAGGACGGATTGTTGTGAATGGCGTTTGAACAATTTTTATGTTTTGGTTTCTGATCAGCCATTTGACTCAACAGACATTCAGGAAACGATCAACCAGACTGGTGTAAGTAGTTACTTCATCAGTGGTAATGCTGGACGGCCTACTGAAATAACAATCAATCGTACGGGACGATATATACGTATTCAGTTGACAAACAGGGATGCTTTATCGCTCGCAGAAGTTCAGGTAATGGCGAATACTCAACCAACCACAAACTTGACTAATGTTATCAGTCCTACTAACTACGTCAATTCGACCAGTTTGCTTCTATATACTTCAACACCTGAGATAACGAGCACTTCTACATCGACATTAATACCTTAAGTCCAAAAAATATATCAATAAAAAGAGGTAGACTCGAAAGTAGAAGACAAAGCCTCAATAAAAGAAAAATAGCGGTCAGAAGGCCGCTATTTTTCGTCAAATTCATGGGCTTTAGTCTTTTGAGGGAGCGGACTGAGCGAAATAGAAAAAACTACCCGCTTAGTGAACTGGGTTCAAAAGTTGGACACCAGTTCACTTTTTCTGATCTCTAATAATTCCTGCGCTTTATCACGACACATTTGTCCATCATTAAAATTTCGAATGATAGCTTTTTTTGATATTCAGTAAACGGTTTGTATAGTTTTTCCATAATTCCCTTTCTTTCTGATATCTTTCATCATAGCTGTCCACTTTCCAACATTAAATCACCAATCTTAAGAAAACCTCCAATCCACTTTTGAGGTTTATATTGTCCACTTATTAAGTTAAGATAACTTAAATAGTAGATGATTGACTGAAAACTCATGACTGGATTTATATGAATTATCTAAGTGACATTCTTGGACAGCTTTCATCTGATATATTAATTAATATTCAAAATATGGTAAAAATGAAAAACAGAAACAAAATCCGAAATCACTGCGATACTTGATAGTCATAGACTTGGTGCTTTTTCTATTTGACGGTTATTGTAAATTAAACCAGTTTCAACTCAAGTTCTGCACTACCCTCGGAAGTATCGGTAGCTGAGGCAGTCAGATGCTTAATGCTGGACCTTTTGTTCTGGATGTGCGCCAATCGAAAGAATAGGAACAAGCCAACATTTCTAGAGCAATATTAATTCCATTGGGTGAATTACATGCAAGAATCGATGAAGTTCCAAAGGATGCAAAAGTTTTGGCAGTTAGCAGATCTGAAAACCGGTCGGAGCAGGGAAAGGAATTATTTTTTGGGGAACCTGGTTTACTCAGAAAACAAGCATTTCTGGTGGGGTTACACAGTGGCAGTTAGATGGGTTTCCCTTAAGTAAGGGTCAATAAACACCTGAGTAATCCTGTGCAAACATTATGAAATGAGATTATATAAAAATGGAATTCATTAATTAAAATTCGGTTTATTGATATTATTTTTCAACAACAACTAATAGTGGAGTAAATATTTTTTTAATATAACCAAGAAATGTGTCAATAAATGCAATTACACCCATCATTTCAACAGATTCCTCAATTATCCCAAGAATGTTATAAATTAGATTATGCTGACCACTAACATCATAGAAGGTGCTTCCAACCATATCAAGTACAATAGCTCCGCTTAAGTAGATACATGTAGCAATAATGAATGAACGCTTTGTATTTGTTGGGAGCTTTTGAACAAACTTAAGAAAACATAAAATTATACCCAAACAAAACAGTAATGCAATTATGATAAGGAAGTACTTAGTGGTACTTGTATTCTCGTTCCTAAGATACCCCATTATTGGACGATAAATGTATTCCTGGAAACGAACTGCTTTTTCTAATGACAAAGTCAGGAAAAGGAAAGTTAGAATCCACCAGGGGCTCCTTTGGGAGAACTTTTGTCGGGCATTTAGGATTGAAATACAAGCCAACGATAAACTACACAATAATAGAAGTAAAACATAAAAAAATGTAGGGATATTATTCTCTGCATCCATGTTGAAGAGTTCTAAAACAGTTGGATATTGAGATTGGGTTACCTGGTATCTAATAAACAATCGAATGAAACTAGCTGAAGCCAGGAATAGAGTCACAGTACCTAACGTTCTTGAAATCCTTTTTATTCGGAAGGAAATATTATTTTCATTCATAATTTAAGTTTTCTACTACTAATTCATTTTATTATAGTGTTTATTAGAAATTGGTGTAACATTCTTTCTGTAAATTGCTGAACCTTAACAAAAGTGGTGAGTCAGAAGTATCCTTAAAGGTGACCAAACCTAAGAAAGGAGAACGAAATGACTCACCAAAATAGATTATAACCTTCCCAGTGAACTGGTGGAACAGAGGATTAGAAGCTGTCCCAGAACTGATACGGATCCTGATCAATAACGTCATGCAGTGGAGAGATCAAAGTATCTACAAGCAGACGACTACGAACGGAAAGAAAAACGGATAGGACACTCGAATGGGTACAAACCCAAGACCGTGCGGACCCGAGTGGGAGAGATCACTTTGTCAGTACCACAGGTTCGGGAAGGAGGTTTCTATCCGGTCGCCCTGGAAAAAGGGCTGAGAAGTGAAAGGGCATTGGGAACTGAACTGGCAGAGATGTATGTGCAGGGAGTGTCCACCCGGAAAGTAAAGGCCATCACCGAAAAGCTGTGCGGGACAGGGGTTTCTGCCATGCAGGTAAGTCGGGCAGCCGCACAACTGGACGGAGTTCTGCAGGAATGGCGGGAAAGACCTCTGGGGAGATCACCTATCTTTATGTAGATGCCCGTTACGAGAAGGTGCGAGAGGCTGGCCAAGTGAGGGATGCGGCTGTTTAGTGGCTCAGGATCACTCCGAGGAGAAAGAGTTCTAGGGGTTTCCGTGTCTCTCAGTGAGCATGGAACCCATTGGAAATCCTTCCTGACGGGTCCTGAAAGATCGAGGGATGAATGGTGTGAAGTACAGCACACCTGAACTTGCAGCGCATGCGCAAGCGTCAGTGATGACCACGCTGGTTTGGGAGTAGCCAGAAGAGCAGTGTTGGGGATATTCCCCTGGTAGAGATGTCAGTTCCACCTGCAGCAGAATGCTGGTGCTTATGTACCCAAACAAGCCATGCGGATGGAGGTTGCAGCAAATATTTGTTCCATGTTCAATGCACCAGACCGAAAGACAGCTGAGGAATTCCGCTACGCTGCCATATCAGAAATATTCCGTCTCAGCTCCGAAGTTGTCTGCCTGGCTGGAAGATAACCTTGCTGAAGGCTTTTCGGTGTTCGATTTCCTTTGGAACATCGCCGTATTACCCGGACCACCAATAGTCTGGAACGGATCAACAAGGAGATCCGCAAACGTACCAGGGTGGTGGGGTTTTTCCAAACGAGGCTTCTTTCCTCTAGTTGGTCTCCACGATCTTGATAGAGATCAGTGAGGAGTGACAGATTGGATAACATTATTGTATTGGCAAGTCATTCAATTGTTAATGTGCTATGGCTAATTCTGATGTGATTTTATAGAAAAAGATTGCTTAATCCAGGTAGAGTGCTATGACAATAATTTTTACAATAATGATGATTTACGTTATACTAAGGTAATTGGTTGATTATGAAGTACAAGTATAATAGCTTATATTCTTGATATATCATCCATCCGTTAGTTAAAATTATGAATAAATATATGAAAGAAATCAACCGTTCTTAAATATTAGTTATGGACAAAACTATTTCGAAACGCTACTTTTTATATAGTACATGTGGGGTAATTTTATTTCTCTTTGCATATTTTGGCCAAAAATTATTAGTAACAAAACAAATTGAGCCAGATTCAAGGCAAATATTAGAAATAACAAAAATTTTACCCAAGGTAACTGAAATAAATATAGGATCAAATATAGAAAAATCGATTACAAAAACACCTGATATTGAAATTAGAAAAAGAGATATCATCTATGTTTCACCAAACGGGAATAACGCTGATGACGGTTCATTCGTACATCCATGGAAGACAATTCAATATGCGGTCGATCATATAAAGCCTGGTGGGGTAATATTTGTTCGACAAGGACAATTTTTTGAGAGTATTCATATTAAAGGATCAGGGGAACTGGGGAAGCCAATCCTTATTTCTTCATATAATGACGATAATGTCACGATTGACGGAGGAATGTCTCCTGCTATAACCGGGAATGCTGACTTTTGGATTGTGAAAGGATTTACTCTGAAAAGCAAAGCAGACCGAGTAATGCGCCTGAATACAAACAACTGGAAAATCCTCTCAAATACAATCTATGGTGCCGTATATTTATGGGGAAATCATAATATTCTGGAGGAAAATGATATTGATGGAAGCGGGCATCTTGGAAATGAGAACGGTTTTATGGAAGATGGTGCACCCAGTTTCGCCAATGTGATAAAAAACAATGTGATCCATGATTTTTATCAGAGAGGGATTTGGTCACAGTGGTTTACCCACGAGAGCCGATTTGAGCAGAATACTGTTTATAATATTACTGGAAAAACTGGTATTTGTATTGACATGGATGGAGCGACAAGCATAGTTTACCAACACATCATCAGGGGAAACAAAGTCTATAATTGTGGACAGACTGGTATAGAACTGGAAAACTCGTATAACACATTGGTTGAAAAAAATCTGGTGTATAACACCGGGTTAGAGGGCATACAGATTATCAGTTATGATGGATGCGAACAAGGTGGGGCAAACAATCAATTTGGCAATATATCTGGTGATTGCCGTGGAGATATATTAAACTCAAGTATTCTACAAAACATTATTTATAATGGGGGAAGAGTAGGAGGGATTGTTGCATATGAAGCAAGTGGGCTAAATATATATAATAATACTATTTATGGGGGTGAATCTGTTGCAATATATATTAATAGTTCGGTAAAGTATTCGAAAGATTTGGATTTAAGGGGAAATATCCTTGCAAATCACGGTCGGGCAGAAATTTCATTAGTTGACCCAGAATCATTATTATTAGATGAACATAATCTAATTTATAATGATGAAGCTGGCCATGCATATGAAGTTAGAGGTTCAGAAATAACATTTTACTCATTAAGTCAGTGGCAGAGAAAATTCAGTTTAGGAGTAATGTCCATTGAGGCCGACCCAAAGTTTCTAGATACATTACGAAATGACTTCCACCTGAGTAATAATAGTCCTGCAATTGATGCTGGTGTAGACCTAGGAATCTCAACGGATTTTGATAGAACTCCCCGTCCGCAATTAAGTGAAACAGATATTGGGGCGTATGAATTTATTAAGCCATAGTAAGTATCTCTTGGTTCTACTTTCTAACCAATTCCTTAATTTTATTCCCAAGAAATACAAGAAGTTTATTATGTAAAGCTTATTGAAATAAATAATAGGGAAAGGAAACCATTTAAAGTAAGTCTCCGAAGCCACTATCGTGTTATGTTTTTACAGTTGTGCTATTAATAAACTATGCAAAAGACACAATATTTAGTTGCATATTTAAGAAGTAGAATTTTTTTGAATAAAAAATAATTACGAATCATTACAAGAAAAATTCTTACTATTAAATATCGTTTATGCGCATAGAAATAAGTTAATTGAGAAGTTATTTATTTCCATTTATTTTTAACCTATTTAGATAATCCTTTATTGACAAGGCATCAAGATCACCAGTTATACAAAGAGCAGATTGGTATTTGGCAGGCCAAGGCCACAGACGAATCAATGGGCTACTAGATATTTCTATCATATCTACAAGATCAGCTTCGAAAGAGTAATTCTCAAGGGATTTATGATCCAAGTATATCGAACAATTTCTTCCAAGATCAGATTGATCAATAATGTAGCCTTGATTTATTAGTGAATCAATTAATTTTTGAGGTACATTTTTATCAACTCCAATAAATGGACGGACATTTGACGGAAGAATATATGAATTACCAGATAAACTCTTATAGTTCCTTATCCAGGTGGAAGATTCAATAAAATCAAATCCTCTTGCAACCCAATTGGCTCCAGATGATTGTGGTAAGGTTACTTTCAGTGAGTTATCTATTGTGCGTTCAATCGTTACAGACAAAGTTGATTTTTCTCTCCACCATTTTGCTATTTCAAACAGAGGAGCAACCCATATTTTTGGGGTGTATTCTCTAGCTGCCTTAAGCAATACTACAAATGGATATAGGCAATAAGAGGCCAATTCCGGATGAAACATTAAGTTAAAAATTTCAGCCTGGTTGTAAGTTTTATTCAGTAGTTTTACCCAACTCCTTGCGAGATCCTCCTGGCTAAATCCCATTCCATCTTTTAACTGCAGGTCATCCGGTACGCTAACTGGAATTTCAATTAAATTTGATTGGACCCATGGTAAACATCGCTTAATAGAGGCTGCTTCGGGCATATAAAAACTGCTTATGGTTTTAAACATAATTGGGTTGAATTTACCATTATCCGGTTTTTCAAAATCCCATTTGACAGCTTTATTGCTGCTATAATTGAAAACTCCAATCGGGAGAGCTTCTAATAACGAATCACTACTACTTAGGTACGGACAACGAAATCCATGGACTTTAATGCCATTTTCTGTAAAAACTTTTACTGCATGGATTAACTGTGAGGATGCATCTTTAGGTGCATATGTTTTTAGGTTAACATGGTTATATCCATGTACAGCTATTTCAGCACCTCTATCTTGGAGGCTAAGAATGTAAGATGAGTTATTTTCAATTACTTGTCCCGGCACGGGAAATGTTGGTGAACAATCGAATTGTTCAAAGCAGTCCATTAGTGCGTCTATACGTTGTGTTGATTTTTGGATGCCAAATCCATAATGCTTCAGCAAGCTTAGTCCCCTCTGCATAATAAATCTGGGACTGCGATTCTTGAACCACGAGTTATAATCCATTATTATTCTCCAGTGATTCCCTATCCAGCATAACGATATAATATTTCACCGATAAAACGACACACCCATAAGGGAGAATTTTTTATTACTTTACTAAGTGTTTCCATCATCCAAACTGGACGTCTTCTGGGTATGGATGGGGCATAACTATAAAAAAGATTAGATTCCACTGATCCCCAGGAAGTTTTATAACGGCGTAACCCGATGTTATCTATATCTGAGCGGCCAAAGTCAAGTGAAGTATACCCATGATCACAACCCCAACGAATCGCTTCTTGAAATAACAAATCATTTGGTCGTAAATGTAAACCTGCAGGGTCAGAGGCGCCAAATTTGTAGATCATATTCCTATTCCAAATTAGAAAGACAGCAGCAGCCAAACAGTTTGTTCCCTGATAAGCTGTTAAAATAAATCCGAGGTTATTGTTAAGTATTTCTGACTGCAGAGCATTAAAAAACCCCCAAGGTTGTATAGGTACTCCCTGTTTGTGACGGGTTAATAGATGCAAACGATAGAACTCTTTTAAATGCTGGCGATCATTGTTAATTTCAATCCTGATACCATGCTTTATTGCTGACCGAATATTGCGATTATTACTCGGATGGATAATCTTGTGGTTTTCTTCGAAATCTGATTGTAACGTGAGATTATGAAGAACATAATTTTGTTGTGTAATAAGGGAAGTAACCCCTGGAATTAACCAACGGAGCTCAAAATATCTATCCGGGTATTTATTAATTAACTGATCAAGTTGTTGTGAAAATTCATATGCTCCAGAAGTATTGGATGATAATGGGGCGCAGTGATCAGTGAAAGGAAGAGAGCTCCATGAAATATGTCCCCTTGTTGATTTCTTTTCTAAAACTGGTATACCAGAATTTACCTCGCCTTTTGTATTGATATTTGCCAGAAAATAAGGTTTTAGGTGGTAGGCTTGTTGAAGCATACTACTCCATTCAGGTGAATGAAAAATATTAGCCTGGTCTTGGCTTATTAGAAAATCTTTCCATTTAGTGTCCTTATTATCCAGTAATTCAAGCATTATTGTTTTCTTCTTGATATTTGTATTAATCAGGAATCAGAAAATGGATTACACCATTTTGCAAGGGATATAATTGTCCGCATGATTCGCATTTGTAACCCTCTGAGTTGCCTTTTAAATTGGATTGACAATGAAGACATCTGATTATTTTTTCAAATGGTAAATCATTCAACTCAGGAGGGGAACCAAATTTATGGGCGTCACAAAAAATCCAAGGAGCCCATGAAAGTTTGGCCATCAACTCGGAAATTGCTTCTCCTGGTGGAATATGCATACCTAGGTGACCAAGCTTACCAGCAATTTTATCTATAACACCAGCTCCCATTTCCCTTTTTTTATCAAACCCCACTTCAGTTAAAATCTTATGAACATACTGGGGGTGGTGCATAAAAAAAGCGTGCCAAACCCAACTCGTCTCTAACATAAAGGGATTATATGGATTTTTGCCTATCAACCATCGCCCAATTCGTTCTAGGTTACGTTTATTGCAATAAGAAAAAAGTAAATTTCCTCCACTTGTTAAAATCCGGTTGAGTTCAATAAGAACTGACTTTTGATTCAGGTAGATGATGGAAAACACGAACCATCATTACCTGGTCAAATACAGCATTAATAAATGGTAAATGTGTCAAATCACAATGTATACAAATTGCGTGACCACCAGAATTCTCATATGCCTGTTGTAAGAGCGTTGATGAACTATCTAATAAGATGATCTCTTTACATTGTGATTGGTAGCAATCTAAGAGGCGGCCGTATCCACACCCGATATCAATCATTCGTTTTGATGGAAGGTGTAGCATCTTTTTAACCAAAATTTGTTCCAATTCATCCAGCTTTAGTTGTTGGACACCCTTCCAAAATGCTTGGTAATCAACATTTTCATATAAGTTCATATTCTTTTGTGTTCTCATTGGCATCTAAATGGATCATAAGTATTCTTCCTGAACTAGATTAGGACTTTTCGAAATTTGATTGATCTATTAATAGATTTTCGAAAGCATATAATTGGTTCGGATGCCCATCGTGGAGAGAATCGATAGAGTACTGACATTCCCATTTTGAAGATGGTAGCTTTCAATTTTGACCTTGCTAGTAAATCCGTATAGGTGGTACTCGATTTAGGTAAAGGCAAATAGACTGCTTCTGGGATAAAACCAAATTGAGGAATGTATTCGAGTAGAGTACGGTAGGTAAAGTAGCGCACGTGAGCATAAAACTCATATTTCATTGATGGGTTAAGCGGGTTATGGAATGTACGTCCACTTACTACGACTGGAAGTAAGTATAGTAGACTAGCATAATTAGGGGCAGAGACATAAAAACAACCTTCATCATCCAAAATACGGTAGATCTCCTTCACAAAATCATCTACTTGGATAACATGTTCTATGGTTGCCAAAGCCATTACTGCATTGAAAGAATTACTCGCAAACGGAAACCTGATGCCATCATTATCAATTGAGTATCGTGTTACAGGTAAATTAAGCTGATGTAAATTTTTTAAACAGGTGGGAGAAAGATCATTACAGAAAATCTGACCGCTATAATTTTCTTGAATTCTATTTGCGGCGTACCCAACACCAGCAGCAACATCCAGAATGCGTTTATGGCTCCGGTTTTCAAATACTGCCGGGAAGGCACGATGTCGTTCGTGGAGAAATGGCTTTTCTTCAATGCCATTGTTTATTAAGCGCCCTTCTTCTAAGTTAATTGCATTATTTCTCATAATTTTTCCCTTTAGAGTGTTGATTTTTGGTTTATTAGGAAGTGAAGCAAGGATTTACTTCGTTTCATAAAAGGACCGATATCCCTCGTATTAAAAATAGCATCAACATGTTTTGATGTGTATGGTTTAATAAAATCATGGACCGAATACTTTCCCTTTATTAGTAAAGGAAAATAATATGCAACATCTCTCGTTAGGTCGATCCAATATTTACCTTCATCATATTTGTTCTGTGAAGGGATTTCTCCAAAAACAAGGTGACGATAGTGTAATTCCGGAAAATTTAACCCACAATATACTGCTAAAAAACCTGATAAATTATGTCTACCATTTACTTCCATCAACTTATAAACTCCATCACGCGGATCTTTCTTAAATTCAGTGCATGAATACCCATAAAATCCAATTGCTTCAATAATCTTTCTACCTATTTCATAAACTTCAGATATTTCTGAGCTCATTGCTACACATGGTGATCCTAGATTTGGTGGAGCATTACGTATTTTTTTGGCTGTGAACTCGACACCAACTTTCCCGTTGATAGCATAGGAATTATAGTTAACCCCATGTAAATCACCACCCGGGATAAATTCCTGTAAAACTACTTCGAGTTCACATCCAGAAGCCTGCCGATAAGCCGTAATGAGTTCATCCTTGTTGTTAGCTAGAACCATCTTTCGGTGAAATCTATCAAAATACAGGTGACTCTGAGTAGGTTTTACCAAACACGGAAACGCAGCATCCAGTAAGTACTTCTCAACATCTACTTCTGATTTAGGTAAAACAGTATTAGGGCAAGGTATGCCATGCTGTTTAGCAATCTCATATGTTAACTTTTTATCAATTGTCAATTCGACTATCGACCATTCTGGACAGGCGACAATGAAATATTCACTAAGAATTGATTTCTTCTTTGATATCGCTTTTAATGATGGATCAGAGGCAGGAAAGATAACTGCTCCGGGAAAGTATTTCGCCAGGCTTATCATGAATTCCACAAAATCATCAAGACTTGTTTCGGGATGAGGAGAATTAAAAACCTTTGTAACATAGCGGGATACCGGAGCCATATCGTCTTTGTCAAAACTTACAATAATACGGTCCATTTTCAGGTCTTTAAAAGCACGTAATAAAGCCAAACCCATGGTATGAGCACCGACGATTATGATTGAAGGTAATTTACCGGCATTATGCATTGTCATCTTAGTTCCAGTTTAGTAAGTAATCCGTTTTCACGTATTTAATATTGAAGATCATCGATAATAAATTTATTACTCTTTCAACGATGAGGTCCAAATTATCTTCATGATCACCAAGTCTATTCATTGTCTGATGCGTGTATTTTTAATTGTGAGAGGATTTTAATATAAAAACTTTCGAGTTTTTTTCCGAGCTCTGACCAGTCATAAATATTCTCTG
>CAVWQC010000001.1:0-641752 GCA_963757065.1 uncultured Chloroflexia bacterium | reverse complement strand
TCCTGCTTCAAACCCAGGACCTGCCGCCATTTTTTGAGGAGAATTCGTGCATGTATATCTTCACCAGGTCACATTTGACCGCCAGGCGGAATCGCCTGGGAGAACGCCCCATGATGTTCGAGATCGATCCATTGGAAGCATGGGATGTGGACAACGAAGTGGACTTCAGCATCGCTGAAATGATGTTAAATATTCAGCAAAAAGAAATCAACAAGATGATATAGGTAAGTAGAAATAAAACAAAACCGGGACAAAATTATTTATGACCACCATCTTAATTTCCGCACCCTATATGCTGCCGTCCATGGAACGGTTCAAATATATTTTTGATCGACTCGATATTGACCTGATCCTGCCTAAAGTTCATGAGCGTTTGTCTGAGGACCAATTATTACAATTTGCCGGTCAGTTTGATGGAGCGATCTGCGGGGATGACCGTTATACAGAAAAAGTGATAACAGCCTGCTCACCACGCTTAAAGGTCATCTCAAAATGGGGTACCGGGATCGATTCGATCAATCAGGATGCAGCGAGAGAATGTGGTATAAAAGTCTGCCGGACAACCAATGCTTTCACCGTTCCGGTATCGGATACTGTAATGGGATATATTTTGGCTTTCGCTCGCCGCCAACCCTGGATGAATGTGAAAATGAAACAAGGAGAGTGGAAAAAAATCCCCGGAAGAGCCTTAAGGGAATGCACACTGGGAGTGATCGGTGTCGGAAATATCGGGAAAATGTTACTGCGCAAAGCAAAAGCTTTTGATATGACCCTGCTGGGGAATGACATCATCGAGATCGATCAGGCTTTTATCAGCGAAACCGGGGTCGAGATGACATCCCTCTCTGACTTGATGAAACGCTGTGATTTTATCAGCGTCAATTGTGATCTGAATCCAACCAGTTACCACCTGATCAACAAGCAATCATTGAGTGAGGTGAAAGCAGGTGCAATTTTGATCAATACCGCCCGGGGACCGATCATAAACGAAACCGATTTGATCCAATCCCTGCAAAATGGCAGACTTGGGGGAGCAGCACTGGATGTTTTTGAAGACGAACCACTACCTCATGACAGTCCTTTGCTGAAAATGGATAATGTGATGCTGGCACCGCACAATTCGAATTCCAGCCCGGAAGCTTGGGAGCGGGTGCATTTCAATACGATCATTAATCTGATCGATGGGTTGGGTTTGCAAGACAAGGATACAGCTCTTTATCTGGAACTACGGAGATCTTTGAAATGACAGAAAAAAATACAGTTCTTATCACCGGTGCTTCCGGTGGAGTGGGACGGGCAACCGTTTTACTTTTCGAGGAAAAAGGCTGGAATGTTGTGGGTGTGGACCGGTCTGATAAGGTGGAAGAATTTCCGAAAGATGGACTGTTCATCAAGGCTGACATTTCCAATCCAGACGATATTAAACGGGTCTATGATGAAACCAACCGATTTAGCAAACAACTGAATGCGGTTGTCAACAATGCTGCATTGCAGATATCCAAGCCGATACTGGAAACAACCGTGGAAGAATGGGATGCTGTCATGACATCCAATCTGCGCTCGGTTTTTCTGGGTTCCAAGCTGGCGCACCCCATGCTGGTCAAAGCTGGAGGAGGAGCAATAGTCAACGTTTCATCGGTACACGCCATAGCCACCTCGAAGGATATTGCGGCTTATGCAGCCAGCAAAGGTGGATTATTAGCGCTCACCCGGGCCATGGCGATTGAATTCGCTCCCCAAAATATTCGGGTCAATGCAATTCTGCCAGGTGCTGTTGATACTCCCATGCTGAGGGCAGGTTTGAACCGCAGCCATGCCGGAACAGGAACGATCATGGATAGATTGGAAAATTTAGCCAGCAGGACTGTGAACGGCCGAATAGGGCAGCCTTCCGAAATCGCGCATGCCATATATTTCCTGGCAGACAACATTCAAAGCTCCTTTATGACCGGCCAGGCGATCGTTGTTGATGGCGGAGCCACAGCAAGGTTGAGTACCGAGTGAGCACGTTTCGCGAGAAATTAGTTAACAGCATACCCGACCAATTGAAACCAACGGCACGCACCTGGTATGACGGTCTGCGACGGTTACCAGAATTGCCAGCGGCGTTCTTGCATCCCTGGCGGCTGGAAAGCATTAAGCGACTCCGCACATATAAAGATATTCATCGGGGGAAGAGGTGCTTCATTATTGGCAACGGTCCAAGCCTGAATCAATTGGATCTGACCCTGCTGAAAAATGAATACACCTTTGGGATGAATCGCATTTATATGGCTT
The DNA here is from genome assembly GCA_963757065.1 of uncultured Chloroflexia bacterium. Taxonomy (GTDB): domain Bacteria; phylum Chloroflexota; class Anaerolineae; order Anaerolineales; family Anaerolineaceae; genus PNON01. Next base: position 639,475 of record CAVWQC010000001.1, on the reverse strand, counting down.
TCCCTGAAATAGGATTTAAAACCAGCTACTACGTCTGCATGAATGACCTGGTGGTGGAGCAATGTGCCAGCGACATCCAAAAAATGGATATCCCAAGATTCTTATCATGGCGGGCTCGAAAATGGGTCAACCTGGATAATGATCTGCAATTCATTTACACCACCTACACTGGACCGGGATTCTCGGAGGATATTACGGGAAGAGTCTGGGAAAGTGCAACAGTTACTTATGTTTCCCTCCAATTGGCATTTTATATGGGCTTTGAGACTGTCTACCTGATCGGTGTGGACCATAACTTTATTACACAGGGAACACCGAATACCACAGTGGTCTCACAGGGAAACGACCCCAACCACTTCAACCCGGGTTATTTTGGAAAGGGTTTTCGCTGGCAGCTGCCTGACCTGGAAACATCCGAAATAGGATACCGGATGGCAAAGGCTGCCTTTCAACTTGATGGCCGGCAGGTGTTGGATGCCACCCTGGGTGGAAAGCTGACGGTTTTTCCCAAGGTAAATTACACTGATCTCTTCAATTGATATGGAAAAGGCAACCCCGCTTGTTTCGGTTGTGATCAACTCCTATAACCAGGCTCAATTCCTGGAACAGACGATACAATCTGTCCTGACTCAGGATTATTCCAATGTTGAAATACTTCTGGTCGACGGCGGTTCCACAGATGGCAGCCTGGAGATCATCCACCGGTATACGGACCGGTTCTCCTGGTGGGTTTCGGAAAAAGACAGCGGCCAGGCAGAAGGGATCAATAAAGGTTTGAAACGGGCAAAAGGGGAACTGGTTGCCTGGTTGAATTCGGATGATTATTTTTTTCCTAAAGCGATATCACGGGCCGTTGAATGCTGGGATTCTCGACCCGACGTGGTATTACTTTATGGGGATGTCATGGCAGTCGATGAAAACGATAAGATGATCAACCGGATGCGTACCGGGGACTGGCAATTAAGAGACCTGATGGAATTCAGGATCATTAATCAACCCGCTGTATTCATGAATCAAGCTGCTCTGGCTGGATCAGGATATCTGGATACATCCTATCACTACCCGATGGATCACCATCTGTGGCTGCGGATCGCTTCACAGGGCAAAATGGTGCATGTGCCTGAGTTGTGGGCAGCGGGGAGGTTTCACCCGGCTGCAAAAAATGTTGCAGCTGCAGCCAAGTTTGGCGAGGAAGCTTATCGCATAGCAGACTGGATGAAAAACACCCAGCCATACAGCAGTCTTTCTGAGGGAGGATGGAACCGGATCATGGCTGGAGCACACCGGTTCAACGCCCGTTATTTATTGGAAGGTGGCGATGCAGCCGGATCATTTAAATCCTATTGGAAGGGTTTGATCGCGTATCCACCGGCAGTGCTGCCGGAGCTGCACCGCATGTTCTATGCACTACTGTCGATGGTTGGATTGGGGCGATTGAAACAACTATATTTTTCCCTGCGCCGATTAGTTCGTCCGGTAAAGATGGATTAGAATCAGGCATGATGCAACAAAATTTTTCGACGACCACTGGATTATTCACGCAAAATATCACTCTCAGGAGAATCACCATACTCTTGCTGTTATTGTTGGGCCTGGGGATTCGGCTTCTGGATTTGACAGATCCTCCGTTGGACATTCATCCCACCCGACAACTGCATTCTGCATTGATGGCTCGCGGTATGTATTACCAGGGCAGGACTGACGTACCCGAGTGGCAGGTGACAACTGCGGTAAGGCAGTGGAAGCGTGAAGCAGTGATTGAACCGCCGGTGATGGAAAACCTGACAGCTGACCTTTATAATGTAGTCGGTGGGGAATTTGTTTGGATAGCACGAATTCTGTCATCTTTGTTCTGGGTGGCGGGCGGGTTGGCGATCTACCTTCTGGCCAGCCAATTGACCAATGCGGATGGGGGAGTCACAGCATTGATCTTTTATCTTTTCCAAACCTACGGGGTGATGGCATCCCGCACCTTCCAACCGGATCCATTAATGGTCAGTTTGATCTGTTTTGCGTGGTGGTCATTCCAGCGTTGGCTGCAAAAACCTGACTGGAAATGGACCATCATTGCAGGTTTGATCACCGGGGCTGCGATCTATGTCAAGAACGTATCCGTCTTTTTTCTGGCGATCCCATATATTGTGCTCTTATTCAGGAAGGACATCAAGGCACTCTTTAAGAATATCAAAGTATGGGTTTTGGCTCTTGTCGCGTTGCTGCCAGTGGTCATTTATACAATTTATGGAACTTTTGTGGCGGGATATCTTGGTCAGCAGTTCAGTTTTAGAATTTTCCCCAATTTGTGGGTGGATATATCCAATTATTCACGCTGGATGGGACAGATCAAAGATACTGCTGGTATTCCGGCATTGATCCTGGGTTTGGTGGGAATCTTCCTGTTTGAATCCGGACAAAGCAGAAAATGGGTACTGGCATCTTTGGTTGGGTTATGCGATCTATGGTTTTACGTTTGCCTATCATATCGGAACCCATGATTATTACCAGCTTCCGCTCATTCCAATCCTCGCCCTATCCATTGCTCCATTCGGTTCGATCGTCATTTCAAAAATACTATCCATCCATACCAGGAAGTATATTCGCCCCATGCTTTATGGATTAAGTATGGTGATCGTATTGACCTTATTGTGGCAAAACAGGAATATCCTCAATAGCGAGGACTATCGAGCGGAACCGGCGTTCTGGCAGTCCCTGGGAGACAGACTGAGGGACGTGTCTGTGATCGGGTTGACCGAGGATTACGGTTACCGCATGGCATATTACGGATGGGACAGCATAGACAATTGGCCGGGGACCGGAGACCTGGCTGTACGTAAATTGGCAGGCAGACCGGAAAAGGAAATTCAAACAATGATCGAAAAGGACATCAAAGGAAAAAACTACTTCCTGGTGACCTGGTTTGAGGATTATGCACGTCAACAGGAATTGAAAGCGTACCTGGAAAAAACATACCCGGTTGAGACAGGTGAGGGATATCTGTTATTTGATATTGGTCACCCTTATTGATCCAGATAACCCGAAGAAATACTGCACAATTAAGGACAAACAAGAAATCTTGAAGGATAGAAAATGAAGAAAAGGATTTTTTCTGCACCAACTTCTGATAATTTCGCCGATGCACTTAGTGCGTGGCGGTTATTATTGGTGGCTGCTTTGATAGGTGGATTAATTGGAGCAGCAATCTACCAATTATGGACTCCTCCTTTCCGGGCGATGTCAAAAGTAGTAGTCGATCAGGACCTTGAGCAGGCGTTACCTGCTGCACCAGACAGGGAAGTATTTTACTTCCTGGAGCGGGAAACTCAAAAGCTGGAGGATTTGGCCTGGTCTGATACGGTGCTGGAACAAGTAACCCAGCAGGTCGAAGGTATCAAGATTGCAGACCTGCGTAGTGGAATGCTCCAACTTTCGCAACCGGGTGATGGCGGGTGGCGATTTTATGGAGTCAATAGTTCACCGGAAAAGGCAAAACAGCTTGCAAAATCCTGGGCTAACATATTCACCGAAGAGGTACAAAAGGCAGTAAATTCTGCAAATGAATTGATTGCGGTAAAGAACGAATTGACGGAATTAACTGAAAACTTATCAGCGGAAACGGAATTGAAACGCACTTCTCTGGAAGCCAGAGGAAAAATCCTGGAAGCAGAATCCTTTGGATTGCATCCTGAAATTCAGGTCTCCCAAAGTCAAAAGAAGGAAATTGTTGCAGAACTTACCATCCAAATTGGTGCATATATCTTTACTGGTGCCATCAGCGCATTATTCATCACTCTTCTTATCAATACAATTTCTGGTGGAATAAATAAAATAGATGCGAATGAAGATTGATCTTGCCCGGTTAACACGTTTTTTCTGGGCACTGGTATTGATCAGTTTACCGGTGACCAGCTTTAAGTATTTCCCATTCCTCGGGAAGGAAACCATGGTTCGACCATTGGCTTTCTACCCGCTGGCAGTTCTCATTGTTCTACTCATCATGCGGATATTCCGAAGGTCAATCCAGGTAAAGTTCAGCGGGAGTATGGTCATCCTTGGATTATTTTTGGTCGGAGCTTTTACCGCAACAGCCTGGGGTTGGGCATTCGCTCCCATTCCGATGCATGGACAGGAATACATAGGCCGCAGTTTTCGAGCCTGGGCTACTCTTGCAGGAGGGATTGCATTTTTCCTCACTACGGTATCAATGAACCAGACAGAAGACGATCTACGTTATAGTATAAAATGGCTTTATGCCGGGCTGCTCCTCAGCATAGTATGGGGTGGAATTCAGATGATCTCATACTATACCGGGTTTCCAGAGAGGATAGACCTCAACAAGTTCCAGGAATCCTTTTCCATTCGAAAACTATTGGCCAAAAAACGAGCAGCCGGTTTTGGTTTCGAGCCTTCCTGGCTGGCAAATCAAATTGCAACCATTTATATACCCTGGTTATTTGCAGCTATCCTTTCCGGTTACAGGGTATTTCGTAGAAAATGGATCGAAGTGGTTTTATTCCTGGCTGCGATAATTTTGCTCATTTGTACGTTTTCGCGTGGCGGAATCATAATGGCATTTGCATCGATGGTATTGGTTTTCTTAATTACTCAGGGTAAACGGATGCGATCTGCGATTGAATGGTTTATTCGGCCATTTCGTAAAGAACCGGGTGAGCACCGAATTGTTGGTTTACTTGTCAGGACCGGGATCATAGTTTTCCTAGCGGGAGTAATCGTTAGTACAGGTTTGATCCTATCCACCAACAAATACTTTGCGCAAATTTGGCGGTCACAGAAAGGGACGATAACAGAATATGCCGTTGATATCTATGCCGGTCCACGATTAGCGTATGCAACCGCTGGATGGGAAATTTACCTGGAACATCCAATAACGGGGGTGGGACTGGGAGCCAGCGGTCTTTACCTGTATGACCATATTCCGGATTGGGCAGTAACCACACTTTCTGAGATCACCAGGCAGTTGACCCCGAATGCCTGGTTGTATCCCAATCCGAAAAATCTATATATTCGGCTGCTCAGTGAAACCGGGATCGTCGGGTTTGTTTTGTATCTTCTCTTCTGGATGAGTATCCTGGGGATCGTGATCAAATTATTAAAGAACGATCATCTTTTTCCCAGGTATATCGGAATCGGCGGATTATTAACCTGGTTAGTTCTAATCTTTTTTAACATCACCCAGGATTCATTTATAGATCCAAATCAGTGGCTGGGATTGGGTATATTCCTCGGGTTAAGTAGCTTCTTTTTTGCGAGAAATATGCTTACAAAAGGATCAACTTCGCAGGAATGATTTCAGTGTTATGATTAATTAATCCTATTTATCTTCGCAGGGACAACTATGATCATATTATCTGTCGGAATGCCCAGAGCAGGTTCGGGCTGGCATTATAACCTTATTCAGGATCTGGTGATTGCGAGCGGCGGCAAAAATGCTCGTGATATACGCAGGGATTTTCACCTCGAGAGTATCTTGACTGAGGTTAACTGTAATATCAGCGCATTGACTTTACGCAGATTATTCTCGGTGCTGCCGGCATCACTCGCAGGGAACACATTTGTTCTCAAAGCCCATTCTGGTGCAACTACGGTGAGTGACCTTTTCATAAAAATGGGTTGGATGAAGGCGGTATATATCTATCGCGACCCCCGGGATGCCATGCTTTCGGCAATGGATTTTGGTAAGCGGACACTTGATAAAGGCCATCCGAATGCTTTCTCGCATTTGACGGATGTGGAAATGACCCTGGATTTCATACTGAAATACTGCTTGATCTGGGAAAGCTGGATCACCAGAAAGTCAGTCTTGAGCGCAAGATACGAAGACCTGTTGAATGATTACGACAATGAGACTACGAAATTAACCGATTTTATCCACCTGGATAAGCGTAACAAACTTATTAATGATGTCATTGAAAAATACCGGCCGGGTCAGGCGAAAGAAGGCAAAGATGGGTTGCATTTCTTTAAAGGCCAGATCGGAAGATTCCGTGAACGATTCACCATTGAGGAACAGAAGAGAATTTCGGATAAGCTTGCGAAATACCTGCCAAGAATGGGTTACGACTTGTAATCTGAGAACACTGGATCATTCTTAGAAAAATTCGATGGATCGAGCAGCAGATCATGTGCTTCGTGTAGATTAAAGGTTTTCTTCATGTTTATTACACCACTCCAAAAAAAATACCCAAAAATTGATGATGGCACCCCAAAATGGCACAACCCGATCCTGGCATTAATGGTCATCGTCCTCATTTTGTCGATTTTACCTTTTATATATACAGGTACTTTTTCCCGCTACCAGGCGGATGATTATTGTTTTTCAAGTTCTTTGATTCAAAATGGGTATCTAGGTGCACTTGAGGAAAGCTATCAAACCTGGTCCAACCGCTTTTCAACCATTTTAGTCATCGGGTTGATCGACCCATTAAAAGTAATTGGTTTACGGATTCTCCCGGGTATATTGATCAGCGGAATGCTGGGTGGGTTATACCTGTTGATCCGGGAACTTAAGAAACGCATGGAATGGAGGATCGGACGGACCGAATCCTTCATTCTGGCGGCAATGATCACATTTTTTACGGTTTACACAGCACCTGACCAATTTCAGTCGTTTTACTGGCGATCAGGCTCGATCACATATACTCTTCCAGTTGTCATCCTGCCATTCCTGCTTGCGTTGATGCTGAGGGCAGACCGTCAAACCATAGCACCCCGGGCGTTTTTATTGGCAGGCGGAATTATATTTATACTTGCATTGCTGAATGGAGGTTTCTCTGAGACCACTGCCGCATTTCAAACTGTGATTTTCGGTTTATTATTTGGATGGGTGCTGCTGAAGGCGGAACAGGATAAAAAGAAACAACGATTGGCACTTCTGCTTTGTGCAATATCAGGCGCTATCGCTGCGATGATCATCATGATCCTTTCTCCAGGGAATGCTGTCAGATTGGAAAATATGCCTGCACCTCCCGGGGTTTTCAAACTTATCTATCTTTCCTTTCGATTTGCAGCCGGTTTTATCGTAAACACCATCCAGGGTTCACCACTGCCGGTGGTGATCAGTTTCATTTTCGCATTTTCACTTGCGATGCTCAGATCCTGGAAGGATTTTAAACTCCGCGGTTGGACCTGGTTATTCTGGGGTATTCCGGTTTGTGCATTTCTCCTGATTGTTGCTGTGTGTGCACCCAGTGCATACGCTGAATCCGCATACGCAGAAGCCCGTGCTTTCCTGCCTGCCCGTTGGATTCTAACTATAGCTGGTGTAACCTGGTTTTATCTCCTTGGAATTGTCTATCAAACCTGGAGAGTCAAAAAACCCCAAGTATCAACTCATCAAAGAACAAACACTCATTGCCTTCGTTATCGTGCTGCTATCTTTTTATATTATGCGCGGCGCCCTGGTAACTTTGGGAAGTATTCCTGATTATCAAACCCGAGCCAAGGCATGGGATGCACGGGCAGCCAGTATTGAACAACAAAAAAATACCGGAATCCTGGATATTGAAACCAAAGAACTCGATTCTTTTGGCCGAATTCGGGAGCTCTCCGACAATCCCAAGTTATGGGTAAACAAATGTGCTGCAATCTACTATGGTGTGAACAGTATCACCGCGAAATAACGGTAAATTATGACATTAGTCTCGATCATTACACCTTCTTATAACCAGGCGGTCTTCCTGGAAAGAACGATTCTTTCAGTGTTAAACCAGACATACCCTGAAATTGAATATATTCATTATTGATGGCGGGTCGCAAGATGATAGTGTGAATGTGATCCATAAATATCAGGACAAACTCAAAGGTTGGGTCTCAGAAAAGGATCAGGGTCAAACCGATGCGATCAATAAAGGGTTTGCGATGGCAAACGGTGACATCCTGGCATGGATCAATTCGGACGATACCTATGAGCCCGATGCGATCAAACTTGCTGTTGAGTATTTGGATGCCCATCCGGAGGTGGGTTTGGTTTATGGTGATACCAAATTCATCAACGAAAAAGATGAGGTGATCGGCACATTCCCGGCAGCGCAAACAAATTATGCGAAACTCCGCCAGGGCTATGTACATATACCCCAACAGGCTGCTTTCTTCAGGGCAAGCCTTTGGAAACAGGTAGCTCCCCTGGACCCATCTTTCTATTTTGCGATGGATTATGACTTATGGGTCCGATTGGCAAAATTATCAGGAATTGCTTATATTCACAGACACATGGCTAACTTTCGGCTGCATGGCGGAGCAAAAACCATAAATTCGGATGATCGCTGCTGGCCGGAGATGTTAAAGGTGCATTACCGTGATGGTGGTAACTTTTTCTCACCCATTGTCTTTAAGTATTATTTAAGGTTAGTGGCAGGTCCGTACTTAAGGTGGAGAAGGAAGCAGCAAATTCGACGTTAATGTTTCCACTCTGGATTATGTTATGATAATACTGTTCAAATAGGAGCAATATATGAATAATAAAACCCCAAATAAACTGGCTCCATCCAATCCCGGCTTTTTCCAGGATATCCTATTACAGATCAAACTCATTTATCGCCTGATGGGTGATAAGCGGGTGAATCCATTTATTAAACTGCTGCCAATTGGTGGATTGGCCTATTTTATCATTCCAGACCTGGCTATCGGACCCCTGGATGATGCGGCTGTGATCGGCCTGGCATCCTATCTTTTCATTGAACTTTGCCCGGATAACGTTGTCCAGGAACATAAGCAGAAATTAAGGTTGAATTCACAGACGCAGCCAGTTGATATCAAGGATGATGACCAGGTTATTGATGCCGAATTTAAGGAAAAAGACAAAGAAGAGTAGTAATCGACATTTGGTAGAGTGAGGTATTATGGCAGAAAAGAACTGGGAAAAATTTCAAACCCGTTTTTGTGATCAAGCAGATATGGATGTAAGTTTGGATGTTGAAGTAATTTATCCTGCGGAGTATCTGGATCACGAAGCTCCACGATTGGGAGCACATAGATGCTCCAATGGAATGGTGTGTAATCAGTTTGATCAGGGAGTTTGCATTTGGGCGGGAACCAATCCAGCCGTAGATCCATTCAAGGATCAGTAGAAGCTACTTTCACAAATGATAAATAAGTAAGGAGACAATCGTACACTTGCGATCGTCTCCTTTTGATTGAGTTGATTAAATAACTGCCAACTTTTTACCTACTTTGGCAAAAATCTCCAGTCCTTTATCCAAATCTTCCCTGGAATGAGCCGCAGAAATCATAACCCGGATGCGGGCTTTTCCCTGGGGCACTGTTGGGAACCCAAGAGCCATGGCGAATAGACCTTCGTTGAACAGTTCACTGCTGAATTGCTTGGCAAGGGGAACTTCACCCAGCATGATCGGGGTAATGGGTGTCACACTTACCCCTGTATCAAAGCCCAACTTCTTCATCTCTGCCTTAAAGTAACGCCCATTTGCCCACAGTTTATCAACCAGCTCAGTGGAATTCACCAAAAGATCCACTGCAGCGATGCATGCTGCGGTATCCGGTACCGTCATTGCTGAAGAAAAGAGGAATGGGCGGCCGCGCTGCCGAAGCCAATCGATAATGACCGGATTACCGGCAATGATGCCTCCAACAACGCCAAAAGCCTTCGACATGGTGCCAATTTCAACATCCACTTTACCATGCAGGTGGAAGTGATCAACAATTCCACGTCCACCGGTTCCAAGAACACCTTCGCCATGAGCATCATCCACCATTAACAGGAATTGATTGGCGGAAGCTACTTCGTACAGTTTATCCAAAGGAGCAATATCACCATCCATCGAAAACACACCATCTGTGATGATCACTGCCCGACGATAAGTACCTTTTGCCTCATGAATTACGCGCTGCAAATCATTTATGTCGCAATGTTTATAACGAATGATCTTCGCACCAGAGAGACGACAGCCATCGATGATGCTGGCATGATTCAACTCATCGGAGAAGATCACATCATCCTTACTGACCAGGGCGGGAAAGACAGCCAGGTTTGCACAATAGCCGCTTTGGAATGTGATCGCTGATTCGACGCCTTTGAATGCAGCCAATTTCTTTTCCAGGGTGAGATGCAATTCCATTGTCCCTGCAATAGTGCGAACAGCAGCCGGACCAACACCGTATTTGGCAATCGCTTCAGTTGCGGCCTTACAGAGAACAGGATGGTTGGCGAGGCCGAGGTAATTATTGGAACAGAAATTCAAGACACTTTTCCCGTCAACAACCATGCTTGCACCCAGACCTGACCCGATGGTACGTATACGGTTCAACGTTCCGCTTTGCTGAAGGTTATCCAGTTCATCTTTTATCCATTGGATTTTAGTGTCCATATTTTCCTTTTTTGTTTGAATTGGGATAAGGTGTGATCAGCATCATTATAATGCTTATTTAATCTCCCCTAAATACCCGGACTCAATTAACAACCGGGTTACTTTTTCTTTTGTTCCCGGTTTCATGACAACGGCAGTTGGGCCAAGTGGTTCTGCCAGGTATCGTGCCGCCTTGGATTTCATAATTTCCTGCAATATCTCAGGTGACGTAACGCGAAGAACTTGCATACTTTCCAAAGCTACTTCACTCCCATGATCTTCCCAACGCTGCAACGCCCGGATCAGGCTCGGTGTAGGCGGGACACTGCCGTATTTTCGCAGGAGAGTCTCAAGATGTGAGACTCGCAGGGTCTGTTTTCTCGCAGATGCAAGGGATTGAGGCGTAAACTGGTAAGTATACCCATCGTTATTAAATTCCTGCCACTCCGCCATTCTGGCCAGAAGATACCTTACCCAGCGAGGTAAAAGCAGAGGGCAAAGGATCTGTGACCCACCCTTGAATTTGATTCTGCCATTCTCCTCTCTTCCAGTCGGAGTTGAACCCAGAAGCATCATGTGGCCTGCTACTGTCACCCTGAAAGTTCCCGGCATCCTGGCATGTGAGGAAAAGCCTAGGTCGATTATTCCAAGCCAAAACAGTGGACCCTGCAGAAGATAACGAATGTATGCTCCTTCCACTTCCGCCCAATGTATGAAACCATTCAAATACTCGCCTGTATCAACTGAACGGATAAGCCAGGAATCAAAATTCCCATCCGGACGAAGGAATTCAGCAGAAGACTCTTTTATATGATCTATAAAATCACCGATATCAATCCACTCCCCGACGGGTAAGCTTGATATCATCTCAAGAATATATTCCCGCGATTTTATCGGTAAATATTCATCTGCCTTTTCGACAATCAAATCCGGAATTGAGAATAAGTCTTTGAATAGAACAGAAGTCGACCAACTGCGGAAAAGGAATTGCCAGGCGGGTCCACGCGGCGATTCCAGGTGTTGTTTTGTTTCTTCCGGAGTAGGATTGCCATTGCTATCGAGCAATTTGGCGGATTGAAGCAGGGTATTCAGGAAATTTTCATGATCACTGGAAATCTGTAAATGGTTGGATTTGTTAACTGAATCACCTGATCGATTAGCTGCCAGAAGAGTGCAGCAATGGTCTAGTATTCCATCAGTACAACCCTCTGCCAGATAATCCTGTGAGGGAGATTTATTAATTTGCAGCTGTGGTGAATGAGAAGTGATCAACGGGGGAGGGAGTTGCTCCATGATGTCAGACGGGATGAAGGCAAATTCCTGGAGAGAACCCGATTTTTTCATAAATGCCCGTGATATCAATGCACGATACCACAATATTTCCACCGGACTAACCGGCTGCAGATAAGGTTGTTCACGATCTCTTCTACTGGGACCGAATTCCCGAACTACTCCGAATTTCCTGGTGAAGATATTCCATATAATTCGACCGTCGTTTTGTTGGAGCTCAGATATTGCCTTTCCTGCTTCTTCAGGTAATTCTGAAAGCATTCGCGAAAAAGTTAAGGGTTCCAACATACGTCTCACCAATGCTGCCCGTTCCTGTGGAGAATCCATAACGGGTGATTCCACTTGCCACAGGTCAGCAATGATCTGTAAAAAACCGAAATCTTGTTCCATCAAACTTTGAAGCAGGTCAGGCATGCCTCACTCCTGATACATTTATCTGGAAAATATAATTCTATTATATCCTGAGGGAAAAGAGAAAAATGTTATTTTCTGTTGCTAGCTGATTTATCCATTGAGTGGATCTGTTGTTTGACTACCTAATTGGAAAATGCTATATTGAAAATGATAAGTAGACCAAACAATCATCTAGGGAAATTCTTCCTTAAAGATTGAGGCAGTTATGGTGATTCCAACTGGATCTGAGGTATATACTGTTTTCAATTATCCACCGTTTATCAATGAAATAATTGCCACGATAAGGCCGGAGAAACTTTCTGTAAGTGAATTTAACAATATCATCCAAGAATCAGCAATTTATGATATTAAGACTATGCTTACTGCCATTACACGGCAAAAGGATGTGTCTGGATTAGTACCAAATTTTGCGGGTATCTGTAATGATTACAAGGAGGTTTTCATGGCCATGACTGAGATTGGCCATCAGGAATTAATGACTTTATCAACTTTAGATAAAGATATTCAGGTTGAGGTGAATGAAACTTTGACAGGATGTGATTTTTCATTACGGGCAATGTTGGTTTTGGATGACCTTCAAAAAGAAGTGATCGAAAAACTAACAAAAATGAGACAAAAATCACCACTTGCAATGTCTCTAAGGCAGTCAGCAGAAGACTCTCTATTGCTTCTGTATAAATCCCCAAATAAAATGCATTCAGATATTTTTGATGAAGCAATTAATTATGATGATAGGGTGGTATTAACCCGTGGCGAACCTCGAATCAGTTATCCCAGGGAGGTAGTTGAAGATTTTGTTATTCAAATATGGCAATATTTCTTATTACCATACGCGGAAAATATTCAATTAACAGGACATTTTAATAAGTTTACTTATGGACAAATACTGGATAATCTGACCCCTGAATTCTACGTAAGGGGAAGTAAATATGATGAGCATTTTGACCCTGAATCTCCTGCAGGTTTTTTGGGATTGTTGGGTAAGGTAGGTAATGCTTTGCCAAGATTGATCGTAAAACAGGTAAAACAGAACGCAAGAATTAATGAAATGATCATGAAAGAAGATGCAGTTTCACGTGCTTTATATGAGCTGTTCACCAGTTACCCTAAAGCTAATTAGTAAATTCCCTGAAATATATAAATTCATGTTTATTCGTAAATCAGTTGATAATCGATTACAACAACAATTGCTACAATAAATGCAGGAGGAATAATTAATGCCAAGAATTGCTGTCCTTACCGGCGGGGGTGATGCCCCTGGATTAAACGCAGTCATCCGCGCTGTTGTGAAGACAGCTGTGCTTCAATACCAATGTGAAGTTCTGGGTGTGCAGGATGGGTTTGATGGTTTCGTCGAAGACCAGGGAGTATTTCCATTAACCCTGGATGATGTCAGGGGAATTCTACCTCGTGGGGGCACAATATTAGGCACTGCTAATCGGGGGAATCCCTTTGCCAGGAAAGTCCTCGTCAATGGCCAGTGGGTGGTTGAAGATGTTTCCGACAAGATACGATCAAGGATCAAAGCGCTAAACCTGGATTGCCTGATAGTGATTGGAGGAGATGGCACTTTACGAATTGCACAGGAGTTATTCGAATTGGGGGTGCCTGTGGTTGGAGTACCAAAAACCATCGATAATGATATTGGTGGGACAGAGTTCTCATTCGGTTTTGATACTGCAGTGAATACTGCCATGGATGCTCTGGACAAACTGCATACAACAGCGGAATCACATCACCGGGTGATGGTGTTGGAATTGATGGGAAGGGATGCGGGGTTTATCACCCTCAATGCCGGCCTGGCTGGTGGAGCAGATGTGATATTGATTCCAGAGATCCCGTTCAGTTTTGACAAGATCTGCAGGAAAGTGATGGAGAGGCAAGGCAGCCGCTCTAAATTTAGTATTATTGCGGTCGCTGAAGGTGCCAAACCGATGGGTGGCGAGCAGTTATATTCTCTACCTGCGGATGAAGTCTCAGTTGCACGTTTGGGAGGAGTGGGTGAGCTTGTTTCCAGGGTAGTGTGTGAACAAACCGGGGTGGAATCACGTCTGACCGTACTGGGTCATCTACAGCGCGGTGGAACTCCAAGTGCCTTTGATCGCTGGCTGGCAACACGGTTTGGTGCAGCAGCGATTCGCCTGGTCATGGCAGGAGGGTTTGGCCGCATGGTATCACTCCAGAACGGGGCAATAAAAGATGTCACCATTGCTGAAGCAATTTCCAAACCCAAACGGGTTTGGCTGGATGGGGATGCCATTATCACAGCCCGCGGATTGGGAATCTGCCTGGGTGACTGAACTTATCTGATCAAGATCGCATCCAGGACGATCGTTGTACCGGACATATGACGGAGTGTCAGTGTATGGTCGCCCGGAGCGAAATCACCGCTTACCCAGGATTGGTTGCGAATTTCAGATGAAGCATATTCATTCACAGTACCAACGGATACATTATCCACCAGGATTTCAACTACCCCAAAGGTGGCTGCTCTTCTGAAGAAAAGTGAAAAGCCAGTTCCATTAAAAATCATTGTGGCAGTATTATTTAGTTTTTGAGAATAATGCTCAGTGTCCATAAACATACCAGTTAATGAATGCCCAAGCCAACCATTGTAATTGATCACTGGATTTGAATCATCATATTTTCCGGCAGTTGAGGGTTCCGGGGTTGCGGAAGGTGTGGGTGTAATACTGGGAGTTAGCGTCTCGGTTGGAGTAAGGGTCGAAGTTGGCGTATAGGTAGAAGTAGGCGTGAACGTTTCAGATGGAGTTGGGGTTTGTGTCGGAACACCGGATATCGTCACTGCATCCAATGACACATAAGTGCCTGTAGAATGAGTAAGCAGTACGGTGTGTAATCCGGGACTTAGTGTTGGACTGGTCCAAATAATCCCTTTGTATTCAGCACCGGATTGTTGATTAATGTTGTAATTAAGGCCATCAATATTGACAGTTAAGATACCAAAGGTCATATAACTACGAAATTGCAGCGATAATTTTTCTCCACTGAAATTGAACATCACCTGATCACCAATTTTGGGTGAATAATGTTCTGTCCCAGAAAACATTCCGGATACAGGATGTGATAGCCAGCCGAAATAGTGCAAATTCGTATTCATATCGTCCACTGTGCCTAAACCTAAAACTGCTGGAGTGGGTGTAGCGGTTGGGGTTTTAGTAATAGTAGGCGTATTCGTTGGAAGCGATGTTGAACTGGGGGTGAATGTATTCGTTGGAGGACGAGTACTGGTCGAAGTTTTAGTGGATGTAGGAATAGGTGTACTGGATGCAGTAGGAGTGGCTGTTGCTGGCCCATCGATGTAAATTGCATCCAACACTGTATAGGTGCCTGAACTATGGGTTAATTCGAGAATATGTATTCCCGGAGCAAGGATATCACTTTCCCAATATTGTCCACGTACCTCTCTGGCTTCATATTGGTCAATATCAGCCACAGAGATACCATCGATCTTTACATTGAGAAGTCCGAAGGTTGCATATTTGCGAAAGTAAATGATGATACCTGTTCCATTGAACGAAGAATATACGGTTTCGCCAATCTTTTTCGAATAGTGTTCAGTGTTATTCTGCATACCTTTTACAGCTTGCTGCACCCATCCTGTATATTGAAGCCGGTAATCGGCGTCATCCACCAGGCCGGGATTAATCACAATCGGTACCGATGTCACAGTAGGCGTATAACTCGGAGTCGAGGTTTTTGTATTGGTTGGTGTCCGGCTTGGAGTTTTTGTCAGCGTGATCGTGGGCGTCTTACTTGGGGTGAATGTTCGAGAAGGTGTATAGGTCATGGTAGGAGTAGGAGTGGCTGTGGGAGGGCCGTATACAGTGACGGCATCCATCACCGTATATGAATTTGATAGGTGCTCGAGCATCACTGTATGCATTCCAAATGCCAATAACGGGCTGGTCCAGATCTGCCCGCGCTGTTCTATGGGTGCAGTTTGATTTATGGACGCTGTCAGACCGCCATCTATGTAAACATTCAAGGTTCCAAATGTGGGATATTTGCGATAATAAATACTCAACCCGGTGCCATTGAAACGAAAATTGACTCTTCCCCCTGCCTTATTGGAAAAATGCTCACTATTAGCAATCAAACCAGACACTTTATGATAAAACCAGCCTTCGTAACCAAATTGCCCGCTCAGATCATCCATTAATCCTGGTTCCATTGGTGAAGGAACAGGTGTTGGGCTGAGGGTGAAGCTCGGAATGGGAGTCTTTGACGCGGTCGATGTGACAGTGGCAGTGCGAGTGTTCGTGGCAGTCGGAGTGTTGGTGAGGGTAGGAGTTGGGGTTGATGGACCGCTGATAATGAGCGCATCCAAATTTACATAAAGCCCGTCAATGTGAGTAAGAAGTGATGGAGTGCGAACCAAGAGCGAAGCGGCTCGCTGAGCCAAGACTGATTGCGCATGTCTGTTTCAGAGAATTGGTCAAGATCAACAACATCAGCGCCATCGATATTGATCCTGACATTACCCATTGTTGAAAATCTGCGGAAAAGAAAGGTCACTCCGTTACCATAAAAACTGAGGACGGCAGTGCTGCCTGGTGTGGATGAATAATGTTCAGCATTCTGAAAAGCTCCGGTTAATGCATGCAGTATCCAGCCATCGTAGCGAATCTGGAAGTATTTATCATCGTACGTGCCCGGATCGACAGGAAGAGGAGTAATTGTTGCTGTTGGGGTGGATGTAGCGAATGGGTCCTGTGTGATTGTACTGGTTGGAGTATCCGACGGGACCTCCGTGAGTGTTTCTGTTGGAGCTTCTGTGATTGTTGGTGAAGGTGTCTCGGTTTCCACCGCCTGTGCAGAAACGGTTGGAGTCATCGGCAGAAATAAAGAAAAAACCAACGAGAATAATAAGGTCAGGCTGATAATACGAAGTTGATTGCTTGTCCGATAATTTGAGGCCATAGGTCCACCCGAAACGAGAATAACCACCAAGAGAGGAGGAATGTTATTATTGTTATCGGATGAATATTGTTAACATTCAATGTAGATTAGCGATGTAAGCGTAAAAAATATGTAAGTTTTAATAAGCAGAGCTGCTGGTGTGGTAGTTCTATGCGTACGTTGTGGACCTGATAGATTGACAAGCAGGATGAATGCCAAAGAGTTAAGGCGGGTAAAATAATGGTTCAGCATTTCAGAAAACACCCCCTGCTGATGAGATGGGATTAAGTGAATAGG
The DNA here is from genome assembly GCA_963757065.1 of uncultured Chloroflexia bacterium. Classification (GTDB taxonomy): domain Bacteria; phylum Chloroflexota; class Anaerolineae; order Anaerolineales; family Anaerolineaceae; genus PNON01. Next base: position 622,232 of record CAVWQC010000001.1, on the reverse strand, counting down.
GAGGAAATTAATTACCGATGAGATATTCGTAAACAAGTATGAATGTCGATAATTTTCGTGGAAAATTAAAATAGCAATTATAATTAAAAATTAAGGAACTGAATTATTAATGTTAAGATCAAACAAACAATTATTTCTGGACACTATCACATTTCCACTTCGGGCAATCAGCATTTTTGAAGAGAATAAATGGGGGTTGTCTTCTCTACGAACAGAACGCTATGATTATTGCTCCCGGGAAACTAGGGGTTACACGCTGGACGTTGGCTGTGGTCGCGATAATTGGTTTATAAAAAACCACTTAAACGGTAATGGAAAAGGTATCGATGTATATAAGTATGAAGGACTAACTGAAGAAAATATTGTCGAAGACATTCGCCACTTTCCATTCGATGACAAGATGTTTGATACTGTCACTTTCATTGCTAACTTAAATCATGTTCCAAGCTCCTTAAGAGATATCGAACTTGCAGAGGCCTACCGAGTATTAAAACCTGGTGGCAATATACTGGTTACCATGGCTAACCCGTTGGCACTTATTATGGTCCATAAAGTTGTTGCCTGGTATGACGCTATTTTTAAATCACATTACGATGTAGACCACATCCGAGGAATGGACGAAGAAGAAGCCTACTATATTAGAGATGAAGAAATTCGTGAGCGATTAACCAGAGCAGGTTTCACTAACCTGCAAAAACACAAGTTTGGCACACAATGGGGTTTAAATTGGGTAACAATCGGATGGAAATCAAAACAAATTCTCTGACAATAGTAATACCTGCCTTTAACGAAGCCGAAGGGTTATCGATCAATCTCCCTGATGTTCTCGAGTTTTGCAAAGCCCATCACTGGAAATTGATCATAGTTAATGATGGGTCCACTGACAACACACAAGAAATATTGCAGAAATTTGATAGCCAACCCAGATTAACTGTTATTCACCATAAAATCAATCGTGGATATGGTGGAGCGCTGAAAACTGGTTTGATGGCGGTTGATACCGATTATGCAATTACTATTGATGCTGACGGACAGCATCAATTGAGTGACATCGAAAAACTTCTCGATCTTATGTTGGAAAAAGATGCAGACATGATCGTTGGCAGCCGGGTGGGATCAAAGCAAAACCATTGGTACCGGGAGCTGGGAAAATGGATCATACGTCGGGTTGCGGCAATGATGATGCCGATGCCACTTAAAGACCTCAATTCGGGTTTCAAACTCTACAGGACAGAATTAGTAAAACGATATATCCCCCTATGCCCCAATTCCATGGCATTCAGCGATGTGATCACCCTCATATTTCTGAATGAGCATCATAAAGTCGTAGAAACACCCATTGAAATTCACCCGCGCCGCTCTGGCAAAAGTAAAATCAATACACGCACTGCCTTTGAGACTGTTCTTGAAATCATCAATCTGGTCATGCTTCTGGCACCACTACGTTTCTTTTTACCAGCCTCGATCATCTGTTTTCTCATCGGTTTTGGCTGGGGAATACCCTTGATCATTTCCGGAAGAGGCGTCAGCGTTGGCTCCATGCTGGCAATCGTTACCGCCCTCATCTTTTTCACACTGGGATTAGTTTCTGAACAACTTTCTCAATTACGTAAAGAATTATTGATATCCCCTAAAGAGACCAAAAAGAACATATAAGAATTAAAGAGTAGAGCCGCTCCCGTTGGGGCGGCTCTATCCGCGCTGTGGCAACCTGATCATTCGACAATCAGGAGGGATGCCACAGCGCTAGGTTGGGTACTAAAACTATCGTTCATTTTGGGCATCACCTCCTTGTCGATGGGATGGTGAGGAAATTACAAATTTATTGTAGCACTTATTTGTGAAAATAATATAAGAATTAATCAGAACATTGTAGAGGGGTTTGTGTAGCAATCTCCAAAATAGTGGGGCACAAATGACCAAAATCAACACATGGACAAAAGTGAACGCCAATAAAATTTGACGCATCGATTTCTACAAGATATAATTTAAACATTCAGGCGTAGAAACTTACGTTATTTTATTGCCGTAAGAGGGCTTTCAATGGCATTACAGGGGAATTTGCGTGATTTTTCGATTACGCAATTACTCAATCTGATCAACCTGGCCTGTAAAACAGGTATGCTGGTGATCGAAGGACCTGTGGAAGTTGCACAGATCACTTTTCGAGACGGCAAACTTTCGTATGCCCAGATCGGTCAGGAAGAGAACAACCTGCCAGCGATTTTGTTACTGACAAAAAAAATCACATCCCAACAATCAGCATCGTTAAAAGTCCGTGCAGCACAAATGACAGACAAAGAACTTGGTTTGCTGCTTATCAATGCCGGGATTTTTTAGTCAGGATGTCATACTCTCCAGTCTGCAGCAATATTACCTCGACCTGGTAAGGCGAGTGTTCACCTGGGTGGAAGGATACTTTCACTTCGAAGCGGGAATGATGCCGCCAGATGGCAAGATCATGGTGCGGGTGGATCTTGAGAACCTTATCATAGAAGGATCACGCCAACTCAAGGAGATGGTGTTACTCCAGGAGGAAATCCCCAGCCTGGATATGGCATTGAAGTTCACCGCCCGGCCGGGAGCAAATTTGCGCAACATCAACCTCAACGTGGAAGAGTGGCGGGTGGTATCGTTTATCAATCCCAAGAACTCGATCAAGCAGATCGCCAGAACTACCAAAATGGATGATCTGCAGATAAGAAGGGTTGTTTACAGTCTGCTACAAGCAGGATTAATCGAGATCGTTCGGCCTGTGAGTGCCACGGCTTCATTAGGACGAAGCGTATTCCCAACTCAAAATCGCGAAGAGCAGAGGTCGCTTGTGAATCGTTTGATTAATAGAATAAGGTCACTTTAATTTCGGTGTGAGGTCGATGCATTATGCAAACCGTTAAGATGGTTGTTACCGGTCCCTTCAATTCAGGCAAGACAGAGCTGATAAGTTCTGTTAGCGAAATTGAAGTTGTCTCCACCGAAAAGAAAGTATCTCTGGAAAGCGAACAGATCAAAGAGACCACCACAGTGGCAATGGATTTTGGCAGGATCACCATTGATGAGGACCTTGTCCTTTACCTTTTTGGTACCCCGGGGCAAAAACGGTTTGACTTCATGTGGGAAATATTATCTGAAGGGATGCTCGGGTTTATCGTCATGGTGGATAGCACGCGACCCGAGACTTTCAGGGAAGCTCGCAGCATCCTGGAAACATTCAGAGCATATGCTCCTACACCTTATATAGTCGCGGCAAATAAACAGGATCGTCCGGATGCATGGGAAGTTGATGATATTCGGCATGCTCTACGACTGGACCCGGGTGTGAAGTTGATGTCTTGTATAGCCATGGATAAAGAATCGGTAAAAACTGTTCTTTTGGAACTTTTATATAGCATTTTGATGGAAATGGATAAAGAAGGAACGGGGAAGAATTCAATAACCTCCAACTTACCATCCACATCAACCCCTTCACATCAAAATTATAAATACCCTTGTCGTGCCTGAAGTTTTAAGGTTATAATTCCGATTGATTGATCGCGGGTGTAACTCAATGGTAGAGTCCTTGCCTTCCAAGCAAGTTGTTGCGGGTCCGAGTCCCGTCGCCCGCTCAGCCCTCACCCTGCCCTCTCCCATAAGAGAGGGTTTTTATTTTGTTGCGGGCACCATCGAGGTATTCATCCGAGTGCCACTCTGATGCATACACCACCGTCACCCGCTCAACCCCACCCTGCCCCTCCCATAGGAGAGGGTTTTTATCCTGAAGATAGTACTAATAGTAAATATTTGGAAAATGGAAAAAATACGGACAATTTTCCTTGATTTTATCGTCAGATAGTGTAAAATAATGTTGTAGATAAGAGCAATCTTATCTGCAACTCACATCCGATGCCCCCCTCATCGGGTGTGTTTTTATTCAAGAAGAAAAGGTTTCATTGGTGCCCACTTTTCTTTCCACTCACCGGGAATGAGTTCCTCGATGACCACCTTTGGCAGCAAGGCAGACATCTCAGCCCGGTCTACTGGATTAAGGTTAAACAATACAAAAGGCATCGCGATGAAAGGTGCCCCGACATGCTCCTGTGAGTGTTTTCCCAACGCACCAGATAGTTGACCTTGTTCTTCTATGGTCATCACTCTGGCTATGGCTTCTGATGAAAATGATGATTCCTCGATGTTAATATGGGGTGTCCATACAGTCAGAATTTTTTTCAGTCCATCAACTGCCTTCACCAAAGCATCAACAGGGTTCGTCCCGTTCAAATCAGGTAATGTGCTTTTGATCTGATTTATTTTGGTCTCAATCATGACATGATCGGCGGATAAGCGGTCAAAAGGTGTGGCTGGCAACTTGTGTTTAAATACTGGAAAAGAGACTTCATCTTCACTCTGATGATGCGCTGTGACCACAGAAGTCAACGCTTGAATGTAAAGGGAGAAGCCTGGTTGCATTTTATTGTCTGGGAAGCCATCCCTGATGAAGTCTACACCCCGGGTGACCCCAACAGTTAGACCACGGGTGATCACCTTATGAATTCGTTCAACATCCTTTGCTAGATTAGGAATACTGCTCATCTGATCCATTCTCATTCTCCCTTCTTGATCTGTTGTCGGGATTGCATTATTTAGTTAACCAATGATTATTATAGCAATCCATTTATTCTTTCAACTACTCAACCTGGCTATTAATTCTGGAGAATTGATATGAACTTTCATGGGAATTGGGGTTTTTTCGTTGTTTATATATTAATTGTTTAGCAGAATTAGGAGAATATTCCAAAAAAGAGATCTTAGTCAAACACTATTAATGGAATCAAGACAGAAAAAACCTGACTTGAATTGTATTTGAGTGATTATTGCTTTAAAAAACTTTTGTATATAATGGAGGATATCTTCACTTTTGTTTGAATGAGAAGAAATAAAAGTACTATTTAGGGAACACATTTATTCACAATTCAAAGAGTAAGTAGAGGGAAAGATGAGCACGGTCGCCATAAATTCTTTGATCATTATTGGGGTAGGAGCTGTAATTCTTATTATTAGCATTATATTCTGGACTAGAAAGCAGCCTCATATGGCTTATACTATTGAGGCTGGTGGGGAAAAGAGAATTGAAATTTTTACCAGTGCCAAGTGGAGACAGACTGAGATCTGGTTCGATGGAGGCCTGGCAGCCACACTATCGCAAAAAGAATTATCATCTGGATACGATCTGCCAATTTCTGATGGTTCGATATTGAATTTCAAACTCGCCAAGTTTGCATTTCAACCTCACCGTCTGCAAATCACGCGAAACGGGCAACCGATTTATAAAACCATCACCAGTTATGACAATGCGATGTTTATCAATAATGCTGCTTATATGGTGTATATCGTCGCGATCATTAACCTGGTCGTCGGTGTCATTTCCATATTTATTGATATTGATGCTTTCGCCCCATTCAAATTTGGGTGGTCAAATATCATATTTGGTGCGATATTCCTGCTATTAGGATTCTTCGCCCAACGAAGATCATTCGTGGCTTTGTTACTGTTCATCTTGGTTTTTGGCGTGGACAGCTTTTTTACGTTCGTCTCTGCTTTAAGGACTGGCAACTACTTTTTATATCTAGTCTTTTTTATGCGTCTCATTTTTCTCGCCCCGGCGTTCCTTGGTCTCGGTGAGATCTTCAGGCGAAAAACCAAAGCCATATCAACTATATTTAACGTTGCTGGCGCTGTCCTAATGATCGTTGCAATGGTTGGTTGTTGTGCATTTGTTGTGTGGTCTATATCCAAACTGGTTACTTCTGTGAAACAACTTACCACTAACTATCCGAATTTATTGCCGCACCCGGCTGCATTGTCAGCACCATTACCGTCAAAGTCGACGGATAGAACAAGCGGCACTTGCTATCTTAAGATCAAGGACACTGCAGAGTATGTCAATATGAGAGACAGGGCAGACAATTCGAGTGGAAAGGTTGTTGACTACCTTGATAAAAATGATGTGGCTGTGGTCCTTGGAAGTGATAACGGTTCACCCGGGAATGAATGGTGGTTTGTTGAGGTTACACATAAAGGGACAACCAACCAGGGTTGGGTGACTGGTAAGTGGGTGGAATTTGAGAACAATGTGGATTGTTCACAAGTGCAGCAAATTGCTACATCATACCCATAAGGAAAGGTGACAAACACCTGCTTCTAGTCATAGACTCTATAGACATGTTCAGAACTCGAAATGTGATACCCCACAAGGTAACCCCCTCCCACCTCCCCCGCTTGCGGGGGAGAGAAATCCTCCCCGATTTCGGGGAGGTTAGGTGGGGTTTTGATGGATTTGGTTAATTTGAAAAATCAATTCATCAATCACACCACTAGTATTCTGAACTACATCCTCATTCTTAAATCTTAATACCGAAAAGCCAGAAATCACAAGATAATCCTGCCTTTTCTGATCATATAAGATTTGTTCTTCATGAGATAAACCATCCACTTCAATAACCAGTTTCAATTCATGGCAGTAAAAATCGACAATATAACTGCCTATCACATGTTGGCGACGAAATTTATATCCCAATATTTGCCGGTTTCGCAAGTATTTCCATAATACCCGCTCAGAAAAAGTCATTTCATCCCGCATTTTACGCGCAAATGGCTTAAGCTTTTTCCAATTATCAAGAGATGAATACCAGCTGTCAGGTTTTTCTTTATTTTCCACTTTGATTATTTCTTCATCCCCATAATGGCGGGCAAGGCCTCATAAAATTTATAGATCGACTTGATTTCCCCCAGCTGCAGGTGTTTTAGCGCTTTGGCAAAAGGATAAACTCCGGTTTTGGGATTGATGCGCACTAACAGGGAAGCATTGTGAGGATCACTGGCGTTATCGATGTGCCATTCTCCACCATAGCCATTAATGAGACACTGCCCGAAGTATGCTCCGATCTGTGCAGCTAGAATCTCAATTTCCTCCATTGGAATGCGGGTACGATAGACTTCGATCCAGGCATCCGCCCATTCCAGCGATTCCACACCATAATCCAGGTCTTTCCCCATATCCAACTGGACCCGTGCGATGAATTGTCGGGAAAGTTCGATGAGCTCTTCTTCCATGTGAACAATTATAGCAAAGAAGGAAAATGAGAATTGAGAAAGGAATGATAAAAGATCAGTAATTCTAAATTAGCAGGAACGTCCTTATAGGCCTAGAAGGGACAATGAGATTTTCGAATCCTGTTTGGAGGTTTTATGACCGCCTTAACTAGCAATATTATTTCGCATTGGGTTTGATCGGGATCAATTTCACCTGGTCCACTTCGGGATCATAAACGGGGTTTTCGCCTTATAGTCCAGATAATCCTGACCAAAACGCGCGGCCAGTTCGTGTTCCTCAATTCGTTTGAGGTAGACAATTAACAATCCCCCACAGAGTGCAACTGTGAACAGGGAAACCAATGATCCGACAGCCACTGCGACGCCTCCATAGGCACAGATCGTGCCGAAGGTCATCGGGTTACGGCAATATCTGAAAGGTCCGCTGATCAGCAGCTTTTGGGTGGGTATTATTGGAAGCGGTGTGCCATTGGCTTTAAAGAGCTGCATGCCAATAGACCACCAGGCAAAGAACAAGCCGGTCAGAAGCATAATACCCCCCACTAGAAAATTGACAATTCCAAGAAGAAGGAGGGCAAGTGGAGCAGGGCATCCAGTTTGGGGATTGCGATGATGAGGGCGTACGGGATCAGGAATATAAAGAGAATGCCAGCAAATATCATGGCGATCACTCTTGTTAACAAGGGTTGCTCCTTTTTTGACCACCGAAGGAAAATATTCATCGATTCCACCTCGTGCATTCGAAGATATTACCATTATTGCACGATTTACCCATAAATTTACACCAATTTTGATATAACTGGATAACCCGGCAGCTTTAGTGGCTGGTGTAAATCACAGATCAGCGCTATCTGTAAATGACCTGTTCACAACGGATTAAAAAGCTGTATGATGGAATTGCAGACACATACTCGTGAAACCGGGAGGAATGGTATGGAAGCGAAGACAGGAGTTAAAAAGCAGGTTCAAACACTTAACTTCCGCCAGTGGATGAGATTACTCTTTGTATATCTCCTCATTCCGGTCAGCCTGTTCATATGCGCAGGGGATTTGAGCTGGTGGCAGGCATGGGTCTATTCGCTGCTGATCGTTGCGGCCGGATTTGGCGGGCGAATTTTGGCAGAACGGCAGCACCCGGGATTGCTGGTTGAACGAGTAAATAGTTTTAAAGTGGCTGAAGGGGTTAAACCCTGGGACAAAGTCCTTGCCCCATTAATGGCAATAAGCGTCGGCTTCCCATTGGTGATCGTGGCAGGATTGGATCACCGTTTCAGGTGGTCGGCTGAGTTACCGCTATGGCTTATTATTATTGGCTTCACCCTTGTTACACTTGGATACAGCTTTGCATGCTGGGCTATGGTTGAGAACAGTTTCTTTTCGGGGGTAGTGCGCATCCAAACTGACCGGGGGCACGTGGTCTGTGACAGCGGACCATACAGGATCGTAAGGCATCCGGGTTATGGCGGAAATATAGTGGCACTGGCAGGTATTGTCCTGGCTTTGAGTTCAATTTGGACGATCGTTCCTGCGATGATCGCGTTCGTCATCGCTGTGGTGAGGACTGTATTGGAAGACCGCACCCTGCAGGAGGAGTTACCGGGGTACAAGGAATATGCTCAGCGCGTGCGCTACCGGTTGATCCCCGGATTATACTGAAAGGCATATAGATCTATCTTATAATTAATTCATGAAAACTTCCAATTATTCCATCGTTCAACCCGACCAGGATACACACATACTCCGAATCGGACAGCTTTGTGCAGACACATTTTCCGAAGGTAAGTATGTGGAACAATACTGTGAAAACTATATCGGCAACAGCAACTACGATTGGAAAACAACCCGGGTAATACTTGATGGCGAGAAGATGATCCACCACTGGGGGGTGTGGGGTTACCAGATGCGGTTGGAATCGATACAACTCAAAGTAGCCGGCATTGGTGCGGTTGCCACTCATCCTGATTACCGCAAGCAGGGTCTGATGCATTTGGCAGCACAAGAGTCATTTGCTGCAATGGAGAAGGATGGATATGACATAAGCATACTGCGTGGCAGGCACTATGTAAAAATGGGTTATGCCCGGGCGTGGAACTATATCCACTACAACATAAAGCCAGAGGAAATTGCGAAACATAAGCTACAAAAACCTTATCAGCGGTTGACTGTGGAGCAGATAGGTGAAGTGGAAGGATTATATAACCGTGCATGCTCCGGTTATAGCGGTACTGCTATACGGCCAACATACTTAAAAAAGCACCCGGATGACCTGCATATGTACGGTTGGTTCGATGGGCATGGAAGTCTTGAGGGATATATCCGGGCGATGCCGGATGAAGATAATCCCAAAGAATTCCAATGTGTGGAAGCCGTAGGAGATCCGCATCAGGGATTGGCGGTTTTAGCTGACCTCTTCCAGGGAAAGGATTATGAAAAACTGACTTGCTTCACCCTGCCGAACCTGCACCCCATACTGCAGTACCTACGCAGAGGGGCAGTGATCGTCGAAGACCGGTATTTTGATATATCCGGTTGGCGGGTACGCATCATTAACCTGCAAAGAACCTTAACCAAACTTATCCCCCTATTAGAGAGGCGGCTGGTAGAATCGCGATATGCAAATTGGCAGGGAAGTCTGCTTATGGATGCTGGCTTTCAGAAAGCCATGATCAAGATGGACCGAGGAAGAGTCGAAATAACAGTAGATGGAATCTCAGAGAATGTACTCAGCGGGGGAGCTGATATAGCCCGCTTCCTGATCGGTTCGGATGAGCCGGATGAGATCATCCGGCAGGCAGAGATGGAATGTAGCGGTTTAGCCATCCAATTAGGACGGATACTTTTCCCCAACCTGCACCCCATGATGAGCCAATGGGACGAATTTTAAGTAGACAGCATACCATACAGTCAGGAGGTCTTTACAAAATGTCAGGACTGGTCATAATTAAGTTGGGCTGATCTATATGCATATGTGAGAGGAGAGGTGGACTTCTAATTACCTCCCGCTGGAAATTATTGTTATGAGAGGAGAATAGCCGAATGCCATTCAATAGTAAATCCCGATTGGATTCATCACAGGTTGATGACCGGCGCGGCCGGAGAACAGGAACTGCAGTGGCCGTAGGGGGCGGTGGAATCGGTCTGGTGATCCTGATAATAGCGATGCTGACAGGAGTGAACCTTAACGATCTATTAGGCGCAACCGGGCAACAGCCATCAGCATCGATTGATAACACCAGTGAAATCAACAATTTGGCGGATGAATGCCAGACGGGAGCAGATGCGAATACCCGTCAGGATTGCCAGATCGTTGGCTTTGTCAACAGCATCCAGGCTTTCTGGACTGACGAATTTTCAAGCCAGGGAGCTGAGTATACACCAGCCAAGACAGTTCTTTTTTCAGGGTCAACCGATGGAGCATGCGGATATGCATCGGCTGCTGTAGGTCCGTTTTACTGCCCTAACGATCAGCAAGTTTACCTGGATCTAAGCTTCTTCGAGGAATTACAAACGCGTTTTGGCGCTAAGGGTGGAGCGTTCGCTGAAGCTTATGTTCTGGCTCACGAATACGGCCATCACATTCAGGACCTGGCAGGTGTTCTAAATGCGTCGGGGAACTCGGGTGCAACAGGACCACAGAGCCCGTCGGTTCAAACCGAACTCCAGGCAGACTGCCTGGCCGGCGTCTGGATGTACCACGCCACCGAAACCGGCTATCTCACCCAGCTGACAGATGCGGAGATCGCGCAAAGTCTCGATGCCGCGGCATCGGTGGGCGACGACCGCATCCAGAGTATGACGCAAGGTTATGTCTCCCCTGAATCATGGACACATGGATCTTCCGAGCAGCGGCAGCAAGCTCTAATGGCAGGATTGCAGTCAGGTGATATCAACTCTTGCGATGGGAATTGATAAACAGATTAGCTTACCTGCTTAGTAAAACCTAATACCCGTTTAATCAATATGATGACTGTGATGATGACCAGTTCTACGGATTACCAGCAGAAACCTACCCGGGTTATCCCGGAAATCACTTTAACACGGATAAAATGATTGCTATTTCGGAATGATTTCCACTAGTAGGTAAACTCTGCCTCTCGGATAAGCGGGTAAAAGACAAGATGAGGGGGAAAAGGCAGTAATAAAGCTATAGCGGGGGGAATCTTAGCAGCATTTAATTTTCTGCATCCCTAAAAGGGACAGCTACTGAGTTTAGCATGAAGCAGAACTTGAAAAACAACCTCTATTGACTTATTTACTTTCCCGCAGCATTTGGTAAGTGTAATGTGCCCCAATATTTGTTTAAAATGAAATGTAAAAAATACTTGACATAATGTATAGTATATGATACTATATGTACATCAAATAATACATATAAGAAAAAGGAGTATATCTACCATGTCTTACCAGGAAAAAAGAACAATAACAAACATGATCACCATGGCTTTGGTCTTAGGAGCATATTGCACCTATGCATTCGGAAAATATCAGGCTGGTGCGGTTGCAGCAGGTGACCTGAAATTCTGGGCAACCACCATGCTCATATTCATCGGCATTGGGATCGCTGCTGGCATTGTCATCCAGATCGTATTTCACATTCTGATTTCGATAGCGATAGCTGTGAAAGAAAAAGTGCGGGATGTCAATAAAGATGGCAAGGAAATTGAAAGATCCATTGAAGCGGAAATGGTTGAAGATGAAAGAGATAAGCTGATCGATCAAAAGTCCATGATGGTTGGTTTTGCCATTGCCGGATTTGGATTTGTTGCGGCGCTCGTATCCCTGGTCCTAAACTATTCCCCGATGGTCATGCTCAATATCATGTTCATATCCTTCAGTGCCGGTTCAGTTTTGGAAGGATTTGTCCAACTGTATTTCTACAGAAGGGGTATTGCCAATGGCTAAAAAAATAGAGATCACGAACAATATCCGAAAATTACGTTTTTTTGCGAATGAAATGACCCAGCAGGACCTTGCCGAAAAAGCCGGCGCATCCAGGCAGACCATCATCGCAATTGAAGCCGGAAAATACTCACCTTCTTTGGAACTCGCTTTCAAAATTGCAGATGCTTTTGGTGTCAATATCAATGAAGTTTTCGATCATATAGTGAAAGGTAATTAAGTACATGGCAACACCCAAAATAAACAAAGTATGTATCATAGGAGCCTCAGGAAAGCTTGGGCAGTACATGGTGCAGCAAGCATTGGATAGAGGATACCAGGTGGTGGGAGTATGTCGGGAACGCAGTGTCAGCAAGCTGGATGCGTTCAAGACACGTATGACCATCATACCCGGACCGACGAACGATCCCCGGGTTATCAAACAGGCAGTCGCAGGTTGTGATGGAGTGCTTACTGTCCTGGTTCCCTGGGGAGCCAACCATTATTCTTCCGGGACAGCCCAGGCTGTTCTCGACAATGCCAAACCCGGGGCACGTCTCATTTTTTCCTGCGGCTGGCATATCACCCGTGATGGAAAAGATGTTTACCCCCAGTCATTAAAGAACGAAGAAAAAATTATGAATTGGGTCGGACGACTGACCCACCTGGTGGATATCGATGACCAGGTGGAAGCATGCCGCCGGATCTTTGCCAGCGACACGAGGTGGACTGTTGTGCGGGGAAGTGATCTCAAGGAGGGGGAGAGCCAGGGCTTACCGGTGTGGAGCAGGCATGTGGGTGACCCGATCCTGGCGAGCAATATGACCCACCGGGTGGATTATGCACTATTCATGGTGGCAGCGCTGGAGAATGATGAACTTGTCCACGAGGCTCCGGCAATTGTTGGGTGCCAGACCCCCTCAGCCCTTGCTTATAGGGAAAATAACAAGTTATTGGTGCACTAATTTTTGGTGTGCTAAACCCACGAAAACTTGGTTTACCACATATAATAGTATCAAATCAAATATGGGAGAGGTTATATGAAAGCAGTTGTATATGATAGAAGGAATTCCCCCGACATCCTTGCAATCAGGGATGTGGAAAAACCGGTTCCCCAGGACAATGAGGTCCTGGTAAAAATCCATGCAGTATCCTTGAATGCTGCTGATTATCGTTCGATGCAGATGGGAATTATCCCGAAAAGGAAGATCTTCGGGGCAGATATCGCAGGCCGGGTCGAAGAGGTTGGAAAAAATATCGGAAATTTTAAGGTGGGGGATGAAGTATTTGGAGATATCGCAAGGAGTGGTTTCGGTGGTTTAGCAGAGTATGCTGCTGCACCTGAACGATTACTGGCATTGAAACCGTTCAATGTATCTTTTGAAGATGCTGCAGCGGTACCAATGGCGGCAGTCACAGCATTGCAGGCATTACGTGACCTGGGGAACATCCAAAAGGGGCAAAAGGTGCTGATCTGCGGGGCAGGTGGTGGTGTAGGTAATTTTGCAGTTCAACTGGCAAAATACTTCGGGGCGGAAGTAACGGCAGTGTGCAGTACGGAAAATGCAGAGCTTGCCCGGTCCATCGGAGCGAATTTTGTCATTGACTACAAAAAAGAAGATTTTACCAAAAGTGGCAAGCATTATGATCTTGTGCTAGCGGTAAATGGGAACCATTCGCTCTTCGCATATAGACGTATATTAACATCCCATGGCATATTTGTGATGGCTGGAGGGGCTCTGGCTCAGTTGTTCAGTACCATTATATTCGGATCACTTTTGTCGATTGGTAACAAAAAAATACGGCACCTTTCCACGAAACATAACAGGAAGGATCTGGAGCTGGTTATGAAGTTGGTTGAAGCAGGAAAGGTTAAACCCATCATTGACAGGCGTTACTCTCTTGATCAGGCTGCTGACGCCATGCGTTATGTTAGCAAAGGTCATGCTCGCGGGAAAGTGATTATTACGGTAGTTCAACCGTAAGAGGGGCAAGCTGCGGTTTACCATATTCATATTATGGCAATGAATGGATTGGGAGAAAGGGTCCACATGGATTGCGGTTATCTTTGGGGGTCCTTTTGTATTCTTTAAGGATGATTCCCACTCCGATACAGTTCGGGGGGGCTAGCGCGTACATCGGCGCGACCAGATGACAAAGGGCATTCTGAATAGTCTTGCGGAGGTAAAACAGGGTAAGAAAAATTTGGTGAGTTGTATAATTGACTCATGTCCACCCCCATTCTGACGACAAAACTTTATATTCCTTTGCCTCGACATAAGACAGTCCTTCGCCCTCGTTTGATCGAGCAACTGAACGAGGGTCTTCACCATAAACTGATGCTTATTTCTGCCCCCGCAGGCTTTGGAAAGACCACACTGGTCAGCGAATGGCTCGCCGACTGTACGCAGCCATGCGCCTGGTTATCACTTGACGAAGCGGATAACGACCTAACCCGCTTTCTGACGTACCTCGTCGTTGCGCTGCAGACAATCGATATAAATCTTGGAAAATCTTTGTTGGGTATTCTACATTCACCGCAACCCCAATCAACATCCACTGAAACCCTTCTGACAGAATTGGTCAATGAAATATCAACTTTCCCGAACAATTTCATTCTTGTCCTGGACGATTACCATATGATCGATTCTGAACCTAGTCGACCATGCCCTCACCTATCTGCTCGATCACCTTCCGCTGCAGATGCACCTGGTTATCACCACCCGTGAGGACCCCTCCCTGCCACTGCCCCGCTATCGAGTACAAGGGCTATTGACTGAAGTGCGTGCCGCCGATCTACGCTTTACACCTGAGGAAGCCAGTGCATTTCTTAACCAATTAATGAACCTCAACCTCTCGGTGGAAAATGTCGCAGCCCTCGAGACTCGCACTGAAGGTTGGATCGCCGGGCTGCAACTGGCCGCCCTTTCCTTGCAGGGGCGGGAAGATATCGCCAGTTTTATCCAGGCATTCACCGGCAGTCATCGTTTTGTGCTGGACTATCTGGTCGAAGAAGTCCTTCAGCACCGGTCTGAACATATTCGCAGCTTCTTACTGCAAACTGCGATTCTCGACCGGTTTTGTGCTGCTTTATGCAATGCTGTCACTGGACGGGAAGATGGTAAAGAAATGTTGGAAACCCTGGAGCGCAGCAACCTGTTTGTCGTCCCGCTTGACGATAAGCGCCAGTGGTATCGATATCATCACCTTTTCGCCGATGTGCTGCAGGCGCACTTGCTGGAGACACAACCTGGGCAGGTATCCAACCTGCATCGGCGGGCAAGCACATGGTACGAGCAGAATGGACTACGTTCCGATGCCATCCGCCACGCGCTGGCTGCCAGGGACTTCGAGTATGCTGCTGGCCTGATCGAATTGGCCAGGCCGGCTATGGATATTGGTTACCAGTCCTCCTTATGGCTCAGCTGGGTCAAAATGCTGCCTGACGAAATGATACACACCCGGCCTGTGCTCAGTGTGGGCTATGGCTGGGCGTTGCTGGATGTCGGCGAGCTGGAAGCCAGCGAGACGCGCTTGCAAGATGCTGAACGCTGGTTGAACGAGCCGACTGACCAAATGGTTGTAGTGGATAATGATCAATTTCGCTCGCTGCCAGCTTCGATCGCAACAGCCCGAGCCTACCGCTCCCTGGCGCTTGGAGATGTCCCCGGCACCGTAAAGTATGCCCGGCAGGCGCTCGAACTCACCCCCGAAGATGACCACGTCAGGTACGTACAGGCTACATCGCTCCTGGGGCTAGCCGAGTATACAAGTGGAGACCTGGAAGCAGCCGAGCGTTCCCTGACCGAATTTTGCATAAACCTTCAGAAAACAGGTGAAATCCCTACCCTGCTAGGCATTACATTTCTCCTGGCCGATATCAGGGTGACGTTGGGTCACCTTCAGGAGGCTGAAAGCATCTATCAGCAATCATTGCACCATGCGGTTAACCCGGGAAAGTCTAAATACATCGGAACGGCAGACTTGTATCGCGGTCTCGGTGAGCTTTACATTGAACTAGGCGACCTGGAAACCGCAGCTCAATACTTATTGACCAGCCAGAAGTTGGGTGAGCAAACGGAACCGACAGATTTTCACCATCGCTTATGTGTTTCACAGGCGCGACTGAAAGAGGCACAGGGAGACCTGAATGGTGCCCTCATTTTACTGGACGAAGCTGAGCGTGTTCATATTCGTGGTCCTCTACCTGATGTACGTCCCGTCACAGCTATGAGGGTGAGAATATGGCTCAAGCAGGGCAAGCTGGCTGATGCCAAACGGTGGGCGAGTGAGCAGAGGCTTTCGGTGGATGATGACTTGAGTTTTATGCGTGAATTTGAATATATCACGCTGGCCCGGGTGCTTATTGCCACCGGTAAAAGCAATCGGATGGCTGGTTTACTTGACGACGCTACCCGGCTGCTGGGACGCCTCCTGCAAGAGGCAGAAAATGGCGGTCGGATGGGCAGCGTCATCCAAATCTTATTATTGCAAGCCCTCGCATACCAGACACAAGATAAACTCTCCGACTCACTTATAACGCTTGAGCGGGCTTTATTCCTGGCTGAGCCGGAAGGTTATATCCGCATCTTTGTGGATGAAGGCGAGCCAATGCGATTGTTAATTGAAAAGCAATCGCGCAATCGAGACCATCCGCTGAGTGGTTATGCGGACAAACTCCTGGCTGCCTTTGCAAAACCTGTAGCCGCGCCAAAATCAGCTGATCCATGGCCGCGCCACGGTAATCATTCACCAAAAATCAGACTTGATAGAGCCTTTGAGCGAACGCGAGCTGGATGTGCTCAAGCTGCTCCGAACCGAGTTAAGCGGCCCAGAAATTGCCAAACAATTAATTGTGTCACTCAACACCGTTCGTACTCACACTAAGAGTATTTTTACCAAATTGGGAGTCAACAACCGGCGAGCGGCAGTCAGCCGTGCTGAAGAACTTGATTTATTCTAGCTGACCATAATTACCAGTCCAGTCCCTTCAGGTGTCACAATCCACCTGAAGGGACTTTTTTTGTTTTCGGCAATGAATCACCACATCAATCACATCATATGGTGATGACACCTCACCACCTCAGGCAGTATCCTATGGCAGATCAACCAAGAGAAAAGAAATGAGACACAAAATGACTGACAAACCGAATGAGAACCATCAATATTGCGAAATCCGCTTGAAGGGACACCTTGATTCCCGATGGGTGAAGTGGTTTGACGGAATGACCATCACCCTGGAAGAGACTGGTAACACCCTTCTGAGCGGATATTTGGCCGATCAGGCTGCCTTGCATGGTTTACTCAAAAAAGTTCGTGACATAGGTTTACCCTTGCTCTCAGTAAAAAATGACGTGCCAAATAATAAGGAGGTTAACGAATAATAATTCTTATTTTTGTTTGACCTTCATAAAGCAGTTTATGAAAACAGAAAAATCAAAATAATTCAATAAAAGGAGTAATAAAAATGAAATCGTTACAGAAATTTGGTGGTTTTGCAGCACTATACATGGCATTGGCGCACTTGATGGGATTAATTATCTTCATTGTCATTCTGGATTACATCAGCATAACCGATTTAGCTCAGAAGGTCGCCGTGAATGTTGATAACCAGGCAGTTGTTTTTTCAACCAACCTGCTCATGTATGTTTTCTTTGGCTTTTTTCTGATCGTATTTTCGCTCGCTTTGTATGACAGATTGAAAGCAGGCGCACCTGCACTTATGCAAGTGGCTACCGTGATCGGGGTTATCTGGGCTGGCTCATTGATCGCGAGCGGTATGGTCGCGAATGCCGCACTCACCTCAGTTGTGGCACTCAATGTTACTGACCCAGCCCAGGCTGCGTTGACCTGGCAGGGAATTGAACCGGTAATTGACGGACTGGGCAACGCAAATGGTGAAATACTTGGTGGTCTTATGACATTATTGATCAGCCTGGCTGCACTGCGAGCGGGTGAATTTCCCAAGGGTTTGAATATCCTCGGTTTGGTGGTTGGATCTGTGGGCATCATCTCTCTTGTCCCTGGTGCTAACCGGCACATTGGGTCCAGTTTTTGGCTTGACCCAAATCATCTGGTTCATCTGGATGGGAATTGTGCTTATACGCAGCAGTAAAAGCATGGCAGCGTAAATACCAACAACCTTTTAGATTTCAAGGTTCAACAGATATCAAGAATATTGGAGAGGTTGAGAGTCAACCTCTCCAATATTGAAAAGTTAAAAGACAATAACACTCTGAGGAGAGATAAAATGAATAAAGCAAAACAATTTGGGGAAACCGTGAAAGGTTATAACATTCCGGTATTAAACGAGTGGGAAATAAGAGCATCGGCAGGAATACTATTTTTGGTTATGTTCTGGTCCTGGATGCTGGTAATATTTCAAGAGAATTATTTCTGGATAAAGTGTGTAAACACGATCTTCCTTGCGGATTTCATAATACGCGTTTTAATTAGTCCTAAGTATTCTCCAACATTAATCATTGGGCGTTTGATCGTTGGCAGGCAAAATCCCGAATATGTGGGAGCAGCTCAAAAAAAGTTTGCCTGGACAATCGGTCTGGTTATGGCATCGACCATATTCCTTTTATTAGTTGTAATGAATTCTTATAGCTTCATTACCGGAATAATCTGCCTCATCTGCCTCATATTCTTATTCTTTGAATCTGTGTTTGGCATTTGTTTAGGGTGTAAATTTTATCCAATGTTTTATAAAGAAAAAACCCAGTACTGTCCAGGTGGAGTTTGTGAGATCAAGGTAAAACAGGAGATCCAGAAAACGTCGTTACTGCAAATCGGTGTTGTTATCGGATTCTTCGCGTGCGTTATAGCTGCAGCCATCCTATTCAACAATGTTTTTAATGCAATACCGACTGACCTGGGGATTATTGTGAAATCTTTCCTTTCAACATGAAGTTTTTCGGGAACCTTATTGACCTGGCATGCGTCCATGTAAATATAGTTCATCAAATCAAAGGAATCTCATTATGAAATTCATTCTTTCCAGTCGTATTTTCATTACACTTATTATTGGGCTGATGCTTTCGGCCTGTGTGGGAACCTCTTCAGAATTGATCGATACCAGTTGGAAGCTAACTGATCTTAACGGCCAGAAACTGCCAGCTGAAATTCAGATCACTTTAAATCATCAAGAAAGACCAGGCTGGCGGAAATTCTGCCTGTAATTCCTATGGGTCAGACTTTACCCAAAAAGGGGAAACGCTGTCTTTCTCACAAATATTCAGCACGATGATGTACTGCGATAAAGGGATGGAATTTGAGACAGATTACTTTGCTGCACTTGAAAAGATAAAAACCTTTCAGTTGGAAAATGATCAATTGAGCCTGTTGGATGATACAGGAAATGTAGTGCTGATCTTCATTAAATCCTGAAATACTTTTCAGCATAATATAGTAAGTACACGCATAACCGATAGTTGATGGTGTACAATAGCCACAAATGTCCAAACGAACTTTCTACCAAATTCTACTTATAGCCGCTTTCCTCACCGGCTGCGCGCAGGCGGAAGCAACCCCCGCCATCAGATTCGCCCACTGCAATCGCTGCAGCCGTATCGACCCAACTGGCAAGCCTGCCTAGCGCGACGGTGGCGCCTTCTGCCACTCCTGAAACGCCAACTGTAACATCTTCACCAACAATTATTACGATTGTACCTACACAGACAATTACTTCCACCCCGCCATACCCATACCCATATATTACCTGGACACCCAGCACATGCGATTATTCAGCCTTCCTGGCTGACCTGGATATTGTCGACTACTCCAAGATACCTCCGGGCACCACTTTTACCAAGACCTGGCGGATCAAAAATATTGGCACGTGCACATGGACTACGCAATACAGGTTCCAATATATCAGCGGCAACCCGATGGGCGCAGATACCATCTATCTGCCCAGAGCGGTGCCCCCGGGTGAAACGATCGATCTTTCGCTGCAGATGACAGCGCCGGATGTCGAAGAGGATTATTCCAATTTTTGGCGGCTGCGCAACACAGCCGGAGAGATCTTCGGGACAACCTTTTATGTGGCGATCGAGGTCAGCAAAGGTACTGGAGAGTCCACCCCCACTGAAACACAGATCCCGCCATCCCCCACACCTTAGTAGGATGTAATCGGCTCACCCCTACAATTGGATGATCTACGTATAAGGAGATGTGTGAGAGGAACAGAGGACAGGCGCGTACTGTGTATTGCTTATCTTTTTTGAAGATAGCCGTTTTCTTCAAACCAGTTCAATGCCTTACGAATGGTCACTTCAATTGGGGTCTGGGGCAGGCCAAGTTCATTCACAGCTTTGGAGCAATCGTACCACTCTGTCATTTTGGCGATGCGAACTTCACTCGCTGTGACCATTGGGGGCTTTTTGGTGATCGATGCACCCAACTCGAAAATGTAGCCCATGGCTAAAGCAATGGAAAAGGGTAATTTCAAAGATGGAGGCTTTACTCCCGCGATTTCTGCAACCAGTTGCAAATAATCATGAACGGTTATATTTCGATTTCCGAAAAGATACCGTTCACCAACTCTGCCTTTTTTTGCAGCCAGGATATGACCGCGAGCGACATCTTCAACGTCGATAATATTGATACCCCCATCAATATATCCAGGCATCTTTTGTGAGGCGGTGTCGATGATCATTTGACCTGACGGTGTAGGTTTGATATCGTTGATGCCGATGACAAGGGTGGGATTGACCATTACCAACGGCAAACCGCGGGTGACAAAGATCCTTGCCTCATTCTCAGCGATATATTTAGACATGGAATAGTGATCACCGGATTCCCAATAGTTAAAGGCTTTTTCTTCATTCGCCGGAGTTGGTCCACTTGCAGCAATAGCATTATTGGTACTGGTGTAAACAATTTTTTCTATTCCAGCTTCAAGTGCGGCTTTCAAAGTGGCTTTGGTACCACCGACGTTGACCTCATATAAAAGTTTGGGATCAGGTGTCCAGTGGACAAAATAGGCTGCGGTAAAATAGAGAGTGTCACAGCCTTTCAGAGCAGCTTTCATGGATTCGCCATCACGAATATCCCCATAAACTTTTTCGACATCAAGTTTATCAATATTGCGGGTATCGCTGGTCTTTCTAACCAGGACTTTTACTTCTTCTCCATCTTTTAATAGTTCTCTCGCGATCGCTGAGCCAATAAATCCTGTTGCACCCGTGACAAGTTTCTTCATTTCTCATTTCCTTGCTTATCGATGGACTTGAAAATAGTACTGTGGCAGTATTCCATCATCATTGTGTACAAATTGAGAGAGATTGTTTTGAAGCTTCATTAAGTATAGTTTTGTTCGAATATAAATCAAACCAAGATTCCGGTCATAATAAAAACTGCCGACTCGATACTACATGGACCGTAATATGGTGCGGGAAATGTATATATAATTAATCAATATAACTTAACAAGAAACCTGCTGAACGCGCTTCTATATTGTGTGAGCCGCACAAAAAAGAGTGGCGGGTCAAGGCAGTGCGTGAGCAGATCGGGAAGGTGTGGAAGAGACATTGCGGTCAAAGACGTTTGCACTCCGCATACTCCTGCGCATACTTAGGATCCGGCCCTTTACCCTGGATTCACGGAAGCATAGCCTAGTGCAAATTATTGATTGATTCTGTATAATACAAATATATGTCTTGATTTACTGATTACTTGTGGTATATCTTCCAGTAGATCAAACACTTATTCCTTACGCTATTTCCGAAATTGATATTATCGAGTGAAAGGAACAGGCATGACATACTCCATAACTATTTCAGAAAACGGGAATTATATAATCTGTAAGGTGACAGGCGCAATGACTACTGAGATTGCGAAAGAGTTCTCGAAAGAGATAGACAGATTAAGTCGCGCCAAAAATATCAAACGGTTTCTTAATGACATGCGTGAGGCACCAAACAGATCGAGTGCCTTTCAAAACTATAAATATGCGTACAAAGACATGAGTGACCTTGGATTTCAAAGAGATGTCCATTCTGCCATTTTAGCAAGTCCTGCTGATACATCTCACGATTTTATAGAGACTTTAGCACAGAATGCAGGGTACAACGTGCGAGTATTTCACGACGAAAATGCTGCAATCGCATGGCTCAACGAATAGATATCAAGCTAACAACCATAAAAACAACAAGTTTAGCTAAGGCTCCTAATTTAACCAGCGAGTCCTGAAAAAGCTGAACCGCTCCGCAATTACCGGCACGAACAGAGAATTGAACAAAATGAGGTTTTCGATATACGCGATCAAAACAGAGATCAGTGATCCCATGGCAGAGGAGTTCGAGTTCACTGCGCAGAAGACGATGTATGGCGGACGGAACATTGCCAACGGCGATACGATCTTCATTTTTGCGAGTGAAAACCAGGGCGGGACCGGGCTGATAGCAAGCGGTGTTGTCACCTCGGTTGAGGCTGTTGCAAAGGTGAGCGGGGTGGAACGGCAGACGCCGCGGGTGAGCATTACCGTCAGGCGCACGGCTCTCGTTAAGCAGCGCCTGGGACGGAGCGAGCTCAAACCTTTTTCTAACTGGAGCGACAATCGGCCGGAGACGGAGCTCAACTTCAAGTTCTACCGCCAGGCAACGAATAAGATCGTCGGCATCTCGGACCAGGCAGCGGCGTTTCTGCGCGGTTTCGTTTAATTCGGGCAGGAAGGAAGTTTGGAGACCTTACGGTCAAAGACGCGCGCACGGTATCCTCTCCGTTTCACTTCGAGGATCTTCGAAGACCACCGGCGCGAACGAACAACATAGACGCGAACAGAGGTTCCTGGAGGAACACAAAATGAGCGATGAAGAGCATAATATTCACGATTTTGATGTTGCATTAATTTGCGAATATTTTTCCAGTATGGATCGTCAAGGCCCGGGAAGCCGGGAAGCAACAATAAAAGCATTGAGCTTTATTGATAATATACACGAAAAATCAAAAATTGTTGATCTTGGTTGTGGTACTGGAGGTCAAACTATAGTTTTGGCTCAAAACACTCCAGGGAATATTACAGCCATTGATTTATTCCCTGGTTTTATCGACAAACTAAATGACAATGCGCAAAAATTGAATCTTCAAAGCAGAGTTAAAGGCGTTATTGGTTCAATGGATAAACTTGATTTTCAATTAAATGAATTAGACCTTATTTGGTGTGAAGGAGCAATATATAATATCGGTTTTGAAAAAGGCATGAATTATTGGAATAAGTTTTTGAAAAAAGGCGGCTATGTTGCTGTTACTGAAGCATCATGGTTTACAGAAGAACGGCCAAAAGAAATATTTGATTTTTGGAATGAAGCATATCCTGAAATAGACACCATTCCAAATAAAATTGCTCAAATGCAAAAAGCAGGCTATGTTGTTATGGCATCATTCATATTGCCTGAAACTTGCTGGATTGATAATTTCTTTGTTCCGGAAATAACAGCACAAAAAATATTTTTGGATAAATACAAAGGTAATAAATCTGCCGAAGAATTCGTAAAATACGAAAAACATGGAGCTGAACTTTATAATAAGTATAAAGAATATTATGGGTATGTATTTTATATTGGAAAGAAAATATAGAAGCCCCGCCGGCATCTTGGACCAGGCAGCGGCGTTACTGCTCGGTTTCTTTTTAACACGGGCGGGTGTGGGGATGCTTCGCAACATAAGCACGAATAGAGAATGAAATATGGATAATTGGAAACCAAAGCTAAAATTATTGTCAGTATTAGCAACAACAAAAGAGTTGTTACTTAGGTCAAAGGAGGAGGGTTGGGCGGGCGAAAAACCTAATGGAATGGTGTTAGAAATTAATAAAATAATCTCCCACCTCATCGATCCAGATCATAGCAACCTTCCTGATATTGCCAAAATTATGTTTGGACCGACAGGACCAATTCAGGAAATTTCTCTGTCCAACGGGTGGGTTGATGAATATATGGCGTTATCAGCGGCATTTGATGATCTTGAGTATCTTATCAATAAAGACAAATTTGAAGACTTATAACCTGTAAATTCAGAGGATGGTTATCAACCAAAGCTGACCCACACAAAAAAGCGGGGTGGGTGAAGAACTAGTAAACTTGATAACTATGGGAATTCGAGGATAACGATATGCAGGTAATCCCAAACGCTCCGACTATTTTTAAGGGTTCCCTAAAAGATCTTTATGATAGATTCACCAGCAATGTCCTACTTGATGTAGACGAGGTATATAAATTTCATCATAAGCTGGTTAATTATTTAATATCTAATGACATGGTTTTTTTGATTAGAACAGTAGCAGGACTGGATAGAGAAACAGTATTTAGAAATCAGCAAGGTAATCAGATAAATCCAACTGATAATGCACCAGCTTGGTGGATACATTATCAATTATTCAGCAGAAAAATGAATGAAATTCAATCCTTTGCAGAATTTATTTCTCAAGTTCCAACGAAGATGTTCAATATTGGACTTTCTCATCATATAAATAAAGCCGGGTGGTATGTGGCACATATATTTAATGCTAAGGATGGAAGAACAAATTACAATTCATGGGGAAGAACCGAGTTGACCAAACGAATGTTACGTAATATCCATCCGTGTAATTATTTTTATTTTCCAAAAACAGGTGAACCCAGAAGCAATAAATATGGGGAGGATCCCAAAGTTATATGCTACTTCCGTGATCAGTATGCGATAAAGTATAAAGATATATGGGATGAATTTATGTTACTCATTGGAGAAGATAATTCAATACCAACAAATGACCAGAACAATTATTTTGTTGAAATTCCAGTGATTGTCAATAACCAGATTCCAATCCGACCTCAATCTATTATTGATATAGTAAATAACCCCACTGGTATAAAATGTGTGTATTCCCATTCGCGTTTATGTTTCCTTGCAGATAAGATAGAACCCCTTGCGATGGATGACAAATTTCAAATAAATTCCAAAGCAGGGATCTTTATCATGACAAAACATGAGTTCTATGATTGTTTTCCAAATGTTGTGAAGTCAACGAGTTATCAACGGGATAGAATTTATCACTATTCATCAGTTCCACAAAAAGCTTTGAGATTTAAAGTATAAAATATGAATTGAGCTATTAATTATTTTGACACTCGTGCAGTAGTGCAACGGGGTTGCTAATCAAAAAGAATATATATGCGCTGTCTGGTTTATCCCAAATGAAGGCGGGGCGAATGAAGGATGCAGGTGGGCAGATCGAAATGGAATTTTAGGAGGGAATGGTCATGACAACTAATCGCAGTGATTTGAATGAATATAAGTGGGAAGTATTTTTTGATGAGTTCAATAATGAATCTCCCAGAGCTGCTGTAATTTTATCTTGTGCTTTTCTTGACACATTATTAAGAGATTTGATTGCTACTCAGTTGGTTGATAATAAGGCTGTAATTGATGAATTATTGGGATCGGAGAAAAAAGCTGATAGACCTTTATCAAGCTTTGGCGCGAGGATAACGACTGCTTATCTTTTGGGATTAATCAATAAGGAACAATATCAAGATTTGAAATATATAAAGACAATTCGAAATAAATTTGCCCATGAATTACACGGATTTTCATTTGATAATGGAGAAATTATAAAATTATGTAACATGCTTCAATCCCCAAAAATGCTTGAAGGATTCCCAATTATGGAAAATCAAGACCATAAGAGAAAGTATATAATAGCAGCATCATTGCTTCTCATGCAATTAGGTATATGTATACTCGAAGCTCAAAAGGTACACCGAATTACGAATTAATTTTGTACCGGCGCGCTGGCAGGAAGATCCACACAAAAAGGTGGGGTGGGTCAAGGATGAGGGAGGATGGAGCGAGATATTAATTTTAGAGGAACGATGAATACTTCAAATGAAATCATAAATGTATGCGGGGTTATTTGGGGCTATTTTTATTCAGTTTTTGTTGGCGGATTAATAATTTACTTCATTGTAGATGTGGCATGGAAAGTATTTGAAACTCATAAAGAGGGCGAGATAAGGAAAAAATTCAATTATGCAACGATTTTGTCTGGATGTATTGACAGGATAATTTATACTACCTCTATTGTTTTTTGCTCCAAGGAATTTATCGCTGTATGGATAGGTATAAGGGTTATATCCCATTGGTCAAAATGGGACGGTATTAATATTAATGAGGGGAATAATACACAATCGAAAGATGTTGATGTAGAAAAATATAAAGGTAGGGCAAGATATCAAATATT
This sequence comes from uncultured Chloroflexia bacterium, assembly GCA_963757065.1. GTDB lineage: Bacteria > Chloroflexota > Anaerolineae > Anaerolineales > Anaerolineaceae > PNON01. Next base: position 596,041 of record CAVWQC010000001.1, on the reverse strand, counting down.
CCTTGCTGGTAACGGGTTATCGATAATGTTTGGGGTATTGGGTGGGCAAATAATTAATTGGGTTTCTGATAAAAACTTTATTTATCCAATTGGATATAGTCTCCTACTCTCGAATATCGGGGTTCTTATTTTTATGATTCTAATTGTGGTTTTAAATAATAGTTCAAAAATAAAATTAAAACTCTACTCAGAGAGAATAAAATTCTTACACATTAGATTTAATAAATTTCGTAATCCAAAGCATATTGATTAATAGTTATTACAGTAATAATTTTCGAATTCCAACCTAAGATCCTTCGATTCAATGAGTGTGCATTTATTGTCAGCGTTGGTATCTTCGCCAACCATTTGAATAATCCATTAGGTCTCCATCACCCTCTCCTTCAGGAGGGGGTTTCTTTTTGCCTACCTGTCATTAATGACAGGTTGACAGCGCGGCATTTCCCTTTATACTAGATATAGAACAAAAGTTCTATATTCTCCTTCCCTCAACCTCCTGCCCTTGAGCAAGGCGGGAGGCCATGAGGAACACTCCAGGCGAGGTGAAATGAGCGATTCGGGCAACACAGAAAACACACAGGTCCGCAGGCGCGGGGCGCCGGAAGGCAACTTCAACGCCTTCAAGCACGGCTTCTATTCAAGGTGCTTCCGCAACGGCGAACTGGACGACCTGGTCAAGTCACCGCCCGAAGCCCTGCATGACGAGATCGACATGCTGCGCATCATCACCCGGCGGGTGGTGGATATGGCGGAGGAAGGTAAGAGCCCGGACGAGATCCTGGAATTCTACAACTTCATCGCCCTCACCACCATGCGGTTGTCTTCCCTCCTGCGCACCCAGAAACTGCTGGAAAAGAGCGAAAATGCCGCTGACACCCTGTTGAGTGCACTGGAAAAGATCATTGAAGAAACGCTCAGGCCATATAAACGGGTGGATGATTTACGAGCAGGTATTTGAGGAGAGGGAAAGTTCGATGGATGAGATTGCGAACCTGAATGCGGGATTGATCGCGGAACGGCTGCGGCGGGCGGTGGATCTGCTGGACAGCCGCTATACCCGGCTGGAGAATGACCAATCGCACCGGTCACAACTGCTGTTGCAGCGCATCGAAGCGCTGGAGAAAAGCCAGGCAGACCAGGAGGCGCGTCTGCGCACGGTGGCCGATGGTGTAATCCGCTTGAACACGCAGGGATCGCTGGCAGCGGTCGGACAGAGCATGCTGTCATTGATACTGGTGGCCATCGCCGCTTGGATCGGAGCACGATGAGCCCGGTGGAACGCACCGACCTGGAAGAATACCTGCGCCTGGCACTGGCCGACCCGTGCGCTTTCTCGCGCTTAAGCGCGGGCATGAACCTGCGCAGCTACCAGCAGGAAGTTGCCGCGGCGGTGATCGACTCGGTGCTGCGGCAGAAGGGATTGAGCTTCGTGGTGATGTTCCCGCGCCAATCCGGCAAGAACGAAATGCAGGCGCACCTGGAAGCCTATCTGCTGACCTTATTGAGCCGTTCGGACTGCGAGATGGTGAAGATCAGCCCGACCTGGAAACCGCAGAGCCAGAACGCCATGCGGCGCCTGGAGCGGGTCTTGAAGAAAGGGCTGGTGACGCAGACGCTGTGGGAGAAGGAGAGCGGCTACATCTACCGGGTCGGGCGGGCGACCATTTATTTCTTCTCTGGCGAACAGCAGGCCAACATCGTCGGGGCGACCGCATCCACGCTGCTGGAGGTGGATGAAGCCCAGGATGTGAGCATCGATAAATATGACAAGGATATCGCCCCGATGGCAGCCAGCACCAATGCCACACGCGTCTTCTGGGGCACCGCTGTCGAAGGGCAGAGCCTTTCCGCTGGATCAGCAATCCAGGGGTTGTTGCACTCGCGCAAGTTCTGGGCGGGTCTGGCAGGTCTGATCGTCATCCTGCTGCGGGCAGCGCTGCCCGATCTTCCACTGGAAGATGAGCAATTGACCGCCATCATCATCACCCTGTCGGCGTATATATTCGGCACCGGTGCGCAGGACGGGCTGGCAAATTTAGGTGGCTACTGGCTGGAATCGGATAAGGAAAACAGTCATGCCTGAAAAGCATAAGCATTCACAGGACAAACAAATAATTCCCCGCGGGTTATCCGCGGGGAAGCAGGCGTACAGCGACGAACTGCTGGCACGAACAGCCTCCCGGACTGCAGACTGGCCGTTTGAGAGCCTGCTCGCCTGGAGAGTTTACCCGGACCGGGTGGTTTTGATCGCAGAGGACGGCAGAAAAATCGAAATCCCGGTTTCTGCTGTTGAAAGTATCTTATTGGAGGAAGTATGAGCACGATCATCGAGATCGAAAACAGGGTTTCCACCCTTTTATTGGATATGACCCACCTGAACTTTACGGTGGATGTCATCGATGAAGGCATCCGCCAGGCGCTGCTGGAATACAGCAAAGCCAGCGGGCAGACTGAGACCATCACCGGGCTGGATGGGGCGGAAAGCACCACTCTGCCAGACCTGGATTCCGGCATGATCGTCCTCGGGGCAGCCGGTTTCACAGCTTCAGCCAAGGGTGTTGACCGGAAAGAAAGCTACAACCTGAATGAGCAGATCGCGCCGCAGGTGAAGCAGTTGGGTGAACGCTTCCTGGACCGCTTCCAGATCCTGATCCTCACCGTGCGCTGCGATCGATTGCGCTCCCCGGATGTTCAAGCCTGGGGGGCAGGATGGCCGCTGGCCATATAAGGAGGTTATGATGCTGCTTGGAATCGACGTGTCCCATTATGACGATGTTGTGGATTGGCCGCTGCTTGCCCGATCCGGTGTGGCTTTTGCCATCGTGAAAGCCAGCCAGGGTGATTATTATCGCGACGATCAGTGTAAAAAGCACATGGCTGGAGCGCAGGCTGCCGGATTGCGCCGGGGGATTTACCACTGGGTGGACCCGCAATGCAGCCCGCAGCGGCAGGTAAATTTCCTGCTGGATGCCACCCGCGGACTGGATTTTGAATTCATCTGCCTGGATGTGGAACAGCACGCTCCCTGGCTGGCAGCCTACCCGGCGAAACCTGTACCTAAAAAATCAAAGGTAAAACCTGGTCAAAAAGGAGCATGGATCAGAAAACAGGCAGCACCGTCGGTGTCGTTTTCATCCAGGCAGATCAGTGATTGTGCCGAAAAGATGGCCAGGCACCTGACCGAACGGGTGGATGTGCCCCTGGTCATCTATACCCGTGTCAGCTTCATTGTCGAATATGCCAGACCCATGCTGCAATGGCTGCCGGGGTTTCCATTATGGCTGGCGCAGTACCCGCTGCTGCCGCTTCCGAAAGGTAAACTGACATGGGAATCCCTGCCGGAGATCCATCCGCGGCAGGCTGCCCCGCTTCTGCCATCCGGTTGTTCCACATGGACATTCTGGCAGTGGAGCGGTGACCGGCTGCGTCTGCCTGGTGTCAGCTCCTGCCTGGACCTGAATTTCTTCAACGGCAGCATGGATGACCTGGAGAGCTTTTTACACCCTCAACCGGGATTGCGGGCGAAAGAAGCTCTTCCAATGGAAGCGGGGATGGCATGACAGCGATCGGGACAGATTGCGATATCGTACTCTTCAACCCGGAGCTGGATGCCGGAACAGGCATCGGCTGCCTGCTGGATAAAAGCCGGATCGCACGCGGCGGGGTGAACGTCTTCCGGGCTGCTTATAAACAGGCGGACGGCAGCTACCAGGACAGCCAGGTGGTCACCTTCACCGTTCTGCTGGGCGATGGACTGACCAACCCGGACGGCAGCCTGCATACCTCAACCAGATCGGATGCTTACGGAAAGCTGTTCGAGATCCTCAACCGGCGCAGCCAGATCGGCGTGATGACCGGGGAGGGAGTTTACAGCGGGTTGTTTTCCAACGGGCATTATGCCATCGAAGATCACACTGCCAGGGTCAGCCGCATCACCCTGCAGCTCAGTTCGGAGGGGGACATCTTCGCCCCGGCAGACCGCGACCGCTTCGAGCAGTCGGTCTGGGTGGATGGCGATGTGTATGCCGGCAGCATGAGCTGGGACAATTCTTACTGGCGGGCTTGAAAGGAGCACCATGACAGCACCAACTTATCCTTCTTCACTGGATGTATCCCCCGGTCAGCCGACCAGCATCGTCCAGTACAATCGCCTGCGGGCAGATGCGCTTCGGCTGGGGGCTGCAGCTGCGGACGCAGTCAACCTGGGCAGCTTTTTGAGCAGCTATTCTTCCGGTGTTTCCATTTCTTACCTGGCGGCTAACAGGCTGCGTATTCAGTATGATGCTCACTTCCCGCCCACCCTGATGATCCGCGGGGTGATGTGCCAGGCGAATGCCAATGTCGACCTGCCTGCCAATTCTTTCAGCGGCGGAGCGGCGGATTGGTACATCTTCGCCAACCGCACCGCAGGCAGTTCTGAATTCACATTAACTGTCAACACCAGCGCCACCGAAGGTGCAGACCAGCGTTTGATCGGTGTTTGCCGCTGGGACGGTGCCGCGCTGGATTCCTCATCCATCCAAACGTATACCTCAGGGCAATCCGGCGGGAAGAGTGCGGTCATTACGCTGCAAGCCTGGGTGTATTACACCAGTCAAACCACTTATGCCAGCACGGGTGTCTGCCATCAACTGCTGGATTTTACCCGGTTGAAGACAGGTGCAAAGGCTGCCTATATGGTGGCGAATTTGTTTGCAGCCAGCGCCACCGCTTATGTACGTTTCTATAATTCGACCGATTCGCTGACCATTGTGGAGATCTCCACCACCGCAACCGCAGCAGGGACGATTGGTGAAAAGTGCTGATATTCTATCGGCGCTGCCAAATGGACCGGTGGAGACGCGTTTCGAGTGGAAGACCAGCGGCAGCCGGGCGGACTGCTACTGGGGGGCGCTGGTAATCGAATATTAATTTTCAGCCCCCCTCTGTCCCCCCATTTTCCTGAAAATGGGGGATGAAAGGGGGGCAGGAGGAAAGATGATGAATTTTGAACAATTTACCGAGGAATTAAGGGCGGCATACCCTGAAGTGAGTGTGATCAGTGCCACGGAACAACCCCTGGCTGTAGTGGTGGATGGACAATTGGTGGATGTCAATGGGCTGCTGGCAGCTCACCAACCCTGCTGGCTGCGGGTGGACAAGGCTGAGATCGCCGCGGATGGTTTGGATGCAGCCTTGGTCAGCGTGGAGTTTCCCGCACGGGCAAACCTGGAGGTGATGCTGGTGATCACGCATGGGACATCAATGATGGAGGAATCGCTGGTGATGGATGGCGACCGGGAAAGGGGAATTGGAGGTGGTGTCGTCCACTCCGGGAGAGATACTGGTGGCAGTGAAGGATAAGCCGGTCAGGGTGAGCTTAGTGGTGAAGGAGGTAGAATGACGAAACGGATCGTGGTGGATGACATTCAGAAAAAGGATAGACCGGGAGAAAGAGAAAGCTCTGCGTGTAAAGCTGCAGGGCAAGCTGGTGACAGAATTAAAACAATCCGAGCTGCTTGACCTGGTGCTGCTGCTGGCGCAGTCAGCCGGGTTGGTGGATGGGGAGGGAAAGGTGATGGGGTAGTAAACTCGGTGTCGTATGTAACGTACGGTATTCTGAAGTTGAAAGAATTATTCACCGCAGTTAACATCGCATGAAGGAGTTTGATAATCAATTGTTATGGTAGTAAAAAAGATTCTGACTTTATTTTTGTTAATATATACTTCATAATTATCATCATAATTGATTGTAACTGACCGATCAGTATTCCAGGTTACTTGTTTTATTGACCAATCAGGATGTCCATCTGAGGAGAAAATTCTTCCTTTCCAATTACCATAATTGGAAGACAATTTTTCTGATCCTTTTATGATGGATATTCCTGTAGAAAATGATGTTGTTGCACCACAATCGTGTTCAAAAACAACCGCCTTATATTGTCTATCGGGTGAATATACTTCGTTGATCACCTCCTGGCCGCACATAGCATTAGTGAATAACCAAAATAATGCCAAACACCCACTAATAACAATTATTGGAAAACTTACAAGAATTAAAATATTTGCACTGTTCCAAAATGAAGAGGTCGGGAATTGCATTAATGTCTCTTGTGGAATTGGAATTATCTCCTTCGATTCTTTGTTGACAGGAAGGTTGTGCTCCTCTCGACCACAATTACCAATCTGTAACATTTCTTCATTCGTCTTGGGCTTATTTGTATAATTTACCCTTGCATATTGAAGATCAATAGCGCAATTAGCACACCGCTTATAATTATCCGGGTTTAGATATCCACACCTATGACATGTGATCATTTTCAATGCATTCCATGTATTAATAATAAGTTGGCCATAAGCATAAAGCAATTATCGTTCAACCTATCCTACTTTTTGACTATTTAAATTTTAGTATATATTGTTATCTGAGTCCGATAATACAATATCGAGACTGTAAAGCAGCGACATGGCTTCGGGCAGGGAGAATTTGGCTTTCTTCACATTATTATCGATCACCGAGATGGAATAATTGGTTGCATCGGTGAAATTTGTCTCAGACAGGTTGGTATTGTGGAACCGGCTTTCACTGAAATCCGTTCGACTGCAATCCGCCTGGCTGAGGTCGGCATCGGTGAAATCCACTGAGTGCGCTATACAATCGATCATCTGGATCTTCGACAAATGCAATCCGGTAAATGTTGAATAATTCAGTACGCACTTCAGAAAATCGACCGTTTTCAGGAAATTCTTCTTTGCAAGCGATGTCTCCATCCAGTTGATCCCGATCAGTTGACAATTCTTGAAGACCACTTCTGTGAACAGGCAATTATTCAGTTTGGTTAAGCTGAAATCACAATCCAGAAAGGTGCAGTTGTGGAACTTGCACCCGATCAAGGCAGCTTCCCGGAAGGTGCAGCGGTTGAATTTGCACTCATTGAATTCCACTGATCGCACTTCAGTGGACCGGCAGTCGATGGATTTGAACTGCTCATTGTTGTATTCAGTATTTGGGAATGGGGATTTCATGGTTGTTATATGCTCCAGAATTGCACGATTACATCTGGTACTCATTATTCAAAGGTTGGTCACATCAGATAATTATATGGGAAAAATAGAAAAGAAAAGGTGAGGTCAGGGACATCCAATTTATCAAGCAAGGAACTTATTCCATCAACCTTGCGTCGGTTAATAGGAATAAATGCTATACTTTTCTGTATGGGATAAAAACGCCATTATCCCAAATTTGTTTTCCATATTTGTTCAACGCGGGGAGGATGAAATGAAGAAGATGATCAAAGCTGTATGTCTATTGGGGATGGCCTGCATCATATTGATCGCGGCCTGTGCACCTGCCCCCAGCAGGTCAGAGGTATTGAAAGAACAAGCGGTTGCCGCCGCTCAAAAACCCGAGATGGCTCTACCTCCAGCGGCAGCGCCGGCCAGCCAGGCGGAAGCGGATGTGGCTAATGCGGTTAGCGGTGCTTTAAATAGCGGTGCGCCGGCAAATGGTCAGAAGATCATTAAGAATGCTGAAGTCGACCTGTTGGTAAAGGACACAGATATTGCGATAGACCGCATCACCCAGATCGTGGGTGATGTAAGAGGGTATATCGTAAGTTCAAAATCCTGGTTTGAAACCATTAATGGGGAGAATATGAAATCGGCAACCATCACCCTGGGTGTGCCGGTAGATGAATTTGAGCTGGTTTTACGCAGATTAAGGGAAATTGCGATCCAGGTTAACAACGAAACTGCATCCGGACAGGATGTTTCAGAAGAATATGTTAACTTACAATCCAATCTGGACAGTCTGCGGGCAACTCGCGAACGGATAAAAGGATTTCTGGATAAAGCGGCGACTGTGGAAGAGGCATTAAAAGTAAACGATCAGCTATTAAGCATTGATAAGCAGATCGATGAAATAACCGGTCGGATGAATTACTTGAGTGCAAAAGCTTCCTTCTCCTCGATCACGATCACTCTTCATCCAAAGGTGGAAGAGAAAACCCCCACACCAACTTATACACCCACACCAACACTGACTCCAACCCCATGGAATCCCGGGACAACCTTCAAAGAAGCTGGCAGCTCCCTGGGTTCCGCATATCGCGGCCTGGGCACCATATTGATCTGGCTACTCGTTGTCATTTTTCCCGTTGCGCTTCCATTCATCCTGCTGGGATGGGGAATCAAATGGGGTATTTCCAAACTGGCTAAACGGAAAACACAAAAAGTGCCGCCGGAGACAAAAGAATAGAAACATGATGAAAACAAAAAGGGTGATCTGAAGATCACCCTTTTCATAATGAAATTCCTTGTCTGTTTCTTACAATGCTTCCTTGCATCGACTGCCTTGCGGGTCTAGATCAGGGAACAACCCTTCTCTATTGTGTAAATTCCACACGAGACATTTAGCTGTAATTGAGTATGAGTGGTTTTGTGAATCCCAACCGATTACTACGGAGTTGCCTCTACAACCTCTTCTGTCACAACGGGTTCCGTAGGCACTTCAATTGGATCGATAATGGGTGGCGTATCGGTTGGCAGCTCGAGCATTTCCGTTGGGTCAGGCACAGCTGGAATTTCTGTCGGGGTGGGTGTCTCTTCGGTAGGCACAGGTGTTTCGGTAGGGATCGGAGTCTCCACCTGTAAGATCTCTTCGACAATGCTGTTATTGAGCCAACCGGGATCGATGGTAAAGTCGGCTTTAGGATCCGGTCCGAATGGACATAGATCAGGACCGGTGCAGTGCGGACCGCCGGGAAGGTAACCGGAATGGTTGGTAATGGTCACATGCGACACCATCCTGTAATTAACCACACCTTCCACAGGGGCGAAACCGACCCGGTAAGTGTAGCAGCGGCTGGTGGCGGCGGCTAATACCTCAGTCGGGATAAATTCATAAGTAGCATCTACCAGATCCTCAAATGGACCATTTTCGGGTTTGAACTGCACCTGGAACAGCACCTTCAGGTCTTGTGCGGGTAAATCACCCGAATTTGTCAGGCAGACCTGGCCATAGGCATTCAGAACATCCTCATCCTCCACCGCGCCCGGGTCGCCGGGGGGAACATCCACGCATCTTTTTATTCCGGAAGTGTCACCTTCCGGCAGCTCAACGTCAGATGGAATGCAGACTCCGTCGACGGTCACGCTGGCTGTGATCGATGTTCCGGACTGCCCGGGTGTGACGGTCGGCTCCAGAACCCATTTACCGGATGTCAGATCCAGGTTGATCTGGTGCGCATCCACATACCAGCCGCCGGTGGCTTTCTGATTGAATACTCCCCCGATCTGCGACATATATCCCAGGTAAGGGATTCGTCCGCGCACGATGCCGCCAATTTCCAATTTGGCCTGATCCCAGCTATCCAGAGTTTTGTTGGCGTCCCCTTTGGTGATGACCAACCCGTCATTGCTGATACCCATCAGCCGGTGGGTGACCAGTTTTCCATCGACGCGCATGGTCAGGATCATACCTGGCTCGAGGACCTTCGTCGGTGGCGTGATGATGATCAAGTCGCCGGGATTGATGGCAGGCGACATACTGCCGCTGTATACATACAGAATGTGATACCAGCGGTTAGGTAGGTTTCCATACGCCAGGAAGATCAGGAAGAAGATGATCAACCATGCGCCTGCCCAGCCGGTGCGTTTTATTCCGTGGACGATATCCCTGCGCCAAAGAGAGTCAGGTGCACGGAGAACGATTTGTTCAATTAGAGCGGGGTCTGTGACTGTGGCTGGATAATTTTTCTGCTCAAGGGCGGTTTCTGGCGGGATGGGAATGTAGAAGGGGGGAACTGAGTGCGAAACGATCCAATCGCCTCTTGATCGGGTGAGGGTGGGTTCGTTGCAAATATGTTCTGTGAAAGGCGGCATGAAACGGCTGGTATCCATCTCATCAGCCATGTGTGTATCAATATGGCTGGTGAGATCAGCTCCCGTGTCCGCGTAAGTCAATGCCATGCCGCCTGTCTCTCTTTACCGGGTTCACACCGATCCTGCTGTGTTTCTCCTCGCGTTTCAAAATCCCGGTTTACCAGGGAGCGATCCACTGGGTGCCGAGCAGGTACAATTTGCCGGTGAGCGAGCCTTCCTGTTGTGCGTTGCCCGCATCATCTCCAAGCCTGGCTTCAAGCTGGTAACAGATCTTCGATCCCGGTGTAAAAGCCGGGTCTCCGGCTGAAATGGTGGTGTCGTCAAGCAGGATGGTGGTATTGCTGTTGGATAATAATTCGGTGAAGGGTACATCATTCACCAGGACCGTATTCAGCGGTCCGTAATTTCCCTGGTGGTCGGTGGGGTTGAGGGTCACCCGGATGTGCAGGTAATCGCGCAGACCTTTGGGATCATTCAGATCGTACATCCAGCCGCGCCACTTCAGGTCATAATTGCCGTTGTTCGTTGCGCAGAACCAGCCTAAATTGCTCCATCCGGCGCCGGGCTGCAGATCCGATGCGGCGAAAGGACCGCCTTCCACGCCCAGGTCGAGTGTTCCGGTGGAAATGGAATTTCCGGTCAATTCAGTGACAGATGTGAACCATGCGCCGGAACCGGTCATACCGAAAGCTAAAACACTCAAGACCCCTAACACCAGCAGCAACAACCCGACTTTTTTCATGGAATACCTCCATAATTGAACTAAATAATTGCAAAAGAACTTATCCGCTGCCCCGGATCAATTGTCCGAGGTTATTGAAGAAAATGCGGATCACATCAATGGCATACCCGATCTTTGGGATGGCGAAGAGCAGTTTGCCATCCACACTGGTGATCTTTTCCCTATCGGCTTCGGGGTTGGCGTCGCCCTTGGTGGTGATGACCCCATTCTCGACGTTCACTGCCCGGTGCAGGGTTGGATAACCACCTGATGAAAAAAAGACAACATCCCCGGTGTTCACCTGGATGGTTTTGCCGACGTACAGGAAAGCCATGTCACCCGGTTCGTAAGTTGGGCGCATGGATCCACTGAGAAAGTAGGTAAAACGCAGCGGGAGCAGCCCAACCTGGCAGGCAACCACAAAAAGCAGGAGAGCACAAATGCCATAAAAGAAGATGTTTCCAATTGTTTTTATCATAGTGTTTTCGATGTTGATAAATGGTTTTGGGGTGTTGACTTGGCCAACACCCCAATTATGAACGTTATTATCAAATTACAGGTTTAATACTTTGGATGTTGATATCCAGTAATGGTGAGGGTATATCCGAAATTCATGTTTTGGAATTCATTTCCAGCTGCCGGATCAAAAACGAATGAGTAATAACCCATTGTACATCATCAACTGGAAGGAATATATTAACTCCACCAACCCAATATTCATCTTCACCGGCACCATCGCCCAAGTTCAGCTAATGACATTTTCCCATCACTATTTACATCATTTGCTACGATATATGCGGCAATCTCATCACCAGTTCTTGAGTTCTCAAGTTTTGTGACAAAAAGATGTTCCGCAAGAGTACCGGTCATACCGGTCCAATCAAAACCAACCTGAGCAATTGGTCAATGGTTCCTGTATTTTTCATGCAAAGTTTGCCGGTGACTTATCGCCAGGGGCTATATTTGTCTAAATCCCATAAGGTGACATCTGTTGCAACGATTTCATTCGCAGCCGGGCAATTAGCTGAAGGGACTACAGCTGCAATTTTAAGATCCAGCGTTACCAGCTTGAATGTTTCCGGTCGCATGTCGTGCATTGAGTTGTGAAGTAAGCAAAAGCGCCGGTGGTTAACAAAGCAACTACAATGAGCAGTGAAACAACAACCAAAATTTTCTTTTTCATTATCCATTCTCCCTAATTTATGAATTGAATTGGTTATGATCGACTGAGCTTGAAGCTCAAAGGATACAATTGCCAGTCATTTTTCGTTCCGCTGCTTTCCCTCTTTCCTTTCCCTTCAGAGGCCGCTGGAAGACCTGCCTGATACAGAAGCGCTTCTCTGTTTCCCTGAAGAATGGATCCGGCGTACGGCTGCAACCATGCGCCTTCCCAATATAATGAAGATAATGAAAGGGTTTCTTGACATCAATGTCCCCCGTCTGTATAATTAAATCGATACAGAGGGCGCTTTCCGGTTCCCTTTTATCTTGTCTCGATTGGCTGCAACCAGTCGAGACGCACTTTTAAGACGTCAAGTAATTCCTTGACTACCTAAACTTTCAGAAAATTCGAACGACCTCCTGAGCGTTGCATGCAATTAAAAAACCGACCCAGATTAACCCGGCCGGTTTCGCAATTCGCTCCCTAAGAATCTCGCCTGCGCAGCCTCACTCCCCCGCGCAAACCGTGCGACCAATAAAATTCTTAGTTCAAAGCTTCCCTATATGCAACTAAAGAAATTATAAGATATTGTAGATATGCAAGTCAAGTAGAAGATATTAACTATTCCTTACACTTTCCTTAAATTATTCCGAAAACTGGTTTTATTCATTATTTATCTCCGATATAGCGGAATAACCTAAAAAATCTGGCCGATTTTTGGTTCGGCTTTTCACAGTCAAAAAATCATAACAAACTAGTTATTCGCGGTAATTATTCCCCGTTCCACTTTCCATAATGGAATACAATAACCTTCAACCCCCCAGGCGTTTTTTCATGGATGACTTGAATTGGTCGAGTAATTAGTGGATAAACACACCTGATCAAGTCCGATTACCGGCTAAGATAATTGCCTGGTATTAAGATTCCGCCGTTTTTTCTCGTGGTACATACTTGCATCGGCGTCCTTGAGCGTTTCTTCCAGGGAATCACCCTTCTCTGCGGTGCTAATTCCACAGGAGATCTTTAGCGGTGATCCAGGATGAGCTTTATTATCCTCTTCGAGGCAGTGTCTAAACCGATCGACCGCAACTTCTGCCTCGACGGCGGATGTGCTGGGCAGCAGGACGACAAACTCATCTCCGCCTATGCGGGCGACCACATCTTCAGCACGGAATGCTTTGGTCAATACCAGAGCTGCGCGTATTAATAGGTCGTCTCCTGCGGCATGGCCGGCACGGTCATTGGTGCTTTTCAGGTTGTCCAAATCAGCCATCAGGATGCTGATTGGGAATTGCCGGCCATGTTCGAGCTGCTGCATGCTTTCTTCGAAATACCCGCGGTTATACAAACCAGTCAGTTGATCATGCAGACTCAGGGTCTGAAGTTTGGTTTCCGCCTCTTTGCGCTCAGTGATGTCTTTTACTGCCCCAATTATATTTACAACCCGATTTTCTTTCTCATTTACTTCAGGTTGGGCTACGATCTCGATCCAACGCAATTTGCCGTTACCGGTGTATGTTCTACATTCCAATTTACCGGGTTGGTGTGTATTGATCAGGTCTTGCATGAAGAGGATTGCCTTGCTAAGGTCATCGGGATGAAAGATTTCAATCCATTGATCAAATGTCCTGGTTTTATTAATATCCCGGCCGGTTGCGGAGTAATAACTATCGGTCACAAATTCCAGCGAGACTTTCCCCTCCGCTGATACCCCGATCTTATAAATATAGTCGGAAGTGAGTTCCGAAACTAATTTAAATTGCTGTTCACTCACGCGCAGCGCTTCGAGAACGGCTTCCTTTTCCAATTCAGCCTGCTTGCGTTCAGTAATGTCAATAATGTTCGTAATGAAATATCGCGGTTCATCTTGCTCGCCCTTCAGCAATGTTGAACTGATGAATACTTCGATCATGCTCCCGTCTTTGCGGAAATATCGTTTTTCAAAAAAGGTGGAATTTTGTTTACCCGAAAGAACGAGATTAAGGATCCGGTGATTTGGATCGATATCTTCAGGAACAGTGATATCTGCCCAATTCTTTCCAACAAGTTCATCCACTGAATAGCCGAGCATATCAGCAAAAGCATGATTAACCTGGAGATACTCGCCTTCAATTGAAGTGAGCGTATACCCAATAGGCGATTTTTCGAACATAAAGCGAAATTGCTTTTCGCTTTCTTTCAGTATTGCCTCAGCCTTGATGCGTTCACTGATATCGGTGATAAATCCCTCATAGAATAGGATATTCCCCATGGTGTCTTTAACGACCCGGGCAGTCGTTTGAGTCCAAACAATACTTTTATCCTTTCGATAATTTTCCCCGACATATTCAAAAATATTTCCGTTCTGGACCAGCGAATGCTGAAAATCGAGTCTGTCTGAAGGATTTACATAGACCTGTTTACTGATATCGGAAACGCTTGCGACCATCTCTGCTGGTGAATCATAGCCAAAAATATGCGCCATGGCCGGGTTTACCAACCGGTACTGTCCTTGCGCTGTTGATTGAAAGATTCCGATAGGTGCATCATCAAAGATGGTCTGGAATTTGGCTTCACTTTCCCGCATTGCCTTGAGAGCAGTCTCCTTTTGTGTCTCGGCTGTACGGCGTTCGGAGATGATGGCACTTAATATCAAACCAGAGAAAGTTTCAACTGCGAGGAAAATCTGCAGGGACACCAGTTGTTCTGCCTGATCCTGATTGGTAAGGCTAAAAATACCATGTCCACGCAACGTGTTCCAGGTGGCAATCACCGCGACCAATAAAAGTACTCGCGCAACACCCCGCGGGCTTAACCGGAAAGCCATCCAAATTAATAACGGAAAGAGCATGTAATTGCCAAGGAGCGGATTTTCTGCAATTGTGAATGGACCATATAACAACCAGGCGAACACAGCTATAATGACCACCAGGATTGAAGTCTCTAAAATTTGCCGCAACGAAGCAGAAGGAATTACCTTATTTTGTGTTGTCCAACTGATGATAAATGGAGTGATTAGAATGATTCCCAATCCATCTGATGCCCACCACACATACCAGGCGTTCAGAAATGTGGAATGGAAAACCAGGGAGGAAGTAAGAGCACCCAGCAAGGCAGTGAAAGCATTGACAATAACTCCAACTAAGAACAACACTACGATTTCCCTGGTAGTTTCAAAAGTAATTTTTGATTTACAAAAAGTGACCATTACCCATGCGCCAAGTGCCGGTTCCAAGGTATTTGCAAGAGCAAAACCCAGGCTGACCAAAGGGGGGTTGCCAAAGCTCCAGTTTCCAAATGCGTTTGTAACAAAAATAATGGTAAGTAAAAGCGGCCACCGGTGTTTCGCTTTAAGTAATAAAACTGCTAATGCAAACCCGCTGGCTGGCCAAATCGATGCTATTCCTTCAGATTGTGTCACCAGCAAGAGGCCAAGGTGAACCATTATCCAGTACACAATCGTGATAACCAGCAATTCTAGCACTTCTTTCCAGCTTACAATTACTTTGCTGGATACTGATGGAGTATTAGAAATTGTTTTGTCCGGGGGATTATGATTCACAGGATTTCTCGCTGATATGGTTGACTGGATAAAAAGAGATCCCAGGAGCTAGGATTGGAGCATAACTCATGGAATCAGAAGAAATTATTTGGGTTTTATTACTGATGATATACGAAATATTCCCCTGACAGTTTTTCAATCCCGCCATCCAAACTCTTAAGTATTTTTGATTTGTCGAATATAAGAAGGATCTGGCTTACGCCAAAGTTGTTACTGCTTACTTTATAGTATATCGAATCCTGCGAAATATACAACCTGCAAAATATTCCAAAAATTCAGTGTTATTAATACATTAATTGAGAGAATTATGCTTGAAATAGCAAGAACAACCACAAAATATATTATTTTAACGAAGTTCCATATCTATGAGACGAAACGCAGGTTAGGTGCGAATTAGGTGTTGAACTTAATGAACATTAGGAAGAAAACGAAAGAATAGCGGGAAATCTTCGACTTTGAAAGAGATCCGATTTTCCTCATAACTCCAGCAACAGGATACCAGTTGCCGATGCATCCTGTGTTTACTTCAAAACCAACGTCCTGAATCATATTATCCGGGTTCAAGAGCCATCCGGCGCTTTGCCCGCCAGTCGATGAAAACCCAGGGTAGATACAACAAGCCAAACATGACAAAACCAACCGCCTCCAGCGAAAGGATATACCAGGGCCATGGTCCAAGGACATCCAACAGGCTGGCAGTGACGGGTTTATGCATCAGGAACATATAGTTGCCCCCCACCAGTAAATTGATGACATACACGACAGCCATGGCGATATTTCCGTAAATAAATACATTCAGGAACGATTTGATCTGTGGGCGGAAACCTTCCACGACGGTCATATATACACCTTCAGTGATGATCAATCCATGCGCCACCAGGGTCTGAATGGGGCGGAAGTGCCAGAGGCCGTAAACGCCAGCATCCGGGGTCAGGAACGCCTGTAATGCACCGCCAATCCCCAGGAAGTAACTGAATTCATAGATGCGATAGTTACGGGTGAAGAGCATAATGCTGTTGAGGATGACAAAGATAGAGCACAAGTGCAGTGGAAGCATCTCGGCTACTGTCCACTCTCCCAGCCAGATCTTCCAAGTGTGCCAGGCAGTTCCACGAAGATGGAGGTGAACGCCATACCCCAACGCATGTTGCGGCGGAAGTGTTCGCTTTTAATGCGCCGCATCCAGATGAAAGAAATGTTTATTAAAAGGACAAAAATAATAAATACCAGGTGATCTTTACCAAACACAACAAAATCACCTCCGTCCCAAACCTTTGCAAAGTACCTGCCGATGCCGTCCATGATGTGCCTCCAGAATATTTTAAAAATATGACTAAACACAACGAATTAAGTTCAGTTCTCAGGTAATCAGAATCATTTTTTTTCGATTACTGTGGATCGTTTTCCAAATCTCCCAGGGTGCGACCAATAGCAGCATAATAATAAGGGCAACTCCAGCCATGGACAATAGATACCAGGGATATGGACCCAGGAGATCCAGCAGGCTGGCAGAAGCAGGTTTGTGCAAAGTGAATATATAATTGCTGCCCAACATACGATTCACCAGGTAAGAGAAGAGCAATGCAGACACCCCGAAAAGGTAAGTTTTGGGGATGGAACTCCATCGCGGGCGAAATCCTTCCACGATGGTCATGTAGATGGTCAGGGAGACCAGCAATCCATGCCCGAAAATTGTCTGAACTGCGACGAAATGCCATAACCCGTAGGGTCCCGGGTCGGGGGTCAGGAATGCCTGCAACCCGCTGCCAATCCCCAGGCAATAGGAAAGCTCATACAACGTTTTGGAACGGGTTAACACCATGATCGAATTAATAAAAAGGAAGAGCGAGCACATATGCAATGGAAGGTTCTCACGGATGTTCCACTTTCCGACGCTTATGCTCCAGGTTTGCCAGGCAACCTCAAAAAGAAGTAATGAGATTGCCAGACCCAGCCGTAAACGGAACCGGAATCGCTCGCTCTTGATCTTGCGCAGCCAGAAAAAGGAAAGGTTCAGGAGCACAAAAAATGCGATGATGGCCAGGTGATCTGTGACCAAAAAGCACGAAAGGACCACCATTCCAGTCTTTAGCAAAAAACCGTTCCAAGACTCCTCCAGAAAGTGATATAAAGTTATAACCCCGATGGGTCATTCTGGTGCTGCTCATAATTGTATAATAAGTCACAGAAATCGAATGGAGGAATTATGACCGAATACCTTTATCATACCGACAGCTACCTGCGTGAATTCGAAGCGGGAGTCTTATTCAGCGATGTTGCTTCCCGATCTGTTGTCCTGGACAAGACGGCTTTTTACCCGGGCGGAGGAGGACAGTTATGTGACCTGGGAACAATGTCGATGGGAAACCAAACCTGGCAGGTGGAGAAGACCCGCAAGGGTCCGGAAGGAATAGAACACCTTTTGGCTGGGACAGACTCATTACCGGTGGCGGGAAGTCTGGTCAAAGGGAGCTTGGACTGGGAGCGGCGTTACAGGTTAATGCGCACTCATACGGCAATGCATATCCTGTGCGGTGTGATCTTTCGAGACTTCGGGGCGCAAGTCACCGGTGGCGATATGGATCTGCAGCAGGGTCGGATGGATTTTGAATTCGAATCGATGACCCGCGACCTGGTGGATGGAATCGAACAGGCAGTCAACCGTGAGGTGGAAAAGAATTTACCGGTACGGGTCAAGATCCTTCCTCGGGAGGAAGCTTTCAAAATCCCGGACCTGATCCGCACCAAGATCAACCTGCTGCCGCCCAGGCATACCGGAAGTCCGGACTGTGGAGATAATCGGGCTGGATCTGCAGGCGGATGGCGGGACACATGTCGCGTCCACCGGCTGAAGTGGGACGAATGAAGATCGTGGATTATAAGAGCAAGGGCAAGATCAACAAAAGGATCTATATTGAGATCGAGTAGATAACCTCTCTTCATCCTCCTACCCTGGTGAAAAATGGAGAAGAAGTTCAAGTTAGGTTGCTGATGATGGGCATTAACTTGTCGATACCTTGAGGGTACTCAACGTTATCCTCATCCGCATCAATGGTGATGATCCGGTTATTTTTTTCCGCTGCCAGCCAGGTCTCGATCAACACCTGCTGTGCGGTCAAATCTTCAAGACGGGAAACCTCCACCTGCCGCTGCCGATTTAAATAACGTTCATTAATGACTTCGAGCGAAGCTTTTAAATAAACGATCAAATCTGGTGGGGGGGTGAGCGATCGGATGAGGTGATAAAAACGTGTGCAAAGAGCAAAGCCTGCATCCGAGAGTAAATTTCGTTGGCGGAACATGTGTGTGAAAACATAATAATCAGTCTCCAGACCACCATCAACGATGCCAGCGTTTCCGGATTTTCGAATTTCCCGCTCCTGTTCTGCCCGGTATAATAAAAAGTCCATCTGATTTTGCAGCATAAACGAACCGGGATCTGATACAGCTCCATTATGGAAAGGGCGTTGGGCGTGCTGTTCCAGGTAAAAAGGTATGCCGGTTTTTTCTCCCAGCTTTTGTGCAAAAGTGGTTTTTCCGGTTCCGGATACTCCAGTTATTGTGATCAGTTTTCCCATGGAATAAATTGAAAGATTGTTTTCGAATGAAAATAGGTATGAAAAATAAAACCCCGGGAGATATTTTGACTATTTTGATGAAATGGATTATTTCCCCGGTGAATTATCCGAGTTGAATGCTTTCAAGAAATCCTGTTTTGAGATACCTGCACGGCTGAGGATCATTCGCAGTGTTGATGCTTTGAAATCCGGAATATCCGGGATGGTAAGGGGAAGCTGCATCCCATTGGATGTATAACAGGACATGGAAATATGGGTTCCCTGGCGAACCAGACGGTAGCCCAGGTTTTCCAATGCATGGATCACTTTATCCTTTGGAGCAGATTCCGGGATGGAAGTTGTCATACGCTGATGCCTGTCTCAGTTAAAACAGCTTCCATTACCAATGGTCCGCTTCCAAACACTTCCTGTCCGAAGGTTTCCACATGGAATAGTATTGCCGAGCGAACATCCGTTAATGCTTCAGATTCTGTCTCTCCGGTACCAATAACAACACCTCGTAACCCGAGGGGATAAGCTAAATAGCCATCCGGATGTTTTTCAATCAGGATTTTAACCATTTTTTCCATGTTTCCTCCTGCCGTACAATATTATTATACTCATTTCCAATTCAATTACCATCAGATGTATGCAAGTTTTTGACCTATTGTTTACATATTTGCACACAGCGGTAATTATCCGGAAAATGAAGCAATATATTGAAAACGACGATGTTTTGAAGTACAGTGAGAGTGATATCATTTACCATTACCCGGGAGGAAAAGAAAATGACTGGAAGCACAATAACTGGTTTAATAATTGGAATAATTTTGGTCATAATAGTTTTGGCTATTATTTTCTTTTTCAAGGCAGGAGAGAAACAAACGGCTATGAAAGAGACCACCAAACCGAGATCAACGAATGGCAGCGTTCATGTGAAGCATGATGATCTGACTGCAATAGAAGGCATTGGACCAAAAATCTCTGGAATGTTAAAGGAAAATGGAATTACCACTTATAAAGTGCTTGCTAAAACCGATGCCAATAAAATTGCAAGCCTATTAAAAAAAGCAGGTTTTGCCCTCGCAGAACCATCGTCATGGCCGGAGCAGGCTGCTTTACTCGCAGAAGGGAAAATGAAAGAACTAAAAGTGCTCCAGGCAAACCTGAAGGGTGGGCGGCGAGTATAAATATTTCTTAATCTCCAATAATAAACCGCCTTGATCAACACCAGGCGGTTTATTTATTAAGGACGGTTTTCCATTTGGTATAATCAAAACATCTTATCCATCCTGGAGTAATTATGGTTCAATCCCTTGATTTCCAATCCATTATCATGAAGCTGCAGCAATTCTGGGCTGACCAGGGCTGCCTGATCTGGCAGCCTTATTACTCACAGGTCGGCGCCGGGACTATGAATCCCGCCACCTTTTTACGTGTGCTGGGGCCGGAACCCTGGAATGTAGCTTATGTTGAACCCTCTGTCCGTCCGGATGATGGTCGCTACGGTGAAAACCCCAATCGTTTGCAGCAGCATTACCAATTTCAGGTGATCCTGAAGCCTGATCCCGGTAATCCGCAGGAGATATACCTCAAATCCTTGGAAGCTATTGGTATCGACCCACGCCAACATGACATCCGTTTCGTGGAAGATAACTGGGAATCACCTGCTCTTGGAGCGTGGGGTCTTGGTTGGGAAGTATGGCTGGATGGGCAGGAGATCACTCAATTCACCTATTTTCAACAGGCTGGTGGACAAGTTCTTGAACCAGTCTCGGTGGAAATCACTTATGGTTTGGACAGGATCGCGATAGCCTTGCAAAAAGTACGCTCTTTCCGTGACATCCAATGGAGCTCCACCCGGACTGCCGGGGATGTGAACTTGATGGGAGAGCAGGAACATAGTAAATATTACTTCGAATTGGCTGATGTAGATCGATTGAGGGAAATGTTTAAATTGTTCGAACAGGAAGCAAATGCTGCCCTTGACGCTGGACTGGTATTACCGGCGCACGATTATATTTTAAAGTGCTCCCATACATTTAATATTCTTGATACCCGCGGCGCGATCGGTGTGACTGAGCGCCAGGCATTCTTTGGCCGGATGCGCGATCTTGCCCGGCGAACTGCGGAATTATACTCTGCCCAGCGACAAGACCAGGAATTTCCCTGGCTAAATGATGGGAAAAAAGCAGGGGAAATCCCGGCTGTGACGGGGAAAATGGATGTTGTTGAGCATATCACTGGGCCAGATCAGGCTGATCTGCTGCTGGAGATCGGTACAGAAGAACTCCCGGTGGCAGAACTGGATTCCGCAATTTCACAGATTACAGACCTGGCCGGGGCTTTATTAAAGGAAACCCGACTCTCTTATAAGAGTTTACAGGTCTGGGGCACACCGCGCCGCCTGGTGATATATGCTCAAGGTGTCGATTCTCATCAACCGGACCGGGAAGTGATCATAAAAGGCCCACCGGCCAACCGGGCGTTCGACGCTGATGGCAAACTGACGCCAGCCGGCGAGGGATTTGCCAAAAGCAAGGGATTGGAACCAGCTTTGCTGAAAACACGGGAGATGGATGGCGGTACTTACGCTGCGATCGTTGTTCAAGAAAAGGGCAAAACCGCTCACTCCATTTTTATGGCTGAATTACCGAAACTCATCGGGAAGATAAAATTTGATAAGACCATGCGCTGGAATAGCAGCAAAGCAGCATTCTCACGCCCCATCCGATGGTTCCTTGCGCTTTATGATGGAGTAGGAATCCCATTCGAATATGCCGGGATACCCTCCGGAAAAACGACCCGGGGATTAAGGTTCCTGGAGCCTCAACAATTTGAGGTCTCTTCAATTGAAGAATACTTTTCTTATTTACAATCCCAGGGCATACTGCTTGAGCAGGATCAGCGAAAACAGGTCATCAAAGAGCAAGTGTCTGCGATCATGCAAAAAGCTGGGGCAGATATTGAGATCGATGAAGGTCTATTGGATGAAGTGAATAACCTTGTGGAGGCACCGACTGCCTTCAGGGGGAGCTTTGAAGAAACACACCTGAAACTTCCTCCCGAAGTACTCATCTCTGTGATGAAAAAGCACCAGCGATATTTCCCGTTGATCAAAAATGGAAAACTGGTGCCATATTTCATCGCTGTACGGAATGGAGATGAGTTGGGTCTTGAAACTGTGACGGATGGGAACGAACAGGTGATCCGTGCCAGATTCGCTGATGCATCCTTCTTTGTGGAAGAAGATCTAAAGTCAAAATTAAGCAATTTCCTTCCCAGGCTTGGAACCCTTACTTTCCAGGTGAAGCTGGGATCGATGAAGGATAAAACCGGACGGATCGAAAAGATAGTAGAAGACCTCTTCCCTGTGTTGAAGATGGATGATGCGAAAATCGCGATCACGAGGCGCGCTGCCCAGTTATGTAAAGCTGACCTGGTGACAAAAATGGTCATCGAGATGACTGCACTACAAGGTGTTATGGGACGGTTTTATGCACTTCATTCCGGTGAACAGGCAGAGGTGGCTGAAGCGATCTATGAGCACTACCTGCCGAGAACTACCGGTGATAAAAGCCCGGCGAAACTACCCGGTTTTGTTATTGGCATTGCAGACCGGCTGGATACACTGGCTGGTCTTTTCGCAGCGGGACTGGCTCCCACCGGTACAAAAGACCCCTTTGCTCAGAGACGGGCTGCGCTTGGGCTCGTGCAAAATCTGATCGCCTGGAATCTGGATTTTGACCTGCGGCAAGGGTTGGAATCAGCGGCGAAATACCTGCCACTCAAGGCTACACCAGAATCACAATCAGCCTGCCTGGAGTTTATCATTGGACGATTACGCTCGATGCTGTTGGACAAGGGTTACCGGTTTGATGTCCTGGACGCAGTGCTTGCAGAATGTGGTTACAATCCGGCAAAAGCTTATCGAACAGTAACAGAATTAACTGCCACGGTCGCCCAACCTGACTGGCTGGTCAACCTTCAAGCCTATGCCAGGTGCGTACGCATCACCCGCGATCAGAAAGAAAAATTTACCATTTCACCGGAATATTTTGTCGATCCATCTGAACGCGAGCTTTACCTGGCGCTTCAAGCGTGCGAATCTCACAAAACTTATGACTCATTCCCGGAATTCATGCAGGCCTTCACACCGATGATTCCAGCCATCAACCAGTTCTTCGAAGCTGTAATGGTGATGTCAGATGATGTGCATCAAAAAGAGAATCGACTTGGGCTGCTGCAAAAAATTGCTGCTCTTCCCAATGGTCTGGCTGCGTTATCAAAGTTGGAAGGATTTTAAAACGTAATCAAACTCAAGCCAACAAAATTTTGTTGGAATTGGAAAAAATAAAACTCGCCTCCAGGCGAGTTTTTCTATGTTTGAAATGCGAGAAAGTTTATTTTGGATTTCCTTCTTCAGAAGGTGTTAATCCCAGTTTACTGGCCTGGTCAAAATTAAGCAGACCCGGACCTGTGGATTCTCCAAACGTCGTTTTGGATGTCGCTTCATCCCAAAACGTATTCACTTCTTCAACTTTAAGTTTCTTCTTGAGGCTTTTTGTAAACAATGATTCAAGCTTTTTTTCCGGTTCATCTGGCAATTCGCTGACTATAGACTCTTCCGGTTCTGCTTCACGAGTGATCTCTTTTTCAAGACTGGTTTCATAACCCTGCGAAGCCTCTAAAGATTGCGATATCTTTGATTGAAGATCTATGATAACTGCACCGATAGCATCAAAAGCGATTGCCAACCGCAGGGAGGATTTTGTTTTCTTCGTCACTACTAATAATAAGTAGCCGGCATTAAGTGTGGATATGAGCAAATCAAACTGGTTCCCGCGAATGGAAAACAAATTCTCGGGCTTCTCCACAGCCATCTCGGAATTAACCCTTTGCAGACTTGTGATCGCAGAAAGTAAATAGGGCAAAGCTTTTGAAGAAAAGCCCTCATCAGGAAAATCACCTGCGCTGGCGATGATCTTACCGTTGTAATCCATCAGGGTTACAGCCTGGGCGGATAATTCCTGGCGCAGGTTGATCAATGAATCGATGATCAAGTCTGAATGGAGGTCAATACTTACATCCATGGAAAACGGATGAGTTTGAGTTGTTAATCCCAACAGGCGGGAAGCTGATTCCAGAAATTCACGCATTTCCACCGGTTTGGGGAAAAATGCATCTGCACCTGCTGAAAGAGCTTTTTCTTTTAATTGTGGATCATTCATCCCGGATACCAGGATGACTTTGAGCGCAGGTAATTTGGATTTTAATTTACGGGTAAAATCGAGCCCTGAGATGCCCGGTAATTTGACATCGCAAACCAGCAGATTAACATCTTTCCCCTTCATTATGCTGGCTGCCTGTTCAGCGGATGGCAGGACGCTTACGTCGATCGATCCGCCCAGCGTGGAAAATGCTGCCTGGAGCAGTTGTCCAAGCACCATTTCATCGTCAACGATAATGACTCGTTTTGCTTCCACTAAAAAAATTATATCATTAAGCAAAAATCAAGCTATTTAAAAGTCATTGCAGTTTTTAAAATTTCACTAGTGATTTACCATGTAAGTAAATTTACCGTTGGAACGAAATGTCGAAATCGCGGTCTCAATGAACATAAATACTGCCAGCCTTGAGGTAATAATGGATGGCGAAAGTAATCAAGCTATGTTACAATCTCGTTGGAATTGGGGCATGGTGCAATGGCAGCACAGCAGACTTTGGATCTGTTGATCTTGGTTCGAGTCCAGGTGCCTCAGCTCGAGATAAATCGAAAATGACATTGGATCATAGTTGGAGTTAGGTTCCATTGGCTGTGTTCGGAAAAATCCGGACATAGCCTATTGTGTTAAAATGAAGGAAGACCATTTCAATGAGGGTTAAGGAATAAACTATGGATACGATCGCAATTATCCTGGCTGCCGGGCAGGGGACCCGAATGAAATCACAGACCCCTAAAGTGCTGCATACTCTGATGGGTAAACCTTTGGTCCGCTATGGTGTGGAAATGGCTATTGAAGTCACCGGCAACAAACCAATCGTAGTGATCGGGCATGGGGCAGAGTTGCTGATAAAAGAACTTGGCAGTGACACCAATTTTGTAACCCAGGAACAACAGCTCGGCACCGGGCATGCGGTTTTGCAGACGGAAAAGAGCTTAACAGGATTCAATGGTCAGATAGTCGTGACCAGTGCGGATATGCCATTACTCCGTAAAGAAACCATTGCTGAATTGATCCGAAAACAAAAAGACAATCCCGGTTCGCTCACATTGTTAACCGTCACCGGGGAAGAATCGCGTGGTTTTGGAAGGATCATTCGAGATTCTGACGGGAATGTAACTGGAATAGTTGAAGAAGCCCAGGCAACTAAAGAGCAGCTTGCAATAAAAGAATACAATGTTGGGGCTTACTGCATGAATTCCCAATGGATGTGGGACGCTCTTAAAAAAATCCAAAAATCCCCCAAGGGAGAATATTATCTGACAGATATAGTCCAGGTTGCGTCTGATGCTGGCGTGGAGATCCTGGCAATTGAAGTGGGATCTCCAGCGGAAGCACTGGGAATTAACACCCGCCAGCACCTGGCTGAAGCCGAGACTGCTTTGCGCCAACGGATCAATGTGGATTGGATGCTAAATGGCGTGACGATGATCGACCCAGCACAGGTATATATCGAACCCGGGGTGAAGATCCAACCGGATACAACCATCTGGCCGGGAACATACCTCAAAGGTAAGACCGAAATTGGCAGTGGCTGTATCCTTGGTCCAAATACGATCATTGAATCCAGCCAGTTGGGGATGAACTGCCATATTTTATCTTCTGTGATAGAGTTTGCTGTCATTGAAGATCATGTGGAGATGGGACCATATTGCCATTTGCGCAAGGGAGCTCATCTTGCATCGCATGTACATATGGGTAATTTTGGCGAAGTTAAGGATTCGTACCTTGGGGAAGGCACAAAAATGGGGCATTTCTCATATATCGGCAATGCAGATATCGCGGGAAATGTGAATATTGGGGCGGGTACGATCACCTGCAACTATGACGGAAAATCGAAGCATCCAACGATAATTGAAGAAGGTGTATTCATCGGCAGCGACACCATGCTGGTCGCACCCGTGAAAATTGGCAGGGGAGCGAAGACCGGGGCAGGGGCTGTTGTTACCAGGGACGTGGCACCCGGTGAAGTGGTTGTTGGAGTTCCGGCAAAGCCAATCAAGAAGACAGGAAAATGAACACAAACACGTTTCTAATTTCCATGGCAATACTGGTTTTTCTGGATCTATTCTTAACCTTGATCCGTTACAGCCTGGTCAATGCACATTTACCCAGATTGTTGAATTTACGGGAAGGGAAAGAGGAACTGGTTGACCGGACGATCAAGACGATTGAACGTCCTCGCATCAGGGTCAGTTTACGGTTGGCAGCTTCACTCTTACATTTATTTATCGGTGCTTTGTCGATATTCTTCATATCTCTGAATGTCACAAACGAAAATTCGCTTTGGCTCATATTCCTGATCGTCCTGGGAGTGGGAATTATCCTGGTCTTTGGCGAAGCACTCGCTGAACGTTTGGCACTAGTTAATCCGGACAACTGGTCATTACGGATCAGCGGTTTTGGAAAACTCGTGGATATTCTCATCTCACCGCTTACAGCGATAGTAGTGAGATTTTCCGGGCAGTCAAATATCACCATGCAGCAGTTTACTCCACCCACGGATGATGAGTTGAAGAGCTGGGTTGAGACCGGGCAGTCGGATGGTGCACTTGAAAAAGAAGAACGCCAGATGATCTATTCCATCTTTCAATTTGGAGATACCCTGGCGAGGGAGATCATGGTTCCACGGATGGATATGGTATCCCTGGATGTGGTTGCCCCGCTCGATGAAGTAGTCGAAGCGGTCAGTGGATCAGGCCATTCACGCATTCCTGTATATGAAGACACGATTGATAATGTCATAGGTCTTTTATATGCGAAAGACTTACTGCATTATTTACATAACCAAAATACATTCTCCTCCTTACGTGAGCTAATCCGGCCTGCTTACTTTGTCCCGGAAGCAAAAAAACTGGATGACCTGCTGACCGAAATGCAATCCAATCGAACGCATATTGCCATCGTTGTCGATGAATATGGCGGGGTCGCAGGATTGGTCACCCTCGAAGATATTCTTGAAGAGATCATTGGTGAAATCAGGGATGAATATGACCAATCGGAAGAACTTCCATTTTTGAAGATCAATGACGATGAGTATGTTTTCCTGGGAAACATCGATCTGGATGATTTCAACGAAACCATGGGAACAGAGATCGAGAAAGACATGGCTGACACGCTTGGTGGTTTGATGTATGGGCTGATGGGTAAGGTGCCGGTAGGCGGTGAACAGGTGATCGTGGAAAATGTACAATTGACCGTTGAGAAGGTGGTAGGCCGGCGTATACAAAAAGTACGTGCATTGAAGATGCCAAATGAAGAAACTGAGGTAACCGATGAAAAATAGTCTTTCCCTAGAGCAGAGGGAATTATTGATCGATGCTGCACAGCAGGTGCGAAAATGGGCTTACATACCTTATTCTCACTATGCTGTCGGAGCAGCATTACTCACAACTTCAGGCAGGATCTATGATGGCGCGAATGTGGAAAACGCATCCTTTCCTCTCAGCAATTGTGCTGAACGAACTGCCATTTTTAAGGCTGTTTCTGAAGGCGAAAAAGAATTTTTGGCAATTGCGGTTGTGACTGATAATGGAGGCACTCCCTGCGGGGCATGCCGGCAAGTCATGGCAGAGTTTGGAATGGACACTATCGTTATCATTGCAGACAAGGATGGCAAGATCAAGTGGGAAGCACCTGTGGCTGAATTGCTGCCTGGTGCGTTTACACCGGCTGATTTACCCCATTAATACTTTTATTAATCAAGGTACATCAAGGTGATGATGAGCGAAGGATCTCGTTCTTACAGGACTGAAGCTCTGGTGATCCGCCATACCAATTTTGGTGAAGCAGACCGCATATTGACCTTGTATTCCCGCGAGAAAGGTAAGATCAGGGTGGTTGCCAAAGGGGTGAGAAAATTAAAATCCCGTAAGGCCGGTCACCTCGAACCATTTACCAGGGTACAACTGCAGCTCGCCAAAGGCCGTGACTTGCCCATCGTAACCCAGGCAGAAACGATCGAAGCCTATTTAAATATCCGAAATTCGTTGGAAACAACCGCCCAGGCGGCGTATGTCCTGGAGATCCTGGACCGGTTTACATTTGATGAAGAAGAGAACCGGGAACTTTACCGGATGGCTTATGAGGCATTGGAAAGATTGGATTCTGGGATTGAACCATTCTTTGCCAACCGATATTTTGAACTGCATGTCATGGATACGCTCGGGTTTAAACCCGAATTATTTGCGTGTGTAAAATGCCGCAATCCAATAGAAGCAGTGGATCAATACTTTTCAGCTGAACAGGGTGGAGTGGTTTGCCCTAATTGTGTTGGAAAAGTGGAGGGGGCTCGTCCGGTCAGTGTAACTGCCCTAAAATTCTTGAGGCATTTTCAACGCAGCGATTTCAAAGAAGCAACACGAGCCAACCCTGACCTCATGGTGCGGGGAGAGATGGAAGACCTGCTGCAGCATTACATCAGCATTCAACTTGATCGCCGGTTGAATACTCCGGGCTTTATCAGGGCGATTCATCATCCATCTTAAAATCTTGATAGTTGTAAAAAAGGTGACTTATGGAACAGGTAGACCACCGGACCGCGTTGATCACTGGGGCATCTGCAGGTATGGGGGCAGAATTTGCCCGCCAGTTAGCCAGGCTTGGATATAACCTGATTCTGGTTGCCCGCCGTCGCGAGAAATTGGAGTTTCTTGCAGGTGAGATCCGAACTGAATCGGGGGTGGAAGTGGAAGTACTGCCGGCTGACCTTTCCTCCGAGGCTGGAGTTGCTGCAATCGAAGAAAGGATAAAAAACATTCCTGACCTGGAGATGCTGGTGAACAATGCCGGTTTCGGTATTCCGGGCGGGTTCATTGCCACAGAAGTCAATGTATCCATGACCATGCTTTGGGTGCATGTGTTGGCTCCGGTGCGGTTTTCACGAGCTGCACTCCCGACGATGATCGCCAACGGGCGCGGGTATATCATCAATGTTTCATCGACCAGTGCTTTTTCTGCTGCCACCGGCAGCTCGATCTATTCTGCAACGAAGGCCTTTTTAAACAACTTCAGCGAGGGGTTATCCGTGGAATGTTTTCGAACCGGGGTGAAAGTGCAGGCGCTCTGCCCGGGTTTTACGATCACAGAATTTCATGACACTCCCGACTATAAACCATACCGGATCAAAGAGCGGATGCCGCGCATCTTCTGGATGAAGAGTGAAGATGTGGTTCGCGGATCGCTGCGCGCTTTAAGTCAAGGCAGGGTCATTTATGTGCCGGGGTTTGGGAACAAACTGATCGCCCTGGCCGGTAAGCTGGGATTGGCGAGTATATTTATGAGGATATATATGTCCATCACCGGCAAGCGACCGGTTGATGTGGACTAGGCAGGCATGGTTTTAAACACGTAGTCCCAAATCGGTGAGCTGACACCGAACCGTGCATCGGGAGTCTTGTAATGGTGCTGCATATGGTAGCGTTTGATATACTTCGCATAGCCTGAACGCATGGGGAAGTGATGGGTAGCATAATGGGTCAGGTCATAGACAGGTAGCCCACCAAAAATCCGGTGAACAACGGCCCCACCCAGTCCGGGCTGGCAAGCAGTTTTCCGATGATCAGCACAAAGGCAAAATAAAACAGTGCAGCCAGCGGGATGCTCAATGCGATCGGCATCACCAGGCGGGATTTTTCCTGGGGCTGGGCGTGATGCACCCCATGGAAAAGGAAGGATAATCTTTCCTGTCGGGGTGTGCGGGGTTTGAAATGAAAAAGGAAGCGATGCAGCAGGTATTCAGAAATCGTCCAAAGGAATAGACCGATCAATATGCCGACCGGGATGAACCATCCGCTTTGACCTTGCAGTCCAGCAATCGCTGACCAGGTGAAATAGACTGCTATTGGCAGCCAGATAACGATTACCGTAATTGGGCTGATGTGAGTAAAAAATTCCAGAAAATCTGATTTAAACAATCGAACTGGCGTCTCGTCATGATTAATTTCAGGATGAGTCATGGCATCTACCTGTAACCAAAAATAATAATAAGGATTAGGTTTTCGCTTTCCCAGTGAAAATTTGAGAAAGTCTATTTTGCAAGTTGTTCTGCGACTACCAGGAAATCGGTTGCTGAAATAAAGCCTACCAATTCTCCAGCTTTATCCACCACCGGCATATGGTGAACATTGTGTTCTTTCATCAACTTAACGCATGTGATCAGATCTGCATCCTGGCTGATCGTAATGATGGGAGAATGCATGATCTCGCTAACCTTGGTAGTGGCCGGGTTCTTCTGCTCTGCAATGATCCGGTCACAAATATCAGTTGACGTAATAATGCCGTAATCGGGATTGGTCTTGCTTTTATTTACCAGAATACTATTAATGTAGCGCCTGCGCATCAGGTTTAATGCTTCAAGTACACTTGCATCCGGATCAATAAAGACCAATAAATTTACCATCCAAGCTTTAACATTATGCTGCATGTCTCGCTCCTTTTTATGAAGTTATATTATCAGTATAGTGGAATCTTATTCGAGGGGCAAGATAATAATAAAAGTATAGTTGAACTAAAGATACAGCAGAGTAGAAAACCATTAATAAAAATTAACCATTACGGGTTGGATAGTTTCAATCCGTCCCGCAATGGTTTTGATCTTTGATCTTTTATAACTAATTATTTATCGTCTCAAGCTGACAACTGCCGGCACCAGATCGAACATCCAGAAACCGATCGGCAGACCGATCACAGACATGCACAGGGCATAAGCTGCTTCCATCCAGATGGCACTCAACCACCAGCCAACCAGAATAAAGTAAATAGCCCTCAGCAGGAAATTGACCTGTGGTTTATCAATTTCACGCTCCACCAGGCTGCCGTCTGCACGTCTGGTCACCCGGACACGAACGGGCTCATTTCGCAATGCGATGATCCACGGTAGCTTATTCAACATCATTACACTGAGTGGAATACCCACGATCGTGATCATCAAGATCCAGGCAACGATCATCCAGGCTTGTCCCAGCCACCAACCAATGAAAGCGAACCATAGGATCTGGAACAAGCAGCCCGGGTTCTTTTTGGTATCGATAGTAATATTATTTTCCATAGTTAATCTCCTTCTTCACTCACATATACGTTGATTAGTGAGCCGGGTTGCATCAGAACGTAATCGTCATCATTATTATTTGGCTTCACGATTTATCTTTCCGTTGTTTTCTACAAAGTCATCAATTCCGCCTTTTACACCTAATTTTGTCGAATTTATACACTTCGTGTATAATGGACTAAATTCATCCAGTCTTCGCTAAAAGGTGCCGTAATGCTGGAATATCTCCCCCTTCTTGTCCTAATTGCCCTCGCTACCGGTCTTGCGATTCTTGTTGTAGTTCTGGGAACCGTTTTTGGTCCGCATCGACCTACAGCCAGAAAATCTCAACCTTACGAGTCAGGTATGACCCCCTACGGTCCTGGAACACGCAGGATGTCGGTTCGTTATTACCTGGTCGCTGTCTTGTTCATCCTGTTTGATATCGAGGTGGTTTTCTTCCTGCCATGGGCAGTAGTTTTCAAAAAATTAGGCCTGTTCGGGTTTTTCGAAATGTTGGTCTTTATTGGTATTCTCCTGGTGGGCTATCTGTATGCCTGGAAGAAGGGAGCCTTGGAATGGGAATAGAACAAAAAGCTGGCAACCTGGGTATTGTCACAGTCACGCTGGAACAGGCGGTCAATTGGTCGCGTACCAATTCCATGTGGCCGATGCTGTTTGGACTGGCCTGCTGCGCGATCGAGATGATGGCTTCACAGGCTGCAAATTATGATATGAGCCGTTTCGGCATGGAATTGATGCGGCCATCGCCAAGGCAGTCTGACCTCATGATCGTTGCCGGACGCGTCAGCCGCAAGATGGCGCCTGTGCTGCGCAACCTGTATGATCAAATGCCGGATCCAAAGTGGGTGATCGCGATGGGAGACTGTGCGGCCTGTGGCGGGGTTTTCAATAATTACGCTGTGATGCAAGGGGTGGATGAACTTGTTCCGGTGGATGTTTATGTTTCGGGTTGTCCTCCCCGCCCTGAAGCATTGATCCACGGGGTCATTACCCTCCACGAAAAAGTCAAAAAAGAAAATCTTTCAAGATGGAAATGAATCTCCTTTGAGGGGCTGTATGGATGAGAAAATTAAACCAGTTGTAGATGCAATTCAAAGCCGCTGCAAGACCACCCTGCACGAATTCCGCGGCGAAGTTACCCTGGTCATCGCACCGGAATGTTTGATCGAAATGTGCACTTACTTGCGCGACGAGTTCGCATTCGATATGCTGGAGAACGAAACAGCAGTCGATTATTGGCCGGAACAAGAACCACGTTTTCATATTGTCTATCACTTTTACTCGCATTCCCGAAACGTCATACTGTGCATCCGGGTTCCGTTAAATGGCAACTCACCGGTGATTCCTACCATTGAGAACATTTATCCCAATGCAAATTGGCAGGAACGGGAAATCTGGGATATGTTTGGCATCCGGTTTGAAGGACACAGCGACCTGCGGCGTATCTTAATGCCTGAAGATTGGCGCGGCTACCCACAGCGTAAAGATTATCCATTGGGGTATGAAGAAGTACAGTTTACCTTTAATTTTGATCAAATTAGCTTAAAAAAACCTGCTCCAAAAGAATAGTTATGTTTTTACCTGCCTGGAGAGATTTATGACGGAAAAGAAAACCATTGAATTAGGCGGAATGGACCATTTATTCTCGGAACGCGCCTTGACGGGTGAGACCATGGTGTTGAACATGGGTCCGCAGCACCCTTCCACGCACGGTGTTTTACGCCTGGTCTTGGAACTTGATGGTGAGATCGTTCAAAACTGCGTGCCGGACATTGGCTTTTTACATACCGGCATCGAAAAGAACATGGAAGCCAAGACCTATCAAAAGGCCGAGGTGATGACCGACCGCATGGATTATATGAATACGGTCGGTAACAATTTGGCTTACTGCCTGGCTGTTGAAAAGCTATGCGATCTGGATGTTCCGGTAAGGGCACAGTCCATCCGGGTTGTCCTCACAGAATTGCAGCGGATCGCCAGCCACTTGTTATGGCTGGGAACTTCCGCTCTTGACCTGGCAGCCATGTCTGTTTTCCTGTACGCAATGCGCGAACGGGAAATGATCATGGATATACTGGAGCTGGTTTCCGGCCAGCGCATGATGACCACCTATATCCGTCCGGGCGGAATATGGCGTGATGTTCCGGTGGAGTTTGATAGTGCTGTCAGAAAATTTATTGAGATTCTTCCCGGCAGGATCGATGAGTATGAATCTTTATTAACCAAGAATCCGCTTTTCCTGGAACGTACCCGTGGTATTGGACGGATCAGCAAGGAAGATTGTGTCCGTTGGGGAATCACTGGTCCAGTCTTGCGCGGTTCCGGGATGGCTTATGACCTGCGTAAAGCCAGGCCATATTCCGGTTATGAACAATATGAATTTGATATACCCACCGCAGATGGCTGCGATATTAATGCCCGCTATACGGTTCGCATCGCAGAAATGCGTCAATCAGTCCGTATTGTCAGACAGGCAATGGATATGATGCCATTTGGTCCGGTTCGTTCCAATAATCGGAAGTTCGTTCCACCTCCGCGCTCTGAAATCGGAACCAGCATGGAAGCATTGATCCATCACTTCAAATTATGGACCGAAGGATTCACACCACCGGTTGGGTCTGTCTTTGTGGCAATTGAAGGCCCACATGGTGAACTGGGCTGCTTCCTTGAATCCGATGGCGGTCCGAACCCCTACCGGGTTCACTTCCGCACTCCTTCGTTTTCCAACCTGCAGATCATGCAGTTGTTATCCCGTGGTCACTTTGTCGCTGACCTGGTAGGCATCATTGGCAGCATCGATATTGTCCTGGGAGATTGTGACCGATGAACCAAATAGCAGATAAATATTCCAGGGAAATTGAAGAACTTCTGGCAAAGTATCCGGCTGATCGGAAACAATCAGCGGTAATGCCATTGTTGCACTTAGTTCAACGGGATTTTGGATTCATCAGTAATCATTCAATAAATGAGATCTCAGAAATTCTGGAGATGTCATCAACAGAGGTTGCTTCTGTGGTCGGCTTCTACACCCTGTACCAGGACCATCCTGAAGGAAAATATCGCTTTCCAGATTTGCACCGATCTCCCCTGCGCCTTACGGGGTGCTGACCAATTCCTGAAAGATCTGTGCAAAGCTTTGGATATTCAGCCCGGCGGAACCACCAAGGACGGCTTGGTCACAGTCGAGCAGGTGATGTGCCTGGCAGCCTGCGATAAAGCACCCATGTTCCAGGTTCAAGGTAAGGATGGGATCAGTTACCATGAGAATCAAACTGTGACGAGTGCAATGGAAGTTATTAAAAACTTGAGGGAAAAGGAGAAAACAGCATGAGCAAGCACCTCCTTTTTCGCCATCTGGATACTCCCAACCTCAACCAGATCGCTTCGTATAAAAAATTGAGCGGGTTTGCAGGATTCAAAAAAGCAGTCACCACACTCCAACCAGCGGAAGTAATAGATCTTGTTAAAGCATCCGGTCTGCGGGGAAGAGGCGGCGCTGGATTTCCGACCGGTTTGAAATGGTCTTTCCTGCCCAACAATCTTTGGCCGCATTATGTGGTTGCCAATGCAGATGAGTCGGAACCCGGGACATTTAAAGACCGTGAGTTGTTGGAGCAGAATCCTTTCCAGTTCCTTGAAGGCCTGGCGATTGCATCCTATGCAGTCCAAGCACATGATGCCTATGTTTATTTGCGGGGTGAATTCTGGCAGCAAGCGGAATTCCTGGACAACTGCATTACCGAAATGAAAAAATCCGGCTTCCTTGGCAATAAATTATTCGGAACAGAGTATTCTCTCAACATTCACACCCATCTTGGGGCAGGGGCTTACATCTGCGGTGAAGAAACAGCGCTGCTTGAATCGATCGAAGGCAAACTGGGGCAGCCGCGTCTGCGCCCGCCTTTCCCGGCAGTCGAAGGGTTGTATAGTCGTCCTACCGTGATCAACAATGTCGAAACGCTGGCAAACCTGCCTTTCATTCTTGAAAATGGCAGTGCCAAGTTCCGCGAATATGGAACTGAAAAAAGCCCCGGGGTAAAGATATTCTCGCTTTCCGGTAATGTGAATAAACCCGGAAATTACGAATTGCCGCTGGGCGCAACATTCAGGGAACTGATTTTCACGCTTGGTGGCGGCATTCCGGAAGGAAGGAAGATCAAAGCGATCATGCCGGCGGGAGCTTCATCAAGTTTGATCCTGGCGAACGATCAAGCCCTGGATACACCCATGGATTATGAATCCGTTCCAAGCCTGGGTGCACAGTTAGGCTCGGCCTCTGTGATCATAGTGGATGATTCGGTCAGCATGGACTGGTTGATCAACAAAACCGTCCACTTCTTCAAACATGAGTCATGCGGAAAATGCACACCATGCCGGGAAGGCACCTTTTGGATGGCTCACCTGACAGAAAAGGTGCTAAAACCAGACCATACCAAGGAAGATGTGCAATTATTGAATACCGTCGCGAGGCAGATCCAGAATAAATGCCTGTGCGCTCTGGGAGAATTCTCCATCATGGCTGTGATGTCAGCCATCGAGAAATTCCCTGAAGATTTTGCAGTATCCAACGGGAGAAAGTAGTATGGCGAATGATGTGACCTTAACCATTGATGGTATGCCGGTAACTGTTCCCGCTGGTACGTTAATTGTGGATGCGGCCAAAGAGTTGGGAATTGATATTCCGGTTTTTTGCTACCATCCCAAGATGGAACCGGTGGGTATGTGCAGGATGTGCCTGGTGGAAGTGGGACGACCGGTGATCGACCGGACCACAAACCAGGTGGTTTTGGATGAAACCGGTAAACCTAAATTGCAGTTTGGTCCCAAGTTGGAAACTGCCTGCACCACTCCTGTTTCCCCGGGCATGGTTGTGCTCGGGATGACTGAGAAAGTTAAAAATGCCCGAAATGATGTACTTGAACTATTACTAACCTCCCATCCACTGGATTGCCCTGTGTGTGACAAAGGTGGTGAATGCCCGCTCCAGAACCTGACCATGGGTTTTGGTCCAGGCACCAGCCGTTTTGATTACAACGATAAAAACCACAGTGCCAAGCATGTTGCGTTGGGAGAATTGATCTACCTGGACCGCGAGCGCTGTATTCAATGCGGGCGCTGTGTACGCTTCCAGACCGAGATAGCAGATGACCCGGTGATCGGATTCTATCAACGCGGACGCTCGCTGGAGATCGTCACAAATTCTGAACCGGGTTTTGACTCCATATTCTCAGGTAATACCAGCGATATTTGCCCGGTAGGTGCATTAACAACCGCTGATTTTCGCTTTGGCGCCCGTCCATGGGAATTGAAATCAGCAGCCTCCATTTGCAATCATTGTCCGGTCGGCTGCAATTTGACCTACAATACCCGCCGGGAAGCAAAAAGCCAGGGCAAGGTGGTCATCAAAAGGGCAATGCCTCGTCAGAATGAATCTGTCAATGAAATTTGGATCTGCGATAAAGGCCGCTTCGGTTACCACTTTGCTGAAAGTGAAACCCGTCTGACACTACCACTGATCCGCGAAAACGGCAGCCTGGTCGAGACCTCCTGGGAAAATGCACTGGATCATGTAGCTCAGAAACTGCGTACATTTGGTTTCCACTTCGTTTCAGTGGCCGGCGGCAGGCTGGCAAATGAAGACCTGTATAGTTTGAAGGAACTCACCGACAACCTCAACGGTAAGGCATATCTTTACAGCCGCATGGCGGGAGGAGATCTCGTTTCCAAGGTCGGTTTCACCGGACCGGATGGATTGTCAAAATTGGGTAAAGGTACAGTGATCCTGGTGGTTGCATCTGACCTGCACCAGGAAGCGCCGGTTTGGTGGCTGCAGGTGAGGAATGCGGTAAAACGCGGTGCTTTATTGCTCGTGGTGAACGGCCGCTCCACCCGACTGGATAAATATGCAACTGCTTCCGTTCGGTACCACTACGGACGTGAAGCCGAATCGATCCTCAGCCTATTTCCTGACACCGAGAGTGCGGGTGAAGCCGGAAAAATGATAACTGAATCTGAAAACCTGGTCGTGATGTACGGGTCAGATGGTCTGGGATTACAAGGCTCAGTGGAGTTAACTACAGCCTGCGCACAACTGCTGCAAAAAACAGGTAAGATCGGAAAACCAGGCAGTGGATTAATACCTGTATGGCAAAATGCCAATGATCAGGGAGCCTGGGATATTGGTTATCGCCCTGATGACAAATTGGAAAAAGTGATTTCCTCGGCAGACGCAGTTTATATTGCCGGTGCTGACCCGGTTGGAGATAATCCTGCTTTCAGGACAGCTCTGGATGAGGCAAAGTTTGTCATTGTTCAGGAATTATTCCTGACCGAGACAGCCAAACTGGCAGATGTAGTTTTCCCGGTGCAATCCATGATCGAACGGGAAGGAACATACACAAATGGAATGCGCAGAGTCCAGCGATTTACACCTGTATTGGAGAAACTTCCGGGAACCCGGGCGGATTTCCTTGTGACTGCTCAAGTCAGGCAGAAAGTGATCCATTCCAACCTGGAAATTGGCTCCGCCGGACAGATGTTCATGGTGATGGCGTCACATGTACCGGATTATCATGATCTCACTTATTCAAAATTGACTGAAACAGTAGACCAACGCCCCATCATAGGACGAAGCGATTTGTATTATGGCGGCACAGCCTATGAGAATCGCCAGGGACTTGGAAAACAACTTTCCAATGCTTCCATTCGGAATGAGAAGGTTAACTTACCAGAAATATCCATCGGTAATATGATTTTCCCCGATCCACAGAAAGATGTGGATTTGCTGGCAGTTCCGATCAGTATCTTATACGATAGGGGCCTGATGTTACAAAAAACAACATTATTGGATCAGCGAATTTCTGCTCCATTTATCATCATGAATACAAAGACTTCAAAAGACCGAAATTTTATTGCCGGGGAAACGCTGAAAGTTACGATCGATGGAGAGGATTACCCGGTGGAATTAAGGGTGGATGAAAGTGTATCCACTTCGCATGTCCTGGTACCAACCAGCCTGGGAATGCCCCTGGAAAAACCGATCCTGGTCAAGGTTCATCGATAGAGGTGCAAATGGTAGTGGATTGGGCGCAGATACTTGAGTGGGTATTAAAAGCGGTGGCAATCTTGATGTTTTGCACCATCGGATTTTCGTATACGACTCTCTATGAAAGAAAAGTCCTGGCTCGAATGCAGGTCCGCTGGGGACCAAACCGGGCTGGATTCAGGGCGATCCTTCAACCTGTGGCGGATGGCATTAAATTGATCTTCAAGGAAGAATTGATCCCTGCCAAAGCAGATAAGATCATCTTTGTTGCTGCGCCGATTATTACGGTGATACCAGCACTCATCATTACCGGTGTTGTCCCGTGGGGGCCGCCTATTCAGCTTTTCGGCCGGGTCATACCTCTGTACCTGGTAAATATCAATATCGCTGTTTTATATATCATGTCCATCGCTTCCATATCTGTGTATGGCATCACGCTGGCAGGATGGTCATCCAATAATAAATATGCCATGCTGGGCGGCTTACGCTCCACTGCGCAGATGATCAGCTATGAACTGGCATTGGGGCTGGCATTTGTCGGGCCGATCCTGCTGACTGGTTCCATGAGCCTGGTGGATATAGTGCACGCCCAGGCAAAAATTCCATTTATCGTGCTTCAACCCCTGGCAGCAGTGATCTATATGATCGCCGTCATCGCTGAGGTGAACCGGGCGCCTTTTGACATGCCTGAAGCCGAGCAGGAACTGACTGCAGGTTACCACACTGAATATTCAGGCATGAAGTTCGCATTGTTTTTCATGGCGGAATATATCAAGATGATCGCAGTTTCCACAATTGGTGCAACAGTTTTCCTGGGCGGGTACCTGGGACCATTCCTCGATGTCGCCCCCTGGCTTGGACCGATCTATCTGACGGCAAAAGTAGCCATCTTACTTTATGGATTGATTTGGATCCGGGCAACGCTGCCCAGGATACGATATGACCGCCTCATGGCATTTGGCTGGAAAATCCTATTTCCATTAGCTTTATTAAATGTCGTGCTGACCGCTTTTGGAATTGTATTGTTTGGAGGAAAATAACATGTTTAGAGGTGTTATCGAGATGCTGCGTGGTCTATGGCAAACCTTCCGGTCTGCCTGGACCAAACCAGTCACCATACAATATCCCGAAGAAAAGCGTCCGGTCAGCAAGCGTTTCAGGGGACGGCATGTGCTCAAACGCTATGAAAATGGATTGGAAAAGTGTATTGGTTGTTCACTATGTGCAGCAGCGTGCCCGGCTGACGCGATTTTTGTTGAATCTTCCGAGCAGACCGATGATGAACGCTATTCACCAGGCGAACGTTATGCCAGTACGTATGAGATCAATATGCTGAGGTGTATTTTCTGCGGTTTCTGTGAAGATGCCTGTCCGACAGAGGCAATAGTTCTCGAAGATAATTATGAATTGTCATTCCTTGATCGGGCAACAGCCATCTACGATAAAAATATGTTGATCGAACCGGTCATGCCGCCAGCGAAGCCGACACCCCAAAAAGTGAAACCGGGTGTTTATACCCGTTCTGTCCCTGCAATGCAGGACCCGGTGGATTAAGGAGCGGATATGCCTCAATTGACACCTCAGCTCATCATTTTCTTTACCCTGGCCGGAATCGCGGTAGTCACTGCTCTGGGCGTATTGCTCAGCCGCAGTGCAGTTTATTCTGCCATCCTCCTGGTGGTGAACTTTACCACAGTTGCATTCATTTACTTTATCCTGGGAGCTCCATTTATTGGCCTCGCGCAGATCACAGTGTATGCCGGTGCGATCATGGTGTTATTCCTGTTTGTGATCATGATGTTGGGTACTGAGAACATTGCCCAGTACGAACCGATTGGCTTCCAACGGATTGTCACGGTTTTCGTGGGTTTGATCGTCATCGCTGAGGCTGTGTTCATGTTCCTGATCAAAGACCCATCAACACTTCTGGTCACCGCCGGTGGAAGTGTGGTTGAAGTGGAGACGATCGGCATGCTGCTCTACCAGAAATACCTGCTGCCATTTGAGATCACCTCTTTCATTCTGTTGATCGCAGTTGTTGGTGCGATCGTACTTAACCAAACAGGAAAAGAAGAAGATCTCGATCAGCCAGGGGGAGGCAAAACTATGAACACCATCCCGATGAGTTATTACCTGGTTTTATCGGCGATCTTATTTTCGCTCGGTGCGATTGGTGTGATCACGAGACGTAATCCACTGGTCATTTTTATGTCGCTGGAATTGATGTTCAATGCAGCCAATATTACTTTTGTTGCATTTTCCAATGCGTTCGGAAAGCCGGATGGACAGATCTTTGTTTTCTTTGTCATGGTGGTTGCGGCAGCCGAAGTGGCGGTTGGCCTGGCATTGATGGTGGCCATCTTCCATACCAAGCGCAGCATTGATATTGACCTGATGAACGGATTGAAAAACTAGGTGGAGAAGAAAATATGCAACTGGAAACTGTAGCACCGGCAACTTTCTTTACCCTGGTTCCCTGGGTGGTTCTCTTTCCACTGATCGGGTTATTGATCAACCTTGTTATTGGAAGGAAGCTTGGCGAAAAAGTAGTGGGAACAATTGCAAGCGCAGCATCAGGGTTGGCATTTGTGATTGCTTGTATGCTGTTCATTTCCCTTCAAGGGCATCCGGAAGCGTATATCCACCATTTTGCTGATTGGATCAAAGTTGGCAGCCTGGCCGTGAATTGGGATTTCAGGGTGGATACTCTTTCGGTAACAATGATGCTGGTGGTCTCCGGAGTCGGCACCCTCATCCACATTTATGCGATCGGTTATATGCATGAAGATGTGCGATTAAATGAAGATCCGGGCAGGTTTACACGCTTCTTTATCTATATGAATTTGTTCATCATGATGATGATGATCCTGGTCAGTGCTGAAAGCTACCTGATGACATTTGTCGGTTGGGAAGGTGTTGGACTTTGTTCTTACCTCCTGATCGGATTCTGGTACGAAAAAGGCAAGGATGGCATTGGGAATGCGATTGCTGCCAAGAAAGCCTTCATTACAAACCGCATCGGAGATTTTGGTTTCCTGATCGCCATGTTCATGATCTTTCTGCAGTTTGGCAGCCTGAATTTCTCCCAGGTGTTCCAGGGAGCAACTCCACCAGGGCAGGCAGGTCAATGGGTGGTGATCGGTATCTCCTTGTTCCTGTTGCTGGCAGTCACCGGGAAATCAGCTCAACTGCCGTTATTCGTCTGGCTGCCGGATGCGATGGCAGGTCCTACCCCGGTTTCTGCACTGATCCATGCTGCGACCATGGTGACCGGTGGTGTCTATCTCGTGGCACGGTCAGCACCGATCTTCGCCATGAGCCCGGTTGGACCACAGGCGGTTGCCTGGGTGGGTACCATCACCGCATTATTTGCTGCCACAATTGCCATCGGACAGTATGATATCAAGAAGGTTCTGGCTTATTCCACCATCAGCCAACTGGGTTTTATGGTGGCTGCAGTTGGTATGGGTGCATACACAGCCGGAATGTTCCACCTGATCACTCATGCGTTCTTCAAAGCCCTGCTTTTCCTCTCCGCCGGTTCTGTCATCCAGGGGGTGGAATTCGGGCATCATCATCTGGCACATGCTGAGCACGGCACCGATTTTGATCCCACAGGATATGCGTAATATGGGCGG
The DNA here is from genome assembly GCA_963757065.1 of uncultured Chloroflexia bacterium. Classification (GTDB taxonomy): domain Bacteria; phylum Chloroflexota; class Anaerolineae; order Anaerolineales; family Anaerolineaceae; genus PNON01. Next base: position 554,240 of record CAVWQC010000001.1, on the reverse strand, counting down.
GCTGCGCACAAAGATGAAAACCACATTCTGGGTCTACCTCACCGGAGCATTGGCGTTATCAGGCATAGCTCCCCTGGCGGGCTTCTTCTCAAAGGATGAGATACTGGCTTTCGCTTTTACCAAAAATCCGGTTATGTTTGGAATGCTTTTGCTGGCTGCATTCTTTACAGCGTTTTATATGACCAGGCAGGTCTGGATGGTTTTCTTTGCCAAACCCCGCTCTGAAGCTGCTGCAGGTGCCAAAGAAAACCCGCCGTTGATGACTATTCCTTTGTTGATATTGGCTTTATTATCCATAGTTGGCGGGTTGGTCAACCTGCCGGGTGTTGATAACCTTGGCCACTGGCTGGAGCACAGCATTTCCGGGATGCATGCCGGGGAATTCAACCCGATGGTAGCAGGCGTCTCACTGGTGGTGGCAATCACAGCCATTCTCATTGGCTGGATATTCTATGGACGAAAAGCCTGGCAGCCGGGGCAGAGAGATCCATTGAAAAAGTTATTGGGTCCACTATTCACAGCATTTGAACGCAAGTGGTGGGTGGATGAAATCTATGATTTCTTCCTGCTGCAGACATACAAAGATGCCTCCGTCATCCTGGCAGAGCCTGTTGATCAGATCGTGATCGACGGAACTGCAAACGGATTAGGCAAATTCTCCAGCTTGCTTTCACGCGGATTTGGTGTCATTCAAAATGGATTGGTTCGTTCTTATGCTCTGATGATCTTTATCGGGGCTGCAGCGATTCTTGGATACTTGATCTTCAGGTAGAGGACGGGAAATGAACTCTGGGATGAATCCTCTGATTTATTTATTACTTTTACCATTGCTCGGTACAGCCGTATTATGGCTCATACCATCTGACCGAAAGGGTGCAATCCGCTGGACGGCGTTGATCACCAGCCTGGTTGCTTTTGTGGTATCTCTGTGGATGCTGGCACAATTTAAATCCGCTGATCCGAACTTACAGATGATTGCCAATTATGTCTGGCTGGAATTCGGGAAAGTCTCAGTGAATTTCCACATCGGTGTGGATGGCCTGAGTGTATTGATGATCCTGTTGACCACTTTCCTGACCCCGATTTCAATCCTATCCACTTGGAAGGCCGTGCAGGATAAGGTAAAAGGCTTTATGTCTTTCTTCCTGCTCTTGGAAACCGGCATGCTGGGTGTCTTCCTCGCCCAGGATATGATCCTTTTCTATGTGTTCTGGGAATTTACCCTGATCCCGATGTACTTCCTGATCGGCATCTGGGGTGGAGAGCGCCGTATCTACGCTGCCGTGAAATTCTTCCTGTTTACCATGGCAGGGTCTGTCTTAATGCTGGCAGCCATGCTCTGGCTGGGTCTTAACCGGGGAACATTCTCCGTTCCTGACTTAATGAACATAACCGGATTACCGGTCAATATTGCCTGGGCTCTGTTCCTGGCTTTTGCGCTTGCATTTGCCATCAAAGTACCCATGTTCCCGCTGCATACCTGGCTGCCGGATGCCCACGTGGAAGCTCCGACTGCCGGGTCTGTCATCCTTGCCGGTGTCCTGTTAAAAATGGGAGCTTATGGTTTTCTGCGTTTTAATCTACCGATCTTTCCTGAGATTTCGGTGAAAGCCGCCCCCTGGATCGCCATGCTGGCTGTGATCGGCATCATCTATGGAGCAGCCACAGCTTACGCACAGAAAGACGCCAAGAAACTGGTGGCTTACTCATCGGTCAGCCACCTCGGTTTTGTGATGCTGGGTATTTTCGCGCTCAATTCCCAGGGATTGCAGGGTGGAATATTACAGATGGTCAATCATGGGCTCAGCACCGGGGCATTATTCCTGGTGGTGGGCATGATCTATGAGCGCAGGCACACACGTTTGATGGACGATTTTGGCGGGCTATGGAAGGTCATGCCGGTCTTTGGGACACTTTCCCTGATCATTGTGCTCTCTTCTGTCGGGCTGCCGGGACTCAACGGTTTCATTGGGGAATTTACCATCCTGGTGGGTGCTTATACCAGCACAGCCATCAATAATACCTTTACTACCATATTGGCAGCCATTGGAGTCATCCTGGCTGCTGTTTATTTGCTTCACATGTTCCAAAAAATATATCTCGGTCCTGTTACGCATGAAGAAAATAAAGGGTTGAAAGACCTGAATACCAGGGAGATAGCCACACTGGCTCCAATTCTGCTGCTGATCCTTTGGATCGGCATATATCCAAAACCATTCTTTATGCTCATTGCCCCGGCAGTGGATAAATTGGTGGCATTAATCCAACCTGCTCTTGCAGCCGTGAAATGAGGGAGTGACCATGACGGGAATAGATCTTAAGTCATTTTTATCTTTACTTCCTCAAACAGTGTTACTGGTCTGGGCATCCCTGCTCTTACTGGTAGACCTGTTCATCCCGAAAAATAAAAAAGCTTGGACAGCCATACTAGCTGGCCTTGGCTCTAGTTATTTCGCTAATCCTGGTTTTACTCGAGTGGGGACATCCATCACTGACATACAATAATATGGCGGTTGTGGATAATTTTGCAGTTTATTTGAATGTTTTATTTGCCGTGAGTGGTCTGGTCGCCATTGCCATCGCCTACGATTACTTGAACCGGATGGGTATCCAGCGCGGAGAATATTACTCTCTGTTGATGTTTTCAGTGAGCGGCATGATGATGATGGCTTCAGCTGCGGACCTGATCATGTTCTTCCTGGCTTTGGAACTATTGTCCATCCCGCTTTATATTCTCTCGGGTTTTGCTGTTCCCCGGTCTGAATCAGAGGAATCAGCGCTGAAATATTTCATCCTGGGTGCATTTTCATCCGGATTTGTGCTTTACGGAACGGCGCTGATCTATGGTGGTACACAATTCACAGCCTTGAGCGATATTATTTCAGCGATCAAAATTGGACAGGTTGATACAGGTCTGGTGACGATCGGAGCCGGATTGCTGCTGGTTGGTTTCAGTTTTAAGGTGGCAGTCGTACCTTTCCACATGTGGACACCGGATGTGTATCAGGGAGCACCTTCCCCGGTTACAGCCTTTATGTCGATCGGGGCGAAAGCAGCCGGGTTTGCAGCACTGATCCGGGTATTCACGATAGCTTTCCCGGCATTATCACCTGTCATGGCACCGTTGTTCGCGGTTCTGTCAGCCCTCACAATGATCGTTGGAAACGTCGCGGCAGTCTCCCAAAGTAATATCAAGCGCATGCTGGCTTATTCCAGCATCGCACATGCCGGTTATATCCTTATGGCGCTGGTTCCATATGGCAATGTGAAGACTGCAGCCAATTCAACTGCTGCTGCCATTCTTTATCTGGTTGTCTATGGAATGACATCCCTGGGGGCTTGGGCTGTGATATCTGCCGTCGAAAAAGCGGATGGGCAGGGACTGGGAATACGGGATTATAGCGGGCTGGGCAAGCGCCATCCCTGGCTGGCGGCTGCCATGGCTGTATTCATGCTTTCGTTTACCGGGGTTCCACCCTTGATCGGCTTCTGGGGAAAATTCTTCCTATTCCGCACAGCAATTGAAGGCGGCTATATCGTTCTGGCTGTCATCGGTTTACTCACATCAATTGTGTCTGCATGGTATTACTTGCGTGTAGTAGTTATGATGTATATGCGTGATGGAGAAGTTTCCTCCAGCCGCGATTTCTGGGTGAATCTGGCTGCAATTACAATGGCAGTTCTCGTGATCCTGGCTGGATTGATCCCCACCGGGTTATTCAACCTGGCATTGCAGGCGATTGCCAACGGGATTGTTTAAACTGCAATTATTTGGATTAAATAAAAAGACCCTTATGGGTCTTTTTATTTAATATCCCATTTCTGTCAGAAGTTGTTGGGCGGGCTCAAAGCCCTCATGGAATTTCAAGGCTTGCTGAACGTCTTTGTAAGCTCCTGCCGTATCACCCAATGCCAGTTCAGCCCGGGCACGCCAGTAGAAACTTTCTTCAGCGGTTGCTTCGACCATGGTATCCAGGGTAATTGTCGCAAGGTTGATCACGTTCCAGTAGCGGCCGGTGTAAAAATAAGCTTTATAAGGTCCAGTTTGATACCATAACGCCCGGTAAGGACGGTCGGCTTCAGGAATATCACTCTCGTAATATAGAAATGCTTCATCATAGATCAGTGCAGCACCACCGTAATCCTGCAACTCGACCAGATTGGTTCCCCGGTTATACAGGGCGAAGAATTTTTCCCTGCCGCTCAACCCCATCACTTCATTGGATGCTTTCAGAGCAGCGTATTCGTAATTAGCCTTTTCATCAGCCTGCGGACCCAGGATGCGCATGACATCGGCTTCCTTTTCCGGTGGATAAATGACTATGTAAACGTAGTTGAAAGCCCGCCAATCCGTCTCCAGAGTTTCATATAAGTATTCCTGGTCAGGCCCTACCAGCGAATCCTGTGCAACGAGGAATTTTCCGGCGTCATCGTAGCCGTTGAATACCATGTAATGCCCCATCCAGCCTGTTGAACCGGGACCGTATTCACCATGCAGCACTTCACCCTTTTCCACCAACACCGGGAAGCCTGCACTAATAAATGTTTTGATCATTTCCAAATCTCCACCGAAACGGATGACTGCCTTAAGGTCTGTCTGGCTTTCGACATAATCTTTCATTTCATAAGGCATTACATTTTTGTCATCACTGTATGGTTTTAACCAGGGACCAGTGGTAAGGCGGTCGCCTTTCCAGCCCCAAAAGGATAATGCCATAGCCAGGTTGGCAGGAGCGCAGTAATTCATCATATAGCGTTGTGATTGGAAGTTGATCCCATCCAGTGTGACCTGCGCCGGCAGGGGAGTGGGTGTAATGGTTGGCGTTGCACTGGGTTGTGGGCTTAGTGCGATGGTGGGTTGAGGTGTCTGGGTGACAGTAGGTGTCAACGCCATTAGGGTTTGCTGGACGATTACATCCACCTGGGATTGTTGATTTTCTGGAATGAATACAGCCTTTTGTGGAGGATCGACCAAGTATTTGATTTGCGTTCGGAGACCATCCCAACGATAAATGATGCTGTTGCGAATCGAGGGAGACAGTGCAAGTACCAATAAAATGAATAAAAGTATGCCGCCTGCTATCAGGCCGAGCCACTTGAGCTTTTTTAACATAGTCCGATTATAACACCCGGATATTTAATATTAAGATGTGAAGAAAACAATGTTAAATTAATTCATTCAGTTACTCTTATCGTTTATAATTCAAACAAATGTCAAATTTTCGTGGAATATTGGCTATTGTTATTGGATCATTATTGCTTGCGGGTTGCTCCAATATCGATTCCTCCGGAAATCCCCCCTCCCAAACTGAATCAGTTCTCAGCATAGAGAATAAAGGATCTGATACCATGGTCAACCTTGCGTTGGCCTGGGCGGAGGCTTATCAAAAAGTGAAACCGGAAGTAAGAATATCCGTTACCGGTGGTGGATCCGGCACTGGAATAGCAGCTTTATTGAATGGCACCGTTTCCATTGCCAACGCATCCAGGGCAATTAAACCTGAAGAAATCGATACAGCCAAGAAGGACGGGATCGAACCGGTGGAGTTTGTTGTCGCACGGGATGCGATAGCTGTGATCGTTCATCCAAATAATCCTGTCAACCAGCTTACCTTACAACAGATCAGCGACATTTATAGTGGAAATATTAAGAATTGGAGCGAGGTTGGCGGGGAAGACCGTCCCATCGTGCGCCTTTCACGTGAGACCAATTCGGGAACACATGTATACTTTCTTGAAACCGTATTACGTTTGGGTAGCAAGGATAATAAAACCCTGTTCAGTATGGATACATTGCTTCTGCCTTCTTCAGAAGGAATTACAGCAGAGGTAAGCGATAACCCGAACGCCATCGGTTATGATGGATTGGGTTACATCGTACCTGAAGTCAAAATGCTGGCTGTGGCAAAAGATACTACCAGTGGATTTATTATTCCTTCTGCAGTAACTGTCAACGATGGCACATATCCCATCTCGCGCGACCTGTTTATGTACACCAACGGTCAGCCGTTGGATGAAGTTAAAGTGTATCTGGATTGGATCATTTCACCAGCCGCCCAGGAAATTGTGACCAAGCTTGGATTTGTTCCCGTAAAAAGCACATCTGCAGGTAGCACCCCATGAAAGATCAGACGCCTTTATCTGAACGCATCATCACCCGTGGAATTCAAATTACTGGATATTCATCAGTCCTGTTTGTTGTTCTCATTCTATATTTCCTCATCAGTGAAGGTGCGCCTGCGCTTTTAGAAGCACCATTGAAAAGCCTGGCTGGCATCCGCTGGTACCCGATCGAAAATTACTTCGGGATCATTCCACTTATTCTCGGTTCTCTTGTTGTTACCATCGGTGCTGCAGTCATAGCCATCCCCTTTGGGGTTGGAACAGCCATTTTCATATCCGAGGTGGCTCCGCAATGGCTGAAGGAAATTCTTAAACCACTTGTCGAAATCCTGGCCGGGTTCCCATCGGTAATGTTGGGATTTTTAGGAATCCTGGTCGTTTCCCCATCACTTCGCAGACTGTTTGACCTTCCTACCGGATTAACGGCTTTGGCTGGTTCACTTCTTCTGGCAGGAATAGCCATACCAACCATTGTGTCGATTTCTGAAGACGCCTTAAATACTGTTCCACGATCTTACCGGGAAGCAAGTTGGGCGATTGGCGCCACCCAATGGCAGACCATCTGGGGAGTAACACTGCCGGCGGCCAGATCGGGTGTCTTGACTGCTGTCATCCTGGGAATTGGACGGTCGATTGGTGAGACAATGACGGTCATGATGGTCACCGGGAATGCGCCAGTGCTGCCTATCCATTTGAATTCGTTCATATCACCCATCCGAACCATGACCGCGACCATTGCGTCTGAAATGGGCGAAGTGGCTACCGGCAGCACACATTACCATGTCCTGTTCCTGATCGGGATCATTCTTTTCCTGATCTCCCTGATCGTTAATGTGACTGCATCAGCAATTGTTTTCCGCCAACCTAAACGAGCCGAACGGATCTTGTCTTAGGAAAAAATGATAGAAAAAGGCACTTCCCCACAGATCAAGCGTATCACCCAAAATTTTGGGTTTGGCCTGCTTGGATTGATGTCATCCATGACTGTTATTCCTATTCTGATCGTTGTCATATATATCATTCAGAAAGGAGCTCCGGCAATTTCGATGGAATTCTTAACCGGATTTCCATCGGATGGAATGCGGGGCGGTGGTATCCTGCCCGCCATTATTGGCACTTTGTACCTGACCTTCGGTACTGCTGTATTTTCTGTACCTCTGGGTATCGGGGCTGCGATCTATCTATCCGAGTATGCACCGGAAAACCGCTGGACGCGGGTCATACGTATCGCAATTACCAACCTGGCGGGTATTCCGTCAGTTGTGTACGGTTTATTTGGTCTGGGAATCTTCGTGATCTTTCTTAAATTCGGTACCAGCATCCTGGCAGCCAGCCTGACCCTTTCCATAATGACCCTGCCGGTCATCATCAGCACCAGTGAAGAAGCAATCAGGGCTGTTCCGAATAGTTTCAGAGTGGTAAGTACTTCACTGGGTGCGACTCGCTGGCAGACCATCAGAAGGATCGTGCTTCCACAATCACTGCCGGGCATCCTGACTGGTGTCATCCTTGGACTGGAACGGGCTGCGGGTGAAACCGCCCCGATCCTTTTCACCGGGGCTGCATTCTTTCTGCCGCGGCTGCCTGGTTCACCACTGGATGCGACCATGGCACTTCCGTATCACCTTTTTGTAATTTCCACCCAGGTGCCGGGAATGCCGATAAAAATCCAATATGGGACCGCACTGGTCTTATTGTTCTTTGTCCTGATCATGAATATTATTGCTTCAGTCATTCGCTCCAGGGCGAGAGCCAAACGGATGTGGTAGGTATGAATATTATCGAAGTGGATCATTTCTCACTGAGTTATTCAGATGGAACCGAGAGTCTGAAAAATATCACTCTTTCCATTCCTGACAACAAGATCACTGTGATGCTTGGCCCGGCCGGAGGTGGAAAGTCCACCCTGATGCGGGCGATGAACCGCTTGAATGACCTGGCAGATGTTACCTTTGTGAGTGGAAAGATCACTGTGGACGGGTTGGATGTCATGGACCCAAGAACCAACGTTGTTGAACTCCGCCGCAAGGTAGGCATGGTTTTCGCCCGCCCTGTCCCACTACCCCTGACCATTCGTCAGAACATCACCTATGGGTTGGAAGTAGCCGGAGTTCAGGATAAGAAAAAACTGGACGAAGTGGTCGAACAAACCCTGCGGGATGCAGTTTTATGGGATGAAGTTAAGGACCGTCTCGATGATCCAGGCGTGGCAATATCCGGCGGGCAGCAGCAGCGTTTGTGCCTGGCCCGGGTACTGGCACTCGATCCAAAGGTGATCTTATTGGATGAACCCACCAGTGGGCTGGATCCCATTTCCACAGCGAAAATTGAAGATTCTTTACAGGAACTCAAAAAAAGATATACCATTATCCTTGCTCCCCACTCTGTCCAACAGGCATCACGGACTGCAGATTTTGCGGCGTTCTTCCTGCAGGGTGAGTTGATCGAGACTGCACCCGATAAAGACCTCTTTACCCGGCCAAAAGATAAGCGTACCCAGGATTATGTTGAAGGACGCTTCGGGTAAAAACGAAATTCTGAATCCCCAAGGTCAAGATAGATGAATAACCTTCCTGAAGATAAACAACTCGTTATGAACCAGGTGCTTAGCCAGCCATTGATCGCCAGGCTGGCAACAGCGGATCAAAACAATCAGCCGCATGTTGTGCCAGTTTGGTTCGGCTGGGATGGAGAGTTTCTATGGATCAGCTCATTTTCCAATACCCGTAAGGTAAGAGATTTGCAGCAGAACCCGAAAGTTTCTGTGGCTATTGATGTTTCCGGAGAAGACGGAAAAACAAAAGCGGTCATCATGGAAGGACGAGTAGAATTGGTTGTGGAACCGCGGGATTTCCTGAGGAAACAGTTCGCTTGGATCTACACTCTTTACCTGGGTGAAGATGGTGTGAAAGCAAAAGACCCGCAGGAGTGGATCGAAGATACGCACAATTTGCTGATCAAGCTTTCCCCAGAACAAGTTTACGTGTGGAACTGGTAAAAATCCTTACAATTTTGTCGCTTGCAAATCTCATTTCCTCCCGTATAATAAAAATATGGAGCGTTTCCAATTTAAGAAATGAGGTAATATGAAAACCTGGATCATTGGTTTACTAACCCTTGTATTCCTGACCGGGTGTTCTCCAAAGCCGAAAGTCCCTGCAGACCTTGAAGCTTTCATCCAAAAAGAATACAAAAATCAGATCGCTCTCATCAGGACCCAGGAGAATGTCCCTCTCAAACTGGTTACCGAACCTGAAACTAAGGATTTGACCGGTTGGTGTGTGGCATTCTCTGTTAAGGATGAGAAAGGCGAACTGTGGAAATACGAAAGCCTTTTCATCAACCGCGGTTCCAAGTGGGAGGACGTCACTGACTATAACGACGGCCTGGCTAAATACTCACTCGGATGGATTGGTGACAATAACTGGTGCCGTTACTAATCAAAAATAATGTAATAAGAGAATAAGTCGAAGAACTGCCACCCTGGTGGCCGGGGTTTTGGCTTCAGTATATTAATGTTATTTATGGAAACGCTCCATACTTAAGATCATTTATATTTTGAAGAAGTATTTGCATCTATTCAATCAATCTCCCCCAATGATTTGTAATATTTATCCTAATATGTATTTTGATGAAAAAATCAGGTACTGCCAAAATGCCAGAAACGGCAGAACTATGCTGGCATTGTTACTAACACACAATTGTCTGAAACCAACAACCCGTTATACCTTCACATTCTCATTGGATAAGGAAACCCGGTTACGGCCGCCTTTTTTAGCGTCGTACATTGCTTCATCAGCCATGCCAATAAATTGTTCAGGAGAAGACAACAATTCAGTGTTCATGGTTGCCACACCGAGGCTTACTGTAACATTTTTCGAGATACTAGATGCTGAATGCGGAATGGCAAGTGCCTCTACTTCATTCCGGATTCTTTCTGCAAGAGCTGACAGCTCCTTCCAGGTCAGTATCCGGGAGCAGAACAACAAACTCTTCACCTCCATATCTTGCAGTACTGTCAGCTACACGGCCGACCACTGTTTTTAAGGTAGTTCCGATCTGCCTCAAGCAATCATCACCCGCCAAATGACCATAGGTGTCGTTGTATTTCTTAAAATAATCAACATCCAGCATGATGAGAGATACAGGCGATCCTGAACGTTTATACCGGTGAAACTCTTTGTCAAGCACCTCATCAAAATACCTGCGATTTGCCAGACCAGTGAGACTGTCAGTATTCGCATTCATTTGTGCAGCTTTCTTTTCGATCTCCAATTGTTGAACCAGTTGCTTAATTCGCAGTTCTGCCTGCTTTCGCTCGGTAATATCACGAACGATGAAGACCATTTTTGCAGGCTGTCCGTTCGCATCGTGAATTAACCCGCTTTTGACCTCAATATTAAAAATGCTGCCATCTTTACGTACCCCGTGATATTCATTTAGTCCCGCAGAATCACCAGCGCACATTTTTATGATGTTAGATTTTGCCCTTTCACGATCTTCAGGCACAATAAATTCAAGCAAGTGTCTGCCAATAAATCCATCATATTCCGGTTCGAAACCAAACATCGTTTTGGCTGCAGGAGAAATTACATGGATGCTGCCCTTCATATCTGTGATCGTGATGTCATCCGGAGAGGCATTCAGGATGGACCGGTAAAGCTCCTCGCTTTCCCGTAAAGCCTCTTCTGCCTGTTTACTTTTGGTTATATCGTGAACTATGCTCACAATATGAGGTTTCCCATGGATCATAATGATCTTGGCTGAAACTCTACCGGTAACTAGACTCCCATCTTTGCGCTGGAAAACATAGTCCTTATTTTCACAAATTCCTTTATCTTTCAATAGATTGATAAAAGTTGCCCTATCCTCGGGGTTATACCAAATATTAATTGTGGAGGTTGAATTATTAATTATTTCAGCCCGTGAGTAACCACTCATTATCGAAAATCCTGTGTTGACATCGACAACCAATCCATCTGCCAGGCGGGAGATCACCGCAGCATCAGGGCTGGTATTAAAGATCAATTGCAATTTTTCTTTTTCTTCGCGATTTTCCGCATTAAGTCGTTGGTTCACCATAATGATGAAACCAAAGGTCCACAGTAGCCCGGTGATGATTGGAACGATAAACGATATTATAAGAATCAACCCTTGATCAGAATATTGGACGATGGGTGGCGATAACAGGACAATAACCATCCGTATCACCGAAAAAATGCCAAAGGCTGCAAAAACCATGGCTGTGAACTTAGCTGAACCGGAGAAAAGACTGTCTTTATAACGTAACAACATGTATGCAGTCATGAATGAAATAACCGCAAAAGTAACAGTCATTGCTAACGTGCGCCCCGAAATTTCATTTCGCCCAAACATAAAATAGTAATAAGCAATCAGGAAAGCAATATAAAACGAAAAAATCACCCACCGGTTCTCTTTCCTGTCCAGAAATCTGACTATACCAATGTATAGAACAAATTGCCCGATCATTATCAATGGATTAGCTATCATGGCAAGCGGGAGTAATGATTTTACAGCGACCAATGGCAAAAGGATCACCCCAAGGGCATAGAAAGCAGAACCCAGCAGCCACCACCCAATCCCCTGATATGTTTTGTTCAATGTATATTGAACAAGAAGAGCGATCAATTGGGTGAGAAAAGTGATGCAAGAAATAAAAGCTAATGTTTGGATCTCAAGTAACATAAAAGTCTTTCAAATTCGTGATGGCTTCCAATCTATAGCCGGTTATTTTTCAAAATAATAGTGCTTTACAGAAAGATAACTTTCAGCCGATACAGTTTACGATATTAATGGGAAGGAGTCTGTAAAAAGCGCATTAGTATTCCTATATGTATCTTGATAGAGCACTGATTACTATTTGTCTTGGGATATCGATTCGAAAACCAATATCTGTATCTTCAGTTATATACTCATGAAGATGAATTAAAATAATCAAAACCAATTAAATTCCCATAAATTGTTGTCAAAGCAAATGGTAGCGAAAATTCAAGGCACAGTTCCCTGATGGCTTAATTTCTGTATCAAAACTCCCCTTCTTACACGATTCCAACAGTTTGTTAACGAAAATCTATCATTAAAGGTGTATTTTTAACGTATGCAAATGTATTGCTGGAGGATGATATGGCTAAAATTGTTGGTATTGATTTAGGAACAACGAATAGTGTTGTCGCTGTGATGGAAGCGGGTAACCCTGTGGTCATTTCCACAGCAGAAGGCTCACGCTTGCTGCCATCTGTTGTTGGTTTTACTAAAAATGGGGAACGGCTTGTCGGGCAAACTGCAAAACGTCAAGGCGTGATCAATGCAGAAAATACAGTGTATTCGATCAAGCGTTTTATGGGGCGCCATTACGATGAAGTTGAAGCTGAACGGAAAATGGTCCCATTTAATGTGGTCAAAGGTCCCACAGGAGATGTGCGTGTAAAAATTCCGGTAACGAACAAGGAATATACCCCACAGGAAATTTCAGCAATGGTTCTATCAAAGCTCAAAACCGACGCTGAAGCTTACCTGGGCGAACCTGTTACTCAGGCTGTAATCACGGTTCCCGCATACTTTAATGACAGCCAGCGCCAGGCGACCAAGGATGCCGGTAAGATCGCTGGTTTGGAAGTCATGCGCATTATCAACGAACCGACTGCCTCCGCCCTTGCCTATGGATTGGATAAGAAAACCAATGAACGCATCCTGGTCTTTGACCTGGGTGGTGGTACATTCGATGTTTCCATCCTGGATGTGGGAGAAGGCGTTGTGGAAGTAAAATCCACCAATGGTGATACCCACCTGGGTGGTGACGATTGGGATGAAAAAATTGTCAACTGGGCTGCTGATGAATTCAAGCGAGATTTTGCGATTGACCTGCGCCAGGATAAACAGGCATTGCAGCGGCTGCGTGAAGCAGCTGAAAAGGCCAAGATCGAGCTATCCACCTTAATGGAAAGCGAGATCAACCTGCCTTATATCACTGCAGACGCCAATGGACCGAAGCACTTACAATTAAAGCTAACCCGGGCGAATTTTGAACAAATGACAGCAGACCTGCTCAAGCGCTGCAAAAAGCCATTTGAAAGTGCGTTGAAGGATGCCGGATTGGCAGCCAAAGATATCAACGAAGTTGTCCTGGTGGGCGGAGCAACACGTATGCCCATGGTGCAGGAACTGGTACGCTCGCTCATTAATAAAGAACCGAACAAGGGTGTGAACCCTGACGAAGTTGTTGCCATCGGTGCAGCAATCCAGGCTGGTGTATTAAGCGGTACGGTAAAGGATGTTCTCCTCCTCGATGTGACTCCTTTAACTCTTGGACTGGAAACGCTGGGTGGTGTTATGACTCCGCTCATTGAACGCAATACGACCATCCCGGTGAAGAAATCGGAAATATATTCAACCGCGGAAGATAATCAAACTGCAGTGGATGTTCACGTTTTACAGGGTGAACGCCCCATGGCAGGCGACAATATGTCACTGGGACGCTTCCGTTTGGATGGCATACCTGCCGCTCCGCGCGGTTTACCTCAGATCGAGGTAACTTTTGATATCGACGCGAATGGCATCATCAACGTGACTGCCCGGGATAAAGCGACCGGTAAAGAGCAGAAAGTTGTGATCACTGCCAGCACCAATTTGAACAAATCAGATATCGACCGCATGGTGGAAGAAGCCAAGAAACACCAGAGTGAAGACAGCCGTCGTAAAGAACTGGTGGAAGCCCGCAATAATGCCGACAGCACCGTGTACCAGGTCGAGAAACAGATCAAGGATCTGGGTGACAAGCTGCCTGCTGTCGATAAAACCCGTATCGAAGAAAAGATCCAGGAAGTAAAGACAGTGATGCAAAAGGATGATCTGCAGGTGATTCGCAGCAAGACCGAAGAGTTGACTCAGATGCTGGGTGCAGTCAGTGCCCAGGCCAATGCTCAGTCTGCGCCTCCCGAACAAACAAGTCAGCAAGGTCCACCGCCGCCGGACGGAGACGTTGTCGAAGGCGAATTCAAAGAGACTTAAAATAAAAGGCTGTGGTGAAAACCACAGCCTGATTTTTACTCAACAGATGGAAGTACAGGCTTGTCCATTGTTTGAGAAAGCTCCTCCGCGGATGAGAATTTGTGCCCTGCTTTCAGGTGAATACCCCAGTACCCCACTGCAGATAACAGGGCTAAAATAAAAGAACCATACCAAACCCAATTTGGATTGGTGTTATCCATGATCAGCCCGGCAAGCAGGGGACCGATGGCGGAGGGTAAAATCCAGGCATAACCAAATATGGCCATGTAACGCCCGCGCATTTCTTCCGGAGCGAAGAATGAAACAATGGTCTGAGCAACCGGGACAGTGAACATCTCACCGATCGTGATAATTGCCATGGCAGCCAACATCATCCAGTATGCCGAGATAACCCCATATAACCCGAAACCGATTGCATACAGAATATTTCCCAGCATCATAATAACCATGGGAGGTACTTTCCTTAATCCACGGGAGATCCAGTACTGAAAGGCCACAACCATCGCTGCGTTGAGGGAGAGAATGTAACCAAATCCTTTGGGCGGGATATCGTGAACCTTCAACAGGTAGACCGACAGCGTGCTGTTCATCTGCAAATAGACGATCACACTGATGATGGATACCAGGATGAACACCATGTACAGCCGATCTTTGAATACAACGATGTATCCGATGATGGTTTTCCCAAGGCTCGTACCGGACGCTGATGCTTCAGCTTTGGCTGGCATGGTTTCAGGCAGCTTGAATAGGATGATTCCCTGCAGTGATGGTGCTCATGATGGCGTCAATGATAAACAGGAGCAGGTAATTCACCCCGGCTAACAGTCCACCGATGAGCGGGCCGATCGTGACTGCGAGATTGGCTGTCACACGCAGAACAGCAAATCCCTCACTGCGTTTGTTTTCTGGCAGCAAATCAGAGATCATCGCCATATATGCTGGTCCACCGGTATCTGCCAGAATTCCAACCAGGATCGCCAGAACATAAAAAGTGCGCAGGTCATCGACCAACCCCATGAGTACAGTCGATGAGGCGGACATGATCAACGAAAAAATGATCAGTTTCTTGCGTCCGTACTTATCTGTCAAGGCACCGCCGATGGTCTGCCCGACCAGGCTGGAAACCGAGAAGAAAGCAAACAGGATACCGACTTCAGTCATACCGACATTAAAATGCTGCGTAATATACAGGGCAAAGAACGGGAATATTAACGCGCCACCGAGGCGGTCGACAAACATTCCAAACGCAAGTGTCCAGAATTTATTCGGCAGGCTATGGTAGAGGTTTGAAATCTTGGTGATCATAATAAATTGGTAAAAACGGAATAATAAGATCTGTATGGCTTACCTGGGAATACCCCACACACGGATGGTGTTGTCTTCCCCACCGGAGATCAGCATCCTGCCATCTGGTGAGAAATTCAAAGTGTTCACATTTCCCGCATGAACATCTAAAATAATTAGCGGGCTTTCCTGCCCTGATTTGTAAACCCGGATTATACCATCAGCTCCACCTGCGGCAAAAAGTTTCCCATCGGGCGATACTGCCAGGGAATTGATCTGATCTTTGGATCCTTTTAAGTTGGAAATCAATTCGCCATTAGCGCTATTAACCACGCGGACATTCCAACCTGTACCGGCCAGAGCGAGTTGGCTGCCATCCGGGGAGTAGACCATGGATAATACCGGGAATTCACTTTTGATAATCAGATCCGGTTTATCCAGCAGATACTTGCTTTCCCCGGCAGCCCCGCCAGAATTAGTTGCCGCCGAAATATTATCCAGATTCCAGATGTACACTTTATGATCCGCTGATCCGGCTGCCAGAGTCAGGCTGTCCGGAGCGAATGCCAGCACTTCAACGGGATCTAAGCATTCCACCCAGATTTCCGATCAGTTTTCCGGTAACCGGATCCCAGATCTGGATGGTTTTTTCCATCAGGTTGGATGAAGCCAGATAATCACCGTTTGAAGACATGGCAATGGTCTGGACTGTTCCTCCTGTGTCTATCTTTCTAGTTGCCTGAATATCAACCAGGTGTTGAACTGAAGAAACCGATAACTGCTGCAGAAGGTGATCCTGAAATTCAGTAGTTGGCAGCAGGTAGATTTCGTCAGCCCCACAAATGAGCAGCTTTCCATCCGATGAGAATTGCAGATCCTGGGTGGATTCACTTTGGCTTATCTCCACCTCAAAATAATTTTGCATATTTATGGCGTCCCAGATACGGACAAGACCATCCCCATGTGATGTTGCCAGGAACCTGGAATCAGGTGAAAAAGCCGAAGCGATCACCTGCTGCCCCTGCGGTTCGCGGGAGTATTTCATTACGATTTCTTCAGTACCTAAATTTACCAGGCTTATTTGAGCCGGATAACTGGCAACCGCCAGCCATTTTCCATCTGTGGAAAGCGATGCAGAAACGACCTCAGTTTCCAACTCCAACGAAGATTCCTTCTCAAGCCTGACCCCGGTTGTATCATCCGGGGAAGAATTTAGCACCTGCAAGGTACTTTCTTGAGTGATATTCATCATGTTACTGTTAGCTGGACTGATGAGTGAATATAATATATTTCTGATCATTTTGCATGATTGCCTGTGATTCACTTTTCTTATCCTGCCAATCCCATGCGGAAATTTCCCCGTCTGCCCAGGTCGATATCAGCCAGCCATCCGGAAGGAACCCCAGACTCAGGGGGTAGTGATCCACCTGCCTGCGATTCCTTTCAGGGGTTCCCGTTCTGTTCAAGACTTCTCCTGTGCGGATCCTCCAAACGCGGATG
Organism: uncultured Chloroflexia bacterium; assembly: GCA_963757065.1. Classification (GTDB taxonomy): domain Bacteria; phylum Chloroflexota; class Anaerolineae; order Anaerolineales; family Anaerolineaceae; genus PNON01. The sequence continues at coordinate 537,305 of CAVWQC010000001.1, read as the reverse complement.
CTTCCATCCACCGAACTGCCTGCCAGTAATGTACCATCGCTGGAATAAGAGATGGCGCTGATCCCCAGTAAAAAACCGCCCAGGCTGCGGATGCGCTTCCCGGTGGTTGGATTCCAAACCAGGATGGTCCGATCCAGTGAGCCGCCGGTAAGTGATTGGCTGTCTGGCGAAAAAAGCAGGCAGGTAATGGCGAAATTGTTGGCTTTGATTTCCCTTACTGGTTTGATCGGATTATTATTGCTAGTGAGCAGCGAATCGACAGTAAAGATCATGATCTTCCCGGCTTCGGTACCGGCTGCCAGCAGTTTGCCATCGGGAGAGAATATTACCCTGGTCACTGATGCTGTGCTGGGGATGAAAGCGCGCTCGATAAGGTCCTGCCCGCCATGGATGCGGATCCCGATCGATGATCCTGCTGCGATCAATCCGCCGCCAGCAGAGAAGGCAACATCCCGGATGCGTCCGTCGCCAATCAACTTGACCTGTGAAAGGGTGGCAGCATTCTCAGAGGTGATCTTTTCCAAATTAAGAGATGGAATAGTTTTGGTGGGAGTGGGTAGAATCGTGGGTGATGCTTGTGGTTTTGGTGGGGAAGTAACAGTTCGTGTTGGAGATACAGTTGGCTTGACAATTAAGGTTGGTGTAATTGGAGTTGCCCTGGGAGGTGTTGGAGAGCATCCCAAAAGTAGGCTTAGAAGCAGTACACTGACCATGAAACCTTGAATGATCTTCATGGTTTCAATTAAACCATAAGAACTCAAGTTGAGTGTGGTTAATAACAGGATATGCTAGAATTTATCTTATGCCCAATCGCATCTATTTTGGTGAAAACCTCCCCATTTTGAAGACGCTGACACCTGAAAGCGTCGATCTCATTTACATCGACCCGCCGTTCAACACCGGGAAAAAGCAATCCCGCACCCAGATCAGGACGGAACGTGACGACCTGGGAGATCGGGTTGGGTTCCAGGGGAAACGCTACCAAACCGTTAAAATTGGCTCAAAGGGATATATTGACCTGTTCGATGATTACCTGGCATTCCTCGAACCGCGATTGCGTGAAGCACACCGGATCCTAAAACCAGATGGCAGTCTCTACTTCCATATAGATTACCGCGAAGTACATTATTGCAAGGTCTTATTGGATGCGATATTTGGCAGGGAATCATTCCTGAATGAGATCATCTGGGCATATGATTATGGAGCCCGTTCGAAAAGCAAATGGCCGGCTAAACACGATAACATCCTGTGGTATGCCAGGGACCCGAACCACTACACCTTCAATCTGGATGCGGTCGACCGCATTCCCTACATGGCACCCGGATTGGTGGGAAGAGAAAAGGCTGAAAAGGGGAAAACCCCGACCGATACCTGGTGGCATACCATCGTTCCTACCAACGGGAAAGAAAAAACAGGCTATCCCACTCAAAAACCACTTGGAATTCTGCGCCGCATCATTTCTGCCAGCTCAAACCCGGGAGAAGTAGTGTTGGATTTCTTCGCCGGGAGCGGTACGACCGGTGCAGTTTGCCTTGAGCTTGATCGGCAGTTCATTCTCATCGATGAAAACCCTCAGGCGATCGAGGTGATGCACAGCAGGTTTACCAATCAATCCGATATTGAATGGATTGATTAGCCTGATACATCATATAAAAACGACCATTTTCCCAATTGGTACAAATTATGCACGCTTTTCCATATCCACCCGCTTTGGAGGGATATTTGCCCGTATTCAAAGGTAGGAGGCAGTTATGAGTGAAGATGTACTAAATCAGGGAATAGAGTTGATCCGCTCAGGAAATATTCCCATGGGATTAAAAGTGTTGGCAGAGCTTGTGAAATCAGATCCGCAAAATGACATGGCGTGGGCCTGGTTGTCAGTTTGTTATTCGGAGAAAGAGCGCAAGGTATACTGTCTCAACCGTGCAGTTCGGATCAATCCCAAAAATCCGATCGCACTGGAAGGCCTTTCCCGTCTCGGTGAGCCTTTGCCGGTTGTAGCACCAGTAATTGAAGAGGCGCAACAAAACTTGAAACAAACAGAAGAAGTGCCTGAAACCACAAGCGATGACAGGCCGTCAGTATTGTCAAAATTCGAGACAGCTGAGTCATCAACCACTGAACTGGAACCGCCGGACTGGAGTGCAAAAGGCAGGCGTCCGCGCCTGGCTCGAAAAAACCGCGGAAAGACAAATCCACTGCTGATCATACTACTCATTGTTCTGTTGATTATCCTGGCGGTTGCTGCCTGGCTTTTAGTGCCTCGCATTATCAGGCAGGCATTTCCAGCGGCGAGTCATTTCAACGAAAACACACAGGCTTTGATCCAGGAAGTGGATCTTCTGATGGCGATCAGCGATGGCAGCAATAATTTAGGCGCATTTAAAACACAGCAGGCATTGGTATACAAGTCTTATGACCGGCTGTTGCCTGAATGGCCAGCTTCGATGGTCTACCAGAAAAACGAAATCGATACTGCTTTGAAAGGTTGGAGCGCTGTAGGAGCGATAGCTGATGTCGCCAAGGGATCTGCAGAATGCAAGGTGGAAGGCAGCCTGTTGGAGGAAGTAAAATCATATACCAACGCCCTGGCGATTGATCTGTCCTGCAGTGAGTGGGCAACTGCTGTGCTGGATATTGCGAATAAACATTTTAACCAGGCCAGGCCTGGGCTCGAAAGTTATTACGCCCGATAATAAAACCGGATTATGGCAGTACCCGAAGAATTGGAAGAAATTATTTCACAATTGAAAGCCCTGGCTGTTCCAGCAAATATCAGCGGAATGGCCAGGTTTGGTATAAACCCGAATAATACACTGGGCGTTTCCATGCCCAATATCCGGAAATTGGGAAAGCGAAAAAAGGATCACGATCTGGCTTTGGCGTTATGGGACACCGGAATCCATGAAGCACGTATCCTGGCTTCCATCGTTGACCAGCCGGCAATGTTGACCGGTCAACAAATGGATTCTTGGACTGCGGATTTTGATTCATGGGATGTTTGCGACCAGGTGTGCGGTAACTTGTACTCAAAATCCCCGCTTGCTGTTGAAAAAGCACTGTTCTGGTCAAAATCAGAGTATGAGTTTGTGAAACGGGCAGGGTTTGCGTTGATGGCATACATTGCAGTTCATGGTAAAAAAGTACCGGATGCGGTTTTTATTCAATTTTTGGAAACCATAGAATCCTCTGCTGAGGATGGCAGGAATTTTGTAAAGAAAGCTGTCAACTGGGCATTACGGCAGATCGGTAAACGTGGGGGAGAACTTTACCAGCCAGCATTGGAGGTCAGCAGGCGATTGGCACAATCCACTAATAAAACCGCCCGGTGGGTGGGATCGGATGCAGTGAAGGAATTGGAAGCTCCATCCAAGTATGTAAAGAAACGTTTGGAAAATCAATAACCAGGTTTTATCCATATTTCACAGTACAAATTGAATTTTTATCCATTCTATATGGATATACTTTCTTTGGCGACAATAAAATATAATTTAGTAATTAATCCCTATAAAGAGGCTTCCATGAAAAAAGATCCAGGTTTTTCTGATAAATTCCGATATTATTTTGATAATACTCTTGCCCGTGGAACCATAGCTTTGATTGGCTGGCTGGCAGTCATTTCGCTTGTAATCATTGTTATTGGAGCAGGAATCCTGGCCATCGGTGGTCTTCACCAAACGGGCGGTGAACCCCTGTCTTTTGGCGAAGCAGTCTGGGAAAGCTTAATGCGGACCCTGGACGCCGGGACGATGGGTGGAGATGAAGGCTGGGGTTTTCGCTGGGTAATGTTCTTTGTGACGATCGGCGGAGTCTTCATTATCAGCACTCTGATTGGAATTCTGACCAGTGGACTGGAAAGTAAGATCGAAGAACTTCGCAAAGGTCGTTCTCCGGTAATCGAAAAAAACCACACCATTATTTTAGGGTGGACCGATCAGATCTTCACGATCATATCTGAGTTGGTGGAAGCTAACTCGAATCAAAAAGATGCCTGTATAGTCGTGTTGGGAGATAAAGACAAAATAGAGATGCAGGATGAGGTCCGGGGAAGAATTCCAGACACAAAAACAACGAGAGTCGTAGCCCGAACAGGATCGCCAATAGACATGGAAAATCTTGATATCGTGAGCATTAACACATCGAAATCCATCATCATCCTCTCACCTGAAACAGATGATCCCGATTCTGAAGTGATAAAAGCTCTATTGGCAATTGTGAATAATCCTGGCCGCCGAAAACAACCTTTCCATATTGTCGCAGAAATTCGGGACCCGCAAAATCTAGGAGTGTCCCAAATGGTGGGAAAAGGCGAAGTGGAACTGGTGCTTGTTTCCAGCCTGATAGCCAGGGTCATTGCACAAACCTGCCGGCAATCCGGATTGTCTGTAGTTTATACTGAGCTAATGGATTTTGGTGGGGATGAAATTTATTATAAAAATTTGGATGAGCTTTCGGGAAAAACGTTTGCTGAATGCGCGTTATTGTTTGAAGATTCCACGGTGATTGGTTTGATGCCTGTTGAAGGATCTCTTCAATTAAATCCTCCAATGGACACAATAATCCAGCCCGGGGATAAGTTAATTTTTATCTCCGAGGATGACGACAAAGTAGTGTTATCAGGAAAACAGGATAAAGAAATCGATGGATCATTGATCGTTCAGGGATACTCTGAAGCAGGAAGACCGGAGCGAACCCTGATATTGGGTTGGAACCGCCATGGATTGGATATTATCCGGGAATTGGACAACTATGTTCCAGCAGGTTCTGAAGTGTTGGTTGTAGCTGAACCGGTTTCAATCCAGGATTTATCTACAGAAGATCTTAAAATCCTTGTTCATCAAAATGTCCAAATTAAGTCCGGAGAAACCACCGACAGAGGATTATTGGATAGCCTGGATATTGGAACTTATCAACATGTAATCATTCTGTGTTATTCAGATACTTTGTCGATTCAACAAGCTGATGCTGAAACTTTGGTGACTCTGCTTCATTTGAGGGATATTTCTGAAAAAACTGGAAAAGTGTTTTCTATTGTTAGTGAGATGCTTGATATCCGTAACCGCAACCTCGCAGATGTTACCCGGGCAGACGATTTCATTGTGAGTAATAAGTTGATCAGCTTAATGCTCGCACAGATCTCAGAAAATAAACAATTAAATGCTGTTTTCACAGATATATTTGACCCCGACGGGTCAGAGATATACCTGAAAAAGGCATCCCGATACGTTAAACCTAACAATCCAGTAAATTTCTATACCATTGTTGAGTCTGCAGCCAGGCTTGGGGAAACGGCTATTGGTTACCGCATCAAAGCTCAAGCGAATGATCCATCCAAAGCGTATGGTGTGGTTATAAACCCCGATAAATCGAACATAATAACATTAAATGAAAATGATAGGATCATTGTCCTTGCAGAGAGTTAAATGAAGTCTCAACTTTGCCCTATCCTGGGTTTTGACCCGATACAAATTGCCATCATCAGTTTTGCACAGGTCATAAAAAATGATTTAAGTAAAAAGTATTGATCGGATTATTGAAGCCTATTTTTTTCAAGGGAAAAATAATAATATAAAAGATGGTAACTAAGCAATTAGTTACCATCTTTTATATTCATCCACGAAAACTACTTATATTTGATCAACGATTGAAAACGTGACTTGGCTGTTGCCATATACCAGGCTCTGAATACATGGCTGTACATTTTCATCCGGTTGGCCAACCCCTTAATTCCACCTCGATGAATTTCACTAATGGGGTGACTCATACCGCGTAGGGTTACTTTTATTACTTTCCAGGATTGTTGATGAACTGCCACTGTCATGGCTGTTTCAAGACCATATCCGGCAGCGGCATCATGATCAACATATTGCAGCATGTTTCGCCGAAGACAGCGTTGACCGGTCAACCAGGGAGTTGCCCAATGGGAAAAATCCGATTTCCAATTGCCTCCCTTAAATAAACCCAGGGTCATATCATAATTTCCGGAAAGGACTGGTTCACACAGAGCCAAAACATGCTCAGGTGTTAATCCACGCAAGTCAGCATCCAGCATCAGGACATGGTCAGAAGTAACAGCCGCCCAGGCTGTGAAGATTGATTGACCTTTCCCCATATTATGGGAATGCTGGAGCAGTATTAATCTTGGGTCTTGAGGAAGATAGGATTGGACAATCGCATAGGTATCATCTTTGGACCCGTCATCTAATACGATGATCTCTTTTATTTGGGGGATCTCACGCAAAACATGCAGGACGGTTAGGATCCTTTGTCCTTCATTGTATGCTGGAATAACGACTGAAAAACTACGCATATTCTCCCTTGTCAAGACGGATTTCTATTTTATCACAACGAAAAACTTATAAAATCCTACCAACGAATCCCCAATGCCCGATTCCATTATGAGGATATTGTTGTTAATAATCAATACGCAAAAGGAATTGTATAGTTGCATTTATAAAAAAATCTGCTCTTGACATTATTTCTTAATCCGGTAAGATAGTAGTAGATGTTAGACGTTTACCCTCTTTGCGGATCATTGCCAATTTATGATTGAAAGATCAGAACCGGTAACAATAAAGATCAACCAGATTATCCGTGAAAGAGTAAAAAACGGTTCCTACCGTCCTGGATCACGTTTACCATCAGAGGTTGAGCTCGCTGATGAATTTGGGGTGAGCAGATCCACATTACGAATCGCAGTCAATTCATTGGTCACCGAAGGAGTCATTATCCGAAAACATGGAAATGGCTCTTTTATTAATCAACATGCTGTCCAATTTAACACACAATTACAGAACTTATGGAGCTTTCCCCAGCTTATTCGTGAAAGCGGCAGAAACCCAGAAATTAGATATTTAAATGGGTATTTCCGTCAATCCACCAAATTAGAAGAAGCAATTCTCGAACTCGATTCCCCCCAACCAGTATATATTCTTCAGCGGCTTTTCCTGGCAGATAATTTCCCGGCAATTCATTCAACCAATATTATTCCTTCTGCCCTATTCGTCGCAGCTAATCCAATCCTGGATTCCCAACTCTCCATATATGAGATCTTATCTGATTATTGCAATCTTGATTTGATCTATTCTGTGTCAGATCTACACGCCGAACCTGTACCGGAGGACGTGAATAAATATCTACAAATTGGAACTGATCGTTCAGTGATTGTTTTTAAGGATGTATTTTATACGAAAGAAAGTCAGCCGGTGGTCATGGGTCTTAACTATTACAATGACCAGATCCTGGCATTACGGCTGGTTCGGAGTAAGGCATAATGATCACAGACAAATCCATGAGAGGATAAGGATCAACACGTAATGATGAACAGGGATAAGATAAAAAATTTCCTTGACCAAGCAATTGATGCTCTTCTTCCCCTTTCTGCTGTACCTTTTGCGTTAATAATTGGTGCCGCCTTATTACTATTCTTCAAAGTAAATCCATTAGAGGCATACCAGTCCTTATTCCTTGGAGCGTTTGGAGATAAGACAGGTATCACACAAACCCTGGTTAAAGCTACACCATTACTGCTTGTCGGTCTTGGAGTGGCGATTGCTTTCCGTGGTGGTGTGATCAACATTGGTGGAGAAGGACAGGTGATCGTTGGAGCATTGGCTGCCACTGCTTTCTCAATTGCTTTACGGCAATTGCCTGGTTGGATCCTCATACCTTCGACAATTCTTGTTGGAACTTTAGCCGGGGCTGCATGGGGTGCCATTCCTGGAAGCCTGAAGGCCTGGCTTGGGGTAAACGAGATCCTGAGTACAGTGATGATGAATGCAATTGCTTTACAACTGTCTAACTATTTATTGCGCGGACCGATGATAGACCCGGCAGAAATTGAAGCGGGAACCCGTATTGCTCAATCTGCACTCCTGCCAAAAGCTGTATGGCTGGCCAAGTTGGTTCCAAAAACGTTGCTTCATAGCGGTGCAATTATTGCTGTCGTTTTGGCAATTGTTGTATATATTTTCTTGTGGCGGACGAGTATCGGCTACCGCATCCGGGCAGTCGGGTTGAATCCTAACGCATCCCGGTATGCAGGCATACCGGTAAAACTTTACCAGATGCTGGCATTGACCCTGGGGGGTGCCTTCGCTGGTATGGCAGGATCAATTGAAGTGATCGGGGTCCAACACCGAATGATGGAGGGGCTTTCCAGTGGATATGGCTTTGCCGGTATAGTTGCTGCGTTATTTGGCAAACTTCACCCTCTCGGAGCAATTCCAGCAGCGATATTTTTTGGCGGGTTGATGGAAGGTGGAAATAAGATGCAGCGTGCCATGCAGGTTCCATCAGCGCTTATCGATACTATTTTGGGATTGATCGTTCTTTTCGTTGTGAGCGCAGAAATATGGAGTCGATATCGTGCTCGCAGGAGACAAATGAATGGATGAGCTTTTTAAATTACCTGTCCTTTTAGGGATCTTATATAGTGGTATTCGACTCGCCACCCCTTATTTATATGCCTCCATTGGTGAAACAATTGCTCAAACTTCCGGGGTTTATAACCTCGGTGTTGACGGAATAATGCTCATGGGAGCATTCACAGGCTTTTATGTGGGTATGAAATCCGGTAACTTATGGTTGGGTCTGTTAGCTGCTGCCATCACAGGCTTTCTGATGGGTTTATTGATGGCATTTATTAGTGTTACCTTAAAAGCCGAGCAGGGTATCAGCGGAATAGGATTACAGCTTATTCGGACTGGGGTTATCCACACTTTTATTTAAAATGACAATGGGTGGCGTGGAAAGCATCGCCGGTTTCCCACCCGTGAAAATACCGTTCCTGGGCGATCTACCTTTTTTGGGAGAGGCATTTTTTAATCACAATATCCTGGTGTATGGCGGGTTTCTCCTTGTTCCAATTGCCAGTTTTGTTTTGAACAAAACCACATTTGGACTACAAATAAAGGCAGTTGGACAAAACCCGCAGGCAGCTGACTCATTGGGTGTGAATGTGGCTCGAATTCGTTATACGACCGTATGCCTGGGTGGAGTACTTTCAGGTATCGCTGGTGCTACCCTTTCCATTGCACTGATCAATCTGTTCCAGGAAAACATGACCAACGGAATGGGTTTTATTGCTGTTGCACTGGTTTATTTTGGTAGTTGGAAACCGGGTGGTGTCCTGGTAGGCTCACTCATATTTAGCTTTGTGAATGCCTTCCAGGTTTGGTTACAGATCAAAGGTATAAACATTCCATCAGATTTTGCAGTCATGCTGCCTTACTTGCTAACAATTGTCGCGCTGGTTTTTGCTGTGCGCCGCTCTGCTCAACCTGCGGCATTGAGTAAGCCATTTGAACGAGGGGAAATGTAACCCCATTACGAACATTACAAACTAAAGGAGGTGATTGAAAGACAAATTTCTTATCCGAGGATGTAAAGAGGTTCAAACCTATTAATCAATTAGAGGAGAATAAATGAATACAAAGTTCCATAAAATTAGCATATTGGTCGTGTTGTTTTCAATTTTACTTGCCAGCTGTGCTCCTGCTGCGCCAGTCGCCCCGGTAGCTCCAGTGGAAGTGACCAGGCTGGTTGAAGCAGCACCCGTTATTCAAGAAGTCGTGGTAACAGCAACCCCGGAAGTCATGGTAGAAAAACCATTCCGTGTTGCCATCGTTATGCCGTCCACGATCACAGATGCCGCTTTCAGCCAATCCATGTACGAAGGATTGTTGGTGGTTCAGTCTGAAATGGGCAAAGACAAAATGGAGATAGCTTATTCCGAAAGCTTATTTAAAGTTCCGGATGCTGCCGCTGCCCTCCGTGACTACGCCACACAGGGTTTTGATCTTGTAATTGCTCATGGATCACAGTATGGTACTTCTTTACAGCAGATAGCCCCTGAATTTCCCGAGACCAGCTTTGCCTGGGGAACTTCCTTGAACACTTTCCAGGCGGATGGCATTAATAACGTTTTTGCCTACCAGGCAGAAGCACAACAAGGTGGTTATGTTCTTGGGTGTTCTTGCTGCCATGATCAGCAAATCCGGAAAAATGGGCATTTGCGGACCAGTTGAAGCAGGTGATGCCAAGCTGTATGTCGATGGATTCAAAGCTGGTGCAACCGCTACGAAACCGGAAGTTGTCAACCAGGTTAACTACACTGGTTCATTCTCTGATGTTTCCTTAATGGCCACTTGTGCCGAGACCCAAATAGCTGCTGGTGCAGATATCCTCACCGGTTCATCACAATCAGTTGTTGGAGCCATCGGTATCGCCAAGGATAACAATGTACTTTGGTTTGGTACACAGTGGGATCAGACCAGTTTGGCACCCGAAGCAGTTGCCGCCAGCCAGATCTTCGACTGGACCGGGATCATTAAAGATATGGTCTCCAGCCGTAAAGCTGGTGTACTTGGCGGAAAAGCCTATACCCTTACATTCAAGAATGCAGGCTTAAGGATCCAATACAATGATGCAGTTACCATCGCTGATGATGCTAAAGCCGCTGCCCAGGCAGCCATTGATGGCATCATGGGCGGAACCATCGACCCCCTCAAGGGACCGATCGTACCGTAGTAAATCTTTACTGATAGATCTCTCCCTTTATCATCGATTTTGATGACAAAGGGAGAGAAGTCATAATAATATTATTTTTAGGAATTAAGATGAATCCTCCAACAAATACCGGCATACACAAAAGAATTGACCAGTTGAAGATGGAAGACATAGTTAAGAGATTCCCTGGCGTTCTTGCAAATGATCATGTCAGCTTTGATGTGAATTCCGGAGAGATTCATGCCTTACTCGGTGAAAATGGCGCAGGGAAAAGTACCCTTATGCGCCAACTCTATGGTCTGTACCGTCCCGATTCAGGAAAAATTATTATTAATGGAGTAGAACAGCACTTCCGTTACCCGCAGGATGCAATTCAGGCTGGAATTGGAATGATCCACCAGCATTTTATGCTGGTTCCATCATTAACCGTCGTAGAAAATGTAGCCCTTGGCTTAAAATCAAGCAAAGGACCGCTGCTGGAATTACCCAAAGTTGAAGAAAGGTTGATGACATTAAGCGAGCAGTACCACATAAAAGTGGATCCAAGATGTTTTGTTTGGCAGCTGGCAGTCGGTGAACAACAAAGAGTGGAAATATTAAAAGCGCTGTATCGCGGTGCTGACTTATTAATTCTGGATGAGCCAACAGCTGTGCTAACTCCGCAAGAGGTCGATGAATTATTTGTCACTTTACGGCAAATGACGACAGATGGCCATACCCTCATTTTTATCTCGCACAAACTGCATGAAGTGATTGATATTAGCAATCGCATTACAGTATTGCGGGATGGAAAGGTGGTGGGGACAACTATAAATGAAAACATCACTAAAGAAGAGTTGGCAACCATGATGGTGGGTAGACCAGTAATTTTGCAATATGATAAAAAACCTGCTCAGCTAGGTGATATCAAGTTAAGCGTTGAAAACTTATTCGTTGTCGGAGACCGGAAGAAAGATGCACTCAAGAATATTTCCTTCGACATTAGATCCGGAGAAATCCTGGGGTTGGCAGGTGTTTCCGGAAATGGTCAACGCGAACTGGCTGAAGCATTGGCTGGTTTACGAACAGTGCGCAAGGGAAAGATCACTATCAACGGAAAAGATGTCACAAAAGTGACTCCTGATAAAAGGATCCAATCCGGTCAATCTTATATACCGGAAGAAAGAATGCGGGAAGGTGCGATCAAAGATTTTACCGTAGCTGAAAACTTTATTTTAGAAGACCATAACCATTCTCCATTCTGCAGGGGTGTATTTTTGGATTTTCAAAAAATCGAAGAGACCACCCGAAAAGTTGTGGATGAATATAACGTAAAAACACCATCCATAAAAACACCCATCAAGAATTTATCTGGCGGAAATATCCAAAAACTGATCCTTGCACGAGAATTATCACGAAAACCAAATGTTTTAATCGCAGCACAACCCACCCGCGGGGTTGATATTGGTGCGACGGAATATATCCACCAAAAGCTGCTCGAACAAAGGGATGCTGGAACTGCAACAATTTTGATATCTGAAGATCTGGATGAGATCAGAGCATTGTCTGACAGGATTATGGTATTCTACGAGGGGGAGATCATGGGCATATTACCTATTTCCGAAGCAAATCCGGTTAAACTGGGTTTGATGATGGCTGGTGCAGCAGGGTAATATCCTTCAATCCGTGCTCAAAGTTCTTGACATGGTAAAATTCTGGTATATACTGACATTAATCGCTCAGGCAAAGAGTGTATTTGTGTTTAATTAAAAATATAAGGATCATGCAGCTATGAAAATGTCAATTTGGAATTTGCTCACAATCCTTCTTCTCATAGGCACTTTTGGAATGGTGGTGGTTTTCGGGGCTGTCTTCATCCTCCCTAACCAGCTATTACCCGTTGGAATGCGACCCATTAATGTACCACCTGCATTGGTGCTTCCAACACCAACTGAAACACCCTTTCAATTTCCACCGACCTGGACAAAGGTTCCACCATTACCCACTGATACAAACACTCCTTTGCCGACGGATACTCCAACCCTGACAAATACTCCTACGCCTACAAATACGATTTACGTAACCCCGAGTACGACATTAACTCCTTCGAAAACATCAACCTATACAAAAACTGCAACCAATACAAAAAATCCGATATTTGTTGCCACAGGTGCTTCAAAAACAGCGACCAAGACAAAGGTAAAGACACCTACTAAAACACCGACTCCGTGCGCACCAGGAGTGTGCAGTATTCTAGCAAAAGATGACATAGTCAATCCTGTACCATTCCCGGCATTTGTTGATATCAATGTGATTGCCAATGATACTATTCACTCAATACCGGTAAAAATTCCACGGCTATTCGATTGTGCCAATCAATGTGAAACTGACAAATGGGACCAATACACTACACATCAGGGTGGAAAGGTAAGCATATTAACGAAAGAATATTCAGCCGTGGATGGAGTACTCCGATATACTCCTCCGGTTGGATTTATGGGAATGGATTCGATCGACTATAAGATCACAACTGAAGGCGGTATGACATCCATGGCTACAGTTACATTCATGGTTTCTGACGGAATCAGAAGGACCACCAACAAATATTTACTTCTGCACCAGACCCCATGTCTCTTCTTGAAAATGTATCTGCAGGAACATCTGTAGGCACACTTTCAACCACCGATCCCCTTGGTGGTGGACCCTGGATCCACACACTCGTCAGTGGAACAGGCAGCACGAATAACAGTTACTTTAGTTTGTCCTCTGGTGGCAACCTGACATCTTCGGCCACGGTCAACTGTGAAACATTCTCTACTTTAAGTTTCCGTGTCCGAACCACAGATTCGGTAGGATTTTATTTCGAAAAAGCTTTCAGTGTGAATGTAATTGATGAGAATGAATTCGCACCAACTATTACCAGCGGAACTACAGCTACTGGTACAGCTGGTGATACCGTTTACTTACAATGTCACCGCTACTGATGCAGATTGCGCAAATGTTTTGACAATCACCGAGACGGGATTGGGAGGTGGATTGACATTAGGCGGGACAAGTGCATCTGGAGTAGCATCATTTCTGGTACACCGATGCTGGCAGGAACCTATACTGTCAATCTTTCACGGTTACAGATGGCAATATATACCGGAACCAAAACAGTTAACGATCACATCAATCCTTACAGATATTAATGGCCGAGGAAATTTTCTAAGGATATTTTTCCTAAAACTGGTTTCCCTGGCTGCGTTGGAATTAAATCCCGACGAAGGTGAGTATTTACGCGGACAGCTGAATAAACAGCTCCTGGCAGTGCATGAATTGGAGTCAATTCCACTCTCAGCAGACGTTCCGTTGGCACGTCATGGCGTTCCTTTTCCGGCAGAGATCAGTCCGGAACTGCGAAAAGATACCTGGCAGCCTTTTGCGGATTCCAGCGAGATCATGCAGCAGGGACCACAGACAGCTGAGAATTATTTTGTCGTTCCGGAAATTCCGCATACCCGTTTGGAATGATGCTGTTGATGAAAAAATTACCGATTGGGTGAGTGGATAAGTTATTCCCTCACCCTCTCATTTTGTAATAAGGTGAAGATAATATGCAACTGTGCGACCTCTCTGCCCTGGAAATTTCCCGTCTTGTAAAAAGTAAAAAAGCATCCGCCGTGGAAGTGCTTGAAAGCTGCCTTGAACGGATCGGGCAGGTGGACGGCCGACCCGGAACCATTGAGTCCGGTCCCATTACAGATGCAGATCGGCAGCAGGTGCATGCTTTTATTACCGTTACACCTGAATTCAGCTCTAGAATCTGCGCAAAAAGTGGACAAAATGATCGCCAGTGGCGATGACGCAGGAATTTTCGCCGGTGTTCCATATTCGGTAAAGGATATTTTTTGCACCAAAGGAGTTCCATCCACTGCTGCTTCACGTATCCTGGCGAATTTTTCACCTCCATATACTGCAACCTGTGTCGAGCAAGATGTCCAATGCCGGAGCAGTCATGCTGGGGAAAGTAAATCTGGATGAATTCACTTACGGTTCCTCAACAGAATCTTCTGCTTTTAAGCCTACCACCCGAAATCCATGGAATCCAGACTGTGTCCCGGGTGGATCTTCAGGTGGAAGCGCAGCAGCAGTGGCTGCCGGTGAAGGTCCCCTTTCCCTGGGTACCGATACAGCCGGTTCAATCAGGCAGCCTGCCGCTTTCTGCGGTGTAGTGGGGGTAAAACCCACCTATGGCCGGGTAAGCCGTTACGGGGTGATCGCCTTTGCTTCGTCAATTGATTGCCCGGGACCTGTAGCAAAAGACATAACAGATGCAGCAGCCATGCTGAAAGTGATTGCTGGATCTGATCCGCATGACAGCACCGCTGCCACCATGCCTGTGGATGACTACCTTGCGGAACTGGAAAAAGGTGTGAAAGGTCTGCGCATTGGGCTCTCACCCGATTACTTCATGATCACATATCCCGACCCCAATACTGGCGAAATGATCGAACAACCCCTGCCGGATGATATTGCCTCCCCGGTCAGACGGGCTGCAAACCTATTAAAAGAAATGGGTGCTGAAATTATTGAAGATATACCCATGCCCCATAATCGCTATGGCATTCCTGCTTACTTTGTCATCTCCCGGGTGGAAGCATCCTCCAACCTGCATCGGTATGACGGGGTAAAGTATGGATACCGCACCGCGGGGGAGGTCGATGATCTGCAATCCATGTACAGGCAGTCCAGGGCAGAAGGATTCGGGCTGCAGCCAAAATTACGCATCCTGATGGGAATGTACGTCTCAGCAGCACAATATTCTGAACAATACTATAACCGGGCTCTGCGGGTACGATCCTTGATCCGGAATGATTTCGATGATGTTTTTGACCCCGCCGGTAAGTATCGGCTGGATGCGCTCTTGACCCCTACTACCCCCACACCCGCCTTTGAAATTGACAAAGTATACGGCGATTCTGTCCTCATGCAATATGCCGATCAGTTAACTGTTGCTGCCAATCATGCCGGCATACCGGGACTTTCCCTGCCCGGTGGATTAAGCAAGGAAGGTTTACCGGTTGGGATACAACTTTTGGGGCAGGATTTTTCAGAAGCGAAATTGCTGCGAATTGGTCGGGCTTTTGAAATGGCGACCGAAACAGATGAATGGCGAAAAGTAAAACCGGCAGTACTTGCGTTAATATGGCTCCTTCTGAATTGAAACCAGCCCCTTTACCTCCAATGGATGCAAGGATAGCTTCTGCCTTTGCACATGCTTCCATCCTTATTCCTGGTATTGGTATTTTCGTTCCTGTTATTCTGTGGTCCTACCGAAAAAAATATTCCCATTTTGTCAGAAACCAGGCATTGCAGGCGCTGATCTATCAATTATTACAATGGATCTGGATTCAGCTGATCGCCCTGGTCGTTTTCTTTGTAGTCTTCATCTATGCTACCATCTCAACTGCCAGTCATCTGACCCCGGAGGAATATTCCAGCCGCATGTTGACAGCTATGGTAGCATCCTGTATTGTGATTGCTATTGGATGGTTCATTTACCTGTTATTTGGTGTGATCGGTGCAGTAGTCTGCCTGTCTGGACGCAATTACCGGTATCCTTGGCTAGGCCGGTGGATCGATAAATTTGTTGCTGGAACGCAAGGTATATCATCCGAGCCTGGCAATAACGCAGAACTGAATAGTGCAGCCGTTCCGGAGAGCATTGCCAACAGAGAGGACCAGTTGATTGCTGCGGTATCACACGCAGCGATTCTCATCCCTTTGATGGGTTTCCTGGTTCCTTTTATCCTTGCGACCATGGATAAGGAGAAATCGCAGCAAAACCGTTTCCAGGTGATGCAGTCTTTGATATTTCAACTGCTGGGACAGGTGATCAACTTTGTATTATTTGGTTGCCAGTTGGTTATGGTAATTATTATCGAAATTCCGATGGTACTGATGAATTTGGGTGGGCAACTCTTAACGAGTGAACAAGTTATCCTTGGTATTGGATTGGTAGTCATCATCCTCACTTTAATAAATTTTTTCATTTTGTTAGTTATGCCACTGTTAGCCACTTTTGGAATCATTGCTTCTGTGCAGGTATTGAGAGGCAAAATATATTATTATCCAATACTGGGCAGAATGCTGGCGAAAAGGATGGGTACGTGACAATGAATTGTCATGAATGACCTAACAAAGTAAACTTATATCAGGAATTATTAAAAGGATATAACATGACCGATTACGAGCCAGTCATTGGACTGGAAACCCACATCCAGTTGAACACAGCCAGCAAGATTTTCTGTTCCTGCAAGGCGGATAGCTGGAACGATGCCCCCAATACCAACATCTGCCCGATTTGCAGCGGATTGCCGGGAGTGCTGCCAGTTTTGAACGAAAGGGTGGTTGAAAAAGCTGTTTTATTAGCACAGGCGATGCATTCTGATATCCAGTCCGTATCTTTCTTTGACCGAAAGAATTACTTTTACCCGGATCTGCCCAAAGGCTACCAGATCACACAATATGACCAGCCGATCGGCAAAGGCGGGTATATGGATGTTCCGATGCCTGATGGAGAGACCTGCCGCGTGGGAATCTGGAAGCTGCATATGGAAGAGGATGCCGGGAAAACGAAGAATGTTGCCGGCGAACGCTGGGTGGATTACAACCGCTGCGGTGTACCCCTGATCGAAATGGTCACAGCCCCGGATATTCGTACTGCAGAAGAAGCCGGGCAGTATCTGATCCGGTTACGGCAGCTGCTGCGCTGGCTGGGAATCTCAGAAGCGGATATGGAAAAAGGACAGTTGCGCTGTGATGCGAATGTCTCCATTCGACTGAAGGGTGAGACAAAGCTCAACGCGAAGACTGAGATTAAAAATGTGAACTCCATTGAGGCGGTCAAATCAGCAATTGATAAAGAAATTGAGCGCCAGATTCGCGAAGTGGAAGCCGGAAATCGGGTGGAAGCCTGGACTCTGGAATGGGATGAAGATGCCGGTGTTCTGAAAAAGATGCGGTCAAAAGAGACTGAAGCAGATTACCGCTATTTCCGCGAACCGGATCTGCTTCCCGTCCGGCTGGATGATGAATGGCGGAACAAAATTCTGGCTGACTTCCCGGAACTACCTTTGGAACGAAGATCTCGTTTCGTCACCGAATATGGTCTACCCGAGTATGATGCGGAAGTCCTCACATCCGAACGGACACTATCGGATTATTTTGAAGCGACGGTTAAGAACTATCCGGGTGATCCGAAACGGGCCTCCAATTGGATCATGAACGATGTATTGCGGATGCTCAACGAAAAGGGCATTCAAGCCGGGGATCTCAAACTGACACCAGCCTATCTTGCAGACATCATTAAATTGGTAGATAGTGGTACGGTGAATACATCCACCGGAAAAGCGCTGATTCTTAAAGTGGAAGAATCTGGTTCCGCCCCCGGGAAGATCGTTGAAAGCGAAGGTCTGGCCCAGGTGAGTGATGATTCCGCCATCCGGCAGATCTGTCAGGAACTCATCGCTGAAAACCCGAATGAAGTGGAATCTTACAAAGCTGGCAAGGTTACCCTGATTGGCTGGTTTGTTGGGCAGGTGATGAAAAAAATGCGCGGAAAAGCTGACCCGACCATGGCACGCCAGGTGATGGAAGAATTATTAAAATAGTCCTGAGATTTAATTACTGAACAAATATTAAAGAGGAGTGTCTTAAAACACTCCTCTTTGCTTTAAATTGATTGATATCGGATAAGAATTATTCTTTCCAGCTGGCTGTCATCTTTTGCAGGGTTTCATCCAGGGTTTCCGGCAGGACTCTTGTTTCCCCGATGGCTGTCATAAAATTGGTATCACCCAGCCAGCGTGGAAGGACGTGGAAATGAACATGATCAGCCACCCCGGCACCGGCAGCTTCGCCAATATTGCCACCAAGATTAAAACCCTGGGGTTTATATAATTTCCTTAATACTGTGATCGCTTTGGATAACAACTCCATCATCTCAGCCCTGGTTTCTGGTGCCAGATCCTCCAATGAACTTTTATGATCATTTGGAACGATCATTAAATGTCCATTAGTGTAGGGGTAGCGATTGAGGATAACATATGCCGTTTTGCCATGATGAACGATCAATGACTGGCTGTCTTCCTGATCCAAAGCACAGCAAAAAATACAACCATTTTGAAGTTTAGGTCCTTGCATATATTTTTTCCGCCAGGGTGTCCAGAGATGCTTCATGATGTTTTATTTTAGCATTGATTAAGCGCACATGATAGTATATTCAAAAATGTTGACACTGGAATCACCCGCGAGTATGCTATATCTATGGAACAATTACCTCTCTTCACCCAACGCTTTTGGACCGTAACAGAATTTACAGCATATATCCGAAGGTTGTTGGAAAAAGAACCTGCTACCCAGGATTGTTGGGTGAAAGGGGAGATATCCAACCTTTCCCGCCCGGGATCCGGTCATATCTATTTTACTTTGAAGGACAGCAATGCTGCTCTGAAATGTGTTGTCTGGAGGACAGATGCCAGCCGGATCCGGATCGCCTGGATGGACGGGTTGGAGGTGGATGTTCATGGGCGGATCACTGTCTATGAAGTAAGCGGGCAGTACCAGTTGATCGTGGATGCTGTTCAACCTGTAGGGGAAGGATACCTTTTCCAGGAATTCTTAAAATTGAAAGCCCGCCTGGAGGCAGAAGGACTTTTTGACCCGGACAGGAAAAGGCCAATCCCCGGAGTGCCGAAAAGGATCGGGATCGTTACCTCTGCAACCGGGGCGGCTGTTCAGGATATGCTCAATACAATCCGCAGGAGATTTCCGATTGCGGAAGTGATTCTCTGCCCCACTCCGGTTCAGGGAGTTGAAGCTCCAGCTCAAATAATAAAGGCGCTGCAAAGGGTGATCCGGGAAGGAAAACCGGATGTCGTGATCATTGCCAGGGGAGGAGGATCGCTGGAAGATTTGTGGGCATTCAACGACGAACAGGTGGTTCGGGCGATTGCGGAAGCCAGCATACCGATTGTTACCGGCATTGGACATGAAACGGATTTTACGCTGGCAGATTTTGCCGCAGACCTGCGTGCACCAACGCCAACCGCTGCAGCTGAACTGGTTACTCCGAATCGCATGGATCTGATCGCCCAGTTCCTTGGATACCAAAAGTACTTGCTGGATATGCTCCATAACAATTTCCAACAATTGAGTCGTGATAATAAACAGCAATCCTACCGATTGAAATTGTCATCTCCACTCTCAAAGGTACAGATGCAGCGCCAAAGCCTGGATGATCAATTGGATAGTATGCATTCGGCTGTGGCCCACCAGGCAGATTTACGAAAATTACGCCTGGCCGGAATTATGCATCGACTAAACTCAGTGAACCCTTCGTCGGTTTTAAACCGGGGGTATGCCATTGTTACACATCAGGAGTCTGGCCACATCATTACAAGCGTCCAGCAGGTTGTGAAGGGTGATAAAATAAATATCCGCGTGAAGGATGGCGGTTTTAATGCAGTGGCGGGAGAAGAAGGATGATCCATGTCTGATAAAAAAGTCGTTCAAAAAGAAGTTTCAAGCTTGAAATACGAAGAAGCTGCTGCAGAATTGGATCAGATCATAGAGCAGCTTGAAGAGGGCAATTTACCTTTGGAAACTACACTGGTGTTATATGAACGGGGACAGGCATTATCCAAACACTGCGCTGAGTTATTGAACCAGGCTGAATTGAAAATACGCACTTTGGCTGGAGATACCCCGCCAGGTTATCAGACTCAAGAAGAATAACATCGCAAAATATCATGGGAAATCTATTAGATAACAATGTATTGATATGTTGTATGATCGCCTGGTTTTTGGCACAGATCCTAAAGATCCCGATTCGATCTGTGGCGGACACAAAAGATCCACTGGGGCATATTCTTTAGCGCAGGTGGAATGCCAAGTTCTCACTCAGCCATGATGACTGCCACGACTCTGGGGATTGGTTTGTTTCACGGTTTTAACGATCCATTGTTTGGATTGGCAGTTGCCATCTCAATGATCGTTCTCTATGATGCAACCGGTGTTCGCCGCCAGGCAGGCATGCAAGCTCAAAAGATCAATAAAATTATCGATGAGCTATTACAGGGACACCCTATCTCTGAAAAACAATTAAAAGAAGTCCTGGGTCATACACCGATAGAAGTCGGGGGTGGGGTAATTTTGGGAGTTGCGATCGCTCTCGCTGTCTGGTTTGTTCAGCGCTGAAAATTAAAATCGCATGGCATCCATATACAAGGCAGGGAATTTATTGAATGTAGTTAATTCTATATACTGAGATCTTTCAGCAAGTTCTTCCCCGTTTTTACGTTCATCAATTGAAAGCAGCATATGCCTGGCTCCAGCCCCGGCAGCATTGCCGACCTGGAAAAATCTTTCCATTGGCAGATCCGGAAACATCCCGATCTGGATGGCGCTTTTTATGCTGATATAGGTACCGAAAGCGCCGGCGATGATCATCCGTTCGATATCGTTGTCTGTGATTCCCGCCTGCGAAAGCAACGATTCAATCCCTGCACTGATCGCAGCTTTTGCCAGTTGAATTTCGTTTACATCTTTTCTGCTGACCAGGATATCGTGGTTATTTCCTGAATCAGTTTTTGGTGCCAATAAATACTTCTTCTGGGTGTTGCTCTCCACCATTCGTGGATGAGTCTTTTGAAGTACTCCCCGAGAATCAATGGCGCCATCCCTTAGCATGACTGCCACTGCATCCAGGATTCCCGACCCGCAGATCCCGACCGGGGGGAGATCGTCGATGGTGCTGTATTCCAATTTTCCGTGGATCAGGTCCACTTTTTCAATCGCACCCGGGGCAGCACGCATTCCCATCTCGATCCGTGCTCCCTCAAAGGCAGGACCGGATGCGCAGGAACAGGAATACAATTCACCCCCGGTTTTCAAACTGATCTCTGTATTTGTCCCAATATCCAGGGCGACTACTGTATCAACAGCGGATAGGATCTGTGTGTCCAGAAGCATGGCGATATGGTCAGCGCCGACATAGCCGGCGATATTGGGCGGCAGATAGATCAATCCTGCAGGGGAGATATCCAAACCGATCTCCCGGGCATTCAATCTCCATGGAGTGGGTGACTGCCGGAACATACGGAGCCTCCCCAAGCTGCCGGACGGGCAAGCCGGCAAAAAAATGGTGCATGGCTGTATTCCCGACAATCACAGCATCCACGATCTGGGTCGGGTTTATGGAGGTTTCTGCGCAGCATTCCCGGATGGTCTTGTTCAGAGCCTGGACCAGCAAAGAGTGCATCTCCTGTTCATTCTCTGTGGATTGGTTGGCATAACTGATGCGGGAGATCACATCCTCGCCAAAAGCGATCTGCGGATTCATTATTCCAGCCTGGTAACGAATTTCTCCGGTCTCCAGGTTCAACAGGTAGAAGGCGATCTTTGTGGTTCCGATATCGACCGCAATTCCATAGATGGCTGATTGGTATGGCAAAAATCCAATCACCTGCTTTCTGCGAATCAACGCCCTGCCTTTCCATTCGGAAGTATTACTGGAATCAGGGAGTTTGTTCATGATCTCTGGAGAACAGGTCAGACCAGTAAATCCTGATTCGGCCAGTGTCTTGAGCAGTAGAGCGACGCGGGCAATTGGATCTGAGGGTATGGGAGATGGAATAGTAAAATCAACTGGTATGACCAATGGATCGATCTCCGATGGCCGTTCCAGGCTCTCCAATTGTAAGCGCTGCGGTCCGCTCAGTGAATCAGGTGGAACATCGAGCTTTAGTGTCTGAATAAACCCTGGTTTGACATGCCAGGCGAACTCCGGCATGCGATATCTGCTTTCGATAAAGCTGCTTCTTCATCCGGTGTGATTTGAGAGACCTTCCCCTGGATCACTTTTACCTTGCAATCCTGGCATAATCCGTTGCCGCCACACACTGAGAGAAGGGCAATGCCGCCTTTTTGTGCAGCTTCCAAAAGGGTTTGGCCGGAATTGATGGTCACCCGTTTACCGATGGGTTCAAAATCCACCTGGACTGTATTCTTCTCAGGCATGTTCGTGATTCCCTTTGTATCTGCAGGTTTCTTTCAGGTTGCAATATTCACATGTGCTGCCCGTTTCAAAAGGCGTCCTACTAATGCCAAGGATGAAGGAAGAGGACTTGATCGGATCCATCAGCATCGATTCAGACAGGTAAATCCCGGCACTCGCTGCATCCACCAGTTTGAATATCAAAGGTTGACCTTCCTGCACACTCCAGCCTTCCAACCCGGGTCCAATAGGCTGGGAAACAAATTCTGACCTTTCAGAAGCTTCAAGTTCGTACCGCCGGCAGACTTCCATGATGAGTTGTTCGACAGCCGCCGATCCAAGTGCATCCAGTGCCATTGATAGAACCGGATCATCAGAGGATGTTTGCCTGGCTAATTTTTCAAGGTCATTCCCGATGGAGCAAACAAACGGAATGATGGTATGGGCATTCTTCAGCACGTTGGCAACAAGCGAACTTGAAATCCTGGTTTCATCATCCAGGATGATTGCATTGTGGACAATATGCATTACCCTGTAAGAATGGCTAACGACCACTGGTTTGACCAGTGGCACTCCCATTTCAAGCGCCTGCGAGGCTATCTTATAGATGCCCGGTTTGCGGGTACGGATGATCTCAGGGTCTGCACCCTGTGCGCGAATGATCTGTTCCTCGGTGATGGGAAGCACCCACTTCTTGTCGATACTCATAACAAATCAGTTTCTCCCTCAATCAGTGGTCAATTGTTTCTTCTCGATCCATGATCTAATATTTGATGCATGGATTTATTACTCAGATTCTATCAACTGGTTATCATTATACATTCTTCAGTATAGAATACTTATAGAGCTTACTAAAATACACTGGCAAGAAGATTGCACTATAATAACCTTGAGGTTAAACCTGTTGTGCATGGGGTTGTAATGGAAGAGGAAATTCAGGATAAAACTGAAGCAATAAAAAATAACAGTTTCCAGGTGACTACGCTGATCGGCGGGGCGGTAATTGCCGTATTGGCGCAATGGGTGCGGGGTTTTGCCTACCTTGAACTGCGTTGGGTAACCTATATTTTCTTTGTCATCGGGATTGCCCTCTTCCTGTTTGGTGCCTGGACCATCGATAACAACCGGATGCCGAAATGGGTGGAAAAAGGTGTGAATGGTGTGTCTGGTTGGTTTCATATCGCACCAACCCGATTGATCTATTTGTTCTTCAGCATCTGTCTGGTAGTGATAGCCACGCTTGCGGATGGGTACGAAGCTAAAATGTTGAATCCACTGGCAGCCATGTTTTGCTGGGCAGGAGCAATTTTCCTCGTCATCGCAGCAGCCTGGGAACATAAACTTCAAAAGATCACCATTTCGCGGCCTGTTCTGATCTGGTTTCTGGCCATCTTTTTGGTGGCACTGGCTTTGCGGATATTCAATATGACTTACATCCCGGTGGTACTATCCGGTGATGAGGCATCTTCTGGTCTGCATACGGTCAACTTTCTGAAGGGATATACCAACAATCCATTTAATGTGGGATGGTTTTCCTTCCCCTCATTGTATTTTCTTGTGCAATCGGTAGGAATAATAATTCTTGGGCAAACCACTGCGGGTTTACGGATCACTGCAGTTTTCGCTGGTGCATTGACCGTAGCCACACTTTACCTGGCAGTACGCGCCATGTTTGGCCAGCGCACAGCTCTGATCGCAGCGGCGATCCTGGCCTTTTCACATTTTCATATCAATTTCAGCCGGATCGGTCTCAACAATATCTGGGACGGACTGGGGTTTGTCGTCGCGATCGGAGCTCTCTGGTGGGGGTGGAAAGCGGAACGACGGGCGGCTTTCCTACTCTCCGGCCTGGCGATGGGTTTCGCCCAGTATTTTTATACGACTTCCCGTGGAATTATTGCTGTCGTATTCATCTGGCTTCTCCTGGTTGCCATCCAGGATTGGAAGAAATTCAAGCGCATGCTGCCAAACATCCTGATCATGTTCATCAGTGCTTTTATTGTCGTACTGCCATTGACCTGGTTCTTCATCAAGCATCCGAATGAATTTATGGCACCCATGTCCAGGGTGACCATTCTCGGCGAATGGTTAAGTTTCAATATGAAAGAAACCGGGAAACCGATGTGGCGATTGCTCTACGAACAGTTTAGTTCCGGATTCCTGGCTTACACAGATCTGCCGTTGAGAGCGTGGTACACCCCCGGAACTCCGTTATTACGCAGACCGGAAGCTGTGATCTTTCTGCTTGGTGTGGGTCTGATGCTGCTCAAGATCAAAGACAATCGCAACTGGCTGATCCTTTCATGGTTGCTGGTTTTTGCAGTATCTGGTGCATTAAGTGAAAGCACCCCTGCGGCACAACGCTACGTGGCAGCCATTCCCGCCTGTGCTGTGGTGATCGGATATGGTTTTAATCGGATGATCGAACTGGCGGTAAAAATATGGGAAAAGCGAATCAAGCTGATCACGGTCATCGTCCTGGTTTGCGCCATGGTGGTGGCAGTGGATGATGCCCGTTTTTATTTTTATGATTACACTCCCAGAAGCGATTTTGGCGGCTACCACGGGCAGATCGCCCAACACCTGGCGAATACCTTGAAGGGTTATGATAGTTCCTGGGAGGTGATATTCTCCGGCTGGCCTGAAATGGGATACTATTCGATTTCCAGCCTGCCATACCTCATGCCCAGTATTACAGGGATCGATATATTCAAACCGTGGGGCGATCCGGAGAATCCGGTAATAAAACCGGGTAAGTATCTGTTTGTGTTTCTCCCTGTGCGCCAGGAAGATTTCGAGGCGTGCAAAGCGCAGTTCCCAGGCGGCACCGTCAGTACCGAGTATGGACCTGCGCCCTGGCATGAACTGTTGTATTACCTCTACCAGGTCGAAGTACGCTAGCTGCCTGCTATAATAAGCAAGCATATGATCACAGAATCCCAAAACGAGAATCCGGGTAATAAACCACAGCGTAAACCCTCGTTGTTTATGACCATTGTGGTTTGCTTTATCATCCTCGGGTCGGGTTTTGAATTGTATCGTGTGGTCCAATATATTCAAAACTGGCAATTTTTACTCAGCGTCATCGATCCACTCCAACTATGGCTCCTGGCAAACCTGGCGTTTTTCCTTTTTGCCGCCAGCATACCCATTTTTGCGGGTCTGATCACCCGTTCCCTATGGGCGCTGGTTTGGAGCATCCGCTACCTGGCATTTTCCACCCTGGTTGGAATCAGCCGGACGGTACTATTTTCAAAGGACCCGTTCGCACCCATCCACTGGTTGAGTCTCGGGCTGCAAGTTTTAGTTTTGATCACCCTGGTAGTATTATTATTTGTTAACGGAGCCCGAAAGGTTGTGTATGCAGACAAGCAATGATCGTGAAATTGAAGTCAAATTTTACCTGCTCAACCCGCAGTCCTTTGTGGAAAACCTGGAAACCAATGGAGCCGTCTTGTCCCAGCCGCGGGTGAATGAGTGGAATCTGCGATTTGAACTCGCTTAACCATGGGTTGAGTTCCACCGGCCAGGTGCTGCGCCTGCGAAAAGATCAGATCAGCCGCCTGACCTATAAAAGCGAAGCCGCGTTGAGCGAGGAAGTCTCTGACCGCCAGGAATTGGAAGTGGAAGTCAGTAATTTTGATACCATGCGGAAAATACTGGAAGTTCTGGGCTACTCGGTATTCGTGATGTACGAAAAATTCCGGACCACCTGGCATTATATGGATTGTGAAGTCACCCTGGATGAAATGCCTTTTGGCTTTTTTTGCGAAATTGAAGCCCCGGATCCCGAGAAGATCAGGAGTGTGGTCGATTCCCTGTTTTTACACTGGGATGCCCGCATATTAACCAGCTACCTTGGAATTTTCACAGCTCTAAAAAACAGTAGAAAACTAAAGGTCGAAAACCTGATCTTTTCTGCTTTTGAAAAAACAAAAATTTCCCAATCGGATTTTGAGGCGATCAATATTCATCCGGCCGATATGTAAACCGGTATATCAACCTCAACTACTTTTCTGACAGCTCTTTCCCCCACGTAATTTTTACCGGAAGCACCGTTTGGCTGCATAAGAATTCCACCAGCGCCTGCATTTTCTCGCTGCTGCCGGTGGTGTAGTAGCTGTTCGGTATGCCGGTATTTCTGTTTGCCAGCCAGCTGCGTTCCTGAAGTAACCTGGCCACCTGTTTGGCAATCGCAGGAGCCGGATCGATGACCCTGACCGAGTCCCCGGCGATTTGCCTGATCTGCGGGATCACGAACGGGTAATGCGTGCATCCCATGACAATCGTATCGACATTCTGCTCGAGCATGGGGTCGATCGCATTGTGCAGGATCTGCATGGTCACTTCATCGTCGAGCTTTCCTTTTTCGATCTGGTCGACGAGCCCGAGGCAGGTACTCTGCAAAACCTTGACCCCCTGGGCGAAGCGTTCTACCACCGATGCATATAATTCACTTTGGAAAGTGGCCGGGGTAGCCAGGACACCCACCACTCCGGTAAGGGTATTTTCAGCAGCGGGTTTGACTGCCGGTTCCATGCCGACGAATGGAGTGTTCGGGAATGTCATTCTGAGATGATGCAATGCCGCTGCCGAAGCTGTATTACAGGCCACCACGATGAGTCCGGCACCCTGCTTTAACAGGAAGCGGGTGATCTCCTCGGAGAATGCTCTCACCTGCTCAAGCGGGCGGGATCCGTAGGGCACATGCACCTGGTCCCCCAGGTAAATGGTGGGCTGGGCGGGTAGAAGCGCCTGGATCGCCTGCAAAACCGACAATCCGCCAATACCGGAATCGAAGATTCCGATCGGCAGCAGCGGTTTCAGCCTGGAATTAGTTTCTCCCATTCTTTTCCCTGTAATCACTGGCGCCAGATATCAGACTTGAAAAGAGCGCCAGGGCTGAAGGATCTTCAGTGAGAGCTTCAGGATGCCACTGCACACCCAGCAAATATCCGCCCCTATTGGTTTCGACCCCTTCCACCAGGCCATCACTGGCGATCGCATTGACTATAAGGCCTGAGCCCAAACATTCAATTCCCTGGTGGTGCAGGCTGTTCACCTCCAAAGTTCCGGGCTCGACTATTTGCGACAGCCGTGTGCCGCTTTGAACAGCCGTGGTGTGAACGATAGTGGTGAATGATTTA
Source organism: uncultured Chloroflexia bacterium (assembly GCA_963757065.1). Lineage (GTDB taxonomy): Bacteria > Chloroflexota > Anaerolineae > Anaerolineales > Anaerolineaceae > PNON01. The sequence continues at coordinate 509,630 of CAVWQC010000001.1, read as the reverse complement.
TTGGAATGCTGGATGGCCTTTCCAAATTGATCGTCAAGGTCGGTAAATAAGGTACCTCCCATGGCGACATTGATCACCTGTAACCCGCGGCAGATACCCAGCAGCGGGATGGACTTCTCGCCGGCCAGACGCACAAGCTCCAGCTCCATGCGGTCGCGGTCTACATTAACATCATACACTTTGGAATGTGCTTTACCGTTGAAAGCATCCGGGTCGATATCTCCCCCACCCGAGACCAGGATGCCATCTACCTGAGAGGCGATCTGCTCCACCTGCCGGCTGTTTAGCCCGACCGGCAGCAGGACAGGTATTCCACCGGCTTTTATGACAGCCTGTACGTAATACTCCCAGATGGTGATATGGGGTTGTTCGATATTTTCCCGTTTGGTTGTGATGGCAATAATTGGCTGCAGCATATTCAGATCTCCCGTTTCATTTTATCCATAACAGCAAAAGGGTGCAACCCAATAAGGCTGCACCCGGTAAAAGTCGAATCAGTTGGTATTAGCTGAATTTCTGCTTGAGTCTTGCACCCTTGCCTGTGCGGTCGCGCAGGAAGTACATGCGGGCACGGCGGACGACATTACTGCGTTCCACCACGACTTTTTCAATGCGGGGTGAGTGCAGCAGGAAGGTGCGTTCCACACCAATGCTGTTGCTGGCAACACGCCGAACGGTGAAGGTGGCGTTGTTACCGCTCTTGGCGGTGTAGAGGACGGTGCCCTTGAATTCCTGAATACGTTCGCGGGTGCCTTCTTTGATCTTCACATGAACGCTGACCGTATCGCCCGGACGCAGGGCTGGAATATTTGGATTATCGGGTGCCTGAACGGCTTTCATTAAGTCTGTCATTTTCTCAGTTCCTTACATTACAAACTAATTACGCCATCTCGGCGCGAAGGCAAAGTATATCACAGGGTGTATGACTCTGCAAGGAATCTACCTTGGTTGGATTAACCCATTTCACGCAAATAATTAAGAATGCAGTGATTAGTGATTAGTGAGTAGGATGGGCTTCAGCCCATCAAAAAGGGAGACCTCTGGTCAAAACAGCGCCCTGGATAAAACACCGGGATCTACGCTTCGCTCCGACGCTCGGTGGGACACCGGAGTGAACAGTTGAAACCTTTACCCTTTTAGGTCGACACGCAGGTCGACCACTACAATTACTTTACGGTGACATCTATTGAAAAGGTCTGGATCGGGGGGACGTCTGCTTCAAAGGAGCGGTAATACTTCAGATCCACCGTGGTTGTCCCCGCTTTGACTGCTTTCACATTAAAACTATACTTCCCGCCTGACCCGACCAGGTTGCCGCTGGATTTATATTCAGGGTCACCCTGCAGCTCAACGATGCCATCCGTGTTCGGCAGCATCTCCCATTGGTAGCCGGTAGTCGGGTTGCCATCCAGGGTGATGACGAGCATATCCCCCGTCTTCAGGTCCACGCTGCTTCCATTCTGGGATTCATTCACGTTCATAGTGGATTTCCCCACACAGCCGGAAAGCAGGATAAAAAACAAGATGCAGGTAAAAACAAATCGTAATTTTCCAAACATTCCATCCCCATTCTTGATGATCTTTCCAACCCCAAAAGCTAGCTGCTTATGCTGAGGCCAGGTACCCGATCTCAGTCATCCAATCCAGCATTTTGCAGTCGATCTGGTCACGCACCTGGCGGAACTTGTTCAGTTTTTCTTCCTTCGTGCCTTCAAAAGCTGCGGGATCTTCGAATTGCCAGTGCAGCCGTATACCCATTCCTGGGAAGAAAGGACATTTCTCTTCAGCCTCGCTGCACACAGTAATGAGATAGTTAAAATTATCTTTGCCTATGAACTCTTCCATATGTTTGGAACGGTGACTGCTCATGTCATAACCTATTTCAGACATCACCTCGATGGTCAATGGATTAATTCCTTTGGGTTCCACACCAGCGCTGTATACGTCGAATTGTTCACCATTATGCCAGCGCAACAGCCCTTCTGCCATCTGGCTGCGGGCAGAATTCCCAACGCACAAAAATAATACTTTGCATTTTTTCATAATCATCCTTAATTCTCCCTTTCATTATATTATATGACTATGATTAAGGACGTATCAAGGCGGTGTTAACAAATAGTAATAAAAAATTGTTCTGGAACAGCCAACTCATCTGATGTGTGTCTGTATCATAGTGCAAATGTAAGGATATTATATAATTTCTCATCTGTTGTTATGCTTTACTTGTAGAACATGTCAACTCTGTAAAAGGAAAGTAAAACCTTTTTAAGTAATCTCTTGCGGATTCTGGGATAAAATAGAGAGACTACTCCACCAGATACGGAACAGGCGGGCAGATTGATGATCGATCTTGACACAGCGGCACCTTCCACTGAAATAGCCATAGAATCGCGGGACCTGAATATCCATTATGGAAAATTTCGGGCGGTGAAAGATGTTTCGCTAAAAGTGGAAAAGCAAAAGATCACCGCCATCATCGGTTCGTCCGGCTGCGGAAAGAGCACGGTATTACGCTCTTTCAACCGCATGAACGACTTTATCCGCATTGCCCGCATCAGCGGCGAGGTGATCTTTCACGGGCAAAACCTCTATGATCCATCGGTGGATCCAGTCCAGGTTCGGCGGCTGATCGGGATGGTCTTCCAGAAACCCAACCCGTTCCCCAAATCGATCTATGACAACATTGCCTGGGGGGCAAAGATCAATGGTTACCGTGATCACACCGATGAACTCGTTGAAACGACATTACGGCAGGCAGCCCTCTGGGATGAAGTGAAAGACAATTTGCATAAAGGCGCCCTGGAGCTCTCAGGCGGCCAGCAGCAAAGGTTGTGCATCGCCCGGGCGCTGGCAGTCAAACCTGAGATCATCCTGATGGATGAACCCTGCTCGGCTCTTGACCCGATCGCGACGTTGAAAATTGAAGACTTGATGCGCGAACTATCCCAAAATTACACTATAATAATCGTTACACACAACATGCAGCAGGCAGCCAGGGCTTCCGATAAGACCGCCTTTTTTACCATGGATCATGACCGGGCGGGCATCATGGTGGAATTCGGAGATACAAAACAGATCTTTACGAATCCCAAAAACCGCATCACCGAAGACTACATCACCGGAAGATTCGGATGAATTCCTGATTTTTTATTGTTGAGATGAGGAGAAAACATGCCCCGCGAAACACTGGATAGAGAGATTAGACAACTTCAGGACGATATTCTCACTCTGGGCAGCCTGGTCGAAAAAAATATTGTGGATGCGATGATCGGGTTAAAAACCAGGAACACCAAACTTTCGCGCGAAGTTTTCCTGGCGGACCAAAAAGTCAACCAGAAGCGCTTTAATATCGAAAGCAACACATTGCTTGTCATTGCCACCCAGCAGCCCATGGCGCATGACCTGCGCCTGTTGGCGGCAATATTAGAGGTTGCCGGGGAACTGGAGCGCATTGGCGATTATGCAAAAGGGAATGCCAAGATCAATACCCTGCTTGAAGACACACTGCTGCAGGCCCCCATCCTGGAGCTTGAAGCTATGTCTGAACTGGCCGTATCGATGCTGCATAGATCGATCACTGCCTTCTTAAGGGAAGATGAAAAAGCCGCCAGGGAAATTCCTGAAGAGGATGACAAGGTCGATGAAATGTATAAACGTTTTAATCGGCAGCTGGTGGAAATGATGATCCAGAACCCGAGTTTTATCGACCACGCAAATTACTATATGTGGGCTGCACACAACCTTGAACGGACAGCCGATCGGGTGAGTAATATTTGTGAAAGAACAATATTTGTGGTGACCGGTGAATTACTTGAAGTCGCCACAAATGATGAAGAATTCATATAAGAGGAGGGTCAGATGCTGCAACCAAATCCGTATCCTGGTAAGTTGATCATAGTGGAAGGCATTGATGGTAGTGGAAAATCCACGCAGATAGATTTGCTTGCCAAGTGGATGAGATCCCAGGGCAGGTCGGTCTATTTCTCTGAATGGAACTCATCCGACCTGGTGAAAAGCACGACCCGGCTGGCAAAATCGGAGAAGATGTTTACACCGACTACTTTCAGTCTGCTGCAGGCAACTGATTTTGCTGAACGCTGGGAAAACCGCATCTATCCGCAATTAAAAGCCGGAGCGTTGGTTCTGGCTGACCGTTATGCCTTTACCGCTTTTGCCAGGGACGTTGCCCGTGGAGTGGACAGGCAATGGGTCCGAAATTTGTATTCATTCGCCTTGCAGCCTGATATTGCGCTTTATTTTTCTGTGCCGCTGGATATCGCCGTCGAGCGCATTACCTCCAGCAGGGCGAAGATCAAATACTATGAGGCAGGGATGGACCTGGGTCTCTCGGATAATAAAGTCACCAGCTTCAGATTATTCCAGCAAATGGTCATTGATGAATATGAAAGCATGATCCCGGAATTCAACCTGACAAAAATTGACGGGACACTGCCTGTTCAGAAGCAGCAAAAACTTGTTCGTCAGGTGGTGAAGGGTATCCTGAAAGATTGGAAGGGTCTGGTGGATCCATTCCCAACGTTACAGCATGTGCAGACTGAATTAAGCCCGATCGATGAAACCACTGAGACAGGGGAAGGTGTGGCATGAAAAAGAATAACTTTTTTGGTGCAGGGTTTCCGTATATGGTGAATAAAGGCATGCCTGGTAAATTGATCGTGCTGGAAGGTACAGATGGCGTTGGTCGTTCCACGCAAATTCAACTGCTGCGAAAATGGCTTGAAGATGAAGGCTTTGCAGTTTCCGATACCGGATTACGCCGCTCTGCTTTGACCCAACCGGGTTTGGAAGCTGCCAAGAGCGGCCATACGATGAGCAAGAAAGCGCTCAGCCTGTTCTATGCCACCGATTTCGCCGACCGCCTGGAAAATCAGATCATCCCCGCACTGAAAGCCGGATTTTATGTGCTTTCGGACCGATACTTTTTTTCGGTCATCGCCCGGGATATCGTCCGTGGAGCTGACCCGAAATGGGCCCGCGATGTGTATGGGTTCGCCCTCAAACCGGATATCGTGTTCTACTTGAAGTGTGACCTGCCCCAGATCATCACCCGCATGATCAATGGACGCGGTTTTGATTACTGGGAATCGGGGATGGATATTCGCTGTGCTGACAATTTATATGACAGTTTTGTGGTGTATCAATCCAGGCTGATCGAGCAGTTCGACGGCATGGCGAAAGAATATAAGTTCAAGACGATTAATGCGAATTTACCGGTGCCGAGTGTTTTTGAAGAATTGAAAAAACAGGTCAAGTTATTTATTCGACGCCAGGAACACCGATAATATTAAACAACCACGCTGACAACCGAACCTGCACTTGTCTTTTCCACCTCGATCCGGGAAGGAAAAGCATCTTTTAATTCTTCCAGGTGCGTGATCACCAGGATCTTTGCAAAATCAGCCTGTACCAGGTTGATGGCTTCGACCAACCGCTGTCGCCCTATCGCATCCTGGCTGCCAAATCCCTCATCAATGACCAGTGTCTGCAGCCTAGCCCCCGCCCGTTGAGCCAATACCCTTGAAAGCGCCAGGCGGATGGCAAAATTCACCCGGAAAGCTTCTCCTCCGGAGAACATTTCGTAATCCCTGACTCCGGTTGCATCGCTGATTTGGATATCCAGGGTCTCTTTTTTATCTTCCCGATTTTTATCTTTATAATCCCGTTGGGTTACAAAGCGCACGGACATTTCTCCGGCTGTCAGGCGATCCAGCAGGTCATTGGCTTCGTTCTCGATCTCCGGCAGCGCCTGTTCGATCAGCAGGGCAGGCACGCCATCCTTCCCGAAGGCGCGTTCGAGCTGTTTATACTGGTCGATCTGTTTCGCAATTGATTCACGCTCACCCTGGAACTCTTTTCTTTTTATCCGCAAAGATCCAAGCACTTCCACCTTCTGACGGGCAGCGGCTGTGTCATCCCTGAGAGCATTTTCCTGTTCAATTGCGCGGCGGAAATCCAATTCTGCTTCAGCCAGGTCAGGCATCCCCGCTGTTTTGCTGGCATAATCGTTTTCTGCATCCAGGGTACTTTTTTCCAGTGCATCCAGCTCTTCTTTCGCAGAATTCTGTTGGTTCTCCAGGTCGTGGATCTGTCTTTCGAGTGGGGCGATGGCGCTGCGGGTGTTTTCGAGGTTCTGGTATTCAGCATCAATATTGCGCAGGTTCTGTTCCTGTTTACGCAGACCCTCATGCACAGCGGCGTCGTACTTCAGGGCAAGGATGTCATTTTCTATCCTTATCAGGCTGGATCGTTCATCCAGCGCATAAGATTCAGTCTGAAGAGTTTCTTCCACAACAGGTAAACGGATCTTGCCGGTGTTCTCCCATTTCTCAACTTCAGGCTCCCTGTCACCCAGCCAGGCGCGGGTCACATCGGTTTTTCTTTCCAGGGCGTGTTTTTCCATTTCAAGCCTGGCAATGGTTTGCAGTTCACCATCCAGGGTTTTCAGGCGGGTATCGATGTTATTGATCCGGTTCTGATTTTCGCGGTATTCATCACCCAGCTTCTTCCCGTCCGCTTCGATCTCTGCCACGAGGGTTTCACGATGTTCAGGGCTGAGATCCTGTCCGCAAAAGGGGCAGGTGGGTTCGTGGGTGGACTGCATATTATCCCGGCGGGCTGAAAGCAAATCCATCTCTGCCCGTAAGCGTTTATTTTCAGCCGAGATATCTTCCTTTTCCAGGCGCAGTTCCTCTTTTTGGAGTTCTATTCCCGGCTTTTGACCTATTTGTTCGCCTAATTCTGCTATGAGTTTTAATTCATGTTCAAAATCTTTTTTCCTTGCAGGAATTTCCTTCAATAGCCCTTCCACACTGGCTTTTGTTTCCAGCAGGTATTTCAACTCCTGATCCAGTGAACTCCGGGTTTTTTCAATGGCAAGGAAGGGAGTAATTTTTTCTTCGCGTAGTTTATGGTACTTTCCCGCGAGAACTTCCAATGCTTCCAGAGAGGTGCGTAATTCCTTCCATTTTTTATAATTTTCTGTGATCTCTTTTGACCGGGAGAGCAGTTGATCCATTTCTGCCTGTTCAGTTTTTCGCTTCTCGAGCAGGGCAACAGTCGAATCGAATGCTTTCCGTTTGGCTGTCAACTGGGTTTTGAATGTTTCCAGCTGCTTTTTTTGTTCTTTCAACATACCATCCAACAGCCGTAAACTGTTGAGAGAGCTCTCCAGGCTTTTCTTTTGTTGGGAGAATTGGATCAATGACTGGTTTAATTCCTCGAATCGCGCTTTTCGCGTGGTCTCTTCATTCAGTTCTTCATCAATTTCCGCGACTCGCAGGTCGATCATGGATCGATCTGTCTCAAGCTTCTTCCTTTTTTCAGCAGCTTTTTTATTGTACGCATCCCAAATATCCAATCCTAATATGCTGCCCAGGATCTTCTTTCGTTCAGTGGGATTTTTCTGCGCGAATTGGTCCGCCCGGCCTTGCAGGAAGAAAGAAGCGTTCGTGAAAGTATCAAAATCCATTCGCAGAATGCGGACGATACTTTCCTGGGTTTTTGAAATGGACTTTTCAGTGAGCGGTTTCCATTGTGCGTTGCCATCTTCCAATGCGGATTTCAGGAAAAGATCAAGCACACCGGTTTTGTTGCGCTGCTTTCGCCGCACAATTCGATAAACCAGACTTTCATATTCAAAATCCAGAGTTACTTCAGCCGTATCAGCGCTGGAAAATATGAGGGCATCATTGGTACTGCGGGCTTCACCAAAAAGTGCCCAGGTCATGGCATCGAGGAGGGAGGATTTTCCGGCTCCATTCTGGCCAGAGATACAGGCCAGGTGCAGTTGTGTAAAATCGACATCCACCGGCTCATGGTAGGAAAGGAAATTGGATAACTGCAACCGGATGGGGATCAAAGTTCACTTCCTTCATCAGTGACTTCGGTGATGACCTGCTTCACAAGATCCACCAACGGAGGTATGTCATCCGGGGATATATGCAGACCTTTCCAATAGATTTCAGTTAAATCTGCAGGCGCGAGAGCGGCGATAGCCTGGTTCTCAGCCAGACGAACACGGATATCCATCTCCGGACGCGGGACAAAATGAAATTCAAATGCTGAAGAGGCATGATCCCGTAAAGTCTTTTCGTCGATCTGTGATTGTTTGTCCCGGGGAAATCTGGCGATCAGGCGCACGATCGCACCTGCGAGTTTTTCTTTGGACGGCAAGGCTTGGATCAGTTGGTCCGTAACCGGACTGTCGTCATTGATCGTCACTTCGCATGTGATAAACGGCCGTATCCCGGTGAGCTGGCGAAAATCCACTCTGGTGTTCTTCTTATTCACATCAGCGATCACGAAAAATTTATCATCAGCGGCTTCGCCAAAGTCCACCCGCTCAATGGAGCCGGGATAGATCACCGGAGGTTGAGCGCCGTTGTTCACATCCTGCTTCTTGTGGATATGCCCCATAGCCACGTAGTCAAGGCGTTTATCTTTGACCAGCGAAGGCGGCAGGGTGAAATCACCACCCAACATGACGCTGCGTTCACCGCCATATATTGCACCTTCGATCGATGCATGGGCTAATAAGATCGTCGGAAGTGCAGGGTCAAGTTCAGTCAACCATCTATCCACCAATTCGACCGAGACTTCCACGAGTGACTGGTTGGCATCTTTTTCGGTCTCTTCATTATTTTGGCGGGCAGCCGCGACGGCAGCACGGTTGATCCACGGCAGGGCGATGATCTGAACAGGCACACCTTCGAGTTGCTCCGGTGTCAGAAGACCCGGTTTGGAGACGATTTGAACATGCGGCACTTCGAGGGTATCAAATTCCTGGAAGGAAAAAGCGCGTCCGGAGGACGGAGAAACATCATGATTCCCGATCAGCAGCAGTGTTGGTATCCCTGCCCTGGATAGGCGCATAATTCGTCTGCCCCATTCCCGCTGAAAGGTTGGTGCTGGGGAGCGGTCTTTATAGGCGTCGCCTGCAAAAAGCACCAGATCCACTTTTTCAGATATGGCTGTTTCAATGATGGTATCCAATGACTTCAGGAAATCGAGCACCCGCAGCGGCAGACCCGTCACGGGATCGTGCCGGCCATAGTTTGCCATATCGATATGTGCATCGGCGAAATGGAGGACTTTCATTGCGCTTTAATTGGTTTCGTTCTCTTTGATCATCCGGTGCTGCCCGGCCCCAAGTTCGAGCGAGCGTTGGTATGCTGCCCACACTGCCCTTGAAATGGCTGTCCGGAAACCTGCTTTTTCCAGGTAATACAGCGCTTCGGCAGATGTTCCGCCCGGTGACGTCACCTGGTTGCGCATGGCAGCCGGGTGTTCGCTCATGGATTTATAGTATTCCACACTGCCGAGCAGAGTTTGAACAACCAATTCCTCAGCGATGCGGCGCGGGAAACCCATATGGACACCTGCATCGATCAAAGCTTCCATAAACAGGAATACATAGGCTGGACCGGTACCGGAAAGCGCAGTAGCCATATCGAGATAAGATTCTTCTTCCACAAAGAGTTCGATTCCAAGGCATTGCAGGGACTGGCGGGCAAGCTCAAGCTGGTCCGGTTTGACGTGCGTAGTACCCGTCCACACGGTAATACCTTCACCGATCCTGGCAGGAGTATTGGGCATCGCCCTGACTACTGCATCATGCCCCAGCATTTTATTTAGGAGCTCAAGGGAAACCCCGGCGACGATGGAGATGACAACAGCTCCCGCAGGTATTTTTCCCTTTAATCCTTTGATGACAGATTGGATCTTTTGAGGTTTTACAGCGAGGATGATCACCTCACAACCGGATACTGCCTGGAGGTTTTCTTTGACAACCTGAATGCCATAGCGATTGGTGAGTTCCTGTCGGCGGTCTTCACGAGGGCCGGACGCAGTGATATTTTGCGGGTCAATACCGCCCTTCTTGATCAAACCGGATAAGATGGCTTCACCCATCACTCCATACCCGATAACAGCAATTTTCTTAGTCTTTAACATGATGTTGACTCCGTACTGAAAGATAGTTAATCATACAATAACTATGGGGTAATTCAAACCTATTTTTGTGGGATATCTATTAAAATTGGAACGGTTACCATTGCCGGAGAACTGACTCCCAATTGGTAGTGGTCATTGGCACCCCAGCACCAAAGTTGATTATTTTCTGTAAGGTAGCAGGCATGGCTTGCCCCAAGCGTCAGGCTAATGATTTTTGATTCAGAGGTGTTTATTAGTTTGGGGAAGAGTTGATCCTTTGCTATTCTGTCGCCTACCTGGCCGTAATCATTTTTTCCCCAGCAATAGACCAGGTGATCAAGCGTGGCAGCACACGTGGATCTTCCTCCGGCGGCCAAAAGACTTACTCCCGTCTTGGTATGCACCCCGCTGATCGTTACTGCTTCAGCTCGAGAGACTGCCGAGCTATTGCCCAGTTCACCTTCATAATTTTTTCCCCAGCAAGAAATTTCACCGCTGATGCTTAATGCACAGGTATGGAACCAGCCGGAGGATATGTGGTCAATTTCTGGAATATTTTTTGCGATCTCTTGCGGTAATGGGCTACTATGATATATTTTGTTCCCTGTCTGGCCGGAACTACCATCTCCCCAACACCAGGTCTGACCAGTACCTCCAGCCGCGCAGGTAAATGTAGCACCAACCGATAAGCTGGTCACTTGATCAACCGGTTCCAAGACAAGTACAGGGATGGGAGAAAATACATCTTCTATACCTGCGCCAAGCTTGCCATCTCTATTTGAACCCCAACACCAGGCTCGTCCCTTATTTTCATATGCGCAGGTATGTAACGAACCACTAACGACCGAGTCTATCTTGATTCCCTCCAAACCTCGGACTAAAACAGGGACTGAAGAATCTGTTGTCGAATCGTTTCCAAGCTGACCCATGTTGTTCCTGCCCCAGCAGTAAACCTGGTGGTCCACATTCACAGCACAGGTATGGTATCCACCCGCAGACACCTGAACCAACCCGTCTAGATTGATCCAATCGGTCGACATCAATTGTTCCGGGCTGCTTTTATGGCTGGTCTGACCAAATTGGTTCCACCCCCAGCATTTTACTCTGCCGGAGGAGGATAAATAACAAGTGTGATAATCGCCTGCTGATATCTGCGGCTGAACTGTTGGATATGGCGTGGCAGTCAAAACCGGAATATTTGTTGGTATGGGTGTGTTTGAAGGTCGGAAGGATGGTACCACTGAAGAAGTAGGTGTAACTATAGAAGTGCTGGTTGCCGTAGACTTATCCAGGCTCCCCGATGGGAAACAAGCTGTAAGAAACAATACTAAAATGAGAGTTGCATAACTTTTTTTCATAAAGTGCATCTTATAACAAGAGAATAATTCGCTAAGATTTCCATCCAGGTAATTTGGATTTATTTAGCTCCAGTATAATACATGGAATACTGGAAAATATAGGTTTTTTTATGTTGTCATATGAGGTGTAAATGACTGAATCTAGTAAAGTAAATGAGACTATCCTCCACCATGATACTGGTAAACCTCAGAATATCATAATCGAATTGGTTGATTCAGGTGAGATTCAGGGTAAAGTTTTGGAGATCGGATGCGGAACCGGGGAAAACTCACTTCATATCGCCGGCGCAGGGCATCCCACCCTGGGAATCGATCCCTCCAAAGAGGCTATTCTAATAGCAAAACAGAAATCCGAGGTTATGCTGGCTAGGCGTGGAATTTGTGCACGGTTCAAGCATTTTATCCCCCACAATCTGGGTCTGATAAATGAATCTTTTAATAACATTATCGATAATCATACTTTTCAAACGATCCCAAATGAAGAGAGAGAAAACTATACCAGATCGATGGTTCCTTTGCTGGAACCTGGTGGTTCAATCGTATTGATCATTACTTCGACTACTGGAAATTTGACAGTCCGGTCGGAGAGTGATGTTATAAAAGTAATCGAACACAATTTCCCTCAAGATTTTTGCATAAAATATATCAGGGAAATTCTCTACGAAACCGGCCATGACGAGGAGACTGTTAACGGCTGGTTATGTTCAATATCCAAAGGAGAAACCTTACGTGCAAAATCTATTGCAGAATAAAAATATCATCGTAACAGGTGGGTCGACAGGTATTGGTTTGGAGTCCGCCAGAGGACTGGCCGATATGGGTGCATCTGTTTGGATAGTTGGCCGTGATGAGTCAAAATCAAAAATGGCTGTGGAAGATATAAAACAGTCAACTGGAAATGACAAGGTTGATTACTTTATTGCTGATCTTTCCAGTATTACTTCGATAAAAGATGTATCCCGTTTGATCCTATCAAAACTGGATCATCTTGATGTGCTATTAAATAATGCCGGGGCGATCTTTATGACCCGGAAAGTCAGTGTTGATGGCTTTGAAATGTCCTTTGCACTAAATCACATCAATTACTTCCTGCTTACCAGGTTACTGCTTGATCTCATAAAATCCACTCCAAAAGCCCGAATCGTGAATGTATCTTCCTCCGCTCATTATTCTGGCCATATCAATTTCTCTGATCTTCAGTCCAATAATTACAGCTCGATGCGGGTGTATAGTGCATCAAAATTGATGAATGTGTTATTTACCTACGAACTGGCAGGAAGGTTGGCGGGGACCGGGATAACTGTGAATGCACTTCACCCCGGGTTTGTCGCTTCTAATTTTGGAAAAAGTAACGGCGGAATCATGGTGCCGATCTTCAAGTTATTTCATCTTGGTGCAATCGATTGCCGTGAAGGTGCGAAAACAAGCATATTCCTGTCTTCATCCCCTGAAGTTGAGGGAGTCACAGGCAAGTTCTTTGATAAATGCAAAGCGGTTAAATCTTCAAAAGAATCGTATGACAAGGATGTGGCTTTACGGTTGCGGGATGAAACTGAAAAGCTGCTAGCCCCATTCGCGTGATCACTTCTTTTTCAAGCCGGTTTCTACAGCATCTAATAACGCTTTTAAAGCAAAGGGTTTGACGAGATAGCCAGCTACTCCACCAGTGAGAGCCGCGGTAACAATTTCCGGCATACTTAGGGCGGTGACGAAAATTATGGGTACATTTTCGAGATCCGGAATGGTGCGGAAATCTTTCATCAGGGTGAGGCCGTCTTTTCCTGGCATGTTGTAATCTAGCAGGATCAAAGCCGGTGGATTACTGCATGCTTTTGCCATTCCATCCCTGGGATCATAGGCTGTTTCAGCGGTGTACCCGGAAGACTCCAATGCAAATTTCATGATATTACATATATTGCGGTCATCATCGATCACTAAAATGCGTTCTGGAGTCATTATTCATCTTCTCCGGCAGTTAACTTTTGATTTCAGAGAATAATTCGTGAATATTTCCATCGGGATCCGCGAAAAATGCAGTTTGTTGACCCCACTCCATGGAAGCAGGGGGTTGGATTGGTTTGGCTCCCTTGCTGACGATCCACTCATATGTACGGTTGACTTCTTCTGGTGAATCACACGGGAAAGCAAGTTCAAAAGCTTGTCCGTCAGGAGTTCTTAAGTAGGTCGCATTGCTGGTTGCTTTCAACATGATCTCACGATCGCAGATCGCAAACCGGACACCATCATTCTCCAGTTCAACATATTGACCCATATTGATTTTCACACTGAAGCCCAGCACCTGTGTATAAAATGTCAGCATATCTGGAACATAGTCAGTTAATATGGTAATTAATGCGATTTTTGGCTGCATAATGCTCCTTGATTCAGGTTTGTAAACGAGGATCAGGAATAATTGGTTAATTATTGGATAAATTCATTATTAGTATGTTCTGTTTGAAAGAACAATACTGGATATTACTTCTTTTCCCACTCTGCAACAACCTTACGGATCATTTGTTTGGCTTCCCCTTCAGGTACAGTATCCAATCCTTGATAGGATTGATTCCCTATCCACACAATTACACCCTTGGGTGTTTCTTGAAGTTTAATCCCGGCTTCAGCAAGGGGTGTATTTGTGATCTTGTCCTGGATAAGGTCATTTATCTGCTCAACAATACTTTTAGTCACCTGAACATTAGTCTTAGGTTTGGATTTTAATGAAATCACAGCGGGAATGGGTTTTACCGGTGGGGCTTCCTCTTCGAGTATCGCGGGAATTGTTGGTGCAATAACTTCCACGACTTTTTCTTCAACGTGTGGTGGTTCAGGCAGGTTACCACTCACAGGGGTATCAGAAATCTCAACAACAGGAGGTTGTTCAACAACCGGTGGAACCATGATTTCTGGTTGGGGGGATAAGGCACCCGTATTTCCTGTTCTCAATATTGGCCGGCCTAACCACATTTGGAAATTATTTATTGCCCGGTCAACCTTTGCCCGTTCTACTGGAGAGAGTTCAGTGGGTGAATGTAGAGGTTTACCATTGACATCTGCATAGAGTGGACCATCATGGGTTTTGCTCCAAAGCACCATTAGTAAGCGGTCAGATTCATAGCGGGGTCCCTGTTCAACGGGTTCTGTTGGTACTGTTTCGGTGTCGGATTCGGATTTGTTCTTTCTATTATTGCTGAGAATATAGCCTGCAAAATATCCAATCGCAACGCTGACAATAGCGACAATGAGAATTGTCCCAATATCCATAAATTAACCTCCGATGGAAACCAAAATAATCCCTATCGCTTAATCATACAATATTCATGCCATTAATAATAGCATTAATTGTCAGGGACCTAAAAGATTACCCTTTATTCGAGTGGATTTCCTTCATCAGGCGTTAATTCTGTTGGGAATATGATTATTCTTGGCAATAATAAAAGACGATTGAAATAACTATTTCAATCGTCTTTTATTTAACAGAATCTTGGGATTAATGGTCGTGCGGAGTAATATTTGCTGCACCCGGCAATTTGCTGACTAATTGTTCAGGATGATGAATGAGAATCGGCAAATGTCCCGGGCAGATATGATATTCTTTTCCGGCATAATTCAGTGTGATCAAGGGTACTTCTTCACTGGTTTGTTCGCAAACCAGGCATTTCATGGTTTTACTATCCAAAATAATCCTCCTAAATAGACAAATATTATCCTATTATTTTACCCCATTAATTTGAGTTAGGAGAAAAGACATTATTCTGGTATAACCCTGCCATCGGGAAGAGTCACCCCTTTAATCGATGCCGCACTCATTAGTTGTTGTTCAGAAATTTTTGTTCCAACCAACCGTGCCCGGGAGAGATCCGCCCCGGTGAAAACTGCTCCATCCAGTTTGGCTGCTTCCAGGTCTGCACCCATCAGATTCGCCTTAAGTAAATCGGCACCTTGAAGATCAGCCCCAAAGAGGCTGGCACTTTCCATATTGGCTCCGCGTAGATTCGTTTTTTGCATAATCGCCCAGCGAAATCCGGTTTTCACCAGATTGCATCTTTCCAGATTTGCCCCGGTGAGATTGGCATTCCAAAGGTCTGCTTTCTGCAGATAAGAATAAGATAGGTTGGTATTTATCAGGTTGCAGTAGCTCATTTTTGCTTCAGCCAGGTAAGCTTGAGAAAGATCCAAATTCGAATTGTCTTGTTTCTCTGCCCCGTGATTAATAACCAGCATCACCACCCGCCACTTGGCATCCATCCTGGTGCCTTCATCCCAGATTACATCCTTGAAATTTACCAGGATTAGATTGCAACCGATTAAATTAATATTCGAGATATTCGCACCCTTCAGATTCGCGAGGCTAAAGTTGGTATTCTGAATTCTGGCATTGGAAAAATTGGTTTTTTCACAGTTCGCTTTGGAAAAATCAGCACCCGCCAAATTTGCATGTTCGAAATTAGCTTGAATAAGGGTTGCCTCCCGTAGAATGGCATTCTCAAAATTTGCATATGACATGCATGCCTGGGTCAGGTCAGCCCGGGTTAGGTCACGCGTTATCGCCCCATGATTTACTATTTCCCAAACGAGTCTATACCGGCTTTCCATTTGTGTATTTTCATCCAGCCGGGTATTGTGGAAGTCCACCCCCTCCATTTTTGCCATGGAAAAATCAGTGGAATTTATTTCGGCATCCCGGAAGTCAGCATCAGTAAGATCTGCCCCACCAAAATCTGTTTTGATCATTCGTGCAGATTGGAGATTGGCTTTCTTCAGGTTGCATTGGATGAGAGATGTTCCTTCCAGATCCACTCCTTGCATATTTGCATCGCCAAGGTTGGCGTTTTCGATATAATTGCCTTTCATTACCGTGAACTCCAAATTGGCGCCGCTCAAATTTGCACCGAACAATCCATTACCCAGTTTTATTTCTGCTCCTGCGAGAATTGCTCCTGAAAGGTCCGCCCCCTGCATACTGCAGTTGTGCAGAATGGCCCGGCTAAGATCTGCCTGCTTCAGTTTTGTTCCCATCAAATTCGCGTTGGTGAGGTCTGCCCCCGAGAGGTCAGCCTGTGAAAGATTTGCTTTGCCCAGGAAAGCAGAGTGAAGGTTCGCATGGGATAAATTTGCCCCGATCAAATTTACACCTACCAGGTTTGCATCACTGAGGTCCATTCCTTGAAGCCGGGCTCCCGGCATGATCAGATCTGGGTCTATGTTTCGCACCTGGATTCTCCTTGATCCTGTTCGAGAGTTTATTTCAAAGGAGTAGTAAAGCTACTCCGAATATCGCCTCACTTAATAGACTGATCAGATTTGATCTTTCAAAGCAAGGTTCACTGACCATGTTTCCAATTCGGGTGACTGCAATACCGATATAAACAATCCCCAACATCTTGTACGCTGCTGGCGTATTAAGGATGAGTGGAGCTGCCCCAAGTGCTACAAATAATCCGCCAAAAATTGCCCGGATTTCAGTAATTCCTCTGACCCCATTTGCGCTGAGCCCGGTGAAATTATAGATGGCAGTAGGGCGAACAATAACAAACGCTCCCAGGATGATCGTTAGTACAGCAATTAGTATTTGGATTAAGTTTGTTATCGTGCTCATACTATTTCACTATCCGTTTGAATTGCAAGATTATCGCCAACCGTGATATCCATTGATGGTTGTAAACCAGTTTTGGAGAAGAAAATAATCGCTGCGGCAGCCAACCATCCAAATCCACCCAGTATTCCAGTCGCCAGAGGACCAACCAATGTGGATGGTTCACCTTTGGTTAACAGTATGGAAAAACCTGTAACCCCGTTGATCACCGCGTGTGCTAGTACTGCCGGCCAGACCGTATTTGATTTAAGAGTGACCCAGGCTAAAAATATGCCGAGGAGGGTAGTAAACCATACCATCATCAAAATACCCGCCCATGGAAACAACGGATAGCTAAAGCCATAATTGTGTCCCATGGCGATCACCGGAGCATGCCAGATTCCCCATATCACACCCAGTAAAATGACTGCTTTTCTGGGTCCCATTGGTAATAGTTTTTGCAGCAGATACCCTCGCCAGCCGAATTCTTCTCCAAATGTGAACAGACTATTGATAATTGGTGCGAAGATCAGACCCTGAGCCATCTGGACAACGAGTATTAAATACAAAGGAATTGGAAAGCCTTCGCCTGCATTCGGCAGCATCGATTTGAGGGTGGTCATTTCCGGGTCGAAGTATTTCGGTAGTATCAAAAAGAAAACTGCTGCACCAACGATCACAAAAACAGGTGGAAGAAGCCAGGCTGCCAGCCAGAATTTCCATGATTTCTTGATTCGAGGACGTAACCAGGTATTTTTCCATCCTTCCCGGGTAATGATTCGGGTAAATATATTTGCCAGGCCAGGAGCCCACATATATGCTACTGCTATCAAAACGTAAGCCAGGGTAATTTGAGTTCCGGGAATGATCTCAGGGCTATTTACAATTCCACCTGTCAGGAAAACCACCAGCCCGACTATCCATGCGAGTCCAAATGCGATTGCGATAAAAATATAGATCCGTTGACGTTCCAGTTGATTATTCATTTATTACCTCTTATTGTTTACCCTTCTACTTGGTGATGAAAAATAATGATCAAGTTCATATATAAATGATACCTTTGATGGGCAATGAAATACTATATTAATTATAAATACTTATCATTTCTTCCATTTTCAATCATAATTATAGATACGAATGTTGATGTATATGCATCATTGATACGAGGAAAAAAATGACGATCAATCAGAAAGATATGCGCTTATTTTTTAAGTATTTCAATAGGTTCATGTTGATCATGTGGCGATTTGGATTGGATCGATGGTTGTCATTCTGGCCATCCGGGATTGGGCAATTTATGGTCATCAATCATACTGGCCGGAAGAGTGGCGAATTGCGCAAGACCCCTGTGAATTTCGCCGAAGTGGATGGAGAAATCTATTGTGTGGCTGGTGCAGGACGTACTTCTGATTGGTATCAGAATGTGCTGGCAAACCCGAATGTGGAGATTTGGCTTCCGGACAGCCGCTGGTCTGGAAACGCTGAGGTGATTCCATTATCAAGAGCAGTATTACCTATCTTGAGGGAAGTATTACGTTGTAGCGGTTTTGCGGGCAGACTGGCTGGAATTTACCCGGATATTTCAGATGATGATCTTTTGTCTGTTTGCAAGGATTATGGATTGGTTCATATCATGCGGCAGCAGCCCAGGACAGGTAAAGGTGGTCCGGGAGACCTGGCTTGGGTCTGGCCTTTGGCAGTCATGCTAATGCTGCCAATGATCTGTTGTAAAAAGAAGAAATAGCTTCCGATTCGGAATTTGATAATAATCCCGAAATATTTATTACCTTTGTTATTTTGTATGACAACTTAATTCGTTATAATAAATAGTGAATTCATTCTGAAAATTCCATAGAACTATTTCACATTTCCTTTGTTTTAATTCGTCTGATTAATGGTCAAATTTCAGGTCTTTGTGATAGACTCTAGGATGAAAGGAGGAAGAAACCAAAAGGTAATTTCCAAGTCCCAGTATAAAATTTTGTCAATATATATTCCTTTGGAGGAGAAAGATGTTTAAAAATATTTACAAATTAGTTGCTGTCTTGATGTTAGCCACGATGGTATTGGCTGCTTGTGCTCCCGCTGTTGTTCCGACCCCGGAAAAAATTGTGGAACAAGTAGAAGTGACCAAGCTGGTTGAAAACCAGGTGGAAGTTGTCGTAACAGCCACTCCCGCTCCAGAAAAATTGATCAAAGTCTTTGGAGCATTTGCTACCCCAATTGAAGAACCCTGGGATGGCGTAATTCACGCTGCATTGCAGAAGGCTGCTGACGAAGGAAAGATCGAATATACCAAGCAGGAAGCACTAGGTTACTCTGGTGATATGGAACGTGTCCTGCGTGAAGTATGCGATCAGCAGAAACCAGATCTCATCCTTGGTGATGCCTTCGGTAACGAAGAAGCTGTTCGTCGTGTAGCAGCAGATTATCCCGAAATTGCCTTCGCATTTGGTTCCGGATCAGGCCCAACCGAGCCCAATGTTGCCGTATTTGATAACTGGATCCATGAACCTGCTTACCTGATGGGTATGCTGGCAGGTGGACTTACCAAAACAAATAAGATCGGTGTCGTTGGTGCCATGCCGGTACCTGAAGTAAACCGATTGGTTAACGCCTTTACAGCTGGTGCGAAAGCCCAGAACCCGAATTCCGTCGTAATGGTATCCTTTATTAATAGCTGGTTTGACCCGGCTGCCGCCAAGGAAGCTGCTATTGCCATGATCGATAATGGCGCGGATGTCCTCTATGCCGAACGCTTTGGTGTCATCGAAGCTGCTGCAGAAAAAGGATTATTTGCCTTTGGTAATATGAGCGACCAAAATGAACTGGCTCCAGATTTCGTAGTTGCAAGTGCGGTCTGGAATATGGACCCAACCGTAGATTACTTAATCAAACAGGTTGCCGCAGGTACATTCACTGCCCAGGACCTCAAAGATTTCTCCATGATGGGCAAGGGAGGCGCAACCCTCTCTTCATTCCACAATACAGAATCCAAGCTGCCTGCCGAATTGGTTGCAGCTGTCAAAGCCAGAGAAGCCGAGATTATGAGCGGTATGTTCCGTGTCGACGTCTCAGAAGCTCAGCCTGCCGGATCAAATTAATGTTGCAAACTGGTATTTGCTCAATCCTTGATATTTCCAGAGAGCAAAAACCAACTTAATTGTTTTATCATGAGTGAAGCGAAGTCTCTTCTTCAATATTAGGAGAGCCTTCGCTTTCACTCCTCTGAAGCTTCATACTATAAGCAAATATCACCTTTTATTGAGGTAGTCTCATGTACTCTGTTCAAATGAAAGGGATCGTCAAACGGTTTGCCGATCTTTTAGCGAGTGATCATGTCGATTTTGATCTAGAGCAAGGCGAAATACATGCATTACTGGGGGAAAACGGTGCCGGAAAAACGACACTGATGCGTATCCTTTACGGGTTATATCATGCAGATGCAGGTCAAATACTGATCAACGAAAAACCAGCGATCATACACTCTCCACGTGAAGCAATTCAACTGGGAGTGGGTATGGTCACCCAGCACTTCACTTTAGTACCCACATTGACTGTAGCAGAAAATATGGTTTTGGGAGAAACAGGAGGTTTTAGTCTTAACCTACCTGATATCGAAAAGAAAGTAGCTGCGGCTTCTGAAAGATTTGGAATACCGGTCAAGCCGCAGGCATTAATAAAGCATTTATCGGTAGGTGAGCGTCAGCGCGTGGAAATATTAAAAGCACTATATCACGACGCTAGAGTTCTTATCCTGGATGAGCCTACAGCTGTTCTTGTCCCCCAGGAAGTGGAGGTCTTATTCGAGGCGCTGCTTCGTCTTCAGCGGGAAGGCCTGTCAGTTATTTTTATCAGTCATCACTTGAACGAAGTCATGCAGATATGCAACCGGATCACCGTCTTACGGGATGGCCACTCAGTAGGTACTGTCCAGAAGGATTCGACAAGCCTGAAACAGCTGGCAAACATGATGGTTGGACGTGAAAACTTCGGTGTGACCAGGCAGGGGGAGCGCGAAAAAGGCTGCATCGAGTTAAAACTTGAAAATATCAATGCGACAGATAAAAAAGGTCTGCCGGCATTAAAAGATGTTTCCCTGGAAGTTCACCAGGGTGAAATCCTTGGGCTCGCAGGTGTTTCCGGTAACGGCCAGACAGAGCTTTCAGCAGTCCTTTGCGGAACGCACAAAGCTACCAGCGGAAAGGTTTCTGTGGAAGACCTGGACTTGAGCCGCGCAGAACCGGGTGATGTTTGGGCAGCGGGTGTCGGACGTATTCCTGAAGACCGGCATTCGAACATGGTAGGAGAATTAACCGTTGCAGAAAACCTGGTGTCTGGACCAACTTGATAATTTTGAAAATAACGGCATCCTGAACCAGGAGAAGATCCAGCAGAATGCGGTAAAACTGATCAAAGAATACCAGATCAAAGCCTCACCAAATGACAGGGTACGAACCCTTTCCGGGGGCAACATGCAGAAGGTTATGCTGGCAAGAACATTAAGCCAGGAACCACGCGTGGTGATTGCCAGTCAACCTACACGCGGATTGGATGTTGGCGCAACGGATTATGTCCGTTCAAAACTGTTGGAACAGCGGGACAGGGGTGCAGCTGTATTACTGCTTTCGGAAGATCTGGAAGAGATCATGGCGTTATCTGACCGTATTGCTGTCATTTATGCAGGTCGTATTATGGGTATTCTTCCTGCCCAGGATGCTACTGCTGAAAAACTGGGCTTGATGATGGCCGGCTCTCCGCTTGAAACAGGGATGGAGGAACTCAATGTTGAATCTTAAAGTTGAACGTGCCCCCGCTCCTGTCTGGATGCGATCACTAATACCGATTATTGCCATTCCTGTAACTTTTCTCATTACGTCCCTGATCATCCTGGCAGCAGGAGCGAATCCATTTACTGCCTATTATCACTTTCTAATTTCACCTCTGGCGAGTAAAACAAGCATTATAGAAGTACTGGTGAAATCGACTCCATTACTCCTGACTGGTGCTGCTGTCGCCTTTGCTTTCAATAGCGGTTACTGGAACATTGGAGCAGAAGGGCAATTGTATGCAGGAGCTATTGCTGCCGCCTGGATAGGCACATTGGTGAAAGATGTATCGCCTTTTATCGGCATTCCAGCCATGATCTTAGGCGGATTTGCTGGCGGATTACTATGGGCACTCCCTCCAGCATTATTAAAAGTAAAACTGAATGTGGATGAGGTGGTCACTACGTTGTTATTGAATTCAGTGGTCCTTTTTGTGACCAGCTTTTTACTTAATGGACCATGGCGTAATCCAGTATCCATGTGGCCCCAATCACCGGAGATCGCGGCTGGGACTGTCTTCTTAAAGCTGATTCCCCGCACCAGACTTCATTTTGGCTTTATCATTGCGATTATTGTCATTTTAGTCACATGGTTCGTAATTAAGCGAACTTCATTTGGATTAAAAATGCGGGCGATTGGATTAAGTAAGGAAGGCGCTCATTTTGCTGGCATAAAAGTAAATAAGACCATGATGATCGTTGCATTGGTAAGCGGCGGAATTGCCGGCCTAGCCGGAGCAGGAGAAGTGGCAGGAATACACTTCCACCTGATCGATGCGATATCTGATGGGCTGGGTTACAGCGGCATTATCATTGCCACGCTAGGAGGCCTGCACCCATTTGGGGTGGGTATTGCGGCCTTATTCATCGGGCTGATCGATACCGGCGCGCAAACTGTATCCAGGGTGATGGGAGTTCCAGTTTATTTGGGTGATGTGGTTCAATCGACCCTGCTCCTGGTTACCCTTTCCCTCTTCGTTTTGCAAAATTTCCGCATCCGGAGGGTAAAATAATGACTCTTACACTCTTTTTAGTTGGATTGATCGCAGCCATGCTGCGGGTTGCTACTCCACTGATATTTGGAACTCTGGGTGAGTTATTCTCTGAACGAGCCGGGATACTAAACCTGGGCATTGAAGGTACCATGTTCCTGGGTGCTTTTGTTGGCTTCGCAGTGGCAGCTCAAACTGGATCACTGTGGATCGGTATACTGGGTGCAATAGCTGCTGGAGTAATTTCTGGTTTATTGATGTCCCTGTTAACAGTTCGTCTGGGAGTAAACCAGCATGTCTCCGGATTGGGATTAACATTATTATGGACTGGTTTATCGTTATACGGATTCAGGATCATCTTTGGTGAATCCAAAGTTCAACCGTCCATAGAAACCTTTCCCCAACTTCATATTCTGCCTGATTCCTCCATTCTTGCACCAATCTTAAATCAATATTTATTGACATATATTGGCATTGCGTTGATCTTCGTGGTCTGGTGGTTAATTGGCAAGACTCGATTTGGCCTTCAAATCCGAGCCGTGGGTGAAAATCCTGAAGCGGCAGATGCCGCCGGATTAAATGTTTATGCCATACGCACATGGGCATTATGCATAGGTGGTGCATTAATGGCTGTCGGTGGTGCTTTCCTGACACTGGCACAGCTTGGATCTTTTACTTTCGGAATCGTTGCCGGGCGCGGCTGGGTCTGCATCGCTCTGATCATTTTTGCCAACTGGCAGGCGATCAACGTTTTATGGGGAGCATTGCTCTTCGGATTAGTACAGGCATTACAACTTCGACTGCAAACGCTGGGTTTCAAGCTGCCATATGAATTGTTCCTGGCATTACCTTACATTGTCACGATCATTGCATTAACAATCGCTGGACGGAATGCGTCTGCGCCTTCCGCCCTTCTAAAAGCTTATCGCCGCGAATAAAGCGGTGATATTACACCTCAAGAGTCTTCAGGAGGCAAAAGTATGAAATATAAATATGTTGGTAAACCCTACATCCGTCCGGATGCGATCAGCAAAGTCACCGGTAAAGCGATCTACCTGGATGATATCCGTTTGCAGGATATGCTGTATACTGCGATCCTTCGTCCACCAACATGCACATGCGTTAATTGTGAGCATTGACACCAGCGAAGCCGAAACATGCCCGGGCGTTGTCAAAGTAGTCACTGGAAAGGGATGCAAATTCCGTTACGGCGATAATATCAAAGACCTGCAGCCGATGGCTATCGACCGGGTCCGCTATATTGGCGAACCGGTTGCCGCAGTGATCGCAGATACGCTCGCACATGCTCTGGCAGCCAAAGATAAGATCAAAGTCGAATATAAACCTTTACCTGTTTACACCGATGCGCGTAAAGCAATGGAAAAAGATGCCGTTTTGATCCACGAGGATCAAATGGATTACTGGCGTCTGCCAACTCTCAAACCAATCGCCGGTACGAATGTAGCAAATGTCTATCATCTCAAGAAAGGCCGCGGCGAAGAGGGATTCGATGAAGCTGAAGTCATCGTCGAGGCTGAATTCAATTATCCGCTGGGTTCCTGTGCTGCGATCGAACCGCATGGTTCTATAGTCTGGTTCAAAGAAGATAAAACGATCGAAGCCTGGTCTTCCTCCATTTGTCCATTCATTATTCGTGAAGACCTCGCCAATAGTTATGGTGTCCCGGTGTCCGATGTGCGTGTACATATCCCGGATATTGGCGGCTGTTTTGGATATAAATCCGATATCACCGTTGAACAGACAATTGCCTGGATCGCCAGCCATGTTCCCGGGCGACCTGTCAAATGGGTGGCAACCCGTGAGGAAGATTTCACCAGCAGTCTCATCGCCCATGGGATTCGCTCAGTCATGAAGATGGGCGCAAAGAAAGACGGCACCCTGGTAGCTTTCAAGGCCACCATTTACCACAGCGGTGGTGCATATGCAGATACACCTGTGAATGTGACCATGGCCTCCACCCATAACTCCACCGGTCCATACGAATTTAAACATGTCGAACAAACCGGATACACCGTTTACACCAATACACCGGCAGTAGGTGCTTACCGTGGCTATGGACATCAGGAATCACAGCTTGGATCAGAGCGTATGATCGAACTCATGGCTCGCAAGTTGAAGATGGATCCATTCGAGCTGCGCAAGAAGAACTATCTCGGACCAGGCAAGATGAACGCCATGGGCGAGATGATGTACGAATCCAATGGAGATCTGCGGAGCTGTGCCGATCAGGTGCAGAAAGCTGTATTCAGCACGCCCAAACTCAAAGAAGATAACCACTATTACTATGGCCGCGGGTTTGCTGCTGTCTTCAAATCCCCCAAGGGAGCACCATTCTCGACCAAGGGTTGCTATATGAAGATGAACATTGACGGCAGCGTTAATGTCAACATGGGTGGTGCAGAAGTAGGCCAGGGTCTGCGCACTGTCATTCGCCAGGTGGCAGCTGAAGCACTGCAGATCCCGCCGGAAAAGATCCGTGTTTATACCGAAATTGACACACAATATTCCCCCTATGAATGGCAGACCATCGGTTCGATGTTCACCACTCAGGGCGGACGTGCCATTATCCGCGCTGCGAAAAAATTGATAACTTTACTCAAAAGCACCGCCGCCCAGGTTTTAAAGACGGATGAAGATTACCTGACATATGATGGTGAATTCATTTACCTTACCAATGACCCGCGAATTCGTGTGGCAGTAGGCGATCTTGCCCGTGGATATATCACGAGCGACGGAATCACCATTGGCGATCTCGCACAATCCACATCCGACGCCCGTTTGCCGCGCTACTCCAACCCGGACAAGAATGGTCAGGGCAGCATCGGTGTGGAATACACTTTCGGGGCTACAGCGGCTGAGATCCGCATCGAAAAGAAAACCGGCAAAGTATTGGTCGACCGTTTTGTCTCCACCTTTGACGTTGGCCAGGTGATCAACCCGCTGCAGATCCGTGGATCAGTCCTGGGTGGTGTGACCATGGCGATCGGTGCCGCTTTGTATGAAGAGCTCAACTTTGACGAGCAAGGCCGTATCACCAATCCGCAGTTGTTCAAATATCACATACCCACATACAAGGATGCTGTGAAACAGGAGATCAATTTCCTGGAGAATCCGGGAACGGTCGGACCATTTGGCGCACGTGGAATAGGCGAACATTCTGTGATCGGCCCTGCACCTGCAATACTCAACGCTGTCTATGATGCCATCGGTGTGGATTTCTTTGAAATCCCGGTTACTCCCGAGAAGATTAAAAAGGCGTTGGAAACCCGAAAGGAGTCGAAATAATGGCTGAAAAACTTACCTTTAAAGTAAATGGTATCGAGCGTACCGTTGAATATGAACCGGAAATGATGCTCATCGATGTGATCCGGGATGTTCTTAATCTCACCGGCACCAAACGCGGTTGTGATAATTCCACCTGCGGCACCTGTGTGGTGGTCATGAACGGTAAACCCATCAAGAGCTGCAATACCCCGGCGATTAAGGCTGCAGGAGCTGAAGTAGTTACTGTTGAAGGTCTGGCAAAGGGTATGGAACTGCACCCCATCCAGACCGCGATCGCAGAATCTGGAGCTGTTCAATGCGGTTTCTGCACTCCAGGAATTGTTATGGAACTCTATGGACTGCTTGAATCCAACCCGGACCTTCCTGAACAGGAGATGTCGAATGCACTTAATAAGCATCTTTGCCGCTGCACAGGTTATGAGCCCATCCGCGATGGCGCTTTGATCGCTCAAAAAATGGTACAGCAACGAAAGAAAGTCGTCAGCAAATCTTTGTAATTCACTTATTAACCTAACTTTCGGAGGAAAAACCATGGCATATGATATCTTAATAAAAAATGCGAAAACCCGGGCCTCTGGCGGCAAGTTAGTGCAAATTGCCATAGAGAACGGAAAGGTAGTAAAGATCGCCAACCAGGTGACCGGTGATGCCAAAAAAGTGGTCGATGCTGAAGAGCATTTGGTCACCGAATCGTTTGTTAATGGACACCTGCATCTTTGCAAAGTTTATACCCTCGCCATGATGGATGATGAAGCCCTTGGTGCATATACCGGTGAATCCATGGGTGGCGCAATGACAGCCATTGAGCTGGCAGCCTCTGTCAAGAAAAAATATGACGAGAAGTGGATCATCAAGAATGTCCGTAAAGCGCTGGACCTGGCTGTCCGTTATGGCAATACACATATTCGTGCATTCGCAGATACAGACACCACCGGTAAACTGGAAGGTGTCAAAGCATTGTTGAAGGCACGCGAAGAGTACAAAGGCCGTGTGGAAGTTCAGGTTGTAGCCTTTCCACAGGATGGCGTAGTACGCGACCCGGGTGCTGAAGATTATGTTGAAGAAGCCCTTAAACTTGGTGCTGATGTGGTTGGCGGCATCCCCTGGATCGAGTACACCGATGCAGATTCCCAGGAACATATCGACCGCATGTTCAAACTGGCCAGGAAATACAATAAAGACGTTTCCATGCTCATCGATGATGCAGGCGATGCGACCCTGAAAACATTGGAAATGCTGGCCGTTACAACCCTGCGCGAAGGCTGGGAAGGGCGGGTGACTGTCCAACATGCACGCGCAATGGCTTTATACCCGGAACCATATTACCGCAAGATGGAATACCTGTTGAAAAAGGCCAGAATGGGTGTTGTCTGTGATCCGCAAACTGGTCCCCTTTATGCCCGGGTAAAATCCCTTTACAAAGCTGGAGTAAACGTCGCCCTGGGTCAGGATGATATTGCCGATGCGTACTATCCCTTCGGCCGCAACAATATGCAGGAGATCGCATTCCTCGCTGCGCACCTGATGTGGATGACCAGCCGCGACGAGTTGGAAATATTATTTGACCTGATCACAACCAATGCTGCAAAAGCATTAGGCATCAAGAATTATGAATTGAAAGAAGGCAGCAATGCCGATCTGGTGATCCTGGATGCCGGCTCAGTTTGGGAAGCGATCTGGGCTCACGAAGCACCGTTATACGTCTTCAAAGACGGTGTGGATATCACCTGGAAAAAATAAATTTGTAATGATGTCAATAATTATGGGCAGACTAATGAGTCTGCTCATTTTTTTTATAAGTATTAATAAATTCACTAATTAATCCCAATCATTACATAATTATTAAGAAATGATTAGTGGGGGGTTAGAATATTGACAAGAATCATTGATGGATTAGAATGAAAATCGATCCAGATTACGGGCATTTTTATCAAGGATCTTTAGTGTAAGAAAATTTTATGAACGGATGCAAAGATCTGATACTTTTACTGGTCGCCAAAAGTAATTAAAGTATCAGGGAGCGAATGGCGAAACCGGCCGTCAATGTTGACCGGTTTCCTTTTGTTTAATATCAACTCTTGATGGAACCGACCAAACTAGAACTAGCGAAAGAGTATTATGAAAAAGTTTCAAGGAGATTCGATGGCTAATAAATTCAGGATAATTGGTTATTTACGGTTTTCATTCATTATTATTTATGCATTGTCACTATTAATGCCGGCTGGAGCAGCATTCGCAGACGATGGTTCTACAGCTGATGCGACCCAGCCTCCCGTTGTGTCTGTTGAAGAAACATCGGAACCGGATGTTACACCGCAGGAACCTGAAGTAACACCTGCACCTGATGAGGTATTAAGCAGCCTACCCGAAGGAACAGACCTGGTGGTTTTGGACGAAAATCAGGAACCTTTGCCTTTGGCATCTCAGGATGCATCCTCTACACTCATACAGGGTGACCCAATGTTCTGCCCATTAGGAGTCTCATTTAATGATCCATTATGTACTCATACACTATCGATAAGTGAAGCACTACAAGTTGCCAGAGATTTTGGGAGTGATGCTTCTGGTACGATTTATGTCGAAAACAATTATGTTGATAACAGCGAAATCATTTTTGATGAAAATTTCTTCACAGCTGATAACGATGCAATGGTTAACCTCACGGTTTTAGGCGGGATTGATTTCTCAACCGGGCAGGTCGTCGGAAAGTCTACACTTAATAATCGATTAAGCATCAGCAATTTTACCAATCCAACCGGAACATACACTGGTGGTTTATTTCTTAATAACTTCATTATCAATGAAACCGGTGGTTTTAGTGCAGTCACAATTGATAATTCAGACAATGTCATTTTGAATGATTTGCAAATCAATGAAATTGGTGATGGCAATGCAGTTACTGTGATAAATAGTTCAGACTCATTTATCCTTGAAAATAGCGTCATTTCCGAGGCTGGAAATGGGAACGCAATACAGGTCGCTGATTCGCTTAAACCGATTGTCCGTAATTCTGTGTTGTCGCAATCTGATGCAGGGAGCGTTATAAGGTTTGTGTCCGTGAGCCAGCCAACAATCAGCGGGAATATAATTAATTCTTCCAATAGCAGTGATTCTGCGGTTTTCATTCAAAATGGTAATGCTTTGAACTTGGATAATAACCAGATCAATATTTATGATCCAACTGGTAATGGAACAACGATTGATTTGATTGATGTTGCTGGTTCAAATAAAATAACCGCCAACATCTTACAGCAATTCGGCATAATTACAAATGGGACATTCTATGATGGCCTTCACTTGCAGGGTGATGCCCTAACTGATGTCGAGGTTACTGACAATGTTTTTATCGGAGCGGGTTCTAGCTACTCCATTAATAATGATGCTGTGACGATCTTGCGCGATCAGGGCAATGGAAATATTCCTGTTAGCGCTGATCTCCAGTTCCATGATAATTTGTTCATAAACTGGTCTCAATCATTCTTCCATAATCAAGTAACTAATTTGACTGTCCATGCAGAAGGCAATTATTATGGTATGGATGATTCTGCGAGTATATATAACCATGTTCTTGATGCCCACAATTATGGTTGGGCGGGATATGGTCCAGTCATTGTTACTGATAACCAGGTTTCAACTGATGACCCGGATGACGATGGAATTACTCTGTCTTCAGATAATTGCCCGTTCATCTCTAATCCTGGTCAAGGCGATAATAACGGAGATGGCATCGGAAACGACATGTGATTTGGATGATGATGGGGATATGGTTTTAGATGTAATAGATAACTGTGCTGTTACACCAAACCCAGATCAGGCTGATGCAGATCATGATGGAATTGGAGACAGCTGTGACACCTGTCAGGATATTGACCATGATGGGGTTTGTGACAATGTGGATAACTGTCCGTTGGTTGCGAACGCCAACCAAGCCAATAATGATGGTGATACCCAGGGTGATGTTTGTGATCTTGATGACGACAATGATACCGTGGCAGATAGTGTAGATAATTGTCAATTCACGGCCAATGCGAACCAGGCCGACAATGACCAGGATGGAGTTGGAGATGCCTGTGATACAGATGATGATAATGATACCGTTGCAGACGGGGTTGACAATTGCCAGTTTACAGCCAACACGAACCAGGCCGACAATGACCAGGACGGTGTTGGAGATGCCTGCAACTTGGATGACGACAATGATACAGTATTAGATCAAACAGATAATTGTCAGTTCACTCCTAACCTGGATCAAGCCGATCATGAAAAGGATGGTATTGGAGATGTCTGTGACTCTGACGATGATAACGATGGAATTTCAGACATTATTGACAATTGCCCTCTCACTTATAACCGGGATCAAAGAGATTTTAACCGCAATGGTATTGGTGATAAATGTGAAAACATTCCTGCACCAACAGATGACGAAGGTGTGATTCCAGTCACTGGTGGAGATACTGTCCCATTATCCTGCACGGGTCCGAGTATTCTTGAGCTTGAAAACGGTGACCGGGTAGTAATTGATGAAATAATGTGCGGTTATGAGGTTCAATTGCAACATGTTCCATCGGAAGCATTACCAGGGCAGCTTCCAACTGGTAAATCATATGGCAGCGGTCTTGTAATAACATTATTCTATCAAGGGCAAGTGGTTGAGGCATTACCCGAAAATACTACGTTGACCATCGAATTTGTTATTCCAGAAACCATGTCCAAACAGTCATTGGACATAATGTCTTGGGACGATACCGGAAAATGGAATTCTTTGCTAACTATAGTGAATAAAGTAAATAACAGGTTGATTGTAACCGTAGAAACTACAGGGACCTTCCTGATGTGGGGTTGGTAATCGCGAACGAAGTTGAGGCGCTCAGAAATGAGCGCCTTTTTTATTTTTGTTATAATTATTCCTGTGGGTAATTAGCAACCGTGGGAGGCTTTCTATGGATATTATGGTGCGTGAAGCAAAAATGAGTGATGTGGTCGGCATTACGACCATTTTACGCGAGCTGCAATGGTTCGAGACCATAGATTCAGAATCTTTCGAGGAATCAAAAAATAGGGTGAAAGAACGATTACTATTGTGCCAATCAGATAATAGTCATTCGGTCTATGTCGCCGAGGGCGATGATAGTCGTGTGATGGGTTACGCCAGTGTTCATTGGCTGCCGTATTTTTATTTACCGGGGCTGGAAGGTTACATTTCCGAATTATTCATTTTTGAATCGGATCGCGGTCATGGAGTAGGTACACTAATTCTTGAATCCATCAAGTTGGAAGCTGAAGAAAGGGGTTGCTCCCGCTTGAGATTGATCAATATGCGTAAAAAGGAATCTTACCACCGGGAATTTTACAAGAAACTGGGATGGGAAGAGCGAACCGGGGATTTCTCATTTGAATTACTGCTTTAAAATATTTTTCCAAAATTTGGTATAGAAACGAAGGGCTAGTAAAAGTGTCAGCCCTTCGTTCTGTTTTTTTTACCTTGCATACCAACTACGTAACTTATCTATTTCCAGTAATTATCATCCATCCACAAGAACCGAATTCCCGGGAAAGTACTGACCGGAGAAAGGATATATCCCTTGACATAGGGTTTGACGAGGATATACGATATCGAGTGGGTCAGGAAGATCGCCGGTGCATCATCCACGATTATCTGTTCAGCCTGTTGATACATCCCAATCCTTTTAGAAACATCAGGTTCCACTCTGGCCTGTTCCAGTAGAGTATCCAGGACGGGATTGCTGTAATTTCCGTAATTCATTTCTTTGCCAGTATGGAATATTACATCCGCAAAGTTTTCGGGATCGGGGTAATCGGCGCACCAACCACTGCTGATGATCTGACCATGGTTACCGGACGCAATTTCATCCAGCATTTTTTCGGGTTCAAGGTTTTGAACCGTGATGGTTACTCCCAGGTTCTGTTCCCACATTTGGGACATTGCAGCAACATCAGAGTTCATGTAGCTGCCATACCCGCCATCAGTATAGGTGATCTCTGGCAGACCTTCTGCCGAACCATATTTGGATTCATTCAATAACTGGCGTGCTTTTTCCGGGTTATATTCCAAACCTTTCAACTCAAGGTTGTATCCGGGTAAAGCAGGCGGGTAAATACCATTTGCAGGTAGAGCCGCATTATTCAGGACAACTTTGATATACTTTTCCCTATCGAATGCCATTGTGAAAGCCTGCCGGACGTTTACATCATCAAATGGCGGCTGGGTGACATCAAATTGGACGAAAGAGGTGCACAGATCAACACCAGTCATTAATTCTTTATTCAAAGGATCACTCGGGTCGGTGACCCTCTGGACATTATAACTGCCGATTCCCGTGATATCTATTGCACCTGTCTCGTATAACCGTATACCCTCACCTGTATATAGGGTGAAGATAATATTTGGGATGGCTGGTTTTGTACCATAGTAATCATCAAAGCTCTGGTATACTTTTTTCTCCATCGAATCCCAGCGAACCAGGCGGTATGGCCCTGTGCCGTTGGGTGTACGATACCATTCTTCTCCACTTTCCACATTTTGACGATCAACAACGTTGGCGGTTGGATATGTGAGTTTGAGCAGGAAATATAGTTTGGGTGCATCAATGGAAACCTGAAGTGTATGCTCATCCAGTATCTTCAAACCTGAAATTGTTTCCGCATTACCATCATGTTTTTCTTTTACCCCAACGATGTCGCTCATATAGGTCATCACAGTATCTGACCCGGTGGTAGGGTCTGCGGCCCTTTCCCAGGAATACACCACATCTGCGGCAGTAACTGGTTTTCCATTGTGAAATACTGCGTCAGGCTGTAAATGAAACGTATAAATTGTCCCATCGGAGTTGACATCCCAATCGGCAGCCAACTCCGGCATGATCTCCAGCTTATCATTGTATGTAACTAAACCGTTGAAGACCTGTTCGTCACCAGCACTGTGGGTTGTGGCAGGGTCATTTTCCCGTGGATTTTTATTCTCTCCACCTTCCAGGATCAAGACTTCATTTCTGGGATACCCCAGCACAGTTGGAATAGACAACTGTATCGAATTTTGCATTGCCTTGATCTGACTTGACCAGGGTAAAAAGTTCTCCGGAAGCGAATAGAGTACTAATACGACTGCGCGTCCAGCATTTTGAACGGAGGTTAGCCTGACTTCTATGGTGTTGTCGTCACCAGGAACATAACCCTGAAATTGGCTATACCAGGCTTTTATTCCATTGGAAAGAGTAATTTGCTCGTTGGTTATAAAATTTAGTTGTTCCAAGCCCGTAGTCCAGGAATCACGGTTCCCCTCTCCAACTTCCTGTAACGTATCGCCTGTCTGCATATTGGCTGGATATAGATATCCAAAAATCTCTCCATTACCAAATTCGTATTCCTGAAAATTTCCGCTATCGGGTAGGGAGTTCGTGGCATTTACATTTTTCGGGATTTTTATACTGAAGCCGGATTCTTCATTTACAAATACGTCACTCGCTCCGGATGATGGAGCATAAACTGTGGTAGTCGGAAATGGCGGGTATGCAGGGGGAGTCGCTGTGGCTGCATTCACATTCTTATGCAGGGGGAGGATAGAGGCCAGTAAAAAGAGGCAGATGATTATCAGCGAAAAAATGATTACCTTTTTCATTGCAAGCCTCCTTTCTGGTTCGTTCGTTTCCTATTTCTAACGAGTAATATTGTAATTCCGGCGATCAATAATATTGCAAATACGCAGGTGCCGCCTAAAAAGATCATTAGAATCGATTTGACTGTATTGCTTTGCAGGAAATTCTGAATATCCGGAGAATCAGATGATGCAGGGGTCTTTTCGACGATCATTGTTGGAGAAACTGGTCGTGGAGTAGTTGTCGATGCAGGCTGCATTCCTTCAATGGGAATGATCGTAGGAATAATGGTGGGTGTGGCAGTAGCTTGAACGGAGTTGACTTCAACAATGGGCAGATTCAAGGAAGAACGCCATTCACTTTCAAACCCGGTCAAATCGAATCCATAACTTGACTTCAACGATTCATTCAATTCCCCCCCGGTCTTCAGCAACTTTAAGAATCCAATTAACTTATACTTGCCGTATTTTTCGATCAAATAATTAACCATGTAATAAGATTGGCTGTATGAAAGATCAGCCTGGTTCGGGTCTTCCGAGAATCCACCGGAAAGAACTTTGAAAGAAAGCAGCATGTTATCTTTTTTATTCTGTTCGAAGTATGTTACTCCTGATGGTTCTGGACCTCCCTCGCCATACACCGCAATACCTTCCACCATCCAGGTTGGCATGGATCCCAGGCATGAGAATGTAAAATCACCCACCAGAACATGAGTCAATTCATGGGCTTCTGTCCGTTTTCCCCATTCAACATCTGCAGGAGCAATACCAATGAT
Organism: uncultured Chloroflexia bacterium; assembly: GCA_963757065.1. GTDB lineage: Bacteria > Chloroflexota > Anaerolineae > Anaerolineales > Anaerolineaceae > PNON01. Next base: position 475,235 of record CAVWQC010000001.1, on the reverse strand, counting down.
CACGATATTATATTCCGGGTAAGCCAAACCGCCTGTCCATCCCGGCTCATAGAGGACTGCGTCACGCATGTCTTGAGTCTCACCATATATGTAAAGATCAATTGGCTGATCTGTTGTAATTCCAGTATCCTTACCCAGTTTATCCAGGGCAGAAACAGCAGTGTCTTTCAATGTATTCCCAAATGCTTCATTCCCCATGTAATAATGGATCCTAATCATGCCCTCGCTTAATTCATGCCAGGAATGGATTTTGTCCAGCCAGATGATTTCCTTTTTATCGGTCAGGAGTGTATTCCCGGATTTATCTTTAATTTCCCACTGCCACCAGATCGTTGCTCCGGGAGGTTCGCCGCCGCTTTGACGCATATCCCATTCCCATTCTGTATAAACGTCTTTTGCACTATCAAATTCAGGGAATGCAATGGCAGACACCTTACCACAGGTATCCTGCGTGGTCCCATAGTGTAACCTTATCTGAGTGATCTCGGAATCGGATTTCGTGTAGATTTTGAAAGTAATTTTATTTGGAAATGTCATTTCTGCTGCATCAGAGGTTACAGAGATGTTTCCTCCCTGAGCTGATACTCTTTGTGGTAAAAGGATAAGGCAGAAGATGAGTAGTATTCCGATGCGTTTCATGGAGTTCCCCTTATTAATGGTATTTTGTTTATTAGCAATTAATGTGCTGATGAATATTCTGATAAATCGATGGGTGGGTGGCAGACTATATCATCCTAAAAGATGTTCAACCCGGATGACCCCTTCCGCAATACTATCTCCTAGATATTCCCCGGGCACTTTGTTTTTTAGGTCAGGTTTTAACATGAAAGCTTGACCCCCATATCCGAATAATGGCTTAGGTTTGACTCTGGATAGTTTTTCCTGAACACGAGTTAATCTTAAAGCATTTTCTTCCACTGTTGCGCTTATGCAGAGCATGGCTGGTTTTTCCTGGCGGGCATAATCGATCAGATCGTCGATAGGGAGGTCGGGTCCAAGATATTCGACCCTGTAACCGCTATGCCGCAGAAGTACCGACATCATCAAACAGGCGATCTCATGTGTCTCCTCCGGAGCACAAGTCATTAAGATCAACGGGGCTCCTCTTCTATTGGGGTATGCCTGCAATAAATTGAGCAGTTTACCTTGCAGTATACGACTGGCGAAATGCTCATCTGTGATGCGCATCTCTCCGCGGTGCCAGGCATCCCCAATTTTTACCAGGGCAGCCCCGATGACATCCATGCAAACAGTAGTAAGGTCGTACATGGTATTCGATTGTTTTAGCAACTCATTGGCTGTTGCTTCATCATGTTTGAAGAGTGCGTGAAAAAGCTGGTCTGCCAGTTTTTCCGGAGGAACAGGTTGGTAGCTGCGGGAACGGGGTGCAATCGCCGGTAGGACTTCAGGGAATTCGCCACGATTAATAATATTATTTAAATCCCTGACAACACTGGAAATGGATATTCCCTGGTCAACCTGGCTTTTCACCCAACGTAAGGTGGCAACATCCCGGTCTGAATATAAGCGGTACCGATTCTCTGAGCGTTGTGGATTTAGAAGGCCATAACGATTTTCCCAAGCTCGTATTGTGACCGCACGTATACCTGTCTGAGTGGTAACTGTTTTTATCGTATATCGCGCGTCAGACGAGAGTTCAATTAATGTTGTCATATTGGCACCTCTAAACAAACATTATACAATAAAACTTTATAATATCAGTAACTCTAATAAAAATATAATACTGAACGAATATTGGATACTAATCCCATTACTGCAAGATCGATTGTGAGGTATTTGAAATCTGTGGGAAAATAAGGGCTATGGGTAGAGCTAAGCGTCTTTGGTCCGGGATAATTATTTGCTTCTGGATCGCGTCATTTAATCTTTTTCCCATTAATTCCATAGTATCAGGGCAGGATGAATTGCCTCCTGCTGAAGGCCAACCCTCTGAAACACCTACTGATACCCCTACTGACACCCCGGATACATCACAATCCGTCCAGGAAATTGAGACAGCAACTGAGAGTGTTACACCTTCACCTACCGGAATAACGGATACTCCCACAGTGACCGAGACTTCCGTGACACCGGATGACCCTATAGCTTTTACTCGACTACTCGTACGCACTACCGGATCATATTCTCCTGAACGATTGATGGCCAAAGGAGCAGAGCGGATTTTAGATACAACAGCCATCGAATTGGCGAAAATTGGCGTGGTCATCATGGATGTTCCTGCTGATCAAGTCAGCCAGATAAAAAAAGATCTCAAAGCCGATCCGGAGGTGATATTTGTAGAAACAGATGGTGAAGTGCAGGCTCTGGATGTATTCCCCAATGATACAAATTTTGGATCTCAGTATGGATTGTTCAGAATTCATGCACCTCAGGGATGGGAAATTTCGACAGGTTCCACATCTGTTACCATTGCCGTGGTTGATTCAGGGGTAGATGCATTTCATCCAGACCTGGTGATGAAGGTATTGCCGGGAACGGATTTTATTGATGGTGACAATATACCTCAGGATGATTATGGGCATGGGACACACGTTGCGGGTATTGCTGCAGCTTCTTCCAATAATAGTACCGGTGTAGCAGGTGTATCCTGGGGAGCGCAGATCCTGCCGGTAAGAGTATTAAACGCAGTTGGAGATGGCAATTATGCCAATCTCTCTGCGGGGATCATCTGGTCAGTCGACCATGGTGCGCAGATCATTAATTTAAGCCTGGGAGGGTTGTTACCCAATGATACCCTGAAAACCGCAGTTGACTATGCAATTAACCATGGAGTTATGCTTATTGCTGCTGCGGGGAACGATGCATCAGGCAATTTGAGATACCCTGCCCGGTACCCGGCAGTGATCGCAGTTGGTTCAACGAACAGTCTGGACCAACGCTCCGGTTTTTCCAACTATGGTACAGGTTTGGACCTCGTTGCCCCCGGGGAGGCGATCTTCTCAACTAATCCTGGTGGAGGTTATGGGAACCGCACAGGAACAAGCATGTCAACGCCTTATGTAAGTGGATTGGCTGCCATCTTATGGGGTATGTCTGGCATGGCTGGACCTCAGCGGATTGAAAGTATTATGGAGCAGACAGCACTGGATCTGGGATCATCCGGTTGGGATGCCGAATATGGTTTCGGATTGATCCAGATGGATAATGCATTGCAAACCAGGATCAACCCGCCCAGACAAAAATCGCCTACTTACCAATACAATTATGGTTACCCTGGCAGCCTGACCCCCACGGTGACATTAACACCTGCTCCAACAGTATTGCCGACTATTGCCATAACAACAGTCATAACCGGCAATGCACCTGAGGTAAACGCATTAACCGATGCTACAAGTACATTAATAGTTGTTACTCAAACCGCTACTCCAGTAGTCGAACCAACAGTATCTGGCAACACCCCAGTGTAATCTGCCCGGGAGTACTTTACTATTGACCGGCGGATTATGCCTGTTGTTGGGAGGAATAGCGCTGGTTATATTTCTTCTCGTAACCCGCAGGCGCAGGGAATAAGCGGGTTATTTGCGCTATATTATTTCAACTTCCTGGAACCACTTTCATCAAATGTAAAACTCATCCATTGGCGATTACCGGCGCGGACTGCATCTTGATTGTTAATAATCCTGTAATATCTACTTCAGGATAAATGTATCCATTAATGATAAACTAATAAATGGAGATTTCAGCATCATTACATACATATAATATGAAATATTTTTGTTTAAAATAATTTCCTAAGAATGGAAATGAACCGATAATACTCATAAACAGCATTCATCACTCAAGAATAAGGCGGGAAATATAATTTTGTTCCACGGTTGAAAAGCCAAAACATCGGGAGGGTTAGCATATGTCAGTACTAGGCAAGGGTATTATCACCAGGCGAATACTATCGGTCGCATTAAATGTTTTGATGATCAGCAGTCTGATATTTGGGACGTTCACATCTGCTTTCGCACAAGATGGCGGGACACCAACCCCGACGGATACTCCCACAGTTACTCCAATTGTGACTGACACACCAACCGTTGAACCAACCTTGGAACCGGCTGTTGAACCAACCCTGGAACCGACTGTTGAACCTACATTTGAGCCGACGATTGAACCCACATTTGAACCAACTCTTGAACTCACTCCAACCCCAACTAGTGAACCCACACCAGAACCTACAGATACGACCACCCCGGCCTTATACTGGGAAGTTGTTATCGTAATCTCACCCGAACAGATCGCTGCTCTTGAATTCTTCTCAATACAATTCTTTCTCCAACCTTACAGCTTCGGGAGTTCAGTACGAAATCTTGGATGACCGGATCAAGTTTTCCGGCGTCGAAAGTATCGACCAACTTCGTGAGGCGGTCTTTGAAGATATCTCACCAGTCATCGATTTTCTTGGTGGTCCGATTGAACTGAATGTAAGTATGCCTGTTGAATCCAACCAGGAATTGGATATAAACCTGGAGACTCGGCTTTCGGCTGGTTACACGTGGAAATTCTCACAATCTACAGAGGATGTCCAATTCATTCAATCAACTGAAGCTGCTTTCTTTCAACGCGGTGAAGGATTACTAAAGTTCATCCATTGAGACTATTAAATTTCACGCTATTGGAGTTGGAATCGGAAACCTGCAGCTTAAATACCGCCAACCATTTGACCCAAATTCCAACCTGCATGCAGCCTTGAATATCACGTTTTCAAATGTTGTCAATTCATTAGATCTGACCAATCCAAATCCACTAATTACGAATCCTGCTGAAGAACTTTCATCCAATTCCACGGATACAGAACAGATCCAAGTTTTACCCCAGGATGTATCTCTACCTTCATCATATGATTGGCGAAACTTTGGTGTAATCCCAGATATTCGTAATCAAGGTTCGTGTGGATCGTGCTGGGCTTTTAGCACGGTAGGCGTTATGGAATCTGCTATAAGAATTGCCGGTGGACCACTGGAAGATTTATCTGAGCAGTTCCTTGTTTCATGTAATAAAAATGGTTGGAATTGTGATTACGGCGGATATGCTGCTCACAAGTATCATTACAATACACTTGGTTATAACCAGACAGAGATTGGTGCTGTGTTAGAAACCTCATTCCCATATTCCGGGACAAATGGAAGTTGTTCTATTTCATACACTCATCCGTACAAATTGAGCAGCTATTCCTTTGTTTCTGGAAGTGAATTTACTATTCCAAGTGTTGCTGCGATTAAATCAGCAATTTTCCAATACGGTCCGGTTTCAACCAGGATTTGTGCGGGGGATTCTTTTGGTGACTATACGGGAGGAGTTTTTTCTACAGAGGAATCTGCCACAGATTGCAATGGCGGAATCAACCATTATGTAGTCTTGACTGGATGGGATGATTCCACCCAAACGTGGAATTTACGGAATAGTTGGGGAACATGGTGGGGAGAATCGGGGTATATGCGTATCCGTTGGGGAACCTCACGTGTGGGCGAAGGAACTTCCTGGGTTAGATATAACGTGGGTACACCTATTCCCCTGGCACCAACCCTCACTTCACCCAGCAATGCTATCGTAACCGATGATTCAAATGTTGTATTCCAATGGTCAAGTGTTGCGAATGGAAATACATATCAAATCCAGGTGGATGATCTCAATACATTTGCCAGTCCATTAATTGATAATACAGGAACTGCTGGTCAATTATCCTTTACAGTAAATCCATTACCTGCTGGAATCTGGTACTGGCATGTAAGAGCGATTAATACATTCGGACAATATGGAGCCTGGAGCCTGCCGCGTGCCGTCACCATCGACACCACAGCCCCGCTGCCGCCGGTCCTCAGCCTGCCAGCCAACGCTGCCATCGTCCCGTGGAACACCGACCTTCTCATGGCTGGCATGCTGCCACCGCCAATGCCTACCAGTTCGCCTATGACGACGAAGTCAACTGTCCTTCACCGCTGTATACATCTGCAGTCCAGGCGACCTTGACCCACCTGCCGCCCGCCATGGAACTGGGGACATACAACTGGTGTGCCCAATCCCGCGATCCGGCAGGCAACTGGAGTGGTTGGAGCGCATCCAGAACTGTCATTATCCGCCAACCGATCCCGGTCGCACCGGTGCTCACCTTACCCGCGAACGCGCTGGTCACCCTGGATACCACCCCTGATTTTGGCTGGAACGCTGTACCCTATGGAAGCACCTATGAGATCCAGATCGACAACCTGGCGACGTTTGCCGTGCCGATCGAGCAGGAAGCCACGGACTGGGATTGACCTACACAGCCACCCCGCTGACCGATGGATTGAAGTACTGGCGGGTACGCGCGGTCAACGTCCATGGAGAACCCGGAGCCTGGAGTGCGGTACGTAGTTTGACTTTTTACGAATCCTTCGACTCCCAATTTAATGGGAGCATGGCTAATTGGATCAGTGTTCCCAGTGGATATTGGACAGTTGACGCCAACAATATGATAAGCAATGGAGTAAATGATAATTTTACAACCGCCTACCATAATTCCAACCATTCCGATTTTACTTATCTGGCAAATGTATATAAAACTGAAGATAGTAATGGGTATGATTGGTATTCTTTTGGATTGGTTCTTCGTGGGAATGAGCCATTAAATTCATATAATGGATTTAATACAGATTATGAGTTTTTGATCAATAATGCCGGTTATTTTAGCATTTGGAAAGCAGTGAATGGAACTTATTCTGCAGTAAAACCATGGACATATACATCAGCGATCAATCAAGGCGGTTGGAATACGCTAAAAGTATATGCAAAAGGTCCCACGATGGTCTTCTATATTAATAATATTCAAGTATTTTCCAGTTCAGTTTTCAGTGTCCAGAATGGTCGTGCAGGAGTAATGATGTACAGGGGTGCTGAAGCCAGTGAAACCATGATGGTCAATTATGCCACCCTTGGCATACCAGTATTAGGATCCATTCAGTCCTTTATCAACGGAAGCGAAGTCTTTGGGGAGACCCTTTCGTTGTATGGTCCAACGGGAATTCCAAAAGTAAGATAATATACCCGGATTAAGAATGAGATACTCTGCAGTATGGATGGGTATCTCATTTTTTTTGTTTCAACTTCCGATAGGAATTCTCCTCACCCAACCGGATCGGTATGACCCCTTGTTGTCAGGCTGGATCATCTTTAGTTTGGTCCAGAAATGGAAGAAATGACCTGTGGTACGTTTCAATGATATTAATGAATGAGATAATGCCAGTTTTACTTTCCATTTATCTGGCATGACAAATGCAATCGAAAGACCAGCATCTATTAGAGGGTGGTTATCATCTAAATACCCGGAAAGAATATAAGGAGTAATTTATGGGGCGGAAAAGCAAATTCTTCGTTGTCAATATTACTTTTATTTTAATATTTATCTTCGGTTTAGCCATATCATTCAATTCGAAGGCTTTGGCGCAAGAAATCCCGACAGCGACACCTGGAATCCTGGAAACAGCAACTCCATCACCAGTTCCACCTGGATCTGTCGTGCACGGAAATACCAATACCGGGCGATCCGGCATCTCATCCCGACAATTGAACCCGAACTCATTTGCACAAGTACACCAGACTCCGGATAGAAGATCTCTACTATCCACGCAAGTCAACGTTGTATCCGGATGGTTCAATATCATCTGGGGTGATTCAAGAAATTCTGCAATTTCCAAACCCGTATCACGGTACGTTCTTACAAATGATGCCGGCGAGTCCATTACCCTGATCCTGAATCGGAGAATTGTATCGGCCTTGACGATGGAATGGCCAATCCTATCAATCATATGAATGTAACCGTTGAAGGCATCTGGTCGGAAGCAGCAGATAACCAGATCAATCCAACGTTGCAAGTGACCAGTATTTCCCTCACATGGATGCCATGTACTGAGCAAATAGCATTGAATCAGCAGATGTCTGACTGGTTCAAGACCGTTTATCTCCATATTGTGTAAGTTTAATAATGTTTCTGATGAACCAAAAGACTGGCTTATTTTCAGGACATGTACTCCTCCCAGTTATCCGGGAGTTGAGCAATTATTGGAATGAGGTAAGTTATGGTCAGTTGAACCTCGCAGGCAGTACAGCGGCCGGCTGGTTTACTTTGCCTCAACCCAGATCTTACTATGTTTATGATATGAACAGTGATGGATACCTGGATTTGGATTTTATCCGGGCGGCTGACGATTGTACTCACAGCCGCGGATCCCACAGTCGATTTTTCTGCTTTCCGCGGGTGGTATAAATTTAATGTTCAATTATGATTTGGATGGTTATTCCTGGAGTGGAAGATATCAGGATCACTCTGGACGGAGTTGATCATGAACGGTGGACGACGTGGTATGCAGCCCTGGGGATATTCCGAATATCACCTACCTTGCCCAGGTGATGGGGTACTTTTTTGGACTCCCATATTCATCCGGTCATGGAATTGAATACAACAATGTTTGGGACCTGATGGGTGATAACTGGGATTCTTGTGATAGATTACCACGGACCCTACTTACGGTTGCCTTAGTCAGCATCCAAACGCATTACAACAAAGCCCAGCTGGGATGGATTCCTCCGTTAACAACATTATACACTGCCAGATAATTCGGAAGCCACAATCAATATTGAGCAACTAGCCTTACCAGCCTCAAATAATTATCTGATCGCCTATAGTTCCAATCCTCGACTCAACCAGTGAACTTTTACACAGTGGAAGTCAGAAACAAGACCGGTTATGATGCAAAACTCCCTGCGAAAGCAGTGATCATACACAAAATTCAAAATACGATATCAACTCCATCAGATGTAATCGACCTAGATTCTACCATTTACACCGGGGATGCTGGAGCTCAATGGCATGTCGGTGAGAAATTTGTTGACTCAACGAATAGAATTATCAATTGAGGTCCTATCAGAATCTGCCACTGGTTTTCAGGTGAAACTAAAAAGGGGTTTTGCACCGGTGGGTTATGGCACCTACGATGAACGATCAGCGGATGTTGTGTATACCGGATCCTGGGTTGCTCAGGCTATCAGTGGGAACTATTTGAACACAGAGAAGTATTCCAAGGTAGTAGGCAGTACAGCCAGTATCTCTTTCTCAGGAGAAGAGTTCAGTGTCATCTACCGTGGATATCCATCCGCGTTTGGGACTATGGGAGTTACCATAGATGGTGAGGATTTTGGTACGATCAACCAGAACACATCCACCCAGACATTGCAAAAACAATGGCATTCCGGAAATTTAGGAACAGGTAACCATAATATCGTATTGACCCATCTGACCGGGACATATGTTTCCCTGGATGGTTTCATCGTTAGCGGACCACCAACAGCCACCCCGACTGTGACAAATACGTTCACTCCGACCATGACACGCACCCCCACCGTGACAATGACCCCTCGTCCACCGGTTGGTTATGGCACTTACGATGAACGACAGCACGATGTCGTGTATACCGGTTCCTGGGTGGCTCAAGCCCTTACCGGCAATTATCTGAACACGGAGAAATACTCCAAAGTGATCGGCAGCACAGCCAGTTTCACTTTTACAGGGGAAGCGGTCAGTGTCATCTACCGCGGTTACCCGTCAGCGTTTGGGAATATGGGGGTTGCTATTGATGGAGAGAGTGTAGGGACGATCGTTCAAAATACATCTACCCAGAAAAACAGCTTCGTTGGTACTCGGGCAGTCTGGGAACCAGGGACACATACGATTGTCTTGACGCATCTGACCGGGACCTTATGTTTCCCTGGATGGATTTATTGTCAGCGGACCGCCGACCGCCACGCCAACAAGCAACCAATACCTTCACCCCGACTATGACCTGTACACCCACCCCAACTCATTGACTCCCCTGTCCCCGGTTGGTAATGGTACTTACGATGAACGAGCAGTTCGATGTCGTCTATACCGGTTCATGGGTTGCTCAACGCGTTATCGGCAACTATCTGAACACTGAAACATACTCCAAAGTGATCGGCAGCACAGCCAGCTTCACCTTTACGGGAGAAGAAGTACAGGTCATTTATCGTGGGTTTCCCGTTCGTTTTGGAAATATGGGGGTTGCAATTGATGGGGTGGATTGTAGCGACGATCGATCAAAACACAACTACTCAGAGCTGCAGCTAAGTCCTGGGCCTCAGGCACCTTTGACTGCTGAGAACATCACACCATCGTATTGACCCATCTGACTGGGACTTATGTTTCTCTGGATGGTTTTATTCGTTAGCGGACTAGCCGGCGGCTACTGCGACAGTAACGAATACCCTCACACCGACCATGACACCTACAGAGACGCTTACCCCTACACAATCACTTACCCCAACTGAGACATTCACTCCTACGCAATCCCTGACCCCAACTGAGACATTCACTCCTACTCAATCCCTTACGCCTACCGAGACATTTACTCCTACCCCTTCCTTTACACCTACAGTGACATCCATCTCTACCTCTACGAACACGACTACACCAACACAGACTTCAATTCCTCCGGTTGGTATTGGTACTTACGATGAACGAAACACGCAAATTCTGTATTCTGGTACCTGGGTGGCTCAACCGGTCAGCGGAAATTATATGAATACTGAGAAGTATTCCAAAGTAATTGGCAGTACTGCCAGGTTCACCTTCACCGGTGAGCAAGTCAGTGTAATCTATCGTGGATACCCGACTGTATTTGGGAATCTGCGGGTAAATATTGATGGCGTTGATGTGGCTACAATAAACCAATCCACATCCAACCAGAAGCTGCAGCTTCGTTGGATCTCAGCCAGCCTGGAGAACAGGAACGCATACCATCGTGGTGACCCATCAGAGCGGGACTTATGTTTCTCTGGATGGATTTATTGTCACCGGATCACCGGCTGTAACTGCGACTGTTGGACCAACATCAACAGCCAGTTCAACACCAACAGCCAGTCCCACACCAACTGCCAGTCCAACACCAAATGGTGGTCCAACAGCTACGCCAGTGCCATTATATGCTTACAATCTTGTCCATTCAGGTAATTTTGGCAGCCAGACACTGGCAAATTGCCATGCGATCGGTTATGCCCATAAAGTAACCGGTGGTACTGGCAGCTTATATATCCGTATTTATGTGGATAATGTTCTCGTCGGTGGCAAATTTTCAAATACCGGCGGAAGCATCGATTTCGATCTGACCAACCTGCCGAGTTTTACTTTTGCTCCAGGTGTTGAACACGAGGTCAGGATGATGGCTATCCTCGAAAATTCGCAGCCGTATGATCTGATCAATCCCGTCACTCACCAACCTGGAGGCCTGTTGACCTGCCAATAGGACCCTTCTTCATTTGTACCTTATTCAGGCACCTTTGCTGGATTCCAACCAGTGAGGTGCCTTGCCTTATAACAAATTAGTATAGACCAAATCCTGAGTGGGTAATCCAGTAAATGGAAATTCGAAACGCAGACATCCCAATGATCCTTCGTTTTGGTACTGGCCTCTGACGGCTATTCGAAGGGTAAATTCCTACAATTTACTTACAAATAAGAGATCCCGGTTTTGTTGCAAACAATCCTATGCGATAATTGTTATCAGCTAATTAACCCTTCGATCATTTTGTTCAGGTGATGAATATGAAAGATCATTTTGAGATTCTGGTACTTCTGGCTCGTCCTGCAGCCGGAAAAAGCGAGGTGATCCACTACCTCAAATCACTCTCCCGCGAAAGAGAGATTGGAAAAGTTCCATATCGGGGATCTGCTGGAACTGGATGATTTTCCCATGTTATGGACCTGGTTTGAAGAGGACGACCTCCTGGAGCGCATGGGGCATCCCCGCCTGCACACAAATAAGGATGGTTACTTTATCGCACCTTACCTGTGGAATTTGCTCATCGAACGGATCGGGTTGGACTATCATAAGATGCTGCGGGACCAACCGAATCTTCATCAGCGGTATACCCTGCTGGTTGAATTCTCGAGAGGGAAGGAACATGGCGGTTATGCAGAAGCATTCAAACACATCCCGGCTGATATGGCTGCCAGAATGTCCATCCTTTTCCTCCAGGTAAGCTGGGAAGAATCACTTCGAAAGAACCGGAAACGATTCAATCCAGACAAACCTGACAGCATCCTTGAACATGGTTTATCCGACGATAAGATGGTGCAGCTATATAAGGAGAATGATTGGGAAGAAGTGACAGCTGGATCACCTGAAACCATAAACATTCAATGTTACAGGGTGCCTTATGTGACCATGCCAAATGAAGATGATGTTACAACGGCTGGCGGAGAAATTTTAGGGAAACGTTTGGAAGACTCGTTGGATCAATTATGGCACATTGCTTGCAAGGTAAATCGGTAACAAACTATCGGGTTGTCTGTTAATATTTTGTTTTGTAATAATGGATGAAGGTTAGTCCGTATGATAATGATGAATACTCTACCGCTTGTACCAGACTTGAAATGGGTCTCCCGCGAAGACAGCCAGTTTAAGCTGCGTTACCTGGATGTACGCAGCTTTACCACGACCATGATTTCCACTACCACAGACCAGAAATTGTCTTCCAAGTTTATTGAACTTCGTAAATCAAATGGAGATCATATTAAAGATACCGACCCTGATCAACCTGTCCATGTAGACTGCCAGTTGATCTATCCCCACCAGGGACAAACACGGGATGGAGCTTTATACCTGGCGCGTGAAATGGAAGACAAGTGGGATGTTTATCTTTTCGATGGAATAATTTATTTCGCACGCAGCTGGTCGGGGGTCCTGGTTTATAAAGCAGCCATCACTTTCATGGATACCCAGGCGATCATTTCAAATATTGATGCAATTCGGCAAACCACCATCGGCGGCTCATGGGTGACAATTTGTGCTGTGGATTTTCTCGTAAAAAGCCATTTGTACCGGCGGGAGGCACCGCATATCTTGCCACCATCGATTCCAGACGATGAAATGGGAATCGCGGCATATTCCTTCCAGGAGTATGGTCGTTGGGCTTCCTTTGCCACATATGAAGATACCACCCGCATCCACATTGATGATTGTCCCCGACGAGGGTGATCAGTTAATAACACAAATAAAACAACCCGGTCAATATACTGACCGGGTTGTTTATTTTTATTATTGATCAAGCTGATTGATACAATTCGTGGTGCACTTTACTCAGCGCTCGCACTTGATCCGCTGCATGGTACGAGGATCTGACCAGGGGAGCACTTTCGACCCATTTGAAACCAATGGATAGACCAAATCGTTTCAGGTCTTCAAACTCTTCCAGGGTGTAATATTTCCGAATAGGCAGATGCTGCCGGCTGGGTTGAAGGTATTGACCGATGGTCAGAATATCCACACCCCATGACCGTAAGTCTTCCATCACGGCTTTGACTTCTGCGATCTCTTCACCCAACCCGACCATCACCCCGCTTTTGGTAAGGACATCAGGATTGAGGATTTTTGCATTGACGAGTACCGACCGGGACCAGTCATAATGATCCTGCGGTTGTACTAATTTGAATAGCCGCGGAACCGTTTCGATATTGTGATTCAATATCTCGGGTCGTGGCCTGCATCACCATGGCCAGCGCCTCAAGGTTAGCTTTGAAATCCGGTATGAGCACTTCCACGGAACAACCGGGCAGCAGCTGACGGATTCTACGGATGACCATGGCGAAAATCGGTGCGCCGCCATCCTGGCGTTCATCGCGGTTTACGCTGGTGATGACTGCATGCTTTAGGTTCATAGCTTTTACAGCCTGGGCAACGCGCTCCGGTTCCAGCCAATCCAGGATCTCCGGTTTTCCATGTTTGACATCACAAAAACCACAGGCACGTGTGCACGTGTCACCCAGCATTAAAAAGGTGGCTGTTCCACTGCCCCAACACTCGCCCATATTTGGGCAGCCGGCTTCCTCACAAACTGTATGCAGAGATTTCTGTCGCATCAACTGGTCTAACCACTCAGAGGTCTGACCAGATGGAGCGCGTACTTTGATCCAGGGTGGTCTGCGGAGTGGAGTTGTATCAATGGTCTCGGGATTTACCCGATCGCGAGTTGGTGTATTTGGCATAGCAAGATTATAACATGCAGGTCCGATGGACTTTATTGCTGTAGAAGGAAATACCAGATTCTTTCAGCACGATCAATAGGATATGTGACCGCTACAGTTGGATATTTGAACAACATACCTGTTTTCACTTGAAGATCAATGCAAATATTGGCTGTCATTTATCGTTAGTAAGCGAAACCTCTCTTACGATAAGCTTCAATCCTTTGACAGTCACAACTTTTACTTTCGTTCCAACTGGTATGACCACTTCGCCTTCAGATTTAGCGCTCCACAACTCACCACCCAACTGAACGCTGCCATTCGGGTCCAGCACTTCCCGGACTATGCCGATCTTTTCAACAAGCGATTCCTGTCCGGAGATGATTGGCCTTTTCCGCGCTCTAAGAGCAAAACCTACAATAACGAAGAATATTGCTCCAGTCACTACGGCTGATCCGATCACCAGCGGCACTGAGACCTTTTGGAAATCTGGTATCCCGGGGGAATTAAATAAAACCAGGCCTCCAACGATAAAGCTTCCAATACCGGCGACGGTGAGTGCTCCATGAGTTGGTGCTTTAATATCCAGCATAAATAATATAAATGAAAGTAGTAAAAACACGATCCCAAACCAGTTGACGGGGAGTATACCCAACCCGTACGTAGCCAGGGCGAGGCAGACCGCACCTATAAATCCAGCCACCCAGCCTCCCGGGCTGGATAATTCGATCAGGATGGCCTGAACGCCGACAGATAATAGCAGAAATACGATATTTGGATTGGTCAACATTTGCAATAGCTGTTCAATGAGGGAACTGTTGAGCGGTACCTGAACGAGATCCTTCGTGGATAACACCAAATCACCATCCACAGTATGGACCTGGAATCCATCCAATTGAGCGATCAGGTCAGATGTATCGTTAGCAATAAAGTCGATCAATCCGATCTTCAATGCTTCTGCAGAAGATACAGCCCTGGCATTTTGGATGGTGTCTTCTGCCAGAGCAATCGCTTCGGGACTGCGCCGTTCTGCCAGTGAGCGGACAGTCGCCCTAAGTATTTCCTTGGCTTTTGTCTCCATAGTTTGGCCAATATCTTCACCCTGCGATCCTACCGGTGAGGCTGCCCCGATGGCTGTTTCCGGTGCCATGGCCGCAACATGCCCGGCAAGTGTGATCACAGTTCCGGCACTGCCTGCCATCGCTCCGCGCGGAGCAATGTAAATTACCACCGGTATGTGACTCCCACGTATAGCAGTGACCATGCGGGTAAGAAGCTCAATTTCTCCACCGGGAGTGTTCAACTGGAATATGACCAGTTTTGCACCTTGTAATTCGGCATAGTTCAAGCCGCGGGTGAGGTACTGCAGCATGGCAGGTGTCAACGGTCCGGAAGCAGTCATCACGATCGCCTGGTTTCCGTTTTTTAAACTGCTGTATGCAAATACCGGTTGGGAAAGACTGATGCTCAGGATGATGAGGAGAATACTAACGTTCAGGAGGTGAAGAAATTTTCTTTTCATTGGATTTACCCTCATTTAGATTATAAGTCAAAATGCTATGCTTAGAATGCTATGTGTGAGGTTAACATCACATTGGAAAGGCAAATTCCTACGCAAAGGTGGTTGGTTGTGATAGAATCCTGTCTGCCCAGCCCCCATTGTCTAGTGGCCCAGGACGTGGCCCTCTCAAGGCCAAAACGAGGATTCGAATTCCTCTGGGGGCACAAGAATTCAACAATTCTTTTCAAAACGAGGATCCCCGGAAGGGGATTCTATTCGTATTCCTCTGGGGGCACAAAATTGACAATTGTTTTCAAAACGAGGATCCCCGGAAGGGGATTCATTCGTACTCCTCTGGAGGATCCACAAGTTTTCATGATCCTCGGGCACTTAACAAATGTTTTCAAAACGAGGATCCCCGGAAGGGGAATACTATTCGAATTCCTCTGGGGGCATTTTCTCACTTTCACTCGCCGACCCTTGTTGTTTTTCAGTATATCAATCCATGAAATGAGATGTTCAGTATAGAACGTCACAATATGTTAATATTTAGTAGGCATATAATAAAAGCATATACCCATGGCTTATACGAACGTCCCTGATTTGAGCAAGTAATAAACGAAAGCAGATATATCGATCGATGATTGATAAATTTAATTTCCTAGATAACACAACATCTTCCGCGAACATCAACGGTGGAACTCCTTCCAGGAGAATGGGTATTTCATATAAATCTATTATCTCGCGCCTATCTACAGCATTCAATATTTTCCGCTACTTACTTAAAAAAGCATTATTAATATCGATCACTATTTTTGTTGGTATATTCATCACTGTAATTATTATTAACCGGCCGGTCACATTAGGGTTCAGAACGAATTCGCCCCAGTTGAAACAAACCTGCGAAAGCAAATTTCGCAGGCTAAAGATTTGTATAAGTATGACAATCCCACGTTTGCCACACTCTCAGAAAATGATCAAGAACAAGTCATGGCAAACTTGGAAGCGAAGTTGACCATAGATGCAGGTCTAAATCTACCTTATTGGCCGCGACACCTATTGTGGACAATCAATTCAATGAAATTCGATTGGGGAGAGTTGCGAAATGTAACCATAGGTTTATTGCCCATGTTGGGTTACGGGCGATCAACCATGAATTTGAACGATATTATCGTAAAGCACATGCCGAACACCATGCTATTAGCCGCAACGGCAAACTTACTCATTTTTCTTTTAGGTGTTCCATTGGCACTGAGTCTTTCCAGAAAATACAGCAGCTGGTTGGATAAGTTTTTTGCTCTGCTCGCGCCGATCTTTTCCATACCCAGTTGGGTTATAGGAATCATACTGATCGCAATTGTTGCGTTTCAGCTCAAATGGCTGCCATTTGGTGGAATGCTGGATACTATTCCTCCAGATACACCCATTGGCTATATTCCCATTATTGCCAGGCACATGATATTACCGGTGTTGTCAATTTTTCTTAGCATGTTCTTTCAACTTGTTTATTCCTGGCGCACTTATTTTTTGATCTATGCAGAAGAGGATTATGTAATCCTGGGTCAGGCGATCGGTTTACCAGCCAGTAAGCTGCAGAAACAGTATGTTCTCAAACCTGCATTTCAATACATCCTCACCAGTTTTTCCATGATGCTGGTCACATTCTGGCAAATGACAATGGCGCTGGAGGTGATCTTCAATTGGCCTGGAATCGGATGGCTGTTTATAAAAGTAGGCTTGCCGAACTTCTGGGGTGAAAATATGTATCCGGGAGAGATGATCGTCGCAATATCACTGATCGTCATTTTCGCCTACATTCTTGGGCTGGTTGTATTTCTGCTGGAGATCGTTTATGTGATGGTGGATCCACGGATCCACATGATGAAAAATGAACCTTCCCTTTATCAGAAGAGAAGCTGGTGGAAAGCGAGAGGACCACGAAGGCATTTTCTTTCACGTTCACTAATTGAGGTCACAAAAGCAGGCAGTACTCAAGGCAGACGAATACACATCGATATGTTGTCCTGGAGGAAACAAACGAAGTTGTTCCTTTCAAAAATATGGTTTGGGATCAAAGCCGCCTGGTCCCAGATAATCCGTTACCCTGCAGCCATGTTCGGGTTAACCATCATTTTATTGTTATTCCTGGGTTCTCTCTACGCAGTCTTCGGATTACCATATGCAAAAATTGGTTCTGAATGGCTTGGAAGCCCAATGACCGGGCAGCCGCTTGTACCGAAAACCGCCTTACCAACATGGATAAACCTATTTAAAGGAAAAGATTATCTTTCCACATTGATCCTGGACAGCGAGACAAGGGGATGCAAGGCGCATAGATACTCCCGTAAACAAGGATACAAAGCAGATTTCTCTCACTTATACTTTTGATTACTATTATGGAGATTTTCCCACAGAAGTGTTCCTGTTCCTGGATGGGAATTACAGTATTAAGCGGCCTTTTGCATCTTTAGTTTGGACAACCCCGGATGGAAGGGAAATTAATCTGAAAAACACCGCAGTAATACCAGGTACGACATACAATGTGGCTGAAAATATTTCGATCCGCAGGATTGTCAATAATAATCCGCATCTCCAGAAATGGTTTACGTTTGGCCAGATCTTTCCCACTCCTGCATTTTATGTGTTATTTGCTGATCCAAATCTGGATTATGCGAAAGTAGTTCCAGGGCGGTATACTCTTCAATTGAATGGGATGACTTTTGAAAAAGACAGCGATATCCAGGCAAAATTGGTCTTGTTAGGCCAAGTATATGGATTAGCCGGAACAGACAATATGCGGCGGGATCTATTGACTCCGCTTTTATGGGGTATGCCGATCGCACTCGGGGTCGGTTTGATCGGTGCTGTTATTACTACCATTATTTCCATGATCCTTTCTGCAGCCGGGGTCTGGTTTGGCGGATGGGTGGATAATTTGATCCAGCGATTGACTGAGGTCAACCTGGTTTTACCCATTCTGGCAATGAGTGTGCTGGCATATGCGTATTTAGGCGTGAATCTGTGGGTTATACTGATAATTATTGTCCTCCTGAATGTATTTGGCAGTCCGACCAAGAATTTTCGAGCTGCTTTCCTAGTCATTAAAGAGGCACCTTATATTGAAGCTGCTCAGTCATATGGGGCTAGCAGTCTCAGGATCATTATGCGTTATATGTTGCCACGCATAATTCCGACAATGATTCCACAATTGATCATCCTGATACCGAGTTTTGTCTTTATTGAGGTTACGTTGGGGCTGTTTAATATCAACACCGGTTATCCCACCTGGGGGACAATAATTTACCAGGCGATCGAAGCGGGTGCTCTGTATCACGGACAATACCGGCTACTGGAGCCGCTGGTTTTGGTGCTTCTTACAGGTATTTCTTTTTCATTGTTCGGCTTTACCCTTGAAAAGATATTAAACCCGAGATTATTGAATGAGTGATTTCATTAATCGTAAACACAAAAGTAATTATTGGTTATATAAATTAATGATTTGGAGGTTGTATGAATTATAGACATTTAGGAAAAGCGGGAATAAAGGTGAGTGAACTTTCGCTTGGTGCATGGGTGACATATGGTGGCCAGGTGGGTGAGACTGTTGCCAGGGATTGCATGATCGCCGCTTACGAAAATGGGGTAAATTTCTTCGACAACGCTGAAGCCTATTCAGGGGGAAAAGCTGAAGTCTGTCATGGGCAATGTCCTCAAACAGACCGGTTGGAAACGTGAGTCATACATTATTTCCACCAAGATATTCTGGGGTGGTGACGGTCCGAATGATAAGGGGTTATGTTATAAGCATATTGTTGAAGGCGCAAACAATTCCCTCAAACGACTGCAATTGGAATATGTGGATTTTATTTTTGCCCACCGGCCGGATCCTGAAACCCCCATCGAAGAAACAGTCCGTGCAATGGACCTCATCATCCGGCAGGGAAAAGCATTCTACTGGGGCACATCTGAATGGAGCGCTGCTGACATTATGAAAGCAGATTCCATTGCCAGGCAATACCACCTGACTCCTCCCAGCATGGAGCAGCCGCAATACAATATGCTGGTACGGGAAAAGGTGGAGAAAGAATTTGCTCCGTTATATAAAGAACTTGGTTATGGAACGACCATCTGGTCACCTTTAGCTTCAGGTATTCTGACAGGAAAATATAATGATGGCATTCCGGATGACAGCCGGATGGCTCTGAAGGGTTATGGATGGCTAAGGAAAGAACTGACTGAGGAAAAAATCAAAACTGTACGACAATTGAAATCGGTATCAGATGAACTCGGAATCAGCTTGCCCCAAATGGCTATCGCCTGGTGCCTAAAGAATCCCAATGTGTCCACGGTAATAACGGGAGCGAGCCGGGTGGAACAGGTACACCAGAATATGAAAGCATTGGATGCAGTTTCCATGTTGACCAGGGATGTAATGGGCAGGATCGATGGGATATTAGGGAATAAACCTGAATGATTTAATCCTTACTTTTCTTTGACTTGAAGAACCAACTAATCTGGGCTGCCATTGATATGGAAGCTTTAAATTTAAACCATCCAGATAAATGCGATTCTTCTTAAAGATAAGAATACTCAGTGAAGCCGGATCAACTGAAAAGCTATAATATCTTTTCATTGGGGCATCCATCGCTTTTGCCAGCAATAATTTGATGCAGTCTGAATGCGAGAAGATAGCCACAATCGCATTGTCATCATGGGTGTCAATAGTAGTTTTCAAGGCATCCCATACACGCACCTGCGCATCAGCAAAAGTTTCTCCTTCCGGAAACGTATGATTTTCAGGATCTTCCCGAAGCTTCTTCCAGACTGGATCCTCTTTGATTTCAGTAAAATTTTTCCCGGTCCACGACCCGGTGTTCATCTCGATAAATCCCTTTTGGATATCCACACTTAGGTCTCAGTATTTCGCAAGAGGGGTCGCGGTTTCAACCGCTCTTTCCAGTGGACTGGATATGATCGATGTGATCTGGAATATCCTTTAAACTTTCAGCAACAAGCAACGCCTGAGTTTTTCCAGCTTCATTCAGATGAATCCCGGTAAGATGCCCGGGGAGATACTTGCCGAGTGAATTCGTTATCGCCGTGTCGTATGAGAAGTATTGTTGTCATATATTTATTTCCACGAATAACACGAATATCACTAATCATCAAAGAAAAAAAAAAACCAAAGACACCGTTTTCAATATATCAATAAACTCTTTCCAATCAAGTTTTGCTGGATGACCAAAATTGATTAAGAATCCGAGTTTATAACCGCTGGCTTTTAGATAATTTAATAAGCTGAGCTTCTTCGATTGACCGATAGACGCGAGATCGTCTTCAACTCAACAATAATTGTACCAAAACAAATCATGTCTAGCAAAATATTCCTTTTTTAGGATCATGTTCTTTATACTTGATAGGTAATTTGACTTGGGGCTAAAATGGAATGTTCCTGGGTTTTCAACTCAATCTCAAGAGCTTCCTGATAGACTGGTTCCAAAAAGCCTGAACCCAACTGATTGTATACTTCAAAAGCACACCCAATAATTGCATACGTTTCATCAGCATAAATTAAGTTGGCACTTTGGTTTCCATTGGTTTTATTCTTCAAATACATTCGTGTTTATTGGTGTTATTCGTGGTTGTCCAGTTTTTTCTTGATTTCCTTTTCATAGCCCTGATCTGATGGCTCGTAGAATTTCATTCCCTGATAAGCATCCGGCAGATATTGCTGATTCACATGATGCTCAGGGAAATCATGCGGATACAGATATCCCTTTCCGTGACCCAATGCCGCTGCATCCCGACTATTATCCATCAAATGTGCAGGGACGTTTGCTGCCCCTTCTTTGTTGATCAATTCCAATGCTTTAAAATATGCCCCGGCAGAATTTGACTTGGCTGCCGTCGCCAGGTAAAGGGTGGCTTCTGCGATCGGGTAGACCCCTTCCGGCAGGCCGATATAATCGAAGGCAGTTGGCTGCAGCAGTGGCGACAACCAGCCCCATTGGATCTGCAAGGCCGATATCTTCACCTGCCAGAACGATCAAGCCTGCGCAAAATGAAGCGGGGATCCTCTCCGGCATGGATCATCTTTGCCAGCCAGAACAGGGCGGCATCGGGGTCTGACCCGCGGACTGATTTGATAAAAGCAGAGATGGTGTCGTAATGAGCATCCCCGTCTTTATCATACAGTACAGCCCGCTGCTGGATCGAATTCCTGGGCAACATCCAGTGTGATCTGGATATTCCCTATTGCATCCGGCGGAGTGGAGAATACAGCCAGTTCCAGCGCATTCAGTGCATTGCGGGCATCTCCTCCGGCAGTACGAGCCAGGTGAGCGCGGGCATCGTCCCAGAGCTTGACCGGCATGGTTCCCAAACCCTTTTCTGGATCGTGGACTGCGCGGTTAAGGATTTCTTCTATGTGTATATCCTCAAGGGAATTCAATTGAAAGACCCGGCTGCGGGAAACCAGAGCTTTGATCACTTCAAAGTATGGATTCTCAGTGGTTGCCCCAATGAGTGTCAACACGCCGCTTTCCACATGCTGCAGCAAAGCATCCTGCTGGGCTTTATTCCAACGGTGGACTTCATCCACGAATAGGATGGTTCTGATGTTATATAACTTCCGTCTTTCCTGGGCTTCTGAGATCACCCGGCGTAATTCACCAACCCCGGCCAAAACTGCGGAAATGGTCTCGAAATGGCTTTTTGTTGTCAGAGCAATGACCTGAGCTAAAGTGGTCTTACCAGTTCCGGGCGGCCCCCAGAGAATGATGGATGAAAAAAGCTTATCTGCTTCGATCGCCCTTCGCAGCAGTTTGCCTTCCCCAATGATATGATCCTGCCCGACAATTTCATCCAATGACTGGGGGCGCATTCGAGCTGCCAGGGGGGCTTCCTGCCGTAATTTTTTCTCGAGGGAATGTTCAAATAGATCCATTCAATCACCTTATCATCCAGTTATCCAGGACAACGCCTTATATCCAATTGTAATATCCTTTACCAATTATCTGTTACCAACATGGTAATTCTGGAAAAGGATAAAAAAATATCCACGCTCTTTGATGGAGTGGATATCTTTTTGTGTTTATAAAAATATATTGATTATCCTTTGAGCCTCTTCATGGTCCTGTGCCAGGCTTTGGTTGGATTCACAGGCGGGACAGTCCGGTCTTCCTCTTTGCTCATTCCAAAAGCCAAATTCTCGATCATTTCTGATATTTCCTCTTCCGGTTTTGTTACCATGAATGGTTTTCCATAGTTAATAGCTTCAATGGTGGTATCAGGAACGAACGGTAGAATGATATCCACGGAATGATGCAAAGCAACTTCGATATTCTTTCTCACTAACCCGTGCCTTTCGAAGATCCAATTCATCACGAGAGTGATCTTATTCAAGGTCGTAATCTAATTTCTTATAGGTTTCGATTGCCGCAGCTGCTGCACGAATCGATGCCATTTCAGGAGCAATAACGATCACGATGCTGTCGGCAGATGTCAAGCGTGTTAAAACGAAATTTCTCCAAAATCATGAGGTAAATCGATGACCAATAAGTCATATTGTTTACGCAGTAACTGCATACAGGCTTTAAAATGGCTCAATCGTAAGAAGTTCTGCTTCTGGTGGAAATGTAGGTGCAGCGATGTAATCGAATCCCAGATCATGCCGGTTGATAATACTTTGTAACGCAGCCAGATCGATCTCTTCAGGTTTAAAATTAACGATATCCGCCCAGGTTCGGCGCAGTGTACCATTGACCATTAACGCGACCTGACCAGCGGTGAGAACAAGATCCAGCAGGATGGTGGGTTTTGCCCACAAACCGGCAATGCCGACAGCCAGGTTGACGGCTACGGTGCTGCTGCCAACCCCTCCCCTCAAACTGTGAACAGCGATAATTTTCCCGTTTTTCTCTTTTCGCTCTTGTGGTGATACCTTATAAGATTCAACTTTTCGGAGCAGCGTCCCTACCCGAGCTACAAGTTCAGGAGGAGCGAACGGCTTGGTCATATAGTCATCTGCACCTGCTTCGAAACCAGCCAGTTTCTCGTCAAGATTGGCTTGGGCTGTAAGCATTAAAATGGGTGTTTGTGCAAATTTGGAGTTTCTCCTTAACCGGCGGGCTACTTCATAACCATCCACATTTGGCATCATTACATCACAGATCACCATATCGGGATCAATCGCATTAGCCTGCGTCAGACCTAGTAGACCATCGTTCGCATAGAAGAGCTCATAACCGAGCGGTTCCAATGTGTGTCCGATCATTTTTTGAAAGATTGCATCATCATCAATCACTAATATTCTTGCCATGATACCTCCAAAAACTTATTAATTAGAACTAATTTGCAACTAGCTCCATTATTTGTTAATAAGAGATTCATAATACTTTTTAATTTTTGGAATTTCATCCTTAATTCGAATGATCAATGCAGAAACATTAGTCATTTCACCGTTATACCCATTAATTTCAATTTCTGCAGCTGCTGACCTTACTCCTTCTGCAGAGAAATTAGCTGAGGCTCCTTTTAAATTATGCGCCAACCTCGTCACACTCTTTGTATCGTCCTGTTCCGACAGCTTCTTCCAGGTTTTCTATCCGTTCAGGCAGGTTATTGTAAATTCCCCAAGCATCGTCTTAAAGAAATCCAGGTCGTCTCCAAACCGCGGCAGTGCTTCGACCAAATTTACCGGTTCATTGGGAATGTTGCTCAGTTTTCTTGAGTACGATCTCGGGTTGGGGGATTTTATCGAGATCCAGGGTTCCTGTTTTCGGAATGCTTGATACTGATCCATTTGTTTAACGTTTGATAGAACTCCCTGGGTTCCAGAGGTTTGGAGAGATAATCATCCATTCCTGCAGCAAGGCATCGTTCACGATCACCTTTCATGGCGTGAGCGGTCATGGCAATGATGGGTGTCTTCTTCCCGGCAGTGTCTTTTATCCGAAATTCCTGCGTTGCTTCAAACCCATCCATCTCCGGCATTTGAACGTCCATTAATACCAGTGTGTAAGCCTGATTTAGCATGGCTTCAACCGCCATTTTCCCGTTATCAACAACATCAACAGAATAGCCTGATTTTTGTAAAAGGTTTACAGCCAGTTTTTGATTGATTGCATTATCTTCTGCTAATAATATATGAACCAGTTTTCTGCGTCGTTCAGAGATTGTGTGGCTGGTAACAAGCGGACCAGTTGGGGTTTTAAGGTTTGCTTCATATGGTTTTTGACCCAGAACAGTTAAGATCATTTCCTTCAAATTATCTTTTTTGACCGGTTTGACCAGATATCCATCACACCCTAGGGAAGTCAATTTTCCTGCATCACCCCTGTGGCCCATGGATGTTAGGATGATCACATGCACGTCTTTTACCATGTCGTTCTGTTTAATTTCCGCCAGGGCAGTCATTCCATCTTTTTCCGGCATCTGCATATCAAGTAGAACGATCTTATAAGGATCACCGATCTCAACTGCGCTGATCATCTGCGGAATGATAACCATGCTATCACCTATGGAATCTGCCCGGCAGCCGAAATATTGGAGTTCCTTTGTAAGGATCAAACGGTTGGTCGGATTATCATCTACGATGAGTATATGGGTATCCCTTAGGTCGCTTGGTATTTGTGAGGGTTCAACGATGGGAGAGGTGCTTCTCTCGAACTCTGCTGTGAACCAGAAAGTACTGCCAACATTGGGTTCGCTGATGATGCCTATCTTGCCATGCATTAGTTCAACTAATTGTTTGGATATCGCCAACCCTAAACCAGTACCGCCAAATTTTCGGGTCGTGGAACTATCCACCTGGACAAAACGGTCAAAAACTGCAGCCTGCCTGTCAGCTGGAATTCCGATCCCTGTATCAGTAACAGCAAATTTAAGGATTACCTTGTTGTCCACTTCTTTTTCAAGAGCTACGCGGATCACGATTTCACCGTGGCTGGTAAATTTGATCGCATTTCCTGCCAGATTCATCAGGATCTGCCGCAGCCGGCCGGGATCGCCAATTAATCGGGCGGGGATATTGGGTTGGATCAAGCACAGTACTTCCAGTCCCTTGGTTTCCGCACGCGGGGCAATGGATGTTGTCACGCTCTCCACAGTATTTCCGGGATCAAAATCAATTTCTTCCAAAGAAAGATATCCTGATTCGATTTTGGCAAAATCGAGAATATCATTTAATAAACTAAGTAAGGCATCTGCGCTTTCTTTGGCAGTATTCAAATAATCTTTCTGTTCGAGAGTCAGAGTGGTTCCCTGGGCAAGTTCTACCATGCCGATGATTCCATTCATAGGTGTACGTATTTCATGGCTCATATTTGCCAGGAACTCGCTCTTGGCGCGATCAGCTGCCTCGGCATCCCTTCGGGCTTGTAATATATCTGTAACATCGTGATAGATACCGAGGATCCCATAGCCTTTGCCATCGACTATTACGGGAACACCAAAGATTTCGACATCCACCTGGGAGCCATCTTTCCGGATTCGCTGTCCATATCCATGAATGGTTTTTCCTTGAGCTACGTCTTTGGAATATTGATCCGCTTCTTCAAGGTCAGCATTTTTGCTTATTAACCGATCCAGGTTCTTTCCGATCACTTCTTCCTGCTGATATCCATATAAGACCTCAAAAGCAGGATTGCAGGAGATGATATTGGACTCCATATCCATGATCACGATCGCTACCGGACTGTTTTTTACCAGCGCTTCAAAAAATTCTTTCTGGCGGATGATCTCGTTGTTGGCAGCATGCTCGATGGATATGTCGCGAATTATGAAAACAGTTGCCTGTTGATTGTCCACAAGTGTTGCGGTAAATGAGTTCATTGTGAACCAACCGGGAATATTCTTGAACTGTAAATTGGTTTCAATTGTAGGAGTAGATCCGTCCTTACAGCTGAATACAGTGTTAAATTCCTGTCCTAATAATTCCTTAAAACTGGTATTTAGAACTTCGATCGTGGCTCTATTACAACGTATGATCGTGTTTTGCGGATCAGTTAATACGATCAGATCATTGACTGCATCAAAAATGGTTTCCCAGGTTTTTTTTGCATTGCTGATCTTTCCTTCGGTTTCAATGAGTTTCTCTATAGACGCTTGATTTTCTTCAACGAGTGATTGAAGATCCTGATTAGAGGAACTTAATTTTTCTTGCAGGATGTTGTAAGTTCTAATTCTGGAATCCTGATACCTTCCCACAAGGTATCCGACAATGGAAAGCAAAATTGTATTTACAAAATAAAACCAAACTGGTGTTGTTGGTGAAAAAATATAAAGCAGGATGGATAAGCACAACCCCAACACAATCCCCACGCTGGTCAGTAATGGCATCATTTTTCGGTTGGATTTCATTAAATTCATTATAGTGGCTTATAGGTAGTAAGTGAATAGCCGTCCAAAGAATAAGCTTGAACACTGGTCAAGGAATTCTATTAATACCAGTTGATGAAAAATCAATCCATCTACCCGGCTGATTGTTTTGTTTCTTCCACCGGTTCTTCAGTTTCCGGTTGAACAATAATCTTTGGATCCAATTGAACGGCATATTGGTTGATGTTCTTCACTGGCTGAGGGTAACGCATTTTCAGTTTTTCCAATGTATCCACCAGAATGGAAGAAATGACCAGGTTGCGATACCAATTTCGGTTGGCCGGAATAATATACCAGGGTGCCCAGGGTTTGCTTGTTTTTGATAGAACATCCTGGTAGGCTTCCATATAATCTTTCCACAGCTTGCGTTCCTCCAAATCTCCGGGGTTGAATTTCCAACGTTTTTCAGGTGTACTGATTCGGTCCAATAGCCTTTGTTTTTGTTCATCCTGGCTGATATTCAAATAAAACTTGAGGATGGTTGTTCCTTCATCTTTCATCATTCTTTCAAATTCATTGATATGCTGAAAACGCTTTTCCCACACTTTTTTAGGTGCCAGGTTATGGACTCGCACCACCAGCAGGTCCTCATAATGGCTGCGATTAAAGATAACAATTTCACCTTTACCAGGTGCCTGCGGATGGACTCGCCAGAGATAATCATGGTCAAGCTCTTCAGGTGTAGGTACTTTAAAGCTTGCAACCTTAACGCCTTGCGGGTTTACTCCTTCAAAAACACTCCTTATAGTGCCATCCTTCCCCCCGGTATCCATGGCTTGAAGAATGATCAAAATTTTATGTTTGTGTTCTGCGTACAGCATCTCTTGTAAAACATCCAGCTTCTCATTTAATTTCTTGAGGACAGTTATTCCTTCTTTTTTGTTTCCCTCAAACCCGGAAGTATCATCTGGATCCCAATCTGAAAGCTTCACCTTAATGTTTTGTTTTACTAAATACTTTTTCATAATTCCTCCACGAATGATAATTCATTATATCCAAATGCTTCGTTTGATAAAACAGAATACTGGCATAGTTCTTGTTATGTTTTTTGGTATTGTTACACTTATGGAGTGCTTAGTGATGCGTTTAAAACTTTTACTTGTTATTTCGATGATTACCTTTATCATATCAGCCTGTGGTATCAGCCCGCAATACCATCCAATCCTGGATGATCCGACCGCCACACCTGAACTTGTCTATATTGAAGAAGCGACCCCTGAAGCTCTTCCATCACCGTATCCGCAGGTGCTGCCTGCGATTAATCCGACGTATATCGCTTTTTCTGTCCATATACAGGCAGTATTCCTTGCAAATGATGATGGCTCCAACCGGTCAACCATTGTGCAGGATCAGATCATTCATTGGGTCGACCAGGCAAACCTGATATTTTCCCAGGCAAGCCTTCGATTCTACTTTGATCCCGGAGTTGATACCATTAATTATGACAATTCCATCTTGAATAATGTAACCGGAATGCAGGATCCTGATTGGGAAAAGGCCGTTATCGAGGGGGAGAAAATAGCCCGGGCAGGTGGCGGAAAAATCATAGTTTTATTTAGAAATCCGCCCATGGATGGAGATGTAGGAAGTTTGGAGGAAGATTTTATATTCATGCCTTCAACCGTTCAGCAAGTCTGTGGACAACCGGATGAATCTTTGCTTGCGCATCAATTGGGTCACTACCTGGGATTAAGCAATACATTTCCTAAATTATTTGCCAGTATCTCTGATGCTGAAAAAGCTTATGAAAAGAGTGGTTTTGATGCAGCATTCTTTGATGGAGATGGAATATCAGATACTTCACCGGATGCTTATGTAAACCAGGCAGAATTTCAGTGCGGAGAAAAGGTGAGTATTAAGGTCAGCAATGCAGATTTCAGCCTGACCCGTGGCAATGTCATGTCTTATTACATGCCCCGCAGCCAGCTCACGCCTATTCAAATCACACGGGTTCGTTTTATTTCTGCCTTACGGTCACGTAACGATTCAATTATCCCATCAAATCAAGGCCCCGTCTCCCCGATCCAATTTGAAGATCTACCTCTGACTTATCGATCATGGTGTGATCCGCAAACCATGGATATGTCAGGGATCCTAAACCGGGGTTGGAATGGCGGTAAATCCCTAAATATTCCTGCCGGGTACGGCTCCATCTGTACTTTTTCCATCGATTTTCCAGAAACAAAATCTTACGAATTAATCCTTTATGCTACAAAAATGCCGGAATACGGTGTTGTTGAAATTATGATAGATGAATGGATCCTCAACGATGGGATGGATCTTTACTCCTTATATCCAATGCCGACCGGTCCCGTGTCCTTTGGAAAACTATATCTAGAAGCAGGCAGCCATACCCTCTCGTTTAGGGTCGTCCGAAAAGCAGTAGAGTCAACCAATTACAATTTCGGACTGGATGCATTGACGATTCAAGCACAAGACCAATAAACAAGTTCACATTCCACAAATACTTTAAAATATTGTCCTCCGGCAGTAGAGTCAATACATAACACGATCCGGAGGAGACAAATATGGATGAGGTGGAATTATCACCAGAAGTTCACCGCAGACTGGGGATTGAATTATTTAATAAGACCTGGGGGTTAATGGATAAAAAGGATCGGACTCCGACTGAAGAAGCAACCATGCTGGAATTCGTTCATTCTTCTGCATATCACTGGTCTTTTGCTGGAACTGTGGTCAATCAACAACGGAGTTATTGGATCATAAGCAGGGTCTATGCAGTTCTTGGAATACCAGAGGCCAGCCTGCTATTTGCTAAATTATGCCGGGAGAGTACCGAATCCGGCTTAAGTGAAATGGAAGATTTTGATATAGCTTTTAGTTTTGAAGCGCTGGCGAGAGCGTATGCATTAAGTGGTGAGTTGAAAAAAACTGCGGAAATGTTCAGATCAGCAATTGAAGCCGGAAAATTGATAAAGGATGAAGAGGACCGGAAAATATTCTCAGAAAGCCTTCATTCAGGTGTTCTAGCCCAATTTGGTTGATATTAATTGCCAATAACCAATAATAATTTCACCTAATCCTGATATTCTTTTTCGTACCCGGCATTTTATACAAAAAGCTGGGTACGTTTATTTATCATCCTTACATTGGGAATTGAAGGTTAATAATGTGCATGCTAAACTAGTTAAGGCATATTATAGAAAAAGAGGGCGATGAATGGAACTTACAAATGAAATGAAGCTTGAGATGTTTTGGACAATGCTGCTTGCCCGCCGACTGGACGAGCGAGCCTGGATGCTGCATCGTCAGGGGCGGATAGATTTCCATATTTCAGGTATCGGGCAGGAAGCTGCCCAGGTCGGGGCGGCATTTGCCTTGCGGAGAGGTTATGACTGGATCGCGCCATATTACCGTGACCTGGCCTTAATGATCGCCGTGGGATACACACCACAGGATTTTGCCTTGAGCATGATGGGGAAAAAGGAAGAACCGGGCAGTGGCGGCCGGCAAATGCCCAGCCATTGGGGTCTGCGTTCGGCAAATGTAATCAGCCATTCTGCACCAGTCGCTACACAGTGTGTTCATGCAGCCGGAGTGGGGCTGGCGATCAAAATGCGTAAGGAAGACAAGGTGGTATTCACATCGCTGGGGGAAGGATCCACTTCGCAGGGGGAATGGTATGAGGCGGTCAACTGGGCGGCTATTCACCAGCTGCCTGTGATTTTCATGGTCGAGAATAACCAGTATGCCATCTCAGAATCAGTGGATAAACAGATGGCTGTACCAAGTGTCGCAGATAAAGCCTGTGGACTGGGATTACCCGGCGTCCAGGTGGATGGAACCGATCTGTTCAAGGTTTATTCGGTGGTAAAAGAAGCAGTGGATAATGCCAGAGCAGGTAAAGGACCCAAAGCTCATCGAAGCAAAGATGTACCGGATCACTCCGCATAGCTCGGATGATGATGACCGGTCTTATCGTACCCGCGAAGAAGTTGATACCAACAAACTGCTTGACCCGATGATCGTAAACACCAGGAATTTAATGGCTGAAAATGTCCTCACGCAGGAAAAATTGGATGGGATGGAAGTAAAAGCAAAAGGGCTGATCGACGAAGCCATAGAATATGCCTCAAAAGCGCCGTTTCCTGACATAAAGGATGGCATGCACCCGGTTTATGCTGAAGAGGTGACCCATGCCTGAAATGATTTTAGTGGATGCCATTCGGTTAGCGATGGAAGAAGAACTGGCAGCCGATGAACGCGTTTTTATTGTAGGTGAAGATGTGGGGAAACGCGGTGGAGTATTTCGGGCTACGGTCGGACTTTATGATAAATTTGGTGCTGAGCGGGTGATCGATTCCCCGCTGGCTGAATTATCCATTGTCGGGGTAGGGATCGGAGCAGCCTTGTATGGTATGCACCCCGTCTGCGAGATACAGTTTGCTGACTTTATCTACCCGGCTATGAATCAGATCATCAGCGAAGCAGCAAAGATGTGTTACCGTTCAAATGGGGACTGGACGGTCCCGATGGTGATCCGGGCGCCATATGGCGGCGGAATTGGTGGTGGTTTGTATCACTCGCAAAGCCTGGAAGCCTTCTTCACGCATGTACCTGGATTGAAAGTGGTTGTTCCCTCCAATCCATACGATGCCAAAGGATTATTGAAATCTGCGATTAGGGATCCAAACCCGGTTATTTTCTTTGAGCCTAAAAAAGGCTATCGCCTGATCAAAGGCGAAGTCCCGGACACCGACTATACTGTACCCATTGGACCTGCCCAGGTTACGAGGTCAGGTACGGATGTGAGTGTCTTTGCTTATGGCATGATGCATTATTACACCCTGCAGGCAGCGGAAAAACTGGCTTCTGAAGGCATTAGTGTGGAAGTAGTTGACCTGCGGACGCTTTACCCTGTTGACAGGCCGACAATTTTGGAAAGTGTGAAAAAAACCGGGAAGGCGTTGATTGTCTACGAGGACAATCTTACGGGCGGTTACGGCGCAGAAATAGCAGCTACGATCGCGGATGGTGCATTCACCGACCTGGATGCTCCTGTGAGGCGTTTGGCCGGCCCAGATGTTCCCGGTGTCCCATTCAGCCATCCGCTTCAGGAATGGTTCATGCCGAATCCGGAAAAAATCGCCGGTGCGATCAGGGATTTGGCCAAATGGTAAGGAGGGTCAGGATATGCCAGTAAAAGTGATCATGCCGAAATTAGGTGAATCTGTTGTGGACGGCACAGTGAACCGTTGGATAAAGCACGAAGGAGATCCGGTAGAGGAGTTTGAATCTCTTCTGGAAGTTGAAACAGCCAAGGTAACCACTGAAATTCCCAGCCCGGCAGCAGGAGTGGTTTTGAAGATAATTAGTTCAAGAAGGGGAGACAGTGGATGCCGGTGTCATCCTGGCCTGGGTTGGTCAGGCAGGGGAAGAAGTACCTGATGTTCCTGCAGATAGTAAGCCCGGTGTTGTTGCGGCTCCTATTTTCACTCCAATAGTGAGCGAAGAAACCTCTAGTCATGACCGGTCAGAAGCAATCATCCGAAAGAGAACTGGGCTTCATTTCTCCTGTAGTTGCAAAGCTGGCAGCAGAAAATAAAGTGGATCTGGCTAATGTGCCAGGAACAGGTGAACATGGCCGGATAACAAAAAAAGATATTCTGGATTACATCGATAAATCCAACCAGAATAAAGGAGCAAAACCAGAGCCTGCACCATGGGAAACACCGGGGTCTGGAGATCTGTTTAAGCCGACAGTCGATCTGTCAACACCACCCACAGTTGCATCGACGCCGCCTTTGGCTGCCACCCGGGGTGGAGATACCCTGCTTCCGATGACTACAAAACGAAAAGCGATAGCTGACCATATGATCATGAGCAAACATACTTCTGCCCATGTGACTACGGTTATGGAAGCAGACTTGAGTCGTGTGATATTACATAAGCAGGCCAACCAGTCTCAATTAGAAGGGGATGGGCTGAAACTGACCTACACCCCCTATTTTGTTGCAGCGGCTGCCCTGGCATTGGTACAATTCCCTCTGCTGAATTCCTCCTGGTCGGAGAAGGGTATCATCCTTCATCGCGATATAAATATAGGAATGGCAGTGTCACTAGGAGATGAAGGTCTGATCGTTCCTGTTATTCGAAACGCAGACCGTTTGTCTTTATCCGGGCTTGCGCGTGCGGTCAATGACCTTTCCGCACGGGCGCGTTCGAAGAAATTGACCCCGGATGAAACTACCTCGTGGAACATTTTCAATCACAAATCATGGAACCGGGCGTTCACTGTTCGCCACCCCGGTCATCAACCAACCGCAATGTGCCATTTTAGGTGTGGGAGCCATTACAAAACGAGCCGTTGTTGTTTCTGATGCGATTGCCATCCGCTCCATGGTCTATTTATCGCTCACTTTTGATCACCGGATATTGGATGGCACCTCAGCGGATGGTTACTTGAGCAAGGTGGTGGATATTCTCGAAAAATGGCAATAGATACAATCTTAAAAGTCGATATTTATTTATAGTTATCATAAAAAGTAATTAACCTACCCCGCCACTTTGAAAGAAATGGTGGGGTAGCTATTTTTCGAATATCTTGCGGACTCTTCATCCAGCACCTATAATGCATTGTAATGGAACCCACTCCTCCCGCAAAGAATCGCTCGATCCAATGGAAATACCTGGTATACCTGGTCTGCCTGCTTGTCATAGTAACCTGGTGGATCGAGACACCTGCCGGCTTGTTGGGAAAAGCAGATGCCATCGGCTATGCGGTTTGTCATCGCATCGAGGTGCGTTCTTTCTTTTTGGAAGACCGGCCATTGCCACTTTGTGCACGTTGTTCAGGCATGTACCTGGGGGCGATAGCTGGAATACTATTTCAGCTTATCAAGTATCCCCGGAAAGGTGGCATGCCGGGTTGGAAAACCGGAATTCCGTTCATGATCTTTGTTCTGGCCTTTGGGATCGATGGCTTAAATTCATACCTGCACTTATTCCCCGGATTACCCAGTGCCTATGAACCCAACAATATCCTGCGTCTGATCACTGGCACTGGAATGGGCATTTCGATTTCTGCGGTCCTTGTCCCCGCGTTCAACCAATCGGTCTGGAAACAATGGGATCCCGGGTCTATATTAACCAACTGGCGTGGATATGCCGGATTAATTGGTATTCCATTCGCCTTCTCAAGCCTCATTCTTTTTAACAATCCCTTTTTCAGGTACAACCTGGCTCTCATCAGTGCCGCTGGAGTTTTAATGGTATTAAGTACGGTTTATGCTATTATCTGGTTGATGGTTTTCCACAAGGATAATCAGGCTGATCATTGGGGACAATTGGTCCTCCCTCTTTGTGCCGGATTGCTTACAGCAATAATCCAGATAGGTGCAATTGATTGGTTGAGGTATGCCCTTACCAGTACGTGGGCCGGCTTCAAGTTCTAAGGAGGTAAGAATGGAAATACTCGGGATCTTTTCAGCATTTGGGCTTTCTGCCAGCGCCGGCTTGAATGCGTATATCCCTTTATTGGCAATAGCGCTCCTGGCAAAGTTTACCGATCTGATACAACTCTCCCAGCCCTGGGATACATTGACAAGCTGGTGGATCATTGGCTTGATCCTTATTCTGGCTGTAGTTGAGTTCTTTGCCGATAAAGTTCCGGCAGTGAACCATGTCAACGACATTATCCAGACCATCGTCCGCCCGGTTGCCGGAGCGATCGTATTTGCAGCCAGTGCTCATGTGATCACGGAAATTCATCCGGTCTTATCGATTGCAGCCGGGCTTCTGGTAGCAGGTGGGGTGCATGCGGTGAAATCCCTGGTTGTCCGACCTACGGTAACCGCTACAACTGGCGGAGCAGGCAATGTACCGGTAAGCATCCTGGAAGATTTTATTTCTTCTTTGATCTCAGTGCTATCAGTGGTCGTACCAGTGGTAATTGCAGCAATCATTATCCTTTTGACCTCATGGGCGGTTTTCGCACTTCTGCGCCGTCATCGGAAGGCTGATTTGCCTAATGATTATTGATTGTAGTTTGTTGTATTATTCTCATATAATAAAGTTGCGATAATTAACCATTTGTTAGGAGGAGAATATGGAAGCACCTGAAATGCCTGTTATGCCCGAAGCTGAAATGCCCAAGAAGAAAACGAATGTTTGGCTCATTGTTATCATTGTTTTGGTAGTACTTTGCTGCTGCTGTGTTATTGGTGGAATTATCAGTTATAGAATGTTAGGCCCGCAAATAGGTGATGTTTTTAGCGAGATCACAAACCAGATATACTAAGCAATAAACAATAACGAACAGGACACTTATGTAGATTTAACTACATAGGTGTCCTGTTGGGTTTAAATATCCAAATATAAGAGCGATTGTTATTCGCTAGTAAATTTGGTCTTTGTCTTTTGGAACAAGCCGCTGATCCTGCTCGAAACAAATTTCCAAATCGGACATCGGTCATAAACTGCCGAGAATAACACAATTCCACCAAGGAGCAATAAAGGTATTGTAAATCCCGTAAAAAATGCTGCTACGATTAATACAGTTCCTGCTGCAAGCCGGAGTATGCGATCTGTTGATTTCATACTAATTGTGCTTTTTTGACCTACCTCTGCCATCATAAACAATTTCCGTAGTTGGTCAATACCCATTGCCCCGGTTTTCCGAGTAATCAATCTTCCTTGATGATATATTAGTATGGTAGGAATGCTATATATCTTTAATTCCTGCATCAACTTGGACTCAGTATCAGCGTCAATTCTAATCAAGTCAACTTTTCCTTTAAATTCACTTCTCACTTGTTCCAAACTTGGAGCCATCATCTTACACGGTCCGCACCATTTAGCCCAGAACTCAACTACGACTGGCTTATCAAATTTATTTACTTTATTGTTCCATAATTTTAGATTCATATATTTCAGTCCGATAGATTGCTTAGAAATCCTGTGAGCGGATCTTTGATGATTTTATTAATTCTTATGCTTTTATCGTTTTATACTTCAACAATGCATAGATTGGGCAGAAACCCACTAAACCGGTTATCAGCGGAATTAATCCAAAATATTTTAAGAATACTCCAAAACCACCGGTAACTATATTACCCCACCCTAAAATTAAGATAACTACTCCGATTACAACACGAACAATTCGATCCCATCCAGCTTCGTTTATAAATTTCATTTGATTTTTTCCTTTCACGATTGATTTATAGAATTAGATGAGATAGTTTGTATAAAGATACAATTAATGTTGGTATTATCATATTATTCATGTCTCTTGATTATTTAATCAAAAACCGACATAATGAGTTTTAGGAGAAATATATGGCGGGAAAAGTGGATGGAAGTATTAGCGCTTACGGCGCTGCTTTCATGTTGAATCAACTAAAAAACCTGCAAAATGAGGTGCAGGGAGTTCAGAACGCGATGGATATTGAGTGCATCCACCGGATGCGTGTAGCTTCCCGCAGACTTCGTTCAGCACAGGAATACTTTGATTCATTTCTATCCAAAAAGAATTCCACAATCTGGGAAAAGCAGATCCAGTCAATTACAGCTGCATTAGGGAATGCAAGGGATCTGGACATACAAATCGAGGCGATCCAAGCGTATCAACATCAGAATGATGACATCAGACTTCAGCCAGGGTTCAAACGACTTATTCTGCGTTTATCGCAAAAAAGAAAACAGGCACAGTTGTCTGTTCTCTTATCAGTTTCGAAATTTACATCCAACCAGGTGATAAAAAGCGTCCAAAAAGAGTTATTGCATCTTGTTGAACCGGAATGGAAATGAACCCTTCATTTCAATGCCTCTACGACTGCTCGCCCATCAAGCGATAAATGAAAAGTTGATCAATTTCTTAAGCTATGAGCCTTTTATTCATTTTCCTGAAAAAAAGCTGGAATTACATGCTATGCGGATAGCAGCGAAACATCTGCGATATACCATGGAAATATTTGCACCGTTATTTCCAGGCGGATTAATCGATTGGCTTCAACCCATCAGACAAGCACAGGAACAGTTAGGCGTAATCCATGATAGTGATATGTGGATCGATTTCCTGCCACAGTTTCTGGACTCAGAACATGAGTTATCACAGAATTATTATGGTCATTCGCGCACCCATTACCGGATCATTCCTGGCATTCTTTACTTCCAGCAGAACAGGCAGGATATCCGCAATGAAACCTATCAACAATTTGTAGAATTTTGGGACTCTTTACAAAAAAATCCGTTTGTGGCAAAGCTTATTGGACCATCTCTCTGAAAATTATCCAGTGGAGATGGTCAGTACTGTGCAAATACAACGAAATATGAGTATTTAGGAGGAAACAAATGAGGATAGCTTTGATCAGTGATATTCATGCTAATCTACCGGCTTTGGAAGCGGTTCTTACCCATGCGAAGTCTTTAGGAATAAAAAGATACTGGTGCCTGGGTGACCTGGTACAGTTTAATGCATTTCCTGAGGAGGTTGTAAAAAAGATACGTAAGATGGAGGCTGTCTGTATCCATGGGAATATTGACCTCAAAGTATTGGAAATGAAGCAGGAGTTGAAACAGGTACCATATGAAGAATTACCGGAAGAAATAAGTCCTTTTGCCTGGTCATACCTGGAGTTGTCCAAGCAGAGTAGAAAATTCTTAAAAAAGTTACCAGAAAAAGCGAAGATAAAGATCCGTGGATTCAAATTTTTACTTGTACATGGCAGTCCTGGCAGCTAATGATGATCCTATCTATATAGATACACCAAAAGAGAGACTTGAAGAATTAGTGGATGGAGTAAATGCAGATATCATCCTTTGTGGACATACCCATAAACCATTTATTCACGAGGTAAACGACATACATATCATTAACCCGGGAAGTGTGGGCAGACCCATCGACCATGATCCACGGGCAAGCTATGCAGTATTGACCTTAAAGAAGAAATATGTCGGGGTTGAGTTTTACCGGGTGGAGTTTGACCTGCAATTGGCTGTGGACTCAATCCGGGAAGTTGGTCTCCCCGAAACTTACGCCCGACTGGTGGAATCCGGAATATCACTGGATGATTTAAAAAACCATGATTCAGAAGAATCACAAGTGGAGAAATAATGGATCTCAGAAATCTGACCTCCGATTCGCTGGCTGCTGTCAGGCAAATGGCAGCATCTTACCTGGGTGACCTTGAGCATACCAACCAGGTGACGATGTTATCATCTGCGGCTCTTCGATGAACTGCTCCCATTGCATCAATTGGAAGGTACAGAACGGTATTTGTTGGAATGTGGCGCATTGTTGCATGACATTGGCTGGGTTCAAGGTTGGAAAGGGCACCATAAAAGCTCTCTGCAAATGATCCTCGATAACCAGCTGCTTCCTTTCGATGGAAAAGAAAAACTGATCATTGGATCGATAGCACGGTATCATCGCAAGGCGCTGCCATCACTTAAACATGATCATTATTCTGCCCTGGAAGCCGACGAACGCAAGATAGTTTCAAAATTGGCGGCACTATTACGCATCGCCGATGCATTGGACCGTACACATACGAAAGCGGTAAGCGATCTTCGCTGTGTGATTAGTAAAAAGGAAGTATTAATTAAGTGCACCGTATCACACCCGGCATCACAGGAAGAAAAGAATGCCTACGATAAAGGGGATCTTTTTGAGAAAGTATATAAAAAGAAACTTGTGATCAGAATGTGATTAATGAACTATCGGTAAACTAACTTTATTACTCACTCTGTGCTTATAAATTATACCCACTAATATATTAATTAACCTACGAGTAGTAAATCCATTCCAAAATAAAATCGCCAACCATAATTCTATGGTTGGCGATTTTGTTCCTTCTATTTTGTTTTGATGGGTATCTTTTTAATCTGACTTTCAGTATTTGCGGTTTTGGGAATAATGATTTTTAAGACACCTTTGTTGAAAGAAGCATCGATTTTGTCGATTTCAACCTTGACAGGAAGTGAAATTGAGCGGGAAAAAGAACCAAAACTTCTTTCAATGCTATGAAATTGAGCGTTTTTTGTTGAAGTATCCTTTACTTTTTTCCCACTCAGCGTCAAAACATCGCCTTCCATGGATAGGTGAATATCCTTTTCATCCATTCCGGGTAGATCAGCGGAAATTAATATTTCTTTATCCGTCTCACTGACATCAATTCCCGGGATGAATTTATCTTGCATTTCCATCCCTCTCCAGAGCGGAGACATACTGAATGGATTGGAAAAGAATTCATCAAACATTGAATTCATCTCGTTTCGTAGATTAACGAGGTTCTGATCATCCTTTCGTTGGAGCTCATATTTTGACCTTTCACGATTCCAGGGTAACAGATCTGAGATTGGCATGATAGCCTCCTTTCTCAAAAAAATCAGCCAGCTTTTATAGAAATTCTTTGAGTTTTTGCAGGTCCAGCTTTAGGCAGTATCAATCGTAAAACACCATTTTTGACTTTAGCTTCAATTTTTTCGCGATCAATCTGATCTGAAATTACAAAACTGCGATAATAATCACCTACTCCAAATTCAGTCAAGATCAAGGTCTTGTCCGTCGGATAATCAGTTGGGGTTGTTGCATTAATCGTCAGGACACTTTTTTCAAGGGTAATGTTCACTTTCTTCTCGCTGCAGCCAGGTATATCTGCCACAATCAAGTATTGATCTCCGGTTTCAATAATATCTGTTCGAGGGGAGAAAACTCGGCGGTCACGGGTTCTTTCAATTGTCCCCTCAACAATCTCCGATTTTGTTTTTTCAATAAATTCATTATTAGCCATATCACACCTCCTAAGACGTTTTTACACTGATCCTTCGTGGTTTATCCGCTTCTGAACGCGGTAATACTATTTTCAAGACACCATCTTCCAATGAAGCCTCTGTTTTGTCTGAATTGACCTGGTATGGCAGTTCGATGCTCCTTGAAAAGTAACCACTATTACGTTCCTGTCGGTGATAAGTTGTATTTTCGCCAGTAACCTCAGGCTCCCGGTTACCGCTGATTGTAAGATTATTCCCAACCACGCTGATCTCCAGATCTTTTATATCCACTCCTGGCACTTCTGCATTCACTAAAACCTCATCTTCGCTGGTAAATATATTCATCGAAGGTGAGTTG
The DNA here is from genome assembly GCA_963757065.1 of uncultured Chloroflexia bacterium. Taxonomy (GTDB): domain Bacteria; phylum Chloroflexota; class Anaerolineae; order Anaerolineales; family Anaerolineaceae; genus PNON01. Next base: position 435,242 of record CAVWQC010000001.1, on the reverse strand, counting down.
TCTGCCCGATAATATGCCCCGGAGAGAGAATTGTCAAAAACACGATTCATTTCATTTTGAAACCGCTGCATTTCTCTCCAGAGACCGGGAATTGAAGATCTTCTATTCATCATATAAACCTCCTTTGATATATTCGTTATATTTTGCATATTAATCCTGAAATATTAGAAATTTATAAAAGGAATATATGAGAAATTATAGAAAATCCAGTGCTATATCCAGGGAGGTGGTAATTTGGAAAATTAAAAAAGTAAACACCGGAAAAAATTGTAATTTCTAGTATTAAATACATATACAACCGCTTGTTCAGAGGAAGGAGATTAATTTATTTGTTCGGTGGTAAGTCTACTTCATTAATCCAAACGCTCTTATCCCCACGTCTACGATCATACCCAACAGATACCAGATACCGAACTGGCGGTTATGTAAAAATCCCATCGCCACAAAGTAAAGCGGCCATGTGCCCTCAGGAAACCAATCAGGGCGCTCATCTGGTTTTGGGGCTTTATAAACCTTCCAGACCAGGGGAACTGTTGTAAGTGCCAGGAATACCAGGAGCAGTACCGGGGAAAAGAAACGGGTAATGACAAGGTAAACTACCAGCAGGTATTGCAATGTCATCATGGCTAGTGTGAAATATCGGGCTGCCTTTTCTCCCATTATCACAGGTAGGGTGTGTATCCCTTTCGCTTTATCGGCATCCAATTTATCGATATGCTTACCAAAGATCACCATGGTCGTACCCAATGCGTATGGTAAGCTTGCGATAACCACCTGCCAGCTCCAGACTCCAGTGATCACAAAATATCCGCCGCCGATCATCAATGGTCCCCAGACCAATATCACCGCAATTTCCCCGAGGCCGATATATTTCAATGGATAGGTATAAAAAAGAACAAAAATGACACCCAAACCCAGGAGTATCCAGGCAAATACACCATTTAGCAAGACAAGAGGTAAACCGGCTGCCAGTGCGATCAAACCAGTCACAGCAGCATAGGTCCACATCTGTTTTTCGGTCAATAAACCCATTTCCATGGGTTGTAATCCGTACTGGGTACGGAAGTAATTATCCTTATCCACCCCTTTTTTGGAGTCGGTGATGTCGTTGATGATGTTATTGGTTGCATGAGCGAAGATCAGACCGATTGCCAGCAATACCCAACGCCACCAGACAAAATGACCGTCGCGATAAGCCAGGATCCCGGCAAAGGCAGCCGAAAGAAATGTCATTATCAGTACTGCTGCCCGGGTGGCGATCAACCACCGGCTGATAATATCCAGATCTTGCCACTCATTTTTATCCAGGCGAATAATACCTTTTAAGGCCTTACCCCACATCTGAATGTTCATGTTGCTTTCCTTCCCTATACCTATATAATTAATAATTATTTGCATTATATCAAGAAGGGCTCAACAAAAACATAGAGGATGGTTATATGACTCAATCATCAGTTCCTGATCCATTGACAAAATTAAAAACTGATATACAAACTGCTCAAAATAAAGTGAATAATCGTCCAAACTGGAGTAAGGCTGACAGATATTCGAGATCAAATAGAAGATTTTGAGACCAAGAGCAGTATGCTGCCCTCACGTATTGCAGCTGTGAGAACGAAAGGGTATGTATTTGGTAGGAATATCGAAAATCGGGCATCTACATTGAGGTCAGATTGGGTAGGCCTTTCATTAAAAGTCCTGGAACAGACGAATCTGCATTCAAACCGGCTGGATATGGATATGCGAGCCTTGGAATCGGTCATGCATCAACTTACATCCCGGGCTGCCAATGTAAACGCTGCAGCTCCTTTCTTATTTCAAGTCAATTCTGGAATTAGTACACTCGAAAGTAAGGTGCAATCCACTCAAAACACTATTCGGGGAATGTACGATGAATTCTCCGCGGGATTGTACAAACTATCTTCCGAACTGGACCATATCGATTGGATGTTAGTGCAATTCTCAACTGCGAAATTTCCTCTTTTGAATACAGAAGCACCGGTAAATGCCGTAAAAGCAGCCTGGGAAGTCACTGGCAAAGAGGGAAAAGGTGATCCGAAAGGAATCCTTTATCTCACCGATCAGCGCATTCTTTTTGAACAGAAAGAAGAGATCGCCACAAAAAAAGTCCTGTTTATTACTACTGAAAAAGAACTTGTGCATAAGCTGCTCTTTGAATTTCCAGCTGTTTTAGTTGGTAAAATGAATGTCAGCAAGGAAGGATTCTTCAAAAATGAAGACCATATCGACCTGGAATTATTATCCGGTGGTCCTTTCCCTGTGGTACATTTCCATTTGGATGGCCAGGATTGCAATGAATGGCTAAGCCAAATTGGTAAAGTAAAAGCAAAGGAATACGATCAGGATCGAGTGGTAGCGGTAAATGAGAAAGAAGTTGAAAAGGTTAAAAAAGCCCCGTCTCAATGTCCTGGTTGCGGTGGAGGGATCAGTAAACCGGTACTGCGTGGAATGGAAACAATCACCTGTGATTATTGCGGGTATGTGATTCGACTTTAGATTATACAAATTATCGACAAACCGGCTACCGAGATGCTACTATTGCCTCATGGAAAGCACGGTCTATACCGATTACGATCTTCCTTCATATAACATAAAAGCGGTCGCGCAAATGGTGGGTTTGCTACCGGTGACATTACGCGCCTGGGAGCGCCGCTATGGACTACCTTCACCTTCCAGGGGCGGTCAGGGTTATAGGTTGTATTCAGAGCACGATCTTCAGACTCTTCGATGGTTGAAACAACAGTTGGAAGCTGGAATGAATATAGGTCAAGCAGCCCAAAGGCTGCACCTATTATTGGAGGCCAATAAAGACCCAACCTCTGCAGAATATATACACAATGAACACTCATCTGACAATGACCAACTTGCAATCCCAATTAGAGTCGAGTTTAAGATCATTCAATTCTTCAACTGCAGCAGAAGCATTACGTCAGGCATTAAACACCTATGTTCTTGGAAGATGTTTTTACCAACCTCATAGAACCAACATTAATCAAGATTGGTGAAGAGTGGCATAACGGACATGATCTCCGTTGCTGAAGAGCATTTTGCCACCGAATTTTTTCAGGAGCAATTGTTAAGTATTCTGTCGGGTGCTGTTAAACCTTTCAGATCCGGTACAATCCTGGCGGGTTGCATGCCTGGTGAACAACACCAAATTGGATTGATCATGTTGGTCATCCTGTTACGGATGCGGGGATGGAATGTGATCTTTATGGGTCCGAATTTACATTTGGACCGTCTGGATGAGATAGTTCACAGCCTTAATCCACGATTAATACTTTTTAGTGCAACACTGCCTGAAAATGCTTCGCGAGTGAATGACCTGGTGGATGTAATGAAAAAAATCGATAAACCATCCCCAACCATTCTACTGGGAGGTCAAGGGTTTAAAGATTTATCCCAAAAAATGCATATTCCTCACCCCATAATGACTGGAACCAGGGCGGAAATGATTAACACAATGGAAAAGCTGATCGAGCAGAATAACAAGCACTAGTTTTAGCCTGGAAGCTCAAATATTACGCATAGTTCCCTTGACTATAAAAATCAAAAAGGTTCATACCTTCATAATCAGAGAATCCTGAAATTATTCTCCTTGTCAATAAACTTGACGATAATTATTATGCTCAGCTATATTTAATTCAAAATATTATCCAGTTAATAAATTAAGGTCAGGAAACCAAAATGTCGGAATCAGTCAGGGATTTGTTGGTACGTGGAACAGCTGCCGCAAGGTCAGGTGACGAAAAAGAAGCAAAATTCTTTTTAGAGTGGATGCTGGATCTGGATGCTGACCTGGAACAGAAAATTGAAGCCTGGTACTGGCTTTCAAAAGTTACTTCAGATACCAGGCAAAAACGAAATTACCTGGAAGATATCCTCGCTAATCAGCCTTTTCACCTCCTCGCCCGACGTGATCTTATGATCATTGATGGAAAATTGGATCCTGATGAGATCATTGACCCGAATCAGACCCAGATGCATCAAGGTGTAAATGGTGAAAGAAATGCGGAAGTCATGTCTTTCACCTGTCCAAATTGCGGTGGTAGGATGGTCTATACGCCTGACGGCAATGCCCTCACCTGTGAATATTGCGAGTCGCGAAAAATGACAATCGGATGAGAACAAGGGGACAAACCTATCCGAACAGGATTTCCTGCTGGCGATGGCAACTTCAACCGGGCACAATCAACCATTTGAATCGTTGTCGATTGAATGCAAAGCATGCGGGATTCAATTTCTATTACCACCAGCAACATTATCCTTTACTTGCCCACATTGTAATACCTCCTATGTGGTGGACGATTCAACCGTAAAACACACGATCAACCCGGGAGGAATTGTCCCTGCCAGGGTCTCAAAAGATGCTGCTTATGCAATTCTCAATCAATGGGTGGTTGATAATGGGCATATTGCTACACCCGGATTCCTCCCACTTCAAGGTATATATTTACCTATCTGGTGGTTTTCCTTTGGAGGACAGGTCAATTATAGATACTATATTGAAAATGATGAAAACAGGAAAAAATCCCAGAAGGAATTGATCCGGGATAGTCATCCAGTTTTGCGGGAAGACATCATGGTTCCTGCTGAACTGAAGTTCGAAAAACAATTATTCTGGCAAATAAATGAAACAAAACCGGACAGCATCGTTCCTTATATGCCAGATTATCTATCTGATTGGGCTGCTGAGACATATCAGGAGAGTGTTGCCGATGCTTCACTTAAAGCCAGGCAGATGGCATTCAAGTTGGAAAAAAAGGATATCAACTTCCTTTTACCGCCAAATTCCATGGATGTTTCGTTCGATTCGCACGAACTGATGATTGCTGCGTATAAAATGGTCCTCCTGCCTGCATGGATAGGGGAGATCCACAATTCTGTTGGAAATATGGTGTTTTATATAAATGCTGATAACGGGAAAATATATGAAATAGCATCTACGCAGGAAAATAAACCCTGGTGGAAATTATTATTTGATCCCGATTAAAGCCTGATTCAACAAGGTGCGGTGAATATTATGTTACTGGCAGGCTTCCATGACATGCTTAGCCTCGCCGGTCCGATAGGCATCCAGCGTGCGGTTCTTAATTAATTTATGATCCACGATAGGATAGGGGTAATCGGTACCAATTATGCATTTAGCTGTTTTTTGCGCATTTTCAGGCATCAACCAGGGTTGATGGATAAACTTTTCGGGTACATTGACAAGTTCAGGGACCCATTCCCGGATGTAAGCCCCATCCGGATCGAACTTTTGGCTTTGCAGAACCGGATTAAAAATCCTGAAGTAAGGAGCTGCATCGGTTCCAACTCCAGCTGTCCACTGCCATCCGCCATTATTTGTAGCCGGATCACCATCCAGTAAGTTTTGCATGAACCATGATTCCCCTTCCTGCCAGTTAATAAGCAGGTCTTTGACCAGGAAAGAAGCTGTTATCATCCTGGCGCGGTTAGGCATCCAACCGGTTTCTTTTAGTTGGCGCATCCCTGCATCAACCACCGGGTAGCCGGTTTTACCCTGTTTCCATGCCGCAAGGTCCTGTGGTGCATTTCTCCAACGAATATTTCGTAGATCTTTCCTGAATGACGTTTTCAAAACTTCCGGGAAATAGTGCAAAATGGAAATGTAAAATTCCCGCCAGATCAATTCATCCAGCCAGGATTGGGCATTCTGGCGGGCAGTTTCGTCAGGTGCGTTTTCAATTGCAAATCTTGCTTCTTGAACTACTCCCCTGATGGATATCATCCCGAACCGCAGATAAGGTGAAAGCATGGAAGTACCATCGATCGAAAGCAGATTACGCTGATCCTTATACTCATAAATGGGACCGGATATAAATTTTTGTAATCTTGCGAAAGCTGGTCTCTCACCAGCTTCAAGGATGACTTTTACACCTGAAGAATTTGGGATTTGTCCGTTATTTGGAAGCGAAATGGGCAAAGGAGGAATGCGAAATTCAGTTTCTGAACAACAGGGTGCAGGTAATGGAAGAGATTTCCAGGCGCGGCTAAAGTGAGAATAAATGGTGTATGGGCAGCCACTTTCCTTCTCGATCATACCCGGAGGAAAAACAGTTAATCCGTGTACCAGCCAAATGGGTAGAGTTGCTGCGATATTCTGGTCACGTTTACGAGAATATGGTGAATAATCTGCTTCGGCGTAAATTGCATCAGCCCCGGTGACAGCAATCAGGTTCCTTAATACAGTCTGTGGATCACCGGCGATGATGAATAACTGGCTGCCATGGTTTCTTAATTGTGCATCTAATTTTCGTAAACCATCAAATAAGAATGCTTTGCGGTGTTCTGCCGGGTGGGCAAGAATTGTTGGATCCAAAATAAATAATGGCAAAAGATTGGTGGAATGATTTACCGCTTCCTGCAGTGCAGGATTGTCTTCAATACGAATATCTCTCCGGATCCACCAAATTCCAGTTGTCATAAGCATTCTCCTCTGTCACCAATTGTCATACAAAACCCAAAATTTGGCAAAGGAAAATATAAGGATTGTAAAAGATGAAGATGGAATTAATGAACCTGGCCGCTATTTGCTGAGACCATCAGGCTTGATGTATCGACTGCTTCAAAATTGGATCCATGCAGCGTATTGAATGCATCCAGAAGCATTTCATTGTTCCACCGTTCATCGGGGGCACCGCTCACATACCAGTTGGATCCGTTATCAGCCAGGATAATGCCATACCGTTTGAATGCTGTAAAGATGATCTGAATTTCCGGGGGGGTAGCTGGAAATATCAAAATTGGCTTTTAATCTGAAAACCTGCCCCATGGGAGGAACACTCGTTGAAGAAGTAGAGCCAGCCTGGTGACGCGCCGGCCATATATATTGATTGCGTGTAAGAGCCGCGGTAAATCGGATGGCATGGGTTATCTCACCATTGAGGATTTCATCATATCGTACTAATCCGGGTAGGATCGGTAACCCGGCTGCGTCTGCAGATGTCCACCCTGTCGGGCGGAGTAAGTTGGAACGCATCGAATGGATCAAGACCTGACAAAGTATTTGTAAATTCAGGTAGTAAAGTTTACTAATGCAAATTTCCTTTAAGGGGTGATGTAAATCACATCCTCCGGATATGACCAATAGGACGCATACTTACCATTTGCCTTTACGTGCCAGTAGATAGCCAGATCCCTGGGCAATGGTGTTGTCGGGGTGCATTCTGTGGCAGTGGTCGTACAGGTGTAAAGGACCGTTTCCGTATCTCCAACTCTTTTGAATACGGTCATCGTATAACCGGTTGCTCCATTGACGGTGGTCCACCGAAATGTTGGGGTGTCATCATCAATGTACCAATAGCTTTCAGTTGGATAAGGGTTCTCCAGAGGTGAGTAGAAATAGCGAATGTTGCTCCAGTTTCCCAAATCTCCAATGGGATCAACCGCGCGAACCCTCCAAAAATATTTATGATTATAGCCCCAGGGTGGAAAGATATATGTTGGGTCACCCCAGCCGGGTGGATCAATCGGAGGGGATGCGTAGTCAATACATTCTGGTTTAAATTCTATGCAGGTCGACATCTCAAAAAGATAATATGCGATGGTTCCGGTTGGCTTTTTCCACTCGAAATACATTCCGCTCGACCACGGAAAGAATGTATACACATAGCCAGAAACTGGATTGTAAGTAGTTGGAGCTCCTGGAGGATTTCCTGTCATTACAGAACGCGTGGCTGACCATCCACTCGGATTCGGCCCGTTTGCCTTCACACGCCAGTAAACAGTCTTACTACGGACAAGGTCTACATTTGGTATAAAGGTAATGGACGCGGTCGTATAGCTTACGAGACCTTTGTTGAAGGCTGTATTGGTGGCGAGCTGTAAGGTGTAATTTGTTGCCCCCGGGACGGCAACCCAAAAGAATGTGGGACGTAGACTTGTAACATGGATGGCATCTTCTGGGGACGACAATCCTGGAGCCGCCATCGGAGTGCGGAAAGTCCAGGTGGTGGACCACTGGCTAAAATGCGGCGTTGGATTTTCAGCTCTCACACGCCAATAAAATGTTTTGTTATTCTCAAGCGGAGAGGGAATAATCAAATCGGAATTGGTCGCTGGGACGCTATATTCTGTCAGATCGCCGGTAAAGCTACTGCTGTTGGCTACCTGAACAACATACATCGCTGGCATATTAAGTGAACTGTTCCAATCCAAGGTAGGAGTGAGGCTGGTTACCATGCTACCCTTAATCGGTTTGACCATGACAGGGGTCGATGGCGGGTTGGCGCTTAGAAAGTTGGAAATGGCGGACCATCCGCTAGGGTTGCTTCCATTCGCTTTGACCCGATAATACAGGTTTATATTCAAAGGTAGATCTATTGTTGGTGTGATGGTGCTTGCTGTACCTGTATACGACCAAACAAGGGTTGGAAATAAATTACTTTTCGCGATCTGCATGGTGTATGAAGTGACACCTGGGATTGGGCTCCATGAAAATTGTGGTCGGGTATTATTCACTGGCTCCGAACCATCCACCGAAGTTAAAACCGGTGTCAATAATGGCGTACGGAATTTCCATACCAGGGACCATGGACTCATTTCATCCAGTGAATTAACCGCTCTTACTCTCCAATAATAGGTTCGATTCTGTGAGAGGGGATCAATAAAGGTGAATATAGATTGACCATCAACAAACAAACTTTGCAGATCTGTGGTCATACCGGTATTTCTGGAAAGTTGAACTTCATATCTTACAGCATTAGGGACATCCTTCCAATCCAGCATAGGAAGGTATCCGGGAAGCAAAACCGATGAAACAGGAGCAGTCAAAACCGGAGCTGCTGGTGGGTTGGCGCTGAGGAACTGGTACGTCACCGAATACGGGCTAGGATTCGCACCATTGGCTTTTACTCTCCAGAATAATTGGATTCCTCTTACCAGGCCAGCCGTGGGGGTATAACTTGTTGAACTCGTTTTATAGGTGAGCAAAGTGCCTGTGAAAGCTGCATTTTGCCCGATCTGTAACGTATAATCTACTGCTCCGAGAGAGGGATTCCACTGGAATTGAGGTGTCAAGAGGAATGCGTGCCCAAGGTCGGCAGGCTGTAGAAGTTCAGGGGCACTTAATTGGGTGCGGAAGGTAAAAACAGTCGACCAGAGGCTATATTCTCCGGCATCGTTTAAGGCTCTAACGCGCCAGTAATAGGTTTTATTCCTCAACCAATCTGTGATTGTGTAGGTCGATTCGGTTAAATTATCAACCCGGGAATAATCTGTTGTAAAACTGGAATTCGTTGCATATTCCAACTGGTACTCTACAGCCGGGGTGGGTGCTGAGACATCCGCCCAATCTAATATTGTTGGTGGGTTTATTTGGAGGGAGGTATTTATTGGTAAAGCTAATCCAGGAATGGATGGAGGGTTGGCGCTCTGGAAAGTGATCGCTGGAGACCATTCGCTAGGATGTGTTCCGTTCGATCTCATCCGCCAAAATAATGGGACACTGCGGGCAAGATCAGCTGTGGGTGTATAGCTTGTTCCTGTGACTGTAAAACTACTTACTGTTCCAGTGAAGTTATCGAATGGGCTGACCTGCAAAGAGTAATTGGTGGCAGATTTCGCAGCAACCCAACTGAAGACTGGTCTGGCCGTAAGTACGTGATAACCCATCGAAGGTGAATTCAACACCGGGGGAGCAAGAGGTGTATTCAGCATCCGATATAATGACCAGCTACTTGCGATTCCCGAAGCGCTGACACCCCTGACTCTCCAATAAAAATTGATGAGAGCTGGAACAGGTGAGGAGAGGAGTTGGGAAGTCTTAATGTCCGTTATCGACTTGAAGACCGAGGTGAAAGTTTTATTCCAGGAGAGTTGGATTTCATAATGATCCGCCACTGGAGATGAATCCGCCCAATCCAATAATGGAGTCAGGCTGGTTGCATAACTGCCATTCACCGGCGAAACCAGAGAAGGGACTCCAGGTTTAATATCCAGTAGCCCCTTTAATACGAGATTCTGGTCTATCGTCAGTATTAGTGGATTCGTCGTGTTGCCTGAGTCCCATCTAAAGAAGGTAAAACCTGTATTGGGAATTACTGTCAGACTGATTTCTGATCCAGAAACGTACATATCGGATAAGCAATTGGGAGGGGTAACAGTAAGCGTACCTCCTGCTGATATATTCAAGGATGTGGTCAGTGTAAAACAGGGAGTGAGATCTACGTGCAGTGTCAAGTTGCCACCCGCAGGATCCGTAACAGATGTTTCGGACTGGACCACTTCTATCCAGTAGGTATGTCCTGATCTAACGCTAACTTCCATTTCCGAATTTATGTCAGGAGTTGGATCTGAACTGATATCATTATTACAGTCCAACAAGGTTAAGGTAGATTGTGAACCCTCCCAGAGGGCTAGAACGGTATCATAATCGCTTGCTCGAGTATCCATCATCAATACGCCATCCTGAGCAGCAGTAAAGGTGTACCATACTGATGCTTGCCCTTGACCGATTTGACATCCAGTGATGGTGGGATCTTCCGGGGCAATAGAGGCACTTTGGCTGTTGATAGACTCGCTGAAAGGTAGGGTTTCTATCAAAGTAGCTTCCGCTAGATTGTCATTGGTAAATGGTCCTCCAAGCATCTGCGGTAGCGCGGTTTCCTTGACAAGGCTTACTTCTTGAGATATCTCAGTTTTGTTTAAAGCATTATCCCAGGCAATAGCAGTAATTCGGACGTTGTCCACATCCAGACCAATCCAATCCCAGGAATACTCGAAAGGAGATTGCGTGAGCAAGGCTAATTGAGTGGGTGCAAACGCGTTATCGGGTGACGATATCCATAGCTCCACATCTTTTATTCCAGAATTGGCATCTTCCACGAGCAAAGAAATCATAACTGGCGAGTTGGTAATTGGAGAGGCATCAGGTGAGAGGAAATTTACCGTTGGTGGTATTAGATCGGGTGGAATAATGGTTACTTCTGGTGTAGGAGTTTCAGTAGCGGGAGCCAAACTATCGCTTGTTGGAAATTCTGTGATTTCAGGTGTTACTGTCACGGTTTCCTGGGTTACTTCGGATGTGGCTTCCGGAGAGCTTTCCTGTGCATAGACAGCCCCATGGTTAAAGTTGGTAGATCCAAGTACCATAGATAATACGACAAGAATCTGCAAGCTGAACCAGCTGCTGCGGGTAGAACGTGTATGAGTCATTTTTTACTCCAAGATTTAATCAATATTTGATTTTCCCCAAAAGGTATGTTGTAGAAAAAGTATACTCGTTTATTTCAGAATGAGCAAATACTAACTCGACATACTAACTCGAAGGATTGTCAACTCGAAAGGAAAATATAAGGATTGTAAAGGTTGGGAAAGAGATTATCGAATCTGGTTGTTGTTGGCACAAAACATTAGACTATGATTCTTTTTGGATGTATAGTCACAATTCTCATGATTAACTACCTCAAGGCAATTGAAGAGAAATTATTAATGGATTTCAAAGGGTAAACCAACGAACAATTACTTTTCAAGAAATCTCCTTTCCTCTTCGTTCATTTAATATTATCAAATTTATGGTTTGTAGAATAAATATCCTGCAGCCAATAACCGATCTCCGCGAAATGCCCAACCATTAATAAAACCTCTGCCAGAAACAATAAAATCCGGTTCTAATCCATAGGGGAACCCATAACCCTTTATTGCTGTCAACCGCATGATAAGATAATAATCATTGCGGGTGTATTGGTAATCTGTAGAAGGCGTTTTTGAATTCTTATATTCCAAAATCGGGGTTTTAGGGTAAGGGAAACGGGCTATTTGTATTGTAGCGCTGCTTCTTATCCAATCACCAGCATAAATATGTAACCTTATATCCTCGCAAATGCTTTCAGGCTCTAATTCAAGTTTACCTAGTTTACAATCCTCAATTATTTGTTTACCTATAAGCATCGCTTCTTCGCCATAACCCACCCAAGATGGATTCACTTGCCCTAACTCTGGTGTTGTGGGGTCAGGGTACTTTGACCAAATGGGTTGGAATCCACCAAAAACTGGACCAAATGGTAGAATTTCAACCAGAAGAAGCAAGGGCAAGATGATAATAACAAAGTTGGATATCTTAGAATTCAGTTTAGTGAAATATGTATAACTGTGAGATATTAAAATTACTGAACAAATAGAAAATAACATTAAACCAATATTAAAGTATTTATTAGCTGGGGGTATTTGCAGGATTCCGAACATGAAAGGGAAAGCCAGCGAAAAGAACAACATTGAAAACAATATTAATTTATCACCTCTTCTTCCTTCCATTATCCTATTTCTGATTATCAACAGAAGCCCAATAACCAACGCTACCCAATATATAGACGGGATTGCATTCATAAATACTGAACTCGAAAAAGATACCGACCGAAACATGTGTTGTAGATATGAAAAAGCCTTATAGTGATAGGTAACATTATTCAACGAAGATGGAGCATGGTATTCCCCGGTTAATATTGGGGCATATGGATCCCAATATGCTTGTACATAAAAAGTACCATAAACACCGAAAATAATTACCAATAACAGCAAAGTTATAATTATTTTACTTTCCGATTTTTCTAACCAAATAAAGGGGGTATATTTTTTATCTAATTTGATTTTGTCAAAGACATAACCGAGACTTGCCCCTGAAAAAATAAGTAGCGCTGATATTAAAGGTAGAATGAAGGCGTTTACAAAGCTTGGAAATATAGAACCAGAAATCTTTAAAGGGATTATGGCCATTATGATTGGGTATATCCAGAAGCCGAAAGGTTCAGTGATACCCACCCAGTAATTATTTATAACATTACCATGCCGTACAATATAAACAAGACCAAAACATAGAATTCCTACAAATATTGATATTATAAATCCACCAACTACGCCAAGGAAAATGTTACTTAATTTATGGGTCGTTTTATATCTTAACCATCCTAATACTATAATTGCAAGGATCAGGAATGGCGCTGCATTTAGTTTTTCTTGCGCTCCAAGGTAGGCTATAGGAATTGCAATAATAGCCAGGTATGTAGACCTTTCTTTTATGGCTGCAAATATAATTAATAACGATAAAACAGCAAAACCCATTGCATATAGATCATTTTTAAATATTTTTAGGCTTGTAATTGTTGCAGGCATTAAAAACAAAAACCATGGATATATGAAACTAAATACTCTTTTTACCGGTTCATGTATGTAGTATTTTTTAATAACAAAATAAATGCATAGAATGATAATGAAACCACCCAACCAATGTAAACATTTTAATATCGCCAGTCCATTGGGTTCAGTTATACTTGGTATTTTGTGAATAAGGCTGGCAATTGGGCCAAGAAACGCAGATGAAGTTCGCATTGCCCCCTTTTCCCAAGCTTCCATTGATGCTTTACCAAGCCAGTAAACGTCCTGGATTCTTTTGTAACCATCAACATCTGAGAATTGACTTGTATGGGATAATGAAATATAAATGGGTATTGCCCAAGAAATTAGGGGGAAGATAAAATGTATTTTTTTATTCTCTAAAAATAATAAAACACCTAATATTATTAATGAAATTATTACAAACACTATTTCCAGTAAGTTCATTCTTTATTCCTGATTTAATAAAACTGAAGTATTTCATGGATCAAATAATATTATTGTTTATAAAATATTATCATAAGTTATACTATTCCGAGTAATTTAATGTGGCATTTCGTTACTACGCTTTGCATTGGTTAATTAACGACCTAATAGAAGCAATTGGTTTCTTATTAGTCGAGAATTCATTTAGCAAGTTATCGTTTCTAATTAAGGAAATATTTCAAATGGAAGATTTCCAGTCTATTATGATTATTGATTTTCGAAAGCGTGTGTAATAGTTTTAATCTTAATATATAATTACTAGATTGTTATGACATCATTTCGAAAAATTCCTAATAATTATACTAATATTAATTCTATTACCCTTGGTATCATGGAATATATTATTTCCATCTAATATAATACCAAGACCAATGGGGCATTCAAATGTGGGTTATGCAGAAATGGATTATATTAGCCCAACTCGTAGTGAAAAATATACGAAAAGTAATGAGCCGCGAAAATTGTTATTTCATTTTTACTTTCCAACAGATTCTAATGATTATGTTTTGGGGCACTCAAAGGTAGATGTCGAAACAATATATCGGATAATGAGTGAAAGAGTAGTATTCCTCCTTTCATTCTGGAAAATGGTTTATTAAATACAAAAAATTCATTCGATTATACATACCTAAAATCTCAACCTATAAAAGGTGTTTTCCCCCTTGTTATATTTTCTCATGGGTTATTCATGGGTCCTGCATCAAACGATTCGCTATTAATATCATTGGCTAGTTCTGGGTATTTTGTTGTATCAATCGGGCATAATTTTGATGGTAAGATTCACATTTGTTGATGGTATCATACGTCTACTATAAAAATCTCGGATGCTGATCGTTCCGCTTTTTATAACAATATTATTCAGGCCGATGTTCCCAGTGATGAGCTTGCTAAACTAAAGAAAGATGTATTAAATAAATCAAAAATTTTAGAGCTATATCCAATCGTTTTAGCTAATCAACCGTTACACAACAATAGCAGATTATTGGGAAGAAGATACCCTTGAAATCATTGAATATCTTCGATCATCCGTATATTCTAAGAGTATCGATTTTTAATAAGGTTTCATTGATTGGTCACTCGTTAGGTGGTGTTGTGGCCGGTGATATGTGTACAAAATTCCAGTTTTGCAAAGCTGCGGTTGATATTGATGGAAGACCTTACGGGACCTGGCTTACGAAAATTGATCTGGAAAAGTTCTTGTATATTTCCTCATCTGCTTCTAAGAATGAAATTTATTGGATGGAAACACTTATAGGTTCGCCAATCAATAATAAAGTGCTATATTTGGAGTAATCACTATTCATTAACCGATTATTTTCGCATAAGCCCATTGATTTTGTATTATTATACAAATGAATATAAACACCCGCCTATTCTTTTTCACTACTTTAATTATCCTATTATGATCAATAATATGAATTTGAAAATTTTATTATTTGTTAATAAGATGAACAATACCTAATTCAATATCTTGGATTTAAACCAGCAAATGCAATTAATTAAGTGCGATATACCCGAATAATATGATTGTTCTTAAAGTATTAGCATAAATTACCAGCATCGCCAAATTTGGTAGTATGAAGTCATTATAAAGCTAAGCCGGGAATCTATGCGCTTAATAATTAATTCTACAACAATAAGAACAGAATTCGCTAATATAATAATATTATGAGTATCCCCATTATTTGGAAAACAAGGATGTGATTGTTGTTTTATATAAATGTTCTTTTTATATTATCTGTTTTAATCCTATTAGTCCTAACCACGTTCAATATTACCGCTTCCAAAACCTTCTTGCTATTAAGCTTAGCACAGTTATTGATTATAATTTTCTTACTCATAAATAATTATTATCAATGGCAATTAATTCCTCTTTACATTGTATATCTATTATGTTTACTCTTAGTTTTTTCAAATAAACGATTGTTTTATTCCAGGTTTTTGTTGGTTGGCAAATTATTAATATTGGCAAGTTGTTGGGTAGTATCGGTTCTATCAATCTATTTATATTTTATTTTCCCTATTCCTATTTTAAGCAAACCCACTGGTATATATGATGTTGGTGTTACCTCCTATACACTTTCTTCCCCATATTGTACTGACCCGATATCTGGATCAAAAAAATATCAAGTTTATTTTAAAGTTTGGTTTCCTAAGGATAATAATCATAGTGGGATGTTAGCAAATTATCCAATTACAAGAGAATATATGGAAAAACAAGTGATTTTTGACCATAGGGAAACCAACGACCACAAACTTCCCGATTTTGTTTTTTTACCATTAAATATATTGAAAAGTTACTCATATATAGATACAGAGCCAAATAAATTATTAAATGACCTGCCTTTAATAATTTATAATAGTGGAACTTTTTCTTCGGTCGGACAAAATTCAATATTAATGGAAGAATTGGCAAGCCAAGGTTTTATTGTGGTTAGCATAGGACATATTTATGGTAGCATCATCATTTATGATGATGGTAATACTATAATGCCAAATTCCCGTAATACGATGAAATTATTCAATAATGCAGCGCAAGAAGCTGCATTATTAATTGAAGAAAGGGAAAACGCAATAAAAAATGGGCAAAATGCTATTAATGCTCAAGAAATCTACTTCAATAGACTAAATAATTGGAGAAGAATAATAAATGATTGGGAGTCAGATAGCATTTGTGTTATAGAATTTCTAAAGAATAAGACAAACACACAAGGGGATATTTTTTACCAAAAGATAAATGTAAATAATATTGGCGTTATTGGACATTCCCTTGGAGGCTTTACTGCGGGGAATTTATGCGCTCACCAAGGGGAAGTTAAAGCTTGTGTTTTTTTTGATACGATTATTCAGAGTGATTATTTCTTTTCAGATATGGAAAAACCTTCATTATTTATTTATGCTGGTTCTCATAAAATAATTGATCCATATATAGAAAATAACCATGGTTCTCCCATTACAGTTATTGCATTAAAAAACGCAAATCATTATTCATTCATGGAACAAAGGCTTTTAGCGCCTACTTATTTATACCCATATCAGTTTGATTTGGTTACTACATATGATACGCTTGAAGTTACCTATGAGGCTACCGTAAAATTTCCATTAAAGTATATGAAATTCGATTATTAATACCTTTAAAAAAAATGGTGGTTTATTAATTTACGATAATCGCGTCTAATGAATTGTTCGTGCCAGTCGAGTGAATGAACTCAATATTGTGCTGAATAGAAGGGTCAACCTGAGGGCTAGTCCAATAATTGTTAATCACAATTGAAGAGGAATACTGGTTGACGGTCGCTACTGTAACGCCATCAATTTTCACAACCATATTTCCGAAATAGGGGTGTTTTCTGAAACGAAGGGTAACACTGTTGCCAGTAAACCGAAGAATAGCAGATGACCCTATTGTGAGTGATTTATGTTCAGTACCACTATACATGCCTGTGACTAATTGAGCTTTCCAAGAACCCGAAAAAAGAATATTTGTATCTTTATCGTCATAAGTACCCACAGAGACTGCTGCAGGGGTAGGTGTATACGTTGGTGTTTGAGTTGGTGTTTTTATTGAAGTAAGAGAAGGTGTTACTGTTGGTGGGCCATTAACGATAATCGCATCCAATGAATTGTTCGTGCCAGTCGAGTGAATGAACTCAATATTGTGCTGAATAGAAGGGTCAACCTGAGGGCTAGTCCAATAATTGTTAATCACAATTGAAGAGGAATACTGGTTGACGGTCGCTACTGTAACGCCATCAATTTTCACAACCATATTTCCGAAATAGGGGTGTTTTCTGAAACGAAGGGTAACACTGTTGCCAGTAAACCGAAGAATAGCAGACGACCCTATTGTGAGTGATTTATGTTCAGTACCACTATACATGCCTGTGACTAATTGAGCTTTCCAAGAACCCGAAAAAAGAATATTTGTATCTTTATCGTCATAAGTACCCACAGAGACTGCTGCAGGGGTAGGTGTATACGTTGGTGTTTGAGTTGGTGTTTTTGTTGAAGTAAGAGAAGGTGTTACTGTTGGTGGGCCATTAACGATAATCGCATCCAATGAATTGTTCGTGCCAGTCGAGTGAATGAACTCAATATTGTGCTGAATAGAAGGGTCAACCTGAGGGCTAGTCCAATAATTGTTAATCACAATTGAAGAGGAATACTGGTTGACGGTCGCTACTGTAACGCCATCAATTTTCACAACCATATTTCCGAAATAGGGGTGTTTTCTGAAACGAAGGGTAACACTGTTGCCAGTAAACCGAAGAATAGCAGATGACCCTATTGTGAGTGATTTATGTTCAGTACCACTATACATGCCTGTGACTAATTGAGCTTTCCAAGAACCCGTAAAAAGAATATTTGTATCTTTATCATCATAGGTGCCGTAACCAACCGGTGAACGAGGGGTCATGGTGGGCGTCGAAGTCCTGGTAGGTGTATTTGTTCTGGTCGATGTGGGTGTGAAGCTGGCAGTTGGGGTGAATGTGCTTGTGGCAGCAGGTGTGTAACTCAGGGTAATATATAATAAACCACTCGCGTAGGAATAATAGCCAGCTGCTTCAATATAATATACCTGACCACTGGTGACATTTAAATTTACCTGTGATTGAGTTTGACCGGGTGCTACATCGTCATTGCAGGCGATTGAACTTAATGCTCCCCGGCTGCCTTGCCAGACACCTAAAATGGTGTCATATTCACTTCCCGTGGTATTAATATTAATACTACCGGATTGCGTGGCGGTGTACCTGTACCAGACAGATCTATACCCTTTTCCGGCAACACAGGCAAAAACCGGATCATCACTGGCCGTTGTTGCAGCAGTGATATTCTGGTTTGCAGTAAAAACATTATTCGCCAGGGAGATTACAACTGGTGTATTCAGGTCATCATTTGCTGGCACTTGCGGCACAGGCGTATTTGTTGCTGTAGGTCCTCCTGGTGTTGGTGTTGCTCCTGCGTTAAAGACCACATAGTTGGCAGCATAACCAACATTTGAGGTACCCCATTTAATGCGCATATAACCGGCTTCGCCCCAGTTTGGCCCCCATGAATTTCTTAATACCCAGGATTGGGTTGTATCATCCCACCCTGTGAGAACGATGGCATGATTAACAGTACTGGTACAAGAAGATGATTCATTGGTGGAGAAAACCCCGCTGCGATATCCTGAAAAACCCGGTCCGACACAAATTGCGGCTGCAACCGGGCCATAAGTAGAGATGGCATTCTTGATCTGATCAACACTTGGAATAGTATTACCTGCAATTGAATACCAGTTGGTTAACTTATACGGGTGATTCGTTATTGTACGGCAAGTCCCATTGGATGCTGTATAAGGCATATCTGCTTCTAAGAACAGCTCCAGCCACGCTCTGAAGATTTGCCAGGGTATTCATGTGGTAATTGTGCGCCCACCAGCCGCCATTGCAGCTCCAGCCACTCGCGTTGCAGCTTACAAGAAATTGTTCCGATAGATCGACTGCCTGGCCGCTCTGTATCAAAATCGCCGATTCCATCGCTCCGACTGTGCCGAAAGCCCAGCAGCTGCCACAGGAGCCCTGGTCTCTTACGGCAGTTACTTTTCCTTCAGCTTTCCAGTCAAATGTAGCCGGCAAGCTAACAACTGGATCAGTGGTCTGCAATTCTGGTGCTGCATCTTCGGTGATTGGTGCTGGCGGCAGACTGGAAGTAACCTGAAATGGATTTGACAGGTCGATCACATCCGGCATTTTTCCATCGGTGAGGTCAATAAA
This sequence comes from uncultured Chloroflexia bacterium, assembly GCA_963757065.1. Lineage (GTDB taxonomy): Bacteria > Chloroflexota > Anaerolineae > Anaerolineales > Anaerolineaceae > PNON01. The sequence goes on along the minus strand of CAVWQC010000001.1, from coordinate 415,842 downwards.
CCTTGTCTGGCGTTCGCCACGGTCAAATGGCTGGCGGTAGTTGATGGTAATAGTGGTCATTCCATCTGCAATTGCTCTCAGGGTGATCATCTCTTTGGAAGGGGCACCAATTCCGCTCATCTTCTGCTCGAATAATGGCTTGCCTTGCTTTTCAAGCATGGAAGTATCAAAACTTACCAGTTCCCAGAGGTATCCGGTGGTGATGTTACTTTCCAGGATGACTGGAATGATCTGGCCGTTTTGAACATAACCTGTGATTCTGAGTTGGATGGGACCATTCAGCAAATTCAGCTGCTCGTTCAGATCCGAGTAAATTGTTTGAACAAACTGATCAATTCCACCGGTACCTTCAAGTTCGACGATGTATGTTGCAGACGTATTTGTGATTTGGGTGGTATTCACATCAAAGGCTACACCTTCATCGGTTATCTCATTTTGCAGCGTATTTTCGAGGTGAGTTTCTGCACCGCTGACTCCGCCAAAAGATTGCAGATCCGCTGATAGGATAGGGACTTCAATACTCACTTTCCAATGAAAGTCACCTGACGGAATTTCTAATGTTTCTGTCGGTAATGGCGTCTCAGTGTATGTAGGTTCCGGGGTTAGGGTTGGTATTAGGTTTTCTGGTGATGTAGTTGGGTGTATCAGTGTTTGTTTCAGAAGGTAAAACAGGTGGAATTGTTTCAGTTTCGATAATTGGCGGGATTGGAGTTTCGGTATAAAAGGAGACAGGAGTAGATGTCTCTGTGGAAAGATCTTGAGCATAGACGCTATGCATCGGGGATGGAAATATTGCACCAATCATCACAATGATAATGATGACGGTCCCCGCGATGGAAATGCTCAAACCTTTTGTTTTCATATAGAGTCACCCGATATAGTAGCATAAATTCGACGAATTATTATCTTATAATTATTACATACATATTAAGAGATTCCGGATGTAGCAACAGTATTGCAAGTTGATTGTAAAGTTATTCTGGACTGATCTATTATGTTATCGGCTATTTCAGTAAAGGACTTTTGTATGGTATTTCAAATTGAAGCAGGAGAAAATTCAATAGGATAATTATGGCAAAAAACATTGAAGTACTGATAACCACACCTTTTAATGAATCTCAACAACTGACATTAAAGAAGCGGCGCCAGGAGTGAAAATTAAGATGGTGAGTGCCCACAAAGTCGAAGAGATTTCCCCGGATCTGTGGGCGAATACTGAAGTGTTGTATACCGACCGGCTGCTTCCCCGAATAGAACAGGTACCCAAGTTACGTTGGCTCCAGTTCCATTATGCAGGGATCGATTTTGCAATGCAGGATCCTTTAGTGAATAACCCCCAGATTCAAGTAACCAATCTTAGCGGCACAGCCAGCTCTCAAATAGCGGAATTCACAGTCATGATGTTATTGTCACTGGGGCACAAGATGCCTGATCTTAGGCTGGCCCAAATGTCCCGGGAATGGCCAAAGGAACGATGGGATCGATTCTCACCCACAGAGCTGCGCGGTAGCACTGTCTGCCTGGTCGGATATGGCTCCATTGGTCGGCAGATTGCGCGATTACTTCAACCATTTGGTGCTCAGGTGCTTGCCATTAAACGGGATGCCATGCATCCCGAAGATCATGGCTACACACCACCTGGCATGGGTGATCCAGCTGGAGATCTTTTCACCCGGTTATACCCTGTAGAGGCAATCAAGTCTGTGTTCAAAGAGAGTGATTTTATTGTGATATGCACTGCCCTTACCAGCCAGACGATGCATATGATCGGCACAGACGAATTAGCCGCCTGCAAACCTACTGCATATCTCATCAATGCATCCCGGGGTGAGATCGTTGACCAAACTGCCCTCATTCATGCACTGGAAGAAAAAAAGTTAGCTGGTGCTGCGCTGGATGTTTTTCCGGTTGAACCGCTGCCGGATGATAATCCCCTCTGGCAAATGCCCAATGTCATCATCACCCCCCATGTCGCTGGTAACAGCCGGTTTTATAATGACCGGGCAGTGCTGTTGTTTGCAGAAAACCTGAGAAGGTACTACTCAGGACAACCACTCCTGAATATTGTCCATCCAGAATTAGGTTATTAGTCCAGAAAGAAAAAGAAGGTGGTAATCTAAAAGGATGATGGCTTTTTAGATTACCACCTCTCGATTTTCAGATTTCTATTTAGTTCTTCCAACCGGCTGCTGCTGGGTAATACAATGGATATTCCCACCACCTAAAAGTATTTCGCGGGCAGGGATCCCTACAACTTTATGATCCGGCATTAGCCTTGAAATAGTGTCAATTGCGGATTGATCATGTGGATCACCAAATATTGGTACTATAACTCCATGGTTGCAAATGTAAAAGTTGATATAGGATGCGGCCATCCTGGCGCCGGCTTCACGAGGTAGTGTACCTTCAACTGGGATCACCCCGTCTGCTTCTTCACGGGATATAAGGACCGGTGCAGGTTGGTGGATCTTATGCACAGTTAGCTTCCGGTCGTGCGCATCAACCGTAGAAATTAGTCTTTCATAGGCATCCATTGAAATGTCATATTGGGGGTCAGATTTGTCATAAGTCCAGGTAAGTGCAACTTCACCCGGTTGTAAAAAGCAGCATAAGTTATCGACATGACCGTTGGTCTCATCATTAAAAACACCCTGTCCAAGCCAGATGATCTTGGAAGCTGCTGTATATTCTTTTAACAAATTTTCGATCTCTCCCCGGGATAGATGCGGGTTGCGATTCTTGTTTAATAGACATTCTTCCGTGGTAATTAGTGTTCCTTCTCCGTCCACATGGATCGAACCGCCTTCCAATACGAAGGGTGCCTGATACCGGTCCACCCATTCGATATCAAGAACTTTACTGGCAACCAGGTCATCCTGGTCCCATGGAGAATACAGACCACCTTCCAGTCCTCCCCAGGCGTTGAACTGCCAGTCTATCCCGCGCACTTCTTTTTGGCTGTTGACTACGAAAGTTGGTCCACAATCGCGCATCCAGGCATCGTTGCTGGACATTTCCACCAGGCGAATATTATCCGGTAACATTTTGCGTGCATTAATAAACTCTAAAGCGGATGCACACATGGTTACCGGTTCGAACATTGAAATGGCCACTGCCACATTTACATAGGTTTGTTGGGCTGGTTTACCACCCTGGCGCCAATTGTCCGGGCGTTCCGGCCAAAGCATCCAGGTTCCTTGGTGCGGTTCAAATTCACCCGGCATCCGGAATCCATCCTGACGGGGTGTGGAGTTGATCAATTGGCTCATAAAATCCCTGTAATTTGGGTCGGAATAATTAATCCTGTTTCAGGAAATTTTCGATTGTATCTTTATGGAAGGATTTCATTCCTTCGGTAGGCTGCTTCAACCTGGGGTATACAAAGTAAACCAGCAGTCCCTTCTCGGTATGGAGACGGTTCTCTGATTGGTCAAAAACAATGGAACGGGGATGATCTATCACTTCGTCCGTGACTTCCACACCACGCGAAGCCGGCAGACAGTGCATGAATTTGCAATGTGCTGGAGCTTTATTGAAAAGGGTCAAGCTCACCTGGAAGTCAGGCATAAAAGCTGCGCGCCGCTCCGGGATCTGATTTTCCTGTCCCACCCACCACCAAAGATCAGTATAGATAAAATCAGCATTTTCCACGGCTTTTACCGGGTCATCTGTGATGGTGAGAGTGCTGCCTGAAACCTTACAATTGGCTTTTGCCCATTCCATCCATTCTTCTGGTGCCTGGTATTTTATTGGTGCAGCTTGAGTGAAGTTTATGCCCAATCGGGTACAGATCAGCATCAGTGAGCTTAATACATTGGTGGCATCACCAATAAATGTAACGTTCAGATCTTCCAATTTTTTACCGGCCGGGGCATGCTCGATCATCGTTAACACATCACAGACTACCTGGGTGGGATGGTTATAATCGGTCAGGCCGTTGATGACTGGCACGGAAGCATATTTTGCCAGATCGGTCACCGTCTTATGCTTGAGTGTCCGAGCTTCGATGACATCACACATACGTGAAAGAACCTGAGCCGTGTCATAAAGCGACTCACGCACACCCAGATGGATCTCACCGGGCTTGAGGTAGATCGCATGTCCGCCGAGTTCGGTCATGGCCACTTCAAATGAGACTCTGGTTCGGGTGGAAGGCTCTTCAAAGATCATTGCCAGCGTCGCATCCTGCAATAACCTTGGGGTGCAGCCTTGTTTATCGGCAGCTTTCAATAATCGTGTCAATTCAATGATCTTGAGTAATTCCTCCTTGGAAAAGTCCTCTGTATCAATGAAGTGCTTTACAGGCATAGTCGATTCCTCCTCAAATTTATTGTTTGTGGATCTTTTTGCTATACAATAGACGTTTTCCAGCCAATTGGAAGCCGGTCTTTAAGGCGGTTTTCTCCATGGCAGTATTTTCGCTGCTTGCATCCAGGTAGACTTGCTCCATCCCGTACAAACTCATCAATTTAATGGATCGGTTCAGAAGACAGGTGGCCAGTCCCTTCCTTTGATGATCCGGGTGCACCGCAATCGTTTTTATACTCCCTTTCAATTGTCCGGAAAGATGGTTACTCAATTTGTCGATTATACCGATAGCGTATCCGGCTGGTTTATCATCCGGTGTCACTGCAACAATATCCAGAACCGGGTCATAAATTGGAGAATTCATGAAAGCTGTCCGGTCTTCCACGGTCATTGCATTGTTCTGAAATGCAGCCTTGTGGAGCGTAACCAGATCCTGTACTTCAGATTCTCCCTTTAGCTGCCGAATTTTATATCCGGCAGGTGGTTCAACTTCTGCAGGAAGGTGTTTTAGGCTTATACCATAAGTAAGCATCGCAGCTGTCTGTGGACGAAAACCATTGCGTGTCAACATGGCGATTCGTTTTTCATCCTCTTCCCGGACAGTCAGCTCCAGAAAAGACTCTTCCAGGATCTGAAGATTTTCCTGTACGAATTCGGTTGCCATTCGCACAAGTTGATCTTCCAATGTATTATTCAAAAACCCCTTCAGAAAATCAAAGACCATGTTGTTGGCTTTATCCACCAGCAAATACCCCACCGGTAATCCTTCATGGGTTGTCCAGATGCGGGTCCTTTTTTGAATTTCCGGTGTCTCGAGTAAACCTTTAATATCGAGGACTGTTGGTGGATCTGATATGGATTTTTTATCACGGCAGCGAGGCAGCAGATCAGTGATGATCTCCAGATCGGACGGGTGATGGTAGGGGAAGATGAGTATTCTGTCGGCCATGGGTCCTTTATATTTAATGCATGTTCAATGATTTTATTAAGATTAAGTTAATTATCCCGTTCAGGTAATGTGAATACTATTTTATTTGTAAATATTGTATGGGAATATTTTGACTCTGACAGAAAGAAAAATATCTCATAACTTATGCCTGTTAACTCACTTTTTTTACTTATATTTATTACTAATTCTAATATAGAATTATCATTAATGCATATTTAAAGGGAAATTTCCCGTCGGAGTAACAAAATAATTTATATTACTATAAATAAATGAGGGAAATCAATAACCACCGAATGGAGGAATTATTATGAAAACACCCCGCAACATTCTTTTTGTGATAGTGATCGCTCTGGTCAGTTTTGCCTGCCTTTCAAGTACAAAATCTATGAATAATGTTGAATCGGAAATTGATAAAGGAAAAATAGAAGCAGGTGTTTCGACATCAGAAGGAACGAATTCAGGTAATCAATCCGATGATTTAACTGAATATGTTTATGATGAAGGCGGGTTTAAATTTTCACCCATTCCTGATTGGGAGGTGACTTGTTCCATTGGAATTATCCAAATGAAAGCACCGGATGCTGATCCAGATTTTGGACCAGTTTTCATGATCATGGCAGGTGATAATACGCAGGAAATGACCAATGAAGAAGCCTTTGATAAATTTAAGGCTTCTTCAACAGAAGCTGAACTTGGTAAAGCGAAAAAAGTCAAGGTTGGAGGCTTCCAGGGATTACAGACTGAGCTTACCAGTCAACAGGGGGGAACGGAGATCAGAGCCATCGCTGTTACATCCATGTTAACACCGTTCCGCCAATTTACCATGTTGGCATCCAGTCCGGCAGATCGTTGGGACGAAGAGATAGCTCCATATTTCGAAGATGTTTTGTCTAGCATAAAATTTATCGATATCGTGCCAGATGCTGGTTGCCCCGTTTCAGAAGATATGGATGACCAACAGGCTATCACTGAACAAACGAATGAAAAACCCGGTTCTGTTTCTACCGGGGAAGTCGAACAGATACGTCAATGGGCGAGTTCTGCGAGAGCAAGTTCTGAATATGGAGAGGTTTCCTGGTCGGCTTCACAGGCAACAGGAGCTCCAGATGTGCTGAACTGTGAAGATAATTCAAGCGCGTGGGCATCCCTGGAGTCGGACACAAAAGAATGGATCGAGCTTTCCTATGATGTTCCAGTCATTCCAACTGAAATAGCCATCTACACCAGCTTTAACCCATCCCAGGTGACTGAAGTCGATATCATTGATGTTGATGGAAATGAATATGTAGCCCGCGAAACTACTCCCCAGGTGGTTGAATTCTGTCCGGACCTTTACCAGGTTTTCCTGGAGTTGGACAAAAAGGTCTACGTTAAAAAAGTAAAGATATACATTGACCAGAGCCAATTAGGTCTCGGGTGGAGTGAAATAGATGCAGTGGAGTTGATCGGATATCCCGAAAGCGGATCTGTTTTTGCTGACCAACCCACCCAACCCCAAAATCCGGGAGGACAATCTACGGAAGGCGCCGATTCACCTTATGCACCTCAGGACCTGGATCCGGGTTCATATGCCTATGATGTTTCCGGTTATGAGAATGATGTTGTTATGGGAGCTAACGTCCAATATCAGTCGATTGATACCACCTATGTTGTTGGGTTGATCAGTGGGACCGAACGCTATGTTGTTAATTTGATGCTCCCAAAAGATAAACTGGAAAAAGGCATTATCCAGATGGCTCCATATAGCACAAATGGTAATCAAAAAGATCTTACTGCAGCCATCTATATCAATGCATTTCTATATATTGCTGAAAGCGGTGAATACAACTTTACTGCTGATCCTGCAACCGGCAAGATAACAGGGACATTCCATTTCAAGGCTCAAAGCAAGGATTTTCCTGATCGGTTTGTAGAGGTTTTCGGTGCAGTGAATTCAGTGCCATTAAAATAAAAATTGAATAATAATCTCCAGGTTGATAAATGGTTGCAGTGTTTAATAAAAGTTCTTTCGTGGATCCCTACACTTAAGGATTCAAACATTAAGTTAGCAACAAGATTTATCCCCCGGCCATCGCACCAACTATCCGTAAAACATCTTTTCCGTTAACAACTGCTTCAGGTAATGGGTTGTCGGGGGAATCCTGGGATAGGTCTTCTCCGCAAGCAAAAAATCGGATGAACGGTCGCCGCAAAAAGGTTACCTGGTCGCGGATCGTTCCACGCAGCATCGGGTAATGTTCCTCCAACGAGGTGAGGATAGTGCTTACCGATGCCTGTCCCTCCACATCAAGCATTACCTCACCTTCGACTTTGGCCAGATCACGCAGGTGGGCTGGCATGATTACTCTGATCATGGCAGAGTCTGTACTTCCACCGAAAGCACAGGAGGCAGGTCGTGAACGATGGGATACCAATTATCTCCAGAATCAGCGGAAGCATAAACCTGTCCGCCAGTGGTACCAAAATAAATGCCACACGAATCCAGTGTATCCACTGCCATGGCGCTGCGGAAGATGTTCACATAACAATTACTCTGAGGCAATCCCCTGGTCAGTGGTTCCCACTGGTTGCCACCGGTGCGGCTGCGGTACACCCGTAATTTTCCATCTGGAGGAAAGTGCTCCGAATCGCTTTTAATGGGTACGACGTAGATCGTCTCCGGTTCGTGTGCATGAACAGCGATCGGGAAGCCGAAATCACTGGGCAAATTGTCGCTTACCTCATGCCACAGTTCTCCAGCATTGTCGCTGCGCATCACGTCCCAATGCTTCTGCATATACAACACATCCGGTTTGGTAGGATGCATGGCGATATTATGGACACAGTGCCCGACTTCAGATGCCGGATCTGGAAGTTCATATAGAGAAGTTAATCCGTTATTGATCGGCAGCCAGCACTTGCCTCCATCGTCAGTACGGAATGCACCTGCTGCTGAAATGGCAATGAAGATCCTGTTCGCATCGGAAGGGTCTTGTAGTATGGAATGCAAACACATACCTCCTGCTCCCGGCTGCCACAAATTTCCCTTGGCATTGCGCAGGTCAGCAAGTTCCTGCCAATTTTGACCGCCATCATCTGAGCGGAATAGGGCTGCGTCTTCAGCACCGGCAAAGACGGTATCCGGTTCGTGCAGCGAAGGTGTCAGGCTCCAGATGCGCTTGAATTCCCAGGGTCGCTGGGAGCCGTCATACCATTGGTGGGTTCCCGGATCACCCTCATAGGTGAACTTGTTTCCCACCGGTTCCCAGTTCATCCCGCCATCATTGGAGCGTTGGATGACCTGCCCGAACCAACTGGAAGTTTGCGAAGCATAGATCCGGTCCGGGTTAACCGGTGATCCCTGCATATGATAGACCTCCCAGCCGGCAAAATGCGGGCCGTCCACCTTCCAGTCTCTTCGTTTTCCATCTGAGGAAAGGATGAATGCCCCTTTCCGCGTTCCAACCAATAAACGAATTTTGCTCATATTAACTCCTTTGACCTGATCGGAGGCAGGTCAGTTAATCTTCAGGATATTTATTACCTTCTATGCATTAATTCATTTGTTTGCCTCAAAACAATCTTAACCTATGGCATATTTCTAAATGGATTTCAATATAGAAGTGATTCAATTATGAAAGTTGACAATAGGCATGTCAATAAAAGTGATAATGTTTAATGAATTGAAGGAAATGACTACCAAAATCAACTTTATTAGTTTACTGAATTGGATGTTAGCATAATGGAATACTAGTTGCGATTAACGAAAGGTAGAGCTCATTTATGCCTTTCCCCTGATGTTTGATTTTTTTGCGATGCTATAATTATTTCAATTATCATCAATTTTGGTGATGTAATTTTTCTGTCAGGAAATTTCAACTATGAAGAATATTAACTTCTCTAACTCAAAATTGTCAGCCGGATTTAAGCAGCTTTGGCTGGATCTGCAGCCGCACCGCTTGAAAGCATTGCTGGCATTGGCATGTACCGTAACTACAATCTGGATCGGTTATGCTTATGCCAACCAGGGAGGAATCCTGGGCTGGCAATTCTGGACCTGGCTGGCATGTGTCGTCTTTATCATCAGTATTTTCTACACACGCAGTCCAGCACCCTCGAAACTTGACCTGCTGATCATGTTGGGTTTACTTGCATCCGCTTTACTGATCCGGGTACCATTTCTAGGCTCGATACCGGGTCTTTTCCATATAGATGAAGCCGGGGTGGCCAGTTTTGCCAGGGATAACCTCTTCGGGGATCCAATTTTCATCATGAATCCTTTCATTACCGGGCCATCCTCCCAACCGGCATTACATCACTATATTTTGTACTACACCATGAAGATATTTGGTTTTACGGTTGCAGGATTACGGGTCTCCTCAGCGATCGCTGGTGCACTGGGTGTTGTCGTGACCTATTTGATGGTAAAGAGCATCAGCGGCAGACGGATCGCAATTCTCTCAGCCATTATGATGGCGGCCTATCATTTTTCCATCCACTATTCCAGGGTCGGGCTGAATAATATCTGGGATACTTTATGGGTGCCCCTGGTCGTTTATGGGTTCGTAAAAGGCTGGAAAGAACGCTGGACCGGCGGAGCAGTATTATCAGGTTTCGCCCTGGGAATTTCGCAATACTTTTATCTCGGCAGCAAGATCGGTGCCTTTTTATTGATCCTGCTCGTGATCACCCTTTGGAAAGAAAATGGAAACACGAGTCAAAAAATGGGTTTCCTGGGGATCCTTGGCCTGGTCGCACTATGTGTTGCCGGCCCCATCATCCTCTTTGCGATCACCAATCCAACAGCCTACCTTGATCGCACCAACCAGGTATGGGGATGGAAACCTGAAGCACTCCTCGCCATTATTGGTGTAGTTGACTACTGGAAGTTCTTCTGGCATCAGGTGCTGTATTCTCTGGGGACATACACAATATACCCCGACCCTTCCGGTTTTTATGGTCCAACCATCCCGCTTGTTTTTGGTCCGGCAGCCATCCTCTTTATTGCTGGTATCGTGATAGCCATTGTCAGAAAGAATTGGATTCCGCTAGCCTGGCTATTACTCACATCCTTCTTTGGTGGATTTCTGATCGGGGTTGCTAACGGCAGCCCGCATTATGTGGTGGCCATTCCAGCCATTTGCTGGTTGATCGGCCTGGCAATTGATTGGATCTGGAAAAGCGGTTATGCAAAGATAGCAGTTTTTCTACTGGTTGCGCTGGTAGCCATCGACCTGTATTTCTATTTTGTGGTCTATCTTGGTATGCCGCCCAGAGATTTTACAATTCCTTTCCCTCCGCCATTAAACTAACAATAGCAGTTAGCGAGAATTGAGACCCCTTATTCAAATCAACATTAAGCATTATTTATATAAAGATCCTAAAGGTATTACTCACCTTTAGGATCTTTTTGTCATCTATATTCAATTCTTCAATAATTTCTCAAGCACCAATTCGGTGACATCATCCTATCCATTAATACGATGAGTTCGAATGGGAGATCTCCAAACCATTCACCCGCATGAATTTCGGAACCACAATCGCCTGTGGATTCCGGGCAGCGTAGGATGATGAAATGTTATAGGCTTCCACTTCTGATGATACCCAGGCGACTTTGTCACCAAAGATATCCAGCAGGCTCTGGGTGATGCGGTAGTTATAAGGCACGACGATACTGCCATCTTTTTTCAATAACAGCGCACCAAATCGACTGCTGCCGGTGATGACACCCTTTGGAGGGATTCACAATATTCATGTAATGAATGAATGGGAAATATAACAGGTCGTTATCACGCGGCTGGCTTACCAGTTCTTTGAGGGATTGGACCTTCTGGCTTCCACCTTTCATTACCAGGCTGTCATGATAAACCGTGTGACCGGTGGCTTTTTCTCCAAATTCATCCGCCTCATCCTGAACGTATATCGAAACCGCGGAAAACACCTTTTTCTACCAGCGGGTATGTATTTCGTTTCATTCCAAGAAGATCGCGTTTGTAAGGAAATGTCCTCCGGTCGTTGGCATCATCATATAGACTTGACTTGCTCTGAAAAGACTTTCTTGCCAATATGTTCAGGGGTTAGGAATGAATACCCTCGTTTCATCATTCCACCGTCGAAACCGATATAGTGGAAGAAATGCAGCATATCTGCGATTGCCGCTGCCCCAAACACGATATCATAAGTTCCCAGGGGGACCTGTTGTGGTTGATCATGCTGATAATGATCCAGCAGGAAGGATAGATCCTCATGCAGCGGGGCGGGGTTCAAGTCGCTTTTTTGCTGGGCTGACTGCTCGGCGATCACTTCCCATTTTAGTTGCTCATGCGAAAGCACTGCGTTCACCTGAGTGTCTGTGAACTTGATATACAAGCTTTTATCGGATAGAGTGCTCACCTCTGCCTGCACATTCGTACCGCTGGAGAAGATCCCGCCCAGCTTTATATCCGACGTCTCGAGTCCTTTGGACACCTGGTTGAGAAATTCCAGTTTTTCACTATTGGTCATCGCGGCGAGCGCAGGGTCATATCCGCTTTCGTCGCTGAAATCCTCGTCCAACAATGGAATGGTGGGGTTGTAATCCAACGGCATGGCATGTTTGACCATTTCCGCGGCGGTGTCCACACCTTTTTTCATGATATCCATCTGATCCAGGCTGGTGATCATTTCATAACTGGCGCGTTTTTTCCCTTCGTAAGCTGTCACTTCGATGCGGATGAGATGTTCATTCGTGTTCAAGGAGATGGCAGAATTGGCAAAACGCATCAAGTTGCTGTCTTCTTCCCGGAAGAGGATGGAAACCACGTAACCCTTTTCCAGGGCATAAAGACGTAATTCATGCAGGGTGGATAAAATCTGCTCTTTCATGTCTATTCTCCTACCAGCACGTGATCAAAGCGGCAAACCGGGATTCCGTGACCAAGCTGAATGATCTGATTGGGCTGTCCCTTGCCGCAATTGGATACATAATTGACCTGCCAGGTGGATTTATCACCCACGGCTGAGAGCGAATTCCAGAATTTGATGGTCTCCCCTTTATAGGTGGAATTCTTGACCACGTGTGTCTTGCGGCCGTCCTCCACCAGCCAGCCGATTTCAGTTCCAAAGTGGAATTGCTCGCGGTTTGATCCGATCGACCAGGAGCGATCGCCATCCAGGATGATTCCCTTCTCAGTTTTGCTGATGATATCTTCCAGGGTGCCGTCTTCACCGGGATCGATGTTGATATTTGTCATGCGTTCGATCGGGACCCGGTAAAAAGCAGTCGCACGATTCGCTCCGCCGCTGCCCTTGAATATTTCTTTTTTCGCACGGGCATTGGCTTCTTCGACCATTTGCCGTCCGGAAATGGCACCCACCAGGATGCCTTTATCGATCAGCACATTATTCTGGCAGGTGACGCCATCATCATCGAACCCGAAACTCCCGGGGCTGTTGGGCACGGTCGCATCTGCACGGGCGGTCAGCTTGGGTGAACCGTAGCGCAATGTTCCGAAATCTTTTAATGTAACGAATGAGCCGCCTGCGAAGGCCAGTTCATATCCCAAAATGCGGTCCAGCTCCAGGGCATGGCCGATGGTCTCATGCGTCTGCAGGTACATGATGCCCGGCAGCAGGATGACAGAGCGTTCATCCTTGGGACATTCCGGTGCGGCCATAATTTGCTTTAATTCACGGACGATCCTTTCCGCATTTTCTTTGAAGACAGCCAGGTCATAATTTTCCCAACCACGGGTATCCGCCTGTTTATGCAGCCGGAATTTACGTTCGTGGGTCACACCGTTTTCATCCTGGCTCATGACTTCCATCGTTGAAAAAGATTCAACGATCGTTTTTTCAATTTCGCAGCCTTCAGAATCCACGAAGCAGATGTTCTTCCGGATAAAGTTCATTTCGGAGATGCGCTGTCCGACGGCATCGTCTTTTAAGTATCCATCCAATTCTTTAAGGAAATTCACTTTTTCATTCAGGGATACTGTGAATGGGTCTATTTTGTTCGGACTGTTGAACTTTGCCTGGATGATATCTTTTTCAGCCAGGCGAACAGGAAATGTCACCCTTTCAGCAGCGATGCGGGCATTATCCAACGCACGATCGTACATTGCCCCCAGGTTGCTCAAGTCGGAGGAGGCTGAAAATCCCCAGGCTCCTTTATAAAGCACACGGATTCCTGCACCGCTTTCGATTTCTGGCGCTGGCATCCTTTAAGTTGCCATTCCACATGGTGAGTGAATTGGTTTCCTCATACGGATACCAACGGGTATCCACGTACGTTGCCCCCAGCTTCTGGATACGCTGGATATTTTTCTTGATTTGATCAAGCATAAACGTTACTCCTTAAAGATTGGAATTGTCCTAATTATTCATTCGATGGAGATGTAAACCAATAGCGACACATATTATATCCAATTACAAAATTGAATTAGATTATCCGTCATCCCCTCATGCATTAAATATCTTCTGCATCACCTCAGGAGCGAAGCGATCCACCATATCAGTCGTGATGCCGTTCTCGCGGCAGATGGCTTCGTACAGGTCCACACTCTTGCGGCGGGTGCGTTCCTGGGTCTGAGGGTTCAAACCCCATAAACCGAAGCGCTGGGTCCAGCCTCGTTCCCATTCGAAATTATCCACCAGCGACCAGTGGAAGTATCCCTTTACCGGCCAGTTAAAGTTGACAGCCCGCCAGACCTGGTGAATATGCTGCAGCAGGTAGCGTGGACGAAGAGTATCAAGATGGTCTTCCACGCCATTCTCGGTCACGATCATGGGTACCTTGAACTTCAGCCCCCATTTTAGTGCCTCGTACATTCCTTTCGGTATATTGGCAATGAATCCTGTCGGGCTGAGGTCCGGGTTTTTGGGATAATAATTGTGGATGAACTGGCTGGAGGGTTTGGTGAGATCGAACGCTACCAGATCGCGCGAATAATAATTGACACCCAAAAAGTCCTGGGTGTTGGCTGCCTGCGGGATGCGGGTCTTCATAAATGGCGTATCCAGCAGTCCTGTCATCGCGGCTACCGGGAAAGCGTTATTGAAAGTTTTCTTTTGAATATTGGCAGCGATTTGATCCGGCAGGAACCAGGTTTTTGCAGGAACAAAGTCGCGGTAATTGATGGCAAAGCCCACCCGGGCTTCCTTTTGGATCTCATGGATGGCGTGGTAAGCGGCAGCGTGCCCTTTGGTCAGGTTGACCATCACATTCAATGCTGTCTTTATACTCTTCTTTCCGGGTGGGAACTGTCCGTAAATGTAGCCTGAAACCGCATAGACATTCGGTTCATTGATGGTCACCCATGTGGAGCAGTATTCCTTCAATGCTTCCACGGCTTTGCGGACGAATTTTTCAAACCATACTGGCGATTCGGGGTTTTCCCAACCGCCCTGGTCTGCCATCCACAGCGGATCGGTGAAGTGGTGCAGGGTGACCATGGCTGATAATCCGCGATCGTACAAACCGCGCAGCATCTCGCGGTAGTAATCCAGGGCATCCTCATCCCAGCGATCCTGGGCGGGCTGGATGCGGCTCCACTCGATGGAAAGCCGGTGCGCGTTCTGTCCGGTCTCGACCGCCCGGTCGAAATCTTCCTTCCAGCGGCCACCCCACCAATCGCAAGCCAGGCCGCATTTTTCGTCATTAATAATTCGACCTGGCTCTGTTTCCCAGCGCGACCAGTTGTTATTGTGGTTATTTCCTTCCACCTGGTGGGAAGCAGTGGCTGTCCCCCATAAAAAACCTTTGGGAAAATGGTAGGCGGCATCAAACTCGGTCATAGAACGCTCCAATTTGAAAAGATGTTTGTTTTGATGATTGTCAGTCCACTAAAACGATACAATTTTTAAGACACTTCCCACACCCGAACAATTTTATCAGCAGATCCGCTGGCCAGGTACTTCCCGTCCGGGGAAAAGGCCACAGCATACACACCTTTTGCGTCCACTGGCAGCTCTTCTATTTGCGTACCATCTTCCATCCTGAAAACCTTGACCATGAATTCGCATCCGACTGCCAGAAATTTCCCGTCTGGAGACAGGTTGATCGGAAACAACCCTCTCTGTTTGATGGGTATGGATTTTTCCTCGACCCATGACGTGGTATTCCAGTAGCGGATGGTGCCGTCATACCCGGTGGAGATCAATAATTTTCCGTCCAGACTGAGTGCCAGGCTGGTCACCGTGGTTGAGTGCCCTTTCAAGCGTTGAATCAGCCCTCCATCCGGAACTGACATCACCAGGATATCGCCGCCGATCCCGCCTGAAGCCAGGAAATGGCCATCCTGAGTAAACTGAACTGCAGCCACATTTTTGGGGTGGTCATTGAAAGTCAATACTAATTCTCCAGTCGCGGCATTCCAGAGCTTCACTTTGGCATCATACGAGCATGAAGCGATCAGGCTGCCATCCGGCGAATACTGCACACAGGCAACCGTGTTACGGTGGCTGCGGAGCACACCTCTGTTTGCCCCATCAGGATAGCTCCAGAGGTGCAGGTCTGTATCCGTCGAACCGGAGACCAGGGTTTTCCCGTCGGGGGAGAAAGCCAGGCAGTTAACGCTTTTTTCATGACCTGCAAATTCACCGATCGGACTCCAATCTTCAACAGACCATAGCTTGATCAGGGCATCCATCCCGCAGGAAAGCACGGTTTTAGAATCCGGCGAGAAGATCACCCCGGCAACATGGCTGGAGTGGGCTACTATTTCAGTTACCTTTTTCATGGAAGGTTTCTCCCACCTCAAAATTCAATATAAATTAATAGTATTCTCTTATATACTAATCGACAATATCGTTATAAACCGAAATGACCTTAAAACCAACCCATTGTGGTGGAATTCCTAATGGGTAACCACAATCGAACTGATCATTGCGTCCAGGTCGGCAAGTGAAGGCGTGAAAGTCTCCGGCGGCTGAGTATCGAGGTTGGCACGCAGCAAAGTTTTATACTGCTCATAGTTTGCCATGAATTGTTCATAATCTGCTGGTAGCGGATCATCGTATGTTGCCTGAATTGATGGATGATTTACTGGCAGGATGGCGCTGATCCAATATTTTCCATCTGAAGTTAAGCCCTGGAAAGAGTAGAACAGGTCGTGATTATTGATAGGCATGATGGCCTGTCCATACTGGGTTAAATAACGAATACCGCTGACATTTTGAAAATCCAAATAGACCGGATTTGATAGGAAAACCTGTGCAGCATTCCAAAAAGGAAGAATTGGTATGTTTCCGGGATTTTCTGATTTTTCCTGGATGATCTTTTGCAGCTCGGTTACACGATCAGCCACTGTCGGTTCGATCGAAATGAAGTCCTGAACCGGATAGATGTTGATAATGGGTTCATGAAATGTATCAGCAAGGAAATATCCGGTGAAAGTCATTTCTTCATGTTGAGGAGCAATCTCCCAGGGAGCGACCTGATCGGAAGACGAGACAGCTGCTACAACTGTAGATTGAGCTGAGCTTGCAACGGTGGCTGGAAGATTTATACTGAACCAGTTTAATTGAACTAATGGACCAGTATCTGCAGATGGTTGCGAAGTATCAGTGACCGCTGGAATCACCTCTGTGTTTGTCGGAAGTGGAGGTGGTGGAACAAGCGTGTCAGGATATGGCACTGTTATGGGTGGAAGTTCAGGGGTGGGAGTTGGAGCCGAAAAATTGCAAGCCAGGCTGATTAAGATTGTGACCAAAGCAAGTAACGTGATGGTTTTCCTCTGCATCAAATTCTCCTCTGTTTATTTTATCCATTCGATGATCATGGCTTCACCCTGACCTACACCGATACACAGGGTGGCTAATCCGTAAAATGGTGCAGGTTGTGAATCCGCCTGGCGCTGCATCTCGTTCAATAACGTGACCATAATCCGTGCTCCCGAACAGCCCAGTGGATGACCCAGGGCAACAGCTCCGCCATTCACATTGGTACGGTCGTGGGGTAGCCCCAGTTCGCGCATACAGGCAAGGGCTTGCACTGCAAAAGCTTCGTTGATCTCAGCCAAACCGATCTGTTCGATTGTCAAACCGGCTTTTTGTAACGCCTTGCGGGTGGCATAGATCGGTCCAAGTCCCATGACGCGTGGCTCCAAACCGATAATTGCAGAAGAAACGAACCGGGCTTTTGGTTTTAAGCCAAGAGACCGGGCTTTTTCAGCACTCATGATCAACACCGCGGCAGAACCGTCATTCAAACCTGAAGAGTTGCCTGCGGTGACTGTTCCATCTTTTTTGAAAGCTGGCTTAAGTCTGCCCAGTGATTCCAGCGTTGTATCTCTACGTGGGCGTTCATCCTGAGATACTACAGTCGGTTCGCCTTTGCGGTTTGGAATGGAAATTGGTAATGTCTCTTTTGCGAATTTGCCAGAATCCATGGCAGCGATCGCCCGTTGATGGCTGGCGAACGCGAAAGCATCCTGTTCCTCTCGGGTGATGTGCATTTCTTCAGCGATATTCTCAGCGGTCTCGCCCATCGGCTGGGTGCCGTGCATTTCAGTCAACCGTGGATTGGTGAATCGCCAGCCCATGGCCGTATCATAAGCAGTCAGATTTCCGAATGGATACGCCTGCTCCGCTTTGCCAAAAACAAATGGGGCACGTGACATGCTCTCCACCCCACCGGCGATGTATATATCTCCATCACCAGAACGAATAGCGCGGGCAGCCTGGTTGATAGCCTCCAAACCAGAGGCGCACAGGCGGTTGATGGTTACTGCGGGGACGGTCACCGGCAGCCCGGCTAAAAGCGTGGCCATGCGGGCGATATTGCGATTGTCTTCACCGGCCTGGTTGGCGCAGCCAAGAAATACCTCATCCACACTGGCGGGATCCAACTTATTGCGATCGACCATCGCTTTGATCACAAGTGCAGCCAGGTCATCCGGTCTGACGGATGCTAACGCTCCACCCAGGGCACCAATGGGAGTCCGGATCGCATCGACAATTACAGCTTCAGGCATATTCACCTCCATAGATGAAATAATTGTAGCACTAGAAATAAAAGCCAAAAGGGTTTGTTTATCCCATTTCTCAGACCAATATAGTACAACATCTCACATAATGGGACAAAGCTATTGACTTTGCAATTTCAAATCCTTATACTAAGCTAATTAAATCAATATGAACATTTCTTCTTACCTCTTCCTTGCAGTCATTATTCTTTCGGTCCTTATTCTTAAGGACCTAAAACTTGTTGGGAGGCTGGAAGAGGTGAAAACAAAGTAGGTATAGCAAAACTTACAACACCAAATTAAGGCAAAGCCACCCAATCGGGTGGCTTTTTATTTTCCACACAGGAGCCATCAAGGATGCGATCTGATCAAATAAAAAAAGGAATGGATAAATCCCCACACCGTGCGCTTCTCAAAGCGACCGGAGTCACTGACGCCGATATGTCCAAACCATTCATTGCCGTGGTCAATTCTTATGTGGACATCATTCCCGGTCATGTTCATTTGCAGGAGTTTGGCAAATTGGTAAAAAGTGCCATTCGGGCTGCCGGAGGAGTTCCGTTCGAATTTAATACTATCGGTGTGGACGATGGTATTGCGATGGGGCATGCCGGGATGAAGTATTCCCTGCCTTCGCGGGAATTGATCGCCGATTGTGTGGAGACCATGATCGAAGCTCATCGCTTTGATGGCATGGTATGCATTCCCAATTGTGACAAGATAGTACCAGGCATGCTGATGGCAGCCATGCGGGTTAACATACCCACAATATTCGTTTCTGGTGGACCGATGCCGGCAGGCCGCACACCAGATGGTGACGTGGTGGATTTGATCTCGGTCTTCGAGGGTGTTGGTGCTTACCAGGCTGGAAAGATCGATGCTGCCCGATTGAAGGTTTTGGAAGATTTTGCCTGTCCCTCCTGCGGTTCATGCTCCGGTATGTTCACTGCGAACAGCATGAATTGTCTGATGGAAGCACTCGGCCTGGCATTGCCTTACAACGGATCAGCACTGGCAAAAACCCCTGAACGTGAAGAACTTGCAAGACAGGCCGGCACTTTGATCCTGGATCTTGTGGCAAAAGACATTACTCCACGCAGTATCGCCACAATGGATGCTTTCGATGATGCATTCGTGCTGGACATGGCGATGGGCGGCTCGTCAAATACAGTTCTTCATGGTATTGCGATAGCTCGTGAAGGCGGAATTGAGTATCCCCTTTCACGTTTGAATGAAATTTCTGCCAGAACACCTCACTTATGCAAGGTCAGCCCTTCCGGTAAATGGCACATGGAAGATGTCCACCGCGCTGGTGGTATTCCGGCAATTCTAAATGAGGTCCACAAAGCCACCGGATCATTACATCTTGATCGTATGACTGTGAGCGGCAAATCGCTGCGTATAGCCGTTGAAAATGCTGAAATTATGGATGAGGAAGTTATCCACCAAGCTGCGAATGCCCACTCAGCTGGCGGTGGTTTGGCGTGTTTATTTGGCAACCTGGCACCGGATGGGGCGGTCATTAAAACCGGCGGAGTCATCCCCTCGATGCGCAAGTTCAGCGGACCTGCCAGGGTATACGAATCCCAGGACAGTGCTCTCGCCGGCATTTTGGCTGGCGAAGTCATACCCGGCGAAGTGGTCGTGATCCGGTACGAAGGTCCGCGCGGAGGACCCGGTATGCAGGAAATGCTCTCCCCCACCAGCGCCATCATGGGCATGGGTTTGGGAGATAAGGTCGCCCTGGTCACAGATGGACGTTTTTCAGGCGGCACGCGCGGTGCCTGCGTTGGTCATATCTCCCCGGAAGCAGCATCAGGTGGACCAATTGGCGCGGTGGAACCCGGAGACATTATTGAGCTTGATCTGGATGCGTACCGCATTAGCGTCCAATTATCTGATGAGGTTATTCAAAGCCGTTTGGCTGCATTACCACCATTCAAGTCGAAAACTGAAAGCAAATGGTTAAGGCGATATGCACATTTTGTTACCAGTGCAGACCGCGGTGCTGTTTTGGAAATGTAATTCAATTATTCAGACTTATTGATGGATGCAATTATTTTAGAAGGAGTAAGAAGATGAAATACAGTGGAGCACAGATTTTATGGGAAACATTGGTAAGAGAAGGGGTAAAAGTTGTTTTCGGTTATCCGGGAGGAGCAAATTTACCGATCTATGATGCGCTTCCGAATTTCCCGATTCATCATGTACTGGTGCGACATGAGCAGGGTGCAGCCCATATGGCGGATGCGTATGCACGGGCTTCCGGCAAAGTAGGTGTGGCTCTGGCTACATCCGGCCCTGGTGCCACAAACCTGGTGACTGGAATTGCTACAGCCATGATGGATTCATCCCCGACTGTGTTCATCACAGGCCAGGTATCCAGCAAACTGTTAGGTTACGATGCCTTCCAGGAGATCGATGTAACCGGAATTACCCTGCCGATCACCAAGCATAATTACCTGGTGACAGACCCGCGTGAGATCAGCCATGTTGTAAGGGAAGCATTCCACATCGCCCGCAGCGGTAGACCCGGACCAGTGCTGGTTGATTTTACGAAGGATGCCCAGCAGACTGTCATTGATTGGCAGTATGACGATCGGGTTGTCCGAAGGATGCATGATCGACCTGAATATAACCCGGCTCCTGATGACATTAAGCGAGCTGCGGAAATGATCCACTCTGCAAAACGGCCGGTTATCCTGGCTGGAAGGGGAGTCCTGCAAAGCGGCTGTGCAAGTGAATTGCTATCATTCGCAGAGCGTACCAATACTCCAGTGGCCATGACCTTGCTTGGTTTGGGAGGGTTTCCTTCCAGCCATCCGTTATACCTGGGCTTGATGGGTATGCACGGAGAAGCCTGGGTGAATCAGGCCATACAGGAATCGGACTTACTGTTGGCTTTCGGTATGCGATTTGATGACCGGGTAACCGGTGACTTGAAAGCCTATGCCACAGGAGCCAAGAAGATTCATGCAGATATTGATAAATCTGAAATAAATAAGAATGTAAAAGTCGACCTGGCACTGATCGGTGACCTGGGCGACACATTAAATTTGCTCTTGAAGCAAATTGAACCTGCAAACCATGACAGCCTGGTTGTCCAACATCGAAGAATGGAAAGGCGACAGCGCCATGCGTGACATACAAAACCTGCCTGATACCGGGCATTTATATGCCGCACATGTCATTAATGACATCTGGCGATTTACCAATGGAAAAGCGCTGGTAGTCACAGATGTGGGTCAAAACCAGATGTGGACAGCGCAGTATTACAAGCAGGAATTTCCAAATAAGTTCCTCTCTTCCGGCGGGTTGGGTACGATGGGTTTTGGTCTTCCTGGTGGTATCGGGGCGAAGTTTGCCTGCCCGGATGATGAGGTTTGGGTGGTAGCTGGTGATGGCGGCATCCAGATGACTGCAGCCGAGTTCTCCACCTGTGCACAGGAAGGGATCAAGATCAATGTTGCCATCATCAACAATGGCTATCTTGGAATGGTGCGCCAGTGGCAGGAATTTTTCTACGATAAACGTTATTCAGCAACTCCGATGCAGAGTCCGGATTTTGTCAAACTGGTGGAAGCGCATG
This sequence comes from uncultured Chloroflexia bacterium, assembly GCA_963757065.1. GTDB lineage: Bacteria > Chloroflexota > Anaerolineae > Anaerolineales > Anaerolineaceae > PNON01. The sequence continues at coordinate 394,073 of CAVWQC010000001.1, read as the reverse complement.
GTTTAACTGGTTTGCGGGTGACCTCCCGCGCTGAAGTTGAACCTGCCCTGCAGGCAGCCCGGGCGGCAAAAGGCACGGTCGTGATCGACTTTCGAGTGGAAAAAGAAGATTCGGTTTATCCAATGGTGCCTACCGGGGCAAATCTGAAAGAAATGATTTGCCGGCCAAAGCCGCAATTTGTCCTGACCGGAATGGAAGACGCTGTTTTGTAGCAAGCGAATGATGCTATCTGAGTATTTATAAATTATCTTTGGAAGGTGGAGTTATTAATGTATCACACGATCGTTGTTCTAGTTGAAGATATACCGGGTGTGTTGAACCGGGTATCTTCCCTTTTCCGCAGACGCGCATTTAATATTGCTTCTCTGACAGTCGGCCGAACCACAACCCCCGGTGTTTCACGAATGACCATTTACCTGGAGACAGATGAAGTGAGCGCCGAGCGTTTGATCGCATACCTGTATAAGCTGGTCAATGTGATCCAGGTTGAAGACTTGAATGGTACACCCACAGTCAGCCGGGATCTGGCCATGATCAAGGTGAAAGCCACGGATGAGAATCGCACCAGCATCATGCAAATTGTGGATGTATTTCGTGCCAGGATCGTAGACGTGACCAATGCTTCTTTGATCATCGAGATCACAGGAGATGAAGAAAAGATTGAGAGCTTCATTGAAGTATTAAGGCCATGGGGTGTCATTGAAATGGTGCGGACAGGTGTGGTCGCCATGGCTCGTGGAGTCACTCCATTGTATGCCAATGGTCAGGCACAAAATGTATTGGCAACTGTCTAGTCCTACAGAAATTATTCATCCATAAATTGGAACTTTTATATCAGGAGTTACAAAATGGCAAAAATGGTTTTTAGCGGCGTTGAAGAAGAAGTAGTGACCCGGGAGGAATTCCCGTTAAAAAAAGCACAGGAAGTATTGAAAGATGAATTGGTGGCTGTGTTGGGCTATGGAGTACAGGGTCCTGCCCAGGCGTTGAATATGCGTGAGAATGGGGTCAATGTGATCGTTGGTGTGAACGAAGGCGGTAAATCCTGGAAAAAAGCCCTGGCAGATGGCTGGGTTCCCGGGGAAACGCTTTTCTCCCTGGAGGAAGCTGCCGAACGCGGAACGGTCATCCAGTACCTGGTATCAGATGCTGCCCAGAAATTGACCTGGGCTAAGATCAAACCTCACCTGCACAAAGGTGATGCGCTCTATTTCTCGCATGGTTTTGCCATCGTTTATAAAGATCAAACCGGGGTAGTTCCACCAGAATTTGTGGATGTGATCATGGTGGCACCCAAAGGATCCGGGACCAGTGTAAGAGCGAATTTTCTGAATGGCAGCGGGATCAACAGCAGTTTTGCCGTGGAACAGGATTTTACAGGTCGCGCCCGGGAACGGACCCTGGCTCTCGGTATCGTCATCGGCTCGGGATATCTATTTGCGACTACTTTCAAGAATGAAGTTTACAGTGATCTGACAGGTGAACGCGGCGTATTAATGGGTGCTCTGGCCGGCATCATGGAAGCGCAATACTCCACACTGCGGAAACACGGCCATTCTCCCAGTGAAGCTTTTAATGAGACAGTGGAGGAATTAACCCAGAGCCTCATCCGCCTGGTGGCACAAAATGGCATGGATTGGATGTATGCCAACTGCAGTGCCACTGCTCAACGCGGCGCATTGGATTGGGCTCCCGCTTTCAGGAATGCCACCCTGCCGGTATTTGAAACACTCTACCAGAGTGTCGCCTCCGGGGAAGAAACCAGCCATGTGCTGGAAGTCAATGGCAAACCCGATTACCAGGAAAAGCTGACTGCAGAACTTCAGCAATTACATAACTCCGAAATATGGACCACTGGTGCACAGGTTCGGGCATTGAGACCTGAGAATCAGCACGCCTGAGGAAAGGAGGCACCTTTGTCTGATCACTATATTCGAATCTTTGATACCACACTGCGGGACGGCGAGCAATCACCCGGTGCAACCATGACCAGTGCTGAAAAGCTGGAAGTTGCCCGTGGTCTGGCTCGGATGGGCGTGGATGTTATTGAAGCCGGATTTCCAGCCGCTTCCCCGGACGATCTGGAAGCTGTCCGGAAGATAGCGGTTGAAGTTGGTAATGATCCGGACGGTAATAAAGTACCAGTTATTTGCGGGTTGGCGCGGACCACACATAACGATATTGATAAAGCCTGGGAGGCAGTAAAACCGGCTGCACATCCGCGCATTCATACATTTCTGGCAACATCAGATATTCATATGCAGTACAAGCTGAAAATGACCCGCGAACAGGTGGTGGAGAAAGTCCGCGAGATGGTGACATATGCCAGAAGTCTTTGTCAGGACGTGGAATTCAGCCCTGAAGATGGCGGACGCAGTGATCCACTCTTTCTCTACGAGGTATTGGAAGTTGCCATCAAAGCCGGAGCGACCACCCTTAATATCCCTGATACGGTTGGTTACACCATGCCGGAGGAATTCGGAGCTTTGATCAGTGGAATAATCAAAAACACTCCTGGAATCGAGAAATGTGTCGTTTCTGTCCACTGCCACAATGACCTGGGTTTGGCAACCGCCAATACCCTGGCAGGGCTAAAGGCTGGTGCTACACAGGCAGAGGTCACGATCAATGGCATCGGCGAAAGAGCCGGAAATACAGCTTTGGAAGAAGTGGTCATGGCCCTCCAAACCCGGCAAACCTGTATTTGGCATGCAGACAGGGATCGATTCCACCCAGATCGTTCGCATGAGCAAGCTGGTCAGCAACTACACCGGCATCACAGTCCAGGCAAATAAAGCAATTGTCGGGGCGAATGCATTTTCACATGAGGCAGGAATTCACCAGGATGGACTGCTCAAAAACCAGTTGACTTATGAGATCATGCGTCCTGAATCTGTCGGCGCATCTCAGACAAAATTGGTTCTGGGTAAGCATTCCGGCCGGCATGCGTTGAGTACCAGGTTGATCTCACTGGGCTACTCTCTTGCGGAAGAAGAAATTGATGTGATATTTGGCCGTTTCAAGATGCTGGCAGATAAAAAGAAAATGATCACTGATGCCGATCTGGAAGCATTGATCTCGGACGAACTATACAAACCACGCGAGCTTTATATGCTGGATGGACTCCAGGTAACTTGCGGCACCATGGGCATGCCTACTGCGACCATCCGCCTGCGCGATCATGAGAATGGTGTACATGTCCATGCCAGCGTGGGGACCGGTCCTGTAGATGCCACCTATAAAGCGATTGACGCAATTGTTGGGCATTCCAATACATTGCAGGAATTTGTTGTCCACGCTGTTACAGAAGGCATTGATGCGTTGGGTGAAGTGACCTTGAGAGTCCATGATGAGACCATGAAGTCGTTCGATGCGCAGGCTGAGAATGACCAACCACGGACCTATGGTGGCTATGGTGCGGATTTAGATATTGTCGTTGCCAGTGCAAAAGCCTACCTTTCGGCATTGAATAAGCTCCTGGTAGCCAGCGGCGAGTTTGGTCCCATCGAGAAAATGTCGATGCAGCAGATCGAAGCATCACTGTGAATATTGTTTGTAGGTTAAGGATTACTTCTACAGACTTAGAAATTAATCATTATTTTTTATGAAGGAGAATGAAATGAAAACAAAAAAGCGCCAAATAACTGAGCAGAGCGAACCACTGTCCTTTGAACCTTCGAATGAACCCAGGACAATTCCGACTGGATGGGATGTTACATCGTTCTACAAATTAGAATCACCAGATACGCACAATTCCAGCCAAACCACTGCTCCCAATTATTCTAATGACCACACCAAAAACCCTCTTTAAGAAAATTTGGGATAAGCATGTTGTCTCTGTGGATGCAGATTCCCCGGCTGTGCTGTATATCGACATGCATCTTGTGCATGAAGTCACCTCTCCACAGGCTTTCACCGGCTTGCGTACACGGGGAATAAAAGTCAGGCGTCCGGAACGAACTGTAGCCACCATTGATCATGGTGTTCCAACCAGGACAATAGATGGCTCACCGCGCGGAAGGATGGCTTTCGCGGATGATCTCTCGGCGAAACAAATTCTACAGATGGAAGAAAATTGCCGGGAGTTCGGCATTCAACTGTTTGATATTGAAAACCCGAACCTTGGGCATTGTCCATATCATCGGGCCGGAACAGGGCTTGACCCAGCCCGGGATGACGATCGTCTGCGGAGACAGCCACACTGCGACACATGGAGCTTTTGGTGCACTGGCGTTTGGAATTGGAACCAGTGAAGTGGAGCATGTTCTGGCGACACAATGCCTGCTGCAGCGTGAGCCTAAAACTTTGGAAGTGGTATTGAATGGCCATTTGCAAAAAGGCGTCAGTGCAAAAGACATCATTCTAGCATTGATAAGCCAAATCGGTATCGGCGGTGGGACAGGATCAGTCATAGAATATCGCGGCGACATTATCCATTCTTTATCCATGGAAGAACGCATGACGATCTGCAACATGTCGATAGAAGCTGGAGCTCGTGCCGGGATGATTGCTCCGGATGATACAACCTACGAATACCTTGCCGGCCGACCTCATGCGCCAAAAGGAGCAAAATGGCAGGCAGCGTTGGAAAATTGGAAGCAGCTTCCCAGCGATGCAGGTGCCGTGTATGACCAGAGTGTTCAAGTCGATGTTGAACACTTGGAACCAATGATCACCTTTGGTACAAATCCGGGTATGGGCATTCCGATAACAGCGCTAATCCCCGACCCTTCAATCCAAACCGATGCTGGTCAAAAGGCAGCTTTGGAAAGGCTCTGGCTTATATGGATCTCCAACCGGGTATGCCTTTATTGGGTCATCCGGTGGATGTGGTCTTCATCGGCAGCTGCACCAATGGCCGGATCAGTGATCTGCGGGCAGCCGCATCCATGTTGAATGGACGCAAAACTGCCGCTCGGAACGCGAGTGCTGGTTGTCCCCGGTTCACAGGAAGTGAAACGCCAGGCCGAGGCTGAAGGATTGGATAAGATCTTCCTTCAGGCTGGGGCAGAATGGCGTGAATCCGGATGCAGTATGTGTATTGCCATGAACGGAGACCAGATTGCTCCCGGTCAGTTTGCAGTGAGTACCAGCAATCGGAATTTTGAAGGCCGGCAGGGCAAGGGCGGCCGTACTATGCTCGCGAGCCCGATCACGGCTGCAGCAGCTGCGGTAACCGGCGTTGTGACTGACCCCCGAACACTTTAAGAAACCGTTTCGCCTCATTCCAAATCAATTGGAAGGTTAATTAACTAAAAGAATATCAGGATATTGGATCAACATATGGAACCCATAAAAACAATTACCAGTAAAGCAATAATGCTCATGGTAAACAATATTGATACGGATCAGATCATTCCGGCAAGGTTTCTAAAAGTCACCGATAAGAATGGATTGGGAGCCAACCTGTTTTCCGATTGGCGTTATATGGAGGATGGCACCCCAAAACCGGATTTCTTATTGAACCGGCCTGAGAGCCAGGGTGCACAAATTCTCATTACAGGTGATAACTTTGGCTGCGGTTCGTCCCGTGAGCATGCCCCCTGGGCTCTGATGGGTTATGGAATCAAGGCCGTTGTATCCACATCTTTTGCGGATATCTTCCGTAACAATGCTCTTAAGAATGGGCTTCTTCCAATTCAAATAAGCCAGGCTCAACATCAGGAACTGATCGAATCAATTCAGCAGAACCCGGAAACTAGTGTTGGAAATAGACCTGGAAAAACAGACACTGGAACTCGGACCAGCTAAATCTTATGCATTCTCCATTGACAGCTTTTCACGAACCTGCCTGTTGAATGGTGTAGATGAATTAGGCTATCTTTTGAAATTGGATGAAAAGATCACAGCGTTTGAAATGAAGATGTAACGAATTACTCGAATTTGAGGGAATAAATGATAGAGATCTACGATACGACATTACGAGATGGAACCCAACGGAAGGATATTTCTCTTTCCTGCAATGACAAGATCGCCATCGCTAAAAGATTGGATGAGTTGGGAGTAGCCTACATTGAAGGCGGATGGCCGGGATCCAATCCCAAGGATGTGGAATTTTTCGAGCGGGCAGCCAGAATCCAATGGAAGAATGCAAAAATCGCGGCGTTCGGATCCACCTGTCAGGCCAATAAAAACCCGGCGGACGACCCAAATATCCAGGCGCTGCTCAAATCAGGAACTGGAACCTGCACCATTTTTGGAAAAACATCGATTCTGCATGTCAAGGAAGTCCTGCGCACCACCCTGCCTAATAATTTACGCATGATCGAAGAAAGTGTCTCATACTTGAAAGCTCAGGGCAAAGCAGTGATCTATGATGCTGAGCACTTTTTTGATGGTTATAACGAAGATCCGGAATATGCATTACAAACTCTCAAAGCAGCGATAAAAGGCGGAGCAGACAGGGTTGTCTTATGCGACACCAATGGTGGTAATATGCCCTGGCAGGTGACTGAGGTGGTGCGAACCGTCCGTTCTGCTGTCGAAATTCCGCTGGGAATCCACGCCCACAATGACGGCGAATGTGCTGTTGCCAATTCCCTGGCGGCAGTCCGCGAAGGTTGCACCCAGGTGCAGGGTACCATCAATGGCTATGGTGAGCGCTGCGGAAATGCCAACCTGTGCTCAGTGATCCCCGACCTGGAATTAAAATTGGGACTCCAATCATTACCAACCGGAAACCTGGCCAAGCTTTACGATCTTTCTCACTATGTGTCTGAAATGGCGAACCTTTCACCAGACGAACATCTGGCTTACATCGGGAAAGGCAGCATTCGCCCATAAAGGTGGAGTTCATGTGGCTGCCATGCGGCGCAACCCGCATTCCTATCAGCACATCGAACCTGAACTGGTTGGCAATAAAATGGAAGTCGTCGTTTCTGAGCTCTCCGGGAAAGGAAACTTGCTCAGTGTCGCTGAAGAGCATGGCATTCAGGTGGAGCAGGAAGAACATACCAATAATGTCTTAAGTGAAGTAAAGCGCTTGGAATCGCAGGGTTTCTCCTTTGAGGCGGCTGAGGCCTCCATCATTATGATGTTTAAACGGAAAGAACAAAATTATCATCCACTCTTTGAATTGATCGACTTTGCCACCCAGGTGGAGCATCGCCAGGGACGCGGGATCATCGCTGAAGCGACAGTGAAGATCAATGTTTCCGGTGAAGTGATGCACACAGCAGCGGAAGGCAACGGCCCGGTGAATGCATTGGATATTGCCCTTCGGAAAGCCTTAATTGGTCACTACCCAAGCATCGAACTTTTCCACCTGTCAGATTACAAAGTCCGCATCCTGGATGGAAACAACGGAACAAGCGCCACAACCCGGGTGTTGATCGAGACACAGAATGGGAACAAATCCTGGAATACTGTTGGAGCTAGTTCCAATATCATCGAAGCCAGCTGGCAGGCGCTTGTGGATTCAGTTGAATACGGTCTGATGGTTGCCTGTTGATCAACAAACAAAAACTGGATCACAAAAATATTACTGTAATTGTGGAGGGTCATGGAAGCTAGAATTGTTTTATTACCAGGCGACGGGATTGGACCGGAAGTGGTTTCTGCTGCTGTCCTCGTCCTGGAAGAAGTAGCTCGAAGTTATCATCATCATTTTAATTTCGAAGAACATCTTATCGGCGGGTCCTCCATCGATCGATTTGGTATCGCCTTGACCGACGATACTCTGGCTGCCTGCAAGGGAGCAGATGCTGTGCTGCTGGGGGCAGTGGGTGGACCAAAATGGGACAACCCCAATGCTGCTGTTCGCCCGGAGCAGGGTCTTCTGGGATTGCGTAAAGGGCTGGGTGTATTTGCAAACCTGCGTCCGGTAAAAGTGTATCCTTCCCTGGTGGGTTCTTCCCCGCTGCGGCCGGAAAAGTTAACCGGGGTGGATATGGTCGTGGTGCGCGAGCTGACAGGCGGTTTGTATTTTGGTGAGCCAAAGAAACGTGACAAAGTGGACGGTCACATGCGGGCTGTCGATACACTGGAATATTACGATTATGAAATCGAACGGATCCTGGAGATGGCATTCAAACTGGCAGAAAAGCGCCGGGGGAAAGTGACATCCGTGGATAAGGCCAATGTCCTTGAATCATCACGGTTATGGCGCCAGATTGCCACGGAAACCGGTGCAAAATATCCGCATATTACACTGGAGCATATGCTGGTGGATACTGCCGCCATGCGGCTGATCTCCAACCCGGCTGGTTTTGATGTGATGGTAACGGAAAACATGTTCGGAGACATCCTCACCGATGAGGCGTCTGTCCTTTCCGGTTCGATGGGCTTGTTACCTTCTGCCTCACTTGGCAGCAGTGGACCGGGATTATATGAGCCGATCCATGGGTCTGCCCCGGATATTGCCGGCAAAGGGATCGCCAACCCGATGGGCACGATCCTTTCCACCGCTTACCTTCTGCGCTACTCACTGAAATTGGAAAGCGAAGCAGTTGCCATTGAACAGGCTGTTGAAAGAACGATAACAGAAGGCTGTCTTACTGTTGACCTTGGCGGTTCAGCATCCACCCGGGTTGTAACAGAAGCCATACTTCATAATTTGAAATCAGAATAGGAGAACTAAAATGAGCATCGAATCTAAATATATCTGGATGGACGGCACACTTGTAGATTATGAAAAAGCAACGGTTCCATTTCTAAATACAGCCTTGCATTACGGTTTGGGTGTATTTGAGGGAATCCGTTGTTATAGTACGGACGAAGGACCAGCAGTATTTCGATTGCGGGAACACATGGAGAGGTTGATCAATTCTGCCAAAGTTCTGGGTTTCCGGGAATTACCTTATACTGCTAATGAATTATGCCAGGCAGCCAAAGAAACTGTTCTTTCCAATGGGTTTAAAGCCTGTTACATACGTCCGTTGATCTACCATAGCAGCCCCAACCCTAATTTGAACCTGGATACGGGCTGTGCGAAAGTTGGTATTGCATCCTGGGAATGGGATGGCTACTTAGGGAATGAATCAAAAGAAAAAGGGGTCCGGGCGAATGTTTCGTCGTTTACCCGTCATCATGCGAACATCATGATGACGAAAGCAAAGATCACCGGTAATTACACAAACAGTGTTCTGGCCAAGACAGAATCCGTCCGCTTGGGTTTTGACGAAGCGATCATGCTGGATCCGCAGGGTTATGTGGCTGAATGTACCGGAGAAATCTTTTCATAGTGCGAAAAGGACAAATTTATACTCCCCAGACAGCGACAGTATTGGAAGGTATCACCCGTGATTCTTTGATCACCCTGGCAGGAGATCTAGGGTATTCGGTTAAGGAGATGCTGGTGAGCCGTGATCAGCTTTATATTGCAGATGAATTATTCGTTTGCGGTACTGCTGCTGAAGTGATCCCGGTGACTGAGGTGGATTTCCGTACCATTGGCAGTGGTACCCCGGGCCCATTACCAGAAAAATGCAGCAGGCTTTCCATGCAGTGGTTGAAGGCAAACATCCCCGTTCAGCAGAATGGTTGGATTATGTAAACAAAGATTTTACTGGCACACAGAAGGAAACCTCAAATTCGTTGTCTGAATATGCAGGTGTCTATAAATGAAAATTGCTTTCCAGGGAGAACATGGTGCTTACTCAGAACAGGCAATCCGGGAACATTTCGGAAATGATTGTGTCACAGTACCATGTATCTCCTTTGAAGAAGTCTTTTCAAGCGTGGCTGATTGTTCCTGCGATTGCGGTTTTATCCCGGTTGAAAATTCAGTGGCAGGCAGTATTCATCGGAATTATGACCTGTTGCTGGAAAACAATCTGTTTGTGACCGGTGAGCACATTACCCGGGTATCCCACTGTCTGATTGGCCTTCCTGATACCAGGATCGATCGAATCCATAAGGTTGTCAGTCATCCGCAGGCCTTGGCTCAATGTGAAAATACTTTACGTGCGATGAAGGGTGTTACCTCCGAACCCGTCTATGATACTGCCGGAAGTGTAAAAATGATTAAGGAATTAGGTGATCCATGTGTGGCAGCTATCGCCTCACATTGGGCTGCCGATCTATATGGGATGCAGGTCCTGGTTGAGAATATTGAGGATAATGCTGCCAACTATACTCGTTTTCAAATAATATCCCGTGAACATCAAGTGGTGGTTCAAAATGCCAAAACCTCAATTGTTTTTGCGCTCAAAAATGAACCGGCAGCATTATTCCGGGCAATGAGTGTCTTCGCCCTACGCGGCATTGACCTGACAAAAATTGAATCCAGACCCCTGGTGGGTAAACCCTGGGAGTATCTATTCTATATCGATTTTTCCGGCTCTCAAGCAGATGGAAAAGTGCAGAAAGCGCTGTCCAATCTGGATGAATATGCCACTTTTCTTAGAATTCTTGGGTCGTACCCTAAGTTTTTAGATAATCAACTGCAATAAATATTCAAGTTTGTAGGTTATTAGTAGAAAACCATAGCGTATTTCAATTTTTTTTATGGTTAATTTAATCGAGAATTCCTTTTAAGGCTTGCAGAGCCAGTCGATACGAAATCCAGCCAAAACCACTGATCACTCCCTTGCAGACTGGTGAGATCAATGATGTTCGGCGGAATTCTTCCCTGGCATAAATATTGGAAAGATGCACTTCCACGACCGGAATACGGATAGCTGAAATTGCATCGCGTAATGCGACCGAGGTGTGTGTATATCCCCCGGCATTGAAAACCACTCCACTTGTTGAAATCCGAGCTTCCTGAAGCAGATCAATCAACTTTCCTTCATGGTTGGATTGCTGACATAACACTTCCAGCCCCAATGATCTCCCATAATCGATCAGGTTGTTGTTGAGTTCTGATAACGTCATGGAGCCATAGATTTCCGGTTCACGTTCTCCGAGCAGATTAAGGTTTGGGCCATGCAGTACAAGCACTGGTATTAATTTGTGATCATCCATTTTATATCCTCCTTTGACACCGCCACTCCAGTTTTTACTTTACCGATCTCAACTGGTAAAGCAAAACTGATCAATCCATTCTTTTTCTTTTTATCAAATTGCATATCGCTGATTAACTGGTCGCGATCCATTCCCGCTGGAATATCGATGGGCAACCCCAACCCTTGCAAAACATTCGATATGTCCTTCGCCAATCCCGTCCGGGCAATTCCGATTTTTTCTGATAATCGTGTTTCATAGACCATCCCGATGGATACAGCTTCTCCATGGCGAAGCTTGTACCCGGACCCCTTTTCAATGGCATGCCCAAGCGTATGCCCAAAATTCAAGGCTGCTCGTACCCCATCCTCGTAAGGATCAGCCTGTACGAATTTTACTTTTACGGCTATCGCCAACCTGACAATTTCTTCCAACTGTTGTGATACAACCTGCCATCCTGAACCACAGAGATCGAACAAACCGGGATCTGCGATGACTCCGTGTTTTACGATTTCAGCCAGTCCATTTTTCAATTCAATTTCAGGGAGAGTAACCAGCAATTGTGGATCGGACAGTACCAGGCTTGGAGAATGGAATGCTCCTGCCAGATTCTTTCCCAACGGCAGATCTATCCCGGTTTTTCCGCCTAAAGAGGAATCGACCATTGCCAGCAGGGAGGTGGGAATGACCACCCAGGGGATACCCCGCATGAATGTTGAAGCTGCGAAGCCAGCCAGGTCCCCAACCACACCGCCGCCCAATGCTACTACCATGCCTGACCGATCCAATCCTGCAGTTAGAAACCCGTGCCAGAGGAATTCCAAATAGGGGATCGTTTTACTTGCCTCGCCTGCAGGGATGGTGATAACCTCAACTTTGTATCCTGCACCCTCCAGAATCTTTTGTATTCGGTTGGCGTAAAGGGGGGCAACATTGCTGTCTGATACGATCGTTATCGGACCTTTGTGGTTTTGAAGATGAAGCAATTCTCCCAAATGATCCACAACACCTTCCTGGACAATAATTTCATACGCTTTTCCCATGCTGCTCAATCGAAATGATCCGAATTGCACCATGGCTTTCCAGGCTGCTTCCTGAATGGAAAGGTTGGTAGTATCAAGGCACAGGGGAAAAGAATCATAATGTGCAGCCCTTGCATCCAAAAGATCCATTAATAATCTCTGACCCTCATCGGCAGTTCCGAGCAATGGGCGCTTCCCGGGTTTCTCCTGAATTCTATCCACTAAACTTTTTTGATTTGCTGATAGACATAACACTTTTCCGCATCGTTTCAACCATGCTGCGATTGTCGGGATTCAATAATGTACCTCCTCCCAGTGCTATGACACTTCGGCGAGAATCCAGAAGATCTCTCAGGCATTCACTTTCGAGGGTCCGGAATGCTGGTTCGCCAGAACTGGAAAATATTTCGGATATGGTTTTTCCGGCGGTGGTCTCAATGACCTCATCCAGATCAGTAAATGGCAGTTGAAGTTCCTCTGCGAGGAGCTTTCCGGTGGTTGTTTTTCCACTGCCAGGAGGTCCGTATAGAAATAAATTGGATTTCATAATGGATTAACCTTTTTGATGCTCATCTAATTTTTCCAATGGTTTTCCTGCATATTGATTACCAAAAAATATCTTATTCCTGCCAGAAGATATGCTCATGACCATCCAGTCGCAGGTCCTCCAGGCTGGCTTTTCTCAAATTTGCAAAGCGTTCCTGCATTTCAGCTAATGAATCTCCGCCCAACTTGTCAATAAGCGCATCAGCCAGAACAAAAGCCACCATCGCTTCCAAAATGACAACTGCTCGGGGAACAGGGCAGAAATCGGAACGTTCATATCGGGTAGCCACTTCCTCCCCACTGGCCAGGTCGACTGAAGGCTGGGGTGTAAGTGTGGTGGGGATGGGTTTCATGGCTGCCCGGATGAAAAGGGGCTGCCCGGTGGTGACACCTCCCTCCAACCCTCCATCGCGATTCGATGACCTAACCAGACGATTATTTTCCAACCGGATCGGATCATGAACTTTTGTTCCCGCCAAGGTTGAATTATTCAAAAGCATGACCAAACTCAACTCCTTTGATTGCCGGTACACTGAGTACTGCGCTGCCAATGCGCGCATCCAGGCGTTTGTCCCATTGGGAATAAGATCCTAATCCGGGTGGTAATCCCGTCGCTGTCACTTCGATGATTCCACCCAGAGTATCCTTATCCAGCATTGCCTGGTGAATCGCAGACTGCATTTTTCTGGAAGCATCCGGGTCAGGACAATGAACCGGATCTGTTAAAGCCGATTCAACACAAGTTTCGATACTCATACCATCAATACTTGCTGACACACTACCTATTGCGGATACATACCCGCCCACTTTGATTCCAAATGAAGCTAAGCAATAACCGGCAGACAGCACCTGCAGCCACACGGGAAGCAGTTTCCCTGGCAGAAGCCCGCTCCAGGACCGGACGCAGGTCATTCATCCCATATTTGATGGCACCTGCCAGATCTGCATGCCCCGGGCGGGGTATGGTCATGGCCGGGATCTTTCTGCCTTTCCAATTCTTATGATCTGCATTCTCGATCATCAATGCCACGGGAGCACCTGTTGTTTTGCCTTCCATGATTCCAGCCAATATTTGAACACGATCATGCTCCAATTTCATCCGCGGTCCTGCACCATACCCGTCCTGCCGGCGTGTCAGGTCAACATCGATATACTCCGGTGAGATAGGCAATCCAGCTGGTAAGCCATCCAGGATGGAGATCATGCCTGGTCCATGTGATTCCCCTGCAGTTAATAAACGTAATCCCATACTATTCCTGCCTTTCACTTCAAATATTCACAGATTGGCGCATGACATCCCTTGGAGCCTTCATGCCGGTCCAAATCTCAAAAGATAATGCTGCCTGTTCCACCAGCATTCCCAACCCGTTCACTGCATCCAATCCGGCTTTCCGTGCACTTTTCATCAGCCTGGTCTCCGAAGGGTTATAGATCAAGTCATATACGGCAGCGTTTTTTGGCAGCTGCAGCTCATCCGGCCACGGAGAAAGATCTGAATCAGGAGACATTCCTACCGGGGTTGTATTCACAACAAGATGAATTTCTCTCAATAAGGAAAGCTCCTCTTTTTCCAAATAAAGTGCCTGAGCATTAGATATTCCGAGACTAGTAATCAGATCCTCAGCCTGTTTTTTATTACGGGCAGCAACCTGAACATTCCAGCCTTTCTGGTGTAAAGCATATACAACTGCCCGGGCAGAACCACCGGCTCCTAATACCAGTGCGTGATGATCGGACGACTCTTCAAAATGGAAGGAATTTTCAATGTCAGATAAGAAAGCCGGACAGTCGGTGTTATCGCCGATAAGCTCACCATCTTTCATGTAAAGCACATTGACAGCACCAATATGGGCTGCCAGTGGGGTTAACCTATCAACCAGGTTTTGAACGGATTGTTTATATGGGATGGTGATATTTAATCCGCATAGGTTTCCATTCCGCATGGATTGGATAAGTTCTTCCAGTTTCGAATTTCCATCAGCCGACGGGGGAATTGGATAAAGACGATAGTCCCCTTCGATCCCTGAAGCAGCCAGGGCGGCATTATGCATCACAGGAGAATAACTATGACCAAGCGGGTAACCTGACAATCCAAGTGAAATAAAAGGTTTCTTCATTCGTTTTCAACCAGAATAATGTTTGCACCCAGGCTCTTCAGAACATCAACAAAATCGGGAAAAGATTCAGCAATGATCTCAGAATTTATAATGGCAATGGGCTTTTGTGCAGGCCAATCCGGCAATTGCCAGTGACATGGCTAAACGGTGGTCACCATGTGGATCCAGTTCAACTCCTCCGGGTACTTGACCGTTTCCGTGGATCGTAAAACCATCCTCTGCTTCCTCCACTTGTACCCCCATCCTGCGTAAGCTTTCACACATCGAAGCGATTCGGTCTGATTCCTTATTCCGCAATTCTTCAGCGTGATGCACGGTGGTTATTCCTTGCGCAAATGCAGCAGCTACTGCAAAAACCGGAAATTCATCGATCATCTGGACTACCCGATCTCCAACCACTGTTACCCCGTGCAGTTCTTTGGAGGTTACGGTCAGATCGCCAACCGGTTCCCCCGATACGATTTCCTCATTGCGTACCTCTATATCCGCACCCATCTCCTGAAGAGTGGTCAGCAGACCAATCCGGGTCGGGTTCAAACCGATTCCATGCAATGTGATCGATGAACCCGGGGTAATTATTCCGGCCACTATCAGGAAAGCTGCTGCAGAAAAATCACCGGGAACAACCATATTCAGGGGAGTAAGCGGAAGCAGGATCAGGTGGAGTTAATTTAACCGCCGGACCGGTGGAAGATTGGAACGAGTCCACTTCAACACCCATACTCTTAAGCATGCGTTCGGTATGATCACGGGAAAGGGATGGTTCGATTATGGTGACAGGTCCGTCAGCCGCTAATGCTGCCAGCAGGAGGCAGGTCTTGACCTGCGCACTGGCAATATCAAGGTTTATTGCTCCTGATATCAGGTGATCCTCTTTGTTGCGTTCTGAAAGTAATAAGTGGCGCACATCCGCCTTCAGATGCCAAAATGGTAACTCCCATGCTCTGCAATGGTTCTGTGATTCTGCGCATAGGTCTTCGGCGTAGCCCTGAGGAGCCATCCAATGTTGCTTTGACACCGGAGGCAGCCAGGGCTCCAGCCAGCAGCCGCATGGTGGTGGCTGAATTGCCACAGTTGATGGGATCAACCGGGCTGCGAAGGCCGAAAAGTCCACGTCCAATTACAGTCAGGGTATTTCCGTTAAGTTTCCAACTTACTCCCAGATCTTCCAATGCTTGCAGCATTGCCTCAGTTACACCGGAAACAAGGAAATTATGAATGATACTTTTTCCGTCTGCCAGCGCTGCAAAAAGAGCTGCCCGGTGGGAAATGGACTTGTCGCCAGGGATTTTGGCAGTTCCTGATAACCTGTTGCCAGGGGAGATGGTCATTTTCATGAAAGACCTGCCTGCTGCTTTGCAGTTAAAATTTCCGCCTGGTGGCTGGCTGCTTGATGTAGCAATCCTTTCAGCGCTGCGAAATCATTATTGTCCAGAGAAGTATGCAAATCATCCAAATGTTGGCGGAATGCATTTAGTCCGGCTAATACATTTATTCGATTGGTTATGAGGACATCCAGCATCATATCCGGGCTGGTTGTGGATACCCGGGTGGTGCTGGTATAGCCTGATGAGGCCAATACTGAAGCTTCGATGGGAGTTGCTGCTGCCAGTGCACATGCAGCCAGATATGGCAAATGACTGGTGGATGCAACCCACCTGTCATGGGTTTCAGCATCCAGCCACAGAGGCTTTGATTGAACAGCCTCAGCTATTTGTGCAGCCAGACTACACGCTCGATTTGTAGACCGTTCCAGACGGGTGAAAACAAATGGAGATCCCTTGAAAAGATTGGCATCTGCAGCAGCCAGAGTAGATTTCTCTTTACCGCACATCGGGTGAGCTCCCAATGGATCAAATCGGGCAGGCAGGCAATTCATGGCATTTACGATGTCAACCTTGGTCGACCCCAGGTCCATTACCACCGGGTTGCCGGGATGAAGACCGGGCAATTCAGCAAGTACCTGAATGATCTTCCGGACAGGCATGGCTAAAATCAGCAGGTCGGCAGTCTGCAGCGAATTTCCAGGATGGGTAACCAGGTGATTACAAACGCGTTTTTCTTCAGCCAGTTGTAAGGCGAGTGGGTCTGGATCGATTCCGATAATTTCTCCAACCTTGCCATTAAGAGCCATTGCCAGCGACCCACCCATTAAACCCAATCCCATGATTGCGATCCGACTTTGACGTAAATTGATGCTTCCATCAGTAAAGCCGGGTTCATTCATGGTGAGCTCCGGATATTGCAGCGATTGGCTGGGGGGTATCTTTTCCGGGAGAAGAATAAACCCGTCGACCGATCGCCTCGGCTATGGCTCGTACTTGCCTTACTGTCTCTGCGAATTTTTCCGGTTTCAGGCTTTGTCCACCATCGGATAAAGCATTTTCTGGTGCCTGATGGACTTCCACTATAAGGCCGTCTGCCCCGGCTGCGATACCTGCACGAGCTATGGCCGATACCAGCTTCCAGTTTCCTGTACTGTGGCTGGGATCCAGAATCACAGGTAAATGTGTGGCTGCTTTCAATACCGGGATCGCATTGATATCGGTAGTGTTCCTGGTGGCAGTCTCAAAAGTTCGAATGCCGCGTTCGCACAGGATCACCCTTCTGTTTCCATGGGAGAGTATATATTCGGCTGCCATTAAGAGTTCTTCAACTGTGGCACTCATACCACGTTTCAATAAAACCGGATGCTGACTTTCTCCGGCTGTGTGAAGAAGTGGATAGTTTTGCATATTACGAGCACCAATTTGTAATACATCTGCATATTTGGCGACCAGTGACACCTGTTCGGTGGACATCACTTCTGTCACTACCGGCATACCAGTTATCTCTCGCATCTCAGCAAGAATTTCCAGGCCGGCGATTCCCATACCCTGAAACGAATAGGGAGAAGTGCGGGGTTTGAATGCACCACCGCGTAATACATGGGCTCCAGCTTCTTTCACTGCCAGGGCGATCTCCAACATCTGGTTGCGGCTTTCTACAGCACAGGGACCGGCGATGATCAAGATTTCCTCTCCGCCAATATGAACTCCGTCCAAAGGAAAAACTGGTATCTCCTGAGGGCTGAACTCGCGTGAAGCTAATTTATATGGCCGCGAAATTGGCATCACCCGATCCACACCGATCATGGCAGTAAATTCCTGTAAGATGCTCCAGAGCTTCGCGCCCTTCACCTATCGCACCTATGATCACCCGTTCCTCCCCAAGTGAAAGGTGAGCTTTTAATCCAAGAGATTCCACACGGTGGACGACATTATCCACTTCTTCTGATGTTGCGCGAACTTGCATAATGATCAGCATCTTATTCCTCCGATGATTCTATGTTGCCAAGATCCGGACGCAGCCGGGCTGCAGCGTGCAGGTAAACGTGCTTGACTTCACGCTGCGAAAGTGTTGTATTCCAATGCAGCAGGACTCGAATACAGTGTTGGATACCATCTGGAACAGGGATCTCACGAG
Source organism: uncultured Chloroflexia bacterium (assembly GCA_963757065.1). Lineage (GTDB taxonomy): Bacteria > Chloroflexota > Anaerolineae > Anaerolineales > Anaerolineaceae > PNON01. The sequence goes on along the minus strand of CAVWQC010000001.1, from coordinate 376,039 downwards.
CACACATCAAAGGCACCTGATGCCATCCCATCTCACGGGCTGCTTTTGCCGGGTAAGCTGCACTCAAGTCATCAGTTACCGTAAAAAATGCGCTCGCCAGATCCGTTATCTTTAATGATGGATTTTCAAGAAGGATTTCCTCCAGAAGTTCCCGGGTACCATCCAGAATGGCTGCAGAAGTATCTTGAGCGACGGTCGTAGCTCCTCTTATTCCGCGAATGGACATACTGTTTTCCTCCAAATAAAAAACTGCGGTGCCTTGGGCATCGCAGTTTAGGTTTAAGTTGTTTGAAAAGTCTCTTTCCTGTTTAAGCGCCGCCAAAGGTTACCGGATTTGGTAAGCCGTAATAATAAAATGAATAGCGGTAGGTAAACAGGTTAGATATTTTCATCTTGTTTAATTCTAAATACTATAGCAAATTCAAGAACGCAAGTCAATAGCCAAAACCGGAAAAATATTTCAGTACTGATAATCCCTTTTAACTTGCCTGCAACGATTGATCAAGATCCCAGAGGATATCTTCGATATCTTCCAGCCCAATACTTAACCGGATGAAGTCAGGAGTTACACCAGCATTCGCCAGTTGCTCTTCGTTCAGTTGACTGTGGGTGGTGCTGGCAGGGTGGATAGCCAGGCTCCTGGCATCACCAACATTGGCGAGATGGCTGATAAGCTGCAAGCTGTCGATGAATTTCTTTCCGGCTTTGTTACCTCCTTTGATCCCGAAACCGAGGATGGCTCCGGCGCCTTTTGGCAGGTATTTTTTCATCGCCGCATGGTCCGGACTGCTTTTTAGCCCAGGGTAACTGACCCATGCCACCTTTGGGTGGTTGTATAAGAATTCTGCCACTTTTTGGGCATTATCTACATGCCGGTCCATTCGTAAACTTAGTGTTTCCAATCCCTGGATGAATAAAAACGAGTTAAATGGTGAAATGCAGCCACCAATATCCCGCAGAACCTGGACACGAGCCCTGGTGATGAAAGCTGGGGCACCAAGTTGGGCGAAAATCAAGCCGTGATAAGAAGGATCCGGTTGATTGAAGTTCGGAAAGCGTGGATTCCCTGCCCATTGAAAATTCCCGCCATCCACTATTACACCACCGATGGAAGTGCCATGCCCGCCAATGAATTTGGTGGCTGAGTGGATGACAATATTTGCGCCCCATTCAAACGGACGGAAAAGATAGGGTGTCGCGAATGTATTATCGATCATCAAAGGAATGCCAAACTCGCGGCCGATATTTACCACCTCTTCAAATGGAAAAATATTTATACCGGGATTCCCAAGAGTTTCACCATACAGCAGTTTGGTGTTCGGTTTTATGGCGCGTCGAAAATTCTCTGGATCCTTGGGATCAACAAAGGTCACTTTTATACCTAGTCGGGGCAAAGTATATGCAAATTGGTTATATGTTCCCCCATACAAGTTGCAGGAAGATACGATGTGATCGCCAGCACCTGCAAGAGCAAAAATCGCCTGTGCCTGGGCGGCATGTCCTGAACTGACTGCCAGTGCACCCACCCCACCTTCGAGGCTGGCCATGCGCTGTTCGAACACATCACTTGTGGGATTCATGATGCGGGTGTAGATGTTGCCGCTTTCCTCCAATGAAAATAGGCGGGCAGCATGGTCCGTATTATCAAATAAGTACGAAGTTGTCTGATAAATCGGAACCGCACAGGCTTTTGTCGTCGGGTCAGCCTTCTGCCCGGCGTGCAGTTGGCGGGTTGTAAATCCATAAGGATGGGTGGTTGTCTGGTCGCTCATGTTGTTTTCTCCAATTAATTTGAATGTATTGTTTTATTATTTCTCTTCAGTGATTTGATTTAGATCGAACGGGGTTTCCTGGTACACATAATAGTTGATCCAATTTGCAAACAACAAGTTTGCATGTCCGCGCCAGCGTACGATCGGTGTTTGGGATCGGATCATCTCCCGGATAATAATTGGCAGGCACCCGGATCGGCAGGTTGGCAGCAACGTCACGGTCATATTCCTTTTTTAAAGTAAGCGGATCATATTCGGAATGACCGGTCACAAAGAGTTGTCTGTCGTCTGTTGTTCCGACAATGTAAATACCAGCTTCATCAGATTCAGCCAATATCTTTAGTTTCGGTATTTTCTCGATATCTTCCCGGCGAATTTCCGTGTGGCGCGAATGCGGAGCATAAAAGATATCATCATATCCACGCAATAGTTTGACATTTTGTTCCACAACCCGGTGAGGGAACGCACCGAATTGTTTGGCGGCCAGCGGGTATTTGGGGAGGCCAAACTGGTGATAAAGGGCAGCCTGGGCAGCCCAGCATATATAGAGATGTGCGAATACATGGCTGTGGCCCCAATCAAGGATCTCCACCAATTCCGGCCAGTAATCGACATCTTCGAAAGGCAGTTGTTCCACCGGCGCTCCGGTGATGATGAGGCCATCAAATTTCTGGTTGCGGATCTCGTTGAATGTCTTATAAAAGGTCTGCAAATGTTCCTCAGGTGTGTTCTTACTGTCATGGGAACTCATTCGCACCAGCACAGGTTCCACCTGTAAGGCTGTGTTTCCGAGCAGCCGTAATAATTGGGTTTCTGTAGCGATCTTGGTTGGCATCAAGTTGAGGATGGCAATCCTTAATGGGCGAATATCTTGATGAAGAGCTCTATTTTCATCCATCACAAAGATATTCTCACTTAATAGCACTGCTTTTGCGGGTAATTGATTTGGAATTTTGATAGGCATATCCTTCTCCATGGAAAAAATAAAACCGCCCAACTGGTTGGGCGGTTTTTGTGATAACAAAAAAGATCAGTACTTCTTAACCGTTCCAACCAAAATCAGGCCCTCGATAGAGAGCCATCATCATAACCATAGGCATCGGAATGGTTTGGAAGGTCAAGGAATTGGAAAATTGCTCTTTGGCGATCATTAGAAAAGAGTTTACAGCGATTTTTTACTTAAGTCAAGAAACTCGTAATCGGAAACTAATCGGTTCCGCCTTGAATCGACCCGTGATGATATAATAAATAGAACCATTTTCATCCTATTTCACATTAACGGAGGTGTGAATGCCCCCAAAGGGACGGATCGTAGTTGATGATCGATATTGTAAGGGGTGTGAAATTTGTGTTAGTGAGTGCCCCCAGGATGTTCTGGAACTGGCACGTGACCGGATGACCCCAAAAGGGTATCACCCGGCGCAATTGAAAGATCTAGGTTGTACCGGTTGTGGAATTTGCGCCATTGTCTGCCCTGAAGCAGCCATAACCGTATATCGGGAAACTCAACCGAAACCGAATCAGGGAGGGGGATAGCTATGACGAGAGAAATGTATAAAGGCAATGTGGCTGTCGCAGAAGCTGCCTTACGGGCAGGACTGGAAGCCTATTATGGTTATCCCATCACCCCACAGACAGAGTTGTTGGAACACCTGGCCGCCAGAATGCCCGAACTTGGACGGCCTTTTGTTCAGGCCGAAAGTGAACTGGCAGCCATCAATATGGTTTATGGAGCAGCATGTACAGGTGCGAGGGTGATGACCTCATCTTCCAGCCCCGGTGTCAGCTTGATGATGGAAGGGCTTTCCTATATCGCTGGAACCGAAGTCCCCATGGTGCTGGTGGATGTGATGCGTGGCGGACCCGGTTTGGGAAATATTGCCCCGTCCCAAGCGGATTACAACCAGATCGTCCGAGGCGGAGGTCATGGCGATTACCATGCCATTGTTCTTGCTCCATGCAGTGTACAAGAATCAATCGACTTTACTTTCGATGCTTTTAACCTCGCAGAGAAGTATCGTGCCATCGCAGTCGTGCTTACAGATGGCTCGGTTGGCCAAATGATGGAACCGGCTGAAATGCCGCCCATGTCCCCGGTGAATCACAAATTCCCCGATTGGGCAGTGGCTGGAATCCCCGGCCGGGAGAAACGTTATCTAACCTCCATCTACCTAAATCCTCCTGAAGAAGAAGTGACCAATCTGCGCCTACTACGCCGCTGGCAGGAAATTGAGAAGAACGAGATCCGTTTCAAGGAATACTATTTGGACGATGCGGATTATGTCGTTGTCGGATTTGGTTCTACTGGCCGGATCGCGCTCTCTGCCGTTAGAGCTGCCCGTGCGGAAGGAATCAAGGTCGGCTTGTTCAGACCCATTACTGTGAGCCCATTCCCGCTTCAGCAAATAACCGAATTATGCTCCCGGGCTAAAACGTTCCTGGTGACTGAAATGAACTCCGGACAGATGCTGGATGATGTGAATCTGGCAGTCAAGGGTAAAGTACCTGTGGAATTTTATGGAAGACTGGGCGGGGTAGTTCCATTCCCCGATGAGATCCTTTCCGAAATTCGCCGAATTTCATCAAATGATATTCCATTGGAAGGGAATCCAAGAGACCGGTGGTTGCAGCGTATGCCGCAGCCTGTTCAATAGGAGATAACATGGAAACTACTGAAACCCTGGTCTATTCGAGACCTCAAGCATTTTCTGATATCCAGACCCATTATTGCCCGGGTTGTACTCATGGAGTGGCCCACCGTCTTGTAGCAGAAGTTTTGGATGAGATGGGTGTAAGGGAAAGAACCATCGGCGTTGCTTCTGTTGGCTGCTCGGTTTTTGCTTATAACTATTTCGCATGTGATTTCGTTCAAGCTCCGCATGGACGAGCCCCGGCTATGGCGACCGGCATCAAACGAGTATTACCTGACCGGATTATATTCACCTACCAGGGGGATGGCGACCTGGCTTCCATAGGTACGGCGGAGATCGTTCATGCCGCTGCCCGCGGTGAAAACATCACTGTCATCTTTATCAATAATGCCAACTACGGTATGACCGGTGGACAAATGGCTCCGACATCGCTTCCCGGGATGAAGACGACTACTTCTCCAAATGGCCGCGATGTGGAAACCCAGGGTTTCCCGATCCGAGCTGCCGAGATGCTGTCCACCCTTGATGGGTCAAGTTATGTGGTTCGGCGCTCTCTCCATGATCCCAAAAATACCCGCATGGCTAAAAAAGCCATCCGCACCGCATTTGAAACCCAGGCACGTGGATTAGGGTTCAGCATGGTCGAGCTCTTATCTATCTGCCCGACCAACTGGGGATTAACCCCGATGGATTCACTCCAATGGATAGAAGACCATATGGTTCCTTTCTTTCCAATAGGTGATTTCAAGGTCTCTCCACTGATCAGCGAAATCAAGGCATAGGGGAGGATAACATGCAGGATGAAATATTAATTTCCGGTTTCGGTGGACAAGGTGTCTTATTCGCCGGGCAGTTATTATCATATGCAGCCATGGATCTGGGCAAACAAGTTACCTGGATCCCATCTTACGGGCCTGAAATGCGCGGTGGGACTGCGAACTGTACGGTTGTTATAGCCGATGAAGCGATCGGGTCGCCTTTTGTTCGTTATCCTAAAGCAGTGATCGTGATGAATCTGCCTTCGCTCGACAAGTATGAAGATACAGTTCTACCGGGTGGATTCCTGATCATTAATGAGTCCATGGTCAATCGCAAACCAGAGCGTAAGGATATCAAAATCATAAATATTCCCGGTAATGAGATCGCCGAAGAGTTGGGCGACAAACGTATGACCAACATGGTCCTATTAGGCGGCTTACTGGCCAACCTGAAGGTAATGGGATTGGATGACCTTAAGAAGGCACTCAAAGAACACCTGCCTGCCAGGCACCATAAATTATTACCCCTCAACTACCAGGCGATCGAGCGTGGAGCAAAGTACATCGCGAAATAATCGTTGAGTGAGAAGTAATCAGGAATATGTGAACGGGCGCATTCGCGCCCGTTCTTTGTTATACATGTTTAAGAAATGATTAGTCCTGCTTTTGGGTCAACAGTTCAAGCGCGGCTTTGCCGGTGATGTGCTCGATTTTCACTTCCACGACACAGAAAGCGTTCCAATCTTTTTCTATTGCCTTTTTCCAGGCTTCCGGATATGCCGGGGCAAACCTCTTCCCGATCTTTTCGATGGCTGCGTGTTTCTCACTGTCCTCCGACAGGATCCTGGCCTTTCCAAATACGATGACACTGCGATAAAGTGTATTCAGGGCTTCGGGGATGACTTCATCCTGTTGGATCACACAAAAAGACACTTTGGCATTCCTTCTGATGGCATCCAACTTATGCCCTTTGACTGCACAATGGAAGAACAACCTGCCGTTATCGTACACATGACTGACCGGAACAGTATATGGATAACCATCATCACCAGATACGCCAAGTACACCGGAAGTTGCGGTTTGCAGGATGGCGACTGCTTCTTCAACAGGTAGCTGCTGCTTTTGTAATCTCATTTCCCTGAACATAAATACTCCTTAGCGATATGTCCCCTGCGGATCAAGTTCCTCGCGCAGGATGCGCAGCTCAAGTTCGGATGGCGGTTCGGTGTAGCGCAGCTTCTCAGCTACCTTCAGATCCCAACCGGTATTGGCTTTAGCCTGCTCTACAGTCGCTCCGGTGTGGAGCGCTGTCAAAATCAATTCACCAGTCTCGTCGGGAGCCATCATGCCCAGATCGGTGACCACACACTGTGTGCCGCCGCCGCGGACGCCGCTGGCTTCACGTTCTTTTCGCCCGCTGAGGAAGCCGGCAGAGGTGACGAAGTCGCATTTTTCGGGGAAGCGCCGCTTTTGATGCGGGGTCATGATGTAGCAGCGGTTGGCCCAACCTGCGATCTCCATCGAGCCGCCGGAACCGGGCATACGCACCTTGGGATGCTGATAATCAGGTCCGATCACTGTGGCATTGATATTGCCAAATTTGTCGATCTGCGCGCCGCCCAAAAAGCCCACATCCACATTGCCGCGCTGCAAATAGAAGGCGAAGATATCATACATGCTGCATACTGCCGATGCGCCGCTGACCAGAGTCGGATCACCGATGGATAAAGGCAGCCGCGATGGCCGTGCCCCGATGACGCCCGCTTCATAGATCATCAGCAGGTTGGGAGCATGGGTGCGCATGGCCAGGTTGCAGGCCAGGTTGGGAATGCCGACTCCGACGAACACGGTATCCCCATCCAGCAGCAGCCGGGCGGAGTTGATGATGAGGAGTTCAGTTGATGAATATTCCATGGTGTCCTCCTAATAATCCCCGTAATTGACCGGCGCAGCCAGCATCGGTTTTACTTCCAGGCTTTTATGAACAGCCGGTCCGAGTTTTTCCCAGTATTCAGCGCGGTCTTTCACCCCGAACACCCATTCATCCAGCCACTGCTTCACCCGGGCGGGATCTTCGGTGATCTTGTCCCATTCCAGGTAGAAGGCGTTGTCACGGTCATAATATCCCTGCGTGTAGGATGGATGGCAGGCGAAGGGAACATGGCAAACCGCATCCACAATGAAATCCGGGATGACGGTGCGGTTCGGGTCGGAGCGGATGACCTTCTCATCGACGATCTCTTCCGCGGTGATGATGACGTGTTTTGCAGCGAAAGCTGCTTCCTTTTGCTCACCGATGATCCCCCAGATCTGCGAATTGCCGTTGGCATCGCAGCGCTGTACGTGGACGATGGCCACATCCGGTAGGAGCGGCGGCACCACGATCACATCCCGCCCGGTGTAGGGGTCTTTCACCCGCCGGTACTGCGGATTGGCATGCTCGAGGTCGGTGGCTGCCGTCTGGTTCATGGGCATAAAAGGCAGCCCGCTGGCACCTGCCTGCAGCCGGCAGATCATGGAGAAATGTGAATACTCTTCCCATTCCAACCGCCCGGCTTCCAATTCGGTGCGCACGATGCGCAGCGAGCCGACGCCCGGGTTGCCAATATACGAGAAGATCACCTTTTTCGCGCATCCGGCTGCCACCATCATTTCGTAGATCAGATCGGGTGTGGCCCGGGCAAGTACCAGGTTCTTGCGTCCCTGGCGGATGATCTCATGCCCGGCGGCGAAGGGGATCAGGTGCGTGAATCCGGCTGCGTAAACGGTATCACCATCTTTTACGTATCGCGCGATGGCATCGGTAAGTGTAGTCAGTTTGGTCATATGCTATATCCTCTTGACCAGGGTGCGGATCTGTTCGTGCATATACAGGGGGAGGTAGTACAACCCGCCGGCATTCTTGCCGCTGGAGCCGGAGCCTTTCCAGCCGCCAAAGGGTTGGAATCCCGGCCAGGCGCCGGTTGTGCAACCCTGCGGACGGTTGGCATAGGTCACACCTGCTTCGATCTTATCGAAGAACCAGTTCGTTTCTTCGGGTGAACCGTAGAACCCGGCAGTCAGGCCATACATTACGTTGTTGGCGCGCGCCATGCCTTCATCCAGCGAGTCGACCGGGGCGGCCATGGCAATGGGCAGGAACATCTCATCCTGCCAGAGATGATGATCGGCGGGCACTTCCGCTGCAATGGTCGGAGCACAGAAGTATCCGTTTGCGAAAGCGCCATCTGTGAGAACCTTGCCGCCGGTGAGGATCCTGCCAGCCTGGCTTAATTCGCCGCAGAAGGTCTGATAATCGCGGTAGGCGGCTTTATTCACCACCGGTCCCATATTAGCTGTCCGGTCGGTCGGGTCTGCCACCACCAGCTTATTGGTCAGATCCACCACTTTTGTCATGAGCGTATCATAAACAGGCCGCTCGATGAAGATGCGGGATAGTGCAGAGCACTTCTGCCCCTGCAGCCCGAAAGCCGAACGCACAATGCCGGTGGCGGCGTCATCCAAATTTCCATATTTTGAAACGATGACGGGATTCTTGCCGCCCAGTTCCAGAATGGCCGGACGAGTCCACTTACTGCTGCAGAAATCGCGCCCGATCTTCATCCCCACATCGAATGAACCGGTGAAGGTTACCCCGGCCACCAGCGGGCTGTCGATGAGCGTCTGCCCCAGCGTGCTGCCCGGTCCCGAAACATAGTTGTACACGCCATCCGGGATGCCGGCGTCTCTGAAGCATTCAGCGATCAGGCGGGCGGTCCAGGGAGTGTCGGTGGCAGGTTTCATCACCAGAGTGTTGCCTGTCACCAGGGCTGCTCCGGCAGGACCACCTGTCAGCGCCGCCGGGAAGTTGAAGGGGGAGATCACCAGCCACACGCCATAAGGGCGCAGGATGGAGATGTTGGTGGAGAGGAAACCGGTAAGTGGATCACGCCCCATCTCGTGGATGAAGCCGTCGTTGGCCTCCATACGGTCGCAGGAGTAGCGCAGCAGGTCAGCCGTTTCAGCCACATCCCCCAGCGCTTCCATGCGGTTCTTGCCCACTTCCAGCGAGACAATGACGCCCATTTCAAAGGTGCGGCTGTCCATGATGTCTGCAGCCTTGCGCACCAGGCGAACGCGCTCCTGCCAGGGAGTATGGCTCCAGGCGGGGAAGGCTTTATGCGCGGCTTCCAACGCTAATTGTGCATCTGCGGCGGAGCCTTTCTGGAAGATACCCAGCACCTGTGAGGTGTCGGTGGGCGAATGGTTTTCAAATTTTTCGGTCGAGAAATGATCCTTCCCGTTGATGAGCATACCGTGCTCTTTTCCCAGCCGGGTCTTAACCGCGGCCAGCGCTTCTGCGTAGCGGGAGTGTAGCTCTTCGGGTGGATTGAACATGGTGGAGTAGGTCAGTTTAAAGCTGCTGTCTGCTGTCATACAAACATCGCCTCCTGATTTGGGTTGGGTTTTGCCCGTTGAACAGGGCTTTCATGAGTATATCCCATCACGACATGCGCGTCAAAACCCCTCAGCCCCTACCCAACCCTCCCCCAAATATGAGCTTTACCCAGAATAAAGGACACGAGAAACGGCTGATAAATGATATTGCTCGAATTCGGTTGGTGATTGATAACCTATCGACGAATTCAACCGGTGGGAATTATAAAACCGTTCAATGTAATCAAAAATACTAGACTTTGCCTCCGATCTGGACTGATAGTGAAAATGATGGATCCATTCAGTTTTGAGGGTGGAAAAGAATGACTCCATGGGCGCATTATCGTATGGGTTTCCCGATCTACTCATGCTGCAGTGAATACCATTGGATCTCAACATTGCTTGATACTCATGACAAGCGTATTGGACACCCCGGTCGGAATGTAAAATCAAACCTCTGCCGGGTTTCTGCCTGGTCAAAGCCATCTGCAGAGCCTGCATGACCAATGAGTGGGCCATTGTCTTATCCATGGACCAACCTACGATCTTCTGCGTGCATAAGTCTTTGATACCAGCCAGGTAGAGCCACCCTTCCCGGGTGGTTATATAACTGATATCTGCGACCCAGACCGTATTTGGTTTCTGAACCACAAAGTTCTGGTTCAAGAGGTTGGCAGCCACAGGGTAATGATGCTTTGAATTAGTCGTAGCCTTATACTTCTTTTGTTTGCGCGATTGCAGCTGGTGTTGACGCATCAAGCGGGCTACCCTGTTCTTTCCGCAGCTGACTCCCTCCCGATGTAGCTGAGCGGTTACTCTCGGGCTGCCGTAGATCGATCTGGACTGATAATAGACCACTTTGATCTGCTCCACTAACTTTTGATTATCCCGTTTTCTTGGACTATCCGCCCCTCGAAGATATTTGGGGGAGGAAGGAGGGGGCAACTCGAGCATTTGGGGGGAATAAAAAGGGGGCAATTTTCTCTCCTGCTGCAATCATGGTTATTGTCGCAGCGGTCCCATTTTTGTACAATAAGAATAGGTATGCGTTGTTTTTTCAGTCGTTTATGGAGGGATTATGATGACTAGAATTAACATCCTGTTGGTTATTCTGCTTCTACTGCTTTCATCGTTAGCCTGCATTGTACCGTTTGTCAGTGAGACGGGTAGAACCTTTATAAACAAATTTGTTGACTTGGAAGGCAAGACTCCCGTTCCGGCTCAGCCTGCAATACCCGCTCCTGCAAATAATTCCACTACGAATAACAATATCGCTCAGGACAGCCGGAATCTATAAAGGCACATCCAATATTTCGGATATCTGGGTGAACTCATTTGGGGGGAAGGTGTACCTCAACAATTTTGAGATTACAATCGATAAAACAGGGAAGATCACTGGCGTGCTGGAATCCTTTTGGGAGACTGAGGATAGCGAACCCATGAGTTGGGAACCTTCCCCCGGAGCCGCACTGCACTATTGCGTCACGCGGATGAGTAACATGGACCAGGGCACGATCTCAGGAAGCTTGATGGAACCGGATGGCAGCCGCCCGATATATTTATGGCCTGCTTGAGATCAATATGTCAGCGAAAAAACAGATCTTCCGTTCAGACTGCCCGGCAGAATATGAAGAAAATCTGGGTTACTTTAAGATCTATACTGATATCTATATCAATGGAAATAAACTTAACGGAAAAGTGAATAATGAGGCTGGTGGTACCTCGCTTATCGATCGAAGCTGTAAAGCAGTGACCAGGGTAGGTAATGATTGGACTATGGATCTGATGGAATAGTAATGTGAAGTTATGCAGTCGATGTAGTTGTCAGGAAGCAATCTCATTTAAAGCTGTTTGGGCTTCATCTACTAGAGGTTTTGTCACATCTGGATCCTTAATAATGGCTTTGAGAGCGAGACTGTATGCAGTTTGAAAAGCCTGCTCCCTGTTTGTTTGAATATCAGGGGTAACACCGATGCCTTCCCAGTTAGTCCCCGTAACCGGATTGATTGAACGACCTATGGGTATGAATACATCAAAATGACAGGCTCAAGGACCGATTAGGAGGTTTATCCTCTTTTCCCAAAAAATTTACCCTCCTTTTACTGCGAGTCTGGCTCCGCTCCGTGGATAATGGGAGCATGACAACTGAATCAATCTCCCCTTTACTGTCTGCAATGAGTCAGCGCCTTGACACGGGTGCTATTAATTCCAATTCCAATTCAAATGCTGGTGCAGAATTTCAACAGGTACTATCTGCCCTGATCATGAGCCAGCTTTCCAATCCGCTGAGTTCGGGTGATGATAGCTCCGGTCAGGCTGCGAGTGATCCTCTCTCTTCGATCATGTCGCTGTTAATGAACCAGTTCAGCGGCAGCAGCAGCGACATCGGTACACTGATGAATCAGATCAGCAGCGGCAGCAGCAGTTCAGCCGGGTTGCTCAGCCAATTCAATGCACCGCAGCTCTCCCTGGCGCAGGCACAGGGGCTGCAGATCAATCAGTTCGCCGCGGACAAGGAAATGGGTGGGGACGGCGTCAACTCCAACTGCGGACCAACCTCCCTGGTGATGGCGCTGCATGGACTTGGCTTGTCAATTAAAGGTGATGGCGAGGGAACCTCCAACGGCGCGGCAGTTGACCTGGCTCGACGCATGATGGTGGCGGATAATTCTCGTGATGGTGTTGACTCTAAAGGCCGTCGGGCAGAAGGCGAGCAGAATTCTTTCACCGATTTTGATGATCTGGCGCGCGGTGTGCAGGCTGCCGGCGGGAAGAGCGAGATGATCGGCGAAAGTGCGTCCTCGATCCGCTCTGCGTTGATGAGCGGGGCTAAAGTGATCGTGAGCGGGACGTTTGTTGGGAAATCGACCCTGCCGTGGACAGGGGACCGCGGTCCGGATAACAAGAAAGCTCCGGGCGGAGCGACCATGCATATTGTGGCAGTCACCGGATACAACGCGGCAGCGAACAGCTTCATCATCAACGATCCGGCACGTCTCAGACCCATTGAAGTTTCAGCCGGGCAGCTGGAGAGCTTCATGGAAGGCAATGCCGGGGCAATGGCTATTCGCAAGGGATAATATCGAATAGATGGACACCAAGTAGGCGGACACATAGGTCCACCCCTACTGGTGATGTATAATTAATTGTCTGGAGGGGTTATGGAAAAACGACAATTGAAACCGCCATCAGCACAGGTTTTCAAAACTTTATATGCCATTGGGTTGGGTCCAATGGTGGGGCGGCTGGTATTGCTGTTGACAACCACAGGGCGAAAATCCGGCCTGCCGCGAGTGACTGCACTGCAATATGAAGAGATCGATGGAGCGATCTACCTCGGCTCATCCAAAGGAATCCACGCGGATTGGGTGAGGAACATCCATGCCAACCCGCAGGTGAAGATACGGGTGAAGAATCGCCGCTTCGATGGGCTGGCGGAGATTGTGACCGATTGCGAACGTATCGCCGATTTCATGGAACTGCGCCTGCAGAGGCATCCACGCATGATCGGGATGATCATGAAGTCGGAGGGACTGCCGGAGAAACCTGGTCGGGCTGATCTGTTGGAATATTCCCGGAAGATTGCGATGGTGATCGTGAAACCGGTGTAAGGATAGTGAGGAGGGTTGGAAGGTGTAAATTAATTTTCTGACTTCGCATTATGTAGAAACAAATAAGGACTGACAGCCAGTCCATGATTATTCATGTGCTACGGAAATAAAATGCCAACACGGATGTTCCCCCGATAGATGTAGAAGATAGTGATCTAACATGGAAGGCTCAAACCATATATTAGTATTTCGAACTAGATTGATCGAATTTAGTAGGTGATTCTAACATTTATGCAATCAGCAATTACCCGTATAAGACCGTAATTAGCAGAAAAACTCATTCGAATAAATGTAAAATCCATTCTATGTTTGGACCCCACCTCCAACAAGCTTCAAAGATCTACAGTCCCTTGTTCGCCACTTGGACGATCTACAGATAAATCGCCAGCAAGGAGTAAATCGTCTGGCGTCTGGAGTATGCACCACGCTCGTAATTGACAGTCTGAAAGCCCTGCTTGCTTTTCTGGATGAACAGATCAAACAAACTAAAAAAGCCATCCAAGATCAAATTGACCAGTGTGCAGAGCTCAAACGCATGCACAAATTATTAGTGACGATCCCAGGTATTGGCAAACTGACTGCCGCCAAGTTACTTGGCGAAATTCGTAATATTCCAGATTTCCAAAGCGCCCGTCAGTTGGCGGCTTATGCTGGTCTTACTCCCCGCAACTTCCTATCAGGAACCTCTGTTCACAAGAAGTCACGACTTTCTAAAACAGGCAACTCTAACCTACGCAGAATTTTATTTTTACCTGCCATTTCCGCTAAACATTGGAATCCGATCGTTCGTCGTTTTTGTGATCGTCTTTTAGCATCTGGTCTCAAGCCGATGGAGGTGATCGGTGCAGCTATGAGAAAATTATGTCATCTCATTTATGGTGTCTTAAATAATGCATGTCCCTTTGACCCTAACTTCCTTTTTCTTTCGCAACCTCTCTCTTGACTTTCAAGACAGCATCTACGAATTGATTATTATTTGAACACCACATCCGCGGGCATGCCGGGTTTGAGCTTGAAATCCGGGTTGGGGACTTCGATCTCGATGGCATAGACGGTCGTGCGGCGGCCATCCACGGTTTGGACGTTGCGGGGGGTGAACTCGGCCTTGTCGGCGATATGCTTCACCGAGCCGGTGAAGGTTTCGCCGGGGAAGGAATCCACGTTGATGGTCACGTTCTGACCGAGGGTGATCTCGCCGTAGCGGTTTTCGGGGACATACACAGTCAGCTTCACCGTTGCCAGTTCACCGATCACCAGCAGGGTGCTGCCAGGGGAAGCCATTTCACCGGGCTCCACATTGCGGGTGATGACGACACCATCAAGCGGGGACGAGAGCAGGGTCTTGGTGAGTTGCACTTCCAGCACAGCGCGGGCAGCTTTGGCCTGTTCCAGGGCAGCATTCACCTGGTCCACAGCGGCCTGAGCCTGGTCGACTGCCGCTTTGGCGGCGGCCACCTGCAATGAATCATCCGCGGTGAGCAGGGCATTGTAGCGGTCGAGGGCTTCATCGTAAGTCTGCTGCGCCAATGCGACCAGGGCACGGGCTTCCATCAGGTCATCAGCCTGGTTATCCGTCAGCAGAAGGTCGTATTCCCGCTGGACAGTCCCTGAGAACCTCTTTGGCTGCATCATATTGATCCTGGGCGGCATTTTGCAGCTCCACCTGGTCAGCAGCGTTGTTGGCCAGATCCAGTACGGTTTTGGCAGTTTTAAAAGCGGCTTCGGCATCCGCGAGGCGTTTTTCAATATCCGCGAGACCAGGCAGATTTAGTGTGGTGATCACCTTCGCTAGGTTGGTTTTCTGGTCATCCAGGTTCTTTTTGGCGGCTTCTAGTTCCAGTTTGGCTGAAGCCATGCGCTCGGATTTATTGAAATACCAACCGGGCAGATCCACATCATCGGGTTGGCCTTTCTTCCACAGGTTGGCGCGATTGACCGCATCCTGCAGTTGGGCGGTATTCACCACCAACTGGTACTGGATGTTGGCGGTGGCGAGAGCGGACTGCACGGTCTTCACATTGGCTTCGGCCAGGGTGACAGCTGCGCTGGAGGAATCCAATTGTGCCTGGAGCAGGGTCTGGTCAAGCGTGACAGCTTATCGCCGGTTTTGACAGCCTGGCTTTCCTGTACCAATACCTCCCGGACTGAGCCGGCGATCTCCGGGGAGATATTCACTTCCCGTGCAGAAATGGTACCGGAGGCTTTCAATTCGGTCGTATTTTTCGGGGCAAACACTGAACAACCAGAAAGTAAAGTGAGGATGATGAGCCATCCCGTGAATTTGCTGATATTTTTTACCATTGCAGCCTCCGTTACTTGATAAACCATCAATAATAATATCCGATTAAACCCTCATCCCGCGCCGGAGAAGACACCGGCATCTCCGCTACGCTACGACCTTCCCAAAAGTGGAAGGGGTCATTGTCTGGACTGATCCTCTTGCTCGACCATTGTTACAAAGGCATCCTCCAACGAAGGGATGACCTGCTCGATGCGATGGACAATTATTCCCTGCGTTGAGAGGACGGTGGAGATCTCATCTTTGACTGCAGGTGTAACGCAGGTGACGTGCAGGATCAAGCCGTGCTGACTGACATTGGAGACACCAGAGACTTCGTGCAGTAAATCTTCCGCCCGGGCAGGATCATCGCATTCCACCTCGAGCAGTGTTCCCTGCATACCTTCCTTGAGGGTATCGGGGTCATTGAGTGCGATCAAACGGGAGTTGTACATCATCCCGATCATATTGCAGTACTCAGCCTCATCCATATAGTGAGTGGTAGCGAGAACGGTGATTCCACGGCTGGCCATTTCATAGATCAAAGCCCAGAACTCTCTGCGGGAAACTGGGTCGACACCTGCGGTGGGTTCATCCAGGAAAAGCATGGGCGGCTCGTGGACGATGGCGCAAGCCAGGGCGAGGCGCTGCCTCCACGCGCCGGAGAGATTGGCAGCGCGCTGTTTTTCGTGTCCCTGCAGCCCGGCCATTGCGACAAGTTCCGCGACACGGACTTTGAGCCTCGCCCGTGGTACAGAGTACAAGACTGGCGTAAAAATTAAGATTTTCCGCAACGGTCAGGTCGTCGTAGAGGGCAAATTTCTGAGACATATATCCGATCCGCTGCTTGACTTCTTCGGGTTGGATGTTGACATCGTAACCCAGAATATGTTGCGGTACCGGATGTGGGTTGGAGAATTCCACACAACATGCGCATGGTCGTGGTCTTGCCGGCTCCGTTCGGACCGAGCAGGCCAAATATCTCACCGCGTGGAATGGAGAAGGATATGGAATCCACGGCGGTGAAATTCCCAAACTTGCGGGTCAGGTTATTAACGACCACCGCTGCATCGATTTTTTCCGGGAGTGGAGACGAATTTGGAGAGGTCATAGTCCCCGCTCCTCAGACAAATGAATGAACACATCTTCCATGGAGGGACGGGCTTTTCGGAGCAGTTTTACCTCAGCACCTGAGATCGTCAGTATATTGCGGAGATTTGTTTCGCACTTTTCAGATTCGCGAACCGAGATCCTGATGCGGTCACCGACCGGACGCCACGAAACGACATCCGCCAAATTATTCACGGCTTCACGCATCAATTTTCGCGGGATTGCTTTGACCTCAACAATATCGTATGGATAGGCAGCCTCCAGGTCGAGGGGTTTACCGCTGGTCATGAGACTGCCCTGGTAGAGGATGCCGACCACGTGGCAGCGTTCGGCTTCATCCATGTAGGGGGTGGAGACCACAACAGTGACACCCTGGCGAATGACATCCGTGAGCAGCTTCCACAACTCCCGACGGGAGACCGGGTCGACCCCGGTGGTGGGTTCATCGAGAAGCAGGAGGCGGGGAGTGTGAATAAGAGCGCAGGCGAGAGCCAGTTTCTTGCGCATACCACCTGAAAGATGCTCACTGCGCCGATTTTTAAAATCCTGCAGGCGGGCAAAATCGAGCAGGGTGGGGAGTCGGGTTTCCTGTTCCTGATGGGTGACACCCTGCATATCGGCGAAGAAGCGTAAATTCTCCATCACAGAAAGATCCGGATAGAGGGAGAAATTTTGGGGCATATAACCGATCACCTTGCGGATGGTTTCAGGGGATTTCTTTACGTCCGCACCGAGTACCTGCACGTCACCGCTGGTGGGAGTCAAGACGGTGGCAAGAATCCGCATCAGAGTAGTCTTGCCGGCGCCATCCGGACCGACCAATCCGAACAGGGTGCCTTCGTTGATGGAGATGGATAAATTCTCCAGGGCTGGTCTGGCACCTTTCTGGTTTGGATAGCGCTTGGTCAGGTCGTTTACAGAAATGGCAAGGGGCATGGTAAAAAATCCTATCCTATAATTTTACACCTGATAGGAAAATTACTATTGCTGGCAAATATAGAAAAGTGCGACTGCATTGCC
The DNA here is from genome assembly GCA_963757065.1 of uncultured Chloroflexia bacterium. Lineage (GTDB taxonomy): Bacteria > Chloroflexota > Anaerolineae > Anaerolineales > Anaerolineaceae > PNON01. The sequence goes on along the minus strand of CAVWQC010000001.1, from coordinate 358,423 downwards.
GCCCTTTGACGGGTTCAGAGTGCGGTTATAGTTGGTAATTATTTGGCTCAACCTTTGATCGGCTCGGTGTGGGGGGCGGGAGTAATAAAAATGCCGCCCCATCGACTTGCAAAGGGTGCGGCATGTGAACCTGGTATGGAAAGAGATCGCCACGCTTCGCTACCCTTTCGGGCACGAAGTCGCGATGACAATCGAAAAACAATTCCATCAAGATATCTTAATTTCTTTTCCTGAATGAAGCGACTCGACTGCAGCGATGGCGGTCAAACTCACCGCCTGAATTTGCTCATAAGGGATCGGTGGCACCCCCGTTTTCACTCCATCCAGGAAAGCTTTCCAGGCAGCCTGATGGCCTTTATCCTGTCGGAAGCTGCTGCGCTGGCTGGTTCTCCTGCCATTGAAAGCCAGGTCAACTCTACGGAAGTCGTTCAACACTGCCACCCGGCCGCCACAAAAGACCTCGCAGCGCTCCTTGGGATGGGATTTATCCCCATTGGCCAGGTAAGACAAAACACCAATGGATCCATTCGCAAATTTAATAGTGATGTTCACAATATCTTCCCGGTAAAGCTGTCCGTCAGGCAGGGAGATGGTTGAGACTGACACCGGCAGGCTGTTCGCCAGCCAGGTCATGAAATCGATAAAGTGGCAGCCTTCGCCGATGATGCGGCCGCCGCCAACTTTCGGGTCATGCAGCCAGTGATTGAGCGGCAAGATCCCGGCGTTGACTGTGTAATGCATCATGCGCGGCTGATCGGATTTATCCAGGAAACTTTTCATCTCCACAGCAAGCGGCGCAAAACGCCGGTTGAAACCGACCATCATCACGGGCTGATCGGGCTGCCGAAGCTGATCAAAGACTGCTTCCACCCCGGCTGTGTCAATCGCCAGCGGTTTCTCGCAAAAAACATGCTTCTTCAATTGCAGCGAACGAATTACCTGCCGGCTATGCTGATTATGCCGGGTAAGGATGGCTACCAGGTTTACATTCTCATCCTGGAATATCTTATCTTCTTCACTGGTGCTGTACTGGAAGCCGAACTTGCCGCCTGCATACCTCGCGTTCAAGCCGGTACCGGACGCGATACCAACCCGGCTGACTCCTCCAACGGCTGATACTGATGGGAGGAAAGTGGAATTCGCATACAACCCGGCACCTAAAATTCCCAGACCGGGGAGGTGAGTTGTCGTTCTTTAGCAGATTGATTCGCAATAATGACAGTTCGATGTAAAGCTATCTCCGGCTGGGTCTGTGGATAAGTGAGCAGTACCCCCAGGAATGGTTCGGAAAGCTTGCCGGTGATCAGGTCGTAAGCTCGAGCGGCATCTTCGATGGCGATGCGGTGGGTGATCAGAGGGCGGACATCCAGCAACCCTGAACCCTGCAGATCAAGAATGGCTTGCAGGTTGCGGCCTTCGGTCCAGCGTACATAACCGGCAGGGTAGTCATGCCCCTGTTCTTCATAAGAAGGGTCATAACGGCCGGGACCATAAGAGCGGGAAACCTTAAAGGTCAACTCTTTATCGTAGTATGGTTTACGGGGCATATTCAAGCCAAATGCACCGATGGCAATGACCCTTCCGCGGTCACGGGCGATCTTGCCAGCCAGCTCAACGGGATCACTGCTGGGTGTATCGGCACAGATGAGTACGATGTCCCATCCAATGCCATCTGATTTTTCGGTGAAGAAACTTTCAGCATCTGAGCGCTGGATGGAAGGGTAGCCAAGTGATTCAGCCAGTTTTACCCGCTCCGGGTCAAGATCCACCCCTGCGACGACACAGCCGGCAGCACGAGCGATACCCGCGGCGAGCAGTCCCAAAAGGCCAAGACCAATGATCGCCACCCGTTCACCGACCTGAGGCTGCGCCAGGCGGAAACCGTGCATGGCAATGGCTCCCAAAGTGGAGAATGCTGCCGAATCGAAATCAACATTATCAGGGATATGCGCCATCAGGTTTTGGGGCACCAGGGCGTATTCTGCATGGACAGCGAATCCACCACCGGCGCAAGCCACCCGGTCGCCCGGTTTGAAACCTTTGAGTCCTTCACCAACCTCAACGATCGTTCCTGCACAGGAATACCCCAGGGTCATGGGTTGATCGAGACGGTTGAAAGCAGCATCAAGCGCGGTGAAAATCCCTTCGCGGCGGGCTTTGTCGATCACCTGGCGGGCAAGATCCGGACGGGAGCGTACTTTCTGGAGCAGATTCTTCTCGCCGAACTCAACCAGCATCCGTTCTGTTCCAGCGGAGACAAGCGATGCGGCATTCTGCACCAGCGCAAACCCCGGTTTGATGGAAGGGATCGGGACATCTTGTATGATAGTTTTCCCGGTTTTCATACTTTGAAGTAATTGTTTCATAGTTGAGATTATAGCAAAGAAAAGGAAAGAGTGACGTATTGATTAGTGTTTGAGAATAGAAGATTGAGAAGGCGATGCTAAAAAAATTGGACGGCCTGAATACCTATTATTGCTATAAATAAAATCTTCTTTTGATATTTTGTATATAATAATGTTAGTAAACAAACTAATATGCTCGGGGTAAATTCATAGCAATAATATTCCATTGTTCTTTTCCAGTCTACTTTAACAATATGACGGAAATCTGTAACATTGTTCCCTTCGGATGAAGCTTCACTGGATAGCGACAAGCTATATCGCGGTATTTGCCATAGTACTAATTTTCATAATGGGGACATATTTTGTTTATTCATTCCTGCCGGTTCATGTCGATTGGGGTGGCCAAGGAGTAGCTCAAGTAGGCGTGGATTGGAAAACCGCATTTCGGAGAGCATGCTTGGAACTATTAGCGGGAAAATCACCTTATCGCGCCGAACTTTTTTATAACCCACCGTGGACTTTACTCCCATTATTACCAATCGCATTACTTCCTCCAGCACTGGGCAGTGCTGTCATATATGTATTGAATTTAATGGCTTATGGGTTTGTGGTTTTAAAGCTAAAAATGAATCTATGGTTGATCATTCCTTTTACAATTTTTTCTGGAATTATGCTCAATTCGCAATTTGGAAACATTGAAGGGATTATTGCCCTGGGATTTATCTTACCTCCACAGGTGGGACTTTTCTTTATCCTAGCAAAACCTCAAATAGGCGTGGCTGTAGCTATCTTCTGGTTAACAGAAGCCTGGCGCAAGGGCGGTTTCCAAGAAGTTGTAAAGGTTTTTTTTCCGGTTGTATGTGCGTACATCCTCTCATTTCTATTATTCGATTTTTGGATAGGTAATTCTATACGGGTAGCTAATGTGGATTGGAATTCAAGTATTTGGCCAATTGGGATTCCAATTGGTTTAAGTTTGCTGGGAGCCGCAATTTGGAAGCGTGAGATCAAGTTTGCCATTTCCGCGACTCCTTTTTTTGCTCCATATCTTGTTATGCATACCTGGGCGGTCGCCTGGTTAGGCATCCTTTCATTGTTCCCGCAGGGCTTTGCATTTCTCCACTCAAACCATGGATTCGTTATCTATTTTCTAAGAAAACACAAGGCAATTACTGATAAAAAGAAAATAAAGGGTGAGATAGAAGACATATAAAATCTTTCCATTGAATTACCTATCAATGATTTGGTATTAAATGACTATGACATTATTGTATATGTTGTGGTGAATAACTAAAAAATGTTGATTTACGAACGCAATCTTTTAAAATATAGGATAGATGTAAAATCAGGCGTATATTTTATTTATTATTCGGTGTGGAGTGGTCATTGATTTATAACCGCATAAGAATTCTAACAGGTGGAGCAATTATTCTTTTTTTGGGTGGTTTACTCGTTAATCTCCAGAGGATTAAACCTGCTCCGCATCTGGATAACCTTGGTTCCAGCTCCATGATGGACAGCCTATTGGCGATTGCATTAGCAAGCATTGTGCTCTTCCTCGCGGCTGGTCTCGGTTCTTTATTGATCAAACCATTCAAGCTGGAGAATTGGACGTTTATTGAACGAACTGTGATTGGACTTCCGCTTGGACTGGCTGCAATAGCGTATGGAGTCTTCTTTATGGGACTGGCAGGCTGGATCAAACCGATCCATTTGATCGGCTGGCTGGTCATCATCGCTTTCATTTCTTTCAAAAAAAGCTGCACATATTTGGAAGAAGCATTTCGAAATGTCATGGGAATTCAAAAATACCTGGTCAGATTTCTCAATCATCAAGAAAGTGATATTTTCAACCGGGGCATTGGCTTTACTTCTGGCTTTATTCCAGGCATTTACTCCACCCTGGGATTACGATGGGCTGGCTTACCATTTGCAGGGTCCACGGTTGTTCCTGGAGGCTGGGAGGATCATTCCCATCCCGGAAAATTGGTTCACCTATTATCCATCCACATGGGAAATGTTGTATATGCTCGGAATGGGATTAGGCAGTGACATCTTTGCCAGGTTGATCCATTTTTCCACATTGATCCTTTTCCTGCTGGCGACTTATGCATTTGGCAGGCGGTTCCTACCGAAACCTGGGGGATGGATTGCTGCAGCAATATTGCTGGGTATCCCGATCCTGCCTCTATGGGGCAATGCCGCTTACACCGATATTGCCTGGGCACTCTTTCAATTCCTTGCGATCGCGATTTTCCTGGTGTGGATCAAGGAACGAAACCCCTGGCTGCTCGGATTATCCGGCATTATGCAGGGGTTGGCACTGGGCTCCAAATACCTGGCTATTTCTGGTGCGGGAATATTACTCATATTCGTACTCTGGTATAGCCTTAGGGATGAAGGGAAGTGGACTGGGTGGAATAAAGCCATAAGGAATGGAATGATCTTTGGCCTGGGAGCATTTATCGTGGCTTTGCCATGGTACTTGAAGAATTTTATTTGGACAGGAAATCCAGTCTTTCCACTTTATTTCCCACAGCATGTGATCGACCCCACCCAATTGAGGATCTGGATGGATTATGTCAACAGCTTCGGGACAGGGAAGAACTGGTACGACTATCTGCTGCTGCCGTTCAATTTATATTTACAGCATGACAAATTCGGCACATTTATGGGCAGCATGGAAATGCCGAGCCCATTGTTCCTTTTCGGTTTGGCTTACCCGTGGCTTCGAAAAACGATCGATCCTGCAACCAGGAAGACCCTCGATGTTCTTGGATTATTTATCCTGGTCCAGTTCATCTTTTGGGCATTGGGATCACAACAATCCAGGTTTCTTCTTCCAATCTATCCCGGATTAGCCATTTCTGCCAGTATCGTACTTGTTCAGCTATACAATAGCCCCAAATTAAAAATGCTTTCTCGAGCACTTGCCATAAGCAGCATCAGTAGTATGGTGATAGCGACTGCTATATATATGGGTTTATATATAAATCTAGTACAGCCGCAAAAAGTATTATTTGGACTTGAAACAAAAGCAGATTTTTTGCAACGAAATATTAGAGATTTTTCTGGAATTAATTTTATTAATCAACAACTATCTGATTCTGATTATGTAATGCTGCTCTGGGATGGGAGAGGGTATTATTGTAATGGGCGATGTCTACCAGATATCGATCAATCTCATTGGATTTCTTTAGTGAACGGTTCAAAGGAAAGTACATTTTTAACCCATGCATTACAAGAACAAAACATCACTCATCTACTAATAAGTAATGAAGACGCATCGTTTTTTATCCTCAAACATGATAGTGCTGGAATACATAAAGAAGCATTGCAATATCTGATAAATGAATTTCTCCCTCAATGCGGTCGAATTATTCATGAAGATGATTGGTCCACGATCTATCAAATCACCTACGACAAAGAAGAATGTAATTAATTCTTATTCTCAAGTCGAGAATCCTGCTTATTTTCGTTAAGAAAAACTCCACCTTCAAATACGATGAAATTAATTCAGCTAATCCATAGTTGAGAATTAATTATGGATTCTGCTTATCATGAAGGAATTTGACCAGCTACTTTGTCAGGAGGTTCGGAAATTTGAGATTTATCAGTGAAAAGTGGGATCAAGATTAAAAACCACACCAGGTATTCTGATTCAAGAAGCATACTCAAACTGACATTGGCGAGGATCATATATATTAGTGCAATGATTGGAAATGTATAAATAAAACCACTTCTTTTTATAATTATCTTGATTGCATGTTTGATCGACATTGTGATGACTATTAGGATGGATACAACCCCGGTGATTCCCAGGTGCAAAAAGATATCAATTAATCCATTATCCCCTATAAATATCGGGTACCCCCATCCAACAGCCTTTCTTGTAATCTCCCGAAACTCAGGAAATGACCAAATAGCACCATACCCGTATCCGAGGTAGGGATGAACCAATATAACCTGGTTATAGAGATACTGCCAAAGAGGGACCCTGCCAGTTAATGAAGTATTCCGGTTGACCAATCCAAAGAAGAAATCAAGGTTAAGCATAATCGCAGCAATCGCAATAAATGCAATAATGCCGAGGATTATGTAATGGGGAAACCGCAAATGCTTTCTTATTTTTGACCAAATGAAGAAGACAACCGAAGTTCCCATTAAGAGGAATAAAATTAATACACCAGCAGCGGATTTGCTATAAATGATCAGTACCATTGAAAGCAAAAAGGATATTGTCAAGAGAACTTTAGTAAGGGGACGATAGTCTGGATGGGCCAGAAAGTCAAAAAAGATAACTGTGCTCCCGAACGCTAAGATACTACCCAAATAATTCTTATGACAAAAAAACCCTGTCCATGAACCAACCCAGGGACTAATGGACATGATCCCTAAATTTGGCCGGAATAGGACATAAAAGAAATTAATAATGATCAAAATTACGAAAAAGTATACAAGAATTTGAATTACCTTATCCAATTTGTAATACCAACCAATATAACCGTAAGTTAAGGTACAAAAAATCAAAACAATTCCTTTTGTAAGAGTCACTGGAAAAGCGGATGACCAAAAAACTGATATTAATGCCAGCAAAAGCAAAAGCACCAGATACCATTTGTTCTTCCAAACGGATATATATTTTCCAAAGTTTTTTGATTTGATTAATTGGTATCCAATTAAAAGAATGGTAATTATCCAGAGAGAGATTTCCTGTCCTATATTGATAGTGACACACCCTGGCGGGTTTTGATAAGGTAAGCCATTACAATAATAGCCAAACCTTCCGAAAATGGAGGTTGACCGAAATATGGATAAGAATAATGCCAGACCCACTATCCCATAATTGATTATCTGGTTCCTAATCTCTGGTCTCATACTGGTGAACCTTAATACGAACCTTTCCCAATCAATACTACCCAAAAAGTGCGGATAATGATTTTAAGATCCAACCATATGGAATAGTTTTCCACATAATAAATATCATCTTCTGTATGTAAGTGCATCGCTTTATCACTTCGGCCAGTTACCTGCCACCAGCCAGTAATACCTGGTGGAACAGCTAATCTTTTCCGCTGCCACCGTTCATATTTCTCCACCAAATGAGGAACTTCAGGACGGGGTCCAACAATACTCATATCCCCTTTAATAACATTCACAAATTGAGGTAATTCATCCAGGCTGAATCTACGAAGAAAACGGCCTGACCTGGTAATTCGTGTATCGTTCCTCGTTTTACTGATAACTTTTCCATTTTCATCGGTAATTTGATGATCATTATTTTTAGTTTCTGCATCACGAGTCATTGTTCGCAGTTTATAAATATAAAAATAGTGACCTTTTTCTCCAATCCTTTTTTGCGAATAGAACACAGGCCAACCGTCATCGATCAGAACAAGTAAGGCTGACAATAATATGAACGGCAGAGATATCAAAAGGCACACGAATCCAAAAATGATATCGAATCCACGTTTAACGAGCCGGTCAAATTCATTTAGCGATGGGGCTCTTAAGTCCAGCATTGGTAGTCCTGCAAAATTTTCAACTTTCGTGTCAAATACAGACAAGTCCAAAAAATCAAGGGCAAGCCAAATATTAATAGCCTGGTCATCCAATTTTTCCAGGATCGGCTCTATTTCAGACTGTTCAGTTCGGTTCAATGCGAAAATGAGATCTGTGGCATGATTTTTTTCAATTGCATTTACCACAATTTCAGATTTCTCGATAATAGTCATTTCTCTTGAATGGCTTCTTTTATTCAAATTTATATAGCCGGTCAGGTATAGATCATCGATCGGATTATGCTCCAGTGATTCAATGACCTTTCGGCTGGCGTTATCGGTGCCTATAATAATTACCCGGCGGGAAATATTTGGATTTTCATTTCTCATCCGAAAAACGATTCGTGCGATTATCCGCCAGAGAATACAAAAAAGAAATGATAAAAATACTGTCGTAATAAAATACGCTCTGGAAATATCCCGATATGTTAAATATATTAATCCTGCCTGGCACATTGCTGCGACAAAAGATCCAAAGGTTAAGGCTGAAAACTCATCAACAGCACGCCAATATTTGCGGCTGTCATAAATTGTAAAAACTGATAATACACCCACCCATATGATTGGAAATGCCAGGTACATCATCGCAGTCAGATTTGTAGGAGCATTCATTTGCTCAATGAAAGGCAGCCAATTCATTAAAACACGCAAGTAAATACTCAGAATGAGTGCAATAATTACACTCATTCCATCTGCAGCCATTGAAAATATCGCAAAATTTACAGAAAATCGTCTAAGCATCTTTAGGTTGGCTAATTCAAGTAACTATATAGTATTATGGATTATATTAATTGGATAACAAAAGATAACTGGATAATTTGTCATTGCTTAATAATATTACACTTCTGTAAAAATACACGCCAAATGAAAATTGGATTCCCTATGATATAGCGCTTCCATAACCGTCCCGGTTCAATGATCAATCGGCCTAACCATTCCAATCCATGATCTGTCATCCACTTCGGAGCGCGGACCACCTCACCAGTAATGTAATCGAAAAAAGCCCCAACTGGTAAGATCACTTTGGTGCTTATATCTGCAAAGTTTTCCAGGATCCATTTTTCCTGGGTCGGCATCCCAAATCCCACCAATAGAATATCCGGCTGTGCAGAATTAATCATTGAGATTACTTCCCGGTTGTCTGCACTTAATGGATCTTTATCGAAAAATCCATGATGAATTCCAACAATTTTTAGTTTCGGAAATTTCTTATTTACAACTAATGCAGCTTTTTCGATTACATTTTGTTTTGTGCCAAGGAAGAACATCGAGATACCCTGGTCAGCGCACTTCCCGGCCAAACGATCAAACCAGTCAGGGGGGGATAAACGGTGCAAAACCACACCGTTAAGAAAGCGGGCAGCCCACTTAACACCGAAGCCATCGCAGAAGACAATGTCAGACTGATTAATGAAATCCTTGAACCAGGGATTTCTGTATGCAATATTGATCGCGTGGACATTTACGTAAGAAATATTCACTTTTTTATTCGCACTAATCTTTTGAAATATAAACTCGATCAACTCATCCAGGTTGATCAAATCAACTCCAATACCCAGAACCGATGTTTATTAAAATTTTCTTCATTACGACCTATTCAAATAAACATTAAGATAATCACTGATCATTTTTTCAGTGGTAAATTTTCGTGCTTCTTCGATACAATTCGCAGACATTGTTGCTAATAATGTTTTCTTCACTGACTTTGACCATTGCAGAGAATAAATCATCCACTGATTCAGGATTAACCAGAAAACCTGTCTCCCCTTCCCGAACAATCTCCGGAAATGCTCCAGTTCTGCTTGTAATTACTGGCACTCCATGAGCATATGCTTCAATAATTACAATTCCAAAAGGTTCCGGGATAACCGAAGGAGCAACCAGAACATCACTATCCCTGAATAATTCCTCTTTTGAATCTGAAACAGATCCGATAAATTCAATATTTGTACTTTTTTATATTTTTCCCGTAAGGATGTATCCAATGGTCCCCGACCGCAATCCTTAAACAGACCATCATTAAGTCTTAGCAACTCGCAAAAAAGCCTGGCAAAGCAAGTCAATTCCCTTTGCTTTATCCAATCTTCCCAGATAAAGAAAAGTGCCTTGCCAAACCTTTTTGGGAAGTACCGAATACTCCGAATAGTTCGCTGTACTTCCTTAGTCTTAACCCATGTGAGTTGGGGATAACCGTTGTTTTTGCTAACGAAAAAACCCATTTTTTGATGGTAATTCATCACAAATTGACTGGGAGCCGTAGCTTCATGAACTACTCTCGAAAAATATCTTCGCAAAATCTGGTACTGGACGCATTACAAGGTTTTGATCTTGAGCAAGTTTCCCGACCTTCCCCATAAAAAACCCTTCAGGACTCAGCAGTTCATAATCATGGCAGGTATGGACGATTTTCTTTACTCCAGCGGAAGCTGCTGCACTCCAAATTGAAGGGGATAGTCCGCGTAACTTGTGCGAATGTACTATGTCTGGTTCCTCATTAATGATGATTTGACGAACCAGTCTATAAACCAAAGGATTCCAAATATCTACTAATTGCCAGAGTACTTTTTTATTAATTGTTTGATCATCCTTATTGCCCACCCAATACAAGTTTTTTGGGGGAATACGAATAATCTTGATCCCATCAATATATTCTGTCTTTACTTTATTTCCTTTCCAAGTAGTTATAACTACAACTGAATGAGATTTTTGTTCCAGCAAATGCGCCAGTTGATTGACTACAACAGCAGCGCCACCACCGATCTCAGGTTCGTAAAGGAATGAAAGGAGAATGATTTTCATAAATAGCAGAAGGATATTGTTTCCATGTTAATACCTAGACACAAATTGATTTGAGCAATGCTTCAAATTGATCCGCCATCTTTGGCCAGGAGAATCGTTTTACGGTTTCAAATCCTCCTTCAATTAATCTTATGCGAAGTGCGTCGTCTGCGATCACCCGACTGATTGCATCAGCAAGAGCCGATGGTGATTTAGGTGGCACCAGTATACAATTTTCACCATCAATAGCATACTCCAATATTCCTTCAGAGGCAGCAGCAACTACAGGAGTTCCACAAGCCATAGCTTCCAGGGGAGCTAGAGGACATCCCTCCCACCAGCTTGGGTGAACATAGATAGCAGCTGATTGATAAAAGTTGACAAGTTCTCGATCATCTTTTGGATGAACACCAAAATATGGACCTGTTGGTAAGTCAAATGGAAACCGAGAAGATGCGATTACATTTAATTCTGCACCGTTATTTTGAATTTTCTCAAACGCCTGGATAAAATCATCCCAACCCTTCCAGATATCTTTTCCGGGAAAGGCCAGAATTGAATTACTATTACGGATGATTGATCCATCTGGGGGTTTAAATACAGATAAATCAATATTGGGATAAATGATATGTATATTGTTTTTACTAATCTGTGATACCCGTTTCTTAATCCAATTTGCAACTACGACTTGTTCCATAGGAAAACGGTAAGTGGTTTCAGCCAGCCACTTTTTTATCCCGGGGAATGTACGTTCTGCTTCACCAAAAGCTAGAGGTTCATAGTGTTGGATAAGATAAACGCTTTGCCTGTGACGCTTGAACAGGGAAGAAAATGCTACTGGAAAGGCAGTAAGATAGTAATTTGTAAGAACAACATCACAGTCATTAAGCAAAGGAAATAACATCAAGGTCCTGAAAATTGATGAAATATCTTCCATTTGAGGAATTGCGATCCCAATATATTTAAGCCTGACTTTTGGGTCAATTTGAAAGGTAGTTATGTTGCTGCCTCGAGGAATCAATATTGTAACCTCGTGGCCTCTGTTCGAGAGGATGTTTGCCAGCTCAAGATAAATCCTGGTCCCACCGCGATTATCGAGACCAATTGTTGGAATAACAATTCTCAAGGCCATTATAGATGTGATTTCCTTATTATGTCGCTGGATCTCATGTTTTTTACAAATTGGGGAATCTTGCCAAGTAGATACAACGGTAAACGCTTATCTTCAGCCAACATCTTTTTTAAAATAGGTATCCACCCGATCGGTAAGGGTGGATACAGCGCAATAGTTGCGGCTCGGATTAAGAAATCTTTTTGGAGAAGCCTTATATTATCATCGCCTTTATATTTATCTTTAAATTTTTGCCATAATTCTAAATATACTTCTGAAATTTCCTTACGATCATTATTATTAAAAGGATAATGACGGACTCCTTCCAGCATTATTGCGATCAGTTTTTTGATCTTATCATCCGGCTTAATCAGAATACCTAATTCCAAAAGAATTGCTCTTTGCGCAATGGGGACATGAAATGAGAGCCTTGATTCAAGCCCTCTGTTTATTTCATTGCTGTCATGCATCCGATAACCAAACAAAGGTTGAGGAATACTTGTCGCCCATTGCATGCTGTAAAAGATCAACTTCAAATGAATAATCTGGTGCGTAAGGAATGCCGACAGGATAATGTATATTATTTTCTTCGAGAATATGCTTGCGAATCATTATGTTATAACATGGAAGGGTTAATAATCCCTGCCATCTGATTGCCAGATCACTTATTGGCATATGTTGATATCCAATAGTTTTATTATTCCTGTCAATGTAATACAGATCGCTTCCAACAAATCCAATTTCCGGATGGGTATTGAGGAAATTTGATTGAATTTCTAACCGATGAGGTATAGAAATATCATCTGCATCCATGAAGGATACATAGTCACCTCGGCTGTGGAATATTCCAGTATTTCTTGCAGAGGATTTTCCCTGGTTATCCTGGTTGATAACCCTAATTGAGTCTCCATATTTTTTGAGAACCTGAATAGTATCGTCGGTTGAGCCATCATTTACAACAATAATCTCAAAATCTTTGATCGTTTGAGTTAATAGACTGTTAATGGCATCTGGCAGGTAACGTTCTGCGTTAAATGATGGAATGATTACGCTAACTTGTGGGTTTTTTATCATGGCGATTTATATGGAAATCCAAGTTTTTGGCGAATTGGATGAATAAGTGAGTGTTTAAGGAAACGAAATATCCAAAATGGATTATAACGAAATCCTTCTTTTGCGTAATGCATTGCCTGTCCAAATTTCATTTGCCTTATACAGTGAGCACATACACGTATTGTATCGCGCGTTCGCATCTCGACGAAACTACGCAATAAAAGATTTGGATATTCCGAAAAAGATTCAATGTAGTTTTTTGATAGTAATAAATGTTCATCTACCATTTTTCGAAATTTATTTTCAGTGTAACCAATGGTCATGGAACCTGAATGTTGGAGATAAAAGTATACCGGATCATCAACCACTACTAATTTGAAATGACCAAGCGCGAACCTTAGCATAAAATCGCGGTCTGATGCAATTTTATATTGTGTATCAAATAATCCAATTCTTTGGAATACTCTTTTCGTAAAAAAATAGGAATTAATATATGGAGGTTTGAGGATCGAATGCTTGATCAGGTTTTCACTATTTCCAGAATTATGTGTGATGCTGCTTGCCATTATTTCTTTAGTAATATTGGCAATACCAACCTGGCCTGCCACAGCATCCACGTTTTCCCCTGAAAAATATTGAGCAATGGATGTAAATACTTTTGGCGCATAATAATCATCTGAATTTAAAATCCCGATGATCTCGCCAGTAGCCAGCGCGATACCCTTATTAAGAGCATCATACATACCTTTGTCTGGTTCACTGACTATCTTCAATTGAGGATATTTACTAAGCACGTCCAATGTTCCATCAGTCGACCCACCATCTATTATTATATGTTCGACATTGGGATAATGTTGATCGAGCACGCTCTGGATGGCAGTCTCGATCAATTCGGCCCGATTAAGCGTTGGGGTGATAATACTGATAACTGGCGATTGCTTCCTATCTGTCATTTGTTCTGTTAGCAATGGTTTTTAAATAGTTTCTCTCAGCAATTTTGATTATAGTGCAGGGGAAATGTCCGGATATTTGGGTATTCATTTAAATAAATCCAAATAATCTATGCGAGGAAAAACCTCCAAATTCCCACCGACTGTTGCATTAAAGATTTTAATATTTTTTTCATCGCAAGCTTTCTTAGCCTGTTCATAATGAAAGATCATTCGATCTACGTGCGGGTCATTCCATTTTTTACCGTGGCCAAAGTACCTAGGATCGAAATGATTTGGATCATTTTCAGAAGAGATAAGAAATTCATTATTACCATTATCAAATTGAACAGAATTAGGAATAGTATAATTTGTATCACATCCAATTAAATATATTGGATTAAAATCCCAGGTAGACCGCTAATTGCAGCATGGCAATGGTTACGGATCGCACAGAGTAGACAAATTCAGATGGATCAAAACTAAACATACTGAAAGGCAAGTTTTTTTCATTTAGTGGAATTTCGTTGTACCAATATACGTTATTCCCCGAATTAATATTTGATCATATCGAAATTCTGCTGGAAAGAAGAATAACGATTAGGAATAAAATTAGGAGGCAAATCAATTTCCTTGGCGTTGTCGGGTATTACTCTGGTATCAACTCCCACATAAAACTTTGGTCTCCAATTGACTCATCAAAAAGCAAGTATGCTCTATTTGAAGCCCAAATATAATCATTTGTGAATAATGAAAGGTTCATTTTGTTTAAACTGGGGCCATTTCCCCATAATTATGCAACGATTATCCTTATATGTATCCTTCAATAATCGCATTCTGGATGACATTTCGCGTATGCTCTTACTCATTCAGACGTACCGGAATTGCTTTTAACGAAACAAATAATTTATGCCGCCATAAACGGAAAGACCTACGAAATTTTTCAGGTACTAGTACTCCATAAACTCTCTTTACTTCAGCATCCGAGTTCCTTTCTAAAGTCAAGGAAGAGTGAATTTCCATCAAATTATATATTGGACCTGAATATATCGCCCATCAAAAAATATGATCAAAAATACTGTCTCCCGCTGAAATTTACTATGAAACCGTTTGCCAATTATTCTAATGAATCGATAATTTCAAGCGATGACAGATCACGAATTAAATTTCACAACTGAGCAAGAATAATTAATTTTGTCCCTTTTGGTAAAAAAATAATAGTTTTATAGCCTGGGTAAGATAACCTTTATGTTCTAAATATTCCTTTTTGATTTTCTGGTTGTTCTTATCCTTAATGAAGTTAATTGCTGAAAATGGATAATGTCTCAAATGGGAAATACTTCTCCGCAAGAACATCATCCGGTTTTGGTTGAAATCGATAATGCAATTTGTTCGAACATGACCTTCTGTTCGTTTATTAAAAGTATTCATAACTTGTACGATTTTCATTAATGACATGCCAAGCAATAGCATCTGGTGCGTAAAATATTTTCTTACCAAATTGGTGTATTTTTCTTTGGATTTCAATATCCTCTTGATCTAAAAGTGTATCTCCTTTGCGGCCTAACTGTTCATCAAAAAATCCGGTCTTCTGGAATATTTCTTTTCTGAAAGCGCAATTGACACCAATAATTCTTTCCGGCCATTCCAAATAACGCGGTTCCACCCATAATCTCGTAAGCTCAAAGAAACAAGCATATCATCCGTTATCCAGTCAGGTCTTGCAGTTTGCCATAGTGGTAGTGTCTTTCCACCAACCGCCCAAATATCATCTGATAGCCTAAAATTCCTGGCTAAATTAGTAATCCAATTTCTCTCAACGATTGCGTCATCATCCGTAAAAATTAATATCTCCCCCTTGATTCACAAATTCCCTTGTTCCTGGCATAGGACAATCCTTGAGAAAGTTCAAGAATATAGCGTATATTTTTGTGTTGTTTGCCAAGATCGTCAACAACAGCTTGTGTGGTATCTTGCGAATTATTATCAACAACGAGTACCTCAAATTGTGAAGGAGGTAAATCCTGTTCGAGAACACTAAGGAGACATTCACGCAACAATGAAGGATTGCGGTAAGTGCAGATAATTACAGAAACCTCAGGTTTGACTATTGACTTGTTTAGATCAAGTACCATTTATTTTATCTTTCTCAATTGCCTAATTAATGCTTAAAAGTCATAACAATATCTCCCCATATGATTCAAACCTTAAATCTATATTTAAAATAACGAGCTATATTGAACTCTATCAAATACTTCAAGTTTTCCACCAACTGTGGCATTGAGTATTCTCTTCCCGGAGGCCTCGAAAACAGTTTTTGACCGATGATATGCCAATTCCATCCGATCAATTCTAGGATCGTGCCAACGAAATCCTTTCCCAAAATATTCTGGGTGAAAATGGTTGGGATCGGTGTTATTTGAAACAATCACAGTTCCTCGAACCATTGCGTCTGCCGGAATTTGATATGAATGATCGAAGCCAATAAGATATACCTCAGAAAAACCCATATAATAGGCTAATTGAAGATTAATATAGGATACTGTTCCACCAGTCCAAACCATACGGAGCGCATTGGTTGAAAAATGTGGAAAATCTTTGTATTCCTCATATCTCATTCTAACATTCAGCCATATAACATCTTCTTTATTATCGATACAATAATGGAGATAATTCCCAAAAAACTTTTATAGGACCTTGATAGGAATTTATCAATGATGCGCGGTCCTCTGCAACAAAAATATCTTCCACAACATAATATGTGGGATGAAATCCCATATGATCATAATTCAAAAATATGCTGTTGGATCCGAAAGTAATTTCTTTTTTTAATGGATGAAGATCACAATTATTAAGACTGGGTCCATTTCCGATTATAAAAGCCCTTTGGCCTAAATGTTTATTTTTGTAATCCAATAATCTTTTTTCGTTTTGTGTCAGAGGAATACCAATTCCTGCTAACCGATAACGCCAGGAAATAATAGCTTTCTCACTTGCGGATATTTTTGGGCACTCACTCGGAATAATGTAACTATCAATAAATAGGCTGGATACTTTTTGAAGAAACCATTTAATTTTGGTGAAAATTTTAACCGAATATTTTTTAACATTTAGTCATTTTCCATCGATTTATGCTTCCCATGGTGAACAAATCAAAGCAGGAATTACTTACTATGCATATTTATTCCTATTTACAAGGATTTGTTGTAACTGGTAAAAGATAAAGTCACTTCCCTGCTTGTTTGGATGAATATTATCAAAAGTATAGTCTCGAATTTCCTCTACCGGCCAAAAATGTAATAAATCAAGGGTGCAAGGAAGATTCTTAGCAAATAAACGAGAATAATCTTCAACAATGCGAATATTCTTTGGGCGATCTTTCCAGTAATTACCTCGCCAAGAGACATCTTGTTTTATTTATTCCGATCCAAATCAAATTTGGAATATCTAGCAAACGTGGAATCACAAATTTATAAGCCATCTCCAGTGAATACATATTGATAGTCTTATCTTCCTCGTAGTCACAATTCCGGTTTGTATGCAAGTATTCCTTGATTGTTTATATTCCTACATATTTGTCTACATTCATTTTGGGTTGATGATCTCCGATAATCCAAAAAATTACTTCATCTAAATGGTTATATTTATTAGAATATTATCGTAATATTCGTAGAGGAAATGGGTTATTAATGGTGGTAGCGACAATATGAATCGGTTTTTTCATTATTAATCGAATTCACGAAGTATATATCTTAACTTGATCTTTTTTAAAACTACCCCAGTTTTTTACTTTTTCCTGAATTACTTTAAATTCCAATTCAGATTAAATGAATGTGCTGCAGGGCCGAGGCATCTCGCTTCGCCTTTGCTCCAGGTTGATTTTTTTGATGAGAGTTTATCGGCCAGGATAAAGGTTCAGGTAACAAACCACCACAAAAACCACGCATTGTATTTCGAAATGTTTGACCACCGGTTTGTGACTGATCCCTAGAACGTCTGCATCCCATCTTTTCATAACCGATAAATAATGCTGATAGGGTCTGTAAACCGTTGGTAAGCAACGGCTCCGAAGAAATAGGCAATCAAATTATTTTTTGAATTAAACTTCATGCGTTCGTCAGGGTATATGGTGTTGGCTAGCCGAAAAAATTCCATATGCCAGATCAAGAGGTGAAATAACACCATAACATTTTTCAGTTATCTCCACTAATGCGAATACCAATCTTGATGATACGTGAAATCATCTTCAACCATACAAATGTAAGTGGGCACATACTTGTCCAACATTAAGGTAATTGCCAAGTTCCGAGAAATTGCTGCTGGTGTGCAAACGAGGAGTTACATCATTCTCTGCATCTGTGTTCTTCACCCAATGATATTTTTCCTCGTATTGGATGCATCAGAGATAATTACTTTAATCTCATTTCTATTATTTTGAATTGCTTTTTCCAGTGATTCATATGATTTTGTTGCAACTTCAAGACGGCCATAGGAAACAAAAATACATGCGGTCTTTGGGCATAAGTGTGGTAATTTCATTTGTTTTCATAGATTCCTCAGGGCAATACCTGGATAGATCCACTATTTACAATACTAGAATTGAATAGACAGCTGAAATTACAATTTCGCTAATTATTAATTATAGTAACATCCCACTTTAATGGAATTGCATTTCCCTTGCCAAGTCTTAGAAATTAATTCATTTTCAAATTGATTAATACTAACTGGTAGTAAATCAAACATACAAATATATTCAGCTTTTTCAATTATTATATTTTGTAAAACCAAGTGAACACTAACCCTATAATTTCCAGGAGAAAGTAGAGGGTGGTATCTTTAATTATTGCCTGATAAGAACCAGGTTCCCGTTTGAGTAAAACAGTTTGATCATTATCACAATCTCTTCCAAAAAGAATAGAATTATGATCATTATCGAGTATATGGATGGCAATGTAAGAATTTGAAACAGGCGAATTTACCCTATATTCTATTTTTATGAAAAACGGTTTATCATAGGGATGATTAGTTATTAAGTTATTGCCTTCGTCTATTACACTAATTTGCTTAAGTTCGATTTCGCAAGGACCTTTATTAAAATCATCGGAAATCCATATACTTCCCCTATCTTGAGAAATTGAATTTATATAATTAGTTATACATTCATCAGACGAGCCAGTGAAACTTATTGATCCATGAGTTAACAAGATTGCCTTGTTACATAAGTATTTAATCGCATTCATGTTATGGCTTACAAACAGTACCGTTCGTCCCTCATGCGCCACATCCCCCATTTTCCCAAGGCACTTCTTTTGAAAGGCAGCGTCACCAACAGCTAAAACCTCATCCACTACCAGGATCTCTGGTTCCAGGTGAGCTGCAACGGCAAAGGCCAGCCGCACATACATACCGCTGGAATAATGTTTTACGGGGGTATCCAGAAAGCGTTCGATTTCTGAAAAAGCCACGATCTCATCAAATTTTCGGGCGATCTCAATCCGGCTCATGCCAAGGATGGCTCCATTGAGATAAATGTTCTCGCGGCCCGAAAGTTCCGGGTGAAACCCGGTCCCAACTTCGAGCAGAGTGCCGACTCGTCCATATAAATCCACTCTGCCGCGCGTTGGGCTGGTGATGCGGGAAAGGATCTTGAGCAGGGTACTTTTTCCTGCACCGTTTCGGCCAATAATTCCAACTGCATCACCCTGGTTTACTTCAAAAGATACATCATCCAGAGCCCAAAATGTGTTTTGGTTCTTTCTTGCGTTCACCTTTTAACCATTGCAAAGGAATGGCTGCAGCATTAACCAGTGTTTCGCGGAAGGTGGAATAGGACGCCTGTTTACCACCCAGCCGGTATTGCTTTCCTAAATGTTGTACTTTTATGGCAATTTCGCTCATATTAGATGATGTCCGCAAAACTGGTTTCCATGCGCTTGAAATAATACAGCCCGCCAATAAGAAGAACAATTACCATGATTGCTGAAATGCATAACGACAACACATCCAGGCTGCTTTTACCCAGAAGTGACAAGCGAAATCCTTCGACCACACCAACCATCGGATTGAGACTATATAACCAGTGCCACTTTTCCGGAATAAGTGAACTTGAATATGCAATTGGGGTCGCATACATCCAGAATTGGGTCAAAAAGGGTACCACGTATCGAATATCACGGTACTTAACATTTAATGCTGAAAGCCAGAGTCCTACAGCTATCGCGCTAATCAAGGCGAGGAGAAGAAAAATAGGAAGCAAAAAGACTGCAGGGGTTAATCCAATGCCGTAATAAAACAATAAACCAATGATTACCGCAAAGGCGATCATAAAATCCACTACACCTGCCAATACGGATGAAAATGGAATAACAAGCCTGGGAAAATATACTTTACTAATCAAGTTTTGATTCCCAACCAGACTGTTGGAAGACTGCGTTAACGCAAAAGCAAAAAGCTGCCAGGGTAAAAGTGCAGTGAAAGTAAAAATCGGATATGGAATACCATCTGAAGGTAGTTTTGCCATTCTACCAAAAATAATACTGAAAATGATCATGGTCAAAACGGGTTGCAGAATTGCCCAGGTTATTCCCAGTGCAGTCTGTTTGTAGCGTACTTTAATATCCCGCCAGGTCAGAAAAAATACCAGTTCACGGAATTTCCATAACTCATTCAAAGCAATCGGAGCCCAGCCTTTAGGTGGTTCGATAATTATATGAAAATATTTCCCTGGTTGGGGTAATTCCGATTCATTTAATCCTGGTGCTGGTATCACTATTTTCACCTCTACCAGATATTTCGTGAGCCTAATATATCTTTCTGCCTACTAAATACTTCTTTCACGAACTTTATAGATTATAGCATTTACCATTGAATCCGGATTCTGCTTATTTATCATCCACACATCCCCATGCTATAATCCACTCATGACAACAGATCAACCTGCAACCAAGCCATCTTATCGCAAGTGGTACCTAGCCCTGACTATCGTCATTGCGGCAATCCTGCTTGTGCTTGCCATTAGGGGAGTGTCCTGGCAGGAGATGCTGGCCACACTGCGCAAGGCTGATCCGAAATACCTGGCTTTTATCTTTATTCTGGGCAGTCTCTCGGTCTTTTTTCGCGGACTGCGCTGGGGGGTATTGCTCAGCGCTGAAAAGAAGATCAGTGCACTGACAATGTTCTGGGCAACTGCAGTTGGTTACATAGGCAATACATTTTTACCTGCCCGGGCTGGAGAAGTGATCCGTTCGGTAATGCTGGGCGAAAAAACCGGGATAGCAAAGTCTTATGTACTGGCGACAGCTTTGACAGAGCGTATATTTGATGTGGTAATCCTGGTTTTGATCGGGGTTCTGGCTGTACCTTCAATTGGGAACCTGCCTGATTGGCTGCCGCAAACCATGCGGGTGATGGGAATCTTAGGCTTGGTGGCACTTATTTTGCTGTTATTGGCGCCAAGAATGCGGGGCTTAATTACTACTGTTGTAAACAAGATACCATTTCCTGAAAAGTGGCGCGGAACGATCAATAAACTATTACAGGATTTCCTGCTGGGCGCCAGTGCCTTCATCCACTTTGGGCGAGCTGCCGGCTTTTTGGGTCTCTCATCCATCGTCTGGGTCCTGGATGCCAGTGCTGTGGTCTTATTAAGCCGGGCATTGAACCTGAACTTTACTTATCCACAGGCATTTCTCCTGTTGGTTGCGATGGGACTTGCATCTGCCATTCCTTCCACACCCGGATATGTGGGGATTTACCAGTTTGTGGCAGTATCACTTCTTCCAATCTATGGCGCAACGCGCAGTGAGGCATTAACTTTCATTCTTGCTTTTCAGGCTGTAAATACAATCGCAATATTGGTGTGGGGTTTCATCGGTTTGTGGAGATTGAACATTGGCAAGAAGAAAGATATCCTGCCGGTAGATCCGCCTCTGGTCTAAATATTGCACAAAATCCCCTGATACATCAAATTGAATCATCCAAAGTAGATCCCATAATATATCAATGGAATCTGCCAGGGAGTATTGAATGGTAAAAAAACTGATCCTTAATATGATCATTGCATCTGTCCTTTTGGCTGGATGCGGTTTTCATCTAAATTCCCCAGTTAATGAAGAAAGTTCACTGCAAGCACATTTATTTGTAATGACCTCCACCCCGGCAGGGATAAAAGGCGAGCAGAACCTTGCTGAGCCTAAATTAATTGCTACCAGTGTCAATTCACCGGCTTACCCGACTCCCCTTCCGACATACCTGGTACCATCCCGATTAATTACCATTACTTATGCCCCTACCACTGTGCCGACAGGGGCTACTCCAACCCCGGTGCCGCCAACTAACACACCTACCAGGGTTGGACCAACAGCCACTTCCACAACGGTTCCTCCAACAGCTATTCCTGCTACGCAGTTCTCTTATGGAGTTCAACCGGGTTCGCCTGCATTTATACCCAACTTTACGAATGCGACTGCTGGCTGTGCCTGGCAGGGTATAGCAGGTCAGGTATTTAATGCTTCCGGATTACCGGTGATCAATGTTGTCGTAAAAGCTGGGGGAACATGGAATGGCGTAACTTCGACCCTCCTGGGAATGGGAATGACCGGAGCATCCACTCTGTATGGTGAAGGTGGATATGAAATAGTCCTGGGTACGAAAGCGGTGAATTCGACCAATACCGTATGGATACAAACCTATGATCTGTCGGGGAAAGCGCTATCAGATAAGGTCTACATTTCCACGTCTTCAGATTGCACGAAGAACTTAACCATGGTCAACTTTAAAGAGTCAGCAGAAGGAATGAATATCTTTGTTCCAATGGTAATTCAAACCAGAATACCGTAATGATCCTGATAAAACATTCTATTTGACCGATCTTTCATTACCGCCAGGAATTATAATCTTAGGAAGTAAATCAACTTCTATATTGTTATTTGATTGGATAATGTGAAGCGGACAGCACTCATCACAGTAATTATTATATTTGTTGTTGCAACCTGTTGCTGCATATTAGCAGCTGCAGCAGGTTATGCAATTTACAAAAGTGTCGATTTATCCACTTTCTCCAACCAGAGCCAAAACTCAGCTCAATCCACATCGGTGCCTTTCCCATTTGACATCCATGCAACACCAGTTCCGACTATTCCAATAGAGAACAGACCAACTCCGACAACAGAAGAAATAAGTTTGGCTCAAAAGGTCTTGAATGATCTTGAAAACACGACCATTCCCATCAGCAATTTGATCGATCTGGCAAGCCGGCTGCAGGGAAAACATGATATCCCACTCAGTCTCCCAGCGCCAATTACCCCGTTAGTCATCGGTGATCAAAAAGATTTTTGGGTTACGAACACAGATACTAACAATACATTCAAGATCTCAGCCAACCTGAAATATATAACCAAACATGTCTATTTCTGGGTGGAAGACGGAGTGAGGTATAACCAGAGAGACCTGGCCAATCTTGTAGATACCTTTGAGTCAAGTATCTACCCGACTAACCGGGAATTTTTTGGCAGTGAATGGAGCCCGGGTGTGGATAATGACCCACACCTTTATATCTTGTTGGGTTCCAACCTGGGTGATAGCCTGGCAGGATATTTTTCGTCATTTGATGAATATACACCTGAAGCACACAAGTACTCCAATGGGCATGAAATGTTTATTCTGAATGCCGATGGAATCAACCTTGGGCAGGAATTTACCTATGGGGTTTTGGCTCACGAATTTCAGCATATGATCCATTGGTATCGGGACCTTAATGAAGATACATGGATGAATGAGGGATTTTCAGAGTTGGCTGCTTTGATCAATGGGTACGATCCGGGCGGCTTCGATTATTCATATACCTCATACACAGATATGCAATTAAATGATTGGGCCAGGTCTGTCGGGGAGAATGATAGTCATTATGGTGCCAGCTTCCTTTTTGTGACCTATTTTCTGGACCGATTTGGGGAGGAGGTCACAAAAACATTGATCGGAATGCAGGAAAATGGCTTGGAAAGCATTGATAAATTATTGAGCGATCTAAACAAAACAGACCCGGCAACAGGAAATGTGATCAACGCTAACGATCTCTTTGCAGATTGGGCGGTTACGAACTTTTTGAATGACAGGACAGTGGGTGATGGCCGATATAGTTACAGAAGTTACCCGGGTTTCTTCCCCGCTTCCTACACGGAAAATGTAAGTGATTGTGCAGGAACATCCAACGCCAGCACCGTATTGCAATACGGGGTGGATTACATCCAATTTGAATGTGATGGTAAAAAGACCATCAGTTTCCAGGGAAACATGGAAACGAAAGTTTTACAAGATGACCCGTATTCCGGTGAATATGCCTTCTGGTCTTTTAAAGGCGATGAATCCAATATGACCTTAACCCGCGAGTTTGATTTCACTCAAGTATCAGAACCGATCGAACTAAGCTATCACACCTGGTTCGATCTGGAAGAGGATTACGATTATGCATATCTGGAAGTATCGGAAGATGGCAGCAACTGGGTCTTCATCAATACTCCATCTGGAACGGATCGGGACGTATCCGGAAACAGCTATGGTTGGGGATACAATGGAATCAGCAATGGTTGGATCGAAGAGCAGGTTGATCTTTCTGATTATGCAGGAAAGAATATCCAGATCCGGTTTGAATATATAACTGATGCCGCCGTCAATGGGGAAGGATTTATGGTCGATGACATTTCCATACCTGCCATTAAGTATTTTGAAGATTTTGAAGGCGGGTCTGGCGATTGGGATGCGGCAGGTTTTGTAAGAATAGCCAATCGTTTACCGCAAACATTTAAGGTAAGCTTGATCACCTACGGACCTGAAATCACTGTCACTCCGATCACATTGGACAAATTCAACAAAGCGGAAATACCGGTGGATTTTTCAAACGGGACCTACCAGGCTGTTTTAGTCATTAGCGGAACAACGGAATTTACCCGGCAACCTGCAGAATATTCGTACATGATCCGGTAAACAAACCTCTCAACAGCAAAGATTATTTAGTGATAAAAAAACCCCTTCTTGCAGGTTAGAAGGGGATATATGTTGGCAGATCGTTTTCAACAAGCGAATTTCTGCCTGATCTATTGAGGTTTACGCAATCCTTCCAATTGTTTCTGTAATTCTTCACGCTTATTCTGTGCAGCAGAACGAACTTCGTCACCTAATTCTGTGGCAGTCAGTCGAATTCTTCCTTGCAGTTCCTTACCGGATCCTGGCGCAAACAGCAAAGCGAATGTTGCACCCACCAATCCCCCGATCAATGCACCAGTTATAAAGCTAGCTAATTTCCTCATTTCCATCCTCCTGTAGTATTTAAGATTATAGAAGATTTGCCAATGGAAAGCAACCCGGATAATAACCCCTGGTCAAACCGCAGTTAATTTTAATAATTTAAATATAACCGGGGCACCGGCACTGATCCATAATCCCACAAGAGAATAGCGGAGGAGGCGGAGCATCAGGGGAAATACTTCCTCCCCTCTGGGAAAAATCGCACCAAGACCATACCAGAAAATTGCAATACCCACTACTCCAATCACATATCGCAGCAACTGGTTGCGGGCATTACCTGCTTTTCCTAATCCTCCGTGCTTGTTAAACCAGGCAGCACCTATTCCAAAACCAAGTAAAACACCTGCAGTAGTAAAAATACCAGACACCTCATAAGGCTGCGGAATTGCTTCAGGGTTGGATGAAACCGCATTGATTATCCACGCAGTCGGAATTTGAGCTTTCTGTGCGAAAAATATTGGCAGGTAACCCGAAACGATGATAATCATAGTTGTGATTATCACGAGCCAAATTTGAATTGATAATTTTTTACTTAATATCCAACGGGTAACTGGACGATCCAATTTTATGAATAGGATCAATAGCAGCAGACCAAAAACCCAGCCCGAGATCACATCTCTTATGAAGTGCATTCCGAGGACTAACCGTGAAAACCCGACGAGAAAGATCACAACACCGCTGAGGATTACGAACCATCTTTTCTTGAAAAGGTAAGCCGCTAAACCCCAAATACTGGCAGTATTCATGGAGTGACCGGATGGCATTCCAAAGGATATTTCTGTGCTGAGGGCTTTAATTTCCTGGCTGTACCAAAAAGGACGTGGAGAATGTAGCATCACTTTTAATATTCCATTGATATGACCACTCAGGAGTAAAATTACTCCAATCCGAAAGCCGGCACCAGTATCCACGCACCAGTAGAGGATGGGCATTACCAGGATGAAGAACTCTTCACTTCCAAGAAATGTGATGGATTTCATTATTCCAGCTAGCGAGATAAGGGATGTTTGAATCGCCAGTATCCAATTGATTTCCAAATTCCATATCGCTTCCATGTCCACTCCTAAAGGTTGACGATTAGTGATTAGTTATTGTACACTCATTCCATGCTCAAGTAGTCCAAATTTTGCCAGGAATTCCATGATATATAATTATTATAGAGATAACAAAATCCAACATATAGAAAAAATCCTGCATAAATTTACACTGTTGAAATAATAACTGAAAGCTCATCAGAATAAATTATGACAGCAGGTCCCTGAATGTAAAAAGGCAACCAAGATTAACCGATGATAGAACACGATAAACTTCAAGATACGATCGACAGCCTTCAAAAAGATATGCAAACACTGCAGGTAACCCTGGCTCACGCTTCTGTGAACATGCTGTCTCCCATGGGAATGGATGATTTAAATCAGATCGTCGAACGACTGGGGAAACTTAAATCACAAGCCGCCCGGTTGGAAGCCAACAGGCAGCATTTAAAAGGAATATCCGCAATCGGCCAATTGATCAATGCGTCGCTTGATCCAGGTGTCGTCCTTCTAAATGTTATAGATACGATCATTAAACTCACCCATGCAGAACGTGGATTCCTGATGCTGAATGACGGTAAGGGCCATTTTGTCACTCCGGTAGCAAGAAACTGGGATCAGTCCACCATCAGCGAAGCTGAATTGCAGGTAAGCCGTAGTGTTATACACAGGGTATTATCCGAAGGGAAACCAATACTAACCACCAATGCCCAGCTAGACCCGCGTTTTGTCGGGCAACAAAGCATCATAACCAATAAACTGCGGTCAATTTTATGTGTTCCGTTGAAATTAAAGGACCAAATTGTAGGAGTCGTATATACTGACCATCGCATCCAAACTGGTATCTTCTCGGAATCAGATAGCGAGTTGATGCTTTCTTTTGCAAATCAGGCTGCAATTGCCATCGAGAATGCAAGGCTGTATGCATCAGTAAAAGTTTCCTTGGACGAAGTGACCGAGCTGAAGAAATTAATGACTGATGTATTCGCATCCATAGCGAGTGGAGTTATCACAACAAATCAAGACGAAGAAATCATATTTTGCAATCAGGCTGCCAGGAAGATATTAAATGTTAAGGAGGGGGGACACCTTCGGACTCAGTTGGAAAGCCATTTACCTGAACTGGCTGGAAAGCTATCTCCGTACATGGAGCGCACCTGGAAATATCACGAATCATTTTCCGGATTGGAGTTCTCACCTCATACAAAAAACCGTGAAGAGTTGGACCTGCGCTTTAGTTTGACTCCCCTTGAAGGAGGGGAGACCAAAAGTAAAGGTATCACTATTGTTGTAGAAGATCAGACAGAAAAGAAACGGCTGGTGGCAAAACAACGCCTTTTTGAAAGAATGGTAGGGTCAGCAGTCATTAACCAGCTAAATCCCGACTCGATCCAACTCGGTGGCAGCCGGGCAATGATCACGACAATATTTGCCGACCTGAACGGTTTTACCCGTCTGGGAGAGAATGTCTCACCTGAGACCCTGATCTCTGTGATCAACTGTTATCTCTCTGCTGCTGCAGATGCCATTTTGATGCGGGAAGGAACGATTGACAAATTCCTGGGCGATGCGGTTATGGCGTGGTTTAATGCTCCCATTGAACAGCCCGATCATGCATTAAGGGCAGTCAAAGCCGCCATTGCCATGCGGGACATCTTGCCGGAGATCCAATGTCAATTTCCCCCGGAATTCCAGTTGGAATTTAGCATTGGGATAGATACCGGAGAATCTGTTTTAGGATTAGTGGGTACAGAAAAACGGCTTGAATTTACAGCCATTGGTGATTCAGTCAACACTGCCAAACGGTTACAAGAATTTGCACAGGCAGGTCAAATCGTTATTAGTGCAGCAACCTGGAACATCGTTAAAGACCAGGTGGAAGTAAGAAAACTTGAACCTTTCTCGGCGAAGGGAAAAACCGGCCTGCTTTCCGTTTTTGAAGTGATCAAATTGAAGGATGGCAATTAGAGGGATTGAACCTGTTCTTTTAGTATTTCTAAACGAACCTGGTCAAGACCAGGCATGGCGTCAAAAATAGATAACGGATGCAAAGATTCTGAAGCCATGGATTCAGAGACACATCCATGCAATACAGCAGTTAATGGGTCATAGCTGAGAATATAGCCGGATAAAAATCCCCCGCAAAACGCATGATGAGACGAATGGGCATTCATTCTGGTTACCGGATAATCCGGTATTATCCATTTCTTTTTGTTTGAATGCTGATATAAGAATTTTCCACCCACCTTTAATCGAATGACTACGAATTCACACCCCATCGCTCCTAACCCGGCAGCGATTTCGGGTAACTCATCGCTCCTACCCCGAAAAAATTGGCGGATATCCTCTTCCATAACGATGAAGCAGGTGAGACCGGAAACAATATTTGGTAATAATTTCCAGTTTTCGGGAATGAGGTAAGCGGGATTTGCCTCAAGCGTAATGGTTCTGATCTCTCCTGAATGCAGGGCAGATTGTAACAAGCTTTGAGTAATGTAATCCATCGGGCAGAGATGAGCAGCGATTGCATCCAAATAATCAGCAGGTATATCGCTTGAGATCGGGGAGGTCGGTATCCGGGAATGCAGATCGTCTTTAAGTGTTTTCTTTGCCTTATAGTTATATAGCGATGGAGGAAAAGGAAGCTCGAGCTCGGCGAATAACCCTACCGGGCTGTGGGTTTGGAATGTTCCATCAGAGTTGTATCCATAGAAATTGCGCAGGTCCAGGGATTCAGGAAAGATTTTCACCCCCCGGATATCGATCTCATATTCAGTGAATTTGTTTAGCCATTCACGTGGAAAATCTTCACCAATGCGGGTAAGAATTCCAACGGGTCTATCCCAAAGAGCTAACCCGGCTGCTGTGAAGGCGGCATTTCCACCCAGGAAATCCAATTTATGGGCACCCTTCGGGGGTATAACAAAATCCCGACTTAAGCTGCCGGCAATCAGGTATTTAGGATAAAAGGTCTGCTTTCGGGAAGTTACCATATGAACAATTTACTCTAAACGTTTCCGGAATAATAACACACCGATGGCAAATACCAACACACTATACAATCCAAGAGGCCAAATAGACGGCAAAAGGTAGCTTGCCCCCACCCCTTTTATTGCAATTCCGCGGATGATCTCAATAAAATAGGTGAGGGGTAAGAAAAAACCAGCGATATAAGCCGGTAATGGCATGTTATAACGCGGGAAAATAAACCCGGAGAGAATGAGAGACGGCAGGTTGATAAACATGGCTATATGCATGGCCTGGATCTGAGACCGGGCAACCACTGATATCAAGATTCCCAGTCCGAGTGAACCCATGATGAACAGTAAGCTAAGAGCAGCCAACAAGGGCATGGAACCGGCAAGAGGAACATTAAACCAGATGCTGCCAAGACCGAGGGTGATCCATAGATTGATGAATCCGATCAAGATAAAGGGGAGAATTTTTCCGAGAATTAGCTCCCAGGGTTGAACTGGAGTGACGATGAGCTGTTCCAATGTTCCCTGTTCACGTTCGCGGACAATTGCAAATCCCGTCAGCAGCAAGGTCTGGACCTGAAGGATGGATGCGGCCAGAGCCGGGATTAAAAAGTTGATCCGGCGCATATCCGGATTATATAAAAAACGTAAACTGGAGCGAAATGATTTCGATTCATTTGATGGTGAGATGAGTTTTACCTGTTGGGTAAGTAAAGTAGATACAGCACTCTGGTGGATGGTTTCAGCTGCCAATTGAATTACCTGGGCAATGGTCGGGTCGGAACCGTCTATATATACCTGGACGGTTGAGTTTTCGGGATTTGTTCTTGAATAATCTTGAGGAATGAACAACCCAGCCTGGGCTTTACCGCGATCGATCAATTCAAGTAGCTGGGCTTCATTCTCCACCTGATACTTGAGATTAAACATTCGACTGGATACATAACTGTTGATATATTCGCGGCTTGCATCTGAGCGGGAAAGATCGACAACCACCAGCGGGATATTTTCGATATCATTGGAAACGGCATACCCCATGAGCAGGAGCATTAAAACTGGTAGAAGCGCGATCAGACTTAATGTTCGAATATCGCGGAATATGTGTATAAATTCCTTACGAACGATGGTCAGTAACCGCCCCAGCATACGACCTTCACCTGTGACATTTTATTGAACAGCGAGAATCAAATGCCTTGTATTATTTTCCGGACCCCAGATCAGAGATAAGCTTGAAAACACCAGCCAATCCCATACCAATTTTTACACCATCTCCGGTTGTAAGCTGGGGTTGGGTCTGAGCTTCTTCAGCTCGTCGGACCATAATATAAGCTGCACCCAATCCGGCGATAGCTCCAATGATGCAGCCAATGATCAATGTACGCGATTTCCAGTTATTTGTCTCTTCCATAAGGCCTCATTCTTCCCCGGAAACATCACCACGGGAATGTTTGTGATTGAATATTGACCACATCCCTGTCCATATTGATCGGATCAAAATAAATGGAGAAGTGGATTTATCTGCGAGCGTGTGAATATTTCTTCCAAATAATTGCAGGTAGAGTTGAGCAATATAGCTGTACTCCGGCAGTCGAGACAGCAGCCAGGCCAAAGCATAAATGACCAATATAAGTATTGCCAATGTTACCAAACCAGCAATAAAAATGAAGATCACCATGAAGATGGTGGAGATATGTGCCCACACTGCTGTGTGGTTGATCCCGCCCTGCGTTCCACTACTAGATGCCAATACTCCTAATCCCAATAGAACAATGGAAAACAGCAGAATGGGTAAAAGTATCTGTAGAATAAATTGCTGCCTGTATAATTTTTGCGTTTCAGGATTTCTTTTTGGTGGAACCCGGCTGGTGGTTTGCATAAGTTTATTTTAGCACAAGCGGGCAAGAGTTTATGCAACGTATATAGGCCAACAAATAAAGGCGGATTAAATTATGGCAGCACAGGAACAGAATACACAGACATGCGCTTATACTGATGGATCAATTCTGCTTTACCCGTATCCAAAATATCTTGGAGTTGCTGGAACTCAACGACACTTTGCAAAGATGGAAACTTGGATCGGTCTGCTACGAGCACAATTGCATGTTTGATGTCACCTTTACGATCCCGGTCATAGAATCGTTCAAATGGTATCTTCTCGATAGTGAGGTAATAACCTGCCTGGATGGTGACTGGTGACACAGCCACGAGTGTATCGGCAGCTGTAATATTCGCTGCGACGAACTCAGCCACCTCACGCATCGGGTATTCTTCTTCCGGATTAAAGCTCGGTTTGTTCCTATATGCCACATAAGTGAAACAAGTTAAGAGAATAATAGCCCCCAGTAAGACCGGTTGTACCCATTTCAATGAGATTTTGGCCGCAAAAAACTGGATCAATGCCACCCAACCGGCTGTTGCCCATAACAGGTAAAAAACGAGCAGGAACAACCATACCCGCGGCCAGGGTGTGACCCTCTGGAGGATGATCAATATGGCGATTGAGATCACAGTTGGAATCCAAACCGGGATCTTGTGACTGAATTTCCTCCATTCAAAAACAACGAGAAGTATGAAACCAAGTATGGTTATTAATGCCACCCAGGAGGGGACCAGATAATTCCAGTCTCCCCACACCCTGGGAATTCGAGACTGGACACTTTGTAGAAAATCCAGCCAACTCTGGGATTTCACGAACTCATTGCTGGTGATGGAGGAAAACCCTGACCCGAAAATCAGGATAGGAGAATAAAGAAGAAAGGTTATTAGTATTGTAGATATGCTTGTAACAATCAATCCGAAAATGAATTTTCCACGAGAATTGCTGTTTACATCTTTGACTACCCAGGAAACAAGCAGCCATAGAAATACGGCGCTGACCGGATAAACCATCACCGGCAGGGTATAGAATCCCAGGATTGAAAAGAAACTCAGGAGCAGCCAGCCTGTAAAACTTGATTGTTGTCCGCAGAATACCTGCGATCCACAGGATCAGGCAGGAGAACAGGCACATGAGAGTGTATCCACGCGCATTCACGGAGAAATCCACAAGGATGGGGGTACAGGCAACCAGAGCAGCAGCGATCAAAGCAGCATTTTTACCATAGATGACCTTGCCTGCCATGTAAATTGCGGGAATGGTCAAAACCCCGGCCTATAAATGCAGGTAATCGTAAAGCCCAAACATGATTCCCAAAGATGTGATAACCAATATAGACCAACAGACTATGGAAAATATGATTGTTAGGAGCGGAATAATCGGTGAGAATGACCTGGAGCGACCGCGATGAAAAGTGGATGAAGGTATAGGCTTCGTCATAACCGACAGCATTATTGATCTGAATCAGACGTATGAATAAACCAATAACGGTCACTCCAAACAGAGCCAGAATAGTCCACTTATCGTCCAGGGTGAAGGTAGACTTGATAAATGTCGTTTCAGATCGTTACGGATGCTTATGGCGGAAATCTTTGCACCAAGTCTTTGAAGCCAACGAATTACCAGCGCTTTTTTTAGAAGTGAGAAGAAGCCGATCAAAGCGAGAACCAGGGATTTACCTCGTATCAGCCACCATAAGACATTGAACTCCGATTGTGAGAGTGAGTCGAATGATCCGTCAGGTTGAAATTTTCCCAGGAATTGAATAATTTGGGAGTATGGGATTATGGCTAAAATGAATAAGACAGCTAGAACTGAACAAGATCAGGGCTGTAAGTATTTTCCAGAGGTTTTCATTGTGCTTGTTCATATCTGATCAGGTTGACTCCAGGAGTAACAAAGTCTATTATAATGGCAATCAGTTGGTTAAAAATTATCCGGGTTGATGGGGTTATTTCATCCAAATTTGCCATTACCTGAGGAGTACTGAAAATATGGACTTGCAGTTATTTGATACTTACACCCGATCTGTCCGAAAATTCGAACCTTTGCACCCACCGGAAGTGGGATTATATACCTGCGGTCCGACCGTTTATGATTATGCCCATATTGGCAATCTGCGCACATATATTTTCGAAGATTTCCTAAGGCGGGTACTGGATTGGAATCACTATCCGGTCAAACACGTGATGAACATTACGGATGTGGGGCATCTGGTTTCAGACGCCGACGAAGGTGAAGACAAGATGGAGAAGGGGTCTGCCCGCACTGGCAAAAGTGCCTGGGAGATCGCTGAGTTTTACACAGCCGCATTCCAGAAAGACATGGAACGGTTAAATATTCTGCCGCCCACGATTTGGTGCCGGGCAACTGACCATATTCAGGAACAGATCGATGCGATCATCTGCATTGAGAAAAATGGATTCACTTATCGCACTTCCGATGGGATCTACTTTGATACAGCCAAAATGCCGGATTACGGCTACCTGGGACGGTTGGATATCGAAGGGCTGCAGGCTGGAATGCGCATAGATATGGGGGAGAAGCACAGCCCGACCGATTTCGCTTTGTGGAAGTTCAGCCCCAAAGATAAACAGCGCCAAATGGAATGGGACAGCCCGTGGGGAAAAGGCTTTCCGGGCTGGCATATCGAGTGTTCAGCAATGTCAGCCAAATACCTGGGTACATTTTTTGATATCCACTGCGGCGGCGAAGACCATATCACCGTTCATCATCCCAACGAGATCGCTCAAAATGAAGCCTGTTATGGCACACACCTGGCAAATTTCTGGATGCATGGTTATTTCCTGCAGCTAGGCGACGAAAAGATGGCGAAATCCGATGGCGGTTTCATTCGCCTTGATACGCTGATTGAGCGTGGGTATGACCCGCTAATCTACCGATTCTTCTGTCTGGGAGCATTATACCGGGCGAAACTTAGCTTCTCGTGGGAAGGGCTCGACAGTGCTGCAACTTCCCTCAACCGGCTGCGAAACGCGGTGTTTGAATGGGGGCCTGCCGGTGAAACACCTGATGCCAATTTCGTAGGTCAATTCGAATCTGCCATCAATGATGACCTGAATATGCCGCGTGCCCTGGCAGTCACATGGGATTTGGTGCACAGCAGCCTTGATCCAGCCACCAGGAAAGCCACCATCCTGATCTTTGACAGGGTACTGGGATTGGGTTTAGCTGACTGGCAGCCCAAGGTGGAAGAAATTCCTGCTGAGGTAATGCAATTGGTGGAAAAGCGAAAATTAGCCACGGCAGGAAAAGCGTTGGGCAGATGCAGATACTATTCGGGCAGAGATCGCAGCCCTGGGCTTCGAGGTGGAGGATTCTCCTCAGGGGCCAAAAGTAAAAACACGTAAATAAGAATTGAAAATCAGGTGATGATATGCCTAAACAAGATCTGGCATTTCGGTCCAGGATTATCAATGCGGCTGGGATGTTAGGCTTTGCACCAGATCCACGAAAAACCCCGAGTTATGATCTTCTTGGTGCTTTTGTTACCAATCCCATCAGCCTGCTGCCGAGATCACCAGCATTAACACGTTGCTCCATCCCATATTTGGGTGGTGTTTTGCTGCATTCCGGTTTTCCTAACCCGGGACTTGCGAAGATCATCGGAAAATATTCCAGGCAGTGGGGCATTTCATCCATTCCGATCATTCTCCATTTGATGGTGAGTGATGATTCGGAAATGGAGAAGATATTGAGAATATTGGAACCAGTGGAAGGAGTGACCGGACTCGAATTAAGTTTTGAGCCGGAGTGTGAACCACAAAAGATTGCCCGTCTTCTACAGGTTGCCCTGACTGAATGGCCGGTTATTGCTCAGCTGAGTATTGAGCAAATTCGGGTAATCTTGCCATTGATACCAAGCGAAGAGCTTTCAGCTGTTAGCATTTCTCCCAGGCGTGGAAAATTATCCGCCAAAGTTGCGGATGGAGAAAGCCAACTTGTTTCGGGAAGACTGTATGGAGACTGTCTTTATGCTCAAGCATTGGCTGACCTGGAGCAGGCTTTACATTATCGAATACCAGTGATCGCATCAGGCGGGGTTACAACACTCAAGCAGGTAGAGCAAATGATACAAGCAGGAGCTTATGCTGTGCAAGTGGATACAGTTTTGTGGGGAAAAGGGTTAAGTTAGTTTTCCAGTGTGATTGTCACAGGACCATCATTGACCAGTTCAATCACCATGTGTGCACCAAATACTCCCTGTTGAACCGGGATACCCGCTAATTTAAAGTAATTTGCGAATTGATCCACCAGAGGACTGGCTAGCTCTGGATCCATTGCTTCCACGAAAGATGGTCGATTACCCCTGCGTGTGTCTGCAAGCAGAGTGAATTGCGATACCACCAATGCTGAACCTCCGGTATCCAACAGTGATAGATTCATTTTTCCGGCAGCATCAGAGAAAATCCGCAGATTGGATATTTTTTTTGCCATGAGGACTGCTTTGTCCATTTTATCCTCTTTGCCTGCTCCAATAAGGATCAATAGACCGCTGCCAATATCGGCAACGGTCTGATCATCTACTATGACTTTACAACGGGTAACACGCTGGACAACAACTTTCATGGTTAACCGATTTCAGGCAGCCCGATGGCAGCACGGACTTCCCGCATGGTCTGGGCGGCAATAATTTGAGCACGTTTCGAACCATCATTTAGGATATTCCAGACTTCATCCGGTTTCTCATCGAACTTTGCACGGGATGCACGGAATGGTTCCAGCGCATGATTGAGGTTTTTGGCATACAGTTTCTTGCAATCCACACAACCAATACCTGCCCGGCGGCATTCGATATTGACCATTTCCACTTCTTCTTTGGAAGAGTAGATCTTGTGCATACTGAACACATTGCAAACGTCCGGGTTGCCGGGGTCACTGCGTTTGATACGCGCCGGGTCAGTGACCATCATCATCACGCGCTTTTGAGTCTCTTCAGGAGTTGCGGCGATCTCAATATGATTATCAAGGCTTTTACCCATCTTTTGCACACCATCGATACCAAGTACTTTGGGAACAGCAGTCACCTTCATCTGCGGTTCGATCAGGACATTGCAGTTGTAACGGAAATTAAAAGAGCGGACAAGCTCGCGGGTGAATTCCAGATGTGGGGCTTGATCCACACCGACCGGGACAGTATCGGCCTTATATAGAGCTATATCCGCCGCCATCAAAACGGGGTATCCGACCAAGCCGTAATTAATATTATGCGGATTCTCGCGTGCTTTTTCTTTGAAAGTCGGCAGGTCGGTCAACTTTCCAAGCGGTGTGACCATTGAAAGAATGGTATGCAGTTCTGTCACCTGAGGAACCATGGACTGAACGAACATGATGGATTTGGACGGATCGATCCCGGCTGCCAACCAGTCAAGTGCCATTTCGTAAATATTCTGCTTCAGATTGACTGTATCTTCCACTGTAGTTAACGCATGGAGATCGACTATGCAATAGACGCAATCATAATCTTTTTGTAGAGCCACATAATTGTGGATGGCTCCCAGATAATTTCCTAGATGCTGGCGGCCGGTTGGGCGGGCGCCGGAAAAAACTCGACCTATTTTCGTCATAAACTACCTTTTCTTAATATGTTCTTTTATCAAATTCAGTGCTTCACCAGGATCAGCATGGCGTCCTGTTTTTAGCTTGGAATAGACCAGGAAATTATTCACTTCCACTTCGAACTTGCCACCATCAGACGGTATGAGAGTAATAGATTTTGTTTCTGCTTCCAGGTCTTTGAGAATATCGGCTGCCAAACTGACAGCTCGTGGTGTATAGTGTCAAACGGCGCAATAAGTGATATTGATCTCAAGCAGCATGGAGAACCTCATTATTCAAATTATTGATGGAATTATACCCGAATATGATGTATGTATATTTCACAGTTGATATCTTCGTGTAAGAGACTCCAGGAACTACAATTAGTTACTTCTTGAAAATTATTGAATTAAACCACCGGTCATTCAAATTTTTTCATAAAGTAAATCGGTCAAATTAATTTGCCTTCCCGGGCAATAACCAGTTTGAAGCCAGGATTATTTTATGGGGTTTTTATGGAACTGACCAGCTAAAGCCAGTAAAATGTATTGTCTGCCTTTCTGTAATCATCATCTACCTTTGAGAAAAGATATAAATCCTGAGAATTTGCTGCAGGTCCATCGAAGAGACTAAAGAGTGAATCTTTCAACAACAAACAAACCAGACTTATGACAAGAAAATGTGAACCACGATGAATATAAATCGTCTCCAATCCATATATTTGGACGAAGAAGACAGGTATGTGGCGAAAATATTTTTCAGGATAATTTTAGGGTTAATCGCAGCCGATATTGTAGTAATTAGTGCAGCACTATTCTGGAAGGATTGGAATACTTTTATTGTAGGCAGTATTGGTTGCCTGTTTTTTATTATTCCTCTATGGTTACTCTTCCGGGGACGCCTTCGTCTTTGTGGTCTCATTTTTGTTCTGATCACGCTACTCACTTTGACAATAGCTGTCACCTTTGGTCAAGGCATACATGACATTGGTATTATCGCATATCCAATGATTACCGTTGTGGTCAGCCTAATCTTTAATCGCAGGGAATATATCATTATCTCAATAGTTACGCTGGGGGCACTCGGATGGTTGGTTTTTGGAGAATTATTTGGTTTTTTTGTTGCTAAACCTATCACAACCCCTATTGCGGCTGATTTTATCGTTGTTGGAGTTATTTTCCTGGTTGCAGTTCTGGTTGTTGATTCTTTGGCTGAGAATATGCGCAGGAATTTACGCCTTGCCAAACAAGAGATTGCCCAACGTAAGGTACTGGAAGAGCAGCTACGTTACCTAAGCACCCATGATTCTTTGACGGGAATCTATAATCGTACTTTTTTCGATGAAGAGCTCTTGCGGATGGAGAAGAGCCGCGCATTTCCAGTGAGCATCATAGTTGCAGATGCTGATGAACTAAAAAATATCAATGATACTCGTGGACACGCTGTTGGTGATGAACTATTATGTCAAATCTCTTTAGCTCTAAAAGAAGTATTTCGGGCAAGTGATATTTTGGCGCGAATTGGTGGAGATGAGTTTGTTATTTTATTACCCCAAACAAACTCAGCAACAGTGGAAG
This sequence comes from uncultured Chloroflexia bacterium, assembly GCA_963757065.1. GTDB lineage: Bacteria > Chloroflexota > Anaerolineae > Anaerolineales > Anaerolineaceae > PNON01. The sequence goes on along the minus strand of CAVWQC010000001.1, from coordinate 320,321 downwards.
GAACTTTGGCGCGCATACGAATAAAACTATATGAACACAATGTGAATTTTCCGGACTTACCTCTGAACGTTTCGCTTGGCGCATCAACTGCTGTGGATGGCAATATACAGGAAGCATTCGTTATAGCCGATAAACGTATGTATGAAGATAAAATTGCACGAAAAACTGGATGAAGAATAATTGTGCTGAAAGTACCGGACCTGCCTCTTGATAACGTTCAGCAATGATCTTAAGGATAAAGCGGCATTACTGATTACTGATCGTGTATCCTTTTTCGACGATCGCTTCGATAAGCTGGTCTTCACTGATGATGGCAGGGTTGAAATCTACGACCATGCGCTGATTATGGTAACTGGCATCAACAGATATCACCCCCTGTAATTCATCTTCCAATGCTTCAAGGTGCATGACGCAATTGCTGCAGTGCATATCTGGGATGTTATAGGTAATTTTCATAATAGTCACTCCATTTACAGATCAAAGATTATCATACCGGTATACATACCCATCGAGCATGAGAAGCGCAGCCTGGTATCAACAGCTTGGGCGGGGATATCTATATCATATGTTCCAGTAGGTCTAAGTAATACCTGTTCATTGAGCGTGGGTATAACGAAAGCCAGGGCACAAGAATGAACATTATTTGATACAAGGGTTAGTTTGACGGGAACACCAGCTTTCGCATGAGAAATTTCGGGGGAATAACCATAATTTTCCACGTTAATGATGAGTTCCTGCGTTTCGTCCGGGTCGGGAGCAGCATTCTGAGGTGTTGAAGGCTGTTCGGTTCCTGTTATTTCTCCAGGCAGGACTGGGTTACTGGTATAACCTGATCCATCTGCATTCAACCCACAAACCACCTGGGGTGTGGAAGAGTTTTGACTGACATTCATTTTGCAATCACCCGGGACATTTCCGGTCACTAATTCATTACCATCAGATTCCACGAGATTATTTGAAGTTGGCGAGGATGCCTGGACTGGAGAATTTCCTGTTATAAGGCTGACAATATTATTGAAAGAGAGCGGAGACCCAAGCAGGTTTAATCCGCTGTTGATTCCAATCAAACCCAGGATCAGCACTACTACAGCGACGAATTTCATAAAATACTTCTCCATTCTTTCCCCGATACGAGTGGCGAAGTAAGCAACGACAAAGAAAACGGGGCTGGTTCCCAGGATGAAAGAGAACATCAATGCAGCACCTGCAAGAGGGTTGGCGGTAGCGATGGCTGAAGCCATCATCACCTGAGTAATTCCGCATGGGATGAGTACTGTCAATGCACCCATGAAAAGCGGTGTAACTACCTGTGATCCATTTTTGGATTTCCGACGGATAAACCGGGTGATAAATTTTGGCGGCTCGATATTGAAGTAACGGAATATCGGATGCACATTGAATAGACGCATTGCCTGGCCGACCATAAATATGCCAATGGCGATCTGTAATATGGCTCGCGAAACAGGATTTAATTGTAAGACAGAGCCGAGCCAACCCAGAAAAAAACCTAGAATGGTGTAAGCAATTAGTTTGGATAACAGGAACCAGACGATCGGCTGAGCAACTTTGGGTTTTGTTTTATCTTTCAGGTTCCGGCTTTTCATTTCATTTTCTATCTGGGAAGCTAGAGAGCTGGCTAGAAGTCCACCCTGAACCGCCAGACAGCTCAATCCACCGGTTGTAAGCCCTGTAATGAATGCTACGAAGTATCCTGTCATTTTATCTCCTGAAGTTACCAAATTAGTTGAATAATCTTTTTGAGTTTATCCTTAGGTCATATGGAAGACAATGAGTATTAATACCTATTGAGTGATTACGGGGAGGGCGGTATAGTGGGGACACTGGTATGGCACTTTTTTGACCAGTGAGCATCTAACTATCAGAGGAGCATTTATGCCAGAAAGTACGATCATTACCATTCCGATCACGGGTATGACTTGCGCAAATTGTGTGGCAACAGTAGAGCGCAGTATTAAAAAGGTACCCGGGGTTCAGCAGGCCACTGTAAACCTTTCATCAGAAAGGGCAACAGTGGAATTTGATCCATCCGTTGCCAATTTGACGGCTATGACGGACCGGGTGAAAAAAGCGGGTTATGGAGTCGCTGAAGCAAAAGCGGATTTACAGATCCAGGGCTTAAGTGATGATAACGATGTACGAAGGATCGAGAAAACCATTAGCAGCCTGCAAGGTGTGGATTCCGTTTTGGTAAACCTGGTGACAGGTAAAACTCAGATCACTTACATCCCGACGGTCATCAGTCAGAAAGAGCTGCGGGCAGCCATTAAGAATGTTGGCTTTAATTCACTGGAACTAGGTGGAAACTCTGAGGATGCAGAAGCTACTGCACGTCAATTCGAGATCAACCAGCAGAAGAAATTCCTGACCATTGGATTGATCTTCACCATTCCATTATTTCTATTATCAATGGCAAATGATCTGGGATTCACTTCCATGGTGATTGCCCACGCTCCATGGATGAATTGGGTAATGCTGGCTTTGGCAACACCAGTTCAGTTTTATGTAGGCTGGCAATATTACGTTGGAGCATATAAATCGCTACGGAACGGATCAGCAAATATGGACGTCCTTGTGGCTTTAGGTTCCTCCGCTGCTTATTTGTATTCATTACCGGTGACATTTGGACTCATCAGTGGTCATGTCTATTTTGAGACAGCTGCAGTGATCATCACTTTGATCAAATTGGGAAAATTCCTCGAGGCACGTGCCAAAGGTAAGACCAGCGAAGCAATTAAAAAACTGATGGGTTTGAATGCCAAGCAGGCGATTGTACTTCGAAATGGAGAAGAGATTAGTCTGCCCGTGGATGAAGTCGTGGTGGGCGATATCGTGATTGTCAAACCAGGCGAAAAAATCCCGGTGGATGGAGTTGTGATCGAAGGATCGACTTCTGTGGATGAATCGATGCTGACCGGGGAATCCCTCCCTGTCGAAAAATCCTCTGGAAGCCAGGTCATCGGCGCGACCATGAACCGGTTGGGTATGATCCATTTTGAAGCCACCCGGGTCGGAAAAGAAACAGCTTTATCTCAGATTATTCGTCTGGTAGAAGAAGCTCAAGGCTCCAAAGCACCGATTCAGAAATTAGTCGATCAAATATCTGCAGTTTTCGTTCCAGTGGTTATTGGAATCGCTCTGCTGACCTTTGCCGGCTGGATGCTCTTCGGCCCGGCACTATCGATCAACTCGGATGTAAGTATGTTCACACGGGCATTGATCAAAATGGTGGCAGTATTGGTAATTGCCTGCCCATGTGCCATGGGACTGGCAACACCAACCGCGGTCATGGTCGGAACAGGGAAAGGTGCTGAAATCGGGATATTGTTAAAATCCAGTGAAGCACTGGAACGCGCTGGCAAAGTCCAGGTGATCGTGATGGATAAGACAGGAACCATCACAAAAGGTCAGCCATCAGTTACAGATGTTGTGGTTACTAACGCTGTGAAAGATGAAGCCGAATTATTGCAGTTGGCTGCATCTGTCGAAAAAGCCAGCGAACACCCGTTGGGAGAGGCCATCGTTGCAGAAGCTGGTGAAAGGGAGTTGGTTCTAGCCGAAATTTCCCGCTTTGAAGCCGTTGTTGGACAAGGCGTCAGCGCAGAGGTGGATGGACGTCAGGTGTGGATAGGTAATAAACGAATGATGGAGAGCAAGCAAATTGATCTCTCCATGTATGATGCGAATATTACCAGGCTGCAAGAAGCTGGAAAGACAGCCATGCTGGTTGCAGTCAATGGCAAGCTCGCAGGGATCATCGCTGTCGCAGATACAATCAAACCGGGTTCAGCTGAAGCCATCCAAAAATTGCGATCCATGAATCTCGAAGTGGTGATGCTGACCGGGGATAACAGGCAGACAGCCATGGCGATCGCAAAACAGGCAGGCGTGGATCGCGTCCTGGCAGAAGTTTTGCCGGGAGATAAGAGTGCACAGATCAAACAACTTCAGCAGGAAGGCAAGATCGTAGCGATGGTTGGGGATGGGATCAATGACGCCCCGGCACTTGCCCAGGCAGATGTTGGTATCGCGATCGGTACCGGCACGGATGTGGCTATTGCCTCTGCTCCTGTAGTCCTCATCAGTGGCGACCTGCGAGGGGTACCCAAGGCGATAGGCCTATCGCGCAAGACCTTGAGCACCATCAAACAGAACCTGTTCTGGGCGTTTATCTATAACATCATCCTTATTCCCGCTGCAGCGTTTGGCATTATGAGTCCCATTCTGGCTGCCGCAGCCATGGCCATGAGTTCCGTTTTCGTCGTTACGAACAGTCTACGCCTTCGTAAAGTTCAACTTGGATAGGGATTTTCCTGCCAAATAACCAGCAAGATTAATATTCATTCAAAACAGTAAAGGATCCAAATGAAAAGAAAGACTATTTTCGTTCTAGTTGTTGTTACCATATTTTCCGTTGTCCTCACAGCCTGCTCCGCAACTGCAGGATCGAGTATTCCGTATGCATCAATCCCGGCAGGTCGGGCTTATGCAGAAGGTAAAGAAATATTTTTCTCTCACACCGAAGTATCTGACCCCGGAGTTGGGGAAAAATTAACCAATATGATGAAGTCCCCTGTCCTGGTGGTACCTGCACTGGCAGATGCACCAGATTCCATGCTAGCCCCGGTGTATGTATTTACGAATGGGGTCACCGGAAAAGGTCCACTCGGTTTCCAACCGGATGTGTTTAGTTTACCTCCTGGAACAGATGGATATACACCGATGCGGAAGATCACATTTGTCACCTGGGCAGATGGGGTGACAGCCAAAGAGTTAAAGGCAGAATCAGAAATTCTTTCCGGAGTGGATGCCGGCGAACTCACGCTGGAAGTATCTGATGTGGTCGTGAATATGCCTTTCATGACCTGGGATGGCGGGAAACGTTAATCGAGGAAATCAAGAAATCAACACTATTCGACAGGATTGATATAATCAATGCATGCCGATTGATAAACAAAAACCACTCATTAACATTCTTCTGGCGGATGATCACAGCGTAGTTCGGGCTGGCATCCGCCAGTTTCTTGAGCAAAACGCAAGCCTGAAGGTCGTTGCTGAAGCAGCAGATGGAAAGACAGCATGTGAGTTGATCAGCCAATTTCATCCGGACCTGGCAATGCTGGATATTCAAATGCCGGGAATGAATGGCATTGAGGTTACCCGTTGGATCAGACAACAGGACCTCAAAATTCGGGTGATGATCCTCTCAGCTTATGACGATATTCCATTCGTGCAAGCGGCACTAAAAGCCGGGGCGGATGGATATATGATCAAGACAGCCGATCCGGCGGAGATCGTTGGCGCAGTATTTAACATTCTGCAAGGTAAAAAAATATTTTCCACTGGTGTGCATCAGATCCCTCGAAGAACAAAATATGCTACCAGGCGAGTTAAACCGACCCATATTATCCTTACGGGAGCAGGAAGTATTGACACTGGCTGCCGAAGCGGTTTATCCAATAAATTGATCGCAGCCAGGTTGGAGTTGAGTGAACGGACAGTCCAAAACCATGTCGCCAATATTTTCCGCAGACTGGGAGTGTCATCGAGGACTGAGGCTGTGATGAAAGCAATTTCCATTGGATTGATGTCTGGCCCTCCAGGACAGTTGGAAAACTGAATATGGGAAAAATTCGTTGGCGCAGTATCAGCTTCCAGATCATATTGGCTGTTTTGCTGCCTCTGACAGCCGGGGCTATTTTCATTGCTTTTTATTCACAAAACTTGCACCATTCAGCCATGCAATCCATGGTGGGTGAAAGGAACCTGCGGACTGTGGAATCCCTGGCAGCATCAGTGGATGAAATAATTAAGAACAAGAAAGAGATACTTACCGCACTTTCCAGGCATACAATTGACACAACTTATTTATCAAAGCCGCAGGAAGATATTGCTGTTTTGCTGCAGGGTTTTTCAAATGGGGTTCTACTTGTGGATTCCAGCGGAAAAATTATAGACCAGACGGCAAATTCCAAACTCACCGGGTTGGATATTCAATATACTTTGGAACAATTGACGATCGCCGAGCCTACATATCCAGCAGTCATCATATTGAAGGACCAGCAATCCGATGCGGCTCCTGAGAACCTGGCTGTAATCCACCTTCAACCTTCACAGGACACTTTTCTGCTAGGGGTAGTAGATCTCCAGGCAGAGTTATCCGGTGTCGTCAATACGCTGATCAAGCCGGGTATCCTCTCCTTTCAGGTTTTTGATGACACACACACCTTGATCTTTGAGGCTGGACGTCTGCCCCTGGATACGCACACTGTTTACCATCCCGGCGTATTGAACGGGTTGGAAGGGCAAAGTGGTGTCCTTTACCCGGATACCGGTCACGGACAAGGACAGGGAGCGCATGTTATCGCCTATGCTCCCATTCAGATTACCAGATGGGTGATGGTACTCGATGAAGCCTGGGAGGATGTCTCATCGACTCAACTTGCTATCACTCAATCAGCGCCGCTGGTGCTGATTCCATTCTTCCTGCTGGCTGTCACCGCCTTATTGATCATCATCCGCCAGGTGGTCATTCCGCTTCAAAAATTGGAGAAACAAACCCAGGCATTGGGCGAAGGAGATTATTCTGCAGTTGCCGAACAGGTGGGAGGTATCGCTGAAGTTCGTTCCCTTCAAGCTAGAATGGCGGAGATGGCGTCAAATTTGAAAAATGCCAGGCAAAGTTTACAAAGTTACATCGGTTCCATCACCCGGGGAGTGGAAGAAGAACGGTTGAGGCTATCCCGTGATCTGCATGATGATACACTGCAATCTTTGATCGCACTAAAATACAGGATGCAGACCGCCAAAGCAGATGATCACATCGAGAATCCCAAAGTGGTCCAAAAAGTGATCGATGACCTGCGCAGGCTTGTTCGTGACCTGCGTCCTGTAATCCTCGAGGACCTGGGATTATCTGCAGCCCTGGAAAGTTTGATGCGACAAATGGAACAGGACACCGGAATTCAAACCAAATATGAGATATACGGTTTGGAGGTTCGCTACCCGGCTGAAGTGGAGCTGGCGTTCTTCCGGATTGCGCAGGAAGCTCTGATCAATGTCAGGAAACATTCAATGGCGACCATTGTGGATTTGGATCTATCTTACCTTCCCGGTTCATTGACAATGGAGATCAAGGATAACGGAAAAGGTTATCTGGTACCCGAAAAATTTGACGCCATCGTGGCTGAGGGGCATTATGGATTGATCGGGATGGTCGAACGAGCGAGTTTGATCAATGCAAATATTGAATTCAAATCTCAATCTGGAAAGGGAGCCAGGATAAAACTAGCATATTCTGGAGAGATAAATTCCAATTATTGAGAACAAGCCTGATGCTTCGGGTACATAAAGATCAACCAATTTGATCCACTTCTGTCATCTTAGTTGGTCAATTACAGCTTTATTATTTTTCCGTGAGAGAACTCCAAACCATACTGCTGAGATCATACCGGAAACAAACCCTCCCACCCAAATAAACTTAGGTCCAAGAGCATCATTTAGAAAACCTCCATATACCGGACCAATTCCAGTTGCTGTGCCCCATGAGAGGGAATAAATACTCATATACCTTCCCCGTAACTCAGGAGGAGCCTGGTTGGCAGCATAAGTGGTTGTGGTAGGTACAAGGATCAGCTCCCCGATTGTCATGACCACCATGCTTGTCCAAAAAGCCCAGAAACCTGCCCCGAGTGCAATACTGCCAACACCCACGCCAAAGAATACAGCTCCAACGACCATGGCTTTTAACGGGTGAAAACGCCTGGTGATTCTTGTGACCCAAATCTGGAAAACGACACACATGATTGCATTTGTTGCTGCGATAAATCCGTATTGCTGCTCAGGAATGTAGTAATTAGTTTTGAGGTAAACCGAAAGCAATACCCACATGATGGCAGCAGTTAACTGGCTAAAAGTAAATGCGGTGACAAATGAGAGATAATGCCGGTCTTTAAATACATTTCCATAACCTGATGTTTTCTCCGGATTGTTCACCAAGATTGAAGGGTCTTTCCCGGGCAATGTTTCACGTGCGAAAATCAGAATGAGGAAACTATAAATGATCATACCCGAAGCAGCGATGAAAAAAGCAGTCGTGTAGGAATGGGCGGCGATAAACCCACCTATTGTCGGGCCTAATGAGATCCCAAGGTTGTTGCTCATCCGCATAATTGAGTACCCTTCAGAACGTTGTTCTGGGGGTAGGATATCCGCCATCATCGCATCCGCTCCAACGCGGTAGAGGGGATTAAACGCACCTGCGAGGGCCATCGCAATAGCAAATCCTCCATAGGTAGTCGCCTGGCTTTGGAGAAGATACACAACACCATTACCAAGGAGACTGATCACCATGACCCATTTACGCCCAATTTTGTCTGTAGCTGTTCCAGCGATAAAATTAAACAGCAAACCCATACCGGCATTAATCGTGGTCAAACTGGCAATTTGCGCTAAAGGCAAATTCAACTTTCCGGTTACATAGATCATTAAAAATGGCCAGATCATACTCGCCCCGGTACTGCTGATCAACAAACCGATGAACATCAGCCAGAATTGGGGGGGATATTTTCGTGTGACCCTGAGAACTCTATTGATCATATTTAATTATTTTAACATACAGATTACAGATGTTATTCTATAGATTCTGCTCAATTTTTAATATGCAGTTTTGAGAAATTGGTGCAAAATTAAAACAGAATAGAAAATATATTTATAATAATCTTGCTTATACGTTGTACATATCATATACATGACTTCAAGGTTATCTGATAATTAACGGTAGTAATGGAGGAAATATGACGATAAAGATCATCACAGACAGTACCAGCGACTTGCCTGAAGCAGTAATAAAAAATTTTGATATTACCGTTATTCCGTGTTATATCAATGCGGGAGGCAAGAGTTACCTGGATGGGGTGGAAATGTCGCGGACGGAATTCTATGACAGACTTCCGGGCTGGTCAGAACCACCAACAACTTCTGCGCCAAGCCCTGGAATGTTCCTGGAAGAATACCGGAAAGCAATTGAGAACGGCGCAACAGGGATTTTTTCAATACACATTTCAGATCAGCTGAGCAATGTGGTGAATGTAGCCAGAATCGCTGCTGAATCACTCCAGGATAAGTACCCAATTAAAGTATTCGACTCCGGACAGCTCAGCATGGGAATCGGTCTTTTAGCCAAAGCTGCAGCAACACTAGCTCATGATGGTAAAGCACTGGAAGAACTTGCGCCTTTATTGCTGGAAAAAGCTAAAAGGATCTATACCTATGCAGCTCTGGATACTCTGGAATTCTTAAGACGCAGTGGACGTGTTTCACACATCGGGGCTAACTTAGGCAGTCTTTTACAAATTAAACCAATTATTAGGATGAACTTGGGTAAGGTTGGCATGGAAGTCCAGCGCACGAGAAAAAATGCAATCAAGCGGCTGGTTCAGGTTGCTAAATCTTTCAACCCGTTGGCACAACTGACTATGGTGCATACCAATGCGCTCGAACGGGCAAAGGAATTATTTGAAGAGATCAGTTCCTTTTTACCGGAAGATACTCAACCGGATTATACAGAAGTCTCACCCATAATCGGATCACATATTGGACCGGGAGCGGTTGGTTTTGTAATTGAAACATCAAAGTAATTTGAATATATATATAGAAAAAAACGCGGTATGTCCCATTTAGGACATATCGCGTTTTGATGTAATGCAATGCAAGTTATACAGTTGTTGTCGGCAGCGGAAGTTGAGCATTGACTGTAGGTTTGGTTCGTTCGCGGAAGTAAATCCACATTGCACCTAATCCTACGATGGTCACAAATACATCCACCAACCAGCCAAGTACGGGGACTGCACGCAGCGGCACATAGATGACCACGCCGATGAGCAGGCTGAGGAAAAGATTGGCATTATCTTGTTTGAAGACACGCTCAAGGATGAAGCGGCCAACCACAAAGGCTGCTATGATCTTGGTACCCCATAGAACCATGGTCATAAAGACGGTAAAGGCTACCAGCAGAGTGGATGATCCTGCCCAGAAAACCACACCACCAAGCCCTCCAAAACTGATCAACCCTAAGATGATGGCTGCAAAAACGACCACCAGGAAGGCGAAGAAAGATCCGAATAACCCGACCAGGTATGTCAGAAAACCATAACCAAGGGAAGGTAAAGTCTTATTTGTGAATTTTTCACTTACACCTTTTACAGCCAGGGGGATGAGCCAGAGGGCGAGGGCACCCAAAGCCATAAGAGTTATAAAATTCCGAGCCATGTTTGATAAAGTCTTCATTATTACTGAATCAAACCGGATATTCCTGGTTGGCTGCCTTGTTGTGGACTCAGACGGGACAGGGGTTTGGAACACTACTGTGCCCTGTGGAGTGGACTGCATACCAGATGTTTGATCGACAGGACTGGTATAGACAAGGTTTCCGCCAATGGATGCACCTTCACCAATATCCAAACCGGGATCGATCATTTTGATATTGCCAGTTTGTGGTGACCATGGTCCGGTATAGGGTGAGCCCTGGGCAGTTCCGGGTTTTTCCACCTGGATATCTGCATTACGGCCAATGGAGCCATCCAGCTTGAAAGCTGCTACACCTGCTTTAACATCCCGGGAAACGTCTCCACTCAGGATCACCTGGTAACCGCCAGCTGCAAGGTCACGACTAATGACAGATCCTTGCTTGGCCTCGAGGCTATATCCTCCAAAGTAAAGGTTCCGGCCGATAACAGTATTTTCATTTAATACGAGCGACATAACGCCAGTAAATACACTTCCGGTGATTTTACCGCTCACATCCACTGTTTGTGCACCAGTGAACAGGTTGCCATTGATCGTGGCTCCTTCACCGATAGTGATCATTTGTGCACCAGCGAAGACATCACCATTTACCGTTCCGTTGATAATGACTTCATTTCCAGCCGCGAATAGAAGACCGTTCACGGTTCCATCCACGACCACTTTATCTCCACCGATGAATAGGTCATCATCGATGACATCATTTCGAGACAATCTACCGGTATTGTTTATTTCAAAAGCAGCAACAGGTTGAGTTATCCCGAACACCAGCACAAATACCATACTGGCTAATAATGATATATATAGTAAACGACTTGAATTTTTCATTGTAAATCTCCTTCTAACACTCTATACGCAAATAACTGGTTATGGTTGCAAAAGCTTCTACCATGGATTAAGCAAATAACTCCGATCGAAAAGATTTTTTAAGGCCTTGTATTTTTATGACCTTGTGGAATAAAAACAGAGACGGTTTCAATCCGTCTCTGGTAATGAACGATAAATACCGATCCACGAGAAAACTACAATGGTTGACTGTCTCCCTGGAGCTGTTCGAGTATTGCCTTGTAATCTGCCACATTGGCAGGATGAAGGGAGATAATGATCTGGACAATGGCGATAGTTGCTGTTTTATTCCCTGCCTCGAGGAATAGATCACTAACCCGGTCAAATTCTACGACAGCCTCGGGGATTTTTCCTGCCATCCGATATAGCTCAGCAAGTCTCTGATGGAATTCCAGGTAATCTGGATGTTCTTTGATCAAATCCTCCAGGAAGGGGATAATTTTTTCCTGTTGTTTGGTCGATTCCAGATAGGCAATATAACTATCCAACTCCGCCAAACTTGTTGAATCCTGACCAAGGCGAAGATTGAGATCTATCAGATTGAATCTTGTCTTTTCGTCTGACGGTTCTATCGTCCGTACTTGTTCGAAAATACGCATTGCCTGGCGCCAATCCAGACGTTGAAGATCTATATCAGCCATTCGGTACAAGATATCAATCGTTTCAGTCTGATATAAATTGGATTGTTGCGAGTAACGCAATGCAATATTTAAAGTTTTCCTGGCCATATCCAATTCGGCCAGATGAGAATATATTCCAGCCAACTCAATATATTCCGCAATTGCTTCTTTTATACTGCCCTGGCTGATCAGTTGATCAATTAATCGTGATCGTGCAGTAAGATCCATCGGGTCGAGGGCAACTACTTTCCTTAACAACCTGGTTGTTTGGGTAAATTCGCCGTTCGAACTAAATGTATTAGCCACTGCGATATATTTATCGATGGCTTCTCGCACCAGACCTTCCTGCACCAGTATCTCAGCCATCTGAATATGCAATGGTAAATAAGTTGGTGCAGATTGTAGCGCAAAATAAGCTTCTTCCATGGCAGAGCGGCTATGTCCTTGTGCTTGCATCTTTTTTACGGATGCCAGGACAGAAATAATTTGATTACTTCGCAGCTCGAGGAAAACTTCAGCAATAGGCAAAGGCTGACTGCCTTCCATTTGTTCGGGGAGCTGTTCCCGCGCATGCTGCAAATTCTCCCGCCATTGAGGTGAGTTTAGCTGTGTTTCAATATTATTACATAATGCCAGGCTTGCCGCGAGATCGGTGGATTTGGATTGTTCTTCAATAAAAGGCTCATACAATTGGCGCATTTCATCTGCCTGGTCTTCAGGTGCGAGCCTTGAATCTGCAATTTTCAATGCCTCAAGGAAATGGACACCAGCTTCAACAGGATGATTTGTCTTTTTATCGATCATTCCAAGCAAGAGCTGAGCAGCAAAGGCAAAATCAGGATGTTTAATGGTATGTTGAAGGTATCGGGTGGCTACATCGAGTTTATCATTCTGAAATCTTAGCAGACCAAGGTCGAAATAGGCAGCTGTATGGTCCAACCCGGTTTCAATTGCTTTCTCCAACTCTTCTGCAGCGGCAGCATCATTCCCATTGGTTTGAGCGTCGATCGCCTGCCCAAGGTGCATCATGACCTTATTCCGTTCAGCTTGTTCCAGCGAAAGAGATCCTGTTCCCCGCATGATGGCCTGTAATCCTCTCCGGGCAACAGGACCGGAAAGATTTTCCTCTGCCTGCTCAAAAAGGATATCAGCAAGCTTTACCATTGCCCGCTGTCTTGCTTCGTTGATTGGATCCTTAATTTCAATTCTTTGGGGAATTGCTGATTGTTTATCCGATACTTCGTTCCCGGGATCCTTGCCCATCATGATTGGTGCTGTTCCTCCCCGCGGGCGGATCGGTTTGGGCAGGTTCTTGCCCTTTCTTAATAGATCCAGGGCTTCTTCTGCTTTAGAATTTCCAGGTTGAAGTTTTAATGCATATTCCACTACCTGGGCAGCTTTTTCTACGACTCCGCTCTGCTGCATGATCGCAGCCATGGCCAGGTATTCGTTGACTGCATCAGTTTTTCTACCGCTGCGTTCAAAGATCATCGCCAAACGCGAATGTGTCCCCAGGTGATCGGGATCAAGGCGCAAAATCCGCATCCAGTTGTTGACTGCTTTTTCTGTGTCGCGGCTTTTTAGAAAGAGATCAGCTGCTTTCAGGGATGATTGAATACATTCGGGGAGTTTTCCCAATCGTTCACATACCTGAGCGATCTTCTCGGAGGTGAGTGGATCTTCTGGAGATATCTGCCCGGCTTTCTGGTAGATCTTCAGCGCTTCTTCGAAATTCTTCATTTCAAAGTACGCCATTCCCAGGCTTGAAAGAACTCCGTGATTATTTGGGAATTCATCCAGCGCCTGGCGATAGTATTTTACAGCCGTTTCCCATTGCTGGTCCCAGGCTGCAGAATGCCCTTTGTTCATTGACTCTTGGAAAATATCCTGCCTTCCAGCCATGTATTTACCTTACCCCAGTGAATTCGTTGGATATGTGCTTTAAATAGCAATATATCATGGAAAGAAATTATATACTACATTATATCTGAATTACTTGCATAGTACCCCAATTTTTCCCGAACCTGGCTTCAGTTGTCAAGGGAATGGATAATGAATATGCATTTTCCATCTCTTGCTGAACAATGCTAATGGCCTGGTTCATCTCATCTTCGCGACATTCCAATACAAGTTCATCGTGCACCTGCAAGATCAACTTGGATTTTAAACGGGCAGCCTGGAGGGCAGAAGGAATCTTTAACATTGCCAGTTTGATAATATCCGCTGCAGTTCCCTGGACAGGGGAATTAGTTGCCTCGCGTTCCTCACGCTGCCGCAGAACCGCATTCGTCTGAGTGGCCAACCCGGAAAGTATCTTCGACGCCCAAGCATGGTTTCTACATATCCCTGGGAGGCTGCCAATCGTTTCAGGTTATCCAGGAACTCGCGCACATGGGGAAATTGTTTGAAGTATGCCTTGATGAAGTTCTCGGCTTCAGAAAGGGTAACTTCGATGGTTTGGGAGAGGCTGAAAGCCCCCATGCCATAGATCAAGCCGAAATTGATCGCCTTGGCTGCCCGGCGTTGTTCTTTCGTGACCTGTTCGATCGGAATACCATTCACTGCAGCAGCGGTGGCGGCGTGAATGTCTTTGCCATCACGGAACGCCTGCATCATCGCCTCGTCCCCCGACATAACGGCTACAATCCGCAATTCTATCTGACTGTAATCAACAGATACAAGCACACAACCTGGTGCGGCAATGAACCCTTCCCTTACTCTGCGGCCAAGATCAGTTCGCGTCGGGATATTTTGTAAATTGGGATCAGATGAAGCGATCCGGCCGGTGACTGATCCAGTTTGGTTATATGACGTATGTATCCGACCTGTATTTGGATTCACCTGCAACGGGAGAGTATCAATATAAGTCGATTTTAGTTTGCTCAGTTCACGATTTTCAAGGATCAAGTCCACAATGCGATGCTGCCCGCGCATGGTTTCCAGAACATCGGCAGAGGTAGAAAATAATCCACTGGCGGTTTTCTTCCCACGGTCAGGAGGTATAAGTTTGAGATTATCGAACAATACCTTGGAAAGTTGTTGCGTCGAGTTCAGGTTAAACCTAAATCCGGCGGCTTTGGTAACTTCGTCTTCGATCTCGATCAACCGTTTCTGTAATTCTGACGACATTTTTTTAAAGAATGCCAGATCCAAAGTGATCCCGGTCTCTTCCATTTCTGCCAGGACACTGACCAGCGGCATTTCAACATCGGTCAGCAGTTTTACTGCATTGGTGGATTCCAACTCTTTCTGTAAAGGTGGAATAAGGCGTAATGTTGTTTCTGCATCATCAGCCGCATACGGAGCAGCTTTTTCGATCTCAACATCGGCCATGCTGAGCTGATTTTTCCCTTTTCCGATCAGGTCTTCTATGTGGGTCATTTCGTGACCCAGCCGGACCCAGGTCAATCCTTTTAAACCCAGATTTCGGCTGGCAGGGTTGATCAACCATTCAGCGATCATGGTGTCAAAGGATAAGGGAGATACAGGTAGGCCGTGACGTTTCAATACCAGGGCATCATATTTAATATTATGCCCGGCTTTTTGGATGTTTGGATTTGAGAATGGCTGTGATAAAGCATTAACCACTGTTTCGAGCGGCAGCTGTTTATTATTCAGAATATGATGACCAACCGGGATATAGTAGGCTGTTCCAGGTTCGATACACACGGAAATTCCCACCAGTTCTGCACGCATGGGGTCTGTGGAATTGGTTTCAGTGTCCAAAGCGATCAATTTGGAGGCATTGATCTTTTTTACGAGATCTTCCAACACCTTTTCTGAATCGACGATCACTGTTTTCAGATTTCCTGTTGGTTGTGATTCAGGTTTCGGGGTGGAAGAATCAAATAGATTAAGCTGGTGGCTGGGTGTCGGAGGCCTGACTGCTTTGACCATGGCTTGGAAACGGGGGATCAAAGTTCGGAACTCAAGCTCACGGAAGATACTTTCAACGGTTTTTACATCGAAATCGGACGTTACTGCATTTTTTAGATCGAGAGTGATCGGAGCAAAATTTACGATCCTGGCCAGGGTCTGGCTCATATAAGCAGTTTCTTTGTTTGTCTCCAGTTTTGTTCTCACCCCCTGGGCGAGTTTATCCAGATTGGCGTAGATCTCATCCAAAGTCTGGTAAGTTTGCAAAAGGGAGGAGGCTGTCTTTTCCCCTATACCCGCTACACCCGGAATATTATCCGATTTATCCCCGATCAATGCTTTATAATCCACCACTTGATCGGGTCGGACACCCAGAAAAGCTTCCACATCCTTGGGGGTGTAATCCTTGGCGTCAGCCAGTCTATGCCCGGGAAGATTAACAATGATTCGGCTGGTCACCAGTTGCAGCAGGTCTTTATCGCCGGTAATGATCTTTACTCCCAATCCCTGTTCTTCCGCCTGGCGGGAAACTGTACCCAGGATATCATCAGCTTCGTAATTCTCCAATTCCAACCGGGGAATATTGAAAGCATCGACCAACTGCTTAATGCGCTCGATCTGGGACCTTAAATCATCCGGCATCTTTGCGCGGGTACCTTTATAAGCAGAGTAGATGGTATCCCTGAATGTTTTTCCCACATCAAATGCGACAGCGATGTATTCCGGTTTTTCCTGCTCAAAAATCCTGAGTAGAACGCTGGCGAATCCATACACTCCAGCAGTAGATTCTCCCTTACTCGTGATCCAGCGGGTATCCGGGGAGTGGGCAGGGTTCAGAGCAAAATAGGAACGGTAAGCCAGGGCGTGTCCGTCAATCAGTATCAGAGTTGGGGGCATGGTTCAATTCCTCATATGAAATGTATAAGAATAGTCTATCACGCGCCAAAATCAGTGGCAAGCTGAAAATGAAACCGTTATAATGATGTAGCATTATGAGACTTATACACCCGATGACCAATAGTCCGCAATTTGGTCATCTTCAGAAAGGATTATGAAATGGATGAATTCGATGTGGTGGTAGTTGGTGCTGGACCTGGAGGATATGTTTCTGCCATTAAAGCATCACAGCTTGGATTGAAAACCGCAATTATTGATAAACAATGGCTGGGCGGGGTGTGTTTGAATGTTGGCTGTATCCCATCCAAAGCCCTTCTGCGAAATGCAGAAATTGCACATTTGCTGCGTGAGCGCGGCAAGGAATTTGGCTTCAGCTTTGATAACCTGATTCTTGACTACACAGCCGCATTAAAACGCAGCCGCCAGGTTTCTGACCGGTTGACCAAGGGTGTCGGTTTCCTGATGAAGAAAAACAATATCCAGGTTTTCATGGGAAATGCGAAATTTGTGAATGCACATGAGATACTGGTAACCAAACAAGATGGTTCCACTGAAACATTAAAAACTAAAAACACCATTATTGCCACCGGTGCATCTGCGGGCGGCGTCCCCGGCATCACGATCGACGGGAAGAAAGTGGTGACCTATTTGGAAGCCATCCTTCAGGATTTTGTTCCTGCATCTGCAGTCATCATTGGGGCAGGTGCAATGGGTTTGGAATTTGCCACCATCTGGAGCGGATATGGCGCGAAGGTCACCCTGGTGGAAATGCTGCCCCATATTGCACCATTGGAGGATGAGGAAGTGAGCCAGGAATTGACCCGTGCCTTCACCAAACGCGGGATTGTTTCGCTGGCTGGACACAAAGTAGTATCAATCAAACCATCAGGCAGTGGAGTTGAGGTAGTCGTCTCTGGTGCAGAAGGAGAAAAAACACTCCAGGCAGACCAGGCTCTGGTGGCGATCGGTTTCAAGCCCAATACGGCCAACCTGGGTCTTGAGGATGTGGGTGTTAAACTTACTCCACGCGGGCATGTCGAAGTGGATGACCGCATGGCTACATCCGTTCCGGGCATCTGGGCGATCGGGGATGTGACAGGCAAACTGCTCCTGGCACACGTCGCATCGACCCAGGGAATACTGGCAGCCGAAGCCATCGCCGGAAAACAGACCACGCCCATCAATTACACCATGGTCCCGCGGGCAACATACAGCCAGCCGCAGATCGCATCATTCGGATTGACAGAAGCCCAGGCCAGGGAAAAAGGTTTTGATGTCAAGATCGGAAAATTCCCATTGCAGGCGAACGGCAAAGCGTTAGGCCTGGGCGAAAATGGTGGATTTTGCAAACTTATTATTGACTCCAAGTATGGCGAGATCCTGGGTGCACATATGATCGGTGTGGAAGTGTCCGAACTGCTGCCAGAATTCACGCTGGCACAGCGCATGGAATTGACTGCAGAAGAGATCGCCTCAAATATCCATGCCCACCCGACGCTGAGTGAAGTGATCATGGAAGCTGCCCATGCTGCATTGGGTCAATCCATTCAGATCTAGAAGATGATGAGAGTTGTTCAGCCATAACCTTGAGCATATTCAGAAAGGGTTTATAAATTCTTAATGGTTTCTTAATTGACTTTACTGATTAACTGATTTATACTGTTTATTAGGAGCTCAGCTCACCATTATGCGAGATTTATCTCAAAAAAGTAGAGAGTAATAACTGCAGCATGCGGATATATCCGCGTGCTGCTTTTTTATCTCATCCCTGGAAGGAGAAAAATAAAATGGATTATGGAATGATCGGGAAGATTGAAAAAGCCAAGAGGTATGCCCAGGAACGCAGCCGAATTCACCTGAATTCAATGACAGTCACTTTTGAAGGCGAGAACAATTCGCATATCGTCAATTTTGAAAATGGAATATGGCATTGCGATTGTGATTTCTTTCATACCCGGTCACGGTGCAGCCATACCATGGCGCTCGAAATGATCCTTGAAGGGCTTGTTCCCGAACCAGAAGTTGAGTAATGTATTTGTTTTGCATATAGCAGCAGGCAATTTTGCCTGCTGCTTTTTTTGTTAAGATATCTATTTAATCAATTTCGAATATTAGCAGCTTATTTCACTGGTGTCCCTGACTAATTACTTCTAATTATTGAAACGTCATTCAGACTGAAATGAATATGGTTTTTCTTCTTTTTACCTCAGCAAAATAGCAGCATGATTTTTAGAAGAAAGAGCCCAAATTTACGAGATGAAAATGTTCGATGCGCATATGGCTTTTGTGATCCAATAGAGCCCCGATTTTTCCAGCGTTTATGTATTAAACAGCCACTTGATTCTAATTTGACTCGTGCTAGAATGTTCTTACCTGTCGTGTTTACTATTCAACCAAACATTACAGGTGGATGTGGGAGGAGAAATGTTAATCAGAGCAAAAAGTGGTTTAAATTGGCTTCAAATAGGTATGGTTGTGATTCTTGTATTAAGCCTGACTGTCGTAAATTTTGCCCCGGTTATGGCATCGAGTCCAACATCAGGAAGTTCCTGCGACAATGAGTATATCGTCCAGTGGGGAGATACCCTGTACCTGATCGGTTTGCGCTATGGAGTAAGCTGGCCTGAGATCGCTGCAAACAACGGGATCGGTTCACCGTACTGGGTGTATGCCGGCCAGCACCTGTGCATCTCCGGGTCTGGAAGCAGCGGAGCATCCGGCAGTGAAGGTGTATCGGTGGCGGTTACTGGAAATAATGTCGACAAAAGCGTTAGTATTAAGACGTCCAAATTACCAAAACATGAAATATTTGACGTATTAATCGGTACATGCGCCAGCACCGGTATCGGCGGCAAGATCGTTGGCAAGATAAAAACCGATGGCGTTGCTGCTGTCTTCTCTGGAAAAGTTCCGATTCCGTCATCATTATATGGTGTGAGCTGCCTGGCTGTACGCATCAGCAGCAGGGTTACCAGCCGGACAGGATTTGATACATTTACGAACGGCTCCGGATCAGGAACGGTGACGGGTGATCTGAATTTTACAGTGAATAGTGTGGTGAGGAACAAGACGGTCACTATTACCATCAGCCATGCCATCAAAGGTGAAAAGTACAAGGTCTATATCGGTCCAGCAGGAATGGGTGCTTCTGGTGGGACCCTGGTGGACGCATTTGTGCCGTCGTCCAATAAGTCATTCAAAATCACATATGCCATCCCCAGCAAGTATAAGGGTGCGACCAAACTGGATTTGCGGATCCAGGGATTTACAACAAGCGGAATGGTGTATTACACCTTTAAAAATACGACACATTAAGGTTCCACGAAATAAAAAAGACACCAGAAAATTAGGCTGTTCTCAGTTGGTGAAATATCAAGTTAATCCATTGAATCAGGTCACTGCAAGTGAGGCGGTGACCTGTTCTTTTGTACATGAGGACAGTGAACAGCAACGAAAATTGAGGATTCTACTAACCGTAAACGAAGAACCAGCCTTACAGGTGTGAACAGTTCATTCGGACTCCAGTTATATTTATGGTTAATAAGGTAAAATTCATTTCAGACCAATTTATGGACCATGAAAGGGATTTCCTTTGTTCGAAATTGTATTTTTAGGCACTTCCGCCTCTGCCCCGTCAGTTCACAGAGGGCTTTCAGCCCAGGTAGTGAAACATAATGAGCACCGCTTTTTGATCGATTGCGGTGAAGGCACTCAAAGGCAGATATTACAATCTGGTCTTGGATTTAAGCACCTGAATAAGATACTGATCACCCACAGCCATCTTGATCATATCCTGGGTCTGGCTGGGTTACTCTCCACCTTTATGCGCTGGGAAGCGATAGAATCTTTGGATATTTTGGGGGGCAAGGCTTCGCTTGAAAGAATATCCGACCTTTTATATGGGGTTGTCTTAAGAAACACACCTGCTCCGATGGCAATTAACCTGGTTGAAATTCACCCGGGAGTCATCATTGATGAGGAAGATTTTACAATTACTGCCTTTCCGGTTTATCATCGCGGACAGGATTGTTTTGGGTTCAGATTTGATGAAAAAGGCAAACGTCCATTCCTGGCTGAGAAAGCAGACGAACTGGGGGTTCCCGCAGGACCTTTACGAAAAGAACTGGTGAACGGAAAGTCAGTAACCCTCGCAGATGGCAGGATCATCCAACCGGAAGAGTTGTTGGGTCCAATGAAGGAAGGCACTCGTCTGGTTCATGTAGGAGATGTTGGCCAGACTGAGAACCTGATCAATGAGTGCATGGGAGCTGATACCCTGGTGATCGAAGCAACCTATCTTGAAGAGGAAGCAGACATGGCCAGGCAATTTGCCCACTTAACAGCAAGACGGGCTGCTGAACTGGCGGTGGCCAGTGGTGTGAAACAATTATTATTGACCCATATATCACGAAGGTATCGTGAAAAAGATGTTCAAGCCGAAGCTCAGGCAGTTTTCCAAAACTCTGTAGTTGTAAGGGATTTTGATTCATTCACCTCAAAAAGGAATTGATCCAATTTACATTTTAGTATAAGTAATCTAATCTCCGAAATGTAAAATATTTTACAGATGGTTGGAAAACCATCTGTTTTGTTGTTTGCCCATACCCTTTATCAGTAATATGACATTCATCACCCTTTCTATGTGACACATTTCCCGATTAATTAATTGACTCTTGGTCAATATTTGTCATAATGACTATGTAGGAAATGGACTAATATCTATTAATCTTTAATCAATATCGGTATTACCACCATGTATTATGTCGAAATCGGAAAAATATTCCTACAAACCAGCTATCATCACCAAAGTCTAGCGACACCCAAAATATCTTGAAAAAGGAGAATATATGCCACAAAACTTTAAAGAAGCGTTAGAGTATTCTGATCGTTGGCTTGGTATCATCAAGAAGACAGTTGTCACTCAGGATGAAGGAAAAGCAATCATTGATGAAAGCAAAAATAATTTTGCAGAATACTTCAATAAGAATTGGCTGGAATACCGGAAATCAGTAACCGAAGCAGGTGATTGGGCTGCCACAGAATGGACAGGCCGCGGCGCAGTATTCGAGGATGTACTGGGCAGGAAATATATTGACTGCCTGGGCGGCTATGGCATGATGGATCATGGTTGGAGTCACCCGGACGTGGTGGCAGCAGTAGCTGCTCAATTACAACGCACCCCCATGCCCAGCCAGGAATTAATTGACCCATTACGAGGTGTCCTGGCTCATCTGATGGCTTCCATCACACCTGGCGATTTGAAGTATTCGTTTTTCTGCGCCAGCGGTACAGAAGCGATTGAAGGAGCCATAAAGCTTGCCAAGATGTATACCAAAAAGGCAGGCTTTATTGTTGCCACAAAGGCATTCCACGGCAAGACCATGGGTTCCCTCTCCATGATGGGTAAGGCTGATTACCGCGTCCCACCGGGAATAATGTACGGTGGACCGGTTTACCATGTTCCTTATGGAGATGCTGCAGCGGTTGAGAAACAGCTTGAGATTTGCGACACTGTTGGGATCGGAATTGCTGCTGTTATGATGGAACCCATCCAGGGCGAAGCTGGTGCAATAGTTCCCCCAGATGATTTTTGGCCTCGTATCCGCAAGGCAACAAAAGAACATGGCGTTCTCCTTATCGCAGACGAAGTTCAGACAGGCCTTGGCAGGACAGGCAAGATGTGGGGTGTTGAACATTGGGGTGTTGTACCTGATATTCTTGCTGTTGCAAAATCGCTTGGTGGCGGTGTCATGCCCATCAGTGCATTCTGCTCGACAGAAGAAATATGGCAATGCATGATGTACCCGAATCCATTCATCCACACCACGACCACAGGCGGCGGTGCTTTAGCTTGTTCCGCTGCGATCGCTGCGATCAATGTCGCCATTAAAGAAGATTTTCCAAAGATGGCTGCAGAAAAAGGCACATATCTGATGACCAAGTTGCAGATACTTGCCAAAAAGTTCCCGAAGATCTACGATTTTATCTCCGGCAAGGGATTGCTTGTTGGACAACATTTCAAGAGCCCGGAAATTGGTTTCCAGGTAGCTGCTGGTTTATTCAAACGTGGTGTACTGGTTGCAGGTACTTTAACTAGTGCTCACACGATCCGTATTGAACCACCGTTGGTAATTACGTATGAACAAATTGACACCGTCCTCAGCCGATTAGAGGAAGTGCTCAATGATGTAAATAAAACATTGTAATCGTTGTCCAATCATATTTAAACCATATCACGAGGAGAAGATAAGATGATTCTAGAAGGATATCCATATGCCTGGTTGGTAATTCTATTCATAGCATTGTTCTTTTTGGTAAGGTTGGGGGTGGGAATTTGGGCTGGACGACAGGTACAGGATAATACGGATTATGTTGTTGCAGGCAGGAAACTGCCCATTCACATGGCTGCTGCATCGATCATGGCGACCTGGTTTGCTGCAGAAACATTGATGGGAGCTTCACAAACAGCTTACGATTACGGTTTTCAAGGAGTAATCTTCGATCCGTTTGGTGCTTCATTCTGTTTGTTCATATCAGGCCTATTTTTTGTTCGCCTGATGCGCCGTGCAAAATATATCACGATCGTGGACTTCTTTGAACGACGTTACAACAAAGCCATGATCGTCCTATCAGTCATCGCACAAATGTTGACTTATTTCTCCTGGACAGCAGCACAGATCGTGGCTGGAGGCGCCATCGCACAGGGCATCTTCGGAGTTGACCCGACCTGGGGTATGGTCATCATCATCACCATCGTTGCCGCATATACCACGATGGGTGGTATGCTGGCAGATACACTCCTTGATTTCTTCCAGATGTTCCTTACCGCTGGTGGAATTACACTGGTGTTTATCAGCATGCTCATTGCGGTAGGCGGTTTCCCTGGCCTTATCAATGGAGCGGGATCGACATACGTTTCACAACCATTCAGCCTGCTACCCATAGCAGGTGAAGGTTATCTGGGTTACTCTGGCCTGACGGGCTGGATGTACTGGATGGCAGCCTGGATGGCAATTGGTTTGGGTTCCGTAGCCACACAGGACTTGATGCAGCGATCCATGGCAGCCCGCAACCAGGCAACCTCGGTCTATGGCTCTTATGGCGCTGGCGTACTTTACCTGTTCTTTGGGATCATGTCCCCATTGATCGGTATCATGGTCTATAAACTGAGCCCGGGTTTGGAGGATACAAGCTATTTGCTGGTTTCTGCAGCAATGACACACCTACCACCCATACTAACAGCCATCTTTATCGCTGCTCTTACATCCGCATTAATGAGTACTTCAGATAGCTCCTTACTCGCAGGTGCGTCAGCAGTTACAGAAAACCTCATCCCGGTCATCACTGGAAAGAAGCTTGAAGGCAAAACTGCTTTGTGGTGGACACGAGGAATGGTTATATTCAATGCTGTGGTCGCAATATCTATCGCACTTTGGGCGCAGACGATCTATGAGCTCTCCATTCTGGCGTGGTCATTGCTGTTGGTCGGATTATTTGTGCCATTTGCATTCGGTATGTACTGGAAAAAAGCCAATTCCTGGGGTGCAGTTGCAGCATTTGTGGGCGGATTCCTCACGTGGGCTGCGGCGATCTACTTCTTCTTCAACACCGGTTTTGGTGGGCAATCTACTGCCGCGGTTTGCGAACTTGCTGCCGATCCGGGAATCTACAGTGAAGGCTGGTGGTGTGCTCTATGGGACGCAGTCTATATCGGATCATTTGTGGCATTCTTTGCATCCATGCTTCTGATGATCGTGGTATCTCTGGCAAGCCAGAAAGCCAGTCCGCCGAGAGTACTTGTCGATTACTATGGTGAAGCACTTGATCCAAGCTTGAAGATGAATTTCGGCCTATTACCGATCAAGGATGCTTTCCGCAAGATCACAAAAGAAGAAAAAGAGAATACTTAGAAATGCCTCTGGGGACCTATAAGTAATTAGATCTTCTTGGCAAAGAAATCTACTAATACACAAATTGGGCATCCGAAGTCGGTAGGCTTCGGATGCCTGAATTAACTCAAATATTATCAAATATCATTTATACTTGTCATTAACCTTATTTATCTGGAAAATATAATGCCCGATTATAAAACGATCATTCTCATTATTGGAATACTGGTGTTGGTTGTCATTCTCACCCGGAAAGCCATCTTAAAACAAAAACAGGAATTAATTAACCCGGTCCGCCCACCCAAATTGAAACCAATGAAAAAGGGTGAGATCGATGCTGCTGATGAACAATTCGAAAAACAATGGAAGAGCCTATCTTACCTGTTAGGGTCTGGCTGCACTTGGGTAACCTCTATTCGGCTTATTTGTCAGGACGCAGCGCCTTTACCACCCTGAGCACAGTATTGTGGATCGATTGTGGAGTAAGTGTGATAGCTGCAATTGTTGCAGTGGTATTGTGGCAGAAGAAAACCAAAGACCTGGCTTATTCCTATATGGGCATTATCATCGTTCAGGTGATGTTTTTCCTGTCCACCGGAAAATACCTGATTGCGATGGTACACATATTTCCGCTGCTCCTGGTTTATCTAGTTATAAAACCTGTCTGGAACACCATGAAATAGAACTGCAATATTTTTATGAAGGAATTAATTAAAAGCCTTACCCGCTCTTTTTAGCACGATCGTTCCAATTAATCCGCCTGCCAAAACAATGAATCCGGTTACAGCAAAAGCCGGTTGTACACCTACAGCTGCTGCTATGATTCCGCTGATGGAAGGTCCTGCAAACATGCCGAGAGCATAAGCAGACTGGTGGAATCCTGTGGCAATCGAATGTTCTGCTGGTTGTGTGCATTCCATGACCATCCCCAGCAGGATCGGATAAGCCAGTCCATATCCTATACCCAACAATCCCTGGGCAACCCATAACCAACTCAGCCCGCTGGCATAATAGATCAAGAACATCGCCACCGCCTGGCATCCGATGCTGACAACAATGACCGGAATTTTACCGAATTTTTTGACCAGCGATGGAGTAATGCTATTGGCAGGGACGATGATCAATAGTTCCAGGATGACAAGGAAGGATAAAGTGCTTGCAGATGCGCCAAAAGTTTTAGCTTGAATGGGAATAAAGCTAAATGTTGCAGCCCAGTCAGCGTAGTGAAGGATGATACTGAGAAATGATGGGAGAAGAACTCCAGGCTGCAATATGATCCTTTTAATTGATTGAAATGATACTATTCACCCGTGGCAATACTTTCAATGGGGTGAATAATAGGATCACTGCTGCCAGCAGGGCTACTCCTGAACTCAGCCAGAAGGGCATGGATTGGCCAAACATTGATACAAGCCAGGGGCAGATCAGACTGGCAGTTACCCGTCCAGCAGCAAAAACAATTGTCATTTGGGCGGTGGACTGCAATAGCCTGGCGGGTTCGACCTCAGATGTATAAAGGACGATCAGCAACACCCATGCAGCTGCGGCAAATCCGATCATGGATCGGCCGACTGTCATCTCCCAAAAATCAGTTCCCAACCCCAGAACCAGTGAACCGGCAGACAACAGAACCAGCATGGCAACCGCTAAACGGCTTTCTCCAACCCAGGCGGTCAGCAATAATCCCGATCGGGAAGCGGCTGACCATTTGCCAGAACCCATACATGGATAGGACGAATCCCAATTCAGACAGGGAACCTACCCTTTCTTGCACATGAACAGGCAGGATGGGAATATAAAAGAAAAGACTTAACCAATAGAGAAAGGCGACGAATAATAAAATATACCTGCGGGTATTTGAATTCATGTCAGTGTTCCAATCAATGAAGAGTTGATACATAATCCCCTGAAGATTTATCTTCTCCGGAAGATCATATAAAGGACCAGGCTAAGGATCACTAAAATGGTAATCCATATCGCGATAACCAGAAGAATGGATTTGCGTTTGTCGACAAGTTGAGATGGTTGTAATTCCATCGCTCTTCGGCGGGAATCGTCCATAACCTCAGTTGGAATCATTTTTAAAGCGAGCCAGATGCCAACCGGCAGGAACAGCGCATCGTCCAGATATCCGAATACAGGAATAAAATCTGGTATCAGGTCAATTGGGCTGAGAGTCATTACCACGATGAAACCACAAAAAAGACGCGCATACCAGGGTGTTCTGGGGTCGCGATAAGCATAATATAGGGCGACCACTTCCTTTTCCAGGTGGTCCGCCCAGGATTTCAGTCTGTCTTGCCATCTTTGCATCAGAATATTATAGTGTATGGCAGCCCGGGTGTGTAAATTAGATTTTATTAACCTTGGCTCCTGGTGTCCTTGACTCTCTTATGGGTAACAGGTAATATTTCTTCATGTACTTAAAGGGCAGTAAGTGGAGTATGTTAAAAAAACGTCGTCCTTTACGAATTGGACGAATCCTGTTCATCCTGGCACTGATTGGCGGAGCGGTGTATGTCAATGCTGTGATCGTGCCTGAGACCCCCCCGTTGTTTGTTCCTACACAGACTCCAACCCGCGCTCCTGAAACATATATTGTGGATGCTGAGGCACTCGCCTTGCAAGGTAAATTCCTGCAATCCATAGAATTATATAAGGAAGCTATTCTGGCAGATCCAAGGAATGCGACCAACTTTATTTCACTGGCAAAAATACAAATCTATAACCAACAGTATAAAGATGCCCAGATCAGTGCTGAAAATGCGCTTTTGATCAATACGAATAACCCACAGGCAAATGCCATGCGGGGATGGGCTTTAACCTTACAGGACGAATACCTACTGGCTGAAGCAGCCATTAAACATGCATTGGAACTGGATAATAACAATGCCATGGCGCATGCATTTTATGCGGAATTATTGATGCGCATGATCGAAGCTGATCAGGGTGCCATTGGTGCTGTGGAGAAAGCAGGCGAGGAATCCAAACTTGCCCTGGCGCTCGCTCCGGATATTATGGAAACCCACCGGGCGCGTGGTATTGTGTTTCAAAACACGTCGAATTATGACCTTGCAGTGGAGGAATTTAAGACTGCCATCCAACTTAACCCCAACCTCCCGGATTTACATCTGTTCTTGGGATTGGCTTACCGCTCGCTTGATCCACCCCAGTATGATAATGCAGTAGAAGAATTTACCCGGGCAAACGCATTGAACCCTGCCGATCCCCTACCCGATACATACATCGCACGAACCTATGTCACTATTGGTGAATATGCAAAAGCCATACAATATGCCGACCAGGCGAAAAATGATGCTCCGACAGACCCGTATATGTGGGGTAATCTGGGAACCATGTATTACCGGAATCGACAATACACCGATGCGGTTGTTCCGTTGAAACTGGCCGTTCGCGGTGGGAATGTACCAGAAAGTGGTGAAGTGGTAGAAGGCCTTCCCCTGGATTACGGCAGGATCGCAGAATATTACTATTTATATGGCTTAAACCTTGCGAGACTCAATGATTGCAATGAAGCAATTCAGATCTCACAAATGTTAATTCAAGGCGTAAGTAATGATGAAACAGCTGTTTATAATGCCAATGAAATGATCAATATTTGTCAGGCTAACCTGATCGGTACAGCTACCCCTGATATAAATTCAACTCCTTCAGATGAGATAACCGAGACACCTACTCCTTAGAATGAACTTAAACGGTAAAAGCTTTACCTTCCATACTAAAAAAAGATATTTCAATCCCTACCTGGTACTGTTGCTACTAACCCTTATCATCGGCGGTTTGTTCATCGTGCGGGGGGTTGACAGTGGATCCATAAAACCATTGTATTCCCCGACTGCAACGGCAACCAGGACGAATCGATCCCTGATCCTGGAAGGAAGAACCCATTTTCAGGCTGGAAATTTGAACGCTGCCATAACAGCTTACCAGGAAGCCATCGAATTGGCCCCAGGGGATGGGGGATTGTGGGCAGAGTTGGCCAGGATCCAAACATATTCCTCTGCCAGTTTGACAACCGATGCCTTAAGGAAGCAACGGCTTCAGGAAGCGTTGGCTTCCATCGATAAAGCACGCGACCTCTCACCGGATGATTCCAATGTGCATGCAATCAGAAGTTTTGTTTTGGATTGGAATGCCAACCCGGTCATCGCTGGTGAGGAAGTGGCTGTTTATCTCACCGAAGCAGAGCAGGAAGCTGTGCGCGCATTGCAGTTGGATAATCGAAATACCCTGGCATTGGCTTTCTACGCAGAGATCCTGACAGATTCACTCAAGTGGACTCAAGCGGAACAATACATCAACCAGGCGGTTGCGCAGGACAATACAATAATGGATGTGCACCGTATCTATGGCCAATTATGGGAATCCCTGGGTGATTACCCGTCTGCGATCGAAGAATACAAAACAGCCGCGGAAATCATGCCCAATATGACCTTTTTGTATATCTATATTGGAGCAAATTATCGAAGAATGGCTGCCAATGATCCTGAGTCTCCATATTATATTGATGCACTGGAGTATTTTGAAAAGGCAGCTAATGTAAACGCTCAGATAAATATCGATGACCCGATCCCGTATATTGCTATTGCCAAGACTTATGCTCAAATGGGTCAGTTTTTAATTGCCTCGCGGAATGTTCAAAAAGCTCTAACCTTGGATCCATCCAGCCCGGATGTATATGGTCAGCTTGGAATCATCTATTTTAAAGCCAAAAATTATGAAGGGGCGATCCCAGCATTGAAATGTGCCATCTATGGCTGCGATGCAGTGGAGAGCTGTGCAGCCCGGGAATGTGACCCGGAAGTTGATCCTGAGATCATAATCACAGGCCTGCCAATATCCAATACAACTGTGGTCTATTACTACACTTACGGTTCTGTGCTGGCCGGGCTTAGTAGAGCAACCAATGATTACTGCACCGATGCCATCAGGGTCTTTTCTGAGATAAGAGCGCAATATCACCGTGATAAAGACATCATGAGCATTGTTCAAGCCGGTGAACAGATCTGTGAATCACAGAATGTGACACCCACACCGTGACAATGAGTTAATCCACGAATACCACGAATATAGATTGATCAAAACCAGATCATATCCAAACCTTTTGGGAATGACTGGCAGGATTGTCATTGGTGTTTCCCGGTTAAATATCTTTCACAATTTATATATGAGTTGTATAAGAATCAATTCAATTCTCTTGACTCCAAAGTCCATCACGGTTATTATTAGCTTACATTAGCACTCTAGGTTACCGAGTGCTAAATTCAAGAAAATCGATATTCAAATTTAGAGTGGAGGCATTTATGGCAGTAAAAATGAAACCCCTGGGCAGCCGTGTCGTTGTCGAACCAATTGAGCAGGAAGAAGTCACTCCTGGTGGAATCGTCCTTCCGGAAACAGCCAAAGAAAAACCCCAAAAAGGAATTGTTCTATCCGTTGGCGATGGCGAGCGTGATGATGAAGGCAAACGCATCCCCATGGATGTAAAAGTAAAAGATACCGTTTTGTATGCAAAATACAGCGGCACTGAGATCAAATTGGATGGCAAAAAATTGCTCATCCTGCGCGAAGCTGATATCCTCGCCATTCTTGTAGACTAATATTTATATAATCACGATTAATGAAGGAGATTTACTATGGGAGCTAAACAACTTGTATTTGGTGAAGATGCCCGCCGCCGTTTAAAAAGCGGTGTGGATATGGTCGCCAACGCTGTAGCAACAACTCTTGGTCCAAAAGGCCGCAATGTAGCCCTGGACCGAAAATTCGGTTCACCCACCATCACACACGATGGCGTTACTGTAGCAAAAGAAATTGAACTCGAAGATCCCTTTGAAAATATGGGTGCACAGCTTCTAAAGGAAGCTGCGACCAAAACCAATGATATTGCCGGTGACGGCACTACCACATCCACTGTTCTGGCTCACGCCATTGTGACCGAAGGTTTGAAAAACCTGGCCGCTGGCGCCAACCCGATGCTGCTCAAGGGCGGTATCGAAGCTGCCACCAAGGCAGTTGCTGCCAAGATCAAGGAACAGGCAATTGAGATCACCACTAAAGATGAGATCGCCAATGTTGCCACCATCTCAGCCCAGGACCGCAATATTGGTTCCTTAATCGCTGATGTCATGGACAAAGTTGGTAAAGATGGTGTCATCACTGTCGAAGAATCCAAAGGCCTTGAATTCGAAACCGAATATGTTGAAGGTATGCAGTTCGACCGCGGTTACATCTCTGCTTATTTTGTGACCGATCCCGAGCACATGAAATCCTCCATCGCAGATCCGTATGTTTTGATCTATGACAAGAAGATCTCTGCTGCCACAGATATCGTTCCTCTCCTCGAGAAACTTGTCCAGATCGGCAAACGTGAACTATTGGTCATCGCAGAAGATATCGATGGGGAAGCATTAGCCACCCTCGTCCTCAACAAACTACGTGGAATGCTCAATGTCCTGGCTGTAAAAGCCCCCGGTTTTGGCGATCGCCGCAAAGCCATGCTTCAGGATATTGCCATCCTGACTGGTGCAACAGTCATTTCTGATGAGACCGGCCGCAAGTTGGAAACTGCCGTTCTTGCTGATCTTGGTCGCGCCGAAAAAATCGAAGCTGACAAAGACAATACCACGATCATCGGTGGTAAAGGTGATGCCAAAGGCATCAAAGGCCGCATCGACCAGATCCGGGTTGAAATCGATAATACCACCAGTGATTATGATCGCGAAAAACTTCAGGAGCGTTTAGCCAAGCTCTCTGGCGGCGTCGCCATCATTCGCGTTGGTGCTGCAACCGAAACTGAATTAAAAGAGAAGAAACACCGAGTTGAAGACGCTCTTTCTGCAACCCGCGCGGCTGTAGAAGAAGGTATTGTCCCCGGTGGTGGTGTTGCCCTGATCAACGCCATGGCTGGACTTGAAACCCTAAAGATGGACAATGAAGACGCCAAGATCGGCGTTGCCATCGTCCGCAAATCCCTGGAAGTTCCCATGCGCAAGATCGCTGAGAATGCAGGAAAAGATGGTTCCGTGGTTGTTGAAAACGTTCGCCAGATGCAGAAGAAAACCAAGAACCTGCACTTTGGTTACGACGTACTCCGCGAGGAATATCTTGACCTGGTGAAAGCCGGTGTCATTGACCCCGCCAAGGTAACCCGCGGTGCACTTGAAAATGCTGCATCCATTGCAGCGATGATCTTGACGACCGAAGCCTTGATCACGGATGTTCCTGAGAAGGATAAACCCGCACCAATGGCTCCACCCGAGTACTAAACCGAGTAATATGATCTTAAAGAGGTTGGCAACTAGCCAACCTCTTTTTTGTTAATCAGTATGAAAAACCTTTGCCGGTCAAATTATTGTCCGGGGTGCAAGCACCGCCATACGATAGGTCACATTATGCGCCATCGTCTACCGGTGGAGCAGTTGGTCCATAATCCAGAACCTCCCGAGCCTGTGTATTCGCCAGTTGAGGACCGATCACACCTTTCTGCTCAAGGCTATCCACCATCCTGGCGGCGCGGGTGTATCCAATCCGCAGCCTTTTTTGCAGCAGCGAGATGGATGCCCGTCCTTCACGGCGAACAAGATCGGTCACCTCGTCCATGAGCGGATCTTCCCGACTATTAGTCAGATTGCCCGAACCGAACAGATCAGCCTGTTGGAAGTCACCAGACTGCGGTATTGGCAGGTTTTGTTGCATAAAACCAGCATCGCCTGTATGAGCATCACCACCGGCAGCAGCGTTCTTCCAATAATCAACAATTTTTTGGATCTCAGTCTCAGACACATAACCGCCCTGCATTCGGACCGGTGCAGCAGCATCCGGTGCCTGGAACAACATATCACCCCGACCCAGTAAATGCTCAGCACCCGGTTGATCCAATACAACCCGGCTGTCAGTATTACTAGCTACAGCAAAAGCGATGCGCGAGGGAAAGTTTGCTTTAATATTTCCAGTAATGATATCTGTCGAAGGTCGCTGTGTGGCTACGATCAAATGCAAGCCGGTTGCTCTAGCCATTTGAGCCAGCCTGGCAATTGCAGCTTCGGTTTCATTCTTGGCCAGCATCATCAAGTCAGCCATCTCGTCAATGATGATCACCAGGATCGGCAGTTTCCGCTCTCCGCGTAGCAGCATGCGGACATTGTATTCTTCCAGATTCCTTGCTCCAGCAGCTGCAAATTTGTGATATCGAGTATCCATCTCCCGCATCATCCATTGGAGAGCCCCGACCACTCGTTCAGTTTCAACAATTACAGGAGCGAGCAAGTGGGGGATGCCGTTATAACCCGTTAATTCCACCCGTTTTGGATCGATAAGGATCAGTTTTAGATCGTCAGGTGTATTATTTATCAGCAAACTGGTCAAGATCGTATTAACACAGACCGATTTACCTGAACCAGTTGCTCCGGCGATCAATAGATGCGGCATGGTGGCCAGATCCGAAACGATCTGGGTACCGGAGACATCCTTGCCGAGTGGAATTCTGAGTGGTGATTTCTTGCGCTTATAAGCCGGGCTGTCCATAATATCGCGCAAGCGGACGATGGTGGTTGTTTCATTGGGAACTTCAATGCCCACGTAATTGCGGCCTGGAACAGGCGCCTGAATCCGGATTCGAGTGGCAGCCAGTGCTAACGCGAGATCATGCGATAGAGATACGATCTTTGCCACTCTTACGCGGGTTTGCCCGGCCCGGTTTTCAACAAAATCCGGTTCCACACCAAACATGGTAACCGAAGGACCGCTGAGAATTTCGACAACATGAGCAGGAGCACCAAATGATGTGAGTGTCTCTTCGATAACCCTTGCTCTTTGCATATCCAGTTTTTCATTCTCTACCTGGGGTATCCCGTATTCCAAAATATCGTCCATGTTTGGAAGGATCCAGTGTGTACTTTGAGTCTCTTTGATTACCGGTTCAGGAGTTATCAATTCTTCCAAGGGAGATTTTTTTTCCAATTGAAGGTCATCATCAAGTGGAATGAGATCAGCTTCGTCATACCTTGAGTTGAATGGCTGATTGTGGAAAACCTGATCCAATTTTTCCATTGGAATTTTTGCGCCGTAGATCGTTGTCTTGATGAAATCAATGATCTGTGAGAACGACAGATCAAAAGATAAGATCAAAGCAATCAGCAGCCAGGCGAGCAAGGCAAGAAATGCACCCACATCTCCCAGGCTTTTTACCAGGAAATAAAGCAATAAACCGCCAACAATCCCACCACCGCGGCCAGATTCAGCAAGCGAGTATGGATCGCCTGCTCCGCCGGCAAAAAGTTGAAGGAATAATAATATATTCAAATACAAGAGAACCAACCCGGAAATTTGTTCAAATGGTAATCTGGGCAGCTTTTCGATACGCCTCAGCACCATGTACAATCCGCCAGCGATCAATCCAATGGGTATAGCTAAAACACCCCACCCAACCATCCACTTCAAAATGGTGGAAACCCATGAAATAGCCTTGTTCGAATCTCCGGAAAATAGGCTGATCAGAGAAATTAATCCTGCCAAAACAAGGATCACACCAAAAATATCCAATTTCCGTTCGGGAGATATACTGAAATATGGAGTCCTTTCAGGAGCAGTTTTACGTTTTGTGCCTGGAGTATAGACTCCATGGACAACACCACTTTTGCCGGAAACAGGTTTTGGAGTCCATTTCTTACCATTTATCGGTGTTTTCGACCGCTTAACCATCTGTTTTTGCTGTGTCATACGCACCACCTATCAGTAAGAATCTTGCATGATTCATGCCGGGAGTTGGTAAAAGCTGGTGGGTAATATTTGGAGGAGTTATCTATAATCTTAAATTAAAAAACGCCAGCAGGCGTTTTTTGCGGAGAGGGTGGGATTCGAACCCACGGTGGTCCAGAGGGCCACAACGGTTTTCGAGACCGCCCCGATCAACCACTCCGGCACCTCTCCAATTCAAGTTTGAATTATATCAGAGCAATTCAAATTTTATCTTAGATTAGGCTTCGTATTGGTCATATAAAGCTGGATAGGTCACGGGAGGAAAATCAAGCTCTTTGAATTTTGCCTGCAGAGCGGTCGATGCGTCCGGTTCCCCGTGGATGAGGATGATCTGCTTTGCCTGACCTTTCACACGGGCTGCATACTTCACCAGCAGGTCCTGCCCGGCATGGGAAGATAAACCTCCAATGGTGGCTACATCCGCTTTCAACTGGTATTCTTCCCCGAATATTTTAACCACCGGTTCACGATCTGCGATGCGCCTGCCAAGTGTATAAGGTGCCTGCCAGGAAACGATCAGGACGGTATTACGGGGGTCTTCAATGTTATTTTTTAGATGGTGCAAAATCCTTCCGACTTCTGCCATCCCGGAAGCAGAGATGATGATCATCGGGTCACGTCTTTCATTTAATGATTTCGATTCCTCAACCGATTGGATATATGTCAACATATCAAAATCAAGAGCCGGATGCATATGGTCCTTTACAAAAAGACGCGTTTCTGCATCGAAGCATTCTGGATGGCGCGAGAATATTTCGCTTGAACTAACTGCCAAAGGACTGTCCACAAATACTGGTATTTTGGGGATCGCATTATGTGTCATCAAATCATTCAATGCATATACCAATTCCTGGGTACGGCCAACCGCGAAAGCCGGAATAATTATTTTCCCACGTCTGGCATACGTCCTCAGGATGACAGTTTTTAACTCTTCGAATGCTTTCTCGGGGTTCTCATGGGATTTATCTCCATAAGTACATTCCATCATCATTAGATCGATGCCGTCTTCCGGTTGAACCGGATCACGAACCAGTGGAAGACCAGGTCGGCCTATATCACCAGAAAACCACAATTTGGTTTTCTTCCCCTGTTCATTAATATCCAAAACAACAGCTGCGGATCCAAGAATATGACCAGCATCCACAAGACGTGCTTTTACTCCAGGAATCACATCAAATTCAACGCCATACTCAACCGGCAGAATATACTGGTTTACCCGGGCTGCATCAGCTATTGTGTACAGAGGTTCAACAGGAGGTAAACCTTTTCGGAAATTCTTTTTATTGATATATTCCGCATCAGCTTCCTGAATATGGGCTGAATCTCGTACCAGAAGATCAGCCAGGTCTTTGGTGGCAGACGTGGCATAAATGGGGCCTGTATATCCATTTCTGATCAGGTTGGGAAGGTTACCGCAATGATCGATATGGGCATGCGATAAGATCATCGCATCCAGCGTGGATACATCAAAATGGAAATTTCGATTCTTTTCAGTTGATTCAGCCCTGCGACCTTGATATAGACCACACTCGAGCAATAATTTATACCCGTTGATCTCCAACAGGTATTGGGATCCAGTAACAGTTTGAGCGGCGCCATTGAAATGAATCTTCATTGCATCCTCGAATATTTAATTAAATACAGAAAGTATCATTGAGCCAAATTGCTGAAATCTCCATGGAAAATAATGCATTAATTCAGAGAGTTCATTCAATGTAGCGGGATGTTTTTCTGCTATGTCAACTAAAAGATCCCTGGGTAAGATCACATCCGATTCAACTTTATATTGAGCAGCAGTTTGCTTGCGCCAGGATTTAAGGTTCTCAATTCGGGCTTTCAATTCTTGATCGCATTTTCTTACTTTTGGGGGATATAGTGGTTCTTTTTGAAGGCCGGTTTTTACGGCGGTTATCAATTCATTAGAGTAGCGGCTAAGAGAATTGGAATTGACCCCGCAGTTCTGTAAAGCCTCCCTGGTTTCAGGACAAGCATCTGCAATTTGAAGAAGCAGATCATTATGAATGACTTTAAATGAGGGTTGGTTTCGGCGTTTGGCTTCTTTATTTCTAAAGTTTACCAGTTCCATTAATACTGCAGCCTGTTTCGGATTAAGATAATGGGCGCCGGAAATTTTCCATAGCGATTCCAATTCTGTGTCTTGAGGAACTCCATTTACCCTGGAAATTCTATTAAAGTCTTCAGCAGCTAACCCTTCCAATTGCTTTGCGGTTAACTCATTTACCATCATATCCATTAAATTAACCAGGAAATGGGTATCCATCCTGGCATAGGACAACATGGCAGCCGACATCGGACGTTTCGCCCAATCCGCCTTTTGATAACGTTTATCCAATACAATTCCAAATTTATTTTCAAGTATCGCACCCAAACCAAAAGCAGGGTAACTTAAAATCCGGGCAGCCAGCATGGTATCAAAAATGTTCTGAAACTGGAAATGATAATCACGTTTGAGGCAGATCAGGTCATATTCAGCAGCATGAAATACTTTTACAATCTCTGGTGAGGAAAAAATTGGAGCGAGTGGGGAAAGGTCTGTTAAGGCAAGGGGATCAACAAGATAGTCAGTCTGAAGGTTTGAAAACTGAATCAGACACACCCTTTCCTGATAAGCATGCAGACTGTTCGACTCTGTGTCAACAGCCACTTTTTTTTCTTTCAGTAATTCAATGCACATTGCGCTTAATGCAACGGGTGTATCGATCCAAACAGGTGCTGGCAGTTCCAGGTCGCTCATACCCTGATTATAGCCTAAAGAATGATGCCGTAGCGGCAGATGAAGAAACATTTGAAAAATTAAATCTCGATAATATAAAATAAATACGGTTTGACTTGTCAGTCAACCTGCCAGATGTTATGATTCAGGTTGTGAGAAGACCGCCAGGCAAGAGCGACAAGCAACTCCGAGTTCAACGAACCCGCAGAGTTTTGATCATCATCATTCTGTGCACCATTCCTTGTTATTGTTTAGGAATTGTTAGCTTACGTATTCTTTCGAATCAACGCATACAGAAAACTCAGACACCAACTCCAACAGCCACCTTGACTGTAACCTTAACTGAAACCCCTACCCCAACGATCACTGCATCGTTAAATCCATCTGCTACAGCATCGCCTACATTCACACCAACTGCTACGAATACAGCCACACAAATACCAACAAATACAGCGCTGCCTACATTAACCTTTACTCCCATCCCTCCGACTGATACGCCGGTGCCAAGCGACACACCAACCGTAGAGATCATCCCTACGGATACAGCGACGCTGGTAATAACTCCTTAAGCATCAAAAATAATTATTTTGAATATTCCAGGTAAGATTCGGGTCTCATATAATCCCAGCGAATTTGCGGGATATAATTAGCATTATGCGAACTGTATTCCCTTTGCTTCTCGGATTCATACTTTTTCTTTCCGGATGTTCAGGCATTTATCAAACGGGCGTGATCAAAACACCTGACACCTCAAACCCGGTAAGCACAGCAACTCCCCAGAAACTTCCTGATAGTGGTGGTATTCAAACGGAAGAGCCGACTGATAATAAACCAGTGACGCTCATATTATGGGTGCCGGATGATTTCGCAGTCAGTTCTGGTGAACAAGTACAAAAACTGTTGATCGATCGATTGGATGCATTCGAAATTGATCATCCTGGTATCAGCATTGACTTAAGATTTAAAAATGTAAAACAAAAAGAAAGCATGATGGATCTTTTGAACACAGCCAACCGGGTTGCTCCATCTATTCTACCGGATGTAATATTATTGAACAGAAGTGATATGGAAACAGCAGCCATTAAAGGTCTGCTTGTACCATTTGATAATAATCCGGGAGGTGCTGAAATCAAAGGAATATTTCCGGGGTTTGCTGACCCCGGAAAACTTCAGGGAAGCACATTTGGTGTACCTGCTGCTGGTGACGGCCTTTTTGTAATTGACAACGAATTTAGTGGAGAAACTTTACCTGCCTGGAAAGAAATCCTAAGTTCAACCCTAAAGATTGGATTAAATTTAAATGATCCAAATGCGACTGTCTTCATTGCCCTTTACCTATCAGCCGGAGGACAACTTACAGATGAAAACGGGAAACCTCATCTCGATCAGGATATTTTTACCCAGTTTTTAACTTTTATTCGGGAAACCAGAATCCAATCCGCTTTTCCGAATTGGTCACTGCTGGCATCGGATTGGACTGAGGTGTCCAAGCGATTTGAAAATGGCGAATCGGATATGGAAATCAACTGGTATTCATCCACGATTAAAAACGGATTGGACCGCTATACATATCATGCTCTTCCGGGTTTATCTGATTCCTCAGCAACCAAATTATCTGGCTGGTATTGGTCCATTGCCAATCCTGCACCTGATAGGCCTTCCATCAGGATGGAATTATTGTCTTTTTTGAGCCAACCAGTTTTTGCCTCTCCGTGGAGCTATACCGCAGGATATTTACCGGTGTCCAACCAGGAATGGCCGATTTTTGGCTCATCTTCTACGGAACTGCAAGCGGTCCTGGATTCAGCAAAACCGCTGCCTGATACGTCCATTACGATCACGGTAGGTCCTGTGATCAGGGATGCAGCGATTCGTGCATATACAACCAGCGACAGTATTGATGAAATAGCTGCTTCAGCAATTGCCCGCATCAATCAGGACAAATAAACAAGGAGAAAAATGCATAAATACGGTCACACAAAAGCATTTATCGCGATTATCCTGGTTATTGCAGGGTGGAATTTCTTACGTTCAGCTTATTCCGTAAATGCATACACTCCCCCACCGATCCAATCACCTGACAAAGATCATTCTATTGTCCAACAGCAAACCGCAGAAGTTACCCTTACTCCAACGCCATTTCCCAGTGAATTCACTGAACAGGAATTGGCAGAAGGACAACCAATAGGAATTATTGTTGGTGCCGTAATTCTGGTCCTAGTGATCATCCTTGGTGCTCTATTTACGCTTGGCAGGGTTAGAAATCGAAGGTGACCAAGTATTTGCTGATTCGTAATTTTGAGAAAGACTATAACGAATAACTAGCCAGAGAAAGCTGGCCCAAAAAGATTTTCTCTTACCAGATGAGTTTGTTTCCGTAACCGGTCGTCTTTTTTAAGTAAACCAGCAATTTTATCGCATCCATACATGACTGTTGTATGGTCCCTGCCGCCGAGTTCAGCACCTATTTGTGGCAGTGAGAAATTTGCATCCTCACGCATGATATACATGGCTACCTGTCTGGGTAAGGCGATATCTTTTGATCTATCTTTACTCAGCAAACGATCTCTAGAGACTTTGAAGACATTTGCCACAGAATTGATAACTTGGTGCGGCTCAATAGAGGTTGACAATTGAATCAGATCGGCTAGAGAGGTTTGTACGAGTTGAGCATTCACTGGTAAGCCGCTGAGTTCAGAGAATGCGATCACCCGGTTCAATGCCCCTTCAAGTTCCCGAATATTGGATTGAAATCTCTTCGCGATCATTTCCAATATTTCAGCAGGGAATTTCTTGCCCGCCCGTTCCGCCTTATTTCGCATGATGGCTATTCTGGTTTCCAGGTCTGGAGATTGTATGTCGGCAGTTAACCCCATTTCAAAACGGGACCGCAGCCGATCTTCGAGGGTGATCAGACCTTTTGGCGGACGGTCAGAACAGATGACAATCTGCTTGTTCATTTCGTGCAGTGCATTGAATGTATGAAAAAATTCTTCCTGTGTCGCTTCTTTACCGGCAATGAATTGGATATCGTCAATTAATAAAACATCCACATCCCTGTATCGCTCACGAAATTCCTGAGTGGAATGGTTTCGGATGGATTGGATAAGATCATTTGTGAATTCTTCAGAGGATACATAGATGACTTTAAACCCATTTTGCTGCGAGAGATTCCCTATAGCATGCAGCAAGTGGGTTTTGCCCAAACCCACACCACCATATAGATACAGCGGGTTATATGATCCAGCCGGATTTTCTGCAACAGACATGGAAGCAGCGTGGGCTAGTCTGTTGGAGGGACCAACCACAAAAGATGAAAACGAGTATCGTGGATTTAACCGGGATGTTTTTCTTACCGGGATGATTATTGGCTCGGCCTCAGCGGATTTCTGGAAAGCTGCTTTCTCGTCCACGTTAATTTCATCATCCTGCTGGTTCAGAATGAAAGCCACTTCCTGCGGGCGATTCATGATTCCGGTTAATACACGGGTTACTGTGCTTGATAGCCTGGATTCAAGCCAATCTCTCGCGTAAGGGTTGGAAACTGCAATTGTAAATTTTCCATCTTCGTATCCAGTCAACTCGCAATTCTTCACCCATGTGTCGAATGCCGCTTTGGACATATCCATTTTGAGTTGTCCCATTGTTGCTAACCAGGCTTGTTCAGCATTCATGTGGATCTCCGATAACTTAGTATTTTAAAATTGGTACGAGGTATTACTGTCTACTCCTATTTGCTTAAATTAAATAGGAAGACCGGAGAAATCAAATTTTGGGAAAATCACTACGGATGTGAACCGAACGTCTCTGCCCCCTGTAGGAGGGACTTACTTATTCTAGCAGATGGTGATTTATACTACAAGCCGAAATCCCTACGGATTCTTAAAAATCTGGCAATATTTAAGGAAGGGAATTGTTAAAGAAAGGCTTAAATTAACATTAAATATTTACAATCAATCTCAACAAATCCCCCCCTATATATGGGTGAAAATATCTATTAACTCCCAAATGTACTGCCTCGCCTTGTCGCATAGTAAAACATCATAATAATCTGAAAATATGTTCTAGAAAATTTTCGAATCCAAGTGGTATAAAATAACATGTATCAGATACGGCTACCGGAATCTCACACTTTTATGCGATTTTTACGTCATCGTGGATGCTGCCCGTCGTCCAATTTCCACAGCAAAATTCGTTCCGCGATCCCAGGGGTATACCTGACTCATACTGGCAAAAAATAATCCGGTAAGAGGAGTCTGAATTGCCGGGATATTTCTTGAGTGATTCAATAAAGGTATTGGTTGAGCGTAATTGGTGCTATTTACCCAGAGATTATTTACCCAACTCTCATCAAAATCAGGATTGATGCGTTTGATACCGGGGATGAAACGTTGCAGCAGTTCCCGGGGAGTCAAACTGAAATACTCATGTCCAACTTCCAGATAATCACCTAGATATACGATCCTGTCACCACCGAAATACTCTGGAGAGACGAAATTGGTATGTTCAACCAGGGAAAGGAAGGGGAACCCGGCACTCTTGGGAATGTTATACCAGTAATACCCTTGGGGTGAAATTGGCTTTTTTAGCGAGAGGATCATCACCACAGCACCCATGCTTTTCAATTCCAGCAAACCCTTCAGATAATCATCAGGGAGGGAAGGTGCCATCTTTGCCAAAAGTGAAGGAGAGGTTGTCACGAGACACTGGTCGAATTGCTGGATTTCACCATTGATCACCAATTCAAGTCCACCATCGGAAGTTGGTTGAATGGAACTGACAGGAGTATTCAGTTCGATTCTCACCCCTAAAGACCTGAGCTTCTCTGCGAACAGATCAGAAAAGTGCTGAAAACCGCCCTGGAATGTACCCAACCGGGTGGTACGGGCGTGCATCCTTGCCCACATCCACGCCATATTCACCTGGTGTGAGAAGGTCTCTCCAAATTTTCCTTCCAGCATCGGCTGCCACATCTTTTCATACACCTCTGTCCCTGCCCATTTTCGCATCCAATCTTCCACTGTAGTTGTTTCCATGGATTGCCAGTTGTTCGTAAATCTCAGGTATAAACCGACCAATCCAAAACGGATCTTATTGATTCCCCAACCCAAGCCGGGATACATCAATGCTGCGAAGATGGAGTCAAATGGATAAAACTTGCCATCGTGATACATAACTGTGTAAGGACGTGGAAATAAAACCTGATCACCCAGACCCAACTCTTTGATCAAACCAAGCATATGAACATCTGTCGCGAACCAGTGATGATAAAACTTCTCCACTGTCCAATCCCAGTGCGGTTCCTTGAATCCTGCCGCCAGACCGCCTACATTCCCGGCAGCATCGAATATGGTGACATCCGCTCCGGATTTTACTAAGTCATAAGCAGCTGCCATGCCGCCCAATCCGGCACCAATCACTGCAATTTTTTTTGTTGTCATGCCTGCACCTCATTTGCTTCTTTTGATACTTCCCCCATTTTTAGTCCCTCTTTTGAAAAATAATAGAATCCTAAAAGGGTGATTGGCAGCCACAAAGCAATATGTAATACAACCGTGTAACCTGCGGCTAATTCCTTTGGAATTCCATATGCTGTTAATACTGCAATACCGGCTGCCTCGAATGTTCCCACATACCCCGGTGCTGAGGGAAGGGTTGTGGCTAAATTACTGATCCCATTGTTCAACATCAGGGCAAAGAAAGAAACTACAAAGGGAAATGCATGCATTACAAACCAGTACTTTATAGTCTCCAGCAGCCAGATCACAAATGATGTAAACAGGATCATCAGGGCATCAAGTGGGGACCGCAAGGACTCCAGACCACCCAGAAAACGGTAAGCCAATCCTTCCACTTTACTGCGAAGTTTTACCGGGACGAAATGGGCGTTGATCCAATCCACTATTCTTCTAGTTTGATGCGGGAGCATCGCGGCTGCCAAAAAAATTAATAGTACAACGATCGCAATAACAGCTCCATAAATGGCAAGATCGCGGATATTTCCAAGATACCCTGACGATGCTGTCATTTTGGATAGTTCGCCAAGATTTAGAAAGATAAAGGCGAGCATCACCACCGCATCAAAAACGCGTTCTACCAGAATGGTGGCAAGCGATGCCGAAATGGGGACACCTTCATGCCTTTTTAAGTATGACAGCCCTTAAGAATTTCACCAGCCCGGGCAGGGTAGATATTATTGCCCATGTAGCCAATCGTGACGATCGGGAACATTGACCTGGTGCTTATTTTCTTAAGCGGCCGAAGCAGATAATGCCAGCGCCACGCCCGAACCCAGACAGCAACGAAATAGACTGCAATTCCGGGAATTAACCACAAATATTTCGCTGTTTTCAGGGCTTGCCATGCTTCAGTAAAATTTAATTTTTGCAGGGAAAAGTATAAAAGGACCGCACTAATGACCATCCCCAACCAGAAGATCCATTTTTTCATGTGAATAATTCTACCATGTTATACTTTGGGAATGCCGCTCCTCACCGTTACCGGACTGGGTAAATCCTTTGGTGCTGAAGACCTTTTTAGTGATATTAGCTTCAGCATCCCTCACCGCGCGCGCATTGCACTCGTGGGACCAAACGGCATTGGCAAGACCACTTTACTGCGAATTCTCCTCAAAATGGACGAGCCGTCGGCCGGTTCCATGCATTTTGCCAAAAACATCCGCATCGGTTACCTGCCTCAGGAAGCGGTGTTTGATTCTGACAACCACCTATGGGAAGAGTGCATGCTGGTTTTTGACGATCTGGTAGCCCGCCAGGCTGAACTGACCGAACTGGAGAAATCCATCAGTGAAAACGGTAGCGATCCTGAACAGTTGGAAAAATATGGCAAACTGCAGCAGCAGTTTGATCACCTGGGCGGTTATAACTTCGAAAACCAGATCAAATTAACACTCACCGGATTGGGTTTTACCAAGGCAGATTTTCTGCGTCCTTTGAAACATCTATCCGGTGGACAACGGACGCGTGCATTGCTCGCCAAACTTTTGTTATCCAACCCCGATCTGCTGTTATTGGATGAACCTACCAATCACCTGGATATCCAGGCAGTGGAATGGCTGGAAAGCTTCATGAGAGACTGGAATGGTGCAGTCCTCCTGGTATCACATGACCGTTATTTCATCGATCAGGTGGCCAATACCATCTTTGAAATGTCCCCCGACCTTGAAGTATTTCGCGGCAATTACAGTGCATATCTGGTACAGCGCGAGGATCGTTATCGACGCCTGGCTCTGGAGTACGAAGCGCAGCGTGAGTTTGTAGAAAAAGAAGAAGAATATATTCGGCGCAACATGGCCGGGCAAAATACCCGCCAGGCGCAGGGAAGATTGAAACGGTTGGAGCGTTTGCTGGCTGAGAGCCAGTTATCCCGGCCAAAGAAATCCCGTTCGCTGCATTTTGGTCTCAACACCGGCGACCGTTCCGGCAACCTGGTGCTGCGTACATACAGCTTGCAGGTCGGATATGCCGATGAAGGCAAGCCGCTCTTTTATGTCCCGGATCTGATCTTTAAGCGTCTGGAATGTGCAGCGATCATCGGGCCAAACGGCGCAGGGAAAACCACCTTTCTGAAGACCATCCTCAACCAGATCCCTCCCTTTGCAGGAGAAGTCGACCTGGGTGCAGCATTATCCATTGGCTACTTCGCCCAGGCTCACGAAGGACTGGTTGCAGAACATAACCTGGTGGAAGAGATCGACTCTGTGGCACCGAG
This sequence comes from uncultured Chloroflexia bacterium, assembly GCA_963757065.1. Lineage (GTDB taxonomy): Bacteria > Chloroflexota > Anaerolineae > Anaerolineales > Anaerolineaceae > PNON01. Next base: position 275,628 of record CAVWQC010000001.1, on the reverse strand, counting down.
CATGCTTTTGGGAGAGATCCGGGATTACCTGGCCAAGTTCCTGTTCACCGGGGATGATGTTTTCAAACCGGTACGGTTGCTCTCAGGTGGTGAGCGGGGACGGTTAGCCCTAGCCAAGCTGGCACTGCAAAACTATAACCTGCTGCTGCTGGATGAGCCGACCAATCATCTCGACCTGCCCTCACAGGAGATTCTCCAGGCTGTTCTATCAGAATTCAAGGGGACGATCCTGCTGGTGTCACATGACCGCTATTTGATCGACGCACTGGCCACCCAGATCTGGGATGTATCACCGGACGAAAAAATCCTAAAGACATTCTCCGGCACTTACAGTGAGTATAAAAGTTTTTCGAATGCAAGTGCTGCTCCCACCATTCAAGTGAAGGTGGAAAAAGTAAAGATCAGCGAACCCGGAAAATCCCAAAGCGGGCTGACATCATGGAAAAAGCAGAAACTGCTGGCAGTTGTGGAAAAGCGGATCGCTGATTCAGAGAAATCCCTGGCAGCCATCTCACAGCAGCTTGCCAACCCACCTGCTGATGCAGGCAAGGTACAGCAGCTTGGCAGCGATTACGTCCGCATTGAACAGGAGCATGCCCGCCTGATGGATGAGTGGGGAGATTTGATCGAGGAATAACTAGCTAGCTTACAAAAGATAGATTTGGGGACGAGAAACAATTAGCACGAGTTGTAATAGCAACAAGATAACATTTGTGGAATGGAAATTCTTTGATGGTGTTGGAAAATTAATCTGAACAAAAAAACCGTAAGAGTAACAACATTACCAGAGCACTTAATTCATACTTGTCGATTCCTCACCTGAATATCGCACCAACTGAGGAAATTTCTTCAGTACCAGCCAGGCGGCGACAATGCAGCCCAAGCCACCGGTAATGATCGCTGCAGGGATCCCGAAAGCTTGAGCAACCAGTCCTGATTCTATTTCCCCTAATTGCGGTCCACCCTTGAAGAAGATCTGATTAATGCTGACCATCCGCCCGCGCAGTTGATCGGGGGTTTGCAATTGCCGGACAGTATTACGAATAATGGTGCTGATTCCATCCGCTGCACCCATCAAAATTAAGGCTGCCATGGTAAGCCAGAAGCTCGTTGAAAGCCCGAATAATACCGTCGCCCCACCGAAAATTATCACCGCCACCGAAAGGATGATGCCCTGCCTGACAATCCTGGTTTTTTGCGAGATCACCAGTGCCACGCTGACATCCCCCATGGATTGAGCTGCAGATAACCATCCATACTGGATCGCACCAACATGCAGGATATCTTTTGCTACAAACGGGAGCAAGGTATTGGCTGAGGAAAAGAAGCTGGCAAAGAAGTCCAGGATCATGCTGGAAAGGATGATCGGGGAGTTGCGGATAAAGCGTATGCCTTCACGAATATCTGCGGTCATAACATCGAGCCGCATGGATTTCTTTTCAACACTTGTAGTTATGGGACCCATCATGATCAAAGCCAGAACGACAGCAATGTATGAAATTGCATTCAACCAGTACACCCATTGCAACCCGGCATAAGCGATCAATAAGCCGCTAAAGGCCGGTCCAAGAATGGCACCTATGTTCACCGAGATGGAATTCATGCTGAATGCATTGGGGAGTTCCTCTTTAGGTACCAGGTTGGGTATGAGTGCCTGCCGGGCAGGCAGATCGAAGGTTATGGCAATGGATTGGATGATGGTGAGGGCATAGATCAGCCAGAGAGTGATCTGCCCGAAATAAGTCAGCAATCCGAAGGCAAGTGCCACCAGACCAAGGGTGATCTGGGTGACGATAGCCAGCTTCTGACGATTAAAACGATCAGCAATCAGGCCGGCAAAAAGGGATAGGACAATCAATGGGATGAAACGAACCAGACCCAACCCGCTGACTGCGATTGGTTGATCGGTTAACAAGCGTATATGCCAGTAAAGCGCCCAGATCTGCATCTGGGAGCCGGTTATTGATATCAAGAGTCCTGCCCATAATAATAAAAATGGGCGATGTTTCAGCGATGGAGGTATGACCATTTACTGCTCTATGTCCCCCAATCCCGAAGATACAAAAAGTCATAACCAACTGTGCGATTGGTCAATTTGGCAATTGGCGGCAGGATGCGTTTAAACTGGCTGCGGCGGATACGTAATATCACTTTTTCTACAAAAGTTGACGAGAAACCGGATTCCACACAATCCTGAACAGAATATCTCTGATCCACCAGTAAATATAAAAGCTGATCCACTTGATCGTATGTGAAACCAAGATCACCTTCATCTGTCTGCCCCAGGAACAGGTCTGCCGTTGGAGGTTTGGTTAGGATCACATCCGGTACACCCATATCTTTGGAGAGCTGGCGTACCTGGGTTTTGTACAGGTCGCCAATCGGGTTGATGGCACAGGCTGAATCACCATAAAGGGTCGAATAACCCAGCAATATTTCCGTTTTGTTCCCGGTCCCTACAACAAGACCATGAAATGAAGCAGAAAGATCATATAAGACGATCATCCGCATACGGGCCATGATATTGCCTTTGCGGGTATTGTCCATTTCAGGGTCGAGCTGGATAAGAGGATCAGCCATCCCGGTAATGGGTATTGTGACTGTCTGAACACCTAATTTATCGATCACCAATTGGGCATGCTCCAATGACTCTTTTGAGGAGGTTTTGTACGGCATCCGAACAGCCATGACATTTTGGGCTCCCAGGGCTTCAGCAGCCAAAAAACAGACCAGGGCTGAATCCAATCCCCCGGAGAGACCCACAATTGCCTTGTTAAAACCGACCCGCTCCAATTCGCTGCGAATGAAACCGGTGAGGATCTGGCGTACCAGGGCAGGATTTATAGCAAGGTCGACTGGATTATGATCTGGTTCGTTCATAATTTATCCTTTACCTATGATCCGATTCAATTCTGCATTGGTGAGCGAAGTACGCTCATCGCGCAGGAGAGGCAGCCGGGTTCTGGTCCGGTGCATTTGATGCAGGTCAATTGATGCCATGGTCAGTGATTCATCATGATATGGGGCCTGGGTTACGAGGCTGCCATCAGGGTCAAAGACGGTCGAGCCTCCCCAAAAATGTAAACCATCTTCATATCCTACCCGGTTGGTATGGACAACAAAACTGGTAAACAGGCTGGCGTAAGCCTGGTTGATATGTTCCACCCAGCGGGCTGAATCGAGTTTGGGTTCACGGCTCAAACCACGTCCGGGTGAAGCTGAGCTAAATAACAGTACATCCGCCCCATCCAACCATAATAAATAAGGTGGTGACGCATGCCAAAAATCTTCGCAGATCAACATACCCATCCGTCCGAAACGGGTATCAAATGCACGGATCTCATCACCCCAGGCAAAAAAACGTCCTTCGTCAAACAATCCATAAGTGGGGAGATATACTTTATGATGCACGTGCACCACTTCTCCGCCAGATAAATAAGCATTTGAAATATAAAAACGATGGCGGGAGTCTTCATCCACAAAGCCTACAACAATATCCAGATCCTTACTCGCTTCAAGTAAAGGTTGGAAAACAGGGTCTTCTTTGGAAGCGGAATGGGCAACTGTTGGAACGAGATCTTGAAGCACATACCCGGTCAAAGAAAGTTCCGGAAAGATCACCAGGTCAGCATGGTCATTTTTAGCTTTGTCGATATAATCCAAATGCTTGGCAAGGTTGTGAGGGACATCTCCAAGGTGATTGCTTATTTGTGCGAGGGCGATATTTATATGGGTCATAATTCTTAATTTTACTCCGATTTATCAGGGGAGATCACCCCACTAATCAATTATTTAAATTCTCTCCGTGGAATCCTTGAATTGACAAACACGAATATCATTCCTATGGAACATATCAGGAAGTATATGGCCGCGGCAATTCTTTCCAAAGGCAGATTGCCAAACTTTACCAACGGATCAGCCCGAAGATAGGTGAAGCCGAAGATCAACCCAAATTCAAATAAACAGAATAATAGCAATTTCACTTTTGAAAAATTTTTAGTCTGCCAAATTCGATCAATCAAAATTAATAATAAAAGAGATATTAAGGCACCAAAAGCCGAATAGGGAACTCTTGGAAGCAAATCCCCGGCAGCATCAGTGACCGGGAGCACCCACCATTCCTGAGTGTGGATTGGACCATATCCCAATCCTGCGACCTGTGCCCCTAACCAAATGCCGATCGTTGTTAATGCAACCAGGGGAAAATTGAGATCGAGTGTTTCGATGAAAGATCGACCTGAGAACCCTGCATACAACAACAATGCGATGATTCCACCCAACGCAAGACCCATCCAATCCAACCCTCCAGAGCGAATGTCTACCAACTTCCAAGGGTTTGCCGCAAATTCTGACCAGTGAACCATCCCATAGCTTAATCTTGCGCCGATCAACATGCCTGCCAGCAAAATAATACCGCTGTTTAGGACAGAATTAAATCTTGCATCACTCGCCCGGGAGGAAGATATATTCCGTCTGGAAAGAAAAGCTGACCAGATCATCCCAATGGCAGCAAAAAAACCAAGAATTGATGAGTAGAGACCATTATTCACACACACATTGTACCAAGTCAACCGAATGTATGTATAATAGTATTGGAAGGTAAATATGGAAATATTTCTCAATCCGAATGTTGCTTATTTGATTTTAGTGGTTGGTTTTCTGGTTGCCATCATGGCACTATTTACACCTGGCACCGGATTGTTGGAGCTGGTGGGTATTTCGTTATTGCTCATCGCTGGATGGCAGATCTACCAGTTAAATATCAACCTGATTGCACTGGTGATACTGATCGTAGGCGTCTTTCCGTTCCTTTTCGCACTCAGGAAAACTGGGAAATGGTATCACCTGGTCATTTCACTGGTCGCTCTATCCGCTGGAAGCACGTTCCTTTTTGTAACTAGCGGCTGGCGCTCAGCTGTCAACCCGATTTTGGCCGTTCTTGTAAACCTGTTATTGATCGGTTTTTTCTGGTTGGTTATTCGTAAAGGCATGGATGCTGTTACCGCTCCACCGCAGAATCAGCTGGAAGAGACGGTGGGGAGTATAGGGGAAACGAGATCAAAGGTACAAGTAGAAGGTTCGGTTTATTTGAATGGTGAGTTATGGAGCGCCGTTAGTAAACTTCCGATCGCTGAAAATAAAAGAGTTCGGGTCATTTCCAAACAAGGTTATATTTTGGAAGTTGAAGAATTACCCGTTCACAATAAAGAATGATCAATCTGTAAGGAGGAAAAATGAGTTCAGCTAATACTATAGTATTATGTTTGGTTGGCGTAGTTATCCTGCTGGTAATAATCTTTTTGGTAAATGCCATCAAGATTGTTCCTGAATACCAACGCCTGGTGGTTTTTCGCCTGGGACGCTGTATCGGGGATAAAGGTCCGGGATTGGTTTTGTTGATCCCGTTCATTGACCGGCCAGTACGAGTGGACTTGCGTGAACAAGTACGTGAGATTCCCCACCAGGTTAGCATCACCAAGGATAATGCACCCATCTCCATCGACTTCCTATGGTTTTATAAAGTATTACAGCCCACCGACAGTGTAGTTCAGGTCGGAAATTTTGAATTAGCTGCCCAGGGTATGGCATCCACGACCCTGCGTTCTGTTATTGGTGGTATCCTGCTGGACTCAGTCTTATCGGAACGTGAGCACATCAATAACCTGCTTCGCACCCGCCTGGATGAGGTGACTGAACGCTGGGGTGTTAAAGTGACCAACGTTGAGATCCGGGAGATCATTCCACCCCGGGAAGTACAGGAAGCGATGAACCGCCAGCTTACGGCGGAAAGAATTCGACGCGCAGTCGTTACCGAATCCGAAGGTACCCGTGCAGCAGCGATCAATGTCGCAGATGGTGAAAGACAGGCTGCCATTTTGAAAGCAGAAGGCGATAAGCAATCCAACATCCTACGAGCAGAAGGTGATAAGAGTTCTCAACTGCTGCGGGCTGAAGGTTACTCCAGCGCCCTTGATAAGATCAATGAGGTTGCCAAAAGCGTTGATCCCAATGCACTTACTGTCCAGTACTTCGAAACATTGAAGAATATGGCATCTGGTGCTTCCACCAAATTCATCTTCCCGATGGAATTTACCAGTCTGCTTGGGAACTTCATTAAAGCGAATAAAGACTAAGCAAAGAATTTTAGGGCAAAGCCTGAACAAGCAAAGTTTTTAGATATAATATTTATAGCGGCGAAGGGAATAATCAAATTCCTTCGCCGCTAATTAGTAAATAATTATCGGCGAAAAATATGTTTACTATCGAAAACGCGACCATCAAGGATTTGTTTGCACTGCAAAGATTGGAAAAAGAATGCTTCGCGATTGACGCCTGGCCTCTTGTGGATCTGGCTGGAGTATTGGCACTCCCCGGCATTATCCGGATAAAAGCGGTTCAAGAGAACAAAATGGTCGGTTTCATTGCCGGTAATATTGGGACTGCAGATGGTATAGGATGGATCTCAACCATTGGTGTAGTTCAACCAGTCCGCAGACAGGGTATAGGTAAGGCGTTATTGACAGCTTTTGAAGAAAGGATTAACACTCCTGAATTACGTTTGACCGTTCGAAGATCAAACCTAGGAGCCATCCAAATGTACCTTCAAAATGGATATCAAAATTACCAGATTTGGGAAAACTACTACCAAGGGGGTGAAGACGGGCAAGTGATGCGAAAGCTGCGAGCCCGGTAAATTTGGATTAAGGATATTTGCAGGTTCCCGGTGAAAAAGGGAATACCGCATTATTCTTTGAATAATACTCTTCGAAAGACTTACAGGCTGTGACCAACCAATAATCATATAAGGCTGTCTGTTCCTGAATAAATTGCATATTAGACCTGGTACATTCCCCTGATTTTGTTTTGCAATAATCCGTATCCAGTGCCGGGGTTTCAGAACACTTTTTTGCATTATATTCTGCCAGGCATTTTTGGTAGATCGATTCCATTTTTCCTGCATTTGAAAATCTATCAACCAGTTGCATCTGGATAATTTTCAGCTCAGACGGAACAGTGACTGAATTAATCTGAGATCCTTTTTGGGTGTAATCTCCGGAGAGATTCCAGATCACATTAAAGTATTGGCCCCCGGATGCAGGAAGTCCACTTCCTGATGGAATCGGAGTAGTTTTCACATTCCTTTGTGGATACGCTACTGCGGTAAGCTGAGGTGAAAATGGTGCGACCAGGGACAATAAATTGATCCTGGGCAGATATATCGCCGCAGCGCCTAAACAAGCAGTGACCACGAGGACGGTAATGGCCAATGCCAATGGCAATGGTGATTTTTTCTTTACTTTTCGGGTTGCAACCTCATTAAGCGCTGATGACACCTGGCTATCGGGTATTCCTGATCCTGATAGCACAGTCTTGATTTCCGAAGTAGAATTTCCCAATTCTGCCAGAGCAATTGCCCGTCTTTCAACTTCATCCTGACTTAAAATTTCCACGTCTGGGTTGTGCAGCATATTGGGGTAATGGTTGGATACAGTAGAAGTAACCGTATTGGTTCCATTTTCAGGACCTTTGACGGGGATAATTTCAGGGGTGGAAACTGGTATTGCCGGTTGAGTCATGACGAGCCGGCGAAGTTCTATCATCGATATCCAAATTCCTTCTGCAGGCATTAATGCTTTTTGGTATTCCGGTCCTATCCGTAATAACCAGATATGAGGACCGTCCGTTTCAAGCTCAAACGCACAACCACAGGTAACACAGGCTAAATGATCAGCCGCATCTGGATGATGGATGACATGCAGCGATAAATTACTACAAATCGGACAATGCCCTTTTTCAGCCCATTTGTCAGGAATTTCCGATAGAGCTTCGAAACTACTCATCCATATCCTCCGAATGTGGATAACCAAAATCTAACCTGAAACTTATTATCAACGAAAATCCAATAATATGCAAATAGACAACCCTGATTTTAGTGGCAAATGGCAGTCAGGCATAATCAATCATGTATTTATCAGTAGTGAGCACTCTGACAATTTTCAGCAGAACTTTCCATTATGTACCGGGAGGGTTGATATGAACCATTACAGCTTATTTATATTTCATCCGCACGATACACGCGAATAGCAGCATTTCCTGTACGTGGGCACTTATACTCACAAATGCCACAGCCGATGCAGCGTTCCCGAACCACTCTTGGAAGCTGAATTACATTTATTGAGTTATCCGGCTTTGTAACTTGTCTTTCCTCTAAAAGGATGGCCTTTTCTGGTACCGGGCACATTTCTTCACACACAATACATGGAGTACCATCCGCCCAGGGGATGCAGTGGTTCTCATCAATAAATGCCCATCCGATCACAAATTTTCGCTTCTCTTCGAGCGATAATGGTGTGATGGCTTCCACAGGGCAGACCTCTCCACACCGGTTACATGAAAAATCGCAATATCCCAGGCGGGGAATGAGCAATGGTGTAAAGATTCTTTCAATGCCGCCATCCAAAATGGATGCCTGTAAAGCCCCCGTTGGGCAGGCACGAATACACTCACCACATCGCAGGCATCTGCTAGTCAGATCTTGCTCGACTGCTCCAGGAGGCCTTAACAATAAGGGATTGGTTTTTTGTGCATTTTGATCTGAACCCAGCACCGTAAGCGCAGCCACAGATCCCACTATAGTCGTGAAAAAGGAACGCCTATCGGGGTCATAAGGCAATGGTTGTGCCAGATTATAAATTGCCTTAAAAGAGGTTGACGAAAATTTACAGCTTGGAAGACAGTTCAAACACATGGTGCATTCAGCTGGATCGCTTTGATATCCCCTTGAAGGATCAATTGTCCCAGTCGGGCACACATCCTCACAGACGCCACATTCCTTGCAGCCGGAACCCACCACCCTTTTGATGAACGCAAATCTGGAAAGCCAGCCCAGCATTCCACCCAATGGACAAAGATAGCGGCACCAAAAACGGGATGCCAAAAAATTCAGTAATAGAATTCCCATGAATAAAACAGCCGGTATCCAGGGAAAACGCAGACCAGGGGGAGGAGTTTGCGGAAGAACAGCCGGCCGGATGATCTGGTCTATTGTGCCCAATGGATCACTGAAGCCAGGTATATTTGAGAGAATTTTTTCCAAATGAGTGAAAACGAAATCCAAACCAGGCATAACCACACCAGCCATTGTTCGCACCCAGATCGTGATCGGGTCAAGGAATAATAACGTCAAATTCCCAAATACAGCCACCACAAGGATGGCGACCAGGAGAAGATACTTTACCCGCCGCCACGCATCAGGGATGGATTCCTTGATTCTCTTATTTGAGGAGGGTTGAAAAATATCCAACAGAGTACCAAGCGGGCATAACCAGCCGCACCACGCCCGGCCAAAAACCAGGGTCAGCAAAATCACCCCGAGCGAGATTAGTGAACCAGCCAGAACCTCCCGGGAGGCGATGGATTGCGTGATCATAAGAAGCGGATCCAGGCGGATGGGAAAATTTACGAACGCTGCCGGCCATGCCAAACCCGTGGAGGTTACGACCAGGATGGTGAATATCAGGAGTGAAATCTCCTGCACGCCCTTGCGTGCCTTAACCCAATTCATGCTGGATGAAGCCTGTTTATGTACCAACCGATAATTCCTCAATTCTGAGATTATTCAGATCCGATACACCAAAACCAGCTTTAGTAGCTTCAACAATATAACCCAAATCTTCCGGGCGCAGCCCGAATAAACCGGTGGCGTAACTGTCTGCAGCGACAACATCAGTAGAAACGATGATCGTATCCATCTGCTTGACATCATTCAAATTCCCGCCGGTGGGACCATTCGCGGTGAGGATCCGGATCGCATCGACCACTGTCAAAGCAGGATGTATTGTCCGGTTCAGATCGGTTAGTCGCTCCCCCATCCAACTATGAAAATACTCGCGTTTTTGGACCAAACCCATCAGGTTTTTCATCCCGAGGGTAAGTTTAGCCAATCCATGGGTCTTGGCGATCGGCACATTGATCACCAGGTCAGCTTTGAAAACATCCTCGTAGATGAAGCAGGATTGTAATTTCACCGCATCTTTAACTGTCACTTCTTTAAACTTGAAACCGGGCATGTCGATCATCTCGCCACCGGCAAGCCCTACCTGTTCTGCGATACCACTGGAAACATAGGCATTTGCAGCGGTTCCGCCAAACGGAGAATCCATCACCTGGACTTTTTTTGCACCTGCCCCCAGGCACAATCGTACAAGCGCCGCAACCACCCAGGGATTTGTTGTTGAAGCATATTCGTAACCATGGTATGAATTGCAGATATTTGGTTTTATGATCACCCATCCACCATTAGGGACAAAGCGTTCCATTCCGCCAATAGCAGCCAGGGCGCGTTCAACCATCACCTGAGGCTCTCCACCACGTGCAACAACAAGATCCGGGACTACTGAGCTTGTAGCAGAAGATTCAACTGGAATTTCTTCCATTGTGGCCAAAGGTTCAACTTCTCCTGTGGGATTTATTCTTCCCCTGGTCTCAGTCGGCTCAATTGACGTTGGACTACCATTCCTGGTTACCTTTGGAGTGCATGCTGATAATAGTTCTGCAACAGTGTAAGCGCCAATACTCGAACTTAAGAACTTTAACAGGGTTCGGCGGGAAATTCGATCCATTTTGACCTCTAGTATTTGATGCCAGTATGGAAATTTTATACAATTTAATTTACTAAATATCAATAGCGGAGAGAAATATTTCTCTCTGTGTAATTGGGAGAATTTACAATTCTATACCTAAAGATCGTATAAACGTCATTGGGTGGGTTAATTGCCTTTATCGTACACACCAATGGTCAGAAGAGAAGGATCATTCGCTGCCTGGGCGGCAAGCATCTGCGCCTGGCGGGCAAAGTTGGTTGAATCTGCCAGGATCTTGAGTGTGTATTCAGGATTGTGGAATCCCATACTGTTCTCTGCAGAAACAAAATCCCACATGAACTGAGACTTTCGGTGCAAGGCGCGGGCTTCATCCAGTAAGATGGGATCAGAGGCGGGGTTGGCAGCCGCGGACTTGATGGCGGTTATTGCGTCAATAATGGCATCCTCTGTACTGATCTTGGTCTTACTCACCTGCTCCTGGATCTCACTTACTCGGGCAACTACATAACCCACATCTGTATGGCAGGCACCGCAGGCCAGTTCAGCATTCAGCAAAGGACTGTGAATATCATGCATTGAATATTTCGCGGATCCATCGCGCACATACGGCATATGGCAGTCAGCACAAGCCACACCTGCTTTGAAATGGGTACTATTCGCAGTATAAGTTTCAAAATCAGGATGCTGGGCTTTTAACATCGGGGTACCCGCTTCAGGGTATTCCCAGTCTTTGAACTGGTTCTCTTCATAATAAGCCAGGATATCATCGATCTTTGTTCCGTTTTTCCACGGCATGGTTAATACCTTGTTTTCACCGGCCATGTAATATTCATCGTGACAATTTGCACAGACCACAGTCCGCATCTCCTGGCGGGTAAATTTGGTCCAGTCAATTCCCTGGGCTTCAAAACCGTTGATGACAGCCGGATTGGTCACAATCAGCCGCATTGTCCCGGCTTCATGGCAATTCGCACAGCCAATTGGCTGGTCGATCTGTTTTCCCAATTCTGCGAACGGCATCTTGCTGAATTCTTCCAGACCGATATTATTCCAGATTCCAGGATTGTTGGATGATTTGCATGCATAGCAGCTTCCAGTAGTCTTATCGGTTACCCGTTTTGTGCTGCGAACATCTTCGAGACTCCATTCGTGTCCGCGGTCATCATTATATTCTTTGCTGAAAGCATATCCGCTAAATAGAAGCACCTGGCGCGGATCGCGTTCCAACCAGGAAAAATTGGATGACCCGCCAAATTCTGTGTCTTCTGTGTTAAGTTTTGTCTTCAACAATGAATCATACTGGTTGGGAAAATTTAACCCCCAAATTGCAGAATCCGGCTCAAATGCACTGACTTTAACCGTTGGCTCGGTAGCACGCAATTGGACAGGCTGATTTTTTAAAAATATCAATATCCCAACCAGGATAGCTGCAAGAATGACTATGACAGCCGAAAGAATGATAGTCGTATATTTTTTCATTCAATACCTCTTTCCTCTTCCACTTTATAAATAATCGAATCCTGAACAGGTAATAATGTGATTCCACGCTGGCCATGCGCAACATCCCGATGGCAATCCCAACAATTCCTGCCCATGTCATGAGCAGAAATATCTGCAACGGTATCTGTGTGGCAGCGGATGCAGTTGGATTGAATGATCACTTTCGTGTCCGGGTGGATCCGGATGGCGTCGGGAGTGAGACCGGTGCTGAAGTAGTACACATCATGTGCACCGGATGCAAATTTCACATAATAATACGAAAAGATATTTTCATGAGGAAGATGGCAATCGACACATTTGGTTACATTTTGGTGGGGAGCATGATACCAGTTTTCGTATGCAGCATCCATCGTATGACAATTGGTACACGTGCGCGGCGAGCTGGTCATATAACGGGGCATATCAGTAGTGTAAACAAAAATGCCCATAACAATGAGGAGGGAAGCCAGAGCGATGATTATTGCTCGAGATTTGAAAAAAGCTTTCAAAATTTATCTCCCCGGAATTCTTTGTAGATATAATCCAATTATAGTCATAATTGTCAGATTAGAAATGGATTAAACACATGGATATTAATGATTATAGTAACATTTCTCATAAATGGAAAACAATAAAACGGGTAATACCGTAGGGCAGAGCTTGTTTGGATATCCCATGGTCATTTCGAGGAGGGCAGTAATACGTAGGGCAGAGCTTGCTCAGGCACGCACAAAGCTATGATGGAGCCGCAATTCCTATATTTTTCCGCCAACATTAAAATATTGTGAAAATTGTGTTACAAGGACGTATTCATCGAGTAACAGTATGCTCATTTATGCTTGCTGGTAATTGACTGATTGGAGTGTTACCGATATAGTATAAGCAGGCCAAAAGTAATTTATTAGATCATTCGGAGATTCAAGTGAAGCTAGCCAACATTCATTCACATTTCAAGCGGAAAGAAAAAGGACAGTCCCTGGTTGAACTGGCCCTCTTCTTCCCGATTTTACTTTTAATGCTCTCCGGCCTGGTTGAGTTCGGGTATATGCTGAATGGATATCTGAACCTGATGGATGGTCCCAGGGAAGCAGCCCGCTTTGGTGTGGATAGATCACCTTTCGTAGGCGCTACTGAAGATGATGACATCCTCTTTTATACGAATGGGGATCCACAAAAACCGGGATTATCAGAAATGGCGATTCGCACCATTTTTCCTTACGATCTTGACCCAACAGCGGATGATATTGTAATTTCGGTTGTATCTGTTAAAAATGGAGCCATATTCCGCCGTTATCCAGATGATGTAGGTGTCCGGTCTACAGTCGCAGGAGCGGGTAACGAATATAGCTATAACAACAAGAAAAAATCCAAATTTACTGACGCCGAAATTACAACTGCACTTTTGGCTGGAGTGCCAAAAGCAGGTATTGTGATCGTTGAAATGTGGTACAGCTACCACCAGGAACTGGCTTTACCCTGGATCACACCTTTTGTTCCGGATCCGATCCAACTTTATATGTCATCTGTTGCACCTTTACCGGCTGCAGCACCACCTGAACCAACCCCAACACCTTAATTGATGGCAAATATGAAAAAACTGTTATCAAGTATCTCGAAAAATAGTGAAAAAGGCCAGTCGATCGTTTTGATCGCCCTGGTTTTTGTCGGTCTGCTGGCATTTATCGGTTTAACTGTCGACATGGGAATTTTATTCATCTCATATGGTAACCTGCGCCGGGCAGTCGATTCAGCAGCTCTGGCTGCTGCCACTCAAATGCGGTCAAATTACACTGCTACCCAGCTCAATGATTCAGCTCAACAATTTTTAAGATTGAATAATGTGGTCGATGGGACGGCATCCATTCAAACTTGTGATGATGTACCTGGTGATCCCCAATTATGTGGAACATTAAACCGCAAATTGGTAAGAGTAACCGCATCAGCCCCTGTTGAATTTTCCTTCCTCCCTGTGATTGGTTTATACAATACAACCATCACTGCCAATGCCATTGGTGAAGCAGCATCCCTGGATGTAGTCCTGGTTATCGACACTTCTGAATCCATGTCCAATGAACCGCCTGTAGGCAACCCGGAATTTCGCGACCCCGGTGTGTGCAATACAGCAAACGATGGCGGTGTTCCAGGTGCATGCCATCCTTTTGAAGAAGTGAAAATAGCAGCAGGTAACTTTGCTGCATGGGTATTGGATAAACCTGCCGCAAAAGAAGAGGACCGGTTGGCGATCGTTACATTCTCGGATGCATGGGAACCTCATAATGTTGCCACTGGTAGAGGGACCGGTGTAGTCAGTGTTGGCGGGAATACCTGGCTTAATGACCAGGCGACGGCCATCAATGCCATTCATAATTTGAATGTTTATCAGCCTGCAGTTTGTCCTGTTGATTGGGTTACAAACGGTAGCGCTGCCATCTGCTCACTATATGATGGGGGCGGGGTTTTTCAACAAATTGTGGCTCCCTGGCGCCAGCCGGATAATGTCAATGCTATTTTTGATGCAGCCCATATCGGGGATGCAGCATTCAATGGTGAACGGTCTACTTCACAAACCACCAATATTGGCGGCGGATTAAACTGGGCTGCTTTCCAATTAAGCCAGGATATGCATCCTGACGCCTTATGGTTGGTGGTCCTCCTGACGGACGGCGCAGCCAATGCTACTGATGTGGACCCCACAGCGGCTTTGCGCATTCAACAGGGGATTGCAGCCACTGGTTGGCTTCCCTCGGTGGATCTGCCAGCTGGATTCTGCCCGGAATTTGGGGCGCTTACTGACCCGCCTTGTCGTGACACGGATGTTACCACCAGGCATGACCTTGGTGATGCATTGTATGATGCGGAAGATTTTGCGCGTGACCGGGCAGATTTGGTATCCTGCCCATCCAAAGCAGCTGATTCAAATTGCCATAACGATAACACCGGCCAGGCTGCCATCATGTTCTCGATCGGTCTGGGAGAGGCTGTGTTTTCAAATACCAACGAAGCCGGTGGTAGGCCGTATGGGGATACCCTTCTCCGTTATATCGCTGCCGTTGGTGATGATACTGACCCAACCACAGATCCATGCTTAGCAGTGGCTGTTCCAGGAACTCCCACAAGCTATAACTGCGGCAATTATTTCTATACCACCACCGGTTCAGGACTTGACCAGGTTTTTAACGAAATTGCATCGCGTGTTTATACTCGACTCACCAGGTAGGACTCGGCTTATGAAAAATCTCATTCTTCACAAAATATTCCGGAAAAGAAGCTTTACAGCCCAGGGGATGGTGGAATTTGCCCTGGTACTACCGCTATTACTAATGCTCATTTTCGGGATCATTGAGTTTGGACGCATTTTCCAAGCCTGGTTATCGGTTCAAAACAGTGCCCGGTTTGCAGTTCGGTACGCTGTCACCGGTCAATATGATGTTGGATATTGCGATGATGCAGCAGTAGCAGAAGTCAATAATAATGTTTTTAAACGGTTTCCGGTCGACAATTTGACCAACAATATATCCCCCGTGATTGACCCTGTAACTGCAGATACATACGGAGGAGACCCGCAGGATTGCCGGGTTCCAAATACTTTTTCATCCGTGTTGGAAGCTTCCGCGCCTTTCGCTAGCATGGGAGTTAATGAACAATCACTGGCAGTATCTGAAACGATCGAAAACTTGACCGGTGTGTTACAGGATTATGCGCGATTGCATTCCATTCATGATGTTACCCGTGAGGATGCATTTGCCATTGCATTGGACCCGACCAAAACACTCACGAGCGACAAGGGATATTTCCGGGTAATTGTTTTCTCCTCCAGGGTGATCGCTGGATCAACAGTTACACAATCCGATCCGGGTGCAGGTCTGTACTGGAATATTACTCCAAAGGAGGATGCCGGTGGACCTGGGGACAGTATTTTGATCGGCGTCGATTTTAACCACCCGTTGATCACCCCCTTCCTGATGCAAGCCTGGCCTTACCTTCACCTGACGACAGTTCGCCGCGGGATCATCGAGCAATTCCGGGCAAGTAAAGCCATCAATGTGGCACCGCCGCTATTAATGCCCAGCCCGACGGCGTCTTTGACCCCATCCATTACTCCAAGTCCAACCGCGACAAATACTCCGACATTTACACCCTCACCGACGGCTACCAATACATTTACCCCATCGCCAACCTATACACCGTCTGAAACACCAACATTAACCAGGACAGCTTCATTGACTGCCACTCAAACTGCTTCGATCACATTAACACCATCGAGGACTCCGACAAGAACTCTTACCCCGAGCATTTCCCCTACAGCCAGTAAGACTTCCACAAGGACCCCGACGATAGTACCAGATTGTGGAAATATCACCATGACACTGGGCATGTCTGGAACCAGAACAGACCGATTGAGGATGATCATTGTAAATAACAACTCGATAGTCGCTAATTTTGGTGACACGACTGTAACCTGGGATTCTTCTGCCGGGAATTCCAATGTTTATCTCGATTATATGCAGATGAATACCACCACCTTCTATGGTGGGAATGATTACACATCGACCACATATGGACAGCGAAGCCCAACGATGGCCCTGGCAGGTGGTGGTACCACTCACAACCTGTACATTGACTTTGCGCCGGACAGCAGGGGAATAAGTGGCACTTTCACTGTGCAGGTAAACCTTGCGGTAAATGGTGTCAACTGCCCATTTACCCGGACTTACACACGCATTGCTCCAACAGCCACGAAATACCAGGACGCCAACACGGACACTTACTGCCAGCCGGACCCTGCCGCCCACACTGACTCCAACCAGGACTTTCACTGCTTCGATAACCAATACACCATCGAAAACACTCGTTCCTACGAGCACCTTTACACCTACCGATACACTTGTTCCGACATCGACATTCACAAGGACTCATACTCCAACGAAATCAAATACTCCTGTACCGAGCAACACATTCACGCCATCCAAGACGTCGGTACCTACCAACACACCCACTAAGACCGCAACACGCACGAGTACGGTTCCACCGACAGCAACATTTACGAGGACGTTAGCACCGACCAATACTCCTTCACGGACACCCACACCGACCCCGACCAAAACACCGATCGGCGGCGGCGAAGGATAAAGTTGCAAGACTTCACGAAAAACAGGGTTGTCATTTCTCAACCCTGTTTTTATTTGGTTGTAAAATCATGATATGAAGACAAAGCAGCACCGTCTATTTCAATTTATTGAAGCGGATTTTAAACCAGCCCTGATAATTTGGATTCTGACAGGTTTATATGTCGTTATTGTGAGCACATTTGCAGGATCTGACCAAATTGCTTACAATTTTCTGCGTTTACTCACCTGTGTCCCAGGGATTGCTGCAGTATTCATATTAATGAAGTTATCTATAAAAATGAATCCCGGAATATCACGCATGCAATGGCAGGTGATTGGAGCAGGGCTTATCCTATGGATCACAGCAGATTATTATCGCCTCTTTTTTTCACCAACTGAAAGATCGAACCAGCAGATAGCTGCCTGGGTCAATTGGATCAATATTGCCGGATTTCTACTCATTGCAGGGGGTTGGTTGTTCTCGCAGGTTTTACTTCGGCAGCGGATCATCCGCCTTAAGATGATCCTGGATATGACGATCTCATGCGGGGCGATGACTCTACTTGGCTGGCTTGTGTTTGTATTTCCTGGTATGGAGGTAGGAACCAGTAACCTGGTTGAAACTCGCTGGCAATTGACATATCCCGTTCTGGATATTGGTTTGCTGGCGCTGCTGCTGAACATGCTGCTTTTAGTAAAATCCAAACAATTGCAAAAGACAATATCCTGGTTTATGCTGGGGGTCATTGGTTTGACGATGAGCGATCTTGCTCCAGCATCCATGACTATAGGTCAACAACCATTACCAGGCACCGGTGTGGACCTTGGTATAGTCGTCGGTTATTCTGCCATCCTGACGGGGATATATTATGCTTATAAAAATCCGAAATTGTTGGCAGAAGGGCCTGAATCCGGGTTTGAATGGACAAATGGCCGAAGGATTCAGGGAGTGCTCCCTCTGGCATTGATCCTGGTCCTGGTGGCAGAGTTGGTAATTGTCTGGCAAAACTCGCTTAATTTTCCTCAGGCTACAATTGGGATAACCGCAATGCTCTGGCTTTTATTAATCGCCAGACAAGGTGTTGCAGCCGGGGAATTCGAGCTTCGCCAGTATGCCATCCTTTTTCAAAATACGGCTGAACCATCTTTCATTACGGATAAAAAGCTTAAAATAATATTGGTTAATCCAGCCATGGTGCAGGTGTGTGGATTAAAGAACGAAACGGAATTGCTGGGAAAGACGATCAAAGAAGTGTTTTCTGACCCGGCTATTCCTGACCAGATCGAATCAAATTGGAAATCTGAAGTTCGGCTGAATTTATCCAATTCCATCTATCTTCCTGTAGAACTTTCCTTAAATAAGATCAGTTTTGATTCTCCCGGCAATCAACGGATTGCCGGAACTGCCCACGACCTGACCCCGCAAAAGGAACAACAGGCAGCACTGCTTATGGCGAATCAGCGGTTATCCGACCTTCAGGGAGAATTGGAAAAACTCAATGAAGGTCTTGAACAACGGGTACTTGAAAAAACCACCTCACTTCAAACTGCATTTGTTCAATTGGAAGAACAACATAAAAAACTGCAATCGCTGGATCAGATGAAATCCGATTTTGTGTCGATGGTGTCGCATGAGTTAAGAGCTCCCCTCACCAATATCAGCGGTGGAATAGAATTATTATTGGCAAATCGTGAACAGTTGAACG
The DNA here is from genome assembly GCA_963757065.1 of uncultured Chloroflexia bacterium. Lineage (GTDB taxonomy): Bacteria > Chloroflexota > Anaerolineae > Anaerolineales > Anaerolineaceae > PNON01. The sequence goes on along the minus strand of CAVWQC010000001.1, from coordinate 256,731 downwards.
AGAAAACACACAGATCACTTACTATTGTTCAGACTGAGATCCAACGATTAACCCGGTTTGTTGAAACGATCCTTGATCTTTCAGCCATGGAAGCAGAACGCCTGCCACTTTTTCCTGAGCCGGTCAATGCTAATGATCTTCTTCGAAATACAATCGAGCAATTTATAGACTTGCCAGAAGCTCAACGCCTGATCTTTCATCCATTGGACACTTTACCCACCGTCATAGCCGATCCACGCGGACTGGCAAGTGTGGTTACCCACCTTATTGACAATGCGATAAAATACGCACCTGATGGAAAAATCATTATATCTACTGATAAAATTGGTGATAAAGCCCTTGTTACAATTCGGGACCATGGGCCGGGGATTCCAATTGATGCCCAGCCGTACATTTTTGAGAAGTTTTACCGGGTTAATCCAGTTGATTCCCAGACGATCTACGGACACGGATTGGGGTTATATATGGCAAACAGAATGCTGGAAGCAATGGGTGGAGAAATCAGTGTACGAAATTGCGAAGATGGTGGGGCTGAATTCGTTATTTCTTTGCCCATAATCGAGGAAAATGATGAGCCGAATCTTATTAGTTGATGATGATAAAACACTTCTTCAATTTTTAAGTGAGTACCTGGTCGGGGATGGATTTGAGGTAATTACTGCTACCAACGGTACTGACGCATTACGCATGGCATACCAAAATCATCCTGAACTGGTAGTTTTGGATGTGATGATGCCTGGTATGGATGGTTGGGAAGTATGTGCAAGGTTGCATGAGATGAGTGGAGTACCTGTTATCCTGGTCACAGGAAAAACCACAGAAGCCGATAAACTCAGGGGATTCAAATTAGGCGCTGATGATTATCTCACCAAACCCTTTAGTTTTGCAGAGCTATCTGCCAGGATACAGGCAGTATTAGCCAGGAGTTTATTATTTCAGGGGAATACCGTCAATTTGATCAATCTTGGGAATCTGGTGATCAACCTGGAAAAACGCAGTGTTAAACAGGCAGACAAAGAACTCCAACTGACGCCAACAGAATATCGCCTGCTTGAATATCTTGCCCGCAACCAGGGGCGTGCTGTACCTGAAGCCGAACTGGCTCAAGCTGTATGGGGAAATTATCGAGAAGAAGACGCTTCCACAGTGAGGCGCTTTATCTGGCTGCTCAGGAAGAAAGTGGAAGAGGATCCATCGGATCCAAAACTGGTAAAAACAGTTCGGGGATTTGGATATCGAATGGGAACAAGCAGCCTCAAACTTCCCGACGATTATAAATAACGACCTACTACTTATCCGAAAATATACCATGTTGAGGTAAGGAAGTATTCACATAAAATTAATTTTCTTCATATATATTTATGGTATCATTTCTTTATGGACGATAAAATTACGATCATTGAAGGACCAACCCCACAGTTTACACATGTAGATGAAGACTGGGCCAGGGGTATTTTTGAGGGTCCATCCCGTTATAAATACTCTTTTACCAACCTGCGAACTTTTAATGGACCTGCATTAATTGAACGATGTTACCGCACCTGGCATTCCAAGGGAATGATGTATTTGGAATACCGTGATGATATGGGGCTGACATTGAGCTCTCCCATCCTTGCTGCCAGATCGGTGGATTCTCCTGATGGACACGTACTCCAACTGTGGCTGCGGATGGAGGACGAAGAAGAACCTGAAGTGAACATAAATGATGATGAAGAGATGGATTAAATTAAAACTCCTGCTGATGAAGCAGGATTATTTTTGAGGTCTGGTAAAGAAAAGCAACAAACGCCCGGGTGAGGGGGGCACCCGAACGTTTGTTACAGTAATATTATCATGTGATATTCAATTGTCAAGAAGATTAACATTAGAAATAATTAATAGTTTTAGTGCCCCAGGATGGTTTCGAACCCGGAGACTACTTTTGTATTTTCGGAAATATGGTGCCCCAGGAGGGACTCGAATGCATACCCTCCACGGGTACCCTCAGTCTACTTTTATATTTTCGGAAATATGGTGCCCCAGGAGGGACTCGAACCCTCAATCTAGGCGTTAGGAGTGCCTCGCTCTGTCCACTTGAGCCACTAGGGCAATGAACATATTTTACCTTAATCCCTCGAGGGCTGCAAATTTACATATCAGCCGGTTTTTTACCGAGGGAAGCTCCATACGCAATGAACTGGTTTATTCCATCCAGATTCCAGAATTTATTCAAACCCTCGTCATCGAATGCCCCGATCGCGCACATTCCACAATTGATCACATCTGCTGCCAGGTAAAGATTCTGGCAAATATGGCCGGCATCCAGAAGGAGATACCTGTAGCCGCGGGTACTGTATCGCCAGGTTGATCGTTCAGGAACTGCACACCACCAAAAAGAAACGGCACATTCCCTGATGTGCGGTTGTTTCAGGCACACTTCGCTGATCTCAGACGGAAAATTATCCCCGGTTTTTATTTGCATTAAACTATGCTCAATCGCCAGGTATCTATATAGACCGGGTTCCAATCCGTTCACGTTCGAAACAACCATATAAGTCTCAAATGAATGGCGCGCTCCACCAGAAGGTACTATGCGCATAGTTACAGGGCGGGAGGTAACATGTTTCACTCCCTGACTGCACCACATCAGGAAAGTCAGTTCATCCAACGATAGAGGATCTTTTGTGTAGCGCCTCAATGTTCGACGGCTTTCCACAGTTGTTATAAAATCTGCCTTCGGGATATTCAATTCGACTGCAGGTTTGAGTTTAATAATTGGAAGATTTGAATCAAACGGTAGTTCGAGAGCAGGTTGGGGGATACCTCTACCTTCTGCTGCAGGTTCAAGATTCTTATTTTCAGATTGCTGCATAAAAAGGATTCCATCTTTGGTCGTCATAATATCTCCATTTCCTTTATCTGATCCAATTAACATAAACTGGCAGTTTCCACTATTTTAACCTTAAAATGCATAAAGTATTGTTCGAATAATTAATGCCTGGTTTATAATGGTGCATATCGTTAATGCGAGGCTTCCATGAAGAGAATACTGCTATTCGTAATATTTCTTACCTCACTTTTATTCAGCATCAATACTCCAGTATCAGGTCAGAATATCCTGCCTGATGTGACACATTTTGGTATTTTTGAAGTGGATATACGACCAGAATTTGATAATCCGCAAGTACTAGTCATCTATCATATTGTGTTAGCTGCTGATACAAAACTTCCAGCTACTGTCACCATTGCTTTACCCGGCCGTATAGGTACACCTACTGCGTTAGCGTGGGTAGATCCATCGGACGGCAGCTTGTATAATCTCACCTACCAAAGTAAGCTTGAGAACGACCTGGTGAAGGTTACATTTACAACCACTGGTAGTGAGATCCAGTTGGAGTATTATGATCCCAATATAAACAAAAGCGGTACAGGCCGGAATTTTAATTATGCCTGGATGGGAAATTTTGATGTTGATAATTTCAGCATTCACATTCAACCGCCAGTGGGAGCTCAAAAAATAGTCATTACTCCAAGCCTGGGAGGACCTCAATTTAGCGATTCTGGTGTGGAATTTTATTATGCCAAATTAGGAGCAATAACCTCCACGAATTCTTTTAATATCAATATTGAATATGAAAAATTAACTGATGAGCTTAGTATTGAAAAATTACCTGTAACATCCACTGCTCCGATCGATGATTCGACGACAGGAAGGACATCAATTCAGGAAATTATTCCATGGATCGCAGGACTATTACTTTTGATCCTTGCCGCTTCCATTGCCTGGTGGATCTGGATCTCGAGGCATTCTGAGAGCAGAAGGGATAATCGGCTAAAACGCCATTTATCTGCACAGAAGGCTCAGAAGAGTGAAGAACGTGAAGCTGATTACATTTATTGCCTTCAATGCGGTCAGCGTGCAGCTCCTGGAGATCTATTCTGCAGATCTTGTGGAACAAAACTGAAAGATTAATTATCAGTTTTGAGACGATTGTAAACAGGATAAAATAATAGTTTGATATTGCCCGGGTTGACCCCGGGTTTGGGCGATTATCGGTAACGAGAGATCTTGCTCTGGTAAACCGTCGATCGCGACCGCTTTCACATCATCAGTTAAATAAGCCCGGGTGATCACACCGATACTGGTCGGGTTTTTAGCGACCATGTCCTTTACCACTGCCGGATTATCAGCGATAGTAGTCTGATTATTAAGAGGTTTCCCGTTATTCAACCTGTTTTCGATGATTATCTGCATTTCGTCTGATTGCGTATAACCCCAGATTTCTATCACCCCACTAAATCCTTGCGTGATCGACGGATCAACCGCATCCCAACTGGTTATAAACCCCTGAAAAATTCCCTGAAGCGTAACCAACGGAATTGAAGAGATTTGATTTTGTGGGTTGATTATGACCACCAACTGATCTTCCCCGAGCTCATAAGCCGGCAGGTTGGGATCAATTGGTTTCTCATATACCAACGTAATATCTGCAGATTGTGCATTCATCCGAGTGATCGGGTATTCATTCACAAGAACAGGCAGAGGCGAATTTGCCAGGCTGCAAGCCTGAATTTGGTTTTCAATGTAGCGCAGAGCAGGTGTATGCTGGATGATAGTCTCGGCCGGAGCGGGTGGCAGCGTGGGTAATACTGGAGTACATCCCGTAATAGCCAACGCAATCATCAGCCAACCAAACCATATCTTCATTCCTTTTATCCCCGAACAAGGAAAACTATGAAAGTAAGCAGACAAACACCGATACAGTAATAGGCAAACCCGAAGAATGAGTGCTTACGGATGAATCCAAGCAGCCAGTGTATGCTTAAGAAACCAACAATAGCTGATGTTACGATCCCGACGATCATCACCGGCAGGAAAGAAGCCACGTTGGGTATGGACAACATATCCTTCACCCCGACTCCACCTGCAGCTACCATAATCGGAATGGACATCAGAAATGAAAAGCGGGCTGCAGAAGGTCGATCCAGTTTACGCAGCATACCACCTGTAATGGTTGACCCGGATCGGGAAATTCCCGGGAAAATGGAAACAGCCTGGAAAAGACCGACTACCAGCGCATCCAGCCAGGTCATTTCTTTGAGGGTTGATATCCGTTTCCCAAAGATCTCAGCGATGATCAGCAAGGCACTGGTACCCAGTAATAGAATGGCTGTGGCCATCGGTGAATTAAAGGCACTTTCCACCAGGTCTTTGATCAGTAATCCTGCCAACCCAGCGGGGATGGTTGCCAGGACCACCATCCAACCCAATCTGGCATCCGGGTTTTCAAATGGCTTTCGTGCAATCAATCCACGAATGACCGCTGTGATGATGTTGACTAGATCCCGCCAGAAATAAATGATGACCGCCAGGATGGTCCCCATTTGAACAAGGACATCATAAACAAAGATCTGTTCCTTGGGGAATGTCCAATCTAACCAGTATGGAACCAAAACCAGGTGGGCGGAACTGGAAATGGGTAGGAATTCAGTTAATCCCTGCACAATTCCTAATATTATGGATTGAATGATCGTCATAAACCCTCTTGCTGTAATGAATTTTGTTCGGTGCCGAAATAGGCTTTGAGATATTCAGATGAAAATTGAGAAAATTTGTGTTCGATGATCGCCTGACGCATCATGCGGGTCAAGCATAACAACGTATGGATATTATGGATTGAAAGCAATGTACTGGCAAGCATTTCTTTTGCTGCGATCAGGTGGCGCAGATATGCCCTTGAAAAGCTCTGACAGGTGTAGCATGTGCATTCGCTGTCTATCGGCCGTTCATCATGAGCGAAAATTGCGTTGAGCATATTCAATCTGCCATGATGGGTCATGACCGCCTGGTGGCGAGCGAGCCGGGTTGGTAGCACACAATCGAAGATATCGATTCCGCGCATCACTCCGTTGACCAGATCTTCGGGAGAACCTACCCCCATGAGGTATCGTGGTTTATGCGCTGGCAGGATCGGATTGAGCAATTCCAGCATTGCGTGCATTTCTGCTTTCAATTCACCGACAGACAGGCCGCCGATGGCAATGCCCGGAAAATCCATGGATCCTACGACTTTGGCTGATTCCTCCCGCAGGTCAGGGAATATTCCACCCTGGACAATTCCAAATAGTGCCTGGTCTCTTCGAGTTTTAGCTTTCAAACAACGTTCTGCCCAGGCATGTGTACGAGCCATGGACTGGATGTTGTATTCACGGTCGTACGGTGGCGAGCATTCATCGAAAGCCATGATGATATCAGCACCCAGATTCTGCTGGATCTGAATGGAGCTTTCGGGTGTTAGCCGACGGGCAGATCCATCAATATGGCTTTTGAACGAGACTCCATCTGCATCCACTTTACGAATTTCAGCCAATGAAAATACCTGGAAGCCGCCTGAATCGGTCAGGATCGGATTTGGCCAGTTCATAAAACGATGCAAACCACCCATCTCAGCTACCAATTCGTCACCCGGTCGCAGGAATAGATGGTAAGTGTTGGCGAGTACAAGGCTGGCCTGCAGTTCTTCTAACTGGCGCGGGGTGATGGCTTTTACTGTCGCCTGGGTGCCCACAGGAGCAAAAACCGGAGTAAGCAGGTCTCCATGCGGGGTGTGGAATATTCCTGCGCGGGCTGCGCCATCCTGTGCGATAAGCTCAAAAGAAAACGATTCCATGTATATCCTATGATAAAATAGTCAATTGTCTGTTTCTTTCTCCATTATAACTGCAACATGACGTCCTTCCAGTAAACCCGCCAAAAGAATGGCTTGTCGTTTAGTAAATCCCGGTATATACTTTCACCCATGAATTCAAATGGATTTTCTGCATGGCTGGAAATTGATCTGGATATCATCCGCCAGAATGTAAAAGAGCTTCTGCGTATCAGCCAAACAGAAGTAATGGCGATTGTAAAAGCAAACGGGTATGGCCACGGCGCCGCGGAAATAGCCAAAGCTTCAGTGGAAGCCGGCGCAACCTGGTGTGGAGTGGCAAGACTGGAAGAAGCCATTGCATTGCGCAGGGCAGGATTGAACTGCCAAATCCTGGTTCTGGGATATACGTCTCCCGATCGGGTGGCAGAAGCAGTCAATAATAATGTCTGCCTGACCATTTATGACCAGCAAATTGGTGAAGCATATGCGGAACAGGCGAAGAATGTGGGCGGTGGATTACGGCTGCACATCAAGGTAGATACCGGCATGGGAAGATTGGGTATTTCCCCTGAGACTGCCCTGGGGTTCATTGAGAACCTCTCCAGACGGCCGCAATTGCTCATAGAAGGTATATTTACCCACTTCGCCAGGGCGGATGAACCACAGGCTCCCACGACCGATGAACAATTGGTCATGTTTGATCAATTGATCAAGAATCTGCGGAAAGATGGCATTGCTCCGAAATATATCCATGCTGCCAATTCTGCTGCCATCCTGAATTATCCTGCTGCCCGATTTGACCTGGTTCGTCCGGGAATCTCTCTGTATGGTTTCCCCCCTTCTCCTGAAACGCCTTTTCCTGACAGCTTAAAACCTGCACTTACCTGGAAGACCCGCCTGACATCTGTACGCACTTTCCCGGCCGGACATGGCATAAGCTACGGTCATATATACCATACATCATTTGCAGAACGGATCGGTTCCATAGCCATTGGTTATGCTGATGGTTTCAGGAGAGTGAATGGTAATGTTGCCCTTGTTCATGGAAAACGCGTTCCTGTAGTGGGACGGGTATGTATGGACCAATGTATGCTCCAACTGGATGAAGTTCCGAATGCTGCGATTGGCGATGAGGTGGTTTTATTAGGCGGGCAGGGTAATGAATATATCTCTGCAGAAGAACTGGCTGACCGATGGGGAACCTTCAATTATGAAGTGATCTGCGGACTTTCGGCCCGCTTGCCGCGCATTTATCTCAACCCATAAAAGGATCACATGACGAATACTCCCGCTGGGATCATCACCAAACGATGGGAAGTTTATCCACGTATGCCATCGGAGGTCTCTGATCGGCTCATAGAATACCCACAGTTGATTCGCCAGATACTATATAACCGGGGAATCGCTGACATTACCTCTGCCAAAAGATACTTCCACGCTTTGCCGCCCGACGAAACCTCTCCTTTCCTGTTGAAAGGGATGGATAAAGCCGTCCCACGAATACTGTCAGCAATTCAAAATACAGAACCCATGGTAGTCTACGGGGATTACGACGTGGATGGCGTAACAGCGACTGTTTTACTGGTGGAAGCACTAACGAAATTAGGAGCTAAAGTCACACCATATATCCCTGATCGCTTCGATGAAGGTTACGGGATCAACAATGATGCCCTGGATAAATTAAAGGAGCAAGGGTGCAGCCTGGTTATTAGTGTGGATTGCGGTGTACGTTCCATGCCAGAAGCAGAACATGCCAAACACATCGGATTGGACCTGATCATCACAGACCACCACTCTCCACTGGAGGAGATCCCAAATGCTTTCGCGGTAATTGATCCCAAGCTGCCAGATGATAATTACCCCGGTAAAGAATTAGCTGGTGTTGGAGTGGCATACAAACTGGCACAGGCGTTGTTTACTTCTACGAACCGGACGATGGAAATGGGCGAACTTTGGATCGACCTGGTGGCTCTGGGAACAGTGGCTGACCTGGCACCTTTGATGAATGAGAATAGATTTCTCGTCCGCAAAGGGTTGGAACTGATCCAAAAAGGATCCCGCGAGGGATTGGTACAGCTCTGCCGGGTTGCCGGGATCGACTATCGAAAAATAAATTCGACAAATATCGGTTTTGGGATTGGTCCACGGTTGAACGCAGCCGGACGAATGGAAACTGCATTGGCAGCCTTTCATCTACTGGTGGAAAAGGATGTAGACCAGGCAGGTTCTTTTGCCCGAGCTCTGGATGAACAGAATCGTGCCCGCCAGGTTGATACCAGGACTGTGGTGGATAAAGCGATGCAAATGGCAGATGAAGAGGGATTGGATAAAGAAATTATCATCGTCACAGACGAGAGCTTCAGTGAAGGGATAGTCGGTCTGGCAGCGTCTCGATTGGCGGAACATTATTACCGTCCGGCAATCGTCGGAAGAGTTGGCACTGAAATGACCCGCTGCTCATGCCGTAGTATTCCCGAATTTAATATCACAATGGCTTTGGATGAATGCCAGGATTTAATGGAACACCACGGCGGACATGCAGCTGCAGCTGGTTTTACAATTCGGAATGAGAAAATGACCGAATTGATGGATCGGCTTTATTCAATTGTGAATAGGGAGTTCTCCGGGCGCGAGCTGACACCAGTGTTAATGGCAGATGCAGAAGTAAATCTGTCGGACCTTGGCCAGGAACTTTATAACCACCTGCTGAAGTTCCAACCGATCGGTTACAGCAACCCTGAATCCCAATTCATCATCCGTGGACTGCATGTTCAATCCATCCGTGATGTCGGGCAGGATGGTAAGCACTTGCGCTTACAGTTATCCGACGGCTGGTTGTCGATCAATGCGATTGCATTCAATAAAGGCGGAATGAAAAATGCTTTGATGGAAAAGAAGAAGGCTGACTTTTTGTTTGTGTTTGAGACCAATGATTACAATGGCAGGGTGGATTTCCAACTGAACGTGAAAGATATTCATATTTAAAAGTCTTTTGCAGGTTGGATTGAGGGCAAATGCCCGAAATCCAACGCTTTAAGTTGTGTCGGATTTCGCTGCGTCCCTCGACAGGCTCGGGAACCAGCTCTAACCGGCATACAACTAATAGTGTTATTTTTTATAAATGATATAACGATTTTCGAATGTCTCAACTTGCTGGTACCGGGAATCGCCAGCCATAACCTGAAGATGGTGACACTTTTCGATCGGAAGGAGAACATAATCTGGTGAGAAGAGTATCAATGAATGTAGTAGTCCAGCCTCAGAACCTTCAGCGACCCAGGGCAATATTTCCGGGGTGACCAATCCGTAAAGGTCGATTATCTTCATGTTTGTCTGGTAACCGATATATCCGATTTCCAGCGCTGCGAGGCTTTGTCCTTGCGTGGCATGAATGTTTAACCACTCAGATACTTGAGAATATGCTTTGTATCTGTGGTCAAATGGTTGATTACGGTATGAAATGGCGTCTTTGTACCAAAATGCTAATTGAATAGAGATAAGGATTGCTGCAAAACAAATTTGCAGAAATCGTGAAGTCTTCTCCTTGGCCATGGTACTCTCATTGAGCTTAATCAGGTGGGGAATCCGGGATAGAAAGATTGTTCCTGCAGCAGCGAAAATTGCCAGGAGAGGAATAAGGGGTGCATAATACCATGGAAAGGATCCGGCTATTAGTGAGGCAATTATGAAGTAAACCCCTGCATATATCACGATCAAGAAATAGCCACCATGGAATTTTCTTGTACTAAAGGTGCTGAACAGCCCAATGAAGAAGAATACGATCACGATAAGCCAAAGGGATAATCGGCCAATAAAACTATAGATATACCCGGCTAAGCCAAGGGTGAAGGGCGTATTTGACGCGAGAAGTTTTGCAGAGGCCGATAGTGGGATGGGGGAGCCGAAGGTAATAACCGCAAAAATGACCCAAATCAGGACTGGAATTAGGCCTGGTAAGATCCAAACCGGAAATCTTCTTTTTCTGGCAAAATCGAATATGAATAACAGGATCACAAAAATTGCCATTTCGTATCGCACAAGGATCAGCAATCCACAAATAATGGAGGAAAGTAAATATTTATTGCGTTCATATAACCATGCAGTGAAAATAAAGAGGAAAAGCAAGAAGTAGCTTTCCATACCCATAAATTGAGGGAGAAATGGACAGGTGATATAAAGCAGTGCGACTATGAGCCCAAATTCTTTAGTCTGGGTCTTTCCGAGCTCATAAAGAAAACCACTGCCCATCCATAAGCTAAAAATACAAACTATAAAACTGATCGTTGCAACATCAACCTTACTTATGAATGCGAAAGCAGCGAGTAATAATGTATATAAGGGGGTTGTCGTTCCGAGAACCCATTCACCGGGATTGTAAACAAAACCAATTCCTTCTACGAGGTTTCGGGCATAACGATAGGTAATAAAAGCATCATCCTGAGTAAAGCGCGAATAAATGAATCCAAAAATAATTGAAAAAATTGCCAATCCAATCCAGACTCCCAAATCGAATCTAGTTTGTGGATTGGAAGTTTCAAGATTTTCTTTCAAAAGTTTTCCACCTATCTTTAATTTATTAATTGGTACTCATTGATAAGATGAAGGGTGCGTATAAAACGCACCCTTGAAAACCTGATCAAATCCGGGAAGGTCCCTTAACCCACTTTTTTGCCACAATCAGCACAGAATTTTGCATTAGGTTGAAGAATTGCTCCACATTCAGTACAGTGCTGTTCGTTCTTGACTTTTGCACCGCAATTCGGGCAGAATTTAGCGTTGGTTCCCAATGGTGTTTCACATTCCGGGCAGGTGGCATGGATGGTCTCCCGCCAGTTGGCTTCGGATAATTTTTTATCTTCTTCTGACATGGCGGCATGCGCCCAGACCTCTTCCACTGACCGGCTGGCTTGCGCAGCAGACATTTCCACACCCATATCTGGTGCACAATTCTTGCACAGTCCGCGTTTCTCATTCCAGCATTTCTGGCGGCAAACCCAAGTCTGGCAGCGCGGGCACTGGGCGAATTCAGGTCTCATCTCCCGGGTGGCAGCTTCAAAATTGTCATCATGTGCTTTTTCCCAAGCTGCATCGTGTACCCTCCCGGCAATATTTGCGGCTGAGGAAAATAATCCGCCAAAGAGACTGCTGGCCGCATCCACCACACCGCTGACAGTGCCGGTTATGGACGGCACAAATTTGGTGCGGTATCCAACTCCACAGCGGTCACAGACAAACTCAAACTGGAAACCCTTCTCGGTGCTGAGGTCATTATAATTTCGAACAAACTCCATCCGTTCTACCATATACTGTTCTCCTCTACGATATAATTCATGCCGTACTAAATTATACAATGAGTTTCAATATGCGGAAAAGAAAGGCAGCGTTTGTGCCAACCATAAAACTACGTGATAAAGAATACAATATCCCCGGTGATCTGACCCTTTCACAGGTTTATAAACGCTTAAGGTTTACTCCCGAAAGCTATCTGGCTGTAAGGGAAGGGGAGATCATTACTGAAGACCGCCTGCTCAAAGATAAGGATATAGTAAAACTTGTACCGGTCATCTCGGGTGGAAATCGATGAGATGCAGGAAATGCTCGCAAAGTGCGGTCATCAATCTGAGGCAGCATAGAATGGCTTTATGCAAGGACCATTTTAACGAATGGTTTCTGCAGCACACGGCTACTACGATTAAGAAATTCCGCATGATCAATGAAGGAGACCGGATCCTTGCCGCTGTTTCGGGGGGAAAAGACTCATTGGGGTTATGGGATGCATTGACACGGTTGGGCTATATTGTGGAAGGATTATCCATCCAACTGGGAATAGATGCAGACAGCCAATATTCCACCAGTTCCATGGAATTCACCCGCAAATTCGCTTTAGCAAGAGGATTAATACTTCACGAGTTGCATATTCAGCAGGAATATATTGAGACAGTACCAGAGATGTTCATGCGGTCGCATCCGGGAGACAATAAACCCTGCTCCACCTGTGGATTGGTGAAACGCCATGAGTTGAACCGTTATGCCCATGAGAATGGTTTCAACGTGCTGGCTACCGGTCACAACCTGGATGATGAAGCTGCGGTTCTGTTTTCGAATAACTTGACCTGGAATACAGATCAACTTGGAAGGCAGTACCCGGTAATGGATGAACGCGATAAGTTCGCCCGGCGGGTAAAGCCATTTGTTCAATTCTATGAGCGGGAAACAACAGCTTATGCGCTCCTGAATGAGATCGAGTACATCGAAGAGGAATGTCCTTTCTCCACCGGTTCCAGAACGAACCATTATAAGACGATCCTCAATGAGTTGGAAAATGACCAGCCAGGTTTGAAATACCAGTACTTCCAAACCTTTATTGAACGAAAAAAAACTGGCCTTCTGAAAATATCAGAAAGCCAGTTATATGAGGAAAAATATTGTAAACAATGCGGTCAGCCAACCAGTTCTGTTGACCTATGCACCTTTTGCAGACTGATCGAACCTAAGCATTAAGCAGTTTCCAGGTAATGCTCCACTTCCCAATCTGAAACATTAATCCGGTATTCTTCCCACTCCGCTTTACGAGAACGAACGAATGCTTCATAAATTGTAGAACCGAGAGCATCCTTGATGACCGGATCTTTATCCAATTCCACCAACGCTTCAGCCAGGGAACCGGGAAGGTTATCGACCTTAAGGCGTTTACGATCTGCCTGTGTCAACTCATAAACATTCACATTATTTAATGGGGTGGGTGCATTCATACCTTTTTCGATGCCATCCATTCCTGCAGCAAGGATTGCAAGGAAGACGAGGTAAGGGTTGGAAGATGGATCCGGGCACCTTAATTCAGCACGAACTGCACCGTCCCGCCCGGGTGTATAGCGAGGAATCCGAATCAGAGCGGAACGGTTGGTTTGAGCCCAGCCTATGTAAACGGGAGCCTCATATCCAGGAACCAACCGTTTATATGAGTTTACAGTCGGTGCGACTACAGCAGAGAAGCTGCGGGCATGGTTTAACTGTCCGGCGATGAACCCATAAGCCAGCTTGGACAGGCTGAATGGATCTTTTCCATCGAAGAAAAGATTCTTGCCGTTCAGGTCCGAAATGGATTGATGACAATGCATACCACTGCCGTTGATTCCAAAAATGGGCTTGGGCATAAACGATGCCACCAATCCATTTTGTGCAGCTATGGCTTTAACGGTGTATTTTAAAGTAAGTACATTATCGGCTGTACGTAATGCATCGGCAAAACGGAAGTCGATCTCATGCTGACCAAGGGCAACTTCATGGTGTCCTACTTCAATTTCCAAGCCCATCTGACCCAGAGCCTGGATCAACTCCGTTCGGACACGGACAGCTTCATCGTTGGGGGAGAAGTCAAAATAACCGCCAACATCATGCGGCACCGGGTGGATCATCTCTCCGCCATTTTTCTTGAGGAGGAAGAATTCCGGTTCCGGCCCGACATTGAATACCATACCTTTTTCTTTGAGCTTGGCCAGTGACCTTTTGAGGACACCACGAGGATCTCCGTTGAATGGTGTGCCATCCGGCATGAATATGTCGCAGAAGAATCGTCCGCGGCGAAGTTCCACCGGAGACCAGGGTAGGACAGCATAAGAATCCTGATCAACTTGTAAGAGCATATCGCTCTCCTGGATTCGACAAAATCCTTCAACGGATGAACCATCGAACCAGATGCCTTCATCTAGTGCGACTTCCAATCGTTCAACTGGGGCATCCAGAGACTTCACAACACCATTCACATCGGTGAACTGGAAGGAGATAAATTTCACCCCATCTTCTTTGATCTTCTTTAACAAATCCTTTCTATCCATATTTACCTCGCTCCTGATAAAAGATATAAAAACAACTGGACATATGTCCAGTGTAATTGCTGGAATTGGGTTTTGTTTAAAAGAACCCCGCCATGCCGTGTGCTGCTGGGTTTTGAACCTGTATAAATACAGGACGGATCTCGTCCCGGAAGATCAGCCTTGACCGAAGTCTACCGCATCACTGCCGCAAGAATAAGACCCATTTTTTAAGGTGTTGGCTCAGAACGCATAGGCAACATCACGAACACAGTAGGGCAATTTCCTTATACCACAAATAGATACCTCTGTACAGATAATCATTAGAAGGATGTACTGATGGCACACAAAGTGTTTGGGTGAACAGGTTTTTTTTTAATTATATTATTCTTGATGAATAGAAAATGCTGTAATATATCAAATGATTTCTTGACTTATAAATCCATCTTCTTGAGTTGCCTTTTTCTAATCAATATGCTATTTTAGGAAGATGAAAACAATCCGAGCCTTTATCGCTATTGAATTACCAGAAGAAGTCAGGCAGGCAATTAACTCTGCGATACTGTGTTACCAGGGGTTGATTCCATCGGGTTGGGTGAAATGGGTGCCTACAAAGAATCTGCACCTCACATTGAAATTCCTGGGGGATACACCGATCACACTTATTCCTTCGATCCAGGAAAAAATGGATAAACTTTCTGCTACCACACCCGGATTCCAATTTACTGCTGCAGCGGCGGGGATGTTCCCTACTGCCAGGAAACCACGCGTTATCTGGATTGGGTTGGACAATAAGCTATCCCTAACCGGGTTAAGTAAAGGTTTGGATGATGCTCTAACCCTGTTAAAAATTGCCCGGGAGGAAAAGCCGTTTTCCCCGCATTTAACGATAGGCAGAGTGTATCAGGGTTTGGCCGATGAGCATCTGGTGAAATTAGGTGAGATCATATTACGCAATCAACCTGGCGAAATTGGTAAAGTCCTTGTGGACCATATCAGCCTGGTTAAAAGCGATTTGTTACCGACCGGGCCGGTTTATACTGTCATCTACCGTTCAAAACTTGAGTCAATTTGACAATGAATAGAATCCCTCAAGAATCCGTGTTAAAATGAAGTCTCAAAACTAATAAGGAGAAATGATTCTGGATACCTTGGAAACAGCCCATAAATTGGTAGAATCTCTGGCAGAGAAAAAGGGCGAAAAAATTATACTGCTGGACATACAGGAAGTCGCTTCATTTACAGATTATTTCATCATTTGTTCAGGAACATCAGATCGAATGTTAAATGCTTTATCTGACGCAGTAGCTCAATGTGCGAAAAAAGAAGGCGGTTTGCCTGCCCGTATTGAAGGTGTTTCAGATTTTGGATGGGTGGTTGTAGATTGCGGAGACATCGTCGTTCACTTATTCTCTCCTACGCAGCGTGAGTATTACCGACTCGAAGCTTTATGGGAAAAGGGAAAAACCCTGGTTCGACTACAATAGAATTGACACCAAGAAACTGATGTTTCGGTTCCCCTGGTTGTATCTCATATAATAAGGATATTATTACTTTCAACAACTATGTATGAGAAACCAGATTCGATAATTCCCAACCTTCTCATAGTAACAGATGATCAGGTACGCGCTGATAGGTTGATCAATGCTTTTTCGCCTGACCAATACCAGTTTTCAACTGTATTATCCCTGGATAAAGCTTTCCAACCACATATCACCATAAAACCTGACCTGGCTATGGTTTGGCTACCATTTACCTCCCCCGAGGCATTGCCTGAATTTAAACAATTGATCTTCGGTATCCAATCCCTTGGTGTAACGGAAAAACTTCCGATATTGCTAATCATTGACCAGGAAGGCTCGGACCTGGTGATTCCGGCATTAAATCTAGGTGTGACAGATATTCTGACCCGCCCCATTCATCCCCTGGTTTTGAAGCAAAGAGTAAAAATGTTGATCGCCTCAAAGCGAACTGAAGAAGCGATCGATAAGTATCAATCCATCCTGAAAGAACTTAGCCTGGAAGAGGAAAAATTACGTTTGATCGCAGATTTTACCTATGATTGGGAGTATTGGATTGGACCTGATGGGTCTATTCTATATAATTCACCAGCCTGTGAGAGGATCACTGGCTATGCTGCAAAAGGAATAATTGATGATCCGGAACTATTAATTCGCATGGTTCATCCAGATGACACCCAAAGGGTGATGGATCATTATGAAGACGAAAAAACCAGTGAAGCATCCCTCACGATTGAGTTCCGTATAAATGTAGACGGAAAAGGAGAGGTTTGGATAGACCACGCTTGTCAACCTGTATTTGGGGATGATAAAAGACCTCTAGGCCGTCGAGTAAGCAATCGGGAAAGTACAAACCGGAAAGCTACTGAGCAGGCATTGATCCGTTCAGAACGGTTGGCAGTTGTTGGAAGGCTTTTGGCATCACTTGCTCATGAGATCAATAATCCATTGCAGGCGATTTCATCCTGTGTGGATCTGATCTCAGAATATTCGTTGTCGAAAGAAGAAACACAACAAAATTTGAAATCAATACAAGAGGAGATCAATCGTTTAACTCATATCAGCAGAAGAATTCTGGATTTCTCCAGACCCGGGAAAACCAAGTTGGTGAAAATAGATATCCGTGATGTTTTGGAACACGCCCTAAAAATATCAAAGAAACAAATTGAACATGCCAGGATAATATTGCAAACTAACTTTCCAGAGACTATTCCTGAAGTAATGGCTTCAGCGGACGAGCTTGGACAAGTAATTCTTAACCTTATCATTAATGCCATCGAAAGCATGGATGATGGAGGAAAAATAATTATCTCAGTAACTGCCAATGATCCTATGGTTGAAATATCCATAAGTGATACCGGAAAGGGTATTCCTGAGGATCAACTCACTTCAATTTTCGACCCATTTTTCTCCACCAAAGCAGAAGGTACGGGTTTGGGATTGGCAGTCAGTTATAAAATTATCGAACGATTTGGGGGGATGCTCACTGCAGAAAGTCAAGTAAATCATGGTTCAGTCTTTAGAATTTTGCTTCCCTTTTTTAAGGAATAACTTGATAGACATGACCGATCACGATGAATTCGAATCACAGAAAAAGAAATACCATATCCTGGTGGCAGAGGATGAAGAAAATACTCGCAGGGCAACTTTACGGTCGCTTCAACTGGCAGGATATTATGTCGAAGGTGCGGCAAATGGATCCGAAGCGATTAAAAAATTGAACGAAAACGATTTTGACTTGCTATTATTGGATATTCGGATGCCCGATATGGACGGTATTGAGGTGATGAAGAGATTGGAAAAAACCGGTCGTTCAATACCAATCATCATTTTAACGGCTTATGCAACTTTAGAAAGTGCCATTTCTGCAGTAAAGGCAGGTGCAGTTGATTACCTGATAAAACCGCAACATATTCAAGAGATCCTGGAAGCAATTGAAAAAGCCCTGATCAAATCCCAATCCAATCAAGATAACCATGCTCTCGGTGAAATGTTGCGTGAATCCTTAAAAATCTTAAAAAGTCAAAATTCGGATGTTAACAACTTAAAGCAAACAGAACCTGACTCAGGCTTGAAACAACCAATGATATTCCTTGAATTACTGGAACAGAGAGTAATCCTCGATGATGAAAAAACACAAAAGAAACGAATTATCGAATTAACCACCCAGCAGGCATCCATTTTGAAGTATTTGATCGATGCCAAAGGAAAAGTCTGCTCATGCAGGCAAATTGCGCAAGGTGCTTTAAATTATCCTATGATGACCGAAGGCGAAGGACGAACACTCATCCGCCCGCATATACTCCGGTTACGGCAAAAAATAGAAAGAGACCTATCTCATCCCGAAATCATTCAAACCGTCCGTGGCCGTGGTTATCGTTTTCAGGCAAAATAACTGTAATAAATATGCAATTATTCAGCAATTCTTTCCAGACGTGAAAGTGCTACGATTTAAGAAATCTAATCACTGTCTGAGGAGGAAGTATGCTTGATACAGGTAATACCGGATTTATGTTAATCGCAACCAGCCTGGTAATGTTAATGACACCCGGGTTGGCTTTTTTTTATGGGGGTCTTGTTGGTCGGAGAAATGTTTTAACCATCATGATCCAAAGTTTCGTTTCGATGGGATTAACAACTGTGCTGTGGTTCGCTGTCGGTTATTCCTTATGTTTCAGCGGGGATGTTGGAGGAGTGATCGGGAATTTGGATAATGCATTTCTGCGGGGTATTAATGTAAATACAATGTTCGTATCCGCTGGTATTCCGATGTTTGTATTCGTCGCTTATCAGATGATGTTTGCCATCATCACCCCCGCACTCATTACTGGAGCTTTTGCCAACCGGGTTAAGTTCAGCGCATATTTGATTTTCCTGGTTTTTTGGCTGCTATTGATTTACTTCCCAATGGTGCATATGGTTTGGGGTGGTGGAATCCTCCAACAATGGGGTGTACTTGACTTTGCGGGTGGGATAGTTGTTCATAATATTGCTGGTATGGCAGCTCTCGCTTCGGTGATCTTTGTTGGAAAAAGACTTTTCCAGGACAAAGGACCTCATAGCATACCTCTTGTCGCACTTGGGACAGGTCTACTCTGGTTTGGCTGGTATGGATTTAATGCAGGATCAGAACTTAAAGTGGATGGAGTAACTGCTACAGCTTTTTTGAATACTGATATCGCTGCTTCTTTTGCAGGAATCGTTTGGATGATATTGGCCTGGATATTTGAAAAGAAACCAAAGTTCCTGGGGCTGCTTACCGGGGCAGTAGCCGGATTGGCCACGATTACTCCCGCGGCAGGTTATATTACCCCAACCAGTGCAGTAATAATTGGCATCCTCGCTGGAGGAATCTGTTACCTGGCAGTTAATCTAAAGAATAGATGGAAAATGGATGATGCATTGGACGTTTGGGGAGTTCATGGTGTGGGTGGTTTTACAGGAATAATCTTTTTAGGTATATTTGCGGATATATCCGTAAATGCAGCGGGGAGTAATGGATTATTACTCGGAAATTCAACATTCTTCTTGAAAGAATTGGCTGCTGTTATCGGTACATCGATCTATGCCTTTGTAGTTTCTTATGCTATGTTATGGGTGATTAATAAGATAACACCCGTAAAGGTAACTTCAGCCGATGAAGAGAGCGGTTTAGATTCGGCTTTACATGGCGAAACTGCTTACGAGATGATCTGATCTGGTTTAGTAAAACTGGTTTTCTCATTAACGAATAACTCCCCGAAATGGGAGTTATTTTATTTATAAATATAGTAACTTACTACATACGCTAATCTCATGCTTTAATATCTGCCAGGATCTCTTTACTATGATCCGCTGGCTTAACACTCTCATAAACTTTTTTAATTTTCCCATCCGGCCCTATCAGGAAAGTTGTTCGTAATACACCCATATAATCCCTGCCAAAGTTATGCTTGAGCCCCCAAACTCCATATTTCTCGCAGACCACATGACCTTCATCTGCCAGTAATGGGAAATTTAGATCATATTTGGATTTAAACTTCTGGTGAGATTTTATAGTATCCGGTGATACTCCCAGTATTGTGATCCCTGCTTTTTGATAGGCTGAATAATCATCGCGGAAATTGCATGCCTCAGTGGTACATCCATCAGTGCCGTCTTCCGGGTAAAAATATAGCACGACAGTCTTGCCTTTGTAATCCGATAGTTTATGGATCTTTCCGGTATCATCGGGAAGTTCAAAAGATGGTGCCAGTTCATTTATTTTTGGTAACATGTTGCCTCCAGGTTATTTAATCGTTACTCTAATCATTGTACAAACCAGACCTGAATGCAAGAGATTATCGAACGTTGCATCAACTTACCAAACGAAGTTTCCCCATTTGGGAAGTATCATACCCAGGTAATTTCTGAACCCGGGAATGAAATTCTGGATTGTTGGCTGACTGGATGATAGGCTCGAAAAGTGCAGAATGATAATTTTCAACGGGAATAACCAGTTCGTATGTTTCTGTAAACAAAGGAACAAAGTCTAAATCCAAGGCAGTGGCGGCGGCAGTAATTCCCAGACCGCAATCTGCTCTTCCTGAAATCACAGCAGCCGCAACACCCAGGTGTGTATACTCTTCATTTTGATACCCGCGAATGTTCGAATTCGGAATCCCGGACAACTTCAATTGATAATCCAATAATACCCTCGTACCTGCCCCCCGCTGCCTGTTCGCGAACTCAACATCCGGTCGTATCAGATCATCCAACGTCATAATTTTCTTTGGGTTTCCTTTTTGAACTAACAGACCCTGGATTCGTCCGACCCAGGACATGACATTTACTGAATGACCAGCAAGGTATTGCCGGATGTAACTATCATTGTAAATCCCTGTTTCGGGATCCAGCAGATGAGAACCACTGGCGTGAGCTTCTCCCTTACTTAAGGCCAGCAATCCACCCAGGCTGCCTACATTGGCAGTGACCAGGCGGTGCCCTTTCTCTGCAAGATATTCTGCCAGAACATCCAGGGTGAGATCATGTGAACCGGTGATAAATAGTGTTTTATCCAGTTCAGTAACCGACCGATAAAGCCGAACGCGGATTTTCTCGCCGGCTTCCATCCCTTGAATTCCACGCGGGATCATCGAAATACCATCTGCGCGGACGAGCGAGGTGATCACACCGGCTCCACGGTTCAATGGAGCAGCCATGAGACGATTGGCCACTTTGCCTAGTGCGACCCGCATCATATCATCATCCCCTGATGGAGACGTGACCTTATGAGTTAATTCAGCATCCACTTCTTGAATACTCTTATTTGTTATACCTGCCCACATTGTAATGAGCGGTTCTACAAACAACTCGCACGTGAGTGCCGCAGAAACCGGGTAACCAGGGACCCCGATAATTGGAACATGACGCTCCTGGTTTTTAATATTCACATTGACCATTCCAATGATCACTGGATGTCCGGGACGGACAGCCACTCCATGCACCAACAACTGCCCCAGGCTCTCCACCACCTGGGAAGTATAATCATCTGCCCCGGCTGAAGATCCGGCATTAAGCAGGATCAGATCGGAATGAGCAGCTGCATGGATGACCGCTTCCCTCAGGCAATCCAGGTTATCTTTTACGATCGGGTATCGTTTCGCTGCTCCGCCCCAGGAATTAACTTGAGCAGCGATCATCATGGAATTGTATTCGATGATGTCCCCGGCTTTCGCACCTTCACCAATTTCAACCAGTTCATCTCCGGTCGGGATGATAGCCACCACAGGCTTGCGGATTACATTTATTGCGGAATGTCCGCAAGCAGCGATTGCTCCAAGGTCGAATGGACTTAATTGCTGCCCGGCAGGGATCACAAGTTGAGTAGCCACAATATCTTCACCAAGGAGACGAATATGGCTCCAGGGTGTAACGGATGAGCGAATTAGTATTTCCCGTGGATGCCGGACATCCTGTTCTGATGTTCCATCCTGATGGATCGGTTCAACGTTCTCAATGGGAATGACTGCATTGGTGTTTTTTGGAAGCGGATCACCGGTATCCACATAATAAGCTTTTTCCCCGACCACAAGTTTGAGCGGCCTTGAAGGTAAAGCATCCCGGGTATCGACAGCCGATACAGCAAAGCCATCCATTGCTGAAGAATGATAGTGCGGGGAACTGATCTTCGCCCAGACACCTTCAGCTAATACTCTGCCGGAGGCGAACTCATTAAGTGGGATGGTTTCATGTCCTTTTACACCATTGAGTCCGTGTTCTTCCAGGGCAGATAACAATCTTTTCTTCGCTACATCAAGTGGAATATCTTTCAAATATACAGACATGAATGCCTCAAAAACTCTTACTGAGCAGGTGGAGTTGTAACAGGCGACCAGGGTAATAAACGAGCGAACCCAGTCGCATCATAATCATTACGTACTTCCATCCTGCTAAGGTAAAAAATTTGACCCAGTGTATGGGTATAAGAAGTTCCCAAACCGACAGCGTTGGAATACCCATAAGTGGAAATGTGATCACCCACCACAGGATCGATCATCCCAAACGGGTAAGCGAAAGAGTAAATCCCCACTCCAATGGCATCGCTCAACTCTGTCATGGACCCTTTGGCCTCAGCATTGATGGAATTGTGATTCTGTGTCAGGTCAATATGCGAATGAGAGTGGCTGCCAATTTCCCAACCTGCTGAAATCATTTCCCGTATTTCAGGGACATGGACAAAGTCAACTGATTTTAAGCGGTTGGATACTATGTAAAAGGTGCCAACAAAACCCAGTTTTTGCATGATAGGGAAAGCATTTTGGTAAACATCCAAAGCCCCATCATCAAATGTGATCATCACTGGCTTTTCGGGCAGCGGATCGCTGTATTTTAATGCATTGACAAGCGTTTCGATCGTGATGGATGTGTAACCCCACTCCTTTAAATATTGCATTTGGGTTTCAAAGACCGCAGGAGAAATATCATAGCGGCCGGGTTTTTCGATATCACGGATATGGTGATACAGCAGTATGGGAGCCAGTATTGGAGTTCCTTTGGCATGCTTGATCCATGTTGGTGTAATGGTGGGTGTGGCAGAAGGAACCGGACTTGGAGTAACAGTTACTGTGGGTGTTTGTGATGCAGTAGGCGTGATCGTAGGTGTCAGGTCAAACGCGATTACCGTTTGTTTCGCCTCAATTTGTTGGAGAATGGAATTTGCTATTGCTGTTTCGTTTATCCGGGTGGCGGTTTGGGATGCACAGGACGAGATAATGAATACCACAAGAATGAATATTGGAAAAACGCGCCTCATAACAACTCCACCTGGACGGTTTCACCAGCCTGGACACCGGTAACATCTGCAGGAATATGAACTAAAGCATTTGCCCGAACTAGATTGAAGATCAAATTACTTTTGAAAAAGATAGGTTCCGCTTCATTTCCCCGGTCAGTTTCTCGCAGTAACACTGGCACCCAATCTTCCCGACCGGCTGAAGAAGCAAAATTTGCAGTCAGACGTGCCTGGACTGCGGGCTTGAACTGTGGATCTGACACCTGTAATAATTTATGGATCGCAGGTCGGACAAAGATACCTGCAATGACAAGAGCACTGACAGGGTTACCAGGTAAGCCGATGACCGGTTTCCCGTTACAAACCGCCAATATGGTTGGTTTACCCGGTTTTACATTCACTCCATGCGCTAGAATGCCAGGCTTCCCCAATTTCGCGATCACTAAGGATGTCAGATCGCGGGTGGATGCAGAAGAACCTGCCGTAATTAATACCATATCACATTCGTTAAATGCCTGGATGACTGACTGAGTGAGAGCCTCTTCTTTATCAGCTATGAGTGGGTAAGGAACCGGTTGACCACCTGCCTCGATTACAATCGCACTCATTGTGGAAGTGTTAATATCTCGTACCTGACCTATTGATGGTTTTTGTGCAGGTGGGATTACCTCATCACCGGAAGAAAGAATACCTACTTTCGGTTTTTTATTGACCAGAATCCGGGTGATGCCAAATGACATTAATCCGCCGATTTCCACTGGCCGAATAACGCGGCCTGCAGGTATGACCAGGTCGCCTGTACTGACATCCTCTCCCACCAGGATCACATTTTCATTTACACTGACCGGCCTGAAAACCTCCAAGTCTGAACCGTTATTCAACTGGCTATTTTCCAGCATGACAACTGCATCTGCCCCGGTCGGGATCATTCCGCCGGTATGTATTAAAATTGCCTGTCCTTCTCCAACCGTCATTGCTGATGGTTTTCCCATGGGTGATTCACCGATCATTTTTAGGATGGCGGGAAGACTCTCAGAACTACCATGAGTGTGTGCTGCAATGACCGCATATCCATCCACAGTACTGCGAGGAAACTCTGGCAAGGGATTGGGTGAGTAGAAATCTTGCGCCAGCACCCGTGTTAATCCGTCGATCGTGTTGATTTCTTCGGTTTCCGGTTGTGATTCAGGGATGGCGGATAGAAAATTCTGCAGTGCGATAAAAGGTGGCTGTAATTTTAAAAATTCGGGCATAACTACCTCGTCCAATAAGTAAAAGTTAAAAGGTAAGCAGTTAATAAAACAATTGCCAGACTGGTCACCTTTAATAACCCCCAGTGAGGCTTCTTCCCGGCAGCTACTTGCCCCATGAGGATTACCTGATAAACAGCAATGGGCATAGTCAGTAGAGAAGGCCAAACCAAGGTCCAAGGTAGACCTTGAATACGGGAAAGGACCAGTAGTAAGAAGCCGAGGATCAACAGTATATTGTGAAGATGCCAACCCTTCTGCCAGCCTAATCTTACCAGCAGGGTATTCTGGCAATTTTTGCAATCACTCGAGTAAGTTGTAAATTGGAAGATCAGGGTTGTGGATAAGAAAAAAGCAGCCACAGGTATGGATGACATTGAAATATACCGATGCAATTCTGCCGACTGCAGACTGAAACTAAATGCAGGTATCAGGATCGACATAAGGATCGATACCAGTAATTCACCGATCCCGGAGTAGATCAATCGAAAGGGGGGTACAGCATAACCAATCGCGACGAGAAAGCCAGAGCTTATCAAAACGAGGGAAGTACCGTTCATCAATCCATCGCGATAGAGGATGACGAGTAATATGCATGAAATAGTTAAAAATGATAAAGCTGAGATCAATATGGATGCTTGAAGCTTACGAAGGGATTCCAATTCTGCGGTTGTCCGGGGCGGAGCGACAGGACCAAATGGAGACTGCATTTCAAAATAATCATTCAGGAAGAATACTCCCAACATCAACATCAACATTATCCCCTGGCCGGCCATATAAGCAGTCCAATTTATGGTTAACCCGAGGTAATGCGCTATTCCCCCTCCCAACGCAAACATGAGAATATTGAATAATATAAGGAATAATAGTTTTTTCTGAAAAAACCGATATATCAGGGGAGGATTGTTTTCCATATGCCAATTACACCATTTTAGAGATAAATTTTCAATAGGATAATTTCATTAAACCCAATCATCCATCCGAGATGGTCTTGTCGGTCCTCATTATTATCCCATAGATAATACTTCAAAGTATAAAATTTGCAGAACTATCCACAATAATCGAATTTGTTGAAAATGGTTCTTTGACGATCATCAAAATAAAAAAACAAAAATAAAAAAAACCTGTAAAATTTTTCACAAAGTGATACAATCACACATTCTATATTAAGCATCGAATCGCGATATTTTGGGTTAACAATAGAGTAAATAAATTGATCGATTAAGCGGTTAATGCACATATTTTATGAATGATTTTGTTTATCCAAACGAGGTTATTTAACCTCGTATTTTATTAGGAAATCATAAAATGACAGACGAACGTAACCCTCTATTACCAAAAGTAGATGCAGCTCAAACCGGGGCAGGAGCAGCTGCATCGAAAAGTAAATTTGACCGTTGGTGGTTTTTAGTCGCCGGTGTGATCGCATTAATCCTTTTCTTGGTGATTTCCCAACCCGACCCATACCGCCGGGTGCTCATTTTTGTGCAGGATGGTCTACGTGTCACACTTTTAGTTACAATAACTTCCTTCTTTCTTGTCCTAGTATTAGGGCTGATCAGTGGATTGGGCAGGCTATCAAAAAATCCGATCATTTCTGGTATTGCTTCAGTCTATGTGGAAATTGTCCGGGGTATACCCCTATTGGTTCAATTATTATTCTGGTATTTTGCTTTGCCTTCCATTATTCAACAAATTGGGACAACGTATAACATCCAATCAATGAAGGAATATTTGGCCGACCCGATTTGGATGGCCATATTCGGTATCACATTTTGCTATGGTGCCTATATGAGTGAGATCTATAGAGCTGGAATCCAGAGCATATCTAAAGGTCAGATGGAAGCTGCTCGAAGCCTTGGTATGACCCATATCCAGGCAATGCGATACGTGATCATTCCTCAAGCCATCAGAGTCATATTGCCACCTGTTGGAAATGAATTCATCTCCATGCTAAAAGATTCATCTCTGGTCAGTGTTGTGGCGGTTGCAGACATGACCCGGCGGGGAAGAGAGTTTATGGCTGCTAATTTCATTCCCATCCAAACCTGGGTAATGATCGCTCTTCTTTACTTAGTATTGACATTGTTCTCAGCCCGGGTTGTCACCTGGATTGAAAAACGAACCCGGATCGAGAGGTAAACCCATGGAACCCATTATTCATATTGAGAATGTAACAAAATGCTTCGGAAACGTTGAAGCGCTGAAAGGGGTATCTCTGGATGTGCAAAAGGGTGAGGTGATCATGATCATCGGCCCATCCGGATCCGGGAAATCCACTTTCTTGCGCTGTATCAATCGATTGGAAGAATACGATAAAGGATCCATCGTGGTGGATGGAATACCGCTGGATACCACCAAACATATTAACCAGGTACGGACAGAAGTTGGAATGGTATTCCAGCAATTCAACCTGTTTCCTCACCTTTCTGTAATAGACAATATTACCCTGGCCCAAAAGGTCGTTCGCAAACGGGACAAGGCAGAAGCTAAAAAAGTAGCACTGGAATTATTGGTGAAAGTTGGTATTCCAGAAAAAGCAGACGTATTTCCCGGGCAATTGTCCGGTGGACAGCAGCAGCGTGTGGCAATCGCCCGTGCACTGGCTATGAATCCAAAGATCATGCTTTTCGATGAGCCAACCTCCGCTCTTGATCCGGAAATGATCCAGGAAGTATTGGATGTCATGCTCACTCTTGCCCGTGAAGGAATGACCATGGTGGTTGTTTCCCATGAGATGGGATTTGCCCGGGCTGCTGCCAATAGAGCCATTTTGATGGACGATGGCTTGATCGTGGAGGAAGCTCCTCCGGATATTCTATTCAGCAATCCTAAAGAAGAGCGAACCAAGGCGTTCTTGAGTAAAGTATTGTAAAGAATAGTAAAGAAGTGAATAGCAACAAGTGATTTGTTGAATAGTGATTAGTGAATTGTGAATAGTTGAATAGTGAAAAGTGATTAGTGATTAGTTGAATAATTAAGCAAGATGAGTGGTCAGGCGAAATTAATGACCACTCATCTTTGTGTTAATTCAAATCTTGATTAATTTTACTTACAAAAAATCATTAATTGACTTTTTAACTTATTAACTAAGTAACTATTAACTAAGTAACTAATCAACTAATCACTAATTGACTTTTAGCTTCATTCTAAATCACACCCAGCCTCTTGCCAACTTTTTCAAAAATCTCCAGGACTTTATCCAACTGGTCATTTGTATGAGTGGCCATATAACTTGTGCGTAAAAGTTGATGACCTGGTGCCACTGCAGGAGAAATGACCGGGTTGACGAAAACACCTTCATCAAATAGTGTCTTCCACATCATGAAAGTCAATTGATCGTCGCCGATGATGATCGGGACAACTGGAGTAACAGAATTCCCGATATTGAAGCCCAGCTGGCGGTAACCTTTGCGCATCTTTTCTGCGTTGGCAAGGACACGGGCGGGTCTTTCCGGTTCGGACCGCATGACTCCGAGAGCAGCCAAGGCAGCCGCTGCGTTTGACGGGGGGATACTGGCGCTGTAGATCAATGAGCGCGCATGGTGTTTGATATAGGAAACGACATCCTCGTCCCCGGCAATGAAGCCGCCCAGCGAGGCGAAGGACTTGCTGAAAGTGGACATGATCAGGTCAACATCTTTTGTGACCCCAAAGTGAGCTACAGTACCATGTCCACCACCCATCACACCCATGCCATGCGCATCATCCACCATCAAGCGGGCACCGTACTTCCGGGTTACCGGAAGCATTTCCGGGAGAGGTGCCAGGTCACCTTCCATGCTGAATAAACCATCCACAACAACTAATTTTCCAGCACTTTCCGGAATTGATTGTAATGTGCGTTCGAGGTGCTCCATGTCGTTGTGGATGAAACGCTCGATCTTACCAAAACTAAGCCGGGCTCCATCGACAATGCTGGCATGGTCATCTTTGTCCAGGATTACCACATCTCCTCGATTTACCAGGGCGCTAACCGTACCCAGATTTACCTGCATCCCGGTTGAAAAGCACAATGCAGCTTCTTTTCCAACCCATTCAGCCAATTCGTGTTCAAGCTGCTCATGCAATTCCAAGGTTCCGTTTAGAAATCTTGATCCCGTGCAAGAAGTGCCATAACGCTTTACCGCTTCAATGGCAGCCTCTTTAACCTTTGGGTGAGTCGTTAATCCCAGGTAATTGTTCGAACCACACATGATTAGTCGATGACCCTTGAATTCTGCTTCGGTGCCTTCATTTTCTGTTAATGGAATGAAAAAAGGATAAATGCCCGTTGCTTTTGCATTTTTTACATCCATATAGTCATAACATTTCTGTAGAATATCCATTGAATTCCTCCGATGAAAAAAAATAATCACTGTCTTCTTTTAACGATCCGCCGAATTGCATTATTTATCTCCATATCCATAACTGGATATGTTAGGTCACCTAAAAGGAACGAGAGTGTGTAATAGAACCAGCTCTGAAACCCCGGCAGGATCGTATAACGACCGCGCTGCATATCCCGCAAAATAATCTTCGCGACATTTTCTGCTGTCATCACCCCGGCATTATCTGCCAATTCCCTGGTAATGCTTGGTTTCAAGTCTTTTTCAAATTCCAATTGTGGAGTTAGAGTATCCGGTGGGTAAACCACTGAGACCTTGACCCCGCGAGGCTTTAATTCTGCCCTCAGGACATCGGAAAATCCGCGTACGGCATATTTGGATGCGCCATACCCGCTATAACCGTAAGTGCCGATGAAGCCGGCCATGGATGAAATGTTGACGATCCATCCGTTTCCCCGTCGTATCATTCCATTCACAAAAGCCCGACTGACATATACTGTTCCGAGGTAGTTTATATTCGCCAGGTCTCTAAAGATTTCCGGAGGGAGAACTGAAAATTTACCCGGATATGTTATACCGGCTGAGTTGATCAGGAAATCCGGTGATCCATATTTTTCCTCGTATTCAACCAAAAGTGGCCAGATAATTTCGAGGTTACCGACATCACCGGAAAGAGTGAAAATAATTTGATCTGGATGGATACAGTGTGAACGAACCTCAGCAGCAGCTTTCTTTAACTGATCTTCACGCCGGGCAAGAATGGTGATATTTGTCCCTTGCTTGGCCAAGAGTTTTGCAAGAGCTAATCCGATTCCACTCGAACCGCCTGTGATGAAGGCATGTTTTCCTGAAAATTCAATACTCATTTTACCCTCTAGGTAACGATAATTGAAAAAAAGTGTTTATCAGTTGGTGGTTAGTATTATATATGCTTAACACCGATGATTGGGATTTGATACAACTCCCACAAAAAGTTAGAAAAAACCTTCCGGGATTTCCCGAAAGGTTTTTATTAGTGTTATTTCTCTGGAGCTCCTGCCAGAATCCAGGCTTTTAATGCAGCCAACTCGTCCGCGGTCAATTGACCGGGATGACCACCGGCTTCCAGGATCTTGACGATCACACTTGTGTCTGCATCCCCGGGGATTATGCCTGCTCCGTTCGTTCCACCTTTCAAAGCATCAGCATATGAAGCTAGAGATAATCCCCCCGATGTGCCATGACACATTCCACATTTGGCTTGAAGCAACTCACCCAAACCACCATCCCAGGAGGAAAGGTCATTTGATACTGCCCCAGGGAACATGGGTCGGGTAGTCGGAGCTGGGGTCGCTGGCTCAGGTATATTCGTGGGTTGGGCTGTAGAGAGTATTTGGACTTGTTCAGCTGGGGGCATGGTTGTGATGGAGGTTGTTTCTGCAGTCACAAAATAATAAACTCCCGCCAGAGCAATTAATGATATGACAGCAGCTATCGGGAAGTAGAGAGATTTTCTTCGCTTCACCACCGCAGAAGAAGGTAACACAGTTCCTGCACCCGCTTCAATTTTTTCAAGCTCAAGCGGATGCTCCTCTTCCATCTCATGGCGTGTTAATTTTCCCGTGAAAATGCTCTTGTTGAAGTATTTGATGTGGACATGATATAAATGCCAGATCAGGATGGCCAGGATAGCCAATACCGCTTCTCCACCATGAGCTGCTTTAGCAGCCGGAATAAATACCCCGGGGAGTATATCGGTAGTTTTGATGGGATTCCAAAGCATGAAACCGGTAATGATCATAACCAGGTTTCCCCACATCATTGCCCAATATTCCACTTTTTCATCGAAAGTGAATCGCCCTAATTTTGGCCGAGATTTTGCGAGCCCCACATTGTATCCAATGGACTGGAATCCATCTTTTATATCCTTTACTCCCGGCAGCATTGTCATTTCTACCCGCTGTACATAGAGCTTGTATCCCATCAATGCGAAATGATAGATCAGTTCAAGCAGGAAAATGGTAGCCGCAACCCGGTGGATAATACGGACAGTTCCAATACCTCCCAATACATCAATGAGCCAAAGAGAAATCCCTGCCCCGATAAACTTCTGCACCAGGCCGGTGATTCCCAGTATTGTAAATGATAATAATAGTAGTATGTGCTCAATTCTTTGGGCAACAGGAAAGCGCTGATAAGAAGCGGATTTTTCAGTCATTGCTCACTCCTTTGCGCTTTTCAATCAAGCGGCGGATGAAATCTAAAATAACGTAGATGACCATGGCTCCTATTACTCCCGGAATAAGGATCTTGTAGAACAAGTTTACGTAATAAACAAGCGGAGCCGTTTTGGGAGAGGCAGAGTAATGGCTCATCCATGAAGCTGGAAAGTTTTCGGAGGCGTCTGGATGACATTTCTGACAGGTGCGCAGCAGGTTTTCTTTGACATGCAATCCGTTATTGGGATCATCCGCGCGGGTCATATTATGGACGCCGTGGCAATCGATACACACAGGAGTGTTGGTTTGTTGATCGGGAGCTGTTTTTTCAAAGATGGTCACTGTTGTGCCGTGAAAATCAGCAATATAGGTGTTATTGACTTCGGAGGATAAGCCATATTTGTCCATCAACTCCTTATCCGCGTGGCATGTGGAGCAAATCTGTGGGGACCGGAGGCGGAAAGCATTATCAACAGATCCTATATCGTGAACACTATGGCAATCTATACAGGTAGGGGTGTCAGTGTTGCCTTCCAGCAGTAAACTGGCACCGTGTACAGAATCTTTATACTCTTCCGTAATCTCATTGTGGCATTTGGAACAAGTCTCCGGGATCCTCACCCGGGCTTCAACAAGCGTGTTGCCTTTTTCATCCACCAAACGGGTCTGAGTATGGGGGTTATGGCAATCAGTACAGGCAGGTGCGAGTTTGTTACCTGATTCATAAGCCTGCATGTGAATACTATCTTTCACAGCGTTATACTGGTCGGCATGACAGTTTTGACAGGATTGAGTGGCCTCGAAGCTAAATTCTTGATGAGTTTCTGCAGTCAATTCGGGATGAGGATACTCAGTAATACCTGGATGGCAGGTGGAACATCCCATTTCCTGACTTCCATGAACTGAGACAATAAATAGATTTGGATCTATGCTTATGTTAAGTTCTTCACCACCAGGTAAAGTGGTTGTTACACCTGGTTTTCCATGACAACCCAGACATGTGGCATCCGGTAATTGTGATTGTGGAACAGCAATGACTTCATTTACCGGCGCTGCCTGAACCTCTGTTCGGGGCAGGAATGCGAAAACCATGGCAAGCACAGCCAGACCAGCACACACAATGATCCAACTTTTTCGAATAATGTGTAGGTTATTTCCCTTCATATTACACTTCTCCATGGTGCATAATTTTCGAATAATTATTATTTAGATTAATACAAGATTAATTATACCGAAATTATAATGGAAAAGTTTACAAAAACTATCAATATTCTAAAAATATGACAATATTGTGATTATCATCAGTAATACAAAGAGGCGATGTGATGAACATCGCCTCTTATGCATATTATCTTTTGCGGCAATTACGGTCTGGTTAAGCCTGCAACGCTTCCATTGAGATCTTGAATGGTGTCGTAAAGAACTTGAAGTACATAAACACCATTGTGCATTGCTGCACCAGCATCTTTATAGGAATAGTGCAGGTTGAATGCTGCTTCGGTCAGCCGTGGTGAGAAGATATAAGCAAGCTTCTTCCCATCAGCATCCTGATCAGCCTTGCCGTCTCCATCCACATCCAGATAGAAGTAGGGGCGGGAATTGGTATCGTAAACAATACCAGCACCTAATTTATCCTTGGCATAAGCCTGAATGGCAGCATAGAGTTTTTCCTGCATGGTTGCAACTTCACCAGCAATACCTTCTGCAGTATCACCATCACCATCATAATCTGTGGTGTCTCCAGGAGCACGGATCGCTTTCACATCGTCGGTGCCATGGCAGCCTTTGCAAGCTTCAACCTTGGCTTCCAGCATGTGAACATCATGGCAGGAGGAGCAGGTAGTGAACCCTTCGACGTGTGCGAATTGACCGGCATATTCCTTCTCAGGATACTGGAACATACCACCGGCATCTGCACCAAACAGTGTTGCACCAGCGCTGGCGTAATGAACATTCTGGAAGGTAACAGATTTATCTGCAATATCTGCTTCTTTACCAGCTATTGACAAGGACACTGTTCGACCAGACTGGCGTCCCTGATGACAGGAGAGACAGATATTGTTTGGATCTGCGACATTCTTGCCATCTGCGTCCTTGGCGAAGCTAAGGCTCTTTCCACTCGGGAATGGTACCGTAGCTACTTCGTAGAGCTTAGGCCAGTTGGCATCATCGTGGCAGGTGTAGCATGTAAAGCTGTTTGATACGGGTTGAGCACCTATACCAGACTGCAGCACTGAACCAGTGGGAGAGATAGATACAGTTCCACCGGCATTTAGAAATTCAGGTAGTCCAGTTGCACTGTGACACTTGGCACAGTTATAAGGTACTTCGCCATCGGCATCCCAATCACGGAAGGCCAAACTGGAGCCATCAAAGTGACCTGCGTCAAAGCGCTCAAGCTTTGTTACATCACCGCCCAAATCCTCGATCGAGTCGATGAGGAGCTGAACGATGTATTTATTTCCGTGGGCAAAAGCACCCGGATCTTTTATAGATACCTGGTAATTGTAGGCTGCTTTGAGCAGGCGGGCAGTCCATGTCGAAAATGCAACATTAGCACCATCTTTTTGATCGATTACACCATCACCCTCAGCATCAGCAAACCAGTATGGATAGGCTGCAGCATCATATACAACACTGACACCGGTTTTATCCTTGGCGTAGCTCTGCAATTGGGCAAACAAGTTGACCTGGAGACCTTCGATCTCGAATGCCATACCTTCTGCTACATCACCATCTCCATCATAATCAGCTTTGGAGCTGATCATTCGGATACTCTTCAGGTCTTCTACCTTTGCAGCACCTTCATGGCAGAGCGCACATTGCTCCACTTTTACTTCGAGAGAGTGGCTGTCATGGCAGTCAATGCAGGTCGCATAACCATCGATATGATCAAACTTAAAATCATATGCTTTACCTTCATATTCATATCCGCCATGAACCTGGCTGCCATATAAAGTTGCTGCTGCAGCAAAGTAATGAACATTTCGGAAGCCAAACCGGACGTCTTTACCAGCATCATCCTTGATCGGGGCGACCACTGCATCGAGATCGGTTACTGCGAATTTCTCGATCTGAGCGTCGACACTGACTTTAGATTCACGTCCCTGGTGGCAGGTCATACACAAAGCCTCGCGACCCAGACCACTGATCACAACACCGGATGGGAAGGTCACTGCAGTGTAGTTGAATGATGCGTTATTGTGGCAGGAATTGCATGTGATACCAGTAACATCAGCGGCAGCGATAACGGCTTCATTCTTGCCTGTGGTCATGAATTCAACAAGACCAGCACCGGCATGACACTTGGTGCATGCGACTGGAACTTCTGCCGGACTTTCACTATCCCAATGGCGGAACGCTTCTCCTTCTTTGTCTGCATGGCCAGATGCAGACCATAAAGCCGAAAAAGGCGCTTCGACACCCACTTCTGCGACCGGGCAAGGTTCAGGTGCCGGGCAGGTGGGTGGTTCGGTTACTGGGGCGGTTGTTGGAGCAGCAGCCGGTTGGCATGCTGCAATAACGAAAACCAATCCCAGTATCAAGCCGATTATCAATAATTTTTTCTTCATATAATCATTCTCCTATTGTTGAAAATAATCGATCCTTTAAGATTTGTAATTTTCTATGCACACCTCCTCACTCAGGGTAAATACAATACACCCATTTTATAAATGAATTATAGCCGCCTCCTTACATTAATACAACATTAAAACCCCTTTTTTGAGAAATTTTATCTAAATTTCACAGAATGTAATAATCGTGACAATTAATCCAAATATATCGTGGTTTTCGATATATTATTCTGACAAAATGCTGTTTTGCCAAGGAATCATCAAAATTGTGATCATTGATTTATAGAACAGTTTCTATGAATATTTGATAATTTCTGATAAAGTAGATAAAATATGGGTAATTATGGGAATGCTTCTCACATTTCTTTAATCTTGTTATGGCAGAATCACCTTATAGTATGTGATTTCTACCAAAAACCAAAGGAAACTCGTTTTTCGTGATGTAAATTAGCACGCCGAAATCAATAAAGGGAGAGACCCATGAAGAGGAAATTTATATTTGGTGGAATACTCATTCTTGCAGCAATTGTTTACTTGATCATTTCATCATCTCAAGCAAATGCACAGTACTTTCTCACTGTAAATGAATTGAACACCAAAGCTAAGGAAATGTCTGGCCGTGAAATTAGGATTTCCGGGGCAGTAGTGGGAGACACGATCAAATTTGATCCAAATACCCTGGATTTGACATTTGATGTTGTGCATATTCCTGGGGAGAATGCGGAGATCGATAAAATGGGGGGACTGGCAGAAGTACTGCACCAGGCTGTATCTGATACATCTTTGAGGCATTTACCGGTTATCTATAATGGTCCAAAGCCTGACCTCTTAAAAAATGAAGCTCAAGCCATAATGACAGGGACTCTGGATGACAAAGGTGTATTTCATGCCAATGAACTTTTGCTTAAATGTCCAACCCGCTATGATGAAGCTGTTCCTGAACAGGCGGCAAATTAATTAATGTCTTTATGGCATCCCATTTAGATTAGAATAAGAATAGCAGTCAGAAGCTGACTGCTGTCCTTTTTTGAGTCTTTTATTTTTGTTTATATTACCAGCATTCCGGAGTAATTATGATTGTTGATTTGGGTTTCGGAATATTAGTTATCACACTCGTCGTCACAATATATGCGTCTGTAGCTGCAATTGTTGGAGTAAGCACCAAAGATCAACGCTGGATTGATTCCGCCAGATATGCATCCCTGATCACTTTTGGATTAATTACCCTGGCAGCGGGATGTATTATTTATTTGATCGTCACCGGGCACTATGAAGTCTCTTATGTTTATGCTGTTTCCAGCAGCAGCATGCCCTTCTACTTAAAATTGACAGCGTTATGGGGTGGACAATCGGGTTCATTGATCTTTTGGAGCTGGCTGATGTCTGCTTTTACTTCAGCTGTCATGCTGCGAAATTGGACACGCGATCGAGAGTTTTTACCCTGGGTGATCGTAGTTACCATGGTAACCCTCACATTTTTCTTGAGTATGTCCATTTTCTTCGAAAATCCATTTACTCGTTTCTGGGCAACACCATCTGGCGAACGCATCGAAGCGATGTTCCCGCCAGTCGGATCAGACTTGCTCATGCCGCAGGATGGTAGAGGGCTTAATCCACTCTTACGACATCCGGGGATGATCATCCATCCACCCATGCTTTATTTAGGGTTTGTTGCCTTTGTAATTCCATTTGCTTTTGCCATCGCTGCTCTGATCACCGGTAGGACCGATGATCGCTGGATCCGGTTAACCCGACGTTGGACATTGGTGGCCTGGTTGTTTCTGACGATTGGCCTGGTATTGGGAATGCGCTGGGCATATGATGTCCTGGGGTGGGGAGGATACTGGGGTTGGGATCCGGTGGAAGTTGCTGCACTGATGCCGTGGTTGACCGGTACTGCCCTGCTGCACTCAGTGATGATCCAGGAAAAGCGGGGAATGTTCAAGCAATGGAATATGTTTCTTATCATCCTGACCTATGATTGGGTAATAGTAGGCACATTCCTAACTCGTTCTGGTGTTTTATCTTCAGTGCATGCATTCGCCCAGAGTGCAATCGGTCCGTTATTCTTCGCATTTATTTCCCTCACATTAATTGTTTCCATTTGGCTGCTTGTTTATCGTTGGAAGGATTTACGATCTGAAGGTCAGCTCCATTCACTCCTCTCCCGCGAAACGTTATTTCTGGTAAATAACCTGTTATTCCTGGGTATATTTATCGAATGCAATTTTGGAGTCTTCTTTCCTTTATTATCTGAGCTTGTGACCGGGCAGAAAGTCACATTCGGTCCGGCCTGGTATATTAGAGCAACCGGACCATTATGGGGTGGACTGCTATTGCTCATGGGTATTGCCCCTCTATCTGCCTGGCAGATATCGACCGGAAAGACCCTGGGAAGAGCCATTTGGAAACCTTTCATTCCGTCTGTTCTGGCCGTTGTAGCTGCATTCGTTTTAGGTGTTAAGCAGCCGGGAGCTTTATTCGCTTTCTGGTTGGTAGCACTGGTAATATCTGTAACAATTTATGAATATTGGCGGGGTATTAGAGCTCGCTCCCGCAGTACCGGTGACAATTTCTTCGAGTCGATCTGGAGATTAACAGCACGAAATCGCCGGCGATATGGTGGATATATTATTCACCTGGGAATTGTTTTAATGGGAATAGGTGTGATCGGAATTAATGCCTTCCAGACACAAACCCAGGGAGCACTCACTCCGGGTCAAAGTCTCGACCTGGCAGGTTATTCTGTGACATATAAGTCTTTAGCAGAATTTGATACTGCTGATGGGAAGAATGTAGCCCGGGCGGTCATGGAGGTCAGCAAAGGTGGTAAAGTATTGCAGGAGCTCTATCCCCGCAGAGATTATTATTATGATGCCCAGCAACCCATGACGATTCCGGGAGTTCGCAGCACCATGGAGGATGATGTATATATCATCCTGGTAGATTGGCAGCCTATATCCACCAGGCTGGCAACATTTAAGGTTTACCATAATCCGCTGGTGAACTGGTTATGGCTTGGAAGTCTTGTCCTCATTTTTGGTTCCATCGTTGCGGTCTGGCCGACACCAGAAAAAGGATAGGGAGAGAGATTTGGAGCGATTAATGAACAGGAAAGTC
Source organism: uncultured Chloroflexia bacterium (assembly GCA_963757065.1). GTDB lineage: Bacteria > Chloroflexota > Anaerolineae > Anaerolineales > Anaerolineaceae > PNON01. Next base: position 219,048 of record CAVWQC010000001.1, on the reverse strand, counting down.
GTTTTTACCGCGTTACTGCTCACATTAGTTCTGGCGGGATTACGAATCAACCTGGGACTTGCCCAGGATACTCAGCCGGTTACCGATGATCAGATCAACGAGGTCGCCCGTCAGCTTTATTGCCCGGTATGCGAAAACATATCATTGGATGTATGTCCGACGCAGGCCTGTGCACAATGGCGTGATCTCATCAGGGAAAAACTGGAAGCGGGCTGGACAACAGCAGAGATCAAAGATTACTTCGCAACCCAATATGGCGACCGGGTTCTACCTGAACCCCCCAAAAAAGGACTCAATTGGCTGGTTTACATTCTGCCACCGGTCATGATCATTGGCGGTGTCTTGTTATTATGGTGGATCGTGAATCGATTGCGGGCGCCAAAAAGAGTTATCAACCCAACCACGGAAAAATTAAATTCTGCATCATCGGGGGATGAGTACTTGGCACGAATTGAAGCAGAATTAAAGAATAGAAAAGGATAAAATATGGCAGTAATCCCCCCGAATGACACAAATGATCCAGAGACCAGAAAGAATTTACCTGTACCAATTTATATTGTTGCGGGAATATTATTGGTTGGATTTCTTGGCTTTCTTTTTATGGGAATGCAGCGCAGTCAGCAAGGCCCGGTAAAGGTTGGCCAGGAGCTGCCAGGAATAACATTGGTTACATTTGACGGTAAGACGATCGATACCACATCCGAAAAAGGAAAGGTCATTCTCATTAATTTCTGGTCGTCCTGGTGCAAACCCTGTGAAAGCGAGGCGGATGCTCTGCAAAGTACCTGGGAATATTACCAGCCTGGCGATGAAGTTCTTTTTGTGGGTGTGGATTATGTGGATACGGAGCCGGAAGCAAAGGCAACCCTGGCGAAATTTGGAACCACCTATCCGAATGGTCCGGACCTGGGGACAAAGATCTCCCAGATGTTTCGTATCAGGGGAGTTCCGGAAACCTACATTGTTGATCGGGACGGGAAATTGGCATATATCCAGATCGGTCCATTTAATTCCAGTTCTGAGATTAAGAACTTGATCGATCCATTATTGGGATCTGATTAACTGGAATATATAAATTTATAAATAAACCAAAAAGGAATAGGCACGATGGAAACAACAGCTATCCTCTTGATCCTCACCGTATTATTGTTAGTGGCTGCCTTTATAGGCAGACCATTTTACATAAAGGATGCGCGCTATTCGCGTAAGTTAAATCCAGTTGATGGTGCTGCAAAAGATAAATTGGATCATATTCATTCTTCCTTGTTAGCTGAAAAAGAACGCCTTTTGTCTTCCATCCAGGAGTTGGACTTTGATTACTCCCTTCATAAAGTTCCTGAAGACCTTTATCCGATTCAAAGGGTGGAATTATTACAACAAGCCGCTGGATTATTGAAAGAACTGGAAGATATGGGATTTACCCATGAATCCAAAATGACATCCAATTCTAAAAGTTCAAATAAAATCACAAACGATTACGATGAACTGGAGGAGTTGATCGCCAAACGACGAACGGAACTAAAAGAAAAAAGCTCCGGGTTTTGTCCCCGTTGCGGGAGAGCAATTCAGGAAAGTGACCGATTTTGTCCGAAATGTGGTTTTACTATAGAACCGATCAAATGATATGAGTACAAATTCATGAAAAAGTTATTATTACCTGTTTCCATTGTTTTCTTTTCAATTGTAATTACTGGATGTAATTTTTCCCTTGCTGGAGATATTAAACCTCCTCCCGGATATTCAACACCAGCATTTCTGCCTCCTGCAGCAACCGCTGTGGCTTACCCATTAATTCCGCCAGATCCGGCTCATGGAGAGACCGTATATTCGGATTATTGCGCATCCTGCCATGGCAACATGGGGAATGGTGCCGGACAAAATGCCGGCAACTCCACCACGCCGCCTGCAGCATTGGCTCAGATCGATGTGCTTCACAATGCCGTTCCTCAGACCTGGTTCAATATCATCACCGAAGGAAATGCGAATGGATCAATGCCTGCATTTTCCAGCAAATTGGACGACCGGTCAAGGTGGGACGTCATTTCATATATGCTTTCTCTCGAAAATACACCAGATCAAATGGCAATCGGGTTTGAAATATACGCCACAGTCTGCAGCCAGTGTCATGGAGAAACAGGCAAGGGAGATGGAGAACAAGCAGCCACCTTAAAGGTGAATCCAACAGATTTTACAGACCAAAGGATCATGTCCGCGATCTCCAATCAGGATATGGTGAACGTTCTCACCAACGGATTAGGCGACGCCATGCCAGCATTTGGGAATATGCTCCCGGAAAATGAAAAATGGGCAGTTATTACTGCCATACGGTCGCTTTCATTTCAGCCAGTAATAGAACCGGTGATTACCGCAGGAGCTACCAATAGTTCTTCAAGTTCACTTACGACAACCACTCAATCGACAATTGATCCAACTTTGACAGTTGAAGCTCCATCAGTCACTCCCGGGGTCAAAAAGGTCAATATTACCGGGAAGTTGACGAATGACTACGGATTGTCCATTCCAGAGCACCTCACTGTCTCTTTACGGATTTTTGACCAAATGAAGGAAACATCCACCCTGGAAACGACAGCAGATGTCAATGGGGCTTACTCCTTTGAAAATATTGAAATGCCCAGTGGACGGATCTTTATTGCAACGGTTGATTATAACGACCAACAATTCTCATCGCAGCCATCCATGCATCCAGGTGCAACTGTGGATGAAAATCAAACGGTCTTCGATCTCCCGATACCGATTTACGATACCACCACCGATAAAACCGTAGTCAGTGCCGACCGGATGCATGTTTTCTTCGATTTTAGCAGCCCTGGAATTGTACAAGTTGTTGAGCTATACCTCATCTCCAACAACTCACCCCAGGTATTGGTAGCTGCGACACCTGGTCAAGGAGTTTTAGATTTTACGTTGCCTGCTGGATCTGCGAATTTACAATTCCAAGATAGCATTATCGGGGAGAGATATCTTCAGACCGAAACTGGATTTGCAGACACAGTACCGGTAAATCCAGGTGTGGCAACTCACCAGGTCCTATATGCTTTCGATCTCCCATATACAAAGAAACTGGTACTCGAATTACCTGTCCCAATGAAAGTGGATTTGGTCAATGTGATGGTACCAGTGGATGGAATAAAGCTTAAGAGCGAACAATTGACTGATGGCGGTATTCAGGATAATCAGGGTGTAAAATTTAAATTATTCACGGGGTCAAATCTATCGTCCGGATCAACATTAAAAATGTCATTATCCGGAAACACTTCCACCAGTCAGGCATCAGCAGACTCAAAGATTAAAATTAATCCAGTCTTGTTTGGAGCGGGAATTTTCCTGTTTGCTCTTTCAGGTGTCGGTCTATACTTCTATCAGAAACAGAAGAGCCCTTTGGTTGAACAAAACGATTCAGGGAATTCTATTGTGGAAGATAGAGAATCCATCATGGATGCCATTATTGTTTTGGATAACCTGTATAAAGAAGGTAAACTTAAAGAAGACATATATGGCATACGGCGGGAAGAATTAAAGAATAAACTGAAGAGTCTCATGTGATCCTGGTTCGCAAACTTATCAAACGTTTTGGCCCTAAAACTGTCCTGAACCAACTATCTTTGGAGGTTGCGGATGGTGAATTTGTTGCGATCCTGGGACCAAACGGTGCCGGAAAAACCACACTTTTACGCATCCTTAGTTCCTTATCCAAACCAACTTTCGGCGAGATTTCAATAGCCGGATTCAATCTGCCATCCCAATCCGCCAGTGTCAGGCAGCGGCTGGGAGTGGTATCACACCTCCCTTTGTTATATGGCGACCTGACTGCAGAAGAAAACCTGATCTTCTATGGTCGGATGTTTGCAGTTCCTTCATTAACAGAAAGAGTCATCCAGGTATTAAAATTGGTGGGATTATCTCATCGTTCCGGTGACCTGGTGAGAACGTTCTCCAGGGGTATGCAGCAGAGGTTGGCCATAGGCAGGGCGGTGCTCCACGACCCCGAAGTACTATTGCTGGATGAACCACATACCGGGTTGGACCAGGATGCCTGTGATATGCTGGATGAAGTGCTGAAAGAGGTTGCAGTTCAGGGCAGAACAGTTCTGATGACTTCACATGATTTTGTCCGCGTTCAAAATCTGGCGAATCGATTCGATGTACTATCCCGCGGAAAAATCGTTTCCACTATAAAGAGTGATCAACTTTCACAGGATGGTTTGCAAGCTTTCTATCGCCAGGCACTGGAGCAGAAATGAAAGCAGCCTCATCACCTTCGTTCTACAAAGCCATGATGGCAGTGGTTTGGAAAGACCTGACAGCTGAAATTCGCAGTCGGGAAGTATTTTCCGCCATGCTGGTATTCGCTCTACTGGTGGTATTGATCTTTAATTTTGCCCTGGATTTGGAAGCGGGCACACGGGCTTCCATCACTTCCGGGGTTCTGTGGGTTACTTTCACCTTTGCAGGGACACTGGGGTTGAACCGTTCCATGGCTCAGGAAAAAGACCGTGGTTGTATGGATGGTCTGCTCATGGCACCCGTTGATCGCAGTGCGATCTATATGGGCAAAGTAATCGGCAACCTGGTCTTCATGTTTGCTGTGGAAATTGTGGTCATTCCAGTTTTCAGTGTGCTCTATAATGTAAACTTGATCAACTTCGGGTTAATATTGGTAGTATTACTAGGATCTGTTGGATATATTGCTGTGGGTACATTACTGGCGAGTATGGCAGTCCAGACCCGCACAAGAGACATGCTGCTTCCGATCTTATTATTCCCGGTGGTCATACCCCTGATCGTGGCAGCGGTTAAAGCATCCGCTGGATTTATCCAAGCGCTGCCTATGAACGAGATCACCCCGTGGTTGAATTTACTGATCGTTTATGATGTGGTGTTTCTCGCTGTCGCCTGGATGGTTTTTGATTATGTTGTGGAGGAGTGAAGGTAATGAAATCAGAATTGAGAATGGAGAATGGAGAAATGATTATTTGATCGGCCTTGTTTTTCAAATTTCAATTCTCAATTCTCAGCTTCAAAATAACCTCATGGAGGTCGTATGCCTAATATGAAAGATAAGCTCAAGATATTGGATATCATCACAATCATCCTTGTGGTCGCTGCTATCGGTATGGTATTTTTCTATGCTCCGGTAGAACGAGTCATGGGTTATGTGCAGAAAGTGTTCTACTTCCATGTAGCCAGCGCCTGGGTGGGAATGATCAGTTTTATTGTGGCTGCGGTTGCAGGAGGAATCTATTTACGTACCAGTGACAAAAAATGGGATGTGATCAGTTATGCCTCAGTGGAGATCGGGATCGTTTTTGCGCTCATAGCGATTGCCATGGGTTCCATCTGGGCTCGACCGATCTGGAACACCTGGTGGACTTGGGATCCGCGATTAACAACAACTTCGATCATGACCCTGATATACATCGCATACCTAATGCTTCGGCAAGGAATTGATGATCCTGACCGGCGAGCCAGATTCGGGGCAGTATATGTTATTGTAGGAGTCTTATCGGTTCCGCTTACCTTTCTGTCGATCCGCATTTTTAGGACCATCCATCCGGTGGTGATCGGCAAAGCGAGTGCTGCCTCAGCCGCATTTGATATGGCTCCAAAAATGCTGCAAACTTTCCTCTTCAGCCTGTTGGTCTTTAGCATCCTTTTTATCGATCTGCTCTGGCACAGGGCAAAGCTGGGCAAGCTGGAAGAAGAAGTTGAACATCTTAAGATAACCACCTTGGAATAGGAAGAAGGACCGAATGGACGAACCCGCTCAGACAGTTCAATACTTTGTTGCAGGATATGCAGTAATTTTTATCGGATTAATTGGATATGTTAGTTAGCCTGTATTTACGCTGGAAGAAACTTCTTGCTGTGAAGAAAATGCTGGAAGACAAGTAATTATCTTCAATAAAATCTACTTATCACCAAGTAACGATATTCCCTTGCGAAGGTGGTTCTGCCTATGCAAGGGAATATTATTAAAATGTACAAGCCGTCCTAAAGCAATTAATTAACTGAACTAAACAGCAACTTCCTTTTTGACGGATTTTCCCATATCCTTGCCAAAGGCCGCGAAATAAATAACACCGAGAATTCCGAAACCTGTTGCTACCGCGAAATTGGTGAATGGCGAAATATTCCAGAGAAAAGCTCCACCAACCGCAGCAACCGCAACGATCACATCCCGTAATAAATAATACAACCCGAACATACCGGCTTTTTTATCTTCAGGGGCAAGATCCATAATAAGAGCTTTACGGGTAGGCTCACCGAACTCTTTAAACCCTCTGAGGATAAAAGCAAAAATGAGCAGCGTAAAACTTTGAGAAAAATAAACCGCAATTGGGAATGCCGCAAAGAAGCAGAATGTGATTAAGACAAACGGCTTCTTGGTGGATCTATCTGCAAGGTATGCGACGGGTATATAAATTAATACGGCTGTGATCATTTCTATGGTGGTGAGTACCCCGAATTGGACGGATGACACTCCCACATTCTTCATAGCCCAGATGACAACAAAAGCATAAGGGATCTGCTCGGCAAAACGCACCAGTATATCCGACACAAGCAAATTGCGGAGGTCGGGCGACATAAATCTCATTAATTTAAGGGGATTACTCTCCGCCTTTTGGGCAGGAACAAAATCCTGGATCATCCATTGTTGTAGTATCAATGCAATTACAGCCAAGAGTAGAGCAATCCCGAACGCAATACGAACTCCATCCCTCTCCCCATATAAATAGATCATATATCCACCCAAAAGCGGGCCAAGCGCCATTGGAAGGCGTTTCACGATGGAGTTTAAAGTCACTCCCATGGTGCGTTTATTATTCGGCATTACATGGTTGACAAGGCTCATCGTTGCCGGGAGTGATAACGACGTCCAGGATAAGAAAAAGATGGCAGCCACCAGTACTGCAGGCCAGGATGGGATGATGATAACGATCAAATATCCGAAGATTGCCACTATATTGAAAATTGCTAATGCTTTTTTATAGCCAAATCGATCTGCAATATAACCCCCCGGAAAAGAATAAAGCGCAGAAAGCAGGTTGTCAATTCCGTTGAGGACACCAACAATTATTGTGGAACCGCCCAGCGCCAGGATATAAATGGGCAGGAACCGCTCAGCCATTTTTTCTCCCAGGCCGACCAGTATCACCATGGTCAACATGGCAGCCAGACTTTTCTTTAGACCAAAGAATTGAATAACTATTTTAAGAATATTATCCCTGGTTGGTTTTTCGGACTGATTGGTCATAAATCCTCGATGGGAATGCTTCCGGGTAAATTATTACAATGCGGGAAATAATACCACCATCACATCAAAAATTCACTAAAAAGTCATATTGTATTTCGAGAATATTTTGTTATAATTGAATTATCCCCTAACCCCCCATAGGGGATATAAATAATAAAGGAGTTCTTAATGGCATTAGATTCTACCGTACTACAAAATTGCCCTGATTGCAGGGTTCAAAAACAAACATTTTTTGTAAGATACAGGGACTTTTTGTTGTCCCGTGACACCTTATTAACTTTTGGTAATGCTCTCTTATTAATTGCCGGTTTTGTGGTGACAAATATATTCGGGCAACTGGCACCCGGAAAATTGCTATATCTGGCTTCTGCCTTGTTAGGTGGCATTCCGTTGTTTATTTTTACCGCACGCCAGGTCTTTGTTAAGCGTGATATTACAGCCGGAGTAATGGCATCTGTTGCAGTTATTGCCGCAATCATCGTAAAAGAATATAGCGCTGCCGCATTGGTTGTTTTTATGATGTCTGTTGGAGAGTGGCTTGAGAACTTTACCATTGCGCGCGCCGATAATGCATTAAAGGATCTGGCGAGCTTGATTCCATCAACCATTACTGTTCGCCGCGATGGAAATGAGATCGTCATTCCAATTGACCAGTTGAAATTGGATGAAACCGTCCTGGTGCATGCAGGAGAGCGCTTTGGCGTGGATGGCGTAGTATCACGCGGGACCAGTTGTGTTAACCAATCAGCGATTACCGGAGAATCTATCCCTGTGGACAAGAATCCCGGTGACGAAGTTTTTGCGGGTACCATGAACGACATGGGTGTCCTTGAAGTAAAGGTATCCCGGTTGGGAGAAAACACGACCCTGGGGCAAATTGTCAAATTGGTGAAAGATGCCCAGGCTTCACAGGCACCTGTCCAGCGTATTGCCAACCAGTACGCCCGCATTCTGGTACCAGTTACTTTTGTAATCGCCATACTCGTGTATGTTTTCACGAGGGATGTCATCCGATCCATCACTGTTCTGGTAGTTGTTTGTCCATGTGCACTTGTTTTAGCTACGCCAACTGCGGTAGTGGCAGCCATAGGCAATGCTGCCAAAAAAGGAATTCTTGTAAAAGCCGGCTCGTCGATCGAAATGGCTGGAAAAGTGGATGTTGTAGCATTGGATAAAACCGGCACTCTGACCATCGGTAAACCCATAGTCCAGGAAGTTATTTCATTGAACGGGATCGATGGCGATGCATTGTTAAAACTTGCCGGTTCCGTGGAAAGATTCAGCGAGCACCCCATTGGAAGAGCGATTGTGGAAGCGTGTAGCTTAAAATCAATATCATTGGAAGAACCCACTGATTTTAAAGTTCAACCGGGTTTTGGGGTGCAAGCAAATACATCCAAAGGAAAAATGGTTGTAGGGACCCGCTCTTTGTTAATGGAAAACGGGTTTGCATGGACTGAATCCATGGAAAACCAAATGCAGTCGCTTGAAAAATCAGGACAGATCGTGATCACAATTGGGCTTAATGACTCCGTAGCTGGATTTATTTCCCTGGTGGACCAACCCAGACCGGAGGCGAAACGAGCTGTGGATGAGCTGAAAAAGATGGGAATAAAACAAGTGATCATGATCACCGGAGATAACCCGTATTCTGCTGCAAGAACTGCAAAGGAAATGGGAATTGACCGCTTCTACTCCCAGGTATTACCTCAAGATAAATTAAAGATCATCCGCGATCTTCAGGCTGAAGGTCACAAAGTCATGTTCGCGGGTGACGGAGTAAATGATGCTCCCGCCCTGGCAGCAGCAGACATTGGTGTGGCCATGGGAATGGGCGGTACTGACGTTGCGTTAGAAACAGCTGAGATAGGCTTAATGGCTGACGAAATAGAACGTCTGCCCCAGATCATTGGTCTTTCCCGAAAAGCATTAAAAGTGATCCGGGCTAATGTGATCTTCTCCATGAGCGTCAATTTGATCTCGGTTTTCCTTGGATCTTTTGGAGTGATTGGCCCGGTTATTGGCGCATTGATCCACGAAGGATCGTCCGTGCCAGTCCTGGCCAATTCAGCACGATTAGTGAACTATAAATTAGAAAGAGGTTAAACGGCTATTTTCCCGGTTTGATAATTGATCAAACCGGGTTTTTAGTAGATATATATAATAGAATGGCAATGATAGTACTAAGGAGGTGAGATCCAGAATAGATCAGCAGTTTTATGGTTTTGAAGATAAATAAAACAACTATTCAAATAAGGAGAAGCATCTATGAGTACCTTTCGACGGTTATGGACATTACCTGTTATTCTGATCATCCTGGCAACAATGGTAGCAGGATGTGCTGCACCTGCACCTGCAGCTGAACCAGTGGAACCACAGGTAATCACTCAGATTGTCAATAAAGAAGTTGTGAAGGAAGTAGTTGTCACAGCCACACCTGAACCAAAAGCCGAAGGCGCTGTAACAGTCATACGGCTGGGATCAGGCGACAGCGGTGAAGGATTAAATCCTCACCAACAGATCATTGCTGCGTTCGAAAAAGAAAACCCGGATATCATTGTTCAATTGGAAGCAGTTGCAGGCAGCGATTATTATGCCCGTCTGTTTACTCAAATTGCTTCCGGTGATGCCCCCGATATCATGCAGATCGGTGATGATGCTGTTCCGAATTTTGTGTCCAAAGGTGCTGTTATCCCATTGGATGACTTCATCAAAGGTCAATATCCATTGGATACAAGCATTTACCTGCCTGGGATGATCGAACCCGGTCAATATAAAGGTGTTCAATACTTCCTGCCCAAAGATTTTTCAACCATCTCAGTTTATTACAATAAAAAGATCTTTGATAAATACAAAGTTGCATACCCGAACGAAAACTGGACCTGGGAAGATTTCCTGAAGACAGCCCAGGATTTGACCATCGATGAAAACAGTGATGGCGTTCCAGAAGTTTGGGGAGTTCAATTAACCGCCAACTGGACAACCGGTTTTGAATACTGGGTGGCTGCAGCCGGTGGTCAATTGATCAGTGATGATGGAAAGAGCTATGTGGGTTACATGGATTCACCAGAAACCGTGGCGGCTGTTCAATTCTTTGCCGATCTTTATAATAAATACAAAGTAGCACCCCCGCCTGCTGATTTCAACCAGTGGGCTGGCGGAAATCCTGAGTTTGAAAATGGTACTGCAGCCATGCGTGTATTTGGACGTTGGCCACAAGGTGGTCTAAAATCAAATGAAAAGATAGACCTTGGTTTGGTAACAGCACCTAAAGGTAAAGAACAAGCAAACGTCCTATTCTGGGGCGGTTTCGGTATCTCCTCCACTGCCAAGAATCCTGAAGCAGTATGGCGCTTCCTGCGCTATTATGCCGGTGCTGAAGGCTCAAAGACCTGGGCACTCCATGGGATTCCTCCAGTAGCCAAAGCCGCTGAAGAAGTTGGCATGTACACCGACCCGATTGAAGGCGTATGGATCAAAGGCCTTGATTTCTTAAAACCTCGCGCTTATGTCTTCACCGATTTCTGGGGTGCAACTGCTGACCCGGCTTTGAACAAAGCCCTTCAAACTGTCCTCACCGATCCAACAGCAGATGTTGCGGCTGTTATGGCTCAAGCTGCAAAAGATGCTCAAGCTGCGTTAGACGAGAAGTTAGCGGCTCAATAGTAAATATTTCTTTCATGGAGCGCCTGATTACAGGCGCTCCATGAATGGTAGTTCTCAAAATCCCAATCTAGAACCGGAAAACTTCATGCAGAATCAAGCTGCCCAAAAACTCCCTCGTTGGACTATGAAACGCAAAGAAGCACTGGCTTTTTATTTGTGTATTTCTCCATGGATCATCGGATTTATTCTATTTTATTTAGGACCAGTCATTGCATCATTCTATTTTAGTTTAACCAATTGGGATCTGCTTACCGCACCCAAGTTTATCGGGCTGCAGAATTATGTAAAGATTTTCACAAGAGATCCTTTATATTTGCAATCATTGAAAGTAACTTTAATTTATACTTTCACTTACGTCCCATTAGATCTCATACTTGGTTTACTGATCGCCTTACTTTTAAACCGGCCAATACGCGGAATAGGTATTTTTCGTACCATTTTCTATTTGCCTTCAGTCTTGACTGGTGTGGCTTACGTTGTCATGTGGATGTGGATCTTTAATCCACAGGTTGGCTTGATCAATACCCTCTTAAAAACTATTGGTATTCAAGGACCCAGGTGGCTGCTTGATCCCAAGTGGGCTTTATGGGCGCTTGTCCTCATGTCAATCTTCCAGGTGGGACGCAGCATGGTAATTTACCTGGCCGGGCTGCAGGATGTCCCCAAGGAATTGCATGAAGCCGCTTCCATTGATGGCGCGAATACCTGGAGCAGGTTCTGGAAGATCACTCTTCCGTTACTTACTCCTTCCATATTGTTTAACCTGATCTTCGGGATGATCATGACTTTCCAGTCATTCACAAATGTTTATATTGCAACCAATGGCGGACCATTGGATTCAACTTTGTTCTACGTCTTATACCTTTATCAAAAGGCATTCAGTCTGCTTGAAATGGGATATGCATCCGCCATGGCATGGATCCTTTTTCTCATGGTTCTGGTTCTGACGATAATCATCTTCAAAACCAGTGGGAAATGGGTATTTTACCGATCGGAGACAGACTGACATGGCATATTCATCATCTCAATCTCGACCGGGGAACTGGAGAAAAGGTTTTTGGAATGCAGTTGTTTATGCCATGCTTATCGCTGGTTCGTTAATGTTTTTGCTTCCATTGGTATTCGCCCTAACCTCATCTTTTAAGACCAATGGGCAGATCATGGAAATTCCTCCACGGTGGATCCCGGATCCTTTCCACTGGCAGAATTATCCCGAAGCGCTTACCTATATACCTTTTGCTAAATATACGCTGAATACGCTCATCATAGCATTTGGTGCGATTATCGGAAACTTACTTTCGTGTACGATCATTGCTTATGGATTTGCCAGATTAAGAGCTCCCGGGAAAAATTTCTTTTTTATCCTGATGCTGTCCACCATGATGCTGGTGGAGCCAGTCCGTATCATCCCAATCTATATTATCTTCAGCAAATTGGGATGGGTTGATTCATTCCTACCCATGATCATTCCTGCCTTTTTTGGCAGCCCCTTTTACATATTTCTATTACGACAATTTTTTATGTGCATTCCTCGAGAACTTGAAGATGCGGCCTTGATCGATGGGGCGAATAGGCTGCAAATTTTGTGGAAGATCATCGTTCCTAACGCTAAACCTGCCCTGGCAGCAGTTGCAATTTTTAATTTCCAGGGGGTTTGGAATGACTTTTTATACCCTTTGGTTTTCTTACACAATCAGGATAACTATACAATCGCGCTGGGATTAAGTTTTTTCAGAAGTACGTACTCTGTTCAATGGGGATATTTGATGGCAGCATCAGTAGTTGCTTTGTTACCCATGGTGATAATATTCTTCCTGGCCCAAAAAACATTCATCGAAGGCATCAGCTTTTCAGGGATAAAAGGATAAAATGGTAAAGGATACTCACGTTGTAGTAGTTGTGGCACATCCGGATGATGCCGAATCTTATTGCGGAGGAACAATAGCTCACCTGACAAAATCAGGAAACCAGGTAACTCTTGTCGTTTGCACCAGCGGAGATCGCGGGAGCCATGATTGCTCCATTAGTCCCACCAATCTCATCCATCTTCGCAAGGAAGAGCAATATGCATCTCAGCACGTTCTGGGGGTGCAGGAGATCATCTGGCTTGGGTATGAAGACGGCAAACTGGCTTACCAGCCCGAATTGCGTGACCGGCTGATCCGAATTTATCGCCAGTTACGCCCGAATGTGATTATCACATTTGACCCCTGGAAGCATTATGAATTTCACCCGGATCATCGTGCAGTGGGATTCGCAGCCACAGAAGCGCGCATGCTGGCGGATCTTCCCTGGATCTGCCCCGAGCTGACCCTAGAAGGTACTGCGGCCTGGCATCCGCAAGAAATGTACTGTTTTTCTCCCCAGGAACCAAACTACTGGGTTGATATTACCGAAACATTAGACTTAAAAACGGAAGCACGTCTGGCGCATCACAGCCAGAATGATTTTATCCATAACGAAGCTGACCGGCTGCAATTTATTGAGATGATCCATTCAAAAGCCCATAAAGATGGGGAAGATCATAATATGAATTTTGCAGAATCATTCTATAAAGTGGATGGCACTGACCTAAACCTATGAAATACCTGATCGTCAATGCTGATGATTTCGGAATTTCTCCCGAAGTGACAAGAGGCATCATCGAGGCATTTAAAAATGGTATCGTAACAGATACTTCCATCCTCATATGCAGCCCTTTCGCTGAACAGGCGTTAGTATACGCTATTGAAGCGGGATTACCAGTCGGCGTTCATATAGATTTTGTAACAGAGTTTCACCTTCACAATCACCATTCAGATCCGAACTTGGTCGGTCCGCATGGCCAATTGATGCGCGAATTAAATGAAAGGGAATTTCATCATCACATCGACCATAGTTTCACCTGTGATGAGTTAATGAGCTTGAGGGACGAAGTTCGCAGCCAAGTTGATCTGTTTATTCAACTTACCGGTCAAAAACCATCCCACCTTGACTATCACTTCGGACTTCATCATCTTAATGAGATCATGGCTATCTATATCACGATTGCGGAGGAATACCAGATACCCGTCCGCTGGGGCAGACAGTATGCGGGAAAGAATCCGTATGCTATGGCGCCAAAGGTATTTTGCGACTCCTTTCATGGTAATCCGCAATCCACAATTGATGATTTTATTAATTTGCTGGAAAAACCATGGGACGGAATAATGGAAATTTGCTGCCATCCCGGATACTTTACTCCCGGGGGTCTTGCTGATAGCAACAACCGGGATCGTGAGTATGAATTAGCTGTATTGATAGACCCCAGATTGAAACTGGAATTACAGGCAAGGAATATACAACTCGTAAACTATAATTTCATAACCGAGCTCTACAAAAAGAATTTGAGTAAAGGCGGGAAATAAAGGAACGAGTGATTTGAAAGGAGAATAGACCATGACGGATCAGATGCATGTTGAGAGTGGACATCACTACCACGAACACAGGAAAGCAGTTTTGGATCGCCTTGCCAGAATTGAAGGACACGTACGTGCTGTTCGTAGGATGGTGGAAGAGGATGTACCATGCCCTGAAGTATTGGTTCAAATAGCTGCGGTTCGCTCTGCTTTAAATGGAGCAGGCCGGATCATTCTTGAAGATCATGTAAAATCATGCATGATCGATACTGTCCGCGAAGGTAATTTTGAAAATTCTTTCCAGGACCTAAAGAATTCACTGGATAAATTTATCCGCTAAAATAGAATCTGGAGAATTAATAAATGACACAAACCAAAGACCAAAGTGATTATTCGTGTTTGTATTCGTGTCTGGATGTCCAGGTTCCATTATTGGATGGGTCATCGCGGACATATATCAATTTTGATAATGCTGCCTCCACACCTTCGCTAAAGATCGTTAAGGATAAGGTGAACCAATATCTGGATTATTATTCCAGTGTTCATCGCGGGACGGGATTCAAAAGTCAGCTTTCAACGCATGCATTTGAAGAAGCGCGAAAGATTGTGATCGACTTTGTAGGCGGCAACACAACTGAACATGTCTGCATCTTTGGCAAGAACACCACTGAAGCAATAAATACCCTGTCTCACCGTTTTCCGTTTACTGAAAAGAAAAATGTGGTCCTGGTCAGCTACTCAGGAACACCATTCAAATGATCTGCCCTGGCGGGTGGCTGCTCATGTAGAGCATATTGCCTTAAAACCGGATGGGTCGCTCGATGAAAATGATTTTGATATGAATTTGAAACAATATGGAAACAGGTTGGCATTGGTTTCAATTACCGGAGCCAGCAATGTTACCGGCTTTATTAATCCCATTCATCGTTTGGCTGAAAAAACACATAAGGCTGGGGCTCAGATCTGCGTGGATTGTGCTCAACTTGCCCCGCATAGATCCATTAATATGGGCAGCCTGGATGATCCATCCCATCTGGATTATGTGACCATATCAGCGCATAAAATGTATGCACCTTTTGGAACTGGAGCACTAATCACCCGGCGTGATACTTTCGAAAATGGGGAACCATTCATGCGCGGCGGCGGAGAAGTGGAAATTGTGACTTTGGATAGTGTCACCTGGTCAGAACCGCCGGACAGGGATGAAGCCGGAAGCCCGAATGTGGTTGGGGCTGTTGCACTGGCTGCTGCCATCTCTCAATTGAAATCCATTGGAATGGACAAAGTTGCAGCACACGAAGCGCAGTTAACCCGTTATATTTTATCGAAATTCAAGCAGATGAAAGGTTTGACTGTTTACGGTAATACCTCACCGGAGGAAGCGGAAGACAGGTTGGGAGTTGTCCCCATAAACCTGGATGGTCTATCTCATTACCTGGTGGCTGCCATTTTGGGATATGAATTTGGTATTGGCGTCCGAAATGGTTGTTTTTGTGCCCACCCGTATTTGTTAAAATTGATGGGTGTGGATGAAAGCAAATCAAACACTGTTCGTTCGCAAATCCAATCCCACGATAAACGGCAAATACCCGGTTTGGTTCGGGTATCTTTTGGATTGTATAATAATGACCAGGAAATCGATATACTAATTCAAGCTCTTGAGGTGATCCTGGCGGGAAAGTATAAAGGCAAGTATCATCAGGATATCCCATCCGGTGCTTTCAACCCCGAAGGTTGGAATGTTGATTTTAATAAATACTTTACCTATGAGGTCTAGTTTGTGGCTGTAGTAGATGAATCTTCCGGTTTATTGATAGAGGCCATAAGGTTTTCCTCATTCAGGCATCGAACCCAACGCAGGAAAGATGCGTCTGGCAGCGCTTACATACATCATCCCATCCAGGTGATGGAGCTGATTTGGACCGTTGGGGAGATCAGGGATAGGGATATCCTTATTGCTGCACTCCTTCATGATACGATCGAAGACACCGTGAAACCCACAACTCTGGAAGAAACCAACCTAAAAAAAGAAATATCTGACCTATTCGGGAAGGAAGTTCTGGCTATGGTGTTGGAAGTAACCGATGATAAGAGAAATTTGAATAAAGTCCGTAAACAGCTTCAAATTGACCATGCCCCGGCTCTCTCTTACGGTGCAAAGATCATTAAATTGGCTGATAAAACAGCCAACCTGCAGGACATCCTGGATAATCCGCCAGTATTTTGGTCTCGTTCCAGAAAAAATGACTATTTCAAATGGGCTGTAGAAGTGGTAGCCGGGCTGCGGGGAGTTAATCCCAAATTGGAAGAAAGATTTGACCAAGTTGTACAGGCAGGCAGGGTAATACTGGCATGATGTCTTCACTCTAATGGTAGCTGAGGAGGACTTGATGGAAAAATGGCAGAAACCGAGCGAACAAACGATTTCCATCTACCAAAACATTGTTTCCCGGTTGGATGGTGTAGAGAAAAGAACCATGTTTGGATGCCCGTGTGCATTTGTCAAAGGAAATATGTTCTTCGGTGTTTACCAGGATCAGCTTTTCTTACGAATGGGTGAAGAACAACGAGAGCAATTAAGTCAAATCATGCCGATCAAGTCCTTTTCACCCATGGGGAAGGTCATGAAAGCATACATTGCCGTTCCGGGGGAAATTATGAATGAACAAGAAAAGCTGCTAACTCTCGTACAGAATGCACTTGAAATCGCGCAAGTGTTACCCCCAAAAAACAAGAATTGATTTTTTTGCGTGAAGCATATATATACAAGGCTGCATAATACCTTCGGTTTTCGTTGTAATAATCATAAATACTTTATATAATGGATTCAGGTATTTTTATCACAATCAAAATGGATATCAGGAGGAATATATGGCTTCAATTGTAGATGTTGAAGGAATCGGAAAGACGTACGCAGTCAAATTGCAGGCTGCAGGTGTAAATACTACAGATGCGCTGCTGGAAATGGGCGCTGCACCAAAGGGGCGTAAACTTTTATCTGAGAAGACTGGAGTCTCCGAAAAATTGATCCTTGAATGGGTCAATCATGTTGACCTCTACCGAATCAAAGGTGTGGGCAGTGAATATGCAGATCTTCTGGAAGAAGCTGGCGTAGATACAGTGGTTGAGCTGGCAACGCGGAAACCTGAAAATCTTCACAAAGCCATGCTTGAATCCAACCAGAAAAAAGATCTTGTTCGCAAAATGCCAGCTCTATCCCAGGTGACTGAATGGGTGGCACAGGCGAAAAAACTACCCAGGGTAGTATCATACTAAGCTAAATGTAAGTAACTAAAACAAGGGGTTACGCCCCTTGTTTTAGTTTCCAGTAAACTCTCCCTATAAATTATTTTTGAATTAATGGAAGGATAAGATGAATTCTGAAAATGTAAGTAATGCTGGTTCTTATCATCTTGCACAGAGCATCCAGGTACAGGATGGCTCAGTGGTTAGCAAAACGCTGGTGAATAAACCAGCAGGTACCGTAACTCTTTTTGCTTTTGCCAAGGAGCAAGGACTAAGCGAACATGCTGCACCTTTTGATGCGCAGTTATTGGTTCTTGAAGGAAAAGCTGAAGTAAGCATTTCGGGGAAGTGGTACACAGTATCCACGGGGGAAACGATCCTGTTACCGGCTAATCTTCCGCATGCAGTAAAAGCCAATGAAGCTTTTAAAATGTTACTGATCATGATCAAAGCCTGAAAATTATTTCTATATAGAATTGGTTGGGTTAATTGGTTCTCAAATCATAATAACAAAACAGACTTGATGATTCCACTGGAAAAATCTTATTAGTTACTACACAAAAGAGTAATAACCTAACCATAATAATAAGTGGTACTAATCAGATTCCACATCATTCTGGAAATCCTGAAAGAATTTATATAATCTTTATTGACATTTCTTTACAGATTTCTATACTTAAAAAAAGTAATAATACTTGAATTATATAAGTGAATAGATTGATTTTGACAAAGGGATGGAATTTCTAAATAGCCATTGATCATTTATCCAGAATTTAAAGCATTTCGTGCACTTAAATCCAATAATTTACGGAGGGTATTTATGAACCAAAAAGTCGTATCAACCAGTAGGATTTTTTTCACACTTGTTTTTTTTGTTGGTTTATTATTTCCAAGTGGGAT
The DNA here is from genome assembly GCA_963757065.1 of uncultured Chloroflexia bacterium. Taxonomy (GTDB): domain Bacteria; phylum Chloroflexota; class Anaerolineae; order Anaerolineales; family Anaerolineaceae; genus PNON01. The sequence continues at coordinate 200,583 of CAVWQC010000001.1, read as the reverse complement.
GACTGTCTTTGCAGATGATGGATTACCAGGTGATATCCCACAACCGGAATCCCAGGTAGTAACTGACCCTGGAATAACCGAAGAAGGTAGCATCCTACCAGGTTCAAACGATCTGCCGGAAGGGGTGGAAGTTGTAGTAGTGGATCAAAACGGAGAGCAGCTTCCCCTGGCATCCGAAACTGCTGCCACAGTTCTGCATGCACCTGACCCATATCTAACCAGCGGTGGAGTTTTCTATAGCTTCACGGCTGATGATTGTGATCCACTCTTAGATGGTAACCAAGCATGCTCAGATCCTATTCAGCATGCAATTGATTTTGCAGCTGGAGGTAATACACCTGATGATGGAACGATCTATGTCGAAAGTGGTGAATACAACGAAAACCTAATCATTGCTTCGATGATAGATTTTCAACTCATGGGTGTGAGCGGAAGTTCCTCAACTATCTTAAATGGTTCCATTACCTTGAATTCAAATTTGAATCTTACGCTGAGTGGGTTCACCATATATGGTGGCATTACAGCAAATAATAATTTTGGGGATATAGTTCTTGAAGACCTGGTTGTGGACGGACAGAGTAGTGAATCATCTGGTATACAAATACTCGGACAGGATGGGTTAGTAAAAATTAATAATGTCCATTCAAAAAACAGCATGAACAATGGATTAACTGTCAACAATTTTTTTGATAGCGAAAAACCACAGTTACAGATCGATGGGTTTCAAAATACTATCTACATAGCTAATTCATCTTTTAATGATAACTTTGGTAATGGAATTGATATAAATTACTGGGCACCAGTGACATTATATAATGTTCAAGCGAATTATAATGGCAACAATGGAGCTTACATAACCAATCAGTCAAATCATTTCCCGCCAAATCTGAATACGGAGCTTCAATATGTTGAGCAGATTAATAATGTTGTTATCGAAAATGGCGAATTTGTAGGCAATGGCCAGGCACATTTTTACAAAAATCTTGCGGATCCTTACCAGGAATTCAATATCGATGAAGGTAATGGTCTTTTCGTCAGCAGTGAGAATATTTTTCTTAAAAATGTTCTTGCATCTGCAAACGGCAACAATGGAGCTGTCTTAATTTCAAATCTCAATATTGGAAGCCAAAATGTGGGGGATTTTGAAACAAAGATTAAGGTAGTTTGTTCCCAATTCAATGATAATACCCAATATGGAATAACCGGCTCAACAGATGGAAATATTGTTCATAAAAATGTAAAAGCACACGGAAATGGGGAAGGTAATGTGAATTATAATTACTTCCATTTATTTAGTGACAATACTGATTTTATCTGCTACGAAAAATCTGGAGAGGACGAAGGATCAGGCGGTAATTCGATACCATGTGATGAGCAAGGACTAACACTACAGCTGGAAAACAAAGACCTGGCACGTTTCACAGGTTTTTGTAGCCATGAGGGACATCTTGTTGCGAAAACTCCAGCCACACTACCTGGTGCTGCCCCGGATGGTGTACAATTTAGCTCCGCGCTTGAAGCGGCAGCGTACTTGAATGGTAACTATGTTGATATTCTGCCTCCAGGTGGAACTATTCAGGTGGAATTCTCCATACCCGAGGAATTTAAAGGAATGGAATTGGTCATCATGTACTGGGATCCCGGGAAGAATGCCTGGGTGGAGGTTCCAATAGGTGGCAAAGAAGGTGAGTTCTCACCGTCCGACCCTGCCAAACAGATATTATCGGGAGCCGCTGAGTTGGCTAATGGACGTTTTGGTGTGTCTGTGAACTTCTCCGGGATTTTTATGCTTGTTGCCAGATAATTATCAAATCTTTTGATGTACAGCGGGAGCAGCAATGCTCCCGCTTTTTTTTGTTTTTTCGGTTTTACCGGATAATATTTGAATTTCCGCTGCCATAAAAGTTGGATGTTACCACCTGATCTCCTTTGATGAGGGAGCTTTGAAATGGCTTTTCGCCCGGCACAGCCAGCCATCCGCTGAGGATTAATGGGAATGGATCGCCGGCTCCGATCCACTCACCACGATAGAGACGTGCCAGATGGACATGCGTACCTGTGGCAGCCCCGCCTTCACATGAAGGATGGCCGATTGGGTCATCCGTGCTTACGAGCGTACCCGCCGGGACGCGATCTTTATCAGCAAGATGGATGTAAAGCAGCACCCAACCAGTTGTTTCTCCATTGTCATCTATCAAATCCAGGTTGAGAACCCCATCGTCTGATCTGGTGACTATGCCGGCTCCAGATGCCCGCACCCAGGCAAGTGAGACAGCACAATCCGGCTCATCAGTATTAGGGGCAAAATCCAGAGCACCAAGTGGCGTTCCTGTATTCCAATCATTATGCAAACCGCCGGTCAGCACCCACTCTTCGCCCGGTGCAAATGGTAATTCGAGAATTGGTACTTGTAAACCATCCGGAAAAAGCGGTTCAACTGCCTGAGCGCATATATTTGGATCGCCAAACATTCTTTGATATGTAGCAAGGAAACCCTCAGGACCGTAAAGCGCTATTTCCCAGTTGGACTGGCGATATAGCCGGGCAAACAAATATTGTAATGCCACGGTACCCGCATTGAGATAGGGTGAGATCCGAACGGAGTTACCATCTGTGAAAATCAATTCAGTCATCGTGCCCTGACGCCAGCCATAATAGCCCATGTTCAAGAGTTTGGCAGCAAGTCCGAGTTCAAGGAAAAGACCATCATTATTGGGTGTGTCCAGCCCCAATGGAAATTTTAATTCGGGTCCTGGCGGATTATCCAGTACCCAGTGAGAACGAAATTCAATGAATGCCAGAAGAAAATGGGGGTTGACAGAGGTATTTTCCGACACCAGCTTCACCACATCAGCTCCGGAAAATTGGTCAGAATCCACATTCTGGGTATAAATGCTTAGCTTGCCATTTGCCTGATCTACAAATTCCTCAATATTGAAGTTTTTTCCACAAGGTGAATTTACAATCTCGCTATCCGGCAAAAGAAATTGCGAGTAAGGTGGGTCTGCTGGCAATCTTGGAACTACTAGAAGCTGATTATTGGGCAATAATCCTTGGGCAGACAGCGGTAGAGAAGATTGAATTTCATCTGGGGATACACCAAAATGAGCGGATACAACACTTAACGTATCCCCGGACTGTACATTATATGAGACGAACCTGGATGGGTCATATTCGAGTGGGTTGTTTGCAGGGGGAATCTGCTGTGGTATGGGAGTTTGAAGTATTTGTGAAGGAACATTTTGGGTTTCATGAATACCAGGATAACTTGTTCCTGATTGATCGGGAGCTCCCGGTGATGGTTTGAACGGAAAATTACAGGCGGTGGTAACAATAAAAATAAGAATGAGGAAATAAAGTATTGACTTACGCAATTGTTTTCCCTTGGGTTTTATTGGAATCAAATATGTAATGGCTGATTTATTATACGGTCTATTTATATATAACAGACTCTTTTTTATAATTTGTGAGATTTACCCCCAATATATTAAACTCATCACTAGTGGATTTTTCAGATAATATGGCTGGATTTCCGTGAAAAAAGTGGGATTGAGAATAAATTGATCCTTTATTGTTCGTTCCGAAACCAGGAGAATGCTAAACTGAAAAAAGAATGAATTGAAAACAACCAATGCTACTAATCACCAATGATCTTCACCAGTATTCGCTTTCGCCGCATACCATCAAACTCGCCATAGAATATCTGCTCCCAGGTGCCAAAATCCAGCTTGCCTTTGGTCACCGCAACCACCACTTCACGCCCCATGACCTGCCGTTTCATGTGTGCATCTGCATTATCTTCGCCGGTGCGGTTATGCTGGTAGCTGCTGACCGGTTCATGGGGAGCCAATTTCTCCAACCATTGATCATAATCATGGTGGAGTCCGGATTCATCATCGTTAATGAAAACCGAAGCTGTGATATGCATGGGGTTGACCAACACAAGCCCTTCGATGATTCCGCTCTCATGTAAACACTCTTCAACCTGTGAAGTGATGTTGATAAAACCCCGACGGGCTGGTACATTCACGATCAGTTCTTTACGATAAGACTTCATGACCTAACTCCTAATTAATTGTTTGTTCTATGGATCACATTGATGATACGATCTGGATGAAGGAAAACATCGGCAATCGAAATTCGCAAGAAAATAATAAAAAACCCGGAAATATCAGTTCCGGGTTTAATTATAATAAATTTCTTCCTGGCGGAGTTCATCCAAATTAATCTCGTCTGCGGCCGAGCAACAGGAAAGCGTAATACATGACAGTAGAGACAGCCTGAATGGCAGCTGCGACATAGGTCCAGGCAGCCGCATCTAAAACCTTGTTTACACCGGTCATCTCGCCGCTGTACAACACTCCTGACGATGCCAGCCATTCTTTTGCCCGACGGGAGGCATCCAACTCGACCGGCAAGGTTATTACAGCAAATAATGCGGTTAAGCCAAACAGGAATACACCGATCCAGCCTATGGTTGTTCCAGTTTGACCGGCGAATAACATTCCTACAATAAAAATGATCGGACCCAGCCAGCTGCCGATCTGAACCGTAGGAACAAGAGTTGATCGCAGCGTCAATGGGCCATAGTTCTCTCCATGCTGAATGGCATGTCCGGCTTCATGGGCAGCTATCCCGGCTGCGGCCACACTGTTCCCCATGAAAACATCACGGCTGAGGTTTAAGGTCCGCGTGCGGGGATCATAATTGTCGCTGAGCATCCCGCCGGTTTCCGCGACCTTAACAGACTGCAGACCGTGGTTATCAAGAATATATCGTGCCACCTGTGCACCACTGAAATTCGCATAGGTACGAATCTGTGAGTATTTCTTAAACGCGCTCTGGACCTTCATTTGAGCCCAGAATCCAAGTATTAAAGCAGGTAGAGCAAATAGAAAGTACAAGCCATAACCACCAAACCCAATTGGGAAAAACATTTTCATTTCCTTTCATTATTAATACGCGAAACCCGGTTAATGAGTTTCAAATCAAGCATTATCATTGTAAATTACAAATATCAGAAATACATTAGAGGGGAATATGGATCTTGAATAGAACAGCGAATTCAGAGAATTGAGAATTGAGAATAGAGAAATAGAGACTAGAAAATTGAAAATAGAGAAAGGATCAATTCTGGCAATTTTGGGAATTACGACCTTTCATAACTTGTTTGTTTTCTTTCTACCTGGTTCTGAGGTAGAATTAATCAATATCAAGGTCAAACGGGAGGGTTTTATGCGGCGCTGGGCGTTATTTGTTGGTGGTTTTTTAGTATTCATTGGTTTGGTTTCCCTGGTTGAAGCCATTTGGAAAATTGACCTCGGAAAATTCTTTTGGCCGTTAGTCTTGATCATCGTTGGTATCTGGATCCTTGTCCGTCCGCCCATTCCTCATTGGTGGAACTGGGATTCACGGTTCGTGAATGAAACAAACCGCAGTGGAGAATGGTATGCCAGGGACGAAACGATCAATGGATTTATTGGTGAAACAAATCTGGATTTCTCTCAAACGATTTTGCCGGATGGTGAAACCCATTATAAAATGAATGGGTTTGTCGGGGATATTAAAATCAGAACGAATGATTTGGTGGGGGTAAAAATTCGTTCTCATTGTTTTGTGGCTAATGTAAATATTTTTGGCGAGGAAAGCACCGGAGTTATGGCTCCTGCGGATGGTCAGACGAAGAATTATGACTTAGCCCCAAAGAAGGTCATCCTGGATGTAAGTTATTTCGTTTGTGATGTCAAAGTTGTGCAAGCCTGAGCTTTAGGATGATTACCTCATGTTGATCTGTCCATTTTGCTTTACTGAATTCGAGGATGGTGTTTTGGATGATGACTTGCCAATCTGCCGGGAATGTAACCCCGAAGGACGGATGATTGAAGCCGAACCCATGGATTTATTTCTCCAGCGTTTTTCGAAAGTTGACCTCGAATGCTGTTCGTGCCTCATGGTCAACTAGAATTGACATGTGGCAGGTGGAAAGAGCCCGAATTCTTGCTAATCTCGATAAATTATTAATCAAATACTATCCCTGAAAATCCGATAAAACGGTTCCATTTGAAGATTTTTCCTAAGAAGCAGTAATATGGTTAAATTGATATTGGAAATCTATCGGATTTCTGAGTAATAATTATGCCTTGTTGGAAAAACAAAATCTGGATCATTATTTTGGTGCTTGCAACAATATTTTCCGGTTGTAATGTGAAAAAAGCACCCGCTCAAGACCCAACCCTCTTAAAAACGCCTGACAATTTTCAAGCAGAATCAATTAATGGAACACGGTCTCCTTTCACGCAAGATTCTGCATCCATTGATTGTTTAGGTGACAAAAAATTGGAAACAGCGAAAGTGACAGATGTAATCGATGGCGATACCATCGAAGTGAATTTGAATGGAAAACTAGAAAAAGTTCGATACCTCTTGGTGGACACCCCGGAAATGCAAGCTAACGATCCCAAGCCAGGACGTCTGGCAAAAGAATTTAATACCAAAATGGTGGGGGGGAAAACAGTCTTCCTCGTCAGTGATACCACCAACCGGGACGACTTTGGGCGATTGCTGCGATTCGTAATCGTGGATGGAGTTACAGTTAATTATGAGCTTGTTGAACAAGGATTTGCCACAACCTTCATCCGTCCACCAGATTTGCTTTGTTCAATTGAGTATACTCAAGCAATGCTGGATGCATTCAAGGACAGGGTAGGAATATGGAAATCTGTCCGAGATGATGTAAACTCCAGCAGTAATAGCTGCCCGGATGGGTGTCTCCAACGTGTGACGGGTTGTGATATTAAGGGAAACATATCCTTTGAAGGTGATAAAATCTACCATATAAAAGGCTCAGCAGAGTATAGCGATGTACAAATTACAACCACCAAAGGGGAAAGATGGTTTTGTACGTTGGAAGAAGCAATCACAAATGGCTGGCGTCCAGCCCGCTTAGATTAAGGATAATAAATTTATGACCATATTTCTTTCGAAATTATTGCCTCTCTTTTTTTATCCTGCCGGATTGGCTAGCCTTCTATTAGTTGCAGCATTGTTGTACTGGAAGAAAAAGCGATTGGCCAAATTATTCATCTTTGCCGCACTGCTTATTATCTTCCTCGGTGGTAACCGTTGGGTGAGTATGTCAATCGTTAGATCCCTGGAAGAACGTTATCCACCATTTACTGGAAATGAAAAAGCAAATGTGATCGTGGTATTGGGGGGAGGAACAGATATCAAACAATACCCGCGTCCGATGGTGGAAGTGAATGGCGCGGGAGATAGAATGATCTATGCAGCCAGGCTATTCAAAGACGGTATCGCAGACAAAATTATTTTAAGCGGTGGTACGATCGACTGGCAGGGAGAAGCTGAAACTACACCCGCTAAAGACATGGCAGACCTGATGGAATTTATGGGTATTCCATCAGATGCCTTGATCTTACAGGGCGGATCAGCCAATACAGCTGAAGACGCTCAATTTTCCACATCGATCATTGAGGAAAATAACTGGCAAAAAGTTGTTCTGGTCACAAGCGCCTTGCATATGCCGCGTTCAGTTGCTTTATTCAAGAAATTGGGGATTGATGTGATCCCGGCACCGACTGATTACGTCATCACAGATCAGGCATGGAAAGATCTGTTCTCATGGCAATGGGAAAATGTTTTGATCAATATTTTACCAACGTCTTCCAGCTTAAAATCCACGACGAGTGCAATGAAAGAGTATTTGGGCATGTTTGTGAATTCGATCAAGGATTGAACAAAAATAAAATCTGTGTTTTCCTGCATGCTATAATTTATCTGGACTTAACCAATGACCATTTATCATCGTCAATTTTTATTATATCTGAAGCAATGGGTGGATGCTCTTCCATCGGTATCATTACCGGAAATTTGTCCCTCACCAAAAAATACAGCAATAATATCAGTTGACGTGATCAATGGGTTTTGTTCAGAGGGTCCATTATCAAGTCCAAGAATACAAAAAATTGTCAATCCGATCACTAAACTCTTCAGCTTGAGCTGGGAGTATGGAATTAATAACATTGTCCTGACTCAAGATACACATGAGCCGGATGCAGTGGAATTTGGATCCTTTCCCCCACATTGTGTGAGAGGGACCTCCGAAGCTGAGACTGTTCCAGAATTTCAGGAATTGCCTTTCTTTAAGCAAATAAGGATCTTCGAAAAAAACTCCATCCACTCCGGAATAAATACGGGATTGACAGAATGGCTTGCTGAATACCCGGAAGTGGTGAATTTTATTATTGTTGGGGATTGTACTGACCTATGTGTTTATCAACTTGCCATGCATCTGAGATTGGATGCTAATGCGAGACAGAAAAACTGGAGGGTAATTATTCCGGCAGAGTGTGTCGATACGTATGACATGTCTGTTTCCACTGCCGCAAAGCTTGGAGCAATGCCGCACGATGCTGAACTGCTCCATGCGATATTTTTATATCATATGGCTCTTAATGGTATTGTGATCGTCAAATCAATACAATAAGTAATTAATCAATTTATTGAAAACATCGGCAAAAGGATTCCAAAATGAGTATCTTTGATGGTAAACGTCTGGATAACAACACCTTTAAACTGGACGCGGATCGTATGCGTAAGGGATGGTACACAGATAAATACTTTAGCAATATAGCCGAAATGTTGACAATCCTTTCAAAATCAGGCTATTGCTATAAGGGCAATTCTCCCCGATTGAAGAATATAGACCTGACAGAAGGTATCAGCTCAGGCGACCTGGAAGTGGAGATGCAGGTATTCACCCGGCGAAAGGGCACAACAATTTCGGTGGGACTGGATAAATCGTTGGCCATGTTGAAAATGTGTACCGGTTACTGGGAAAACGATAAATTCATTGATACTTCTGAGAATTTGGAAGTATGGTCAGTGCACGACGGTGCAGCAATTCATGGAACTGGCGATCCCTTAGTGGTCGAGCCGGTGATGCGAATTCGGGGGAGGTACCGTGATTTTGCAATTTTGGAAACCCCGATCCTGGGTGTACTTACCCGTTCGTCACGGGTGGCGACAAATGTTTACAACACATTAATTGCTGCACGGGGAAAACCGGTTTTGTTTTTTCCAGCCCGGTTTGACCTGCACGAAGTCCAGGCTGCAGATGGGTATGCATACAATATAGCCGTTCAACGCTTTAATAAGGATTTTGCTGGTAAGCTGCGAACCTTTATCTCAACGGATGCCCAGGGAGACTGGTGGGGAGGTGAAGGTGGCGGGACGGTAGCTCACTCCGCGATCGCCTGCTTTTTTGGGGATACGGCTGAAGCAATGCTGGCATTTTCGACAGTACTACCGATGTCCATTCCTAGAATTGCGCTGGTGGATTTTAATAATGACTGTGTAGGAGACTCCCAGGCGGTAGCACGGGTGTTATTTGCACGATTCCGGGAATTGGTGGATGACGGCAACCTGGTTGAAGCGGAAAGATATCGGCTTTTTGGTGTGCGTTTGGATACAGGAGGTACCCTAAGGGATGTGTCTGTTACTGCAACCGGGGACGCATCGCTGGATAATGGCGTTAATCCGCGTTTGGTATTTAACGTCAGAGATGCACTTGATCATGCCTGGGAATCCTGGGATCTGCCGGAAATTTGGCACCAACGGGCTGAGGAATATTGTAGGAAGATAAAGATCGTCGTGTCAGGCGGATTCAAACCGGATAAAATCGAGCGATTTGAAAAACAAGGGGTTCCTGTGGATAATTATGCAGTAGGATCATCATTGTTTGAAAATCACGGATCAGCAGTCACCGATTACACCGCGGATGTTGTTCGAGTTAAAGTACAGGGAGAATGGCTCGATCTGGCAAAAGTTGGAAGAAAACCTTGTGAAAATCCAGCATTGGAACGAGTCTGGTAATTGTTTTTCACTTTTATTTTATGTCAATCATTTTATCGTTATGATAGTATTGTTTCTTAGACAGGATGCGATTAATTATGAATAATAAGTTCAAAGCAGAACCCCTCACCAACTTTAACCTTCCCCGCCGGATTAATCGGTTGGGGGAAATTACTTTTAACCTTTGGTGGATTTGGAATCCGGAAGCGTTCCGTTTATTTGCATTGATCGATAAAGCATTGTGGGAGCATGTTTACCATAATCCGCTTAATTTTCTACGAACTGTTGAACGTTCCCGGCTGAATGCAGTTACAAATGATCGGTATTTTTTGGATGTATATGACCGGGTAATGCACAATTTTGACCTATACATGAAAGGCTCGAAAACCTGGTTCAAAGATACATATCCAAATAATTCAGATGATTTAATCGCATATTTTTCATTTGAATTTGGCTTGCATGAATCCATCCCGGTTTATGCAGGGGGATTGGGAGTTCTTTCCGGGGATCATTTGAAAGAAGCCAGTGATCTTGGTTTACCTTTGGTGGGTGTTGGATTCCTCTACACGCAAGGATATTTTTCCCAGCAGATCACTGAAGATGGTTGGCAGGAAGCGCGAAATAATCCCCTCAAATTGGAAAATCTTCCAGTGATGCCGATCACCGATCAAGAAGGAAAAAATGTTACTGTTACCATAAATCTTACCGGCAGAATCGTATACGCCCGTTTATGGAAAGTCCAGGTGGGGCGGAATCCATTAATACTGTTGGATACAAATGTGGAAGAAAATTCGCTAAATGACAGGCAGTTAACTGCCCGCCTATATAGTAATGATGTGGATCTGCGGATTTCACAGGAGTTGATCCTGGGGATCGGTGGTGTTCGGGCGCTTCGAGCTCTGGAGCTGAAGCCTACAGCATGGCATATGAATGAAGGTCACTCAGCATTTTTAACCATCGAAAGAGTTCGGGAGTTAATGAGAGAAGGTTTCTCATTTGGAGAAGCCTCAGAAATTGTCCGCAAATCCAGTATCTTTACGACCCATACGCCTGTACCTGCGGGGAATGATGAATTCCCGTTGTGGTTGATCGATAAATATTTTCCATACATCTGGCAGGAGTTGGGATTATCACGGGATCAGTTCATAGATATTGCCCGGAACAGTAAAACCTGGGGAGGCGATACTTTCTCGATGCCCATTCTTGCCATGCATCTTGCCAACCAACGCAATGCCGTTTCTGAATTGCATGGTGAAGTCTCACGAAAAATGTGGCATTTCCTGTGGCCTGACAAACGGGAAGATGATGTTCCTATCTCTCATATCACCAATGGTGTACATACCGGTACATGGTTAGCCAGACGGATGAGAGTATTATTTGACAGGTATATGGGTTCGGACTGGCTTGAAAAGATAGACGATCATACGTTATGGGAAAATATAGATAATATTCCGGATAACGAATTGTGGGTCGTTCGCCGTCACTTAAAACGGAAACTTGTCGCTTATATTATGGAACGATCCCGTCAGAATTGGATAACAACGACCATTCACCCGGTACAGATCATAGCAGGTGGAGTTCTACTCGATCCATATGCTCTTACAATTGGTTTTGCCCGCCGCTTTGCTACATATAAACGCGCCAATCTCATCTTGCGGGATACCGAAAGGATCCTCAACTTAATTAATAAACCCAATCACCCCGTACAGATCATTTTCGCAGGAAAGGCACACCCGGCCGATGAAGCTGGAAAACTGATCCTCCAGGAAGTTTACCGGACAGTGAAGAATGCCCGAAATGGTGGACGATTGGTTTTCCTGGAAGATTATGATATGAATATTGCACGCTACCTGGTCCAGGGAGTGGACATCTGGTTGAATACACCCAGACGACCTAATGAGGCTTCCGGAACATCCGGAGAGAAAGCAGTATTAAATGGTGTGCTCAATTTTTCAGTGCTGGATGGCTGGTGGCGTGAAGGTTTTAATGGAAAGAATGGCTGGGCAATTGGCGACGATGCTGAATACACTGATTCAAACCTCCAGGATGACGCAGATGCCAACTCACTTTATGACACACTTGAAAATGAGATCATCCCGATGTATTATGATGAGCGCAGTGGAGATAACCTGCCGGTAGAGTGGATTGCCAGGATGAAGGAATCCATTCGTACCATGGTACCGCAATTCTGCACCCGTCGGATGGTCAAAGAATATATGAATGAGATGTATTTTCCTGCGATCGAATCTTCAAAAATGAAAGATAAGCCAACCAAGGTAACACCAAAGAAGGTCAAGGTTTAATCATATGGAATGGCTCTTTTCAAGTTCAGCCTGGTGGGGTGCTCTTTTTGTTTTTTTCATGCGTGTTTTGGACATGGCATGCGATACCCTGCGTGTCCTTTTTGTTGTCCGAGGGAAGAAAAAACTATCCTGGGTACTGGGTTTTGCACAGTCTGCAATTTTCATTGTAGCGATCAGTAAAGTCTTAACAAATTTGGATAATCCGTTGACTGTCATCGGCTATGCAGCAGGCTTTGCTACCGGGAATGTGATCGGAATGTATATTGAAGAGCGGCTGGCCATTGGGCATACATCCATCCGTGTGGTCAGTTCCCACCGTGGAACCCTGGTAGTTGAGAAATTGCGTGAGGCTGGCTTCGGGGTGACCGAAATTCCCGCTCGAGGTAAAGACGGCATGGTGACAGTACTCAACCTGTCTGTCCAGCGCAAGGATATAGATCGAGTCGATACGATCGTACTGGAAACCGATCCAGATGCGTTCATCACCACAGAAGATATGCGTCCTTTGCGGCGCGGTTTCTGGCGTTCATAATAACTGATCCTTTGTCGCAGGGTGACTGACTGACGGGGAGAGATTAACTAACTATTCAACTTTCAAATTCGCCAATCTTGGCGAATTTTCTTTTATAAGGAAAATAGATACGTGATTATTTTCCAGAATGAGTAATTAGTGCTTTAATTAGATAAATAATAATAACCCAACTGGTGAGGCGCTATGTCAAAATACGATCTTAAGTCCCTGAATTTGCCGAAATTAACCGGAACACCGCTGAAGCTATTCGCAGCCGCAGTAGAAAACCCTGCCCTTCGGGGTGCATTGATGCCCGGGTTGCTCGTGAATGGCGGAATACCCGATTTGCGTCACTTAACCCTTGAGGAAGTGCCAACCTTTTATCCATTCGTTCAACCTCAAGACCACATCCACCCGCAGGAATTCAAGGCTGATAAGGAAGGCAAGCCTAAGAACTTCCCCTTCCGGACAATAACCGATTACGCCAACGCTTACCGCAAGGGAGAAACTACACCTCTTGAGGTTGCAGAAAAAGTGCTGGCAGCAATTGAACAAAGTAAAAATTCGACACCAGACCTGAAATTATTCATTGCTGTCTACCGCGAAGATGTCTTGAACCAGGCGAAAGCATCCACTGAACGATATGCACGGCATAAGCCTATCAGCCTCCTGGATGGCGTCCCGATAGCGGTAAAAGATGAAGTGGATATGCTTCCATACCCGACCACTGTGGGTACCCGGTTTATGGGAAAGGAACCTGCCAAACAGGATTCGACTGTCGTTGCCCGCCTGAGAGAAGCAGGTGCATTACTGGTTGGGAAGACCAATATGCATGAGATCGGCATCAACCCGAATGGATACAACGATACTTACGGTGCTGTTCGAAACCCGTATGACCCTGCCTGTGATCCGGGTGGCAGCTCCAGCGGAAGTGCTGCAACGGTGGCTGCGGGAATTGTACCGGCTGCCATCGGTGCCGATGGAGGTGGATCGATCCGTATTCCGGCATCCTTATGCGGATTGGTCGGTTTGAAATCCACATTTGGACGCATCAGCGAATATGGTGCAGCACCATTATGCTGGAGTGTGGGACATTTAGGACCGCTATCTGTCTGCGTCGAAGATACTGCCCTGGTCTATTCTGTGATCGCCGGCGCAGATGAGAAAGACAAAAATACCGTCCGTCAACCGGCAGTCACTCTAAAAGACTGGAATAAAGGAGATCTGGATGGGGTGACAGCAGGAATATACCCGGAATGGTTCGAACATGCAGATCCGGAAGTTGTAAAAGTTAATTATGAACTAATCGAAAAATTAAAAACTCGTGGATTAAAAGTAAAGGAGATCGTAATTCCTGATTTGAATGCCACCCGGGTCGCCCACGCGATAACCATCCTATCTGAGATGGCGATCAGCCTGAAAAAGTTCGCAGCCCAACGCCAACAACACGGCGCTGCCGTACGGTTGTCACTTGTCATTGGTGAAGTGCTTACAGCGATGGATTATCTGCAGGCTCAAAGAATGCGGACCAGGGCGATGAATCATTTTGATGCCATATTTTCCGAGGTGGATGTTATATTGACACCTGCCACTGCCAAGGCATCGCAGCCGATCTTACCCGGAGGATTGAATGGCGGTTGGTCTGACCTGTCTTTGGACACCGAGATGATGCGGTTCATCATTCCGGGGAATTTACTGGGCTTACCGGCGATCAGCTTCCCCAGCGGTTATGATTCCCGGGGTATGCCAATAGGAATGCAGGTGATTGGACGCCATTGGGAAGAATCACTGCTCTTAAGGACCGCGTACAATGCTGAGCAAATAGTAGAGAGAAAACTGCCTAAGATGTTCTTTGGATAGTTGAACAGCCCATCTGCAAACAAATATATCCTCGCTGCAAAATATTGCTGGTCTTTTTCTTGCACCCAACCCTGTGTTAAGGAGTGCTCATGAAAAGACCATCCCCATTTAGATATCTTTTGCTCATCATCCCGGTTGGGCTTGTCATCCTATTAGCGGGGGTCCTGCGGACCCAACTCGCCCGCATGGCAGGGGTAACTACACCTGTAGCACCAGTAGTTGAAACCGAGATTGATTCAACACCTCTACCTCCTGAGGAATTGGCAGCATTCCAGAAATCAGTGGATGCAGCAGTAGAAAAGCTTCAGCAGGCCGATCCCGGTTTTTCTGTTTACAACCCGAAAGTCAATAATGTTGAATTAGCAGAGGATGGATCAACAGCTTTGGTCTGGCTTGAATCCTATGACCCGGATTCGGGAGAATTATTAGCCCGCGAACCCGAACTGGCAATTGCAAAAAGCAACCCTGCCGGCCAAAAGGGAACTGGAGATGAATGGGGAATCACGTTACCATATGATCCAGCTTATGAGACTGCGATTGGAAAGATGCCTTCCGGTTTGATGGGAAAGGACCTCGTTCAGCGTTACCAGGAAAAGTATGCCCAACCAAAAGTGACCGCCAAATTCGGTGGATATTATCTCCCATGGGCAGGTGGAGTCTCGAAGAAACTCACCTGGAGCCTCGGACATAAATCTTGTGCCGGATCCGATTGTAAATATGCATTCGATTTTGCAGATGGCAGTATGTTCCCGATCCAGGCAGCCAAAGGTGGGAGTGTTTTCGCTGCACAATGGACATGTAATAATGGATCAACCAAATGCACCAACTACCTGATCTTGCAGGATAACAGCACCACACCCGTTTCTTACCAGTTGTATTATCACCTCGCCAACGGATCCATACCAGCTGCATTAAGAGTGAAAGGTGCCCGGGTAAACCAGGGACAATACATCGGCAATGTGGATGATACAGGTTATAGCACTGCCAACCATTTGCATTTTATGGTGCATACCAACAGCTATGGCTACTGGGGTGCATCTGTTGATATCACTTTTAAAGACGTGGATATCAATTATGACCCGGTAACCAAAGGTGGACGGCCGCGTATGACATACGAAGCCAGCCAATATGGTGGGCAGGGTCGGAATAATTATGTTTCCGGCAACAGGCCGGCAAATGCCCCAACAGGCAGCATAACTGCGCCAACACCTGGTCAGGTATTCACATCCAATAACCTGGTGGTAAGCGGCTTGGGTAAGGATGATAAAGGAATAGTAAAAGTCCAGGTGATTGCCAATTATGATAATGCATGGCATGAGGTTGGAACACCAGCTACATCAGCAAAATTCTCCATCCCCATCGATATGTGCGCAGCGGGTAAGGAAATGCCGGATGGACCTATCATCCTGGCTGTAAACCTGTTTGATGTGGAAGGAAACCAATCCTATGGCAATGTAGGTTTCCGCGGGATCACCAAGAATTTTCCATGCAAATCTGCACCGGTGCAGCCAACGTGCGTACCCACTGCAAACCAGGTTGCATTATTCAATCAACCCAATTACACCGGAACTTGTAAAGTCTTCAGTGCTGGCGACTACGGAAATCGGTCATCAATGGGGAGTTTCTCTGGCAATGATGCAGCTTCTGTCCTCATCGGTAATAATGCTCAAGTGACGATCTGGGCAAAAGCCACCTATACCAACCGCAGTGAGACTCTTGTCACCTCAGACCCGGATCTGAAAGACAACCTCATCAACCGTGGAGCTTTCAATTCGTTCAAAGTAAAGACGCTTACCACCCTCGCTGCCACCCCGCTGATCTCGTACCCAACCAGCGGAGTCAAGTTGACAAGTAATGATAGTATCACTCTGTACTGGTTGAATGGAGGTTGGGCGGATGAATTCCAGGCTGTGGTAAGTGGTAACAATGGATTTACTACTCGAACTTCCAATTGGTCATCGGCGACATCATTTAGCCTGGGGAGTTTACCCGCCGGAAGTTATAGTTGGAATGTGAAAGGCCGCAATACAGCCAATAACTCAATATCTGCTTTAGCGAGTTCAACATTTACTGTTACAGCAGCGCCGGCTATTACAGAGACACCTTTATCAGCTCCATTTACCGATACCATTGAATCTGGTATTAATAATTGGAAAGCAACCGGCCTTTGGAAACAGACCACAACTAAATCCAGTAGCGCCAGCCATTCATGGCTTTATGGCGAAACCATCAGTTCCGTTCTTCAATATAATACCGGTGTCATGGGATCATTGACATCTCCGACTATCCGAATACCCGAAAACGGTTATTACCTTCACTTCACTTACCGGTATAACACCGAGAGTTCAGAAAAATATTGGGACAAACGGATGATCCAAATTTCCAAAGATGGTGGACCATTTACGGACGTTTACCAGGTCGCAGATGATCCTATCAATACCTGGTTACTCAGCCCGGCGATCGATCTAAGTGCATATGCAGGCAGCAATATTCGTATCCGTTTCCATTTCAATACGGTAGATAATACGTTGAATTCCGGTGATGGCTGGTATGTGGATAATATCCAGGTGGATCGTAGTGGTCCAGCTGGAGGCTGCAACGAACCCAGCCCGAATAATTCCATTTCTGAAGCACAAAACATAACGGGAAGTGCGGCTGTAACCGGGGACATTTGCTCATCCGGTGATGTGGATTATTACAAATTTACCGCTGCTGCTGGACAATCTTTAACCATGGATATTGATGCCAAATCCAATGGCTCAGCGCTTGATCCATACCTTTATTTGATAGATCGCAATGGGAAGACTGTACTGGCTGAGAATGATGATGAAGCAGCCCAGGAAATTAAAGACTCCCGCATCTTCTATAAAATACCTGCAGATGGAACTTATTACCTGAAAGTAAAAGCCTGGGATAACCCGATGGTGGGTGGAAGCAATTACTTTTACACTTTACGGATCTACACTGATCCTACCGTTCCAACAGCAACCATTAGTTATCCGGGGAATTCAGTTAAATTGCCCAATGGTCCAGTTAATATTCGGGTGAATGCTGCAGATAACCCGGGTGGAAGTGGGATCAGCCATGTGGCCATCTTCTGGCATAACCAGGATTGGAACACAGGAAAATGGACAAAGGTCGGTGAAGACTGGAACGGAACAGACGGCTGGAATGTAGTCTTTGATACCTCCAAGGAAACATACGGTACCGGTGGGGCAATCTATGCCCAGGTCTTTGATGGTTCAGGAAACTGGACTGGAACTGCCAGCTTTGACCTGACAACTGATCCCAATCAGCTTCCTCCGCCAACACCCACATCAGCATTATTACCACTTCCAGCAGAATCTGATATCAACACGATACTTCTGCAGTGGAATGCAACCGAAGCAGGTTCCGGGATTGCCGGTTTTGAATTCCAGGTACAAGAAAATGGTGGAGCCTGGATCGATTGGCTGCCGGTAAATGGGGTAAAACCAGCGGATCGCTCTACGTGGTTTATAGGTGTACCCGGCAAAAATTATGGATTTAGGGTGCGCGTGGTAGATGGAACCGGGGCAAAAGAAGAATACCCATCCATTGCAGAAGCTGTTATAAAGCTTAAAGAATGCACGACAGGAATCGATAGCTTTGAGGTGGACAACATTGCCACGACAGCCAAGAGTATTCCGACAAATACTGATCGGCAAACACGGACATTCTGCGGACAGAATGATGAAGATTGGGCAAAGTTTTCCTTACAGCCTGGCGAAATGTTCTTTTTCAATGCATTACCTTTATCCCCGGCCGATGCTGTAGTGTTGACTATTTACGATGCTGCAGGCAATCCGCTGGCGGAACAATTCCCAACCCAATTAGGGCAACCGAGTGTCTTGCGGTGGGTTGCTCCGGATAACCAGACGTATTACTTGAAGATGCGCAATTTCAACCCATTGATAGCCGGGGATGGTGTCAGCTACCAGGTATGGGTCGATCAGGGCATCAGGGTTTACCTCCCCATGGTATTGCCGTAGGAATAACATTTACCCTAAATGTTGAATAACGAGGTGGCCTGCTTATCCGGACCACCTCGTTTTGATTTGATAAAAATGAAAAAACATATTCATAATTTTATTGAGATTTGTCAACTTTTATAAACAATAAGGATAAAGGATGAAGTGATCTCAAATAATGCAATAAAATGGCTGCACCGGTAAATGTCAAATACCTTCAGTATGGTAAAATTTCTTACTCCTAAAAGATATAATAATCGGACTTAATGAACAAACGCTTCTTTTCTTACATCGCTCTGGCAGCTGGAATTCTTTCACTCACACTGTCTGCGTTCTTTGTCCGTTGGGCAGATGCGCCAGCTCCTGTATTTGCTTTTTACAGAATGGGGATTGGCGGATTGCTGATCACCCCCTTATTCCTTAAGGCGGGACCGCTGAAACAGATTCCGTCGAAAAAATTTCTGCTATTACCCATCCTGGGCGGTTTATTCACAACTGTCGACCTGACACTGTGGAACACCGGTGTTCAATCCACCACCATTGCCAACGCCACCCTGCTCGGAAACACTGCACCAATATGGGTTGTTTTATCGCTCTGGATCATTTTCAAGCAGAAATTTACCAATAAATTCTGGATAGGATTGTTCCTGGCTTTAGTCGGAGCTGCGATAGTTCTCGGCTATGACTTCATCAGGAGGCCTCATTTTGGAGTGGGTGACAGCCTGGCTTTGCTCTCAGGTATGTTTTATGGCGGATACTATCTGGCGACCCAATACGGCCGTAAGAATTTGAATGTCATCCCATATCTGTGGGTTGTTTCGGTAACTGCTTCTTTGTGCCTGTTGATCGTCAGCCTCGTGATGGGTTATTCGATCACCGGATACTCCACCCAATCGTACCTGGCTTTTATTGGCGCAGGGATTGTCGTCCAATGCATCGGTTATGTAGCGATCGCTTACGCACTTGGACATCTTCCAGCTTCGATTGTAGCCCCAACATTAATCCTCCAGCCGGTTTTTTCTGCATTACTTGCTATTGCAATGTTTAATGAACAACTGCTGCCAATCCAGTGGTTAGGGACGGCAGCAGTTCTATCTGGTATATATATGATCAACCGCAGTAATGATCCAATAAAAGCACCTGTATTGGTTGAAAACTAATTTTGCAGTAGATTGATTAGCTTCGAATAAAATGCGCAATGTCATTTGGAATGGGAAGAGATATTTCCACAATACCCATAAATTTTTCTCCATCCATAACAGGTGCCTGGTAAATTAATTTCTTGTGTCCATTTTTCTCGATCGTATATACATTAACTCGTGGATGCTCGATCAAATCTTTGAGTTTGGATCGGCCTGGTTCCGGATGACAATCCAGCACATTTTTTCCGATTAATTTTTCTCCGCCGTCCTTCGCGAACACCTCAATGGATGCAGAATTCATATCACAAATAATTCCATTGGCATCACAATAAGTAACCGCCACTTGAATGCCATCCAGCCAGTTGGTGTCTTTTTCTAAACTCATATTTTCCCCATGTCTTTATATAGTAAAGTAGCGTCATTAATACCTGATATTTTTTTCTTATTCTGTTTGACACCATACATGGATTGGTCAGCAGCTTTTAATGATTCATTCAGCGACCCACCTTTTTCGGTGATAGCTGTCCCAAGTGAGATACAGATAGGTGAACTATTGATGGTGAATAATGAAGTGGCAAACCTGGAATTGATCCGCTCGGTCACCCTTGCCAACGTGTCCGCATTCGCACCTGGTAACAGGGCAGAAAATTCATCTCCACCGATCCTTGCAACTACATCCCCCGCTCTAAAACATGAACGGAAAATTGACGCAGCCTGACTGAGTAATTGATCTCCAACTGCATGGCCGTATGTATCGTTAATACTCTTCAGACCATCCAGGTCTGCCATAATGGTACCAATTGGATAGTGCCTGCCTCGTTCCAGCCTGATCATTTCTTCCTCGAAATATAACCTGTTATAAAGACTGGTTAACTGGTCGTGGATGCTCAGGAAGCGAAGCCTCTCTTCGTTTTCCTTAAATTGTGTAATGTCCTGCCCTACAAATAGAACAAGCTTGTTTTTCCCAAGATCATTTCGTTGGAATACGAGTGAACGAAAACTAATCCATTTCGGATCACCACGCAAATTAATTAACCTGAATTCTGATTGGATGACATCATTGTCTGGAATCTCTGATAATCGTAAATTGTGTTTTGTAAAAATTTCCTGATCAGGTGGGAAAACTCTGCCGCGCATGAAGGCCAGACCAAGGTGGAGCATTTCTTCACAGGTAACACCGAAAAAATCTGAAAATTCCTGGTTCACATAATTAAACGAATCTGTCTCAACATTAATCAGGCATAGCAGGTTAGGGGTTGTGTCCAAAACTTCCTGGACTAACCTTGATCCCTCTTCGAGTAACCGGGTTCGCTCATTTACCCGCAATTCCATTTCAGATCTCATCAGATTTACCCGAGTCACCATTTGGTTAAAGGATCTGACAATTCCTGCAAGTTCCGGGTTTGACGGTTCAGGAATGTATTCTTCAGTCGGTACTTCTTTTTCTACAATCTGGATGGCTTTTTCGCGAATGGTAAGTATCGGTTTTCGAATCCTCAAATTATAAATCAGCAGTCCGACTACCAGAAAAAATATAGGAGCGAGAATGAGAATAAGAATTTCAGGCAAAGAAATAGTAAGAGGATTATTCATTTGGATTCTTTAGCCATACATAGAAGTAATTTTGTTTTTCCATTGTAGATAAATACTGCCTTCACCTAAATACACAAGTCTCCCTAATCGAAACCTTCAGATAGTTCATCTAAACGAAGTTGCAGTTGAAATAATTGCAAAGGATAGGGAAACCAATATTACATTTGTTAATCCACTATCTGCTAACAAGTTTATGTAATTTGATTGTACTTTATTTTATTAAATTGATTGTAAATGGAGGATAAATAATACTTTAATATGAGCTAAACATCCAACCGATAACCAACACCCCGTACAGTGATAATAAAGCGGGGATGGCGGGGATCGATTTCAATGATTTTTCTCAGCCAGCTAATATGGACGTCCAGTGTACGAGTGTCCATTGTATATTCGGTTTCCCAGATATCTGTAAATAGTGCATTCCGTTCTATTACTTCCCCCGAATGGTCCATCAGGAATTTCATGAGTTTGAGGAGATAAGGCGTCAACTTTCCGCTATTATTCATACATCTGATGCGTTTATGTTCCAAATCCAGCCAAATTGGACCCTTATGGATTACATCCTTTCCCTGACCTGGCAGCAGCGGGTTGATTCGGTTGACTAATTTTTGGATGGTAAAAGGAAGGGCTAACGTGACCACTTTTCCGGAAGTGCCATTATTTTCCTTATCATTTTTTTTATTCACTCCAGGAGGAGTGATGATTATGATAGGGATATCGTCCATTTTTTCCTGGAGCGATTGGCAAATGCGCTTCCCGGAAGTCCTTAATGATTCTGCATCAATAATTATTATATCCGGATCGATTTCAATAAATTGATCAAGTGCAGCTGTCCCATTTGGAACGCTAAACACATTAAAATCCCGCTTCTTTAGCCCCGGGCCAAAAGATCGGCGTCGATTTCCTTCTATCAGTAACAGTCTTGCGATCAATTTAATATTCCTGATTGTAAACAAATTATTAGTTACTTACTATTTGAATTCCCCCGTTTACATACTTCCTAATTGTCCTATCAAGTTTCGTAGTGAAACTGCAATAATTAATAGGCTGAAGATTATAAGGGTTTCATGATTATACCTTAAATAAATGAGGAATCATTAATTTAATTATTACATTTCTTTAACAATTGGCAGAATTGTTAAAGAAATGAACATGGACTTCAGTTCTCTGTTGATGGAAGTTCCGGTTCCTTTTAATTAGGTATTACCCGGAATAGCTCCAAGTTCAGTAAATTATTATTGTGATCAATGAATGGTATGATTAAATATTACCGTTCATTATAATATTCAGTTGCACCGACTCTTACTGCGTGTTAAAATTGATTTGGAGGTTTGGATGGGCAAAATGGTCGAAGTAGTCATTGATAGCTTGAGGGTCAGCTTAACCAATGCCCAACGGGTTCTGATTTTACATGCAAAAAATGAAGACAGGTATCTTCCGATCTGGATAGGACCGTACGAAGCGGAAGCGATCACCATCATTTTGCAGGAAGTTGAGGTTTCCCGGCCATTAACGCACGATCTCCTAAAAAATGTATTTTCATCGTTACATGCAAAATTGATCCAGATCCAGATATTCTCACTGCTGGACAATGTGTTTTTTGGCAAAATTGTCACAGAAATTGGGGATGAGATCATTGAGATAGATTCCAGGCCATCGGATGCCATTGCTCTGGCAATCAGGGCGCATATTCCTATTATGGTGGATTATGATATTCTTGAGCAGGCTGGAATTAAACCGGAACCAGCAGTACTTGACGAGGATGCTGAAAGTACGGGGGAACCTGATCAACCTCCACTGGATAAACCCGCAGAAAAACGGCTTTCAATCTTTGAAGACTTCATCAGCAAATTGGATTTGGATGAGGGGCTTAACCCAGATACTGATGAACCGGATGATGACCCGGAAGATGGTCCTGAAAAAAATATCTAGATTTGATCTACCGCTACTAACGACAATTTAGTAATCCCATTCCATTGGAGATATTCATGCAAGATTATCCTGACCAAGAGACTGAATCATCTGCTGAAACTCAAACAATGCCTCATAATCGGGATGCAGAAGAATCTCTCCTGGGTTCCATCCTAATCAATCCGGAAGCGATCTATGATATTGTCCAATTCATCGAAGCAGATGATTTCTACATCCATCGCCATCGTTGGATATGGACAACATTTACACGTCTGATCGAAAACCGTATACCTATTGATTTACTCACCGTGACAGAGGATCTGGCCGCTCAGGATCACCTGATGGAATTAGGCGGGCCTGCTTACTTAACAGCGCTTATCTCCAAAGTGCCCAGTGCACTTAATGTGGAATCATATGGACATATAATTGAAGACCATTCGATTCGGCGAAAACTACTGTCTGCTGCAAACGATGTTGCCCGCCTGGCCTATAACCAGGAAAAGCAGCTGAATACAGTCATCGATGATGCCGAAAAATCAATATTTGCGATCAGCGAAAGGCGGGTGAGAAATGACTTGCAGCCCATCCGCTCGGTCCTAAGCAAGTATTTTGATCATATCGAAGAACTGGCGAAGCGCAGCGATGATTTCTTCGGTGTTCCGACCGGATTAACCGATCTGGATCGCCTTTTGGGTGGACTGCAAAAATCAGATCTTTTGATCGTCGCCGGGAGACCTGGTTTAGGTAAAACCGGTTTTCTGCTGGGAGCTGCCAGAACAGCTGCGTTGACTTATAAAAAACATGTTGCCATCTTTTCACTGGAAATGTCCAACGAACAGTTGGTACAAAGGCTTATCTCACAGCAAACGGGTATAGAATCACAGAAATTACGGGCTGGAAAACTGAATGAGGATGAGTGGCAGCAATTTGCCCAGGCTGTTGGTACCTTGAGCAATACAACAATTTTTCTGGATGATACCCCAGCAATCACCCCGCTTCAGATGCGGACAAAATGCCGCCGATTGCATATGGAACATAACCTGGATTTGATCCTTGTGGATTATATTCAGCTGATGAGCGGGGATTCAAGAAATGATAATCGTGTTCAGGAAGTATCTTATATATCTCGATACCTTAAGGTGCTAGCCAGGGAATTAAATGTCCCGGTTTTGGCAGCAGCCCAACTTTCCAGGGCTGTGGAACAGCGTGGGAAAGATGCGCAACCAATATTGTCTGATTTGCGTGAATCAGGCAGCCTGGAACAGGATGCCGATATCGTAATGTTCATTCATCGCCCGGAAGCCACAGATAATACCAGCCTTAGGCAGAATGTAGCAAATTTGATAGTTGCGAAACACCGAAATGGTCCGACTGGTTCAATTCAATTAATTTTCAGACCGAGTCTTGCAAAGTTTGAGAATGCGGCAACTTATATTCAGCCAGGATAAACATATCCTTATGAGTGACAATACGCCTTCAGCAAAAAAATTCCAGGGATTCCCTGCGGGAGTCACTCCGCTTACGGAGTTTCCCGAAGCTTTTTTTGTCGACCTACTGCCTGCAATTGACGATCTTGCTGAAATGAAGATCACGCTATATGCTTTCTGGTATGTCCAACAACAGGAGGGCGATATAAGATGCATGAAGTTGTCAGAAATCCAGAAAGATACAGTTCTAAAAGAAGCTCTGAGTCAGCCCGGCGGGATAGGGAAATATGAAGATACTCTGGATAATATCCTCGCAAAAGCTGTTGACAGGGGATCTTTATTGATGGTTGATGGGAAAGAAAAAAAGGACACGGTATTATTTTATAAATACAACCCGCAGTAAGGCCATTATTGATGGATATGAAAAAGGCCAATGGGATCTGGATTCCTCCGCCCAACAGCAGATCGTGGGTCTTGATCTGAACAAACCGGATATATATAAGTTGTACGAGAACAATATTGGACTGATAACACCAATGATCGCAGAACAACTTAAGTCGGCCGGTGATGAATATCCGCTGGATTGGATAGAAGATGCCATCCGGATTGCAGTTGAAAATAACGTCAGGCGCTGGTCTTATGTTGCCAGAATTCTTGCATCATGGAATGAAAGAGGGCGTAATGGTAAAAATTGATGAGACCATTCGTAAAGTAGCCGCAGGAATCAGGCCGGTTAATGATACCGGGGAAAAGAACAAAGATCTCCTGCTTGAAAATAATCTCCGATCCTTTGGCGATCCGAACTGTCCCATTTGCCACGGGATTGGTTTTTACCGGAGGGAATTACCCCTAACCGATCCGAACTTCGGCAAAGTGGAGATATGCACATGCCGTCAGGAAGAAGTAACCAGAAATGCCCACAGCAAACTATATAAATTTGCAAACCTGGAATCACTACGACAATTCACATTTGATTCATTCAGGCCGGATGGCAAAGATGGAACATTAAACGAGCCTGAAGCGCTTTCTCTGGAAGGAGCATTTAACAGTTGCCGTAGTTTTGCCGGGCATATGGATGGCTGGCTATTGATCACAGGGCAATATGGCTGCGGAAAAACCCACCTGGCAGCAGCTATTGCCAATCAAACCGTCTCCCTGGGAATTCCGACGCTATTCTTAACTTCTCCAGATCTTCTGGATTGGCTGCGGTTTGCATACACAGATCCAGATACTACATTCGAGCAACGGTTTGATGAGATTCGCACCATTCAACTCCTTATTCTGGATGATTTTGGAACCGAGAACGCCACCCCTTGGGCGCAGGAAAAACTCTTCCAGATCCTCAATTACCGGTATCTGAATCGAATGCCTCTCGTGGTCACTACCAATCATGATCTGGAATCAATTGAAAAGCGAATACAATCCAGGCTGCAAGATCCTGAATTAGTCCAAAGGATTTTTATCAATGCACCTGATTACCGCAACCCGAAAGCAATGGGAGCACATTCAGAGTTATCTTCATTAAATCTGCATCTCAGCCGCACATTTGAATCTTTTGATCCCAGAAAAGATGATAAGTTAACAGCTGTAGAACAGGCAAGCCTCGAAAAAGCGCTGAAAGCAGCACGAAAATTTGCTGAGACTCCCAAGGGTTGGCTGATAATTACCGGAAAATATGCAACAGGAAAAACACATCTGGCAGCTGCGATAGGGAATTATCAGTCTTCTAAAGGATTTCCACCATTATTTATCAGTGTTCCAGATCTGATGGATCATTTGAGAGCAACATTTCATCCGGAAAGCCGTGAAACTTATGATCAAAGATTCGATGAAATACGCACTACACCGCTATTAATTCTTGATGATTTAGGTGGTCAGAATCCTTCCGCTTGGGTAAAAGAAAAACTTTACCAGCTATTTAATTACCGATATTATTCCGAATTACCTACAATTGTGACCACTTCAGTACCATTGGATAAGTTGGATGAAAGATTGCTTACCCGTATTTTGGACCGCCGGTTGTGTAAGCTTTTGGAACTCAATGTGCCGTCATATAACCAGGTTGAAGATACAAGCCGCAAACCACGAAAAACTGGCAGCCGAAGAGAAGGTACTATTAATTATTAGCGGGAATCTTCCAGAGATTAAGGCTCAATACCCTGATATATTTTATTTCCAAAGGCAATAAACATCACTTTTCCCGGATTGACAGCAAAAGCTGTGGCGGTTTTTCCATTCAATTTGAATGGATCTCCAGTTTGCATGGATAGTTTTTTCTGAAGAGTCATCCGCAGAGAAAAATGATATAGGCTTTGCCCGGTAGCATCCAGGAGGTAGATGGATGGATCTGGTGGTTGGCTATACTGCAGCTGGGTAAAAGTTGTATTGGGTACAACCACCGGTTTCTTTTCGCCGCCATTCACTGTGATCACATAGGGGATCGGGTCTTTGCATTTTGTCGGTGAGCCCAGAATATCACTATAAAGACAGCTGGTCATATGTCCATCCTGATGGAGCATATACAGGTCGTTGCCGTTCACGGAAAAATCCAGGGCATCCTGCATGGGTGGATTACCCACATCGAAGAAATTGTATGGTTTATTGATGAACGCTCCAATACCACCCATATAAACCCATACTGAGTTGGATTCGATATCCATAACATAAAGCCGACCGCCATCCAGCGTTATCGCCTTCACTTTTCCCCAACCGGAATCGGGAGGTGTAAGTGTCATTGATGTTGCCATGACTCCCGGACCGCAATAAACAATATTTCCTCGCCCATCCAATGCGACTAAACTGGCATCAAGGGAATTGCCTTTAGGAACCAGGGTAATATCTACAAACGGATCAACAATGTAAGAGCCGAAGGGTCCCGGTGCACATCTAAAGGTGGGGTCCATTTCAAACCCTTTTCCAGTCAAAATTGCCCTTAGCACCTGTCCACTGATGCCATCGAGCATATATATATCTGTGGAGGTAGAAACGATCTGGGTGATATTCACAGCTGGCGGTAATCCATCCACGATGGCTGGGATGAATTCAATTCTCGCGACTCCCCCGAGATCATCCAGTACATTCTGAGCTTGAGATCGGAGGGCGACGGCCTCATCGCTTTTACCGTATTTTTCTGCCTTATCCAATAAAACGACTGCGTTTTCCCAGGATTTTCGTTGTTCCGCTGGTGTTTGGTTTTTTCCGATTTGGGAAATCGTCGTTTTTGCCTGATTGAAGTAATAATCAAACTGGCTGGTCTTGCCCCGGGTCAGGTACATGCTCGACGCAGCCACGACCACGATCAATGGGATCGCTATGGAGATGAGAATCATAACTGGATTTGAAAGGGCAGGCAGCTTGAATCCACCTACAGGTGTGATGTATTCCAAAGCCTGGTTGAATGATTTACCAGTTTTAACTGCAGCAGTTTTTATTATTTTTCCAGTGGTACCCACTGTTTTCGAAGCTGCTTTTCCGGTCGAAGCCATTATTCGGTCAAATTTTTCTGTGTTTACTTTCTTGAACCGGATCTCAGCATCAGGATGAGGTGGTCTTTTCTCCCTTTTGAACTTCCGGAAGAATGATGATAATCCGCTCTGAAAACGTTTGATCGATTTTCCGAAATCACTTCTTAATTCCAGAAATGCTTCCCGGTAAGATAACTCGGATTCTTCAATTTGAATATCTGGTCTTACCTTGGGGATGGGCTTCGCTGGCACTCCAGGCGAAGCAGAACTTAATGTCTGAACGGGTAAAGCTCTGGATGCATCCAACGGTTCATTTTTTGTTTCTATTACTGGTTCGGGAATCTTTCCTGTATCTTTAATTCTTGCAGAGACTGCCATGACCGGGATGGCTTTTCCATCCAGGTTTACCTGAACTGGTGGTGCAGGATTCATTTGCCTGAGTGGTTGTCCAGTGATCACTGTTGAAGTGGATAATGGAGATTGTAAAACCATCCGCCCCGAGCCAGGTTTTACCTGGATCAATAAGGCTCGCACATTTGGTGAGACCTGATTGAGGAGGCGCCTTTTCAGATAATCGAGGGCAATAGAAGGACTGCCACTTAAATTTGCTGGTGTCCAGGTTGCAAGGGGTTCGGGGCTGAAAAGAATATACTCATCTGCCTTGATATCACCCAGAAAAAATCTTAATGTGACGGTCCGGCTTACCCCCAAACCACGACCTGACCCTTCAGGATCATAATGGTGTTCTGTAGTTTCCTTGTTCAGTACGAAAGAATGCGTATAGCCTGAGTGGCCGATATATACCCGCTCCCCATGGATGACTGCACAGTTCAGCAATACTGTAACTTGCTGTCCCCCCGGGCTGTCTTTCAGGTTATATTCCAATACAGCCTCATTTACTATTTCTGCGATTTTCTTCATCCCACTGGTGACAGTACCAGATGATTGGAAATATTCCCGCAGTGACTTCTCTAAAATCAGCTGCATGCGATCTTCAGCCAGAGAGTTATCTCCAAATGGGGTGACAAGGATCAGCAGGTAATCACCAGACCTATTGCGATTGGCATTTTTGGGTGCTGCCTGGAACCGTAAACCAGGCAGAAAATTCTGCTCGTTGCTATTTTTTATGTAGAGGGGAAAGAGGTTAAGGTCGAACACTATTATTAATACCTGTTTCTGTTAATAAAAAATTGGATAAATCACTTAGTATCTAATCTCATGTTGCAAGAATTTTACCAGCGTTTACTCGCCAATAATTCTTGATTTGTATTCTAAATTCCGATTTCTGATTAAACCTGAGGGAGGGATTATAATTCTTTGGTAATCATATATTGCGAGTTACAGAATAGTAATCATATAAATGACCTTCTAAGGAAAAAAATGTTATCGTTTGAAATAATCAAAGATCCTGGTGAGTGGGAAAAGATGAAGGACCAGTGGAATGACCTGCTCGAAAATTCCATTACGCACGTTCCTTTTTTACGATATGAATTTCTAAATCAATGGTGGCTTACCTGTGGCGGTGGAGAGTGGAGTAAAAGCGACATGCTCATCATCATTGCCAGGGATGATACGAAATTGGTGGGGATTGCCCCCTTTTTCTATAAATCAAATGATCATGGCGATCCAAGCCTTATGTTGATTGGTAGTTATGAAATATCAGATTACCTGGATTTCATCGTATTGCCAGAATATCTTGACCAGTTTCTTTTGGATTTGTTCAGTTATCTGACTACTTCAGAAGTAAAAAAGTGGCAGGATATTGATCTTTACAATCTCCTTGATTACTCGCCTACCTTGGCAGCAATAGAAAAGGCATCCGACCTGGTAGGCTGGAAGAGCGAAACCGAAGTCCTGCAAAAAGCGCCATACATAACTTTACCTGGGGATTGGGATCTATATTTAAAAGGTATAGATAAAAAACAGCGGCATGAAATTCGACGAAAAATGAGACGCCTGGCAGAAAGTGGTCACCCTAGCCGGTGGTACATTGTTGAAAATGCTGATGATGCAGAAGCTGAGATGGAAGCGTTCTTAACCTTGATGGATTATGATGAAGAGAAAAAGGCATTCCTTACTCCTGCCATGCGTATCCAAATGCGTGAAACGATGCGTTGTGCATTTGATACCGGATGCCTAAATCTATCATTCCTGGAGATCGATGGAATAAAAGCGGCCGGTTATTTTAGTTTCTATTATTTGAATCGCTTATGGGTCTACAATTCCGGTATGAACAAGGACTTTACTGAGTTTTCACCGGGATGGGTATTATTGGGTTATCTCCTTCAGTGGGCAAATAACCAGAAAATAGATGAATTCGATTTCCTGCGAGGCGACGAAAATTACAAGTATAAATTTGGAGCAATAGACCGCAGCATTGTAAGAATGAGAATTAGCAGAAAATAAGCATCACAATTGGTGATGTAAACCTGATTCGTACCCAGGTTTTAATCCCCATAATTTTCAAGTTGCTTGAATTTTACTATCTAAGGTCTGAAAATCGGATAAGGTCAATACCGGCATTTTTTAATATTGCACGGGTGGATTTTCTTTTCAGTATAACCAGCTCTTCTTCACGGCGCTCTGTATAGGTACTGATCTGGGCGAGTCGGTCAGAAGTATTACCGGGATGACACATTAGCTCACTGATACCTTCGGGAAAAGCAGTAATAATTTGTTGAATTATCTCAGGTTGGTCTTTATAAAGGTAGAAAAAATTATCCATAAAGTGATCAGGATAACTAAGTTTGATCAATTCCAATAAACTTTGCTCCTCCCTCCATTGACTAGTATGCAGCTCAATACCATCAGCAAAACTGAACGGCATTATATTAATTGCCGGGATATTCTCCACTTGTACTGGAAAACGAACAGGAAGCGATAATTCAATCGCCAATTGACAGAAAATATTGAATAATGATGGGTATAAATGGATATGGTGATGACTATCCAGGTGGTCTGGTACCCCGAAGGTAGCCCGAAAAGCAGCGATCTGGGCTCGCCATTCTTTCTCAACCTGAGCTGGATGGATCTTCTCCGGTTTGGCTAAAAGTTGTTCGGGTTTCATAAAAAACCCATCGACAGTCATAAGAGAAGAAACATCCACCGCTGGCAATATCGAACGACCCTGAGTGAGATTAAGATGTAGGCCGAATCCTAAATTTGCACAGTCACTTTTGTTAAATGAGATTTTTTCATAGATCAATTCATTTATAAGGACTGACGTACTGGTTACTACCCCTGTTTTGAAAGCATCAATAATGCCGCTGGTCACCTCCCCCGTGAGTCCAAAATCGTCAGCATTGATGATGAGATATTTACCCATTTTTTCCTTAATAATTAGTTTCCATCTATAATGTTCTGTATATATTATATATCCAACCCGAAATCGTATTATTTATTGAAGGATATTCATTATTATCATGTCATCTTCCATTCCTCCATATTCATTAAAGATCAGTCAAAGGGCAAGAAGCGTCAGATTACAGATCTCACGGGAAAAGGGATTGATCATTACGGTTCCGGCAGGATTTAATCAAAGGTTATTACCAGGTATCATCCAATCCAAATCGGACTGGATCCAAAAAACCTTAGAACACGTCAGCAAGCTGCCACCGGGCAAACCTAAAACCCTGCCTGAAAAGTTGGAACTATTAGCGATAGGAGAAACTTGGCTGGTGGTTTATAGAACTGAACCAGGTAACAAAGTTCAATTGATAGAACAGCCGAGGGGAAAAGTGTTGATCATCAGCGGAAAAATTAGCAGTAGGCTGGCAGTGATTAGAAAACTAAAAGATTGGCTTAGAGAAAGAGCAGCCAGGTTGTTACCAGATTGGATCGAACGGATCAGTCGAAAAACTGGGCTCACTTACAATAACTTGACAATTCGTGATCAAAAAACCAGGTGGGGAAGCTGCTCTGCATTAAAAAACGTAAATCTAAATCAGAAATTAATTTTCCTGCCTCCACATCTGGTCGACTATGTCATCATCCATGAGCTTTGTCACACACAGGTTTTGTCGCATTCCACTTCGTTCTGGAGATTAGTTACTACTTTTTTCCCCGACTATAAGGAAGCACGAAAACAACTCAAGTCTCTGGCTCATGAAATTCCTTTCTAATAATATCGGGTCCCCTTGTAGAATTTTATAAACAATCCCAGAAAAATCACGTATCAATCTTGCTTGCCAATTCCAGAAATGTATTTCCAAAACGACCGGGTATAATTATTGCATCAGATGATTTGTAAACTGGATGCATTATCAAGTATAATAGATGTAGGTTTAAAAATTGAATTGCCTTGATAATATTCAGGGTTTGGATTCGGTAGAAAGATGAAATGCTCTATAGCGTGATAGATGCGCTATCTATGAAGTTTTGGAGACGGCTTTGCTCAATTTGGATCATCCGCTCATGGTAGTGAGGACTGATATATTGGAATTAATTACCTGGGAAAAAGAAACCAGGTTTATTGATATGAATAATTGCGAATTATTCCATAAATTGAGTTCAGGCAAGGACGTTGTTTGATAACGTCATAATTTAGATCTCTTAAAACCAAACATTTCAATCACATACTGAAGACCAGACTCGGAGTTGGAGATGGTCTTTTTAGGTTAATATGTCAGGCAGGATAACCAGTGTAATTGTTCAGCATAGAAATCCAAACCGAGTAAATATCTATTTGGATGGGGAATTTATGTTTGGACTTCATAGACTAACTGCTGCATGGCTCACCATTGGACAAGAACTCACTGATGAGCAGATAGAAAACCTGAAGAAAAAGGACCTTGCTGAAGTCATTAATCAATCAGCGCTGCGTTTATTGAATTACAAGCAGCGTACAGCGGTTGAAATGACGAAAAGGTTGATCTTAAAAGGATATGAGAAGGAACAGGTGAAAGTTGTAGTTGATAGACTGCAAGAAAACCATCTGTTGGACGACACTCAATTTGCTGAATCCTGGGTGAATGACAGAATTACACTTCACCCGCGGAGTAAGCGTTTGATGGCATATGAAATGATGAATAAAGGTCTGGATGGCCAGATTGTTCAAAAAGCATTAGCAAAAGCTGGTGAGGACACTCAACTGGCAGATGCGGCAGCACGAAAAGCGATGCATAAATGGACAGATCTGGCAGAGTCGGAGTTTATTACACATTGCGCAGCCTTTCTTGGCAGGAAAGGATTTGCAGCAGGAATCAGTTTTTCCACTGCGCGCAACTTGTGGAAAGAACTTCAACACGAAATGGAGCAGTAAATCAAAAGGGCTCCATTTATATAAAAAAAGGTGCGTATGGAAACGAGATGGATAGTGACTATAGTAATATCGGTTGTGGTTTTTGTCATCGGCCTGGTAATTGGATTCTTTTACAATAAGTACCAGGTTGAAAAAAAGCTCAAGGAGCAGGGGCAAAAAGCTGAGATCATCCTTCAGCGTGCGAAAGAGAGCGCACGGTCAATCGAAATGCAGGCAAAGGATGATGCTTTAAAGATCCTCAAAAGTTCTGAAGGAGAGATCACCCGCCGCCGAACAGAAATGAGTCGAGAAGAGGACCGTCTTCAAAAAAGGCGGGCTGAACTTGATATTCGGATTGAAAAATTGGAACAGCGTGAGCAGGCTCTAAATAAACGGCAATCTGCTGTTGACAAACGTGTCAATGATGTAGAAAAAATGTATACCGACCAGCTTGAAGAATTACAAAAGATCGGGCAAATGACGATCGAAGAAGCCCGTCAGGTTCTACTCGCTGAAGTTGAGAAAGATGCCCGCTCAGATATGGCACGTATCATCCGGCAAATTGAGACCGAAGCCAGGGAAGATGGGGAGCGAAAAGCTCGCGGTTTGATCGCAGATGCTATTCAAAGGGTGGCCACAGATCAGGTTGCAGAGTTTGTAACATCGGTCGTTCCTCTGCCAAACGAAGAAATGAAGGGGCGTATTGTTGGTCGTAATGGTCGCAATATTCGGGCATTTGAACAGGCTGCTGGAGTGGATGTGATCGTTGATGATACACCAGAAGCTGTTACCATCTCCTGTTTTGACCCGGTGCGGCGTGAAATAGCACGACGATCGCTTGAAAAATTAATCCTGGACGGCAGGATCCACCCGGCTTACATAGAAAAAATTCTTGGTGATACCGAACGGGAAGTGGATCGAATTATTGTTGAAGCCGGAGAACAGGCCGCTTTTGAAGCCGGAGTAGCAGGGATACACCCTGAAGTTTTGAAAGTTTTAGGCCGATTAAAATATAGAACATCTTATGGCCAAAACCAATTGGCTCATGCAGTCGAAGTGTCCAAGATCGCAGGAATTCTGGCTGCAGAGCTGGGAGCGAATATTGAGATCGCCAAGGCCGGGGCATTGTTGCACGACCTGGGAAAAGCACTGGACCACAATATTGAAGGCACCCACGCCCAGATCGGTGCGGAGTATGCCAAACGTTACGGGGTGAATCCAAAGGTGGTGAATGCCATTGCCTCCCACCATCATGAGGTTGACCAGGACTCCATTGAAGCAGTTATTGTTGAATCTGCAGATGCCATCTCAGGTGCAAGACCCGGTGCTCGTAGAGAAGACCTGGAACAATATATTAAAAGACTTAGAGCGCTTGAGGAAATTGCCAATTCTTATAAAGGTGTTGCCCAGAGCTATGCCATTCAGGCAGGTCGTGAAGTGCGTATTATTGTCCGCCCTGAAGACATTGATGATCTTGAATCAGCCCGACTGGCAAGGGATATTGCCAAGAAGATCGAAGACACCATGCAATACCCTGGACAGATCAAAGTTACTGTCATTCGCGAAACGAGAGCAATAGATTTTGCCAAATAATTATTAAGCCAAATCGAGCATGAATTTGAAGTCTCAATATCCATGCCTGAATATCATCTTAAAGGATCCGAATGACTTATTGGTTAAAAGGTTCTTTAAGATGATTTTCATACCTGAAGTTAGCATTAGAATAAGGAATTAAAATAGTATGCCAGACCATAAAACAGTGTATTTGAGCGAGACAGATCGCTATGACAGGCTCGTTTCCTGCGAGGATTTTGAGGGTAACATACTTAAGAATATTGAAAAGATTTCAGCTCCATTTCAAAAGGATGTCGTTGAATTTGGAGCAGGGACAGGCCGGTTGACCACACTTCTTACTCCTGTCGTTAAAAGCATTCAGGCCTTTGATTCATCGTCAGCGATGCTCGAAGTGGCGGAAAAGAAGTTAAAGGTATTCCCGAAAAATAACTGGCGCTTGCAGCAGGCTGATAACCGGTCCATTCCTATTCCAGATCATTGTGCAGATATTGTCATCTCAGGTTGGAGTATTTGTTACTTTGCATCCTGGGGCGGCTCAGAATGGACACTGGATCTGAAAAAATCGTTTTCAGAAATGAATAGGATCCTGCGACCGGGAGGATTAATAATCCTTCTGGAAACAATGGGGACTGGCTTTGAGTTGCCAACCCCCCCTCTGCACTTACAGGAGTACTACCAGATTTTAGCAACTTATGGATTCAAATCAGATTGGTTCAGGACAGATTACAAATTTGCCAATCTATCTGAAGCAGTCGACCTTGTCCGGTTCTTTTTCGGCGATGAACTGGCCAATCAAGTAGAAAGAAAGGGGAGCCTTATATTACCGGAATGTACTGGAATCTGGTGGATCGAATCGAAGGATTTGCTATTTACTGAAGATCTTGAGATGGTTAAATAAGGAACGGGTTATGAATTCTTTCCTCACCGACCGTAGTTGCCGCCCCGTGGCCGGGGTATAGACGAACATCATCCGGAACGGTTAGTATATGCTTTACTATACTATGGATCAATGTTCTGGCTGACCCACCTGGCAAGTCGGTTCGACCAACACCATGATAAAAGATGAGATCTCCGCAGAATATTGATTTTTCTTCAGGCAAATAGTATACGACATGACCGGAAGAGTGTCCTGGGGTATGGCGAACCTGAATTTTATTATCACCTAAATAGATGGTTGTCTGATCCAATGCAGCTTTTGGATTTACTATAGGTAGTTCAAGATAAAATCCGAACTCTTTAGCTCCTCCTCCAGAGTCCCACAAATTTTGGTCATCCGGGTGAAGATATAAATCTATTGGTTTAGCTGCTGATTGAATCAATGTATTAACTCCTCCGATATGGTCAAAATGCGCGTGAGTTATCAAAATCATTTGAAGATCGAGTTTTTGTGTCTCCACATATTGTGATATTGCATCAACTCCATAGGGCGGGTCTATCAATGCTGCGGATTTGGAAAGATCATCAATCAAAAGATAGCAGTTGTTTTGTAGGGGACCGAGCGTAAATACTTTTATTATTATTGGCATATTTCCATTTTTATCCGAATTTGGATGAAATTAACGAATTCTTTACAGAGATTTATTCAATTGTTAATTTGATGATTGTATTCTATCAATAGTTGACCGATATTAGGAAAATAAGGATACTTTTATGTCAGGAAGTGGATTCGTCAGTAAGTCAACTTTTCTCACACACGACATCGCCGAAGTAGTTTGTATGCCTCAAAATCGAAGTGAGAAAATTGCCAGATGGGTGTCAGATTACTTCAGTCCACCGGTAATGGCAGCAGCCACCTTACTTATGGTTGCCATTTTTACCGGTACTTCCGTCATATGGGGAAGTATTAGTGTGTTCATTCTGGTCGGTATAGGGCTACCTACATTATATGTTTTCTGGCTGGTTAAGAAAAAAATGGTATCAGATTTTCATATTCCAATTCGAAGTCAGCGTATTCGTCCAATGATCTTTATGTTGGTGACGACTGTGATCTCTTTATTCCTTTTGATTGGACTTCATACTCCACGGTTTTTGATGATATTAAGTTTAGCTGCTTTTGGGCAATTAATAATTATCTTTGTGATCACATTGAAATGGAAGATCAGCGGACATGCTGCTGCTGTCAGTACTTTTTCAGCATTATGCTGGCTATTTTATGGTTCTCTCGCAGGTTTTGTATTTATTCTTATACCAATAGTAATTTGGGCCAGACTGCGTTTAAAAAGACATACTCCTTTGCAAACCCTTGCTGGTACAGTCTTGGGATTGCTAACGCTTGTGGCTATCATTTTTATTATGTAATATTATTCCCTTTCAGGAGTAATCATTATTTCGTCTGTACTTATAATCTCTCCAGGAATTAATTTAAGGCTTCCAAGAAAAATGATTGTTATTGTTACTCCAGCCACCATAAAGATCATTTCAGGTTGATACTGATAAATGAGACCAGCAATAGGTGGAGCAATAATGATAGCAATGGATGAGACCGTTTCAATAAACCCATAAGCAATTCCCATTTGGGAGACATGGATCAATGGTCTGGCAAGTGCCATGGAAAGGGATTTACATACCCTGAACCCACCCAGGAAGAAGTACCCAAGCATGTACCAAGGCAACCCGGTACCTTTCCAGATGATCACTGATGCGAGCAATACAGCCAATTGGCCGGCAAGAAATCCTACCCTTGCGTTGATTGTTCCTAAAACTATTGCAAGGAAAGCATTTCCCAGGCTGCCTATCGATCCCAGAGTACCTATTTGGCTCAGGGTAAGATGCCGATAATCCTGCATAAAGTTAGAAGTCAACGGTTGTGGCAGGTAAGTACTTAGCATCGTGAAGAAAAGAACGCCAAGCAAGGTTAAGAATCTTCCGTTATGAGTAAGGCGTTGGTGGTTTTCTTGTTGGTGATCCTTTTCAATGGGTTGCTTCTGGGCAAAAAATACCACCAATGTGGAAACTACTAATATTCCGGTGGCGATGATATACACCATCTTTAATCCCAGATCGTCTGCAATTGCCCCGCCAATCATCGGTCCGATGACCGCACCAAGGCTGAATGCAGCGGATGCAGTAGTGAGTGCTCTGCCAATGGACCAATTACCCCTGGCGTGTGTAATATAACTGTTCATGGGAGCCATGACAAATGAAGTGGCACCATATAATAACAATCCAATAATAAATCCATTCAGATTAGTAGAGAACGCCATGATCCCTGCTGAAACGGTTCCCAACCCCCATG
Source organism: uncultured Chloroflexia bacterium (assembly GCA_963757065.1). Classification (GTDB taxonomy): domain Bacteria; phylum Chloroflexota; class Anaerolineae; order Anaerolineales; family Anaerolineaceae; genus PNON01. Next base: position 162,464 of record CAVWQC010000001.1, on the reverse strand, counting down.
ATGCCCACATCAGGGGAAGTCTCCCGAATTTATCACCAAGATAACCAGCCGGGATCTGTGTAACTGCCATCGCGATTCCCATTCCGCCAAAAACAGTTCCAATTAAAAGGGGACTTGCCCCCAATTGCTTCAAGTAAATTGGCTGGAAATAGATGAACATCCCTTCACCGATTCCCCAGATGAACAATGAAATTGAGATTATCTTGAGGTTACGGTTCATGAATATCTTCTATCCCAATGAATGATTATTTATAAATCTACCAGGGTGTTTGAACTTAATAACCAGAGATGGTAATTAATTTTCTATCCAGACTACTGAGTGATTCAGAGCCATCTTCTGTTATGACAACATCATCTTCAATTCTCACCCCGCCTTTTTCCGGGAGGTAGATGCCAGGTTCAATGGTAAAGGTCATACCGGGTGTGAGGATCATTCCATTCTCAGAAAACATATAAGGTTCTTCGTGTGCTTCCAATCCCAACCCATGCCCTATTCGGTGAGTGAACCGGTCACCATAACCTGCATCCGCGATCACCTTTCTTCCAGCATGGTCGACATCCCCGGCAGTTACTCCTGGTTTCGCTATCTCCCGTCCGGCTTGATTGGCAAGTTTGACTGCCTCATATATTTTATATAATTCTTCATCCAGGGTGCCTATGGCAATTGTCCTCGTGAGATCAGAAAAGTAGCCTTTGTGAGAAGCACCCCAGTCGATCACAACTGTGTCACCAGATTGAACTTTTCTATCTGATGGCTCAGCATGTGGATTGGCACTATTCGGTCCGCTGGAAACTATTGGGGGAAATGGCAGCTCAGATTCCGAACCAGCTCTGAGCATATGGATCGTCAACTCCGCAGCGATACTTTTTTCATTCATACCAATTTTTATCAGTGGAAGAGTATTTATTAAGGCGTGTTGTGCTATATCAACTGCAGTACGCATCTGTTCTATTTCAATCTGATCTTTTTTGATCCGCATGGAAGAAATAATAGGTTCTGCTGAGGAAAACTGAGCATCCGGTAGAGATTGTTGAATGAAGTTCAATTCCAAATATCTCATCCGGTTGGGTTCAATTCCGATTTTCGGAGAAGACAATTGATAAGCAGCAAAAGCTGTTTTTATGACCGCGCCCCAGTTACCAGGATTGTCATCGTATGTGTAACATTTCATGTCTGGCATAGTCGCCTTTATTTTTAATACTTCCAATTCCGGCAATATCATGGCAGCTTGTCCCTGAGAGCTAAGGATGAACAGGGTTGGTCTCTCCATGAGGTGGAATTGTAACCCGGTAAAATAAACCATGGTTGGGCCGGGGTTTAAGACGATCAAATCCATGGAACTTTTTTTGAGAAGAGAAGCCAGTTGTGAGATTCGACCCATATTCATATATTTCCTCCGAAGATCAATTAGATCCACGTTATACAATTATTTTCGTGCGAGTTTTTATAACTAACTCTAAGTTACCGGTTGTTCCTTGGAAGCGAAATTGTAAAGGACGTTCCAGTGCCAGTAAGGCTGTCAACCTGAATAAACCCACCATGCTGCTTGACTATTCGATGGCAAATTGATAATCCGAGACCCGTTCCACGACCCGGGTCCTTTGTGGTAAAGAATGGTTCGAAAATCTTGGTTACTTTATCTGGAGGTATACCAGCTCCATTATCAGAAAATCTTACCTTAAATTCGTCATCCAAATATGTCGTGGAAATTTGTATTAAACCTTTCCCCGATTCCATTGAATCCAGTGCATTCAGGATAATATTGATCCAAACACTTTGAAGGTGGTCCTTACTGGCGTGGATCATTGGCAGATCTTCCTGCAAATTTGTAGTGATTTCCATTGAACGGCTGGCTAATTCATGCTTTACAAGTGACAATGCATTCAAGACTGTTTCATTAAGGTCGATTGCTACAAAATCATATTGTTCTTTCCTGGCAAAACCCATCAAATTGCGAACAACCTGAGAAGCACGCAAACCTGCTATTTCAATGAGTTCTACAAATTCACGGGCATCAACTCGACTCCACCGGCAGATCGCGGCGCAGCAATTGCGCATTTGCAATTACTGCTGATAACGGGTTATTGATCTCATGTGCCACGCCAGCGGCTAGCTGACCAACAGCTGCCAGTTTTTCCGATTGGATCAGGTTTGCTTCCAGTCTTTTTTCCTGGGTCACATCTTGTTCAAAAATGATCACCTGTGCTGGTTCATCCGACTCATCCAAAATAGCATAGGTTGATATCTCCCAATCAGTTATCTGATCATTCTTTATCCATTGCCGATCAGTTCGAATGGTACTTTTTTTAGATAGGAAGGTCTCATTTACACGGCATCCCTGGCATGGCTGACTGTGATTGTAAAGTACTTCATAACAAATATGGCCGACAAGGCTACTTGGTTTTTGTTCAGCTCTAATAGAACGGCTGTTATTGATTGCAACTATTTTGTATTTTCCGTCTACTATATAGATGGAAGTTGGGATGCTATCAAACATCGCCCGCAAAGTATTGCGTGATTGCATTAATTCCCAACGCCAGGCTTCCAGATTCGCATTATCGATTTTTTGATGACGTACTAAATCGTAATTCTTCATACTGAGCGTATAACACTCGGCTATTGTGTTTAATACCTCAATTCTTTTTGCGGTTACATCGGTTCTGGCATTGAATGCTTGAATTAAACCGGCGAATTCTCCATTTTTCTTTAAAGGGAGCAATAAGGCAGATCGATATGGTTGATCATACAATACGTATAGATTATCAAATTCATTCCCCGGTTTTAGTAGATCCAAATAAAAAGAGGTTTTGTTTGAAAGTTTATTAAAAAGAGATTGATCCTGGACCTGAAAACTATCCTCCAAAAACCAATCGTCTCCTCCCCGATATATCTTTCGTTGAATTAATCTATTATCTTCAGGATCAAGAATCAAAAGTGCAGTGGCTTCTGATTGGCAATACTTATAGACCAATTCGCAAAACCCAATTTGAATATGTTTGATATCAAGGTTTTGATTTAATAGGCTGATGATCGATTGAAAGATATCGTTTGCTTCTTGTATATCCATATTCTTGATGTCTTCAATACTATTATTCATAAATAATATCCATTAGTCTAATTTTACCTCACCAGAGCTGCACAATGAGAATCAATACAACGAATTAGGATAAAAATTCCCCGAAAGTAAGTATATCGGGGAAAAGGATTAAAAGCTGAATAATTATGTTTGGTTTCGATTAGTTCGATTAATTCTCATTTGCTCGAATAGTATACCCATACCCTGGCACTGTTTCAATAAATGTTGGTGCATGAGGATCATCCTCAATGCGCTCGCGCAGGTTTTTTATGTGAACACGAACAAGGTCCGGACTACCAGCATCAGTCGGATAATCCCAGACTTCATCAAGCAAACGGGTGGGAGAAAAAATTTCACCGGGGTGACTCATCAGGTGATATAGAAGATCAAATTGAACTGGCGTCATACGTAATTTGCTGTTTTTGGGTGTTGTCAGCTCATATGTCTGTGTATCCAGTGTATGCCCTCGGATACTGATCGCATGGGAAGGTGGAGTCTGTTTTTCCTCTACTTGTTTTCCTTTTAACATACCTTTGGCTTTGGGGAAAATATCTCCAAAGGAAAAAGACTTAGCGGGTTCTTCGGCTTTCATTTTTGCCTGGTTTTTTGTTCGCCTGAGTATGGCTCTAATTCTTAATAACAATTCATCAAGATTAAATGGTTTACTCAGGTAATCATCTGCTCCAGCAGTTAACCCGGTTATTTTATCCTCGTCTTTGGATTTTGCCGTCAGGAAAAGGATTGGGGTATCTTTTAATAAAGGGTCAGCCCGGACCTCGCGGCAGACCGCGTAGCCATCCATCCCGGGCATGATGACATCAAGGATGATTATTTCAGGTGGTCTGCGTCTGGCAGATTGGAGTCCTTCGACTCCGCTATTTGCAATCGTTACATGAAACTCATCTCCCCGCAGACATCTATCTATTGTCCGCGAGACAATCTCATCATCTTCAATAACAAGGATGTTAGTTTGTTTCATGGGCCCCGTTTCCAATGCAGTGATCACTGCATATCTAGAATATTAGATTATTAACTGAAAAAATACAAGTCTTTGTAATAAATGCAATTTTTGTTCCAGCAAATGTTCATTGATGGAATGGACAAATTTCAGCCTCGGTACTCTTATATAAATTTTACGTAAAGAACCAAGAGCAGTTTTTAGATTCATTTAACTCTGCTTTCACGAACTATTTATACCTTACATTATTGTGAAGTGCTATTTTTATACCGGACTTCTAAATTTACTTTCCAGTATCTATGAAAGGTAGTGGCGTGATTCTCGTTACCCGGCTAAATGGTTCGCAGTTTTATATAAATGCAGAGATGATTCAGGTGGTTGAATCGACGCCTGATACTGTTATTAGTTTAACTTCAGAGATCAAGGTTGTTGTAAAAGAAAATTCAGAAGAAGTTATTCGCCGGATCATTGAATACAGACGATTAATACTAGGTACTCCAATCATCAAGCAAAAAGGTTCTCGTCGAGGAGCATAAGTAATGGATCTAGGAACTATTTTAGGAATCGCCTTAAGTCTGGCAATTGTTGTTATGGTTATGATCCTGGATGGCGGTAATCCATTAGAACTTGTTTCTTTACCTGCACCAATTTTGTTAACCCTTGTCGGATCAATGATGGCCACCATGGCAACGACATCATTAAGTAATATGTTAAAGCTGCCAAAATACTTCATAATTGCCATTAAAGAACCCCATTACAAAACAGAAGAAGCCATTGAAACCCTGGCAAAAATGGCCGATAAAGCCCGTCGGGAGGGATTACTGGCGCTTGAAGAAGAAAGTAAAAAGATAAAAGATCCTTTTCTACAAAAAGGGATCATGCTTGTTGTGGATGGTGTCGACCCGGCGCAAGTTCGCTCGATTTTGCATACACAGATTGTGCATATGCAGGAACGACATGCCCATGGAATCCACATTTTTAATACAGCTGGTGGTTTTGCCCCTACTTTTGGCATTATCGGTACAGTCATGGGTTTGATCTCAGTTTTGAAGGAATTGGATAATCCTGCGAAACTGGCTGGGTCCATAGCTTCTGCCTTTCTGGCAACCCTTTGGGGATTATTATCTTCAAATATGATATTTCTTCCTCTTGGAGGAAAATTAGCGCACAAGGATGCAGAAGAGGTAGCATTCAAAACCATGCTGCTGGAGGGAATATTGTCACTCCAGGCTGGTGAGAATCCGCGAATTGTCCGCGAAAAACTACAAGCATTTCTCCCTCCTTCAGCGGTTGCTAAAGCTGCTGCAGGCACAGGAAAGAAAGAAAAGGCAAAAGCATGAGTCATGGAGGTGGATGGAGACCGCTGGCTGGTCAGTTATTCTGACTTTATTACCTTGTTGATGGTGCTTTTTGTCGTGCTATATTCCATGGGGCAGGTGGATGTAGAAAAGTACAAAATGCTGGCTGAGAATTTACGCTCTGCTTTTGCAGGGGGGGGGCCGGTAAAGGTTGTGGCTGCTCAAATCAGTACAGCGGGTGGAAATTCCAAAGATGGAGCGCCAAATCCGATAGTAGTTCCTGGTATCCCGGAAAAACCTCCTGTTTCTGAAGAAGTTGCTGGTGATTTATCCCAAATGCTATCAGCGGCTAATTTAGGATCAGAAGTAAGCGTACAAACAAGTGTCGATGGAGTGCTGATTTCACTTAGTGAAAAATTATTATTTCCATCAGGATCTTCATCTCTTCAGGACTCAGCCTATCCTGTTCTGGATACGATCATTGGAATGTTAAAATCAACAGAACACCAGATCAAGATCGTTGGTCATACGGATGATTCACAACCAAATAATTCAAAATATTCCAATAATTGGGAATTATCCATAGCCCGGGCAATGATGATAAGCGATTATATGATCAAATCTGGTATGTCGCCTGAAAGAATGATCATTTCTGGAAGGGGAGAGTTTGATCCTATTTTTCCAAATGACACACCTGAACACCGGGCTCTAAATAGCCGGGCAGATATTGTTATTGTATATCAGATTGATTCAAACCTAATTACTTCGGGCAGTAAATTAAGGACCCCTTGATACAAGGGAGGAAAAAATGAAAAAAGTATTAAAGATCTTTGGGATTATCGGACAGGTATTTTTAATCACCCTGGTTGTTGTCAGCAGCCTTCTCAGCCTGGCGCTGGCATATATTGTTTTCGCCCCGGATGATCTGCCCAAACCATTTTACTTAAATTATATTTACCCGACGCCAGAACCAACTCCGGATCCGCTATCCTTGCCATTGGAAGCAATCGCTACTGAGGTCCCAAAGGAAGAAGTGTTGCCTGGTGAAGGGATCATGATCGACACCGGAACAAAGATCATCAACCTGGCTGAGCCAGGCGGGAGGAGATATATCCGCATTGGTGTTGTATTGGAATTTGTTCCACCGGAGGAAGATCCGGAGGCAAAACCTGCCGCAGAGGGTGAAGGTGAAGCAGTCAACCCGGCAATCGATGCCTTTACTACTGAAGTGAACGCAAAATTACCGATGATCAATGATACTGTGATCACCCTATTATCTTCCAAATCTTTTGAGCAATTATATACAACTGAAGGGAAAGAAGCATTAAGACTTGAAATTATGGAAAAAATCCAATCACTGATGCCGCATGATGAACTTCTCGGCGTTTATTTTACCGAATTTGTTGTGGAGTAAAGAATTTTATGCTGACACAGGCAGAAATTGATGCTTTATTAAGTGGTGCAATAGCCATCGAAGGAAAAGATGGTGGTGCTGACGTTAATTTAGCCGATATTATGGGTGGTGGAACTCCATCCACTGGCAAGGAACAACCTGAGTCTGGGAATAAAAAGGTTACTGCATATAATTTCTGGTCGCCTGACCGGTTTTCAAAAGAACAAATGCGTGCAGTTGAGCTGGTTCATGAAGATCTTGCTGAAAAGCTTACAACCTCCATCCCTACATTTTTAAGAACAAATTTGAAACCCCGTCTAGTACATACAGAACAGGGAAGATTTCATGATTTCTTAAAAGACTTGCCCCCAAATGCGTTGTTCCATATGATCACCCTGGCTCCATTACCCGGTTACATGGTGGTTACGATCAGTCCGAACGTTAGCTACCTGATTCTCGAACAACGACTTGGTGGAAAAATTGAAGGTGAAGCCAAGGAACGTCCTTTAACAGACATTGACCAATCACTGTTACGCGGATTGGTTGAACACATGTTGAACGACCTTAAAAGTGCCTGGAGTAAATTGGTTCCGCTCGAACCATCGCTTGAAGACAGCACCATAAATCAACATTGGGTTCAGATGGTGATGGGTAATGAAAAAGTGATGCTGCTTACTTTTGAACTAACCATCCAGGGTACAACAGGTACGATGAATGTTTATCTTCCATTTGGCACATTGAAACCGATCGCAGGTGTTCTTAATCCGCACGTTTGGATCTCTGGCAGAAAAGAAAAAGTGGTTGATAACTCTTCCCGGGATATAGCGATGAAAAGTCTCTATAACGTCCAGCTTCCCGTTCAAGTTCTGATGGGATCAGTAAACCTTGAACTCGGAGAGATTATGAACCTACAGTTGGGAGACATTATTCAACTGGATACCAAGGTAGATCAACCTATTGTGATGCAAATAGCCAACCAGAAATTATTTAAAGTTTTCATTGGCAAAATAGGTACGCAGGTGGCTGTTCAAGTTGCCTCCTCTATGCAGGATGAAAACACAGGTAATCGATCAATGAATGAGGTAATCGCATGACTGAATTAAATGCCCAGGAAATAAACACCATTTCCACAGCGAACTTACAACCCGATGACCAGAAACCACAAACATCTTTAGAGATGTTGATGGATGTTCCATTAAATATTTCAGTGGAACTAGGCCGGAGCCACATGACCTTACGCCATACATTGGAACTGGTACAGGGATCGGTGATAGAGCTGGACCGATTAGCAGGTGATGCGGTGGATATATTGGTAAATGAACGTCTATTAGCACGAGGGGAAGTAGTTGTTGTGGACGATAAATTTGCAGTCCGCATCACAGAGTTAATTGATCCTAAAATGAAGCAGAATGCAGGTTAGGAAGAATTGAACAAAATGGATTGGTATCAGAACTTCCTTAAATGGTTCACTTCCAGACCTCGCTGGTTGCAAGTTGTCCTCATCCTCCTGCTATCTGTTCTTGTTGTCGTTGGATTTTGGTTGACAGATTATCAAACAGGTGATTCTTCAGCATCCATGGTGGATTCGACAGCATGGATCCTCGGAGCAATATTAAAGTTTGGAATAGTCCTTCTTTTGATATATGGAGCAGCCATTCTATTACGTCGTTGGCAAGTGGGCGGCATTAGAAAGAGTAATCGCCGCATGAAAATTCTGGAAATATCAGCATTGACACCAAGGCGAGCGATCTATTTGGTTCAAGTGGATGGGCAAACATTTATGCTTGGAGCAACAGACCAAAGTGTAAATCTGATCTCAGAAGTCAACCAAATGGAAGCAGCCGCCATTGAGTCATCCAGTAATTTTGCAGATGTCCTTAATCAAGCTGGCGATCGCCTTGATGTTCTCCCTGGAAAATAAAATGAAACAAAATAGAAATCGCACCTTGATCATCATTTTTGCTGCCTTAGCAATGTTGCTATTAAGTTCCTGTGCAGCCAATCCTGAACTCGCTGCACCAGGCGTGACTTTATCGGTAACCCCGGATGGCCAACCACAGCAGGTAACAACAGGAGTTCAACTGCTCGTTCTATTAACAGTCCTCTCTGTGGCACCTACCATTCTCATACTGGCAACTTCTTTCACCCGCATCGTAATTGTCCTTTCGATGTTACGAAATGCGATTGGGACTCCTTCCATTCCACCGAACCAGGTGGTCATTGGTTTATCGTTGTTATTGACATTTTTTATTATGTCACCGGTCTACGGGAAGATCAATGAGAATGCAATTCAACCCTATGTAAAAAACGAGATCACCCAGGAAGAGGCTTTTACCCGTGCGGTTGACCCGATCCGTGAATTCATGTTCAAACAGACCAGGGAAAAAGATATCGCTCTATTTATGGATATGAGCGGTAAAGAACGGCCAAATACGATTGCAGATATTGATACTGTGGATCTATTTCCTGCATTTGTCATCAGCGAATTGCGAACGGCTTTCACGATGGGCTTTATTATCTATATACCCTTCCTTGTTATTGACCTGGTGATCTCAAGTGTATTGCTATCCATGGGTATGATGATGCTTCCTCCTTCTCTGATATCTTTACCATTCAAAGTCCTCCTTTTTGTCCTTGTGGATGGTTGGTATTTGATCGCAAAATCACTGATGTTAAGTTTCATGAATTAGGGGAATCGTGACTGAATCTTATGTTCTTTCGCTCGCTCAAAATGCTGTGACAGTCATGCTCATTCTTGCCGGGCCTGTTTTACTGGTAAGTTTAATTATTGGTAGTCTTATATCCCTGGTTCAAGCAGCCACCCAGATCAATGAAGTGACCATGACCTTTGTCCCAAAACTTATCGGAATTGGTCTGGTATTGGCGCTTCTCGGTTCCTGGATGTTGCAGCGATTATTGGTTTTTACTTCAAATATTTTTGCCAGCTTACCCAACTTTGTGAAGTAAGGATAATAATTATGATATCAGGAAAATTAGATCAAATCCTTGCGCAGGTAGAAAAGATGCGCCCTATGCCTTTGAGCGTTACGCGGATCTTAAATGCTCTGGAAGATCCTAATAATACCGCAGGCGTTATCAGTGATTTAATCGGTTTGGATCAAGCCCTGGCAGCCTCCGTATTGCAGATGGCTAATTCAGCCGGGATGGGCTATAACGCTGTGTGTTCATCTTTGTCAGATGCTGTCATGAGGTTGGGTATCAAAAGGGTTAAAATCCTGGTCTTAGGTGCAGCTTCTTCGGGACCCCTGACTCGCAGGTTGAATGGATACCGCTTGGGAGCGGGAGAGCTGTGGAATCATTCTGTTACCACTGCCATGATCGCACAATGGGTATCCAGATACATAGAGTATTCTGATCCCGAAGAAGCATATGTCGCTGGTTTATTACATGATATGGGGAAACTGATCCTCGATCAATATATGATGGTTGATTATTTCCGGTTACTGGATATGATGCGGCAATATAACCTTGCCATGTGGCAGGTTGAAGAAAAATTGCTCGGTATCGATCACCCTACCATCGGTTCACTGATGGCAAAAAAATGGAATTTCCCCGTCATTCTTGTAGATGCAATTCGCTATCACCACGCTCCTTCATTAGCCAGAACCAGGCACAAACTGGGGGCAATCATCAATATGGCGAATGCTTTCAGTAAGGACAGCAAATATCTCTCCTCAGACCCAAATGGAGGAAAGGTTCATCCGGAATCTTTGCAGATATTGAATATGGACGAAGTGATGTTTGATCGTATGCGGATTCAATTACAGGATTTTAGAGCGAATCAAGGCAACCGGGGTTAAATTTATGACTGGCAGCCTATCTCCTTACGCTGTAGTTTTGATGCCAGATCCTGTGGAGCGGGACCTGGTGGCATTAACTTTATTGCGTTTGGGTTGTTCTGCGGTGGCATGTAAAGATATTATCGCAGCCGAAGAGGCCATAGATGTTCGAAAGGTAGACCTTTTGATCATTGACGTAATTCTACCTGGTGGAAATGGACTCGACCTGATTGCTGAATGGAAAACGAGGAAAAATCTATCCAATTGCCGGATCATTGTGATCTCTGCGATGCGATTTCCAGAATTTGTCAACCAGGCAAAACTTGCCGGGGCTGTAGATTTTCTCGTAAAACCAGTGGATGTTGAAATGATCATCCAACGGGTATCCAAATGGATTAAAAATTGAGTTATCGGTAATACAAAATAAAACTTTAATTAAGTTCGAAAATTTTTACGCTTAATTTAGACCTGCTTCATCTCCCCTTTACTGACAATTATAGCCATAGGAATTAATCTAATATCAGACCGATAAAGAGCGGCTTTTATGATTGTATCAATTGCCCAAACACAACTGTTTATACTTGTTTTCACCCGGATCATGGCTATGATTATTCCTGTTCCAATTCTGGGTGGACAATCAATTCCTGCTCAAGTAAGGATCGGTTTGGGAATCATTCTCAGCGTAATTCTGGTTCCCTGGCAGCCTCTTGGACCAGAGGTACAGGAACTCGGATTATTACCCTTTGCAGCTGCTATTTTACAGGAATTGATCATTGGCACTTTGGCTGGTTTTGCCGCCACACTCACCTTTGGCGCGATACAAATGGCTGGTGAAATGATGGGACTCGTGAGTGGTTTTGGGGCAGGAAATATTCTTAACCCGGCTATTGGTTCAAGTGGATCAGCCCTCGATCAATTATTTATCATGGTCGGAATGATGCTTTTTATTGTTCTTGATGGACATCATTATTTCCTGATGGCTGTTCAGAAATCGTTCACAATTCTACCTGTCCATGAGACTCTGCCTTTATGGGATCCGTTAACCCTCATAGGAATGACAGCAAAGCTGATCACCACAGGAATTCAGCTGGCTCTTCCGGTGATTGGTGCGTTGCTTTTGGCAGATATCAGTATGGGTCTTCTGGCAAGGGTTGCACCGCAAATACAGATCTTCTTTTTAGGTTTACCAGCCAAAATTGGACTGGGGATGTTTGCCGTCGGATTGACATTTAGTATCGCATTCCCAATTATGCGGGATTTATTTTATAAAACCGGTCCCAGGGTTCTGGAACTTATAGCGAAGTAAAAAATGTCAGATAAAACTGAAGCTCCAACTCAGAGAAGATTAGATGAAGCCCGGGAAGAGGGTAAGGTTGCCCGCAGCACTGAGCTAAATACTGCTGCGATCATGCTGGTTGGTGCATTCTTACTTAAAGGTCCAGGTTCAGCCATGGTCAATGTTCTCAGGGAACTGATCATTACAACCATCAATACATTACCGACAGCCCTGGTTACTGAGGCCAGCCTGCGTACAAAGCTCTTTTCTCTGGTCACAACTCTTGCCCCCGGATTGGGTGTCATCATGATCGGATTATTGGTGACGGGTGTGGCTGTAACCCTCGTACAAACCGGATTTTTATGGTCCGGAAAAAAGATCGGTTTTGACTTTAAACGCCTTAACCCGCTCACCGGGTTACAGCGAATATTCTCCGGGTCCGGATTGATCGAACTCGGGCGGGCCTTGCTCAAGCTAGTCCTCGTCGGGTGGGTGGTTTATTCATATTTAAAGAATCAGATATCTGCATTGACCGATCTGGGTCAAATGGACCTTGCCACGGGGGTTTCCAGATGGGTCGATATGGCTTCCACATTGGCAATAAGGGTTGGATCAGCATATGTGGTATTGGCTGCAGCTGATTACGCTCTTCAACGCTATCGTTTTATGCAGTCGATGCGGATGACAAAAGAAGAGATCAAAGAAGACTACAAACGATCGGAAGGTGATCCATTCTTGCGCGGCAGGATCCGTGCGCAGCAGAGAAGGATTGCACGAAATCGCATGATGTCCAATGTACCAAAAGCCAAAGTAGTCATCACCAACCCGACACACTTTGCCATCGCCCTGGACTACAACCCGGACAGTATGACCGCTCCACGGGTATTGGCCAAAGGTGCTTTCCATGTGGCGCAAAAAATCGTTGATGTTGCCAGGCAAAACAATGTCCCAATAGTTCAAAATATTCCGCTGGCAAGGGCACTATATAAAGCTGTAGAAGTAGATCAGGAAATATCGCCGGAGCTTTACCTGGCAGTTGCCGAAGTACTCGCTTATGTATACCGGTTAAAAACACCCGGATCTCAAATGCAGCCTTCTGCAGCCTAATGGATTAGAGGAGAGAAATTCGATCATGGTAGCAACAACACCGACAAAACCATTTTCTTCACTGCAAAACCTGTTAAAGTCGAAAGACCTTGCATTGGCTTTCGGTTTAATAATCATCGTAGGATTATTGATCGTTCCAATGCCGGCATCGGCTGTGGATCTGCTCGTCGTTGCCAATCTCGCTCTCTCCATTGGTGTCATCTTATTAACAATGTACATTTCGCAGCCAATGGAATTCTCGGTATTTCCAACATTCCTGCTGCTCGTTACTCTACTAAGACTGGGAATTAATATATCAGCCAGCCGGTTGATCCTGCTTGAAGCAAATGCCGGAAAAGTCATTGAAACATTTGGAACCATGATCGTTGGCGGCAATTATGTGGTTGGAGTAGTCATCTTCCTCATGCTTATGATCATTCAATTTGTGGTTATTAACAGTGGTGCCGGCCGTGTGGCAGAAGTGTCAGCCAGGTTTACATTGGATGCCATGCCTGGTAAACAGCTCTCCATCGATGCCGACCTTAATGCAGGACTGATCGATGAGACAGATGCCCGTGCCCGCCGCCGGGCGATTGAAACTGAAGCTGATTTTTACGGGGCTATGGATGGAGCGAGTAAGTTCGTTCGAGGAGATTCGATCGCAGCCATCATCATTATGCTCGTCAATGTCATCGGTGGATTCATTATTGGCATGCTTCAGCATAATATGGATATTATGAAGGCTTTACAGACCTACACCCTCTTGACAGTAGGTGCTGGTTTGGCAATTCAGATCCCTGCCCTTTTGGTTTCCTCAGCAGCAGGCTTGATCGTTACCCGCTCCACATCTGAAAAATCACTTGGAACAGACCTCTTTGGACAACTTTCCAATTTTAATTCCCTTACAGTTGGTGCCGGAATAATCGGTTTGATGGTTTTCGTGCCCGGATTACCCAAGTTGCCATTTATCCTGGTTAGCGGAGGATTGGGTACAGCAGCCTATTTTGTTCAGCGAGCCAAGGAAAAAGAACGACAACAAATAGCTGCCCCGGCAGTAACTGCCGTTGCAGAAGAACCTGAAACCCCGGAAGATATGTTGAATATGGTGGTCATAGACCCGATGGAATTGGAGATCGGCTATAACCTTATTCCATTAATTGATAATGATGCATCAGACAATTTGCTGAAACGGATCACCGGAATCCGCAGACAGATCATGGCAGAGCTCGGGCTTATCCTGCCCGTCGTACGCATCCGTGACAATCTACGATTGCAGCCCACGCAATATCGGATCAAGATCCGCGGACAGGAAGTTGCCAAAGGTGAGTTAATGCTCGATCATCAACTGGCCATACCAGGTTCTGAAGCTGATGAAAACATGAAGGGAATAAAAACCACTGAACCCGCTTTTGGTCTTCCAGCCTTATGGATCACTGATGCAGAGCAGGGTCGTGCAGAGTTGATGGGTTACACAGTTGTAAATTCACTCTCGGTTTTAAGTACCCATTTGACAGAACTGGTTCGGGGTTATGCACCCGATCTATTGAACCGCCAGATGGTCCAGGAAATGTTAAATCAATTAAAAACACGCAGTCCTGCTTCTGTTGAAGGAGTTATTCCTGAGTTGATCACACTGAGCGATTTCCAATCGATTTTACGCAACCTGCTGCGGGAGCGGATTCCGATCCGTGATTTGAGTGGAATTTTGGAAGTAGTTGCAAATAATTCTTCCATTACCAGGGATCCTAATATCCTGGCTGAAGCAGTACGTCAGACGATGGCGCATACTTTGTCTTCACTCTATAGGGATGACACTGGTACATTGCACGTATTTACTCTTGCGCCTCAATTAGAATCAGCCTTGCGAAGTTCATTAGGAGCGACTGATACTGGTGTTGGATTCCAGATCGATGCTTCACTTGCTCAAGCAATATTGAATAAAACCGGTGAACAAATGGAAGTCATTGCACATCTGGGATTTATGCCGTTACTGCTTTGTCCACGTGAGCTAAGGCTGGCTTTCCGCCGGTTGGTGGAGCAGACTTTACCAAATTTGGTCGTTCTGGCGTATTCCGAAGTGAGCACAGGAACAAAAGTAAAAGCTCACGGTATGGTTGAAATGAATTAGGCGGTGTGATATGTTGACAAAAACTTTTAGGGCACCCAATATGTTGGAAGCATTGCAAGAGATCCAAAAAGAACTTGGACCGGATGCAATAGTGCTTTCCATGCGCGAAATTCCCGCCGGTCCATTATGGCAGGTGTGGAATAAACCGGGAGTTGAAGTAGTTGCAACCCGTTATATCTCTGGGAATAAACAACTTGAAAAAGCAGTTGAAGAACAATCCCATCAAAGGCATGAAACCCCTGTTACTCCTGGCAGAAAGGAAATCGAAGCGATCCTGAATGCCATAGCAGAAAAAAACCAAAACATATCCTTTGATAATGGAATGTCATCAACCTCTAAGATCAAAAAGAATGAGATTAATGAAGAAACTGATGAACCACTTTCCTGGGCACCACCGGTAACACACAAATCCGGAGAACGTCAGTCACAATCAGTAAGTGAAAAACCTGCCATTCAAGCCCTGGAAAACGTAGTCAGGGAATTGAAGGAAGGGCAGCGGTCCCACCTTGGAACATCGAAAGAAGAGGTCGTGGACCTACCTCCTGCCCTGCGTGCAATAAGAAAACGAATGCTCGCTCAGGGAATAGATATGTCACTGGTGGAGCATATAATCAATACCAACCTAAACGCAATCAGCCCGGCAATTCTATTAGATGAGAACCGGTTAAAAATGTTCATGATGAAACAATTGGAGGCTAGTTTACGTCCCCAGCAGAATTCAATGGCTGTGATTCAAAGTCGGGTAATGTGCCTGGTAGGATCGAGTGGTTCAGGAAAAACAAGCACGACCGCCAAACTGGCTGCATATTATTCAAAAACCCTGGGGAAAAAAGTTGTCTGGGTTTGCGCTGATACTATTCGGGCAGGTGCAATAAGTGAAACAAAAACATATACCGATGTACTGGAAATCCCCTTATTCTTTACATATTCTCCACAGGAATTAGCGGAAGTGTTGGAATCTCAGGTTGATGCAGACCTCATTCTCGTTGACACTTCCGGGATCAGCATGGTGGATGAGGACAAGATCGTAGAATTAGGATCTTACCTGTCTGTGCTTCCGGGAAGATCCATCTATCTTACAGCTCCAGCGACCATGAAAGAAGCTGATATCTATCAGGCAATTTCAACTTTTAGCCCATTTAAGATCCGCGGTTTGGTAGTAACCAAGATGGATGAAACATATACTTATGGATCAATTTTTAATGTGACCAATAGATCTAAATTACCGCTTCTATATTTTACCGATGGACATCACGTTTTAGGAAATCTCCATCAGGGTAATCCGGTAGGTCTCATCTCTTATCTGTTTGGGGAAGGATTGTCACAATGAGTCCGAAGAAAGACGAATCAAAAGTAAAAGAATCTCCATCCGGCTCCAGAGGTCAGCGGCTGCCCATATTATGGGAAACTGTAAATACCTTTTCGAAACTCATTGTGACCCTATTAGGGTTGGCCGTAGCAATTGTCTCATATTTTTCTGGCAGCGGATTCTTGATCTCATCAATTCGGGCATGTGCAGCAATGTTGGGTGTTGGATTTTTATTCTGGTTGATCTATTGGATGGTGGTCAGAGGATCGATCAGGATGATGAATGACCTGGCCCGGAAACAGGAAGAATTTAATGCCCAAAACCAAAACGGATTCATGGAATTCAAGGTGTAGTTAAATGATGATAACTCAGTCACGTGAAACCGATTTGCTAAATCAATACTCAACCACGAATGCTACCAATGCACGGGAAGAAATGGTCCTTCGATATGTGTCCCTTGTCCATTTTGTGCTGGGAAGGCTTGGGATCTCACAAGGGTCTGGCAACGATTATGAAGACCTGGTAAACCAGGGTTTGATCGGATTGATCGAAGCTGTTGACCGGTATGATCCAAAATTTAATACACAGTTCAGTACTTACGCCACCTTCCGCATTCGAGGCAAGATTCTGGATTACTTGCGTTCCCTTGATTGGCTTTCGCGAACAGCCAGGCATCGAGCCCGGGATGTTCGCCAGGCGGTTAATTCGCTCACTGATCAAAATCAACGGGTACCAACTGACAGCGAACTGGCTGAACATATGAACTTGGACATTGGAAAAGTTCAACAGGCTTTGATGGATTCGAGCAGGGTAATCGTTTCTCTTGATGCAGTTGTAGATTACGATGAGGAAAATGACGCATCTCTTTATGAGACTATTGCGGACGAAAACCAAAATGATCCATCAGATGTTATTGGTGAAAAAGATCTCATTTCAAAACTTACAGATGTGATTAAACTTTTGCCGGAGCGGGAGCAGACATTGCTTTCCCTGTATTACTACGAGGAACTTACTTTGAGTGAGATTGGCACTGTCTTAGGGGTTTCTGAATCCCGCGCCTGTCAACTGCATGCAAAAGCAGTAATGACTCTGCAAGCACTCCTGACGCAGGGAGAAAACAATGGCTAACACGATCATTCCCGGATTACTGAATGACACATTGAATTTAGTCCAACTGGCCAGAGAATCAGCCCTGGTTCAGGGAAAAGCCAAGCAGGCGAACAAGCTGACCCCAGTTGTGGATGACCTGAAGAACATGATTCAAACATCCGATCAGACAAGACCGCCCACAGCTACCGGCGGCGTTCTGATGCAATCTGATTTCAAAAAACTATTGGATGCAGCAAAGACAGTCACAAGTAACCAGAGAATTTCAACCACAACAAATATAGCTGAACGTAATCAAATGGTAAGGGCAATGTCTGGAAGTAATATGTCGGAAGTGGATATTGCCAGACAGCTTGGAATGACCCGTGAAGAAGTGCGGATGATCACAAGTTTGAGTTCAAGGTAAGGAGATCGAGATGATCAAAGGACTTTATGCAGCAGCTTCAGCCATGTTGGCAGGAATTAATCGCCAACAGGCGATCGCCCATGATGTAGCCAACCTGGATACACCAGGTTTTAAGCAAGTGCTTACCTCTTTGGATGACTTTAAAACCACCCAGATCATGAGATCCAACCCGAATTCATTGTCTGACCCCGTGACCTTTTTAGGCAGGCTGGGTTTGGGAGTGGATTCATCAAAAGACTCTACGGATTTTTCACAGGGTGGTTTGAAACAAACTGGGAATGAATTCGATCTGGCCATAGATGGAAACGGTTTTTTTAGAATCAAGACCCCGGCAGGCGAGCGTTATTCACGGGATGGACGATTCATTAAAGATGCACAGGGCAGTCTCACAACTGTGGACGGAAACCTGGTGCTGAATGCCAGTGGGCAACCGATCAAACTCACAGATGGTGAAGCATCCATAGCACCGGACGGAACAATAACCATAAATGGTACAGCTGCCGGGCAAATTGGTATAGCAAGTTTTCTTGATCCGGCAACACAATTGACCCGGGATGGTGATAATACTTTCTCATCGACTGGTGCACCCAATGGAACCGAAAAAGGTTCAGTAGCCCAGGGATATCTGGAAATGTCTAATGCCAATCCAACCCAATTGATGACCCAACTGGTAGAGGTTTCAAGATCTTATGAAGCTGCCCAGCAGATGGTACAAAATCAGGATGAATTGTTGGGAAAAACCATCGCTTCTTTAGGTCGTATTGGATAATTACTGAGGAGAATAAAAAATGACAGGATCACTCTTTCATGTTTTGAATATTTCCCGCATAGATATGCTGGCAAAAACAGATGACCTAGACATAGTCAGTAACAACGTAGCTAATATAAACACTGCGGGTTATAGAAGTAATCGTGGTAATTTTCAAGAAATGCTCCAAAAACTTAACTATGAAGGAATTAATTTGGCATCCAGCCAGTTGATTGTGAAACAAGGCGCGATCCATCAAACCAAAAATCAATTGGATATTGCCATCCAGGGTGACGGTTTTTTTGGTGTG
Source organism: uncultured Chloroflexia bacterium (assembly GCA_963757065.1). Lineage (GTDB taxonomy): Bacteria > Chloroflexota > Anaerolineae > Anaerolineales > Anaerolineaceae > PNON01. The sequence goes on along the minus strand of CAVWQC010000001.1, from coordinate 143,568 downwards.
ACACTTGCTTCAGGAAAAATCGGATATACCAGGGATGGACAATTCCTGCTGGATTCCTCGGGAAAGATTGTCAATGGAAATGGAAACCCGCTTGTCTGGTCCGGCACCATTCCTCCGGAAACCACCGAAATTCAGATCCAACCGGATGGTATTGTTCGTGCTTTGGTAGGGGATGTATGGACTGAAGCTGGTACAATTCAGCTTACTCGATTTGCCAACGCAAGCGGTTTACAAAATAGCGGTAATAATATACTGATCGAATCCCCGGCTTCAGGGACACCTCAGAATGGGGCACCCGGATCACCCAATTTTGGTTCGCTCCTTTCGCAATCTGTAGAAGACTCAAATGTCAACTATGCGGATGAAGTGACACATTTAATGGCACTTCAGCGAGGATTTCAAATGAGTTCCCGCACTTTTCAGACGACTGACACGATGATCACTCAAGCCATACACATGAGAAAAACTTAAGTTTAGACAAAGATGACCGATAATCATATTACGGGTGTTATTGGCATATGATCGACAATATTTGGAGGTGAATAATTATGAAAATAGATAATAATATACTCAATCAACTGCAAGCCAACAAAGCTGAACCTGCTCAGCAGGCTGAAAAGCAGCAGAAACAGGTTGAGAAAGGTGTCCATTCACCAAAAAAGGATACTCTTGAAGTTTCCGAGAACGCGCGTTTGCTTGCTAAAGCCAGTGCAGCACTGAATGGTGTTGAAGAATCCCGTTCACAAAAGGTGAATGATCTGAAAGAGCTTGTCAACAGTGGAGAATATAAAGTTCCCCATGAGGAATTGGCAAAACGAATCGCATCAAAAATTGACATAAAACGGTAAAAAAAATAATGCCAGAAAATACCCGAACCCGCATGCTGCTCCCCAATCTGGAAAATGTTCTTGTTCAGGAATTCAGATTGGTCCAATCACTGATTGACATAACTCGTGAAGAGAGAAATTTCTTACCCACTTCCAATGCAGAAGACTTGATGGGTCTGGTTGAGAAAAAAGAAAATGTCCTGGACCAAATGAGTTTGTTGGAAGAGCGGCGGCGTACATTGCTGATCGATCTCGCGCGGGATATGGGTCTCTCGCTGGAGTCTACATCTCTAGGCGACATCCTCCCCTGGTTAGATCCATCTACTGCAGGCAGATTAAACCGTCTCAGTGAAGGTATTGCCATGTTAGTTGGTCAGGCTCGTGATCTTAATTATGGAAATCGGGCAATGGCTACTTCTGCTTTGGATTGGCTTGAATCGACCAAAGCATTTCTATATGGATATTATCAGAACCAGCTGGCATATACTGCGCCAGGTGCTTCCGTTTCACTTGAGCAGCCAGCATCCTGGGATGTTGACCAAAGGGTTTAAAGGTATATCATGCCTAATTTATTTGCAGGTATCAATTTATCTTTACAAGCTCTTCTCAGTCAGCAAGCTGCTGTTGAAATTATTGAGCATAATGTAGCCAATGTGAATACTCCCGGTTATCGCCGGCAGGAGGCAGTATTAAAAGCAGGGCTTGCAGTTTCCAGCCCTGGTTCTACCTACAATCTGGGCGTAGGTCAAATAGGGACCGGTGTATCTGTTGACCGCATAAAACGATTCACACTCGACTTTTTTGATACCCGCTATAGACAGGAAATTGAAGGTTCCAAGCAATGGGAGGTCCAGAGTAATATTCTGCAAATGTTGGAGGCCAGCTTTGCAGAGACTTCCACTGATGGAGTGCTTCCCAAATTGGATGCATTTTGGAGCGGCTGGCAGAAACTAAGCGTGGATCCTTCGAACACCAGCCTGCGATCCGAAGTTTTAGATAATGCCAAAGCCCTTGCTTCAGCATTGAATTCTCGAGCACAGATGGTATTGAACCTGCAAATGGAACAGGACCTTGTGATCGAGCAGCGCGTGGAAGAGATAAATGGAGCTGCCGATCAAATAGCCAGGTTAAATGGTGAAATTTCCCGGGTTATTTCAATTGGTGAACAGCCAAATGACCTGTTGGATCAGCGGGATGTGTTATTGGACCGATTGGCTGAGATTACTGGAGCTACATCATCCAAACAACTCAACGGTGAAGCGGTTGTTGCTATTAATGGACATGTCCTTGTACAGGGGCAAACCAGCTTTGGACTTGTAACAGAGATGGACCCGGGCAATCATAATTTTGCGCGAATAGAATGGGAAGATGGTCAGGTGCTGACCCCTCGGACTGGTGAACTAGCCGGTATCCTTGACGCACGCGACAATGTAATGGATGATCAGATGGCCGGCTTGAACAATTTATCCCAGGCATTGATCACCAGGGTGAACGAATTGCATCGTTCCGGTTTTGCTCCCGGCAAAGTAGTCACAACAGCGCTTATTCCTGCAACTGTGACTAACCTTGGAAGTGGAACGGTTGCTGCCGGTCAAACAGAAATTACAGCCGGTTCGTACTCTGTGGAGAGTCGATTGAACGCCGGAGTCTGGCAGTTCAGGGTTGTGGATTCATCTTCCACGGCAGTAAGTATTCAATTATCAGATGGTTCCGGTTATAGTGATCAATGGCAGGATATACCCTCATCCTCGGGAACTGCAGTGCCTTATGATACCGGGCGCGGATTAACGATCACATTTGGAGGCGATCAGGCACTCTATAGCCAGGCTACTGTTGGTGCTGGTGCAGCCGGGTTATCTTTTACGCCACAACAGGATTTCTTTACCGGTACCAGCGCAATGACCATGCATGTTAATTCAGTATTGGACGATACATCATTAATAGCCACCGGATTAAATCCAAACGCAGCCGGTGATGGTGAATTGGCACGATTAATAGCCAATATCCGTGGGGAACCATTACTGAACAGCGGGACAGCCACTGCCAATCAGTATTACACCGGAAAAGTCTCTGATCTTGGGTTGGACGTTTCCCGTTCCAAAGCCAATGCCGAAAACAGGAAACTGGTATCGGATGCCATGAATAACCAGCGTTTATCGGTGACTGGCGTTTCATTGAATGAAGAAGCTGCGAATTTAGTGAAAGCACAAAAAGCTTATGAAGCAGCAGCTCGCCTGATGAATGCGATCGACGAGATGCTGGACAGAATAATTAATGGCTTAGGCCTGGTAGGTAGATAAGTAGAGGTATATGATGCGGATATCTGATCAAATGGCTACAAATAATGCGATTCAATACATGAATGCAAATAAGGAACGTTTGACAGCACTGCAAAATCTTGTAGCATCTGGCAAACAATTCCAATCTGCATCAGATAATCCTGCCCGGGCAGCTGCTTCCCTGACCTTAAAGTCCAGCCTGCAGACGGGTCAAAACTATTTAAATAACGCAGGCGAGATCAACGCCTGGATGGAAACCACAGATCTGGCAATATCACAACTTACTGATCTGATCACCAAAGCAACAACTGCGGTCACCAAGGGATTGACTGATACGATCGGGGCAGATGAACGCAGAACAGCGTTAGCTCCTGAAGTTGATATGCTTTTGGGAAATGCCATCTCGGTGGCCAATACATCTCATATGGGAAAGTATATATTTTCCGGTTACCAGATCAATACGAAGCCTTTCGAAGTATCATCTGTGGATCCTAATACCGTCGATTACCATGGCGATGCTGGCATTATGCAGCATGACCTGGGACCAGGACAAACAATTTCAACAAACGTGAACGCCAGCTCTACACTATCGGTTTTATTCAATGCTTTAGTCAAGGCAAGAAATGCATTACTTAATAACGATCGCTCCGAGCTGGATAGCAGCCTGACAGAATTAAAAGAATCTACAGACCTTGTCACAGAGATCAGAGCGACAAATGGCGCACGGATGAGGCAGGTAGATGCTGCCATAGATCACTTAGGAAAGACAAACCTCACTTTGAAAAGCTTGCTTTCTGAGAGAGAAGATGTTAATATGGCAGAGGCAATCGCAATGATGCAAGGTCAGGAAACAACTTACCAGGCAGTTCTAGAAGTTGGACAACGTGCGATATCAGCCCTTAATTTATTCGATGTTCTTCAATAAAGGTTAGAGATAAACCATGCTAGTTCTTACCAGGCGCATCGATGAAAGCCTAAATATTGGCGGTTCAATCACTATTACCGTTTTATCCATCGACGGCGATAAGGTAAAGATTGGGATTAATGCTCCGCGAGACATAACAATATTGCGCCAGGAAATATATCAAGCTGTCCAGGAACAAACAAAGCTGGAACAATGGCTTGCAGAGAAGCCGGAACCGGAAACATTTAAAGGTCTAAGGGAATTATTGGTATCGAATTCCAGTGATGGTTTCGAAAATTCGGCTATTCCTAGCGATCAAGCTGACGTAGAAAAGCCTGCTCAGCAATAATCTTTCGGTAAGGGATTCCACGAATTGTCATCATCATAGCTGCTTCGACGTCGTGGATCCGGATGATCCTCCCTACAATATTAAATGGATCACCATCATGTAAGACTACTGTTGCCTGGAAAATATCCCCAGGCAATTTTATTGCTTCCGGGTTGTGAAAGCGGACGCCAATTTCGCATATATCTATAATGGAAAATTGTTTGCCCCGGATGGTGATCGCAGGACGATATTCCAAGGGATATTGCACTCTGAAATTTGCTCTGCGTTCACTTCCTTGTTTGGGATTATTTTCCATTGGTTATGATCTCCCTTTGAATTTTATGCTGGGTCTGGACCCGATAGATATATGCAAAAATCTCTGCAACTACGATATAAAGTTCTGGAGGTATCGCCTGATTGACATTTACCCGACTTAGCGATTCAGCCAGAATTGGGTCAGGATGTATTGGAATATTGTGTTCTCTGGCAGTTGTGAGTATTGCTTCCGCTATTTTACCACGCCCGGATGCAATAACAACAGGCGCGTTATCATGATCAGGATCATATCCAAGAGCGGTGGCAATAATTCGATTATTTTTTCCAGTCTTGGTTTCAATGGCCATGGTTATGCTTCCAAATTAATTCCAACGAAATCTGATTTGTAAGTCATTGTTTTTTCATGACCTGTATTGAGAAGTTTATTCTCGGTCTCAACCTGACTAACTTTGGTATCATAGCCAAGATGCATTAAATCTTTCTGCAAGCCCGGTAATTCACTTCTGGCTATATTTGTAAGTTGTGAATTGGATGTTGATATGGATAACCCGGCTGCATGGTCAACAATGGAAAAATCCACTTCGATGATATCCCCTTTATCAATATCCATGCGGATCACCAGGCGGGTATAACGGGGATTAATGCTTGATTCATCGTCATCCGGATTACGAGCAATTCGGATACTTGCTGATGGCTGATCTTCAGGGTTTTGCTGAAGTTGTGGTGTAGTTATCGGGAACGTCACCGGGACTTCCACCTTAATCCACTGATTGGAAGCAGACTCTGAAGTGTTTGATGAGTGATAGAGATGCATCAACCTGATGGAATCATTAAATTGATCAATACCACCAGCAAGTGAATTCATTCCACGGGAGGCAAGCTCATTTCGCAATCTGGAGAGAACCATCAATCCACGTTCCAGATTACTTCCTGTGAGGTTTTTATTCGAGTTATTGAATGTATCAAATAGCTCATTTTCCACAGACTTTCCAAGCAGAATAATGGCATTATGCAGTTTTGTAGCCAGGACATCCGCCGGTAAGCTTGCATCCACGACCGCCTGGCTTAAAATTTGGAGCGAGTTTTTAGCAAGATCAATAAGGGCAGGGGGCAACCGTCTATCAGATAGGGCTTGGGTTAGCTGTTGAATGATTTTCAGAACCTGTCCGCTGATATGTTTTTGGGCATTGAGCATTAAATTTATCGATTCAGGGGTGATGATTATGCCATTGGCCTTCAATGTTGCCGCAGCAGTGGCTTGCTCCATTCCCCAATTGGGGATGTTGCTCAAAGCACTTTCCAAATCGTCAACCAGATTGGATGTGATTGTCAAACCATTGCGGATAGCTGCTTGTGCAATCAATTGATTTGACGGAGTATCTTCTATCCCTGCCTGGACTAGTAATTTTGATAAAAGCCTAGTGTTATTTGTGGATAATGTTAACTGATTAACAGAGGGTTTCGTATCGACCAGCTGCAAAGTGAGGACATCACTACTCACGTCCTTTACAATAAACTGGGCAAAACGTTTTTCAATGAGACTTGCAGTCTGTTCCGGGGTGATCATCCGAGCCACAATTTGGACACCCTGGATTGACAGGACCACCTGCTCATTTTCCACCCTGATGACCTCGCCGGCGATATGCTGGTTAACCTTTAAAAATAAAGTGGATTCACTCTGATTTTGGAGTGAGCTTTGGGTAACTGCCGGTAAATTCGTGAGATTAAGCATGGAGTTGTTGGAAATCAGGCGGCTGGTAATCCATTACCCGCCGCCTGATCATCTGTTATTACCGTTTGAGGTTTACAAGTTCCTGAAGGATTTCATCGGATGTGGTGATCACTCTGGTGGAAGCCTGGAAACCACGCTGTGCCAGGATCATGCTTGTAAATTCCTGAGCCATATCCACATTGCTTGCCTCGAGGTAGCCGCTGGAGATCCATCCCCTACCACCACCACCTGCTGCACCAATTTGGGCATCTCCCGAGTTCAAACCAGCTTTAAAAAGGTTCTGACCTGCCCTCAACAACCCGGTGGGGTTGGTGAAATGAGATAGGGCAAGCTGGCCAACCAACTGTTTCAGTCCATTGGAATAAACCAGGTAAACTTCACCAGTATTAGGAGCGCCATAAATATCTGTTACAGTACCGGCAGATAACCCGTCCTGACTGCGAGCTGATGCGCCACTGGGTGCATCAAACATGGTCATTTTTTCCAGGTTGAGGTTGGATACATCTACCATATCAATATCCGCTGCACCGGTGCTGCCTGGAATATGAATGAGGTCAGCCGCATTGATTGTAGATCCTTGATAATGACCCTGATTATCAAACGTTAGTGTTCCGGAACCAGTAATACCTAATAGATCCGGATCCTGCAATGCCCATGTCCATGCGTTATCACCTGTTCTTGCAAATTGAACTGTAACGGTATGCAGACTTCCCAGAGAATCATAGACACCAAATGTTGAGTCTACTGTATTGCCTGCTGCTGGAGCCACAGGGGTGGTGGAACTAAGATTGCCGCCAAACTGTACGTTTTGGGTTGCCTGAGCCAGGGTTGCTTCCAGGGCTACCTGCATATCACCAACAGGTTGGTTCGTATCCACTGTTAAGCCATTCTGAGGAACGGTCCATCCCTGGATGCGCATTCCGGTGGAGTTATTGACCAGGTAACCTGTTGCATCAATTTCCAGGGATCCTTCCCTTGAAAAACGCTGCTCATCACCCGCAGCATAAATGAAGAAACCATCGCCCTGGATGGCCAGGTCTGTACTGCGTCCGGTGCTTTGCAGCATACCCTGGGTAAATACCGGGGAGACATAACCTAATTTCACACCCAAACCGACCTGGGTTGGGTTGATACCACCTGAGGTACCAGCAGGTGCAGAGCCAGAGCTCATGATCTGTGCAAATTGATCCTGAAAAACTACCCGGCTGGACTTATAACCGGTTGTGTTTGTATTAGCCAGGTTGTCTGCAATAACATCCAAATAGGTCTGGTGAAGATTTAAGGAACTGATTGCTGTAAACATTGAGCGTATCATTATAAACTCTCCTAGAGGTTGATCTCACAGGCTTCCTCCAAGAGGGCCGGCCTGTAAGGATAATGTTTTTAGTTACTATATGTTGTTGTTATCGGCTGATTCTTCCGAAGTAGAAGGATCTGCGAATACGACACTATCGATTTTTGTGAATACACCTTCGCCGCGATTGTCAGAATCCATGGCGGTGATTACCAAGCGATCTTTTATATTTACGATGAAAGCCAGGTTATCCATCATTACCAGCGATTCTTTTCCACCGCGTTTGTCTGCTTTTTCTACAGCATTTGCCAGGCGGGCAATTCCATCATCTGATAGAGTGATATCCCGTACTTCCATCCGTTTTTGGGCGTGATTGGAAAACCGCAAATTCTGAACTTGCGCGAGGGTATCCGCAAAATCTGGTCCTGAAGCCTTGGTAGGTTTCGGTTGGTTACCGTTTTGGCCTTGAACCGGTTTTATGGGTTGAGCAGGATTGAACCTGATTGGGTCGACCATATTAAGCTTCCTTTACCTCTGTAACAGATGATAGTAAAGCGGTTTTGTCACCGATGGTAAGGATTACATCCCCGTCGATGATTTCCATTGCAGTAACTTGACCTTCAACAGGCTCTTCGCCAGTTTTATTAGTTTTCACCTGTTTTCCGATCAGAGAAGCAGCATAGCTGGTTTGGGATGCTGCTGCCAGGGTCTTCAATTGAGCAGAGATCGCCTGTAATTCATGCAATGAATTAAGTTGGGTAACCTGTCCCATCAGAGCTTTGTCATCCATTGGCTCCATTGGGTTTTGATTCTTTAATTGCGCAACCAGCATTACCATAAAATCGCTTTCGTCCAAACTGTTAGTGCCAGCTGAGGAAGCTGTCGCAGTTTGTATGGCTGAAGCTGTTTGCGCCATTACTTGAGATATTGGGGTTATTGACATTTGAATTCCTCGATTCCTAAATTCTATAATCCACAAGGGAATTATTTGAACGTGATTGATTGGATACAATTTCGTCAGTACCCATAACAGCTCTGCTGTCGTACCTGGAGTTCTTTTGTTGTGGGTTTTGACTGGATTGCGGATCGCGGTAGGATTGCTGCGGAGCCTGCTGCCCAACATGAACATTCGCCATTTGGACACCTGCATCAGATAAAGTCTGTTTCAGTTGGGCAATATGGGTCTCGAGCAATTTGCTAGTCCCTGCCTGATCCGCTATGAGGGATACCTGCGTACCCTGCGATGAGGATGTAATGCGTAACTCTATCTGTCCCAGGTCTTCAGGGTGGAGTTGTATACGAATGGTTTGTGAACCGTTATTGGATGAGCCTGCAATCTGGCGGCTGATCTGCCTCAGGATTTCTGTTGTTTGAGCTTCCGCCAGGCGGGCCGGCTCGTTGATTTTTCCGGTGAACGGATCTGCCTTCATCCGATCTGTCACCACTCCAGGTGTCGATGCGGGAGGCGCGTTATCGGGTGTGTCAGGCGGTGCTTCCGGGACCATTTTTCTTTCGGGTTTACCCGTGTTAGTAATGCCTTTAACTCCAGCCACAGCTTTCACGTCTTCTGCCAGGGTTTTATTCACTGAAGGCATGCCTGCTGTCTGTCCTTCGGTTTTTGGGAGGACCTCCCCTTGTATTTCAGGATCCTGACCTACTTTGGCTGATGCAGCAAAGCTTTTATCTTTGACCACACCTGATTGTCCCGGTTTTGATACATTTTCTCCATTGATCGATCCCGAATCAACATTGGCTTCTTGTCCAATATCGTTCTGATTCAATATTGTTCCTTTGTCTGCTTCGATTGAAGAAGCCGCCGCTGAAGTCAAACTTTGTCCAGCTGCTTTAGTCATGTCCTGAGCTGATGAAAGTGATTGGGTGATCGTATCAAATCGAATATCCGGTTTGGTTTGAGAGATGGACGGATCTTTTTCCTGGGTCTGTAATGGTTGGCCTGAATCTTTTACATCTTTTGCGTCCTTGCCTGCCGCTTCATCTACTGCCTCTGATGGAAGCTTGGAAGTCATTTTATCCGTACCTGAAGTACTTATTACCGTTTCACCAGGTAAAGCACTTAATGCGGATAGGTTCTGTTGTGACGCTGATTCAGCAGGAGTCGTTGATACGCTTCCACCTTCTCCCATTTGATCTACTTTAGTTTCAGATGACACCTCCAGTTTCGTTTGGTCAATGGGAGTTGAGTTCAATGTGAGAACTGGAACAGCCTGGGTTTGAACTAACGGTGACTCCAATTGGCAGGTCTTTTGTGGCTGGGCATTTTCATTGGCCCTGTTTATTGGTTTATTTTCTTCATCTAATCTCTCAGATTTCGTATCTTCCTGTGTAGATTTCACCTCCGACTCAATATTGTTTTGGGGTTGAACTTTCACCGCATGATCATTCTGCAATATTCCATTATCCGCTTGCGAAGTCTCGCTGGTTTTCTGTTTGAGGATTTGTTCAAAATCCCCGGATTTTTCCGGCTTGATGAATGGTTTTGCCGATTTGACCGATGGCGGTGAGGTTGTAATGATCGGTATGTTTATTGGTACTGTCATCCTTACCTCGACATGGCGATAGTTTTCAGAAGAGCAAGCTTTTTGCTGATCTCCTGGCTGACAGCCTGGTATTGAATTCCAGTCTCTGTCATTTCACTAAGTTCTACATCTATATCCACATTATTTTCATCTGCTCTTGCCGTACCTCCAGGACGGTCTTTTGTTTGGTAGAAAGGGTGTGACCCGGATAAGGCCATATGACCGGGTTTTGATACAGCCAATTGAACCTGCCCATTGTTTTTAATCGCTCGTTGAATAGCAGACTCGAAACTGACTTCCTGGGCACGATAACCTGGTGTATCAATGTTGGCGATATTATTACTGATCAATTGCTGACGTTTGGAAAGGCCATCCAATGCCAGTTTCGCTGCTTTGATCGAATTATCAGAAAAAAGACCACTCATATCACACGCTCCAATCGTTTCCACCGGAATAAATATCCATTACGCGCTCAACATAGACTTTCGTCTCCCGGTAGGGTGGTATTCCACCATATTTATCTACAGCTCCCGGACCGGCATTATATGCGGCTAGCGCCAGCCGGGTATTCCCATCATAGCGGTCCAACAATTGGGATAGAAGCCGAACTCCGCCGTCAATATTCTGTGCAGGATCCAGGGAGTTTTTTACTCCCAATCCCTTGGCTGTACCTGGCATCAGCTGCATTAATCCCTGTGCTCCTGCTTTTGAAACAGCATCGGGATCAAAATTTGATTCAGCTTTGATCACCGCATTTACCAGACCTGCATTTACGCCATACTTTTTCGCGGCTTTGTTGATTAGGTCAGAGAATGATCCGCCAGAAATGGTTGAGCCGCTTTCACCGTCATCATAACGACGTAAGACACTTTGCTCATCGCCTGTTGATGTTGACGATACCTGTCTTTGAAGCAGCTTTAAAAGCAGGTCAACCATAATTGTTTGGATCTGCGAATTCATATCATTACCGATCATATTTACACCTCTGTCCGTTGGCGCCTGAAACCCTGTGAAATATAAATGTCATCTTGAAACCGGCGTTCTTTATCCTTTTCCTCTTCCATAAATCGGTCAGATTCTTTATTCTTCAATATGTTCAAGGACTCTTCCGATTTTTTTGCTTCCACTACTTCTAACCGCTTTTGTTCTATTGCCTGCTCAAGTAACAGGATCGACTGTTGAATTTGATGGATTTGAAGTGCTAAATTATTACAATTATTCCGGAGGTGGCCAATGAGGAAAAGGTCTATCTCCCCGTGCATTTGTTCATGCAGCTTCTCATAAAGGGTATCCATTGCTGTTGCCAGGGCTTCACACAGAGCAGTTTTCTGGTGTCTTTCCTGGTTTAATCTGCCAAGTTCAACTTCCAGTAATTCCACTTTACTGTGGCGTACATCAAGAACAGTTTGAAGAGAGAATTTTGGTGGCATTATTTACCTCAATTTTGAGAAACCTGCAATTGATTTAATGTGTCTTCAAAGCTGGATACATCTTTGTTCTCTTGCTGCAAAAACGCGGTCAGAGCTGGTAGAACCTGCAAAGCCTGGTCAATTTCCGGGTCTGATCCGGTGACATAGGCGCCAATATTTACCAGGTCACGTGCTTTTTCATAAGTAGCCAGGTGTTTCCTGGCAGTTGCTGCCATTTGGATGTGTTCACGGCTGGTGACCGAAGGCATAACACGGCTGACGCTGTTCAACACATCAATGGCCGGGTAATGGTTTCTGGCAGCCAATGTCCGGCTGAGGATGATATGGCCATCAAGAATACCACGGGCGGCATCGCAGATCGGCTCATTGAAATCATCACCTTCAACCAGGACGGTGAAGAAACCAGTTATGGTACCTTTATCACTGGCTCCTGCCCTTTCGAGCAGCCTGGGCAATAATGCAAAAACGGACGGTGTGTATCCTTTACTGGCGGGCGGTTCTCCAATCGCCAACCCAATTTCACGTTGAGCCATTGCAAAGCGGGTTACTGAGTCCATCAGGAATGTGACATCCATACCGTTATCACGGAAGTTCTCAGCGATGGTCATGGCTACAAAGGCTGCCTTTAATCGCACCAGGGCAGGCTGATCAGAGGTAGAAACAACGACAACCGATCGAGCAAGACCTTCTGGACCAAGATCACGTTCCAAAAATTCTCGGACTTCACGTCCTCGTTCACCAACCAGAGCAATCACGCTGACATCCGATCTTGAACTGCGAGCTATCGTACCCATTATGGTACTTTTACCCACACCTGAACCTGCGAAGATACCCATACGCTGACCTTTACCGCAGGTGAGCATTCCATCTATGACGCGTACACCCGTAACCAAAGGATCTTTGATGGGTGGCCGGGAAAGCGGTGGGGGAGGATTATTATTCGTTGATACCCGCTCAATCCCTTCAAGAGCTGGACCATTATCAATTGGTTGGCCAAGTCCATCCAGAACCCGTCCCAGAAGTGGCATTCCAACAGGTGTGCGAAAGTTTTTATAAATTGGAAAAACCGAGCTACCAGGTTGAATGCCTTGCATATCACCTAATGGCATAAGCAGGACTCGGTCCTCTTGAAAGCCAACCACCTCGGAAAGAAGAGATTCATGGGCTGTACGAATTTCACATACCTCACCAATCTGGCAATCAAGGCCGACCGCCTGGATGGTCAATCCAAGTACTTGATTGACTCTTCCAGAGGTTTTTGTGGTCTTCAGCCTGGTTAAGGCTTGTGAAAATCGAGTAAGATCGGGCAACGTTACCGCCATATTCATAGGTTAGTTTTCCACTACACTGGCTTCACTATCAATAGTGTCCAGAATCGTTTTGAGTTGTGTTTCTATTCTGCCATCCGCAGAGCCCCATTGTCCATTTACGTAGCATCCACCACGGGCAATGGACCCACTTGGAACGATCTCAATGGTGTGTGAGGTGATCGATTCCTGTAGTTCCCTCCAATATGGACCAAGATTACTGGCATCCTCAGGGTGAACATATATTCGTAAATTTCCTAGCGAACGTGCATTCTCAAGGACCTTATTGAAAGTGGCTTGCAAAGTTTCTGAATCCAGGACATAACCCTCGCCAAACATTTTTTGAGCTATATGGGAAACAAGGTTCAATATCATTTGTTCGCTTTGAGACATTAAGTTTTCACGCCATCCATTTAATTGCTGAACAAGTGTGCTGGCGGTATCCATGTGGCTTTTGATCTCGCCCATGGCGCTATTCCATCCATCCTGATACGCCTGTTCCTGAATACCTTTTGCATTTTTTTGGGCGGTTAAGATGATCTCTTCTGCTTCCCTTCGGGCAGTGCTAATTAATTCTCTGGAGATGTCATGCGGGGCAGTGGTCGTGGCGAACTTAAGCGATGGCTGCCAACCGGGTTTGTGTTCGCTGACTGTAGGAATAGCAGAAGTAATATCTCCTGGCTGCCAATCGCTGGTTACAATATTTTGAGCTTCCTTGATCACTCTGGTTACTGAACTACTTTTTTCGTTCGTTTGAACCAGTTTGGCAAAAAGAGGCACAGGTTGCTTTCCACCGTTCCCTTGAACAATTTCCAGACCGGGTTCTGAATTGTTCTGTAGGAAATCAACAGGTGTCCATTTTTGAGGATTTTTCCCTGCTGGGCTGAGATTAGGCGATGACTTCATATTCGTCACCTCCACTACCCGCTATCACAATCTCTCCCGCTTCTTCCAGTGACCTGACTGCATCGACAATCCGGCGTTGGGCAGTGTATACGTTCTTTGCCAACTGGGGTCCCAAAACCTCAATTTCCTCCCGCAGATTTTCGGCAGCTCGTTCTGATAGATTTCTAAAAACCAGATCCTTTAATTTTTCCTGGGCGGCTTTTAACGAAAGAGCCAGATCTGCTTTGGGGACATCGCGTAATACGCGCTGCATGGTCTTATCGTCCAGTTTCACCAGGTCATCAAATGTGAACATATTGGAGTGGATTTCCTCAACCAGTTTGGGATCGGTAGTATCCAATGCCTCGAAGATCGTTTTTTGGACACCGCGGTCCACCTGGTTCATCATTTTCACCAGAAAAGATACGCCGCCAGTAGCACGGAAGTCAGCTTCATTTAATACACCTGATAGTTTATTCTTCAGGTTTTTTTCGACTACCTGAACCACCTGGGGTGACACCCTGTCCATGGCAGCAAGGCGTAAAACCACTTCAATTTGCAGGTCTTTTGGAAAGCTGGTTAATATATCGGCAGCAACTTTTGCTTCAAGGTATGAGAGCACCAGGGCAATGGTCTGGGGCAATTCGTCCTGTAATAGAGTGGCCACCTGGGCCGGGTTTGCATTGCGCAGCATCTCAAATGAGGATAACTGTTGATGGGCAGAAATTCGTTCAAGGATCTCTGCACCACGACGCGGGCCAACAGCTCTGGATAATAACTGGCGGCTATATTCTGCACCGCCACCTTTCATTCCAGCTCCGCTTACAGAGAGTTCGTATGCCTCTTGCATCACCTGCCGGCGAGAATCTGCTGGAACATTGCCTGCCTTGCTCAATGACATTAATACTTGTTCAATTTCTCCTTCGCCAAGGTATTGCAACACTTTTGACGAAAGATCAACTCCAAGTGTAAGCAACAAGGCAGTTGCTTTTTCCAAGCCATTGGGTGATAACAAACCGTCAGTCATTAGCGGTTCCCATCTTCAGCGAGCCAAAGTTGAATGATCTCTGCAACACTGGCCGGGTTTTCTTCAGTCATCCGGGTTAACACTTTTTGGAGCTGCTCATCTTCAGGATGGTGTTGTTCCATTTTGAATGTTGATTCGATTTTTGGTTGGGAGCCTTGTGTCTGCTGCAGCATTGGACCGGTTGAATTATTGGTGAGCATGGGTGAATTATGACCGGATAATGCGGAGGCAGATAAAGGTTTCATGACTGGAACCCACGCATCAGAAGAAGCGAGCCGAAGATTCTTAAGAAGTCTCTGTACATACCATAAGATCAGGAAGAGGAGAATGACAGCTCCGGCAATTTCACCGATCTTGTAATACAATTCTGTGTTTGAACTTTTTGATAGAACTTCTTCCTGTTGAGTGGCAAAGCTGGTGTCAAAGGTCGTATTTTCAACCACAAGCTTATCACCACGGGCTTCATCGATACCGACTGCTGCGGAGACTGCACTTTTTAATGTGGTTAATTGAGCCTGATCAGTTACATTATCGACGAGGACACTTAATGAAATCCTTTTAACGGTACCTGGTGAAAAGATCTCGTGGGTCTCAGATGTGGATAGCTCATAATTGGTAACTTCATCAGATCTGGTGTAATTGGAAGAGCTTCCACCTGCGGTAGTAGTTGCCACCGGTGTGGGGAGGTTGCTATTGGCTCCGGGGACTCCACCAGTTGCACCCCCTGATGTAGTGTAATTTTCTGTGGTTTTTTGCGAACTGCGAATGGCAGGAGTTGGCTCAACCTTTTGTGAGGTAGTCTCTTTTTGCGTCCAATCCAAAGATACATCGGCTTGGACTACTGCCCGGTTAGGTCCCAACACTTGAGCAAGCAGCAGCTCAACTTTGTTTTGTATATTTACTGCTGCTGCACCTTCGGCTGCGCGGCGGCTGTCTGTCTGCGCAACTGCCGATGCCTCACCGGAAGAGCCGGCACCGGAAGCCAGCATCCTGCCAGCGGAATCCACGATCACTACATTCTCGGGTTTCAATCCTTCGATGCTGCTGGCTGCCAGGTGGGCAATGGCAGAAACCTGTGCGGAGTCTAAAGTTTTTCCCGGTGCCAGTTTAACCATGATCGAAGCAGTGGTGACAGACTGGTCACTGGTAAGTAATGTTTTTTCTGGGGTTACGATATGTACCTGGACAGCTTCAACAGCACTTAAGCTCCCGATGGTTCTTTCGAGTTCACCTTCCAGGGCGCGTTGATAATTGATCTTTTGGGTGAACTCTGTCATTCCAAGAGTGTTGCTGCCAAATAGTTCGAGGCCGACAGTACCATTTGAAGGTAGTCCGTCTCGTGCCATCTGAAGCCGGACCTCGTAAACCTGTTTTTCTGGAACCATGATGGTACCAGTACCGCTTAATTTGTAGGGAATATTTGCTTCAGCTAATTTCTGAACAACTTGACCAGCATCTTCTTCAGTCATCCCGGTAAATGCTACAGAATAACTCGGGGCTGTAGCCCAGGAAACGATCAAGGGGATTACTATTGCTGCGGCCAGGACCAGGGCAATAAGGGTGATCTTCTGCGATGTGCTCTGGTGACTCCAGAATGAGCCTACTTGTTGTGTTAAAGGTGTGGTCATAATTCCCTTTTATTAAGAAATAACTTAGATACTCATCCGCATCATTTCGCGGTATGCATCCACTAATTTGTCACGGATAGCGAGGGCGACCCGGAAATTGACATCATTTTCTTCTGTTGCGATCATCACCTGGTGGAGGTCAACATCCTGTCCGCTGGATAACTTCGATATGAGTCCATCTGTTTCCAATTGACTTTGATTCAATGAATCCAGAACCTGGCCGAAGGATTGGGTGACCTGATCCAAACCAGAAACGGGTTTTTTAGTTAATGTACGTTCGGTTAAAGGAAGGCTGTTTACAGATGAAATTGATGTAATATCCATATTATTTTCCTCTTAACGGTAGATCAACGACCAATATCCAATGCTTTTAAAGCCATACGTTTTGCTGCTTCGATCACTGATAGATTGGCTTCATATGATCGTGTTGCCGATAGCATATTTGTCATTTCAACGACAAGATTGACATTAGGGTATGTCACATAGCCTTCATCGTCAGCATCCGGGTGGTTGGGGTCGTAAACGCGAGGACCAGCCTCCTGATCTGTAACCACCTGGGAAACTTCCACCCCGCCGGATTGAAGACCCCGACTGGCCACAGGGGAATTGCTTAATCGGGCTGCAATGAAACCGGGCAAGTGAGAAGCTGGACCCTGAGGAGAAAAAACAACATCCTGCCTTTTGTATGCTCCACCCTCTGTGGTGCGGGTGGTCTGAGCATTGGCGATGTTATTGGAGACCATATCCAACCTTAATCGTTGTGCAGATAGTCCGGATGCGCTAATTCGTAAACTATTCCAAAAGCTCATACTTTTCTCCAGATGAAAATAATTTCTGGTATCATCCTAACACCCCGGGATCATAGGAGCAGTAAAGCTTTTGTGAACTTGGAATAAATTTTTTGTAAAGAGGGAATTTTAAATACATCCAAGGGCATTGAAATGCCCCTGGCGGATGTCAATCGGTTCTAACAATATGGATTGTTGCGATTATCAGGCAGACCTGCGGGTTTGTTGTGCTATTGGAGCTGCAATGGGAGAAAGATTCTTTTCAGTCTGGGACCAGGCGCTGCGCAAGTCTGTTAGTGATGTGATCACACTTTTATAATCACCCTGGCGAATACAATCCAGGCACCATTGATAAAGTCTAAATAAGCCAACAGATACTTCAGGATAATCAAAATTCAATGCATCACGTAAAACGGAAATCGACTTCGTGGCACGTTCAAAATCTTGCTGCTCACAAGCGGTGATTGCCAGGGTATAAGCCATCACTACTAATCGAATTGGGCTGGCGCCCATAACGTCTTGAGTTCGATATTCCTGGTTTCTGTAAGATGCTTGTTGATACATGGCTATGCTCCTGGGCACTAATAATTTATCGCTATGGTTCTTTTATCGACAGAAATGAGCAAGACTTGAACTATCCCGGCGTAAAAATCGTCTAAATATTTTTACCGTCAATTGATCAGGCGAAATAATCGAAGAGATTGCCACCCTGGAATTTGCCCATCTCTTCGGGCGGGATCGAGCGGATCACTTTCTGACTAGCCCGATCGACAACCAGTATCGTTATGGCATGGGTGTCATCATCGACGAGAAATCTCAGACTGATATCGCCTGAGAGCGCAGCGGTATGTTTTTGAGATTCCGCTTTTTTATCCTCTTTTTTCTGTTCGACAGGTTTTGCCTGTTGATCCGGCTGTTTTACTGGATCTACCTGTTGATGGATAACGATTGAGGCATTTACAGCCTGTCGTTCTACGTCCACACTGCTAATTTTGGGTACTTGTTCTATTGACATTTTGGCCTCCGGCATCCTTGCCTTAACCTTCTTTAACTAGCTATCCTTAGCCTGTCTATACTAAAGCAATAAATCGATAACAATATTCTATGCAGAATAAGAAACTGATGAGATGATACTTGTCAATGTCTGCCTTTCATAAGCCATCGATTGTATCTGCGCTTGAGCTTCTGCATACACATTTATTAAATTCTGCTGCCTAACTTCGAGCTGTGCTTTCATCAATGCCATGCGGGAATTCAACGATTTAGTCTGATCATCAGCAGATTTTATGGATTGGTCTACATAACTCTTAGTACCAACATAATTATTTAATTTTGCCTGCAATCCGGTCATCAGACTATCAAGCATATACTTGACTTCATTTGGATTTGTTGCAAGTGCTTTTTCGAGTTTACTCGAATCTGACAGTACAGCACTCATACTGTCGTTTATTGTTATGCCGATCTCGCCCAAATTTTTATAAATTCCATTGTTACTGATGGTTCCACCTGTCAATCTGAACAGATCCTGCCGCAATGAAGAAATGGACATATCTGAAGATAATGGACCACGGGTATATTTGCCATCAGCATTTTTCGTTACGAGAGATTTCTGTCCGATATAACTGGTCAGGGCGTTGAATTTGGTCAGGAAATCATTTAATGTGTTCTTTTGGGGAGTGGAATCTCCACTGATCACCATTGTAGCGTTTTTTCCAAGTGCATCACTGGCCAGGTTCAAGGTGACACCTGAGATCACATCAGTTAATCCGGTATTTGTACTGCGCTCTACGCTCAGGTTATTCACCTTAAAGATCGCATTAGAGGCGGCCTGCATCTGGTTTTTAAAATCATTTGGAGTAATAGGGTCAGTTGCTGGCTTTAATATACCCAGAGTAATGAGTGCTTCGCCGCTGGCGATCACCGAATGTTCGATCCCGGTCTCTTGTGCTGACAAGATCAATTGTTTATCGACGATCGAGGCACGTACACCCTGACCTGCGGCATAACTGGCGTTGTTGATCTTACCCATGATATCGTTGAGGGTATCAGTGGCTGTGATTTCCAGCTCAGCACCTTTGGCTGTATAGCTTATGCTC
Source organism: uncultured Chloroflexia bacterium (assembly GCA_963757065.1). GTDB lineage: Bacteria > Chloroflexota > Anaerolineae > Anaerolineales > Anaerolineaceae > PNON01. The sequence goes on along the minus strand of CAVWQC010000001.1, from coordinate 124,230 downwards.
GCAGCACCGCTGCCCTTTGTTCCCGAAGTAAAGTCAGAACTGATGCTAAATGTCAGTCCACGACCGGTGTTATAAGTGCCTGCTGCAGGTAGTGTCTGCCAATCGGAAGTGTATGCCGTCCCTCCTGATGAAAGGATGGATACGGATTTTCCATTTGAGTCAACTACCCTGAATTGCTGCACTGTATCGTTCAGCCGCGTCTCAACATAATACGTACCAGAACCTAATTCTTGTCGACCAGTATCCAGAGTGGTTGTACCAAAGGTGGATATGGTGGTATTTGCTGTTTCTGCTGCAACTGATCGCGATGTCTCTCCACCAAGTACTATGCTTCCTGCAGTTAATCCTAATGCCTGATCGGTGGAAAGCTGGCGTTCTGACCTAACCCGGTGTTCTTTGGCCAGAGAGGTGATATCGGTAATTTGATATTCACCTGGAACAGCAGAAGTACTTACAGCAGCTGATGCTACTGTGAATCCGGTGGTGATATTTGTAAATGAGACTTTCCTGCCTGGAGTGAAATTATAAAATGGATCACTACTTTTTAATGTTGAAACCGAAGATTTCAATGCTTCCAAACGGCTTTGGAGGTCGACATAAATAGCTTTCTTGGCAGCCAGGTCATCTTTTTGCTGGGTTAATCGGACTAATGGCTGCTGTTCCAGGATCATTAGATTGTTGATGAGTTCTGTAAAAACTGGGTCAAGATTTCCGATTGTGTTTGCCATTTAGAACCTCTTTTTGCCGTTTCTTTTTTATGGTAGAGCGGGGGCACCATTTCTGGTGCTCCCCGCTATCAAACCATCTGCGGAATTACAGTGTTAGTTGCTCCCTCTATCGGAAGAGTGAGAGTAAGAATTGCGGGGCTGCATTCGCCTGGGCTAACATGGCGGTAGCTGTTTGCTGCAGGATCATCAGCTTGGAAGCATTGACCTGTTCTTCAGCCATGTTGGCGTTCATGATCCGGTTGTATGCGCCTTCGGTGTTGATCTGGGCGACCGAGATCTGATCTTCCTTGAATGTCAGGCTCCCATTGAGTGAACCGATCTTGGAAAGTTGGCTGGAAACAACGTCCAGTTTACCCTGAATATCGGTCATGTAGGTAGCGAAAGTTGATGCGCTATCGGATGATTTAAGGGTGCTTGCACCATTGTTGTACTTCAGAGAATATTCCTCTGCAGGGCCAACAAATTCGACTGTTCCTGTAGCAGCAGCGGTACCCACAGTACCTACGCCGACGGTAACAGTAAGGCCATTACCAAAATCAACAACACCGGAAGCACTTATGTTCTTTTGCACTACGACATCGATAGGATCGGTACCATCTGCGCCGTCAGCATCCACCTGTAAGGCATCCGTAGAATCGAGCCTGGTCAGGGTGATTGAAGAAATAGCTGCATAGGACACTGAGACTTTGTATGTTCCTGAGGATAAGTCAACCAGATTGGGGTTGGATTTTGCAGCAGCAGCGGCAGTGCTAACGGTTCCGGTTACTGTTCCGATGGAAGCTGCTGAAGTACTGACAGCTGCGAGATTTAACCCGTCGGCTGCAGAAGCAGTCATGTTCTGTAGGCCATCAAGGGTTGTGGTCTCACCACTATCTACACCGGTCTGGAATGTAAGAGCGGTTGCATCATATTCGCCGCCGATCAAGCTTTTTGCACCGGTACCACTTGCCCACTTGGTCTGAGCGACAACATCGTCAATTTGCTTGGAATATGCTGACATCTGGTCAATAAGAACCTGACGCTCAGCCTGTCCCATTGTATCTGAAGCACCTTGCTCTGCTTTATTGCGCATCTGGATCAGGATATCGTTAATTCTACCGAGACCAAATTCAGCAACTGCTAACAGGTTCTTAGCGTCACCGATATTATTCAATGAGACTTTTAAACCTTCACTGCGAGCCATCATTTTGGTCGCAATTGTCAATCCAGCCGGATCGTCAGCAGCGCTGTTGATACGTTTACCAGTCGCTAAGCGGCTAGTGTGTACTGAGAGTTGTTTGTTGATTATCGATAAAGCGTTCAGCGCATTCATTGCGCCAATATTACCAGCAATCCTGGTGACATCATTATCTGCCATTTCAAACCTCCTTGTTTGTTTGGCCGGGGATCCTTCCCCTGGTGTTTCTTTATGGTTTATGCGGGCTATTTTTTATATTCTTGACAGTCAGCCCGCTTATCCTGTCTTTACCGCTAGATGGTGGACTTCTAAAATCAGTTGTGGGTGATCATTCAAATAAGCTGCCTCCTGAATTAATTTCGGAATGATGCTTCTTTGTATGATACTGGTATCGTCAGTAAGTTAAAAACCTTGAATCTCTATCAATAAAATTTGCGTTAATTTAAATTATTGATGTAAAAAAATTCAAATTTAGGAGTAATAAAAAAAGTATCAATTAATGAAATGAAATTCAAATAGCGTAATCACCCCAATAAGACTTAAAAAAGGAATGAGTCCTTTTGAAAAATAAGCGGGGGCACCATCTCTGGTGCTCCCCGCTATCAAACCATCTGCGGAATTACAGCGTTAGTTGCTCCCTCTATCGGAAGAGTGAGAGTAAGAATTGGGGGGCTGCATTCGCCTGGGCTAACATGGCGGTAGCTGTTTGCTGCAGGATCATCAGCTTGGAAGCATTGACCTGTTCTTCAGCCATGTTGGCGTTCATGATCCGGTTGTATGCGCCTTCGGTGTTGATCTGGGCGACCGAGATCTGATCTTCCTTGAATGTCAGGCTCCCATTGAGTGAGCCGATCTTGGAAAGTTGGCTGGAAACAACGTCCAGTTTACCCTGAATATCGGTCATATAAGTAGCAAAAGTAGATGCGCTATCAGATGATTTAAGGGTGCTGGCTCCATTGTTATACTTCAGAGAATATTCCTCTGCAGGGCCAACAAATTCGACTGTTCCTGAAGCAGTACCCGATGTACTACCTGCTGCAACGGTTACAGTTAACCCGTTACCGAAATCAATAGGTTGACCTACACATAAATCATGTTGCACTACAACGTCGATAGGATCGGTACCATCGTTGCCATCGGCATCCACTTGTAAGGCATCCGTAGAACCGAGTCGGGTCAAGGTGATTGAAGAATTATGTCCATTATATGTCACAGAGACCTGGTAAGTACCCGATGATAATGCTGTAAGATTTGGGTTGGATGCAGCACCTGCTGCAGCAGTGCTGACGGTTCCGGTAACAGTTCCGATGGAAGCTGCTGAAGTGCTGACAGCTGCGAGATTTAACCCGTCGGCTGCAGAAGCAGTCATGTTCTGTAGGCCATCAAGGGTTGTGGTCTCACCACTATCTACACCGGTCTGGAATGTAAGAGCGGTTGCATCATATTCGCCGCCGATCAAGCTTTTTGCACCGGTACCACTTGCCCACTTGGTCTGAGCGACAACATCGTCAATTTGCTTGGAATATGCTGACATCTGGTCAATAAGAACCTGACGCTCAGCCTGTCCCATTGTATCTGAAGCACCTTGCTCTGCTTTATTGCGCATCTGGATCAGGATATCATTAATTCTACCGAGACCAGATTCAGCAACTGCTAACAGGTTCTTAGCGTCACCGATATTATTCAATGAGACTTTTAAACCTTCACTGCGAGCCATCATTTTGGTCGCAATTGTCAATCCAGCCGGATCGTCAGCAGCGCTGTTGATACGTTTACCAGTCGCTAAGCGGCTAGTGTGTACTGAGAGTTGTTTGTTGATTATCGATAAAGCGTTCAGCGCATTCATTGCGCCAATATTACCAGCAATCCTGGTGACATCATTATCTGCCATTTCAAACCTCCTTGTTTGTTGGACCGGGGATCCTTCCCCTGGTATTTCTTTATGGTTTATGCGGGCTATTTTTTTCTTCTTGACAGTTAGCCCGCGTATCCTGTCTTTACCGCAAGATGGTGGAGTTCTTTATTCAGATGTGAGGGTTCTCTCTATAAGCTGCCTCCTAAACCTATTTAAGTGAAATTTTTCCTCTAACTGGTATCGCCAAAATATAAAATACCTTGAATTTCCGCGCATAAAAATTTTATTAATTCTTAGTTGGTGGAGGTAGTTTTTATTTGTACTTTATTATTAATGGCACAATATATTCTTAATTTTTGAAATTATCCCATTTTTATTCGTCCCCCAGAAATTGATAATAAATAATCTTACAAATTATTCTTCATTGTAAGTTGAGAAATTGTTACAAGAAATTATATTAAAATACCGTTCTCAGTCCGCTTGTATTTTTATCTCTGGTGTTTCCTGCAGTTCTTTTTGGGGAGATCGGATTGGTTTTACTGCTATCAGCTCAACGATCATCTCGCTGACAATATTGCGCTGATGCATGATGGTATCCATAATCTGATTGACATTATTTCCCTCGACAAATCGCTTGCCAACAACCAGGGTGATATTTTTCGCTTGCCAGTCTCCACGATATCCATAATCTGCCCGCCAGTAATACGGTTGTGAGTAATATCCGAAACTTCCAATAAAATATTGGCGAATATGGGTCGGATCCTCATAGGCATCATCACTGGATCCATAAGGCACTCGAATAATCATTTTTCCATCAGGTTGAGCTATCCTGAATAATTCCTGCATCATTGGAAGAATATTATGGATATGCTCTACCACATGGGACAATAAAAATTCACTTACGGAATCGTCCGGGAGGGGAATTCTTTCCTGTGCACAAGATTCCAGGTCAAACATGATGTCCACTCCAGCCAGGGGAGCTGAATCTAAATTTTTCCAACCTGGTAGGATATTTCGGCCGCAGCCTACATTTAATTTGAAAGATTTATCCGTCATGAGCTCCTTTTTTCTCGAGTTAACAATTATATTATCTGAAAATTGAGAATATCAATTTGAAATAATTATTTCCCTGTTCAAGACTGCAACAATGTTCTCATCGAACAACTTCAAGAAATGGTAAAAATTTCCTCTAAGCTTGTGATTCTGAAGCTCGAGCTCGGGCAATATTTACTGCTTTCCGTAACGTTGAAGGTTCAGATGATATGGATAACCCGATCGATAGTTGGAGACTTTCGGATTTGGTTTTGGTCTGATTATATTTAACAACTGCCTGGATCACCCTCTGGACAGCTTTATTTCCTATGGTAAGCTCCGAGGTTGGCATTAGTATGCCAAATTCCAACGATCCAATCCGTGCTACGAGATCTTCCTTCCTAAAACAGGCTCGTAGTATTAATCCGGCCTCTTTTATTTTAGAATCATCAACGGGATATTTTCTTTCGTCATTGAACTTTTTTAATGATCTGAGATCGCAAAAGAGTACACTGATCGGGAATTTCCTGCTGTTTTCCAACCTTTCGATCTCGGTTTCGAAGTAGATCTTATTAAATAATCCTGTCACCGGATCATGCGTGCTGAGGTATTGGATCTGCTCCTCAGATTTTTTCAGGTCCGTAATATCACGGATCGTTTCCACAGCTCCAATAACCTCACCCTTTATATTTTTAAGAGTCGTGGCTTTTGCCCATAGATGAATTCCTTCCTGCCGAAAAGAACTCAGGTACACTTCTGTCGAAACAACGTCTCCTTCCATATGATAATCCGGATAATGAAGTGCAAGATTCCTCTCTTTACTTAAGATGTAATCGATGAGGATTGGCCGCTTTTGACCATAAAATGGGACAGCATATTCATAATCACCCTTTCCGAGCATCTCATTTGCAGGAATATTCGTCAGGTCCACTATTGACCTGTTCCAGGCGATCACCTTTCCGTGTAGGTCTATTACAAATGTCGGATCAGGAAGGAATTCGATAATCCTAGAGAATAATTGCTGATCGTGTTGAAAGGACTTTTCTGCTTGTTTTATCCCGGAAATGTCATGCCAGATAAGGATCATTTTAGTAACATCACCATCGACACTTATCATCTTATTCACGGTAATTTCATACCAAATCCCATCATTATTGGGAAAATCTTTTTGAGTAAGAATATTACTCATTAAGGAAGAGCCGGTAAATTCCTTCAGATCGTTTTCAGCCCAGGGAATTGCTTTCTCTATACCCATACCTTCTTTAATAGGTATATCGAGATTAGCTGCCGCAGAATTAAATTCCAATATCTTGAGATCAGCATTAATAATGACGATAGGGCACTTAATTGAATTAAAAATAGCCTTATAGTTCTGATCCGTCATCAGGAACCTTCCTTATAGTGTTGATTACATTATTGCATAAACAGGTGTGGGCTACAATCAGTTTTACGTTCGATTAACGAAATATTCAGGATAGCTTAACTCACTTTCCAAGATGAGCAACATATACTTATATTCACTGAAAACAAAAGGGTACATCAGATGATTCTCTTTGTTAATAATATTGGTATTAGTAATTCTTGTTTTCAAATAAATTGACTAGAGGTAAAAAGCCTATACTCAAAAATTGGTACCAGTAACTTACTTACCGGATTTTATAATTGGCACATTTGAAATGAAAGCGGAGCAGCTCTCCAATGAAAAGACAATCCAAATATATATCAGCTAATCAAAAACGCAGTCCAGTATTAACCAAAGTGATTTATCCGACCTTTTTGATTAAGGTGAATGAATTACTCCAAAATGGAAAACTGCGCGACGCAGCTGATATTCTGACCAAGGAAATTTTGATACACCCGGAGAATAAAGAGGCGTTAAATCTTCTGGGTCAAGTAAATGAAAAAAGGGCTGGAAAGGAACTTTATAAAGAATTTAATCAAAACAAACCGCCAAAAGTCACCCCAAACATTTCACTATGTCTGATTGCCAGGAATGAAGAGAAAAATATTGCCCAATGTCTTGAATCCTATAAGGATTTTGTGCAGGAGATTATCGTTGTAGATACAGGTTCAACTGATCGGACTGTCGAGATCGCCAGGTCATATGGCGCAGAAGTCAGATTTTTTCCCTGGATTGACGATTTTGCTGCAGCCAGGAATGTATCCATTGAAAATGCCAAAGGGGATTGGATATTAAGGACTGATGCCGACGAATGGGCAGATCCTGCCGAGATGATTAAAATTCAGCATGCTGCAGTTTCTGGCGTTGCAGATGTTTATTTGTGCAGAACCATAAGCAGCGATTCTCATCATCCTGATCATGAATCCTCTTTAGTAATAAACCATCGACTTTTCAAGAATCATAAAGGCTTATTCTTTGAACATGCGATCCACGAGACAATTAACTTATCTGCCATTCGACTTGGATTAGTCACTGCAATCACAAATATTACTTTCCATCATTCTGGATATGATATTTCAAAACAGGACCTGGATAAAAAACAACTGCGAAACCTCATGATATGTGAATCTGGGTTGGAAAGGGATCCCAATGATATTTTCCTTCGCATGTTGCGGGGAATTATCCAGTATCAATTGGGGTCCGGTAATGGAATAACTGAAATGGAGATGGCAGTAACAAACCTTCCTCAGGATATTTTCCCTTCAAAATATCTGGAAATGTGTTTTGTGTACCTGATCGAACAATATGCCAGGGACCGTAATAGGGATAAACTGTCCAAATTAATTGATGAAGCACTGGTGGATAATATTTCAGATGCTCTGGTGCTGCAGTTCCTTGGAGAAAAGCTGCTGTATGCATTGGGCGATGCCGGTTACGCCGTAAAAGTATTAAACCGGGCGTTGATGGTAAGGCCGTCAAATCTGTTGTCCGACCTGCTGGATGAGAAATTTTACAACCAAACTCAAATCAAGCGAGTATTGATGGAAGCAAATTTAATACTTGGGGATCAACAAGCGGCTAAAAGACTTGCTTTGGAATTAACCGGGAATTTGCCAAACAATACAATGGGTAAGGGTGATCAAGAAAAAATCCCTGGTAAAGTAAACAGCATAAAAGAGTCTTTAGATCAAGCGATCATGGAAGCTGCGTACAAGTGGAGTTTCAGAAAATATTTGGATCAACCTGGCAGGTTTGGAGCTTAAATTAGGCCGTACCGGATTGTGTACCATCTGCGCAATGCACGCAATTACTATAAATCCAGTTAACCAGGAAGCAATAAATTTGATGGGTATTGCCGCGCTTCAGAATAAAGACTACGTAACAGCGCAGGAGAATTTCGTTCATTCACTCATCCTGAATCCAGCAAATGACATTTCCCGGGAAAATCTTAATAATTTTTGTATAAAACAAGGCAGAGATATTGCAGATGTTATTTATGACCAGGGGGTTTGCTGGCAAAATCAAAAACAAATCCAAAAAGCTGCATTTGCATTTATCACAACTATAAAACTTAATCCTGCAAATACCAAAGCCCGTGAATTACTGGATAATTGCATGTCACAATTCTAAAAAGTAAATATCACATACTCTTCGGGAACATTCTCCCGGGTCCTTTCGTTTAATGATAAGAAATTATCAAATGGCCTGGGAGGGTAGCATGAGAAGAATCTATAGCACCATATTTTCTGTGATTTTTATTGTTTCTTTATTAATCACCAAACCGGTATTCGCGGATGGATTTATCATCCCGGATCGTCCCATCATGGAGCAGTTAGTGATCCGCTACCATCATGTGGATGTGAGGATCACAAATCAGCTTGCGGTGACAACCGTAGACCAGACGTTTTTCAACCCCAATGATTGGACAGTTGAAGGCATTTATTCCTTCCCTATCCCGAAGGATGCTGGCATCTCTTCCTTTAAGCTTTGGATCGACGGGAAAGAAGTTGCCGGAAAACTATTGGATGCCAACCAGGCCAGACAGCAGTATGAAGATATTGTGCGAACAATGCGAGATCCTGCATTACTGGAATATACAGACCGTGGTGCAGTTCAGGTGCGCATCTTTCCGATAGCAAGTGGAGAAGAACGGCGCATCCAGTTGGAATACTCACAGCCGCTGTTATCCGAGAATGGACTGGTCCGATACACTTATCCATTAAATACTGAAAAATTCTCGATGCAGCCATTGGAGAGTGTCACGGTAAAAGTAAGCATCGCCTCCTTAGAACCGATCCGGGCTGTCTATTCTCCTACTCATAAAATATCGACCACCCAGGAAGACCCATTCCATGCTGTGGCTGGTTACGAAGACAGTAACGTAACACCGGATACAGATTTCAGCATATATTATTCCACCGGTACCACAGAGGCTTTTCATCTTTTTACTTATAAGAATACCGATCCTGCTGATCCGGATGGGTACTTTATGCTGCTATTGTCCCCGAGACCGGAACTACCCACCCAAATCGTTTCAAAGGATGTGATCCTGGTCCTCGACCATTCCGGCAGTATGGATGGAGAAAAATTCCAGCAGGTACAGGAAGCGGCTGATTTTATTTTGACAAAACTGAACCCGGATGACCAGTTCAACGTTATTTCGTTCAGTACAGCTGCGGAAGCCTATGCCAGAACCATGCAGCCTGCTTCCCGTGCCTCCGAGGCGATTACCTGGTTAAAGCGATTCTCAGCAGCAGGATCAACTGATATCAACTCGGCACTGAAAAAAGCTGCTGCCGGGATTGATACTGAACGTCCGACGTACTTGATCTTTCTCACTGATGGTCTGCCTACCGAAGGCATTACAGATACACAACAGATCATCCAGAATTTCAATCACGTTTCCCGTAAAAACCTGCGTTTCTTCAGCTTTGGAGTGGGATACGATGTTGATACCGTTCTCCTGGATACCCTTTCACAGGAAAATCACGGCAGCAGCACATACGTGATGCCCGGGCAATCGTTGGATGAGGTGATCAGCGCATTCTATTCCCGTATATCAGCGCCGGTCATGACTGACCTAAGCCTTGATTTTGGTTCCATCCAGGCATATGATATGAATCCAAATCCATTGCCGGACCTATTTTATGGCTCACAGGTGATGATCACCGGGCGTTATCGCAGCTCTGGATCGACCAGTATCAACCTGAACGGGAATGTGAATGGATCAGCCCAGACTCTCGTGTACCCTGAACAGGTATTTACCGGGACTTCACTGGAGCAGGATGCCTCATTAAATTACCTTCCCGGATTGTGGGCAACCAGAAAGATCGGCACGTTGCTGAATCAGATCCGCATCAATGGACCGGATAAAGAGACCATTGATCAGATCGTAAAATTATCCATCCGTTATGGAATTGTGACTCCGTACACGTCATATCTCGTGACCGAACCGGATGCCCTGGGTGTGGATGCACAGGACCGCATTGTGGAAGAACAATTCCAGGCGATGAGCACCATGCCGGCACCATCAACCGGGGCTGGAGCGGTAAACAAAGCCGCTGATTCCGGGGCGATGAGTGCTGCTGAAGCACCCACCCAGGATTATGAACAAAACAGCCCGGTGAAGGTGATTGGTTCTTCGACTTTCCTGTTGGTGGATGGTGTTTGGACAGATACCCGCTTTGATCCCAAGAGCATGACACCGATTAAAGTTTCGTTCCTCTCCGCTGACTATTTCAAACTGGCTGGATACAATTCTGAAGTCTCGGCGGCTTTGGCGCTCGGAGAGAAAGTGATCCTTATGATCAACGGGAAATCCTATCAGGTCGTGGAATCTGGTTTGTCCCTCCCCGCAATACTTTTGCCTTAGTTTTCTCATCCAGCTTGTGAAGGATCTCTTCCATTGGGAGGATCCTTGCAGTTCAGACAGTAGTCGCTGCGCTCAGGATGACTATGGAATTGTAGGCTAAACTTGCATCGTCAGTCTCCGATCGTCCTCGAAAACTGTACCGCACTGGTATAATCAACCCATGCCATCAATCGTAGCCATTGACCTTGAAACCACCGGACTAGACCCCGAAATCGATACCATTATTGAGATCGGCGCAATCCGATTCAATGAACATCGAATAGAAGATGAATACTCTACGCTGGTAAATCCCAAGCGGCCAATCTCATCTTTTATATCCCAATTAACTGGAATATCAAATGAAATGGTCAGCCACGCCCCTGAGCTCCGACCGACTCTCGCGGAGATCGCAGTGTTTGTGGATAACTCTATTGTCATCGGGCACAATGTAAATTTTGACCTGAGCTTCCTCCGTAAACATGGAATTCTGGAAGAAAATCAGTCCATCGATACATACGACCTGGCCAGTGTCCTGCTTCCCACTTCCACCCGTTATAACCTGACATACCTGGCGGGTTTCCTCGCCATCCCTGCGGAAGATATGCATCGGGCGTTGAATGATGCCAGGGTGACCATGCATGTTTATCAAAAACTGCTGGCCAAGGTGGAAGAGCTTCCCATTGAATTACTGGCAGAGATCGTCCGCCTCAGTGAGCCATTTGACTGGCAGGGAGCCTATCCATTCCAGCAGGTACTCCGCAAGAAAAGCCGTCAACCGGTACAGGCAAAACATGGTCGGAGGCGGTTTCTCAGGACCTTTATTTGAAAAACTGGTGGAACACTCTGCACCGCTAAAAGCAAATTCCGAATTCACGCCCATAAATATCGAAGAAGCTGCATCTCTCCTTGAGGATGGTGGTCCATTCTCCAAATATTTCTCTGAATTTGAGCACCGGTCCGAGCAAGTGGAGATGTTAAAGACCGTCGCCAAAGCATTCAACGACAACGGTCATCTACTGGTCGAAGCTGGCACCGGGACTGGAAAATCATACGCTTATCTCATTCCTGCTGCCTTATGGGCGATGAAGAATAACGCCCGGGTGGTTATCTCCACCAACACCATCAACCTCCAGGACCAATTGATCAAGAAAGATATTCCCGACCTTACGAAAGCGCTTGGAATTGATCTAAGGGCTGCCGTAATGAAAGGCAAGAACAATTACCTGTGTCCGCGTCGACTGGAAGCTGCCCGTTTGCATATACCGGGTTCCCTGGACGAGCTGCGTGTGTTGGCCAAGGTATTAACCTGGCTTTCTGAAGGCGGAAATGGGGATCGCAGTGAGATCAATTTAAATGGTCCAGCCGAACGTGACGCCTGGGGAAAGCTCTCTGCCGAAGATGACGCCTGTAAGTTGGAAACCTGTGTCAAGCGGACTGGCGGAGCTTGTCCCTTCTACCGGGCTCGCGAGGCCACCCAATCTGCACACATCATTGTCATCAACCATGCCCTGCTCCTGGCAGATATAGCCACCGGCAGCCGGGTCTTGCCCGAATTCTATTATCTGATCGTGGATGAAGGTCATCATTTGGAAGATGCCACGACCAGCGCATTGAGTTTTAAGAGCAACCAGCCGGATCTTGAGCGGTTATTACGCGAACTGGGCGGTTCGTCCTCTGGCATTCTGGGAAGGTACCTGACAGCGATTCGGCATACCGCTCCACCGGCTGATGCAGCCGGCCAGGAAATGATCATCCGGCAAACCACTGATCATGCTTTTCAAGTGGAGAATCTCACCCGGCGGTTTTTTAATACCATCGATCTTTTCCTTGAAAATCAGCGTGAAGGGAAAAAATTGGGAACTTATTCCCAGCAGGTGCGGATTACTGCGGGAACCAGGGTCCAACCTGACTGGACAGAGGTTGAGATCGTATGGGATGACCTCTTCAATTTATTCAAGCAATTGAATTCATCCCTCAATAAGATCTACACCTGGGTCGGTGAAAATTATGCCGATGCTTCTGATGAATTAATGGATATCCAGGGTTCCATTGGAAACATGATCCGCCGGCTGCTCGAGATCCAGATTAACTTGAATGGGTTGGTGAGTGTTCCGGAAAGTGATCGTATATACTGGGCAGAACTGGCTCCCAATGGTTACCGGTTAAGTTTACAGGCTGCACCTCTCCACATTGGCTCATTAATGGAACAGCATATGTGGAATCAGAAGAGCAGCATCATTGTTACCTCTGCTACGCTTACGACGGCAGGAGATTTTGGTTACCTGCGCGGCCGTTTGAATGCAAATGATGCCGATGAGTTGGCTGTTGGTTCACCTTTTGATTATGAAAACTCTGCCTTGCTCTACCTGGTGAGTGATTTTCCTGAACCTTCAGAAGCGGACCGGTTCCAGGGTGAGGTTAACAGCGCGGTCATTCGTTTATGTAAAGCAACAAATGGCCGAACTGTTGGTTTTGTTTACTTCCTATGCACAATTAAGGAAGACATCCCAAAGCATTGGTCCAGCACTTGCCGGCAGTGGTATTGAGGTCTTTGAACAGGGAGAAGGGGCTTCGGCTACCACCCTGCTTGAAAACTTCCGGACTGCAGAAAAAGCGGTGTTATTGGGGACGCGTGCATTCTGGGAAGGTGTGGATATTCCGGGGGAATCATTATCGGTGGTGGTGATCGTCAAATTACCGTTCGATGTACCTTCGGACCCGATCATTGCTGCACGATCAGAGACGTTTGAAGACCCGTTCAACGAATATCAGATTCCGGAAGCCATCCTGAAATTCCGTCAGGGTTTTGGCCGATTGATCCGCACTCAATCAGATCGGGGTGTGGTTGTGGTTTTGGACAAACGTATCTTAAGTAAGAAGTATGGCAAATATTTCATCGAATCGATCCCGAAATGTAAAACAATTGTCGGTTCGGTGGTTGACTTGCCGAAAACCGCAGAAAAGTGGTTGAACCAGTAATCTGACCGTACTCCCAGAGTGTTACTACTTTGGTCCGTGCTCCAACCGTTTCTTTTCCACACGGTCGATGAACCTGCCCATATCAATAATAAAACGTTCGTGTTCCCCTTCTGCGATCTTTTCCAGGTCATCCCATGCTTCCACTTTGAATTTCACCCGACGGCCTTCTACTTCCAACACCTCGGCTCGTGTTCGAACAGTAAAGCCGATCGGTGTGGCAGCCAGATGCCGAATATTGACGACCGCCCCCACACTCCCCTGACCTTCAGCAAGAAAGGGTAATATCGTATTATGGGATGTCCGTTCGAGCAGGCCAATCACCCTTGGAGTGCTGAAAACAGGCGGAAGGGATTCTCCACCACTAAAACGGGCAGTATCACTCTCCTGAACGATTAATGTCATTTCTCCGGTTAACCCTGGTTCGATTGGCATTTGGTCTCCTCTATAATTTCATTGATTATACATTTCAGTCTTCTGAATTCACAATATTGATGTATGAATTCGATTTGTTGATAAGGATTAATCCTTTTATGCTTTAGTAGATTTCTTTAATGAGAGAAATATACTGTTGCCATTTTTTCGTTCACGTAAATAGAAACGAATAAGAATGGATAAGCCAATTACAAAAAGCGGTGCGCCGGAATGAATGTTTCCCACGATGATGACTGCAATCCAGGAAAGGACAACTTCTATCGGACCAATCCACTCAGCTAAAACGGATGCTGAATAGATATTAGATAGCGGGGAAAATAAATGCAATATCGTAAATGAAAGTTCTCTTTCCTTAAGTAGAAAACCGAGGGGCAGAGAAATAATGATTCCAATCACATATGCAGCCAGCGTGAAGGACTGAGGGATGAACCAATGCAGGTTCGAATCATGTCTTGCATATGTTGTTACAGACGGGCAGGATATTAATCCATTCGCCTAACCATGTTGGCCTGATTAGAAAACATATTCCCAAAAATATAGATTGTGATTAATGCGGTGCCGATGATCTGCTTACGGGTCAAGCGCCGGATGTACCAGGGTGCAATTACAAAACCGACCTGGGGTTTCGTGATCAATAAAGGTAATGCCCATGGTCCGATTGAAACCATGAGCAGGGTTAACAACAGATCCACCTGACCGACATATAAACCGAAACAAACCGGAAAAGAAAGTAATGCCCAAATACATTTCCTTCCAAGAAGTTTCCATAAAAGCCACATGCAGGTAACCAGATAAGCCAGATACACAAGCCATTCGGGCAACCAGGCCACCAGGGCGAATATAACCGCAACCGGAAACGGGGGAAGGAAATCAGGAACTGTGTATGGAGATACACCTGCCAGGACTGCCTGTCCGCCCAGGAAAAAATTGTGAAAATCGTAAAGGAACAAGTTAGTTGGCTCCGTTTTTCCGAATATATCTACCTATTCATCCACTGATTACTTCAGGGTCCGTCTGCCTTGATAACTTAATCCATCATTATTTGATTGTAAAATGCATATCAAAGTAAATCTAAAATTCTTCTGGGATAAGTGAATATCTCATTAAATTTATTTATCAACCTGAGTATATAGCCAAATGATATAAACGACCAAGAAGAGAAAAAATATTAGAGCTGACTTCAGATTTAGGTATGGAAATATTTTTTATAGGAAATTTGATGCCATATCCTTGCGACAAAATTAGACCAATTTTGAATTTTTCCGCCAGATCATCCAAATTGACCAACCAAAAAGAAAAAATCCAACGGGTGTTGTGATGATATATACCAACCAGTTTGTCGGAAGTTTTAATCCCGATATAAAATAGAAATAGTATAGGACAGATGACGTAGCAGGTATAAGGAATAAAATCAGGTATCGCCGGATAGGAACCGCAGAAGCCAGGGTTTCCAGGATATTTCCACTCGTCTCGCTTTTCTTGTTTTGCCTGAGCGAGAAATATATAATCGCCATTAATGGTATGAGAATTAGTGCTTTAATCTGCCCGGAAACAATAACCAAAGCATATAGAAACAAGAATATTCCTGCAGCGATCTTTATTGCCCAGGGTGATGGAGAAAATGGTTTCATGAAAAGCTTTACTGAAGCAAATAAGCAAAGAGCTAACAAAAGGGTTGCAGTAAAAACATATATAGTAAAAATTATCGGAGCTACCATCGACTCTGGCTCTTCATATATCCACGAAATTCCCCATATCCAACAAAAAATCCCGATGAGAACGACATAAACCAAGCTTCGCTTTGTATATTTTCCTAATGCGATTTGTAATCCATACCAGCCGATGAGGATAGTCACCAGAGCATGCCAGGATAATCCAGTGAAAGATATGCTTAGCGGTAGATTTTCATAAGTGGTCTGGACGATGATCCCCTCGCCAATCCAGCCAAAGAAAGCTCCAGCCAGGAAGAGTGCGTGGATATTCAATACGTTGAACCTAGTAACCACAACCAGGAATAGGAATGCCATCAATGAATATGCCAGCCAGGTTTCCAGCCAGTTGAGTAAATTATCTTCCGGTCTTGGGCGTGCCCAAAAAACGAGTTCGGAAAAATAAAAGAAAACATAACCGGTGCTCAAACTGGCAAGAAGTGACCGCATGTGTACCCTCTCGAGAATATCAAATTTACTCTAAAAAAAACGATTGGCTAGCAATTATCCCGCTTTTTGATGCCTGCAGCGGTTTGGAATCATCACTTTTTATATGGCATTTTATATCCCGGTCCTTAAATTACTTGACCCGTTTGGCCATAATGATATCCGGTTTTCCATGTCCATTCGCATCCGGAATTACCCCGACAATTGAAAATCCCTGCTTGAGGTAGAACTCATAAGGATGATTTTTAAGATTGCGGATATTTGCGAGGTTACCCGGAATGTCAGCGTAGAGATCTTTATCAGCGAGAGTGGTCATGCCATCCTCGTCGTCCGTTCCCAGGTATATGGTTCCCCCTCCATGCAATTTGACCTGCTGTTCAAGATCGGCAACCAAAGCTGCACCTAATCCTTTTCCTTGCAGATCAGGGCGTACCACAAGAGGATGTAGTTCCCAGGCGTGACCATCATACTCGCTGATCGCACCGATCCAACCAAGGACAGTTCCATCTTCATCCACGGCAGCCCGGGCGATTTTTCCCGGCTGAGTGGCTTCTTCCACTTCTTTCAGCGCAGATTGCATATCCGGCCAGGCATTTGGCCAGTGGGTTTTGAAAGCTGACACCAGCATGCTGGCTGCCTGCTCAATGGCCTTACGATTATCGGATCTTAAATCTAAGATCTGCATTTCTAGTTATATGATCTATCTTTCAAAATTTTTCGTCGTTGTAAAAGATGCTTTAATCAATTCTTTGAGGACGTTCAGGTCAATATCTTCCAATTTCTTGATATACAAACACCCTTTACCAGTGGAGTGTTTTCCAAGCCTGGTCATCAATTCTTCGCTCTGTTGAAATCCTGACATGATATATAAGGAGAGATTTTGTTTACGGGGAGAGAATCCGATCCGCAGCCAATCTCCCGTCTGCCCGCTGGCATATTTATACCGGTAAGTGCCAAATCCAATGATACTGGTTCCCCACATCTTCGGCTCTTCTCCTGTCACCTCTTTCATCATGTCCAGGATAACGAATGAATCCTGACGTTTTTTCTCATCCGGAATCAATTTCAAAAAATTTTCTACACTGGCATCATTGATTTTAGTCTTAAGTTCATACATTTCTACCTCCCTTTCACAGCTATTAAATTCATCACTTCAATTATGAATATTTTACCGGGATGACAAGCGGTATTCCACGATTAGTATCATCTTTGATTCAATTCAGTGGGAGGCTTTTTATGTTTGGGAAAAATTCTTGTATTGCCAATATATAGAATAAATCAATATTTCTCCGACTAAAGTGGATATACTGACGATGGCAAATTGTGCAGCAAAAAGACGGATTTGATGGAGGCTTTGGACATCAGGATAACTTGCCACAGCAGATAAGAGGGCTGCCAGGATTGCTGTAAATAACATGATGAGCATGATGGTGACCCTTACCCTGTTCGATATTATGTTACTTTGAAAAAAGGCAGCTGGGGTGGTTTTTTTGTACCATTTGAAATACCAGATTCCAATGATAACCAGACCGATTACGGTGCTGAGGTGCTGCAGTATTGAATATAATGCAATGCTCCAAGACCCCAGATGGAATTGCGTATGACGAAAGACTGGAAATGCCATCACTCCCCAACCGTAAAGATGTGTAAAGGAATCCCAAATAAGGTGAGTTATCACACCCAGGAAGATGGATAACAGGATGGTGAGTAATCGTTTTTTTGGCAGGAATTTAAATCCCGGTGAATAATCCAACAAACGCTGTCTGTGATTTGTTGGTAATAATGATAGTAAGGGATTTTTTAGAAATTTATGGAACAACAAGAGAGCCAAATAACTGATCGGAATACAGAACAGTAGAATTCCAGGGAGTGAATGAGTGAAACCTTTATCCGGAGTAAATGGAATGTAATAGTTGAAATCCGGAGCCATGCTGCCAATTACAAGCGCGGAAAATACCAATCCTTTATTGCGAAATGGGAGAACCAAAGCGGGATGTGATAAGGTGAAAGGCATCCAGTTATTCTACCACCTGCTTTGTCAAATTTTTGTCCCCAATTCAGGACTGATTATTGCCCAGGAAATGCTGTCGAAAGTGATATTTTTTGGGATGATAGCGGGAATCTTGTTAAATAATTTTGAATTGTCTATAAAAATGGCAAGATATCAAGCACCACCAGCAGTGATCGAACCGATTGCCAGGAAGGTAAAGATCATCACATCCTGCAAAAAGTGGATGAACCAAGCCCAGAAGAACCCGCGCGTTTCCAACATGGATTTTCCTAATATCCAGCCTAAAAAGCCGGCCATGATCACACCAACAATGCCGTAAGGAATTCCGTAAAAATGAAAAATTCCAAAAAAGGCAGCCATCAACAGCAGCGCCTGGGACTTCCCAACTGGTCCTTCCAGCACAGATAGAAAGCTGGCTTTGTAAGTCATCTCTTCATTGAATGCGTTCAACGCAGCTGCCAGTAACACCGCTGGCAGGAAAGGCAGTGCTTTAACCACAATATCAAGCGGAGGACGCCCGGCAATGACCAGAAATGCCAGTGTCCCCAAGCTGATGCACAGGGAAAGGATCAGGCCGAATTTTCTCCAATTCTCTCCTTTGCCTACGCCAAGCCAGCGAACCGGTTCAACAGGTGCTGAAATATTCCCTTTGACGAGGAAGAAGCCTGCCCGGTTCTTTTTGATCAGATACAGGACGGCGATTATTACGCCTGTTACGATCAGCTTCAGAGATATCTCTGCCAGCATGTAGATATTAAAGGAAGGGTTATCCAGCAGGGACTTATAGAATGGAAGTGTACCGAGTTGGGTGAAGACCACCCATTGGACACAAACCAATACCAGGAACAATATCAGAAATGAGCGAAGTCTACGCATCGGTTCCCAGACAAATGCTAGAAATAATCCGACGCCGATCAGGGAGGCAGAAATAATTGTCTGGGTGGTAAACGAAACCGTCAGGTGAAAGATCTCCTGTGGGATGATTTTTGGCAGCAATGAGGCGCCAAGAACAACAATCCAGGCTGCGATGAGGCTGATTTTCGGAGATTCAAGTGTCTTCATTAATTTTCCTCCTTTTTCTTCAACATAATTATAACGGTGAGCCAAATTTCTGGCTCACCGTTTTTTTTTCCTCTATTCTCAGCTTTTAACTGGTTTGCCCTAAAACAACCCCATTACCCTGCCTGTCTCCAGATCAAGGTCAATATCATAAAATGCCGGGCGGGTGGGCAAGCCGGGCATGGTGCTCATCTTACCCAACAGCGGGTACAGGAAACCTGCGCCAACGGATGCCCGTACTTCACGAACTCCGATCCGGAATCCGGTGGGAACACCTTTGATGGTCGGGTCAGCAGTAAGAGATAAGTGTGTTTTGGCCATGCAGATCGGTAATTTATCAAATCCCAACCTCGTATAATCAGCGATCTGTTTCTCAGATTCGGGTGAGTAATCCACTCCATCTGCGCCATATACTTCCCTGGCGATGGTTTCGATCTTTTCCTTGATGCCAAGATCAAGCGGATACAGGAATTTGAATTTTGATGGCTTTTCTGCTGCCTTGACAACTGCCTCTGCCAGGTTTTTGGCACCTGAACCACCGGTCGCCCAATGTGAACTGACCACAGAATCTTCAGCTCCGGCTGCGATGGCAGCTTTCCGGATCATCTCAAGTTCTGCTTCGGTGTCCGGGGCAAAGCGGTTGATAGCCACTACAACCGGGATGCCGAACTTGCGGGCAGTCTTTATATGGTGCAGAAGATTAGGCAACCCTTTCTCCAATAGGGGGAGGTTTTCGTCAGTGTATGCCGCGTCAAGTGGTTTTCCGGCAACGACTTTGGGACCACCACCATGCATCTTGAGGGCACGAACTGTAGCCACCAGTACGACCACATTGGGAACCAGACCTGAAGTGCGGCATTTGATATCGAAGAATTTTTCCATCCCGATATCAGCGCCGAAGCCGGATTCAGTTACCACGTAATCCGCCAGTTTCAATGCGATCTGGTCAGCCAGGATGGAGCTGTTGCCGTGGGCGATGTTTGCGAAAGGACCTGCGTGGACAAAGACAGGTGTCCCTTCAAGGGTCTGCATTAAATTCGGTTTAATCGCATCTCGCATTAAAACGGTAAGCGCACCAGCGATGCCTATATCTTCAGCCGTTACCGGGTCTCCGCTGCGGCTTAATGCTACAACCATCTTCCCCAGGCGTTCGCGCATATCCTTCAGGCTGGTGGTTAGAGCCAGAACAGCCATGATCTCGCTGGCGACGGTAATATCAAAACCGGTATCCCGTTCGTGACCAGTCTCTTCAGGTCCATGTCCTACAGTGATTCCGCGTAAAAAGCGATCACTGGTATCCATCACCCGTTTCCAGGTGACCGTGGAGGGATCGATATCCAGCCTGCATAATTTCTTGCGTTCCTCAGGTGAGAGGTCGTTCGGATTGGTTTTTGTGATACCAAGCTTTTTTACCCGTCCCTGTAATCCCTTGCCAAATGTCCTGTTGCCCTTTTTATCTGGTGGGCAAAGCCGGTTGAACATCTGCTCGTCAGTTGCTTCTGTTTCGTGCAGCATTCTAACATCAATGGCAGCAGCCAATAAGTTATTCGCTGCCGTAATGGCGTGAATATCCCCGGTGAGGTGCAGGTTGAAATCTTCCATTGGAATCACCTGGCTATAACCGCCGCCGGCTGCTCCGCCTTTAATTCCGAAGGTCGGCCCCTGGCTTGGCTGCCGGATGCAGGTGATCACCCGTTTGCCAAGTTCAGCACCCAAGGCCTGGCTGAGGCCAACTGTTGTGGTGGTTTTCCCTTCGCCCAGCGGGGTGGGGGTAATGGCAGTCACATCAATATATTTACCATTAGGTGCATTTTTTAATCGGGTAAGAATATCCAACTTCACTTTTGCTTTATAAGGGCCGTACAGTTCCAATTCATCTGGTAAAACACCCATTTCTGCTGCAACCTGGATGATCGGTTTTAATGTGGCCGCTTGAGCTATGTCTATGTCTGATGGAACAGGTGTTTTTAACTTTAATGGTGTCGGAATAAACTTTTGCGTTTCTGTTTGTTTCACTGGAGACATTTTTTACCACTCCTTTCAATTTTGCGTGAAAAATAAATCCTATCTAATTGTGCTATAGCTTCTGCACTTTCGCAAGAGAGAATTCAAGTAAGTATAAATATTGCTGTCATGGCTTTGTAAAAGAAATATATAACAAATAGGATAAACTAAGGTTTAATTGTAAGGTGGCTGTAAGGTTAATTTACGTGATAAGCACAATTTCTCTTCTATAATCTTCACGTGCTTTAGCCAGATGAAGACAACTGGAAGGTAAACATATGCTTAATAATTACTGGTTGAAAAAACTATTCCTTATAATTAATATACTTTTTATCGGGGGACTACCATTTGATAACCATTCAAGTCTTGTTCCTATCACAGGGCAAAGCCTTCCAGCCATTCAAGCAGAAGAAATATCTGAAAAAGTACCGCCCTTTTGGAGTTTTGTTGAATCCGTTGCTGATGGCGAATTGGAAGTAAAAGGATTATATATTCCATCGGTCCTGGCTTTAGAAGTAGTTCAACAACCCAAATCCCAATCAGCATTCGTTTCTTCGGATCCGGATAAAGCAACTCAATTCGGTTTAGCTTCCTTATATGGAACAATCGGATTATTAGCCCATAATTATGCTGGAGGGGCAGACTTTGATGATGTGGTCGTTGGCGATAAGGTCGACTTGGTCTATGGTGATGGCCGGATCCAACAATACCGGGTCAGTTCCATTCTAGAATTCCAGGCGATCGACCCAACAAATACAAGAACAAGTTTCGTAGATCTTGCTACACAATTAAAGGCGACGGCAGAAGACTTATTCATGAAAGTCTATAGCGGTAAACCACATCTCACTTTGCAAACCTGTATCTCTAAAGGTTCCATCAGTTCATGGGGGAGATTATTTATTATTGCTGAGCCGATCAGTGATGAAACGAAAAAATAAAAAATTAGAAAATGGTTTGTTAAGTGTTTGTAAGTAATAAGGTATCAAGTTATTTAACATTCAGCCTATAATTTACTACAGTACTCAATATTAGTTCCTTAACAATTTGTTCACGATAATAGCAAAACCGGTGAAAACCGGTGACGCAAAGCTATGGGTCTTAGATCAGATAAATCTGATGATGATTGCCAGGTTACCGAAAATACGAATTATTACGTATGATTAAGACCCGGCATAAGGCCCGGGTCTTTTTTGTACACTAAAATCGCACGAACGATAAGGGCAAAACCGGTGAAAACCGGTGACGCAAAGCTATGGGTCTAACACCGATGAGGTTATGACCGCCAGGCCGCCGAAATTACCATAATACCTTCCCTATTTTCATTCCAGGCGGTTAACCCATATCTTAGTCAAGCCCTTGTCAGAGAGAGACAAGATGGTTTCTGACTTCAACCGTATGATAAAAATTTTCACACTCACAGTTGTTTTACTGGCGAGTGTGTTTCCATTTTCCCAGGCAAAAGCAAACATACCGGTAACATCTGACCCGATCCCTGCTGCATCTTCAATTGGGGCAACAACAACGAAATCATCGGTCATTGCTCTATCCGATTTTGCTGCAGCCATAAAAGATGGCAAATCAGTTCTCCGTGGAGTATATGTTCCTGATGTAATGGCTTTCCGGGTTATCCAACAACCCAAGAACCAGAATGGGTATGTATCAGCAATTAAGGGAGTGGTCACTCAATTTGGAATGGCTTCAGATTACGGAACGATCGGCCTGCTTGCCCATAACTTCGCTGCCGGATCCGAGTTCTCCAAAATCCTTATAGGGAATACAATCACTGTTATTTATGGGGATGGGACAATAAAAGAATTCAAAGTCACCAAGATCTCCAGGTATCAGGCACTGCAACCCAACAGCTCCAGTTCAAATTTCCTGGATCTGGAAACGAACGAAAAATTATCCGCCGGAACGTTGTTCAAATCAGTTTATGGTGGAAAAGCTCACCTGACATTACAAACCTGCATCGCGCAGGGTAAAGAAAGCTCCTGGGGCAGGTTGTTCATCATCGCGGAACCTGTTCAGTAAGATATTATAGAAATTCATCATCAACCATAAATTTCAAAAACGAACAGATACATTTTGTGTCTGTTTTTTTATTTTCGTGCATATATATTGTCTCATCATCCATGGAACGAGGGGAGAATCAGCGGATAATTATCATTTTCCTCGCAAAACAACATGGGATATAATTAACACCAGACAATATGAACTATCCATTCCGGTTACCACCTTTTAGATCTGTACTACCCTTCTCTTTTATCATTGGGTTTATCGGTTGGGCAGGTCTGGCTCTGGTTGTTATCACTTCATTGCCCACCCTCGGTCCACGCTGGCTATTCTTTTTCTTTGTCGTGCTGGCCCTCACCGGTACCTTTCTGCCTGTGATCACATTCTTGAATATTCGTTTCCCCAGTGACCCTCCAATCGGAATGGCTGTTGTGATCCGGCAAGCATGTTGGGTTGGTGTTTATGGTGGAATCCTCGTTTGGCTGCAATTGGGGCGGATACTTTCTACAAACATCGGCGTGGCAATTGCTGTTGGATTGGTAGTTGTGGAATGGCTGATACGGCTTCGCGAAAAAAGCCGTTGGGCACCCCAGGATGGTTCTGATCTCGAAAATCCATCTGATACTGAACCACCGGATATTTTGGGATGAAGGATTTACGATCGCTTCCATCAATCGATCACCTGTTACAAACTTCCTGCATGCCAGCAGCTTCTTCTGCGGTATGGACATACACTTTTGATAAACACACTCAGATCTCAGTTGGATGACATCCGCAAGGATGGAAAAAAGGTCCTACCAACAGAAGAACAGATCATCAATTTAACAGCAGATAAACTTTCCCTAATGACAAGTCCCAGCGTTAAGAAGGTGATCAATGCCACAGGGGTGATATTACACACCAACCTGGGACGGTCCCCTTTAAGTAAAGAGAGCATTGCGGAAATTGAAATTGCTGCAAGGAACTACACGAATCTCGAATATAACCTGAGTTCGGGCACCCGAGGTTCCAGGCATGATCATTGTGAAGAATTATTGACCAGGTTGAGCGGAACTGAATCGGCAATGGTAGTTAATAATAATGCCTCAGCGATGCTGCTGATCTTATCTGCACTGTTCAACCGTAAAAAAGTGGCAATATCCCGTTCACAGCTGGTTGAAATTGGTGGCGGTTTTCGGGTTCCGGATGTAATGCGTCAATCTGGCGCGAAGATGGTCGAAATTGGAACCACCAACCATACCCACCTATCGGATTATAGGGAAGCCTTGGCATCCGGTGCTGTCGGTGTGGTAAGGGTACACTCATCTAATTTTAAAATCATAGGTTTTACAAGCTCCCCTGAGTTAAAAGATATCGTTGAAGTAGCCCATCTTTCTGGAGCACTTGTCATTGATGACCTTGGATCCGGATCGTTCCTGAAAACCGAAGATTATGGGTTAAGTCATGAACCAACGGTGCAGGAATCCGTGAAAGCGGGGGTAGATGTTATTTGTTTTTCCGGCGATAAACTATTGGGTGGGCCGCAAGCCGGGATCATAATTGGTCGAAAAGTCCTGGTGGATAAGCTCAAGAAGCACCCGTTAGCACGTGCGATCCGGGCTGATAAACTTTGCCTGGCAGGCCTCTCAGCCACATTGATCCATTATTTGAAGGACGAAGCTATACAGCAAATTCCAGTTTGGAAGATGATCAGTATGGAAACTGAGGTTATCAGGCAGAGAGCTTTTAATTGGATGGAACAACTGCACGAAGGTAAAGTGATTCAAGGAGAATCTACAGTCGGTGGTGGCAGCCTGCCGGGAGATACATTGCCGACCTGGCTTTTTGCCTTAAAGGTCCATTCACCCGAAAAAATGTTAAAACTATTACGTAATTCGACGCCGGCAATTATTGCCCGGATCATTGACGATGAGGTAGTTTTTGATCCTCGTACAGTGTTTGAAGATGATGAAATTGATCTGATCACCAGCATAGCTGAAGTCTGCACACACCATAGGAAAACAAAATGAAAAATCAAATAGACCTGCTTATGAAAGACAATGCAATCGATGCAATCCTTATTTCTGGAGCAGGTGATCACAACCCGGCCATGGTCTATCTTACTGGTGGTGGTCATTTTGATGCGAACGTAATTAAATTGGCTGGAACTGATGCGACGATTTATTGTTACCCGATGGAAAGAGAAGAAGCCGCCAGGTCAGGCTTGCGAACAGTCTTGCATCATAATCAAAAGGCCGGAATTATGAACCTGGCACAGGAATATCGATGGATGCTGAATGAAGCCGGTCTCACAAGCGGAAAGATATGTTTTTATGGCCGGGTGGAATCTGGACGGTTTTTAGCATTACTGGATGAGCTTAAAAAGATAGCCCCTGAATATGATTTTTTCAGTGAGGGTGAAAGTCCCATTCTGATGGAAGCTCGGACTACAAAGGAAGATTATGAGATCGAGCGGATCCGCAAAATGGGGAAAGTGACAACAAAAGTCGTTGGACGGGTGGCTGATCTATTAACTTCACGTCCTGTTCATGCTAACCATTTACTTAATACTGCTGGAGAACCGCTAAAAATAGGGGAAGTAAAAAAGCTGATCAATTTGTGGCTGGCAGAAGAAGGCGCAGAAAATCCCGAAGGAACGATCTTTTCCATCGGCAGGGATGCAGCAATTCCACACAATGTGGGAAATCCTGACGATATTATTGAATTAGGTAAAACGATCGTATTTGATATATACCCCTGTGAGGCCGGCGGTGGTTATTTCTACGATTTTACCCGTACCTGGTGCATGGGTTATGCAGATGATCCAACCCTTAAGCTTTATACAGATGTCAAAAAAGTTTATGATACGGTGGTCAATGAGTTAAAATCTGGCCAGTTGTGTAAGGAGTATCAAATTCGTACCTGTGATCTATTTGAAAGTATGGGGCACCCAACCATCCGATCTGTCCCTGGAACCCAGGAGGGTTTTGTTCACAGCCTTGGACATGGTTTGGGATTGGATATCCACGAGCAACCCTGGTTCAGTACATTTGCTGAAACAAACGATCGTCTGGTTCCTGGCACTGTTTTTACAATTGAACCGGGTCTATACTATCCAGAAAGAGGAATGGGTATACGGTTGGAAGATTCATATTATGTGACTCCACAAGGAAAGATCGAACTATTTACGGCATATCCAATGGATCTGGTATTACCTGTGAGAAAAGGTTGAAAGAGATCAAATGAATGTCCCGCTTAGAGTTTTGGGCATAGAGTCATCATGCGATGAAACAGCTGCTGCGATTCTGGAGAATGGACGAGCCCTGTTGTCAAGTGTAGTCGCCACTCAGATCGATTTGCACGCTCAATATGGGGGTGTTTTTCCGGAAGTGGCATCACGGCAGCACATTCGAACCATTTATGGTGTAGTTGATCAGACGCTGCTCCAGGCCCATATGACGATGAATGATATTGATGCCATTGCCGTAACCCAGGGTCCCGGTCTTGCCGGTTCTCTCGTCGTCGGATTAAATATGGCCAAGGCATTATCTTTAGCCAGAGGAATCCCCATTATTGGAATCAATCACCTTGAAGGACATATTTATTCAGCCTGGGTCTATGACGCATCAGCTTACCCTGACAGGGAAAAAGCACCCGAGGAACCGCAATTTCCCCTCCTGGCATTGCTTGTTTCCGGTGGGCACACTGAATTAATCCTGATCAAAGGCCACTTACAATATCAATCTCTGGGGAAAACATTGGATGATGCTGCAGGTGAAGCCTTCGATAAAGTGGCGCGTTTACTTGGATTATCCTATCCTGGTGGACCTTCCATCCAAATTGCAGCAGAAAATGGGAATCCTAAGGCTTTTGCTTTCCCGCGTGCCAAACTGGAAGGCACCTGGAATTTTTCGTTTAGCGGCTTAAAGACTGCTGTGCTGCGTACAGTGAAGCAATTTGAAGAAAGAAAGATAGCCTTACCAGTTGCAGACATGGCGGCCAGTTTTCAAGCAGCAGTGGTGGATATTCTTCTATCAAAATCACTGGCCGCTGCGCAAAAATACAATGTAAAAGAAATCCTTGTTGCTGGCGGCGTATCGGCGAACCAGGCACTTAGGAATGCTTTCACTGAGCAAACAAGGTTTCCAGTTCAGATTCCACCTTTTTCCTTATGTACTGACAACGCAGCGATGATCGGTGCTGCCGGTTATTATCGTTATTCATCCGGACAAGTCGGCTCCTCTGGATATGGATGCCTTACCTTCCTGGCCCCTTGCTTCAATTTGAAACTTTCTTTATTCGGTAACATCAAATAAATCATACTAACCCAAAACCAGAGTTTTCACTCGAATTATTGCGTACTGGAGATCGTAAAGAACAAGCCAGGTTGGTGGATTATTATTCCAACCCGGTTTATCGAATTGCCATGAATATTCTCAATTCAACTCAAGACGCTGAAGATATTCTTCAGGAAACCTTTATCAAAGTCTTTCATGGCTTAAACTCATTTGAAGGGCGATCCAGTTTATCGACCTGGATTTACAGGATTGCCGTGAATGAAGCATTAATGTTGATCAGGAAACGAAAAGGTATTGAAATTTCGATCGACGAGGATAAAGAAGACGAAGACGGGGCAACTCCTCCGAATGAAATTGTTGATTGGACCAATCTTCCTGAGAAGGAATTGGTATCGAATGAGATGCGCACGATTTTGAATAAAGAGATTGGATTATTGCCGGACAAACTGCGCATAGTTTTCGTCCTTCGAGATATGGAAGATCTTTCAATCAGGGACACTGCTCAAACTCTTGGATTATCTGAATCTGCTGTGAAGACAAGGTTATTAAGGGCTAGGTTGCAGTTACGGGAGAATATCTCACATTATTTCTCTGAAGGAAAGACCGAAAAACAGGTGAATGATGGAACATACAAAATGTGATAGCCTCATAAATCTAATTGGCGATTATTTGGATGGCGATATTAGCCCGGAAGCCTGTGCTCAATTGGAAGAGCATATCAAGGGATGTGAACATTGCCGGGTTGTTGTGGATACTACCGAAAAAACAATTTCGCTTTACCACGAGATAGCTCAACAAAATGGTATTCCCGGAGAGGTAAAAGAGAATTTGTTTAAGAAATTAAACTTGGTGGATTATATTAATGGGAATGGGGAAAAATAACCGAAAATTAATAGTTGCTCAGTCATTTCATTAGACAGTGGAATCACATGAGAAGTAAATTTCTAATGCAATTATTATTCATATAACTATATCCTCAACCACACAGTAATTGAAATATTTGATTTGGATTTCTCGAACTGGATTAATCGGGATTTTCGTCATTGTGAACTGAATTCATTGCTCGTATCATATAATAAGATAATTGAAAGTTTGGTAGTTCAGAAGGGATTTGAAATGTTGGAAAGATTGCTCACTGAGGATATTGCAAAACAAGTAAAAGATGTTTTTGACCAAACTCTCCAAAATTCTGTCCATGTTCTTTTTTTTGGGAGTGAATTACGTTGCGAGTACTGCCAACCTACCAGGTCTCTCTTGGAAGAGATCATTCCATTATCCGACAAATTATCACTCGAAATCTATGATGTAGAAAATGAACCGGAAATCGCTAAAAAGTATCATGTGGATAAAACACCGGGAATCGTAATTACTGCCAAAGAAAAAAATGAAATAATTGATTACGGGATCAGGTATTCAGGGATGCCATCCGGGCATGAATTCACATCCTTGATCAATGACCTGATCATGGTATCGCAACGATCGACGGATCTCAACCCGGATACCCGTGAATATCTTGGGACCATCAATAAAGATATTCTTCTACAAGTTTTTGTTACACCAACCTGACCTTATTGCCCGCCAGCCGTGAACCTGGCTCATGCAATGGCTTTCGAGTCCCCTTACATTCAGGCTGAAATGATAGAGGCAATGGAATTTCCAGATCTGGCAAACCAGTTTCATGTGAGTGGTGTACCACAAACCACAATTAATAACGGATCCGGTACCATGGTGGGCTCAGGTCCGGAAGAAGAACTAATAAATGAGATCAAGCGGGTCCTGGAGACCTAAGAACACAAGGAGAGAACATGGATGCCAAAGTAGTTTGGAAATCTGGATTGGGTTTTGATGGAACAGCAGATAGCGGTTTCACACTGCCACTGGGTGGTTATAATGAAATAGGAAGCGAAAACGATGGTTTCAGACCTGTCGAATTGCTGGCAATAGGTTTAGCAGGCTGCACAGCGATGGATGTGATCTCGATCCTTGAAAAAAAATGTTTAGAAGTCACAGCTTTTGAAGTTTCAGTTCACGCAATTCGTGCCGAAGAGCATCCCAAGGTATTCACTCAAGCAGAACTATTCTTCCATATCACTGGTAAGAATATTGATTCAAAATCTGTTGAAAGGGCAATTGAACTGTCGAGTACAAAATATTGTCCTGCATCCGCCATGCTTGGCAAAGCATTTCCAATCACCACCCGCTACGAGATCATTGAGGGATGATCGGGGTAAAACC
Source organism: uncultured Chloroflexia bacterium (assembly GCA_963757065.1). Taxonomy (GTDB): domain Bacteria; phylum Chloroflexota; class Anaerolineae; order Anaerolineales; family Anaerolineaceae; genus PNON01. Next base: position 94,519 of record CAVWQC010000001.1, on the reverse strand, counting down.
TCGCTGCTGTTCGATCCATTGAACTCCAAAATCCACTGCCGGCTTTTGATCAAATAGAAAGCAATTACATGCTCCAATTTTAATTATTTTTACCAGGCCTGTATTACAAAATTCTTCTCCCACTTTATCAAACAATTCGGAATCATAAATGATATCCGTGTATTCCACCCATTTTCTTACGCCGTTAATATTAATCGGCGCTCCTTGTTTTGCGATACTTGAACCCCGTGCTCGTACTTCAGATAGATGAAACGATGTGTTGTTAGCGAAACCAACTCCCAGTAAAAGCACTTTCCCATCCAGATCGTAGATTCTTGCCAGTGGAGAATTCTCACCCAAAGAGTAGTCCAATGAATGCCCTGAGGTTATAAAGCTGGCTTGTTTACCCCAGGCAGCAAACGATACCTCTGGATGATCACTACGGATAACACCTGGCATTGTCCTGAATACCTCTGGTATGGTACCCATTCCCCGGCTGGGAGTATATGCGGGATGGTAGGCTGGCATGCTTTCACGAATGATGCTCCACCAATTTTCCGGAACTGGAGGATGGTGCCAATTAGCCGGATCAGACAGGTCACCGCTATGTTCCGGCATGACCAGCGTTCCTTCAGAGGTTGTTACTTCCATTAAGGCTTGAATAACCGCAACAGCTCCACCTGAAACCCAGCCAAGCGCACTAAGGGATGAATGGACAAGAAGTGTATCCCCGGCTGATATTCCAGCATCAGATATTTCCCTCGAAAGAGATGCAAGGGTATTTGGATACTCTAATTTGTTGATCGTATCGCTTTCACTCATTTGAAATGCTCAATTATTTCCCGGTTTCGAGCTGAGAAGCCTGGTCTGCACATGTACAGGCAACGACGGTTTGGGTGAAACGGGTCAAGGTTCCCAGGTAAGGTGTACCACTCGAATGAACGATCCAACCTTCAAGGTTAAACGGCAGGGGGCTGTCTGCGGTGATCCATTCGCCATTATATTTCCTGGCCATATGGACATGCGTACCTGTAGCCTGACCTCTTTCACAGGACGGATGCCCCAACACATCACCAGCTTTCACCTGCTTACCCTGGACGGCTGCATCATACCTCGAAAGGTGGAGGTACATCACTGCCCAACCCGTTCTTTCGTCACCATCTCCATCAAGATCCAGGATGGTCAATCCAAGTTCAACCCGGGAGAGGACTCCATCCGCGACTGCTGTAACCCATTCAGGTGATTCGGTACAACCGCTTTTATCAGCAGGCGGTGCGAAATCAATTGCAGCCCAGGGTTGATTCTCTCCCCAGGCTGGATGAGGAGCACCGGTATATGCCCAGGATCTATTGGGGGTAAATGGAAGCTTCATCTCAGGTTGGTTCAAGCTGCCGGGAATAAACTCTGATGTCTGAACCGGAAAGGCGCCAAAAAGTGTATGGTATGTATTCGCAAAACCATCACTGGAAATTGCTTTTTCAAAATCGGCTACAGAAGAAATGATGGAAAAGTAATTTTGCAATGAGACACTGGCTGCGTTAAGCCAGGGATCAAACCGCATCAGCTTGCCATCCTGTAATTCTATGGAATGTATTTCACCTGACCGCCAGCCATAATAACCAGCGTTTAAATTATCCGCCAGTAGCAGGAGTTGAAGGTATAAGTTAGCATTGTAGATCTTTCTAAATCCCAACGCATACCGGTCTACATTATTTGGGATTATTGGACTTGTTAAAGCTTGCATTTTATATTCAAGGAGTGCTAATAATAGCTGCGGGCTGATGCTGTATGTCAATCCAACATATTGGACTAATTCTGCACCGGTTCGCCAGTCACCATAAGCATAGATCCGGTAAGTTTTCAACCATCCGTCCGACTTTTCCACGTAATCTAAGGTATCGAATGCTATTTGCGCAGGCCCATTTATAAACAGGAAATCCGGCAGGATCTGATAAGATGATCCCCAGAAGGGCAGATAATAAATGGGAATTCTTAAAGGAAGACCTGGTGGAAGAGTGGTGGTGGTTAGGGGTAAAACAGGGTTATTTTCCTGAATTTCCTGGACGGTTGTATTAAACCTGGCAGCCAGAGCAACAACTGTGTCACCGTCCTGAACGGTGTAATCCACCAACTCTCCCGGGTCAAAGGCTTCCCGGGTAGGCAAAGGGGTGACACTTACTACAATAGCTGGTTGTTCAGCTGTCGGTGTTACCTGTCCGGTGCCTTCAGTTACTAAAGGTACGCATGCGTTAAGAATGAACATCACGCTCATACTGATAACTATGAACCGGTGGATGACAGACCTGAAAATTTTTGAATCTTTGGGTTTTGTTTTTCTTCGAATACTTTGCATTTAAGCCAATTGTACTCGAAATGGCTTAATTCGGGCTGATTTTATCTCTAAATATATATGTATCTGCTGTACCACAGGTGCAGGCTGTAACCACTTTACCGTTGCGGGTCAGAGTCCCTTTATAATCCTGGGCATCTGCATGAGCGGTCCACCCATCCAGATCGAAAGGTAATGGTCCGCCTGCCAGGATCCATTCACCGTTATATTTCCTTGCAAAGTGGAAGTGAGTACCGGTAGATACACCACCTTCACAAGAGGGATGGCCAAGATGATCACCCTGTTCAAGCCATTGTCCAACTACAGGACGGTCCTCTGTGGCAATGTGCATATAAAATAAATTCCAACCCGTTTGCTCATTCCCATCACCATCAAGATCAAGGACCACCACTCCACCACCCGAACGGGTAACCACACCAGATGCTGCTGCCAACACCCATTCCGTTGATAGTGCACATCCCTTTGCGCCACCTGGTGCAAAATCAAGTGCTGCCCTGGCGCCCTGGTTTCCCCAGGCAGAATGCGGCCCTCCGGTTAGTGACCATTCTTCATCCTGTTCGATGGGAAGGATCAGCGTGGGTTGCTGTAAAGTTGCCGGGAATAATGGTTCAATTGCAACAGCTCTCAGCCAGGGGTTTCCAAACATTCTTTCATGTACCACTGGAAAACTATCCTGCCCGTATAACACAGCTTCCCAATCACTTAAGCTGTACATCTGTGCGAATAGGTATTGAATTGAATAAGTCCCGGCATTAATATCCGGTGATGCCCGGAATCTTGTTTTATCAGTAAACGGAATATCCGTCATGATCCCTTCACGCCAGCCATAATAACTATAAGAAACCTGGCTTACAGCCCATGTCAGTTGGAAATATAGTCCGTTTTTATATTTGGCGACATGTCCAAGTGGATATTGAATACTATTTTCGTTCGCTGGCTGACCATAAACCCAGTTGCTTTTATACTGTAGAAGTGAAAGTAGTAACCTGGGATTGATCGAATTCTCTATGGCAACTTTACGAATGACCCCTGCCCCATTTATCCACCCTTCACTGTTCAAATATTCGCGGTAAGTGGAGAGGTAACCCCCCGCATCCGCAACGAAACTATCAATATCAAAATCCAGGGCGGATGGCGAAAAGACAATTTCACTGTCAGGCATCAGTTTCAAATTCGACGCAAGATCTGAAAACATCGGCGGGATCATTAACAGGATATTTGGATCCAGAAATCCCGTTTTGGTGAGAGGTTCTGCAGAGATAATGTCATCGATGCTGACCTTAAAGCGTACTGCGATTGCTGGTAATGTGTCTCCCGCTTGAGTGTAATACATGATCGGAGGGATACTGGTGCTGGTCGGCATGGCTTCCGTCATTGCCTGGTTCAAATCCTGAGTGGGTTCAACGATCTCAGGGGTTGGTGTTTGAGTTTCGATGACCGGTTCGATAAATGGTGTCTCGGTAAATGTTGGAACTTCTGTCGGTTGAATTTCTTCCGGCTCGAAACCGCCGCCATAGCCGGTACCAGGAATGACTTCAGTGGGTGGTACCTGAGTAGGTAGTTCTACCACCGTAGGGATTTGTGTTGGAATTGTTTCAATTGTGGCGCTCGGGGCTTTTTGTATATCGTCGAGTGAAACGTAGTCATTTCTACAACCGGTAAGTGAAATCGAAATTATTAAAATAATGAATGCAAAAAATATCCTGAAAGCGACCTTATCGCTGGATCTGGTTTTCTTCCCTTTTACCGTTCCATGCTTCAATTGATAAACCATCTTTCACCAATAAACCATCATATTCAGCACCGGACCCGGTGGAGGACCAACCGTCAAGGTCGAAAGGAATTTCACCATCCGCAGAGATCCACATTCCGTTATATCTTCTGGCGATGTGAAGGTGAGTTCCACTGGAAACCCCTCCCTCGCAGGATGGATGCCCAATTCTGTCTCCGGCAGTAACGAAATTGCCAGATTTGATCCGGTCTTTAGTAGCAACGTGCAAGTATAGTACCGACCAGCCATTTTGAACGAAACCGTCTCCATCGAGATCTGTTATCACCATCCCACCCTCTGATTTAACGACCAGTCCACTGGCTGCGGCGGTGATCCAGGCATCATTATCTACGCAACCGGGTAGCTCTCCCGGTGGTGCAAAGTCAAGGGCTGCCCAGGCGGATCCTTCGCCATATCCCGGGTGCGGGCCGCCAGTGAACGACCAGCTGACCCCTGGCTCAAATGGAAGTTGCAGTACAGTCTGTTTTAAATCGGTGGGAAGCAATGGTTCTATCGCAAAATCAAATGGATATCCAAAAAGATTGGAATAGGTCAGGAAAATGCCCTGGTCAGATACAGCAACCAGCCAGTCATTCTGGGTGTAAAGCGCAGCCATCAACTGCTGAACACCGGCTGTTCCGGCATTGATCGTATTATTAACCGGGATGATCGATCCATCAGCCAGCAGCCAGGCAGGAACTGCATTTACTTTCCATAAGTAAAATCCACGGTTCAAGTTATTGGCGGCAAATGCCATCTGTTTATATAATCCACTCCGGTTTTCGTCGAAATATCCTAATGGATATTTTTGATAACCATCACCCACCGATTTGGATGTTACCCAACCACCGGTATATTCCAAAATGGCTAACAAAAGCCTGGGATTAACCGAAAAGTCTTCGGACACTTTTTGAATGATCTCGGCTCCAGACAGGTTATTCCCATCCACTTCTTCGGTGTATCCCGCGAGAAATCCTGCTCTCGCCTCAATAAAGGCGGGTAGATCCAGGGTGGTGCTCATTGGCCCATAAACCAGTTCCGAGTCGGGGATCACTTTAAAAGCGGGTGCCTCCCCGGCAGGGGTTGGGGCGGGGATGAGGAGGAATTGACCCACACTCAAACTGTTGGGGTCAGTGATCTCGTTCAAACGAGCGATTTCTTCATAAGACACTGAGTACCGGTTAGCAATTATCGCAAGGGTATCATTTGATTGAACGATATATTCATCGGGATCCTGCCTCAAAGTAGGCATTATGCGCGGAGCATCCGGTGTTGGGGTTAATATTGGCTGATCCGGACTGCGCGTCGGCGGCAGGAACCAGGGAATAGTCGGAGTAGGTGTAACCAGACACACGCCGGAGATGTCCACCCCGGCCGGGCATGGAGTTTTGATCATATCCAAATTGGATGGATTCCATGGCGTGGCAGCAGGAGCTTGCCTGGAGCAGGCAAGAATGGAAACTCCCAGCGCGATTAATCCCCAGATAAATTTATTTGGCAGCAATTTCTTCTCTTAAGCCAGCTTGTTTGAGATGTGCTTTCCACCCAGCAAGTGCATATGCAGGTGGAGAACTGTTTGACCGGCACCTGCCCCTGTATTTACCACCAGTCTGTATCCTGTTTGTCCTATATTTTCCTTCTCAGCGATAACCCGGGCAGTGGTGAATAAGTGTCCCAAAGAGGTTTCATCCCCGATGGTGGTTTCGTTGACTGATTCTATATGTTGATTAAGCGCGATTAAAATATGCACCGGAGCCAAAGGTTGGATGTCTTTAAAAGCGGTGACTTTGTCATCCTTATAAACGATCTGACTGGGAATTTTACCAGCGATGATCTTGCAAAATATGCAATCTTCCTTCATATGACCCTCTTTTATGGTGTGGAAATTGGACCCAGTGTATCTTTACACATAATATCATAATATAACAATTCTGTATCACGGTTAGCCGTTGCATCTGCAGCAGCAGCCTCTCCAATTGCCATGACATCTTTAAAACGGTAATCTGCGTCTGTGCTCCAGTATCTCGGCAGAACCAGAAGTGGATCACCAATTTGACCTTCCGGTGCGTAGCTGGGCCGCATGGGATCCTTGGCATCGCTGAGAGGTACCCAGTTAAACATGAGCGGTCCGCGGGGATTCACAGTAAATCCAAGCCTGAATCCAGCATCCCGGGCAACTTCTGCACCACGTTTGGTGAATCCACCTCCCGGCCAAATATAGGCAATGGGAGTCACACCGAAATGCTGCTGGATAAAAGAGATGGAACCGAATAATTCATTGTGGATGTAATCTTCCGATGAAAAATCATTTATGGGGATATTATGAACCACGCCATGTGCCTGGACATCCAGGTAGCCCTGTTTGATCAGCTTAAGCAATGGTTCATAATATGCTTCCGGGGTATCGGGAGTGCTGATCCATGCCATGGTCACGCTGGTCCAATCATATTTCTTAAATAAGGGCACAAAATGGGTCTTGAAAAAGTCAGCCTGGTGTCGATCGTCTGATAGCAATAGCATGGACTTTTGCGGGATCTTTGCGTTTTTTTCCAGGAAATCAGCCAGTTGGGTGGCATTGATGGTCATGAAGCCCAATTCTGCAGCATGCTGCATCGTGAGCTGGTGGAATTCCTGACCGATCTGGTTGTCTTTTAATGTACCCGCGTCATCGGTGATCGAGTGGTACATGATAACCATGACTATAGTTCCGGGAGCACTGTTATTTGGGTCCCATTTCATCTTCAGGTACTGGCAGGTGTCTGCAATGTAAGTATGGGGCGTGTCCAGTGTATTAAGCAGGGAAGATTGGAACATACCCGGAAGTGCTGGTGGAGTGCGGATGGCAGTGGGTGTGGGCGGGATGGGTGTGGCTGTATTTGTCGGGATTGCAGTGGGCGGCTGCGGGGTGAATGTGGCAGTCGGTTCTGGTGTCTCGGTTGCTTTCGGCACAGCAGCACTGCACCCGGAAATTAAGAAGGCGCTAAGTATAACAATAAACAGTACAGTTATGGATTTATTCATTATTGATTCATTCTCCAATGTTTTCTAAACAATTTCAGAACCTAACCTACCCATCGGTCCGTTGGATCCATCCCGCTGGAGATCGTCTCCAGGTTGAAGCCCTTGCGGATCAATTCTTTGACGATCACATCGGCTTCGGATACATCAAATTGACGGGAGGCGTGTGAAAGGATGATCGAACCATTTTGCGCCCGGTCAACCACATTATGCTCAGTTTTCTTATCCATGCCTCCAGATTCAAGCGACCAGAGTACATGATGCATTCCCCAGGAGGCAGCCAGGGTACGGACCCGCATATCGCGATCACCATAAGGTGCACGGAAATACTTTACCCTGTATCCAGGCACAATCTCCTCAACCTTCGAGAAGAATGCTTTGAATTGCCCATGTATACTCTCATCTGATAAGGAGGTGAATGGATTATGGATCCAGCCATGGCACCCCAGATCGTGGCCTTCATCTATCAAACGCGGAAGGGTTTCCTTACAGTCTTCCAGGTTAACGCCGATAATAAAGAAAGAACATTTAACACCATGCTCCCGGTAAACATCCAAAAGATGTGATAATTTATCATTCCGGAACACATCGTCGTAAGTCATTATTGCCACTTTTCGGGAGAGATCGCCGGTTTTCAGTTCATGGGCTGCGAGGAAATCGATTTCCTCAGCGGGAAGATGTGGTTGCAACGCGTCGGGCGCGGTGGAATATGCCGGATTATCGCGGTCTAAATCTTGCACTGCCCTGTAAGGTGGGTATAATCCTTTTATAGGAGCCATTGCCGCGCCGATACCTAAAGTAGCCAGTGATCCACTGACGAGTTTTATAAATTTTCGGCGATTTATTGTATTATTCATAAAGAGATAATTAAAAACTGAATAGAATGATTACAATTCTGTATTTATTGATTTTAACACCAACCAACGGAGTCGATATGGAGAAATTCCGTGGTTGACCGCTTCTCAGACCGGATGTCAAGGTTGGAGCGCCTGATCGAGGTTAGCCGAAATCTAAACGCTAATCTGGACTGCGAGCCGTACCTAAAATCCATTATTGAAATTGCATCCGAACTGACATTCAGTACAGAAACCTCCATTCTGGAATTGGCACCTGAAGGTGACCATCTGCATTATACAGCTTCTCCGTGGTACCGGTTGGATAAATTAAAATCTTTGAGCATTCCGCTGGATAAAAGTGTGGATGGCTGGGTATTCAACCACAAGCAAGCGCTCATCATCCAGGATGCATTGCATGATACGCGTGTCTTTCGCGAGGTGGACCGGGTACTGGAAGAGGCGACATATTCCATTTGTGTCGTACCCATGCTGATCAAAGGCGAGCCGATCGGGGTGATGGAAGCTGTAAACAAAATCGGCCATGCCAATTATTCAGAAGAAGATGTCTTTATCCTCGAGACACTGGCCGCAATGGCGGCTGTAGCCATCCAGAACCAAAAGTTGTTGGATAACGCTAATGCATCCTACCGGCAGCTGCTCGAACTTGACCGGATGAAATCTGATTTTATCGCCATCTCTTCACATGAATTGCGCATTCCCCTGGGTTTGATACTGGGGCATGCTTCCCTCCTGCAGGAGGAAGCGACCGGCGATACACGCATCCAGCTGGATACCATTGTCCGCAACGCCATGCACCTTAAAGGACATTATTGAAGACCTGGCCGATGTGGATAACTTCCAATCGGGGTTAGGCAAGATCAGGCATCGCCGTTTTGCCATGGATCGGATGATCAAGGATGTTGTCAGCTCCTTCCAGGAGCAGGCGCGCGAGCGCAATGTTTCGCTGCGTGTTTCCGCAACCAAGGCGGATGTGGTTGTGGATGGCGACGCTCATAAGATCCGCATAGCACTAGGCAACCTGGTGAAGAATGCGCTCACATTTACCGATCCGGGCGACCGTGTATTAATCACAGGCGAGCAGATCCCCGGTTACGTCAAAGTGTGTGTGATCGACAACGGCATCGGTATCCCGGCCAAGGATTTAGACCGGATCTTTGACCGCTTCTTCCAGGTGGAATCGCACCTCACCCGCCGGCATGGAGGCATGGGGTTGGGTCTGGCCATTGCGCGCGGCATGATCGAAATGCACAAAGGCAAGCTGACCGTGGAGAGTGTGGAAGGCAAAGGCAGCAATTTTACTTTCTTCCTGCCGATGAACACCGAACAGGTCTCGGCTGCCCAGCGTGTATTCTTAAGCTAGGCTTGCAGAAAGCCCCCGGCATGATATAATCTTTGTCACTCGGGGTGTGGCTCAGTCCGGCTAGAGCACGCGGTTCGGGACCGCGAGATCGAGGGTTCAAATCCCTCCGCCCCGACAAAAACAAGCCTAAATCCTAAAGATTTTCAAAATCTTTAGGATTTACTTTACTACAGGGATTTCGCAGGCTCAACCACCTTTCCGCTCCGATAAATGTTAGTAGGTTGGGTAGAGGGTTAATACCAGAAACCCAACTTTTACATCAAAAGACCCATCGGTCAGTTAGATCGAGATTCCCTTTACAGGTCTTCACTTTGTTCAGCCTTGCAGGATTTCGCAGGCTCAACCACCCCTCCGCCCCGAAAGAAACAAGTCTAAAACCTAAAGGTTAATTTTACGTTTAGGATTTACTTTTTATTTGATGTATATAATTATTACTATCTGTTATTACTAGGCAATATTGAAGAGCAGCTAAAAGGTGGCAAAATGTCGGATAGTTCCGGTGGGCAGGAATTGCCTTTCTCCATCCTGACGACAAAACTATATATCCCTTTACCCCGGCTCAAGACCGTTCTTCGTCCCCGCCTGATCGAGAAACTGAACGAGGGCTTGAACCAAAACCAGGATTTTGGCCGTAAACTCACCCTCATCTCTGCTCCTGCCGGTTTTGGCAAAACCACACTGGTCAGTGAATGGCTCGCAGGCTGTCAGCATCCAGCAGCCTGGTTGTCACTTGACGAAGGGGATAACGACCCTGCCTGCTTTCTGACTTACCTTGTCGCTGCTTTACAAACGATCACAAAGGACATCGGAAAAGGGGTATTGGGAGCAATCCAAACATCACAGCCGCTGACGACGATCAATGAAACCCTGTTAGCAGACCTGCTGAACGAAATTGCTGCCATACCGGAACATTTCCTCCTGGTTCTGGATGATTATCACGTGATCGATTCAGAACCCATCGACCTTGCACTCACCTATATGCTTGATCACCTGCCACCGCAGATGCACCTGGTGATCACCACCCGCGAGGATCCATCCCTGCCGCTGCCCCGTTATCGGGCCCAGGGCACAATTGACCGAAATCCGTGCCGCCGATCTGCGTTTTACTCCTGAGGAAGCGGTGCATTTCTTAACCAGATGATGAACCTCAACCTTTCGGTGGAAAACATCGCCGCACTGGAGTCCCGCACAGAAGGCTGGATCGCCGGTCTGCAATTGGCCGCACTCTCCATGCAAGGTCGGGAGGATATCGCCAGTTTTATCCAGGCTTTCACGGGCAGCCATCGTTTTGTGCTGGATTACCTGGTCGAAGAAGTTCTTAAGCACGAGACTGAAGATATTCGCGGCTTCTTACTGCAAACCGCGATTCTCGACAAGTTTTGTGCTCCTCTGTGCAATGCTGTCACTGAGCGGGAAGATGGCAAAGAAATGCTGGATGTCCTGGAACGCAGCAACCTGTTCCTTATTCCGCTTGATGATAAGCGTCAGTGGTATCGCTATCACCACCTCTTCGCTGAGGTGCTTTTGGCTCATCTGCTTGAGCGTCAGCCACAGGAAGTATCCAGCCTGCATCAGCGGGCAAGCGCCTGGTATGAACAGAACGGTCTGCGATCCGATGCCATCCGCCATGCGCTGGCTGCCAAAGACTTCGAGCTCGCCGCAGGCCTGATCGAACTGGCATACCCGGCAACAGAGGATAAAGCTATCCAGCCCGCCACCTGGCTTGGCTGGGTGAAGATGCTGCCGGATGAGCTGCTCCACAATCGGCCTGTGCTCACAGTTTGGTATGCCTATGCATTATTGGGTATCGGTGAAATTGAAGCCGCAGAGTCCCGATTTAGGGATGCCGAACACTTATTGAATGGTCCGACGAAAAAGATGGTCATTGCAGATAAAGAACAATTAAAATCTCTCCCGGCGGCAATTGCTGTTGGCCATGCCTATATCGCCCAGGCATTCGGCAATATTCCAGACACGGTCAGGTACGCCAGCCGTGTACTCGAACTCCCCGAAAGCAATTACCGCAGTCACAGCCGGGCATCCATGATGCTGGGAATGTCCTATTGGGCAAGCGGGGATCTGGAAGCTGCCAACCGGGTCTTCGCTGATTACACGCTGAAACTGCGGACTGCCGGCAACATCCCGGATGCAATCAGCACAACCGTTGTTCTGGCTGATATCAGGCTGGTATTGGGGCATCTCAAGGAGGCAATCAGTACCAACGAACAGTTACTGCAATTTGTAATGGAGCAGGGTGAACCAATTTCTCCCGATACGGCTGACCTGCACCGGGAATTAAGCGGGTTGTATCTTGAACAGGGTAATCTGGAGGCTGCTTCTCAACACTTGCAGAAAAGCAAGGAAATGGGGGAGAAAGCGGACCTGCCTGTCTGGCGGTACCGTTGGTGTATTGACCAGGCACGGCTCAATGCAATACAGGGTGACCTGGATGGTGCTCTCGCACTTTTGGACGAAGCGCAACGCCTGTATATCAGGACACCCTTGCCCGACCTGTATCAAATATCTGCCATGAAAGCCCGGATATGGGTTGCGCAGGGCAGGTTGGACAAAGCCCTGGAGTGGGTACGCGAACAGGGATTGTCTGCTGAAGATGACCTTGGTTTTTTGCACGAGTTCGAGCACATCACCCTGGCCCGGGTGCTCATCGCCCAATACCAGAACGATCGGTCGGACGCCTCTATTCAAGCGGCCATGCGGCTCCTGGAGCGATTACTGCAAGCAGCAGAAGAAGGCAGCCGGATGGGCAGTGTGATCGAGATCCTGGTACTGCAGGCACTCGCATTCCAGGCACAGGGCAGCATTACACCTGCGCTCGCGCCGTTGGAGCGAGCGTTGACCCTGGCTGAACCGGAAGGTTTTGTCCGCATCTTTGTGGTTGAGGGCAATTCAATGGCGGAGTTATTGAAAAAGACTTGAAGCAAAAAGCGGGACATCTGACACGAAAACAGTATATTCGTAAATTGCTCTCTGCTTTTGATCATCCCTCCGGTATCGCTCCTGTGGGGAAAAATCATAAAGTCCATTCGCAGTTTTTGGTCGAGCCGCTTAGCGAACGTGAGCTGGAAGTGCTCAGACTGCTCAGAAGCGATTTGAAGGGACCGGAAATAGCCCGGGAACTCATGGTATCGCTGAGCACCATGCGCACCCACACCCAAAACATTTACGCCAAGCTGGGGGTGAACGATCGCCGGGCTGCTGCCCGCCGCGCCGAAGAACTCAATTTGTTGTAACAATCATCTCGATCATAAATCCACAGTGCCGGCAGGATATTTTATCTCCTGCCGGCATTTTTTTGATTCTCTCCTTCACACTCCGACGAATAAATCATCACCTTAATCATCACATGTAATGATGACGCCTCATCATATTACCTTGTATCTTTTGATGGAAGAGATGAATGAATTGCAGAACTTCACGAAATTCAGTAAAAAATTTCACGAGGTGCAGCTTGAGTGAAACACAAACATTACCTGAATACTATAACGAATCTGGACTTTACGAGATCCGCCTCAAGGGACAGCTTGATGAAAGGTGGGCTGGCCGGTTTGAGGGCCTGACCATCACACTGGAAGACAACGGTGACACGTTATTAACTGGCCTGGTGGTCGATCAGGCCGCGCTGCATGGACTGCTGAAAAAAGTGCGTGACCTGGGCATGCCTTTACTTTCGGTCAATTTCGTTCACCCCGGCCAGGCAAAAACACAGGAGGTCAAACCGTAAATTATTACCAATTCTAGTTTTCATGTTTACCAATCAAATCAAATTAATTAAAGGAGATTAAAAAATGAATACTTACAGAAAGAATGCAGTAATGACAGGCATCCTCTACTTCCTGGGGACAGCCTTTGGGGTTTCAAGCGGACTCATTGGCGGCAAAGTGCTTGCCTCGGTCATTTCCGGTGTACCGCTCGTCGGTGTGGATATGCTGAGCCTGGCTGCCGCCGATTCGTCCCGGATTACATGGGGTGCTTTATTAACCTTCATGATGGGAATTTCGCTGGTGGGGATGACGGTTTTCCTCTACCCGGTCATAAGGAAAGCAAGCAAAGAACTGGCGATGGGGATGGTCCTTTTCCGCGGGGCATTGGAAGGAGTATTTTATATGTCTTACAACCCTCACTTTTTTGACACTTGTAGCAGCTTGGCAACACATACGTTACCACCGGTGCTAATTCGGCTGTTTTACAAACCATAGGCAATCTTTTGTATCAGTTTGCAAACCTCACAGCCCCGATCAGTTCCTTCATTTTTCTCATTGGGGCCACGATTATATACGTCACCTTCTACCGCACCCGGTTGATCCCGCGCTGGTTGTCCGTCTGGGGCTTTATCGCCGTGGCTGCCTCTCTGACTGCCGCCCTGTTGAAATTCTTTCACATGGATACCGGCATTGGGTTTTATTTGGATATCGCGGGAATGTTCCCACAGGAATTGGTTATGGCGGTCTGGCTGATCGTGAAGGGATTCAATCCATCTGCGATCGCTGCCCTGTCTGCTAAAAAGGGATTAAACGAAGTGTAACTGCCCATTCCTAATTAGGTTGTTGGAAGTCTAGTTTTAATTTACAGTAGTTGAAAATATAAAGGAGAAATACAAATGAAAGAGTACTATTTAATTTTCCTAGTCATAATAGCCTGGATAATCTTCCGTTTATTCGTTTGGCAAAGGAAAAACTACGGTTATAAATGTCCCCATTGCCACGCTGAGTTCCAGCCAACGAGTTGGTTAGTCTACCTAGGACCCCACTTCCTTTTTCGTAGGTACGTCAGGTGTCCGCAATGCCATAAACTAGGATGGGCTTCGGTGATACACAAGTAAGCAAGCCTTGTTTGGCTTCCGACTAAATGCTCAGACTAAAGGTCAAGTCGAAATCCGTAATGGTTCTACCTATTGATACCCCGGCTCCACCAAGGGGATGATACCTCCCCGGCATTCAAGAAATGGTCTTTGCGGTCTGGCTGATCGCCAGGGATTAATCCATCTGCGATCGCTGCCCTGTCTGCAAAACAGAATAACGGATTGATTTTACGCACTTTAGGACTGGCAGTCCTGAAAATGACGCTGGATTGCCAGTCCTGCAAGACAAAACAATGACTTAAAGGAAGTATTGGAGGAAGATATGAAAATTAATTCGCCCCAAAAGACCGCAAGAGTTGCAGCGTTCGTGTTTCTAATCATATTTTTTCTGGGGATGTCCACTGAACTTTTTATTCGTCCGAGCATGATTGTGCCGGGAGACGCCGCGGCAACCGTCAGGAATATTGCGGCTTCTGAAGCGCTCTTCCGTCTCTCCCTGGTGATCGATCTGATCCGCCAGGCGCTATTGATGTTATTGCCGCTGATTTTATACAAATTACTCAAACCGGTTAACAAAACCATTGCATCGCTTATGGTTATATTCGCTCTGGTCTGTGTCCCTGTCTCGATGATCAATGAGCTTAACCATTTTGCTGTCCTGCTGCTATCGAGTGGTGCTGGTTATTTAACAGCATTCAAAGCAGATCAATTGAATACCCTGGTGATGTTCTTTCTCGATTTGCGCATATCTGGAACATTTATCACCCAGTTTTTTTCCTTTTGGGTACTTCTCCTTGGATATTTAGTTTTCAAGTCGGGTTTCCTTCCCAGAATTCTGGGCATCTTGTTGATGCTTGGAGGTTTATGTTATACGGTACTGGCTGTTTTATTCTTTCTTTTTCCCAACTTCGATGCGACGATATTTGGCCTGTTTGCGTTTATTGCAGAGTCATTATTTTACTTGTGGCTCTTGATTAAGGGTGTAAAGGACCAAAAGCCAGCCTTAATTGAGATTAGCTGAGAAACTCATCCAAAGCGTTCCAAGAAGGAGAGAAAAATGAAAGCGATTGTGTATGAAAAATATGGACCGCCGGAGGTTCTGCAACTCAAGGAGATAGAAAAACCTACGCCCAAAGACAATGAGGTACTGGTCAAAGTTCATGCCACCACCGCCCACATCGGAGACACGATCATGCGGAGCCTGAAAATCCCCGGGCCTCGCTGGCAGAGACTCTTATCTCGGATCTACCTGGGTATCAGAAAACCTAAAAGAACCATACTGGGTATGGAACTGGCCGGAGAAGTTGAATCCATTGGCAGGAAGGTTACACGCTTCAAGCCGGGCGATCCAGTGTTCGCCTCCACCTTCGCGGTCAATTTTGGCGGCTATGCTGAGTACAAATGCCTGCCCGAAAACGGGGTGATCGCCATCAAACCGAACAACATCTCTTACGAGGAAGCCGCCTCTGTCCCAAACTCGGGGATGACAGCATTGCATTGCCTCAGAAAAGGCAATATCCGGAGCGGGCAAAAAGTTCTTATTTATGGTGCTTCCGGAGCGGTGGGGACTTTTGCAGTGCAGCTTGCCAGGCACTACTTTGGAGCAGAAGTGACCGGAGTATGCAGTACCTCAAATATGGAATTGGTAAAATCTTTAGGCGCAGATCAGGTCATTGATTACACCCAGGAGGATTTTACCCAAAATGGCGAAACCTACGATGTCATTTTTGACGCGGTTGGTAAGCTTTCGCCAACACAGGGTAAAATGGCTCTAAAGAAAACGGGCATCTATCTTAATGTTCATACCGCTTCAGACGGCGGTAATAATGTTGAAAACCTGATCCTCCTCAAAGAACTGATTGAGGCGGGAAAGATAAAAGCGGTCATCGATAGGCGGTATTCATTGGAGGATGTGGCCGAAGCGCACCGGTATGTCGAAAAGGGACACAAAAAGGGAAATGTTGTTATCACTGTGGGATAAAACCTCCAAAATGATAAGTATACGATTCCGATGTGGAGATATAAAGCGGGAGGTAGGCATTAACCCACCGCTATTTGATACTGGCATTTCATGGAACTTTATAGTAGCCTATTCGTCGGTAAAAGAAACCTTATTTAAAATGGAGATTCATGCATGAGTACAATTCAGTCTGAACATTTCACGAAAGTCCTGTTCGCGTTACTTGATGAAACTTTTGATAACATTCATGGATATTATCTCGACAGGAATGCATCCATGTTTGAAACGCTTGCCAATATCACAGCAGATGAAGCGTCAATTCCAGTGGGGGGGAAGTGTGGAACATTAGCCGCTCAGGTCAAGCATGTTGCTTTCCACCTTGAATACATAGAGAAATATTTCAGTGACCCCAATCCTCCACAAGTAGACTGGGGCGAAATTTGGCGCACAGTCAATCGTGTTACACCCGAAGAATGGCAATCCATTCAAAACGAACTAAGGACCAATTACGATCGCATTCAAGAATTGTTCAAGACTGTTCCTGCCTGGTCAAGTGAGTACGAAATTGGAACTGCACTTGCCGTCGTTGTTCATACTGCTTATCATCTTGGTGAAATCCGACAGGCAATGTGTATCCTTCGATCTTAATCCATATGGTGTATATGTATTGCTATCGATCCATGGCTGAGGAGGTCTTTACTCTTAGTAAAAAGAGCGCCAAACACTCACTTACATCCATCAGTCGGGCAGAAGATTTTTTGATATCCCAACAGCCAATCAGGAAATGGTCTTAGCATGATGGTTGATCATAAAGGGATTCAATCCATCGAGAATTTCAGCTCTATCTGCTAAAATAGATTAATCGAAACGTAACTACAAAATATATGAAGGAAGAAAAAATGAAAAAACTAACAAAATTCCCCTACCAGTTTTTTGTAGTTACGTTCGCCTGGTCATGGTTGCTCTGGCTGCCGCTGGTTCTGGCAGGAGCAGGCATACTGCCAATGGGAAAAGACCTTCAAAGCATCCTGAACATACCAATGATCAGCCTTGGTGCCTTTGGCCCGGTTGCAGGGGCTTTTTACTGCCTGAAAACCATACAGGGGAAAGGTGCCATTCGTGACTACCTGCGTGGTCTGTTGGATCTGCGTTTCGGTTGGCAGGCATGGCTGATTCCCATCCTGGTGTTGGGTGGAAGCACATGGCTGGCTTGGATACTGCCGGAACTCTGGGGAGAGCCGCGGTTGAAAATGCTGTTGCCTTCTGTTTGGGTGTTTCCACCTTATGTTTTGATCATGATCCTGTTGGGCGGTGGACAGGAAGAACTGGGCTGGCGCGGGTATATTCTGGACCCGATGGAAGAGCGGCTGGGTCCGTGGTTGGGAAATCTGGTGCTGGGTGTGGTCTGGGCTTGCTGGCATATCCCGTTATTTTTTCTTCCGGGTGCAAGCCAGACTTTTATGCCTTTTGCCGGATTTGTGTTGCTTATGGTCGGTTATTCCTGGTTTTTCGCCTGGGTTCGGCAGGCTTCCGGAAAAAGGACCATGGCCGGTTTGGTTGCCCACGGTTTGTCCAACGCATTTGTTCCCCTGTTTCCTACGATAGTGATGGTCAAAGGTGCTGACCAGACCGCGTTATTGGATCTGGGCGAGTCTTACATTTGTGATCGGCCTGGTAACGATGGTTTATCCGTTCGCGCCGGTCTTCACAAAACAGCCAGAATATGGCAAAGGACCTGACCGAATCCGTTTCTTGATCCAAAACTGCATCCAACCCCACTTACGTGAAACCTCTACCTGGAGAGATTTTTTTTATTGAGTTTCTCTTTGGAAATTCCCATGAATTCAACCATCCATCCATAATCGATGTGAAAACCCAAAAATTAAATAGCCTAAAATATTTCCGTTTACCAAATATTTTGAACTCAACTGTGCACGATGTATTTATCCCTTAGATAATGCTAATGTAAGCACTCATTCGGTTATCTTTCCGAATAAACGGATTGTACTAGTTTCTTATAGGTAAGTGGTTGGTGGTACAAAGTAGTTCATTAATTGTTTGCAAAGACAATACGAATAGGAGAACAAATGAATATCTTATTTATCATCAATGATGCTCCATACGGTACAGAAAAAGCCTTCAATGCTTTACGAATGGCAATGATGAAGCAAAAAGAACATGCAGATACCGTTGAAGTACTCATTTTTCTATTAGCTGATGCAGTCACATGTGCCTTACCAAACCAGGTGACTCCACAGGGTTATTACAATATTGAGCGGATGCTGAAATCTGTCATCAACAAAGGCGGACAGGTAAAAGCGTGCGGCAGTTGCTCAGAAGCACGCGGAATTAAAGGGCTTACTCTAATTGAAGGTGTTGAGATCAGTACGATGAGCCAGCTAACCTTGTGGACCGTGGATGCTGACAAAGTTCTTACTTTTTGATGCCTGGAATAGACCCTTATTCCGCAATACCGTCTAACCTTTCACATGGTTTATGTATCCAGCCCGGTCTTTCATCAGTAGAATAATTGGTAGATGAAGGAATCGGAGCGACGATGACGAATGACACTCAGATCGATGTCAACAAATACTGGCTGTATGCCTTCTATTTAGCACTGTTCACCATCATCTATAACCTGGCAGAAGGGCTTGTCTCGATCTACTTCGGAGCGCAGGATGAAGCCCTGACCCTCTTCGGTTTCGGCATCGACTCGTTCATCGAGGTGATGTCCGGCGTGGGCATCCTGGCCATGGTGGTGCGGATTCGCAGAAATCCGGAAGCGCCGCGGACCCAATTCGAGCAGACCGCCCTGCGCATCACCGGCACCTCCTTCTATATCCTGGCTGCAGGGCTGGGAGCCACCGCTGTCTATAACCTTTTCACAGCCCATAAACCGGAGACGACTGTACCGGGTTTGATCATTTCGGTGATCTCCATCTCGTTCATGTGGCTACTGGTCAGTGGCAAACGCAAAGTGGGACGCAAGCTCAACTCTGCGCCTATCCTGGCGGATGCCAACTGTTCACTGGTCTGCATATATATGTCTGTAGTGTTATTGGTCTCCAGCCTCGTCTATCAATTCACCGGGTTTGGATTTATTGACAGCCTGGGAGCTCTCGGCCTGATCTATTTTTCGATCAGCGAAGGCAGGGAGGCCTTTGAAAAAGCCGCCAATGTGGAAGACGACTGCTGTGATGACGATTGATTTGAATCAATATTCCCCGTATTACATCTGATCGTGGCTTATTTTTGTGGTCAACCGATTTTATTTTCGATCCGGTTTGCTGTATATTTAACCTGAACCGTGTTTTGTTTTAACCGATCCAATATCAATAAATGAAACGAGGCATCAACATGGAAGACATATTAAAGGAAGCTCAAACGATCCTACGAACCACACCCCAGCGCTGGGAGAACCTCGCCGAAAACGTCTCAGTCGAACTATTGACGCGGGTGCCTGCTCCTGGTGAGTGGTCAGCGCTGGACTGCCTGCTGCATCTCATCGATGTGGAGACATTTGTCATGCCGGTGCGGGTAAAAAATATATTGGCCGGGCAGGATTTTACTTCCTTCAACCCTGACAGCCAGGGGAAAAAGGCCATGAGCCAGTTATCACCTGTCCAGATAGCGGTGCAGTTTTCCGCTTTGCGCAGGGAAAGCCTGAGGGTTTTCGATCGACTCACCCCCGATGACCTGACCCTGGAAGCCAGGCACCAGGAACTGGGAATCGTCAGCCTGAGTGAATTATTGCATCAATGGGCAGGACATGATCTGATGCATACCGTCCAGGCCGAACGGGCGATGCTGCAGCCGTTCATCCAGGGCTGCGGTCCGTGGAGAAGCTATTTTAAAGATCACATCGCGGGTGATTAACCATAAAAAAGCACAATACATTAAAGGTGATAGCAAGGTAGCCGTGGGGAAAGGAGACAGTTGTGGCAGGTAAAGTCCTGGTGGGATATGCCACCCAGTATGGGTCAACGAAGGAAGTCGCTGAAGCGATCGCGGTGACGCTGCGCGAAAATGGGCTGGAAGTGGACCTGCAGCCGTTGAGCAAAGTGCGGACGCTCGAAAGTTACAGCGCGGTCGTGTTGGGAGCACCGCTCCTCATGTTCCACTGGCACAGGGACGCGCTCAACTTTCTATCCCGGCACCGGAAAGCCCTCATGGAACGGCCTGTGGCGATCTTTGCCCTCGGACCGACGCACGAACCGCACGATGCAGCCGAGTGGAAGGATTCGCAGGAGCAGCTCGATAAAGAGCTGGCAAAGTTCCCCGGGCTGAAGCCTGCTGCCATCAAGCTGTTTGGCGGAAAGTACGACCCGGCGCTGCTGCGCTTCCCGCTCAACTTGATGGCCGGCAAAGAACCCGCCAGTGACATCCGCGATTGGGAGTCCATCCGGGCATGGGCTGTGGAGTTAAAGGCAATATTGGGAAAATAAAGTACAAATGTGGAATACCGGATATTCGAAAAATTTCTCAATTACCTATTGTCATTTTGATTTATAGATCCTACATCACAAATAATTCGAATATTCCTAGAATGAGATATGACGAAGGTATATGAATGAAGAGGTCACGTTGAAACCAGACCTTAATAGTATTGCTAATTCTCGAGGAGGAGAATGTCTTGGACCGTCTAGGCCTGACCATTATTACAAGAAATATTTATGGCGTTGCGATAAAGGCCACACATGGGAGGCAAGAGAGGATAGTATTATCGGCGGATCATGGTGTCCAATATGTGTCCATATCAACCAGAAAAAAACCATTGAAGAAATGAGAGAATTAGCACATAGTCATGGTGGTGAATGTTTATCTCCGAACTATATAAATTGCCATACGAAACTTAGATGGAAATGTAGCGAAAAACACATTTTTGAAATCAACCCCATCCAAAATAAAACAAGGGCAATGGCGCAGAGAATGCGGTAGAAAGCAAGCAGCGTTGGCAAGACGTATCGGAATGCAAGAAATCCATTTAATTGCGAGCATACATAATGGCAAGTGCCTTTCTGAAGAATATGATCCAAAAAAAAACCTCACATGGCAATGTGAAGAAGGACATATTTGGCACGCAGATCTTCATAACGTAAAGTCAGGTAGTTGGTGTCCTGTTTGTGGACATAAAAAAAGTGGTCGAAAACCACTATCTATTGAGGAAATGCGAGAAATCGCAGCATCCTTTGGAGGGAAGTGTCTATCGGAACAATATAATAATACGGATTCAAAACTGAAATGGATATGTAAAAATGGGCATGTTTGGATGGCAATTCCATCTTCCATTAAAAAGGGGCATTGGTGCTCTGAATGTGCTGGAAATAAAATGCTTGATATAGAACAAGCTCTGAAAATTTCACACGAGAGAGGTGGTAAATGCCTTTCGACTAAATACAAAGGTGTTCATCAAAAACTTCAATGGCAATGCGCAGAAGGACATACTTGGTATGCTAATTACTCAAACATTTATATAGGCAGATGGTGTCCCGAATGTTCAACTGGAGTTGGGGAGCGAATTTGTCGGGCATTTTTTGAACAGCTGTTTGACAAGAAGTTTCCAAAATCTCGCCCTTCTTGGTTGATTAATCAAGATGGGTTTCAGATGGAATTAGACGGTTATTGTTTAGATCTTGGTGTAGCTTTTGAGCATCAAGGTCAACAACACTACCGCCAAATTGACCATTTTTATTCTTCTGAAAATCAGTTTCTTAAGAGACAGGCTGATGATGTGAGGAAAAAGGAACTCTGCGAGGAAAACAATATTACATTGATAGAAATCCCTCAAATACCCGATTTTCTTCCTGTTTATAAAGTACAACAGTTTATTATTGAAAATTGTAGAGAGAATGGTATTCAGCTTCCTAAAGGTGCAGAAACAAAAAAAGTAAAATTGCTTAATGCTTACACACCAAATGCCAAGGAAAAAATGCTACAAATACACGAAATTGCTTTTAACAATGGTGGAATATGCTTATCACCTACATATGTTAGCCAGAGCGTAAAACTACGATTTAGGTGTGAAAAAAACCATGAATGGGAGACAATTCCAGCAGTAATTTTCAATAGCCACTGGTGTCCAAAATGTAGTTCCTCAAAGAGGGGATTAGGTCGTAGATTGACTATAAATGAAATGGGTCAAATGGCAAAAGAACGTGGTGGTCGGTGTTTATCAAAGGAATATATAAATGCAAATACACACTTACTCTGGGAATGTAATAAAGGTCATCAATGGAATGCAATTCCAAACAGCATAAAACGAGGTTCTTGGTGTCCAGTTTGCTCGAAAGTTAAGCGATTAGGTAAGTTTTAATTATGCTGCAATTACGTTTCTAGTTTAATAATTAGGATGGGATAATGGCAACTCACCAAAGAAAAAATCAAAAGAAAAGCGAACTGGCTTTTGAAACTACGATAATAGAATCATTACAAGAAAATCAATTAGAAGAACCAACAAACATTACAATTATTGAAAGGTTTTTTGCTTTGGGGAATGAAGTACTTATTGCTCAAGTGAGTTTTGGACCTTCAGATAATCAAGGTTATTGGGCAATCGGAAATACTTCATCCTTGAAATTATATGAAGTAAATACATCTGGATCATCTGATGCTTTTACGAATTATCTTGGCGAATTAGTGCAAAGCACACCTCATACAATCAGAAATTATCTTGAGCCTCCTCCAGATGGAAAAAAATATCATGCCTTCATTAGTCATGCATTTGAAGATAAAACTACTTTTGTTAGACCATTAGCAAATGCACTAATAGATTTGGGTTTACACATTTGGTATGATGAATTCTCCTTAAAGGTAGGTGATAGTTTGCGACAATCAATCGATAAAGGGTTAATTAAATCGAGATATGGAATTGTTGTACTTTCTCCAGCTTTTTTTGCTAAAAACTGGACACAATACGAATTAAATGGTTTAGTCAATCTTGAGTTGGGTGAAGGAAGAAAGATAATTCTACCCATTTGGCACAATGTAGATAAACCAAAAGTTCTCCATTACAGTCCAGCTCTTGCGGACAGAGTTGCACTTGTGACATCCCAACTTAGCATTGACGAAATCAGCAATAATTTGGCAGCATTTATGAGCTAAAGTTTAACTCTGTTTGCGGCGGTATCCTCACCGCGCGCGAGGTTTTGACCGATAGGCTTTTGCTTGCAGAATGTGTAACCAACAAATGAACGAAATGCTCGTTCCTGGATATTCTCAATTTAGCATGCCACCTTTAAGGTGACCAAAGGATAATTATGAATGTCGTCAACATCGCTAAAAAATTTAACCTTTTCCAGAAATATTGGAGTCCTCGAATCGCTGGCGAATTGAATGACTCCTACATCAAACTTGCAAAACTCAAAGGCGAATTCGTTTGGCATCATCACGAAAATGAAGATGAGTTATTCCTGGTAATTAAGGGTAAATTGCTGATAAAGTTGCGTGACCGCGACCTCTGGTTAGAAGAAGGCGAATTTGCTGTCATCCCCAAAGGTGTTGAACATTGCCCGGTCGCAGAAGAAGAAGTTCACGTTATGCTGCTTGAACCAAAGTCCACACTCAACACAGGCAATATACAGAACGAAAGAACTGTTGCTGCTCAATGGATTTGAACGAAAGTCTTTGGGCGAATCCCCTCGTTCGTGCCGGTGTTAGCGGAGCCTCCCCGAAGTGAAACGGAGGGGACACTGCGCGAGGTTTTGACCTTCAAGCCAGTGCTGGCCGCCTGGCAGGTACAGAAATGAAAATCCGGATTTTCGTGAATATAACATTTCCCATATTGGCTGTCTGGCAGCCGAATTTCTGCTAGAATAACCTGTATATTTCTGATCCCGAAAGGATTTTATTTTGAATCAAACTGAACAAAAATTTCTGAGGGCCAAAGGCTTGGTTATTTTAATTGCGCTGCTCAGTGCATTTGTCCCCTTATCGATCGATCTGTACCTGCCAGCCTTGCCAGGAATGGGTGCTTATTTTGGAGTTAATGCAACCCGCATTAACCTGACTTTAACTGCTTTCGTCATTTTTTATGCCCTCGGCACTTTAGTCTGGGGACCTTTGAGTGATCATTATGGTCGTAAACCAATCCTGGTAACAGGTTTGGTGATCTATATATTTTCCAGTGCTTTTTGTGCTTTCGTGTGGAATGTGGATGGGTTGATCCTTGGCCGTATTTTCCAGGCAATTGGGGGCAGTGCCACCGGGGTGGTAGCTACAGCAATCGTAAAAGATGTCTATAGTGGAAAAAAGCGTGGGGAGATACTTGCCATTGTGCAATCCATGGTGCTTATATCGCCAGCCGTTGCCCCGGTCATTGGAGCTTTTTTACTAAAAATTATGTCGTGGAGGGGAATATTCTGGTCCCTTACGGGGATTGGTTTGGTGGCTTTAATAGCAAGTTTGTTATTTAACGAAACGATTTCCCAACGAACATCCGGGATGTTGCTGCCAAGCCTGGGACGTATGGGGAGGGTATTACAAAATCGCGGATTGGTATTTTTGTTGATTCTTTTCTCAATAGGGGCGTTTTCGACCTTTGCATTTATCGCATCGTCCACCTATATTTACCAGAATGTTTTTCATCTAAGCGGGCAGATGTACAGTTTTTATTTCTCACTCAATGCGCTTGGATTGATCGCGGGACCAATAATCTATCTATGGCTTTTACAACGCTTTCATACCGAGAGCATCATCCGGGTTTGTTTTATCACGACAGCAGCCAGCGGACTTCTGGTTTGCTTCCTCGGAAATCTGCACCCCTGGGTGTTTGCGCTTTGTATTTTACCTGCCTCAATCGGCGGTAGTTGTCTCAGGCCGGGAGCAGCAAACTTGATGCTGGAACAGCAGAAAGGGGATACTGGCTCAGTCTCTTCTTTGATGGGTTGCACGGGTTTGTTAATGGGAAGCCTTGGAATGCAGTTGATCTCGCTCCCGTGGAGTAACTTGATAATTGCGCTTGGAATCATGACACTGGGTACCGCTCTAATTAGCCTGGTTGCCTGGCCATTTGTGATTACTCGGGTGGTCCGCCTGCCCGGTCCAACCTCGCTGAACCCGCAGAAGTCTGACCTGACTCAAGTCAATTAGTATATCTTTTCGAGAATTAATACTTATAAAAATCAACATTGACATGCAAGTAACATTTTTATAAACTTGAAGGCGGGGGATGAATTCGAGCAGCTTTTGTTTGATTTACTAACGATACGAATAGAAAGACCGGGTGAACTCCTATGTCAGAAAATCCAACCCTTTTTTCATTGGAATGCCCAAACTGCAATGCCCCGCTGGAATATGACGGGCACAGCAGCACCATCAAATGCCAGTTCTGCCATACGTCGGTGGCTGTCCCGGAGCAATTGCGGGATAACTCAACCAACAGGCTAACCGGGCGGGATGGCTTCACCATTTCGATCCAGCAAAACATGGTCAGTACCGAAAAGCTGGATGAAATTAATTCCCTTTTACAGGGATGGCAATAAAATGGAAGCCATCCGGCTTTATAAGGAAACAACCGGCTGCAGCTTGAAGCAGGCGAAGGTCGCCGTGGAAATGATGCAGGCGGAAATGGAAGGGCGGGCATTGAATACCGCCGACTTCGTTTCCAGTGTGCCGGAGGTCCAGTTGTATCAGGTGACGGATGCTGGCAAGCGTGTGGCGAAGGGAATCTTTGCCGGGGCAGGCATGGTGACCTGCCTGACGATCGGATTCATATTATTTGTTTTTGGCGGGGTACTGGCCATTATCATGCTGCAGCCGGGCAGCCCGTTACGCCCGAGGATGAATGCAATGACGCCTGCCGAAATGGTGATCAACAGCGCCGAATATAAATCCGGATGTGGTATCGCAGATATACCATCTGGATGACGAGGTGGATAAGATCGTCTGGGTCGAAACCAATCCGAAGAAGACGCGCTGGGTCAGCAGCCCATTCACCGGCGACGAGCGCGCAGAGTTGATGGCAGTGGATGGCAGCCGGATCTACCTGGTCAGCGGTGCAAAGTTATTCGCCCTCAACAATGCAGACGGCAGCCTGGCCTGGCAGACCCGCATGACGGATAAGTGCATCACCTATGAAGACAACCTTTTCGTCCTGGGCGGAAGGGTCATCGTGATGACCGTCGACGGCACTCTGCAGGCATTCGATGCCCAGACCGGCAGCCCGGCCTGGAGCAGGCAGATGCAGGGGCACGACCGCAAGCTGCGGGTCTCCGGTGACCGCCTGCTCATATTGGATTATGTGCTCGGGGATGACACTTATTTTGAGCTGGTATTTCTCAACCCGGTGGATGGAGCGGAACAAGTGGTGATCTCCCCGGTGTGTTATGAAGGGGATGACCCGGGAGACGTTTTTTCCACCGAGTATTTTGAAAATGATAGCGGCCTGATATTGGACGATGCAAAGAACAGCCTGTACCTGGTGTATGGTTCATCGCCCGGTTGTGTGCAGAACTATGACCTTGCCAGCGGCGACCTGCTCTGGGAGAAAAAGCAGGATATTGATTTTGATGCCAGCTTCTATGATTTCGCCAGCCTGAACGAACCTGATCAGATCATCTTTAATTTGGAAGAAGGCCTGGTGCGCATCGACAAGGCAAAACAAACCTGGCAGGTCCTGCTGGAACAGCAGAAATTTGAATTCGTACCGTTGACCACCATGAAGGACATTCTGGTTGCCCGGGTGAAGAAAACGAGCGGCAGCGAGATCTATGAGGTTTGGGGAATCGAGGTTCCGTCCGGGAAGGTGAAATGGAAATACAACCTGGATGAAAATCGTCCGTATAATCCATCATTTGGCGGTTCAGGAACGATCGATGAGGATAATTTTATTTGGACCTGGCGGGCAGTACCACAGGGATTCCAGGTATTAAAGTTCCAGGGGGAACCGAATCGCCTTGCCCTGATCACTCTCAACCCGGCAGATGGCACCGGGTCTGGAGAAACAGTCATTGATCTGAGCAAGATCGTGAGTAATTATTTTTCATCTCCGACGGTTCTTGGCTGGCAGGGAGATACGCTGTGGCTGCTCGCCGGAACGAAGATCGCCGCCCTGGATACCCTCGCCGGGAAGGTCGTTTTCACCTGGCAATAGGCAACAAATTCGCGCGCGAGGTTGTGACCGATAAGTTTCTTCATGTTAGCGCTGGACACCCGACAGGGAAATATCAACCCCGGATCTGATTCAGGGTTTCCCATTACAGGGATTTTACAACGTTCAACAGCAAAATTTTCTTTTAATATTTTATCCAATTGCACTCAGTAAAAAACTCTTATACAATATCAGTATTATGATCGCTCAATATAAAAATAATCGAAAATTAGCATTATTGGGTTTGATTATCATCATCCTGTCTATGGCATGCAAATCAACAAACAACCTGACCACGGAGATCCTCCCAAATTCAACCGCTATTGAAAGTACAGACCTCCCACAGCAGATATCTGCTCCTACAGTAACAGTTGATATAGTCGAACCAACCCGTCTTTCTGAACAGCCATCTGCTACAGTTGAAGCACCGACCGCAGTGCCCTACGAAGTGATTTCCCAAACCTGGCCGAAAGATGGTATGACTATGGTTCTTGTCCCTGCTGGTGAATTTCTAATGGGTTCACCGGAAGAATACGGATTCAAGAATGAGCATCCCCAGCACACAGTGTACCTGGATGCATTCTGGATCGACCAAACTGAAGTGACCAATGAAATGTTCCGTGCTTTTGTGGATGATTCCAATTACCAGACCGATGCCGAAAAAGCTGG
Source organism: uncultured Chloroflexia bacterium (assembly GCA_963757065.1). GTDB lineage: Bacteria > Chloroflexota > Anaerolineae > Anaerolineales > Anaerolineaceae > PNON01. The sequence goes on along the minus strand of CAVWQC010000001.1, from coordinate 66,650 downwards.
TCAATCCCAGGTACAGGACCCGGGGAAGGTAGTCTGGAGACTTGTCGATGGTGCAAACTGGAAGCATCCCACCGGACCAAGTCTTCCATCTCCGATCAAGGAGAATATCCAGTCACCCATATGTCCTGGTTTGATGCGCAGGCATACTGTATGTGGGCTGGAAAACGGCTTCCAACGGAGGCAGAGTGGGAAAAAGCTGCCAAAGGAACGGATGGCAGAAAATACCCGTGGGGATATCAAGAGCCTGATGCTTCTCTGGCAAACTATGGGGATTTAAATCAGGGTCCAGTTTCTGTGGGATCATACCCGGATGGTGCAAGTCCTTATGGTGTTTTGGATATGGCGGGGAATCTTTACGAATGGACCTCTGATTTGTTCGCAGATGATTATTACAGCATTAGTCCTGAAAGAAACCCTGAGGGGCCGGATTCCGGTGAGAACAGGGTCGTACGCGGGGGTGCGTGGCATTACAAAGAGACCTACCTCCGAACTGAAACACGGATCGAATCACCTCCCACCAATTCGTCTGGCGTAATTAGTGTTATCTACACAGTTAATTATCATGGTTTTCGATGTGTGATTAGCGATTAAACCTCGTTCATGCCTGTGTGTGCGCATCCTCCTTGAAGTGTAGTATAGTGGGACCATCGAAGATTCCTGAAGGGAAACAGAGGGAAGACCGTGAAGCGTGTGGGGATTTGACCGATATGTTTCCTCATGTTGGTGCTCATCCACGCCACCGACATTTCAAAAGTGCGGATGGTAAGGTTAAAACTTCCCGGTAGGTCATGGCGTTTCACCTTTCGCTGTCACAACCGTGAGGAAAACACTTGATTCGCTATTTCGCAGCAATTACAGATGGAAGTTTGCACAACTTGCTGTGTGACAAAAATGATGCTAATCTTAAGAAGGTTCAGCCACAATTTTCTCCCAATTCGAGTGAAATTGATGGCAAAACCTATTAACGTGGAACCTCGGAATTTTATCTAACCAGTGATCTATATTTTCCCTGGAGGACAACATGCCCAAAAAAGACCTTTATGAAGCCTTGATCCGTTATTACGAATTTCAGATCGGTGTCATGCCCCGTCGTGCGGAATTCAAGGCAGCTTTGGAATCCACCTTCCCCGAAGAAGACCTTCACATCTTCTTCCAGATGCCCTACCTGGGTTTCATCAGCGAGGAAAAACTGAAGAAGAAACTCTTTAAGCGCTGGCATGAATGAGGCATCCTTCGCCCCCTCCATGCAGCGTCTAATTCCCAAAGGTCTGGTGGATAAATATACCAAAAAAGGAGTGTGGGGATATGAACGTGCTCCTGTGATCGTAGTGCTGGAAATGACCGTACGCGAGCCGGATGATTCCCCCTTCCGCCGTATCACCGCCCTGGTGATGAACGATCTCATTGAAGGTGCTGCCGAGACCATCCCCACCAAAACTCCATATTACCGCGTCCTGCCAGTGGAAAAGACCATTCAGGCAGATTCTGCTTCCAGGTTAGTGGAGGTCAATGCCGAAATTCCTGATCCGCGGCAGATACTTCCTCTGGACGTGATCTCTGAAATGATCAAGGGTGCCCGCCTTATCGCCTTGTCCAATTGTTATTGCCGCAGCGCTAAACAGATCATCGGCGAACCCTGTGAACACCCTCTGGAGACGTGCTTCTATTTTGATGAGCTGGCGGAGATGAAATTGCAGACAGAGTATGCCCGCCAGGTGGATTATGATGAAGCCATGCGCGTCCTTTACGAATGTGAAACCCACGGTCTGGTCCATAATGTCAGCAACTGCGAAGACAAGATCCAGACCTTGTGCAACTGTTGTGATTGCTCCTGTGGGGTACTCAAAGCCTGGAACCGCGGCTTGCGCAATACCACCGCCCCCTCCCGGTTTGTGATTGAGCTCGATGTGTCTAAATGTACCCTCAGCAAGGATTGCGTGGAAATCTGCCCTACCAGCGCATTGACTGTCGTTGGGGAAAAACTCCAGGTGGATCCGGTCAAGTGCCTCGGTTGTGGTCTTATGTGTTCCTGCCTGCCCGGAAAATGCCCTACATCTGGAGATGCGCCCCAAGCCGTCAAAAGTGTATAAAACCAACGATGCTCTGTTTAATAGCATCTATGCCGAATCAGCTGTTGCACTGGTCGGGCGTAAGTTGGGACTGAGTAAGTAGGAAGGATCCGCCATACACGAAGCCGGTGTTGCTGCCAATATCATCAAGATCGTCACCCGCTCTGCCACAGAGAATAATATCTCTCGCGTAGAGGATGTTGAATTGGAGATCGGTGCTTTGAGTGGTGTTCAGGTGGATGCTCTTCAATTTGCCCTAGAAGCCATCACTTGCCACACACCGTTGGAAAAGACGATCTTCCACACTCACATATCGCCTTTGCTGCTCTTTTGCTGTAGCTGCGCTAATGAGTATGTCGCCGATCCCGAAGATATGCTCTGTCCGGCTTGCTTTCAGTCTGATTTTGAAATTCGCCAGGGTACCGCCATGCGTGTTAAGACGATCCGGGGAAGTTGAAAATGGACCAAAATGAATTACCCATTCCAGGGTTGGATGCCAATCAAAAGGCTGATGAAGTACGCGTGATCGCCCTTGAAGAAGACATCATGGCGGAAAATGACCAGATTGCAATTCAAGTGCGCGCCATCCTCGAAAAACACAAGATCTATTCTCTCAACCTGATCAGCTCCCCGGGTTCCGGCAAGACCACCCTGTTGGTCGAAACGCTCAAAGTTCTTGCCCCTCATATGGGTTGTGCCGTCATCGAAGGCGACCAGCAGACCAGTAACGATGCCCGCCGTATCGCTTCCACTGGAGTGCCGGTTGTTCAAGTCAACACGCGCGCCTCCTGCCACCTCAATGCTCTGCAGGTGAAGAACAGCCTTGCCCAACTGCCTCTCGAAAGCATTAAACTTCTCTTCATTGAAAATGTAGGCAACCTGGTCTGCCCGGCCGGAATGGATCTCGGTGAGGATGAAAAAGTGGTCCTGATGAGCATCACCGAGGGCGAAGATAAACCCGCCAAATACCCACTTGCCTTTCACCTGGCAAAGGTACTGGTTCTGACTAAAATGGATTTGTTGCCGCACTTGCGCTTCGATCTTGCACTATGCCGGGAATATGCCTGTCGTATCAACCCAGCCCTGCAGATCATTGAAACTTCTACCTTCACCCAGTCCGGCATGACAGAGTGGATCACCTACCTGCGAAGTCGGTTGTCTGTCTGAATCCTCTCCCTATTAAATACATAAATCCTAAAGGTTTCTCGTTCGCGCCGGTGTCCTCACCGCGCGCGATGTTATGACCGATAGGTCTCAACAATCCCTCATCCCGACCTTCTCCTTTCCGCATTCGCTTAAAGGATACTGCGTGATCCCACGGGAGAAGGAGCTGACCCTCTCCTTTTGGACATCGTGCCCGTAGGGTAGAGGGTAGGGTGAGGTGGTTTTTTCTTCTAGGATTTATTATTCCACCTCCCAAAACAGGCACGATCCAACCCGCCCAACTGCTATAATGAAAGAAAACATCCAGGAAGAGGCAGCGCATGCAGGGTAGCGGTAGAGGTAAAGGCGGGATGAAGAGTATGATCGCGGCGACGGATGAAAAGCCGAAGGTAACCATTCCGCTGCTGAAACGGGTGTTGAAGTATGCGCTTCCTTACCGTTTCATGATCATCTCCATGCTGGTGTTGATCCTGGTGCAAACGGCGGTCACGGTGGTCAACCCGCTCATCATGCGCGACCTGATCGACCGGACCATCCCGCAGAAGAACTTTCAACGCCTGATCCTGCTGGCTCTAGCCATGCTGCTCATCCCCATGCTCAATGGCGGCTTCAGTATCCTGCTGCGGCGGCTGACTGCCCGGGTGGGCGAGGGCGTCATCTTTGACCTGCGCGTAGCCTTATATGCCGCCTTGCAGCGCATGTCCCTGCGCTTCTTTACCAATACCAAAGTCGGCGAGTTGATGAGCCGCCTGAACAACGACGTGATCGGGGCGCAAAACGCGATCAGCAACACCATCGTCGGCATCATCACCAACCTGATCCAGGGGGTGGTCATCCTGACGGTCATGCTCAGCCTGGAATGGCGCCTGACGCTGATCAGCGTTGTCATCCTGCCGCTCTTCATCCTCGCTGCCCGGCTGATGGGTACGCGCCTGAGGGATATTGCCCGCAAACAGATGGAAGCCAACGCGCACATCAACGCCCTGATGGGTGAGACGCTGAATATCGGTGGTGCTCTGCTGGTCAAGCTGTTCGGCCGCACCACCTTTGAAGTGGACCGCTTCAGCCAGCGGGCTGAATCCGTGCGCAGCCTGGGGGTTCAGCGGGCATTCATGGGCTCCATTTTTATCACCATTATTGGCCTGCTGACTGCGGTGGGTACGGCCATCGTGTACGGGCTGGGCGGGTATTATGTCATCCAGGGGCAATTCACCATCGGTACCATCGTGGCACTGGGTGCTTACCTGGGGACGCTCTACAGCGCCTTGCAGGGTCTTGCCAATGCCCCGGTGGAATTTGCCACCTCGATGGTCAGCTTCGAACGGGTGTTTGAGGTGATCGACCTGCCGGTGGATATCCCCGAAAAGGAAGATGCGATCGAATTGAAAGATATTCAAGGGGCGATCAGTTTTGAGGATGTCACCTTCGAGTATGAGATTGGCGATGAATTCCTGCTGAGCGATGTGCGTCGTTATGGCAGTGTGGATAGTGTTGCCACCGTCCTATCCGGTCCGCAGGAAGCAGAGGAAAACGTTGAGGTGGCTGTCCACAGCCAGGCGCGCGGGAGTGCCCTGGAAAATGTCACCTTCCGCGTGGAACCGGGTCAGCTCGTGGCGCTGGTTGGTCCAAGCGGGGCTGGTAAGACCACCCTCACCTATCTCATCCCGCGCTTGTACGATCCAACCAGCGGGGTCATCCGCATCGACGGGCATAACCTGAAAGATGTATCGCTCACATCGCTTTCCCGGCAGATCGGCATGGTCACCCAGGAGACCTACCTGTTCCATGATACGATCCGCACCAACCTGCATTATGCCAACCTGGATGCCACCCAATCCGAAATGGAAGCTGCCTGCCGGATAGCCAACATCCACCATTTTATAAATGACCTGCCGGACCGATACAATACCATTGTGGGTGAACGCGGCTATCGCTTAAGCGGAGGTGAGAAGCAGCGCCTGGCGCTGGCGCGGGTCATCCTCAAAGACCCGAAGATCCTGGTGCTGGATGAAGCCACCAGCAGCCTGGACAGCGAATCGGAACAGCTCATCCAGGAAGCCTTGAAACGCGTCATGGCTCAGCGCACCAGTATCGTTATCGCTCATCGTCTCAGCACCATCCTGGCAGCCGACCTGATCCTGGTCATCGACCGCGGGCAGATCGTCGAGCGCGGCACGCATACCGAACTGGTAGCCCGAAAAGGCCTGTATGCACAGCTTTATAAAACTCAATTTCGGAAAGATGGAACTGCCTGTTACGGTTACTACAACTTCAGGGTTAATTTAAATTCCTGCGTTGCTCAGGGTATCCAGCAGTTTGGAGATCATGACTGTCAGGCTGGGGTGGGTGACTTCAAAATGCAGGAGAGCGGCGTCGAGACGTTGAGTTATGGAGGGTTGTATCGGGGAGATATTATCTTCCGATCGCTCCAGTAATGCATGGATATCCCCATCCAGGTCGGTTAATAGCTCTGTGCCCTTTTCGTCAACCGTCCGGGTATTCTTGATCTCTTCATGAAGTTGTTGGAGAAGTTTACGAAGTTCTTCGTTTTCCATGGGACCTGTCTCCTTTCCACTATTAGTATTAATCATATTCTAGCACGATAAGGTGATGATATTACGAGGGGATGTGTAACCTAATGTCTTTCATTACTTCCCATATTAATATTAAGGGTGCTGGTTTTTATTCACAATTTCTATATATAATGATATGTGATTATCGAAAAATAATAATATTTGGATTCTGAGCCTACTTTATGGGAAGAATATGAAACGGGGTCGATCATTTACGAAGAATTCTGAAATACATAATACAGAAGACTTTCATGCCAGGGCCGCAGAAGCTGAACAACGCGGTGATTGGGAAGAAGCTGCCCGTTATTATTCACGCAGCTTCGAACAACACCACGCTGAGATCAATCTGCTCAACAGTGTGCAGGAGGGTCTATCTTCCCGGATGGAGATGCCTGACATCTACAACCTGGTCGGAGATAAACTACGGGATACATTTAATGCACAGATCGTCATGATCTCGCAGTATGATCCTCAGACCCGGAAAATTTTCCACCATTACGCGGTGGAGAAAGGCGTCCACTTGCACCTGACCGAATGGTCTCCTGTGGATACTTCCCGGGCAAGGATCGTCCGCACCGGTAAGCCTTATATGATCAACTACAGCGAAATCCTGGAGTTGATCTCAACAGAGAAAATGCATGTTGTTCCCGGGACGCAGATGCCAATGACCTGGATGGGGGTTCCCATGCTGGTTGGCGATGAGGTGAAGGGAATTGTCAGCCTGCAGAACCTGGATAAGGAGAATGCCTTCACGCAATCTGATATCAATCTGCTCGCTACACTGACTAGCAGTATGTCGCTGTCACTTGAAAATGCCCGCCTGATGAAAGAGAGCCAACGATTATTAAAATTGCTCGAAGGGGAGATGGAGATCGCCCGCCAGACCCAGCAAAGCATCCTGCCAGTTGATTTGCCGAGCCGAAAAGGATATGAATTCGGGTCTCTCATCGTTCCAGCCAGGACGGTGAGCGGAGATTTTTATGATTTTATCCCCATCGGACGGGATAGTTTATGTATTGTGATCGGTGATGTGACGGATAAAGGTTTACCGGCTGCTTTATTCATGGCCTTAACTTTCAGCCTGATACGTTCGGAAACACGGCGAGAGAATAACCCGGAACAAGTCCTTCAAAATGTTAATCGCTCATTGCTCACAATGAATGCTTCAGGCATGTTTGTCACCGTAATTTATTGTGTTCTTAATTTCCGTACTGGTCATATGCGGTATGCCCGTGCCGGGCATCCTCTACCGATCGTGATGGATGCCTCCGGGAAATGCCTTGATATCCCAATGCAAGAGGGACAGCCCCTGGGGATCTTTCCGGACGTGAAGATCGATCAACAGGAAATCCTGCTTCCACATGGCGGGTTGGCATTACTGTTTAGTGATGGCCTGGTGGAAGCCATGGATTCCAAAGGGCAGGAGTTTGGTCTGGAACGTGTGCGGGCGGAGTTTGCACGGTTCAGAAAAGCATCAGCCGGGGAGATATGTAATAAGCTGTGGCAAGAGGTGGAATCACACAGCGATGAGCATCTGCATCAGGACGATTTCACCGCAGTGGTGATCAAACGGGAATAAGTATTCCTAACTCACTCGTAAACGTGACTAATAAATAATATTCCTACAGGTTATTTGACCTGTAGGATTTTTCTACTCCGGAGGAATTTGTTCACCAGTAACCGTGTACAACCTGTTTATTTTAGCCCTTGCCTCTGATATCCTAGTTTCACCGGGATATCTGACGGTGATTGGTCGAAAGGAGTCTGCTTTGCGTAAAGTTATAGTATTCAATATGCTTTCTGTGGATGGATATTTTGAAGGACTTAACCGTGATATTAACTGGCATAATGTGGATGGAGAATTTAATAACTTTTCCATTGAGCAGCTCAAAACGGCAGATACACTTCTATTTGGACGGGTCACATATCAGTTAATGGCAAGTTATTGGCCGACACCTGATGGGTTACGAGATGATCCGAACGTGGCGGGTCTGATGAATCAGATTCCCAAATTTGTATTCTCTAAATCCCTGAAAAGTGCAAATTGGCAAAATACCACCCTGGTAAAGGGAGACGCAGTTGAAGCTGTCGCCAGGTTGAAAGAACTCCCCGGAAAAGATATGTTTGTTTTTGGCAGCGGTGAGCTCGCTTCATTCCTCGCGCAGCATGATCTGATCGATGAGTATCGATTGATCATAAGTCCAATTGTCCTTGGCAAGGGAAATTCGATGTTCAAAAATCTAAATGAGAGGATTCAATTGAAATTGATTAAAACCAGGGTGTTTATCTCTGGGAATGTTCTGCTTTATTATCAACCACTCAGAAAGGAGTAGAAAATGACTACAAAACCTCTTGGTTTTGAAGAGAAAAAGCAAGATTTAATAGTAAGTCGGGTCTTTGATGCAACACCCGAAAAATTATTTCAAGCCTGGTCAGATCCCAAGATGCTTGCTCAATGGTGGGGATCGAAAACGTATACAACGCCTGTGGTAAAAATCGACTTTCGAGTAGGTGGACAGCTGCTTTATTGTATGAGATCACCTGAAGGTCAGGATACCTGGGGGAAGGGTATTTTTAAGCAAATTGTAAGACCCAGTCGGATCGTTGTCACCGATTCCTTCGCCGATCCACAGGGCAATACTGTTCCAGGGTCATACTACGGGATGGAGGAAGAGTGGCCGATGGAGTTATTATTGACCCTTACATTTGAGGATCTCGCAGGGAAGACTAAATTTACGTTGATTCATTCCGGCCTCCCAGTAGGCGAAATGATGGAATTAATAGCAGCCAGCTGGAATGAATCGTTCGACAAATTAGAAGAATTGTTATCAAGGGAATAATTACTTTGCCCAACGGAAATCTTTTCACCAAACCGTGTAAGCAGGATATATATGGTGCTTATATATTCGAAGCGCCGCGGGAGGTGGTATATAAAGTGTTTATTGATCCAAAATTGATTCCGGATTGGTGGGGACCGAGTTACCTGACCAGTCAAGTGGAAAAGATGGAAGTGCGGCCTGGAGGTTCCTGGCGTATCGTCCAACATGACCCTGATGGAAAAAAATATGCCTTTCATGGTGTATATCACGTAGTTGTTGAACCGGCAAAATTAGTTTACACATTTGAATATGAAGGAATGCCTGGTCATGTTCTAATGGAAACTGTGACTTTTGAAGATTGGGCCGGGATAACCAAGATGACGGACCAGATGGTTTTTCAATCATCAGAAGATCGTGATGTCATGTTAAGCAATGGAATGGAGGAAGGTACTGCTGAATCCATGGCTCGACTGGCAGACCTGGTAACTAAAGCCAAAATGAAGAACTAGGAATATCCAGATGGATATGAAAACTGATAAAGTTAAGCAAAATCGGGAAGAGGCAAATCAATCCAGTAGTGTTTTCCCAATAAAACTGGCCGCACCGGCAAGGAGAGCTTTGGCTGATGCAGGATATTCTCGATTGGAGCAATTAGCACTCGTCAGCGAGGAAGAAATCAAAAACCTGCATGGCATTGGTCCGAATGCGCTCAAACTTCTGACTCATGCTCTTCATGATAAGGGGTTATCTTTTAAGAAAAGTCGATGAGGTGGTAGGAATGAAAGTCACATTCAAAGGAGTAATCAGAGGCGAAGGCAAGACAGCTACCGGTATTCCAGTACCGGTCGAAATTGTAGATACTCTGGCTGGAGGAAAGAAACCATTGGTCAAAGCAAGCATCAATGGATATACATTTCGTAACTCGGTGATGCCTTATTCAGGTGAATTTATGCTGCCGTTGAGTGCGGAAAACCGGGAAGCAGCGGGTGTTCGGGGAGGCGACCAGGTGGAAGTTACGCTTGAACTGGATACGGAACCTCGGATCGTGGAAATTCCTACTGATCTACAAATGGCACTTACGAAAAAATCCGGGGCATTTGAATTGTTCGAATCCTTGTCTTATTCCAAACGAAAAGAATTTGTCCGTCAGGTGATGGATGCGAAGACACAGGAAACCCGCGACAAACGGATCGCTGGAATCGCTGACCAACTGGGTGGTCCCTGATCGTATTCAAATGACTATAGCAGTCGGTTGATTTAAATTGAAATTATATCCATAGGTTCTGGCAGCCCGTTTTATCCAGGCCATCCGAAGCGTTCAAAGTCGATCACGCCATCCGGGCTGAATATTACCCCTTCTTCTTCCAGCAGGATCCGCTGTACATTTGAACCAATACCATAACCATGCGGGCTGATCTTCCCTTTGACATTAATGACCCGCTGCCAGGGAACATCTGAATCTTTTGGCAGAGAGGATAGTGCATATCCCACCATCCTAGCTGTACATCCACCGGTCAGTATTGCGATTTCCCCATAATTACAAACCTTGCCATATGGTATTTGACGCACCATATCCAAAATCCGTGTATAGATCGGTTTAAGTTCCATCTGATCTGTCATAGGCTTGAAAGTACCTGGGTCCGGTCGAAGATATCCGGTTTTAAACTTGGATTCTCAAAGTAGAGCTTGCCTTCCTTGAAGAAATAAATCAATGACAAGAATGCGTTGGAAACGATCCTCTCGCTATTCTCTGTGTTTTGCCAGTGTGGATCCTTGAAAAAAATTTTTACGAATTTGAAACCAGGCCGAAAGAGTATGCTCCCAATCCGGAAGAGGAAGCGTACCTTCATCCACATGTCGAAGCCAACATTCCGGTGAATAGCTTTCAATAACTTTTGAGCGATAGGTCGAAATGACTTCTTCGCGGGATGCATAATCAGCCTGTAATAATCCTTTTTGTTCCAGTTCTGCTGCATCAAAAATCGGCCAGGATTCTGCAAAGCGTTTTGTGTACATCCGCATCAATGACTTCGGATTTTCCATCACATGATTGAATTTATCGGCCCAGGTTTTATCTGCCCGAATAACTCCATACCAATCCGAAATATTTTGAATCCCGGTCGTTATTTCTGCGGTGCTTGCCAGCAAATCCCAAGAGGTAAGGAATGCGGAAAAATGTTGACCGGGAGACAATTCACGCATTTTCCAGGCATATTCAAATTGATCGTTTAATATTTTCTTTGGAAATTTTTCGAGCAGAGTAAAGCAGGAAAAATCACTGGAATTTGCAGGATTTTCCACAATCTTCATTTCAGGACAGGTCATGAATAACTCCGATGGATAATGGATTTCAGCTTAAATATATCATCAAAAATGGGAGGAATTTAAATGTGTATAAGCAATGTATGACTTAATGATGAATGATTGAAGGGTGGAATGCTATAATTAAGGAAGAAAATGATTTATTTAGAGAAAGGGAGAAACAAATGTTAATCAGCAAAGAGTTAAATGCAGCAATAAATGAACAGATCGGTCATGAATTTGAAGCTTCACACCAGTATTTACAGATTGCAGCTTTTTTTGAATCACGGGCACTTAAAGGTGTTTCAAAAATGTTCGTAAAACAATCCGATGAAGAACGTGAACACGGAAAGAAATTCGTTAAATATATCTATGAAACAGGTGGAGAATTAAAAATTCCTGCCATCCCGGCCGGTAAGTTTTCCTTTGCGACAGCTGAGGAAGCCGTGCAGTATGCACTGGATTGGGAATGGGAAGTGACTCGCCGCATCAATGCATTAATGGACCTGGCGATCAAACAGAATGATCACCTCGGACGCGAGTTCCTGGGCTGGTTTGTCTCTGAGCAATTGGAAGAGGTCAGCCACATGGATAACCTTTTACGGGTGATCAAACAAGCCGGCGAGAAGAATCTGATCATGCTGGAAGCTTATCTCGCCCACGAATAATCTGATAATTTGGAAATATAAAAGTCCTGGTTTATGAACCAGGACTTTTGCTTTTACGCTACTTTACGTGTTTTCTTTACTTCCTGGGGAGGTGCAACCTCACCCGGAGTCTCCACTTTGGCTCTGGGTTGTCTCATTCCCCAGAGTAAAAGTGCCAGACCGGTCCCAAGGGTTAATCCACCCAGGACACCCGGGTCTGATTTCCAGAAAACTGCTGCGAAAAAGCCAAAGAAAACTACCAGGACTACTGCCTGATAATACCAGAGTGTCTCCCTTTTAAAGGCTGTTAAGGTCAACCAACCCAGAGCAACACCGAAAACCACCACTCCGACGAACCTGAGCAATACTCCTAAAAGATTTAAAATTTGTGATGCTCCCGTGAAAAATCCTTCCATTGTTTCCTCCTTAACGATTAGTAAATGCCCAAACCAACCATATCGAAATCATTATAGCACCTATCCCGATGCGGACAACAACAGACCATCCAAAGCCCAATGCCATCTCTTTTGTGGTCACCCAGGCGATCTTCCAATCCTTTTTTCGGATCATCTCCACGACCAGAACACCGAGGATGGAGAAGAGCAACCCGCCAATCAACGGAATGATAAACGTCCCAACGATACCGGCGACATATCCCACGCCGATTGCCAGCCAGCTTGCGCCAGTCTTCCTTGCTTTGGCACCGATAAAATAGTTATCCGCCAGGTTACCGATCACCGTGAAGATGCTGATGAATGAAAAGTATAACCAGGCAGGCCAGCCAAATCCATCAATGATGGCATAGATCAATGCAGCGATCCAGATAATCGTCAGGCCGGGATAGATCGGAATGATCAACCCGATCAAGCCAACCAGCATGGCAGAAAAAACCAGCCCGATCAGCAGCACTTGAGCCAGGGCAAATTGTTCCATTATCCGCCAATCCGGTCTATACCACCCATCCAGGGTTTGAGCACCTCAGGAATCAGTATGGATCCATCTGCCTGCTGATACGTTTCCATTACAGCAATCAGGGTTCGAGGGAGTCCAAGCCCGGAGCCATTCAGGGTATGGACGAAGCGGGGTTTGCTGCCATCCGCTGGGCGGTATTTGATATTTGCCCGCCTGGCCTGGAAGTCACCTACATTGGAAATGGAGGATACTTCAAGCCACTCCCCGCAACCGGGAGCCCAAACTTCGAGATCGTAAGCGATGAGGCCATTAAACCCCAGGTCGCCGGTGCATTGCTGGATCATGCGATAGGTCAACCCCAACTCCGCACAGGTTTGGCCTGCATCATCGATCATTTTTTGCAGCTCTTGCATGGATTCTTCCGGTTTGCAGTATTTATACATCTCCACTTTGTCGAACTGGTGACCGCGTTTTATTCCGCGAACATCCCGACCGGCGCTCATTTTTTCCCGTCGGAAGCAGGGAGTATATGCAGTGTAATTTAAAGGTAGAACAGAATTCCTCCAGGAAATCACCCATATGGATACCGGTGAGTGGTACCTCAGCCGTGGGAACCATCCAGAAGTCTTCTTCAGCGTCATGATACAAATTGTCCCGGAATTTTGGCAACTGCCCTGAGGCAAAAAGTACATCACTTTTCACCATGAAGGGTGTATATTTTTCAGTGTAACCCTGGCGTATATGCAGATCCAGCATCCAGGCAATGAGAGCGCGCTGCAGCCGGGCACCTGCGCCGTTCAGCACATAAAACCGTCGATCCGGTGAGCTTGATACCCTGCTCAAAATTGATGATTCCCAGTTCGGGACCCAGATCCCAGTGAGCTTTGGGAGTAAACTCAAATTTCTTTGGCTCTCCCCACGTCTTGATGACCGGATTATCATGGTCGTCTTTTCCCAGTGGAACGGCTGCATCCGGGATATTCGGAATCGTGTGGATGATCGCCAATAATTCCTCATCCAATTGTTTGAATTGTTCATCCAATTGGGAGATCTGGTCACCCAGTAAGCGCATCGAGTTGATCTTTCCCTGCCGTGCGGCCTGGTCTTTCATCTGGCTGATCTCTTTGGAAACCGTATTTCGTTGGGCTTTGAGTGTTTCCACTTCAGCCTGAACAGCCCGCCTGCGTGAATCGATTCCCAAAATGGCATCCACCGGGGCTGGGTCCATCTGACGCTTGACCAGCGCTTCTCTGACAATTTCAGGTTTTTCACGAATGAGATTGATGTCTAGCATAGCACCTCCAAAAAATGAATAAATAAAGCCCTCTCATCATGCAGGACGAGGGGGCTGCTCGTGGTGCCACCTGCTTTCATCCCGCTAAAAGCAGGACCTTTGATCGCTGTAACGGTCGAATCCGTCCCCTTTACGATAACGTGGAATACGCATCCCTGCGGGGGAACCTGCCCGGGTTGGGCACTGAAGTGGAAGGATTTTGACCTATCGTCTGCTTGCACCAACCGCAGACTCTCTGTTTATGAAGCCAAAACCCAGTTTTCAGGTCAGGTTGATATTTGAGATTATAACGGTATTGGACGAAAAGTCAATCAAAATTAAAAACAACCTAAAACCTTTGAAACCACATGCAATTGGATGAAATATTACAAACCTAAAAATCTCTTGAACATTTCCAAGTTTTGGATGATGTCGTAAATGGCTATACCAATTAATAAAATCCCGCCAATGGCATTGATCATCCTGGAGTGCTTCGCCAGCCAGCTGGTGATATGGCGGGCTGTTGCTCCAGCCAGAAATGATAACCCGAGGAGCGGAATGCCGAATCCCAATCCGAACCACAGGAATGTTGCCAGGCGGCTGAACATTTCTGTGCTGTTGAGGGAGACCGCAAAGATGCTCACTAGCAAAGGTCCGGAACAGGGTAGGGAGATTGGTCCATACATCAAGCCGTAGACGAAAGCACGGCCATAAGCGTTCTTGAGGATCGGCACCTGCATCTGAGGTAGTTTCTTAAAAGGATTGCGATCCAGAAGGAGCAAAATACCCAGGACCAGGATCAAAAGGTCTGAAATCGGGATCACAACCGATAATGCTTCCCCTATGGATACAGATAGCAGGGCAATGATCCCGCCAAGCAGCAGCATCATGGAGAGTACTCCTGCCAGAACAAAAAAGCCGAGTAAATACCTGGTATGTGGTTTGTCTTCACTGGATTGTGCGCTGAGATACGCTAAAAACCCCGGGTAAAGCGGCAGCACACAAGGGCTGGTGGTTGCAAGCAATCCGAGGGTAAGACTTGTCCAAATTTCAGCTGCGTTCATATCACTCTCATTTCGTTGATTGAAACAATCATCAGTACAGGATTATTTACCTTCCAGGTATCCATCCTGTACTGATGACTGGTTTATCGTGCAGGTTTGATCACATCCCTAAAAATGGTGCCAGGAATTCTTTCAACTGCTCTGCGCTTTTAATCCCAAACGGAAGGGGATGTACTTCGCCTTCGCTGTCTATGATCAGCATGGGGGTTGATGGCGGATTCAAGAATTGATTTCCATAAAGGGCAGCCAATTCACTACTCACTTCCGCCGGTACCACCGAATAGACCCAATCGAAATTGTTGGATGCGGTGTATTCCTTTAGATTTTCCATATTTTCATTGGGGTCGATGTCAAAACCTATATAGGTGACCTTGTCTCCCAATTCCTGTTTCAATTTGGATACTTCTCCCTGCTGCTTCTTGCAGTTGGAGCACCACATTGCAAGTGTCTCCACCAGGACAACTTTGCCGTTGTAATCTGTTATGTTGTACTCGGATCCTGAATTCACATCTGTTAATGGAACTGAAAACCAGGCAGGGACTTCTTTCATCATTGTATCTTCGCTGGTTTTTGTTTCATTTTCTTGCATCCCAGCCGGCTTGGTTTCATCCATCATCGGCGCTTCGGTTTTTTCCATCATAATGTCTGTTGGTTTTTCCAACATAGCTTCGGTGGGTTTATCCATCATGACCTCTGGGGTGGCTGTGGTCTGTGGGCTGCAAGCCGCCAAAAAGACCATTCCAGCAACAAATATTGTGAATAACGCATTTCGATTTTTCATTTATTTTTCTCCTGTAGATATTTTGTTTAGATGTAATTATTATGAAAATGAAACCTTAAGCAGTCGGGAAAGAAAGATTACAAGATTCAAAACAATTTCGCACATCTGTTAATACTTCTGAAAGAATTGGTTCGGCATATCTTAATATCCACCGGGTATAAATAAGTTACTGAATAATTCAAACAAGGATGCGATAATGAAAGTTGTGATGAGTTTCTTATTATTAATTGCTATTAGTGCTTGTTCAACTTTGAAGGCGACATCTGATTCGTCATTAAATACAAGCCTGCCAGATCTTGGTGCTGCGCCAGAGTTGGAATCGGACACATGGATAAATGTTGACAGTCCTATCAAACTTGCTGATCTCAAAGGGAAAGTCATCCTTCTGGATATGTGGACATATGGCTGAATTAATTGCCAACACGTTATTCCCTCGTTGAGGGAATGGGATAAAGCATATCGGGACAAAGGATTGGTTGTTATCGGTAATCATTACCCGGAATTTGCAAGAGAAAGAGACCTGGTTAACCTGATGGAAGCAGTTAAAGAATGGGAAATCATCTACCCGGTTGTACAGGACAATGATGGAAAAATATGGAGAGCATACAATAATAGATATTGGCCTTCGCTATACCTCATTGATAAAAAAGGTCATATCAGATATACACATATCGGTGAAGGCAGCTATAAGGAAACAGAAGCAGCCATTCAATTTTTATTGGCAGAACATTAATTTGAGGAGATGGAATGATAGTAAAAAAGGTAAATTTCGAATAATATATTATCTTCAGAGATCACATCTGAAGCAGACTATCTGTCTAGAAGAAGGTTTTTAGGAAGAGCTGGGGCAATGGTTGCAGCTGCTACATTAGCTGCCTGTACCCCAAAAGTGATGACATCCTCGGAGGGTGTTCCAACAACGGATGGTGCTTCTCTTCTTAATGGATCTCTAATGGACGAATTAGGGAACAAAACGACAGATTATAAGTTTATTACCAACTATAACAATTACTATGAGTTTACAACTGATAAAGAATATGTTGCATCATTGAGCACAAAATTCAAATCTGATCCATGGAGCGTTGAAGTATCCGGTTTAGTGAATAAGCCAATGACTTTCGGGTTGGAAGATCTTATGAGCGAATTCTCCCAGGAAGAAAGAATCTACCGGATGCGATGCGTGGAAGGTTGGTCAATGGTTATCCCTTGGAATGGATTTTCCCTTTCTGATATATTGCATCAAGTGGAACCAACCAGTGATGCAAAATTTGTGGCCTTTGAGACGGTTTTTCGACCTGATGAGATGCCCGGACAAAAAAGCGGCGGATATCCTTGGCCATACACAGAAGGATTACGAATGGACGAAGCAATGCATAGCCTTACCACAATAGCAACCGGTATATATGGAAAACAATTATTACCCCAAAATGGTGCACCTGTGAGATTGGTTGTTCCCTGGAAATATGGTTTTAAAAGCATTAAATCCATCGTTCGAATAATAATAACGGATAAGCAGCCAGCTACTCTTTGGAATACGATCGGACCAAATGAGTATGGATTCTATTCGAATGTGAATCCAAATGTGTCTCATCCACGGTGGTCGCAGGATACTGAAAGGGTTATTGGTACTACTGGACGGATTCCTACTTTAATGTTCAATGGATATGACCAGCAAGTAACACCATTATATGAAGGTATGGATTTAATCGAGAATTATTAACTGGAAAAACGGACAATGCTGTAAAGATCCTGACTACTTTAAAGATTTAATTGAGAATTTGGATGAAGGAAAAATAATTAAGGTAATACCTATGAGTAACATCGTGAACACGCAAAGAAAATCACAAAAAGATATAGAATGGCAAATATTACGCTGGGGAACACATATAGGGTCGCTTATTCCATTAGCGCTACTGGTATATGATTATTTCACATTTAACCTAACTGCCAACCCTATTCAAGCCGCAACCCAGCGTACTGGCCGGACAGCCATCACCTTACTTGTGATTATGCTTGCATGCACACCCATCAATATCCTGTTTAGAACCACAATAGTATCCCGCCTCCGCAAACCATTGGGTTTGTACGCGTTGCTTTATGCTGGAATACACTTCATTATTTTCACAGTTGTTGATTATGGTCTGGTTTTGCCCAGGATCATTACGACATTTTCTCAAAAACCCTACCTGTTGTTTGGGCTGGCCACATTCCTTGTATTGCTTTTGATGGGTTTAACCTCTTTCAAGTGGTGGATGAGAAAGATGGGCAAGAATTGGAAAAGATTGCATAGTCTGGTTTATCCAGTTTCAATCCTTATAGTTTTTCATTATGCCCTTGCGCAGAAGGGAGATATATTTGGCCTAAGGGGAAACATTATCAAACCGGTAATTTATGGAATAATCATATTGATCTTACTGGTAATTCGTATACCTTTTGTAAAAAAAGGATTATTTAAGTTGCGGTCGAAATTGAATATGCGTAGTATTAATATGAAATCGAATATTTCTCCAGAGAAATCAAACTTATGATTGAAAAACAGATCGTCGTCATAGAAGATGAACCAAATGTGGCAGAAGTTGTCGGATTATATTTACGCCGGGCTGGTTATGATGTAGTTTTGTACTCTGACGGAAAGATTGCGTTGGAAGAATTGGAAAAAGGATTACCCATGTTGGTAATCCTCGACCTGATGCTCCCGGGAAAAGATGGATGGAGCGTCACCCGCTGGCTTAGGGAACGCAGCGAGGTTCCGATTATTATACTCACAGCACGAATTGAGGAGATGGACAGGATTGCTGGTCTCGAAATGGGTGCTGATGATTATGTGATGAAACCGTTTAGCCCACAAGAGTTGGTTAGCCGTGTGCGAGCAGTTTTACGACGGGTTCGATCCACTCAACCGAAAGAGAATGAAGAAATAATTAACTATGATGGCTTGTCAATTAACCCGGTTTCAAGGATCATTACATTAGATTCCAACCCGATCAACCTGACAGCAAAGGAGTTTGATCTATTATTATTCCTCGCAAGAAATCCGCAACGGGTTTTCACTAGAGATCAATTGCTGGATCAGGTTTGGGGTACAACAAGTTATATTGATCAGGAGACTGTGACTGTACATATCCGGAGACTCAGGGAAAAGCTGGAAACACATCCGGGTAATGTCAAATTTCTTCACACTGTTTGGGGAGTAGGATATAAATTTAGCTATGAACCAGAATGAATCATCACCTCGCAAGAATTTTTCCAGTCTGATTCGAATTCTAATTAATGTACTGCCTGCACTTATTCTAGGGCTGGTTTTGTTTTATGTTGTGATGAGACCCCCGATGAATGAGTTTGCGGTCATGCTCAGGTTAATGTCTATAACAGCCGTATTTTCTGTGTTATTAACCTTTTTAGCTTACCGTCTCGGTTGGATATTTCAAATTCCTTCCATGAGAATAACGATCATCCTCGGCAGTATTATTTCAGCCCTTGTGGTTTTTATTAATATTTGGATCATTGCCAGGTTAATGTTTGCCAGCCCGCATGATCTCCAATTGGCGACCATATTATTGATCTTTGCGGTAGGAATTTCTGTACCCGTCGGATTATATCTTTCAGAATCACTGATTACCAGGATCCAAGTGCTAAATAATGCAGCTCTTTCGATTGCTGATGGTGACCTACAAATGCGAGTTCCGTTAAATGGAAAAGATGAATTAGCTCAACTTTCCAGATCATTCAATAAAATGGCTGCTGAGTTGGAATCTTCAAAGTTGGAGCAGGCAAAGATAGAAGCCCTGAGGAAAAACTTGATAGCCTGGGTAAGTCACGACCTTCGGACACCTCTTACATCCATTCGGGCGATGCTGGAAGCTTTATCAGATGGATTGGTTGAAGATGATGAAACAAAAAATCGTTATATCAATACTTCGCGCCACCAAATTGAAGAACTATCCAAGTTGATCAACGACTTGTTCCTTTTCTCTCAAATTGATGCTGGTGGAATGAAACTGAATATTCAGGCCAATAACTTAAGCGACCTAATATCAGACAGTATTGAAAGCTTCCACCTGACAGCTGCAGCCCAGGATATTGTCCTGGAAGGCTGTATGATGGATGATGTTGACTCTGTTCGGATGGATATCCATCAGATCAACCGCGTGGTAAACAATCTCATATCCAATGCGATTCGGTTCACACCTCACGGTGGACGTGTAGATGTTTGTGCGAAAAGAATAGATAACGCAGTTATCATTTCCGTTTCAGATACCGGAGAAGGTATTGCTGCTGAGGATCTTCCTCATGTGTTTGAACAATTTTACCGGGTGGAACAATCCAGAAACAGGGGCACAGGTGGCGCCGGGCTGGGACTAACCATAGTGAAAAGCATTGTAGAGGCACATGGTGGTACGATTTCTGCCAATAGTCAGGTGGGAAAGGGGACTACAATCGAGGTAAGATTACCCCAATAATGGCGTACAAATCTGTTGACCTACTATTTCATGGCAGGTGATTATAATTTAATGAAACTATGAAACATAATAATTATTCATTCAACCAGAGGATATACGTTAAGCCTTTTAATAAATTTTCAAATCATTTCTTTTGGGGTACAGCAACTTCTTCCTTTCAGATCGAAAGAGCAGCAAAAGATGATGGCAAAGGTGAAAGCATCCGGGACCGTTCATCCCACACTCCAGGCCGGGTCTTCAATAACGATAATGGTGATGTCACCTAGCGACCATTGGTGGTACGAAAAGCAGTTCGCTGGCTAGTAAAAAAGACAAGGTCAAATACTACCAAAAGCGATATGGAATATAGTTAAATGTGATTCCTTGTGTATTTTTGGTGTTCCTCAGAAATGAAACATCATTTTTTATTTAATATAATCGGAAGGTGGTAAGTACCTTCAAATATTTGTGTTTTTTCACCAGGTGAAGTACCTGGGGAAATAAATTCAATCGGCTCATTAATCAGGATTTTAGGTTTTTATGGTATCTATTATGAGGATGTGAGTGTGCATCCCCATTAATTCAACTTGGATTATTGTCTTCAAATCACCATATTGTATTTCTTGGTGAGATATGCGACTCTTATTGAAAGATATTACGTTTAAGCTATAGACGTCTACGATGCAAAATACTGAACAATACCGATTGATATCACTTGCAAAGAACGGTGATGAATATGCTATTTCGTGCCTTTATGATATTCACTACCAGGGCATTTTCAGATTCTTGTATTATCGCACCGGGGATCGCTATATCGCAGAAGATATGACCTCGGAGGTTTTTATTCAAATGATTCGTTCGCTGCATAAGTACAACCCTGATTCAGGCAGCTTTACTTCCTGGCTGTATACCATTGCCCGGCATCAATCGATTGACCATTATCGAAAAACTAAATCACGACCTGAACAGCCAATCACCGAAGAATTCATTAGTTCCTCGCCAGGTCCGGAAGCTACGAATGATAAGACTCAAATACAGGATGAACTCATATCGAAAATCAAGGAATTACCTGAAGAATATCGCGAATTGATCGCTTTAAGGTTTGTCTCTCAGCTTTCGATCCAAGAAACAGCAATAACGCTCGGAAAAACAATTGACTCTGTGAAAGGGATGCAGTACCGGGCGTTGGAAGTATTGAGAGAAAAAATGAAGTTATGGAAGGAATAACAATGAATAAAGATCAGCTGCTACATGAAAAACTATCTGAAATGGAATCAGGTAAACCTGTGGCTGAGATTCTCCAGGAATTGCCTGCCGAGATGACAGACATTGGAGAATTGATCATGCTGGCAAGTAATGTCCAGCAAAACGCCAGTCCTACCCTTTCACATGAGGCTGCGCGAAAACAATTTCAAAAAGTGAGGATATCTTTGAATACACAAAAATCTACAAAAAATCAAAAATGGCAATGGGCTATCTTGAGTATGGTAGTAGCATTGCTCTTCATTGTTACTATTACTGCCGGAGCCTTCATATTCTGGACGGCTCAACCTGTCACTGCTGCATCATTGGATAATATTCAAGGGGTGGTGGCTGTAAAGACAGCCAATGGCGACTGGACAATCGGAGAGAACAATACCAGGGTTAAAGAAGGCAGCACACTCCGATCTTATGCAGATTCGACTGCAGAGATTTCGCTTCCAGATGGATCCGTAATTGCTATGGACCCGGATACACAAATTTCCATCGACAAACTCTCATGGAAACGAAACGGCACGCTTGAGTTATTAGTCTCGACAATGAGTGGTGGAATTACCAATACTGTCACACCACTTAAGGGTTCAATCAGTTACTATCACGTACGAACTCCAGGCGGTTTGGTTTCAGTTCATGGTACCGAATTCCAGGTGTATGCACTGGATAATGAGCAGTCCATTGTATCTGTGTTACATGGCAATGTATTGGTAGAAAACCCTTCCGGCTTGGTAGACTTGACCACCGGTCAAATGACCCTTACCAACATTGCTGGTTCACCTCAAGAACCACTTTATAGTTTCAACTATACTGGCAGCATAGTATCCACACAAGAAGGTGGCCTCAGTCTCGATGGAACAAATATTGTTGTAACTGATGATACAAAAGCCGTAAACCTGCCGGAAGTGGATTCAACTGTCCATGTGATCGGACACTTTGATGCTGAAGGTAATCAGGTGGCAGATCTGATCGTCCCCGGAAACGCAAAGCATTCGAACAAAGTTTTTACGGGAACGGTAACTGCCATTAATGATTCAGTTTGGACTGTAGGATCATCACAGGTAACTGTTTTGCCAGACACAAAAGTAAATGGCAAACCTGAAGTCGATTCAGTTGTCAGAATCTGGTTCCATATTAATGAAGATGGCACCTGGAATGCAGACAAGATCGTCAATGCGAAAAATGAAAAGGATATCATTATTGCAGATACGGAAGAAGAAACTGAAGACGAAACACTTACTCCTTCTCCAGCAGAAGATTCCACAGCGACTGTCAGCGATGGGACTCTGGAGCCAACCCTTCCAGTAGGAACACCAACACCGGAAGGAAGGACGACCGGGATATGTGGTAGTGAATCTGAACAACCGCATGCCGTTACCCTTGCTGAAAGATATGGAACTACATACGATGTGATCATGGGCTGGTTCTGCAAGAATAATGGCTTTGGCGAGATCGATCTGGCGTATCAGCTTTCAGATGAATTCGGCAAATCTGTAGATGAGATCTTTGAAATGCGCGAATCAGGAATGGGATGGGGAAGTATCCGCCAGGAATTGGAAGGGCGTGAAAAACCCACAAAAGAACCAAAAGTGGAAAGAACGAAAAAAACCAACTAAAGGGTTCAACTATTCGAGGCAGATGGAAAAAACATCTGCCTCTTTTTTATTAATAGCAAGAAATTATTGGAATAGTATTGAGATCTAGAATTTTATATCCCTAAGGTGATGAAAAGTAGATCACCTGATTCCAGGAAAATTTTATTATAATCAGATGTAACCAATAGAAAATAATCGAGAGCATTAAGATGGGAGATGAGTGATCATGCCTTTTAAAAAATTTCCAAATCAATTCCTCTGGGGCACAGCAACTTCTTCATATCAGATCGAAGGAGCTGCAAAAGAAGACGGCAAAGGTGAAAGCATCTGGGATCGTTATTCTCACACTCCCGGCCGGGTCCTCAATGACGATAATGGTGATGTAGCCTGCGACCATTATCACCTTTGGGAAGAGGATTTACGCCTGGTCAAGCAATCTGGAAGTAATACATATCGATTCTCTCTCTCCTGGCCGAGGATCATGCCCGAAGGGACTGGAAGAGTTAATCAGAAGGGATTGGATTTTTACAGCCGCATCATTGACCGATTGCTGGAATATGGTATCCAACCGAATGTAACCCTAAATCATTGGGACCTTCCTCAAGTGCTGCAGGATCGCGGTGGTTGGGCTGTACGTGACTCTGTGGAATGGTTCGGTGATTATGCTGAGCAGGTATTCAAGCAGTTGGGAGACAGGGTTCCCTTCTGGTCTACTCATAATGAACCCTGGGTGATAGCCATGCTGGGTTACTATTATGGAAATATGGCTCCAGGCATGACAGAACTGAGCAAGGCAATCCAGTCAGTTCACCACCTTCTCGTTTCCCATGCAAATGCGGTACAAAGATTCCGGATGCTTGCCTGCCCGGGAAAAATTGGAATTGTTCTGAATGTCTCGCATAACACGGCTAATAGCTCACTGCCGGAAGACCTGACTGCCCGAAAACGGGCTTATGATTCCCTCAATGGACTATTCTTAAGGCCACTCTACCATGGAGAATATCCTAAAGAATTGATGCAATGGCTTCATCCCATTGCCCCGGTAATTGAAGCAGGGGATATGGCGTTGATCAAGGGATCGGCAGATTTTCTCGGATTGAATTATTATATGACCCACAGTGCGAGGTATGATCCGGATGGCGGCGTCTTGAAACTGATGCAGGATCATGTCTCCAACTCTTATTGGGGAAGGACTGAAATGGGTTGGGGGGTAAATCCGGTTGGATTGTATGAACTCTTGAAAGACGTACAGTTGAATTATGGCAACCCGGAAGTATATATCACCGAAAATGGCATGGCTGCCAAAGATATACCGGACGAACACGGCTTTGTCATAGATCGCGGTCGGATCATGTACCTGAGGGATCATTTACTGGCGATGCATGATGCAATCGAAACGGGAGCGAATGTTAAAGGTTATTATGCCTGGAGCCTATTGGACAATTTTGAATGGGCTAAGGGTTACACGCCAAGGTTTGGTTTGGTACGGGTGGATTTCAAATCATTAAAAAGGATTCCCAAGGAGAGCTTCCATTGGTATAGCGAAGTTGCAAAAAACAATGGATTGTGGGAATAGCGAGGATTGACCTGGAGATAATACAGGCCAGGCATTTACCTTAATAATCCATCATAATTAAATGAATTAGATCTTGGAGAGTGAAGAATTCTTCGCCCTCCAAGATCATTTTTTGATCGTAATCCTAATTACTGTACTTCGAAGTCCAATGTTTGAGTAAGCTTGTCGTTAATAAAAAGCTCCACTTTGTATTTCCCTATCGGCCACAACGATTCATTTGGTAATGAGAATGTTACCGGGGCATCTCCTGTTGTAACTGATACATCATCGATCATAAAATTGGGCTCAGTATCCTGCGCATCCACCGCAGTCCAAACTGCCTTAAGATTGGTATCATCCGGGGCATTGGCTAATTGAACGATGCAGTAAAAAACCGCATCCTGTGAATAAACAGTTGTTTTTTCGGTTCCAGCTTCATCTGCTGTTAGATAAGCATCCTTGATGTTGGCTGTACTTGCGCTAAATCCACAAGCTAATGAAACGAATGTTAATACCAATATGAGCATTATGATTTGAAATTTATTTTTATTCATGTATTACCTCCTTTTCTTGAATCTAATAGTACATGGGTAACAGAAGTAATTCAAGGGTAAATCCGGATAGATATAATACAGCTTCTCTTTTGGATCAAAATAGTAACAAGTCGATTATTATTTGTTTTATGCTCTAAATTCATGAACTTAAAATAAATTGTTATAATATTTTCATACAATCATGGTTAATTTTGTAAAACTCTAATAACTTTTACCTTTTCTTTATTCAAAAAACCAACATTGCTATACAATGAATGTACAATTCGATAAATATACATAGATTATTTGAATATTAGTTGGGATATGAAAGATTTGTTCGCATCCTAATAGTAAAACCGGGGTTGTGTTCTATAGATAATTAATAATAGATCATGGAGGAAAAATCCGTCCTATAAATGTATCCAAGAAATTTTCCCTTATTGGAATGTTTGGCATTCTGATTATATTTGCCGGGTCTCTACTATTGTTGTTTATACCTCCTCAAAAGATCATCCATTGGAATGTATCCGATTCCTTTGAACCAATAAATCTAACAGAACTTTCGTGGTATGCGCATAAGGGTTTTTCCGAATCAGATGTGGACGGATTCAACATTAGTAACCCAAATACGAAAAAAATCGAAGGGTTTCCGATAAGGTTGAATCGAGTTTTTGATATTCCATTGGGTAATTCCCAGAATGAATTTTCGCTAATGACCAAGTTTATATGTGACCAACAATGTGTTAAACAAAACCTGTCGTTATACTTGGCTGAAGTGGGTGAGAACTGGGCTGTTTATTTGAATGGTAAGGAAATAACGAGGGAAATATATCTCGATTCAAATGGACAAATGGCAATACACCGCACCATACAAAGAGCGTTGGTTCAGATACCGAATAATATGTTAATAAATGGAGACAATACTCTTGTTTTCCGAATTATCGGTCAAGCTGACGTAAGTCATTGGTTATCAGGTATGATGCCTGGATTTTCAATGTCCAGTGGCTATCTCATTCACAAGACAAAAGAACTCATCCTTCGTAGATCGATGAACGAAGCTATTTCCTGGTTTCAAATAGGTGTATACCTTTTCTTCAGTATCCTTCAATTCAGTTTGTTTTACCGCCGGAAAGAGTCATTCTACCATTATTTTGGAATGTTCCTGATCACTTGCGTGATCTACTCTTTTTCTTTATCAAACGTTTCTTATAGTTTTACTTATGATACAGCTCTAATTGTTAAGTACATGTACTCCGTCAATATCGTTTGGCCTGTATTGATAGGACTCACCGTATGGAGTTTCTTATATGATAAGAAACCTGTTCCAAAGATTCTAAGGAGTATTACTATTTTTTCTTTGGTTTTGATACTTGGTGTGCTACTGCTTCCGATTCCTTGGGCCGAGGTCCTCTTAAATCTTGCATTATTATTAATTTCTTTGGAAACAATATATATCATAGGATTAATCATCCCAAATGCAAAAGCAAAAAAACCAGGAACTCGGCAGCTGATAGTTGCAGGGGTATTTATCGGTATTTTAGTCATATACTCAAATATCGATTGGGTATTTATCCGAAGTGGATTTGATCTCACCGGTTGGATTCCTTTTTGTTTAGCACTTGCATTTATGTCAATCCTAATCGACCGATTCTGGAAATTGACTGTCGAATTAACGGAATCTAATTTAAGGCTTTCAACCATGCGAGATGAAATGGAAGCAGAAGTAGTGACCAGGACTAGTGAGTTACGAAATGCAAATGGACAGCTTGAAGACAAATTAGAAGAGATCAATAACCTCCATGTAAAGATGTATCAAATGGCTTTACATGATACTCTTACCGGACTCTTCAACCGTCGTTTTCTTGCAGAAACGTTGGACCGTGAGTTTTCCCGTGCAAAACGAGAAAATCAACCTGTAAGCTTGTTGATGATTGATATTGATCATTTCAAACTTGTCAACGATTCATTTGGACATAAAGCAGGAGATGAAGTACTCAAATCATTTGGTGAGCACTTGCTAGCACATATTCGACAGGAAGATATTGCGTTTCGTTACGGTGGCGAAGAGTTTTTAGTTGTATTGACGGGAGCTGCAGCACATGATTCCCAATTGCGTGCTGATAATATCCGGAAGATGGTCGAGGATATTGGATTCTCAATCGAAGACAGGCATGGACAGATTACGATCTCGGTCGGAGTTGCAGAATACCCAGGTAATGGAACCACTCCCGATGAGGTTTTAACAAAAGCTGACGAAGCACTCTATGCTGCAAAGAAAGGAGGGAGGAACAGGGTGGAGGTTGCAATTGGATAAAAGTGATTACCAGCAATTGGTTTTTCTGCTCCCAATCTTATTATCGATATGGGTCACTATAACTGTCGGTGTTTACACGATCAGAAGACACAGGGTCATTGGTGCGCGTTCATTCGCGGCTGTATTATTTTGCGAAGCTATCTGGACAACCGGATACTTATTTGAATCCATTAGTACGGACTTGGAAGGGAAAATCTTTTGGGACAATGTACAATGGCTTCCAACCTTTGTGTTACCTTTATTATTTTTATTATTTGTATATAGATATTCGAATAAACCATTTCCGCATCCACTAAGAACCTGGATTATCCTTTCCGTTATTCCTGTTCTCTCTTTGGTTTTGATCTATTCGAATTATATTCATGGATGGGCGATCAATTCGATCCAATTCATAGACCTGAAGCCATTTTCAGAGTATTCATATCATTTCGGCAAGATTCTATGGATTGGGTTGGTATATATATATGCAATTACCTTTTGGGCAATAGTCTTGTTAATAAGACTTGTTATTAGCGAACATGGAGCTTCCCGTAAACAACATCTGATCATCCTGATTGGTATATTAATTCCCGTTATTGGAACAGTTCTTAGTGCTTTCAACATTAGTATAGGATTCCATCGTGATCTCTCCCCGTACTCATTAGCCATAGCCAATATCTTTATCGCCATCGGATTATTCCGTTTCAGGATATTTGGCTTAATAACCATAGCAAGAGATCGTGTATTGGATGAAATGGAAGATGGTGTAATTGTCCTGGATTAGTTGGGAGAATACTGGATATTAACGATGCTGCGAAAAAATTGATTGGTGTACCCAATTTATGGTCTGTTGGACAACCGATATTTTCTCTAGTACCGGAATGGAAGAAAGTATTAACTTGAAAATAGCATACAATCCATACAAATTCGAAGTCGAGAATAACAACAAGGGAAGAACTAATATTAGATCTTCAAATCACAAAATTAACTGACCAACGGACGAGTTCTCTGGTCATCTAATATTTATTCGGGATGTAACGGATACCAAGATCTCCGAGAGAACCAAGCATGTCCAGGCTTTTTTGGAGCGGAGATTTAGTTGCAGAACGACTGAAGAACTTTCCAATACGGTTGCCCGGCTCGAGGAAGAAATTTTTGAACGCCAGAGAACAGAAGAAGGGTTGCGAGATTCCGAAGAAAAAATGCAATCCATTTTCGGGTTGCTCCTACCGGTATTGGAGTTGTCAAGAGATAGAGTATTGCTTTACGTCAATCCTAAAATATGTGAAATGATTGGTTATTCTCAGGAAGAGTTGATTGGACAATCTGCCAGAATGTTATACCCAACCCAGGAGGAATTTGAGTTTGTAGGCAGGGAAAAATATATGCAAATTGCAAAACATGATACAGGCAGTGTCGAAACAGTATGGCAGAGAAAAGATGGATCTTTGATCAATATCATTCTTGCATCCACGCCGATCGATTTAAATGACTTAACTAAGGGAGTTACTTTCACCGCATTGGATATAACTGACCGAAAAGTTTACGAAAAAGCACTTCGATCAAGTGAAGAGAGATATAGAAAGATTTTTGAAGCATCAGAAATTGGAATATCCACGAATGATTTGAATGGTCACTTCACAAGTGGAAACCCGGCTTTATTAAAAATGTTTGGATATACCCTTGAAGAATATTGCAAACTCACCATCAAGGATATTTCGCATCCAGAGGATGTGGAAAAGGATCTTCGCCTTTCCGAGGAAATGCTGGCAGGTAAAAGACCTTTCTTTACGATCGAGAAGAGAAACCGGCATAAAAATGGACATTATATCTGGGGACAATTAACTTCAATGCTGGTCCGGGATGGCACAGGCAATCCACTCTATGCCCTGGGAATGTTCGAAGACATAACAAAAAGGAAAGAAGCCTTGGAAGCCTTGCATGAACGCGAAAAATTCATACAAACGGTCATTGATACAGTACCGGTTGGTATATTCGTTGTGGATAAAGAAGGTGAGATCAATTATTTAAACCCCACTGGACAAAAGATTTGGCAAGGTGCCCGGTTTGTTGGTGTGGATGGACTGGATATTTATAAGGGTTGGAGAATATCTGATGGGACTCTGGTAAAAGCTCACGAGTGGGGTTCTGCCAAAGCAGTTCTCGATGGTAAAACCACCCTGGATGAAGAGATCGAGATTGAAGCATTTGACGGAACGCATAAGATCATATCGAATTCCGGCATTCCACTTTATGATGACAATGGGGAATATCAACGGTGCTGTTGCAATTCTTCAGGATATTACCGAGCGAAAAAAAGCAGAAAAAGAATTATTACAGGCCAGCGAAGAGTCTGAAAGCTGCTTATAATGCCACTCTTCAAGGCTGGTCGCACGCGCTTGAATTACGTGAACACGAAACAGCTGGACACAGCCAACGTGTTGTGAAATTGACCATTGAAATTGCACGTAGATTTAATTTTTCAGAGGAAGAGATACTTCATATCCAACGTGGAGCACTATTACATGATATTGGTAAAATGGGTATTCCGGACAGTATCCTGCTAAAGCCCGGTCCATTGACGGAAGATGAGTGGATGATGATGCGAACAGCATCCGGTATTTGCCAAGCAATTACTTTCAGGTATTCCTTACCTTACACCTGCGATGGATATTCCATATTATCACCACGAACGATGGAATGGGATCCGGTTATCCTCTTGGATTGAAAGGAACAGAAATCCCCCTTGCAGCAAGAATATTTGCTGTGATCGATGTGTGGGATGCCCTGAATTCTGATCGTCCTTATCGAAAAGGCTGGGAAACCAACAAGATCTTCAATTACTTGAAATCAAAACTCGGGAATTTTGCTTGATCCTGAGGTTGTAGAAGTTTTCCTGGAATTGGTTAGTAAATAGTCATATTATGCTATTCATCTATTTTTGGCTGTATAACCATTAAATTCATCCTACTGGAATTCCCATAATTGCATAAATATAATAATAGTTAAGGTTGCATCATAATGTCTCATAAGATTCTAAGAAGTTTTTTATTTGGGAGGAGAAATGGTTGATATAAATAAAGCAATCGAGAATCAGTTAAAAAACATTCAAACAAGGACGGGGAAATCTCTGGAGGAATTATTTGCTTTTTTCACATCGAGCGGATTAAAGAAGCATGGTGAAGTACGGTCCCTGTTTATTAAAGAACTGGGCTTGGGCTATGGAGATGCAAGTACACTGGCATCCCATTTCCTCCAATCCAATGGTGTTGCGACTGGTAAAGTGGAGTCTGTAAATCCGGATCTGGCGGTTGCTGAGATCTATAACGGATCAAAAGCTGGTTTAAGACCAATACATGATGAAATTATGAATTACATCAATATCACTGGGGCAGTTTGAGATCGCACCCAAGAAAGGATACCTGAGCCTCCGCCGAAAGCGTCAATTTGCCATGGTGGGACCGGTAACCAATTCCCGCATCGAAGTTGGACTGAATATGAAGGATATCGCCCCGACAAATCGATTGGAACAAAATCCTCCAGGTGGAATGTGCCAGTATAAAGTGAAAGTTACATCAATGGCTGAGGTTGATGCTGAATTAAAAGCCTGGATTACTATCGCTTACAATAGCGCAAATTAACCCGGAAGAAAATTATTAATTAAATACAAATAACAGGCATCCAAATGATCGGATGTCTGTTATTTTTCTTTTGCACTGTCAGCTAGAGTTTTTCGCCGCAGTACGGGCAGGTTACCCAATCTGCTTGAGCAGGTTTTCCGCAATGGCTGCATAACTTGGCGGGTACAGTTCTCCGTTTGAACTTACCATCCGGTGATTGAGTTGAAATCATTCCAGTAGTGTGCACCATCCCATGTGTCGTCATTCTGGTGATGCCCAGAATTACCAATGCAATCACACCGACCACAACAGCAACTCCCAAAACATGCCAGCAATAAACCGATAAGGCCCATTCCAGGCATCATACCAAAACCTCCCGGTCTGCCCGGCATAGCAAAGCCGCCATATCTGTGATGGAATCCATCGAATCCATTAAAACGACCGCCATCAAATCCCATGCGACCGAATCCATGGGTGAAACCAATGATCGCTACAGCAATCACACCTAAAACCACCACTATTCCTAATACTATTAAAAACCACTTCCAAAACTTATTCATTCAATCTCCTGTCACTTTGATTTCAATTATCAGGTTACCCCGAAAATATGTAGAATTTATGAATAAAGTGTGTGGTTTTTGTGCATCTCCTCTATCTTGAGGTGAGTAATTAATATAAAGCCGTATGACAAAAGGTTTATCCTGATTGGATCACTTTTTAAGAAGAGTTACTTCGAACCTGGACTAATTTTATTTCAGTATTCACAGAATATAATTGAGTTAAAATATTTTACAAATCATATATTCGGAGGTCACATGGCATCAATATCCAATGTAGTTGGTACTGCGAAATTGAAGAAGAATTATGTCCCCTTTTCAGATAAGTTAACAAAAAGCCTGGAAGACGTAACAAAAACGATTGAAGACAACAAGGCTACACTCGATACCATCCAGGAGCTTGGCATCGGACTCTCACAGGCGGTCAATGCATTATCAGCCAGCGCACTGCATTATGCGAACATGGTCAACAATATTCTGGATTCGATCATGCCATTTGTGCAAAACCTGCCTTTCATCCCGAAACAAACCCAAAAATTCCTGGCAGATCTGAACACTTTCGCAGATAAGTTTCTTGCTTCCTGCCAATCGGCACAGAAGATTTCCGGAAGCGTGGAATCTGGTCTGGTCACCGGCGATGTGAATTCTCTTAAAACACATAGTGCTGATCTGAAGCAGGTGGTGGCAACTGTGAAAAGTATTATTCCGAATAAAAAATAGAGCAGTTAAAAAGATACATCATATAGATAGTGATGTCTATATGATGATCATTAATTCTTATACTATCCGGAAAACTAACTCTGAGCAGGTGAAAAAGAGCTACCCCTCGGTAATATTCACCGAATCAACAATACCTACAATAACTGAATTCACACAGCTATCCGGGTTGCCCAGCACCAGGCGATTCCCACCGCCCTCACGATTCACCAGTACTGTATCACCGATACCGGCCTGGGAATTATCCAATGCGATGAATTCTTCGTTCGGGTTATCCCCCTCCATTACCAATGGCTTAACCACCAGCAGCCGGCGATTTTTATAATCCGGTGTGCTGATGGTGGTTACCACGGTTCCGGTGACTTTTGCGAGGATCATTATGTAAACCTATTCTGGCCAGATTTGAGATTGAAATCCAGTTCATCATCCAGGTGGGCTGAAAGTTCGTCGACGATTCCCGTAATGGCCAGGTCAACCGGGACAAATTTTACCTCCGGCAGGCAAGAGAAGCTTCACGGGCGCGAGCCATTACACATAAGTCATTGATTCCTGCCATGACTGTATCGGCAGCCACAACCAATCCACCCAGGGGCTGCATGTGGCTATCGACCGGTTGGACGATCAACAGCTTCACCCCCTCCAATCCCTTATATTTAAGAGTGGAAACTGCGGTTCCGCGCACTCTACCAAATAACATGAACTACACCTTTACCTGGTCCAGCACTCGTCGGATGATGGTATCCAATAATGCCTGGTCGACCTGGGTACCAAGTTTGGCGATGACCGCATTCTTAATCCGTGCCGTAAGATCCACCGGGGCTGGTGCCGTGGTTACAGCGAAGGGAACCTGCACCGGTGGAAGCTGGTAGCTTGAAGGTGAGGTAATAGTTGCTTGAGAGATATACGGCCTGACAGGGGCGTCAGATGGGTGATCATTGGGTTGAACAAGCTGTAAACCCAATTTTTGCGCTTTTTCATACGCCAGACCGGTGAGCACGACATTATCGCTCAATTCCAGCCTGGTGACACCGGACTTAAACATGTCTTCAATATCGTGTTCGGTATAAAAGGTTTTAGCCATAATACCTCCGCTTAGCCGGGGATGCCTTCCAGGGTTTCAAGCGCATGGATGGCTGCATCACGGGCGGTGATGATCTCAGATTCGGAACCACTCAGCCACATACGGCCGAAGCGTCCAACTGATGATAGATGCACGATCTTGATGCTGGCACTTTTTTCGGCTTCATTGACTGCATAATTAATGTATGCTGCCGGAGCGCATTCCAAAACTAACATCGTCTCATGCGGCACCAGCATGGATCCACGCCGGAAGCGGTTAAGTAACTGCGCCTGGTATGGATCGATATTGGTGATGACCTGTACGGATGCAATGGAGGGTTTGATACGGCTGGCAGGGTTTAACCCCAGCCTCGAAAGCACCACTTCACCGGCTTCAATGACTGCTGCCTGGTTGTGGGAATGGAGTTCGAACATACCAAATTCCCGCTCAACGATCTGTGCACCTGGCCTGGCTTCAGTCGCCTTTACAGCAATATCCACCAGCTTGAAGACTTCGTTCCCTGGAGCCACTTCCACATAGAGGGCAGCCATACCCTCAGTTGGTAGGTCACCCTGGGTAATGGTACCTATAAACGCAGCATATTGAGCCTGCATCCTGTCCAGGTATGCATAACAACGTAGAGAGAATGAATCTGCCATATGACCTCCACAAAAACTATTTAATGGTGAAAGCTGCACAAAATAGGCTTAAAAACCAAGCCTGTCCATAAATAAACTTTCAACCTCGTGACTCAACTGGTCCTGTTCTGACAGTCATTAACTAAGGTAGGTTCTCAAAATGAAACCACCACCCGGCAAAAAAAGGCTGTCAAAATATCAGTCACCGGGAAATGTTATTTCTTCTCAGTGGTGTGTCCGCCGATGGCGCCTTTTGTCTGACGCGGCAGGATCATTTCTATATCCGAATGCGGCCGTGGGATGACATGGACGGAAACCAGTTCGCCTACTCTTTTGGCAGCAGCAGCACCGGCATCTGTGGCGGCTTTGACAGCGCCGACATCGCCGCGAACCATGACGGTTACAAATCCGCCGCCAACATATTCAGAGCCAAGCAGGACAACATTTGCAGCCTTGACCATGGCGTCTGCGGCTTCGATTGCGCCTACCAAACCCTTGGTCTCAACCATTCCTAAAGCGATCAGTGCAGTATCTAGTGGCATTTTACTTTCTCCTTAATTAATGTTTTGCGTTGAGTATTTCATTTACTACCTGACGAACCACAGCTTCGATTTGCTGTGGAGTAGGTCCAGAAGAGGGGGCGCCTGGAACAAGTGCTTGCGGAGGTGGTGCGGAGATTCCATAAGCGAGGCGCTTGACATTGAACATGTGATACACAGAGATATTATCCCCGGTGATCGAGCCGCCGATGCCGCCGGCACCCAGAGTAAGAGATGGCATAACACCGGTGGTTATGCCTATGGCGCCCAATGTCGCCATTGTGTTGACAACAATCCGGAAAACCGGTTTTTCCAACCCGAATGCCAGGATCACCTTTTCATCACGGGCATGGATCGAAAGGCTATGTCCTTTTCCACCGAAATTGATCAGTTCGATGCAGCGTTCACAGCCGGCTTCCCAGCCATCTGCCTCATACCAACCCAGGACAGTGGTGAGCTTCTCAGCAGAGAGCGGTTCTGATTTTCCAACCTTGGTCAGAGGAGCCACGAGAATCCTCGCAAAAGAGGGAATATCAAAACCAGCCATGGCAGCCAGCACCTGGGGAGATTTTCCAACAGCAGCAGCGTTGATCACCAGGTTCTCCCGGAAAAGCAGTGCGCGCAGTGCTTGAGCTTGCTCAGGTGAGACAAAATAAGCACCATCAGCCTGCATGCGTTCACGCAATTGGGCAGCGATGGGCTTATCGGCTACAACAGATTGTTCGGTGGCGCAAATCGTTGAATAATCGAAGGCTTTACTGGCAGTGATCAGTCGTGCAGCCTGATCGACATCCGCACTTCTGTCTACATAAACCGGTACATTTCCGGGACCGACCCCGTATGCAGGTTTACCAACAGAATGGGCAGCCCTCACCATTGGCGTTCCACCTGTTGCGAGAATGATTGCCACTGCCCGGTGATTCATTAGTTCCTGGGTGCCGGCAAGAGAGACATGTTCCAGGCAGCTGACCAATCCGCGCGGGGCACCTGCATCAACAGCCGCTCGTGCCATGATCCTGGTTGTCTCAGCACAACAATTAACTGCACTGGGATGAGGAGCGATAACGATGCCATCGCGTGCCTTTACCGAGATGAGTATTTTGAACATGACTGTGGATGTAGGGTTGGTACTGGGTGTTAGTGCAGCCACCACTCCAACCGGCCAGGCAATTTCGGTGACACCGCGGACAGAATCCACATTAATAACACCGGCTGTACGGATATCCTTGATGCTTTCCCATACAGCCATCGAACCGAATTCATTCTTCAGCTTTTTATGTTCGGGGACGCCGAATCCGGTCTCATCATGTGCCATCTGACCCAGTCTGCCTGAAGCGGTAAATGCCGCCTGAGCCATAGCTGCACAGACCCGGTCAACATCAATCTGACTGGCTTTGGCCCATAAGCGTTGAGCTTCCTGGGCATTGACTGCCAGGTCTCGTGCTTCCTGAATTGAGATGAGATCAGAATCCATCCGATTCCTTATGACTTGCGAAAGGTGACTTCGCCATCCACTTCTAGTGAATCAATAATACCCATAATCACAGCATCCACAGGTGTGTCCTTGGTGATGTCGGTCTGTCGTGCGCTTGATCCGGCAGCGGTCAGCACAAGATCTCCTACACCGGCACCCAGGGTATCGATGGCTACATATGGTTTTCCGCTGGCGACACCTTTCTCATCAGTTGGACGACAAACCAGTAATGAGCGACCGACCAGTTTTTCGTCCTTAATG
Source organism: uncultured Chloroflexia bacterium (assembly GCA_963757065.1). Taxonomy (GTDB): domain Bacteria; phylum Chloroflexota; class Anaerolineae; order Anaerolineales; family Anaerolineaceae; genus PNON01. Next base: position 30,512 of record CAVWQC010000001.1, on the reverse strand, counting down.
GTGGATACAGTGGTTCCGACAACTCTGGCGATTAACATAAGTTCTTTCCTTTATGGTCTTTCCCGGGTTAATACCCTTTTACTGCTACTGGGGCGGCAACATTTGATGTAACAGGAGGCTGCCCGACACCCTGGACGATCTTCACACTGGCACTCGCGCCGATGCGGGTTGCCCCAGCTTTTACCATCTTTTCTGCGTCCTCAGTGGTACGGATGCCACCCGAAGCTTTGACACCCATTTCCGGTCCGACCACACGCCGCATCAGGGTAATATCTTCCACTGTGGCACCGCCACCAGAGAACCCGGTGGAAGTCTTTACAAAATCCGCGTCTGCTTCTTTGGCAAGAAGGCAGGCGGTCACTTTTTCATCTTCGGTTAATAAGGCAGTCTCGATGATCACTTTTAGGATCGCACCAGCTTCATGGGCAGTACGAACCACTCCACGAATATCACGTGCGACCAATTGCATATCGCCGCCTTTTAACGCTCCAATATTGATGACCATATCGATCTCGCTGGCACCTTGTTGAGTGGCCAATTGGGCTTCCATCACTTTTACATCCGGCGTGTTGGCTCCCAGCGGAAAACCGATCACCGAGCAGACTTTAACGGTTGATCCACGCAGCAGTTCTGCACACAACCTAACATTGGCAGGATTAACACACACAGAAGCAAAATTATATTTTCTTGCTTCGAAACAAAGTTGGGCGATCTGGTCGGGTGTAGCATCCGGTTTTAAGAGCGTGTGATCGATCATGGAAGCGATGGATAGGTCGGCAGGGATGGCGCCGAGGTGGGTGCTTAACCGTTCAGCCCCTGCGGTTACCACATTGCCGACCTTATCAAAACAGGTACGTACGCATAAACCATCCGCGCAGTCCATTTTGCACAGTCCCTCCGCGGGAGTGATCTGGCGGTACTTCTGTTCTTCCATCGCCACCAGCACTTCACGGGTGATGATCTCTACCAGTTGTTCAATCATTTTCGGATCAGCTGTCATAGGAATTAACCCTTCATAAAGCGATTTTCGATCGCGATTATTTTATCAATTCGTTTCTGGTGACGTCCGCCCCCAAACTCGGTTGCCAACCAGGTTTTGACAATTTGTTTTGACAGGTTATCGCCGATCAAGCCAGCGCCGAGGGTGAGCAGGTTGGCATCGTTGTGCTCGCGGCTGTTCACTGCTGTGGCGTAATCATAGCAAAGTGCAGCTCGTACACCAGGCACTTTGTTGGCTGCCATGCAGCTGCCGATCCCGGCTCCATCCACCACGATTCCACGCCAGGCTTTACCTTCTTTTACCAGCAAGGCAACAGCCAGTGCGAGATCGGGATAATCCACCGCAGTCTTGCCATCTGATGTGCCACAATCTGTCACTGTGTAACCCAATTCTGCCAAATAAGCTTTGAGCATTTCCTTCATAGCGAAGCCGCCATGATCAGAAGCGATGGCTACGGTTTTTTGCGGGGTGGCTGGTGAAGATGTTGTCGCGGTTACGGCCTGCTGAGCGCTAGTCGAAGAATGAGCGCTTGTCGAAGCCTGAGCAACTGTCGAAGCCTGAGCACTAGAAGAACTCCCAGGGTGCGGTTGACGACCTGTTCAACAATTCGATGGATCTCAGAGTCTGAAATTTGTGCCATAATCTAATTATAGAGAAGTACTTGACAAACGCAAATGAAAACCTGATAATATAACTGGTAATGACCACATTACCACTATCGATAGTTTAGCACAAAGAAAAGGCCATGTCAAGCGTCGTAGATCCAAATAATATCTTGCCTCGTTACTATCAGTTGGTAAATATTCTGCGGCAGAAGATCGAAGCCGGGGAGTGGCAGCCGCAGGATGCGATTCCATCCGAGCGTCAACTGGAAGAGATGTACGCAGTCTCAAGAACCACGATCCGTCAGGCTCTCGGGATCCTGATCCGGCAGGGACTGGTATACCAACTGCATGGCAAGGGCACATTTGTTTCCCCCCGTAAATTGCAAAAAGGGTTGGTTGAATTGACCAGTTTTAGCGAGGATATGGTGAATCGCGGGTTGAAACCCGGGCAGCGCATATTGGAAATCGGTGAGGTGAATCCACCGGAAAACATCAGGAAACACCTGGAACTATCCCCGGATATTTTGTCTGTTTTCCGTCTGGAAAGAGTGAGAACCGGTGACGGGCAGCCGATCGGGTTGCAGACCTCCTACCTGGCATTGCAGCCAGGGCAAACAATTACCCGGGAAGAACTCGAGCAGCGGGGTTCTTTGTATGCAATCTTGCAGGAGAAATTCAATATCAACCTGGCGACAGCGGACGAGACCCTGGAAGTTACCATTGCCAATCCTCGCGAAGCGCTCCTTCTGGAAGTACCGGAAGGCAGCCCACTGTTATTGAGCGAACGTGTATTATGGACGAATGAACGCAAAGCGATCGAGTTTGTGAAGATCCTTTACCGTGGAGACAGGTATCGTTACGCTGTGCGTTTGACACGGTAATTGTAGTATGTGAGTTAAGGGGAGAGGAATTTGGTTGACATTGTGTTAAATAATATCCGAAGCCGTTATGATGATTCCATCCTTTCTGAAGCTGTAAAGAGGTTTGGATTTTCACCAGATCCACTCCAACCTCTTGAAGGTTCTGCTTATGTTTATCAGGGGTTGATACATAATCAACCGCATATTTTAAAAATAGTCCCGGGAGTATGGAATACAAATGAACAAATTACAGGCTCTACCCGTGAACAACTTTTAGCTGAAATTGATTTCGTTTTATATCTGGCAAAGAATGATCTACCAGTCGCCCTCCCTGTTAAGTCAAAGCAGGGAGAATGGGTGGAAGTCATTCCGTTGGATGAGCAAACCTGTTTTCTGGTTTACTGTTTCGAAATGGTTCCCGGAATCATGTTTCCAGATGCTGATGAAGTACACTTTCCAGATTCGGTCTTGGTTGAATGGGGTCGGATGAGCGGCCGCCTGAATAAATTATCAGCTTGTTTCCAGCCTGATCCAAGGCGTCAACGCCTACCCTGGTATAAGAATGATCTGGAAAATTTTCATGATTTGATTCCAGGTGAACAAACACTGGTTTTTCAACGCCATGAGGAGATTAATCAACAATTGAAGTCCTTACCACAGGACTCAGAATCTTATGGTCTGGTACATGGGGATTTTCACCATGGTAATTTTTTTGTGGATGCAGTAATTGAAGGATACAAACCTAAAATAACACTCTTTGACTTCGATGCAGCAGAGTATTTTTGGTTTGCCAGCGAAGTGTGTGTCGCTCTGATCAATTGCCTTCCACTACCTCGATCGAATACTGCTTACCGCAGGGAGTATGCGCTACATTTTCTACATCATTTTCTATCAGGTTACAGGCTTGAAAAACCCTTCAATGGATTCTGGTTGGATCAAATTCCGTTATTTCTAAAACACCATGAATTAATCAATTACGCATACTATCATAAGTATTGGGATATAGCTCACCTGACCGAACATCAGGAAATGGTTCTAATAAGCTACCGGCAACGAATTGAAGCTGAAATTCCAGTCGTGGAGTTTAAACCAGGCGATTTATCGAATCTGTAAACAGTTTGCCTAAAAGTATTTACCAGATCAATTTCCGCCTTCCAAAGTAAATCTATTCAGGCATCATGCCAATAAATCATTCCGTATATTTCCTTTGGGTTGAAAAAATTGATTAATTAAATCAGCTGAATGGGAAAAATAACTTATGGATGGACACTGATTGACTTAACCATTGCATCTACAACCTCCAAAGCTGGTTGGAAGTCAGATTGAGCTGTTGCATTCAGTTTATTTCTTACAGCATCATAATAGGCATTCCTTGCATCAATATCACCAAGGTTGTCAAACGGAAATGGAATGCCTTCCGGCGGCAAGACTGCATTCATACTGTTATCTAGTGGTAAAAAACCTAAATTTATCGGCAGGATCGCCTCGATGTAATACTGTCCGTCAGTTGTTAGCCCCTGGTAATAATAAAAAAGATCCCAATTGTTAATAGTCACAAAGGCATCCATAACCTGGGTCAGGTATCGAATTCCATGGGTTGTTTTCGAATTCAATGAAACAGATTGAGCATAGAAAGTTGTGGTAAGTGCCTCAGGGAAAGGCTGTCCCGCGTCAGGAGGTAGATTCTGCAAAGCAGTGATGATCTCCGAAGTTTTTGATGTATAACCGGCATACTCTACAGCTTTAAAAATAATGATGCGTGCAGAGCGATTGGATTTAGGCAAGCTGTATCCATCCAATTGGATGACTGTATGTGAAGGCATATCACCCGAGGAAGGATTGATGTACGGGTACTCGACATCGACCGTGGTTATTGCACTTGCACCAGTTGCAAGTTCCTCTGGGATGATCAGATTAATATTGCCTATTGTGTACGATAACCCAGTTTGATCCGTTGGCGTCAAAAGGATTGGTTGAGTTGCCGCTGATTCTTGAGTTTGAATGGATTTAGCTGAAATATTACAAGCCAACAACAGGATACAAATAAAAGATAAAGCAAGGATCAATTTTGCTCGGTCCATTGATGCTCCTCTAAAAATAAGCAAATTGATTTTAATATTTTCAACTTCAATGCTTCACTATACCACTTACACCAAAAGTTTTCGTTCCTTTTTTGCCTTTCCCTGAATTATTGTCTGGAAGACGATGAAGAATACCATCCCGGCCAGGCTAATCCAACCAAGAATGTCACCCATGCGGGTATAAATGGTCGGACCTGATCCAATATTCATTTCGCCGGATAGTACAACCTGCTTATTTGGAGTGAGGTCCAACGCCTTTTGCCGGCCGTGGGCATCAATAATGGATGAGCCAGTCTGTCGGGAAGTTACTACCACGGCAACCTGATTTTCTACCGCGCGGAAAGTGGCATTCGTCCAGAACTGCTCGCCAAATCCGCCAAATTCGTTTAACCCTGCCGAGATCAATTGTGCCCCATTGGCGGTAAGCTTTCGGGCAACATCCGTGTAATTTGCGTCGTGACAGATCATGGCTGCCAGCCTACCCAATGGAGTGTCATACACGGGGTATCCACCGGCAGTAGGAGAGAGGGGCTCTCCGGGAGGAGCATGATTCTTGGCATAAGCAGGGGAATAGAAATTACCCTCAGAACCGAGGAGAACCGCCTCATTGCGCCAGGGCTGGCCTTCCACAGCAAAAGTGTAATCGAGGAACAAATATATACTTTTTTCTTTTGCAAGTGCCTGTAATTCACTTTTATGGTTTTCTTGAGGATCAAAATTAAACATCATTTCTGGTGTGAATACGATCTGTGCACCAATTCCAGCGGCCTCAGATGCCCATTTCGTCAAATCTTCCACTCGGGAGATATCTGTTGTGGATTTATCCTGAAAAGCCGGTTTACTATAATTCGGCTGAAGTGCTGCCACTTTAAGCTTAGGATCTCCTTTTCCACCAGATAAGATTACCAGGCTGATAATGATCCAGGCAGCCAGAACTGATCCACTAATGACCAGCCATTTACGGGTTGTACTTTTTTCCATGGGAACAGTCCCACTGAAAAGCCAGCGGCTATCAAGCCATCCAATGACCGCTGCACTGAGTGAATAGTTCACCATGATGATCAGCAGGTTCAAGCCATATACGCTGAAGATGGATACCGGTTGGATCAACCAGGCTTGTGAAGCCAGGGTGTAACCAATAAATCCGCTGGTTGCCACCAAAGGGATGAAAGTAGCCCGGATCATCTCGAATCCCACCCAACCTGTCATTCCGTTTAGCACATACCAACGATAGCCTGTTTTTTCGTGGAATTTTCGTTCACTTGCGATAAAGAATACCAAAATAGCGATCAAGACACCGAGGTAGGTGAAGAATGGACCAAACTCTGTTCCGAACAACCTGCCCAGGAATGGTCCAAGCCAAACCAGGATCGTGATTGACTCTCCAAGGCTGGACCACTTAAGCGGGAAAAGGCGATGTTGTGCAATCCGTGCGGGAATGAGAGCGATCCACACCAATGGCCAAATTCCATATGGTGGAAATGATAAGAGTAGAAAAATACCGCTTAATACTGATAGGATAATGCCAAGTCCAAAACGCTTCCACCCTGTATTGATGTTATCCATGCTGGGGGTATTTGTTTCAACTGAAGCTGACATATGTTCCTCCTCCCAAAAGAAGCATAGTAGTGAAACAGAACCCGATAAATCACATCATACATCAATTTGCTATTGAATAGTTAACTTAAAAAATGACACTTGATGGAAAACTCAAGCTACCGCAGTCGAATTTAATTATCACAATGTAAAAGGAGAATTACCTTAGGAACGAAGGGTTACTCAGCGTATCCGATCATCCCAACCGCCCGTGGACCTGTATGCGCACCCAGTACAGGTGATGCAAATGTGATGAACATCTCTTTAGGCGAAAATTCACTTTCAAAATGATCTGCGATCTGCAAAGCTTCTTCCAGGGCATTGTTATGAACCACGGTGATGTGCAAGGTCTGATCTTTTTTGAAGTGTTTTGTGAACTCCTTATAGAGACCTTCCAAAGCACCTTTCCGGGACCGTGATGGGATGGATGCTCCTACTGATCCTATTTCAGGCTTTACGTATATCAACGGTTTGATCTTCAGGAATGAGTTCGCAAAACTGATGGCGCCGGCAATCCTTCCACCTTTGCTAAGATAATCAATCGTATCCAATGTGACAAAATAGACCATGTGAGTTCGAACATATTCAGCTGCCGCTTCCATCTCTGCTAAACCGCCACCTGTCTCGCGAGAACGGGCGGCTGCAATCACCTGCCAGCCCAATCCCATACCATTGTTCTTACCATCTACAACGGTTACAGGGATGGGAGAGTCCTCGGCTGCCTGACGAGCAGAGATAATTGTTCCACTCATGGCGCTGCTGATCGTGAATACCAGTATTTGCTCAGCCCCGTTTTCTGCTGCTTTTTTATAAGCATCCTGAAAAGCACCCGGGGTTGGTTGTGATGTAGTCGGATGGTGCTTATCAGCATCCAACCGCTGATAAAATTCTTCTGCAGTTAATTCAATTCCATCCAGGAATGGTTGGTCACCGAAGACTATTGAAAGAGGAACGACCTCGATTTCGTATTGTTCGATCCAGTGTTTGGGAATATCACAAGTACTATCAGTGACCAATGCAATTTTGTGAGGCATGATATTTTTACTCCATCCATTTAGGATAATTGAAAGATCATTTAGTTCTTTAATAATATCAACTATGTTCATTAATGTGTATATGAATATAGGAATAAATTTGTCATGGAATCATCATGGAAATCCCATAACGCCTCAGGTCGCTAAAGGGATATTAATGGGATCAAGTTGTTTCACAACCAATGTAGCCAGGAAAATGGAAAAACCTGGCCTGATTAATTACTCCTTATACATGAGAATGTACTAATAATTAGGAAGGTGGAAATTGGGTTGAGGCAAAGGTATAATAGACGCTTATGGCGGATGAAACGATAAAAAACACTACAGCAAGGCCAAATTGGTTCGGGTTAATTAACCTCCTTATTGTCTATATCGTGTGGGGAAGCACCTATCTCGCTATTCGCATAGGTGTAAAAGAAGGATCAGGTTTTCCACCCTTCTATCTGGCTGGAACCAGGGTTTTAGTCGCTGCCTGTATCTTGCTGTTTATGGCTTTCCTGCAAAAGAAGCGGATTAAGCCAACCAGACATGAACTTGGCTTGTTGATATTATCAGGGGTCATGCTGTGGTTGGGCGGTAATGGCCTTGTCTCATTTGCAGAGCAGAGATTGGACTCCGGGATTGCTGCCCTGATCATCGGATCAACTCCCATGGGAGTCGCTTTGATGGAATTCATTATTGATAGGCGGCCGCCATCTTTTTTGTTGATCGTGTCCATGCTTGTAGGTTTCGCAGGGGTAGGGTTGTTATCTGCACCATCTTTCCTAACAGGTGTAAAAGCAGATGGCATCTCAGTTATTGTCATTCTTATCGCGTCCATGTTGTGGGGTGGTGGAAGCTTACTTCAGAGTCGCAAACCGGTTCAACTTTCCCCGGAAGTAAGTTCCGGCTTCCAGCATCTTTCTGGGGCTGTCGCACTTTTACTTACCGCTGTTCTAATCAGGGAGCCTATTCCGCACCCGGTACGTGAAGCTGCCTTTGCCTGGGGATACCTGGTTATTTTCGGATCGGTGATTGCCTTCACAGCTTTCGTAAGAGCGTTGAGGATGCTGCCGACGAACCTGGTCATGACATACGCCTATGTAAATCCAGTGATAGCTGTATGTCTGGGTTGGCTGGTTTTGGGGGAACAAATAACAGGTTGGACGATTGGTGGAATGATTTTGATCCTGGTCGGGGTGGCTGGTGTATTCAGGGCAAGGTATAAAAAGCCAAATCTGCATTAATCGAATAATCACAATAGTTGGTAATTGCTTGTTGATTATATGTGTGCTACCATAAACAGGATGGTGATGCTGCTCAATTAGTCTACATTGATCTCCGCTGATGTGACCCCATAATTCATCTGGAAGTCTTGCAGTTATTAATCGAGGTGGGGTATGAGAATTAACCGGATTCTTCTCGGGGGAATTGCCGTTATCACTTTACTTTTCACCACTGTATGTATTATTCCTTCATCCAAAATAACTGAGACTCTCGTAAATGAGGCGGCAAAGATACCACAATTAGCCGAGACCTTATCCAGCCAATCCACGCAGGAAGAAAGCTCTACAGAAAGTACTCCCAGGTCAACAGTCCCCGTAACATCTGCCACACAAGCTGAGCAAGCCTCGCTGGTATCCTGCAACGGTACGAATGCTACCTGGCTGGGTACTCAGGATTATGGACTTATTTGCCTGGATGAGGAAGGTTGGCATGTCTTCACCAAAGAAAATACCTCGCTGAGTTCGGATTGGATCAAGGATATTCAGATCTGTGGAGATGGTCGGGTATATATTGTGAGCTCATCAGGGCTTGATTCAACTGATGGTTCCAGTTGGTTAAGTTATCGCGATGAGCTCGGTTACACCAGTATTGAGAGCCTGGCTTGTGGTGCGAATGGCGAGTTATGGATTGCACAATACCAGGCAGCCCAGCATTTTGATGGCACATCGTGGGTAAGTTATCCGGCTAACCTTTTTGGCACCGGGGAATATGTAGACCAGGTAAAAGATATCGTTGTCGATAATAAAGGTCAAGCCTGGCTGGTAACTGCCAATAGTATTGCGCATTTTGATGGCAATCAGTGGACCTATTATGAAGAAGGCAATGGTTTAAAAGAAAATTACTATTTTGAAAACATCGCGGTGGATTGCGAGAATAACATTTGGGCAAGCTATACAAATGGTGTATTGAGGTTCAAGAATGATACATGGGAAGCTATCGAAAGCAGTGACTTATCTCAATCCAAGATGATCACGGTCAGCGGAAAATCCTGCGGAGTATGGGTTGCCACGTATGCGCGGGGAATCAGTTTCTATAATGGCAAGGGATGGGTGAATTATGATAGGAAATCCAGTGCAGTAAGCTCTGAAAAGATTAAAGCGATTGCTGTTGATGGTCAAGACCGGGTATGGATTGGAACAGAATGGGGATTAAATGTATTTGATGGAAATATGTGGACTGCATATCACATGCATAATAGCGATCTGACTGATAACGAGGTTACAGTTGTTGCGGTGGCTGGAAATGGACCTACATTACCGGGTTGGTATGACAAAGACAAAGGAAAACTATCAGGACAATTGATAAAAGACGGAAATCCATTAAAGGATGTTACTGTGGAAGCCTGTACAGAATTTATCGGGATGATCTTTACCGGGTCATCTCCCTGCGCTGATAATCCACTTAGGGCAGAAGTAAAGACCGATTCACAGGGTTTCTTTACATTTCCTGAATTACCGGTAGGTCGTTACAGTCTGGCTTTTCGGCTTGAGGATGGAAAATGGATGCGATTGACCAACTCATTCAAGATCGGTGATAAAGAAATACTGGTGACTGAAGGTGGAACTACAGATACAGGCAAGATCGATGTAATCGTAGAGTAGTTGGATTGAGGTGTCGGTCAAAAAATTCAGAAGCTGATTCGCTTACTGGCTGGTTTTGGGGGATAAATCACAGGTTGGACTATTGGTGGAACGGTTTTGATCCTGGTCGGGGTGGCCGGAGTATTCAGGGCAAGATATAAAAATAAAGCCGCATAAAATTGTCTATCAGCATATTCTGTAACAACTTAAATGAATATAAGGCGACTATAAATTCCAGAAAAGCTTCATTCCGAGAAGTAGCATTCCAAAACTGAGTATTGTCAAAATCCACCCGACTCTGGCAAAGTCTCCGAACTTATAATTACCTGGTCCGATCATCATTACATTGACGGGATGTGCCATCGGCGTAAGGAAAGATACTGAACACCCAATTGCTGTTGCTACAGCTATTGCCTGTGGGTTTATTCCTAAAGAAATTGCAGCACCAATCGTGATTGGGCCGGAGACCAGGGCTGTGATTTGTCCACCCATTATTTGGGTAAGGAATGCACTTAGCAAAAATGCCCCGGCAGCAATACCCAGGCCACCCAAAGGTTCCAATGTTTTTATAAGCAAGTTTGCGGTTTGGCCAGCTAACCCAGTTTCCACCATTGCCAGGCTGACTGAATACATACCGGCAATTAAAAAGATAGCCTGCCAATGAATTGATTTATATGCCTCCTCAATATTTATGGCTTTTAATAGGAGGACTAATAGTGCTCCTATTAATGTAGCAATATAAACAGGGACGCCTGCAATTGAAGCAACGATTGATATGGAAATAGCTAGAGTAGAAACAATTGCGAGCTTTCGTTGAACGGGTTGGTCAGCTGGATTTGGTTCTATGATAATAAAATCGTTCATTTGTTTTAATCGATTGATATGCTCTTCGTCCCCAATAACCAGCAACGAATCACCGTAAGTAATGTTGATATCTCCCACATCAGTTCGCTTACTTTGCTTGAGATGTCGAATTCCGACAATGGATACACCAAATTTTTGACGAAAATTCAGTGACTTTAAAGTCTGATCCAAAATCGTAGAATGTGGAGTAAGGACAATTTCGACAACTCGTATACCTCTTTCGGTTAGATGTAATCCACTTTGGACAAGTTGAAAATCCACGCCTAATTTTCTTATTTCATTGATTTTTTCCTCACGACCAACGATGAATAACTTCTTGTTTTGTGAGAGTTTAAGGTCAGGATAAGGCAGGTGATATTCATCATTTCCGTTTTGGATGGCCGCGATTGCGACACCCCATTTTTTACCAAAGCCTGCTTCACGGATGGTTTTATGATCTAAGATGGAACCTGGAATCAATTGAGCCTGCCAGAGTCGGTCACCTAATTGAAAAAAATCTTCAAGTTCGTTGCCAGTTAATCGAGCTTGCGCTTGCTGATAGGTAGATTCCCGGTCTGGCAGCAATTTCTTTCCCGCAATCCATAAAAATAATATGCCCACGATAGCAATTAAACCTCCGGTTGGTGTGAAATCCAGGAAATTAAGACCACGTTGGGGAGGAGAAGAAATTTTAAGTAGATCATTTAGAATGAAATTTGCAGTAGTAAAATATGTTGCTGCACCTCCGAGCAAACTTCCATAAGCAATTGGGATGAGCAATTTACTTGGTTTTATTTTCGTAAGACGTGAAGCTTCCATTGCACTGGGGAGTAATAAGGCACTTGCAGCCAGATTATTCATAAACAATGATAAGAATGCACTGGTAAAAGAAAATAAACCAATAGATTTATCTGTCGACTTTTTCCCAAGACTTACTATTTTTTTGGCGATCCAGCGCGGTATTCCACTATTTTCCAATGTTTTAGTTATGATAAAAAGTGATATCAAGGTGATTATTACGGGTTGACTGAACCCGGACACCGATTTAATGGCATCATTCGGTGTATTAGCGTTTCCTACCATTTGTATACCGATCAGCTGGTAAACACCCAACAGACATGCGATCAATAGCGCAGCTATATCCATGCGCAATTTGTTTAATCCCACCAGGATAAGGGGTATCAGAACTGTAACAACAAGCAGGAATATTGAGAGTGACATATTATCCAACTACAAGCAATTTATCAAAGATTATGAGCAGGTGGACGTATAGGATGATCTTGTTTTTTTAAGTATTACTGGTCGATATTTAATTGACTTTCGACAGATGTTATTTGGTCTTTATTCATACCTAACGATTTCTTGCCTGATGGATCAAGTACAATCCGATTGAACCCGCAACTGCGGCATTGAGCGATTCGATCTTGCCTTCCATTGGTAAGCGCATAAGCACATCACAACTTTTTCTCACCAGGTCGCGCATACCTTCCCCTTCACTGCCAACCACGAGTGCGGTTGGTCCACCCAAGCGAAGTTTTTCAGGTGGTTGTGCAGCCGGACTGCCTTCGAGACCGACCACCCAAATGTTTTCTTTTTTCAATTCATCCAACGATTGAGCCAGGTTGGCGGCGGCGATCAGCATATGTTCTGCCGCCCCGGAGGATGCATTGACTACAGCAGGGGTCACACCGGCAGCATGCCTTAATGGGATAAGTACACCATGAACACCAAATGCTTCGGCAGAACGCAGCAATGTGCCAAAATTCTGGGGGTTTTGCAGGGAATCAAGCACCAGGATGAATGGATCCTGTTCTTTCTGCCTTGCTATCCTTAAAATGGTATCCAGATCACTATATGGGTAGGCCGAGACTTCTGCCGCAATTCCCTGATGGTTGTCACTCATACTATCCAACTGGGGACGTTTGACGGATTCGACCTGTATCTTATAAGGTTTCACGATCTGGATAATTTCGTTTATTCGCGTATCCGGTTTTACGCCTTCTGCGATCAATAAGCGAAAGATCTGCCTTTTTCTGGCTTGCAGCATTTCATATACCGGGTTGCGACCGGTTATCCATTCTTTCATATGTCCTCATTCTCCTAAAGGAAAACTAATGCCCGTTGTCAATCACATCTTCGGGTCTGGCGAAGATCATTTTTCCAGCAGCCGTTTGCAATATCTTGGTGACAACTACCTGTATCTCTTTACCCAGGTAATCACGCCCGTATTCGACCACAACCATTGTGCCATCATCCAGATAACCGACTCCCTGGTTTTGCTCTTTACCTTCCTGAATGACGCGGATGACTAGATTCTCTCCCGGCAGCATGACAGACTTTACAGCATTTGCCAGTTCATTGACGTTTAATATTGTGACACCCTGCAATTCGGCGATTCTATTCAAATTGTAGTCATTTGTAAGGATGGGGCAGTGCATCTGTCTCGCCAAAACAACCAGCTTATCATCCACCTCGCGAACTCCATCCACATCGATGTCATTGATCTTTACGGGTGTGGCATTATCTTTTTGGAGTTGAGATAAAACCTCCATACCACGCCTGCCCCTTTGACGGCGCAGGTTATCCGGAGAGTCGGCAATATATTGGAGCTCATTCAGCACAAATCGTGGGATGAGCATTGTTCCGGGCAGGAAACCGGTTTTAGCAATATCAGCGATCCGACCGTCAATGATCACACTGGTATCCAGCAGTATATTGCGTCCTTCACCCCAATGTCCTGTGGATTTATGGTCTCCTCCACGGATCGAATTGAATAAGTTCAAGAAATCAGTCTGCCGCATCGAAAAAAGCGCTATACCAAGGTAACTAAATAAAACAACTCCAACAAATGGAAAAATCTCGCCAAATGGTTTCGGTAAGAGCGAAAGAGGAAATGCCAGCAGGGCAGCGAATAGTAATCCAAACATCAATCCAACAACTGCTGAGACAAGGGATTGAACAGATAGTTTTTTAAATAACACCCGCAAGGCTCTAAACGGCCGGGTGGTTATATACGGTGTAAGAACCAGGCCGATCAATGCACCGACCAGACCCAGGGTAAAACCATACTGAGCTGAATTAAATTGAACCCCATCTGCGCCCGGGATAGCTGAACTGGCTATATTTATCCCCCAAAAAACACCGACAACTGAAAAAGCCACCATGCCAATAAGGCGGATAATAAAATCTATGCTCATAATTGCTCCTAAAAAATAATAAAGAATAATGAAAAATAATAACTAATTCGATAATAGCATGCCAATATATCCTAGTCAACTAAAAAGGTCAGACAACTTACAAAAAACATCTCCCACGAGGGAGATGCTAATTGTTAGTGTTTCGAATCGTGTAACGGAGGCTGAGTTTTTTGAACAGCCCGGTTTTTTCTCCTTACCCTGGTAGTGGGTTTCCCTGCATCCGGGTTGAGCAGCATATTGACCCACATGACTGCCTGGTGGTCGTATTCGCGTTTACCACAAACGTCACAAACCCAGGCGGGAAAGTTTTGCACGGTGATCAATTCTTCTCCCAGCCAGGTGAAATAGGTCACATACCGGCGTGATAACACACCAGCCTGGCATTCAAGACATGGGTAGGTTTCTTTATTCTGGTTATTCATAATAATAATTGTATATCATTTCCTAAATCAGATGTATGTCAAGCTTTATGGGGAAGCTGATACTGTGTTTGTGTAATGGAATATCTCAGCTTTAGAGATAGGCCAGTACCTAAGCAAAGCTTTGCCTACTACATTTTCCATTAGCACAAAACCCCAAACATGGGAATCGTTCGAAGAGTTTCTGTTATCCCCAAGGACAAATAACTTGCCCTCAGGGACATCCCATTGACCATTATAGATCGGAACATCTGCTATATAATCTTCTTCCAATTGGATATCATTGACATAGACACGTCCCTGTTTGATCAACACGCGATCACCCGGTGCACCGATCACCCGCTTTATATAATCCTGACCCGGTTCCGGAGGGGCGTGGAAAATAATGATATCGCCGGTTCTGGGCAAACTGTTTTTATAAGCCATTTTATTGACCAGGAGAAATTCTCCCTGGTGCAAAGTAGGCTGCATACTGACATTTTCAACCCGGACACGCGCAGATACAATGTTGATCCCAAAGGTCAATACCAGCGCTAACAAAATAGTCTCTATGGTATCCACCAAAAAACGTTTCCACCCGATTTTTTGTGGAGTGTTGGTATCCTCAGGGAGAGGGGTTTGTTCTATCTGTTCGATCACTATATTCGGTTCCTAGGAAAGGATTATAAGCCTTTTCAATACTTTAACAGTCAAAAAATCTAACGTCTGGGCTTCATAACGATGCGGATCGGTGTCCCAATAAATCCATAATCTTTTCTAAGCTGGTTTTCGAGGAAACGAATATAGCTAAAATGTGCCAATTTTGGTTCATTGACATAGATCATGAAAGTAGGAGGATCGCTGCGTACTTGCGTGCCGTAATACATCCTCAGTGCCCGGCCTGCATGCGATGGTGACGGGTGAATATCCTGTGCATGCTGAATAGTCCGGTTGATCTGCCCGGTACCCAGGCGTGCCAACCGTTCTTCCTGGACTCTCAGTGCAAGCGGAAGAACTTCATCCACCTTCCGTCCAGTCTTGGCTGATATAAACAGAATCGGCACATAATCCACAAACTTAAGCTCTTCGCGGATCTGTTCGATGTACTGGTTCATTGTATAGTTGTCTTTCTCAACCAGGTCCCATTTATTAACGATTACGACAACACTTTTCCACGCTTCTATAATATATCCAGCGATATGCGCATCTTGAATGCTGATGGGATCTGTGGCATCCAGGATCAGAAGCGAGACATCCGCCCGTTCAATAGCGCGCATGGAACGGAGTACGCTATATTTTTCAACACCAGGAATTACTTTCCCACGCCGACGAATACCGGCAGTATCGATGAGGGTTACCGGTATGCCTTCATAAACCAGCTTCGTGTCGATGGCATCGCGGGTCGTGCCGGCCGTCGCGCTAACAATAGCCCGATCCTGCCCTACCAGCTTGTTTAACAGGCTGGATTTTCCAACATTCGGTTTTCCGACAATTGCAATTTTCACCGAATCATCATCTTCAATTTCAAATTCAGCGGGGAATTTGGCAACGACTTCTTCCAACAGATCGCCAGTTCCCGTGCCATGTAATGCGGAAATGATCTGGGGTTCACCCATTCCCAATTCGTAAAATTGTGTAGCCTGCTCACGGTGACGTTGACTATCTGCTTTGTTCACCACCAGAATGATCGGTGGGACGAACTTATCACCTTTTTTCTTCTGGTTCTTCCTTAATATACTTGCCACCTCAAGATCAGCAGGAGTAACCCCTGAGAGGGCATCGGTAATGAACAGAACGACATCTGATTCTTGAATTGCCAGCAGTGCCTGTTCGCGGATCTGCTCGATGTATTCAGCAGAACCGATGGACAATGGTTCGAGAGACATTGAGACCGATGTCGGATCAATACCCCCGGTATCAATAATATCGAAAGTATGGTTTAGCCACTCAGCTTCAGCAAAGATGCGGTCGCGGGTGGTACCCGGAACATCATCAACAATTGCGAGGGGCTCCCCTGCCAGACGATTAAATAAGGTGGATTTGCCGACATTTGGCCTGCCCACAAGTGCTACAACTGGTTTTGTCATTTTCTTCCTTGAACGAAATTTCAGGTCATCGAGCAATCACGCTGATCACTACTTCAATCGTGCCTGGTATGATTGATTCTACCCTAATTTCTCCGGTATTTATCTGGACGGTATTAATCTGCACAATTGGGGTAACCTGATAGGTGCCAGGCCCCTTTCCTGCCAGATCGATGGTAACCTGAATTTCCTGTGATTTTAGCACATCCAGCACCGGTAAGGGACCCGAAAGCAGGGCATCCACGAACTCCGGTGAAATTTGAACGGCATAACCTTGCTCCAAACCAGTGGTGATGATGGATATCCTCGAAATTGTTAAACTGGATTCGATCGGCTCGATACTGGCGATTACCATGACCACCTGATTGCCGACAAGGCTTACCCCTTCCGGCAGGTTCAATTCTGCCGGAATGCTCAAGTCGTTCTTCATATTATCCAGAACGATAGGCTGAGTCTCCACATAACCGGGGAGGCTATCCACCAGGGCAGGTGTTTCAGCAAAAACGGTGATATTTGGCGGGTAAACAGAGATATTTGTCAGCCGGTAACCATCCGCCAGCTTTCCCTGGGTGACAACTTTAACTACAACATTCCGATAACCACCCTTTTGGGTGATGGGTTGATTGATGATGACCTGGTTTGGAGTGACTGATACTCCATCAACGGGATCCCCATTAATATCCACCGCCAGAATATCCACAGATAAATTAATATTCTCCTGCGCCTGGGTCAAATCCAGCGTACTGCGCAGGCTTACAACCTGGTTGACCATGGATTCAGGGCCGGATACTTTAGCCTGTTTTGGCTCAATGGTCGAATTATCCGCCTGATACCCGACTGCAGGCTCACCTCTAGTCACGATTTGAAGCGGTAGCGTGGTAGAGATCAATGGCTCAAGGGTAAGGGTAACTTCCTCAGGACTAAGCGAGACTATCTTTACCGGTTTGAGGTTAACCTGGACCTGGATCGGAACCCGGTAGTTCCCTTTCTTCAAACCGGACAGATCGATGAAAGTATGGATTTGGTTGGTACTATTGTTTAGCTGCTGCCAAACCGACCGGGGTGCGTTCATAGTTACCCTGACAGTCCTAAGAGTGTCCCCGGCGATGATCAGACTTGTATCCTGACCCAGGACTTCAATTTGAACAGGCTGCGAATAAGTGTGAATTTCATTGGGATCTGAAGCAGAAACAGCAGCGATCCAGGCTGCCAGAGCCAGCACAATGGCTGTGATCAATGAAGGAAGGCTCTTGAGTATCTTACGAAGCACCAGTAACATTATTTTATATCCCCCGGTTTTTTACCTGTTGCAAAAAATTTCCGGAACCAGTTGTTTTCCTGAGAAGCTAACCGCTCAGGGCGGTAAAAGGCTGTCAAGATGTTTTCCAATCGATCAGGATCCAGCCGGCGGATCATCCTACCGGCGTGGGCAACCGACATGGCACCGGTCTCTTCTGAGACAACAACAGCAATGGCATCTGTGGCTTCAGAAATTCCCAGGGCAGCCCGATGCCGCAGCCCCATCTGGTGATCGGGGGTGCTGTTCAAAACACCACTGGCAGAAAGGGGAATGACACACGCTGCTGCGACCAATTCGTTATCAACAATGATGATCGCCCCATCATGCAGAGGTGTGTTTGGGTAAAAGGTTTGCAGAATAAGTTCAGGAGTGATACTGGCATTCAATTGAACACCGGTAAGGATGTACTCTTTAAGGTTATCAATGCGCTGCAATACGATGAGCGCTCCATGGTTTTTGGTGGATAAACGCGAAGCGGCTGCAACGATGGCGCGGATGGTGTTATGCATCTCAAAACCGGATGATCTTTTATTTAATCTGAATACATAACCTGCCCGGCCGATGCCTTCCAAACCGCGGCGGATCTCAGGTGCAAATATGACAGGAACTGCCAGCAACAATGCGGGTAGTGTGGCTTTGATCAGCCAGTTGAAAGCTGGAAGATTAATAAGGGAAGTCAGGATGGATAAGAAAATTGCCAGGATGATGACACCCCGCAAGATCACAGCGGCTTTGGTGTCATTGATTAATTGCAGGATCGCAAAGAATATGGCAGTTACCAGGACAATATCCAGGATATTTAGCCAATTGATTCTTTCGAATAAAAGAGAGAGGTCGCTGAGTAGATTGGTCACAAGACAAATACCACATTTACTTGATTACTGCTTTGAAAAAACTAAATCGGACGTAAAACACGATCCTGTCTTAATTGTTTAAAACACATTTGTGTGCCAAAGGGCTTGGATTCCAGGGCTGCTTCCTGCCAGGCTTGTACCTCAAGTGATTGGGGCGTGCGCTGTTCGTACCCGAGGCTTCGCCAAATATCCTCCATCCTGGAGATGGGTGGAGATAAAAAGATCAGTGAGGCTTCACACTGCAGGTCTTTCGCAGCCTTTTCCATTTCATTGATCAACAGTGGAATGGATTGGTTGGGTCGAATAGCGGGATCCAGGAAAATATCAGTCGTACGGCAGACCAGGTTCTCGACTTGCCAGCCGATGAAACCGACAAGCTTCTTGTCCATTTCGAGCAGCAAAAAAGCATTATCGTTCAACGTGGCGGCAAATTCTGTTTTATTGCGTTTACGCCCATCCGGATCCACCCGGTTGACCAGGGAAACAATGTTTTGAAAATCGTGCGGGCTGCCGCGGCGGATCTTGAGTTCGCCTTTTGTAATTTCCAAAGGCGGAGTTTCCAATATGCTGGAGGGGAGGGCGATCTTTTTCCAGCCGGCCTGTACCTGGTGCCAGGTATCTTCATATGAGCCGTTATTGCGGATCACTACGTGAGCTCTGTTTATCTTCTCTGATTGAGGCGGCTGTGAATCGATGCGCATTTCTGCTTCAGCGATAGACAGCTTACGCAGGTCCACCAGTCGTGAAATTTGGACCTGGCGGTCGGAAGTAACCGTCCAGATGGATTCACAATTATTCCAGAGCCCGCTTTCCAGTAATTTAATGGCTTCCAGGACGATCACAGGTTGGGACGCGCGCCGGATGATGATATCCACTGCCTGGAAAACCAGGGGGTGTATGATGGTTTCAAGTTGATACAGGGCATCCGGGTTCATGAAAACAATGCTGGCCAACTTGCTGCGGTTGATCTGCTGGTCTTCATTTAATAGCCAGTTGCCGAAGGTGTTGATGATGGGCTGGTAACCGGGGGCATCTTTGGCCATGGCGCGGTGACTTAAGGAATCAGTATCAATGCCGAAAGCCCCCAGGCGTTCGAGCATTTTGCGCACCACGCTCTTGCCGGTGGCAATATTCCCGGTCAGACCAATGACATATTTATCCGGCCAAACACTCACGATTGCTCCATCTCCCGATTATCTTCCTATTGGATGCAAATATCATTCCATATCATTTTAGTCTGCGGATGGAAGATTGTCAAAGGGAAGCAGGAAAATTTGTACGATAATTAGTATTTTCCACCTATGTTCATACCATTCTCCACGGATGATTGCACTATAATTAACACATGGATCGCAAGCACCTCATCCCGGTTTTTTCCAAAGGATAAGGTGCCTGATTGGTGGGGGATCAGGGATGATATCCTTCCATGTTACACTTCATGAATGATATCGCAAACACCGATGCGATTAGATGGAGTTGGAGACGCATATATTGCTTAACATATTCCGTAAAGCTCACCCGATCCTATTTTGGGTAATCATCCTGTTGACCATCGTGATACCGCTTATTTCCGTTGGATTTGTTTTATTCGTCAAAGATGAAAATGTACGGCTCGTATTTTCAGATATCGCTGCTCCATATTACGGTCTCCTTGCAACAGTAGCATTATTTTTTGCAGCAAAGCAAGCGAGAGGAATTTCCAAACGCCTTGCTCTGGGATGGGGATTTCTAGCCCTGGCGCTGTTTTCATATACCCTGGGGGATATTTTCTGGTCATATATTGAATTAGTTCTAAAAGAGTCCCCCTTCCCTTCGATCGCAGATGGGCTGTATTTATCACTATATCCCCTCTTTTTTACGGGGATGTTATTACTGCCATCCAAAAAGCTGAATTTGACCGAATGGATCAAAAGAACGATCGATCTGAGCATTGTAATGATCTCTGCTTCACTGGCATATTGGATATTTCTGATAGGACCTATTTTTGGGACGGATTCGACTACGCCATTTTTGGAAAAGTTCTTAGCCGCAGCATATCCTGTTGGAGATCTGTTTTTACTTTTTTCGATACTGATCATTATTTACTATAGATCAGAGAAATTAATACTGGGTTCGATTCTATTACTGGGATCAGGGACGATCATGATGATCGCCACTGATACTATTTATGGTTACCAGTCTTCAGTTGATACCTATGTATCCGGTGGATTTGTCGATCTCGGTTGGAATTTTGCTTTCATCCTCATGTTTTATGCAGGTCTGTACCAGGCGGTCGCTTCAAAATATTATAAGGAAGACAGTGCCAGGGCAAATCAGAGTCTATTATCTGTTCAAAAAGGAATCTCTCAGTTTTTACCTTATACGCCATATTTATGGGTTGCCGGGGCATATTATTTGTTAAGGACGGATCACCATTTTGAGAATATTATTAACTCAAATATTTTATTTTTGAGTGTTGGTCTCATTATCGGTTTGGTGGTCATTCGGCAAATTCTTACATTGAATGAAAATAAAAACCTTCTTTCGAGCGTAAAGATGTCGCTTGAAAAAGAGAACATCCATGTTTTTGAACTGAACAAGATCAATCGAAGTTTACAGAAGGAAATGGTCGAACGTAAGCGCGTGGAAGATCAACTTTCACATGATGCACTGCATGATGGATTGACCGGATTGGCAAACCGGGTTCTATTTATGGATCGATTAGCTCATGCTGTAAAAATGACCAAACGTGACCAGGAAAACAATTATTCCATGTTGTTTATTGATATCGACAATTTCAAATCGATCAACGACGGACTGGGGCATTTCGCAGGAGATAAAGTTCTGATCGAGTTATCCAAAAGATTGATCAACTGTGCCAGGGCTACCGATACGGTTGCCCGATTTGGGGGAGATGAATTTGCCATTTTACTTGAACACTCCAGGGAAAAGAATACTTCCCTTTCTGTGGCAAACCGAATTTTGGCTGAAATCACGGCGGCCATTTCTTAACGATGGCAAGGAGATATTGACCTCTTGCAGCATTGGTATTGTCAAAGAGATCTTGGAATATGTTAATCCCGAGGATATTCTGAGAGATGTTGATATTGCTCTTTATAAGGCAAAAGAGAGGGGAAAGGGGCAATTCGAAGTATTTACACTTGAAATGCGCACTTTAGCCATGTCCCTGTTGGAGATAGAAGCCGACCTGCATCGAGCGATCATTAATGGCGAATTTTATCTTGCCTACCAGCCAATTTGTTCTTTGGAGGGGAAGGACATTGGAGGAGTGGAGGCACTCATCCGCTGGCAGCATCCACTTCGGGGAGTTGTCATGCCGAATGATTTTATCCAGATTGCCGAGAAATCAGGAATGATCGTTCAAATTGGCGATTGGGTATTGTTGGAAGCTTGCACTCAATTGACAAAATGGCATCATGATTATCCCGATCTGGAAAATCTATATATGAGCATCAATATCTCAGGAATTCAGATCAATCAGAATGATTTTATAGAAAAAGTAAAAGATACACTTCTGGTAACCAATCTTGATCCCAAAAAATTAATATTAGAAATTACTGAAAACGCTTTTATTGAAAATCAATCCTTAATAAATAAGCTCCTTGAAGAACTTCGAGAAATCGGGGTTTCCTTTGCAATCGATGATTTTGGTACCGGTTATTCAGCCCTGAGTTATCTACAAAATCTATCCGTTGATACCATTAAGATCGATAAATCATTTGTCGATGGGGTGGCTGAAAGTAAAAAGGGTTTTGAAATTGTAAAAACCATCATTCTACTGGCTCAAGAAATGGGAATGAAAACCGTGGCCGAAGGAATAGAAACAAGTGAACAATTGGAAATTTTAAAATCCCTTCTGTGTTCATCCGGTCAGGGTTATCACTTGTCACGGCCGGTTGATGTGCACCACATCGAAACCATTCTCCAAAATCAGGGGAAAATGGATGTTATCTGAGGGTGGGTATATATTTTTGGAGAACTAACGGTCAAAAACGGGTCCCGGACAAAAAGCCGGGATCTCCGCTTTGCTACGACGCACGGTGTGGAACTGACCCGAACAAAAAATGCATACTTGAGGACTTTTCGGTCAAAGACTCGCGCGCGGTGAGGATACCGGCGCGAACAAAGGAAAACCCGAATTAATCTCAATTTATGCTCCGTTACAGGTTTACTTCTTACATATTTTCTATTACTAAGTGATACTTTGGATAAACAAGGAAATTTAAAATGAAAATAACCTCAAAATTGAACTTGCATTATTTGATGGTAATTGTTTTTTTCCTTGTATCGAGTTGTGGTCATGTTAATACTGGTAGCTGGATTTAGCCTTTTCCTGCCGGCGACATACTTTTCCAATCGGGAATGTACGGACCATATGAACTAAATTTGGTCCAGGCGGATGGCACAAATCATCAAACAATGGATCTTCCACAAAATTTTGTAAGACCGGTCTGGTCAGCGAATAGGGAAATACTTTATGCATTATCTGCGCCATGGGGAGTGTCTTCGTATGAAGGAGCCGGTTATCCTGCCTATTGGAATGTAAAAAGAGGGTATTTTAAGGGTTGTGTTGGAGATCTTCCGTTATACATGCAAATAGAACCAAGCCCAACTTTGGAAAGCCCGAATATGGTAATAATCAATAACTATTCTGAAATTGTTATGTTTGACATGGGTACCTGCATGAAGAGCAAAACGATCTTTGATGTCTATGATCAAGAAGGACATGCCCAGATCCTAGGTTTTTCCTATAATCAAATAACTCAGGAGGTTGTTTTTGGGGAAATTGTTGATCCTTACGGATCGCCAAGTTATCACATAAATTTGTTTAATCTGGATACCGGGGGAAAAAGCGAGCTTGCCAAGGGCTTTTATCCAACTTGGTCGCCAGATGGAACCCAGGTTGCATTTTTTGGATTGGATGGCTTGTATGTAATAAAAGCGGATGAAAATACAGCCCATAGGTTGATAGCAATTCAATTTTCTGACCCAGAAAGTGGACTTAAGCCCGAAGGTCTTGTATCTCCACCACGCTGGTCTCCGGATGGAGAGTGGTTGGTTTACCACCTATGTGTTACTGAGTTTTGCTGGGTGGACAAAATACCCATTTACAAAATTCGTGTGTCCGATGGTTTTCAAGTTCAATTGTATACCGGGGGCAAATTCCCTACCTGGAGGCTATAACATTAATTATCCTTGTTCGCACTTGTGTTAGCATCCCCGTAATGTAACGGGGTGGGTACCTCGCGTCGGAGCGCAGCGGAGATCTCGGTGGTTTGTCCGGGACCAGGTTTTTTGACCGTGAGGTCTCATTTATTGTACATGTTTGTGCCATTAATTGTTTACTTAGGTAGGGATTCTTCTTACATTTGACATTTTATTCAAGTTGAAAGGCCCACCCTATTTCATCCGAGCTCAAGTTGAAATATTAAAAACCGTAAAATAATTAAATAGATATAAAATAGTAATTTGGCTGCAAAATAAGTGGATCATCCAGGCAAAAACATATTTCTCTGGATAATTATTAAAATTATAAACAACCCAATAGCAAAGCAAATGACTGAGGGGTCTTATGACAATCGCCATTGAAACTAACGATCTCAAACGCAGTTATATCAGTACCACCGGGATCATCCGCCAGAAGAAAAAAGAAGTTATTGCATTGAATGGTGTTAATCTGTCCATCCAAACCGGGGAATTGTTTGGCTTGCTGGGTCCGAATGGCGCCGGGAAAACCACAATCACGCGCATCTTATCCACCATCTTGCTGCCCACCTCCGGCACAGCCCGGGTCTTCGGTTTGGACGTGGTTAAATCAGCCGGTCAGATCCGTCCGCGCATCGGATTGGTCTTTGGGGGTGAACGCGGTTTATACTGGCGTATCTCCGGGCGGGATAACTTGCAATACTTTGCTGACCTGTACAAAATGGAGCCTGAAATCTCGAAAAAACGCATCCCGGAACTGCTCGAACTGGTTGGAATGACCGAGCGTGCAAACGAGAGGGTCGAGACTTACTCCCGTGGAATGAAGCAACGGTTGCATATTGCCCGTGGATTATTGCACGACCCCGAGGTGCTTTTCCTGGATGAACCCACCATGGGATTGGATCCGGTCGCTGCCCGTGATATGCGTTCTGTCATCCTCGGATTGAAGCAGGCTGGCAAGACCATCTTCCTGACCTCGCATTACATGTTTGAAGTGGATGCCCTTTGTGACCGCGTGGCGGTGATCCATCAGGGGAAGATCCTCACCGAAGGAACACCAGCTTCACTCAAAGGTCTGGTAGCCGACCTGGAAGTGGTTGAACTGGAATGTTACGGCGTCCCGCTAGAGTTGATCACCAAACTACGCGAACACCCACGTGTGGAATCGGTGGAGATCGAGATGCGCGACCAGACCCAGGTACTGCAGATCCAGGCTCCTGCAGGGGCAGAATTGATTCAGGAATTCCTCGGTATTCTGCAGGGGGTGCAGGTGCGGAAAGTCGTCACCCGCCAGCCCACTCTGGAAGACGCTTATATCAAATTGGTGGGCATGGATGGAAAGGGGAAGGTGAGTTGATGGAATTGAGAGCCAATTTGAGGATCGTCTGGAATTCATTCATCCTCCAGCTCAAGGTCCAACGAATTTCTGACCTGTTCCTTTCCACTGGATTCGTTCAACCTGTTTTATTTACTATCATGACCGTCGGGATCTATATGTACGGCAAGAAACCTGAATTTGGCCTATATGCCATCATGGGAACCGGTTTGATCAGCATTTGGAATAACAATTTATTTACCTCAGGGGATATCATCAACTGGGAGCGCCGTTCACAGACCCTGGCGCTGCTGATGGCTACCCCGACCTCCCTGGCGCTGATCATGCTGGGCAAGAGCCTGGCGAATTCGGTAATATCCATATTTGCCATGGGGGTTGCATTCCTTACCGGGATCGTCGTTTTTCATATGTCCCCCGGCATTTTGCATCCGGGTGCATTCCTGCTCGGGCTGTTGTTGATCATCATTGCCATGACCTGCATGGGATTAGTTTTTGGATCGTTGTTCATCCTCTCACGCCGGGCGGAAGACTTTATCATCGTTGCCAATTATCCGGTCTACATCCTTTCCGGACTGACCCTTCCGCTAACCCTTCTGCCCATCTGGACCAAACCGCTTTCTGCCTTGTTAGCGCCTACGTGGGGGAACATACTCCTCAACCAGGCTGCCAGTCAGGTGATAGGGAATTTATCTTTGTATTATGTGTATCTACTGGCTCTTTCAGGTTTGTACCTGTTGATTGCCTGGATATTGTTCCGGCGAGTTGAATCAATGGCAATGAAAAAGGGTTCCCTGGAGGTGTGGTGATGCGATCGAATCTGCGGATCTTTTTGACTTGTGCACGTGCATCGTTCACGAACATGATGGCTGATATGCCTGTATATCTATTTCTGGGTGTTTACATGCCCCGGACGATCCTGCAAATTTTATTCTTCACCTACCTGGCGAAATCAGCCGGAGGTGATACGCTTGCGGTATTTGCTTTCATTGGCAACCTTGTCCATACCGGGATGATGGCTGCAATGTTCAATACCAGCGATACCATCCAGGCTGAGAAATGGAACAGCACCCTGGAATACCTGATCGCTGCCCCATCCAACTGGGTACCATCCATCCTGGGAAAGAGCATTGCCTCGCATGTGGAAACTACACTCAGGGCAATACTGGCATGCCTGATCATGATCCCGCTTTTCAAGCTGAATGTATCTCCGGTTATGCTGCTGCGTGCCTTACCGATCATGGTGGTCGTAATATTTTCTGCCTCCGCCCTGGGGTGGGTGATCGGGATCATCTCCATGCCGATTCGGTGGGGGAACCTCATTCTGAATACCCTGACCTATACCATGATCATTCTCTGCGGGATCAACTTCCCTTTTTCAGCTTTGCCGTCTGCGGTACAGGTGATCGGTAATTTCCTGCCGGTAACCCATGGATTATTGGCCATCCGCGGCATAGTTGCAGGAGCCAGTTATTCTTCGGTGTTCCCCCAGATCGGGTTGGAAATTCTGGTCGGGCTCGCCTACGCCGGCCTGGCATGGTTCCTGTTTGGCCATGGTGTACGCATCACCCGTGAGAAGGGCAGTTTCCAGCTTGTATAAGGATGGTTGGGATATTGAGTTTGTGTTTTGAAGCCCACCTAATCGCTGAAATTCAGGTTCTCTCATCCAATTCTTATCCAAATAGAACATTGCATATTGACTAATCGATTTGAATTCGATATAATCAATCTTTGCTATTAAGACCCAGAAATGGGTTTTTCCTATGTCAACCCATACAGGCGCACCAAACCAGGAGATTTATATGGCTTCTGATTTACCCAATAAATCATACGCACGAATTAAAGTCAGCTTACCATTACCCAAACTAATTGAAGTCCAGCTCGATTCCTTCATCCGCTTGAAGAAGGAAGGTTTGGGCGATCTTTTCCATGAGCTTTCCCCGATCGAATCATACAACAAAGGGATGAAGCTCTTCTTCCCCAGCCGCAGCGAGGAATCGCAGCAGTGGGGGCTTTCCTATCGTTTTGACCCGCCCAAGCATTCCATTGAAGAATGCGTAGAGCGCGATCTAACCTATGCTTCACCATTATGGGTTTCTGTCCTGCTGGCTGGAACTGAAGTGCCTGAGCCCAAGAAACAGGAAATCTTCCTGGGCGACTTCCCTGAGATGACCGAAAAAGGCACCTTCATTATTAACGGTACCGAGCGTGTTGTTGTTTCGCAGTTGATCCGCTCCCCGGGTGTGTATTTCGAAGCACCCTCCGATCGTGCCACCGGGCGTCCACTGGCTATGGCCAAGTTGATCCCTGATCGCGGCGCGTGGATGGAATTCGAAACCCGCAAGAACGATTACATCATTTTAAAATTCAACCGCA
The DNA here is from genome assembly GCA_963757065.1 of uncultured Chloroflexia bacterium. Taxonomy (GTDB): domain Bacteria; phylum Chloroflexota; class Anaerolineae; order Anaerolineales; family Anaerolineaceae; genus PNON01. The sequence goes on along the minus strand of CAVWQC010000001.1, from coordinate 2,900 downwards.
AGCGCACAGTACCGATCACGGTCTTCCTGCGCGCCCTGGCAGCCGTCAGTGACGGCCTGCCGGATTCCCCGTTGACCACCGGTTCAGATGAAGAGATCATCGCGTTGTTCAACGATGTGGATAACAATCCTGAACGTATGTTCATTACCTCTTCCATTAAACAGGAACCCGTCTGGGAGATCACTCCCAAGCAGCCTATTGCCGTGGCTGCCCTGCTTGAGTTCTTCAAGCGCATGCGCCCGGGCGACCCCGCCACACTTGAAAATGCAAAGCAATTCCTTGAGGAACAGCTATTCGATCAGCGCCATTATGACCTTGAAAAAGTAGGCCGTTATAAACTGAACCAGAAGCTGGACTTGCAGGAATTCATTCCGGTCACTCACCGCACGATCAGCAAACGCGATATTGTCGAACTGATCAAGCGCATGATCCGCATCAACAACGGCCACGAATTTGCAGACGACATCGACCACCTTGGCAACCGCCGCGTAAAGACAGTCGGCGAATTGATCCAGAACAAACTGCGCATCGGTATGCGGCGCATGGAACGGGTCATCAAGGAACGAATGTCCATCCGCGACCAGGGAGAATTGACCGCGACAACGTTGATCAATATCCGCCCGATGGTAGCTGCCTTGCGCGAATTCTTTGGCTCTTCGCAGTTATCCCAATTCATGGATCAGACAAATCCGCTGGCAGAACTGCGCCACAAGCGGACGATCTCGGCCTTAGGCCCGGGCGGTCTACGTCGTGAGCGCGCCGGATTTGATGTCCGTGATGTTCACCACTCCCATTACGGCCGTATCTGCCCTATTGAAACTCCTGAAGGTCCAAACATTGGCCTTATTGGACGTTTGGCATCATACGCTCGCGTCAATGAATACGGCTTCATCGAGACCCCATACCGCCGGGTGCTCAAAGCCCTTGCCCCGAGCGACCAGCGTCTCATCGGCCGCCATTGCCGTGAGGAGATCGCTCACCCCAAGACTGGGGAAGTCATCCTCAAACCGGGCGACGAGATCACAGAGAAGATTTTCAAAGCTCTGCAAAAGATCGAGAAGCCGCAGGTCATGGTGGTGCCATTCATCTCAGAAGAAGTAGATTATCTGTCCGCAGATCGTGAAGATAAATACGTGATCGCACAGGCAAATGCAGTCATCAATGAATTCCATGAATTTTCCGGCAACCGCAATGAATGCCGCTATCACTCCAGCTTTATCTTTTCCACACCTGAAAACATCAATTACCTGGATGTAGCACCGCATCAGGTTGTGGGTATTTCTGCAGCCCTCATCCCCTTCCTCGAGCATGACGATGCCAACCGTGCATTGATGGGATCGAACATGATGACGCAGGCTGTGCCATTGTTGAACCCTGATATTCCGCTGATCTCAACCGGTATGGAATACAGCGCCGCGCTGGATTCCGGTCAGGTCGTGATCGCAGAAGATGATGGCCAGGTGATCTCCGTCACTGGAAAATCCATCACCGTTCATAATAAAGATAATACCGTCCGCACCTATAACCTGCGGAAGTACCAACGCTCCAACCAGAGCACCTGTATCGATCAGCGCCCGGCAGTAACCAAGGGTCAGCGGGTCTATAAGGGTGACATCATCGCAGATTCCTCATCCACCAACCAGGGGCACCTCGCCCTCGGGCAGAATGTGGTGGTGGCCTTTATCTCATGGGAAGGTTACAACTTTGAAGATGCCATCCTGCTCTCGGAGCGTTTGATCGAGAAGGACGCCTTCACTTCCATCCATATTGAAAAATACGAAGTGGAAGCCCGCGACACCAAGCTGGGACCGGAAGAGATCACCCGTGATATCCCGAATGTGGGTGAGGACACCATCAAAGATCTGGACGAATCCGGCATCATCCGTATCGGGGCAGAAGTTGGCCCGAATGATATCCTGGTCGGCAAGATCACACCCAAAGGTGAAAAAGAATTAACCCCTGAAGAACGCTTATTACGCGCGATCTTCGGTGAAAAATCACGTGATGTAAAAGACACCTCCCTGCGCATTCCACACGGTGAACGCGGTAAAGTGGTGGATGTAAAACAGTTCAACCGCGAAGACAATACCGACCTGGCTGCCGGTGTGGAACGCATGGTGCGGGTTTCAGTGGCACAGCGTCGTAAGGTCACAGCCGGTGATAAGATGGCTGGACGGCATGGAAATAAAGGTGTTGTCTCCAAAGTCGTACCTGAAGAAGATATGCCTTTCCTCGAAGACGGCACCCCGGTGGATATCATCCTCAACCCGTTGGGCGTTCCTGGACGTATGAATATCGGCCAGGTGTTGGAAGTTCACCTGGGTTGGGCAGCCATGAAATTGGGCTTTAGAGCGGTCACTCCTGTCTTTGACGGGGCGAAAGAGATCGAGATCGAAGCTGAGCTGGCTCGTGCCTGGATGATCGATCAGGCCTGGAACGAAGCCAATGAAAAAGGCTGGGAATGGATTCAGGATAAAGACTACACACCGGAATCGCTTGAAGATGATAACGAAGTCCGTTTGCTGTACCTTGAAGAATACCTTGGCCAGCGAAAATATGATGTTTACAGATTGACCTCAGAACCGGTCTATGCCCGCCGTTCATACTTACGGGAATGGCTGCGCGACCATGATTTCAATCCAGATGACATCCTGCTCTTTGAAGATTCGAAAGATAGCATTGCAAAGAAGAAAGCATATGATCTGAATGCGATCAATGCCTGCTTACGATTGTGGATGCATGATCTGGGTTATGATCCCAAAGACAGTAAGGATGAAGACCTGCGCGAAAAAGCACAGCAGGTGATGGTCGAAACTGGCCGTCCCATCCCGACATTGGGCAAGCAGCCCCTGCGTAACGGGAAGACCGGCGAGTTATACGATCAGCCTGTGACCGTTGGT